>NZ_LAYZ01000026.1 GCF_000986795.1 Salinicoccus sediminis | reverse complement strand
ATCGGCGATATCTCTGATGCCGATTTCGTGCGGGCTGCCGTAATGGACCGGCCCGCCGTGCATTTCGGGGAACTGTTCCGTTACACGTGTGACGGTCTCCACTTCACTCTCATCAAACGGCCGCATTGAGACGACCAGTTCGCCGCCGAACACGCCCGCGGGATCGGTCGCGATATTCGTCTTGTACATGGCGACGTTCCGCCTCTCATCAATATGCCTGATTGAAAGTCCCTCATCCAGGATAGCCTGCTCGAACGTAAAGCTGCAGCCGATAAGGAATGTGACGAAGTCATCCCGCCAATATCCTCTGATGTCATCCGTCGTCTCGCGGAGCACGCCGTCCTCATATATATTATACTTCGGCACGTCTGTCCGGATGTCGGAGCCGTCCGCAAACCGGCTTTTTGTCTGTCCGTCTTCGATGACCTCAATCACGGGCACCGCCTTTTTATTGCGCATGGCATACAGCAGGAAGTCAAATGCGTAAACCTTCGGCAGGATGACCAGGTTCGCCTGGACTTTATGGCCCGCGGCACCTGAGGTCGTTCCGGTGAACTCACCATTCCTGATCGCTTCTCTCAATTCTTTAGAATCCACTTCGTATCCTCCTATCTATTCCATAGATCTGCCAGGCCTTCAAGTGACATGATCCCGGCAATGAGTGTGATGATTACAGCGACGGCACCGAAAATGATCATCCACGCGGGATGGCGGTAATCACCGACGATTTTCTTCCTTCTGGAGGCGATAAGTATCGCACCAAGAGTGACCGGCAGGATGAGACCGTTGAAGGCGCCTGCCAGGATGAGCAGCGCCACGGGGCGTCCGACGAAAGTGAATATCACCGTCGACACGACGATGAACACGACGATCACCGTATTGTTGTGTTCATCAAAGAACCTGTGTATAGATCTCAGGAAAGACGCGCTGGTATAGGCTGAACCGATGACGGATGACAATGCTGCCGCAACGAGCACGACACCGAACACCTGCATGCCGATGTCACCGAGTGCGATCTGGAACACGGAAGCCGGCGGGTTATCCGGGTCGAGCGTCGCACCCGTCGCCACCACACCGAGCACAGCGAGGAATAGAAGCACACGCATGACGCCCGTTGTCAGGATGCCATAGTTCGCCGCCTTGCTGACAAAGTTCAGGCTCTCCTGCCCCGTCATGCCCGCTTCGATCAGTCTGTGCGCGCCGGCGAATGTAATGTAGCCGCCCACTGTGCCGCCGACCAGTGTGATGATCGGCACCACAAGGGACAAAGGCTCTTCAGGCGCAATCGCCCGGAGCGCCGCCTCACCATATGGCGGATTGGACCGGATCATGACAAATGCGGTGATGAGAATCATCAGCACACCGAGTGACTGTGTGACAACGTCCATTACAGCACGGCCGTTCTTGACAAGGAAGACGACGATAGCGAATGCACCGGTCAGTGCTGCACCAACCCGCACATCCCATCCGAATATCGCGTTGAAGCCGAGGCCTGCCCCGGCGACGTTGCCGATGTTGAAGGCGAAGCCGCCGAGGACGATGAGCAGTGCCACGGCATGGCCGAGCCCCGGTGCAACGTCGTTTGCGACATCCTGTCCCCGTTTGCCGGAGACGCTGAGCACCCGCCAGATGTTCAGCTGCGCACCGATGTCAATTATGATCGAAGCCAGTATGGCAAAAGCGAAGCTTGCCAGAAACTGTTCGGTAAACACGGCCGTCTGCGTCAGGAACGCCGGGCCGATGGATGAGGTGGCCATCAGGAAGATGGCACCAAAGAGCAGACGCCGCTGTGCTGCGGTTATTTTCGGTTTTTCATTCATTTTTCCACACCCCTTCCAATCTACATCGTTTTGATCCCTATCCCGTTCTCACCGAGCTGCCGTCTGATCTCGCTGACAAATTCCAGCGCCTTCGGACCATCACCATGCACGCATACGCTGTCTGCCTGGATATCGATGTCACGGCCGCCGATGGATTCGACCCTGCCTTCTTGGACCATGCGGATGACGCGTCCGACCGCTACGTCCGTGTCCGTGATCATCGCGTCTTCCTTGCGTCTTGAGACGAGTGTGCCGTCATCCTCATAGGCGCGGTCGGCGAATACTTCGTGCCTGACTTCAAGACCTGCCTCCTCCCCGGCTTTCACAAGGTTCTGGTTGGAGAGCCCCAGCAGTTTGAGCCCGGGATTGTAATCGCGCACCGCTTCGGCAATCGTTTTGGCAAGTTCCTTATCCTGGAACGTGGCATTATACAGTGCGCCGTGCGGTTTGACATGGTTCATCTCAAGACCTGCGACTCTACAGAACCCATCCAGGGCGCCGAGCTGATAGAACATGAGGGACCTGACTTCCGGCATGGAAAGTTCCATATACCTTCTGCCGAATCCCATCAGGTCGGGGTACGCCGGATGCGCTCCGATGCCGGTGCTCCCGCTTTCTTTGATCATTCGGACGGTCTTCAGCATGACCGACGGATCGCTCGCATGGAATCCGCAGGCGACGTTCGCCGATGAGATCAGCGGAATGATTTCATCATCGTTACCTATCGTGTAGTTGCCGTAGCTCTCTCCGAGGTCTGCATTCAGATCAACTGTCAGCATGTTCATACTCCCTTTCTATTCTATGATTCCATTGCGTTCCAAAAACTTGATGTCCACGGTATTGTCTATATATTTCGGATGGTTCATCAGATAATGCTGGAAATCGAGTGTCGTATCAATCGGTGAGATCACCGTTTCCCCGAGCACATGCCGCATCTTTCTGATGGCTTTTTCGCGGTCCGGGGCATGTGCAATGATCTTGGCGATCATCGAGTCGTAGTCCGGCGGGATCTGATAGCCTCGAAACACGTGGGTGTCGATGCGCACACCGTTGCCGAGGCCGAAGTGCAGCCGGTCGATATTGCCCGGAGACGGCATGAAATTTTTGGCGGGGTTCTCTGCATTGATCCGGCATTCGATGGCAAAACCGTTCATCTCTATATCTTCCTGCCGGATATTGAACCGGCCGGACAATGCAACCTCGAGCTGCAGGCGGATGATGTCGATTCCGGTGATCATCTCGGAAATCGTATGCTCCACCTGTACCCGCGTGTTCATCTCCATGAAGTAGAATGCATCCTCTTCCTCCACATACAAATACTCGACGGTGCCTGCACCGGCATACCCGAGCTTTCCGATGGCGGCAGCCGTCCGCTCCGTAATATCCGCACGCGTCGCATCAGTGAGGACTGCTGCCGGCGCTTCCTCTATCAGCTTCTGGTTATTGCGCTGGATCGAACAGTCCCGCTCGAAGAGATGCACCGCATCCCCTTTGCCGTCACCGATGATCTGCACTTCAATGTGCCTCGCTTTCGGAATGTATTTCTCTACATAGATCCGGTCGTCGCCGAACGCATTCTTCGCCTCCTTCCTGGCGTCTTTGTACTGTTTCTCGAGGTACTGCTCATCATGCACGAAGCGCATCCCTTTTCCACCACCGCCGGAGACGGCCTTGATGACGATCGGGAAGCCGATAGCTTCCGCCACTTCCTTCACTTCATCGATGCTTTCCACAACACCTTCGCTGCCCGGGATGACCGGGATGCCCGCGGCTTTCACGGTCCGTCTCGCTTCCGCCTTGTCCCCCATCTTTTTCATGATGGCGGAATCCGGGCCGACGAAGATGATGCCCGCTTCTTCGCAACGCTGTGCAAACCCTGGAGTTTCCGACAGGAATCCGTAGCCGGGATGGATGGCATCCGCGTCCGAGACTTCCGCCGCCTGGAGCATGCGGTCGATGTCCAGATAACTGTCGCTGCTCTTGGGCGGACCGATGCAGATGGCTTCATCCGCCATCGTGACATGCAGGCTGTCCCGGTCCGCCGTGGAATAGACGGCCACGCTCCCGAGACCCATCTCCCTGAGCGTCCGTATGATGCGGACGGCGATTTCACCGCGGTTGGCGATCAATACTTTCTTCATACTGTCTAGTCCTCCTTCGGCCTGAGCATTACAAGCGGCTGATCGTATTCGACCGTTTCGCCGTTCCCGACGAGTATCTCCTCAACCACCCCGCCGGCATCGGCCAGCACATCATTGAACACTTTCATCGCTTCGATCATGCCAATCTGATCACCGCTTGACACCGTGTCACCCGCTTCGACGAAATTCTCCGTGCTGTTTTCCTCCTTATGCGTATAGAACGTGCCGACCTGTGTCGCCTTCACTGTATGCAGTCCGTCCTGCCCCCCGTCCGCAGAAGCCTTGTTTTTACCGCTGTGCTCTGTCACGACAGTGTCCCTTCCGCCTTTCGTCTCTATGTGTACCTCCGTATCCATATCTCCGACGCGGAGCACTTTAAGGTCTTCCTCTTTCGCCAGTTTTATCAATTCCCTGATCTTTTCAATTTCCATAGCCGTCACCTCTTCATGATACTTTCAATTTTTCCGGCCAGCGGCCGTCTGTGGGACTTGAAATCATTGTCGATTTCAAAATACTCATCTGACCGGATCTTCCCGATTTCAGCCTTGTAAAGTTCCGCCGCCCTGTCCACACCGATTTCCTCAAACCGGATCGTGTCGCCCTGCCGTTTCTGCACAAGCTTCGGTATGTCACAGAGCGCCACTGTGGCAATGCGGGCATATCCGCCGGCGGTCTGCCGGTCGTTCAGCAGGATGATCGGTTTGCCGTTTTTCGGAATCTGGATGCTGCCGAGCTGCGTCGGCTCACTCAGCACGTCGTGTCCACCCGCAGCTTCGATCACTTCGCCGTCAAGCCTGAATCCCATGCGGTCACAGTCCTTGGTAAGTCTATACCCGGAACCGTAGAACGTATCCAGATTCTCTTTGAATCTGTCGTACTGCTGACCGGGAATCACACGGATGACATCATCGCCATCATCAAAAACCCTGATCCGCCCCGTGCCGGAGGCACCATTGCCCCCGGCCGCTTTCAGCCTGTCACCGGATTCAAGTGTCCTGCCGCCGAATCCCCCGATGCCGCTCCGCGTATGCGTCGAGGCGCTGCCGAACACTTCGGGGACAGTGAAGCCGCCGGCCACAGCGAGATAGGTTCGCGCACCGCGCTCTGCGCCGCCAAAGGATATCTGTTCCCCTTTCATCAGCGGCATCACCGTGGCGGTCTTCATTTCCCGGCCGTCGACAGCCACCGGCATTTCCGCGCCGGCTGTGGCGATCGTTACATCCTTTGTCACTTCAAAGGAGGCGCCGTGCAGTGTCATCTCAAGCACCGCCGCCCCTTCATCATTGCCGAGCAGCCGATTCGCGAGCATCATCGCCCGCCAGTCCATCGCACCGGCCGGGGAAAAGCCTTCGGCCTGATGGCCGTATCTTCCCATATCCTGGACCGTTGTGAAAAGCCCCGGATTCATCACCTTCAATGCCATCATCCATCACTCCCCGACTCAATTTTCACTTCATAGCGGCCGGCTTCAATCTCAGCCTTTATGTCTTCGTACTCCCCTTCATCGATGGCCCGGTATACAATCCGGTCCCCGGCCTGGTAGAGGATCGGTTCCGCACGCCCCGGGTCGTATAAGGGGACCGGCGTCCGTCCGAGCAGATTCCAGCCGCCCGGGGATTCGAACGGATACATGCCGGTCTGTTTCCCGCCGATGCCGACCGAACCGGCGGGAATACGCACCCGCGGTGTCTCAAGCCTCGCCTTATGCAGTTTTTCATCGAGACCGCCGAGATACGGGAAGCCGGGCATGAAGCCGAGCATATACACCAGGTATTCCTTCCCGCTGTGCATGTCGATCACTTCATCTGCAGAAAGTCCATTCTCTTCAAAGTTTTCAATATCCGGGCCGTATTCCCCGCCGTAGCAGACAGGAATCTCCACCACCCGGTATTCAAATCCACCCTCGAGCAGTGCATCGGTATTGATATCCCGGAGCTTCCCTTCAATCGTTCCGGCATCCGTTTTGAAAATATCGAAATAGATGATCAGACTCGTATATGAGATGACGATCTCCCCGAGTCCGGCGATATCAAGTGATTCTATTTTCTTCTTCAGTTCGACCAGCCGCCGGTTCACTTCCTCATCGATGTCATCGCCCATATATATCGTAAGCGCGTTTTCCGCATACTGCCTGACTTCCATTCTTTCACCTTCTTTTGCATATTCGTCCCTTAAAGTATAACTTATAACGATAAAAATTAAATATTTGAACAATTCAATTCTACCAGACACCTTTGATATGTTATAGTTGATTTTAAATTATTGGGAAAATTCAATACGCAGACATCCATCGCTGCATAAACGGAAAGAAGGAATCATTATGTTGTCACTCCTTGGATCGATCGTCAACGTGCTGGCCATTGCCGCCGGCAGTTTCACCGGACTGTTCTGGCGCAATATCAGCGAACAGATGAAAACAACCGTCCTCCAGGGCATTGCAGTCACGGTCATCGTCCTCGGCATCAGCATGGCGCTTGAAACCGACCGGATCATCATCGTCATCGCCAGCATCGCACTCGGTGCCATGCTGGGTGAGAGATGGAGGCTCGAGGACAGGATGAACCGCTTCGGCATCTGGCTCGAAACGAAGACCGGTGCCAGGGAAGGCGGCGTTGCCCAGGCGTTCGTCACTGCGACGCTCATATTCGTCGTCGGTGCAGTCGGCATCGTCGGCGCCCTCGACAGCGGGCTCAGAGGAGACCATACAGTGCTGTACACGAAATCGATGCTTGACGGCATCACCGCCATATTCCTCACTTCCACGCTCGGTGTCGGAATCATCTTCTCGGCGGTGCCGGTGTTTTTATTCCAGGGAATCATTACATTATTCGCAGTAAGGATCGACCGCCTCGTGCCGCCGGACCTCATGGATCAGCTGATCGTCGAAATCACTGGAGTCGGCGGTGTCATGATCATAGCGATCGGCATCCGGCTGCTCGGCATCCTAAACATCCGGGTGGCGAATCTTCTGCCCGCCCTGCTCTTCACAGTCGCAATCGTGAGCATCATGTATTATCGGGAGCCGCTGGTGCAGTTCTTCACCGGCTGGTTCTGAATCCAATGAATGATTTTTACAATATAAAAGGAGTGATCTGACAATGAACACTTTTCTTGAAAAGATGAAAGCGGAGATGCTGGATGACAAAACTTCCGAGAGACTGCACAGCCGGATCCTTGAAATATCCGAAATCGGCCGGACCGAAGATGAAGGTTCAAAACGCATGGGCTACTCCGGACTGGAAAATGAGGCAAAGGAGAAAGTCACCGGCTGGATGGAGGATATCGGCATGAATGTCCGCACCGACGGTGCCGGCAACGTATTCGGGAGATACCAGGGCCATGATGATTCTGAAGTATTGATGGCGGGCTCCCATCTGGACTCTGTACCGAACGGCGGAAATTTCGATGGCGTGGCGGGTGTGCTGTCAGCGCTCGAGATTGCGGAACTGTGGCATGAAGCCGGGTATACACCGGATCACTCCTACGAAGTCGTCATCTTCTCCGATGAGGAGGGCAGCCGCTTCAACAGCGGACTTACCGGGAGCCGGGCATTCATGGGGCTGATTGATGAAGATGAACTGGACAAATACCGCGACCCCGAAGGACAGACGATCGATGATGTACTCGGGAATATCGGTTCAGACCGCAAACGGTTCCTCGCATCAAGAGGCCAGGACTGCAGCATAAAGATGTACGGGGAAATCCATATCGAGCAGGCGAAACAGCTGGAGGAAAAAGACCTTCCTGTCGGCATCGTGAGCGGCATTGCGGGAGCGACGCGGACGAGTGTCACATTCATAGGCGAAGCCGGGCATGCGGGATCGACACCGATGCACCAGAGGAATGATGCGCTTGTCCAGGCATCAGAATTCATCCGGACACTGCCGGAAGTCGCGACATCAGTGAGCCCGACCGCAGTCGCCACCGTCGGCAAGATGGAAGTCAGCCCGAACGGCGTCAATGTCATCCCCGGCGAAGTCGAACTCGTCGTGGACGGGAGGGACATCAATGAGGACCAGCAGGCCGAGCTCATCGAAGGTGTGAGGAAGCACGCCGAAAGCATCGCGGAACAGTCTGCCGTCACAGCCCGGATAGATCTCACCACACGCATCATGCCGGTACCCATCAGAGATGAAGTGATTGCCGGCATGGAGGAATCCTTCAGAAGGCAGGGACAGATCCCTGTCCACCTGCCGAGCGGCGCCGGCCATGATGCGATGAGCATCGGTACAAAGCACCCGATCACCATGCTTTTCGTCAGAAGCGTCGGCGGTGTCAGCCACACACCGGAGGAATTCAGCCATATCAGTGACATCAGGGATGCCGTCCTCATACTCAAGGACTTCTTCGAAAATCTCGAGTGACGCAAAAAGGTTCAGATCAAGTTGATCTGAACCTTTTTCATTCATCCGAGAAACTCCTGTACCGTATGTTCACGTTTATCCAGCATGATCTGCTCTGCCTTTATATCCAACCCGCGCAGCAGTGCAATGTTCTCTGTCAGAAACGCATCGCTTCCCACTACGTAGAACAGGCCCTCTTTATCTTCAGCAAGTTTTCTGACCTGATCATAATATTCATCCCGGTTATCCACGAACTTTGAGGTGAAACCCTTTTCCGGTGCCGATTCGAAAATATCTGTGAAAAGATAATCTTTTGAGGAATCGATGTTCAGTGAATACAGGTTCCCCATCTCATCCGGCCGGTTCATGTATTCCCGGACAAGCGGCCGGAACGTCGCCAGCCCGACGCCTGCGGAAAGGAGATAGATATTTTTATCCTCCCTTTTCAGCGGCACATTGGAGTGTGTCTTGAATACTGCCACAGGACTGCCGGCATCGAGACCTTCCAGTATATCCTTGAACCCGGAACGCTGCTTTCGGATACGTGTCGTAATCCCTATGAATGTCTCATCCGGCAGTGTCGAGATCGACATATGGCGGACCAGCCCCTTATTGGGCTTCTCACCCGCATTGAACCCTTCAAGCCCGAGATGCGTGTGCGAACCTTCCTCCCAGGTGAACCCGTCAGGGCAGTCCAGCATATACGTCCTTACCTCCGGTGTTTCCTGAATCACTTCGTTTATCTTTGTCCAATGGATTTGCATATATTATACAGTCCCCCGTCATCATTTTATCAATACTGTTAATCAGTATATAACAAATGATAACGATTCTCAATTAAATGGTTCCAAAGATACAAAACCGGCGGCAACATGCCTGCCGGTTTTTACTATTCCTCCACACCCAGTTCTTTCCTGGCCATCTTTTCATATTCTTCCATGCCGGATTCCATCGCAAATTCTGCAATATCCACTGAAAACGAGGACATGAGTTCCATCATGTGTTCTTTCATGCCCGGCCAGTGATAGCCGCCGGCCGCCTTATAGGCTGCTGTCAGATTATCAAGTCCCTCTTCGCCGAACACTCTGTAATGGCCCATGAAATCCTTCGATATATCCGAAACTTTCGCCTCGGTCCAGTCGATGAGTCCTGTGACGTTGGATTCACTGTCCACCATGATATGACCGGGGTGCAGATCCCCGTGGATCATGCCTGTCTCTGCCGGCCACAATTGATCTGTTTCAACCCATTTCATCCAGCGGTCCCACAACCCTTCAGAAACACCGAAACGATCCTTGACCTTTATCATGCGTTCTTTCATATTTTTTCTCAGACCGTCGGGGCCGATGGACTCTATGCCCGCCTTCCGGGCTTCATCAAGGGATATGCTGTGCAGCTCCGCCATCGTTTCGGCAAGCGTTCTTGTAAAGTTTTCAGGCAGATTCTGATTATCGATTTCGAATATATAGTTCTGGATTGCCGGGTCAATCGTCCCCGCCGGCACACCGCCAAGACTCCGATAGGCAATCAGGTCCTCTTCGTATATCTCCCATACAGGCACTTCAAAATCCACATTCCGCGCAATCAGGTCCAGGGCCTTCTTCTCAGGCTTCGTCCGGACAAATACATCCTCCCTTCTCGGTATTCTCAACACCCAGTTCCTATCTTCTCTGTCCGATCCGAAGACCACCTGGAAATCCAGTCCTGAATTATTTTCCACCAAATTTTTCCGGTTCAGTTCCAGGCCGTGCGCTTCGGCCAGTCCCGCGACTTCGTCCATCGTTCTTCCCATGAAACCACTCCTTAAAATTCATTACATAACTTTACCCTCATGAGGGTAAAGTGAAAACAGTTTATTTCAGGAGAGTGATCCCATGGACCACAACCCAAAAATACAGCCGCCCGCCATCATCATCTATGCAGTCCTTGCCGCAGCATTTCTCTTTGTCTCCAGTGAAACCGGCAGTTATCTTCTGGAAAATACAGATCTGCCGCTGAATCTCGTCCGCTTCCTGCAGGGTGTCCTGTTTACCGTTCTTACTCTGGTCCTCTTCTTCTTTGTGCAGCGTAAAGACAGAGGAATCATACGAAAGATCAAGCTTGTCGGACCCTATAGCCCGGGCAGGATGAAAACAGCCATACTGATTCCTTTCATCCTCATCTCTCTTGGAATACTCAGCGCAGATCTCTTCGGACTTATTGAAAATACCTCGTTGAATCTGACGGGCGCAGTCATGACGGCGCTGCTGCTCAATACAGTTACAGCATTCCTGTATGAGGCGTTCCCCGAAGAGCTGTTCCTACGCGGGCTCATCTACGAACAGTTGAGAAGGAAATTCAGCTTCCCTGTCTCTCTATTCTCCCAGACAGTGATTTTCCTGCTTGTTGCGGTCTCAAGCTTCCTGCTGCAGTCTGTCCTGTTCGGCGAGCCCGTCTCCATCACACCGGACTACATCATACTGATATTCTTCTTTGGTCTCGTTCTTCAACTGGTCAAGGAATACACAGGCACGCTCTGGATGAGCATCATATTCCACCTCATCTATCTTGAGACGGCACGGTTCATCTCCGGCGCATCAAATACAGAAGGAGAGGGACTGATCGTATACGACGAGCTGTTCCCGGGCGTACTGGTCATCTACCTCTCATTCCTGTTCGTAGTGTTGGGGAGTCTCGTCTGCTTTTCCATACTGGTCTTCAGGCTTAAAAAACATAATATATGAAAATAATATTGTCTATCAGGCATTTTTCACCGGCACCACCATAAACCCGTCTTCAGTGTTGCCGAACATCTTGCCTTCTGCCCTGCCATGATAGATGCTGTACATGCCGTAGGCGCACAAAAATGCATCGATCTTATCTTCTGTGTGCTTATGCTCGTTGCGTGTGAGGGAAGTCACGTCTAAAGTGAGCTTTGAACTAAGTCCGCTGATATGCCCCTCGACTGTTTCTATTCTTCCAAGCCGATTGAACAGCATTTCCATCTGCCGGCATGTTTCTTCAAAAGAAATCCTGGGCTTCCGTTTATACTTCACGGGGTAAATTTCCGGGAACAGACCGCAGCAGATGCCGGTCGGGAACGTTTCGATGATATTGGATTTTGATTCGCTGAATCCGACCTCTGTATCAGGAAATTCCCCTTGTATCATCTTCATCAGCGTTTCACCCCGTATATCTCCGAAAACCTTCATGAAATAGCTCCTGTTTGAATTGAAGGCGAACAGCCGGTGCCCGTTGATTTTCGCCCGCATCAGTGCGCCTTCCGCCCCTCTCGAGCCGGTCTCGTTGTTTACGATCAGCGGTGCGTCGATAGCGATGCACATTTCATCTACGCTGTAGTTCCTGATGATCTCCAGTATTTCTTCATTCGTGTAAATGCCGGCATCAAGAAATTTCACCTCTCCACTCCCACTGATTACACAGATTCCCGACTCATTTTTATAGGTCCACGCCAGATCGATTCCTATGAACAGCATACATATACACCCTTTTCCTGTAGTATTGTATTTATGGTACCATCCGACATAATCCGGATGGAAATTGTCGAGAGTTTTCTCCTGCCTCTCTCTACAATAAAGATTGAAAGGACGGGAAAATGATGATTAAAACATTGAATGATGTGATCGACTTCATTGAGGACAATCTCGCGTATGATATCAAGATCGAGGATGTGGCAAAATACATCGGTGAATCAGACTACCACTTCAGGAAGATATTCCAGTACATCAGCGGCATGCCGCTCGGCGAATATATCAAAAAGAGGAAGCTTGCCAAAGCAAATCGCGATCTGGTGGACGGACAAAGCGTGACGGATACGGCGTTCAAATACGGCTATCAGTCCATCGACGGTTTCACGAGGGCATTCAAATCCTGGAGCGGCTATCTGCCCTCTGAAGTCTACAGGAATAAGGTCATCGTTTCTTTCCCGAAACTTTCATTCTATATCGATGTCAGAGGAGGAGAAAATATGGAAGTACAGATTAAAGAGCTGCCGGCATTCACGATTGCCGGTGTCAAAAAGAGGGTGCCTATGCAGTTTGAAGGCGTAAATGATGAAATTGTCAAACTGGCTGAAAGCATCACCGGGGAACAGAGGACAAAGATGCATGAACTGATGAATATGGAACCGGCCCACGTCGTCAATGCATCATATGATTCAGACGAAAAGTTTTTGAAGGACGAAGGCGACCTGACCCATGTAATTGGTGTACCGACTACAGAAACGGATATCAGTCCGCTGCTTGACACAGTGGAAGTTGCGGCCCACACATGGGCGGTCTTCCCAAACGAGGGCCCATTCCCGGAAACACTCCAGAACACGATGGCACGTACCTATTCTGAATGGCTGCCGTCATCCGGGTATGAAGTCATCGATGCTCCATCTTTCTCATTCACCATCATGGATGAGGAGAAGGAGAAACATGCCTACAGCGAAGTATGGATGCCGGTGAGACAAAACCGCATCCAATAAAATCAGGAACCGGTGAAATTTCATTTTTATACTTCCTCTTATTATAGTAATATTAGATGGACACTATCACACCCCGGCACATGCCGGAATGGAACAGAGGAAGATTATGATGAAAAAGAAATCGAACGAAAAGAAGGCCGGATGGATCGTCCGGGAACCGGCGGAATTGCTGAAGTTCCTGTTTGAAATGATGCCGGCGCAAAGCAGAAAAGCGGTGAAAGGCATGCTTGCCCGCGGACAGGTCACCGTCAATGACAATGTGACGACACAGTTCAATGAGACACTTGCACCCGGCGACCGTGTCACCATCCTTTCCCAGGGGGCCAACCCCAAAGTGAAAACCAAAGGGATCGGAATCCTGTATGAAGATGATGATCTGATCGTAATCGACAAGGATGCCGGCCTGCTGACAATCGCCTCGGATAAGGAAAAACAGGCGACCGCCTACCGGCAGCTGTCGGATTATGTAAAAAGCGCCAATCGGAAAGCCCGCATTTTCATCGTTCACAGGCTGGATCGTGATACTTCGGGGGTCATGCTGTTTGCGAAAAGCAAACAGACCCAGCAGCGCCTGCAGAATGCCTGGAAGGACAGCGCACGGGAACGGACATATATTGCACTCGTCGAGGGCACCGTCAAGGAAAATGGCACAGTCACCTCCTGGCTGACGGAGGATAAGACGCTTACGATGCGTTCAAGCTCCAGACCGAACAAAGGTCAGAAAGCCGTAACCCGCTATAAGGTATTAAAAACCGGCCGTGAATCATCCCTGCTGCAGGTGAACCTGGAGACCGGCCGTAAAAACCAGATCCGCGTACACATGCAGGACCTCGGCCATCCGATTATCGGCGACAAAAAATACGGTTCCCGTAAAAATATCATCGGCCGTCTCGGGTTGCATGCAAGTGCTCTCCAGTTCAAACATCCCGCGACCGGGGAAGTATTACGGTTCGAATCAAAAATCCCCGGATCTTTCACACGCAAGTCCTGATCCGCAACAAAAAACACAGCTTCACGAAAAAAAGGCAGAGCCCGGGAGGCTTTGCCTTTTTCTGTGAGTCAATCCATTGGTGACAGCGAAACCGACGGATAATTCCTCAGCAGTACAACATCCCCTTCTTCAAAAGAAGTGACGAATGACGACATGCCGCCGTACTCAGGATCGCCCAGGGAAAACCGCGCTTTGACACGGTCCGGATGTGTGTATGTCTCAAGAGTGCCGTACTGCACCTCATCTTCTGCTGTGATTTCATATACACCTGCCGGGAAGTCCTCACCGGCAACCCACATGCCTGTGAACAGTTCCGATACTTCCTCCGTTTCATGCGGAGTGAAGTTCACATTTTCCAGACCGTTGATTTCAATCGACTGGCCCTCTTCGAGGAAAGCGATGACCTTGCCCGAACCATAATCCTGTGCTTCCTCTTCGCCATTGAGCGTCGTACTTAAAACAGTCATGTCCTCTTCATTAGTGATGAACAGGTTGCCTATGCCGGTATCGGCAGTAATCACATATCTTCCGGCAGGAACATCATTCCCGACTTCATGGGTGCCGGATTCAAGGGTCGTCTCCTCCCCTTCGCCCATCAGGCCGCTGTAGTCCTTCGGCTGGACTTCAGTTTCCTCAGAACCACCATCCGTACCTTCAGACTGGCCTTCATCGGAGGATTCCGAATCATCCGGCTCGTTTGTATCCTCCGATGTTTCTTCAGCCGTTTCCTCCTCCGTCGACTCCTCCGGAGCAGAACCATCGCTGTTCATCCAGCTGTTGATTTCATCCGCCAGAGAATTGAACGGATTGCTGCAGGCACCGAGGAACAGTACACTTCCCAGTACCACTGTGGCAAGTTTTAATGATGCACTCCTGTTTTTCATAAGAATAACCCCATTCACAAGTTTGTAACAATTCAACTTAATTATAGGGCTGTGCTGGAGAGCGGTCAAATCGATTTTTTCTGTCCCAATTACAGATACGGGAGCATAATCTTTTTAATATAATCTTATACTTTCTCTTTCAAGCGGCCATTGACAAAATTCTACTGTATGTTTTTCTGAAACTCCAATACTGATATCATTGTTTTCTGCGTCCGGGAAGAACCGGCATGTGAACACTTCTTCCCCTGCATTTACAAAAATCTCCGCCGATGAGTGATCGAGATAGATTTGCAGTTTATCGAGACATTCAAGCTCAACCGCCCGCTGCTCCCGCCCGGTTTTATCAAAAGTATCCCTTTCGACGGTAAACTTCCCATTTTCGAAAACAATACGGATGTCTTTTCGGATTTCCATTTCAAAACCGTTTTTCAGGGATTCATCAAAATTGACGGCAATTTCCGAAGCCGGAGAAACAGTTTCCGTGCATATTTCCGATGGATGCATATTCAATTCATATCTTGTTTCCGCTCCACGAAGCGTTTCAAGTTCAGGAACAGGTTTCTGAATGATTTTCCCCGCCTTTACTCCGAGCACCCTGGGAAGCGTCAAAGCATGGATCCAATTGCTGGAGAGGGTCGGATGACTCTGCTCCCGGTCATCAGTCATGCCCATCCAGCCGACCATTATTCTCCGTCCGGTATCATCCTGCATGGTCTGTGGTGCATAGAAATCGAACCCTCTGTCAAGTTCGGCAAATGTACCATGTTCAAAACTCACTTTTCCTGCATCAAAACTGCCGGTGAAATATCCTGCCTGATACAGATTCTGATAAAAGTCCCCTTTTGCCTCGAGCCCCTGCGGACAGACAATCAGTACATCTTCTCCATCCAGACGGAACAGATCCGGGCACTCCCACATATATCCGAAATTACCGAGGCCATTAATATTGCTTCCGGCGACCGGCCCGAGAAATTCCCACTCTTCCAGGTCAGAGGACTGCGCCAAAACCGCTTCGCCCTGCCCGCTTACATTCTGGGCGCCGAGCACCATCAGCCATCGACTGCCTTCCTTCCACACTTTCGGGTCTCTGAAATGCGGAGTATAACCTTCAGGGAGATTTAATACCGGACCTTTCTTCTCAAAGTTCATACCATCATCCGACACCGCCAGACACTGATATGTTGAACGTTCATTCCGTTCATTCTTCACATTGCCCGTAAAGAACAGATACATCTTCCCTTCATGCTCCACTGCACTGCCCGAATAGCAGCCGTCTTTGTCATACCACTCGTCCGGCACAAGTGCCGCTTCCTCCAGCGTCCAGTCTGTCAGATTCTGTGACACATAGTGTCCCCACGACTTCCTGCCGTGCTTTGTCCCGAATGGATTCCACTGAAAAAACACATGGTAGACACCTTTGAAGTGGATCAGCCCATTCGGATCGTTCAGGAGACCCGCCGGCGGCATGAGGTGATACCGGAGACGGTGCACATCGTTTCCGATTACACTCCTGTTACCATTGACCGCTTCAACTATACATTTACGGTAATTCATATTTTGAACCATTTAATAACTCCTTCTAGGCTTCTTCAATCTTTTCTTTCTGCTTGTCGGAATAGCCGAACAGCCAAGTCAGTACAAAAGCGACTGCAATGGCCACCAGGTTCACAAGGATATACATGATAATCTGCTCATTCAGGTACAGCAGCGTACCCGGTATGACCGTGATTGCCATCCCTGAGGCTTCAAGGCCGGTAACGGAGGCGAGGAAGCCGCCTGCTGCGCCTCCGATGAGTCCCATGACGAAAGGTTTGAAATATCTCAGGTTCACCCCGAATATTGCCGGTTCGGTAATCCCGAGGAAAGCCGAGAATGAGGAGGGCAGCGCCAGCGCTTTCAGTTTTTTGGACTTCGTCTTCAGGCCGACAGCAAGTGTCGCCCCGCCCTGGGCTGCGATTGAAGCAGTGACAATGGCGTTGTAAGGGTTCGCCCCCAGTTCGTTGAGAAGCTGTATTTCGAGCATGTTGAAAATATGGTGCACACCGGTGATTACGATAATCTGGTTCAGCCCGCCAATGAGTATCCCGCTGAGGCCGAACGGCCATGCGAGTACAGACAGTGTCGCATCCAAAATGAGTCCTTCCAGTGCATGGAAGACGGGGCCGATTACGAATAGAGCCAGCGTAATCATGATCAGAAGAGTCATGAATGGGGTGACGATCAAGTCGAGCGCCTCAGGCACTTTATCGCGTATCCATTTTTCAAGCTTTGCACCCAGTATGCCTGCGATGAATGCAGGGAGCACCGATGCCTGGTATCCGACAACCGGTATGAAACCTGCAAACATGATTGGTTCTACGCCCCCGCCTGCAACATCCCAGGCGTTCGGCAGTGCCGGACTCACGAGCATCAGACCGAGAACCATGCCGATAATCGGCGTGCCGCCGAATACCCTGAATGTCGACCAGGCGACGAGCGCCGGCAGGAATATGAATGCAGTGTCAGTCAACACTTCGGTGAACAGCAGGAAGTTGTCCGAAATATCATCGGCCGACAACCCGATGAGACCGAGTATTTCCTCCTGTACAACAAGTCCCCGCAACCCCATGAAAAGCCCGGTCGCAACCAGTATCGGGATGATCGGAACAAATACGTCACCGAATGTGCGTATTGCCCGCTGGAACATATTCCCCCGCGTTCCCGCTTCTTTTTTAACCTCGCTTTTACTTTTCCCTTCCAGGCCGGATTTGAGCACTTCCTCATATATCCGGTTGACCGTCCCGGTTCCGAGTATCACCTGGAACTGTCCGGAATTGTAGAATGCACCTTTGACTTTGTCGATATCCTCTACGGCATCCTGGTCGATCTGTTCTTTATCACTGACGACGATACGCAGCCGTGTGGCACAATGTGCAACAGATTCAATGTTATCCTCCCCGCCGGCAGCTGCAATGATTTCCCTGGCGACCTTACTGTTTTCAGTCATTTCAAACACTCCTTTTCTATATGATATAAAATAGGGAATCGATTCCATATATAGTTTAAAAAAATGAAGATGAACCGAATGATTACGTTTTCATCCTCATTATAAACTATCTCTCGATATCAGTTTAAAGTCAAGAATTTTTTTGTCAGGCCCGTTATCAAAACCATTTAAAATGCTCAGCAGAATCTCTGCCCCTGCCCTGCCGGCTGCTTCAAATTCATATTCGACTGTCGTCATGGCAGGTTCGATGAAACGGGAAGTTTCAGATGAACCGATGCCAACGACTGCCACCTGACCGGGGACGGAGATCCCCGCTTCCCTCAAGTATTTCCAGACGCCGATACCCATGCGGTCCGTCGCCGCGAAAATGGCATCGATATCACCGGTACCATCAGAAAACATGCGGGATGCTGCTTCATATCCTGATTCGATTGAAAAGTCACCGGTTTGTACCGATGGCGCCCCGCTCTCAAGTCCATGACGCTCCATGACATCAAGATAGGCCCGCTTCCGCAGTACACCGACTGCCTGGTCAGCGGCCTCCACACCAACATAGCCGATTTTCCTCCGCCCGCTTCCGATCAATGCCTCCATCAATTTTACAGCTGCCCCGTAGTCATCGAAGACAACAGACGGAATGCCAGAGTCATGAGGGACTTCCTGGCCAATCACGACGACCGGCACTTTGGAGTCCTGTATTTCTCTGATCAGGTCTTCATCGGTGTTTGTCGCAAGCAGTACAATGCCGTCCACCTGCCTGTTCTGCAGCAGTCTCAGGTGCTCGATTTCCTTCACTTTGTCCAAATTTGTACTGGTCAGGAGGATCTGATACCCTTTTTCACCGAACACTTCATTCATCCCATCAACCGTCCTGGAAGAAGTGTCCGTACTGATTTTCGGAAGGATGACACCGATGATTTTGGTTTCTTTTGTCCTTAAGGATTTGGCGTGCTGGCTTGGTACGTAACCCGTTTCCTCGATTACATCCAGCACTTTCTTCCTCGATTTTTCGCTGACATATCCAGAATCATTGAGCACCCTCGACACAGTCGTCCTGGAGACGTCGGCAAGCTTCGCTATATCTTTGATCGTACGCATCTGAAAATCACCTGTATCCGTCTTTCAATTTAAATCACTGTCATCTATGACTATATCAGAATTGCAGTGTTTACACACCCTGTTTCACAGCTTCCGCCAGGAACATCGAGGTATCCTTTTTCATGAATATCTCCTTGCCGTGATGGAATGTATGGACAAAGACAGATTCAAACCCCGCTATCTTCAATTTCTCTTCCATCTCTTCGTGGGTGAAGCCGCTATGGACTTTAGGAATGATCACTTTTCCATGCTCATCCAGTGTGTTATAAAGCTGCTACAAAAGCCCGGCAGTGCCGGGGACATGCAGCAGGACGAGTGACACGAGGATGACATCCGCTTTCAGTTCGCTATTACCCTTCGTAAGGTCCAGATGCAGCGCTTCAAAATTCTCCAGCCCGCTTCTGCTGATTTTGGCCTCCGCCACTTTTACCATCTTTTCCGACGCGTCGGCAATCAATGCGGAATCGAAATATCCGGCCAGTTCCAGGCTGACAAGTCCTGTACCGCCGCTGTAATCAAGCAGTGCCCCGTGGCGTCCATCTCCGAGTACCCGCTTCACTTCGTCTGTGATGACTTCTCAAGCTCGGTTCTCTCTTTCGTATCATACTTTTTCGCCACCTCATTGAAAACATTCTCTTACATCATGCACCTCGTTAATCGTCAGTCTTTTGCAGTCAATTTCTTCTGCTCTTCTGCCATTTTACCAAACAATTCCCGGAGTTCCCCGTTCTCTGCCTCTTCTGCATAATTTTCCAACAGACGGCGGTTCGTCCGGGCATCTGTTATCATCCCGAACTCATCCTGGATCTTCTCTGCTTTTTTGGCGATTTTCTTGTGCCTGACGGATGACAGCTTCCCAAGATACTTTGCCGGAAAGCGCACCTTTTTGGCCCGCTTCCTCGTCTCATGGACTTTCTCGAAGTCATCCAGGTCGGCATTTTCATACTCATCATTCAGTTTTTCCTGCTTTTTAATGAGACGTTTTTTGATATACACGTCCCAGTCCTCTTTCTCGTCCAGCGTGAGGTTCTTGATTCCGGTCTCGACCGTCTCCATCGCAGACTCTGCAGTTTGTACATTGGTCCTGTTGAATGTACGGCGCATTTCCCTTCGCCGTTCTTTGCCGAGATGGTTGAACAACGCTTTGTAATGATTGCTCAAACCGGGTTTCCGGCGCGCAATCTCGGCACACCACTCCGTCAGTATATCCACTTCGCGCACCGGGCCGTAGATCATCGCCAGTTTCTTCAGCTCCCCATTCAGCTTCTGATACTCTTCTCCGTCCATCACATTCTTAAGGAAGTTCAGCATGCTGCGGAGCTTCCTGCTGTCCGTGCGGATCCGATGGGCCGTCTCTTTGTCAAACGGATTATTCTGATAGTCGGTATATGCCTTTTCCAGTTTATCCAGACGTTTCAACAGTGTCTTGTGTATCTTTTCCATAATCTCCTGATTCACCTTTCGTTCCCGCCTTATATATTTACGGTGTATTTACCCGCTGCGGCAGAAATTATGGCTGTCATCCGTTTAAAATATCCTGCATCACTCCATGGACACTCGTCTTATAGATCCCGCCGAACTTCGCAAGGTGGACCATCAGGAGGTACAGGCGGTAGAAACGGATCCGTTCCCAGGCACCTTCCCCAAGCGGATATTCGGCTTCATAGGCATCGTAGAAGTCTCCGGAGAAACCGCCGAACACAGTGGTCGCCCCGAGATCGAATTCCCGGTCCCCGTACAGCGGGGATGGATCGAAAAGTGCCGGCCTGCCGTCGGAGAGGAACATATAATTGCCCGCCCACAAATCGCCGTGCAGAAGGGACGGTTCGCTTGAATGTTCCTCCAGTGCTGCTGTCATGACGTTCCGCACTTCCATGTATGTTTCCGAGTCCTTTATTGTCCACAGACCTTTATCCACGATTCTTTCCTTCAGTACATCCATCCGCCGTGCGATGAAAAGCTCACTCCATGAATCCGTCCATCCGTTGTCGAATGAAATATCGCCGCCTTCATGCCGCTGACCGAAACCAAACATCCCGTCATTCTGATATGTCAGATGCATCTTTGCCACCATCTGCCCCAGATCTTTCTGGCTGCCGGACCCTTCCTCCAAATAGGTCAATAACAGCCAGGCACCGTCGTCAAACTCTCCACTGCCGAGTACTCTCGGGGCGGTGATGCCTGCCTCCTCAAATGCTTCGAGCCCGGCGATTTCCGCCGCATAGAACGCTTCAGATCGTCCCGGCTGGACAAGGAGGAATTCCGGGTCATCGTCCGTTTCTACCCGGTAGGCATCGTTGACGTCACCGCCTGGGACCGGAATGATATCCCTGATGCCGTCCACCGGCAGTTTTTCAATCCATTCCTGATTCAATATGCTCTCTCCTTCCGCTGCGATTTCATATGGAACACTCTTCCCTTTTACCGGCAGATTAAAAAGCGGCAGCCGGATTTCGGCTGCCTCTTTCTAACATCATCTTCTGATTCCTATTGTGCGTCCCATCTCTTTGATGTCGACGTCATCATCCTGCATATTGTAGTAATCTGCGACAGTCCGTGCAAAAAAATCCGGGAACGGTGCCGGACGTCCTGTCTGCTGGTCCATGCCCATGTACATCACTTCATATGCTGCACACTGCTTACCGTATGAATCATGCAGGGTCATGAAGACATGCAGGCGTTTGGCGTCGTAATCATGGATTCTGATACGGACGGTAATCTCATCCCTGCCGAAGACTTCCTTCTGATACACGATATGGTTCTCGAGTGTGAAGATCGTGTAGGAAATCTCCTCGATCTTCTCCGTATCAAGCCCCATCTGCGACAGCCATGCCATGCCGGCATCGCTGAACGCACGGCCGTATTCACCGTCGTTCATGTGGCCGTTGTGATCGACCCAGTCCATTGGGACGGTCGTTTTGTACTCATACGTTTTCACTGTCATAACTGAGCCGCCTTTTCATTTTTTCTCATCGCTTCAGTCTGAGTCAGCCAGTATTCTTCCGCCAGCTGTTTCACCTTCACCAGGAATTCATTGCGGTTCTGGTCGAGCTCGGACATCGTATAATCATTTGAAGAGGATTCACATCCGCTTACAACACTATCATACAGATTTTGTGTGAGTTCAGGGGCTTCGAGCTTCGTCCACGGCTTTTTGAGTGCCGGGCCAAACTGCTTCAGCATGTGGCGCATGCCGCCTTCGCCGCCTGCCAGATGGAATGTCATGAACGGCCCGTGCTGGGCGTAGCGCAGTCCCGCACCGTGTGTGAACGCCTTGTCCACTTCCTCGGTCGTTGCGATGCCGTCATTGACGATATGGAGCGCCTCTCTCCACAGCGCCTCCATCAGGCGGTCTGCGATATGGCCCTCGATCTCCTTGCGCACATGAAGGACATCCATACCGATGCTTTCATACACCAGTTCCGCCTTCTTCACGTTCTCCTCGCTCGTCCTCCCGCCCGGCACGATTTCGACAAGCGGGAGTATATAGACCGGGTGGAACGGATGTGCCACGACAAAGCGTTCCGGATGCTTCAGATTCTGCTGGAGTTCGGACGGCATGATGCCGGAGGTGCTCGAGCAGATCAGCGCCCCGGGCGGTGCATAAGCATCGATTTCACGCAGCACGTAATCTTTGATGGATTCCACTTCAGGCACGTTCTCCTGGATGACATCCGCGTCCTTCACCGCTTCAGCGAGATCCGGGGTGAATGTCAGACGGTCGATGGATGCCCCCGGCGCAAGCCCCAGCTGCTCGGCATACGGCCAGTTCTGCCGCACCTGCTTCATCATCGCTTCATAAGCACCGTCGGCAAGGTCCGTTGCCACGACATCATGGCCGTGAGCAAGTACGCGTGTAATCCAGCCGGAGCCGATGACGCCTGTTCCTACGATTGCGAATTTCATCATTGGCCTCCTTTCGGATCTCTGAGGCTGTAGAATTCGCGCGCTTCCTGCGGTGTCATCGGTTCGGCACCCTGCTCCTTCAGGATTTCCACCGCTTTTTCAACCAATGACTCATTCGTCGCCTTGACGCCTTTGGCCATATATATATTATCCTCCAGCCCGACGCGCACATTACCGCCGCGTTTTGCCGCTTCCTCGACTGTCGGCAGCTGCATGCGGCCGATGCCAAAAGCAGACCAGTGGGCATTTTCCGGGAGGCGTGTTTTGAAGTACTCGATCGTCTCCGCATCGTTTTCAGCCCCCCATGGAATACCGAGACAGAATTGGAATAAAGGCTCGCCTTCGATGAGATCTTCTTTTATCAGCTGCTTGGCAAAAGCGATATGTCCGGTATCGAAGCATTCCAGCTCAGGTTTTACATTCGCATCCTTGACGAGTTTCGCCTGCTGCCTCAGCCAGTCCGAAGGACTCAGGTACACCGCATCACCGAAATTGACACTTCCGCAGTCGAGCGTGCACATTTCCGGCAGCAGTGCACCGATCGGCTCGTGGCGTTCCTCCGGCGTCTGCATATCGGATCCCTCTCCGGCCTGGTACGGGTTGTCCATGTCCGGGATGAAGTCTCCACCGCCGCCGGATGTCAGATTGATAACGACATCCTGGTCGGATTCACGGATCAGGCGGACCGCTTCACGAAACAGTTCCGTATCATGGCTGATGCCTCCTGTCTCAGGGTCACGCACATGCAGGTGAGCAACCGTCGCACCGGCTTTCGCCGCCTTTATTGCCGAATCCGCTATCTCCTGTGGTGTCACCGGTACATTTTCGTTCTTTTTCACTGTATCTCCAGCGCCTGTTATCGCCGCAGTAAGCATGACTTTCCTAGTCAAAACTACCGACCTCCGTTGTCATTATTTTTCAACACGTGGATTAGTGTACCAACCGGTCGGTGTTTTTTCAATGGTTTAGATTTAATCTTTTTATTTTTCCGTATAGCTGCTCAGAC
The DNA here is from genome assembly GCF_000986795.1 of Salinicoccus sediminis. Taxonomy (GTDB): domain Bacteria; phylum Bacillota; class Bacilli; order Staphylococcales; family Salinicoccaceae; genus Salinicoccus; species Salinicoccus sediminis. The sequence goes on along the minus strand of NZ_LAYZ01000026.1, from coordinate 124,765 downwards.
GATCGAGTACCTTCCTGCGCATATCGTCATCTATCGCATCCAGCCCGAACACCTCGGACAACCACAGGCCGTCCACCGCGAGGCGGATGATGGTGGCATCAACATTGTCAATACCGTCCTGCTCTATCTTTTCCTGCCAGCCGATATACGTTTCCTGCAGCGGCGCGAGCAAATCGCGGTTGATGCCCTGGGCGGCAAGCATTCCTGATGTGATGTTTGCATTATCCGCCCTGATCTGCCGCGTCGCTTCGATGAAAGCGCGCAGCCACTTGCCATTGGCCCCATCATCCAAAGAGACATGACTGTCCACATTATCGCGGTACATCTGGTCCGCGTGTTCCACAAGCCCGCGGATCAGTGCATCCTTGTTTTTGAAGTGATAGATCAGACCGCCTTTGCTCACACCTGCGCGTTCCGCGACGGCATCCAGCGTCAAATAATCACTTCCCTGCTCATTTACAATGCCTGCAGCCGCCTCGAGCAGCTGCATTTTCTTAGAAACCCTTGCCATAGTCATCCTGCCTTCCGACACTATTTGTATTTTGATGTTCACTGTTCCCAAGCAGCCTGTTGATATCCTCAAGCCAGCCGTCTCTTTTGAAAACCACAAACAAAAAGACATCTCCGTCCTTCGTAATTATCTTTATACGGTTGGGAACCACCAGGAGGCTCATCGCCGGAACAGCTTCAGCAATCCCTTCAAGGTAAATCTCGGTAAGAATGCCCTCCCCCGGATCCTCTCCCGCGTGATACAGCTTTTCTTCCGTCAGGTAGAGTCTGCTGGGCAGACCTCTCACAGGCTTTCTCATCTGGCCGATGCCTTCACGGACTATTTCACTATAACTGATATCCATATAATTCCCCCTGTGATTATAATTCAGCGATTAATCCTACATTAACATTACCCATTAAAAATTCTATGAAATCTGTGCAACCCCATTTGGAAAGGAAGTCTGTGAAATGATACTGAATATCCATCTTTTTAAAGTTTTTTTAGACCAGTGAAGGGTAAAATCAAGTATAATATAATATATACTTATACTCATACAATTAAAAGGATGTGTTATTAGATGTACAAAGATATTCTGCTGCCCTACGATTTCGGAAACTCCTTCGTCAATGTGCCCGACCAGCTTGTCAAGCTCACAGGACAGAATGAAGAAGCTGTAATTACGATCTTCAACGTGATTTCTGAGACCGAGCAGGCGGATAATGTGAAGTACCACGGCAAGCATTTCGAGGATATATGCAAAGATAAAGTCGAGGACCTCAAACCATTCACCGACCAGCTTGATGAACGCGGCCTGAAGTACAGGACTGCCTTCAAAACCGGCCGTATCATTCCGGAATTATTGAACGAAGTGAATGAGAACGATTATGAAATCGTCGTTATGAGCAACAAGCGTTCAAAACGCGACATCAAACATGTACTGGGTCACGTTACACATAAGCTCGCAAAACGCGTCAACATACCTGTCCTCATCATCAAGTAGACATCCTGTTCCAAAACACCCGCCAGTCTGCAAAACCAGACCGGCGGGTGTTTTTATGCGACTGTTCAATTGGAGTAGACACCTTGGTTCCGGGGTAGATATATATAAGACACTGAAGCGATGGAGGTCGATGTATGTTAAACAGAGAAGATGTACTGGACTTTGCCCATGAACGTTACGGGGTCAGACCGGATTATCCGTGGAAGAAATTTCCCAATTTTGCAGTAATCCGACATGAAGATAACGGCAGATGGTTCTGCCTGATCATGGATTTGACCAGAGATAAGCTCGGCATGGAAGGGACTGAAAAGATCGACGTCCTCAATGTAAAAGTACGCGGGGAGTTCATAGGCCCTTTAAGGGAAAGGGAAAACATATATCCTGCCTATCACATGGACAAAAATAACTGGGTAAGCATCGTTCTCGATTTCACCCGGAACAAAGAAGACATCAGAGACCTGATTGCGGAAAGTTACGAACTGACCGCTGGATGACTTACCCTTATATCAGTTCCGGCCGGGAACAATCATGTGATACAGGAGCCCCGTCCGTCTTGCGATTGTGCGGGCATCTTCCGGCTGGTCGCTGGCAAGCCACCATTCCATTATTCCCAGAACGCCGTACGAGAAGAAACGGACCGCGACTTCCCTGTCCCTTTCGCCTTTTATGAGATCCTCCATTTCCACTCTCGTATCATCGAGGAGGAATTGCAGGAACCGGTTGCGGAAATATTCGGTGCTTCCTTCACCAAGCATGTTCGAGAAGAATATGAAATGCTTCTCTATGTATTCGAACCACAGGAACTCGGATTCACTGTGTTCAAGTCCCTTCCCCAGTTCAGAGCGGTACTTCAGGGCTTCGATATGTTCATCGATGAGTGAGTCGAGCAGATCATATTTATCCGTATAATGCAGGTAGAACGTCTTGCGGGCAACGTTGGCGCATCTCGTAATTTCCATCACGGAAATATCCTCAAAACTCTGCTGCTCAAGCAGCCCGGTGAATGCCCCCTTGATTGCATCTATCGATTTCGCCACTCTTCTGTCCGTCTGTTTCATAAACTGGAAATCCCCATCTCATGTTATTACTCACTGAAAGCTAATGTGAGTATTAATTCACAGTTTCATCAAATCTGGTTATAGCATTACCTGGAATTCATAGTATATATTATACACAAATGTGTAATTAGCAGGCAAATCGGTAAAGGAAGAATCTTTCCTTTATACAGCCGGCAAGGAGGCAGTTATGAGAGTAGAATTGACGAAATTCAGAGTGAAGCCGGGCAAGAGCGAACGTGTGGATGAGTGGTTCGAGTATATGCACAACCACATGGATGATGTACTGCTCGGCCTCGAAGGCGAGAAGATGTACGTCGAGACGATTTTCCGCGAACGGTTCGACAACAGGGAATATCTCTACTGGTACAGCGTCCAGGATGATGACAATCCGGAAGCGATTGAAGACGCATATATTGATCAGAAACATATCGACTTCATGAACGAATGCATCGACAAGACATTCCGCCCGGATGACATGGAAGCGGAAGTCATGATGATGCCGGAAAAAGTACGTGATGTGATGAAATAAGCTTAACCACCTTGTCCCCCTGGCCGGCAATCCGGCCAGGGGGACATTATGTATCCAGCCATACCAGCCCCTACACCCAAAGTTTGATTTCAAACCAAAATGGTTTCCAAGATCAGGAAATGAGGTAGACACCCTATATCAATAACTTTAAAGGAGAGATAGTAAAATGGGACGACTGGAAAACAAAGTCGCGGTAATCACCGGCGGCGCAGGTGGTCTCGGAAAACAGACTGCACAAATATTCCTTGATGAAGGAGCTAAAGTGTCTTTGATCGACCTTGATAAATCAAAACTGGATGAAATCAAAGCGGAGCTCGGCGGTGACAATGTACTGACGATAGAGGCGGATGTGACCAAAGAGGACGATGTGAAAAACTATGTAGAGAAGACCGTTAGTGAATATGGCCAAATTGACGTATTCTTCAACAACGCAGGCATCATCGGAGACATCGCGCCGATAGATGAGCAGTCATTGGACAACTTCAACAAGGTCACCGGCATCAATGCCACCGGCGTATTCCTCGGATTGAAGCACGTCATACCTGTCATGAAGGAACAGAAAGCCGGCAGCATCATCAACACTTCTTCAGTGGACGGATTGAGAGGCAGTCCGAATCTGTCACCTTACTCCACATCCAAACATGCGGTTGTCGGGCTGACCAAGACAGCGGCACTGGAGAACTCAGAGTTCAATATCCGGGTCAACTCAGTCCACCCTGCCCCGGTAACGGGCAACATGATGGAGACCGTTGAAAAAGGACTCAGCGAATCACAGCAGAACGAGCAGACAGAAGTCAAAGAAGCACTCACAGATAGTGTGCCGCTCGGCCGTTATGCCGAGTCGGAAGACATTGCCAACGTCGTACTGTTCCTCGCATCAGACGACAGTAAATTCGTCACAGGTTCACAGTACAGAGTCGACGGCGGCATGGGCGCCACAAGCTGATATCAAAAGAATACTGATTAAGCAGAAAAGGGGAACCGAAAAATCGGTTCCGCTTTTCAAATATGTAAAATTAAAGGTAAGTCAGGGATAACCACTAAAATAATTCACGTCGGGGAGGCACTACATCATTTTACCAAAGATTACCATGGCTCCGGAAACCGCCTCCATTTACAGTTATTTGAATATTCGGTATAATCCCATGTAAACATCATCCTAAGAGGAGTGGATCCATTGAATGCCATACTTGTCGCCATCCTGGGACTCGCCGTTTTTGTTCTGGGCTACCGCTACTATTCCAAATTCATCGCAGAACGTATCTACAGACTTGACCCGAACTACGTTACACCGGCTCACAAATATAAGGACGGTGTGGATTTTGTGCCGACGAACAAATTCGTGCTGTGGGGCCACCACTTCACTTCCGTCGCGGGTGCCGCGCCGATTCTCGGTCCCGCCATTGCCGTCTACTGGGGCTGGCTGCCGGCCTTTCTATGGGTCGTCCTGGGAACCGTCTTCGCCGCCGGCATCCACGATTTCGGTACACTGGCACTGTCGGTGCGCAATAAGGGCCAGTCGATCGGCACAATAGCTGAGAAATTCATCGGAAGACGGGGGAAAATCCTGTTCCTGTTCATCATACTGACGCTTGTACTGATGATCAACGCAGTCTTTGCCTGGGTGATTGCAAACCTGTTCATTACATATCCTGCAAGCATCGTCCCGGTCTTCATACAGATACCACTCGCCATATGGATCGGTTATGCGGCATACAAACGGAATGTGAGGATGCTTGTACCTTCCCTGCTTGCACTTGCTGTCATGTACCTGGGGGCGATTGTCACGGCGGAGGTCTCGTGGCTGCAGATCGACCTCGTCTCCTATATGGGCGGTGAGGAAGCTGCGGGGCTGTTCGGTCTCGGTTCCGTTTCAACCGCATTCATGATCTGGATTGTCATCCTGCTGATCTATGTATACATTGCGTCGACCCTGCCTGTATGGAAGTTGCTGCAGCCGAGGGATTTCATCAACTCCCACCAGCTGACTGTCGGACTCATCATCATGTATGCAGGCCTGCTGCTGACGAACCCGACCATCAGTGCACCGGCTACAAACGGGGATGCAGACACCTCCTGGCTGCCACTGTTATTCATCACGATTGCCTGCGGAGCGATTTCAGGCTTCCACGGCCTCGTGTCATCAGGCACATCTTCCAAGCAGCTGGACAAGGAGACCGATGCCCGCTTCGTCGGCTATTTCGGAGCAGTCGGTGAAGGCATACTTGCACTGATTTCAATCCTTGCGGTCGTAACGCTGTTCAACAGTGCCGATGAATTCACTGCCACCTACTCCAGCTTCAATGAAGCCAATGCCACCGGGCTCGGCAACTTTGTCGAGGGGGCGGCAGTGCTTGCCGGGGGCCTCGGCATACCGGAAAATGTCGCAACGACAATCGTATCCATCATCGTCGTGAGCTTTGCCGCCACGACACTTGATACCTCGGTCCGCCTTATGCGGTATATCATCGCAGAGATCGGTTCTGAGTATAAAGTGCAGCCACTGACAAAAAAGCATGTCGCCACTTCTGTCGCGGTCGTCTCCACTGCAGCACTGGTCCTCATCCCAGAAGGACCGAATGGTTTCGGTTCCGGCGGCTATCTCATCTGGCCGCTGTTCGGAACATCCAACCAGCTGCTTGCCGGAATCAGTCTGCTGCTGATTTCCATATGGCTGAAGAGGCGGGGCATCAACTATATCGCCACACTCATACCGATGATCTTCCTCCTTTTCATGACATTGTACGCGATGTTTGTCCAGGTGTTCTTCGAATGGGCCTGGTATGCAGAAGAATCAAACCTGTTGCTGTTCATACTGGGGGCAATCATATTTGTCTTCTCGATATGGATAATCATCACATCCATACAGGCTCTGAGCGGCAAATTCGATGATGAACTTGAAAAATACCGGAACGACTGATCAATGAGGTGATAATGATGTTGGACAAAGCCAAAAAACTGGTCCGCTTTTATGAGGAAGTGCTTGAAATGCCGCACCGGACGGAAGTAGCAAGGGAGCTGAGAGACCAGGATGACATGTTCCTGCTCCTCCTCTACTCCGAGATGATCGGTATACCAAATCCGGTCTACTACTATACTCTGGAACTGTATCCGCACATCATAGAGGATTTCCATGACTGGCATCTCCGCATGGGCATGGACAAATCACCACTGACAGGCATCCGCTGCTGCTGATCATATTAAAGGAGCATACCTATGAGCATTTATGACAAAAAGATTCTTTTCATCGGAGGGAAAGGCGGTGTTGGAAAATCCACATCCGCTGCTGCCATCGCATGGAGACTCGCAAAATCAGGGAAAAAGACCCTGCTCGTCTCAACTGACCCGGCACACAACCTCGGGGACATCTTTTCACAGCAGATCGGCGGCGAGACAACAGAGATAGCAGATAACCTCCATGCACTGGAAATCGATCCGGAAAATGAAACGAAAAAATATATCGACTCAGTTAAAGAGAACATCAGAGGCACTGTACAATCCAGCATGATTGAGGAAGTCAACCGCCAGCTCGATACAGCCAGAGCTTCTCCAGGCGCAGATGAATCCGCACTATTCGACAAACTGGTGTCCATCATTCTTGAAGAAGCAGGAGAATTCGACCACCTTGTATTCGACACCGCCCCCACAGGGCATACAATCAGGCTGCTCACACTGCCGGAACTGATGGGCGTGTGGATCGAGGGACTATTGAAAAAGCGTCAGAAGACAAACGAGAACTATACCCAGCTGCTGAACGATGGAGAGCCAATGGAAGATCCAATATATGATGTGCTGCTCGAACGTCAGAACCGTTTCGAGAAAGCACGGAAAATCCTTCTCGAATCCGGGAAAACCGGATTTATCTTCGTACTGAATCCCGAGCGGCTGCCGATACTCGAATCAAAGAAAGCCGTCGACCTGCTTGACCAATATCATCTGCACGTAAAAACACTCATCGTCAATAAAGTCCTGCCCGATGAAGCCGACGGCAGCTTCCTCGAGCAGAGACGGCAGTATGAAGGCCGGTATCTCCGGGAAATAGAAGATACATTTACAGATCAGAAGCTGGTCCACGTCCCCCTTCTTCCCCATGACATCACAAGTGTTGATGAACTGGATAAGTTCAGCGGGTATTATGAGATGGGATGAAACAAATTAATAAAAGCCTCCACATAATAATGGAGGCCGTCAAAAATCACTAGAGCAGTCCTATCTGCTCTTTTTTTATGTAGATGTTGACCAACAACCAGAAAACATACCAAATTACCCCTTATACCTAAAACTGCAGAGTACTAAAACCTCTAATGAAAATACTACACTGTTTTCATAAAAATTCCCAGGTATTCGTTCAAACTTTTTGGTACTTGATCAAAAGCGATATCCAGATTGAAATTATGATGGCACCTTTTCAAAAAATAGCAACACACATAAATATCAATACTATCAAATAGAATTATGTCACTCACTTGATAATTAGATATTGTCGGAACCAGCCCAAACTTACCACTATAATTATTTATTAACTTATGCAGTGATGCTTTAATATCTTCTCTTGTGAAATTCAAGGGGGAATCCCAGTACATATCAGATATCAATTGTGAAGTGATTATCTGTTCTCCAAACCTCATGTAATTTATAGTATCCGTATCATCACTGAAGAACGTAGACGAATCGGTCAAAACAATCACATTGACATGTAAAGATTTCAACAACCTACTTAGATCAATCTGTTCCCTTGGACTCAGTCTCGATTCGGGATATAGATAAATCAGCATAGTCTTATTATTAGATTGCTTATTCATCTCATCGATTAGCAAAGGAATAATTTCGAGCAACCTATTGATTAATCTTGAATAATCGACGGTAAAGTCGTACTCAAACGTCAACTGCTTGATAAATTGCCTGTGGTCAAATCTTTTAACTTTAAGTGGCATATCTTTTTCCAAACTTCGTTTGTCAAAATAAGCTAGACACATAAAGAAAGCCACTCGTGATACACTCAAAATGTATTTCTGACCAAAGAAATCATAGGAGTGATCACGAATGACCGACACCCATCTTAGCACGGATGAACTTGTATTTATAGAATCTTATTTCCATCAGAATGCCTCTGTATCAAAGATTTCAGAACAGATTGGCCGAGCACGTCAGACCGTCCACAATGTGGTCACTTTCCTGAAAGACGGTCACACCGCATTGGATTTCTATAAGCGCTACAAGGCAAACAAGCAGCGTTGCGGTCGAAAACAGACGGTGCTGTCGAATGATCAACGCGCATATGTGGCAGAAAAGGTCGCGCAAGGATGGACGCCGGATGTGATTGTCGGTCGCCGTGAACAGCCGATCAACTGCTCCAGCCGCACATTGTACCGCATCTTCAAGCGCAAAGACTTTGATGTTTCCACCTTGCCGATGAAAGGAAAGCGAAAACCCAACGGCCATAAGGAACGCCGGGGGAGACAGGCTTTCAGACGGAAACTCTCTGACAGAAAGACGGACTACCCAGCATTCAAAGAAGAATTTGGACATCTGGAAGGCGATACCATTGTCGGCATCCATCATAAAAGTGCCGTTGTGACACTTGTAGAACGGCTGTCGAAAGTGATCATTACCCTCAAGCCCGAGGGCCGGACTGCAAAGGATATTGAAACAGTCATCAACGCATGGTTCCATCAGATCCCCAGAAATGTGTTCAAATCCATTACGTTCGACTGTGGGAAGGAATTCTCAAATTGGCAGTCAATGAGCAACCGAAATGATATTGATATTTACTTTGCCGACCCGGGCATGCCTTCCCAAAGAGGATTGAATGAACATTCCAATGGACTGCTTCGGAAAGACGGCCTGCCCAAGCATATGGATTTCAACACAGTGGATCAGAGGATGGTTGCTTCAGTAGCCTCCAAGAGAAACCACATACCCAGAAAGTCTTTGAACTACCAGACACCGCTGGAAGCATTTATGAGTTACATGGATGTAGGCAGGCTGTCTAGCTTATTTTGACAAACGAAGCATCAATATATTTTCCGGTTTATCAAAGATCATATCTCTCAGCTTTTTGATATTGTCATTATCCTCGGAATAGAGATCTTTGATTGTATTAACTATTACCTCATCACCCTTTTCATTTTTTCTGGTTGAGTATATCGTGTCATTAATCAACTGTCTGTTCGGTTTTTTATCTACCATGTGATTGAATTTAAAATCTTTAAAGCTTTTTATATTATTTGCTTGAAATGGTATTTCAAACACTTCCTGGTATTCATCTTCCGACTTAACATCCATTTCCAATTTCTCATCTTCTGTTGTCGGTTTATTCATTATCTTGTCGGCTTTATCCAGGAATGATTTTTCTTTGAACAGGAAATCTGCATTGGCTATTATCAATGCGTCTTCCGCATGATGCTTGTACCCCTGGTCCCTGTGCTTAGGGGATTTCCATACATGACGCAGGTGATTGGTGAACGAACCGTTGATTGATTTGACACTCACTGGTATGTCATTGGCAGTGAAGTATGCTTTCAACAGCGTGACGAGTTCCCTTGTCGCATACCTGGTGTCCACAAGATTCCTGTTTATGAACTCTTTCTGGATTTCAAACTTGCTTATATCCCGTTCTTCCAGCAGGTAGTTTCTTTTCTTTTTGCTGATTAATCCACCGCTCTTGCTTATATTCAATACATGCTGCTTGAACTGTTTGTATGAAATTTTTGCATCACTGGAATTCAAGTATTGATATGGAGTCCGGTTTCCTTTTCTAGAGTTTTCTTCCTGCTTAACTAAAACTTTATTATTAAGCGAATTGTCAAAGGAGACCGATCTCGGGATAATATGATCCACTTCATAGTGCAGTGGATTCCTCAGTAGATCTTCCAATGGTATAGCTTCTAACGAGTAAAGGCATTTGCCTTCCTGTGAATCAAAAAGCCTGATTTTCTCTCTTAACCTTTTGGCGTTTTCCAATCCATACTCTCCAATGATGTCATTGATTCTCTTGTTGAGGTTTTCTCCATTTTTCTGGCTTTTATTTATGAATTTTTGTTTTTCTTTACTGTTTGACTCTCTCGCGAGTTCAATAATGATGTCTTTCGGATATCCATATAGTTCAATTGAACGGCTTATCATTCTTATTGCCTGCGTCATTGAACGTTTGACAACAGGAGACAGTACAAATTCATTGATTGCTTCTACCGGAATAACATTTCTTTTCTCCAATTTATATTTCTTCGGTTTCAATCCTAAGTTGGCAAATACTTGCATCTGATTATTTTCTGTATGCCATAACTCGTCCAACACTAATTGAATACACTTATCAGATAATCTGTGAGTTCCGGTATATCCCGATAGTTTTGAAATTGCATCCAGTTCATCCTTGGAAAATTCTGTATCTAATTCCTGCAGCTCATTGATGACCTCTGTTGGCGTCTGATTAATTGTTAGAATCTCGGCTATCTTATCAAGGAGAGTGACATCCTCTAACGTTTCTTTATCAGATACAATGCCTTTAATATCGTGAAATATTTTAAACTGAGTAAAATCAGGTTTTTCTGATTTGGTAACCCTGTAGCCTTTAATATCTTCCTCTTTTACATCTATTTCATTCGCAATTTGTTTCAATGTAGGCTTTTTCTTCTCTTTGAACACATTTTCAATAATATGAAACTTTTCATGATACTCAAGCTTATGATTTTCATCCCTGTTAATTACAAGGTTATTCAGATCATTCAGAGCATTGAACAAGTCTGCAGAATAAGTGTATTTCACACTACGGAGCTCGTCCGGGAAATATGTACAATAACCCATGAGCATCTCGTACCATTTTTTCGGGTCCTGCCCCCAGCCGTACTCACTGCCTTCTCCCGGTCCTTCATAGTATTCTCTTCTGGTACTCAATAGCTCGATATATTTTTCTACAAACTGTTCATCAATCCCGTGGAACTCTTTCTGAGTCGAGAGCAGCTTTTTTGCTTCTTTAATGTAATCTTCCGTCCGGAACCTGTTCTTCTCCCCCCGTATTTTTTCTTGCTTTGCAACCGTTCCAATTGGAGTTCACAAATGTATTTGGTTTCCAGCTGTTCGGCATTTTTCCTTAACTGTTCTTTTGTAGATAGTTCACTCCCTTTATCATCACCTTCATCTACGGCTTCAACATTGTGGATGCCCCGCCGTTTTGCCAGATGCAGCAAGCTTATGGCCAGTTCATCTTTACCCAGCTTTTCTGATAAACCTTTGACTCTTATCTGATATGGATTGGTACTAGTCGGTATATTTGCTTTATCGATCATACGGTATTCCTCGAGCAAATGTTTAATCCTGTCCAGTCTATGTATCTTTCTTCTTTTCAATCTTCTTGAACCCCTTTTTGCTCTGCGTCCTTCATTGTTTTCAACATTGGCTTCTTTAAATATATTAGTTCCCGCACTAATGATATCCCTGCTATTATAATCAATAATTCCATATCCAACTGATGCTATACCGATATCAAGACCTAGAATGTAATCTTTTTCCTCTTTCATGAGTAGACACTTCCTTCCAGCCAAAGATTTACATATATCCATTATACTTTATTTTTAATTATTATTTGAACATTCAAATAATAATTAACATAAAAAATCCCGCCATTAAAATGACGGGATGAATACGGCATAAAGCTTGTTTTAGTAGATTCTACAGTTTTAGGTATAAGGTTAGTAAGAATCTTGTACTTATCATATTATTATTTATTAGAATATTGTCAATATTATTTCAAAAAAGATAATCAAATAATTTTTCATAAGAAATCTGGAAGCTTTATACTCTCTAGGTTATCGGTGATATAACGTTATGTTTCTCTTCTATATCTCAATCTCCCAGTTGTTTTTCTCCTCTTTTCTCATGTTTTCCGCCGTTTCCTCCGGATAAGCTGTTCGGAATTTATGATGATCCTTCGGGATGGTTTCCACCATCTTGTCGATCATCAATTGAGGATCGAGCTGATTTTCCAGCCCTCTTTCACTTTCTTTCAGGTTTTCAACTGAAGTACGATGCTTGTCTTCATCGAACCATTCCCATTTCTCTTCCACTGCACGATCATTGAAGCCGGTATCAAACGGGCCTGGATTGATTGTAGCAACCTGGACATTGAATTCCTCCATCTCCTGTCTCAGCGACTTGGCGATGGCTTCCAGTGCGTGCTTGGATGATGCATAGAGCCCTTTATAGGCAGAGGCCATAGATCCCGCCATGGAGGACATGAAGACGATTTTCCCCTGTTTCTTCCCAACGAAATGCTCCGCTGCAATACGTGCGGTTTCGAGTGTACTGAATACATTGACTTCGAACAGTTGCCTCAGGGCCGACATCGGCACTTCCCATATCGGTCCACCTTCATTCACCGCAGCATTCGCCACGAATACATCATAGTCATACCGCTTCATGCGTTCCCGGTCATCCGGATTTGTAATGTCCATCTTGAAAATCTCCAGATTTTCACCTGCGTCCTGTGCCGCTTCTTTAAGCGAGGTGATCTGTGGATGATTCTCAACAGCAGCGATGACCTCATGACCCTCCTTCGCCAACGCGATCGCCGTGCCTTTGCCCAGTCCGGAACCTGCACCTGTTATCATAATGGTTTTAGCCATCCTTAACTGCCTCCTCGGTTTTTAATGATGCTTATCATTTTCCCTTTCCGGATTATCGTAAACGGAGGGCAGAATTAGAAGAGCTTTATAAATATTATATCTCAATCTCCCAATCTTTCTTCTCCTCTTCTCGCATATCCTCTGCGGTGGACTCGGGGTAGACCACCCGGAATTTATGATGTTCCATCGGTATGATCTCCACCATCTTATCAATCATCAGCTGCGGATCCAGCTGGTTATTCAGGCTGTTCCCACTGGCTTCCAGCTTATCTTTTGGAGTATGATGTTGATCCTCATCGTACCATTTCCAGTTTGCTTCGACCGCCCGGTCGTTGAATCCCGTGCCGAACCGTCCCGGATTGATGGTCGCAACCTGTACATTGAATTCTTCCATCTCCTGCTTCAGAGCTTTCGCAATGGCTCCAAGGGCATGCTTGGAGGATGAATACAGCCCCTTATAGGCGGAACTCATCTTTTCTGCCTTGGATGACATGAAGATGATTTTCCCCTGCCTCTTTCCGACAAAATACTCTGCTGCGATACGCGCCGTTTCGAGTGTGCCGAAGACGTTTATCTCGTACAACCTTCTGATATCATCCATCGGCATCTCCCAGATCGGGCCGCCCTCATTGATCGCCGCATTGGCCACGAATATATCATATTCATAATCCTTCATGGCTTCCCGGTCGGATGGGTCCGTAATATCCATCTTGAAGATCTTCAAGTCTACATCCTCATCCCGGGCTGCATCCCTCAGTCCATCGGCCTGAGATTCATTTTCAACAGAGGCAATGACCTTATGCCCCTCTTGTGCCAGCCCAATCGCTGCACCTTTGGCGAGACCCGAGCCTGCGCCTGTGATCATGATGGTCTTAGTCATTCGTAACTGCCTCCTTGGTTGTTGGTATTGCTTGTCATCTTCCCTTTAATGATAAATGCAAAACGCATTGATACATATCACCAACCTGGAAATCTTCCAGTTTACTCATACGCATCCTCCACTGCCGGCTGTGAATTTTTCAAATGGCAGGCGAGTTGAATTTTAAGCATATCCTGGCTGTCATTCAAATCAATGTCCAGCAGTTCTTCAATCGTATGAAGACGCTGATAGAGTGTATTGATATGGATGTGGACCAACTTTGCTGTCTTTCCCGGTGAACGGTTCGTTTCCATATAGGCGTCAAGTGTTTTCTCCAGCTCCTTATACCGGCTGTTCTCTACTGTCAGAGGAGACAATGCCTCCTGGATGAAGTGATTAATATCTTCTGCCGGCTGATTGAGGAATAAACGGTTTAGCCCAATATCCTCATACAGAATCACTTCCAGACTGTCGCGGCCGGCCAGATAGGAGATGATTTTGTTGGCTTCATCATAGCATTTGTTTATATATTCGAGCCCTTTATAGACACTGCTTATCCCTCCGCGAACCAGGGTGGATTCCCTCGTTTGTTCCTGGACGCCAATCTCGTTCAGTTCATCCTTTATGTCGTATACCTCCTCTGTGCTCGAGAGGGACAGGAGCAGGATGATCTTATTATAAAATCCATACACTAGCTTTACGCTCTCACCCAGTTTTTTACTGAGCCGGGAAGCTAACTGATGGATGTGGATTTCTAAATATTGAAGATTGTTTTGAGCATTTACAATTTCCAATACCACAACGGTCCAATACCCTTTTAGATCCAGGTTCAATTCCTTTCCGTATTCAGCTAATTGTTCATTATCGTCATAAGTAAGCAGTTTACGGAACTGTTCATAAACCCTGCGATGATAGATTTTCGTCGCGGTCTGCCAGTTGACCAGTTCCAATGCCAAAACAGTGCTGCCCTGCTCAATCGTAATCCGCTCGATTTCCGTCATGGGCCTGTCCAAGAGAATGATTAAACACCCTATAAAAATCTGTCCGTTAAATATTGGATATAGGTAATAGTTATCTCCTTTGTCCGTTACCGTGTAGAAATCCCTGCGGCGTTCCAGGCACAACGCTTTGATTTCAAAAACGCTGAAACAAGCATTTCCATTCTTTCCCGGGGAGTAAAAATCATTTTCCAGCCCATTGAAAAATATCAGTTCCAGATCAATCATGTTCTGCATGCCGTTCACCACTACATTGATACCTTTATGCTGTATGGAAAGCATTGTGAGCGTATGGTGGACTTCCTGACGCTTTTGCAGCTGGTTATTTTTCTCTTTCAACTGTCCGCTCAAGTCAGTAATCTGTTGCAGACGCTCTTCAGTTTCTGTATGGTATTGAGCATTTTCAATGGCTATTGCGGCCTGTCTCGCGAATGCTTCCAGTAATGTGACGTCTTCCTGATCAAGTCGTTTTTTCATCCTCCCCTGATGAATGATCATCACACCAATTCTTTTCTCATCGATGGAAACAGGTACACAGATTGCCCCGTCCACCATACCAGGGGTTCCAGTCGATTGGAGAATACTGTCATAGTTTTCAGGTAAAATGTTGTGTGCACGCATTCCCACGATTAATTCATCAAAGGAGTTATATACTCTGCTGCTGCCATCTTCGAACACTTTCCCTGTAATGGATTCGCCCACCTGTGTTTCAAACTGGTAAATCCGCTCATTGAACCCTACCTGCACTTTTGGTATCAGCTTTTGTTTATACGAATCGTACAGCATCAGGAAGCCTGCATCTGAAGTTGGAATCACATTCAAAGCATGGCGGATGATTGTTTTTAATACTTGGTCGAGTTCAAGACTCGAAGAAATGGAATGCATACTCTCAATCATCACTTGTTGTTCACTTGTCTTCATTTTCAGATCATCTTCCAGTATGATGGAATGCAGACTATGGTACAGATGCTCCATCACCCATTCATCCACTACGTTGATGTGCTTGAATATACGCAGCACGATGCCTTTCTGGTTCAAATAATAGAAATGCAATTCAGTGATTGCATCGTCCCTCTCCACATAATATCTTCCACTATCAGGTTTACATTGTGGCAGCCTCCCGTTTTCCTGGCCGCCGTAACCTTCCAGTATTTCCGCCCTCTCCCCGCTGCCTCTGAACTTCCATATCTGGTGCTCTGCATCCCCAAATTCCTCAACGATAAAATGCCCGATATACTTTTCCAGATTCATGGCTCCACCCTCTCTATGTATGAAACTCCATAATATTGATGATAAGTATGTTCATTTACATATTGTAAACGTTTTCTACCACATTATATACTATAGTAAATTATCTGAAAAGTTAGTCTTTCGTTCTGATAATGTGTTTCCAACATAAAGGGGGAAAAGCAAATGGACATTGTAATGGAACTTGCGAACAGTAAAGTCATGTGGCTCGTGGCTTCTCTTGTCATTGGCCTTGTCATTTTCCAAAGTATTAAATTCATCCAGCTCGCCTCCAGGGCAAGTGAAGATGTCGGGATGAGCAAAAAGGAAGTAAGGAGTGCAGTGAAAACCGGTGCAATCGCTGCAATAGGCCCATCTATCGCCATAGCGATTGTGGCTATTTCACTGATTGCCTTCATCGGTAATCCACTAACAATGATAAGAATCGGTGTAATCGGTTCTGCTCCGATCGAATCTCTTGGAGCAAGTCTCGCAGCAGAAGCATCGGGTGCAAGACTCGGGGGAGAAGGTTATGACAAAGCTGTGTTCACAGCAATCGTCTGGGTCTTATGTCTCGGAGGAATGGGTTGGCTGCTGTTTACTGTACTGTTCACTAAATCGCTCGGGAAAATTCAGGACAAGGTGACCCAAAAAGGGAACGGTCAGAAATTGATGGGGATTTTCGCCACTGCTGCGATGATTGCAGCTTTTGGAAACCTTTTAAGTGCAGAAATACTTAAAGGACTGGCTCCCATTATCGTAATTATAGCTGCCGCAGGAACGATGATCATTTCCATGAAGCTGTCAGATAAGTACAATCTCGCATGGCTGCGTGAATGGGCCCTCGGCTTTTCCATCATAATCAGTTTATGCTTTGGCTATTTCGTTATCTGAAGTAAACATTGATGGCGGGTGTTTATGCTTCAAAACAAAAAGGAGGATTCCTTATGTACACACAAAATGTAAACGAAATCAATGCAGATACTACCATGAAAGACGAAGTGGATACAAAGACATTTACCATGGCAACTTTCCATGAGAAATCACACTTTTGGGGAAGGCTGACAATATGGTCTGTCATTGTTCTAACCGTATTGCTTCCTGCATATCTGTCATTTGGCCTGGGCTATCACCCAGGATGGCAAATCATCCTCTCCGGACTGGCTGCCTACGCTGGTGTGATTGCAGTAGTCTGGGCACTTGAGCCCATCATGTATTTCCCCATGCTTGGTGTTTCTGGAACCTATATCAGTTTCCTGACCGGCAATATCAGTAATATGTGCCTTCCTTCTGCTGCTGCAGCCCAAAGTGCAGTCGGTGCTGAACCGGGTACGGCAAAAGGAGAGATTACAGCAACGCTCAGTATAAGTGCCGCCTCCCTTGTAAACAAACTCCTTCTCATACCGATAATCATCGGCGGCGCAATCATTGTCGCTAACATGCCACCGCAGATTGAAGCAGTATTTCCACTTGTTCTACCTGCAATATTCGGTGCGGTTTTTGCACAGTTTGCAATGAAAAAACCCATCTATGGGGCTATCGCTTTAATCATCGGTATATGCGTCAATCTGATTGCCTTACCCATTTACTTGAAAAGTCTGACGTGTATTGTACTTACAGTCCTGATCTGCATACAGCTGGAAAGAATGAAAGAGAAAAAACTATCCAAATCATAGGAGGAATCAGAAATGAGCATACAGATAAGCAGCAAAGATACTATAATTGAATGGTTCGAACAGAATAAGGAAAAATATGCACAGATGGCGCGCGACATTTGGGAGCATCCACAAACGGCGTACGAGGAGACGTATGCGAGTGAACTTCAGCAAATGGAGCTGCAAAGCCAGGGATTTACGATTAAAAATGACATCGACGGCCTCGATACAGCTTTCATAGCTGAATACGGACAGGGAAAACCGGTCATTGGCATCCTTGGAGAATTTGATGCACTGCCAGGTCTTTCCCAAACCGCGACTCCTACGAAAGAAGAGGTGACTCCAAATGGCCCCGGACATGGATGTGGCCACAACCTCCTGGGCACTGCCGGAGTAGAAGCTGTAGCTGCGCTGAAAGAAATAATGGAGAAGGATGGACTTTCTGGTACGATTCGTTATTACGGATGCCCGGCAGAAGAAGTGCTGAGCGGAAAAACACATATGGCGAAAGCAGGTGTTTTCGATGATCTTGACAGTGCATTGACCTGGCATCCGATGATGGGGAACGCCCCGATGCATACAAGTACACAATCCATGGTCTCCATCAAGTTCCATTTCAAAGGAAAGCCGGCTCACGCTGCCGCTTCCCCGGAAGCTGGCAGAAGCGCACTCGACAGTGTGGAAATGATGAACATCGGGGTAAATTATCTGCGTGAACATGTACCGGACGGCACGCGTATGCATTACACGATTACTGATGGTGGCCTGGCACCTAATATCGTACCAGAAACAGCAAGTGTCTGGTACTTCCTCCGGGCAGGATCGAAGGAAGAGGTGGAAGGAATCCTGGGAAGGGTACAGAATATCGCAAAAGGCGCTGCTCTCATGAATGAAACAGACGTCGAATCTGAAATCATCGGATTTCCTTATGAATCATTACCAAACGACCCTTTAAATGAAGTAATGTACCATAATATGCTAAAAAGTACTCCGCTTGAATATACAAAAGAGGAACAATCATTTGCAGAGGAGCTCGCACAATCATTACCGACAGCCGGCAAATCTGCTGATGAATTACTGCCCGCCTCCATCTCATTCCATCCTTATCAACCCGATGTATCTTCGCCCGGTTCCACCGATGTCGGTGATGTGAGCTGGATCGTACCAACCGGTTCCATCACGACAACATGTACTCCATTAGGTACGGCTTTGCATTCCTGGCAGGCAACAGCTGCATTCGGCACTCAAATTGGGTACAAAGGGATGCACCTGGCAGCAAGTTCAATGGCACTTACCGCATATGATTTGCTTACTGACAGGAATGATATCCTTGAAAAAGCGAAAGAGACATTCGATATGCTCCGTGACGGAAGAGAATATCGCCCTGGAATTTAGAAAGAAACAGGCTGTTATATGACAGCCTGTCTTTATATATTCAAAATACATTTTTGGTATTTTGCGAATGCGCTCCTGTTCGTTGATTGACATACCAGTACACCAATTGAATCTTTTTGCACCTGCGGCCGTTAAGTATAAAATATAGTTGACAGACCATTGAAGGGGGAAAGATATGAATGGCTAAAATTGAAGGCAAGTCTGCAATTGTTACTGGAGCAGCGTCAGGGATGGGCAAGGCGATTGCGAAACTGTATGCAAAGGAAGGTGCAAAAGTCATCGTCGCGGATTACAATGCCGAAGGTGCGGAAGCTGTCAGCCAGGAGATCACTTTTGAAGGCGGAACTGCAAAACCTGTGACTGTGAATGTCGCTGACGCGGGACAGGTCGAGGATATGATCGACGCAGCAATCAGTCACTTCGGCGGGCTTGACATCCTCGTCAACAACGCTGGCATCATGGACAGCTTTGAGCCGGTCGGCAAGATTACCGACGAGAAATGGGACAGGATTTTCGATGTGAACACCAAAAGTGTCATGCGCGCCACGCGCAAAGCGGTAAACTACTGGTTGGACAATGACAGGGAAGGTGTCATCGTCAATACGATTTCAACAGGCGGATTGAACGGTGCCCATGCCGGCGTCGCCTACGGCGCATCGAAGCATGCGGTCGTCGCCCTGACCAAGAACACCGGCTATATGTACGCCAAAAAGGGCATCAGGGTGAACGGCACTGCACCGGGTGCCGTCGAAACAAACATCAGCTCCGGCATGGAGAACATCAGTGAATTCGGCATGGAACGCGCCGGACTGACCCAGGCCCTCATACCAAGGACCGCAAAACCTGAAGAAATCGCAGAAGCTGCACTGTTCCTCGGATCGGATGAATCAAGCTTCATCAACGGCGCTGTCCTCACTGCCGACGGCGGCTGGACAGCCGGATTCTGATACTATTACCCCCCCTGTCCCAGCACTTACGGGACAGGGGGGGATTTTTATCAATGCATGCCGCTAGCTCTCTTTCACCGGCCACGTCTCCATATTTTCCGCCATGTCCCAGAACATATATTCGAACATACTTGTTTTATAGATGATTTCCTCCAGCTCGGCGAGCTCCCTTTCCGGCTTATCTTCAGCCAGTGTGTTCATCAATTGTTTACAGCTTTCCGCAAGATCTGTGAATTCTTCTGATGAGTATGTCTGTATCCAATTGCCGTACAGCTCATGATCCAGAGCCCCCTCAATCTGTGACAGCTTCAGGCCTATGAAATTATAGCTCCACGCACATGCCAGCACCGTGGCGGCAACATGCTCTATGCTCCCCCGCTGCGCCACATTCAGCATGTAGCTAGTATAAGCCGTTGTGGTAGCTGCCGCACCCGTATTTTCCAGGTCCTCCCGGGAGATTCCGAATTTTTCCGCATATCCCCTGTGCAGATCCATTTCCATGAAAAGCGTACCGTGCAGCAGCTTGGAAAATTCATTCATCGTTGCGAGATTGTGTGCTTTGGCACTGCCCAGAGCGAACAATCTCGAATAATCGATCAGGTAGACATAATCCTGTTTCAGCCAATGCCTGAATTTCTCTTCCTCAAGCCACCCTTCCCCGAGCCCTTTGACAAAAGGGTGCTCCAAATAATTGTTCCATAATGGCTCCACGCGTTTCCAGATGCGATCTGTGAACTGACTGTTCATCATAATTTCCCCTTCCTAATTTCACCGGGGGGAAAAGCAGACAATCCCACAACCTGATATGGCCGTGGGATTGTCGATATATACGAATTTCATTTTCCAAGTATCTTCACTCCACTTTCCTACGCCGGTATTACCCGAATCAGGTTCAAAGGGTCGATTGCTCTCTCAGCATCTGCATGCTCCCCCAGTCGAATAAGAATCATATTATATTGTATCTTACACCCACCATCATACATAGGAAAGCAGAAATAGGCAAACAAACATGGCCGGATTAAATACTGTAGCCCTGGTCCAGTTCCCCAATTTCAGATATCACCCTGCACGTCGTTTCAATTCCTTTATAGAAATGCTCCACAACCAGGTTTTCATTCGGTGAATGGTTTGCTTCATCGATATTCGCGTAAGGGACAACGACTGAAGGAACACCCAGTATTTTCGTCCATACTGCATCAGGCAGACTGCCGCCTAAGCTCGGCTGGATGAAAGCTTCCCTGCCGAATGATTTTTCTGCGGACCTCCTTATCGGTTCGATGAACTCAAGTTCCGAGGAAGTCCGCGACGGCTGCATTATGCCGAGTTTCTCCACTTCCACGTCCGGAGCATGCTTTTCCACATGGTTTCTGAGCCTCTCAAAAATCTCATCGGGATCCTGGTCCATGACCAGGCGCATATCCATCTTCACTTTCGCTTCGGCGGGGATGATCGTCTTCGCACCTTCCCCGCCATATCCGCTCGTAAATCCGGCGATATTGAAAGTCGGTTCAAAACAAAGCGCACGATAGTAGTCCGCCTTGGTGAATTCTATACTGTCATCACCGATGTTCCTGCTCACATCATCAAGGTCAAACGGCAGCCTGTCAATCAGTTCAAGTTCCTTCTCCGTCGGCGGCAATACGTTATCATAGAAGCCTTCAATCAACACTCTGCCGTTGTCATCCTTCATCGTGCTGAGCAGATTCATGAGTTCCCAGGCAGGATTGCGGGCGATGTTGCCTTTGTTGCCCGAATGGTTATCGAACTGTGAGCCTCTGGCAGTGAGCTCCACATAGAGGAGTCCCCGTACACCGAGGAGTACAACCGGATGACCGTCCGCAAGCATCGGTCCGTCGGAAGTATAGACGAGATCTGTCTCAAGCTTTTCCTTATGCTGTTCAACAAACGCCGGGAGGTTCGGACTCCCCGTCTCCTCCTCGCCCTCGATTACGAACTTCACGTTGATCGGCAGACTGCCTTCCGCTTCAATATACGTCTTTACCGCAAGTATCTGGGCCATGATCTGCCCCTTGTTGTCCCCTGCACCACGGGCATAGACCCTGCCGTCTCTGATTGTGGGTTCGAATGGCGGGCTCACCCACTCTTCCAGCGGATCGGGCGGCTGGACATCGTAATGGCCGTATATGAGCATTGTTTTCGCATCATCAGAAACATGATATTCACCACAGACCACAGGATTGTATTCTGTTTCAATGATCTCAACGTCTTCTATCCCTGCGCTTTTCAGCTTGCCGGCCATCAGTTCCGCACACTCCGGAATACCCCTGCCCTCGGCACTGATGCTTTCCTGCCTTAATACTTCGAACAATTCCGCCATATACGTTTCCCTGTTTTCATCAATGATTCTTTTGAATTCCATGAAGTTCCCTCCTCATATTTCAGCTTTTATAATTTTCCATCACTTTTATGATCCCTTCTGCTGCATCCGCCATATTTTCATATGAAAGTTCAACAAATGGAGCATCACACATTCCACCCTTCAGTTCGACCTCCCCACTTTGCTTCCCCGTCTGCTCGCGGGCGCATTATCCGCATTCAGTTTTTCAAACAGATCCTCGATCTCTGACACTGTACCTCTCCTCTCTCCATCATTTTTAATGCATACTTTCAAAATACATCAACGTTCTGAATATTTCATCAATATGAATTTGACGTAACATTGAACTAGCCGGGCAATCGGCTTTAATAATGAGATGATGGTCTGTTAAACTTTATTTATATGAAATGGACATCCGACAGAAGCGGGGGCATAAATGATGACAGACACAGGATTGGTTCTTGAAGGTGGCGGCATGCGCGGCCTCTACACAGCAGGCGTACTGGAATACTTCATGAGTAAAGACCTCTATCTCCCCTATGTGATCGGCGTTTCGGCAGGTGCCTGCATGGGCGCTTCATACCTTTCCAGGCAGCCGGGCAGGAACAAAAAGGTCAACCTGGATTTTGTAGAAGACAAACGGTATATCTCACTGGGGAATTATATAAAGAAACGTGAACTTTTCGGCATGGACTTCATCTTCGATGAGATACCGAACAGACTCGTCCCATTTGATGTAAAGACACTGGTGGACAGCCCGGAGCAGTTCACGATCGTCACGACCGACTGCGGAACCGGAGAGCCGGTCTACTACAAAAAGACGGATAACCAGGATCACATTGCTGAACTGCTGAGAGCATCAAGCTCCCTGCCCTTCGTCGCCACCAGCGTGCAGTATGACAACCGTCACCTCATGGACGGCGGCATCTCCGACCCCATACCGGTCAGAAAGGCACAGAGCGACGGATTTGAGAAGAATATTGTCATACTTACGAAACCCCGGGGATACTTCAAAAAGCCGAGCCGGATGTCGAAAGTCATCAAATATAAAGACCATCCGATGATCCATGAAAAACTCGGCGTCCGCTACAGACATTACAATGACACACTCAAATACCTCTATGACCAGGAAAAGAGGAACAATGCATTCATCATAGCACCGAGCAAACCTTTGAAGATAAGCAGGACCGAAAGAAATAAGAAACGTCTCGAAGACCTCTATGAACTCGGCTGGAGGGATGCCGAAGCGCAGTACGGGAAACTGCAGGCGTTCCTTGAGTCAGACTGAATATATGCAAAAATACCGCAGACCGTCGTTTCGGATGGCTGCGGTATTTTATTGCGCTGTGATTCAACTTATTGAGATTGACCAGATGCATTTATCAGAGGGCTGTGATGCCGCCGTCCAGTACGAACTCGGAACCTGTTGCATACGTGGAGTCATCCGACGCAAGGAATACGATCAGATTGGAAACTTCCCCGACTTCCGCCACTCTTCTCATCGGAATCGTCCTGATGAACTGTTCCACCTGCGCGCGAACGTCTTCCTGTTCGAGCATCGGTGTGCGAATGACGCCCGGATGGACGGAGTTGACCCTTATGTTATGCGGAGACAGGTCTTTCGCAGCCGCTTTCGTCATGCCACGCACCGCGAATTTCGTATCCGTATAGCCGGCAGCACCGCCGACCAAGCCATTGATTGAAGAAATGTTGATGATGTCGCCGCTTCCCTGCGCCTTCATGATTTCCGTCACTGACTTGATGCCGAGGAATACAGACACCTGGTTGATATTCACCACTTTCATATAGTCTTCAAGAGACAACTGGTCAATCGGTGAATACAGTGTGATGCCTGCATTATTGACAAGACAGTCGATCCTGTCCCACTTTTCCTTGACTGTACTTACAACATGGGCCCAGTCCTCCTCACTCGTTACATCGTGTTTGATGAACAGTGCACGCTCCCCGAGTTCTTCCGCTGTCTTGATCCCCGCTTCTTCGTTGATATCGGTAATGACCGCGAATGCGCCCTCCTCTACACATTTTTCGGCATGAGATTTCCCCATGCCCTGCGCGCCTCCTGTGATTACGATTACTTTCCCTTCAAGTCTTGTCATTTAGCTCACTCCTATATAGTTTACAAGTATATATCTTAGTAATAAGATAATTTTCGTAAAGCATAAAGTCAAATTTAATGGATTGAGGTGCACAATGGATAAAGATACATTACTCGAACTGATTCACACAACCGAGATGATAAACAACGAGACGGTACTCAGGTTCATGAAGCGTTTCGACGGCAAACTGAATATTTCTCAGATCATGGTCCTGTATCTGCTGAGAAAGAACGGGGCATCCATGCCGTCTAAGATTTCCAAAAGTCTCGGCTATACGACGGGGGCCATGACGGGCATTTCGGACAGGTTGATAAAGGATGGCTACGTGGTGAAAAAGACGAGTCCCGAAGATCGCCGCGCCGTACTGCTGGACATTACGGACAGCGGTATAAAGCTTTTGGATGATGCCCGGGAACATGGTCAGAAAATCAGCGAAGAGATCTTTTCTATCCTGTCGGATGAAGAAGTCCGGCAGTATACGGAAATCCAGAAAAAGATACTGGATTATTATGAGGCGAATGAATGAGCAGAGTTCATCCAGAAAGTGCACATGGAAGCTGGCCGGTTATGACCGGTCAGCTTTTTGTCTTTATTAACAGAACATATACCTCCTTATTTACAAAAGAATCTCACCTCGGCTTGACACCAGTGTATATATTATATATATTGAGTATACACACTATATACGGAAGAGGTGTTCCCGTGAATATCCAGATTTCGAACAATACGGACACTCCCATTTACGAACAGCTGAAGAATGAGATTATCCGCGCCATCATGACAAGTGAAGTCCAGCCGGGGGAAGCGCTGATGTCGATGCGGGCGCTTGCGAAAGAGCTGAAGATCAGCATCATCACGACGAAGCGTGCCTATCAGGACCTTGAGCAGGAGGGATATGTGTACTCCGTTGTCGGCAAAGGGACTTTTGTGAGTGAACAGAATGCGAACATACAAAGGGAACGGGTGCTGCTCGAAATTGAAAAGAATATCGAGGAATTGCTTAAAACGGCACATCAGATCGACCTTTCCGCCGAGGAACTGATCGACATGATCCATGTCATTGAGGAGGATAAGAAATGAATGCCATAGATGTCAAAGGACTTCATAAGCAAATAGGAAACTTCGAAATAAAGGACCTGGACATTGAGATTCCGAAAGGCTACATTACAGGCATGGTCGGCGATAATGGCGCCGGAAAGTCGACGCTGATCAATCATTTCACCGGCCTGTTGAAAGCGGACCGGGGTGATGTAAAAATACTCGGTTCCGACGATATCGAGCGTGACCGCGAAAATCTGCTGAACCGTATCGGCATGGTTTTCGCCGAGGATAATTTTCCCGAACACCTCTCCCCCGCCAAGCTGGAAAAATTGCTTACCGTCTATTTTGAAGCGTGGGACAGCGCTGTCTATCACAAATATCTTGATGACTTCAAGGTACCGGAAAACACCAGAATTAAGAAATTGTCCACAGGCGAGAAAGTGAAACTCTCCCTGGCTGTTGCCCTGAGTCATAACGCCGAGCTGCTGATACTGGATGAACCGACATCGAACCTCGCCCCGACTTTCAGGATGGAGCTTTTGGATATACTGCAGGAGCTGATGATTAACGAGGAGATCACCATATTGTTCAGCACCCATATCACCAGCGACCTGGAACGTATTGCGGACTATATCATGATGATCGACGACGGGGAGATTTTATTCAACATGGAAAAAGAGGCCCTGCTCGATACCTACAAAAAGGTCAAAGGGCCGAAAGGTATGCTCGATGATGAAACCAATGAGCTGCTGATCGGCAAAAGGGACAATTCCCTCGGCTTTGAAGCGATGAGCAATTCATGGGATACTCTGCAGGAACTGTTCGGAGACAAAGTGATCGTTGAAAAACTGAGCGTGGACGAAGTGATGTACTTCATCAAAAACAATCGGAGGGATGTCTGATATGAAGAAACAGCTCTATTTGAATCTGATGTACTCCAAATGGATATGGATGATGGGCGGCATCATGATCGTCATCAACCTGCTGGCCGCTTTCAGCCAGTCCCTCATCAATTTGCAGCCGTTCATGCCATTTGTGAATCTGCTCAACCTCATCGTCATGGTCTATACCATCTCGAGTATCCAGAACATTCATACACTCATCACAAAAAACGACAGCCATCATTTCCTGTACTCACTGCCCATCCGGAAGACCGACATACTGAAGGCTGATTATATCTATCACGCCCTGATGCTCGTGTTCACGGTGGCAGTCTTCTCGACCTACGTGATCATCGGACATGACTATCATCTGTACTACGGCCTTGTGATGATCATGGGCGCCAGCCTGATCATGATGAGCATCTATCTCATAATATTTGCAAACTCGTGGTTGGACAGTGCCATCTTAAGGTACATCATCTATTTCCTGCCGTTGTTCATCATCTATATGTTCCATTTCATGCCGCTCAATAATACGGTAATCCACAATATAGACCTCGGCATCGGATGGGACATCTACCGGTTCGTCTTGCCGTTCATCGTGCTTGGTGCCGGCATCATCGTTTACGCCGCTTCCTATTTATATGGAAGGAAAAAGATTGTGAAATCGGATATTGTTTAAAGGTGAATATGAATATAGAACGCCCTTCCGTCATCGGAAGGGCGTTCTCGTTTCTGCGTCTTTTATCCTCGCCGCGCCTGTTTTCCTGTGCCGTCGGACATATTCATGATGACGACACCTGCGATGATCACCAGAAGCCCGATGATATTGGCCGGGGACAGTGTTTCACCGAACAGAAATATACCGATCAGACCGGCTCCGGCTGTTCCAAGGCCTGCCCATATGCTGTAGGCGAGGCTCAGTGGTATGGCTTTCAAGGCGAAGATCAGACTGGTGAATGAAAGGGCAAAACATATCGCCATCGCTATTGTCGGCATGAGATTGGAAAAACCTTCCGACAGATTCAGCATCGTTGTCCCGGTCACCTCGAACAGGATTGCACTGCCGAGAAAAATATATTTCTTCATAATCCATTTCTCCTTTATATCCTCATCAGCACAAGACCGATGATGAGTACGATGATGCCGACCACCGTTTTTGGGCGCAGCTGTTCCTTGAAAACCCCGAAACCGATCAGGGCGGTCAGCGCAGTCCCCACTCCGCTCCATGCGGCATAGGCGAAACTGAGTGGTATCGTCATCAGAGCCAGTGACAGAAGGTAGAATGCCATTCCATAGCCCAGTATTATTCCAACCACCGGCAGTCTGTTATTCGTAACCGCTGTAACTTTCAGCATGCTGGAGCCAAAAACTTCAGAGAGTATGGCGCCGCCTAAAGTCAGGATTCCCATTTAACTTCCCTCCTCTGACAAAATTCTGCATTCCTCGTGTATCACCTTTTCTATCTCACGCTTGTTCACATCATCCCTGTAGTACAGTACATGGAACCATATGCCGTCAGCAAGCAGACGGAGTTTCATGATCTTCGCCCGGTCTCCGGTATCAGCCAGGAATGCATCATTCCACTGGCCTGAAAAGTGCTGCCAGAGGTCCAGGCTGTCCTTATCGGCATATGAAGCGATGAAGACTGCGGGCAGAAAACTCTGCTGGTCCTGGTTTAAATAGTCAAGCGTAGCCAGTGCATACGCCCGGGTGAACTGGTAGTTGCCAGTCATATCCTTCTGATGCTTCTCCACTTTTTCATCGAAGTTGTCAATCACCATCTGGTTCATTTTCAAAAGCAGGTTCCCTTTGCTTTCAAAATGGTAGAGCACACCGCCTTTTGTGATATCCGCCTTCTGGGCAAGATAATCCATGCTCAGTGCCTGTATGCCTTCGTTCTGTATGATTTCAGCCGCCATCAGCAGCAGTTCTTCTTTCTTCCTCATTCTTTCACCCCAAATTCACTTTACTGACCGTTCAGTATAGTAATTATAA
This sequence comes from Salinicoccus sediminis, assembly GCF_000986795.1. Lineage (GTDB taxonomy): Bacteria > Bacillota > Bacilli > Staphylococcales > Salinicoccaceae > Salinicoccus > Salinicoccus sediminis. Next base: position 96,609 of record NZ_LAYZ01000026.1, on the reverse strand, counting down.
CATCCTTTTTCTCTGCTGTGCAATAAAAAAAGTATGGAGGCTATCCATACTTTTCTAATAAACAGCTTTCCTATTCCATTCTGTCCAGTTTCCCATTTCTGATTTCATACACCAGATCCGCCGTCCGCTCGACGAAGTATTTGTCGTGGGAAGTCAGGATGATGGTCCCCCTGTACGCTCTGATGAATGTCTCCAGAGCTTCAATAGTGTTCAGATCTATGAAGTTCGTCGGTTCATCCAGTATGATGACATTGGACGGCCTGACGAACATCAAAGCGAGCGATACTCTCGTCGCCTCTCCGCCGCTCAGATCATGGAGCGGCTTTGTCACTTCATCCTGGCTGAACCCCAGGTTCTGCAGTATGCTCCTCACCAGCGGTTCCCGGAATTCGGTCTGTTTCATCAGATATCTGATCACCGGTTCATCAGTGAACATCTTATAGTCCATCTGCCGGTAGCTTTCAATCTTCACTTTCGGTGAAATGTCCATGCCTTCGGCATCTTCCATGATTTCATGCAGCAGACTGGATTTCCCGGAGCCATTATTTCCGATAATGGCGACCGTCCGGCCCAACGGGAACTGGAAACTCACTCTGTCGAGCAGTACCCTGTCTCCGCGTTTCACGGTCACATCCTGTCCCATGACCGGGAATTTGTTGTGGATTTCCATCGCTTCAGACATCGGGAATCTCAGTGACGTACCGTCTTCCATACGCTCCACTTCATCCAGCCGGCCGAGCCTCGATTCAATGGATTTGGCGGCTTTGAATGCCTGCTTCTGCACGGTGTCCTTCTGTTTGCTCGAACTCAGCCGGTCCGGTTTGATATCCTGTTTCCTGGCTTTGTCCCCGCCCATCTTCGCAGCCTTTTCCATCTGCTTCTGTGCTGCAGCCTCAAGCCGCTTCTTCTCACTGACAAAACTCCGGTACTGGCGCTCATGCTCCAGGTTTTCCTGTTCTTTCTGCTCCTCATAGTCATCGTAGTTTCCGGTGTATTCACGGACACTGCCGTCGGACACTTCCCATATCTTATCCGCCATACTGTTGATGAAATGCCGGTCGTGGCTGACGAATATCAAAGTGCCGAAATAATATTCCAGTTCATCGATCAGCAGATTCACACTCTCCTGGTCCAGGTGGGTCGTCGGCTCATCCAGCAGCAGACCGAGCTTATACTCGGAGAGCGCCTGCGCCAGACGAAACTTCGTCTCCTCCCCGCCGCTTAGATTCGTATTGTCGGGGACATTCAGCCGGCTCAACAGTTCAAAGTTGAAGCTGTCATCCACTGCCGCATCCAGCTCGTCGATCTGGGCAAAGTAATTGAAATCCATCTCACGCTGCACAGTCCCTTCAAACCCTTTGAAATCTCCCGCGATGATCTTGAGCAGCGTCGACTTGCCGGCACCATTCGGCCCGATGATGGCAATCCTGTCATTCATATACGCCGTCAGTTCACCAATCTTCAATACGTCCTTGTTGCCAAAACTCACATCAATGTCCTTCAATTTCACTGATAGTTCATTCATTATAATTTGCACTCCTTATGAGTCTGCAAACTATATTTTTACACACACAAAAAAGAGACAGCCTTATGCTATCTCCGCGCGTTTTCAGGATCATCCTAAAAATGGATACACCCGTCCCTTCAGAATATAGTTATAGCAAGACTTTTGAATATTAATATTAAGTTAGTTATTCAAAAGTGATTGCCAAATTCTAGGGACACCCATTTTTAAAATCTCCTTCCGTACAATATTTATAATGTTATTCTACCACATTTCCAGCTGGAAATTAAGAGCTTTTCATCTTATCCGGTCTCCCTCTTCAAGGCCGGTGACATCAAATGCCTGCTCTTTGTCATCAAAGCGCCCCAGAGCGCCCACCTTTTCCCTGTCGAATACAAGCACTGTGTATACATCCTGCTCCCCTTTGACAGCGCCGTTTGTGTCCAGCCAGATGCCGTGCTGCCCCATGACGACTTTGTTGTCCCTGGCGTAATGTTCAAACGTTTCAAGTTTCAGGTTCGCCCGTTCCATCCACTCTTTCAGCCCTGTCTTATCGATTGTCGCCGTACCTTTCGGTCCGTGGACTTCAAGCTCTTCCGCTGTGATTCCAGCCAGGCCTTCGAGGTCCTGCTCATTGCAGTATTCAATCCACCTGTCTGCGGTATCTATCATTTCATTGTTATTTGTCATGTGTGATCAGTCTCCATTCTAAAGCTGGTTGCCTTCTACTAATAATTTACCCAGAGCCCTCCCCAGGTAATCAACCAGCGATTTCATGTCTTCTCCCTTATAGCTGCCCCTGTCGTCGTACTCACCAAGATAACCCGAGATTGCACATTGCAGCAGTTCCTGGTGATTTTCAGGAAGACTATTTTGCACTCTCTCTGCCGCATGGTGTTTCGGTATGATTTCACCTGTTTTCACAGTCACTATCATCCGGCACAGTGTGAGCAGCGTATTCCTTTCGTCACCTGCATAGCTTTCCATCAGTTCCGGCAACGTATCTCTGATTGCTTTCTTAACATCTGTATCCGGTATTTCAGGAATAAACTCCTCCGGCTTATCGCCATACAGTATGTAATGGTTATCCAGAAGCTGTTTTAAAACAATGACGAGATCGGGATTCTCCTCTTTTACCGGAACTTCTCCTGCCTCAAAATCCTGTCTGAGCCATTCACCGTACAGGACTTCCTGTTTGGGCGGATAATGCCATGGTGAGATATCGGATTCATCCACAATTGTAATTTCCATATACCTCTTATTTTCAGGATTACCAATTTCACCTGATATTTTCATGTACGCATCTATCAGCTGTCGCTTCTCGCAGGCTCTCAGCTCTCTTTTGCACATGATGAGTATATCTATGTCACTGTCTTTCTTTAATCCACCTGCTGCAGTCGAGCCGAACAGATACGCCGCTTTCATTGACTGGCCGATCACCCTTTTGGACACTTCAAGAACTTCATCAATCTGCCGTCTTGCCTTCTTATCATATCCATTCACTGTCAGTTCCCCTTCCCGTACAGCTTGTACATATCTTCGGTGAACCTGGAGATGTTTTCATCGTAATACGGATATGTGCAGCCGATTAGTTCTGCCACTTCACAGGAAGCCTCCCTGAACAGTTCATGGATGATGAACAAGCTTTCCCAGCACTGCCTTATTGACCCCATATTATAGGAGTCAAGCAGTTTATCCCACGTTGCTTCAGCCATATACCGGTCGATGAATTTATAATTTTTGCCGACACTCAGCGAAAATCCGTTCTCCACGCATGCTTTCCATGACAGCATGCGCAGCAGTTCGGGACGGAGTATCCCGTTCAGATGATCGATGGCATACAGTATTTCGCCACGGCACAATCCTTTGACCACATACGAAGTCACATGCCAGAACTCGTTGCAGCTGTCATCGAATTCGGCAGCGGTCGGTTTCCTTACATGGAATGCTTCATCCGTCGGGATGATTTCCTCAGTCATCCTGCCATCCTTGTCGATCAGCACTTCCGTGAGGCCGGCCTCTGCGAGATATTCCTCCAGATCTTCAAGCTCCATCAGTGTCAGATCGACCTTGCTGTAGTCATCCAGCATCATAAGATAGGAATACCCCTTTTCCTCAGCCGGAAACAACTCCATGGCCTCCGGTGTCTGCATCATGATTATTTCCCCGAACGCTTTCAGCCATGATTCATCCTGCAGAAAAGAAGCGATATCATCAGTAAAAAATGTAATATCATAATCCTGCCATTCATCTTTCTGGATATTTACATTGGTCCGTGAACCTTCAAGCATCAGCATCCTGACGCGCGCATCCTCGTTTACGATGGCTTTTATCAGAGCCATCATTTCCTCCTCTGTCCGCATCCCTGTCCCCTCTTCCAAAATTTTGTCATAGTTTCATGGTATCACGCCTGTACAGTTCATAAAGTCGTTATATTCACGGAGTCTTTTAAACCCAGGCGTTGATATAATGGAGGAAAAAGGAGGGATATGCATGAAAAGATATCTATGGGTACCACTTATCGGAGTGCTCGCAATCCTCGCCGGGTGTTCCGGCAATGCGGAAAGTGATGCAGGCAGCACCAAGGAATATGTTGCGGAACTCAGTGCAGGCAATATTGCAGAGTCCGCTTCCATCGACTCTGAATCACTGATGGTCACCGATGACAGCGGAGAGCAGATATATGACCTGCCAAACGGTGAATTCTTCGTTTCAATCGCACCGTTCATTACATACACCCATCCCTGCAGTATCCACAGCCTGACCGGCTGCCAAGGCGAACTGGTGAATGCAGATATGGATGTGAAGATCACCGATGATGAAGGCAATGTCCATGTCGACGAAACTGTCACTACACTCGATAACGGCTTCATGGATTTCTGGCTGCCGAGCGACAAAAATTATACGATAGACATTTCATATGATGGTAAGGGAGGCAGCTACGAGTTCTCCACTTTTGAAGGGGACAGCACATGCCTGACCGACCTGCAGCTGAAATGAGGATATTAAAAAAGCTCCGGAGTTGTTATCCGGAGCTTTTTCTGTCAGGCTGCCCGCCTTGCCTTCTGCTGACCGCCATGACAGCGGCAGCCAGCAATGCCAGGGCAGTTATCAGCAGTGTCGTATCAAGACTCATATACATACTGTCATTTTCTGCATAGATGCCAAAATACGGCCAGATGAATACAAGCGGGTACAGCCAGTCCTCAAAGCGCAGTGCCACTGTTATGCCGGCCAGGGCCGCAAAAACCAGCATGATGATTGTCCAGGGAAGCTCGTTCAGACCGATGAAAGTTTCAACATCATTATTCACTGCCAATGCAAAGATATTCACGAGAGCCGCTATCGTCACCCAGCCCATGTATACGGATAATGGCAGCCGGTCAAATCCGTAACGACCTGCACCCGTCAGAACTGCATACATTTTAACGAGTGTATATAACAATCCGGCGATAACGATGACCGATTGACTGTGCGGGGAGTGGATAAACCCTCTGTTGCCAGGGATTTCTTTTACCCGGGTACATCAGAAGATGAAATGGAGCACCGTAAGACAGAACATTGAAATGCCAAGACCGATGTGCAGCCTCCTGATCTTCAAGCTGGAATCGAACAACAGCCGGTACCAGCCGGACAGTACGAGAATAAGCAGGTTCAGAGCTGCAAGCATCCCGGTCAATATCTTCATGTTCGACAGATCGAAACTATAGAAACTGATCACAGACATACCGTGCAGCATGATGAGGATCAGGGCAGTCGTCCCTGTCCATCTGTGATAAGGGACAATGCGTTTCGACATCCGGGCAAGCTTCACTTTGACTGCCCTGCTTTCAACGTTGCGGATGGTTGAAAACACCGCGTTCCGTGTCCAGTTGAATATAAAGAACAGGAAGCCGGCGAATCCCAGTATTATATGAACATATGTCGTATGGGTCGAAAGCCCCGCCGTGACATTCCAGACTGCCCATAAGAGCAGCGCGGCATTAAACAGAAACCAGACACTCATGTGACGCCTCCAGCATTATATTCTTTGTGATATATTCCTTGTCATTCATTATTTTCCCTGAATCTCTTCGCATCTTTCAAGTAGCCGATGACTCCATCTTCAGCATACTCCAGCTCCCTCGTGATCGGCTTGAAACTCACATTCCCATTCACATCGATATGGTAGAGAACGACGTCATTTTCATTGAGGGTTTCCGCTTCGCTGCCGGGCATTTCTGAGATTTCTGCGTCTTCGATATACTGATTCAGCCAGTAATAGGTGAGCGTCTCTTCGAAGAGCATATGATGACGGAGTGATTCTTCGGGACGGAATTTGACGATCCGATCCATGGAGGAGATCGGCAGCATCTTGACATTCCTCAACCCGAATTCGGCGGACATTTCATTGAAGGCAAGGTTGTTCAAAACATAGGACCGGGTCATCAGGAGACACCTGTCATAACTGGTCAGATCAGTATAGATGCGGTCTTCTTCCGACAGAAGGTTCCCTCTGTATGTTTCAATACCGAACTCCTCCGCCCTGCTTGAGGTGAAATGCAGCAGGTCCGACATCATGACAGGTATGCCGTGGTCCTTCAATTTTTTTGCCAGCTGCAGTGAAAATTCATTTTCCCCGATGATGATCACCCCCGGCGGACTGGTGCTCGAGAGATTCATCGCCTGGCTGAGGGGCTTGAAACCGAAGCCGTAGACAACAACGGTGACGAAAACGAAGCCGAATGTTACAGGTGTGATCATTTCAGCCATCGGCACACCGGCATCGATGAAAAGACCCGCAAAGAATTGGGCGACTGTGAGGGCGACGATGCCGCGCGGTGCAATCATTCCGACGAATGATCTTTCCCTGAGGCCGATTTCCGTATTGATCGTGGACAGATGGATGGATAATGGACGCACGATTAGAATCATCACCAGACAGAATATGAACAGTTCCCAGTTGAGCACGTTGATCAGCACATCCCGTGTCAGGGAAGACGTGATCAGGATGAATACCGTGGAAACCAGGATCAGAGAGATTTCCTCGATGAATTCGTCAGACTGTTTGTAGATGAGATTCCGGTTTTTCATCCTCGCCATCGCCAGCCCGAAAATCGTCACTGACAGCAATCCGGATTCGTGGAGCACCGCCTCGTTGATGCTGAATATCAGCAGGATGAAAGCGAACTGTACAGGCGGCATCAGATGCTGCGGTATATACTCTTTCCTGATCAGCAGACGGAACAGATAAGATCCACCGAGGCCAAGCACTGCCGCCACAGTGAAGCCGATGAGGAATTCAAATATATAGGTGCCGCTGAAATTGTTACCCACGACCTGGAAGACATAGAATGAAAACAGTGCAAGCAGCGGTCCCACCGGGTCCAGTATGATTCCTTCCCATTTCAATATGGAATTTACAGAGTTTTTGATTTTTGCCTGCTTGAGCAAAGGTGTAATGACCGTAGGTCCCGTGACGATGAGCAAACCGGCCATTACCAGTGAAGCTGACAGCGGGAAGCCCAGTATATAGTACATTGACAGAGTGCCGAATATCCAGGCAAGGGCAGCACCGATTGTGATCACCCTTCTGACCGCCTTGGATACCCCTTTCAATTCACGGTAGTCCAGGTTGCTGCTGCCTTCGAACAGAATGACGGCAACAGCCAGGGAGACGATGGTGCTGAACAGATCGCTGCCCATCATCTGCTCCGGATTGGCAAACTGGAAAACCGGACCAATCAGAAGTCCGGCGATGGACATGACGACGATGGCGGGCCATCTGATCAGCCCCGCCAGCCACTGGCTGAATATGCCGAGACTTATGAATAAGACGATGACCAGCATTATTGGCAGATCCATATATACACCCCTCAGACATTTTATTAGTGCAATTATATCAGTAAACGAAGTACCGGTAATCCATGAACGTTCCGGATCTGTAAAATGACATTTATGTGAAATGAGCCGGTGGAATGTTTGCAATGACATAAAACGGATAGAGACATATGTATGCAAACAGCATTAAAATAGATTTGGAGGTCTTTTCAAATGGCTAAATATGTATTCCAATCCCCGGGAAAATATTTACAGGGACAAGGTGTCCTTGAAACACTGGGAGAAGAAACAGGAAAACTGGCCGGGAAACCATTGGTCATATCGGATGAAATGGTCTGGTCGATCACTGAGGAAAGAATTACCGAAAGCTTCAAAAATGCGGATATCGATTTCAAATACGAGGAATTCAAAGGTGAAGCTTCAGAAGCTGAAATCGACCGACTGACTGAAGTTGCCAAAAACAATGACGCCGACGTCGTCATCGGCGTCGGCGGCGGCAAGACGCTGGATACGTCCAAAGCGATTGCCGATGACCTCGGCTCACCGGTCATCATTGTACCGACCACTGCATCGACGGATGCGCCGAGCAGTTCCCTGTCGGTCATCTATTCGGATGAAGGGGCATTCACAGGCTACAGGTTCTATGACAAGAACCCGAACCTGATCGTCATCGATTCAGGCGTCGTCGTCAATGCGCCTGCCAAACTGTTCGCCTCCGGCATGAGTGACGCCATGGCTACCTTGGTCGAAGCGAGGGCGGCACAAAAAAGTAACGGCGACAACATGGTCGGCGGCCAGCCGACACTCGCATCCATGGCGATTGCGGAAAAATGTGAGGAAACAATCTTCAAACACGGGCATGCTGCGTATAAAGCCGCTTCAAACGGCATCGTGACACCGCAGGTGGATGCAGTCATCGAAGCAAACACACTGCTTTCCGGCCTCGGCTTTGAAAACGGCGGACTGGCTGCAGCCCACGCTATCCACAACGGTTTCACCTCACTCTCCGGTGACATCCACCATCTCTCCCACGGCGAGAAAGTGGCCTACGGCACACTCGTACAGCTCGTCCTTGAGAACAGTCCGGATGAAACGCTGGAAAGGTATATCGGATTTTATAAAAAAATCGGTATGCCGACGACACTCAAAGAGATGCATCTTGAAGACACAAGCTTCGAAGACCTTGTGAAAGTCGGCAAACTCGCAACAGATCCGGAAGACACATTCGCCAACCTGAGCGACAGAATCACACCGGAAGAGATTGCGAACGCCATACTTGCAGTAAGCGAAATCAGTGAAGCCAGCAAATAATACACGGATCAAAGATGAGGTTCCCGTCATTTTCCGGGAACCTCATCTTACTGTTACATAATATAGGCAAAGAATGAAATCACCAGTGCAAGCCAGAGCAGTACGGCAAGCACAAGGAAGAACACACTCCATTTGGACACACGGTTATTCTCCCGGTATTCTTTGCGTATCGTCGAAATGAGAGGGATTGAGAACAGTATCAGTACCACTGTACTCACTATTATCCTCAGGATCATAGTATCACCTGCCGACCTTTTTATAGAAAGACATGTAATTACAATACCCTGAATAGTGGTCTGCTATGCCTTCATTACGGTTGCATCCGGGATATTGATCTCCATATATCCTTTAGGATTGACCTTTCCCTGGATTCAAGTAAAATGTAACCAATGAACAGCTGCAATGCAGCATATCAATATAATCCAGGTGATTCTATGGACAGAAAAGTATTCAAATGGATATTGACTGGCGCTTCTGCCGCTATTATATTGGCCGCCGCCATATATTTCACCGCCGGCTATTTCAGGTCCCCCGCCCCCGGTGCCGGCAGTACATCAGAAGGAGACCACGATGACATCAAGGTGGCGGCGGTCGGTGACAGCACAACATACGGGCTGCTGATAAACAATAGATCAGAAAATGCATATCCGGCAAAGCTGGACTCCCTCTTGGGCGGGGGATACTGGGTCGGCAACTTTGGAGCGAACAACTATGCCGCCATGAAAAGCGCAGACTTTCCCTACGATGTGACCGAGGAGTACCAGAACAGCCTCGATTTCAACCCGGATATCACTGTGATCATGCTCGGCACCAATGACTCCAAAAGCACAAATTGGAACGGCCGCGAACAGTTCAGGGAAGAGTATTCAGAACTGGTGGATACCTATGCCGAACATAACCCGGATACAGAAATCTATCTGGCCACCCCGCCTGCGGCATTCAACGAAGCGGACAGACCCGGTGATATAAACAACGAAAATATTGATAAGATCACAGAAATCATCAAAGAGGTCTCAGCCGAAAAAGATGCAGGGCTCATCGACATCAACCAGCATACAGAGGAGAGGAGAGACTGGTTCCAGCTTGACGGCGTGCACCCCAATGCAGACGGTGCAGAAGGCATTGCCAGGGAAGTGGAAAAGAATATTACCGACTGATAACACTATCAGAATGGTGTTTCAATTCCATATTATATGTCAATTGCATACAATCCGGCCATGGGTATAATCAACGATATACAAAGTTTTCCAATAGAGTAGCCTACAGGTGGTGTAAAAGATGATTTTATATACTGAAGATTTTGGTCACGGAGAAGAAACGGTCATTTTCCTGCATTCAGGGTTACAGACCGGTCTTACAGATTTTGAAAAGCTCCTCCCCTATTTCGATGACAGGCACCGCATTCTACTTCCCGATCTGCGAGGTCATGGGAAATCCGTCTGTGACAGTCTCGAAAATTATTTCGAAAACGCTGCTGATGACCTGGCGGAAACCGTTAAACATTTAAAGATTAAAAACATGCATCTGGTCGGTGTCTCTGTCGGCGCTTTGGTTGCAGTTCATTTTGCATTGAAATATAAATCATCAGTTAAATCACTGACACTCTCGGGGCTCATGTTCAAAGAACCCCATAATTATATCGAACTCCATAAAAATGAAGTTGAGATGCAAAGCAAAGTATTGGAAAGCAAAGAAACAGCATCATATTTTGATAACATCCATCCTCCGGACTGGAGACAGTTCCTTGATATAACAAGGAATCAATCATGGTATCCATTCAGTAAAAACGCTGAGGTACTGGAAGAAAACCTCCCCGTCCATATAATCACAGGAAGTGAAAGCGATCATGAGCTCGAAACAATTGATGAATATGTAAATGAAAGGGCTGAGGTTTCAGTGATAGATAAGGGCGGGCATCTGCTCAACCATGATAATCCCGAAGCATTTTCCAAGTCGATAATGGAATACATACAGGGCATGGGTTAGACGTATTGAAAAAAAGCAGCCAATGGCTGCTTTTTTGTTCATGAACCTATTTCCTTCTCCACAATTCAAATGTATGCTCATACTTATTCTTCTCATCGACAATCCCTTTTTCGGTTTTCACCAGTTCAAATGCCTCGTAATTAAAGCTCTCGGGAAAGTATGTGTCCCCTTCAAATGAATCATGGATTATGGTGCGGTACAGTTCATCCACTTCCTCCTCAAAAATTTTGAAGAGTGCTGCCCCGCCGATGATGTACAGATCTTCATCATTCTTCTCTTCAAGTTCCAGCACTTCCTCTTTCGTATGGACCACGATTGCCCCTGGTGCCTCGTAATCTCTCTGTGCCGTCAAAATGATATTGCGACGGCCAGGCAGCGGCCGGTTCGGGATCGTCTCATAGGTTTTCCTGCCTGTCACCATATCCCCGCGCATTGTTACCCTTTTAAAGAAGGCGACGTCCGCCGGCAGGCGCCACGGCAGCCCGGCCCCTTTTCCAATCAATCTGTTTTCATCTTCCGCCCATACATAAGCAAGCATTCGATTCACTCCTTCGGTGTCCGTTCATAGTTGTCTTTACCCAATTCCCGGGACTGATAAAAAGAAAGTCCATCCGGCGTTGTCGGACAGACTCATGAAAGTCTCTTCATTTTTACAGTGACAACTTAACATCTTCAAATTCATCGTCATTCATTATCTTGATGGCACTCGGCGTAATTTTCAGTGCTTTCAGGTGCGGGTTTTCCTTGGAATCAAAAAATTCCTTATCCGCTTCTTCCCACAGCCAGTCGATCGTCTCCTGATCGTCTATCCTCTCAACCTCACCGTAAAATTCCACAAAAGCATGAGTCGGTGAGTCATGGAAACCGAGCAGCACATGCGCTTTCGGATTATCCTTCAGCTCATCATATTTCTGCGATGCATCATTGGTCTTCGCATACAATGTCAGACCGTCATTGTAGAACCACATGTAGCGCGCATTCGGCTCATTGTTATGTGCCGTGGATAAGACACCGATTTTCGATTCACTCAGTATTTCAGTGATGCGTTTTACAGCTTCAGAACGTTCCACGTGATCACCTGTCCCTTTTATCGATATACATATCAATACCACGGGATTGACAGGATGAACCATTAAAAGAGAATGAGGGATTCACGTCCGGATGAGATTCATATCTCTGAATGTAAGTTGACAGATTGTTTGAAAACAATAAGTGAAAAGTCCATATCATTATCAATTTTTGTTTTTCTTTTGAAACCTGCATACCTTCCAGTGCTGAGTTTTGTGCGATTTGCTTATTAATTTTTGAATCCATAGTTAATATCAAAACCGCCTCCTGACAGTAATGTTACACCCTGTTTTCATAGAGGTTTCACACGCAGAGTGACCCGGTTAAATTATATTCAGATATGCCTGTACATCCAACTGCTGACACAATCCAAGACATATTCTGCTTTGCTTTTTTCAGCATCCAGGCAATTGAAAATATGATCTGCATCTTTAATGATCTTCAAATCCCTCATTTCTGCCTTGCTGCATGCGTCTAATATTTCATGCACATGCCTATAAGGGACCAGTTCATCATCTGTCCCTGAAACTGCCAGAATGCACCCTTCATATTTTTTGAGTTCCTCCATTGGACTGGACGATTTGATGTCATCAAACCATTTTGCTGAGAGGATGAGATCCTCTCTCCATCCCATTGGAATCTCTGCATATCCGTTCTCTTCGAGCTCATCATGGTATCGTTCAAACCAGCCTCTGAAGACCCCTTCACCGTTATGGCATGCTCCGGACAGGCTCACTGCAGCTTTGATGGAGTCCGTATGCCCCCCAAGAAACTCCGCCATCACGCGGGCCCCCTGACTGAATCCCACAATGCCGATTCTGTCTGAATCGATGCTTTCATGGCCAACGAGATATTCATAGACTTTTTCAGTATCGGAAACTTCTCCGTAAAAAGTGAGATCTGTCTGATCCGCCTTGCTGTCGCCGCACCCGGCAAAATCGAAACGGATGGAGGCGATGCCGGCTTCAGCCATTTTATCCCCCAATTTTACGAATAAATCCCCGACTTCATTTTTCTGCGATGCAGTGCCATGACATAAGATCACTGCAGGAAAAACACCATAATTCGTATCCGGAATATTGATTACAGCCGGGATATCGTAAATTTCACTGCTTATATTTAAATTCGACTCCATAATAAGCCTCCTGTTATTTTGGATCTCTGATAGTACATTTGCCATTCACTTCGAAAAATTCTTTTTCGCAGGATTTTCTGGTTTCTTACGCTTCCCGGCCATTTCCATATTGTCATTGTATCCCCATATATATGTCAGTCCGAATGCCAGGAACAGTGTCACAGCGGTCACAAGTATTGCGTACCAGAAGTTTGCGGTAATGCCATGTTCCGGGTCGATGAATGATGGCAGACCGATGATCGATCCGATGATGCTCCACATGTTGACGCCGAGCAGGCCTGTAAGCAGCCCGCCCACTGCACTGGCGATGCTTGCACAGATGAACGGTCTGCGGAAGCGCAGGTTGATGCCGTAGATCGCCGGTTCTGTAATGCCGAAAAATGCCGAAAATGCACCGGCATAACCGAGTTCCTTGATATCCGCTTTTTTGGTTTTCACCGCGACCCCCAGCGCGGCACCGGCCTGCCCCACTATGGTCGCACTGACCATTGCTGACAGATAGCTGTAGCCCAGAGTCGCAAAGTCATTCACATAGACCGGGATGATGCCCCAGTGGAGGCCGAAGACGACCAGCAGCTGATAGAACGCATTGATGACCGCGCCGAAAACCGGAGCATTCAGGCTCAGCATGGCTTCCAGTCCGTTGGCGAGCAGCGATGAGAAGCCGACCAGCACAGGCCCGGTGACGATTAGTGTGACAGTCGACACGACTCCGATTACAGCGATGGGGATGAAAATCGCCTGGATATAGGCGGACACCCATCTTTTCAGCCAATTCTCCAGTACCTTTACCATCCAGGCAGCAAGTATCATCGGGAAAATGGAGTATGTATAGGCCATGAAGGGAAAGTCGAAACTGCTGAGCGTAAAGATGCTCGACTCGCTGTTCGCCGCTTCCAGTATGGTCGGATGGATGATGACACCACCGATGACGGCAGTCAGCAGCGGGTTTCCGTTCAGACGTTTCGCAGCATTGAAGCCGACCAGCACAGGCAGGAAGTAGAATACCGCATCCGCCATTGCATTGAGAATCAGATAGGCAGTACCGGAATCGGAAATGATATCCGCTGACGTCAGCACGGCAAGCAGACCTTTGATGATCCCAGCTGCGGCGAGAATGTTTATGATCGGCATGACCGAGCCGGTGATGACACCGATGAATTTATTGAAATTGTGACCCATTATCCCCCAGAAAGTTTTGTGTTCTGGTTTAGATGAAACTCCTTCATCATCCATAGGTTGATCCTCATTTTCAGGCAGCCGGGCCATGACCTCTCTGTAAATGTCATCCACGGCCGGACCCACGACCACCTGATACTGACCGCCCGCTTCCACCACACCCATGACGCCGTTGAGCGCTTTTATCTTTTCAGTCTCAGGCCCGGCATCATCCTTTAAGTAAAAACGCAGACGTGTCACACAATGGATTACATTGTCGATGTTCTCTTCCCCACCGAGCAGTTCGATGACCTCTTCCGCCAGAGACTGGTAATCTTTCTTCTTCTTGGACATGAAAATCCTCACCTGACTTCCTTAATTCTTAAAAATGACAAAGTGCATCCAAAAGGATGTGTACTTCTAAATTTCACATACTGTAGATGAATACCCTGAAAATCTGATTAAATGCAGCAATATATCCATGTTACATATAAAACAATGAGTTTCATACCCTGATCGTAATAACGAAATATAGTAATGGATAGGTCCAATTTTTATACACTCTCACTGATACTCCAGTTCATTATTTTCAATTTCAAGGCATTTACTTTGACCTAAAGCCTGCTTCAAGCCTTATGCTATATTAATATTCAACCACAAGGAGAAATACGAATGAAGTCGGAATCATCGGAGCGAACGGCAGCATTGGACAAAGGCTCGGCAAAATACTGACAGACTGCGGTGAGGAGGTTCTTGGTTTCATATGCAAAAAGGGACAGGCTGAAAAACTAGAATCCCTCGGAGTAGCATCGAAACTGGCGGACATCATAGATACGCCGGTTGAAGAATGCATAAGTGCATTTGATGGGCTGAATGCCATTGTTTTCTCTGCTGGTGGTGCAGGAGTGGAATACACAGAAAAGATTGATGGCGACGGGGTTTCCAAGATGATTGAAGCAGCCAAGGGCGCCGGTGTCGAGCGCTTCATTCTTGTCTCTGCATTCCCGGATGCATGGAGAGATAAAGATATGCCGGACAGCTTCGAATTCTATATGAAGATGAAACGCAAGGCGGATGTCGCCCTCGTAAACTCAGGACTTGATTGGACCATCGTCCGGCCTGGCACACTGACCGATGAAGCTGGAACCGGCCAGGTTACCATCGGACCGGCAATAGAGTACGGAGATGTCTCCCGTGAAAACGTAGCAGCTGTGATTGCAGAACTGTTGGGGCAGGACGAAATATTGCAGTTGATCATTGAACTGACGGATGGCAATATACCTGTAAAAAATGCGGTGGAGGGCCAGCGCCGACCGTTCAAATAATTATTGAAAATTTAAAAGTAACAGCCGGAAAAGTCCGTCTGTTACTTTTTCTCGTCACGGACACTGATGTTTCCGGGCTATGCTAAAATATAGGCATAAACTATTGTATGTGAGTTCATTGACCAACCAAAGTTATGAAGGAGTTGATATGATCATGAAAATCCAGCAGCTTGAATATTTCATCGCTGTAGTCAAATACAACAGCTTCACACAGGCAGCGAAGATGATACATATCAGCCAGCCGTCGCTTACGGCAACCATTAAACGGATGGAAAATGACCTGGGCTACGAGTTGTTCATCCGTACGACGAAGGCGATAAAGATTACGGAGAAAGGGATACAGTTCTACCATCATGCCGTGAAACTGGTTGAGGAATACCATCAGACCATGGAGAAGATGTATGATCTGAATGTCAGCCAATCCCCGAAGATCAAGATATCCATCCTGGAATCCATGAGCCGCTGGGTGCCCATTGTCATACAAAAACATAATCAACAGCATCCGGGCCAGCATTACCAGATTCTTGAAATTTTGGACCACGCAAGTATCGTCAATTCTCTTTTAAATTTCGATATCCATATCGGACTGACCAATGAACACGTGAAGCATGAGGATATCGATTCAGTCGCCCTCTATGAAGAGGATTATGTACTGATCACACCGTCTGATGACTTTTCAGATCAGGAATCCATCTCCATCAAAGACCTCCCACTGATACTGCCCAACAACGAGTATCAGGTGAGAAGGCACCTTGATGACTACTTCCAGCTTATGAATGTACGTCCGACAATCGTCCTCGAGGTCGACCGTTTTGAAGCCGCCACGAATTTCGTGCACCAGCGCATGGGCTACGCCGTCATCCCGAGGATGTATTATCAGTCATTCAACACGGACGGTCTGAACGTAATAAAGATCGAGCCGGCCATCAAACGGACGATTTATATGAACACATTAAAAAAGAGAAAACACTCCGGGGAAGTGCTCTCTCTGATCGATTACTGTAAAGATTACTGGAACATCGGCCAATAATTTTACAGGAAGTGGTACATCTCACGTTTCCTGCTGTCAAATATGGGGACTTCCTTCCTTATCCGGTCCACTTCCTTGCCCTCCGTCGCGCCTGTTACAACAGCTTCTGAGCTGTCATCCGCTTCATCCTCCACATCACCGAACGGCCCGATGATCATGGAGCGGCCGGCGAATGTCTGATCCGCTATCTCTCCGTAAGTGTTCGAAGCGATGATGTATCCCTGGTTTTCAATCGCACGGGCCTTGAGCAGCGTCTCCCAGTGTTTTTTACGGGCAAGCGGCCACTCTGCGACGACGAATATCGCCGTCGCCCCCTTCATCGTCAGATCCCTGAACAATTCCGGGAACCGGAGGTCATAACAGATGACGAGTCCGAATGTTTCACCCTCCAGTTCGAAAGTATCCACTTTGTCTGTGCCGCCGGCCAGATATTCAGGTTCGTTCAGCATCGGGACGAGGTGTATTTTTGAATACTGATAGACCAGTCCCCCGCTGCGGTCGATGACGAATGCTGTGTTGTATATGTCGCCGGTATCGTCGATGGCATTCGCCACCGACCCGGCCACGATATTGACATTGTACTTTACAGCCAGCTCTGAAATGACGGCTTTTGCCGGTTCAAGGCTGCGGCAGGCAAGCCTGTCCACATTTTCCAGGTCATAGCCGGTCGTCCACATCTCCGGCAGTACGACAATATCCATTCCGATAAGATCCTCTTTTTCAAAAAGTGTTTTCACCTTTTCGATGTTACTGTCGACATCACCATATGTCACTTTAAACTGAAGTATTTTGATGTTCATATCGTCACCCCTTCATAGTCATTCTGCTGCTATCTGTTCGAGCTTGTTGACCTGATTGTCCAGCACCCTCTTGATCACCGGTTTGGCACCTCTTAAGATCAGGTTGTATTTCCTACCCGCACCTTCGAAATTGCTTGTCACAGTCACCTGGGTTTCATTGTTGCTGGATGGAGCGAGTTCGAAAGCTGAGGTGATCGTGCCCTGCTTAAGAGTCGTCCGCACTTTAACATACCGATTCTCTTCATATTCTGTAATCTGTGAACGGAACTGATAGGTTTTATTCAGCACTTTAAGTCTAGTCCTGAATTTTGTGCCCCTCGCACGTTCTTCCTCTGTAAAATAGTCGTTACCCTCAAATATGGGACTCCACTGTTTCAGTTTTTCATCATCATTCACCACATCAAAGATTTCCTCCGGTGAAGCTTTCATCTGCTTATCATATCTGTAAAGTTCCATACGAAGACCACTCTTTCCTCAAAGAAATTGGATATTATGTAATAATCATATCATTTTTCTTTCATTTATCCATGCACTC
Source organism: Salinicoccus sediminis (assembly GCF_000986795.1). GTDB lineage: Bacteria > Bacillota > Bacilli > Staphylococcales > Salinicoccaceae > Salinicoccus > Salinicoccus sediminis. The sequence goes on along the minus strand of NZ_LAYZ01000026.1, from coordinate 78,937 downwards.
GATTATCATGATTTAAAAAGGATGAAAGAATGTTGGAACTAAGAAAAGATAGAAGTTTCACTTCAAAAGATATCAACAGCCTGTATATGAGCAAAGGCTACAGCTCATATGAAGGCAGACTCGATGCACTCTATGATGCAGCCGTCACCTCAGATTACATAGTTACCGCATGGGACGATGCGCAGATGGTGGGCATCATACGCTCCTCCGGGGATATGGAATTCACCCAATATATCGCAGATCTGATCGTCCACCCTGAATATAAAAGCATGGGGCTCGCCTCGAAATTGATGGATGCATATATAAATGAGGCTTCCGGAGTCGAGGAAATCTATCTGATGATGGATACAGTCCCTAAAAATTCATTCACCAAAAACTGGCTTGCCTACAAAGGCTTTGAGATTCTCGCTGAAACTGATAAACAGATCATCTACGTGATGAGGAGAGATGGAAGTGAGGAATGATTCCATTTTAGGCGGCACCGCCCGTTTTCCCGTGTCCCGGAAACACATAATAGGTATTAAGTGTCTCAAAACGCAAAGACAGGGCGAAACCTAAAGATTCCGCCCTGTCCCAATAATTTATTCAACTGATCCCTCTACGTCCCCTTCGTCCTCCGGAGCTGTTGTAATTTCATCCGGATTCGGCTTTTTGACCTCAGTGTCATCAAACGCACCATAATCCGAATAATTCAGGATGATTTCAATTTTGATTTCCTGCTGCGGATCCTGCTGTGCAGGTGCGGACGCAATCAGGTTTGCACTTTCCAGTTCACCTGATTCTTTGTTTATGAATGCAACCAGCCCTGTTTCCAGTTCTTCCATGTTCGCTCCTGTAAATTGCACCTGGAAGTATTCCTGATAGAGGTCATGTACTTCGTCATCATCCCCTGTGTAATAGAGAAGATAATAATTACCGGCTTCCTTCACTTCCATAGAATCCGGAATCTGTCCGATAAGTTCATGTACATTCGAGTATATGCCGTAGACCAGCTCATCAGGGGAATACTGGCCGGAATAATCCATCCAGCCTTCCTGACTGTTGAGAATCACTTCACCTGTTTCACTGTTTGCATAACCGTGGGGCTGGGTCACATTGAAATTCTCATCGATATAGTCTGAGGCAACTTCAAGTCCTCCGTCACTTTCATTCACTTCAGCCCTGTTTCCAGTGAATGATTCATCAAGGACCTGCTCGCCATCAGTGACTTCGATGGCAATTGCTGTCTCCTGAATGTATGATGTCACCTCCGATGGATCCTGAAGGACCTCCTCCACGGACATATCCGTATCTTCGGCGCTTTCAATCATATCAGCCTTATCCTGACCAAGATCATATGCCTGTTTCATATCCGCTTCATCGACATCCCCATCAGAAGTGTCTCCAGATGATCCGTCTTCCGAACTTTCCTCATCAGATCCGGAAGCATCGGCATCAGATTCACCATCATCGCTACCTTCGCCACTTTCTCCGCCGGATTCCTCTTCTGAACTATCCTCCTCCGTCGACTCCTCTTCCGTACTTTCTTCCTCTGTCGACTCTTCTTCTGAACTATCCTCTTCTGCACTCTCTTCATTTGTGCCTTCTGAGGTTTCCTCTGTTGTCGTCTCTTCGGTATTTTCCTCTTCACCGTTTTCTTCTCCGCCACCGTTGCATGCTGCTAAAAACAGCGTTCCGATAAGTGTAGCTGACAATAATCTCTTCATATGATCCACTCCACCTTAATGTAAAATATGAAAATCTCATTATCATGGTAACATTTTCGTTATTATTTTGTAACATTTTATACAAAAAATGTTCATTAGACATCTTTCCCTCGAATAAAATACAGTCCGGTTCATCCACAGATTATTCAAGTGATCCTTCTATACCTTCATCCTCACCTTCTTCTGACGTGCTGCCCATGTCATCAGGATTGGGCTTTTTGATTTCTGTATTACCGTCAAATATTCCGTATTCCTGGTAGTTCAGGATGATTTCAATGGTGAGGATCTGCTCCGGATTCTGCTGCCCGGGCGCTGATGCTATCAGATTGGCGCTTTCCAGGTCACCGGATTCTTTGTTGATGAATGCCACGAATCCCAGTTCCAGTTCATCCATATCCGCTCCCGTGAACTCCACCTGAAATGTATCCTGGTACAGCTGATGGACGACGTCATCGTTCCCTGTATAGTATAGGATGTCATAATCGCCCTCTTCCAGCACCTGCAGTGAATCGGGCATCTCTTCTATGATTTCGTGTGTGTTGGAATAAGTACCGTATATCAGCTCTTCCACTCCGTATTGTGTGGAATAGTCCTCCCATCCCGTTTCTGAGTAAATGAACAGCTCGTCTGTCTCACTGTTTCCGTATCCATGCGGCTGGATGATTTCATAATTTTCATCGAAGTAGTCTGACGCCACCTCGAGTTCCCCATCCGTTTCATCGACTTCTGCTGTGATGCCCTGGAATGACTGATCCGTGATTTCCTCACCTTCTGTGACTTCGATGATGATTGACGTGTCCTGTATATATGATGTAATTTCAGAAGGTGCTTTAAGCACATCATCGACAGTATTATCCGTTTCCGTCGCATTTTCCACCATGTCCACTTTGTCCTGATCGATATCATACGCACTTCTGAGCTCTTCCTCGTCAATCTCCGCTTCTGTCAAATCCTCAGGCTGATCTTCAGATGATGTTTCCGTGGTCCCGGGTTCTTCGGTTGATTCATCATCCGCTTCTGCCGATTCTTCATCTGTGGCACTCGCAGAATCATCTTCTGTCGTCTCTTCTTCTGTCGCTTCTTCCCCAGTCATCTCTTCGGTCGTTTCTTCCTCGCCCCTGTCTTCTCCCGTATTTTCTTCCTCCGGATTCTCCTCTCCGCCGCATGCCCCAAGTAACAATACTCCAACCAGCGTCAGCGGGAACAGCTTCTTCATAAAATTCCACCCACCCAATCTGCAAATTTAAACTAACGGAATTTTCGGATTACCGTAATATTTTTGTAACATTACTCTATTACCCATAAAAAAAGGATTGAAAGCATAAATCTTCCAATCCCTGATATTTTATATGAAATAGTTCCCGAGAACACTGTTCACATCGTGTACGACGACGAATGCGTTATCATCATATTTCTTGATGAGCCGCTTTATCCGGGTCAGCTGGTTTTTGTTGATCACGACATAGAGGATGTCCTTATCCTCCTGCGTGTAGAAGCCTTTGCCGTTCATGGATGTCACGCCGCGGCCGATTTCACTGTTGATCATCTTGCCAAGCAGTTCCGGGTGTTCGGAAATGATGGTGATCGCCTTTTTCGGGTTCATGCCCTCGATGATGAAATCCATAACTTTTGCTGCGATGTACAGCGCGATGACCGTGAGCAGCACCTGTTCGAATGTCATCACTGAAAGTCCGATGGTGATGACGATCATGTCAAAGAACAGCAGTGCATAGGATACGTTGACATCGAGATACTTGTTGGCGAGCTGTGCCAGTATCGTCGTTCCGGCTGTTGTCGCCCCTATTCTGATGATCAGCCCGATGCCGAGTCCCACGAACATGCCGCCGAATACGGTGTTGATCAGTATTTCATCTGTTTCGATATGCCATGTTTCCGTCATCCACAGGAAGAATGACATGAGGAACACGACGAATATCGTATAGTACATGGAGCGTTTGCTCAAAAATTTAAAACCGACCGCCAATAAAAGTGCGTTAAGTACGAATGTTGAAATCGCCGGTGATATATCAAATGCATAGAGGAGTATAATCGCGATACCAGTGACTCCGCCTTCACCGAGATTCCCTGCAATCATGAAAGTGTTGACCCCGATCGAAAATATGAAAGAACCGAAGATGACTGTCGCGAGGTTGATCAGTGTCTGCTGGGTGATCCGCGGACGGATGGCCAATTTCCTTTTTTCAAAGTTGATTTTCTTGAGTCTGTCTCTGATTTTCACAATTATTCCTCCTTCTCTTCGTTTAAGCCACCGATATATGATAAATCAAAAAGGGAAATATTTCAACTTGGCTGTTTCATTTTTCATTTCCTTCTTTTTCAGGAATGCTGACTCTGACCCTCCCTTTCAGAAGGCTGATATCAAGCGGCTCAAACGGATACGGGTCACCGTCAACATCCATCACAGAAAGCCGGTCCGCCTCTACCTTCAGCCATTCGGTTTTTAAGTACCGGACGTTTTTGTGCTCTGTAATCCTGTTTTTCAATGCCAGCCATATGATTTCCAGGATTTCCTTCGGACTGGATTCTCTGATATTCAGTACATGCAGGTTTCCATCATCGAGGGACGCTTCCGGCAGAAGCCTTTCAAAACTGCCGACAGATGATGCGTTGGCGACGATTGTCAGCAATGACTGCTCCATTATTTCCTCATCCGCCAGCGTTATTCTGACCTCATAGGGTTTCATGGTCACAAGCGCCCGAATTCCGGTATGCAGATAGGCAATCGAACCGAAACGATTTTTAGTCTCTGACTTGACGCGGGTGAAGGATTCCATGAAATCGCCGAGTGCAATCAGATAGCCGGCATACTGATCATTGTACCTGATGACGTCCGCTTCGATGGTTCTCTGTTTTTCAGAAAGGGCACTGATTGTATCGTTCAGATCCAGCGGGAGACCGAGTGTACGGGCATAATCATTCACAGTGCCCGCCGGCAGTACGGACAGCAGCGGTTTACAGCCGCTTTCTGTGATGCCGCCGATGACTTCACCGATGGTACCGTCTCCGCCGGCCGCCACGATCAGGTCGCTCCCTGCCGCCTTTTCCTTTGCAAGCTGCCTTGCCCCTTCCGGTGGCGTATACAGAATTTCCACATCGTAACCGGCTGAGCCGAGCTGTTCAATGATTTCATATTCCATCGGCCGGTCCTTCGTCCTGCCGGACTTTTTATTGAAAATCACCGCTGCCTTTTTCATATTCCCCTCCACATTAAAAAAGATTCTGGATGATAATCCAGAATCAATGACTTATATTCATTCTATTATATTTTTATGGATGACGCCATCTTTCGCGACAAGCTTGATGTTGTCATTGTCTTTCAGGGCGCCGATGTCTTCAAGCGGATTCTCTTCTGAGAAGATGAAGTCCGCCACATACCCTTCCTTGACGAGACCGATGTCCGTATACCCGAGACATTCGGCAGAGGTTTTTGTGGACGAGACAATCGCATCCATCGGAGTCATGCCGCACTCGACCATGAGTTCAAGTTCACGCAGGTTCGTACCATGCTTGAACACCCCGGCATCTGTGCCCATCGCAATCTTCACACCGGCGTTATAGGCTCTCGTGAAGCTCTCTTTATGGTAGTCCAGCACTTCCTTCGATTTATCGATTGCCGTCTGTGCCATGCCGAGCTCTTCGGAGAATTCAAGGACGGAGACCGGCGCAAGGAGTGTCGGCACGAGATATGTGCCCTGGTCCTTCATCTTGCCGCACACTTCATCATCAAGGAATATGCCGTGCTCTATGGAATGGATGCCCGCTTCCACACACTGCCTGATACCTTCAAGCCCCTGGGCGTGCGCCATGACTTTGACACCGTTACGGAACCGTGCCTCCTCGACGATCACTTTGAGCTCCTCTGGTGAGAACTGCGTGAATTTCGGATGGTCCGTCGGACTCGAAACGCCGCCGGTGGCATGGACCTTGATGACATCCGCCCCGGCACGCAGCATCTCACGCGTCTTCTTGCGCACTTCCTCCACGCCGTCACACACACCGTGCGGCATCCCCGGATGTGCCTGCATCAGGTCGGCCACAACACCTGAGTAGTTGTAACCATCGCCGTGGCCGCCCGTAATCGTCAGTGCATTGACACTGATCTGCATGCGTGGTCCTTTCACCAGTCCATCGTCAATCGCCTTTTTGAGTCCGAGGTCGCTGCCGAGCGCATCCCGTACTGATGTGACTCCCGCATTCAGCGTACGTTTCAGATAGTCTGCTGCAGCATAGAAATTATACGAGAACGGTGTGGTGAGCCTTTCTTCCAGCGGCTTGAATTCCGTCATCATATGGACGTGGGCATCAATCATACCCGGCAGCATGTACTGGCCTTTACCGTCCACCACTTCAGCATCTTCCGCCGGTGTGACGTCAGGACCGACAGTACTGAATCTGCCATCCTCCACATAGACATTCGTATTCTTTACCATGTCACTTCCTGTTCCATCGATCAGATTTACATTTTTAATGAATAATCTATCCAATATAAACACTCCTATTTTAAGATGAATTAAATGAGACTCATGACGAATGTAGCAATGAAGACAGAAGCGACGGTCACTGTGACAAACCCGCCAATCAGCATCGGTGTCACAAGTTCCTGAAACAGCTTCTTCTCATCTGCCGGGTTGTCCGTCTCACTGCGGGCAACTTCCTCACAGATCAGGTAATCCCCGGGGAAACCGATCAGTGCCGTCAAGGCCACAGGCATTCCTTTGTACGGGTGCCAGCCAACAACCTTCGATGCAATGAGGCCGCCCGACATGATACCGAAGATACCGAGTGCGAGAATCATGATGACGGCCAGAATGTTTTCTGCTACATCCTGCGGCGTAATGCCGCCCATCGTGCCGATGATGACAAAAATCAGTGCAACCATCATGAAACTGAATGAATTTGCGGACTCCAGAGCGCTCTTCGGCAGCAGGTTCGTATTCAGTGCCAGTATACCAAACAGCAGGCAAAAGAGCGTATAGTGGATGCCTGTGAGTTCTCCGAGCACAACGCCCACGGCAGCAAGAACAAAGATGGCGAACAGTTTGATTGTGTTGTTCTTCATCAGGCTGAATCTCACCCGTGCGATATCCCCTTCGTCATCGAACGGTATTTTCCCCGCCTCTTTGCCGTCAGCCATGAAATTCCGTCCGTATTTCTTCATGAAGGCAGCCGCCAGCGGCATCCCGATGACACCCTGGAACGACTGGACCAGAACAGGAACGACAATAAGTCCGGTCATACCGATTTCAGTCAATTTTTCATTGGTGATCAGAAGGGCCACGACTCCGCCGGAAACCGGACCGACGCCACTCGCCGCTGTCGGGAAATCATATACGAAAGTGACAATGCCCAAAATCAGGACAAGCGCCCCAAACAGTCCGGACAGCGCAATGACGACCGCCCGCCACTGCTTTTTCAGAATCCTGAAGCGCATCAGTGTCCCCATATGTACAATCAGCGGTCCGATTAATATCGCTCCCAGCGCAGGGAGAGTGGACAGTTCAAGAATATTTTCAGGAAAGACGCCGATCCATGTCAGGACCAGAAATCCAAGCATCGCAGTCATCAGCATCGGAATCCGCGCCCTGGTGTAGATGGAAATACATTCGCCCAGAGCAATCAGTGCGAAAAGCACCACTGTGGCAACTATCGGTTCCTGCAACATGATTTTTCACTCCTTTTTTATAAGTGGATTAAGTCATTATACAGCCAAACCACCGATAAAGAAAGAGATTATTCAGAAGTGAAAGAGTTTTCAGAATAAATATACACAAAAAAAGACTGCATCTGCAGCCTTTTGATGAAATTAATCTTTAAACGCATCCTCCGCAATACTGAGCGACCTGAGCATCGCGGTCTTCTTATACTGATGGACTTCGAATTTCTTGAGGATATCAGAGACGACTTCGACACCGTCGACGATATAGTCCCCTTTGTTGAGCATGATGCATTCTGCCCTGGAACCAGCAACGACATCGGAAATTTCAGAGCGGGTCGGAATCCCGGTCTTGACCAGTGATTCCACGACCTGTGTAGCCCAGATCACCGGCACATGGCCCGCTTCGCATATCCACAGCAATTCCTCCTGCACCTCGCTCAGCCGCTCGTACCCTGTCTCCACAGCAAGGTCCCCGCGTGCCAGCATGACGCCGAAGGGCCGTGCTCCGGCTGCCTGCTGGATGATTTCCGGCAGATTCCTTATGCCTTCGGTCGTCTCGATCTTGGCAATCGCCGGCAGGTCCCGCCTTTCATCAGTCAGCCTGTCACGGAGCGCCGTTTCGATCAGGTCGATGTCACTCTTATCCTTGATGAATGAAAATGCGATGGCATCCGCATGCCCGGCGGCAAAATCCAGATCTTTGTAGTCCTGTTCGGTCAATACGTCGAGCTTATAGTCCACATCCGGAATATTGATGCCTTTTTCGGTCTTCACCTTCACACCATTTTCCTTGACGGTCCGCACCACTTCACAGATGACGCCCCCGTCAACCGTTTCCGTCACTTCTGCTTCGATATGTCCGTCATCGAGCTTCACGACCTGGCCTTTTTTCATTTTCCCAAGCACTTCGGGCACGGATGTGTTCACAGCAAGTTCGATGCCTTTCGGCAGCGTCATGGATGTCTGCCCCGATATCAGGAAACGTTCGCCCTCTTTCACTTTCGGATTCCTCTTTGTTGTGAGCAGTGTCTTCGTGCGGATTTTCGGGCCGCTGATATCCATGAGCACACGGCATGTATGTCCGGTCTTCTTTTCCGCTTCCCGTATATTTTCGATCATGCCCCCCCATACTTCCGGATCGTCATGAGCACAGTTTATGCGCGCCATATTCATGCCTGACGAAATCAGCGATTCCACCAGACTGTAGTCCGATCCGGCCGCCGCCGGCATGGTGACCAGTATGCGTTCATTCCTGTCATGACGGTTCCCGCCGAATATTTCGTCCGTGTTATTCCTGAGGGCTTCATTGCGCTCCCGGAACGATGCCTGGGAACGGTAGTCAATGCCTCCGACATCCTCCCCGGTAATGCTTCCGAGTGTCTTCGTCAGCGCATTCAGTGTGCCAAGGACATCCGCCTCCAGCCGGCCGAGGGACGAGACACCCCACGGTATCAGGCGTTCCTGCAGTTCCCGGAGATCCATTTTGCGGAACGCCATATAATGGGCCAGGTTCTGAGCGCTGTTCTCATACGCCTTTCTGATCGGCGTCCGGTTCCAGCGGCCATACAGTCTGTCCCCTTCCTCTATCACGGATTTTCTCACTTCCATCACTTTTTCAAGCAGTGCCCTGCCTTCTTTCATATCCATTGATACCACTCCCCGTCCGTTCATATATATTGTATGTATACCCGGGATGACGAGGGTTTATTTACGCCGCGAAAAAAGCACGGGCCCGGGCCCGTGCTTCGTTTAGATTCGCTTTTCATAGCAGATGTGGAGCACTTCAAGATAGCCGATGTGGAAGATCGACCACAGTGTCCAGCCGATGTAGCTGTGAAGTTCCATCGGTTCCTCGGCCTGCGTTGACAGAATGTAATACAGCATCGTCGTGATGAGCCAGATCATCACCATTGACGGCATGTAGAGTTTGCTCCGGTTTATGTAGACCCATTTCAGAATGGTTGCCATCACGACGGATACGAGCAGATGAAGCATTATCTGGATGACGATATGCGGCTCTTCTGTGCTGATGAAATCGAGGTTGAGCAGCAGATCCAGAAGCTCTATATCAGTGGATAACTGGACATATAAAAATGCACCGGCCAAAAGCAACCCCGCCACAGTACCGCTGATGAGACCGGAGAGTAGTATTTTGCCCATAGCACCTGTTCCTTTAAAATATTGGTGAGTCGAATTTCACAATTCCATTATATCATATGCAAAAAGGTAATTTAAGACTGTTATTGCAGTGCAAAACCTTATATGATGGATTTCCTATCAAAAATGAGGGGGATAAGCATTTGGCACACTTATCATTGGAAGAAGAAAAACAGCACCTGATGCTGACAGTCGATTTTTTAAAGGCCTATAACACTAAACTCTCACTCGAACGCGATAACCTCAAAAAGGGTATCCGCTCAAACCGTGAAGCAATAAACGAAGAGGTTGCATCCATCGATGCCGATTTCGAATCCGGAAACATCCATCAGTTCATACAGATGCTGCCGGAGCTCCGGACTACCGAGGTGAACTTCAACTTCATCGATGCCATGTACAGACGGACAAAACGCATGATTCCGAAACCCTACTTCGGCAAAATCACAGTCGATGGTGAAGACATATATATCGGCACCGGAACGATAAGGAATAAGGATAACGACCTCCTGATATACGACTGGCGTACACCGGTTGCCAGCCTCTTCTATGAGAACGAGACCGGCGCGCTTTCCTATACGATACCCGACGGGAGCCGGATTGACGCAAATGTTGCCGGCAGGAGGCAGTTCATTGTTGAGGACTCGAAGCTCCAGAAGATGTTCGACAGTGACATGTATATCGGGGATGAGATCCTCCAGAACATGATAACCGACTCCTCCCAGTCGAAACTCAGGAACATCGTCTCCACAATCCAGCAGGAACAGAACGAAGTCATCCGCCAGCCGCTCAGGCAGGATACTCTGGTATACGGGCCGCCGGGGAGCGGCAAGACCTCCCTTGCCCTGCAGCGGATTGCATTCCTGCTCTATCAGCATAAGGATATCCTGGAACCCGAAAACATCCTGCTCATCTCACCGAATGAAGTGTTCAACGACTACCTGTCGGACGTGCTGCCGGAACTCGGTGAAAAACACGTCAAAAACATAACCTTCTACCGTCTGCTCGGCCAGTTCCCCTATTTCAAGGCACGCCGTTTTGAAACGGTCTACGGGAACATCAGGAGGCTGCGTGAGGACGCCCGGGCGCAGGACATCTATGAATACAAATCCTCTCTCCGGTACTTCAGATCACTGCATGCATTCCTCGGCAGTCTCGCCGATCAGGGAATGGAATTCAGGGGTCTGAAGGATAGAGACGGAATCTTCATCGGCAAAGAGAAGCTGCATGATATTTTCTACAAAGAACTCTCCCACCACCCGGTCACTAAACGCCTGCTGAAGATAAAGGAACGCCTGCTGTCCCTCTACTCGGCACGTGTGGCTGAAATCAGGGAAGCCAGATTCATGGAACTCAACAGCCAGAACAAGTATATCGGTGAAAAGCACCAGCTCAGGGAAGAGGCCCACTCCTATGCGAAAAATCAGCTGAAACAGGCACACAAACAGATTATGCTTTTCAGGTTCATCCACATCGAGAAGCTCTATATCAATTCCATCGAGGATAAAGGCTTCAGGAACAGGACCGTCCGTTCGATCAAGGAGAACGATTTCAAATATGAAGACATCGCACCGATGCTCTACATCTATATCCACCTGCTCGGGGCACATGACCGCTCCGTGCAGCATGTACTGATCGATGAAGTGCAGGACTACTCGAATATACAGTATTATGTGATGCGCCATTATTACAGGAAGGCATCATTCACGAGCCTCGGCGATCCCAACCAGCAGATCCACCCCGCTGACAAGGACGCACTCGTCGCCAAAAACCATGTGCAGAAGCATCTGGAACGTTCATACCGGTCCACCAACCAGATCAATGCATTCCTGAACAGCCTTGTACCGGATTCGATCCAGTCCGTTTCCGTAGACGGAGAGGAAGTACAGAAACTCCATGCCCGGGACCATACAGAAAAGATAAGGGAAATACTGCGGGCACAGGACAGGCCGCAGGTCGCAATCATCACACCGTCAAAGGAATCCGCCGACGCACTTTACAGCGAACTTTCAGATGAATTCCCGCAGTTCCGCAATCTTCAGGAGAAGGATACACTCTACAACCAGTCATTCATCATCCTGCCCTACTATCTGTCTAAAGGATTCGAATACAACACGGTCGTCCTGACCGGGACGGCGGAATATGAAAACGAGGACCACATCATGTATGTACTCTCCTCCCGGGCGACCAGACATCTGTACATCATCGAATAGATGAGTGAATATTGATTTTTTTCAACACCGACTTTACAACCCGGATTAAATCCTATATAATTACTCTGCTTTGATTTTAAAAAGAGGAGTTATTGTCATGGATATTTTGCTTATCATTATCAATCTTGTCATCTTTCTGACATTGATTGGAGCACTCATGCTCCTGAAAAAACGCAATGTCAAATTCTCATACCGTGTCATGATCGGTCTATTGGTCGGTCTTGTATTCGGAGCGATGCTTCAGCTGATCTACGGCGTTGAAAATACCGTCATAACAACTACGACCGACTGGATGGCGATCGTCGGCGACGGTTTCGTCCGTCTCCTGCAGATGATCGTCATGCCGCTGGTCTTCATCTCCATCCTCGGAGCTTTCGCCAAGATGGACATGCAGGAGAAATTCCTGAAATCGGGGGTTAAGATCATCCTGATACTGCTCGGCACAACGGCCATAGCCGCTGCAATCGGTATCACTGCCGCCCTGCTTTTCAATCTCGATGCTTCAAGCCTCAACCTTGGTGAAGCGGAGAATGAAAGAGCTTCTTCCCTTGAAACGAGCGCCCAGGAAGTCGAAGACCAGACACTGCCGCAGCAGCTGGTTTCACTACTTCCGGCAAATCCATTCCTTGATTTTACAGGTGAACGTGCAACATCAACGATTGCGGTAGTATTCTTCGCGGTATTCATGGGGCTCAGCCTGGTCCGCCTGGTCAAGAGCAATCCTGACACAGGTGAGAAAGTCAGGGGCGGAATCGTAGCCGTCAACGAATGGGTCATGCAGCTGGTGAAAATCATACTTGCACTGACACCATACGGAATATTCGCCATCATGGCAAACACAGTAGCCACTTCGGATTTCCAGGCCATCTACGACCTCGGATTGTTCGTAATCGCTTCCTATGCCGCATTGATTGCGATGTTCCTGGTTCATCTCGTCATCATCTCACTGACCGGTTTGAACCCTGTCCAGTACTTCAAGAAGACATCTGAAACGCTGTTATTCGCATTCACTTCCCGTTCCAGTGCAGGGACGCTGCCCCTGAACATCCAGACACAGAGAATCCGTCTCGGCGTGCCATCAAGCATCGCCAACTTCTCCGGAAGTTTCGGACTGTCCATCGGACAGAACGGCTGTGCAGGAATCTATCCGGCAATGCTTGGCATCATGATAGCACCGGCGGTCGGCATTGAAGTCAACGCGACATACATCATCACATTGATCGCCGTTACAGTCATTGCCTCCCTAGGAATCGCAGGCGTCGGCGGCGGTGCGACATTCGCTGCAATCGTGGTACTTTCAACAATGAACCTGCCGATTGCACTCGCAGCCGTACTCATCTCGGTCGAGCCACTCATCGATATGGGACGTACAGCACTCAACGTCAGCGGGTCCATGGTTTCGGGCACAGTAACTGCCAAGACTAACGGTCAGATCGACAAAGATGTCTACAACTCCCATAACCTGGATGAACTGACTGCTGAAGTCTAAAATGATTATCGATGCCGGATCCTGACACAGGGATCCGGTAATTTTATACTCGCATCCATATATTGAATGATAGTGATTAAGGCATTCTGGTATAATTGGACAATGCAGATAGGAGGATGAATATGAAGTCAATGACACCCTTTCTGATGTTCGAAGGCCGTGCAGAGGAAGCGATGAATTATTATATGGAGGTTTTCAAGGATGCGGAAATCCGCTATGTAAACAAGTATGGTGAAGACACCCCTGAAATGGAAGGTAAGATCATGCAGGGGGTAATCCGCATCCACGACCAGCTCATCATGATGATGGACAGCAATGTCCCTCATGAATTCACATTTACACCAAGCATGTCTTTCTTCATAGAATGCAGATCGATGATGGAAATCGAAAACTATTACCGGAAGCTCAAGAAAAAAGGGGCCATTCTGATGCCTCTGGACGAATACGGTTTTTCCGACAGCTTCGGCTGGATTCAGGACCAATTCGGTGTTTCCTGGCAGTTGAACTTTTCCAGATAGATAAAAATGCCGCCCCTCTTCTTGTCAGGGGCGGCATTTTTCAGTTCATTCATGCAGTCTTTCTGTTAAAGATTCTGCCGAAGAAAGATTTTTTCGCTTTAACATCTTTCTTGTTTTGGGAAATGTGGCTGTAGCTTTCAGCAATCCTTTTGTACTCTTCCATGCGAAGGTCTGCAGAAATACGATCTGTTGAGAACATTTTGTTCCCTCCTGTTTTGTAATTTATACTTATATAAATATCATTATTACCGTTTGTCTACAGTTACATAATACCATTATACCAATATCTCATCAATGATTATGTGAACATTTTACCAAAGTAAATATATTGATAATTTTTAAATAATTCATTATTTTATTGTAGTTATTTATTTAAAATTTCATTGGTTACTTCAGTTGAGATTTAAAATACTCATATTTGCATCATTATGCCCGATGTTTCCGTTTTCACAAATTACTTCTGCATAATCATTTTCAGCACCTGAAATCAGTTCAATACTGAACTTAAAACTTTTTATCCTTTAATGGCATAAAGTGTTAAAATGAGATTAGGTATTCTTCACACGGGGAGGGATCATTTTATGTGGTGGATAGTGGCCATAGTGATTTTCGCTTCGATCGGCGGCTTCGGAAGTGAGTATTTGAAGCACTTGAGGAAGATGGAAAAGATCAAGGTGGAGGCCGTAGACAAGCAGCTGGAACTCGAACGCTTGAAGCAGGAGAATTTCCTGCTCGAAAACCAGCATATGAAATCAGAGCTTGAACGGATCAAAGAGGAGAACAAAAAGCTTCTTGAATCGAAACAGAAAGATAAAGAAAGTCCCTGGCTCATAGAAGAGACAAGGACTGATAAAGAGGAGTGAACAAATTCACTCCCCTTTTTTATATTCCATATGGTAATGCGGTATATTATCCTCGAGATGCCTCTCAGACACCGCCCTAAAGCCGAATGACTCATAGTATTCCCTAAGGTGGGCCTGGCCGTGCAAATATATCAGTTCTCCGGAGTGATGCGCATCCACATATTCCATCGCCTGCACCATCAGCTCCCGGCCGAGTCCGGTTCCCCGTCTGTCACTTCGGACAATCACCCTGCCGATTGAAACAGGCTCTTCCCGGATGATCCGCAGATAGGCGGTGATTTCCGACGCATCAGTTTTATAAAGATGGAGTGAAGATTCATCCTTCCCGTCTATTTCCTGATAGGCGCACTCCTGTTCCACTATGAATACAGCAACCCTCAATCTGTATATTTCTTCAAGTGTATGTATATCAAGGTCTTCAAATTCTCTGAAATGCCACATCATTGTCCCTCCCCCAGGAAATGTATTACCAAAATATTATCATAAAAATACCCGGCACACCGTTGTGCCGGGCTCATTTCAGAAAAAATACTTCCATATTAAAGTTTTATGCAAACTCGCTGTTCAGTTCCCTTGCTGATTCACGGACGCTTTCAAGGCCTTCTTCGATGATCCGTGCCGCATCCTGAGGCATTGCATTATGGCCCTCAATGACGATTTCATCAATGATGTCCATGCCGAATATGCCGCCGAACACATTCTTCATGTAGTTCATGGACATATCCATGCCTGCAGCTTCAGGTGCGCTGTATACTCCGCCGCGTGCATTCAGCAGTACGACTTTCTTGTCGGCCATCAGCTGTGCCATGGAACCGTCAGCATTGTATTTGAAAGTGAACCCTGCAGCATACACGTAATCGATGAATGTCTGCAGACGTGCCGGGATGGTCAGATTCCACAGCGGGAATGCAAATACGAGTACATCCGCTTTTTCAAAAGTATCCATTGCCTTCTGCTTCGCATCCATCAGACGCTGTTCATCCTCATTCAGAGCTTCTTCGTTTTGAAGCTTGCCGAAGGCGCTGAAAAGCTCCTGGCCGATATACGGCATATCTTCTGTGAAAGTGTCATATACTTCGACGTTCATTTTGTCACTTTTTCTGATCGTTTCCATGTACGCATCATACATTTTGGTTGAAATCCCGTCGGGACGATTGTTCGCTTTAACCACGAGTACGTTTGTCATTAATATGTTCCTCCAAAAGTCATCATCTTTTAACACACAAAATATATGATAACGAAAAGTAAGTTAATTGTAAATGTTTAACCACGCTTTTTGAAGGAAGTTTCCATAATCATACTTTGGACTGACTATTTCTTCTTATTCCTGTTTTCAAGAATGGCGATGCTCAGCACATGAGGGATTTTATGTGTATCCTTCGAGAAGTTCTCCTTGATGTACTCATCAATCTCCCCGAGTGTCCGTTTGCGCTTCTTCTCTTTGAACGCTGCAAGCCAGGAGACTGTAGCAAGGCGGCCCAGCCATTCTTCATTTGTGAATTTGACTTCGTAATCCATCTTATACAGTTCCTGCAGATCGAATCGGGAATATTTCCATTCGTCGAACCATTCGACAGGGAAACTGTTGATCATCTGGGTGGCATCCTCTTTTGCACCGGCTTTCTTGAGCTGTTTGTCGCTTGCGTTGTTCTTGATGATCTTCAGGGATTTTTTCACTATTTTCACGCCGGATGTGAACCCCGAGTCCATGACAATCAGATGCCCCCCCGGTTTCAGGATCCGTTTGATTTCCTTGAGCACTTCTTCTGTGTCAAACCAGTGCCATGCACGCATGACGGTGACGATGTCGTATGTGTCCGCCTTCAGACCCGTGTCTTCGGCATACTTCTGCCTGAATTTTATGCGGGGATCATCCCCCACGAATTCCCTCCCGGTTTCAACCAGTTTTTCGGACGGTTCCACTGCATCGACGATTGCGCCCCGGTTGCTGAGCATCTTGCTCAGGAGCCCCGGTCCCGCACCGAGGTCGACCACTTTGCTGCCGCTGATCTCCACGCCCCTCTTCTCCAGCCCTTCCAACAGACTTTCAGGTATATCATCCCTGTATTTCAAATATTCTTCCGCTACGCTTCCGAAGTCTACTGTTTTCATTCCGAACACTCCATTCAATGAAATTTACGCCTTTGATTCCTGATTGGAATTTGATTAGATTACTTTATATCTGTTGTGGGTAAAACAGATGTAAAGGAGAGTTGATATCAATATGAGTAAATCTGTACTTATTATCGCAACGAACCACGGAACAATCAACAACGACAAAGACAGACCGACAGGTGTGTGGCTGAGCGAAGCTGCAGAGCCGTATCAAATCTTCCAGGGCGCAGGACTGAAAGTGGACATCGCATCACCGAAAGGCGGCGAAGTCCCGATTGATCCCGCTTCCCTTTCAAATGGCCAGGATGATGAAAAGTTCAATGATGTCATCCGTCTGCTCCAGAACACGCAGAGTCTGAAAGATGTCGTCTATGAAGGCTACGATGCAATATTCTTTGCGGGCGGCCACGGGGCAATGTACGATTTCCCCGGCAATCCGGAAATCCAGAATATCACTGCATTCTTCAAGGATGACGGCAGGACAATCGGTGCCGTCTGCCACGGCCCCGCCGCTTTTGCTGATCTAAAGACGAAAGACGGCAGCTATGTCGTGGACGGCGTCAAAATCACCGGCTTTACAAATACAGAAGAACAGTCCATGAATCTCATGGATGACATGCCTTTTGCGCTCCAGACAAAGCTTGAGTCCCATGGCGCCGGTTTTGTTGTCGGCGGTGAGATGGAGAGTAATGTCGTCAAAGACAGGAACTTCGTCACCGGCCAGAATCCCGCTTCTGCTGCAGACGCTGCACAGGCAATCGTCAATCAGCTCACTTAAAGATTATATAACATTTGAAGATATAAAAACACAGAACATCGGTACGATGTTCTGTGTTTTTTGTTATTTGATGAGTTTTGACATTTCCTGTATTTTCCCTGCATGAAGTGCTTCATGGATTATCATGAATGACAGCTGTTCATATCTTTTCGTCATGCCCATGAATTCACGCGGGAGGTCTTCATCCAGGCTTTCTTCTGTAATATCTTCAAGCCGCGGGACCTGGCCTTCGAGCAACGCCTTAATCTCGTCGATTGAAGGTGTTTCATCATCGAAATCATCCGGACTTGTGCCGTATCCGAAATATTTCTGGAACCTTTTGCCGTCATCCGGCTTGGAATCTGTGAGCGCTGCAGTCGGCAGTTCCATCATGCCCGCCACGTGGCCCAGCTGCCAGTGGATATTGTTCTTGAATCCTTCCGGAATCTTAGTCATATCTTCCACCGATACTTTATCAAACGTTTCCAATATCCACTCTCTGGATGTTTTCACCTGGAATAATAGTGTTTCTTTCGCCACTGATAAAACTCCTTTCAAATTTGAATTCCTTATCCATAGTATCCATACCCTGTTTTTCGGTTGCTTATTCAGGGCATTAAGTATAATGTGGGCTTGAAAATATTCGATAGGAGGCTTCATTCATGACCAGATTTCTTCTCAATCTCATTCTCATGGGAATCATCACCATTGCCATCTACTGGCTGATTGCCACATTCATCCCCGCTCTTTCGGTCTATTCAATCCCAATTGCTCTGCTTTTGGGCATTACGATCGGTTTCTTCATATATATACAGATAGATAACAGGATGGGACCATAACCAGGATAAAACACTTGCTTATTTCGGAAATCGGAATATAATAGTATAGTACTGATTTCAGAAACAGGGGTAATACTATGGAAACAAACATTAATAACAGGCCGGATTACAGACTGATAGTCATCCTGCTGTCCGGCGCTTTCGTCGCACTTCTGTCAAATACATTCCTGAATGTTGCACTTCCGTCCATAAAGAATGATTTCGATATATCCACCTCCACTGTACAGTGGGTATCCACCGCCTACATGCTTGTAAGCGGTATCGTCATTCCGACCACCGCCTTCCTCATGCAGAGGTTCAGCGCCAGGAAGCTTTTCATCGCGGCGATGGTCCTGTTCCTGACCGGCACCATGGTCGCGGGTTTTTCCCCGGTTTTCCCCGTCCTGCTTTTGGGACGTATGATCCAGGCATCCGGTTCCGCGATCCTCATGCCGCTCTTGATGAACGTGATGATCACGAGCTTCCCGCCGGCGCAGCGGGGAACCGCAATGGGCCTGTTCAGCCTGGTGATGTTCTTCGCACCGGCCATCGGCCCCACACTCTCAGGGTTTGTCGTCCAGCACTATTCATGGCATATGCTTTTCTTCATGATGGTGCCCATACTCCTTGTCGTACTGTCCATCGGATGGTTCAAGCTGCCCGAGACGGACACCCATTACACTACGAAACTGGATATCCCGTCCGTCATCCTGTCGACACTCGGTTTCGGAGGCATCCTCTACGGATTCAGTGCCGCCGGCAACAGCGGCTGGATGCGTGCCGATGTACTGATCGCGCTCCTTGTCGGTTTTGTCGCGGTCTTCTTCTACATAAGGAAGCAGACCCGGATGGACAAACCGATGCTCGACTTCAAAGTATACAAATTCCCGATGTTCATGCTCGCCTCGCTGCTTATCGGCACAATGAACATGGCGCTCTTCTCAGGGATGATCCTCATGCCGATATACCTGCAGGACATCCAGGGGATTTCACCGCTGGAGACAGGGGTCCTGTTGCTGCCCGGTGCACTGATCATGGGGTTCATGAGCCCCGTCTCCGGCCGGCTGTTCGATATGTTCGGCCCGAAGGTACTGGCGATCACCGGGCTGGTGCTGACCGTTACAACAACATTCTTCTTCAGCCAGCTTGAAGTGGATACCAGCTATACCTTCCTGATCATACTCTACTCCATCAGGGCGTTCGGTATGACACTAGTGATGACGCCGGTCATGACCAACGGCATGAACCAGCTGACACCTGAACTCACGCCTCACGGCTCATCCATCAACAGCATGCTCAACCAGGTTTCAGGTGCTATCGGAACCGCACTGCTGATCACTGTAATGCAGAACAGGATGAACCAGAAACTCTCTAGTGTTGCACCGTCGGATACCACCGCTGTGAACCAGGCAATGCTCGACGGCATCAACTTCGCCTTCCTCATTGCTACCCTGCTGCTCGCTGTGGCGCTGATGCTCGCCTTCTTCCTGAAACGCGTGACATCCGACGAAGTCATCGGCAACGACATGACCAAGGCAAGACCAATCGAATCGGACGAATGAAAAAAAGGACGGCGGAGCACTGATATGCTCCGCCGTCCCTTTCATTTAATTGTCATATGCTTCATCATATTCAGTGATGTCCGGATTTTTAAGTCTGAAGGCAAGGAAAAATCCGATCAGGGCAAGACCTCCGGCGAACATGAATGAAATGTTCACCCCATGGATCATACCTTCGGCGCCCTGCTCCGGAATCATCGTATTAGTCATGATGGAGACAAGCAGCGCGGTTCCCACGGCACCGGCAACCTGGCGCATCGTATTGTTCATCGCGGTGCCGTGCGGCACCAGTTTTTTAGTCATCTGGTTCAGTCCGGCGGTCGTCACCGGCATCATGACCATGGACACGCCGAGCATCCTGAAGGCGTTGACTACGGCAAGATACGTGAATGTCGTTTCAGTATCCAGGGTTGTAAACATCAGGGAAGTTACCGCGACGATGCCGAGACCGATGATGGCAAGCCACCTTGCGCCGTATTTATCGAAGAGCCGGCCGGTAATCGGGCTCATCACTCCCATGATGATCGCACCCGGGAAGAGCATCATGCCCGATGCCATTGCCGAGAACCCGAGCATGTTCTGCATCAGTATCGGCAGGATGACCGCCCCGCCGATCATAGCCATGAAGACGATCATGCCGAGTGCGGTCGTCAATGTGAAAATCCTATCCTTGAACACTGCAAATTCCAATATCGGCTCTTCCAGGCTGTTCTGACGCCTGATGAAGATGAACAGCGTCACTGCACCGATGATGAGCGATATGATGACTGCCGGGCTCAGCCAGCCGCTGTTGCCGGCGACACTGAATCCGTAGAGCAGCCCGCCGAAGCCGAGTGTCGACAGGATGATGGACATCACATCGAGCTTCGGATTCGTCTGTTCAGTGACATTCCTTAAGATGAAGTAGGCGATGATCAGATCGATGATGACGATCGGAATAAGCATATAGAAGAGCCCGCGCCACGGATAGATGTCGATGAACCACCCTGACAGCGTCGGACCGATGGCCGGGGCAAAGCTGATGACGAGACCGAACATGCCCATCGCCTTGCCCCGCTGATCCCGCGGATAGACGAGGAACAGGATCGTCTGCATCAGCGGCATGATGATGCCGGCGCCCGCCGCCTGCAGCACCCTTCCTGCCATGAGGACCGGGAAGTTCGGCGATATGCCGCATGCCAGAGTCCCGATGCCGAACAAAGACAGCGCCGTAAAGAACAGCGCGCGGGTCGAGAATTTACTTATCAGAAATGCTGTGACAGGTATCATAATGCCATTGACCAGCATGAAGACGGACTGCAGCCACTGGGCCACGTCCGCTTCCAGATCAAGATCCGCCATGATGTGCGGGATTGCTGTGGCCAGCAGCGTCTGATTGAGTATCGCGGCAAATGCGCCTGACAGGAGCACAGCCATCAGCGTGAGACGGCCTTTATTGGACAATTGGCCTTTACTTTCAAGTTGTGGAGACATAAAATTTCCTTCTTTCCTAGACATAGAACAAAAATGATTGTATTATACAACTATATTCGATGTCAATGAAAACAACCCGAAATTTGAAAGGCAGTGTGATCTGCACATGGTCAATGATAGATCGCTGGAAAAACTGGAACTTGAAATCGCCATGATGGTGCGGCGGCTCCGCCACCGGTCCCCCGACATAGATGAAAAGCAGAAACTCCAGCGGGCCAGCTATTTCATCATGCTCATGCTGGCCGACAAGGGACCGATGGGTGTAAAGGATATGGCAGACCGGCTGCACCTGGATATCTCCACTGTCAGCAGACAGGCCGGAGATCTGCTCAAAAAGGAATTTTTGAAAAAGACACCATCTGAAACGGACAAACGGTCCTATAAGTACGAGATGACGGATAAAGGGCAGGAAGTGCTCGAAAGCAACCGCGAAAGCCGCGAGGAGCGGTTCCGCAAAATGATTGATCAGTGGAATGAAGGGGAAATTGAGGAATTTGCCCGACTGCTGAAAAAATTCAACAGTCTGATCGAGTCGGACTGATGACAAAAGCAGCACCCCTGTGCGGGATGCTGCTCTTTTTTGTCTAATGCTTCTGCTCTGCCGGTTTGCGCAGTCTGAATGCGAGGATGAAACCGGCGAGTGAAAAGATGCCGGTGAGTATGAATGACATGTTCACACCGTGGATCATGCCGGCGGCCCCCTCCCCCGGGATCATCGCGATAGTCATGACCGACACGAAAAGTGCCGTTCCGACGGCGCCGGCCACCTGGCGCATCGTGTTGTTCATCGCGGTGCCGTGCGGCACCAGCCTGTCCGACAGCTGGTTCAGCCCGGCGGTGGTGGACGGCATCATCACCATCGATATGCCGAGCATGCGGACTGCATTGACCACCGTAAGATATGTGAATGTCGTTTCTGTATCGAGCACCGCAAACATGAAGGTGGTCACAGTGACGATGCCAAGCCCCGGTATCACCAGCCACCTGGCGCCGAATTTATCGAACATCCGGCCGGTGACGGGACTCATGATGCCCATGAGAAGTGCACCCGGCAGCATCATCAACCCGGACTCGAATGCGGTGAAGCCGAGCATGTTCTGCATCAGGATCGGCAGTATGATGGCACCGCCGATCATCGTCATGAACGCCACCATGCCGATGATTGTGGCAAGGGTGAATATCGGATCTTTGAACACCCTGAATTCAAGTATCGGCTGTTTGAGCCTGAACTGCCTTCTGATGAACAAAGTCAGTGTCACAGCTCCGACAGCAAGTGACGTAATGACCGTCGCGTTCAGCCAGCCGCTGCCTGCGACACTGAATCCATAGAGCAGTCCGCCGAAGCCGAGTGTCGACAGGATGATCGAAGTGACATCGAGCTTTGGATTCGTCTGCTCGGTGACATTCCTGAGTATGAAATACGCGACGATGAGGTCGATGACGACAATTGGCAGTATGATGTAGAACAGACCGCGCCACGGATAGATTTCAACAAACCAGCCGGACAGCGTCGGCCCGATGGCCGGGGCAAAGCTGATGACCAGCCCGAAGAAGCCCATCGCCGTCCCCCGCTTCTCCCGCGGATAGACCAGGAACAGGATCGTCTGCATCAACGGCATGATGATGCCCGCGCCTGAAGCCTGGAGTATTCTGCCGAGCATGAGTATCGTGAAGTTCGGTGCGGTGCCGCAGACCAGAGTACCGATTCCGAACAGTGTGAGCGCTGTGAAGAAAAGCCTTCTCGTCGTAAATTTTCCGATGAGGAATGCCGTGACGGGGATCATGATGCCGTTGACCAGCATGAAGACGGACTGCAGCCACTGGGCCACGTCCGCTTCCAGATCGAGATCCGCCATGATATGCGGGATCGCTGTTGCGAGCAGCGTCTGATTCAAAATTGCGGCGAATGCACCCGACAGGAGGACCAGCATCAGCGGCAGCTTCTTTATCTCTTTTTGTTCTTCCATTTCCTGTACATGTTGGGTCATAAGATTTCCTGCTTTCATTATCGAAAAAGTACGTCTCTGATCTTCCTGCATATAAGAGTGTAAGCGTCCCCGGAAACGGGACGCTTACAAATATCATCTGTCTTTGGCGAGCCTGCTGATTTCCGCGATGACCTTCACTGCTTTTTCCATCACATCGACCGAGGCGTATTCAAATTTGCCGTGGAAGTTCTCCCCGCCTGTGAACAGGTTCGGTGTCGGAAGCCCCTTATACGACAGCTGGGAGCCGTCGGTTCCACCCCTGACCGGCTGGATGACAGGCTCTATGTCCAGATTCCGCATCGCCTGTTCTGCATAATCGACGATTTCCATCACCGGTTCAATCTTATCCTTCATATTATAGTACTGGTCGTGCATTTCAAGCGCGACACGTTCTTCACCGTATTTTTTACCTATCTCCGCGACGTTCGCCTCCATCAGACGTTTGCGGGCTTCGAATTTCCCTTTGTCGAAGTCGCGGATGATGAATTCCGCCTTCATCTTTTCAACATCTCCGCCCATCCGCGTCAGATGGATGAATCCTTCATAACCCTCTGTGTGCTCCGGCGTCTCATCTGCATCGAACATCGTGACGAATTCGGACGCCATACGGCCCGCATTCACCATCTTGTCCCTGGCTGTCCCCGGATGCACACTGTTGCCGGTGAATGTCACATGCGCACTTGCGGCGTTGAAACTCTCGTACTGGAGCTCACCTTCCGGGCCGCCGTCCACGGTATAGGCAAAATCGGCACCGAAGTGGTCGACGTCGAAGTGATGCGGCCCGCGTCCGATCTCTTCATCCGGCGTGAATGCCACACGTATCCTGCCGTGCTTTATATCATCATTATTTATCAGGTATTCCATCGCCGTCATGATTTCGGCGATGCCGGCTTTATTATCCGCCCCAAGGAGTGTCGTGCCGTCTGTTGTCATCAGCGTATGGCCTACGTATTTTTCCAGTTCAGGAAACTGGTTCGGCGACAGTACGACATTCTCCTCCCTGTTCAAAATGATGTCCCCGCCCGCGTACTCGATGATCTGCGGGTTGACGCCGGCGCCTGTGAAATCAGTCGACGTATCCACGTGTGCGAGGAAGCCGACGACCGGCGCACCTTCGACATTCGCCGGCAATGTCGCCATGAGATATCCTTTGTCATCTGTTTCCACATCGGCCATACCGATGTCCTTAAGCTCCTGTTCGAGCAGCCTGATCAGGTCCCACTGCTTGTCAGTGGACGGTGTCGTGTGACTTGCTGCATCCGATTGCGTGTCTATTTTTACGTATCTCGTCAGGCGTTCAATAAGTTTGTCTTTCATATCCCATTCCCCCAAGAATCATTTTAGTTATATTCTACCATACGAATGAGCGGAAATTTATCGATTGGCACACACCGATGGTAGAATAAAGGCAACTGATGATCGGAGGAGATTACATGGAACTATCCGAAGAAAAACCCGATCTGCTTCTGAAACTGCAAAAAGGCGGCCTCGTCATTTAATCTGGAGCGGCCATTTTGGCTAGAATCTTGTCCAAATGGAGATTTTTCCGACTCATCCTGTGCCATGACACCTTTTTGATGGCATAGGCTCCCCACAACTCAAAAAAGCAGACCGCAAGGTCTGCTCAGGCAACAATCTATATATTTTTGATATCTTTCCATCCGAAGACGAGTTCAGTCAGTCTGTCGCCGCCGATATCCGTTTCTTCCTTGGCGATGACGCGGCCGCCCATCTTTTCGTAGAAGCCGCAGGCATCGTTGTCTTCGAGCGCGATGATGATCATGCTTTCAAAACCGCGTTCGATGAGGTCGGCGACCACCGCATCAAACAGCCTGCGTCCACCTCCTGTCCCCTGCACCGCCTCATAAAGGTAGATGGCGTAAAGCTCCCCGTCATATCCGATATGCTCCTCGGAGCGTTCAGGACCGCCGACGGCAAAACCGACAGTGCTGCCCTCCTCATCAATAAGCAGGAACGTATTATTCTGTGTAACCACCGATTCCCATACTTCCTGGCGCTTTCTATAATCGAGTGCGGACAGATAATCATCGCTGACTATCCCCTTATAAGTCGTACGCCAGCTGTCGACCTGCACTCTCGAAATATCTTCAGCATCCGACACACCTGCAGTTCTGATTTCAAATGACATAGTGCTTCCTCCCTCAACATCTTGATGGATAACCTTACTACAGCAATCTGAGCCTGACTTCCCCTTCTTCTTCATAGTAGTAGAACTCCGACAGCAGTTCGGAGTCGAATACTTCAAACATCTCCTTGAAATCCCGGGCGAGCTCATAGTCCAAAAGCTCGCTCTTATCAATCCAGAACACTTCTCCTTCATCACTTGAAGTAAGCTGTCCTTCAAACTCATCCGTCCGGTAGAATAAAACGACATACCTTGCATCATTTTTGTCCTGAAACTGTTTCGTTCCACACAGCTTCAAAGATTTTACAGTAAGACCCGTTTCCTCATAAACTTCCCGCCTGGCTGATTCAACGAATGACTCCCCCACCTCAACCTTGCCTCCCGGAAAAGTGATGCCGGGCCAGTTGCTGCTCACCCGGTCCTGCACGAGGATCCTGTTTCCGTCACACACCATACACATATTGGTAAATACCGCACTTTCATAATCTGCCATATCCCCCACCTACATGATGTCCGTCTTCAGCTGGCGGTCGCGGTTATGCCGCTCAAGCGAGAGTTCGATCAGCCGGTCGAGGAGTTCTGAATATCCGATACCTGATGCTTCGAGCAGCTTCGGATACATGCTGATGCTTGTGAAACCTGGCAGTGTATTGATTTCGTTGACGATGACTTCACCGGTTTCCGTCAGGAAGACATCCACCCGGGCCATGCCTTCGCAGTCGAGTATCCTGAACGCATCAAGTGCCGTCTTTTGGATCCGCTGTTTAGTATCCTCCGCCAGTTTCGCCGGTATTTCCAGCGCCGCCCCGTTCTCGTCGATGTATTTCGACTCGTAGCTGTAAAAGTCGGTGTTCGCAATGATTTCCCCGGGCACTGACACAATGGGATGGGCGTTGCCGAGGACGGACACTTCGATTTCACGGCCTTCCACCGCACTTTCGACCATGACCTTGGTGTCGAATTCAAATGCGAGTGCCACTGCTTCATAGAAGCTTTCTTCGTCAGTGACTTTGGAAACCCCGACGGAAGAGCCCTGATTCACGGGCTTCACGAACATCGGCAGGCCGAGTTCCCTTTTAACGGTGCCGTAGTCCACACCGCCCTTTTCATCGTGTCTGTATAAAACCCAGTCCGCCACCTTTATGCCTTCAAGCTTCAGCAGTTTTTTCGTCATGTCCTTGTCCATGCAGACGGCGGAACTCCGCACGTTGCAGCCGACATACGGGATGTCCGCCATCTCCAGCAGTCCCTGCACGCTGCCGTCCTCCCCAGCGGTACCATGCAGAATCGGCAGGATGACATCGAGGGCTTCCCCGCCTTTTTTCGATGACAGCTGTTTCGACGGGATGATGGACAGCCCTGTTGCCCCGTCACCTGCTTCAAGACTCCTGATCTCTTCGGACTGGTGGCTGAGCAGCCACTCCCCTTTCTTTGAAATATGTACAAGCTTCACATCATATTTATCCTTATCCAGGGCGTCCAGTACACTCTCTGCCGAACGCATCGACACCTCATGCTCCGTCGACTGTCCGCCGTAGAGTATTCCCACGTTCAATTTCGCCATATCATTCCACTCCTAAATTCTGACCGTTTCTGTTTACTTTATAATATCACACAGCGCCTCCCGTTTCTTTTATTTTCCCCCGCAGCCCTTCATTTCCATGCTATAATCTTTGATGGATTAAAATTTCATATTTCGAAATAAAAGGAGGGTCACCCTTGAAGAAATTCTTCTCCTATTATGCACCATATAAAGCACTGTTCATGCTGGATTTCACATGTGCGGTCATCGTCGGCCTGCTCGAGCTCGCGTTCCCGCTCATCGTCAACCTGTTCATCGACGAGCTGCTCCCCGGTGAAAATGTCCAGCTCATACTCCTTGCAGCAGCCGGCCTTGTGGCAATCTACCTGTTCAACACGCTGCTTCAGTTCATCGTTACATACTGGGGCCACATGCTCGGCACCAACATCGAGCGTGATATAAGAAACGAAATGTACGGCCACATCCAGCGTCTGTCCTACCGTTTTTTTGACAATACGAAGACCGGCAGGCTGCTGACACGCCTGACGAATGACCTGATGAACGTCGGGGAGATGGCACACCACGGCCCCGAAGACCTGTTCATCGCTGTAATGACACTGCTCGGCGCCTTCGGCATAATGCTGTCGATCAATGCCGAGCTTGCGGTGATTTCATTCATCATCGTTCCCGTCATACTCATCATCGCCATATATTTCAATAAGAAGATGACAGTCGCATTCAGGGAGCTGTTCGGACGGGTTTCTGACTTCAACCATATGATCGAGGACAAGGTCGGCGGCATCCGGCTCGTACAGGCATTCGCCAATGAAGACCGCGAACTCCGGGCATTCAAGGAAATCAACGAGGCGTTCAGGAAGACGAAGCTCAAGGCCTACAAGATCATGTCCTTCAACAATTCATCCACCTACATGCTCATGCGCCTGGTGACAGTGTTCATCCTGATTGCGGGCACGTATTTCGTGATGAACGGGGAGCTGACCTACGGGGAATTCGTCGCTTTCGTCCTGATTTCAAACATGCTCTTCAAACCGCTCGAGAAGATCAATGCAATCATCGAACTGTATCCGAACGGCATCGCCGGATTCAACCATTTCATGGAGATCATGCGCGAGGAACCCGATGTCAAAGAGCGTGATAATGCGGTTGAATTGAAAGATGTCCGCGGGAATATCACATATGAAAATGTCAATTTCAGGTACGAAGAAAAGATGATACTTGATGACATTTCACTTACCGTGAACCCGGGTGAAACGATTGCCATAGTCGGACCGAGCGGTGCCGGTAAGACGACACTCTGTTCTCTCCTTCCCCGATTTTACGATATAGACGGCGGGATGATCAAAATCGACGGCACCGACATCCGCGACCTGACACTGTCCTCACTCAGGGAAAATATCGGCACAGTGCAGCAGGATGTATTTTTGTTCTCGGGTACGCTCCGTGACAACGTCGCATATGGCAAGCCCGAGGCGACGGATCGGGAAATCCATGAAGCTCTGGGCAAAGCCCGGCTGACTGAACTCGTTGAAAGCTACCGAGATGGACTCGATACTGTCGTCGGTGAACGCGGGGTCAAGCTTTCAGGCGGCCAGAAGCAGCGGATTGCAATTGCCCGGATGTTCCTGAAAAATCCACCGATACTGATTCTGGATGAAGCAACCAGCGCTCTCGATACGGAAACAGAGATGCAGATCCAGAAGGCATTGAACCGCCTCGCCGAGGGCAGGACGACGCTCGTCATTGCCCACAGGCTCGCAACGATCAAAAACGCAGACCGCATCATGGTCGTGACGGCAGACGGCATCACTGAAACCGGCACCCATGAGGAACTGCTTGCCATCGAAAAAGGCATCTACAGAGGACTTCACGAGGCACAGTTCAGCGTGCAGTAACCGCTGTCCGACATAAAAAATCTCCGGCATCACTTCATGATAAGTGACGCCGGAGATTTTTTGTATCAGCTTTCGTTTTCATCAGGTCTTTCCATCAATTCTTCACCATTTTTCCCTTCATAGCGCAGGCCCCATCCTGTAAGTGCTGCAATGAGCATGATGATGAAGAGGAACCAGCCCTGGAATACAAACGGGAATACTGCCGTCGGCTCTACGACAGGCAGCCAGTCGTACGAGTCTGCCTTTATCGTCTGGATCGTCGACCAGCCAAGCAGAACCGGTGCACCCCACGGGAAAATATAGCCTAGGGCCGAAGTCACCGCATCCAGCATGTTTGCACGGCGGTAGCGGTGGATCTGATATTTCTCACCGATTTCCTTCACGAATGGCGCAGCCGCGATTTCTGCTGCCGTATTGATTGTTATGGAACTGTTGAGTAAAGAAACAATCGCCCAGATGGAAAGCTCTGCTCTCCGGACGGAATTCCTGATCCATTTGACCAGTCCGTTCGTTATCGCGGCCATTGTTCCGCCGAGACGCATCAGATGGGCTGACCCGACAATCAGCAGGATGAGTATTGCCATGTTGAAATACCCTGTCAGCCCGGACACAAGCGCGCCCTGTACGACATTATCGGAGTCCGCATCGAAGCGTATGATGTCCCCGAGTGTCCCCGGCGCAATCAGCAGTATCAATACGATCGCCGCCAGGATCCCCCATGTCAGCGATGTCAGCAGATGCTGCCCGGATAAAGCAAGGATGAGGACGATTGCGAAAGGCACGAGCATGATCAGTCCGCTCGGGCCCACGGTTTCCATTATGGATCCTGCAGAAGCCTGGCTCGTCGTCGAGCCGTTACCGCCGAATACTGCAAAAAGGATGACGGCCGGTACAGCTGCAGCAATCGAATATTTGAAACGGCTGCGGACGACGCCCGGCACATCCGCTTCCTGTGTCGTAGCCGATACGATTGTCGTATCGGAAACCGGCGCCAGGTTATCACCGAATACTGCACCTGCCAGAATGGCGGCGAACATGAACGTCGGGTCTCCTCCCACTGCGACACCCGCCGGATACATCAGCGTACAGAACGCAACGGTGGTCCCGTATCCCGTACCGACAGCAGTTGAGAATGTTGATGCCAGTAAGAAAGTCAGCGCTACGAACAGGCCGCCTTCGACGCCTGTCACCGAACCGATCCAGACCAGCCCTTCCACCAGTCCCCCGACCTGCAGAATCTGTGCGAACATGCCGGCATAGAACCATGCCACCATGGCGATCACACCTATCGGCTGTGCCAGGCCGTCAAACAGCCCCTGTGCGTAGTCCTCCCATTTGCTTTTGCATAAAAGAAGCCCCAGGGTCACACCCATCACGGAACCCAGAACGAGCGCAACTTCAGATGACAATTGCATTACACTGATTGTAATCGCCCATACTACAAAGAATAGTAAAGGAACCGCTGCCCCAAATGGTCCCATCCGGAACTCCAGTTTCTCAACCTTCCTCTCCCCTGTAGCACGATCCAATTCTTCGTTGTTACTCAATTTTCTCCCCCCTTGTTTTGACGGCATCTCAAAAGTTGAAGATACCGTTTCCCATTTTACCCTATCACATTTTCCGAATATACCGAATAGATAAATAACTGTTTTTAACTTAACTGATTTGCGTAAAATCAGTGGCAGAACCAATTTGCCTGAATATTCGATAAAAATCATTGACTTTCAAATGAAGTACTGATATCATTTGTTACAATCTTAATTGAATTGAGTGATACTTATGTCAAACACATACATGCAGACTCAATTGAATACTTTCTTTTTCAGCGATTTTAGATAGCGTCTATATTCCATCGTGGATATAGGCGGCATGCATATATCTATGATGGCTGATTTGAACACGCAAATTTTCAAAATCCGGCCATGGAGCAATCTGAATGGCTGGATTTTTTCATCACCTTTTTAACCATTCGGGTGCCTCCTGCAGGCGGGTCCGGATGGTTTTTTATTTCACAATATTCGAGGAGTGGTTTTTATGTTGATTGGATATCAGGGCGTCGAAGGATCATACAGCGAGTTGGCATGCAGAAAGTTTGCAGGCGGAACAGAGTATCAAATGAAAGGCTATCCCACTTTCAGGACCCTTGTTTCGGCGATGATGGACGGGGAGCTCGATTACATTGCACTGCCGGTTGAAAACTCCACAAGCGGTCCGATCACCCGCACCATCGATCTGATGAAATATCTGGAAGTTTCCGCAGTCCGGGAAGTATACATCAAAATCGACCACGCACTGATCATGGAGTCCGCCGCGGAAATATCCGATATCACGACCGTCTATTCCCATCCTGAGGCACTCGAACAGTGCTATTCCTATTTGAGCAAATATCCGAACATAGAAGTCCGGGAATATACAGACACAGCTGAAGCGGTGAAGATGGTGAAAGAAACCGGCGACCCACACATCGCCGGAATCGCAGGCAGCCATGCCGCAGCTCTGTATGATATGACCGTCATCCGTGAAAACATCAGTGACAACCCACTCAATACCACGCGGTTTTTGTTCTTCCGCAGGGGTGTGCAGGGCCCGCGGCCGGAGACGAATAAAACATCGCTCTACATCGAATCCGATCACAGCACCGGTTCGCTGAGCGAAATCCTGAACATTTTCAGCCGTCACGGCATCAATCTGCTGAACCTCACCTCCCGCCCGATCCAGCACAAGCCATTCTCCTACGGATTCTTCATCGATGTCGAAAAAGGCAGGGAAGACTCCGTGCTGGCCGAGGCATTGGAGGATGTCCGGCATGTGAGCAACTATATCAATATGCTGGGGACATACCAGAAGGGCGAGATTCCATCGTATGAAAAGATGCTTACGAATGAGTAGCCGCTCTCACGCCGGCTTATTCCCTGTTCCGGATTGACCACCCTGCACCCTCGCCCCGCTCCTACAAAAATAAGCCCTCCCGGCCGGGAGGGCTTATCCTTTCATCTATTTTCTGTATCTTAGGCGGTAGTAAAGATAGTACAGTGCCGGTGTCGCGATGAGTGACAGTATTGTCGAGAATGCGAGCCCTGCGATTACAGTCACCGCGAGCGGTTCGAACAGCACGTCCCCGGAGAGCGCGACGGGGACGAGTGCGATGATGCTGGTGAATGTTGTCAGCGCGATCGGTTTGAATCTTACCCGGCCGCTTTCGAAGATCGCCTGATGGATATCGAATTCCCCTGCTCTGCGCCTGGCTTCGATGAAGTCGATCAGTACGACGGCGTTCCGGACGACAATTCCGGACAGTGACACCATCCCCATGATGCCGAGGAAGCTGATTGGTGTCTGGGTGACGAAGAGTCCGATGATGCCGCCGCTGAATGCCAGGAAGATACTGAACACTGTGATGAGCGGCATGACGATGGAGTTGAATTCTATGGCGATGACCAGATACACAAGCACCAGTATCACTGAGAATAAAATCCCGATCTCGACGAAGAAGTCGGTCTGATCCGATGACTCACCGCCGACTGTAAGTTCTGTCGTACCGCCGAGTCCCTTTTCGAAGTCTGCGATGGTCTGATTCACCATTTCCTCGTCATCCGCGTACACCTGGAGTTCGGCCGTCCGGTCCCCGTTGCTGTGCTGGATGGAAGGCGTGTCTTTTGTCTCTTCGATGTTGACGAAATCAGACAGCGGATACGTCTCGGGCGCACCCTCACCCGGCTTGACGATGTCCACGTTATATATCGTGTATTCATCCGAATACTTGAGATTCGTCTCTCTCGAATCCCCGTCCATGATGATCTCCTGGATCGGAATGCCCTCTGAGATCATGTTCAATTCATTCTTCACCTGGGAGACGGACACGTCTTCCTCTTCAAGCGCCGCATAATCGATGCTGTAATTCATGGTCTGAACCTGGCTGCCAATATTGGAAGTGACGATGGCCCCCTTAGATTCAAGCAACTCGGTAAGTGCGTCCACTTCATTGTTCAGCGTGTCCAGATCCTCCTCGAACAGTTCGACCGTAACCGGCGCACTTGCCGGCGGCCCCTGGATGATCGTTTCCATGAATATCGTGGCCTCCGGGAATTCCTCACGGACCCTGCTCTGATATTCATCGATGGTTTCTGATGCACTCATCTTTTCTTTATCTATCTCAAGCGCAATCTGTGCCGTGTTCGGCCCTGACTGCTCAAGTGACGCACCGAACAGGTTCGGCAGCCCCTCCCCCGTGAATAACGAAGCGGATTCCACATGATCCATCTCCTCAGTCAGATAGGACAGTAACTCCTGCGCGTCTTCATGCGTCTTTTCGATCGTCTGACCTTCATCGAATATCAGGTCGAGGGTCACTTCCGACCGGTCCGCCTCGGGGAAAAATTCAAATGGCGTGAAGCGGATCAGCCCGACAGAAAGCACAGCGACGATGAGCACCGCAAGAAATGCGAGCAGCGGACGCTTTATGATCTTCGGCAGAATTCTGTCCGCATAGAGATTACTGCACCATGTGAACGCCCTGCCGATCAGGCCGGGATGCTTCGGCACCTTCTTTTTGACGATCAGATACCGGACGGCCGGCACGAATGTCAGTGCCAGCACGGTCGATACGATCATCGTCGATATCAGTATGCTCGGCAGCGCCTTGATGAAGTCACCGTTCGCTCCGGACAGGAGCAGCAGCGGTGAAAATGTAAAGACGATTGCAAGCGTGGAGGCGATGACAGACGGGGCGACTTCCTTCACGCCGTTGTAGACGGCGTCCATCCGCCTGTCCCCGACCGCAAACCGCCGCTCTATGTTGTCGTTGACCACAATCGAGTCATCGACCAGTATGCCGAGTGCGATGATCAGTCCGATGACGGATATCTGGTTGAGGTCGACACCCATCCACGGAATCGGCGCCAGCCCGATCAGCACCGACAGGAACACAGTAACCATCACCGTGACGGAACCGAACCATGACAGGCCGAGGGATGTGCCGACGATGACTGCAAGCAGTGCGATGGCGAGTGATGTATAGAGTCCGACGAATATATCTTCGACATTCTCACGTTCGGAGGAGATGTTATCCACCGCTATATCTCCAGGGAGTTCTCCAAATCCGTCATCAACGACGGATTCGACCTCTTCCGACACAGAAGGCACATCTTCACCCGGTGCCAGGAAGACAGTGAAGGAAACCGCCGGCGCCCCTTCAAACTCCACGATGTCCCGAGGCACATCCTGCACTTCCGCAACTTCAGCCACCTCATCAAGAGGTATGTCTTCATCGCCGACCCTCACCTGCCCAAGGACTTCGGCCGGTTCCCGGTCCTTGAATGACAGGCGGATGGTCTCATCGCCTTCCGTGTCCTGACCGAGTATTACCGGATTCAGCGACAGTTCGATCTCATTCATGATTTCATTCGGGTTCAGCTGGTTTTCAGCCATGGCATCCCAGTCCAGCTGGATCTCATACTTATAGTCTTCATAGCCTTTCAGCGTGACACTGTCGACGCCGTCCATCTGTGATACTTCCTGCTCCAGCTTCTCGAGGCCGTTCCTTGCCCCGTCCAGGTTCTGCCTGTCATCACTGTGGATCTGATAGCTTAGGAGCGGGAAGTTGTTGCTCAGTGATTCCACTTCCGGTTCTGCAGCATTTTCCGGCAGGTCGCCGCCGAGTCCGGCCACGACGTTGTTGACGTCATTCAGTACATCATCCGGATTGCTGCCGTCCGCAAGCTGAAGTGTGATGACGGACACGTCATCCTGAGACACCGAGGATACATCCTCAAGCCCCTCCACACCGAAAATCTCCGATTCGATGAGATTCGTGACATTCGTCTCCACGTCCGCCTTGTCCGCCCCCGGCCATGCCGTCGTGACATTGACAAGGTTGACTTCGGTCTCGGGAATTTCACGCTGCTCGATCGTCAAAAATGTATAGACGCCCAAAACCGACAATGTGAATATCAGTATGATGAACAACAGACTTCTCGTCAGCAGTATTTCATAAAGCTTCTCCATCCAGTTTCCCCATTCCATTTTCTTTTATTATAATTCTGAGCCGTACGTAATATAAATTCCGGCGACGAATAGAAAGAACACGGCAAAATATCCGGGCACTATCAGTGCATCAGGCAGGAATGTCTGTGTACCGAACATGATGAGTGTCCCCATCCCAAAACAGATTGCTGCTGCCACTTTCATAAAAAATCCTCCACTCCGTTCTTACTGATCATCACTGTCGATCCATGTCGTCTTCTCATCAAAGGGGGCCCGTTTGACATTATCTTTTGCCATGTCAGGTTCACCCACGAAAACGAGCCCCAGAATCTCCTCATCCTCCCGGAGACCGAAGTGCGCCTTCACCGGGGGCGTATTGTAGATCGGACCGCTCCGCCAGATGGCGCTGAGCCCGAGCGAATGCGCCGTGAGCAGCATGTTCTGGGTCGCTGCTGCGACCGCGCAGACATCCTCTATGTAGATTGCCTTCGGATTATCCGACGGGGACAGCACGACTGCGATCACCGTCGGAGCGGCGAACGGCTTTTTGCTGATTTTCTCTATGCGCTTCTTTCCTTCCTCCGACTCAGGATCGTCCACCCGGCCGCGGGCAGCCTCTTTGAGCACACGGGACAGTGGTTTCCTGCCCTCCCCGCTCAGCACGAAAAATTTCCACGGTTCCGTACGGTGGTGGTTCGGCGCCCATACCGCCGACCCGAGCATCGCCTCTATCTTTTCTCTTTCAACCGGCGTGTCCTTCACTCTGCCCAGACTGCGCCGTCCTCTGATTGCTTCTGTTACGTCCATGATCACTGCTCCTCAATTTTTTATTAACCTCAGGTTACCAGACTTCTCGCGATCTCAACAAAATAAAGTGCCCCTTTCTCGAGTGCTTCCTCATCAACAGTGAACCTGGGATGGTGAAGCGGGTAGGATCCCCCCGCCTCCTTGCTGTGCACCCCGATGAACTGCATGGATGCAGGGACCGCCTGTGAAAACGAAGAGAAATCCTCGGTGCCGAAAATCGGCTGGTCCACTTCGATCAGCTTGTCGGTGCCGAATATCTTTCCGGCGGCGTTGCGGGTCACTTCCACCGCTTCCGTCCTGTTGAAGACCGATGGGTACCCAATGTCCCAGTCTATGGTGTACTCCGCCCGGTGTGCCGCCGTCACCCCTTTTAATACATGTTCCAGTTCCTCTCGTGCCCGCACTCTTGACGCTTCATCTATCGAGCGGACGGTGCCGCCGATTTCAACATGTTCAGGTATGACGTTCATTGCGTCGCCGCCGTGGAAATTGGTGACTGAGATGACCGGCACTTTGTGCGGCGATATTTTGCGTGAGACAACCGTCTGCAGACTCATCGTGAACTCGGATCCGGTGATGATCGGATCGATTGCGGTGTCCGGGCTGGCGGCATGCCCGCCCCTGCCCGTTATCCGGATGCGGAAGTCATCCGCCGCGGCACAGAATGCACCTTCCCTCACAGCGAAATATCCCGTTTCATAATCGGGGGACACATGGAGGGCGAAAGCATAATCCACCCCATCTGCCACGCCGAGATCGACAAGTTCAGTGGCACCGCCGGGAAAGTCCTCCTCGGCGTGCTGGAAGACGAAGCGGATTTCCCCGTCGATTTCACCGCGCATGCGCGAGAGTTCACATGCCGCGCCGAGCAGCATCGCGGAGTGAGCGTCATGGCCGCATGCGTGCATCACGCCAGGGTTAGATGAGGCATATTCCACACCCGTCTCCTCACTCACCGGCAGTGCATCGATATCCGCACGGAGCAGTACCACCGGGCCATCGGTTTTCATCCCCCTGAGCACTCCCAGAACGCTCGTTTCCGTCGGCCGCGACACTTCGATCCCGTCGAATGTCCCGAGCACTTCTGCAATATATTCAGATGTTTCATATTCTTTATATGAAAGTTCCGGATTTCTGTGAAAATGTCTCCGCCAGCCGATCAGGGACTGTTTAAGATTCTTCGTTTCCATCGTCATGGGCTTTCCCTCCAAATGATTCTTATTCCTACAGTATACTAGAACCGTGCATATTAAATAAGGCTGAGTTGCCAATATTCCGCCTCTCGTATAAAATGGCTTAATACTGATAAAATTTAAAGGAGATGGAAGATTTGATAATGCTGATTCTGCTCGGGGCCGTTGCGGGCACACTCATCCCGGTCCAGACTTCCATCAACAGCCGGCTGGCCGTATTCACCCGGTCGGTCTTCCTGTCGTCGTTCTATTCTTTTCTGGTCGGCACGCTCATGCTCGTCCTCTTCAACCTTTTTGCGAACCCGGGAAAACTTTCGCCGTCATACGTGACGAGCCAGGATTTTTCATACATATGGTTTGTCGGCGGCCTGATGGGGGTCATCTACCTGACCGGCAATGTCCTGCTACTGCCGAAGATCGGCGCGGCACTTACAGTGATCATGACGGTGGCCGGACAGATGGTCATCGGCCTTCTGATCGACACGTTCGGCTGGTTTGACGCCTCTGTGCAACCCATCAACATTTTCAGGGTGCTCGGCATCGTCATCATGATTGCCGGCATCATTTTCATGAACTATAAGAAGAAAAGCGCACGTCTGGCAGCGGAATCATCGAACATCTGGCTCGCACTCGGCCTGTTCACAGGTGCCATGCCGCCCATCCAGACCGCTGTAAACAGCGCACTCCGGCATGAAGTGGATTCGTTCTTTTTCGCATCCCTCGTATCCTTCATCGTCGGCACCGCCGCACTGCTCATACTGTCACTGATCGTTGCCAGACACATCCGCTTCGTCACATATGACAGCACGAGCGGCAGCATCCGGCCGTGGCATTTCATCGGTGGTATACTCGGTGCGCTCTACGTCACGACCAACATCGTCCTCATGCCGCACCTCGGTGCCACGCTGACACTCATGACCGTCATCTTCGGACAGATGCTGATGGGACTCTTCATCGACCACTTCGGACTCCTCGGCATCCATAAGAACCCGATCGATGCGAGGAGGATCATCGGAGTAACCATGATCCTGTCCGGCATCGTACTGCTTCAGGCGTTCTGAACAAAGAGGGCGGCCCGACTTGGGCCGCCCTCTTTTTACATCCTTCTCAACTGTCTTCTCGTGAGGCTGAATACCATTCCGGCGAGAATGGCGAGCCACACGCCGATGGCTGCGAATATCGTGATGTATGGAATGATCATCAGAAATCCGAGATCCAGTGCGAGGGAGAGTTTCGTCGTGCCGACGGTGTACATGGCAATCGGGAAGGCCATGCCCCACATCTGGGGATCATAAGTGAACGGATAGTGGTTTACAATATGCCGCCATATGCCGAGTGTGATGAGCAGCGGAATCCACCATGTTCCGAGTACCCAGTAGAACAGGGTGAAGCCTTTGATGAAGACCCCGAGCTCCCTGATCAGTGCGGAATCCATGCCGTAGATTATGAGCACGGAACCGGCGAGTGTCGTGATGGCCAGTGCCCCCATGTTGATCCAGTACGGCGGTGCGAGCGACATCGCCTCCACTTTCAGGAACATCAGCCTGTAGAATATGAATGCGATGATGTTCAGGTAAAGCATGCAGCCGAGCAGAAAATGGCAGAGTGAAATGAACAGTATGATGTCGCTGTAAGCCCCCATGCCGGAAGCGACCAGTGTCCCGAGCACAGCGATGGACTCTGTGGAGACGACTGCCAGCAGCCATCCGCCGTTCACTGCCTCTTCTATCACCGGCTTCACTTTTTTGACGATGATGATAGTGAAAAATGTATACATCAATATTGCCCAGAGGAAGAATGCCACGCTCCAGAATATGAACCCCCACACATACAATCCCTTGATGACCACCAGCTGGCTGCCGAGCACTTCGGTGCCGGCAATCAGTGTGAAGAATCCCGGCCCCTTGCTGTGGTCCCCGAGATCGGAAAGGAATTCACCCGTATTGAGTGTGAACCGCATGATATTCAATGCGAGCAGGATTACATATATGAATAGATTGAAGTATATGAGTGCTTCTGCAGCGACGGGAAGCCCCAGATACCAGCATGAAAGCGACAATGCGCCGGTCGCCATGACCATCGCAAAATATCCCGGGAACAGGTTGCGCGACTGGCGTCTGAAAAAATTCAACACGATACCCACTCTTTCTGTCCTTATTTATAAAAAGTTTAACCTATTTATGATATACAACTTTCTCAAATTTTTCAATTTGCCGTCATTTGAAAATAAAAGCTGCCACCATAATGAGGTGACAGCCTGAAACATCTATGGGTTCTATTCGTATTGCCTTACCTGTCCATCATCTTTTTCGCCGCTGTGATTGAGCCTGTAGATCAGATAGCCGAAGCCGCCGATTGCCGACAGGCCGGCAAGCTGGAAGAGAAAATCTGCAAGTGTCGCATCCATGACAATCTCCCTTTCTATAAATTATTAAAGGAATTGTAGCACGGAATGTAAGTGGTTTCACTACTTTTTTGTAAATATACGGTAAAAATTTTACGGCCGTCTGCCGAACCGGTTGTTCCCGTCACTTGGCAGGAGGGTCAATATGAACCCTGTAATGTTGAAAAGTGCGATGACTGTGATGACCGCCGCTTTGGCTCCCCTTTTGATGAAGCTCATGAAAACGAGCGGCATCAAGAGAAATGACATCAGCTGTGGCAGCTGGAACCAGCCCGAAACACCGGCATCCTGGTACCGCCTTGAAGTAAGGGATATCATTGGTATCGAAATGAGTGCGCCCAGGACGTTCTGCATCTGCTGGGGCGCCCTGACTGCCGCGAGACCGATACCGGACAGGCCGAGCACAATGTTCGGCACCCAGTATTCTTTTCTTGTCGCGCGTCCCCTGAACTGGAATGCCTTTGCGAAGTAATCCTTCAGATCTTTGAACACATCCGTTCCTCCTCATTGTTTGTTGTTCTTTCATTATACTAAAAATAATCATCATCTCATAAGGTCCTACTCCAAAAACACGAAAGTTGTTCTGTCAGACCTCATGAAAACGCATTAAAACATGAACTTAATTTGATAATACTGTTGAAAAGTTCGTCAATGGTGTTACAATAGTATTATTCTAAATTAAAGCACTCATATAATAGCAGTGATATGGTCTGCAAGTTTCTACCGGACACCGTAAATGTTCCGACTATGGGTGGGCAAAATACGGACGGATATGAATGTACCCGTGT
Organism: Salinicoccus sediminis; assembly: GCF_000986795.1. Taxonomy (GTDB): domain Bacteria; phylum Bacillota; class Bacilli; order Staphylococcales; family Salinicoccaceae; genus Salinicoccus; species Salinicoccus sediminis. The sequence goes on along the minus strand of NZ_LAYZ01000026.1, from coordinate 38,852 downwards.
ACATTCTCCTTTGATCCCGGAACTGTTGCTCATCCTTCGGATGCGCGGTGGTTTTGGGATTTTTTATTTGGAAGAATGGTTTTAAAAAATGGCTGAGGTGAAAAGAATGGATATTTTGAAAGAGAAGATTTTAACAGAAGGGATCGCCCTTTCCGAAACTGTGCTCAAAGTCGACAACTTTTTGAATCATCAGGTCGATCCGTCGCTGATGCATGAAATCGGACGGGAGTTCCAAAACCGTTTCGAAGAGAAAGGCATCACGAAAATACTGACGCTTGAATCATCCGGCATCGCCCCGTCTGTGATGGCAGGGCTCTTGATGGGTGTGCCGGTCATATTTGCCCGCAAAAGGCAGTCCCTCACTCTGACGGACGGGCTGCTTACTTCCGAAGTGTACTCCTACACAAAACAGGAGATCAATAAAGTCTGTGTCGCCCATAAATTCATCGGGGAGGATGACACGGTGCTCATCATCGATGATTTCCTCGCCAACGGCAAGGCCGCCGAAGCGCTGATCCATCTCGCGGACCAGGCAGGCGCTGAGATCGCCGGCATCGGAATCGTCATTGAAAAAGCATTCCAGGAGGGCGGGAGCGCCCTCAGGGAGAAAGGGTATCATGTAGAATCGCTCGCCCGTATCGCAAACCTCGAAGCAGGCAAAATCGAATTTGTTAAGGAAAAGGAGCATTCCAATGCAGATGTCTAAGACGAAATCACTGTCCCTCGGACTCCAGCACGTCCTTGCGATGTATGCCGGGGCTGTCATCGTTCCGCTCATCATCGGGGCGGGCATCGGCCTGTCCAACGCCCAGCTCACCTATCTGATCGCCATCGATATCATGATGTGCGGTGTTGCGAGCATACTGCAGGTCTGGAAGAATAAATTTTCAGGCATCGGTCTGCCTGTCGTACTCGGGTGTACATTCACCGCCGTCGGACCGATCATCGCCATCGGCAACAGCTACGGCATCGAATCCGTCTATGGATCCATCCTCGTATCGGGTCTCGCCGTCGTCCTCATCGCCAGGTATTTCAGCAAGATGATCCGGTTCTTCCCGCCGGTCGTCACCGGATCCGTCGTCACAGTCATCGGTATCACGCTCATTCCCGTCGCATTCAACGATCTTGCCGGCGGCCAGGGCAGTGAGAACTTCGCCTCGCCGATGAACCTTGCCATCGGATTCGGGACTTTATTCGTCATACTGATGATCTTCAAATTCGGCAGGGGATTCGTCAAATCCATCGCCATACTGCTCGGCATCATGATCGGTACCGGGGTCAGTGCATTTTTCGGGCTCGTGGATTTCTCTGCAGTCGGCGAAAGCTCCTGGTTCCATCTGCCACAGGTATTCTATTTCGGCATGCCGGAATTCCATCTTGCACCGATACTGACGATGATTCTCGTCGCAGTCGTCAGCCTTGTCGAGTCGACCGGCGTCTATTTTGCACTCGGTGACATCACCGACAAGGAACTGGGAGAAGAGGATCTGAAGCGCGGTTACCGGGCAGAAGGGCTCGCCATACTGTTCGGCGGCCTGTTCAACTCATTCCCGTATACGACATTTTCACAGAATGTCGGCCTCGTCCAGCTTTCCGGCGTGAGAAGCAACCACATCATCTATATTGCAGGCGGCATGCTGATCCTGCTCGGCCTTGTCCCGAAAATCGGTGCACTGACACTCGCCATCCCGACATCCGTCCTTGGCGGTGCAATGCTTGCGATGTTCGGCATGGTCATCTCCTACGGCATCAAGATGCTTTCAAATGTAGACTTTGAAAAGCAGGAGAACCTGATGATCGTCGGCATTTCCGTCGGCATGGGACTCGGTGTCACCGCAGTGCCTGAACTGTTCGCAGCACTTCCAGAACGCATATCCGTCCTCACAGACAGTGGCATCGTGATGGGGAGCCTTACGGCCATCATACTCAACATCGTCTTCAATATAAGAAAAGCACCTGCTGTCAATGCGGAAAAAGCTTCCCGCGAACAACACGTGACAGGCTAGTATTTCAGGGCGTCTCCCACAGAGGCGTCTTTTGTTTGTGTTGTGCAGATTTTGGGCATATACTGTTGCACAAAGACAGTTAAGCAGGAGAGATTATCATGAAAAGAATCATAATGGGCACAGTATTTTTGATTGCAGGAATCGCCCACTTCCTGAAACCCGGGAAATTTGCCGGCATCACACCCGGCTTCATACCCTTTAAGACATTCACCGCCTACTTCACCGGCCTGCTGGAGTTTGCTTTCGGAGTACTGCTGCTTCTCGGCAGAATCAGAAACTGGCAGCTGAACGGAATGCAGAAATTCCTGTGGGCAGTATTCCCTGCCAATATCTATATGTACACCCACCAGGAAAAACTCGGCCTTGAAAAATATCCGAAATGGGCACTGCTCGGACGTCTGCCGCTCCAGCAGCTGATGGTCGATATGCTTGAAGATGTTAAGAAGTAGCAATGTCCTTTCAAAAGGATACTGTTAAAATCGAAGAAGCCGGGGGATCATGATCCCCCGGCTTCTTAATCATACCTATTCGTTTGTAACGGTATCCACTTTCAGCAGATATCCGAGGTATTTCGCAATCTCGAGCATGCCGTACTGACGGGCTGCTTCTTCTGCGTTCGAGTTGTAGTTTGTGTTCGTGTTTATGTCATAGGTATATATCGTGCCATTCTTATCCCTGATGAATTCGATGCCGGCTATCTGGATATCGTTGTCCCGGAGCACTTTTTTATACTTTTCAATGACGGGCTCGTCAAACCCGTTGACGATCTGGAATTTTGGCTGGCTGCCTGCATCGGCCCCGGCCGGGCAGAACAGGTCTTCGACCGAGCAGGCGTCTGCCGGGCACAGTTCGAAGCCGTCTGAAGTGTCGACCATCACGGCATACAGGAATTCACCGCCGACGAATTCACATCTGGTGATGAAGGGCTCCGGTGATTCTATATATTCCTGGATCAGGGTGATGCCGTCGACCGACGCGTCGAAATCCTCACTTTCGACATAATCTTTCAAGCCTTCCGGGGATTGGAAGAGCCGGACGCCTAGGCCTTTGCCTGCGCGGTTGTGCTTTGTAATGAAAGATCTGCCTCTGAATTTTTCCGCGGCTTCAATCAGCTGCTCTTTGCCCGCGGCTGCGATTGTTTCCGGTGTCTTCACCCCATATTTTTCAAGCTGCAGATACTGGCGGACTTTGCTCACTTCAAGATCCAATGCACCGCTCCCGTTGATGACCGTCCTGCCGTAGTGTTCGAGCCAGGCAAGTACAGCATCCGCAAGTTCAGGCGCATACCTGTTTCCTCTTGTATGCGAGGAGGCACTCATCCTGTTATAGAATATACCTTCCGGCGGCGCCTCGTTCAGATCGACGGTGCCGCGGGAGAGGTTCCAGTCTTCATAAGGCAGTCCCAGCTCTTCAAACCGTTTATAGAGTGGCTTTGTCCATTCATTGTTTTCATGAATTACATAGATCTTTTCCATATGATCAATACCCTTCCATAACCTTATCCATGATTTTAAAAAATGCGCTTTCCGGATAAGAAAGCGCATCTGCCCGCCTTATCTTCCAGACCGGACGGTCTGATGGATTTGGCACAGTATCATTCTGACCTGCTGCCGAGGTTTCACCGGGCCAGTTCCCTCCGCCTCTCTGGATAAAAGTTAATTCATATTTTATTACTAGGTTATTGATCATGATAAACCCTTCAGAGTATTGTGTCAATGAACTAATCAGCATTCATGAAGGTTTTTTCATATTCGAAAAACCGCTCCACATTGTTATCACCGGCAATTGCCGCAATGTGGCCGTCCGGGCGGATGAGCATGACGGTGTTTTTGCTGATGCCCGCCTTTTTCACCGCTGCCGTCCAGTTGAATTCATGCAGTGCAAAATTTGAATTTTGCATGAACCGGCGCATCTCGGCACTCGTCTGACCGTACAGCTGGTAATGGAACTCCGCACCTTCAAGCGGCGCATAGTTGTCACTGTCCCCATACTTTACCCACGGCAGCCGGTCGCCGCTTTTGAGTTTTCCCGCACTGCCGCGTGACAGCATGCTGTCCTCATAATCGATATGGATCTGGGAGACGAGGCGGAACATCGTCCGCCGGACTGCGTTGAACCGTGTGAGCGCAGGGGCCATAGCCGGCATGAACAGATTTCTCACTGCATCCGATGCGGGATTGTCAGCAATCATGCCTTTGAACACCTGGTCGGTTGTTCTGACCAGAAGGCTTGCAAACGGAATCCTTTCCTCTTCATAGGAGTCAAGAATTTCCGCATCCATTCCCCCTTCGATCACTTCGGCCAGTTTCCATGACAGGTTCATCGCATCTCCGATGCCCGTGTTCATCCCCTGGCCGCCTGCCGGACTGTGGATATGTGCGGCATCACCGGTGATGAAGACCCGTCCTTTCCTGAAATGTTCGCTGACCCTGTGGTGGACTTTGTAGGTTGAAAACCAGTTGATTGTTTCCGCCTCTATCCCTACATGATTTTCAACATAGTCGCTCACATCTCCGTACCGGGCATCTTCTTTTCTTTGGGCGATCTGCTCGGGAACGAGGCCGATGATGCGCAGCGAACCGGATGTCCTTAACGGCAGAACAAGGGCAAACCCCTCTTTTGACATATGGACCTGCACACCGCCGACACTGCTGTCGCTCATCACATCAGCCACGAAGAACACCTCTTCGTATGTGCCTCCCGGAAAGTCATAACCCATCTGTTTCCGGACAGAGCTCCCCGGGCCGTCGCAGCCGCACAGATAACTGCATTCAAGCGTCTCCGTTTCATCATCACCTGATATGACAGCTTTGACTCTGCTATCTGTTTCTTCGTAGTAGAGGAGCTCACGGCTCCATTCGACTTCAGTATTTTTTGTCTGCAGGTAGCGGATGACGATGCGTTCATGCACATCCTGGGGCAGGCTCAGCACGAAAGGGAAAGGGCTGAGTCCTTTGCCGATATTACCGAAAGTGATCTTCCCCCGTTTTCTGCCGTCATTGAAAATCGCAACGTTATCGGCAATGATTCCCTTATCGATCATTTCCCCTGCCAGGCCGAACTGGTCATACAGTTCAAGTGTCCTTGCATGGACCACCATGGCCCTAGATTCCTCGCCGGGTCCGTCTGCCTTATCGATGATCCTGAACGGTATGCCTCTCTGCTCAAGTCCAACTGCCATCGCCAGCCCTGTCGGCCCTGCGCCCACAACCAATACTTCGTTTTCCATACAACCGCCCCTTTGCGCGTGTTATTCCCCTGTTCCCGCTTCTGCTGCCTCATATTCCTCCCGGGCCTGAATCATCTCCCGCGGGAAATCTGTCATGATAGCTTCGACACCGAGTTCGAAAAATTGTTTTGCACTGTCGGCGTCGTTGACCGTCCAGACACGGACTTTATCTTCAGTATGGTTGATCCGTTCCACTTTTTTCAGCACCGCTTTGTATGACAGGTGGAGCGCATCAAGTTTCAGCGTATTAATATAGTCATAGATGATACCCGGCACCTTTTTGCTGAGCCATGCAATCCTCGCATTCGGATTGATCGTCTTCATGCGGATCAGTGTCGGCAGATGGAACGAGGAATAGATCACCTTGTGTTCGATCGAATAGGCGCTGACCATCGCATCCACTTTCTCTTCGATGCCCTCATACAGGACCTTGTTTGTCTTGAGTTCAATGTTGAGCTCTATGTCCTGATGATCCGCAAGATCCAGCACTTCTTCGAGCGTCGGCACAGTCTCTTTGTCCCACGCTTCCTCATAGGCTTCAAAATCCTTGTATCTGACCCCCGCACTCAAAGTCCGTAGCTCGGCAAGTGTCATATCCCTGACGAGGCCTTGGCCGTCGGTCTTCTCCTCAACATATTCATCATGGATGACCACGAGGTGGCCGTCCGATGTCATATGCACATCAACCTCCAGACCATCCACTCCTGCATCAAGGGCTGCCTTAAAAGCCGGCATCGTATTTTCGGGATGGGTGCCCATCGCCCCTCTGTGCGCGTATATTTTAGTCATTGTCCTTCACACTCCATTTGAATTAAAAAAGAGGAGAAACATTCCCATGCTCATCCCCCGGTCTAACTGTCCTTTAGTGCAGTTTCAATTATATTTACCCAATGATTTTTTAATCAAACCCGCTTTTCCCTTTTTATCTTCCGCTTTGGTGATGCCGCTTCCGACGATGACCACTGCCGGGTTCAGATCGAGATAGCGGTCCAGGTTGGTTTCATTGATGCCGCCGGCGACATACACTTTGAAGTGCCGGTCTGTTGTAAGCTCTTGGAAGAGTGGATTGTGACCCGCGCCTCCCGACTGCTGATCTTTGCCGATATGCGCACTGACAGAGCTGACGCCGATAGATTCGAGCTGATCAAAGACGTCCGGATCTTTATTGTTCAGAAGATCGACCACAACTTCTTTCTGCCTTGCCTCAGCAGCCTCCACACAGGCGCCTATAGTGTTCATGTCGGCGAAAGACATGACAGTGATGATATCCGCCCCGTAATCGAATGCCGTCTCGCTTTCACTCTTTCCGGCGTCACATATTTTGACATCGGCCAGCACCGATTTCCGGGGGTACCTCTCTTTTATATCCCTGACGATGCCGAGCCCGTATTCCTTGATGATACCGGTGCCGACCTCGATGATATCCACCGATTCACCCACCTGGGCAAGTATCCGGAAGCATTCTTCATACGTCAACCTGTCGAGTGCGATCTGAAGCTTCATAAATTCCTCTCCTCTTTCTGATCAGTCATACGTTTTAAAGCCCTGTTCATTGAACGAGACGATCTCTTTGATATGCCTGTCGAATATGCCCGTTTCGACAACTCCCGGGATGTTCACCAGTTCCTGGTGCAGCTCACCTGGATCATCGACCGTTCTGTAAGTGCAGTCTACGATGTAATTCCCATTGTCAGTGACGAACAGCCCCCCTCCGGCCATTCTCATTTGTGTCGCAGCACCGGTTGCTTCGAGGAGCCTACCTGTCATCCTGTAGAGGTACTGGTTAATCTCAACCGGAATCTCAACTCCGCCAAAGTCCTCCACTTTTTTACGCTCGTGTGCAACGAGGATGAGCCTCCCGGCAAAGTAGTCCACCTGCTTTTCGCGCATGAGCGATCCTCCGCCTCCCTTTACTGCGAGGCAGTTTCCTGTGAACTGGTCTGCTCCGTCAATTGCGGCGTCCACCCTCTCTGCATCATGGATGACGGTGAGACCCAGGTTCTGCAGCGCTTTTTCGGTTTTTAGCGAGGTGGATAAAAACTCCACTGACAGATCCTGCCTATCAATGTGATCTTTCATCACCGGGATATATTTTTCTATAGTCGTGCCGGATCCCATCCCGATGATGCTGCCGTCTTCAATATATTGATTGAGATATTCAAAAGCTTTCTCCATTTATTCTGCACCCCCTGCCATCATATCAGGTATGATGAACACAAGTCCCGGTACAAATGCTATCAAGAGCAGTACTGCAACGATGATGAGAAGATACGGGATGACTGCCGTAAACGAGCGTTCAATGGACAAGCCGCCGATCTTGCTGGCAATGAGCAGGCATAATCCGTATGGCGGTGTCGCGAGACCCACGGCGAGCGTGATTATGACAATGAGCCCGAGATGCACCGGATCGATGCCGAATGCTTCGGATGCCGGCAGTATGATGGGCACGAACAGGATCATTGCAGGTATCGCATCCATGAACGTTCCGATGATCAGGAAGAAACCGATGATCAGCAGAAGGAATACCCATTTCATCGAAATATTTTCAGTAAAGAATGTCTGTGCAAGTGTCGCGAGCTGATAATAGCTCAGCAGCTCACCGAGTGCACTGGCAGTCGCCAGGGCAAACAGGGACAATGCGCTGAGTGACAGTGTATCAAAGATGATCTTGGGCAGGTCCCTTATTTTGAGTGTCTTATAGTAGAACATGCTGATAAGAAGCGTGTAGACCGAAGCGATCGCCGCCGATTCAGTGGCCGTGAACAGGCCGGTCATTATGCCGCCGATAATGATGATGATTGTCAGAAGTGCCGGGAAAGTGTCCAGGAACTTCTTCCCTATTTCCTTCAGATGCACCCTTTTGAAAGTCGGATACCCCTTTTTCACGGACAGGAAATATATGAATATCATCATGCCGAGGCCGATCAGTATACCGGGTATGATTCCACCCAGGAAAAGCGTGCCGACGGATGCGTTGGCAACCCCTGCAAAGATGATCATCGGGATGCTCGGCGGTATGACGACACCGATTGTGGAGGAGGCTGCGGTGACACCGACAGCCGTCTCCCTGTCGTAGCCGTTTTTAAGCATGCTCGGGATCAACACTTTCCCGGTACCCGCAGTATCCGCCTGAGCGGCACCGGACACACCGGCAAAGATCATGGACACCAGCACGTTCGCCTGGGCGAGCCCGCCCTTCAATGGGCCGACGATGGCAAGCGCCAGATCGATCATCTTTTCGGAAATCTTACCGGAGTTCATCAGGTTCGCAGCCAGTATGAACAACGGCACGGCGAGCAGGACGAACGAATCCAGCCCGTTGACCATCTTCATCGGGATGATCACTTCCGGTATATCAGGAATCGTCATCATGCCGAGCAATGCCACGATTCCGATGACGAATGCAATCGGCACCCCGATTACAAGCAGTATGATAAACAGTAAAACCAGGAGATAACCCATCAGTTACCGACCTCCTTTCCATCCATTTTGCTAAGTTTCCCGATCGAGTCTGCAATATGATCCACAGAATACAGGATCATCGTCACGGACATTACCGGCACAGCCAGCCAGATAAAGCCCATCTTGAGCGCCGGCATTGTTTCCCATGTATAGTTCCAGAAATGCTCCAGCAGCTGGAAACCGTATATTGTGATCAGTACGTTGAATGCCACGAGAAGTGTATCGATGAATATGTTCAGGTATAATTTGTTCTTTTGGCCCAGCTTCATCTGAAGGAAATCGAATGTGAAATGTTCTTTATGCTTCACCATGACGGCCGCTCCCATGAAGATGGCCCAGATGAATGCATTATTTGCAAGTTCCTCCGTCCACAAAACCGACATGCCCATGTAGCGGGTGATGATCTGCAGCAGTGTGGCAAGGAAAAAGATTATCAGAAATATGATACCCGCAGTAATCTGTATCTTTTCTATCGTCTTTATCAGTCTGTTCATTCTTCCACCTCCGGAACTCTCATTATTCTTCCCTCATGCTTCTGATCTTTTCCAGTGTTTCAGTCATATCCAGCTCTTCGGCGAGCCCGTCCTGGATCGGTTTTGCCACTTCCTCCATTTCGGAAGTATCCATCTGGTTCACTTCCGCTCCGTCTTCGATGGCAATCTCCTTATACTCCTCATCCTGCGCGAGCACCGCTTCCCGCTCTGCTTCAACGGATGCTTCTGCTGCCTGCATCAGTATGTCCTGTATTTCTTCGGGATATTCGTCAAACCTGTTGCCGTTGGCAAGCAGGAATCTGGTCGTATAATCGTGTGCGGTCTCGGAGATGTATTTGCCGTTCTTTGTCGTATGATGGTTCTGCTGTACGAAGTATGGATATGAGTTCTCAGAGGAGTCCACGACATTCTGCTGCAGTGCCTGGTAGAGTTCGCCCCATGAGACGGATGTCGGAATCGCGCCGGTCTGTTCCCAGAAATCGGATACGACACCGGATGTCTGTGTCCTGATGGTCATCCCGTTCAGATCCGACATTTCCTCTATCGGCTTTTTGCCGTAATAGTGCCTGGCGCCGGCTGACCAGTAGCCGAGCATCTTGAAGTCATTGTCTGACTTCTCATTCACCGTCTCTGCAAACTCCTGCCCGATGTCACCGTCTACCACCTGCTCCCAATGCTCATAGCTCTCGAACAGGTAATGCAGTGCGAAGAAATCAAATTCCGGTATGCCCGTCCGGGTCATGAAGCCCGGTGACACCAGTACGACATCCGCCGCTCCGACCACGAGCTTCTGCACAAGTTCCGGTTCCTCTGTACCGATGGTGCCGGCATGCACCTCAACTTCTATCCGGCCGTCGGACTTCTCCTCAGCCACTTCCTTGAACTTCAGCAGACCCGCCTGGTAGGGACTTTCACTCGAAGTCTGGTTGTGTGCCGCTATGATCTTGATCGGTTCCTCCTTTGTCCCTTCCTCGATATTCTTTACATCGGAACAGGATACAAGGGTCATACTTGTCACTGCTGCAAGCAGGGTCAGAAAAAATTTTTTCATAAATAGTACTCCTCTACTCCAGATTGAAATGTTTCGCTTTTATTTCCCGGTCGTCTTTGACTGCCTTTTTGTTGAGATTGATGATCAGACCATCCAGTATGAGATGCATGGACTGGTCAAACTGATTGCCGAGAGGCTGGATTGTCGGGATGTCATTGTGTTTGGTGCTGGCATCGATGGACAGCACCGCATCGAACGTTTCACGGAGTTCCTTGTCGTCTGATGCAGTGACAAGTGCTGTGTTGCCGCCCAGCCTTTTTGCCTTCTCCGTCATCGTCCTGACCGAGTGTCCTTTGCCTGAACCGCTCAGAATGAGAAGCAGATCTCCTTCCCGGAAAGCGGGTGTCGTCGTTTCTCCAATCACGTAAACTCTGTAGCCGCTGTGCATCAGCCGCATCGCGGTCATCCTGCCCACCAGGCCGCTCCGGCCGTTGCCGTATATATAGATACTGTCCGCTTCTTCGATTTTTGTACCGAGTGCTTCAAGCTCCATCTCATCCACAGAACTGCACACCTTTCCAACCTCTTCAGATACCGTTTTCAAAATTTCATTCATTTGCATAATCCTTCACCGACTCCCTTATTATCAATTCAGGCGTGAACCTGTGCGTTTTAACCGGACGCTCTTCTCCGTTGATGATGTCGAACAAAGACCACGCCGCCTCTGTGCCTATGCTGAATGCCGGCTGGGCCACGACTGTGATTGCCGGGTTGAAGAATTCAGCGAATCCAATATCATCTATGGTAATGATGGAAACATCATCCGGGATGATAAGCCCAAGATGTTTTAGTGCCTTCAGCACTTCAAACAGCGCCAGATCATTCGACACGATCAATGCACCGGGCAGTTTTCCCTCACTTGTCAGACGGCTTATGCAATCTTCCATCACATCGAGTTTTCCAACGATTTCAAAAGTTCCCATGTCGTTCTTCCCGCACAGCCGCCTGTACTCATCCATCCGCTCATGCCTCGGTGTTATTCCACAAAGCGGCTGCGACACAAAACCGATGGCACTGTGCCCTTTCCCGGTAAGGTGGCTGAATGCCACACGGACCGCTGTTTCGTTATCGAGCATGAATGACGGTACTGGGGCACCTTCAATGATCCGGTCAACGAATACTGTCGGGTAACCGTCTGCTGCGAGCCCGGTGAACAGACCGGCATTCCCCTCGGTCGGGATGACTACTATGCCATCTATCTGTTTCGCCCGCAGCATCCTTATATAATCTTCCTCCTTATGCGGATCGTTATCCGCATTGCAGACGATGACATGATAGTTTACGCGCCGTGCATAATCCTCTATCGCCCGGATGATCTGTGTGGAAAAACTATGTAATATATTGGCCACGATGATACCGATGGTCATCGTTTTTTTATCTTTCAGGCTTTTTGCCACGACATTCGGCTGATAGTTCAAGTCCCGGACGGCACGCGAGATCCTCTTCTTTGTATCCTCGCCCATCGCTGTATAACGGCCGTTCAGATAATGGGACACCGTGGTTTTCGAAACATGTGCAGCCTGTGCGACATCGTTGATGGTCACTCTTTTCATACGATAACCTCACATCGTTTACTAAACCGATTTAGTAAATCGGTTCACTAAAGTATAGGATATGTGTAAGCGTTTTACAACCTTTATTTAAAAATTTAGCCAATTTAAAAACCGGGGGCCAACCCCGGTTTTCTCTTAATCCCACTGTTCAGTCCTTCACATGCTCTTCCAGAAATTGCAGGAGATGACGGTCGCTCTCGTCCTTCGCCGCCTCATTGGAGTCGATCGTACCGCCAACTGCAAGACCGCCAACTGCGGGCGGCGCACCAAACAGATGCCCCGCCTCAGGGTATATATCCATCTCTGCCCGATCGCCCAGTGCTTCTCCTATCTCTTTCGCTGCAGTTTCACTCTGCCACATCGCGTCGTCCCCTCCAGCAATCAAAAGGGCGGTTCCACCGAAGTTTGATGTATCGATACGCTTAGCTTCGCTGTTATCATTTGTTTCGACCGCAGAAACATAGGTTTCCCTGTATTTCACCGGGTTCAGTACAATCGAATCGAAAATCGTTCTTGCGAATGCCCAGAAATCCGACTGCTGCAGACTGATGTAAGGCAGATCCTCGTCATCCCATGTCCAGGAAGAATGGGACTCCCGGCCGAAACTGAGACCCTGGAATACATAGCTGCTCGGTGCATACAGTACCAGGTTGCTGATTTCATCATAATAGTTAGTCAGCACGAGCCCAAGTTCCGCGCCTTTGGATGCACCGATTACAGTGACCTCTTCACCTTCAAGTTCTGCATGTTTCAGAAAGTCACCGAAAAATTCCAAAGGTACTTGAGAGAGCTCTTCATTCTGGTTCGGTGCCCCAAAGAAGAACAGTGAATACACTTCATAGCCTTCCTCTGCAAGCTGCAGTGCCATATCAAAATTACTGCTGCCCTCGGAACCTCCGAATACGGCAATGGGCTCAGTTGCAACAGGCGTATCGGGCAACAGATGGAAACCCGACGCCCCGCCCGACTCGAAATACTCTATGGTCCCTCCTGTGAATGAATCCGGATAATCCGACAGATCATGATAATTCGGCATTTCTCCGGACAAATCGTATTTCTGTGTGTTGTATATACGCATGCCGAACACTGCGATGGCGACAGCAACAATAAGGACCACAAAACCCAAAAATACTTTAAGCACAATTTTCATCATCCATCCCCCTGTATCTGTCCAGTCTTTATTCACATACCCTTAAAATGTAAATTCACACCAAAATATTATGAAGATAGACAGCTCATTTCGTCGGGTTGTTCGGACTCAGGTTAAAAAGGGAATAAAGTTGACTGTCAGCCGATTCTGTTACAGAATTAGAGTAGTAGAATCGTCTGTTGTCAGTCACTCAAGCCTTAAGGGAAATGAACAAAGTATCTGAAAAGAATAAGGAGTGGAATTTATGAACCAGGAACAGTTTGATAAAGTCAAAAACGGCAACGGTTTCATTGCTGCACTGGACCAGAGCGGCGGCAGTACACCAAAGGCGCTGAAAGCCTACGGCATAATGGAAGACTCATACTCCGGTGAAGATGAGATGTTCGATCTTGTCCATGACATGCGTACGCGCATCATCACATCCCCTTCGTTCAATGCAGATCAGATTTTGGGTGCCATCCTGTTCGAACAGACGATGGACAGGAAGATCGAGGGCAAATATACCGCTGAATATTTAGCTGATAAAGGGATCGTTCCTTTCCTTAAAGTTGATAAGGGACTTGCTGATGAAGCAAACGGTGTCCAGCTGATGAAGCCGATGCCCGACCTTGACAGCCTGCTCGAGCGTGCAAATGAGCGCGGCGTCTTCGGTACAAAGATGCGCTCAAATGTTCTGGAACCGAACGAACAGGGCATCAAAGAAGTCGTGGACCAGCAGTTTGAAGTCGGCAAACAGATCATTGCTGCAGGACTCGTTCCGATCATTGAGCCTGAAGTGAACGTCTACAGCGACAATAAGGACGAATCAGAGGAAATCCTTAAAAATGAAATCCAAAAGCATCTCGACCAGCTGTCTGAAGATCAGAACGTGATGCTGAAACTTTCAATCCCGACCGTGGCTAACCTCTACAAACCACTCATCGATCATCCGCGCGTCGTCAGAGTCGTCGCCCTCTCCGGCGGCTATTCCCGCGAGGAGGCCAACGAAAAGCTGAAAGAGAATGAGGGGCTCATCGCAAGCTTCTCCCGCGCACTCGCATCAGACCTCAATGCAAACCAGTCTGATGAAGAGTTCAACAAGGCACTGAAGGATGCTGTCGATACGATCTACGACGCATCAGTGAACAAGAAGTAATGACGGCCGGCACTCCCTTCGGAGTGCCGGTATTATATTTTTTCACTTTTACAGTAGACATTTATATGAATGTGATGTATAGTGTCCTTAATAAGATTTTTAAGTACAGCAATATCTAATTCACATGTTACAAAGAGTAATCGTGACTAGACGGTACTTTTTGTAATGTGTGGATTTTTTTATTCCAGCGTATTTAGGATTATTATTAAATATATTTTTGGAGGTCATCATTCATGACACAAGGTACAGTTAAATGGTTCAACGCAGAAAAAGGTTACGGCTTCATCGAAGTTGAAGGCGGAGACGACGTATTCGCTCACTTCTCCAACATCGAAGGCGAAGGCTACAAAACACTTGACGAAGGTCAAGCGGTAGAATTCAACATCGAAGAAGGTCAGCGCGGACCACAAGCTGCTAACATCGTAAAACTTTAATAATAATTAAGTTTTGTTAGATTTAAGAACCTCCCGGCATTTTGCCGGGAGGTTCTTTGTGTTATGCGGGGTTCCTGGAAACGGAGGTACTGCTTTTCCCACTCCTATTCCCTGATCTGTCCCGATCCTTCGACTACATACTTATAGCTTGTGAGCGCCTCAAGTCCCATCGGACCCCTGGCGTGAAGCTTCTGTGTGCTTATACCGATCTCCCCGCCGAACCCGAACATCTCCCCGTCTGTAAAGCGTGTGGAGGCGTTGACATAGACTGCCGCGGAATCGACTTCATTCAGGAAATTCTGGATGGTCTGATAATCTGTTGCGGCGATTACATCCGAATGCCCTGTGGAATATCCGTCGATATGGTCGATTGCCGCCTCATAGCCGTCGACAACTTTCACGGCGATCTCATATCCCAGGTATTCTTCGCTGTAATCCGCTTCTGTGGCGGGCACGGCTTCAGGAATCAGGCTGCATGTCTTTTCATCCCCGTGAATCCCTACACCGGCTTCGAGCAATGCCTCCCCGAGTGCGGGCAATTCCTTCTCTGCAACGCTGTCATCAATGAGCAGTGTCTCCAGTGCATTGCACACGGATACCCTGTGTGTCTTCGAGTTTATGAGCAGTGATTTCGCCATTTCCGGGTCTGCTGACTCATGGACATACAGATGACAGTTCCCGGTTCCTGTCTCTATCACCGGGACGGTGGCCTGTTTCAGCACGGTCTGGATGAGTCCGGCCCCGCCTCTCGGAATGAGGCAGTCCACATGCTCATTCGCCTGCATGAATTCCGCCGCAAGCTCCCTTGAAGGATCCGTGATCAGCTGCACACTTTCTTTTGGCACGGCAGTGCCGGACAATCCTTCCTGCAGTGCTTCAACAATCGCCCTGTTACTGTTCATCGCTTCCTTCCCGCCGCGCAGTATCACAGCGTTTCCCGCTTTCAGGCAAAGTCCCGAAGCATCCACTGTGACGTTCGGACGGGATTCATAGATGATTCCAATCACACCGAGCGGCACGCGTACTTTACCGATCTTGAGTCCCTGTTCGTTCACCCACTGGCCGTCATTCTGTGTCGTCGGATCGGTGAGTTCCGTCATCTGCCTGAGTCCGTCCTGCATGCCGGCCAGACGTTCTTCATTGAGCGTCAGCCTTTCAATCAGCGCATCGCCCAGGCCGTTATTTTTCCCGTTTTCGATATCCTTGCTGTTGGCTTCAAGAATCTTTCCAGTATGGTTCTTCAAACCTTCAATCATCGCTTCAAGCGCTGTGTTCTTTTCCTTGGCGGACAGTTTCCTCAGCACTTTCGCCGCATGTTTCGCCTTCGTTCCCAAATTTTCAATTACTGCTTCTCCTGTCAGTACATTTTCAGTCATATGATTCATTCATCCCCCTGTATCTGTAGTTCGGCTTCGTTCTTTTTGAAAAAGGTTCCCACATCCTCGCCGTTCAGAATATCGAATATGATGTTCGGATTTTCCGCTGAAATGATCATCATGGACTTATTGATCGACATCATCTTCTGGGCCGCCTTCAGTTTCGTCTCCATGCCCCCGGTTGAGAATATGGAGCCTGCACCGCCTGCCATGGACAGTATGTCGGTATCGATTTCACCGACGTATGAAATAAGTGCCGCGTCCGGATTCGTGTGGGGATTGGAATCATACAGTCCGTCCACATCACTCATGATAATGAGAAGGTCCGCATCCACCAGTTCCGCCACTACGGCAGCCAGCGTATCATTCTCTCCGAATTTCGTGCAGTGTCCTGATTCATCCACAGAAACCGCATCATTTTCGTTGATGATGGGTATTATATTCTTGTCCAAAAGCGAATTGATGGATGTGTTACAATTAGCATAAGAGTTGGGGTAGTTGATGATATCCCGCGTCATGAGTATCTGGCCGACATATTGTTCATAGTGCTGGAAAAAACGGCTGTAAAGGTTCATCAAAGCACTCTGGCCGACGGAGGCAAGCGCCTGCTGTTCAGCAACAGCACTCGGATACTTGTCCATTTTGAGCGTGCTCGCCCCTACACCCACAGCCCCGGAAGATACCAATACGACTTCTTTTCCCTGCTGCTGCAAAGATGAACAGACGAAAGCAAGACGGTCAATCTTGTGGTAGTCCACCTTTGTCGGGGATTTCATTATGGAATTCGTACCAATTTTAATGACGACGCGTTTACATTCTTTTAAAATATCACGATTCATCCATTTCACTCCTATTGCTAAAGATAATGCTTTTAATTATACAGAATATAGTATAAAAATCCACCTTATATCCCCGATTATTCTCTTTTTCTATATAATAAAACGTTTTCATTGGTATAATTACATTAATAAAGCAAATGGATCCTTAGTTTGAAAAAATATAATTCCAAACCTGTATATACTTCTGCATCAAAAAGACCGGCCGAAAACCGGCCGGTCTCGCGTCCTATTCTTCATTCAGGTCATCGTGGATCTCTGCGAATTTCCCAGCAGTGTATTCACTCATTCCCCGGTCTTCAACATCCTCCACATAGAGGCTCATCATCATGTCTTTTTCTCCCTGGTCGTAACCGATGAACCATCCGGTTTCAGAACCCCTTGATTCCTGGGAGACTTTGTTCTCGCTGGTGCCCGTCTTGCCTGCAAACTCTGCGTAATCCCGCTCTGTATCATCCGGGTGGTTTTCCGTGACTACCGCCCTCATCGCCTCTTCCAGATAGTTCAGATTTTCCTGGCTGGAAATGCCTTCGATCTGCACTTCATCTTCAGATTCCTTCAGGATGTGGGGCGTGTACACATCACCGCCATTGATGATGGCACTGTATATGGAAGTGATCTGTATCGGTGAAATCATCAACTGTCCCTGTCCATATGCCGTATCTGCCAGCTGGATGTCACTGTCGATTGTCTCTTCGTTCGCCACCTGGCTCGTGTAGATTGGATAGTCTGTATCATAGACATGTCCGATGCCGAGATCTTCCATGCCCTGGACGAACGTTTCGGCCCCGAGATCAAGTGCTGTCTGGGCCATGTAAATGTTGTCAGAGTAGGTCAGTGCCCGTTTAAGGTCGAATTCGCCGTCAATTTCGTGGTAGCGGTTGACCTGATAGCCGCCCCAGGAGCCGTCTTTCTGCCAGCCTTTGCCGGTGATTGTCCGAGTTGCATTCTTGTCAAAGCCTTCTGAATTCATCGCAACGATGGACGTCAGCATCTTCTGGGTCGATCCGGGGGACGTGGCCCGGTTGAACTTATTAAGCAGCGGGTTATCCTCATCTTCATTGAGGGCATCATAGTCGGACTGTGAAATGCCGAACATGAAATCGTAGGGACTCGGACTCGGGTAGCTTACCGTTGCGAGCATATCGCCGTTTGATGGATCCATGGCGACACTTGCCCCTGAATCATCTTCGAGATTCGAGTAGATCGTCTGCTGGATTTCATTGTCAATTGTCAGTTCAACATCCTCGCCGTCTTCCGGTTCTTTGGAGAACAGATTTTCCACTTCTTCTCCGTTCCCGTCAACGATTGAAATATTGTATCCGTGTTCCGGCCTGAGTTTCTCTTCATAGAGTTTTTCAATGCCGCGTTTGCCGATGATATCTCCGGACTGATAGCCTTCACCTGCCTCCATCTCTTCCTGCGTCACTTCACCGACGTGCCCGAGGAGGTGGTATGTGGCGTTATCCAGTGCGTATTCACGGGCAGGTGATTCTGTGACTGAAAGTCCGTTATCGCTGAATTTCTGCTTTTCCTCTTCAGTGAACCTGTGTGCATCCTTGATCGGCACAAACATACCGTCACTGATCCACTCCTGGTCAAACAGGTTCTCCAGGCTCTCTTCACTCATCTCAAGCTCATCGGCAAGTGAGAGGATATCCTCTTCGTTTGTTGAGCCGGCAGTATACCCGACTGTTTCCTTCACACCATTGAACGCAAGTTGTTCGCCATCTCTGTCAAGGATTTCACCGCGTTCACCATTCAACGGTTCTATGTTGAGTTCATTATCCGCAAGACCCGGTATGATCATATCCGGTGTCCATTCGACGAACCAGTCACCCGCTTCATCATCATATGACAGCAGGATTTCATAATCCCGCTTCAATTCACCATATGCCGTATCCATCGTCAGTTCGCCGGTATATTTTTTGGAATTGTCATCAGAACCCGATTCGGATTCCTCGAGATTATCCAGTGTCACCTGTTCGACGCCGAGGCTGTCAAAAACCTGTGCACTTCGGTCCACCACTTCCTCCTCGGAATATGAACCTTTTGCTTCATCACTGACATAGCCATACAGTCCGTCGAAATTCTGCTTCTCATAGGCAGCAGTGAAGCTGTCCAGTGTTTCATCTTCAGATTTCTGCAGGAGACCGGAATTCAGTACCAGGAGTACCGCTGCACCGAGCGCCACAACCGCCAGACCTATCCATACTATTTTCTTTTTCACTTTCTCACCCTAACATTAAAATCGAGATTAAGGTCATTATACAGAAATTCACCCGCTCCTGAAATCAATTACCTTCCGGATACAGTTCCAAACTCATACTCAGTACCCATTACAAACAAGTCCCATTTGACCTATCATTGAATTTAGCTTACCATTTAAATATATTAATTGATTAAGGGCAGTGCGCTTATGATATTTATAATTAGGAGGTAATTACTATGGCATATGTAATTCTTCAACCGTGCATGGAGGAAAAATCCGGAGATTGCGTTGAAGTTTGTCCTGTAGATTGCATAGAAGAAGGTCCGGACCAGTTCTACATCGATCCGGAAATCTGCATCGACTGCGGTGCATGCGTAACGGCATGTCCGGTGGATGCGATCGTGGAAGAATACGAAATGACACCTGAAGATGAACCGTTCCTTGAGAAAGCCGAGAAATTCTACGGCATCAAGTAACGATCACAATCCGACATACTGATTCCCCGGACACGGAAGACATTTCTCCCGTGTCCGGGGAATTTTCATTCATCCGGCATTCCGGCATCCTCCGCCGGCCGCCACCCTTTTTGAAGTTCATCTATGCTGAGGCCAAAGTCCATCTGCAGATGGGGGTAGTCTGGAAAGTCCTCCCAGTCCCCGCCCCACTCAAATCCGAGCGATTTGGCGATATCCGCGACTTCAATCCAATCAGACTTTCCGTTACCATTGCCGTCATATGCCGTATCCCAGATGATCTCCCCCTCTTCATCCCTTAGTGCAAAGTCGACGGCAAGACCATAGTTATGATAGGATTCGCCGCCTCTGGCCCGCGTAACTATCTCACCTTCTGAAGTGCGTCCCTGTTCATACAGTTCATCCTGCTGACTGACAGAACGGATGTCCTCTGTGATGACAACATCTATATCCCGTTCCGCCGCCCGGTCAAGCAGAATATTTTTATACTCCTCGACCGCCGGGTGCAGTTCTTTTGGCATCGGTGCATTTTCATCAAACTCCTCGTATCGCCCGTCCATATGGTTGCAGGCGGCAACGAGCATGATCAGAATCAGTAAGGCCACCCCTTTAAGCAGTCTGTTCTTCCTGTCTTTCATATTTACATACCTCTTTATCCTTTCCTGCGTCGTGCCCTCTTCTCACTTTCATCCACAAGCTTCGCCCCGGTAAGGTCTCCGGTGATATTGAGCGAGGTCGATCCCATCTGTATGATGGCGTCAACCCCTGCAACAATGGCGACGACTTCGAGCGGCAGCCCCGCCTGGGTCAGGACGATGGATAGCGCAACGATCCCCGCACCCGGGACGCCGGCTGTACCGATGGATGTGAGAGTGGCTGTCACCACGATCAGGAACATGCCCGAAAGTGTCAGATCCTCACCTGCAATCGTTGCAGCAAATATTGCCGCTATCCCAAGCCGGATGGCGGCGCCATCCATATTGACAGTCGCGCCGATCGGTATGGTGAAAGATGACACTTCCTCGCTAATCTCAGCTTTTTTGGCGGATTCCAACGTGACCGGCAGTGTACCGAGACTTGATGACGTGATGAATGAAACAGCCATCGCCTCCCTGATATTTTTGAAGAATTTTATGACCGGCACCTTGAATATCAAAAGCAGCACCAAATATACTGCCAGCAGATGGACGATGAAAGCACTGTAGGTTACAACAGTCAGTGCAATCAGTGATCCAAGCACTTCAAGTGACTGGTTGCCGAATGTCGATGCCCCGATGCCGAACACACCAATCGGTGCATACTGCAGCACGCCCTTCAATATTTTGAGCGTCGCTTCCGTAATGGCGTCCGAAATATCAAAGAGCAGACCGCCGAGGCGCTTCATCCGTCTGTCCTCACTGTAGCGCATGTAGGAAATCGCAAAACCGAATACCAGTGCTGCGAATACGATGGCCAGAACATCCGCTTCCACCAGCGCTTCAAAAATATTGGATGGAACAATGTTCAACAATGTCTCCACAAATGACGGAGCCTCCGGCGTCTCGACCTTGGCATCTCCAAGTGTGACACCCCTCGCCGGATTGAAGACGACAGAGAAGATGATGCCGACAGTCACTGCGATGGCGGTGGTCAGAAGATAATACGCGAATATCTTGCCGCCCACCCTGCCGAGACCGGCGGGGTTGGAGTTATTCGCAGCCACGATGAGCGTGAAAAGGATGAGCGGGATGACGATCATCTGCAGCAAATTGAGGAACAGCGTTCCCAATGGTTCAAAGATGCCGGCAGACGGCCCGAGTATGAGTCCGGTGATGATTCCCAGTATGAAACCGATGGACATTTTCACAAGCAGCGGTGTTTCCAGGTACTTTTTGAACAGTTTCATGGCATACCCCTTCAAGTATGACTTATACAGCAGACACTTTATATGTTTATACCCTGAAACGCTTTGAGTAATTTCATTTTACATGTTTTCGGCATATAAAAAGGAGGCGACCCTTTTCGGGACTGCCTCCTTCGCTATTCTGTACAAATGTAAGCGGGATTACATCATGCCCGGCATTCCGCCGCCCATACCGCCCATATCAGGGGCGCCACCGCCGTTTTCTTCAGGAATGTCAGCGACTACCGCTTCTGTTGTCAGGAACATAGCAGCGACTGAACCTGCGTTCTGCAATGCGGAACGTGTCACTTTTGTAGGATCCACGATTCCCGCTTCGATCATGTTGACCCATTCGTCTGTTGCCGCGTTGTAGCCGACGCCCGCTTCCTGGGTCTTCAGTTTTTCTACGATGACTGAGCCTTCCATGCCAGCGTTTTCCACGATTTGGCGAAGCGGTGCTTCAAGGGCTTTGAGAACGATGTTCACACCGGTCTTGACGTCCCCTTCCGCTTCGATTTCGGATACTTTCTTATGCACGGAAACGAGCGCAGTTCCGCCGCCTGAAACGATGCCTTCCTCTACAGCTGCGCGTGTGGAGTTGAGTGCATCTTCGATGCGGAGTTTGCGTTCTTTCATCTCAGTTTCAGTCGCAGCGCCGACTTTGACGACTGCCACGCCGCCTGAAAGCTTGGCAAGGCGCTCCTGGAGTTTTTCCTTGTCAAAGCTTGATGTTGTTTCTTCAAGCTGCGCTCTGATTTGTCCGACACGTGCATCGATATTATCTTTTTCACCGGCACCTTCGACGATAGTCGTATCATCTTTTGTGACGTTGACTTTGGAGGCTGTACCCAGCATATCGATTGTCGTATCTTTAAGGTCAAGACCAAGGTCTTCTGTAACAACCTGTCCGCCTGTAAGGACTGCGATATCCTCAAGCATCGCTTTGCGGCGGTCACCGAAGCCGGGTGCCTTCACAGCAATTGCTGTGAATGTGCCGCGCAGTTTGTTCAGCACAATGTTTGCCATCGCGTCACCTTCAACATCATCAGCGATGATGAGAATCGGGCGGGACTGCTGTACCACCTGCTCGAGCAGCGGCAGAATATCCTGGAAGTTGGAGATTTTCTTATCCGTAACAAGGATATAAGGGTTATCAAGGTCTGCAACCATCTTTTCAGAGTCTGTCACCATGTATGGTGAAGTATATCCGCGGTCGAACTGCATCCCTTCAACCACTTCAAGTTCAGTCTTGAATCCGCGGGATTCTTCGATGGTGATGACACCATCCTTGCCGACCTTTTCCATTGCTTCTGAAATGTACTCGCCGATTTCAGGGTCATCGGAAGAAATCGCACCGACCTGCGCAATGGCCTCTTTATCCTGTACCGGCCGGGAAATGTTCTGCAGTTCTGCCACACCGGCTTCGACCGCTTTGCCGATACCTGTTCTGATGCCGACAGGGTTCGCGCCGCTTGCCACGTTCTTCAGCCCCTCCTGGATCATTGCCTGGGCGAGGACCGTTGCGGTTGTCGTACCGTCTCCCGCAATTTCATTCGTCTGGTTCGCAACTTCGGCCACCAGTTTCGCACCCATGTTTTCATAAGCATCTTCAAGCTCAATCTCTTTTGCGATTGTCACACCGTCATTTGTGATGAGCGGTGCAGTGAATGATTTATCCAGAACGACGTTGCGCCCTTTCGGACCAAGCGTCACTTTTACAGCATTTGCAAGTTTATCGACACCATCGAGCATCGATTTGCGAGCGTCTTCTGAGAACTTTATTTCTTTTGCCATGTGTAAAATTCCTCCTAAAAATCATATATTAATGTATTATCGTTCCATTATCAGCAGATTATCCGATGACTGCCAGAATGTCCGTTTCAGAAACGATCAGATAATCCTTGTCTCCATGTTTGATTTCTGTACCGGCGAATTTGGAATAAACCACACGATCGCCTTCTTTAACTTCAAGTTCCACCTTATTGCCATTGTCCAGAACTCTGCCGGAACCTACAGCAACGACTGTACCTTCCTGCGGTTTCTCTTTCGCTGATTCAGTCAGGATGATGCCGCTTTTAGTCGTTTCTTCCTTTTGAGTCAGATCAATAACTACCCGATTGCCTAATGGTTTCAACACGTGAAAGCCCTCCTTAGATAAGTTAAAATAAAATGGATGTTAGCACTCGATAGTTCTTAGTGCCAGCAATTTAAATAATAATCAAAGTTGGTCAAAAATGCAAGGATTTTCTCTTTGCTTTAACCTAACAATAATTTCATGTAAAATAAAGCTATTGAAAATTGGAGGTTCTATCGTGAGACAGCTGTACAGTGCACTAATTATCGTCGTATTCATCGCGGTCCAACTGGCCGTGCTGCCAATATCATTCATACTGGCATTCACAACCCCCGGCATGACAGAAACAGAGATGCTCGATGCCATCATGCCATACCAGGCCATCGCCTTTGCCATAGGCGTCGTCATCGTGATTGCCATCGGGCATATCCATAAGAACAAAAACAGGATCGAACGCGGCAGACAATCCGATATCCCCGTCACCATCGCATGGATCATCGGCGGTGTCTTCATCGCCTACGGCTCACAGGTGCTGGCGGGACTCTTCAATGTCTATGTGCTCGGCAATCCGCTCGAAAGCGAGAACACATCCGGAATCATTGAAATGATCGAGTCCGCACCGTTCATGATACTCGTCGTCGCATTGCTCGGTCCGATACTCGAGGAATATGTGTTCAGGCGGGCGATATTCGGTGAAATCTATGAAATGATACCCGGGCCCAAAATCGTCGGTTTCCTTGTCGCCGGACTGCTGAGCGGCCTGGTTTTCGCCCTTGCCCACTGGGATTTCACGCATATCGTCATCTATCTTGCCATGGCCTATGCATTCAGCTTCCTCTACGTCATCAGCGGACGGCTGCTTGTGCCGATACTTGTCCATATGATCATGAACGGCATCGTGGTGCTGATCCAGGTGATCTTCAAGGATTATATTGAACAGCTCGAAGAGATACAGCAGGGGCTCGGCGTCATCATCAACCTGCTTATGTAATGCAAAAAACGGATCCTGTCGGATCCGTTTTTTGCATTTCTCTTCATTCATCTTCCATCCGCGCTTCACATGTCTCTATGATCTTCCTTAAGGCGGTGATGCGTGCATACCGTTTGTCATTACCGGGGATCACGTGCCATGGCGCGTAATCCGTGCTGGTCTGACGGACCATGTCCTCCCCTGCTTCTATATAGAAATCCCACTTTTCACGGTTTCGCCAGTCTTCGTCTGTCAGTTTCCATGCCTTGTCGGGATCATCTTCCCGGTCCTCGAACCTCTCGAGCTGTTCATCCTTATCCAGCGACAGGAAGAATTTGATGATGATCGCACCGGAGTTATACAGAGATTTTTCAAAGTCATTTATCTCTTTGTACGACCGCTTCCACTCGTCGTTTGTTGCGAATCCTTCTATGCGCTCAACCAGCACCCTGCCGTACCAGCTTCTGTCGAAAAATCCGATATGGCCGCTTCTCGGCACGTTTGTCGCAAACCGCCATAGATGATGATGTGCCTTCTCCATATCCGTCGGTGCGCCGGCGGCATTGACGGTGTAGCCCGTCGGGTCGAGCAGTTTGCGTGTCCGTTCTATATTGCCGCCCTTGCCTGCTGCATCCATCCCTTCATAGACGAGGACGAGGGGAATCTTCTTTTCATAGAGCTGGAACTGTATTTCCCGCATCCGTTCCTGCAGTCCGGGCAGAATTTCCTTATACTTCTTCTTTTTGATCTTCTCCCTCCCAAAATCAAATTTGAAGAGCTCCGCTTCATAATCTTCACTGAAATCTCCATCCGCGGCATCTTCCGTTTTTTTCCCGTCTGCATCTATCCGCTTCTCCAGACGGTCTATGATCGTCCGGAACATTCTATTGACCGCCTGACCCCTGTCTTCAAAATCAAGCACCGTCCACGGGCAGGCGGCGGAGGCTTTCAGGAATGGCTCCATTTCCGCTTCGTAATCGAAGTTCTCCATCCGTTCCTGGTATTCCTCCGCCTTCCACTTGAGCAGCGGATTGTCATGCAGTTTATCGATATGTTCCAGTTTTATCTCATCATCCGCATGTATATAGAATTTGATGATTTCATATCCATTATGCATCATTGTATCCTCAAAGTTCTCGATGTCGTCTTTGATATCCTCATAATCCGCATGTATATTCTCTCTGATCCCCCGCGCTTTATATTCAATATACTGCGAATACCAGCTGCGGAAATGGATGTTTATATCCCCGTTTTTCGGCAGATGGTTCCAATATCTCTGAAGGAACGGGTACCTCAGATCCAGTTCCCTCGGCGGCCTCGTCGCAATGAAATCCGTATACTTGGCATCAAGCACCATATACAGTGCATTGGACAGCCTGGATTTGCCCGAAGCCGGTGCCCCTTCTATCACAATCATCACAGGCACACCCATCTTTTTCGTTTTGCGTGTCACTTCACCGATCCTGTTTTCCAGGTTTTCATCTATTTCAACCATTCGCTCACCTCTCAAAATCTTATATACTTTCCCAATTACCCCCAAACGGAAGTTCCTGAACATAATGAGGATTCAGATATTTTTTCTCTTCATTATGATAAAATGGCCTTGTAAATAAAACTTAGGGGGAAACGCAATGGTCACAACTTTCAAGGATTACGAATATGAACGCCCGGATCTGACAAAGCTCGATACCGAAGTGGACGCCCTGCTCATCGAATTCAACCTCGCCGGCTCAGCCGGGGCGCAGGCGGAAATCATCGACAGGCTGAACACCCATTTCAACACTGTTTCCACAATGGAGAATCTGGCCTATATCCGCTCGTCCATCGATACGAACGATGAATTCTATGACAGAGAACGCAACTTCTTTGATGAGTATGGACCCACCATCCAGGAAATCACAAACAAGTATTACAAAGCGATCACGGAGAGTAACTACAGGGATGAACTTGAAGAGAAATACGGCAGCCAGCTGTTCGAGCTCGCCTCCAATTCCTTGAAGGCTTTCGATCCGAAAGTGAAGGAACTGCTCCAGAAGGAGAATAAGCTGGACTCCGAATACTCGAAACTGCTCGCATCAGCAGAAATCGAATTTGACGGGAAAAAGCTCAACCTTTCCCAGTTCGGTCCCTACTCCCAGCATACCGACCGCGCGATGAGGCGCGGTGCGGCGGAAGCTGTCCAGGGGTTCATGGGGGAGAACCTTGAGAAAATCGACCGTATTTACGATGACCTCGTGAAGACGAGGGACAGGATTGCCAAGGAACTCGGCTACAGGGATTTCGTTGAACTTGGCTATGTCCGTATGGACAGGATAGACTATGACAGGCATATGGTGGAAAATTTCAGAAACCAGGTGGCCGAATTCATCGTACCGCTTGTAACTGAGCTCAAGGAAAGACAGGCTGCGAGAATCGGCCTCGATTCACTGAAGTCATATGACGAGAATTTTGATTTCCTTACAGGCAATGCCGTGCCCCGGGGGGACACCGAGGAGATCCTTTCGAACGGCGGGAAGATGTACCGGGAACTCTCGCCGGAAACAGATGAATTCTACAGATTCATGCGGGAGCGGGAACTGTTCGACGTCGAAGCCAAAAAAGGCAAGGAGGGCGGCGGCTACTGTACTTTCATCGCTGATTACGCCTCCCCGTTCATCTTTTCCAACTTCAACGGCACACTGGATGATGTCACGGTGCTGACCCACGAAGCCGGTCATGCCTTCCAGACATACATGTCACGGGGGTATGATGTACCGGAGTACCAGTTCCCGACATACGAATCCGCTGAAATCCATTCAATGAGCATGGAATATTTCACATATCCATGGATGGAACTCTTCTTCAAAGAGGACACCGACAAATTTAAATTTTCCCATATGGCGGGTGACATCACCTTCCTACCATACGGAGTGGCAATCGATGAATTCCAGCATATCGTCTATGAAAACCCCGAACTCACGCCGGAACAAAGGCGCGGCGAATGGCAGAAACTTGAGGAGAAATATCTGCCCCACCGTGATTACGACGGCATAGAACCGCTTGAGAGCGGATCATTCTGGCACAGACAGGGACACGTTTTCGGCGCGCCGTTCTATTACATCGACTATACACTCGCCCAGATATGTGCACTCCAGTTCTGGAAGCGTGCCAATGAGAATTTCGACAGTGCCTGGGAGGACTATGTCAACCTGTGCAGACTCGGTGGCACACTGCCGTTCAACTCACTTGTAGAAGCCGCCAACCTGAGGTCCCCGTTCGAGGACGGATGTCTCGAATCAGTGGTCGGGGAAGTGCGGAACTACCTCAATTCCATCGATGACAAATCACTTTAATACACAAAGAAACCCCGCCTGGACAGGCGGGGCTTCTCTATGCTGTTACTGGTCGTGCGGCTTTCTGGTCAGGAAGTAAAGGATAATTCCCGCGATAAGAAGCACCGCACCATAGATATAGGTATATTGATTGTTTTCACCTGTGTTGGGCAGCTCCTCCCTGTCGGTCTGACTGGTGATCTGCTCCTCCTGCTTGACTTCTTCCTCGATTTGCATGATTTCCTCTTCACTCATATCCTCAACATCAACGATCTTGGAAGTCATCACACGATTAACACGCTTGTCGAGCAGCTGAAGCTGTTCTTCAGAGCCACCAGGCGTAAGGCTGATGCCTTCCAGCATATTGTAATCATACCGGTAGATTTCCCGGTTTCCCTGGCTCTCTCCTGAAGCTGGTTCCTCTTCTGCACCGGAAGCGTTGCCTTGTTCACCGGTCGACTGTTCCGGTGTTTCCAGCGGTTCTTCCCGGGGCTGCTCTTCAGAAGTCTCCTCTTCTGCCGGTGTCTCATCCGTCGGTTCCTGTGTAGCCTCTTCAGTCGGTTCAGTGGCCGGCTGTTCTGTCTCTTCCTCCGTCGGCTCTTCAGATGAGTCTTCTGTAGCCGGCTGCTCCGCCGGCTCCTCTGTTGCAGGTTCGCCGGTCGCATCTTCTGTTGTTTCCTCGGAAGGTTCTTCAACAGCTGGTGTTTCCCGGGACTCTTCGCCGGTCTGTTCCTCAGCAGAAGCTTCTGAGGACTCTTCTTCCCGGGATCCTTCCTCTTTGTCAGTCCCGCTGCCTGGAAGGAAATCGTCTGCCGGCGTGTTCTCCTCCCGGTTTTCATCAGCCTGCTCCTGTCTGTCATCTATGGCGTTTTCCTTGGCTGCTTCGGCATCCTCCTTTTCAGGCTCTGCCGGCTCCAAATGTGGTTCAGAAGCTTTTGTTTCCTGCTCTGGGGCTGACTCTTCACTCCGGGTTTCCGCCGATTCTTCTGAAGTTTCTTCTTCTGTTGGTTCTCCTGTCTCTTCCTCTGTCGTTTCTTCGGAAGGTCCTTCAACAGGTGGTGTCTCCTGAGACTCCTCCTGATTTTCATCAGCCTGTTCCTGTCTGTCATCGATGGCGCCTTCCTTGGCTGCTTCCGCATCATCTTTTTCAGGCTCTGCCGGCTCCAAATGTGGTTCAGAAGCTTTTGCTTCCTGCTCTGGGACTGACTCTTCACTCCGGGTTTCCGCAGTCTCTTCTGAAACCGCCTCTTCAGTCTGTTCTTCCCCGGTCTGTCCCTCAGCCGGTTCTTCATTTTGTCCCTGTGCGGCCTCTTCTGCCGGCGCGGTTTCAGATGCTTCCTCTGCCGTTTCAACCGCTTCATTCAATTGACTTTCTGTCTCTTCGGATTCCTGCTGTCTGGCCTTTGTATCCTGCTCTTCTATATCATCTGTTTCATCAGCGTTTATAGTTGTCATCAATCCTGGAGAAAATGTCGTTGAGGCTGCGAATAAAGTTATGATTGCAAACTTTGTCATTCTCTCTTTCAAAATTATTCCCCCATACCATTTTTCTCATTCTTCATGTATGAAATTTTGGATTTATTCTTTCTTTAATTAAGAATTAAATCAATTATATTAGATGACGGAGCCTGTATCTACAAAATTTCCGATATGTTACATAACCTTAATAAAGCAATTGAATTCATGAAGAATGTTTCAGGAATATTTCAAATGTATATCTAATAATCGAAAAAATCTGATTATCAAAATTTTCACTTGAAACACAAAAAATCCGGGGCGTTCAGCCCCGGACGTGCATTGTCAGTGTGTAATATCATATGTTTTCAGAATGGTATCGTATGCGGAAGAGCCGAGCTCCCGGCATACATAGAAGAAAAGCACGTCGCAGATGACAAGCTGTGCGATGCGGCTGGTCATGTTCATGTACTGGATGTTCGTCTCCTCTTCTGTAATTTCAATTGCCACATCTGCGTTCCTTTTCGCAATGGAGGCGTGGTTCTGTGTCAGTATCACAGTCTTTACGCCCAGCCGTCTGGCAAGCTTCACGACTTCAACAATCTCCGATGTCTTGCCCGACAGAGTGATGAGGAACAGCACATCGTTTTCCTTGGCGTTGGAAAGACGCGTCATGCACAGATACTTATTCTGCGTGAAAAACGCGTTCACATTCACCCTGTGGAGCTTCTGGGCGAATTCATCCCCCACGTTGGCGGAATCCCCGACACCGAATATGAAGGTGTTATCCGCACCGGCGAGTATCCGGGCAGCTTCGGCCATCTTGTCCCGCTCCACTATTTTTTCAGTGTTGTAAAGCGCCTGTACAGTATTTTTGAGAACTTTGTCGAAAATATCCTTATGGCTGTCCATTTCCAGATCGATGACCCTTGAGATATTTTCCTTTTCAAGCGTATGTAATTCCTTGGCAAGTTCGACTTTCAGCTCTTTGATGCCCCCGAGACCGATGCGTTTGGAAAACCTGACGATTGCGGCATCACTGGTATCACTATGCCTGGCAATTTCCTTTACCGGCATATTGATGATTTTCGTCGGATTATCCAACATAAACCGTGCAATGCGCCTTTCAACCGGTGTCATATATTCAAGACGTTTGTTGATCTGACTCAGTACTGAAAACATTCCAATCCCCCCGATGGACAATTAATGTGTAATTTTATAGTATCAAAAATTTTAATCAAGTTTAACAGAATTTGAAATTTAAATATGTTAATTTCCTAAAATTCTCACTGATCCCGCCCCACATTCCTATATCTTTTGATTATATAGAGTCGGATTGAAATGAACAAATGAAAAAACCTGAATTTTATCAATGGACCGTTCTTAGTTTTCAAGGGATTTCAGTTTATATTGAGTCATGGAGACGTAGCAGTCTCCGATTTCTGTCGACATTTCCACGCCCTGTGCCCTTTTGCCGGGGAATATCCTGGAAGACATCACCGCCTCCCCTTCATTTATGAAGATTTCAATGCTTGATTTATCCATATATATCCTCAGCTGTCTCAGATCCTCTTCCAGTTCGACACTCCGCTTCGTGCCGTCAACGTTACCGGGCAGCTTGCCGCTGAATTCGACATCCAGTGTAAACAGCCGGCTTTCGGTATTGTATATGAGCAGCGTCTCTTCCCGTCTGCTCATCCGCAGGTTGATGTATATTTCCGATGCGTTGTTCTCATTGATGTCGATGATCAGCTCGTAGCAGTCACCATAGAAATCCTTCATCTTCCTCGGGAAGTGGTTAAAATAGCCTTCCGCCGATATCCCGTCGTACCTGAGGGTCTCAAGAGCCGGCACCGGATTCTGTCTTATCCTCCCCCGCGCAAGTGTCAGCACTCTCGGGATGGTCATGCAGCCGCTCCAGCCATGATCTTCTGTCGGATAATCGGTTTCTTCGATGCCCATACTGGCAATCAGTATTCTTTCTCCCTTTTCCCCGGTTGCCGTCTTTGGCGCATAAAAATCGAAACCGTGATCGAATTCATGGAATTCGCCGTGCTCCATCACGAGCGTCCCGCGGTAAAGACGGCCGGTGACATAGCCCGACTGGCAGGCATTCCAATAGCTGTAGCGGTATTTATCCAATCCGTGCGGACTGAATGCAAATACGTCCCTGCCGTCAATTGTGAAGAAGTCTGGATGCTCCCACATGAAACCGAACTGGTCAAGGTCTGTGCGGAGCTCGCCGCTGTACTTGAAGCTGCCCGAGTCCCCGGTGGAATAAACCACCGCTCTGCCGTAGTCAGAGTGGGTCTGGGCACCGGCAAGCATGTAAAATACACCGTCCTCTTCCCAGATTTTGGGGTGCCTGAAATTATCCGTGAATCCCTCGGGCGGCCCTTTCACGATCGGGACAGGCTCTTTTCTCACTCTGAAGTGTTCATTCAGCGAGACTTGGAGCTGGTTCGGGATAACCCGGCCGGCCTCTGTCATATGAGCGCCGGTATAAGCGATATTGACTGTGTCGTCAACTGCAAAAGCGGAGCCTGCGAGGGCTCCGTGACTGTCATATATCGTATCCGGACGGAGTTTGACCCCGCGGTTCTTAAAGGCGGCCAGATTTTCCCCTGTTACGTGATACCAGTATCTGATGCCACCGTGCCCATCAAACGGCGCCCACTCATAAAAGAGATGGTAGACACCTCTGTCGCGGACGAATGCCGCCGGGGCTCCGAGATGCCCTGTCACAGGCTGTATATGATAGTTCTGTCTCCACGGGTCTTCCGAAGCTTTCTTCATCAGTGATTCCATTTCATCACGGGGAATTGAATCCAGTCTTTTAAATTCATCAGTTTTTGAAGTCTCTTCCATCAAGAACGCCTCCTAGTCGGAATCCAGTGATTCTTCGATTGCCTTCTGCTCTGCCTTCAAATGTCTTCTGTATCCAATTTTGGATATATATATACTGATTTCATACAGGATGATCATAGGGATGGTCAGCATGATGTGTGTCATAAGGTCAGGCGGCGCAATCAGTGCTGCAAAGATCAGCAGTATGAAATAGGCATATTTCCTGTTCTTCTTCAGGAACATAGGTGTAATGATGCCGAGCTGCGTCAGGAATAAAACCAGTATCGGCATCTGGAAAACCAGTCCGAACGGTATCACCGTCCTGAACAGGAAGCCGAAATACTGATTGATGCCGATGGTAGTGGCAATTCCCATCTCGTCGGATAACTGGAATGTGAAGTCTATGATATACGGCACCAGTATGAAATAACCGAAAGCCATCCCTCCGAGCATCAGCACCATGACAATGGGTATGTAGCTCAGTGTCAGTTTCCTTTCATTGTTATGGAGGCCGGGGGATACAAAAGCCCACAGCTGGTACATGATCACCGGCAGCACTATGACGAATGCGATGATCACGATGACAAGCAGATATATTTTAAGCGGATCCGTCACCTGGAATGCGTGCATCTGTATACCGCTGGTCCAGGGGGCGTTCTGCATTTGATAGATCAACGGTTTTGACAGGAAAAAACCAACGAGCATCGCAGCAACGAAAAAGTACATCACTATGAGCAGCCTTTTTCTCAGCTCATCCAGATGTTCGGTGATTTCTCTTTTTTCCTCATCGTTCATATTATTCTTTCACCTCTTTAAAAAAAGGCGGCTTCCGCCACCTTGTTAACTCTGTGCATCCTGTGATTCGATTTTCTTCTGCTTTTTGTTTTTGTCATCGTCGTCATCATCGTCATCATCAGACGCAAGGCCTTTGGTCGCGTTTTTAAATTCTTTCAAAGTGGAACCCATGGCACGACCGAACTGCGGCAGTTTTTTCGGCCCGAAAATGATCAGTGCGACAACTGCGATAACGATCATGCTGGTAGGTCCGACTGCCATCAATGTACCCGGCATTAGCAATTCAAACATAATACCCCTCCTAGAAATTTTTCATATAAAAGAATAATGCCTGCAATTCAACACTCAAATCTATGTTATGCACGTAAATCCCGTCACTTACATCCAACCTGATTGGAGTAAAGTTCAATATCCCCTTGATGCCTGCCGCTTCAAGGCGCTCTGCCATCTTCTGTCCGGCTTCAGCGGGCAGTGTAAGTATCGCAACGTCGATGCCCTGCTCCGGAATGATCTTCTCCAGATCATCAGAGTGGAACACTTCGGTATCATTGATCTTTGTCCCAATCATACCCGCATTCCTGTCAAACGCAGCTACTACATTCATTCTATCATTTATATTACTGAATTTATAGTTCAACAGCGCGCTCCCAAGATTGCCGGCACCTATGATTGCCACATTCCTTGTCTCATTTCCGTGGATGTGTTCCATGAAGAATTTCAGCAGGCTCTTCACATTATAGCCGTATCCCTTCCTGCCGAGCTCCCCGAAATATGAGAAGTCCCTCCGGATTGTTGCAGAATCTATATCGAGAGCATCACTGATCTCTTTTGAAGACACCCTGTCCGTGCCTGATTTCTCAGCTTCTTTAAAATACCTGTAATATAAAGGGAGACGTTTCATTGTTGCGTTTGGGATTTTCTTTTTATTGTTCAAATGTCCCACACCTCTTCTTTTAGGCTCTATCACTGTATTATATCACAAGTCCATTTTTGAAGTGTAGTACAAAAAGGCTTTCTTTCATCGTTTTTTTGATGTCTTTATTGTAAACTGGAGGAAAGAGAGGGTATTTAAAATGATAGTAATGCAACTTGGAAATATAAAGAAATCGTACGCGACGGATTTGATCTTTGAAAATGTAAACCTTGAAGTCAAATCGGGCGAAACGACGGGTATCGTCGGGAAAAACGGCGCCGGAAAGACGACACTGATGAAGATAATGGCCGGTGAACTGTCTTATGATGAGGGGACGATCTCTGTACCGAAAGGTACTTCAATCGGCTATCTCACGCAACAGATGACACTTGAGTCCTCACAGACTGTCCGCGAAGAGATGATGCGCCCGTTTTCCGGGCTTCTTGAATTGAAAGCGGAAATCGAAGGGACTACCGGATGGCTCGCAGAACATGACTACAGCCACAGTAAATATGAAGATCAGCTCAGGCGTTTCGAGCATCTGCAGAACCGTTTTGAAAATGAGGACGGCTACAATATCGACACTAAGATAAAGACCGTCATGACCGGCCTGAACTTTGATGTGGATGACCTCGGGCGCAGTGTTGATGAATTCTCCGGCGGCCAGAAAACCCGCCTCGCACTCGGGCAGATGCTCCTGTCCTCCCCCGACCTTCTGCTGCTCGATGAGCCGACCAACCACCTGGATATGACAACCGTCTCATGGCTGGAACAGTATTTGAACAGCTTCCGCGGTGCGGTCGTCATCATCAGCCATGACCGCTACTTCCTCGACAGCACTGTCGACAGGATATTCGAAGTGGAAATGTTCAAAGGGACGCTTTACCACACCAACTATACAAAATATGCGGTTGAGAAGGAAAAACGCTTCAACCTGCAGATGAAGGCGTACGAAGAGCAGCAGAAGGAGATAAAGCGGCTCGAGACGTTTGTTGAAAAGAATATTGCGAGAGCCTCCACCAGCGGCATGGCCAAAAGCCGGCGCAAGCAGCTTGAACATATGGACCGCATCAATATGCCCACACGGGACCAGAGGAATGCCAACTTCTCCTTCGACATCAAAAGGGAGAGCGGCAATGACGTACTCAGGGTGAAAGAAATCGGCATCGGGTACGAAGAGACGTTGAATGAAGGGATTAGTTTCAATGTCGACAAGGGCGACCGCATAGCGGTCATCGGCCCGAACGGCATCGGGAAATCGACGCTCGTCAAAACGATTGCAAAACACCTGCCGAAGCACAGCGGAGAAATCATTTACGGAACGAATGTATCCATCGGCTACTATGATCAGAAGCAGGCAGAATTTACGTCCGCAAGAACGATACTCGAAGAACTCTGGCATGAATATCCGCACATGAAAGAAAGTGATGTCAGGGGAGTGCTTGGCCGCTTCCTGTTCACCCAGGATGAAGTGCTGAAGCGCATCAATGACCTGAGCGGCGGGGAAAAGGCACGCATCCAGCTGGCCAGATTGATGCTTGAGGAAAATAATCTGCTCATACTCGATGAACCGACCAACCACCTGGACATCGACAGCAAAGAAGTACTCGAGAACGCGCTCAAGGACTATCCGGGCACCATCATCTTCGTTTCGCATGACCGGTACTTCATAGACCGGATTGCTACGAAAGTGATGGAGATTGGCCACCGGGCGATCGATCTGTATCACGGTGATTACAGTTACTATATCCACAAGAAAGAAGAACGGGAGTCACTGGAAATACAACCCGAATCCCACGGGCAGAAAAATACCGATACGGGCGACTATGCCTCACAGAAACAGAAACGCAATGAAATGCAGCGTCTGAAAAGGAACATTGCCAAAATCGAAGACGCGATACACCGTATCGAAGAGGAAATCGGAGAAATTGAGGAAACACTCCTTGATCCTGAAGTTTATGGGGATTATGAGAAAGCCGACGCCTACAATCAGCAGCTTGGCCAGAAAAATCAGGAACTGGAAGCGCTGATGTCGGAGTGGGAGAAAACAGAAGAATTAGTGGATGAATAAAGAATGCAGATGCCATGCATTCTTTTTTTATACAGACAACCAGACGTTCGGTGGAATATGTAATTTAATAGAAAATTTACTTAGACACAATATTATTCACATAAGAAAGTCGATAAACAGGGGGTTGTGATGAGTTATCCACATGATCAACAATTATCCGTAAAGTTATACACACTTATATCCACACCTGTTAATAACCTTATCCACGACTTATCCCCAAGTTATCAACAGATGTGGATAAAACACACGTTCCGTATTGACATTGTTAAGACTGTCTTTACATTCCATACCTTTGAATATACGTTCGCCGCAAAAAAATCCGGTATCTTTTTCAGATACCGGAACAGTATTAATATACAGAAGCATTATACAAAAAGTTCTATGTCGATAAAATTCCTGCCATTCAAATCCAATGAAGCGAAATGGTCTTTCTGATACAGATGATGTGCCACCGCACCGATCATCGCTGCATTGTCTGTGCAGAATTTAAGCTTTGGTATGCTCAATTTGACATCATTCTCCCTGCACAATGATTCAAAACGCTGACGCAGTCCGCTGTTCGCGGCGACACCGCCGGCAACAAGCAGGTGTTTCACTTCATATTCTTCCACCGCATCCATCGTTTTTTTCGTCAGAACATCCACTGCACTTTCCTGGAAGCTTTTTGCGACATCTTCCTTTTTCACTTCCAGACCTTTCTGCCTGTGATTGTGCAGGGTGTTTATTACAGCGGATTTAAGACCGCTGAAACTGAAGTCATAACTGCCCTGTTCAAGGTATGACCTCGGGAAATCAAATGTATCCGCGCCTTCCCTGCTCAGCCGATCTACATGCGGGCCGCCGGGATAAGGCAGTCCGATGACCCTTGCCACTTTGTCGTATGCCTCTCCGACAGCATCATCCCTCGTTTCCCCGATGACTTCAAACGAGAGGTGGTCCTCCATATAGATCAGTTCAGTGTGGCCCCCTGAAACAATCAGGGCCACCAATGGGAATTCCAGTTCCTCTTCCAGCTGGTTGGCATAGATGTGCCCGGCAATATGGTGGACCGGGATAAGCGGCAGATCGTGTGCGAAACTGAACGCCTTCGCAGCATTGATACCGACGAGAAGCGCACCGATCAGGCCCGGCCCTTCGGTCACAGCCACTGCAGAAAGTCCTTCCGGTGTCATACCTGCTTCCTCCAATGCCTGCTCTATCACCAGTGTGATCGTCTCCACATGGTGTCTTGAGGCGACCTCGGGCACAACACCGCCAAAGCGTTTATGGCTCTCTATCTGACTCACTACAACGTTCGACAGTATTTCACTGCCGTTTCTCACGACACTCGCTGCCGTCTCGTCACAGCTTGTTTCTATGCTTAGTATCACTGTATCCTGTGTCATTTCAATTCCACCCACATCACATGTGCATCCTTTCCGGGCCCGTAATAATCTTTGCGTACGCCGGCGTATTTGAAGCCCTCTTTTTCATACAGTTTCATCGCAGGCTCATTGTCTATGCTCACCTCAAGCGAAAGATAATCAGACTGTTCAGCCGCATACTCCTTCACATATCTGAGCAGTGAATTCCCAAAGCCGTTACCCCTCGCATGTCTGTCGATTGCGATTGTGGTGATCTGGCTCTGATCGATGACCATCCACAGTCCGCAGTACCCGATGATCTCCCCATTTTCCTCCATCACAAAATAATGGGCGAACTGGTTGACAGTCAATTCCCTCAAAAACGATTCCATATTCCAGGATGTATTCGGAAAGGAGGCGGTCTCAATTTCATGGACGGCTTCCAAATCATTAATTTCCATCTGTCTTATGACTTGTTCTGTTCCATCCAATTTCTTTCCGCCTCCGATATTCTCAAATATTCCGGCACCAGGGAGTGAATATCTTCTTCCTCCAGTGCAGTTTCGAACTGCTCAATCAGGCTGATACGCGGTACAGTATGGACAAAATCTTCAAGATTTGCACTTATGTTCTCCTGTCCATCCAATAGAATAACTGATGATTCATAGGAAGAGAGCTTTGTCTGCAAGTCTTTCAGACTCATATGAGCCGGTGCCACTTCTTCAGTAAAGCTGTCCGGTTTCATATTATATACAGCACCGAATACATTGCCTCTTCGTGCATCAAACAGAGGGGCCACAATCCCCTCCTTACTGTATGAGGCAGCAACCACGAAGAGAGAGGATACACTGTACAGCTTAGTTCCGAGAGCAAACGCAAGCGTT
Organism: Salinicoccus sediminis; assembly: GCF_000986795.1. Classification (GTDB taxonomy): domain Bacteria; phylum Bacillota; class Bacilli; order Staphylococcales; family Salinicoccaceae; genus Salinicoccus; species Salinicoccus sediminis. Next base: position 896 of record NZ_LAYZ01000026.1, on the reverse strand, counting down.
TTGGCTACAGTCACACCGATCCGCACACCCGTGTAAGAACCCGGGCCCTTTGCCACAATGATCCTGTCGATATCATTTTTCTTCAACTCCGTCATCCTGAAAAGTTTGTCTATATAGTCCATCACTGTTGCGGAATGCGTTTTTTTCACAGTAGTGTTGATTTCCGCCAAAGTAAAACCATCACGGTTTAAAGCCACAGAGAGCGGCCTGTTTGATGTATCAATTAGAAGGGATATCATTTTGAAGCGCCTCCAGTACAGAATCGTATTTCCTGCCGTTCGATTCAAAAGTAAACAACCTGCCGTCCCCGGCTGTCTTCTCAATCGTCACAGACATATATTCGTCAGGCAGAAATTCCTCTATAAACCCCGGCCACTCAATGATCGAAACATCCTGCTCATTGAAGTATTCATCAAAACCCAGGTCCTCATCACTGTTTTCCAAACGGTAACAGTCCATATGGTGAACAACGAAGTTTTCCGCATTATAGGATTTGATGATGTTGAAAGTCGGTGAACTCATACGGCGTCTGACACCCAAAGCACTCCCGACAAACTGGGTGAAAGTCGTCTTACCCGCCCCCAGATTGCCTTTAAGGAGCATTACTGTACCGCCGGAAATAAGAGCCCCCAGCTCCCAAGCAAGCTGTTCAGCCTCTTCAATATTGTCAATATCCACTTCCAATTTCATCAAAAACCCTCCTGATCCATAAGTCTCATTTACCCTATTATACAAAAAAAGAGACCTCTACAGGTCTCCATGCGGCTCATCGCATCCATATTGAATATGTACTGCCCGGCAGCGTCCTACTCTTGCGGGACGTCAGTCCAACTACCATCGGCGCTGGAGAGCTTAACTGCTGTGTTCGGCATGGGAACAGGTGTGGCCTCTCCGCC
>NZ_LAYZ01000025.1 GCF_000986795.1 Salinicoccus sediminis | reverse complement strand
ATGAATAACAATATGATCGTTCCTATCCATGCGGCTGTGGAAAAGCTGTCCGGTATGGCCGGTATAAAATTGACTGCCAGAGGCAGAAATCCTGCTGCGAGCATCAGGATGATTACTATGGTTACTTTCATTTAATTGTTCTCCCGAAAAGTCGATTTACATTAATTGTCTCATAGTATTGTTTAATATTCCAAGTTTGTTTGGATAACTGTTCCAGAGTCCATGTAACAATGATATGCTTAATAAAATTTCCTCATGAGGAGTGGCTGCATGAAAATTATACTTATCTTCGGTCCACAGGCAGTTGGCAAGATGACTATAGGAGAAAAGGTCGGTGAATCACTTGGTCTGCCTCTATTTCATAATCATGTAACACTGGATGCTATATGGCCGTATATCGGCTGGAATGAGCGCACATTCGAATTATCAGATCAACTGCGGATGGATATTTTTGATCATATTTCTAAAGATGGGGATCACCCGGGTATTGTTTTTACTTTTGTGTGGGGATTTGACTTGAAAGATGATTGGAAATACATAGACAAACTGAAATCGTTATTTTCCGATAAACATCATAAATTATATTTTGTCGAGCTTGAAGCGAGCCTAGAGGAAAGATTGAAAAGGAATGGATCAAGTTACCGTTTGGAAAAGAAACCGTCGAAACGAGATATAGATCTCTCTAAGAAAGAACTTTTACATTCTGTGGAAAATCACCGCTTAAATTCCTTACCAGGAGAAATCGAGGAACAAAATTATTTAAGGCTTGATGTAACTGAAATAGATGCTCAAAAAGCGTCTGAGAAAATAATTGAATGGATAAATTAAACAGTGACATTCCAAGGGAATGCCACTGTTATTCTTTATTTCAATTCAACATTGTAATGTTCGAGAATGTACCGTGGAACGAAGAACCGTGCGGTTTTCTTCGGATCGACGACCTGGTTGATCTGTGTCTGGCCGGCGAGGCTCATGAGCATGGTCATTTCTGACAGTGGTAGATTGGTGTGGGGCTGCAGCAAATCTGTCATCTTATGGACCGACTGGTCGACGGCGAGGTTGAGGTCTTTGTCTGACACCATCATGTAGACGCCGTCTTCGTCTGTGATGACAGGATGATAGGTTCTGAGTGTTTCTGCTTTTTCGAGCTTTACTGTAACATCCGCTTCGACTTCAAGCCCTGATACGCTGATTTCCCCGTCTCCCATGGCTGCATGCACGTCTCCGAGCCCGAAGAGTGCGCCTTCGTGATACACGGGAAGGTAGAGTACTGCACCCTCTGTCACTTTTACCGAATCCATATTCCCGCCATGCGTATCGGGTGTGCCGTTGTTGACGGCGGCGTTGGGCGGTGCGACTCCGATGACGCCGATCATTTTATTGACCGGTAACCGAAGGCCGTCAAAATCCACTGTACCTTTCTCATTATCCACATCGAATTTCCGTACGTTCATGTCCTTGAGCCTGTTTCCCATGACACCCATCCCGGGTCCTGTGACCATGACGCCGGTATTTGCGATATCGATTTTTTCTATCGTGACTTTCAGCACGTCACCGGGCTTTACATCATTGATATAGATGGGCCCGGAAGCGGGATTGATCCCGTCCCAGGAGAATCCTTCGAATGCATTTTCCTCGGAAGTGATCTGACCGGTGAAGCAATCGTGGGAACTGATTTTGACAGTATCCCCAATATCCACTTTCAGTTTCGGTCCATTATCTTTTGACATGGCATAGAAATAGTTGTCTTTACTGAGTTCATGGAACATGTTAACACCCTCCACTAAAATTATTGTCATCTCAATTGTTATGTATAAAACCGGAAAGTGCAATCAAAAGCTCCGGTCATAACAAAAGGCACCGGGAGGTCCCGATGCCTGACGGTCTGGATCAAAGTTCACTTTCATCCACACCCGCTTCTTTTTGTTCCCTGTACTCTTTCTCCTCTTTATCGAGGTATTCCTGCATGCGGTGCTTGTTCGGAGTGATTGTGAGTCCAAGGTACTTCCTCTCTTCGTTCGCATCCTTATAGAATGAAATCATCATCAGTATGATGACGAAACTGAATGGCAGCGCGGCGATGATGGCGGCGGACTGCAGCGCTTCAAGCCCGGTCTCCCCGCCTGACAGGAGCAGGACGTAGGCGATGGATGACAGGGCGATACCCCAGACGATTTTGGTTCTTGCCGACGGGTAGAGCGATCCGTTAGATGTCTGCATTCCGAGGACGAATGTCGCTGAATCCGCGGATGTGATGAAGAATGACGATACGAGAATGATCGCTAAAATAGATAACGGTATACTCAGCGGCATCTCGTCAAAGATCGCAAACAGTTGTGTCTCCGGGCCGAAATTGAATATTTCCGGTGTGCGGCTGGCCACTTCTATGCCGGTGACACCGAATACAGTGAACCAGATGATGCCGATAGTAGTCGGCACAATCAGGAGTGCCATGACGAATTCACGCACGGTACGGCCTCTGGACACCCGGGCGATGAAGATGCCGACGAATGGGCTCCAGCTCAGCCACCAAGCCCAGTAGTAGATGGTCCACGATTGCAGCCAGTCATTCTTCTGCTGGTTCAGAGGTGCTGCATCCAGTGTGTTCGCAACAAATGTATTGAGATAATCCCCTGCTGCTGTCGGCAGCATGTTCAATATGAGCATTGTCGGTCCCAGTATAAGGACACAGAGAAGCAGTATCGATGCCAGCACCATATTTATATTGCTCAGGTATTTGATCCCTTTGCTGAGACCGCTCCATGCGCTGGCAAGGAACAATATCGTGACCACAGTGATGATCAGCCCCTGGGCTGTCAGGCTGATTGGCACACCGAATAAGTAATTCAGTCCCCCATTGATTTGTGTCGTACCGACACCAAGTGATACTGCGACCCCTATAACGGTGGCAAATACCGTAAGTATATCGACGAGTATGCCGATCGGGCCGTCCACTTTGCTACCAAGTATCGGCCGCAGAGTTTTGGAAAGGAGTCCGCTTTCACCCTTTCTGAACTGAGTGTAGGCGAGCGCCAGTGCTACAGCACCGTACATGCCCCATGCATGTGCGCCCCAATGGAAAATGGTGGCCCTGATGGACTCAAGTATGGCTTCCTCAGTCTCGGGATCCGCTGTGGCCGGTGCGATAAAGTGTGAAATGGGTTCGGAGGTACTGTAGAAAACAACCCCGATTCCCATGCCGGCACTGAACAGCATGGTAAGCCAGGAACGCGTGCTGAACTCCGGTTCATGATGCGGCTTTCCGAGCTTCAGTTTCCCTATGGGGCTGAAGACAAGGAAGATACAGAAGAACACCATGGCGGAAGTGATGATCAGATAGTACCATCCGAAATAATTGCTGACCCAATTTGAAATGGAGCCGGCCACGGCTCCGAAGCTGTCCGGATTGACGGCTCCGATGATTACAAGTAACCCGACTATGATTACTGAATATATAAAGACTTTTGAGGATTTATTGCCGGTGGAATTTGAAGAATCCTTCATTAATCTGCTCCTTAATATTTGCAGGATACCTTGTGATATCCATTATTTTTACTTGCCTGTAAAAGAATAACCTATTGAGAATACCAAATTTACACACTGAGTGCAATTTGGATTTTGTAATCAATGGACTCAACACGTAAAAACCGGGCGTTACATCGGTGCTCCATCGAATCGTGTAGACACTGATGACAAAGGCTTTCTATAGTATCGCATACCGTTATTATATTATAAACCTATATTGCCGTGATATATCTTTTTATTTGTGATACATTATATTGTGACAGCTTACTTATCAACTTTAAGAAAAGACATCCATGTCATTGATTACGGCAAAACAGTTTACATAGCAATGCAGGAGGCAGAGATGGATAAAAGTACTTCAATTCTAATTATTTTCGGAGCAGTACTTGCACTGATTTTCCTGATGCCGATTCTCGGTGCAGTATCGCTGATCTTTATCGTTCCGCCGGTGTTCATAGTCGCTGTAAACGCACTGTCGGATAAGCTTTCAGATTTTCTGAGTTCGAATGAGTGACCTCCGGGTCACTTTTTTTCTGCAATATCGTACTATATGGAAAAATCATGGAGGTATATACTCAAGAGCAAAACCTGAGGAGTTGTGGCCAATGAGTATTATTCCATTTTTGACATATTGTTTCATCGTGACCGTCACACCCGGTCCCACCAACATAGATATATTATCGACAGTGAATAACTACGGTACCAGGAGAGCGATGAAATACACATATGGCGCAACACTCGCTTTCGGTCTTCTGTTGCTGATTTCTGCAGTGCTGAATGTCATGCTTGTTTCCGTGATGCCGAAACTGCTGCTGGTCATGCAGATTCTGGGGAGCCTCTATATGCTGTATCTTGTTTATATCATTTTCAAAAGCGGCGGCAGCGATAATATTAAAGAAGATGAAAACAGTTTCCGGTCAGGGTTCCTGCTGCAATTCCTGAATCCTAAAGTCCTCACTTTCGTCATGACGGTCATTCCCACTTTCATATTACCGTATTACGACGAAATTCTGCCCGTCATTTTTTATGTCTCAGTAATTGTGTTGATGGGTTTCATGGCATTCAATATATGGGTGGTTTTTGGCACAGTCTTCAGGAAGTTCCTGCAGAGACACGAGAGGGTTGTGAATGTAGCGATGGCACTGTTTTTATTATATGCAGCAGTCATGGTGTGGCTATAAGCAGATATGGGGTGATAGAGTGGATAATTTCATATACAAGAAAGCGGGGGATATTACCGCTTTGTCGGCCAGATTGGATGAATTCACGTATAAGAAGCATTCCCACCACGAGTATGCAATCGGTGTTACCCTGAAAGGCATTCAGGAATATGACCTTGAAGGCAGCCGGCAGCTTTCCCATCCTGAAGGTGTAATGTTTTTCAATCCCGAACAGATACACGATGGGAAAGCGCATGATGAAACCGGGCTCGAATACGTCATGCTGTATATCGAACCGGAACTTCTGATGGAAGCGTCGGAAATCGGAGAGATGTTCAAGTTCACCAATCCGGTCATATATAATCGGAATATCAGACAGAAGGTGCTCAATTTATCCAATTCCATATTAACCGGCCGGGATGAGGCTGTTATCAATGAATTGTTTCTGAATCTGTCGGACAGCTTTGCAAAAAAAGAAATTCCTTTGGATCATTACGAAGATGATCTGGCGGTCAAAGACGCCAAAGATATACTCCATTCCATTGAGGGGAATACATTCAGGCTGGAAGAAGTGAGCAGTCTGCTCAACCTTTCAAAATTCCAATTCATAAGGAAGTTCAAAGCACAAACAGGCATCACACCCTACCAGTATTTCCTGAACAGTAAAGTGGAACAGGCAAGGAAGTCACTGGAGAGAAATAATGACATCTACCAGACAGTGGCGGAATGCGGATTCTTCGATCTTACACATTTAAACCGACATTTTAAAAGTATATACGGCATTACTGCTTATGATTATGTAATGCATCTGAAATCAAAAAAATAACAGGGCCCCGGCTCCGGGACCCTGTTAATTAATTTCCGGCTGTATGGAAACTGTATCCTATGCGTTACACCATCTTTATATCATGCTGTTAATCGCCGTCCTGACAGTGTTTCTGTCATATCGCCGGGCGTTATCATATAGCCCGTCAGGAAGTCATATCCTGATGTTTTCCCCCAGAAGAGGCACTGCGTTTTTGATGAACTCCCTTGGTTCGGTTTTGCGCGAATGTCTCTTCCATTCTTCGGAGGCCCCGTACAGGGCCCAGCTGAACATGACTGCAACGGTTCTCAGTTCCCCGCCGTTTTCTGCGTTCTGATTGAGCAGCATATCATATACTATGACTTCAATCTGATCCCTTATGATCCTTGCAATGGTATCTTCATATCCCCTGTGGCATCTGCTCGACAGTGACTCCTGGAAATCGGTGACTGCCTGGAAGATGTCCGCAATCGTGTCACTTTCCACAATGTGATCTTCATACGCTTTCCGTCCGAGGTTTACCATGAGGACTTCGGATAATGCCTTTTCAAGCAGATCGTATATATCTTCAAAATGATAATAGAATGTCGCCCTGTTTATCATCGCTTTTTCGGTAATATCCTTGACGGTGATGTTCTTGAATTCCTTTTCCCCCGAAAGTGATATAAAGGAATCCATGATGAGTTTCCTCGTCCGCATTACGCGCGGATCGATCTTTTCTTTTGCCATGCCAATCCCCCTTTCAGTAAATTTTCCTGATTCATATATCTTTGATTTTACAACACATTTGTAAATCTGTCGTATACACGACATTTTATGAAATCTATTGGTATTAATTCTGCGTGTCATAACTTACCATTGAATCAGGAAGAGAAATACTGAGGAGGAAACATGGATGACCGATAACAAAAACATGGTTTGTGATATGGAGACAGGCATATGCGGGCCGGCGGACGGCGCTGCAGAAAGCGGCACGCTTGAAATGATGGATTTCAACAAGCCGCAGAAGAAGGTCGACCTTTATTATGTGACGGATCCGATGTGTTCACACTGCTGGGCGATAGAGCCGGTCTTCAATAAGTTCATTGAACTGTACGGCGGATATGTGAATGTGAACAAGGTTATGGGCGGCCTGCTTGAGAAATGGCACGACGGCCCTATCGACCCGGCAAATGGCATATACAAGCCTGCGGATGTGGCTCCGCACTGGAGGGAAGTCGGTGAACATTCCAGAATGCCGATTGACGGGAGCGTAATGATCGATGATCCTGTACAGTCTTCCTTCCCCGCTTCCAGAGTCTTCAAAGTGATCCAGAAGGAGCATGGGAACGAATTGGCAACCGAATACCTGCGCCGTACGAGAGAGGCAGTATTCGTATTCAATAAAAATATCTCGAGAGATGAAGTGCTGGCCGGGATTGTGGATGGACTCGGACTTCACGGGGATTCGATTGTTGAAAAATCAGCGGATGCACAAAACCTGCTGGATGAAGATTTCAGTCTGGCAGCGAGCCTTGGTGTCAGGGGATTCCCGACAATCGTCCTGGTCAATGAAGATAACCAGGGTGTTAAAATTGTCGGTGCACGTCCGCTGGAAACTTATGTCGAAGGTTTGGAGCGTATGCTTGAGGAGAAAATGGAACCCGGAGCCATTCCTCCCCTTGGCGGTGTTCTCGCACGGGGAAAAGTGATCTTCTCCAAAGAGATCGAGGAACTTTACGGGTTGGAGCAATCCGGAGTGGAGGCATTCATCGAGAGTGAACTGGACGCAGGAAAATATGACCGGAGGGAAGCCCTGGGCGAACTTTATATCACGTTGAAATAAGGAGGAAGCCAGATGTCTGTTATACTTCAGGTGGATTTCAGTATGGAGGGGCCTTTCGGCTCGGAAATGGCATCGCAATTCGAAGAGCTTGCAGAAAGTATCAATGAAGAGCGCGGCTTCCATTGGAAAATCTGGACAGAGGATGCAGAGAACAAAGAGGCAGGCGGCATCTATGCGTTTGATACGAAGGAAAACGCGAAGAAATATCTGGATATGCATGCAAAGAGACTCAAATCTTTCGGTATTGCTGAAGTGAATGCCAAAATATTTGATATCAATGGGCGACTGACAAAAATTACAGATGGCCCGGCAGTTTAGATCGAATAAAACAAGGCGGCTGGAATTCCAGCCGCCTTGTTTTATTTTGTAACACTGTAAGTGAGGTTCCGCATCAATTTTTCCAAGGGGCCTGCCATCTGTCTTTTTTCCATGATGTCAGCGACGACAAGCGTTGCAATCCATATGGCTGACGCCAGTATTACTGAAGTCGCTATATTGAGGTAAGCACCGAGATTGAAGGCGACCGGGGACATGGTTATGATAATCAGACATTCATGCAGGATGAAAAATGTCAGAGAGCGTTTCCCCATTGCAGCAACGGATCCGACGATTTTCCCGCGGTACTGAATCGCCATCCCGATCAGCCCGAATGCACCTGCATAGCCGAAGCCGGCAGCAAGACCGGCCATCATGTGGAGGCCGTATATTAGGCCGGCTGTGAACAGCCCGGGGAACCAGTAGTCATCGATGAGAACAAGGGGTATTGCACCGGCTGCCGATATCACAAGGCCCCACACAGTAAGGCGTTTCAACAGGCCGGTGTGTTTATGCGGTTTGATGAGAAGCTCTTTATCGCCCATCCATATTCCCATGTATACTGATGGAATTATCGGGAAGAAAAGATGTGTGAACAACGGCACGATGGGTATTGAGATGAGCTGTGCCGCCAGGTTTCCGAAGTATGTTTCATCCCCCGTGTATGATATCGGCAGGCCGTAATCGCCAATACCGGTGAGTACACCGCCCCATAGTACCGGCAGGTAGGCAAGGCAGATGATGGTTGATATTATGATGCGTTTCATGATCTTACCATTGGATTTTTTGAGACTGCCGGCCAGTATCAGTCCGGCTATGCCATATGTCATCAGAATGTCCTGGCCGCCGGCTATGCCGGCAAGAATGGCTCCGAACAGCATGAGGTACCAGCACCGTTTTCTGATGATGCGCTTTGCTTCATTTTCGCCTCTTCGCTCTGACTGTTTACGGTAGATCATCACAAGCCCGTACCCGAACAATACAGCGAACAGCGGCCGTGCCCGGTTATCCACGATGATTTCCATGAGAAAATTCACGATTTCCTCCAAGACATTGGCCGGGGCGACTTTCGTGATTACCCCCGGTTCAATCGTATACAGGAATAATGGGACATGGGCCAGAATGATCAAAAACAGCATCGACCCCCTGGCCAGGTCTAAGGAGAGCGCCCTTTTCTTCTGGTTTGTTCCAGTCATATCAAATACTCCCCGCGTAAAAGATTATATTACCGTCTGTCTGCGGTACGTACGTATTGTCTGCCATTTTTATCCTTGACCACTATGCCGATTTCCATCAGATCCTGCCTGAGATCTCCGGCTCTCTTTTCTTCGTCATCCCTTTTGGCCTGGCGTCTGTTGTAAAGGATGTCATTCGCCCTTTCACTCAAATCTTCGTGGTCTGTCGTCCATTCAAAAAATTCTGTTGAACGGGGGTCCTGGTCCATCCATGGATAATGGTATTTTTGAAAGGCATCCTTGAGGCGCCCGGGCGGATAATCAGTCGCTTCCCTCAAAAGTTCAAGTCCGGCATTGTCTGTAATCACCAGCATCTTCCCGTCTTTGAAGATGCTTTCAATATCTGGCCTGTGCATTTCTGACTTCCTGTCATGAATGTCTATCACGATGTGATCTCTTGCTACTTCAATCTTCAGAATCTCTGTGTATATATAGACGGAGAAAAGAGCACCTGCGACAAGCCCGAAGCCTGCGAGCAGCCAGTGTACCCATCCGTTGTCAACTCCTGCGATGAAGTTGACGAATTGGTTGTCGGACAAAAATGGAATCTTTTTGGCCAGCAGCAGCAATGACGGAAGAAAATAGAAAATGACAGCCGCTGCAATCGGAATCGTTATTATAAGTGCCTTTTCGACAGCATTCAGCCCCAGTTTTTCACTGTTCATCCTTACTCTCCCCTTCAGTGCTTAAATACCTCTCGGCCATGGAGAAAAGCACCGCCCCGTATTTGTCACTCTCTGTACTGTTCCCGGAAGCGAGTATCATTTCATCTATGGCACCATTGATGATCCGCGTTACTGTTCTTATATCTGTATCGGGATTGAACTCCCCGTTGTTCATGCCTTCTTCGATAATCGGGATGAGAATCATGTACAGGCCATCAGGCTCATCCTCCTCCATCAGGTAAAAGGCTTTGTTTTCTTCGGTTCTTGCATTGAATATGATTTCTATAAGGGCGATGTTCAGTGACCTGAATTTTCTCTGGTATTTTAGCGACGCATCAATATATTGCCTGATTTTTTCCATGGCGGGTCTATCGTCTGAGACAGCATTTGCGACATATTGCACCTTATGGCTGAAAATATATTCCAGCAGAGCGAATAATAAAGTGTTCTTTGATTTGAAATGATAGGACACAAGACTTGGGTTGATGTTTGCGCGTTCTGCAATATTTTTAAACGTAAGGTTCCTGAATCCGGATTCGGCAAGTTCTTCAATGCATGTTTTTAAAATCTGTTCTCTTCTCTGCTCCTGTATAAATGACATTCCCTCACTCTTTCTTGAATATATATTTAATATTTTAAATGAACATTCAAATAATTGCAAGGCAAAATAAAAAGACGATATGAAGCGGGGCACATCGTCAGTAAAATTGGTCACAGGTCCAGTTCTTTGGCCGCTTTCGCTTCCTGTTCTTTGAAGTCCGCATCACCCATTTCTTTTGGGCTGCCAGTTTCGGAAATATGTTTTATGTTCCGGACCTGGAACTGCCACCCCGTGAAGTCCTGCGGAATGTTTCCGAATTCAAAAGGCAGTCTTTCTTCCAGTGTCAGAATGGTGTTTTGTCCGTCTGGTTCAAGGATCAGGCGGACATACCCGGTATCCCAGGTAAAACCGATGGCGTTCGGTTCGTCGTATTCCTCCACTGTCATTTCTTCATAATTGCCATCACCCAGATCAAAGATGAGCTTGAGGATGTTATCCTCTGTTGAAAAAGCGAGTTGCGGGAACCACTGGCTGATTCCTTCAGTCGTGCCCAGGTAATGGAATATGTCCCGGGGAGCGGCTTCGATCGTTAGTGACAGCGTCTGGTAGGCGGCTTCCTGATCTTTGCTGTATACAGTTTTCATATTATTCCTCCTCAAAAGATTTGATGATGGGAATTAGGGGAAAAGGCTATAAATATATTATTCACAAGTGTTTGAACCAATGCAAAAGATAGCCATTTACAGGAGGGGTATCAGGTGAGGATCGTTACGGGTGGCGAAATGCAAAACGCAGATCAATATACGATGGATCATATCGGGTTGGACGGCAGGATTCTGATGGAGAACGCGGGGCGTGCTGCTGCGCTCAGGCTGATGGAGGATTATGCGGGGCGGAAATTTACTGTCCTGGTTGGCAGTGGAAACAATGGAGGCGATGGTTTCGTGATTTCCCGCACGCTGCTTGAAGCGGGGTTCGAGGTGACAGTATGCATCATTCCCGGTGAAGACAGGTTCAGTGGAGATTCGGAGTACCATAAGACGATATTGGAGAAGTCGGGATTTGGATGGAAGCGGTATGACAGGGAGGACCTGGAAAAGGCTGATATCATCGTGGACGCGATGCTCGGTACCGGATTATACGGTGAAATCAGGGAACCGTACTTAACTGTCATCAGAGATGTCACAGATTCAGGAAAACGGGTCGTTTCCATCGATCTTCCAAGCGGGGTTCCCGCTGCAGAAGAAACGGTTCCGGAATCTGCGCTCAGGGCGGATCATACAATCATACTCCAGCAGCCGAAACTGAGCTTTTATCTCTATCCTGCGCGTGATTATTACGGTGACAGTGAAGTCTTGCAGATCGGAATTCCCAAAAGAGCGATTGATGAGGTGGCACACAGTCACAGATTTGAATGGACTTTGGCGGACACCGGGAAGCATTGGCTGAAACGGTCTGCTTCGTCGCATAAAGGCAGCCACGGCAAAGTGGGACTCATCGCCGGAAATGATATGATGCCTGGTGCTGCGGTCATGTCTGCCGGTGCTGCGGTCAAAAGCGGCGCAGGCCTGACAATGGTCAACACGGTGAAAAGTGCAGTGCCCGTCATTGCTTCACGGCTGCCTGAAGCGACATTCTATGACAGGGATCAATCACTTGAAGGGTTCTATAAAGGGAAAGATGCCGTGGCTGTGGGTCCCGGTATAGGTACAGGTTCTGACAGCAGGGAAATGGTTGTGGATCTGGTCGATAACTTTGATGGACCGCTCCTGATCGATGCAGATGGCCTGAATCAGTTCGGGGACATACTGCCGCTTGTAAGGAACCGGAAGGCCCCTACTGTCATTACACCCCATCCCGGTGAAATGGCGAAGCTGATTGATTCGACACCGGCCAAGGTAAATGGAGCGAGGTTTGAAACTGCAGAAAAATATGCCCGGAATAATGGTATCTACGTTGTCCTGAAGGGGCCATATACAATCGTTGCGACACCGGATGGAAGGACTTTCGTCAACATCACGGGTAATTCAGGACTGGCAAAAGGCGGAACAGGGGATGCACTTACAGGCATCATCCTGTCGTTCCTGGCACATTATGATGATGTCCAGACTGCGGTTTCGAGCGCGGTCTTTATGCATGGTCATACCGCTGATCATCTCCTGGAGCGTGGGATTGCCGCCTCATCCATGACAGCTTCCGGAATCATTGATTACATGGAAACGGCGTTTAACATCCTTGATAATATGCAGGGCCGGTAAAAAAGCATGATGCGAATCCGCATCATGCTTTGGTCATTTAACTATGATTACCGGTATTTTTGCTCTTTTGGCTGCTTTGTGACTGACACTGCCGAGCACCATTTCCTGAAAATTATTCAATCCTCTTGAACCTAAAATCAATGCCTGGTAGTCACCGCTGTTGGCAAAGTTCACTACTGTTTCTTTGGGGACTCCGCGTTCGAACAGGATTTCGTAGGAAACACCTTCATCTGAAAACAATTTTTCCAGCTTGGCCAACCGCTCTTTCCTTTCAGAAGACATCCCTTCGGGGAGACCGCTTGTGTGCATCTCCTGATCGACATCATCTGCAGTGACAACATTCAAAACCGTTACGGTCGTCTGATCATCGATGAAGTTCAAACTCTCTTTTGCCGCCCTGAAGCTGTTGTCAGAACCATCAGTTGCGAACAATAGGGTTTTATACATAAACGACCCTCCTTTATAAATATTAAGCGGGAGTTTTCGTCTTTTCCTGCCGCATCATCATATCTGAAGGTTTATAGTTGCCGGAGGTAAAAAATTCCTTCTCAATATATATCTACCCTGCACGGTGCAGCTCAATCATCCATCTGTCCTACTGTAATATCCGGCGGAGCCAAAAGGTATCCATGTTCCTACTTGACTATCAGCACCGGTATGGTCACGCGTTTGGCTGCCTTGTGACTGACACTGCCGAGCATCATTTCCTGGAAGTTGTTCAAGCCTCTTGTACCGAGTACGAGGGCTTCGAAAGCGCCGTTGTTTGCCACGTTGACGACAGTATCAGACGGTGATCCGTGTTCGAAGACAACTTCATATGTTATTCCGTTCTTTTCGTAAAAGTCGAGGATCCGGGAAAGCTTTTCCTTTCTCCTTGCTGTGACGTTTCCCGACTGGGAACCATGCAGCACCTCGTTTTTTACATCATCGGTGCCCACGACATTGAGTATGGTGACACGTGTATTTGCATCAATGAAATTCATGCTTTCCTTTGCCGCTCTGAAGCTGTTCTCCGAGCCGTCTGCAGCCAACAGAAGTGTTTTGTACATAAAAGTCCCTCCAACTAATTATTGCATGAGGTGCTGCTCGTTTAATCTGCTCAGTTCCTGGACTATTTTTCTGCTGTCAGCGTTCAATTGCTTCACATATACCTTGTTTGACTTTTCCTCAAACTTCTTGACGGCCGTGTCAATCGCCTCCACAGCCGAATCGTCCCAGAGATGCGCATCCGAGAAGTCCAGTTCGATATCTTTGTCATGGACATTGAAATCGAGCTGGTTCATCATCGAATCGATGGATGCAAAGAATATCTGGCCGTGGAAGCGGTAATAGATGGTACTTCCCGCTGTTTCGGTATGGACGTCGACTCTGGAGATTTTTGTGGCGAAGAACAATGCGCTGAATATGACGCCGATGATGACTCCGAGAGCCAGGTTGCTCGTGAACAGGACGATGATGACTGTGAGGATCATGACGAATGCATCAGTCCGCGGGGCTTTCAGCGCATATTTGAACGAACCCCAGTCGAATGTTCCGATGGAAACCATGACCATGATGCCGGCCAGGATCGGCATAGGTATCTGTACGACCCAGTCTCCGAGGACGATGATCAGGAACATCAGGAACGCACCTGCTGTAAATGTGGACAGGCGGGTCGTGGCGCCTGATCTTACATTGATTACAGATTGTCCGATCATCGCACATCCGCCCATGCCTCCGAAGAAACCGTTGATGAAGTTGGCGATCCCCTGCCCGCGGGACTCCCTGTTTTTATTACTGAATGAATCAGTGGCATTATCAACAATCCTTGCAGTGAGCAGGCTTTCTACCAGCCCCACCACTGCCATGGAAAGAGAGAAAGGCAGGATGATCTGCAGTGTTTCCAGAGTAAAGGGCACATCGGGAATGATGAAGCCCGGGAGGGAACGCTCTATCTGCCCCAGGTCACCTACTGTCCGTACATCCGAACCGAGCATAAGATAGGCTGCGGTCAATACGACGAGGGCAATCAATGGCGCCGGAATCTTTTTGAGCAGCCTCGGGAAGAGATAGACGATCAGCAGTGTGATGGCCAGATATACGTATGTATCGAGCGAGATGCCGAAGATGTGTTCAAGCTGGGCCATGAAGATCATGATGGCGAGGGCGTTGACGAATCCGATCATCACCGAGTTCGGTATGAATTTCATCAGGCGTCCGACTTTCAGAACACCCAGTGCAACCTGGATGATTCCCATGAGTATCGTGGCTGCGAGGAGATATTCCACACCATGTTCCCTGACGAGTGGAGTGACCACTAAAGCGACTGCCCCGGTAGCTGCGGATATCATTGCAGGACGGCCTCCAGTGAAGGATATGACGACTGCGATGATGAAAGAGGCGTAAAGTCCCACCATCGGGTCCACGCCCGCGATGATCGAGAAAGCGATCGCTTCGGGAATCAAAGCGAGTGCGACCACGATACCGGCCAGTATATTTGTACCAGGTTGTGAAAACCATTCTTTTTTAATTTTTTCTATCATTTGTACACTCCTGTTTTATAAAATAACTATAGCCATTATAGCAGAAAAGTTTCATAAGTATACCCCATTTTGAGAATATCAGTGGTATAATTTTGGTGATAGGAGTGTTGGCAAATGAGATATGGTTATATAAGACCTTTAGGATTATATGATACTGCCGAACAGCAGAAATTGAAGCTTAATAATACAGATGAGTTATTTGAAGAAAGTCATACACATAATAAAAAGCGGCATGAACTGGAAAGATTGTTGAATGGAACGGTCACGGGTGGCGATACCATCGTCGTTACCGACCTGTGCATACTGGCAGACTCTACAAAACAGCTGCTGGATATTATCAGTCATGCAGAAGCAGAGAATGTAATCGTCCACATCCTCAATATCGATTTAGTCATTGATGGATCGACGGACCTATCATTTCTACGCGTATTGAATCACATCTCTGATTTCCAAAGTGATGTCGTAAAATTCAGGACCAGACAAGGGATGACGGAAGCGGCAGTCAGAGGAAAACAGATGGGCCGCCCCAAGCGCAGTGATGATAATATCAAGCGGGCAGTAGAGATGTACATGACGAAGCGGTACACACTGAACGAGATTAAAGAAGCCACAAACATCAGTCGTGCGACATTATACCGCCATCTGGATAAATAAGACACGCATCCAAATTCGGGCGCGTGTCTTATTTATATAATTCCATATACCGTTATTTTTTACGGAAAGTCTCTAAGTAGCTGACAGTGTTCAGACCGAAAAGTCTGAGGGCGTTCTTGCTTCCTTCAAATCCATGACCGGCTTTCAGGTGTTTGATGATCGCGACACCGAGGACGATGTTCAGCATGATGGTGCCCATTCTGGTGAACGATTTGCCGAGGAACGAGGCCAGGAGGAATAGAGAGCCGATTGTCTCCAGATAGCCGGCGACCTTCATCTGGTTCGAGTCGACATTGAACATCGTTTCGAAGTCTTCCCCCATATGCCCTTTATTCTCGACCTTCTGCATCCCGCCTTCAATCATCGATTTACCGATGTATGCGTTGAACAGATAGTGCAGCATGATAAAGCACTCCTTTCAAAAATGGATGTTCCCATTACGGAAATGATGAAAAACAGCATATTTTTACTGCTTGCCATTATAATGAGACATTTATTTAAAATATATCCCTATTTTGCGTGTTAAAAACATAAATGAGGGGAAAGATGCATGTATGTATCAAAATGGAGGGTGATGTATGAATCACAGAGCATATGTTTTCACCTGATTTGATGGACAACAGGAAAACGAGGAATATTCAGGAAAAAATTTGTCGATTTATTTCATAAAATATTACGATTAAGTAAAAATTGTATGAACTTTGATGTTAACGAATTATTAGACACGATATTTTTGTTACAGTAGGACAATACATGAACTATGGATCTTATTATATTTGTATGTATTTTACTTAACTTGGAGTGATTGGGATGAAAGGAAAGAAAGTTTCATTGCAAAAAAAATGGTTCACTCTTCTCCCTGTTCTTTTGGCAATACTGATGACAGGATGCGATAAAATGGCTGTGCTTGACCCTGTGGGCCCTGCAGGCGAAAGCCAGAAGAACCTGATATTGTATGCTGTCATTTTTATGCTGGGAATCATTGTGGTGGTATTTACCATTTTTGCGATTGTGGTTTTCAAATACAGGGCAAACAACCCGAACCGGAAACCGGAGGATTACAGGCCGGACCATCATGGTAATGTGAAGCTCGAAGTCGTCTGGTTCGTAATTCCTGTACTGATTGTCACTGCACTGTCCATTCCGACGGTTACGACGCTGTACGACCTTGAAAAACCTCCGGAATCCAGTCAGGAAAAGGAACCGCTTGTGGTCTACGCCACTGCAGCGGACTGGAAGTGGATATTCACTTATCCTGAACAGGATATTGAGACGGTGAACTATCTTCATATCCCTACGGACAGGGCGATTGAATTCCGTCTGTCTTCCGCTGACTCCATGGCATCATTCTGGGTGCCGCAGCTCGGTGGGCAGAAATACAACATGGCGGGCATGGAAAATACTCTGTATCTGCAGGCGGATGAGGAAGGCGTCTTCAAAGGCAGAAACGCCAACTTCACCGGTGAAGGCTTCACCGGACAGACATTCAACGTTACCGCCCAATCCGAGGATGAATTCGATGACTGGGCAGCATCCGTCAGCGAGGAAGCACCGGAACTGACCCAGGATAAATATGATGAAATACTCGCTCCCGGTTTACTGGATGAGACGATGTCATTCTCTTCCACCCATCTTGAATGGGTCGACCATGGTTCAAACGAAGGCAGGGATTATTCTGTAGAGCGCCATGGGGATAAATATGACGAGGGTCTTCACCTGGAAAACAAACCTGGATGGGCTCCCGATGAAATTCAACAATAACGGAAAGAAGGTAGGCAGTGATGCAATTAGATGAATTTTTTGTTACCGGTGAGCCGCTGATCTATGCGGGTATGGTCTCTATTGTACTTGTATCGGCGACAGTAATCTTTCTGTTGACCTATTTCAAAAGATGGAAATGGCTCTGGCAGGAATGGCTGACCACGGTCGACCATAAAAAAATCGGTATCATGTATATACTCTCAGCACTCGCAATGTTATTCCGCGGCGGCGTTGATGCGCTGATGATGCGTACACAGCTCGCTTTCCCGGATATGAACTTTTTAAATTCACAGCACTATAATGAAGTCTTTACGACACACGGTACGATCATGATCATTTTCATGGCGATGCCTTTCCTGATCGGACTGATGAATATCATCGTACCGCTGCAGATCGGGGCAAGGGACTTTGCGTTTCCATTCCTGAATGCAGTCAGTTTCTGGTCCTTCTTCTTCGGTGCAATGCTGTTCAACCTGTCTTTCGTAATAGGCGGGGCGCCGGATGCCGGCTGGACGAACTATGCACCACTGGCAGGTTCGGAACTCAGTCCGGGGCCGGGCATCAACTTCTACCTGCTTGGCCTTCAATTATCAGGTATCGGTACACTGGCAACAGGCATCAACCTTATGGTAACGATACTGAGGATGAGAGCACCGGGAATGACATTGATGAAAATGCCTATTTTCACCTGGTCCACCCTCATTACGACATTCATCATCATTTTCGCTTTCCCGATCCTCACAGTCGCTCTGGCACTGATGACCATCGACAGGATATTCGGTTCACACTTCTTCACCCTGACCGGCGAGGGACTGCCGATGATGTGGGCCAACCTGTTCTGGATGTGGGGGCACCCTGAGGTGTACATCGTCATACTTCCTGCATTTGGCATATTCTCGGAAGTCATCGCATCGTTCGCCCAGAAGCAGATCTTTGGCTATAAGGCCATGGTGGGGGCAATCGTCATCATCGCCGGGCTCAGCTTCGTAGTCTGGGTGCACCACTTCTTTACGATGGGCGCAGGCGCGTTCGTGAACTCCGTGTTCTCGATAACGACCATGATGATTGCGATACCGACCGGGGTGAAGATATTCAACTGGCTGGCGACGCTCTATAAGTCCAAGATAGTATTCTCGGCACCGATGCTCTGGTCGCTTGCGTTCATCCCAAGTTTCACCATCGGCGGTGTGACCGGCGTAATGCTCGGTATGGCAGCAGCCGACTATCAGTATCACAACACATACTTCCTTGTATCCCACTTCCACTATGTGCTGATTCCGGGAACGGTATTTGCCTGCTTTGCAGGACTCATATTCTGGTATCCGAAGATGTTCGGACACAAACTCAATGAACGTATCGGTAAATGGGCTTTCTGGCTTTTCCTTATCGGCTTCCATCTCTGCTTCTTCCCTCAGTACTTCCTGGGACTTGACGGCATGGCGAGAAGGATCTTCACTGTCGGACCGGAATGGTTCACATTGAACTTCATATCGACAATGGGCGCATTCTTGATGGGACTCGGTTTCATCGTATTTGTTCACTGTGTCATCTACAGTTTCCGCTTCAGTCCGAGGAACATCGAAGGGGATTCCTGGGGTTATGGCAGGACGCTGGAATGGGCGACGCCTACACCGATTCCAAAATACAATTTTGCCACTCTGCCCGAGATTGAAAGTCACGATGCCCTGATCGACATGAAGGAAAAAGGACAGACCACTTTCGACAGGGACAAACTTGAGCCGATTCATATGCCGAGCTACACAGGACAGCCGTTCATCATGGCGGCCATCATGTTCTTTGCAAGTTTCGCGCTGGTGTTCGAATGGATTACACTTGCAGTGATCGGTCTCGTGGGCATCATCGTCATGATGATCATCCGCTCCTTCGATTACGACGAGGGATATCATATTGAAGTGGATGAAATCATAGAAACTGAAAAGAAAGCGAGGGGGATGACCGATGAGTGAACAAAAGACGGATGATGTAGCTCTCGAGTACAGCACGCACCAGGGACAGATGAATATCGTCGGTTTCTGGATCTTCCTTGCTGCGGAGATCTCGCTGTTCTCCACACTGTTTGCAACATATGCCGTGCTGTTCGGAAGAACGGCAGGCGCGCCTGAGCCGGCGGAATTATTTGAAGCCGGCACGGTGCTGATCATGACATTCATCCTGCTTACCAGCAGTTTCACATGCGGCCTCGCCATCCATAATATGCGGGAGGGCTCGCTTAAAGGTCTCATGGTCTGGCTCGGCATCACATTGCTGCTCGGCCTCGGATTCCTCGGATTTGAAATATACGAATTCGTACATTACGCACATGAAGGTGCAACAATCGGTTCCAGTGCCTTCTGGTCAGGTTTCTTTACACTGACGGGCACGCACGGTGTCCACGTCACCCTGGGTATCGGCTGGATGATAGCGATTCTTATCCAGCTGAAACAGCGCGGACTGACTGCGGTAACAACCAGAAAAGTATTCATCGTCGGCCTGTACTGGCACTTCCTTGATGTAATCTGGATTTTCATCTTCACAAGCGTCTACATGATTGGGATGGTGGTCTAAATGGAGAAGAAACAGGATAAATATCCAATCAATCATATAATCGGCTTTGCATTGTCCATCACGCTTACCATCATTGCGGCGTGGACGGCGTTGTCATCAGACCTGCCTGTCATGTGGATCATCATTGCCATCATGGCACTGGCGGTCATCCAGGCCGGCATCCAGCTGTTCATGTTCATGCATATCACAGAACGGGGAGCCACACATGCCCCGTGGAATATGATGTTCCATGCCTTCGTCATTGCTGCAATCGTTGTGGCGGGCTCCCTCTTCACCATGTCATTCGGCTTCACGCATGATCACGGCGGCGGAGATCACGAGGATAACAGCGGCGGCGCCGAATCGCACGAAGAATCACATGACGATCATGAAGGGCATTAATGTATTGCCCGGGAAATAGTTAAGCCGCAATCCGGAAACCGGATTGCGGCTTTTGTTATCGTCTTAAATTCAGAAGTAATGCAGCGATGCTCCCTGTGACGAGCCCCCATATGATATTGGTCAGAAGCACACTGACAATTGCAAAAGGGCTGGTCAAAGGTCCCTGGAGCGACCCTGCCAAAATCGGAGACAGTACTCCGCTGATGATGACTGCAAACACTGCATACGCAACACCTGCGGCGACCAGCGTGAGTACAGGTTGTGTTTCTTTGCGTATGACGGTTGCGGCAACCCAGAGTATTGATATGATGGCTGTCGCCGTAATGCTTGCAACAGGCTTTCCAATGGCTTCCGAAATACCCGTTATGCTCATGAATGGCCTGACGAGCGCAATCAGCGCAAGTGTCAGGATCAATCCGGGGTTCAGGTGCTTTGTATTAGTGGCCATAGTCTATTCCTCTTTTCCTGATTATTGACTATGACCAATCTACCGTATGAAAATTATCAAACTCTAAAATGAATATTAAATAATTCTTAAATGTCTTCATAAAATCCCGGACCACAATGATCCGGGGTTTCCTTTATTTCTTCATCTCATCCAGTTTTTCCAGAATGTCTTCCGTGCCGGTGCCCACACTGCTTTCGACCCCTGCCAGAAAACTTCCTTCCACGAGTGGTGCCTTGGATATGTGGACGGAGTGCGGACCGTCATACATTTCGACAGCCATTTCCAGGTTCATTAGACTGGAGCCGATATCATAGAAGCAAATCGTATCATCTCCTGTTGAACCGAGCATTTCACTGATCTGGTCGATGTTAGTACCGATTTCGCCGTCCACTCCGCCGGAAGCATGGATGGTGACATCTTTCGCCATCTGTTCCACCAGCGCCTTCGTCCCTTCGGCAATTTTGCTGCTGTGGCTTATGATAAGGATATCAGCCATTGCCAACACCCTCTCCGAGGGCATGGATGATATAGACTGCGCTTTGTGCGCCCGGGTCAACCGTGCCTTTGGATTTTTCCTTGAAATACGCGGCACGCCCCTTGGTAGCGATCATATCTTCTGTATCGTCGGCGAGCTTCTGTACATCCTCCATTTTCAAACCGCCTGTTTCACGTAAAACACCGGCGGATTTTGAAATGACGTCATACATGGTTTTCTCGCCGCCTTCGACTTTTCCTTTTTCAGCGACGGTCCCGGTGAAAATATCCAGCATTTCGGCCAGGTTGTCCGCATCAATTTCATCATTGGCAGCGTCGCTCATCTTGACAAAACTGAATCCGTACAGCGGACCGCTTGCCCCGCCAATTGAGCTCATCAACGTCATGCCGGTCTGCTTCAGTATCTCTTTTGTACTGCCTTCAGACACCTTTTCATTCACAGCATTGAAGCCGCGTTTCATGTTTACGCCATGGTCGCCGTCACCGATTTCGCGGTCGAGCGCCGTCAGTTCACTTTCCTTTTCATCGAATACTGTCTTTAAGCCATGGAGCTGTGCCAGAAGTTTTTCTGAATCCATATATATCCTTCTTCCTTAAAAGTGTTTTGATTCCGTCGGTGCATTGATTGCCTTGATCAGCTCTTCATCATCATCTGCAACCGTCAGTGAAAAGCCCTGCATATCGAGTGCGGTCATATAGTCGCCGACGAGCAGTTTGGATACTTTCCTGTTTCGCTTCTCAAGGGATTCCATCACATATTTTGTCACAATGTTGAGTTCACTGTCAGGCGTGCCGCCCATGCCGTTGATCATGAGAATGAGTGTCTCGCTGTCTGTATACTTGAATAATTCATCCAGCAGCCGGTCTGCGATTTCATTCACAGAAGCGAGTTTTTCTCGGTATATACCTTTCTCGCCGTGGATGCCGATGCCGATTTCCATCTCATCCTCACCAAGTTCGAAACCATATTCGCCGGTCGTCGGCACCATGCATGGCTGTACAGCCATCCCTACGGAATAAAGGGACTCCATCATCTTTTCGACCTTCTCTTTAATCTGATCAAGAGGGGCGTTCTGTGATGCCAGGTAGCCGGCGTACTTATGGACGAGTACCGTGCCCGCCACCCCGCGGCGTTGTTCTTCATTCTCTATGGTCACATCATCCCTGACGATGACCGACTGAACTTTATGGCCTTCTGATTCAGCCATTTCCTGCGCCATCTCGAAATTCATCACGTCACCGGCGTAATTTTTGATGACCAGCAGCACGCCGTCACCGTTATCCACGTGTCTGATCGCTGCAAGCACCTTGTCCGGTGTGGGGGAGGTGAACACTTCCCCGCACACGGCGGCATCCAGCATGCCCTCGGCCACATAGCCGGCGTGGGCGGGTTCATGCCCGCTTCCGCCGCCGGAGACGATGGCCGCCCCCTCTTTCTTTTTATCCTTCCTGACGACAACAGTACCCTCGATTACCTCCACACGTTCATCGTGAAACTTCAGACCGTCCAGCATATCCCCGAGGAAATGCTCTTTTTCATTAATGAGTTTTTTCAAAACTGTCTCCTCCTCGCCTGATTGTCATAAATGAATCCCCAACCCTGCTGGACAAGATTGGGGTGCAATTATTTCACGGCAATTATTTGAAGTATCCTTTGATCGATTTCACTTCGAGGAATTCATCGATGCCGAAATCGCCCCACTCGCGGCCGATGCCGGACTGCTTATAGCCACCGAACGGCAGGTCGGCACCGCCTTTGGCATTGTTGATTTCCACAGTGCCGGCCTCGATGGAACGCGCCACTTTTTTGAGTGTTTCAGCATCTTCCCCGAAGACGTAGCCTGCGAGGCCGTATTTTGTATCATTTGCAAGCGCAATCGCTTCATCCAGATCTTTATAGGCGATGACGGACATGACAGGGCCGAATATTTCCTCCTGGGCGATGGTCATCTTATTATCTACGTCACTGAATACGGTAGGTTTTACATAAAAGCCTTCAGTCATCCCTTCGGGTTGGCCGGCACCGCCGTGATAAAGCGTGGCGCCCTCTTCTACGCCTTTGTTGATATAGGACTGGACCGTATCATACTGTTTCCTGCTGATGAGCGGACCCATTTTGACGCCTTCCTCACGCGGATTGCCAACTTTCACATCTGCCATTTTTTCTTTTACTTTCTCCAGGAATTCGTCTTTCATGGATTCCGGAATCAGTGTCCGTGTGCCGGCTGTGCATACCTGGCCGGTGTTGTTGACGACTTTCTGCACAGCTGTGAAGGCTGCATCATCCACATTCGCATCCTCAAGAATGATCAGCGGCGACTTGCCACCGAGTTCAAGGGACACTTTTTTGAAATCGACACTTGCCTTCTCCATGATTTTCGCACCGGTTCTGCCGGAGCCGGTGAAGGACATCATGCGCACTTTGGGATGTTCGCTGAGCGGGTTGCCGACTCCTTCGCCGTCACCGTTCACGAGGTTGAAGACCCCTTTTGGAACGCCGGCCTTATCGAAGATTTCAGCCAGTATCACAGCGGCGAACGGTGTTTCCTCGGAGGGCTTCAGCACAATCGGGCTGCCTGCTGCGAATGCAGCTGCCAGCTTGAGTGAAGTCTGGTTGGTCGGGAAGTTCCACGGTGTAATCAGACCGGCAACACCAATTGCTTCCTTGACCACCAGGTTTTCACCACGCTGTTCCTCAAATTCGAAAGAATCCAGTGCATCACGTGCTGCAGCAAAGTGGTTCAGACCCATCTGATAATGGACTTTTTCAGATTTATCTATCGGAGAACCGAGTTCATCGGTAATTGCTTCTATCAGATCATCTTTGCGGTTTTCGTACTCATTGACAATTCTGTCGAGCATCTCGCGGCGTTCCTCTACAGGTGTGTTACGAAATTCTATATAAACATCATGGGCCGCATTCACAGCTTTATCCACATCGTCGGCATTCCCTTTGGCAATCCTGCCGAAAGCTTCACCTGTCGCAGGATTGATGACATCGATTGTCTTGCCGCTTGAGCTTTCCACCCATTCGCCGTTTATATATTGTCTAGTTTGATCTTTCATTCATGATTCTCCTTTATTCCGTAATATTATACTGTATCCTTAAATGCCCCCCTTTAATCACGATTGAATATAAAAATTATCACATTTGTAAAGACCGCCCGCCAGATACTGGAATCGTTGCACGATGAAGAAACCGCACCCCGTCGGGGTGCGGTTCCTGTTTCAGGCATATTCAGTTTTACTCAGTGACATGTGTGCCGCCGACTGAAACGGAGGTCACGTAACCGTCGTTGACATTGAACGTAATCTGCATGCCCTTCAGCTGATAATAATGGGTGTTGTCGCCCTGTTCCCCGTAATTAGAATGGGCCGGGTCGCCATATACGTCAAGCACTTCAGCCTCTGTGACTGCGCCCGGGTTGATCGGCATGTCTGCAAAGACTGCGCCTTCACCGACTACATGGATGTGCTGGTCATAAACAGCTGTTACTGTCGCTTCATCTCTGTGTTCTAAAAATGCCTCTTCCGTCATATCAATCTGATAGCCGTTCAGTTTGAAGTTATTGCTGGCAATTGCGTTGATGAATGTCTGATCAAGGACGAATTCGCCGTCATCGCCATAGCCCGTATAGCCGTTATAATAGTAGTATGCCCCCTCTGACTGCTGAGATGTATCTTCAGAGGCCTCGGCAACACCGGCTGCCCCTGCGAATGCGACGAGTGCAACACAGACTGTAAACAGCATCTTGACTGCCTTGCTCATCATACTCACCTCCCTCTTTTAGGTGACTCTTTACGACTGGCTGGCTATTCTATTGTTATGGTAATTTTACATCATTCAATATATGAAATCAATTGATTTATAATTTATATTTATAAGAAATTATATTTACACAAGTAAAAAAGGAGCATAGCGCTCCTTTTAAGTTGAAGATCATTTCAGGAAATCATGTGCGATTTCATTTGTCCTGGGTGCTCTTTTGAACAGATATTCACCATTCCGGACTGAGGAGAGGACATCTGCACGTTCACGTATCGCTTCATAGGCATCACCGGCGTCAAGCACGATGAAGTTGGCCGGTTTGCCGGCTTCAATGCCGTACTGCGCCTCGAGCTGCATGACTTTGGCGCCGTTTAATGTGACGAGATCGAATGCCTTGTTGATTTCATCGATATGCGTGTAATGGGCGAGATGCATGCCGTTGTCGAGAATGTTCATCATGTTGCCGTTGCCGAGCGGATACCAGTAGTCGGCGATGGAGTCCTGGGCGAATGCAACGGTGTTGCCGTTCTCAAGCAGTTCTTTCACCCGTGTGAGTCCGCGCCGCTTCGGATAGCTGTCCGTCCTCCCCTGCAGATGTGCATTCTCTGTCGGACAGGATATGAAATTGATGTTGGATTCCCTGAAGAGTCCCATCATTTTTGCGGCATAGCTGTTATCGGCCGATCCGAAGCTGCATGTATGGCTGGCTGTTGTCTTCCGGCCGTAATCCTTCTCCATTACAAGCGCATTGAGGACTTCCAGGAAGCGGCTGTTCGGGTCGTCATTCTCATCACAGTGGATATCGATCATCACGTCGTATTTGACTGCAAGATCCACAATCCGTTTCAGCGACTCCACCCCGTGTTCATAGGAAATTTCAAAATGAGGGATGCCGCCTGCCACATCAGCGCCCATTTCGAGGGCTTTTTCAAGCAGCGCTTCTGCGCCTTCGTAGCGGAAGAATCCCTCCTGGGGGAACGCGACGAGCTGCAGTGTAACGATGTCCTTCAGTTCTTCCCTGAGCTCGAGCAGTGCCTCCATGCCGGTCAATTCAGGATCTGTGATATCCACGTGCGAACGGATGTACTGTACACCATGGCTGACTTCTTTTTGTATGCCTTCCATGGCACGCTCGCGCACCATTTCCTTTGTCAGTGTCTTCTTGTTGTCACTCCACCTCTGGATCCCTTCGAATAAAGTGCCCGAAATGTTCGCGTTCCCTTCTCCGAGTCCGGAAAAAATATAATCCAGGTGAAGATGGGGATCCACATAGGGAGGCAATACAAGCCTGTTTGCGAGATCGATTACCTCATCCGCTTCCCCCAGATCTTTCCCGATTGCTTTGAAATTCCCGTTTTCCACCAGTATTTCGTCTGCTTCCCCCCGGCCGTAAATACGGGCGTTGATAAATTTCTTCATACATTCTCCTCCTTGATTCATACACTCTAATATTAAGAAAGGCCGGCCGCCAAATCAAGGACTCCGAAAGGGCTGGCTATTGAGAAGAGATCTGATTTCCCGGGGAAGATTCACTTTGCCGCAGGCATTGCCGAATTTTTTTGGAGAATATCCACGGGTGCCAGTGCCTCGATTGTCTGGTGACGCAGTTTTTTATCATTGGTGGGGAGATGGAACATCAGTTCATCTATCCCGTCATTTTCTATATACCATTCAAGTTTCTGAAGCACCTCTTCCTTTGTGCCGATGATGATATCCGCCTCCACCCTTTTTGCTGTCACAGGCTCCTCTGAGGATGCGATTGCACTCAAGGCCCGCGCTTCACCTTTGACCCTCAGTATTCTTCCGCTGTCATGCTGCAGTTCATACAGAACGTTCTCTTCCTTCAGCCGCGTTTGGACCTCTTTATCGTCAGTGACGACGACGGACAGTGCTGCAATGAAGCTGCCTTTATCGTTGTTTTTCCTGTAAGCACTGATGCTGTCTTCAAGCTTATTTCGGTCATTGCTGATGAAATGTGCGTAAATGAAATTGACATTTTCACGGGCGGCGAAGTGGGCGGAACCAGGGCTGGAGCCAAGAAGGAAGATTTCCGGCGGATTTGAACTGTCTGGAGAAGTTTTCAGATCTTTGAATTCACCCGTCTGTGTCTGGTTCACAAACCCGGTCAGCGCCCTGAATTTCTCATCAAAGGATGGTCCATTCTCCGCAAGTTCGGATTGCAGAGCAGCCGTGGACAGACCGAGACCTCCCGGTGCCTTGCCGATACCGAGGTCCACCCTCCCGGGCGCCAGATGACTCATAAGATGGAACTGTTCCGCCACTTTGAAGGGGTTGTAATGCTGGAGCATCACACCGCCTGAGCCGATATTGATCCGCTCCGTATAAGCCAGCAGATGGGAAATCATGATTTCGGGTGCCGTACCGGCAAGCGGTTCGTTGTGATGCTCTGAGACATAATAGCGTCTGTAGCCCCTCTCATCGGCCTTTTGTGCAAGTTCGATTGTATCATTGAGGGAGGAAGAAACATCCCCGCCTTCAAGAACAGGACTCTGATTTAATATGCCGAACTCCATGACACCACTCCTATGTATAAGATTTTTCTGAATATATGAGTGATTGTATAACTGCGGCCAATTCCGGTCAATCATTCCGACTTACATACTAGGTATTAATTTCTGCAAAGTTCATATTTAGCAGAAGGCAGAGATGAAGAAATGTGATATCATGATTTCCGGGGATAGAGTCCCCCTAAAACAGACAAATGACGAAGCAATACATAAAGGAAGACGGTGCATTCCATGGCAAAGCTCTATTACAGATACGGCACGATGCAGAGTAACAAAAGCAATCAGATCATAACGACACACCATCAGTATACGACGCAGGGAAAGCAGTGCCTTGCATATTCGACACCCATTGATACGCGGAGCGGCTTCAAAAAGATCAGATCCAGAGTCGGACTTGAACTGGTCTGTGAATATATACATGAACATATCTATGATGAGGTAAGGGAAATCAATGAAACTGCAAGAGTTCATGCCGTTGTTGTGGATGAAGCCCAGTTTCTGTCGAGGAAGGATATCCATAATCTGAGTGATATTGCGGACTACCTGGATATTCCGGTCATCTGCTTTGGCCTCAAGACCGACTTCCGGGGGGAACTTTTTGAAGGCAGCAAAGTGCTGCTGGAGCTATCGGATGCAATCGACGAGCTGAAGACGATATGCCAGTTCTGCAACAAGAAGGCAACGATGAATATGCGCATGCTGGACGGGGAACCGATCAACGTCGGTGAAACGATACAGATGGGTGATGAGGAATATGTGCCTGTGTGCCGGAAATGCTACAAAGCCCGGCTCGAACTCGTAAAATAATAGTTGAATGATAGAAGCCTTCGAACGGTTAAAGAAAACACTCCATTCTTTAACCGTTTTTTAATTTTTCATTAACCCTCTTTTAGCTGCCGCTTCCTATAATGAAATTAACAAATAACACAGGAGGCGTTACAAATGATGAACAAGAAATATTTACTGGCAGGCGGTATCGCATCAGCACTACTATTGGGAGCATGTTCAAGCGTCAGTGCGGATACGGATCTGGACTGGGAAGCAGACGGCAAAGAGGGGACGGCTGAAGTAACCTCCGAGCAAGTGGAGACGGACAAGGTGAAGCAGAATGCGCAGAAGGCAGTGGAAGAGGCGAAAAAGAACTTTGACGGCAAAGTCACAGATGTCGAACTGGATGAAGACGACGGTATACATTACTACGAAATCGAGATGAAAAACGGCAAAAAAGAATATGAAGTGGACATCAATGCAGAAACACTGGAAATTCTTGAAGAAGATTTCGACCGCGATGATGACGGAGAAGGCGCTGAAGGACGTGAAGACGACGATGATGACGCAGAGGAACGCGAAGAAGATGACAGAGACGACGCTGAAGAACGCGAAGAAGATGCTGAAGGTCGTGACGATGACGACAAAAATGATCAGGACGGAGCAGACAGCGGCATGATCTCCTCTGAAGAAGCGGTCCGGATCGCAGAAGAAGAAACGGGCGGAGAGGCCGTCGAATGGGACTTCGACGATGACGATGCTGAATATGAAGTGGAACTGGAAGCGGACGGCAAAGAGGTCGAAGTTGAACTGGATGCGAAAACCGGGGAGATCATTGACACAGATGACTAGTACCCGCTCTGAACTTTGAATCCGGGAGTCATGCTCCCGGTTTTTTTAATTGAATTTTAATAATTCTCTAACGAAGTTCCATATTCCCGTCATGCTATAATCGGTGTAATAGTATTCATAAACACAGTGACTGTCATAAGGAGAATCACATATGGATAAGATACTGATAGTTGAAGATGATGAGAAGATTGCACGCGTCATCCAGCTGGAGCTGGAGTTTGAAGAGTATGAAGTGGCGATTGCCTACACGGGAAAGGAAGCGCTGGAGCGTTATGAGAGCGATGCATTCGATCTGATACTGCTTGATGTCATGATTCCGGAACTGAATGGCCTGGAGGTGCTGCGCAGGGTAAGACAGAAGGATGAGGATACGAGAGTCATAATGCTTACGGCAAGAGATGCTGTAATGGATAAAGTCAGCGGCCTGGATTCCGGCGCCAACGACTATATGACGAAGCCGTTTGAGATCGAAGAGCTGCTTGCCCGCATACGCACGCAGTTGAAACAGAAGTCTGCGGTTTCGGAACCGGTCCCGGAAGATATTGGGTACCGTCATCTCAGAATTGTTCCGATGGCGCGGGAAGTTTATATCGGTGAGGAACTGGTCTATCTGACCCAGAAGGAATATGATCTGCTGTATTTCCTGATCGAGCATAAAAATCAGGCACTCTCACGGGAACAGATCATTGAAGCGGTATGGGGCTTTGATTATTACGGAGATACGAATACCGTTGATGTCTATGTAAGATACATCCGTAAAAAGCTCGACCGTGACAAACCATCCATTATCGCGAGTGTCAGGGGTATTGGATATATGATGAAGGACTGACAGGATGAAACTAGGGACGAAAATACAATTATATACAACGGTCATGACGGTCATTGTCGTCATACTGATCAATCTGTTCGTTTATTATTCCTATAAGAATTTTTCGTTGAATGCGGAAATGGACCAGCTCGAAAACCGCGGGGCGAATATCATGGAGGAACTCCAGAAAGCCAATGCAAATAATGTCAGCAGTGAAGCGGTACTGCAGGCTTTCCTGCTGTCGGACGGTTATGTCAGGGTCATCGACAGTGAAGAGGACCCCGTGGTCCGTATCGCAACCGAGACTGAATATGCAGGTCTGGATGAACCTTACAGCACAAGTCAGTATAAAAAATCCATATCCCATGAAGGTATGGAGTTTGTGATGGTTTCCCTGCCTGTAATATGGGATGACGGACAGGTTTACAGCCTTCAGATCTATGAAAATGTATATTTTCTCTATGATACATTCGAAGTGCTGAAATGGATTCTGGTGGTCTCGACACTCATCATACTGGCCGTGATTTTCCTGCTGAACCGGGTCATTACCAATGCCATCCTGAAACCGGTCAACAAGTTGATCGACAAGATGAAAAAGACCGATGATACAAGTAAATATACGATGATCGATATAAACCAAAAAGACACGAAAGAGCTCAGGGAACTGTCCGAAGCGTTCAATGAAATGATGATGGACCTGAAAACGCATGACGAGAACCAGCAGGCATTCATCATGAATGCCTCCCATGAACTGAAGACGCCGATCACCGTCATCAGTTCGTACAGCCAGATGCTCAAACGCTTCGGCAAAACGCGTGAGGACGTATTGGATGAGAGCATCCATGCCATCAGCGATGAAACAGAAAGGATGAAATATCTGACGGAGCAGCTTCTCAGTTTTGCGAAGGTGAACCGGGAGGATGAGACGTTTCAAGTGGAGCCGATCCGTATCGTGAAGCTGATCAAAAACGTGACGGCACGTCTTGAAACCGTATATGACAGACAGATAGAACTCGCCTTTTATAATGGAGAGGTGCTGGGACTCGTGGATGTGGACACATTCGATCAGCTGTTAAAGATATTCCTGGATAACGCCTACAAATACAGTTCGGACAGTATATCCGTCAATATCCGGGAACTGGAAAATAACGTCGAAGTAACGATAGCGGACAAAGGCATCGGCATACCGGAAGAGGATATCGGTCATATATTTACAAGATTTTACCGTGTGGACAAGGCACGGGCACGGAAAACGGGCGGCTCCGGTCTCGGTCTGTCCATTGCACAGGAGCTGGCAAATTTAAATGATATCAGCATTGATGTTACAAGCCGGGTGAATGTGGGAACGACATTCAAATTGACGATTAAAAAGGTGAAGAAAAATGAAGAGACTGAATAAGCTGCTGATAGCGGCTGCCGCTGTCATTGCAGGCATAGCGATCGGCATTCTGCTGATAAGCCGTTCAGGCGGTGATAACATCGGTGAAGAAGAAGTGCGTGCTATGGTCACGGACCGTTACGGCGGGGAAATCGAAAACATTTCACATACTGAAGACGGACAATCCTATATTGTAACTCTGGCGAATGAGGAATACCGGTATGAGATTACAGTAAGCCGTGAAGATGCAGGCATCGAGGATATCATAACTGAAAAAAATGAAGACCGGAGTAGTGATACGGCATCCGGCAGCGGAGAAGAAACTTCGGAGGAGACCTCTGAAGAAAAGTCTTCTGAAGAAAAAACAGATGTGGAAAAAGACAGCGGGCAGCAAGAGAAAGAAAAGACAGACACACTGATCACGGAAGATGAGGCGAAAAACATTGCCTCTGGTGAAGTGGGCGGGCAATTCGTTCATCTGACGCTGAATCAGGAAACGCATCCGCAGCAGTATCAGATCATCCAGCTGGTCGAGGATGATGATGAAGGTGCGCTTGTGACGGTGGATGCAATAGACGGGGAAGCGATGAACATTTTATGGTTTCAGGCAGATTTCAATGAAATCGCTGATATTGAAGCATTTGCCCGCCAGCTCCAGGAGTACAGCACCCAGTATCAGAACAACTATTATATAGAATTTGATGATGACAGCGGAGATGATGGCTCCGGAGAGAGTTATGACGAAGACGACGAAAACGACAATGACGATGATTAGAATCTTATGAGGACCCGGTTTGCGAAATTCATACTTTCGGCCGGGTATTTTTTATCTTTGGAGGGTCCGGAAAGTAACCGGATATGATATTATAAATGATACTGACTATCAATTGGGAACAGTAATGGAAGGTGGTTGTGGTTTGATTGACATTAAAGCGGCAACAAAATCTTTTGCCGGTAAAAATGGAGATTTTAAAGCGGTCGACAGCATTACACTGTCGATACAGAACAAGGAAATATTCGGTATAATCGGCGAAAGTGGTGCCGGGAAGTCAACGTTGATGCGGTTCATCAACGCGCTTGAAACGCCAGATTCGGGGCAGGTGACGGTAGACGGTACAGATGTCGTTACGCTCGGTAAGAAAGCCCTGCGGCAGCACCAGAAGGATATCAGCATGGTCTTCCAGCATTTCAATCTGCTGAGTAACAAGACAGTCAAGGCCAATATCAGGCTGCCTCTCACACTCCACAAGTATAAAACACCCCTGTCAGTCGATGAGGTGATCGAATTTGTCGGCCTGGACGATAAGCGGGACAGCTACCCGGCGGAATTGTCCGGGGGACAAAAACAGCGCGTGGGAATCGCAAGGGCTCTGGTGACGAGGCCGAAAATACTGCTATGTGACGAACCCACTTCAGCCCTCGATGAAAATACGACCGATGAGATTGTGGATGTTCTGAGGCGGGCACAGGAGGAGTTTGACATGACGGTGGTCATCGTAACGCACGAACTTGGTGTGATTAAGCAGCTGTGCCGGCGGGCAGCGGTAATGGAGCGCGGAAGATTGATTGACACCATTGAAGTGAACCGTTCGGTGAGGGGACGTCCGGAACTGTCATATCATGAACGTGTACTGGAAGTGCTGCAGGATGCCTGAAGCATTGCAAGTCTACATACAACGCGTCATCGAATACGCCCCCCGTCTTGGCGAAAGCCTGTACGAGACAGGGATAATGATGATATTCGCCATGGTTGCTGCAATCCTGCTCGGCCTGCCTCTCGGCACCCTGCTCTATCTCGCATCCAAAGGCAAGCCGCTTGAAAATAAATTCCTGTATCAGGTTGCGAACATCTTCGTCAATATCGTCCGTTCATTCCCGTTCCTGCTGCTTGTAGTGGTCATGCAGCCCCTCATCCGCTATTTTTACGGACGCGCTACAGGCGATCCCGTCGCCGCATCATTCCCGATGATGCTCATCGCGATTGCATTATATGCAAGATTCGTGGAACAGTCCCTTCATGATATTCCGAAAGGGGTGCTTGAAACAGCAAGATCCATGGGCGTGACGACGCCGCAGCTGGTCTGGAAATTCCTGTACGTGGAGGCGAGGAGTTCCCTTATCATCGGTTTTACCACTGCATTCGTCAGTTTCATATCCTACTCCACCATCATGGGTGTAGTCGGCGGCGGCGGTATCGGTGATTTTGCCATACGCTACGGCTACCAGCGTTATGAAACGGATATCATGTATAGCGCTATCGCTGTCATCATCGTATTTGTAATCATTGCCCAGTGGCTCGGACTGAAACTCGCAGCCAGGCTGGATAAAAGATAAATCAAATTTAAAGAGGAGAATCATATATGTTGAAAAAAGGGTTGTTTTTCACAGGAGTTGCACTATTGCTGGGAGGATGCGGCGGAGGCGGAGAAGAGAATGCCTCTGAAGAGGACAATGTCGTCAAAGTCGCTTCACACCTTCCGCCGATGACGGATGTTGTTGAGATTGCAGGTGATGCGATCGAGGAGCCTTACGAGATTGAACTTGTTGAAGTATCCGACAACATTCAATACAATGAGGCACTTCTGAATGAAGAGGTGGATGCAAGTTTTGCCCAGCACGAACCTTTCATGGAAGTGTTCAATAATGAAAAAGACGGGAACCTTGTTGCACTGCAGCCAATCTATAATGCGATTGTAGGCTATTACTCACCGGTATATGATTCCATCGAGGATATCGAGGACGGTGCCGAGGTGGCGATCCCGGCGGATGCAACGAATGAGGCGCGTGCACTGATGATACTTGAACAGCATGATCTGATCACCCTGTCTGCGGATGTCAGCCATGAGGCGACGGTGGATGATATTGAAGAGAATCCACATAATCTTGAATTCACACATATCGACCTGCTTAACCTGACGGGCGCATATGAAGACGGGGTTGAGCTTGTGTTCAACTACCCTACTTATATAGAAAGTGTCGGACTGACGCCGGATGATGCCTTATTCCTTGAGGAGGATGAGGATAATACATTCGCAATACAGCTTGTAGCCCGTGAAGATAATCAGGACAGCGAAGCGGTGCAGGCAGCGAAAGAAGCATTCACATCGCAGGAAGTCCATGACTTCCTTTCCGGGCTTGAAGAGGACGGGCATTTGGAACCTGCATTCGAAATTGAATAAGAGTGAATGATGGCCGGGGATGAAAATCTCCGGCCTTTTGTTATGTCATGACGTTTTTTCATTGTCATTTTGAGCTGTTTTATTTGATATAAAATTTCATATTTACGAATTTTTTGTATTTTTGCTGTATTTATAAGTTGAACTTTGGTATTGTTGTTTACATTGATGGCGAAAGCTTTGCTTTAGAACTAAATTATTTATTAATATGTATTGTAAAATCCATGATTATAAGGTTGGAGGGAGTTTAATGATACTCGGGAAACTGTTGGCACGTCTGAAGGAAAAGGAAGAGCGTATGATCGCCATACGGAGGTATCTGCATGAAAATCCTGAACTTTCATTTCAGGAAACTGAAACTGCCAGATATATCGCTGATTTTTACAAGGATAAAGATGCCGAAGTCGAGACAGGGGTCGGCGGCAATGGAGTCAAGGTGACGGTAGATACCGGAAAACCCGGCAGGACACTTGCTCTCAGAGCAGATTTTGATGCATTGCCAATCTTTGAAGAGACCGGCCTGGATTTCGCCTCCAAAAATGAAGGCGTCATGCATGCATGCGGACATGATGCACATACCGCATATATGCTCATACTGGGAGAGACTCTGATAGAAATGAAGGATGAACTTCAGGGCAGGATTGTCATCATCCATCAGCATGCCGAGGAACTTCCGCCGGGCGGGGCCCGGCAGATGATTGCTGATGGTGTATTGGATGGTGTGGACGATGTGCTTGGGGCCCATGTAATGAGCAACATGGAAACCGGGAAAGTTCTATACCGGGAAGAGGAATCGATGACAGGACGCGGATTTTTCAAGCTTACGATAAAGGGATCCGGGGGACATGGCTCTTCGCCGCATCTTGCCAATGACCCGATTGTAGCAGGCGCCCATTTCGTGTCTGAAATCCAGACGATCGTCTCCAGGAGACTGAATCCTTTCGAGTCCGGTGTGGTGACCATCGGATCATTTGATGGTAAAGGCGTCTTCAATGTCATCAAGGACCAGGTGGTGCTTGAAGGTGATGTCCGGGCAATGGGGGATAGGACGAAGAAAACCATAGAGAGTGAAATCAAAAGTATCTCTTCTGGCCTGGAAGAGACTTTCGGTGTTACGAATGTACTCGAGTATAAGGATGACTACCCTACTCTTTACAATGATCCGGCACTTACACGTCAGATTGCTTCGGCGATAAAAGCGGCAGATCTGCCTACTGTCACTTCTGTGGAGGAATGTGAGCCGCAGCCGCCATCTGAGGATTTTGCCTATTATACGAAAGAACTGCCTTCCTGCTTTATTTACATTGGTGCGGCGCCGGACGGCGACGTATACCCGCATCATCATCCGAAATTCGACATCAACGAAGATGCATTGCTCATTGCAGCACAGGCGGTTGGAAGTGCCGCGATAAATTACTTGAATGGTGACAGCAAAGAATAATCTTCTTTGCTGTATGCTTTTTCGATAGGGGAACATTAATGGAACAGATAACCGGAATATTATTGCTTCTTGTGATACTTGTGTTCTTTACCATATTTACTTATTACGCACCTTACGGGGCGGATGTCATGGGTGCACTGGCCGGAGCCGCAATTGCGACGTTTCTGGTCGAGGCTCTGCAGAGATTCGTCATTGGAGATATTTTCGGGATTGAATTCTTCCAGGAGACAGGGCTTGAAGCAGGACTCCTCAGCGGGGTGATTGTTGCATTCCTTGTCGCGCTCACCATGAAGGTCAATGCGCAGAATTCCGCCATAATTGCGGTGTCCATGGGGGGACTCGGACTCATTCCGGGTTTGATTGCCGCATACATAGTTTCATTCGTGGCTAAATTCTTTGAAAAAAAGATTCCAAACGGCCTGGATTTCATATTGGTCGTCATTTTACTGGTGCCGCTTACACGTCTGATCGGGATGGGTATCTCGCCATTGGTGGATGCTTCCCTGCTCCAGATAGGTACCATCATTGAAACAGCCACCGATACAAGCCCGCTCATCATGGGGCTGATGCTCGGCGGCATCATCACCGTTGTCGGTACCTCGCCGCTCAGTTCAATGGCACTTACCGCCCTTCTCGGTCTTACAGGCATACCGATGGCCGTCGGCAGCCTGGCGGCGTTCGGTTCTGCGTTCATTAATAGCGTGATTTTCCATAAGCTGAAAATCGGTGATTTGAAATCTGTCATTTCCGTAGCCATAGAACCCCTGTCCAAGGCGGATCTTGTCAGTGCGAACCCTATTCCGGTTTATGCAACGAATTTCATAGGGGGGGCCTTAAGCGGTATGGTCATCGCCTATTCCGGCCTTATCAATGATGCGCCGGGCACAGCGACTCCGACTGCGGGACTGCTTGTCCTGTTCGGTTTCAATCCGGCTTCACAGGTGGTGTTATACGCTGTCATTGTCGCAGTCATTTCGGGAATAACCGGCTTTATCGGAAGCTATATCTTCAGGAATTACCGAGTCCGCAAAAGTGACTTTGATGCCACAGGTAAACTTTAAACCGCTCAATGAGCGGTTTTTTAATTACTGGAATTAATAGAAATCCCTTCCTTTAACACAATGGATTAATTTTATATTGACTTTATCAGAAAATTCATATAAATTTTAAGCATATTGTCAAATAAAGGGAGGAAAAAACATTGGGTGCATGGTTTACGGATTTTACAGCAGATGTCAGCAGCTTTGTATGGGGGCTTCCCCTTATCATCTTTCTTGTGGGAACTGGTCTGTTCCTGACTATCAGATTGACATTCTTTTCTTTCAGGATGCTGCCCTATTCGCTGAAAATGGCTTTCAGCAAGTCGGACGATAAGAGTGAGGGGGATATATCACACTTCCAGGCACTGATGACCGCTCTTGCGGCAACAGTGGGTACCGGTAACGTCGTCGGGGTAGCGACGGCTGTCGTCCTCGGTGGCCCTGGGGCGGTATTCTGGATGTGGATGACTGCGCTGGTTGGAATGGCGACGAAGTATTCGGAAGGGGTTCTGGGGGTAAAATACCGTCAGAGGAACGACAAGGGTGAAATGTCCGGTGGACCGATGTATTATTTGGAACACGGTCTCGGACAGAAGTGGCTCGGTGTCCTGTTCGCCTTCTTTGCAGTATTCGCAGCGATATTCGGTATCGGCAACATGATCCAGGCCAATGCAGCGTCTGATGTTGCACTTGATGTATTCAGCATACCGACATGGGTGACAGGAGTGGTGATGGCTGTCCTTGTCGGAATGGTCATACTTGGCGGAGTCAAGAGCATCGGACGGACAGCGGGCATACTCGTACCATTCATGGTCGCATTTTACTTAATTGCAGGTATTGCCATACTCATTCTTCATTTTGATAAAGTCCCGGCTGCTTTCGGACTTATTTTCACAGATGCATTTACAGGACAGGCCGTTGCCGGCGGTGCACTTGGTACTGTAATCCGCATGGGCGTCGCCCGCGGTCTCTTCTCGAACGAAGCGGGACTCGGCACCGGCGGTATAGCAGCGGCATCTGCACGTACGGATGTACCTGCACGCCAGGCGCTCGTATCGATGACCCAGGTTTTCATTGATACCATAGTGGTATGTTCCATAACCGGCGTATCGCTGACGATGGCCGACATGTATACATCTGGTGCAGAAGGGGCAGCACTCACAGCGCAGTCATTTGAAATGCTGCTGCCGGGGGGATACGGCGACCTTATAGTGGCCGTCACACTGCTTACATTCATCTTCTCAACGATCCTTGGCTGGGGGTACTTTGGTGAAAAGTGCTTCACCTATCTAGTCGGGGATAAATTCACATATCTATACCGTCTGATTTTTGTACTGGCGATAATACCGGGAGCGACGATGTCTCTTCAGACCGTCTGGAATCTGGGCGATATATTCAACGCTATGATGGCGATACCGAACCTCATCGGCCTGCTCGGCCTGTCAGGTGTGGTTGTAGCAGAGACGAAGATATTCATCGATATAAGGAAGAAAGAAAAACAGCAGCTTGGCTGACAGGAAAGACCATAAATGCCGAAGGCATCTGCCTTCGGCATTTGTACGATTTCAGTCCTGGATGATGTAGCCGTGTTCAATCAGATCACGGACGGCATTATCCAGGATTTTTTTTGTGTCTGCAGATATTCTGTGCAGATGGATGTTATCGGTGAGATTGGCGAGCATCCTGCTTTTCTCTTTATGCATGCGGGTGAGGAACATGGTCAGGTCCTCGTTTGTCGCAATCATCAGTTCGCCGGTCATTTCCCCATAGACAGGATGATCGATGGATACATTATCGATCATCGCACCGTTATCGAGGATGATCTGCAGTTCCTCTGCCATGTGTTCAAAGTTATGCTGACAGGCAATCGTGCGTTTGAAAGGCTTACCCGGCCGTTCAGCCGGCCGGTGCACATACCCCCTGCTCGTGGAAACGATGGGATGTCCGTCAGCCTTCAATATTGAAATATCCCTGACGATTATCTGCCTGGAAACATCATACTGCTCAGCCAGTTTTGTTCCACTGATGGAATCGCCGGTGTTTTTCAGCTGTTTGAGTATTTCCGCCCTTCTCTTTTCTGCTGTGGTCATTGTCTTACCTCCTGTAGTATATGATACATATGGGAAACGAGTGTATCAATCTCATCCGGTGTCGTATTCTTTGAAATCGATATCCTTATATAATGATTTCCTGATGTCCCGTATCTGCCTCCAAGCAACGCTTCAAGCCCCCTGCTCACCACCCGTCCCCGGCCGCATGCTGTGCCGGTGGATACGTATATATTCTTGCTTGAGAGGCCCTGCATCACATACTGCCCCTCAATAGAAGGCGTTGCACATGCAAGGATATGCGGGGCAGCGACGTCGAAATCGAGCGTTATAACGCCGATGCTTTTCATTTTTGCTATCAAATATTGTCTGACGTTCTGCATCCGCTCTATGCCTGGGGCCGAGGAGAGACACATCGCCATCACCCCGATGCCCGGAACATCCAGGGTGCCGTTCTGTGTACCTGATTCGTGATGGAAATGACTGTTGAGCACGTTCATATACCGGTAGTCCATCATCAGCGCGCCGGTGCCTTTCGTGCCATGGATCTTATGGGCGGAAAAGCTGTAGCTGCCGGGGATCCGGTCGATGTCTATACCGTCTTTGTGTGCGCCCTGTACGCCGTCTGTGTGGAGAGGTATATCCCGGGCACCGCACATATCCCCCACCGCTTCCACCGGCAGCCGGTATCCTGTTTCGGAATTCACATGCTGCATGACGACAAGTGCAATGTCGCCCTCCATCATTTCCCCAAGTCTATCCAGGTCGATGTGTCCGTTCCGATCGAGCGGCATCATGGTGAAGCTGTAAATATCACTATATGGTTCAAGGGCTGCCTCGA
Source organism: Salinicoccus sediminis (assembly GCF_000986795.1). Taxonomy (GTDB): domain Bacteria; phylum Bacillota; class Bacilli; order Staphylococcales; family Salinicoccaceae; genus Salinicoccus; species Salinicoccus sediminis. The sequence goes on along the minus strand of NZ_LAYZ01000025.1, from coordinate 189,208 downwards.
TGGAAAGGTGTTCATACGGAGAGATCAGGATACGGCCCGGCTTTCTTTCCTTCAACAACAATTGTATCGCAATTTCATTCGCATGTGAGCCGCTTCCTGTGAAAATAACCTGTTTACCGCTGTCAAAATACTTCTTTATATAATTTCTCGCCTGTTCCAGGAGACTGTTCGCATCGAGTCCCCCTCCATGGAGGCTTTCGCTGTTATAGAACATGTCCCCGGACAGTTTTGCATATGCCTCCAATACATGTGCATCCGGCTTTGTAGTTGCTGCATTATCCAAATAAATCATTATATTTTCTCCTTTGGTATTGTAATCAACATCATTTAATGTCAATATTAATGTAAAATATGATGTAAATAAAGGTGTAAATGTATGAATGATGTAATTGTTGTTGGATCCGGGCTTGCTGCACTCAGTTTCATCGACGCTCTGGATGAAAACAGAACGGTCCTCCTTTTTACAAAGGACAGAGTTGATGATCATAACAGCAGACTCGCACAAGGCGGCGTCTGCTATTCATTCCATGAAGATGATCATGGTGAAAGCCACATGTCGGATACATACGAAGCCGGGTCCTGTATGGGGGACAGGGAAATCATCCGGAAGATGATTGAAAAAAGCCATGGGCTCATACAGAGTTACTTGGATGATGGCATGATTTTTGACCGCAATGGACAAAATGAACTGGCATATGGGCTGGAGGGCGCACACAGTATACCGAGGATTCTCCATGCAGGCGGTGACAGGACCGGCGAGATGATGACCCGGTTCTTTTTGGACAGGCTCAAAAACCGTGCTGTAGAAATACATGAGGGGCATACTGTGATCGATATCATGACGGATGGTGAAAATGGTGCGAAAGGCGTCGTTGCAATGGATGAATACGGTAACGCCCGGCGTTATCCTTCGCGGGAGGTAGTACTGGCGACCGGTGGATACAGCGGCTTGTTCACGCCGAATTCCGGAGCATCGGAAACGATGGGCACCGGGCACATTTTGGCACTGCGTGCCGGAGCGCGGCTGCGCCATATGGAAATGGTCCAATTCCACCCGACTCTGCTGGGGTCACGGAACCGGACTCATGGCCTCGTCAGCGAAGCAGTCAGAGGGGCCGGTGCGGTGATTGTCAATGATGACGGCGAGCGCATCATGGATACTGTGCACCCTTTGAAGGACCTGGCGCCGCGGGACGTCACAAGCCTTGAAGTATACCGGCAGGAGAGGAAAGGACACCGGTGCCATTTGGATATAGGCCGGATTGCGGATTTCAAAGGGAGGTTCCCGGGCATATATGAGACTGCACAGAGGTATTTCCCTGCTGAGATGAAATGCGCGAAAATACCCGTTACAACAGGGGCGCACTATACGATGGGAGGGGTCATGGCCGGTATCGACGGGTGGACCGGCATCCCGGGCCTGAGGGTCATAGGCGAGGCGGCCGGCACGAACTTCCACGGTGCGAACAGGCTGGCGAGCAACTCCCTGCTCGAAGCTTTGGTCACCGGCAGCGAAGCGGCACTTGCCGTCAATGGGACGGAGCGGCATATACATGATGATATCGCTCCGGTAATGCCGGAAATTCCGTATTTGGATCCGTCGCTGTGTGATGCAATATTGAATGAAGTGACAGAAACAATCGGTTTTACGAGGTCCGGAGAAGAACTGAAGAGGATGCTTGATAAAGTGCAGGCGCTTCTTGACCAGGCAGAGCCCCGCAGGACGGATCTGGGCGGGTGGGAACGCTATTGTAAAATCATGACCTTTTACAGTATGATTCATGGATGTTTACAGAGGGAGGAAACCCGGGGATGCCATAACCGCATAGATTTTCCGGAAAAGAATGAAGAATTGAGAAACCAGGAAATCCAGATAGTCATGAAAGGAGAAGAACTCATTGCTGAACGTGTTGAAAATCAGAGAGAAGCTCAGAAGCTTTTATATTGAGGATAATCATTACGGGGACCTTGCATCAGGAATTTTTGACAGTGATGCCAGGGGGACTGCGACCCTGATTGCTAAATCTGATGGTATCTTCTGCGGCGGCTTGATCATTGAAGAGGGTTTTAGGCTGACCGGCGATAAAGTGACTGTCGAACTGTTTGCTGCCGATGGAACAGAAATCAGAAACGGTGATGAAATTGCCCGCATCCGCGGCAATGTACGCTCTATTCTCACTTCAGAACGTATCGTTCTGAATCTGGTGCAGCGCATGTCCGGTATCGCGACAATGACAAAAAGACTGAATGATATCACTGCAGGTACAGAGGCCACTGTCATAGATACCCGGAAGACGACACCGGGTCTTGGCATGTTCGAGAAATATGCAGTGACGGCAGGGGGTGGGAAGAACCACAGGAGGACACTGAATGACGGCATCATGCTGAAGGACAATCATATTTCTTTCATGGGATCGATGACGCGGGCAGTGGAAAGGGCAAGAGAGATCCGGGGGCCGATGGACAGGATCGAAGTTGAAATAGAAGACGCCCGGATGCTTGAAGCGGCAATCACGAACAAAGTGGACATCATCATGTTTGATAACTGCTCTCCGGAGTGGATCAAAACACACATCGGCAAAGTCCCTGACACAATCAGTACCGAAGCATCCGGCGGTATAACTGAAGACACTCTGCGGGCTTATGCGGAATCTGGGGTCGATTATATTTCAATCGGTGCCCTCTTCCATCAGCAACAGGCACTAGATTTTTCATTAAAGGTGGTATATTGAATGTTCAATCCAACAGAAACAATCCCAAAAAGAATTCCGGAGTACTACATACAGGCAACGAATGAAGAACTGGAAGAAAGAATCAGGGCGATAAAAGAAGAGATGGGTGACAGACTTTTCATGCCCACGCACCACTATCAAAAGGATGAGGTGGCACAGTTTGCCGATATAATGGGTGATTCCCTCCAGCTGGCACGCATCAGCAGGGATAATAAAAAGGCGGAGCATATCGTTTTTAACGGTGTCCACTTCATGGCTGAAACGGCGGATATACTGACGGACGATGACCAGACGGTGTACCTGCCCGACTTGAATGCAGGCTGTTCCATGGCGGACATGGCGGATATCGACCAGGCCGTGCTAGGTTATGAAAGGCTTACAGCAAGGCTGGGAGAAGGTATACTGCCGGTGACATATGTCAATTCGACCGCTGCAATAAAATCATTCGTCGGAGAGAAGGGCGGTTCGTGTGTGACCAGCGGCAATGCCAAAAAAGTCATCCAGTGGGCGCTCGAACAGGAACGGCGGATTTTATTCCTGCCGGACCAGCATCTTGGCAGGAACACGGCATACGATCTTGGAGTGCCGCTTGAGCATATGGCAGTCTGGGACCCGATCCATAAAAAGCTCGAATATGAAGGTGACGATGAAGATCTGCGCATCATCCTCTGGAAGGGGCATTGTTCGGTTCATGAGAAGTTCTTCCCCGCCCATATCGACCAGATCCGCAAAAAGAAACCGGATGTCAATGTACTGGTGCATCCGGAGTGCACTTTTGAAGTCGTCCAGAAAGCGGACTACAGCGGCTCGACGAAATACATCATCGATATGCTGAAGGATGCCCCGGCGGGGTCGAAATGGGCAATCGGGACCGAGATGAACCTCGTCAGCAGGCTGAAGGATACTTATACCCATCTGGAAGTGGAATCGCTCAACCCGATCATGTGCCCGTGCCTGACGATGAACCGCATCGACCTGCCCCACCTTGCGTGGTGTCTGGATAAGATTGTACAGGGAGACCGGGCGAACATCATCAAGGTGGATGAGCGTACCGCTCACTACTCGAAGGTCAGCCTGGAGCGTATGCTGTCAATTGTATAAAAAGACAAAAAGCAACCATCAGGTTGCTTTTTATTTTCGATCCAGTCTGTTTACGACCAGACTTCCTCTGCAATTTTCACGATATGTTCAAGTTTTTGCCACTGTTCATCTTCCGTCAGCAGGTTCCCCTCTTCTGTCGAAGCGAAACCGCACTGTGGACTGAGGGCGAGCTGTTCCAGCGGAACATAACCTGCCGCTTCATCAATGCGTTTCTTCACTTCCTCCTTATCCTCGAGTTCTCCATGCTTGGAGGTGATGAGTCCCAGTATGATTGTAAGGTCATCCCTGTCAACATGGCGCAGCGGTTCGAAACCACCGGCACGGTCTGTGTCGTATTCAAGGAAGAACCCGTCAATGTCGAGACTGCCGAAGATATGAGCGGCAACCGGCTCATATCCGCCGGAGGAAATCCATGTTGATCGGAAGTTTCCACGGCATATATGCATAGTGATCCTAAGGTCATCGGGCCGGTCAGAAACTGCCTCATTTATCGTCTCCAGGTATTTTCGGACCAGATAACCAGGATCCATACCCTTTTCTCTCAGCTGCTCTTTTTGTTCATCGGAGCAGAGATACGCCCAGGCTGTGTCATCAAGCTGGAGATATCTGCATCCTGCATCGTAGAATGCACGGATGGCTTTTTTATATGCTGCAGCCAGATCGCTGAAGAAGTCCTTTTCATCAGGATAGGCCTGTCTGTCGATTTCACCCCGGAAATGCAGCATGCTCGGACTGGGTATGGTGAACTTCGCTGTGTGGCTTCCTGCCTGTTCTTTGAGATATTTGAAATCCGCAAGGAAAGGATGGTCGCCGAAATCCAGCTTTCCATTCACTTTGATGCCCCGGGATTTTGTCTGCTGTTCCTTGAACTGTATTCCGCCCCCGGCCCAGTACCCTTCGACACCGATCAGATTTTCAAGAAAGTCGAAATGCCACCAGGCACGGCGGAACTCCCCGTCTGTCACCGCGTGAAGGCCGATGTCCTTTTGTTTCTGGACAATTCTTGCGATCTCTTCGTCCTCCACCTGCCTCAGGCCATCCGCGGAAAGCTCGCCCGCTTCATGCAGCCTGCGTGATTCCATGATCTTTTCAGAACGGAGCAGACTGCCCACGTGGTCGGCCCTGTATACTTTTTTTGCCTGCGTTACTGTCATCAGAATCCTCTCCTTTTTAATATTGTTTAAATGCTATCATGTATGTAAGATATAGGGTAACTGTTAAAGGTAATAGTATGCTATAACAAAAAGTTATAACGGGGACGGAGGAAAACGATGAAACTGCATCAGCTGAAATATTTTATAGAAGTCGTATCAAGCGGCTCCATCAATGAAGCGGCGCGTCGGCTGTACATATCCCAGCCGACACTGTCAAAAGCAATCAGGGAATTGGAAAAGGAAGTGGGTTTTACTTTATTCACAAGAACCTCCACCGGCATCTCGCTGTCACAGGACGGAGCGGAGTTTTTGAGTTATGCCCGTCAGATCAACGAACAGGTGGAGCTGCTCGAGAGCAGATACTTCGATAAACAGCCTTCACAGCAGCTGTTCTCTGTTTCTTCCCAGCACTATTCATTCGTAGTGGATGCTTTCGTCGAGACGATCCGCAAATACGGCGGGGATAAATACCAGTTCACAATCAGGGAGACACGAACGTATGAAATCATCGATGATGTGAAAAACCTGACAAGTGAGATTGGTATCATGTATATCAGTGCTTTCAATGAGAAGGTACTTCTGCAGCTGATGAAGGATAAGGGGCTTTTGTTCAATGAACTCTTTGAGGCAACGCCGCATATTTTCATCAGTCAGAAAAACCCGCTGGCCAAAAAGGATGCGGTGGCACTCGGGGACCTTGAAGCTTATCCGAGACTGACATTTGAGCAGGGACAGTTCAATTCGTTCTATTATTCCGAGGAGATTTACAGCACCCTGCCGAGTCCGAAAAGCATCCAGGTCAGCGACCGGGCCACACTCTTCAATCTGCTGATCGGACTTAACGGCTATACCATCTCCACCGGCATCCTGAGTGATGATCTGGATGACTCTGAAATTGTACAGGTGCCGCTTGTGGCAGAGGATACCATCAAAGTCGGATGGGTGGTCAACAAAAAAACAGAGCTCAGCACGATGGCCAAGCTCTTTTTGGAAGAATTGCAGCATACGATCCGCCATATGAGCTGATCATTTATAAATGTATTCAAGGATTTCCATTGCCTGATCCACTGTCGCGACCGTCACGTTTGCCTTGTTCGACAGTTCCTTGAGCGGGTGGATCAGCTCTTCCGGGCGAATGAGGATCAACGGTTTGCCAAGCGCAACGGCGGTGCTTGCATCCATTGCGGTGTTCCACTGTTTATACTTTTCGCCGAACAGCGCAATGACAACGTCGGATTTCTGCATCAGCACCTGGGTACGCAGATTGTTTATGGCAGAAGCTGCATCATCCTTATAATAGTTTCCGGGCTGCTCGCCGAGGATATTTTCACCGATATTATCGGAAAGATCGTGATCCGTCTGCGGGCCTGTGAAGGTCAGCGGCAGATCCTTTTCCTTTGCTTTCTGTACGACCGTATCCCGCCAATCATCGTGTATCTGTCCAGCCAGATATATTGTAAGTTCCATCTTTCTTTTCCCTCCCAATAGTTGTTACTTCAATCATATATAAAAGTGCAGCGTTTTCATAATAAATTGACCGGGCAATGATATATTGGAAATAATGGTTTTGTGATAAAATAATAACTGTATTCCAGTGTTTTGGACAGGACGATTACGATTAGGAAAGGAACATCGAATATGAAAGTTGCCCTATTTGATTTCGATGGCACACTGTATCCGCATGAAACATTCACGATACTGATGGAGCGTCTGAAACACCATCCGAAGTTCGGTAAGAACTACAGGAGGTTCATCAGGAATTTTGCTCCTTTCTATATAGGCTATAAATTGAAACTTGTCAAAAAGACGAAGATGCAGCATAAAGCAATGGAATACTATATCCGTTCCTTCAAGCATAATTCCAAACCGGAAATAGAGCAGTTCTTCAGCGATGTCGCCAATGACATGGCTCTGGAGCTAAGGGACTCCCTGGTCCGGAAAATTAGGCAGCTGCAGAAGGACCACTACTACATCATGCTGATATCCGGTGCATTTGTACCGTTGCTCGAAGCGATATTCAAGGGTTTCAACATCGACTGCATCATCGGCTCTGAAGTGCACTACAAAGACGGCAGACTGGATGTCAAACCGCAGTTCGAACGCGTTCACGCAGAGAGGAAAATAGATATCATCAGAAATCACTTCAAGGGCCGTGAGGTCGACTGGAAAAGCAGCGAGGCCTACAGTGACAGCTACTCGGATCTGAAGATGCTCGAACTCGTGGGAAGGCCGGTGGCAGTGAAACCCGATCCTGAGCTGCTTGCTGTCGCTTCCAAAAATAACTGGACGATCCACCGGGACTAGCCGGTTCATTTATTAGCCCCTGTCTGTTTGGAATGGTAAAATTGACAGATGAAGAAAAATAATGGAGGCGTTGCACATGAGTCTGACTGACATAGATAAGAATGAGCTGTATCCGACGGAGAAAACCGGCCCGGCTGTGGAAGGGACGATCATCTACAAAGTTGGGGAGCAGACGCATTTTAAAGGAGCATACATCACCACGAACGAGAGAATGATAATGAGTGTGGACATGAACGGTGAACCGTATAAACGGGTGTTCAGTTATCAGGATATCGTACGGGCGCTCGTTGAGGAGAACACCCTGTATATTGAATTCCCGGAAGGCATGGGCAAAGTGGCCATGATCGATGTTACAGAGGGCAATCTGCAGGAGTTTGCGGATTACGTCAACGAAAAAGTGAAATAAAGGTTAAAGGACCAGAGCCGGAGAAACATCACCGGTGCTGGTCCTTTTCTGCCTTTGTCCTTTTGTATTTCTCATAAGCCCTGCTTGCGAGCATGACGAGGTAGAAGATCAGCACACCGCCGGCGGCGTTTGCAGCATCAGTGATGAAGAGCAGGAAGATGAACAGGAATACCGGGGCGATGATGAATACGGTTAGATTTCTCATTTAAAAATGCTCCTTGTTTAATATAGTGTCAGTTTAACAGATTAGTGTCTTTTATACCCATTGCTTCTGACTGGATGATATTGCTGCCCCCTGCTGATTGGTATGACACATTTTTAAATTGTATGTCATATTTAATGAGAATATTCTTTTATATCTCAGTGAAAAGGAGTATAATTAAGAGTAATAAATATTTTTGAAACTTCAATATACGCTATACTAATTCTGGTATGGTGTCTATTGATTGTAGAAACAGAGGTTCTTGCGGTCTGATTTGTGATTTCTGTAACGTTTATGAGCTTCTGGTCTTGATTATATATACAAGGGAGCATTGTGGTTATTATGAACAGTGTATTGAACAAAACGGATGTCATCCTGGTCGGTGGCGGGATAATGAGTGCCACCCTGGGGACATTGCTTAAAGAATTGAAACCGGAATGGGATATCAAAGTGTTCGAGAAACTTGACAGGACCGCCCAGGAAAGTTCGGATGCGATGAATAATGCAGGGACTGGTCACTCTGCTCTATGTGAGATGAACTATACGCCCGAGATGGCGGACGGTTCGCTGGATATTACGAAAGCGATCAGAATCAATGAGCAGTTCCAGCTTTCCAAGCAGTTCTGGTCGTATCTGGTTGACCGGGGACTGATTGAAAAGCCGAATGATTTCATCATGCCCGTGCCCCACTTAAGCTTCGTTGAAGGAGACAAAAATGTCGAATTTCTGAAAAAGCGCGTAAAAGCGCTCACTGGCAGCCCTCTTTTCGAAGGCATGGAATTTGCCGACGATGAGGCGACACTGGAGAAATGGATTCCATTGATGATGGAAGGCCGCGGCACGGAAGAACCGATTGCAGCGACTAAAATTGAATCGGGTACGGATATCAACTTTGGCAACCTGACACGTAAGCTGTTTGACGTGCTCCAGGGAGAAAAGGAGGTCGATATCCATTTTGAACACAGCGTCGAGGATATCCGCAGGACAGAAGGTGGAGAGTGGCAGGTCAAGGTCAAAAACCTGAAGACCGGGAAACATGAATACCATACTTCAAGGTTCGTATTCATCGGTGCGGGCGGCGGCAGCCTTCCACTTCTGCAGAAGACCGGTATACCGGAATCAAAAAATGTAGGTGGCTTCCCTGTAAGCGGTCTGTTCATGGTGTGTCAGAACCCTGAGGTTGTTGAGAAGCATAATGCCAAGGTATACGGTAAAGCGAAAGTGGGTGCACCGCCGATGTCCGTGCCCCACCTTGATACACGTTATATCGACGGTAAGAGGTCTCTTCTTTTCGGACCATTCGCGGGGTTCTCGCCCAAGTTCCTGAAAACGGGCTCCAATATGGATCTTCTGGGCTCGGTGAAGCCGTATAACGTTTTGACAATGCTTTCTGCAGGTGCCAAGGAGATGGGTCTGACGAAGTATCTGATTCAGCAGCTGCTGTTGAGCGAAGAAGAGAGGATGGAAGATCTGCGTGAATTCATTCCGGAAGCCAGAAGCGGTGAATGGGATGTGGTGACCGCCGGACAGCGTGTACAGGTTATCAAAGACACGGACAAAGGCGGTAAAGGCACATTGCAGTTCGGTACTGAAGTCATCACTTCAGAAGATGGTTCCATTGCCGCACTGCTCGGAGCGTCGCCGGGTGCCTCTGTGTCAGTTGATGTAATGCTTGATGTAATGAGCAGATGCTTCAAGGAAGATTTTCCGGAGTGGAAAGATAAGATTAAAGAGATGATTCCTTCATTCGGCATTTCACTGACCGACAACCCGGAATATTTCAGGGAAATTGACGAAAAGGTTTCGAGAAATCTCGGCCTGAATACACATGAGGAAGGTGTCCTTCTCAGCTGATTGACGAAGCCCGGCAGTTCATTCGAACTGCCGGGTGTTTTTAGTTATATACCGGTTCCTTCTCTTCGTTTTTCTTCTCAGGCGCAATGTGCCCGTCCTCAAGTGTATAGATCCTGTCGGCGTAGTCGAAAAGTCTTTCGTCGTGGGTGATCATCAACCCAACAGAGTTGTTGACTCTGATATTGTCACGTATCATTCCCATCACTTCTGTGGCCCTTTTGGCATCGAGACTTGCTGTCGGTTCATCGGCAAGAATCATTACTGGTGCGTTCATCCATGCCCTCATTATTGCGACGCGCTGCTTCTCTCCGCCGGACAGGACATTCGGATAAGCTTTCAACCTGTGACCGAGCCCGATTTCCTTCAAAAGTTTTTCCGCCCTCTGTCTGGCATCCTTTGAAGTCAGCCCGGCCTGCTCCCCTACGAACGCCAGTTGATCAATGACTTTCATATAAGGGATCAGGTGGGAGGATTGGAATATGAATCCGATCCCTTTGAGTCTCATTGAAGTGAGGTCCTTCTGTTTTATGTCGAGATAGTCATCATTGTTCAGGGATACATCACCACCGGAGCGGCTAAGCAGCCCGCCGATAATTGAAAGCAGTGTCGTCTTACCGGAACCGGAAGCACCTTTCAGTATGACCAGCTCCCCTTGACCCACTTCCATATCGATTCCCTTCAGCACTTGCGTTTCTATATCACCTTTTCCAAATGATTTGGTCAGGTTATTTATGACTAATCCCATATTATTCTCCTCCTATAGCATCTAATGGATCAATTTTGATGATACGTACGAGTGACAGTATGGCACCAAGGAATGCCACCACAAGGAACAGTCCGGAAACGATCACCATGAGACCGGTATTCAGGTAGAACGGCATGGATACCGGAATGACATTATTTAGTGCGAACATGATGACCACAGACAGGACGACTCCGGTGAGTGTGATGAGCATGACTTGTATGAGTATCGCTTTAACCAGCTCACTGTTTTTGGTTCCTATTGCTTTCAGAATGCCGATTTGTGATGACTTCTGTATCGTTATGACGTAGAAGAAAGCAGACAGCACGATCGCTGAAATGATGAACAGGAAGACAATCATGAGGTTGAGAGGCTGCTGCTCTGCCTGATAGCTAGGTATCGCCTGTTTGATATCATCTTCACTGACCATCTTTACATCTTGGATATCATTGATATCGTCAGAAATAAAGCTCATGTTTTCAGGCAGCGCAACGGCCGCGATACTGGTGGAATCAAGCCTTTCCATACCGCCGTCTGTAACGTATGCCATGGAAGTGTGTGCATACATGATGTCATCGGTGAAGCCTGTAATTTCGAAGGTCACATCCGTATCTTCCAGTTCTACGGTATCCCCGATACTGTATCCTTCATCAGTCAATTTATAGTTCAATAGAATTTCATCGGAATTCTCGGGAAGCCGACCTTCGTCGGCCTGAGGGACAATATTTTCATCCGTATTGGTGAATACCGCATCGATGGTGGATTCCGGTGTGGTCAGGCTGTTTGCGGAAAACTCTATGTTGTGCCCTTCATCTGTTATTCCTTCAATCCGATCAAGCTGCTCTTCGATATTTGATTGTGTCAATGAATCATCGACACCCTCCGATATGACAAAATACTCCTGATTCCAGGCTTCGACACCCGAGGCATTTTCTTTGGCCAACCCTTGTGCAAGGGCAGAAATGAACAATACAAGAAATGCGAGCAGGAAAAGGATCAGTGTGACAAGCACATATTTGAATTTGTAAAACTTAAGTTCTCTTAATGCGAGTTTCATATTCAGGGTTCCTTTCTCAATGTTTGAACCCTACTCTACACCCAACGTATAAAGCGAATATAAAAATAAGATAAACTGTATATAAACTTTTTAGTGATATGCCGGTTATCATATTCATGTTTCAACTATTGTGCAGGTGGTATAGACAAGTAGCTCCAATAATTACTAAAAAGCAGACCTTCCGTAATGAATTTCATTGCGGGGGTCTGCTTTTTGTATCGATATGTGCTATTCACTTCTGTATCGCCCGGCGTTGCTTTCAGGTTTGAAAAGCAGGTAGAATCCCAATGCCGCAAGGATAATGCCAAGCAGTACAGGTATCCAAAGACTCATTTCAAGTGACGGGCCGATATCGATGGCATTCTTCAAAAAAACCGGAATCATGACAATCAAAAAAGAGACTGCGCCACCTATGAAAACCAATCCATATTCTTTCCATGCGGGCCAATTCCTGAACAGGGTATACTGTATTGCATGGAAAATGAGGAATACAAATCCGACCCCGCCCAACGACATGATGACAATGTAAAAGACCTCTGCTGCAACATCGATTGTGACGGATAACGGTGCACCATCAATAATATTGAATACCAGATCTGTCAAAAATGAAAACAGGTACATGACCCCAAGGAAAACCAATGCTATCTTTCCGGCAAGTTTCCATACATTCCTCCTGGGCAGTTCCTCGATGATGCTGTCGGCATATGTCCTATAGTCTTTTCCGGTAACTTCTTCGATTTTTTTGCCATTCCTCTGAGCTTCTATTATGTGGTTAAGAAGGTCGTTCAGTATCTCCTCGGTCTCTTCATTTTTGGAAGTGTAATTCAGTCTGATATAGACCAGTATATCCTCGTAGACTTCTTTGTTGTGCTGATTCAGTTTTTCCCTCAGCCTATTGTTCTCTTTTATCAGTGGTTTTTCTGACATGCTGTGTGTCCTCCTTGAGTATCGAATCGATTGGACCGAGGATTCTATCCCACTCTTCGGTCATGAGCTTCAGTGCGTTTTTTCCTTCCTCGGTAATGAAGTAGTATTTTCTTTTTGGTCCGAAATCAGATGTGCGTTTCTCACTGTAAATATAATTGTTTCTCTGGAGTCTCAGCAGTATAGGATAGATTGTCCCTTCGCTTACATCGGCAAGGCCAAGGTTCTGAAGCTTTTCCGATAATTCATATCCGTATACGATATCATCATGGATTATCTTAAGGATGCAGGCTTCCATGAGGCCTTTTAGAATCTGGGTTCTGTTCACGTCTTCACCTACTTTGCATTACATGATAGCGAGGTGGAATAAAAGCTATTTTGTTATGCAAAATAGCTTGGGTACACTTTACTATACCTTGTGGGATATGTCAAATGGTGTATTCCGCTACTTCTTCATCTGTTTTTTGTTCTTTATGAACAATATTGTGAAGACAAGGTCTGTGATGAGCAATGCAATGATTGCATAGACCAGGCTGTCAGTCAGCAGCAATAAGGTGATGAAGGCAAGTACCGGCAGTACCAGGAATGAAATGAAAAACATATTCATGTTTCTGCTCCTAATCAGATCTAAATTTTCAGGTTGAAGTATTTTTCTGCTAATTCATAGAATTGCCCGGGCAGGACTTCTGTTTTTTTAACATGACCATCCGCCCAGATCGTATAATTTTTATCGGTAAGCGTGTGTCTGCCAGCTTCTGTGAATGCTGTAATAAGCGGCTCTTTATTGAACGGGGAAGTTTCGCTCTCTTTTATGATCTTCTGAACACGATCCAGTTCCCCGATTCCCGCTACTGGATCGTTGAGGTAGAACTTATAACCGGGTATCCACCCTTTTTGAGATGTGGCAAGGTTCATCATCAGAACATGGCCGTCTGACACTTCAGTGACTTTAAACGATCCGTTTCTGGAATGCACAGTATCACCATTCATAGGAACCGGTCTGAGCGGCAGGTTCCCACCGAAACCTGTATCGATGAGATAGGCTCTCCTCCCATGTTTCACAAGAAACATGACATGTGTTTTAGTACCGAAGTCCGTGCCGTTATGAACTCTGCCGTAATACATTGCAGAATCGAAGTCGTTTTCCGATAAAAACAAGTGTAACAGTGGATTCAGTTCATAGCAGAGTCCCCCTTCGTTCTGTATGAGCATCTTTTCAATCAGGTTATCCCGGCTGATGGCATTCGTCCGGTTGAACATGACGGCAGTGTTTTCAAACGGCAGTGCCTGTGCCGTCAGTTCAAGAACATTTTCAAGGTTCTCGAATGCAATCTGGAAATTTGTCTGTAAACGGATCCGCTTGCGGAACATCATGTTAAGGTCATTCATGGTATGGCCTCCCTGAGGCAGATTATAACATTATACAAGTGTACAGGACAGAATCATGGTTACGCCTTACAATGCATCCAGCCAGGAAAATTTCAATTAGGAGAGAGGTTCTGAAAGGTCAGATCAAGACGTCGGTCGGTTCGACCATACAGGGCAGCATGAAGCATGAGGAGGAAGGCTTCAGGAAAATTGTCATGCAGCTGTCAATGATGTGAAAGAGATATAAAAATGGACCGGCAGTGCCGGTCCATTTTTTGACGCCTACGCTTCATTGAAATCCCGCTTCCCAAGCTCTCTTTCATAAATGAACAGAGCATTGGCATCATCTTTGATCCTTTCGATATAGTCGATATGGCGTTCGAATGTCGCCTCTTCCTCCACCTGCTCATCAAGGAACCATCGGATGAAGGATAATGTTGCGTACTCCTTTTCATCAGTGGCGATATCAGAGATGTTATAGAATGATTTCGTCACTTCCTTCTCCTGTGCAAGCCCGGCCTTGAAAGTATCAAGGATGGAATTATAGTCAGTTGCAGGTGCCGGGATTTCCTTGAAAATCGCGTGAACACCCCGGTCATTCAGGTAGTCATAAAGTTTTGTGCCATGGAATCGTTCCTCTTTGGCCTGCTGGATATAAAAATTGGCAAAACCATCATAGCTTCTGGACTCACAATATGCTGCCATTGCCATATATTCATGCGCAGCTGCAAATTCATTGTTCATCTGGTTATTCAAAGCTTCTTTCAATTTCTCAGATAACATTTTGAATTCCTCCTTCTATAAAGCCTACTTGATAAATACCCTCTTATCATCAAATATACCATATTGCTACTGATTTAAAAAAATCAAACTGTTTACACTTTTAATTCCTATTTATATAATATGATATCAATGTGGATACAAAACCTGTAGAGAATTATTGAGGAGGCGTCGCTATGAATATAGAAAATCTGGAAGCATTTGTACATGTCAATCATTTCGGAAGTATCAACAAAGCTTCCAAAGTACTCTTTCTGTCCCAGCCTTCTGTTAGCTCAAGAATAAAATCACTTGAACGTGAACTTGGTGCACAGCTGTTTGAGCGCAGTGGGCGCCGGCTGATACTGACTGAAAAAGGTTCGGGATTTCTGCCTTTTGCAGAAAATATGGTGGATACTCTGAAAAAAGGAAAAGCCTATCTGGATGACAGCAGGAATGACAACAGGCTCACTGTCGCCAGTTCCAGTCTGGCTTCCTGTTATCTTCTTCCAGACATTCTTGCCGCAGTTAAAAAAGTGCTTCCTGAATTGAATGTAAAGATAATTACTGCACCGAGTGAAGAGGTCGTACGCATGGTTTCGCGAGGAGAAGCCGACCTCGGTTTTGCAAGCAATGTATCAGCACCCGGATTGAGCATACACAGAGCCTTGGAGAGTCCAATAAGGCTCATTGTGCCACAGGGACATGGATTCATAGGAAGTCAGCCGGATGCAGAGAAGCTCAGTGGGCACACAATCGTATTTTTTGCCTGCGGATCGATGGATTGGACAATGGTGAATAATCTGTTTATGAAACTGGAAAGACAGCCTGATATCAAATATGAAGTGGACAGCATGGAGACAGCCAAAGGCATCATTTTGAACCACTCGGCCATTGGGTTTTTACCGGAACTCAGTGTCCGGAGGGAAATTGAGGGAGGACTACTGCATGCAATCGACATACCTCAATTGACCGACGTTGCACTGAAGACGGATATGATCTATCGGGAGAACTCAGACTCAGCCAGCATAAAGGAAGTCATCAGCATCATCGGGGAAACCGCTTATGACGTGCCAGCCGAAACAGCAATTATAGACACTCTCTATAAGTGAAAATGAAAAAACTATAATACGGCATCTTGTCCCTCAGCAAGCAGGGTGGTATACTTGGCATCATTAATCATACTTTTTGGGTAGGAATTTGGAGGGGTTCTGTGATCAAAGTCTCGGGTCTTAAGAAAGCATTCAACAATATCGAGGTGCTGAAGGATATCAATTTTGAAGTGAATGACGGAGAAACGGTAGCCATAATCGGTCCGTCTGGATCGGGGAAGTCAACTCTGCTAAGATGCCTGAACTATTTGGAGAAACCTGATGCAGGGCTCATAAGCATAGGCGGGGTCACGGCTGAGACAAAAAAAGTGAAGAAGTCGACAATCAACAGACTGAGAATGGAGACCGCAATGGTCTTCCAGCATTACAATCTGTTCAAAAACAAAACGGCTTTGGATAATATCACCTACCCTCTGGCAGCTTCAAAAAAAGCAGGCTCGGAAGAAGCTGTGAAAATCGGTGAAAGACTGCTCAGACAGGTGGGCATCCTGGACAAAGCAAAACATTATCCGGTGTCTTTATCCGGCGGTCAGCAGCAAAGGGTTGGCATAGCAAGGGCACTGGCTGTGGACCCTCATGCATTATTGTTTGATGAACCTACATCCTCGCTTGATCCTGAGTGGGTGGGCGAAGTGCTGAAGGTGATTTCGGATATATCCAAAAATGACAAGACGATGATCATAGTGACACATGAAATGGATTTTGCCAGGGAAATCGCCGACAGGGTGATATTCATGGCCGACGGCAACATCGTCGAAGAAGGACATCCGGGAGAAGTATTCGACGACCCTCAGAATGAGCGGACCAGGAAATTCCTGAAGAATTATACAACACAGCAGACAGTGGGCTCGCAGGAAGAAAATGAACCGGAGCTGTTAACAGTTTAAAAGGAGGCATCCCATGAATTTTGATATCAGATATATGATTGAAATATTACCTGAGCTGCTGGTGTATATTCCGATCACTCTATATCTTGCAATCGTATCTATGATCATCGCAGTTATCGTCGGTATAGCGCTGTCACTGATCCTTGTCAATAAAATCCCTGCGGCCGTACAGTTGTCAAAACTGTATATCTCTTTCTTCCGGGGTACGCCTGTCCTTGTACAGCTTCTGATGATCTACTTCGGACTGCCCCAGCTCTTCCCGTGGCTGAATTCAATTTCGGCAGTGAATGCCGCAATCATCGCGTTCAGCCTGAATACTTCAGCCTATCTCGCAGAGATATTCAGGGCGGCACTCACATCCGTGGATAAAGGACAGACCGAAGCGGCAATATCGACCGGCCTTACATATCGCCAGGCGGTATGGGGCATTGTACTGCCCCAGGCAGTAAGAAATGCAGTCCCGGCTACCGGAAACATGTTCATAGGTCTGATAAAGAACTCTTCCCTGGCCTTCACAATCGGTGTTACAGAACTGCTGGCGCAGGGGAAGCTTCTCGCTACGGCAACGCTACAATTTTTTGAAGCGTATCTCGCAGTCGGCATCATATATTGGGGTATGACCATACTCTACAGCTGGCTTCAGAAATGGTATGAAGCAAGAATCAACAAACCCTATGAAGCGTAGCGCTAAAGAGCAGGGAAAAATTATGAATGGGAAGTGGTTTAACCATGAGCAGAAAGCAGATCAAGCTGGGACTTCTCGTCCAGGGACCGGGTTCACATCCCTATTCCTGGCGGGCGGATGATACCGTTACAGACGGCAGTATAAATTTTGAACACTATCTGGATGTTACAAGAAGAGCGGAAGCGGCAGGTTTTGAATTTCTGTTTATAGCGGACGGTGTCCATATCAACGAGAAGTCCATACCGCATTTCCTCAACCGTTTCGAACCTCTGACACTTCTGTCAGCACTTGCCCCGCTCACTTCGCGGATCGGTCTGGCAGGTACTGTATCGACCACATACAGCGAACCCTACAATATTTCAAGACAGCTGGCAACAATCGATCAGATAAGCCATGGCCGTGCGGGATGGAACGTCGTTACAACGCCTCTTGAAGGCAGTGCCGGAAACTTCAGCAAAGGGAATCATCCGGAGCATTCGACCAGGTATGAAATGGCAGGCGAATATATAGAAGTCGCCCAGGGGCTCTGGGATTCATGGGAGGATGATGCCTTTGTCAGAAATCGTGAGACCGGAGAATTTTTTGATAGGGAAAAACTTCATACACTGGACTACAAAGGGGATTTTTTCAATATCAAAGGACCGCTGAACATTCAACGGTCCAGACAGGGACAGCCGGTGATCTTTCAGGCGGGTGCTTCAAAAACGGGAAGAGCGTTTGCGGCAAAGTACGGTGAAGCGGTCTTCACCCATGCGCATTCATTCGAAACCAACAAGGAGTACTATGATGACATCAAAGACCAGGCTGTTAAAAATAGCCGGAAGAAAGAAGATGTGCTGATCCTCCCATCGCTGTCCCCGATCATCGGTGAAACCGAAGAAGCCGTTGCAGCAAGACATGAGGAGATAAAGAACCTGATTACCATCGATAAGGCCCTGGAAGTGCTGGGAAGATTTTTCGATCATTATGACTTCAGTGTACATCCGCTGGATGAGCCTTTTCCTGATATCGGGGACGTCGGTAAAAACAGCTTCCGGTCCACTACTGACAATATAAAAAGGAAAGCTCATGAACATGGTTCCACTCTCCGCGAGGTGGCACTGGAAACAGCGTCTCCGAAAGATGTTTTTTCCGGGACCTACCGACATGTGGCAGATAAGATGATTGAATGGGTGGAAAATGGAGCGGCAGATGGTTTTGTGTTTACACCCCAGACATTCGGCAGCCAGTATGATGAATTTCTGGCACATGTCATACCTTTGCTTGAAGAGGAAGGCAGCTATACACGTGAATATTCCGGAGAGACGCTCAGAGAAAATCTGGGACTTGACTTCAGGGAAAACCGTTATACAAAAGAAAAAGCCGGAAATGTAAAGGCATAAGGCTGATTATTGGTCAGAAAGGAAGATTTCATGCATGATATTGTAATCATTTCAGGCAGCCCGTCCGTTGACTCCAGATCTCAGAAAGTACTCGGGTACATTGGTGACAGGCTCAATGAGAAAGGTCTGTCCATCGGTCATATATCAGTGAGGGATATTCCCGGAGAAGACCTGATGTTTGGAAATTTCAACAGCCCCGAAGTAACCGGTACTTCAGAAAAAATCCGCAATGCAAAAGGGATCATAGTTGGCTCCCCGGTGTACAAGGCAGCCTACTCCGGAGTGCTGAAAAGTCTGTTTGATATCCTTCCGCAGGATATCATGAAGGACAAGCCGGTGCTCCCGGTAATGTCGGGAGGCAGTATATCCCATCTGCTGGCCCTGGAGTATGCACTTAAACCGCTGATTTCGACGCTGAAAGGCACTACACTGAAGGGTGTATTATCTGGACAGCCAGATTGATAAAACTTCAGCCTTTCCTATACAGGATGAGGAACTGGTACAGCGTACAGAAGTTCAGGTGGAAGAGCTGCTTGGAAAAATGGGAGTTGAAGGAGTTTTCCCATGAAACATATAATAAAAACGGCATCCGGTCAATTGACCGGATGCCGTTTTTATATGCTGTCGAGTGCCTGTCTTATGTCTGCAATGAGATCGTCAGACTTCTCAATGCCAACTGAAAGTCTGAATAACCCTTGAGTAATGCCCCTGTCCTGTCTTTCATCTTCAGTGAGTGCCAGGTGACTGGAGGTCCTCGGATGGGACAATATGGATTCTACCCCTCCCAGACTTACAGAAACGAGAGGTATATTCAGTTTATCCACGAATTCCTGCGCCTTCGACTCGTCTTTTATCCGGAAGCTTATTACAGCTCCTCCATGACTTGCCTGGGACAGATGAAGTGGGTCTCTCCCTGGATAGTAGATATCGCCGACACCTTCATGAGAGTCGAAGAACTGATAAAGCTTTTCCGTGTTTTCCGTGGTCTGCTTCCAGCGGATTGCCAGTGTTTTCAAATGCTGGCCCAGTGTCCAGCAATCATACGTGCCGAGTCCCGTGCCCATGACGACCTGCATTTCCTGGACACTCGTCTTAAGGTTTTCGTCATTTAAAATGACTGCGCCTGCCAGCACATCGCTGTGTCCCCCGAGAAATTTTGTGGCGCTGTGAACGACGATATCAGCACCGAGGCTGAGCGGGTTCTGTCCAAGGGGCGTCATGAATGTATTGTCCACTATGGTGATCAGGTTGTTTTTTCCCGCTATTTCAACGATTTTTCTGATGTCCGTCACTTTTAATGTCGGATTGGAAGGTGTTTCGATATATATTGCTTTCGTATTTTCTGTAATGGCGTTTGTAACGTTGTCAGCAACTGTTTGATCCACTGCTGAAAAGCTGAGCTGATAACGTTTCAATATGGTTTTGCTGAGTTCATAAGTGCCGCCGTACATATCGGCAGGCATTATGATATGGTCTCCCGGGGAACATGTCATCAGTGCAGCTGCTATTGCCGACATTCCCGAATTGAATGCAAACCCGTGATTTCCATTCTCAAGGCGTGCAAGTTTTTCTTCCAATTTCTCCCTGTTCGGGTTGCTGTTCCTTACATAAAGGTGGGCTTCTTCGTCGTCAAGGCTCTTGCGTATGAATGCGGTTGAATAGTAAAGCGGCTGGTTGGCAGTGTCATACTCCCTGCCCCGCTTATTGTCGATGATCATGTCTGTTTCGATTGAGGTATCCATGTCTATCCCCTTTTCGATTTATTTATAGCCTGTATCAGGTCGGCTTTGATATCTTCTACATCTTCAACACCTGTTGAAACCCTCAGCAGCTGCTCATCAATACCTCTTCTGCCCTTCTCTTCATCAGGCATATCAGCATGCGTCTGTGTGAACGGAAAAGTGATGAATGTTTCTGTGCCGCCCAGACTTTCTGCAAACGTACAGACTTTTATATTTTCAAGCACCTTGGCCGCGCTGTACGCCTCATTAAGACGCAGACTCAGCATACCTGTCCGGCCCGAGTATAACACTTTGTCGACTGTTTTATCTGCAGTGAAATGCTCTGCAAGAATTTTGGCATTCCCTGTTGCACGTTCCATGCGAAGGTGAAGTGTTTTCAGTCCCCTCAACAGCAGATAACTGTCAAAAGGAGATAATGTTGCCCCTGCCATATTGTGGTGTGCTGAAAATGTTTCTGCGAGGTGCGCATCCTTTACTGTAACGACGCCTGCAAGTACATCGTTATGGCCGCCGATATATTTGGTAGCAGAATGCAGCACAATATCCGCCCCATCGCTAAGGGGTGTATAGTAATACGGCGTCAGGAAAGTGTTGTCCAGTATCGTTAATATGCCCCGGTTGTATGCCAGTTCATATAATGGTTTAAGCGGTACTTCTATCATCGACGGATTTGTTACGGGCTCGATGAAAAATGCCCTTGTATTTCCGTTAATC
The DNA here is from genome assembly GCF_000986795.1 of Salinicoccus sediminis. Lineage (GTDB taxonomy): Bacteria > Bacillota > Bacilli > Staphylococcales > Salinicoccaceae > Salinicoccus > Salinicoccus sediminis. The sequence goes on along the minus strand of NZ_LAYZ01000025.1, from coordinate 168,083 downwards.
TCCCCTTTAACTGCGGGAAGGTCGTCAAAATCCACATACTTGAATTTCACGCCGTACTGGGATTCATAAAAATCAAAAATCCTGAAAGTGCCGCCGTATAAGTCAAAACTGACCAATATCTCATCGCCAGGCCGGAAAAGGCCGCATACAAGCTGAATCGCGGCCATACCGCTGGATGTTGCAAATGAAGCAATACCATTTTCAAGTTCTGCAAACGCCTCCTCGAAATGCGACCGTGTCGGATTACTGGTTCTGGTATAATCATAGCCTGTGGATGCCCCGACACTTCTGTGTTCGTATGCTGTAGCAGTGTAAATTGGATTGGTGGTTGCCCCTGTGGGGTCAGTGTTAAGTCCTATTTGTGCCAATTTCGTTTCCATTATCACAACCTCCTTTATATAAAAAGCCTTCGACATCCCTACTGCTTTCAAACAGGATCAGGAGGACGAAAGCCCATCGCGGTACCACCTCATATTCACTGGAACATCACTGTTCCAGCCTCACACAGTATCAATCAGTACTGTACCGCTGTATTGGGCGGACCCGCGGCATAATCAGCTGCAGCTCAGGGACCATGTTCATTTCCGCGACAATGCTGCATTTCAGCCTTAGGCAGCTCTCTGTGAATTGTCCCGGCAACTACTCATCCCATCTATGCCGTTTAAGTTTATATTTAAACTGTAAGTTTAGATTAATATACAAATTAAAATAGATAAAGTCAATGGTATTATCTGATAAATTCAAATTATCCGAAACGAAAGAATATAATGCCGTGCGCACAATGAAAACGGCAAAAATCATTTTTTTCGGCAACATATCCAATGCTTAACAAACATTACAAAAACAACTGAAAAATATTTTTTAAAACCTTTTATATCGTCCTTAAAAGCCTTTATAAAGCCTTTGAATCGAAATAAGTAACGCCGGTCGCACCATCATAATAACATCATTATAAACTAAGTTATATTATGATTTGAACAAAAGGTGGAAAAGACTGCTTATAAAAGTTATAATATTAAATAACGATAAAATAATGGGAGACTGGTTACATATGAGAGAAACTAATCACGCAGTATATTACACAACAGCTCAAGTAAAAGATATGGTGGAACTTTCCGATCAGAATGTTCGTAAATATGTAAGAATGCTCGAAGAGAGAAAATATGAAGTCGCAAAAGATGAACATAACAGACGCCTTTTTTCACAGGAAGATATCGCTGTGCTGAAAGAATTCATAAAGCTTGCAAAACAGCCCGGCTATACACTGGAGACAGCAGCCGATGAAATCATTGAGAAAGTACCGCATATTGTTTATGAGAAAGGGGAAAATGCGCCTGCGAGCGTTACTAATAACGATATAAACAGAATGATCGGTGCTGTGATGGACAAACTCGAAACAATGCAGCAGGAAAACCGTGAACTGAAACATAATGTAAATCATCTTGTTGAAAGGCTCGAAGCCTACAGTAAATATAATGAGCCTTTGTCTCTTGAATATCGCAGCAGTTCTGATGGAGAGCAGTCCCCGGACTGGGAGGACGCAGAGGTTTCAGCAGAACTGGATGAAGGCCAGTCCATGGAAGAAGTGGCGGATGAAAAAAGTTCTGTACAGAAGGAAGCTGAGGAGATCCCGCAGGAAGAGATTGTCAGAGAAGATATTCCGGCTGAAGAACCGGAGACGGCTGCAGATTCCAAGGCTTCCAATATTGATATGAGCAGTTATGGCAACGATGAAGGGCAGGACAGGGAACAAAACGATCGTGAAGAAGATACAGATGCCGGAAAAGAGGAGGAAAAAGGGGGATACTTCAGTAAGTTATTCAGCATCTTCAAGAAATAGCAGACGAATGGAATCGGACTGCAATATCGATAAAGGAAGCAGACTATATGATGCAGAAGAACTGGTTTCAGACGGGAATAGCAATAATCATCACACTGGTAATCGTCGCTCTGACGATACAGGTCCAGGTGATATTCGAACCGGTATATATAACACTGATGACGGTATTTTATCCGTTGCTTCTGGGAGGTCTGCTGTATTATATAACCGAGCCGGTCCAGAGGTTCCTCGAGCACCATAAAGCAGGACGTCTGTTAAGCACGATCATGATTTTCATACTGGTTGTGCTGGTTCTCTCAGGACTCGGTTCGATCATTGTGCCGATGATTGTCAGCGAAGCCGAGCATTTGATGGAGAGGACTCCTTATCTGCTGAATGAATTCGAAGAACTTTTCGAATTTCTGATGTCACAGAGAGAACGTCTGCCGTTTGATGTCAGGGAACAGGTGGATAAGGTAGTCGGTCAGGCAAATGAAATAATGCAGGGTCTGTCGGCAAAAATCATTACATTCCTGGCCAACACGGCAGGGGTGCTGGTGATGCTTATCCTCGTGCCCTTCTTTTTGTTCTTCATGCTGAAGGATCATGAAAAATTCATACCTGCAGTGGTGTCCCCGTTCCGCGGGACGGTCAGACAATTCCTGAATGAGCTTCTGTCTGATATAGATTTTACACTGAAGGCATTCATACAGGGACAAGTCCTGGTAAGCATCATCCTTGCTGTAATGCTTTATACGGGATATGTTCTCATTGGTCTGGATTACGCCATACTGCTCGCGTTATTTGCTTTGTTCATGAACATCATACCGTTTGTCGGTCCGTGGATTGCATTTGCTCCGGCACTTATCATGGGTCTTATCCAGGATCCTTTGCTGGGGGTATGGGTGGCGGCAGTGACTTTGGTGGCGCAGCAGATAGACGGCAATATAGTAACGCCCAACGTTATGGGACAGAAGCTCCATCTGCATCCTCTGACCATCATTACAATAGTGCTGGCGGCAGGCAATATCGCAGGCTTTGCAGGAATGCTCACTGCCATACCTTTTTACGCAGTAGTCAAAGCGAAAGCGGGGGTAAAGAACTTATGGCGTTACAGAAGAAGTATTTACAAAACATTGTCCGGCAGAGCATGATTATTGGCGAACGTCCTTTTGTTTAAAGAGGACGTTTTAATTTTTAAGGGGAGGAGAACTGAAAATGAAAAAGGTAATCTGGATAACCGGTGCCTCGAGTGGGTTTGGCATGGCGACTGCGCTGAAACTGCTGAGAAATACGGAACATAAAATTTGTGTCAGTGCCAGAAGGCATGAATTGCTGGATATCCTTGTCAAAGAGGGAGGATATGCCTTTCCATTGGATGTAACGGACAGTGCTGAGGTGCACTCGGTCAGACGAAAGATAGAAGATGAGGTGGGGGAGATAGACGCTGTGCTCGTCAATGCAGGTTACGGGGTGTATGGCCCTGTGGAGGAAGTTCCAAAAGAAGCTGTACTCCGGCAGTTTGAGGTCAATGTTTTCGGTGCAGTGGAAACGATCCGTGCTGTACTTCCCGGCATGAGAAAGAAGAAGGGGGGACGCATCGTCATCACAAGTTCAACGGCTGCACATGTATCGAGTGCGGGGATGGGGTACTATGCTGCAACAAAGCACAGCATCAAAGCTTTGGGAATTGCATTGCGACAGGAAGTGAAGTCATTCGGCATAGATGTCGTAATGATTGAGCCGGGTGTGGTGAATACACCTTTCGGCACTGTGGCCCTGGATAAAAACTATATCAATACAGAAGGCGGGGCGTATGCCCCTCTGATGAAAGAAGTGAAGCAGTACATGCTTAGTGCATTACAGCGGGCACCGGGGCCTGAAGAGACACGGGATGTCATGGTCAGGGCGCTTGTCGGGGAAAAGGTCAAGCCCATATACAGGACGACGAAAGGGTCACTCGGTCTGACAGCTCTGGGCAGGCTGCTTCCTGCCGCGGCTTATGACTTTGTAATACAAGAAGGTATGAAGCGGTTGAAATAGGTGTGTGCATACTGCTTTATTTCAGAGCGGGATAATGTCATCATGTATGAGACGTCATCACTTTCGGATAGGACGGATATAATGCTTGAATCATTTACAATAGGATCCTTTGAAATTCCATCTATGTATGTCGCTCTGGCAGCGGCGTTCCTGATCTCCTATATGATGATCTGGAATTCGGAAGAAAAGAAACATCTGTTCAGTCATTGGCTGAATGCAGCAATCATCCTTTTTCTGATATATAAATTCTCCTATATTATCTTCAATTGGAATGCATTCATTGGGGAGCCTTTAAGTGTATTTTATTATAACGGTGGCCAGCCGGGACTGCTGATGGGGATGATTGTCATGTTCATCTATATGGCATACCGTTCCAACAGCCTGTTCTATGCAGAGTCATACAGCATTTTCAGCGTTGCATTCATAACGTTATATGGTGTGTTCGAACTCAGGCTGATCACGCAGCCGCCGTATATCATCATGGCTGTCGCATCGCTTGCCGCCCTGATTGCAATCTACTTTACCTGGAACAGGTTCAGGGCAATACTGATGGTGTTCATAACGCTTTTCATCGCGCAGATGGTCATCCGCTTCTTCATTTTCAACGGAGAGAGTATACTGGCATTGACACTTATGCAGTGGTGGATTCTCGGCAGCATCTTCTATGTACTGCTTACAACAGAAAAAGGCATGAGAGATGAAAATGGACCGCAGCTCCCATAAGGGGCACGGTCCATTTTTGTGTTCCTATAGAAACTTTTCTAATAAACTTCTCCGCATGTCACGGCCATCAAAGCTTTGATCGTATGCATGCGGTTTTCCGCCTGTTCAAAGACTTTGGAGTATCCGGCTCTGAACACTTCATCAGAAACTTCAAAACCATTTTCCCCGAATTTCTCATATACCATCTTTCCGATGTCGGTTTCAGTGTTATGGATGGCCGGGAGACAGTGCAGAAAAATAGTATCTGGTTTACCGGTCAGATCAATCATGTCCTGGTTGACCTGATATGTGTTCAGAAGTTTATATCTTTCATCCAGCTGTTCCTCTTCACCCATCGAACACCAGACATCGGTATAGATTACATCACTGCCTATGATGCCTGCCTCGACATTCGCGGTAATCAGTGATTTACTGCCTGAGATTTCCTGAAGTTCTTTTGCCAGCTTTTGAACGGAAAGTTCAGGCTGCAGGGAATCAGGCGCCACAATATTGATATCCACACCGAGTATCGCTCCGGTAACGAGCAGGGAATGTGCCACGTTATTTCTGCCGTCGCCAACAAACGTGACGGTTTTACCTTGATAAGTACCAAGATGTTCCTTGATTGTCAGGAAATCAGCGAGCATCTGTGTCGGATGCCAGTCATTGGTCAGGGCATTCCAGACAGGGATGCCGGAATGTTCTCCAAGCGCTTCGACCGTCTGCTGTTCAAAGCCTCTGAAGGCAATACCGTCGAACATGGAACCCAGTACTTTTGCCGTATCCTCTACGGACTCCTTGGCTCCAAGCTGTAAGTCATTCTTATTAAGGTATTCAACAGTGGCCCCGAGCTTTCCGGCAGCTACAGTGAAAGCGGATCTGGTCCTCGTGGACTGTTTTTCAAAAATAAGTGCAATTTGCTTCCCGCTCATGAATCGCTGCGGGATACCGTGCTTCTCTTTAGTTTTAAGATGTTCCGCGAAGTCGATAAGCGTCTCAAGCTCTTCTTTATCAAAGTCATATTCCTTTAAAAAGTTTCTGCTTTGAAAGTTAACCAGTTTTAATTGTTTTGCCGCCCCAAGAAATCATCTCCTAAAAAAGTAATTAAAAATTATTATACAATAAAAACACTGAAAATCAAATAAATATTTAAAATATTGCATAAAAATTATATTAAAAACTGGGAATAATTATATATATGCTATGGATTGACTTTATCCTGGAAATGACCTAAAATACCGAATGGCGAACAAATATTAATGATTCTAGCCATAATATTCGTATTAAAGGGGTAAAAACCATGGATAATGTATTTGATTATGAAGATATTCAGCTGATTCCTAATAAGTGTATCGTAAACAGCCGTTCGGAATGTGATACATCCATAACGCTTGGAAACCATACTTTCAAACTTCCTGTCGTGCCGGCAAATATGCAGACCATCATTGATGAAAAGATTGCCCTGACCCTGGCTGAAAAAGGCTATTTCTATATAATGCACCGTTTCCAGCCGGAGGATCGCATCAATTTTATAAATGATATGCACTCCAAAAATCTGATAGCCTCAATCAGTGTAGGCGTCAAAGAAGAGGAGTATGCATTTATCGATCAGCTTCAATCGGAAGGACTCGTCCCTGAGTATATGACAATAGATATCGCACACGGGCATTCGAATGCTGTAATCAGGATGATCGAATACATCAAAGAACACATACCGGAAACATTCCTCATTGCCGGAAATGTCGGCACACCTGAAGCGGTACGTGAGCTGGAACATGCAGGTGCGGATGCGACAAAAGTAGGCATCGGACCGGGCAAAGTGTGTATTACCAAGGTCAAAACCGGTTTTGGCACGGGTGGATGGCAACTTGCTGCCCTGCGCTGGTGTGCAAAGGCTGCCACAAAACCGATCATTGCCGACGGGGGCATAAGGACACATGGGGATATCGCCAAGTCGGTCCGCTTCGGTGCTTCGATGGTCATGATAGGCTCTCTGTTTGCAGGTCATGAGGAATCGCCGGGAGAGACTGTTGAAAGGGATGGCAGGAAATACAAAGAATATTTCGGTTCAGCATCTGAATTCCAAAAAGGCGAGAAGAAAAACGTCGAAGGGAAAAAGATGTTCGTGGATTATAAAGGGCCCCTCAAAGATACACTGGTTGAAATGCAGCAGGATCTGCAGTCATCGATTTCCTATGCAGGGGGAAACACCCTTGAGGCGATCCGTACGGTGGATTATGTAATGGTTAAAAACTCCATTTTCAATGGGGATAAAGTCTATTGATATGAAGAAACGGGGATTGGCTTTAGCCAATCCCCGTTTCTTATGTCCAGTCTGATTCATCCAGGTTATGAAGGTCATGATAGCGGTGCCGTGATTCTATCATCATTTCCTGCATCGTCTCCACATCTTCGTTTTCAATGGCTTTTGTCAGCTGGTCGAGCTGCTCTTTGAAGCCGTCGATATGATTGAGAAGATGATCTTTATTCATGATGAAGAGTTCTGGCCATAATTTCTCGTTGATGTTGGTAATGCGTGTAAGATCCCTGTAGCTGTCCCCCGTATATGCTTTCGTATCCCGGACCGGGTCGTCGCTGTTGATGAGAGATACCGCGATGACGTGCGCCAGCTGGCTGGTGAAGCCGATGACTTCATCATGGAAATCCGGCGTAATTGATGTCACATTCCTAAAACCGATTTCCCTGACGAACGCAGTGAGCATTTCAATATTTTCCGGCTTGTTCCCCGGCGTGGGTGTGAACAGGTAGTTTGCGTCCCGGAACACTTCACCGCTCGCGAATGAAAGGCCTCTGTTCTCCCGGCCGGCCATGGGATGACCAAAGATAAAATCGGCGTCGTCAGACAGCAGCGGTTCGATTTCTTCTATGATGGAGCGTTTCACTCCCGTGACATCCGTCAGTACGACATTTTCCTTGAAATAGGGGGCATACTCGGCAACCAGAGATTTCAGGGTCATGGGATAGACTGAAAAGATGATCAGGTCGGCATGCGGGATGATTGCTTCGGGACTTTCAAACCCTTTTCTGATCAATCCGCCGTCTTCAGCATCCCTGAGTGATTCTGCATCAATATCAATTGCATATACTTCATGTTCAGGTGCATTCGATTTTATGGCAAGGGCGAATGACCCGCCGATGTTTCCGAGTCCTGCAATTACAATTTTCATGAATGGACCTCCACTTCCAATGTATTAGATTAGTATAAACGTAAACAAATTTATACGCAATGCAATATTTCTGATAATTCTGTATTGACAAAACAATATGGCCGCTATATAATTACTCTCAACACATCTCAAAAGAGGCGATTATATATGTTACTCACTAAACAACAACAGCATAATCGATTTTACTTTAGCTATTTTTGATACCGTTTGTACCCATCACATTGAGTACAAACGTAAAACGAACCTTTATGTTTGTATCAAGTGATGGCTAAAGCATTTTGTGATGTCTGGCCATTTATCCTAAATAAGTGGCTAGAGTACCTGTATATTATTTTATAAACTCCACCGCCACTTATTTAAGATATAAGTGGCGGTTTTATTATTATCAAAATTTAATGGGAGGTTTTATTTTATGATTATTCACGTAAAGCAGGGCGCACGGGAACAGGAGATCGAGGAGCTGACGGCAAATATTGAGGAGGCGGGTTTCGAGGTGCATCGTTCAGACGGTAAGAACCGTACCATCATCGGGCTGATCGGCGATACTTCGAAAATTACGGAAAACGACATGAAGAGATTCCAGGTAGTAGAGGATGCACACCGTATTTCGGCACCGTACAAAAAGGCGAACCGCCATTTCCATGAAGACGACAGCATCATCGATATAGATGGTGTGAAAGTAGGGGCTGAGAACTTCATGGTATGTGCAGGACCGTGTTCAGTCGAGAATGAAGAAGACACAGTGGCTCTCGCAAAACGTCTGAAAGCTGCAGGGGCGAATACACTGAGGGGCGGTGCATTCAAACCGAGGACATCCCCTTACGCTTTCCAGGGGCTCGGTGTTGAAGGTCTCCGCATTCTTCAGACTGCCAAGCAGGAGACAGGCCTGCCGGTAGTATCTGAACTGATGTCGACGGAGTACCTCGATGATTTCGTTGAACTGGTGGATGTCATCCAGGTCGGCGCACGCAATATGCAGAATTTCGATCTGCTCAAGGCGATCGGCAAGACGGATAAGCCGGTCCTGCTGAAGCGCGGCATGTCAGCAACGATGAAAGAGTGGCTGATGTCCGCCGAGTACATCATGGCGGGCGGCAATGAAAATGTCATCTTCTGTGAGCGCGGCATCCGTACATTCGAAACGGCAACAAGAAACACGCTTGATCTGCAGACGGTGCCGGTCATCCAGAAGGAATCCCACCTTCCCATCGTCATCGATCCATCCCACGCTGCCGGGATCAGACATATCATCCCTTCCATGGCTAAGGCTGCAGTAATGTCCGGTGCGAACGGTCTGCAGATAGAAGTGCACCAGGACCCTGAAAATGCATGGAGTGACGGTCAGCAGTGTCTGACACCGGATGAGTTCGATGAACTGATGACAACCATCAACATGCTTCTTGAGATCGAGAAGAAGACGACCGGTATGGAAGCGATCGTCCAGCAATAGTAACTAAAGGAGGGATGCCAATGGAATCGCATGAAAAACTCAGGACCAGGATTAATGACATCGACCGGGAACTTGTGGAACTGTTTGAGGCCAGAATGCGTGTATCTTCAGAGATAGCGGAGTATAAGCAGAGGAATGATATTCCTATTTTCGATGAAGAAAGGGAAGAGGAAGTCGTTGAGAAGAATGTGGGAAGACTGACAGATGAAACTCTAAAACGGCATGCAGATTCGTTTTTCAGGCATCTGATGGCACTCTCCAGGAAAAGACAGCATGAAAATCTCAAAAATCGCAAATCCTCCATTAACAATATATAGTGAGAGAGCCGGGTACAGCCCGGCTTTTTAATATGTAAAAACAGCTCCGCTGCCGGGCAGCGGAGCTGTTTTCATACCGGAATATCTTTTTCATTTGATCATTGCCGGTGTTTCTGTTTTACCATACTCTCCAGGTCGTAATACGTATTTTGGTATGTTTCGTTTATCCAGTTGTTGAACAGGATATGACCATGGCTTTTCCAGTTGAAGACGGGATGCAGGGAAGAGTCATCACCCGGGAAATAATTGTGGGGGAGGTCTATATGCTGCCCGTCTGATACATCGCGTTCGTATTCCTGTTTCAAAGTATCGCGTTCATACTCGAGATGACCGAATATGAACAGGTCCCTTCTGTCTTTTGATGCAGTGATGTCCGGCCCGAAGTCGGGATGTTCAGTAAGGATGTCGAGACCCGGTGTATTTCTGAGCGCCTTCAGATCGACCGTTGTATGCCGTGATTGCGGAACGTTGTATATATCATCAAATCCCCGGAGCAGAGGATGATCCGGATAAATGTTGCTGTACTCAAAAATGCCGAACAGTTTGGCGGGGAGTTCCTGTTTTCCAATGTCGAAATAGTGGCTTAGTGCAAACTGTGCGCCCCAGCATATGAAGAAGCGGGAATATACGTGGGTCTGTGCCCAGTTGATGATATCTTTTAGTTCATCGATATAATCCACTTGTTCATATTCCAGTTTTTCAACCGGCGCACCGGTGACGATCATGCCGTCGAATTTCTGCTCCCTGATTTCATCGAAGGAATTATAATATTTCTGAAGATGGCTGGTCGGTGTGTTGCGGCTCTGGTGGGTGGACATATACAGGAATTCGACATCAATCTGCAGAGGCGTATTACCCAGGAGGCGGAGGAGATGCAGTTCGGTCTCCTCCTTTTTGGGCATAAGGTTCAATATGAGCATCCGGAGCGGACGGATGTCCTGGGTGTGCGCTCTCGACGCCCCTATGGTATAGACATCTTCTTTTTTGAGGAGCTCCCTTACAGGCAGCCCCTCGATGACTTTAATAGGCATTTATATCGCATCCAGACCTTTTTTGAGATCATCCAGAATATCGTCGATGTGCTCCAGGCCGACGGAAAGACGCACTGTTTCAGGTTTTACGCCGCCTTTTAGCTGTTCCTCTTCCGTGAGCTGTGAATGCGTCGTTGAAGCGGGGTGGATGACCAGTGATTTGGCATCCCCTACATTGGCAAGCATGGAGAAAAGATCCAGTGATTCTATGAATTTTATACCGGCTTCATACCCGCCTCTGACACCGAACGTGAAAACTGCGCCGGCCCCTTTGGGAAGGTATTCTTTTTGCAGTTCATGGTACGGACTGGAATCAAGTCCTGCGTAATCGACCCATTCCACTTTTTCATGCTGTTCGAGGAATTCGGCCACCTTCTGCGAATTTTCAACATGGCGTTCCATGCGCAGTGAGAGTGTTTCAATGCCCTGTGTCAGAAGGAAGGCATTGAATGGCGAAAGGGCGGCCCCTGTGTCACGGAGCAGGGTCGTCCTGATCTTGTACGCAAGTGCCGCAGGACCGAATGCTTCCGTAAACACGAGACCATGATATGAAGGGTCCGGTTCCGTGAGCCCCGGGAACTTGCCGTTATCCCAGTCGAAGTTTCCGCCATCAATGATGACACCGCCGATGGAAGTTCCATGGCCTCCGAGGAATTTGGTGGCGGAGTGCACGACAACGTGTGCACCGTGCTCAATCGGCCGGCAGAGATAAGGGGTGGCAAACGTATTATCGACGATAAGGATGATGCCGTTATCATCTGCAATTTTGGCGAGTGCTTTGATGTCTTCTACGTTACCTTCAGGATTTCCGATGGTCTCGACGAATATCGCTTTAGTATTTTCCTTTATTTCACGTGAAACGTTCTCCGGGTCTTTAGTATCTGTGAGTGTGGTTTCTATGCCGAATTTTCTGAGCGTATGTGTAAACAGTGTGTGGGTGCCGCCGTACAGGCTGGATGCTGAAATGATGTGGTCCCCGGCTATTGCAACAGCCTGCACTGCATAGGTGATTGCAGCCATGCCTGAAGCAACACCTACCCCTGCAACGCCGCCCTCAAGTTCTGCAACGCGTACTTCAAGTGCATTTGTCGTCGGGTTCATGAGTCTTGTATATATATTTCCTGCATCTTTCAAACCGAACAGATCGGCTGCATGTTTGGTATCATCAAAAGTGTAGGATGTTGTCTGGTAGATTGGCAGGGCACGTGAATTTGTGGCGGGATCCACTTCCTGGCCGGAATGCAGCTGCTTGGTTTCAAAACGGAATTCTTCAGTCATTTTAACGCCTCCATATAATTTTAAATAATAAAAAAGAGCCTCCCTTTTTAAGATAAGGAGACTCCCGTTTCACTCATCTTTCAGGAAAAAACCTGCTGGAGTTAGCACCTTACTGAAAAGGTTGCCGGGTTTCATAGGGCCAGTCCCTCCACCGCTCTGGATAAGTAATTATTTAATTGAGTATCATCTTACTAACTTACTCAGGATTTGTCAAACACTTTTAAACATTTAGATAAATGGGGATTGTCATTACAATCCCGGCAGGGAGGACGACTATGGAAAATCTGGATTTTATAATCATTCTGCTCATGTTGCTTGTGATAGTCCTGTTCATATTAAGCCGCAGAATGATAGGAAACATTATGAAGGCATCGACGGGAAAGGACCGTCTCGGAGAAATGATCAGGAAGGTTTGGAAGTACGACAGTCAAGGTAAAGTAAGGAATGAAACAATTGAGAAAGTGATGCAGGATTTCAATCTCGGAAAACGGGAAGCGGAATACCTGTATGAGAGAGCAATGAAAGAGAAGGAGGAAGACGGATGAAAATAACACAGCCTGATCCGGTATACCTGGAGAAGGGGGACAGGGCAGTCATTCTGCTGCATTCCTTTACCGGTACCACAAGAGACATGAAAGAGCTCGGGGAATATCTGAATTCGAACGGTTACGCAGTGTCCATACCGATATTTGAGGGACATGGCATGGGACCGGATCCCCTTGTTGAATCAAGCCCTTCCGAATGGTGGAATAACGTTGTCGAAAGCTATGAAATGCTTAAGGACAAAGGGCATGAGAGCGTTTATATCGCCGGTGTATCGCTCGGCGGTATATTGTCCCTGAAGGCTGCCTACTCGCTGGATGATATAGATGGCGCTGTTGCGATGTCCGTTCCGCAGGGCAAGGATATCGAAGACCTTAATAAGAGAGTGGTATCGTATACGGAGAATTTCATGGAATTCGTCGGCAGGAATGATGAAGAGATTGATGCGCGGCTGAAGGAACTGGAAAAGGAACCCATGGCATCCCTGCCGGAATTTGAATCACTGATTGAGGAAGTGCACAGCAGGCTTGGTGAAATTACAGTGCCGCTGGCTGTGAAATACGGCGGTAAAGATGCTGCGTTGTATGAAGAGAGTGCAGATCATATATACGAAAATACCGGTTCAGAAGCGAAGGATATGAAAGTTTATCCGAATACCGGTCATCTTATGACGAAAGGCAAGGATAAAAAGCTGCTGTTCAAAGATATACTGCATTTCCTGGATTCCATAGAAGCATAGCACTGCTGCAGGCAGTGCTATTTTTTAGTTTGATATTTGTAAAGTTTAGTAAAGAAGTGTACCATTAAATTATTATTTAAAAAATTCTAATTTCATACGGAGTGGTTATTTTGGCGAATGTTAAGGATGTCCTTAAAATAGGTTTTGCCTACACCGGTGTTGTGGTCGGGGCAGGCTTTTCCACCGGACAGGAGATTCTCCAATTCTTTACGAATAATGGTTATATCAGTATTATTGCTGTTCTTTTATCAGGATTCCTCATACTGTTCACGGGAAAATGGACGGCTGACGTAGGTTACGACCTCGAAGCCGAATCCCATGTGGATTCAATCATGAACACATTCGGCCCTTTCTTCGGCCGTCTCATAGATTACATACTGGCGTTTTTCCTTTACGGAGTGGCGGTCATAATGATTGCCGGAGCCGGATCTACCTTTTATGAAAGTTTCGGCACGCCTCCATGGCTGGGCTCACTCATACTTGTGATTGCTGTATATATCACATTGAATTTGAATTTCAATAAAATTGTAATCGCTTTAGGTGTTGTCACACCGTATCTTCTGGGGGTCGTCATCATCATCGCGCTGGTCACATATTTCAACTCTCCGATGCCTTTATCCGAAGCGGATCGGTTTGCAAAACCGGAGCTTACCGTCGACGGTGCCTGGTGGTGGGATGCAATCACCTACAGCGGATTCACCATCGCGGTTGCCTTCAGCTTCCTGACGATGATGGGCGCTGACTCCAAATCGCGCAAGGTGGCCGGCTATGGCGGTATCGCAGGCAGCATCATAATCCTTGTACTGATGCTTATGATCAATCTGGGGATACTGTCACGGCTTGACGCTGTAAATGACGTCGAGCTGCCTATGCTTCTGCTGGGTGGCGAAATACATCCTGCACTCGGCATTCTGCTGGGCATAGCGATGCTGCTTGTCATCTATAATACAGCTGTTGGGATGCTGTACCCATTCCTGATCAGGTTTCTTGCCCCCAAAAGCAGAGGTTACAGCATCCTCCTGCCCGTGTCGCTTGTTCTTGGGTATATTCTGAGCTTTGCCGGCTTTGCGGATCTGGTGGGGACAGTCTATCCGGTCATGGGATATGTTGGACTTCTGCTGGGCGCCGGATTGTTCGTCAAATGGATTGCCCTTCTCGGCAATAAAAAGAACAGAACCAGAGTCTGATCCGGGCACACCTTCCGGGTGTGACTCATTTTATGGTTATGTGCATGTTGGAAAGTATTTCAAGGGTCATATCATGGAGATGCGAATTCGAGCTGGCGATAAGTCCTTTATCGATAGTGATATCTGCATGAGGAAATATATTCTGTATGACCATGATGTTAGCGAGTATACAAATATTTGTTTCGACCCCGACAAATTCAATGATGTGATTGGCTTCCACCTCCTCAATATATGTTTCCTGTATTTTTTTTGATTCCTCCGGCGGAATTCCGTAGAAGGTCTTTACGTATTCATCTCCGTATTTATCGAGAAGGGCAGAAAAGTCGGAATGGATTTCCTCATCAAACCGTATGCTCTCTGTCGTCCTGTTGCCATGCTCGAATTCGGGATAGAGGTTCTTAGTGTAGATGATGGATTCATTCTCAGCAATCGCCTTTTGTATGCGTCCGGTTATACCGTGCTTTATCCTGGTCGTCCACTCACTGTAGCTTGAGCCGGATTCGGCAAACGTGTCATTCTGCAGATCTATGGCAATAAGCATCTATACATCACTCCTGTTTATATGCTTTCTTAATATAAGGTACCCGCTATCTTGTATTTCTAAAGAAAATATACTATAATGGGGCCAAGTGAACAACGAATGCCCTCTAGGGTTCCGCTGCTTCTGCAGGCCAGGTCCGAGAGGGGGCTCATGGCATGCTGCCATGTCACGGAGGGACAAAAGCCCGGGAGAGAATAATATTCTCATCCCGGGCTTTTTTATATCATTCTGGAGGGTACTTATGAATATGCAATGGATAAAAGTCGTCACTGCAAGCATCTTCGAAGTCGGCTGGGTCATCGGACTGACACATGCAGACAGCTGGTATGAATGGATCTTCACGCTCATCGCAATATACGTCAGTTTCTATCTGATGATCGATGCCGGCAAATACCTGCCGGTCGGTACAGTCTATGCAGTGTTCGTCGGTCTCGGGGCATTCGGTACAGTATTGTCTGAAATTATATTGTTCGGCGAGCCGTTCAGACCGCTGAAGATAATATTGATAGCGTTGATTCTTGCGGGCGTAATCGGACTTAAGATGGTCACGGATGACAACGAAAGTGAGGTGCAGTAATCATGGCATGGTTTTCATTGGTCATTGCCGGCTTGTTTGAAGTCACAGGAGTATTATCAATCAATAAGCTTCACAGGGATAAAAATATTTCTTCGCTGCTGATATTGCTCACAAGTTTCGGTCTGTCTTTCCTGTTCCTTGCCTATGCGCTCCAGACATTGCCGATGGGTACCGCCTATGCGGTGTGGACAGGTATCGGTGCATCCGGCGGGGCGCTTCTGGGCATGTTCTTCTATGATGAATCCAGGGATTGGAAGCGGATTGCATTCATCCTGCTCATCATTTTCGCAGTCGTCGGGCTGAAATTGATTTCATGATTTGAAATGATGGGTTTCTATGCTGTCCTCATTGAACATATCAACCAGCGTGCGCGTACTTTTGGAATGGAATTTGACATCCGGAGTAAGCAGATGAAAATAACGGGAGAGCTCCGTGCTTTCCCGGTTTATGATCTTGAGAGAACCTGTTTTCAGCTCTTCTCCGATGGTGTGGTGTGAAAGCAGGGTAAGGCCGAGGCCGTTCGTCACGGAACTTTTTACAGCCTGGGTACTGCTCAGGGTGATGGTTTTTGGGCTGATGCCGAGTGAGGTGAACAGCTGATCCTGATAGCTTCTTGTGCCGGAACCATCTTCCCTGACAATCCAGGTGGCCGCCCCGAGTTCTTTATCATCAAGGGAGTCCGGGGTTTCCCTGTCACCTATGATATACATCCGGTCCCTGATCAGCCGGGTGATGTTGAGATCTTTATCGGTCTCACGTTCCTCATCTTCTATGATGCCGATATCAAGGTCGTGCGAATTGACCATCCTAATGATGGACGACGAGTTGCTTATCGATACTTCGGGTTTGATTCCCGGGTATTTTCCGATCAGCTGTGCAATGATTTTGGGAAGGATATATTCCCCGTATGTATAGCTGGCGCCGATGTGTACAGGGCCCCTGGACTCATTCTGCAAGTCCTGTATAAGGTGCTGCATCCTTTCGTCGATACCGATCATCTCTTTGGCATAATGGTAATAGATTTCTCCGGCAGGATTTAATCGGACCATTTTCCCTGATCTGTCGATGAGCGTGACGCCGAGTTCTTCTTCCAGTCTCCTGATATAGTTCGAGACAGCAGGCTGGGTCATATGCAGCGATTCCGCAGCAAGGGTGAAACTCTTTTTATCGACGACCGTGACGAATACTTTAAGTGTCTGATTTATCATCTGCATGCCCCTTTCATAACCGAATGGTTATCAATGTCATCATTATATACTATTTAACTTATCTTTCATATGGCGCTATCATGAATTATGGAGGCGTTATTATGATGAGAACTGTTAAATCAAAAGGTTTCATAGCCGGAATATCCTTTACACTGATGATCGCCGTATTCGGCATACTGCTTGCCGAATTGCCGGTTTTCGAATACATCGGGCCCCTGGCCACAGCAATAATCCTAGCATTTCTATACCGCCAGTTTTTTGGTTATCCGTATAAAATTGCATCCGGGATACAATTTTCTTCCAAAATCCTGCTCCGGGCGGCAATCATACTGTATGGGCTGAAACTGAATATAGATGTCATACTTTCAGAGGGGCTGGCGCTTATTGCACAGTCTGTCATCGTCATTGTTTTTTCAATTGTAATGTCATTCATTCTGGCGAAGATGATAAGGGCAGACATGAATATATCCATGCTGGTGGGTGTCGGCACAGGAGTGTGCGGTGCGGCGGCAATAGCTGCTGTCGCGCCGATCCTCAAAGCAAAGGATGAAGATACAGCGATCAGCATCGGCATCATTGCACTGATGGGGACGCTTTTTTCAATCGCCTACATTTTCCTCGGGCCCTACCTCCCGATGACACCGGAAGAGTACGGTTCCTGGGCGGGCCTGAGCCTGCATGAACTCGCCCATGTCGCCCTCGCAGCAGAACCTGCAGGGACCGACGCATTAGCCATCGCATTGCTTGCAAAGTTATCGAGGGTATTTCTGCTGATCCCACTGTGTTTCGTACTGATTTTCATCATGAGAAAAAGGGAGGGGGAAGAGAGTGTCAAAAAAATCCCATTCCCTTATTTCCTCATCGGTTTTGTGCTGATGAGCATTTTGAACAGCTATGTACTGGGGGACTACATCACAATCCCCGAAAAGGTCATGGAGAGCATTTCAGGCATAACCTCGCTGCTGCTTGCCATGGCAATGACCGCCCTCGGGCTGAACATCGATCTGAGGGATACGGTGCGACGTGCCTCAAAACCTTTTGCAGTGATACTGGCTGTATCTGTCATGCTGTCAATATTTGTTTTCGTGATGATATAAAAAATCCGCTCCCGGTTTTGGGGAGCGGCCTTTGATACTGTCACTTATCTAAGGTACTGTTCAACATTTTCATTGTTTGTCATGATAAGGAACACTTTGCCTTTATCCATTGCATATTCATATTTTTTGAGATTGACAAATGGCCCCTGAATAATTAGTATTACAATATTATGCTTGAATTAAAATGGAAGGTGGAAACATCATGAATGCAGTATTAATCGCTGTTCTGGTCATGATTGTCCTGAGTCTGCTCAGGCTGAATGTAGTGCTTGCCCTGTTCATCGGTGCGCTCGCAGGAGGGCTCACGGCGGGTATGCCGGTTGCGGATGTCATCACTACATTCACCGGGGGCATTGTCGGTGGTGCTGAAATTGCGCTGAGCTATGCACTCCTCGGTGGATTTGCAGCGCTGATTGCATACAGTGGCATCACTGAAGTACTGGTCGATTTCATCATCGGTGCTTTGAATAAAGACCGGTCGAAAAAAGCGAGGATTATCGCCAAGGTCTCCATCATTGCCGCACTGCTCACAGTTGCGGTGATGAGCCAGAATCTGATTCCGGTACACATTGCCTTTATACCCATCCTCATACCTCCGATACTCAGTCTGATGAATGAACTGGAAATCGACAGGCGTCTGATTGCCATCGTTCTGACATTCGGATTGACATTTCCGTATGTCTTACTGCCGGTCGGTTTCGGTCAGATATTCCAAAATACGATAGTGACGAGTTTTGATACAGTCGGGGTAGACATTGCATTCGGTGATGTCGCCCCGAACCTGATCCTTCCCGCCAGCGGCTTTGTTATCGGTCTCGTCATTGCTCTGTTTTATTATAGGAAGAAAAGGAATTATGAAACGATTCAGCTTGCCACGCACCAGAAAAGGGAAGTCAGTACCGCAACAGTCATTACGGCAGTGTTGTCCATACTGGCAACATTCACCGTCCAGATTATGACGGATTCAATGATATTCGGGGCGCTCGCCGGAATCATGATATTCTTCCTGTCGTTCAGGTTTAAGTGGAAAAGTCTGGATGCCGAACTGATAAACGGCATACAGATGATGGCATATATAGGCATAGTAATGCTTGCAGCCAACGGTTTTGCCACAGTCATTACTGAAACGGGACATGTCATGTCACTGGTGGAAGGGATAGCGGAAGCCCTGGCCGGCCAGAAAATAATGATTGTCATTTCCATGCTGCTGGTCGGACTGGTAGTAACGATGGGAATCGGTTCATCTTTTGCGACGATACCGATCATTGCAAGTATATTCGTTCCCATGGGCATAGAGCTGGAACTTTCTATTCCGGCAATCATTGCAATCATCGGTACGGCAGGAGCTCTCGGGGATGCAGGTTCCCCGGCATCCGATTCCACCCTTGGCCCGACAGCCGGTCTCGATGCGGATGGACAACATGATCATATTTGGGACACATGTGTCCCAACCTTCATATTTTTGAATATTCCTGTACTGGTGACTGGTTTCATAGCAGGGATTGTCCTATGATCGGACATACAGATCCATTACCGCGGTAATGGATCTATTAGTGAAAAATACCGGAACGGAGCAGAAAAATGTATCATACAGATTCAAAAAGGGAAATGTACGCCATTCTTATGCGTATACTATGGCCCATACTCATCACCCAGATACTCCTTTATTCCATGAATATGATCGATACGATGATGTCCGGCCGTGCAAGTGTCGAAGACCTTGCAGGAGTTGCCATAGGGTCCAGTTTCTGGGCGCCGGTTTCCACAGGCATCAACGGCATACTGCTTGCGGTGACAGCAATCGTTGCAAATCTGATGGGGGCGGATGAGAAAGAGAAGGTGCACAATACTGTAACGCAGGCGATGTATATTGCAGTGGCCATTGCAGTGATCGTACTGCTCTCGGGATTGTTCTTCCTTGATGACCTGCTCAGGATGATGGATCTTGCTGCGGACGTACATGATATCTCCTATCACTATCTCATTGGACTGTCCACCGGTATAATACCGTTATTCCTGTTCAGTGTGCTACGGAATTTCATTGATGCGCAGGGGCTTACAAGAGTATCGCTATACGTTATTTCCATGTCTCTTCCGCTCAATGTCTTCTTCAATTATTCATTGATTTTCGGGAACTTCGGGTTCCCGGAACTCGGTGGTATCGGAGCGGGATATGCGACAGCCATCACATACTGGCTCATTTTTTTCATCGCCGTATTCATGACTTTCAAAGTTGAAATGCTTGCGGCATTTAAACTGTTCAGGAGGATGGCAGTGCCATCACCGGAAGTGATGATCCACCATCTGAAGATCGGCATCCCGATCGGTGTGCTTCTATTTGTGGAAACGAGCATTTTTTCACTGATGACACTTCTCATCGGCATCATGTTCACAACTGATATCATTGCCGCGAACCAGATTGTCCTCAACTTCACGACAATGCTTTTCATGCTGCCGCTGAGTATATCGATGGCAATGACCATCGTGATCGGTTTCAGTGCAGGAGGGGGCAGGTTCCATGATGCCAGGCGTTATAAAATGATGGGGCTCGCAACAAGCCTCGCCTTGATTTCTGCCTCTTCCCTGCTGCTGTACATCTTCAGGGAGCAGATTTCATATTTCTACACTGATGATCCGGCAGTGGTGGCCATTGCTTCACCGCTGTTTCTATTCGCCATCATCTACCAGGTGTCGGATGCTCTTCAGGCCCTGTTCCAGGGTGTGCTCAGAGGATATAAGGATGTTCTCATCCCGTCCGTTATTGCTGTCATCTCATATTGGCTTGTCGGCCTCACAGCCGGATATCTTCTGGCGGCATACACAGCACTTGAGGTGTACGGTTTCTGGATCGGCATTTCACTCGGTCTGACATGTGCAGCCGCCGGATTTTTCATGCGGCTGTTTACCATTGAGAAAAGAAATATGTTTGGACCCGGAGAAAACGCGCAATAGTAGAGTATTCTGTATCATATAGGAGGAATACTTGAATGGCTGAAATGAATAATCCTTTATATAAACATTACGATGGCAAGTTTGAAAAGCAGGAACAGCCGTATCCGGGTGTGCAGAATGAAATGCGCCCGGTGCCCGACTGCGGCGAGGAATCATATACCGCGAGCGGCCAGCTGACGGACAGGAAAGCGCTTGTCACAGGCGGGGATTCGGGGATCGGGCGTGCCGCAGCAATTGCATATGCCAAAGAAGGCGCTGATGTGGCCATAAGCTATCTGCCTGATGAAGAATCGGATGCACAGGAAGTGAAGGCTGTCATTGAAAAGGCGGGCCGGAAGGCTGTGCTTCTGCCCGGAGATCTGCGGGACGAGGAGTTTGCAAGGAATCTTGTCCATGAAGCGGCGGAACAGCTTGGCGGATTGGATATACTGGTGTTGAATGCGGCAATCCAGCAGTTTGAAAAGGACATAAAGAAGCTGTCCACTAATCAGCTGACAGACACGTTTACAGTCAATATCTTCTCGAATGTGTGGATGCTCCAGGAGGCTTTGGACCATCTCCCGGAAGGGGGAAGTGTTATTGTGACAACATCCGTACAGGCATTCAATCCTTCAGGACTCCTCTCGGACTATGCGATGACCAAGAGTGCACAGGTCGCGTTTGTCATTGCGATGACCGGCCAGCTTGCCGAAAAAGGAATCAGAATCAATGCCGTGTCCCCGGGACCGGTCTGGACCGTACTTCAGGTGGCGGGTGGACAGCCGCAGGAGAACATACCGGAGTTCGGCCAGAATGAGCCGCTGAAGCGTGCAGGCCAGCCCGTGGAACTTGCTTCCACTTATGTGCTGCTCGCGTCGGACAGTGCGAGTTTCACGACAGGACAGGTGTACGGCATTACAGGCGGGATGCCGATCAATCAGTAACGAAAAGATCCTCCAACTTCCAGTTGGAGGATCTTTCTATCTCATCATCAGCCGAATGAGCTTCCTGAAAATTTTTGCATCAGGATATCTGAAAGGCATATCAAACAGCGTGGTCTGTTTCAGTATGCTTTTTTCATGGGTGAATGTATCGAACGAATATTTGCCGTGATATTTTCCCATCCCGCTGTTGCCGCGTCCGCCGAAAGGCAGATATGGTGTAGCCAGATGGAACATGGCGTCATTCACTGCACCGCCGCCGAACGGTACATCCCTGATGACGGTTTCAATTTCAGATTCATTTTCGCTGAAAACGTATAATGCAAGCGGATCCTGCATGTCACGCAGATCCAATATGGCTTTATCCAGACTGCCGTAGGAAAGGACAGGCAGTACAGGGCCGAAGATCTCTTCCTTCATTGCCGGATGGTCGAATTCCACGTTGTCAATTATCGCAGGTTCGATTGTGCGGTTTCCGGCATCTGTACGGCCCCCGTATACGACATCCCCTTCAATCAGTCCCCTGATCCTGTCGAAATGATTGTCGTTCACTATGCTCATATATCTGCCGTGCCGGAAATCCTCATGATAGAACTTGCGAGTGTAGTGTTTCAAGTGCGTCAGCAGCGCATTTTTAATGGATTCTTCTGCATACACGAAGTCCGGTGCCACACAGGTCTGTCCGGCATTTGAAAATTTTGCCCAGACAATCCGCTTTGCAGCAAGTTTCAAATCGGCATTCTCAGTGACGATCGCCGGCGATTTTCCGCCGAGTTCAAGCGTAACGGGAATGAGATTTTCTGCAGCCTTCTTCATTACAATCTTACCGACATGGGAGCTGCCTGTATAGAATATATAGTCAAAAGGCAGTCTGAGCAATGCCTGATTGGTTTCTATGCCGCCTTCGGCAGCATATATATATTCGGAAGGGAAGATGCGTTCCATGATCCTGGTGATGACTTCTGCGACCATGGGCGTGTGTTCGGAAGGTTTCAGAACGGCAGTATTTCCTGCACTGATGGCACCGATCAGAGGCGAAATTGTCAGATTGAACGGATAGTTCCAGGGCGCGATGATCAGAGTCACCCCGTAAGGTTCTTTATATATGACTGATTTTGAGCCGATGTGGGTGATGGGAGTCTTGACTTTCTTTGTTCCGGCCCATTCCTCCAGGTGCTTTACTGCGTGGTTGATTTCAGCGTAGACGATGCCTATTTCAGTCATGTATGTGTCAGGTTGCTGCTTGTTGAAATCAGCAAGCATAGCTTCGGCCAGTTCGTTTTCATAATATTTGATTCCGCGCTTCAGCTGCTTCAGGGCATCTATCCTGAACTTTATATCCCTTGATTTTCCTGATTGATAGAACTGCTTTTGTCTGGCATAGATTGATTCATACATCATTTACCACTCCTCACAGTAAACTGGTACCCATTTCCTCTGCTTTTTAATGTTGTAAAATACCTTTGGTTTGCATATGGTGGAAGGCGCCGCTCCTGTCAGAGGGCAGAAAACCCCTTCAATGGCGGAATATATGATGGATTCTGTGAAAAAACATTGCAATTTTTCCATTTCTCCATATAATTGAATTATCTATGTGAAGCGGGTGATGTGATGGAGACGGAATCCAGGATTACAGAGGGCAGGCTGACGGCGTATCAGATCAGTGAGGCACTGGGGATATGCATTGATACGGCAAACGATCTGTTGGCAGAAAAATTGAAAATCGATGATTTGGATCAGGAGATAAGAGACAGGGCCGGAATGCTGGAACGGGCATTATTCGACCAGTAAAGTTCCGTTTTGCGGAAGGGACCCATGTGGTTTCCGGTCTGGGAGTATATCCCTTGTTTTCATTTTCGTTGTTAATAATTCATCATGTGGTATAATTGAACTTGCTTCAGAAGAATTGATTGGGGGAAGGTGAAATTATGGATACAGGCTTGAATTTAGAATTGCTGACTGAAAAACTGACAGCATATCAGATCAGTCGTGCGGTGGATATTTCCATAGATGACGCTCAATCAATCATCGACAAAGAAATAGATCATGAAGAGTTGGATAAAGAAACGATTGAAAAACTCAAGACGTTAAGTGATAAATTGAACAACTGATCAGCTGAGCCCGGGGCTCGGCTTTTTTTATTACAACTTTAGACGGTTTTAAAGGCAACTGCCGGATGATACCATTGATTTAATCAGCAACCTATGAAAAGGAGACTTTCAATGAACCTGCTTGTCATATCCGGGAGCGCCTTTCCCGGCTCCCACACCAATGCGGTCGCCCGACTCATCGGATCCCTGGTTGAACAGCCTGAACACAAAGTGACCGTGGTCGATCTGTGCGGCTGGGACATCCCGGTTCTCGGCCAGGGGAAAACAGTGGATGTCGGGGAACTGAAGCGTCTTGCACATGAAGCGAACGCAATGATGATTGGAACGCCGAATTACCATACTTCCTATTCGGGCATTTTAAAGAATGCTCTGGATCATCTTTCGATAAATGAATTTGAAATGAAACCGGTCGGCCTGTTCTGCAACAGCGGCGGGATGAGGAACTCCGATCCGCTGACGCAGCTGAGAATGGTGATGAGAGGAGTCCATGCAATGGTGATCCCCACCCAGGCTTCGACGTGCGACTCGGATTTTGTGAAAACGGACGAGGGGTTAATCCTTGAAAATGAGCAGATTACAGAACGTCTGAGCATAATGATAGATGCACTTGTAAAACAGACATATTCGGAAACGGTAAGCATCTGAACAGGGTGCTTACTTTTTTTTAGGTTATGGGATAGAATGGTGTAATGAGTGAACTTAAAATAAGGGAAAATGAGAAATGAAACAAAAAATGAAGCAGGATATTCCGGTTCTGATACTGCTGGGTGTAATGGTGGTGTTCTTCATCGCCTTTCTGATTTCTGAAACGACTCTTATGGACAGGGAGGAAAAATATATCCATAGTTTTGAAGCGGCGGTGGATACCCAGGCAGCGAGCAGTACGCAGGATGTGAAGCTTGAGGACGACGGCGCAGTCGAAGCGGATGAGGAGGATATCAGAAATGCAATGGATATCGGGCGGAGCAGCACCGATTTCCAGTTCCTGAAACTGGATGAAACAGCCGATCTGACGCCTGAACAGCTGGATGAATCCCTTAAAGGCAAGGGAATACTCGAAGGCCGGGGAGAGACGTTCCACGCCGCACAGGAAGAGTATGGCCTGAATGCCCTGTATCTGATCAGCCATGCGCAGATAGAAACCGGGAACGGCAGATCCTCCCTTGCAGGAGGGATCGAAGTGGGGGACACCACTTATTACAATTTCTTCGGCATAGGCGCATTTGATAAAAAGGCTGTGTCGGAAGGCTCCGGTTATGCAGCGGAGTCTGACTGGTCAACCCCTGAGAAAGCTATCATGGGAGGTGCCCGTTTCATAAGTGAAAATTATGTATCGAAAGGGCAGGATACTCTTTACACAATGCGGTGGAACCCTGAAAATCCGGGAAAACACCTGTATGCGACAGATATACACTGGGCGGTCAAGATCGGCAATATCATGGAGAGCCACTATAATGCGCACGGATTGTCAGCGGATGAATTCCACAGGGACTACTATACAAAAGAGTAAAAAGCACTCCGGACGGAGTGCTTTTCTATATGCTGTCATCAGTTGGGACAACGCGCCATGGATGACTGTAAATATTGAATGAATCCCCTCGTATGAAGCCGATTGCCGTAATGTTCAGGTCCTCTGCAAGCCTGATGGCAAGGTCTGTCGGTGCCGATTTGCTGAGGACGATGCCGACACCGATTTTGGCGGCTTTTGTCAGCACCTCTGAAGAGATGCGCCCGCTGAAGACGAGTACTTTGTCAGAAACGGGTATCCTGTTTTCAATGCAGTATCCGTACAGCTTGTCCAGCGCGTTATGCCTGCCGATATCCCCGCGGTGCACGATCATCTCCCGGGCGTTACCGAGGCTGGCATTGTGTATGCCGCCGGTCTCCTTGAAAATGGTGCTGGTGTCCTGCATTTCCTTCATCAGAGCAGTGCATTGCGCCGGCGTTATGGTCGTTTTTGACATCGATACTTTGGCGGTATCGACATCGCTCTGGAAATAGAACTGCCGGCTCTTCCCGCAGCAGGATCCCAGTATTCTCCTGGAATACGTAAAATGATCCGTCGGAACATGGTTGCTCAGTTCTATATGACAGAATCCCCCGTGGTCATCCAGGTTCATCGACTTTATGTCACTGTATTTGCGGATGGCCCCCTCAGACGCCAAAAAGCCCATGATGAGTTCCTCCAGGTGGTCAGGAGAACAGACAAGTGTCGCGAACTCGACATCATTTATATAGATCGTCAGAGGGAATTCTTCAGCAATCGCATCGTTCGTCTCTTCGAATGCCCCATTGTCATATCTGACGATTTTCCTTTCCGAAGTGATGTCCAAAATAACGCCCTCCTTTTTTACAGGTTATATATTGAAAGCGTTTTATTTATTCAATATAATGTTCATTAACCGAACTGCAGCATCTGACCGCGCATACATTATAGCATGATTCAGCATTTGTTTTGCCAATAAATTAACCTGGTTACATAGCATTTCTCCGGAGGAGCGAGTTGATAAAGCCGGGCTTTGAGGTACAATAGTAATATAATATCAATAAGGAAGTGTAAATATGGGAAAAACACTGCACCCGGGACCGATGAGCAAGACGAAAAAATGGGACCCCAGCCTCTGGGCAAGTCCGGTACCTTTCGGCCTGACCAAAGTGAAACCCCGTCACATAAGGGATACAGCCAAAATCGCATGGGATAACAAAGACAATCTGAATTATGCGAAGAACATCATAACCAAGGGTGTATGCGACGGCTGTGCGCTCGGTGTGGGCGGACTCCAGGACCAGACACTCAAAGGGCCGCATATGTGCACGACCCGTTTCAATGTGCTCAGATTGAACACGGCGCCGCCGATCAGGCCGGAAATCCTGCACCAGGATATCGATGAGCTGCGCAAACTCTCGAGCAGGGAACTCAGGGAACTGGGACGTGTTCCTTATCCGATGATGCGGCGCAAAGGAGACCGTAAATTCATCCGCATTTCATGGGATGAAGCGATGGATAAAATTGCAGAAAAGATGAAAGTCCTCGATCCGAAACAGTATGCATTTTACCTGACGAGCCGTGGAATCACGAATGAATCCTACTATACGGCCGCAAAAGTATCAAGGTTCCTGGGCACGAACAATATCGACAACGCTTCAAGGATCTGTCACTCGCCGAGCAAGACAGCGATGAAACGTTCCGTGGGCGTCGGGGCTTCCACCTGCAACTATCAGGACTGGATGGGGACGGATGTCCTTGTGTTCTGGGGCAGTGTCGCTGCGAACTCGAGTCCAGTTTCCACCAAGTACATGATGGAGGCCAAAAAGCGCGGCACCAAGATCATCGTGATCAACCCGTACAAAGAGCCTTCCATGGAGAAATACTGGGTCCCGTCGGTAACAGAGTCCGCATTGTTCGGCACCAGGATTGCAGATGACTTCTATGAAGTGAACATCGGCGGGGACATCGCAATGATGCACGGAATCATGAAACACTGGTTTGAAATGGAAGCAGAGGTGGAAGGTTCCGCCATCAACCATGAATTCGTACATAATCATGTGAATAATTATGAAGAACTGCAGAAGACTGTCAGCCGCCAGTCCTGGGATGAGATTGAACAATCTTCAGGCATCAGCCGCGAACGCATCGGCGAGCTTGCCGGACTTATGGCACGTTCTGAAAACGGAGTGATGGTGTGGGCGCTCGGCCTGACCATGCACAAGCATGCCACCGATAACATTTCACAGGTCTGCAACCTGTCGCTTCTCCGCGGATGGCTCGGCCGGAAGTACAACGGTCTGATGCCGCTCAGAGGGCATTCAAGCGTCCAGGGATCAGGTGAAATGGGTGCCGATCCGTTTGTGCTTCCGGGCGGTGACTATGATGAGGCCAACCGTGAAAGGATTGAAGGTGTGTGGAACTTCAAACTGCCTGAATGGCCGGGTGACTCCGTCGGCATCACCATAGAAAATGCCATGCTCCCGGATGACAACGAACGGAAGCTGAAACTTTACTATATGTCCGGGGGGAATTTCCTGGAGACGATGCCGGATCCGGACTTTGTGGCAGAAGCGTTGGCCAACCTGGAAATCCGTGTCCATCAGGATATCATTTTGAATACTTCCACGCTGCTGGATGCAAAAGAGACGGTCATCGTACTCCCTGCCAAGACACGTTACGAGCAGGATGGCGGCGGATTGTCCACTTCCACTGAACGGATGATCTATTTCTCGCCTGAAATCGAAGGGAACCGCAACCGCATCAAAGAGGCGCGGAGTGAATGGCAGATCTACGTCGACCTTGCCAGGCGGGTGAAACCCGATGAGGCGCATCTGGTCGGCTTCAGCTCCGGACAGGAGATCCGGGAAGAGATTGCGAAGGCCAATCCGCAGTATGACGGTGTGCAGCATCTTAAAAATTCCGGTGATGTGTACCAATACGGCGGGGCATGGCTCTGTGAAGGCGGAATCTGTCCGACACCTGACGGACGGGCGAACCTGATCAGCATCGATATCCCGGACAACAACAGGAAATCCGGCGAGTTCAAGCTGCTTATGAGACGCGGTAAACAATTTAATTCCATGGTGTACGGCGACCATGATGCATTCAACGAGATGGGCCGGTACGATGCCCTGATCAGCGAAGAGGATGCCAGATCACAGGGGATCCAGGAAGGCGAACCGGTTGTCATCTATAACGTAAACGGAGTATTCCAGGGGTTTGCAAGGCTGGCGGACATCAAACCTGGGAACATCGGGATACAGTTCCCCGAGGGGAATTATCTGGTGCCTAAAGGGATATATGAAAACTTCGCAGAAATGCCGGACTATACTGTGGATGTGAAACTTGAAAAGGCGGATCATTTCAATGCGAACAAAGACAGACAGTATTATGAAAAGCCGGTGGCGGACCTTGAGGATAATCCGAACTGATGGTTGAAGAGGTGGAGGGAAGCACTGCTTTTCCTGTCATAACGCCTGAATGGCCTGTTTGAAGTATTCAAACAGGCAGTTATTGTGCTAAAATACTAAAAAGTCTCAATATAAAAGGGGAAATATTATGGAAAGATCACAATGGGGGAGTAAACTGGGATTTGTACTTGCTGCGGCAGGTTCTGCGATCGGCCTTGGAGCGTTGTGGCGCTTTCCTTACATGACAGCGGAACATGGCGGCGGGGCTTTTCTTCTTGTATTCCTGATTCTTACTTTGTTTGTCGGCATGCCGCTGCTGCTCTCTGAATTCGTCATCGGACGCGCGGGCCAGAGGAACCCGATAGAAGGATTTGAATATCTCGGAAATAAGAAAGCATACAGAGTGTTCGGCTGGCTGGGGAATATTGCAGTTTTTCTGCTTTTGTCATTTTACAGCGTCATCGGCGGATGGATTCTCATCTATATGATTGTCGCAATCGGGGAAATGATGAATCTCCTGCAGATAGACAACTACGGCTCTGCATTTGAAACGATCATAGCCAATCCTCTGTACGCACTGCTGGCGCAGGGTGCATTCATATTCCTGACCGCCTTCATTGTGGCGCAGGGAGTGCAGAAAGGCCTGGAACGTGCATCTAAAGTGATGATGCCGCTCCTGTTCGCTCTGTTCCTGATTGTCATCATCCGTTCTGTCACACTGCCGGGAGCGGTGGAAGGGATACAATTCTTCCTCACACCCGATTTCTCAATGATAAGTTCAGAAGGCCTTCTGTATGCATTGGGGCAGTCGTTCTTTGCACTCAGTATCGGTGCCACAACGATGATTACATATGCATCATATCTCGGGAAAGAGCAGAATCTCACACAATCTGCATTTTCAATCGTCATCATGAACGTTGCGATTTCAATCATGGCGGGTCTGGCAATATTCCCGGCCATCGCTTCGCTGGATATGGAAGCCGCAGAAGGGCCGGGTCTTGTATTCATCGTTCTCCCGCAGGTATTTGGTGCAATTCCGTTCGGGATGCTCTTCTATATATTGTTCCTTGGTGCATTCCTGTTTGCGACACTCACTTCATCCATTTCGATGATTGAAATAAACGTTGCAAATACGATCAAGGGCAATGAGAACAGACGCAGGAACACGGCGTATATATTCGGACTGCTTGTCTTCCTGGCCGGGATTCCTTCAGCATTGTCCTACGGTGTGCTGAGTGATGTCATCATTTTCGGCCGATCCATATTCGACAATGTTGACTTCCTGGTATCGAACGTTATGCTCCCGACAGGGGCTTTCATCTCGACAATATTCGTCGGTTATATCATCGACCGCCGTGTGACGATGGGGCAGCTGAATGTGGATGAGAACAGCAGCATGTTCGGATTCTTCAGATTCTGGCTCTTCATGCTCAGGTTTGTGCTGCCGGTCATCATTTTAATAGTGTTTGCGGTAAGCATCTTTGGATGACCGCAGGAAGAGAAGGGTAGCTTACCCTTCTCTTTTTTCATTTGAATGAAGTGTAAAAAAGTATAGAATTAAAACATGTCAGTTTTTCTGACATCGATTAGGAAATCAGGAAAAGCTGTGCTAATATTTTTACATGATTTGAGGTGATCGTTTTGGATAATGATCAATTGAGAAGGAGTACTCCTGTTTTCCCCATGTCCTCTGCCATGAAATTGACCGGTTTATCAGCGAGACAGATCAGGTATTATGAATCACTGTCCCTCATCGTGCCCGAACGCAGTGAGGGTAACCACCGTCTCTTTTCAATGAATGATCTGGATGTGCTGCTGAACATCAGACATTACATGGAGAAGGGGTTCACCATGAAAAGGATCGGGGAGATTCTCAATGACTCTCAAACATATGACACACCGGAAGTCCTGAAGCACAGAGAGCATCAAAGGCCGCTTTTAAACCGCGGTGATCTATCGAGATTTTTCAATAATTAACGGGAGCGTGAGCTATGAAAAAATTTACGAGAGAAGACATCAAGCGTATTGCCGAAGAGGAAAACGTCAGATATTTGAGACTCCAGTTCTCGGATATTCTGGGAACGATCAAGAATGTTGAGGTACCGATCAGTCAGATCGATAAAGCATTGGACGGGGAAATGATGTTCGATGGTTCTTCAATCGAAGGCTTCGTGCGTATTGAAGAGTCCGACATGTATCTGGTACCTGATTTGAGCACGTGGACAATTTTTCCCTGGAGTGCCGGCAACGCCAAAGTAGCCAGGCTGATCTGCGATATCTATGACACTGACGGCAAACCATTCGACGGCGACCCGAGGTCCAATCTGAAACGGGTCCTCAAAGAGATGGAGGACATGGGATATTCCGCTTTCAATCTCGGGCCTGAACCGGAATTTTTCCTTTTCAAGCTTGATGAAAACGGCAACCCGACAACAGAACTGAACGACCAGGGCGGCTATTTCGATCTTGCGCCTACAGACCTTGGGGAAAACTGCCGCAGGGACATAGTGCTGGAACTTGAGGATATGGGATTTGAAATCGAAGCATCCCACCACGAAGTCGCCCAGGGACAGCACGAAATTGACTTCAAGTATGAAGATGCGATTTCGGCGTGTGATAATATCCAGACATTCAAGCTTGTCGTCAAAACTGTGGCAAGGAAGCATAATTTGCATGCGACATTCATGCCAAAACCATTGTACGGCATCAACGGCAATGGGATGCATTTCAACGTCTCCCTGTTCAAAGGCAAAGAAAATGCCTTCTATGATGAGGATGATGCCATCGGCCTGAGCCAGGATATGAGATATTTCATGGCGGGTATCCTGAAGCATGCACGAGGTTTCACCGCCGTCTGCAATCCGCTTGTGAACTCCTACAAGCGTCTGGTGCCAGGCTATGAAGCACCGAGTTATATCGCCTGGAGCGGCAAAAACCGTTCACCGCTGCTCAGGATTCCAACATCAAGGGGACTTTCCACACGTGCCGAAGTCAGATCTGTGGATCCTTCTGCAAACCCTTATATGGCACTTGCAGTCATCTTGAAAGCAGGCCTGGAAGGAATCAAACATAAAATTGGTCTCCCTTCACCGGTCAATGAAAACATCTACGAAATGACACGCGAAGAACGTGAAGCGGTAGGTGTAAAGGACCTGCCGTCCACCCTTTATACTGCGCTCAAGGCGCTAAGGGAAGATGAAGTCATACAGGATGCTCTCGGCGCCCATATATACAGGCAGTTCAACAGCAATAAGAGTGTGGAGTGGGACATGTACCGCTCCCAGGTTTCCGAGTGGGAGCTTAACCAGTATCTGAACCAATATTAGAAAAACTTGCGGGAATCATTCCCGCAAGTTTTTTTGCTTTTCTTTAAGATATTCATTAATCTCTTTTTTCATCATCTTTATATTCTCCTTATATATATGGTAGTCTCTGTCGGCTGTTTTCGTATCACTGTAGCGCGTCTCGATATAAGTTGTGAGCCTCTGCTTATCAATGATGTCAGTCAATCCCAGTCGGGTGATCCATTCCGGGATTGTCTCGTTTTGGTAACGACCCATATTTTTTGCGGCCAGCCATTTTTCAAACTCAAAATAGACTTTTCTGACCCGGTCCTCCGGAACGTCGGCTCTTACCAGCCTTTTTTTCTGTGGGGCAGTGGGGGTTGAAGTGGAAATTGTCTGTTCTATTTCTCTCTTGTCAGTCTGAGGCGGATTTCTCCTTTTATAATAGATGTACAGCCCTGTAATGACTGCAATGATGAACAGTACAGCCATTATCGTGTCGACAGGAAGCTGTGCCACAGCGGGATCCTGGTCGAATTCCGGTCTGGTCTCCTCCTCCCCCTTTGAATCGGGAATCGTTCCTTCCTCCAGTGCGGGACGTTCAAATTCGACATTTTCCAATATATGAAAAAAAGGCCGGAGCAGGAATATGAAGCCATTCAGCAGCAGTAAGACAATATATTTTGCGATAAATACAATATAGTGATAGACCAGTCCCAAAGAAATGCCAAGGAGAATGAAGAGCCCTGAAAGTGTGGTGAACATATAAGCATTCTTCCGCATCGGCCAGCCATTGCCAATCAGGAGGATGAATATCCTGCCCGTGAAAAAGAACAGGACAAGGCTGAGAAATATCAGGTGAAAATGCAGGGCATGGGCAACCGTCTCCTCTGTCGTCAAAACATTTGTACCGATAAGCAGCAGAAAGGTAACGATGAGCGTTACGTTGGAGAATGTGGTCCTGGCATCATCATGCAGATATTCGAGCCTCAGTAACGGCAGATAGGCAAGCAGCAGTGCTGCCAGCCAGTGGAAGCCGGACAGGAGCGCAATGATGAGGACAAATGGCAGCATGAAATAGATCCTGCCCAGCCTGAAGCGTCTCACGATCAGTGAACTGGCTGTCATCACGGCCAGGACAATGAGGATGAACGGTATGATCAACGCCTCTTTACCGTTATGGACATTGATTATCAACACAATGAACAGCAGCAGGAACATGTCAGTGAGATATGTATGGGCGAACAGTAGTGTATATTTAAACCTGCTCATCTTCTCGCCTCCCCGGTTTTTCTGGATTCAAAGGGGATTATGCCGTAATCATCCAGCTGGAATACATGGGCACCTTTTGCTTCAAGGACAGAGAGACTTTGTGAGATCGGGTCATCAGCCACGCCGGTAAAAATGACATGGGTCGGTATTTCTTCATGCATCTGTACATGCCTGAGCAGCCGTTCGAAATGGAGTGTATATGTGACGGTATCCGTGCGTGCGAGTGTCTCCAGTGTGCGTCTGTAGTGCAGACTGCCTGTACTTTTCCCAAGACTGAAAAATGAACGGCTGTCCAGCATCACCATGTTCGTAATGATCTTGTATGGTATACCCGCTTCAGCTGCCTTGCCGGTGACAAAGGCAATCTTTTCAAATATGGTCTCGATGTTTCCGGGCGGCGCATAGGAATTTTCAGAGCGCAGGTTGATAAGTATGAGCCAGGATACCCGCGTCATCTTGTCGTACAGTCTGGTCTGCAGTTCACCGGTTTTTGCAGATGCCTTCCAGTGGATGTCACGCATACTGTCGTCCGGGATATAGACACGTGTGCCATTTGTCATCAGAGGGTCGGAGAACAGCGCATTCCTTTCTGTAAACTCCCCGGGCATCATGCGGTTTTCCATTTCCCTGTTGTGGACGGCATGGCGGTCTGGATAGATGATGATCTCATGGCCGGTTTTACCATGCTGTTTAAGGTCTATCGAACCGAACCCGAAAATCCTGGGGATTTTCAACTCCGATCTGACGATTTTGCTCACTCCTCTTGAATATCCGCTGAAAGGGATTTCGATAAGTGTCCGGCTTTTCGGCATTACAGTGAAAGTGACGGCTGTAATGGTATGCTGTCTTACACCGGTTGAGATATCATCCTGGAAACGGATGTCGTCCCCGGCGGAAACCGTGAGCCTGCCGGCCAGGATCGGCAACATCCCGTCCTGCGACACCCTTATACGGAGGACACCATTCTGGTTTTTAAACATCCGGATCTCTTTATCGATGATTTCGAATCTGAGCTTTTCGGCCACATTCCTTTCATACAGATAGTTCAGCAGAGCGAAGGATATGAACAGACCCAGGGAAATGGCGATCAGCCTGTTCAGTTGGATTCCATAGAAAATGTTCAGGATGAACAAAATGAGCACAGACCCTGTGAAAAAGTTCATCGTCTTCGAGTCGCTGAAGTCCGGTTTAAACTTCATCATGCAAAACCCCGTATTCGACAGGAACTTCTGCAGAATTGATGATGTCACGGGTCACCGCATCCGCCTCTGTTACTGCCATGCCTTCGATATTCAGCACAAGACGGTGGCTGATGACAAAAGGAGCAATATATTTTATATCGTCGGGCGTTACATAATGCCTGCCGCTGATAAGTGCAATTCCTTTGGCAGCCTGCAACAGGGCGATGGTACCGCGCGGCGATACACCGGTGTCGACATATTCATGGTTTCTGGAACTATGTATGATATCGAGTACATACTCCTGTACCGCATCATTGACTTCAACCGTTGACAGCCGGCTCTGAAGTTTAACGATTTCATCTTTGGAAAATACAGCCCGGACATCATCCAGCGCATTTTGGGCGCCATGCGCATCGAGCATCAATTTCTCTTCCTCCCTCGAAGGATATCCGAGGTCGATTTTCATCAGAAAACGGTCCATCTGGGCTTCAGGCAGATCGAATGTGCCCTGCCTGTACTCTATCGGATTCTGGGTAGCAAGGACGATGAATGGTTCGTCCACCGGAATGCGCACCCCGTCTATAGTCACCTGCTTCTCCTCCATCACCTCAAGCAGGGCTGACTGGGTCCTCGGTGTCGCCCTGTTGATTTCATCCGCAAGGAGTATATCGGTATCAACCGGCCCTCTGCGAAGTTCAAACTCCTGGGTTCTGGGATTATATATATTGATGCCTGTAATATCAGAAGGCAGTATATCCGGCGTAAACTGGATCCTTTTAAAAGTTCCGCCTATCGCCCGTGCCACAGATTTCGACAGCATGGTCTTGCCCGTTCCGGGAACGCTTTCAAAAAGGATATGCCCTTTCTGAAGCATGCTCACAAAGATGAGTTCGATCACCTTCTCCTTGCCGATGATCACTTTGCCCATCTCATCTTTAAAATGACCCAGTTTCTCCTGGATATCCATAAAACTCCCCCTTTTCCTTTATTCTAATATTACAAGGGAAAATGTACAATGCTCTGTTGGTGTATGAAATAACCATCCGTGGGCAATGGGGTATAAAAGAGAGGTGTGTTATGGAAAATTACAGGCCTGTCATTCCGGACGACGATGCCTGGAGCATCCCGACAGCTGCCAGAATTTCGAATATGCAGTCGTGTTCAGTGAGGCAATAGGAAATCCCGATGCAGACGCATCGGGATTTCATCTTTATTCATAGATTACAGTGTCTTCGGAAAGTTCGTCGTAGTCTTCATCAAGGTTGGTTTCGGAAATGTTACGGGCATTATAACCGATCCGTTCGAGGTTGCTGATGAGATCTACATACAGCAGACCGCCGTCCGTGGAGCATGTTCCCTTGTTCAGGCGTTTGACGTGCTGTTTTCTGAGCTTGTTCTCAATCTTATAGGATTTCTGGCTGAGTCTGATGACTTCCTCCAGCTCCTGCGGACTGTAGATGTCGAGTGTATCGATGGCCTTCTTGAATGATTTGTATACATGTTCGTAAAGGTTCTGGAGGCCTTCTTTTGCTTCGTCGGAAATCTCGATCTTTTCTCTGAATTTCTTGTTGTAGGATTCGGTGTACTCATTGATCTGTATGCTTACTTTGTGCAGTATGCGTGTGATTTCAAGCAATGTCGCCTGTCTTTCAATATCTTCATCACTGATGTCATATTTCGAGGCATCGATGAGATATTTCTTGATGCTGTCCTGCAGTGTATCCACGACATTGATTTTTTCTTTGATCTCTTTATATTTCTTGCTGTCTCCTGATTTGCTGAAGCTCTGGGAATCATCGAGAATACTGAGCGTCAGGTTTCCAAGGTTTTTAACTTCGGCCTGGGCACCCTGCAATGCAATGCCCGGAGAGCGTTTCAACAGCAGTGGATCAAGCTGGTTCGGCTGGAATTCCTCTGAAAAATCCTTGCCTGGAATAAGCTTGGTTACAATCCAGGCGAGCGCGAAGACGAAAGGAAGATGTATCAAAGTATTCGTGATGTTGAAGAACCCGTGGCCGAAGGCAATCGTCATCTCAGGATTCAGTTCGAATGTTCCCTGCAGGTAAGTGATAAGTCTTGTGAACAGGGGGAGGCCGATTAAGAATATTGTGGCGCCAATCACGTTGAAGACCACATGTACAGCAGCAGCCCGCTTGGCTGCGATGGATCCGACAAGTGCTGCAAGTATAGCTGTGACAGTAGTGCCGATGTTATCCCCCAGGAGGATTGGCAACGCGGCATCGAGTTCTACAAGGTTATTTGCATAGAAGCCCTGCAGTATTGCAATGGTTGCACTTGAACTCTGAACGATGACTGTAAGTACAGTTCCTACAGCAATGCCGAGCAGAGGGTTATGGGATACATCCAGCATCAGATTTGAGAATGATTCCAGGTCTGCGAGAGGTTTTACCCCGTCGCCCATCAACTCAAGTCCATAGAAGAGGGCACCAAAACCGAACAGGACCCTTCCGAGATTATTTGCCTGCGGTCTGCTGCCCAGGAAGAAAATCATGAATGCCCCAAGGGCAAGAATAGGGAGTGAATAGGCACCGATATCAAGACCGATGATGAAAGCCGTGACAGTAGTGCCGATGTTGGCTCCCATTATGACCCCAATGGATTGTCTGAGAGTCATAAAACCGGCGGAGACAAGCCCGATGGTAATGGCAGTCGTACCTGAACTGCTCTGTATCAGTATAGTAACAATGATTCCTGCAAGAACCCCCAGCAATGGATTGGAAGTCATCCGGTTCAGGATTTCTCTGAGGCGGTCGCCGGCAGCTGCCTGAAGTCCGTCACCCATCATTTTAAGTCCATAAAGAAAAATACCTAGCCCGCCTAAAAATAGGAAGATGACCTCCATCGGACTGAGTTCCATAAATATTCCCCCAATTAGGCACCTTGGCGCCTTTACGTTAATTTAATTGATTTTACTTGGAATTTACATACCATGTTACGGTTCTCATTATAGGATGGAATATAATAAAATGCATTAAAATAAATAAATTAACCCGGGTTAAATTCTTACATTTGCAATAATGTGGCTTTTGATGAAATTTTAAAAATTTTTTAACAAACACTTAACGATATGACCTGGATCTGCCATTTTGGCATGCAGGTGAATATATTGAATTATGTAAAAGTTCAGTCGACATATGGGGACCAGTGTGAGAAACTGGTACTTAACCTAAAACAACTGCGAACAGGAGGGAATCGGCTGTGACTGTGGTACTATTCGATGTTGACGGGGTGTTTCTCAGTGAGGAAAGATGCTTTGATGTGTCTGCCCTTGCAGTGCACGAAATGCTGTACAGCCCCAGATACTTAAATTTGGAGAAAGAGAAGTTTAAGATTGATTATACAGATGAGGAGATAGACGGCATACGGGCATCCATCTTCAGCAATGATGAAGTGCTTGAAAGGTTCAAGAAAATGGGGCTCAATTCCAACTGGGATATGCTCTTTGTCACATTTTCCGTCCTCTATATAAATTTGATCAAATATTCCAGCATCAACGTGGATAATGTGGA
The DNA here is from genome assembly GCF_000986795.1 of Salinicoccus sediminis. Taxonomy (GTDB): domain Bacteria; phylum Bacillota; class Bacilli; order Staphylococcales; family Salinicoccaceae; genus Salinicoccus; species Salinicoccus sediminis. The sequence goes on along the minus strand of NZ_LAYZ01000025.1, from coordinate 130,214 downwards.
CATTTCCGATATCTACACAGTCGGCGAGATGCTGGGTGATGTGGAAGTGGACTACAGCCATGTTGTGGATTTCCTGAAAGAGGGGAACTATACGAAAGATACGATCTATACGGAGCTGATTGAATATGCCCGCCGCAGAATCGGGCTTTCAGATCCTGAAGTATTCGATATGCATGGCCCTGTATGGACGACCGGCCAGTACAAGTACCAGGAATGGTATCTTGGAAGCGCTGATGTCAAAACATCGACCGGTATGGAGGCTGAAGAGGAAGGAAAGAAAGGCTTCATCAATGATGAGGAATGGATCCGTCCCCCGGAGGATATCAAAGCCATGCTGAAACGGCTCATTGAAGCAGGTGTGGAGATCGGAGTGGCCACCGGCAGGCCGAGACAGGAAACACTGATTCCTTTCCACCAGCATGGCCTCATGGATATTTTCAGGAGCAACAGAGTTTCCACGGCGTCTGAGGTCCTTGCGGCGGAAGGAGTGGAAGGTGTTGATGTTTCCCTGGCAAAACCACATCCATACAGTTATCTGTGGAGTCTTTATGGCCATGATGAAACGCATTTCGAAGACGCGGTCGATAAAAGAAATGTATCCAAAGAGAAAATTTTCATCATCGGAGATTCCATTGCTGATTTCTACTGCGCTGAGGCAATCGGTGCGGATTTCATCGCCACTCTGACCGGATTGACCGGCGAGGAAATCATTCCGGACTTTGAAACGCTTGGTGTGACAAATATGGTAGAGTCCGTTTTGGAAACCGAAGAAATCATACTAAAAAACCATCACAAATGATTGTGATGGTTTTTATGTTTATGACAGGTCGACCTGCTTCAGGCCGTTAAAACCTTTGATTTTGCTCAATTCCTCCATCGCTTCATCGTTCACGCCCTGGTCAAGTGAGAGGGAAAGGAGTGCATTGCCCCCTTCGTCGTGCCTGCCGAGCTGCATGCTCGCAATGTTGACTTTGTGGGTACCAAGTGTGATGCCCATCTCTCCAATGATACCCGGCCGGTCCTGATGGTCTATGAACAGGAGGTGTTTCGTTGGTTTGATGTCCACCTGGAACTCATTAATCTTGACTATGCGTTCCCCGTAGCCGTTCAGCACACTTGCGCCGAGCACAAGGGTTTCATCCTCATTGATCAGTTCTGCCTCCAGATAGTTGCTGTATCCGTGGGCCTTTCCCTTCTTTTCAACTTTATAGACGACATCCTGTTCCTGGAGCAGGTAGAGTGCGTTGATGATATTGACGTTCTCCCCGAGGTGGGGTTTGAGCATGCTGGAGACGAATGAGCGTGTCAGCATGCTCGTATCATCGATTGCAAGCTCCCCGTGGTATTTAAGCTTGATTTCGGAAGGGGGACGGTTCATCAGCTGGATGCCGACTTCCCCCATGTGGCTTGAAATGTTGATATACGGCTTGAGTTCTTTATTGATATTCTCGCTGATGCGCGGAGCGTTGACGGCATGGACAATTGTGTTGTTTTCAAGGATGTCGATTATTTCCCGGGAAACGCTGATGGCGACTTTCTCCTGTGCTTCCACTGTGGAAGCGCCGAGGTGCGGTGTGACCACCACTTTCGGATGGTTCAGCAGTTTCATATCTGTGGGCGGCTCCTCTTCGAAGACATCAAGGGCCGCCCCGTCCGCCCTGCCCCCGTCCAGGGCTTTGAGCAGTGCATCTTCGTCGATGATTCCGCCGCGGGCAACGTTGACGATTTTCAGACCCGGTTTCGTCCTGCCGAAGAAGTCTTCGCCCACAATCCCTTTCGTCTGGGGGGTAAGGGGAGTGTGGACGGTAAGGAAATCCGCCCGGGCGGCAATTTCATCCACTTCCATCTTCTCGATTTCCGCTTCCTGTGCTTTATCGTCCGACAGATAAGGGTCGAAGGCAATGATTCTCATGCCGAAACTCTGCGCGCGTTTGGCCACACCCAATCCGATTTTCCCGACGCCGATGATGCCGAGCGTCTTGCCGTACATTTCCGTTCCCTTGTGTCCTTTTCTGTTCCATTTACCTTCTGAAAGTTCTTTGTGTGCAGCGGGGATGTCCCGTGTGAGTGACAGCATCATGGCCATCGTATGTTCAGTCGCACTGATCGTATTGCCGTCAGGTGCATTTATGACTATGACACCATGCTTCGTTGCAGCATCGATATCGATGTTGTCCACACCGACACCGGCACGTGCGATGACTTTGAGCTGTCTCGCATATCTGATGATTTCTTCAGTTACGGTCGTCTGGCTCCTGACGATCAGTGCATGGTATTCGTGGACCGTTTCCAGAATCTCCTCTTCACTGAGCCCGGTGTTTACATCCACATCATAATTGGGATGGTCGAGGAGTTCCTTGATGCCGTCTTCGCTTACAGGGTCGAGCACGAGTATTCTATAGTTTTCCATAATACGCCTCCTGTGCGGCAGCGACTGCCCTGCCATAGTAATTTTCATTCCTGTAATCGCTGAGTATCGCTTCGATTGCGGCGAGCACCCGGATCATATCGTGGGGGAACATGTAACCCATGTGCCCGATGCGGAGTATTTTGCCCTTGAGTTCCTTCTGCCCGCCGGCGATCGTGATCTGATGCTCACTTTTAAGCTGATCCTTGATGACTTTCAGCTCATCTTCACCCGATTGGAAAGCTGTGACGGTCGGGGAGGCATATTCATCGGCCACCAGCATCGTGAGGCCCAGTGCCCTGAGGCCGGCCCGGAGCATATCCTGCATGTTTCTGTGGCGTTCGAATACATTTTCAACGCCTTCCTCGTGATAGATTTCCAGTACCCTCTCAAGCCCCTGGATCAGGGAGACTGCAGGTGTGAATGGCGTAGAGTGGTCTTCCAGTGCTTTGAAATACCGGTTGATATCGAGATAGAAGCGGGGCAGTTCATTGTCAGCCGCCTTCTGCCTCGCTGTATCATTCATCGCAACAAATGCGAGTCCCGGCGGAAGCATCAGTGCTTTCTGGCTGCCTGTTACAAGACAATCGATATTATCCTGCTCCATATCGAATTTCATGCCTCCGACGATGCTGACACCGTCGACGACGAACAGCGTTTCGCTGTTATAGGATTTAACGGCTTCGCCGAGTGCATTGAGCGGATGGATTACCGCTGTCGAGGTTTCGCATGACTGTGAGAAGACTGCTTTGACATTTTCTTTTGTGTTCAGAAATTCTTCGAATTTTTCCGGATCTGCCGCTTGTCCCCATTCGACGTCGTACACATGGACATCGAAAGGGTATGTTTTTGCAATATTCCTGAAGCGGTCGCCGAATGAACCACTCACTATGATGACAATGGATTCGTCCGGCCTGACGAGGTTCACCATCGCAGCTTCAAGTGCACTTGTACCGCTTGAAGAAAGGATGGCAACAGGGTTTTTTGTGCCGAGTATGGTTTTCAATCCGGGCTGGATACTTTCCATCAGCTTATTGAAGTCATTGGAGCGGTGACCGATCATGCCCTCGGCCATACGGCTTGAAACCTCGGGCGGAATGGGCGTCGGGCCTGGTGTAAGCAACAGTTTTTGTTCCATGAAATCTTCCTCCATTAAATAGATGGTAACTATGATAACAAAGTTTTCTGTATTTTCCATCAATATATGGAGGTGACAGCTTCAATTGTGTAATTTTACAAATAAATGCGTTTTCATTCAATTGTCCTTGCCGTCTTTGAGAATCTCATCCACGAGGCTGTGAGCCTCCTGGTACTGATCCCTGTAGGATTCCCCTTCGAGTGTATGGGTGACATACTTCAGCCCCTGAAGTTCGAGTTCTTCCAGAATCATCTGGTGCATGGTTGCGGAATATTCACTCTTGTCATTCTCCCGGGGCGGCAGCACGAGGACGAGGGACCAGTTCTGAAGATCTATGAAGTAGTCGAATACCGACTTCAACTGATGGAATTCATCACCTACAGCGTGCATCTTCATGTAGATTTTCGTCATCATCACATCTGTATCCGCAAAGAATACTTTTCGTGTACCGGGGGAGTGGATATTCCTTTTGTTATTCTCGAACTGTCCGATGCCCACTGCATGAAGATCCTTGACATCCAGTTCATCGGCGGCGACATGCTGTGCAGCGCGGTATTCCTTTGCATACTCTGTGGAATAGCTGGTGGAATATCTGCGGGCAAGGTCCTGGACCAGTGATGATTTTCCCGTAGCCGGCGCGCCAAGTACCAGCACATTCTGCACGAAAAACCGTCTGAACGGCCGGGTGACATAATCCCAGTTCAATATGGGCTCTTCCCGTATGCTTGTCCCGCTGATGCCGAGGATCTTACGGTCGACCATGGTTATACGCGTATCGATTCCGCTCCATTTCTCATCAAAGAAATTACGGAGAGGATCGATATACTCCTCCTCGCCAACATAATAGGTCATTTTCCCCACCTTGAAATCCAGCCCATCGAAACCTTGGGAAATCTTCTCTGCAAGCATTTCCAGCCATGGCTCCCAGCCGTGGGGGTATCTCGGGATATCCGTTTCATCCAGCTTGATGACCGATACGTTTTCATCATTCCGCAGCAGCTGTCGCATCGCCTTTACCCTGTTATCCAGTGACATTCCGTATGTATTGCCGCGGTCTCCTTCATATCCGCTGACGATGACGAGCGCATGCCTGTTTTCACGTTTGGCACGCACGATCTGTTCAAAATGTCCGACATGGCACGGTGCGAATGTTCCAAAATATATACCAAGGTCTCTCATATCAGTATCTCCCATCGATTTATCTGTTAGATTAGTTATAACAATATGAAAACGTATTATCAAACCGGGCCCCCTGCGGTGGACGAAGAGAAACGAAAATTATGCTACAATCGTATGGTAATAGACTACGTGAAAATGGAAGGTAAATTAAAACATGTTGAAATGGGTAAATATATTTAAAGGTTTCCTGATGGGGATATGTGAACTCATCCCCGGCGTGAGCAGCGGTACGATGGCGCTGCTGCTCGGCATCTATGACCAGTTCCTGGGGGCGGTCAGCAGAGTCGTCTCCAAACACTGGAAAAATGCCGTGCTCTATCTGATTCCGCTTGTCATCGGCATGGGAGTGGCGATACTGACGATGTCATCGCTTATCGATTACCTGCTCAGAAACCACACGATGGCAGTGCACTGGTTCTTCATCGGACTGATCCTGGGCGTCGTCCCGATGATGCTTCGGATATCCAATTATAAAGTGGAGTTCAGAGCGCCCCATTATATGCTTGTCGTCCTTGCTGTTGCGGGGCTCTTCATCATGGGGATGCTGCGGGCGGAAGAAGTGCCGATAGAGGAGATATCGATTACAGCACCGCTCCTCATCAAACTGTTCTTCAGCGGGATGCTCGGATCTGCAACGATGCTGCTGCCGGGGATTTCAGGCTCACTCGTCCTTCTGCTTCTCGGTTCGTACTCCATCATCATCTATTCACTGAGCGAACTGACATCGCTGAACCTCGCTGTGCTGCCTGTGCTGTTTGCTGCGGGGCTTGGAATCCTGGCCGGGTTGCTAGTGGCGAGCCGGATCATCCAGTATATGCTGCGCCATTACACATATCTGACGTACGCGGCGATACTCGGTCTGGTCCTTGGATCCGTCTTTGCAATCTATCCGGGGATGCCGGCGACGCCATTGACCTGGCTGACCACGATCACCGTATTCATCGCAGGGCTCCTGATAAGCTATTACATGGGTAAGAAAAATGAAGAGACTATTTAACTAGAGAGGTGAGTGTTATGTCCGGAGGACATCCGCTGGTCAAGGCTTTCCATAAGTATATCGAGGGCACGATCGACTACCGCATCGGAGTGATGGGCCAGGTAGACGCCGGGAAAAGCGCACTGGTCAATGCACTGGCCGGGGCCGATACACACATTTCCACCCGGACCGATGCCACGCGTACAATCTCTTCCCATAAATACGGAAAACGGGGGCAGATTCTCGATTTCCCCGGTGTCGGTACGACGGAATACTCTCCGAAACAATATAAGAAACTGATCCGCAAAGCAGATCTCAGCCATGTCCTGTATGTATTCTCATCAAAAATCAGGGAAGCGGATGAGGCAATCATCCGCTTCCTTGCAAAAAGGAAGACGGGGATCACCTTCGTCTACAGCAAATCCGACACACTGGTCGACGTATCAGGAGCGAGGGGGCAGGAGATGCTCATGCATGACAAGGACACGGAGCTGCATGTCACCTTCAAAAAACACCTCGCCCAGCCGCTCAATTACCATTTCGTCAGCGTCAGGGACAATTTCGGCATCGAAGGGCTCAAAGCAGCCCTGCAGCCGATATTCGAAGCGAAGGACAAGGAGTTCGCAAGGAGAGCAGGCAGTGCAGAGTACATGGAGAAATTTTTGAATAAAAGGCTCAATACCCTTGCGTCTAAACTATTATCACCGGGATTGAAGGATATCATTCTCCAGAGAGCATATCGCTCCATAGAGGAGATGACAGAAGCACATTTCGAAGTCTCTCCCGAAGATGGCGAAACAATCGGCAGGGCGATACCCAGGGCCGCAGATTACATCAACAAGGCCAAAAAGACGGATAACACAGGGATGAAATCGAAGGAGTACCTCAGCCAGCTGGCGACACTGTTCGGTACAGTATTCAAACTGAGGAAGCTGAACGTCATATCATTCATAGTATCCACCCTCGGTGAAGCCGGTATCAAAAACATATATCCGGTGCTGAAAGGCACATTCGAGTACGTCGGGGATATGAACGACTTTGCGCGGGAAATACTGAAGCATTACAGCAGGGAACAAAAAGAGAAATCTGAATGAAGGCGTAAATAATGACCCGAAATCCATGACACTTGGAATTCGGGTTTTTTAATTGAATGATAAAATGGAGGAGTGAACACTCTGGCGCAATCGTTTGCAATAACAATAACAATAAGAGAGATAATAATCATCTAAACAATTGCCCATACTGTACAGTATTTTATGCAATCGTTTGCAAAAAGTTCTTGACTACTCTGTGTAATCGCTTTATCATTAAGGTGTATATGATACCGCTTACAAACAAAGGAGGAAAAAGAATGAAGAAATTCAACTGGTTTTTAGTACTGGTACTGTCACTTGTTTTTGTACTTGCGGCTTGCGGGCCGGATCGTCCGGAGTCGTTGGAGGAAGGGGACTCAGCCGAAGGTGGGGGAGAAAATTCAGAAGAGGGCAATGAACCTGAGAAACCGGAGTCACTCTCAGTATGGCTTGATGGCGAAAATCAAGTAGCTACATACGGTGAAATCTTCGAGAAATATGAAGAGGAAACCGGGATTAAAGTTGAATACACAGAAGTGGGGATGACTGATCAGTTGGAACAGCTGTCGCTGGATGCTCCGGCAGGACAGGGGCCGGACCTTTATCAGCAGCCGCATGACATGATCGGCAGCGCCTATCTTCAGGGTCTTGGCATGGAACTCGATCCTGAAGAATTCGACCTGGAAGCATTTAATGATAACGCAATAGAAGCATTTACTTACGAAGGCTCTCTTATGGGCGTCCCATTCGCAGTTGAAGCCGCTTCACTCTACTACAATAAGGATATTGTGGATGAAGCTCCGGAGACCATCGAAGATTTGGAAGCAATCATGGAGGAACATACAGATGCAGCGAATAATGAATATGGTTTACTGATGGAAGCGACGAACTTCTATTTTGCATATCCACTCCTATTCTCCGGTGATGAACAGATCTTCAGCCAAAATGAGGATGCAACTTATAATGCAGATGATCTGCAGGTAGCAAATGAAGGGGTGGTTGAACAGGCCACACGCATGCAGGAATGGTTTGAAGCGGGCTATCTGAGCGAAAATATCACAGGTGATGTTCTCGACGGTCTTTTCACTGATGGAAAAGGTGCTGTGGCACTTACAGGACCATGGAAGTTATCGGACTACTCCGAAGCGTTAGGGGATTCTCTTGGTACTGCAACCCTGCCTGAACTTGAAGGCGAGATGATGACACCGTTCATGGGAGTAAAAGGATGGATGATTTCAGAATATACTGAGGAAGAATACTGGTCCAAGGACCTTTTGAAGTTCATGACAAACCAGGAGAACAGTTCGCTCGTCACTGAAGGGCTTCAGGAAACTGTACCGCGTTCTGATGTGGAAAACTCAAATGAGTTACTGACAGTATTTAGCGATCAGGCGGAAAGTGCAAATCCGATGCCGAATATTCCCGAAATGGCACAAGTGTGGGAGCCCATGGGTGACGCCCTGATTTTCATATCCAATGGAGATGATCCTGAGGAAGTTCTGGAAGAAGCGAAGGCACAAATTGAATCAGATATTGAAGCAGCCTCAGGTGGGCAGGGGTCTGAAGATGAAGAATAAACCTATGAAATTTTAGGAGGAATGGATGATGAAGAACCCTAAGCTGGCCGCAGCCCTGTCCATCCTTCCCGGGCTCGGTCAATTATACAATAAGAGATACATCAAAGCTGGTGTTCTCTTTATTCTTTTTATCTCGTTTTTTGCAGTATTTTATAACTTCCTGAACATTGGTTTTTGGGGGCTTTTCACGCTGGGGGAAATTCCGAGAGTGGATGACTCAAGAATTCTGCTTGCACAGGGAATCATTTCCCTGCTTGTTGCAGCGATCGCAGTCTTATTCTATACGGTCAATATAATCGATGCGTACAGAGATGCAAAACTGATCAACAGTGGTGATTTCAGAACGCTGATGCAGCGTTTCAGGGATTCCTGGGATAAGAGTTTCCCTTATCTCATTGTAGGGCCGGGATTATTTCTGCTTATCTTTCTGGTAGTATTTCCGCTCCTCTACATGTTTTTCCTGGCATTTACGAACTATAACCTGTATAACGCACCTCCAAGGAACGTTCTGGACTATGTAGGTTTTGAAAATTTCAAAGCACTGATAGAAGTGGACATGTGGCGGAATACATTCTTCAGCGTATTCACATGGACAATCATTTGGACGCTGGTCGCCACAACACTCCAGATTGCTTTGGCATTGCTGCTGGCCATCATCGTAAACCACCCTTTGATCAAATTCAAAAGGTTCATCAGAACGATTCTGATTCTGCCATGGGCAGTGCCGGCGTTTGTAACGATACTTATATTTTCAGCGCTGTTCAATAACCAGTTCGGGGCGATTAATAATGATATACTGCAGCCGTTGTTCGGACTGACAATACCATGGCTGTCTGACCCATTCTGGGCAAAGGTTGCATTGATTCTGATACAGACCTGGCTCGGTTTCCCGTTTGTGTTTGCGTTGTTCACCGGTGTACTGCAGAGTATTTCCAATGACTGGTACGAAGCGGCGGATATAGACGGAGCTTCCAGCTGGCAGAAATTTTCAAACATTACGTTTCCCCATATAATGTTTGCAACAGCTCCGCTGCTCATCATGCAATATGCGGGGAACTTTAACAACTTCAATATCATCTATCTGTTCAACGCCGGTGGACCGGCGATACGCGGTCAGAACGCCGGAGGGACGGATATATTGATTTCATGGGTATACAAACTGACATTTGAGACTCAGAACTTCAACATGGCTGCAGCGATATCCATCATAATAGGTCTCATAGTCGCCTCGATTGCGGCATTCCAGTTCAGCCGTACGAGATCAGTGAAAGAGGAGGGGCAGGTTTGATGAATAGAAAACAGAAGAACATTGTCAAAATGATAACTATGTACGCTATTTTATTCATTATGTTTGTTGTCATTGTCTATCCACTGCTCTGGACGTTTGGAATTTCACTTAACCCGGGCAGTAACCTGTATGGTGCACAGATGATTCCGGAAAACTGGTCGTTCGTACATTATAAATGGCTGTTCACAGATCCTCAGAGCATGTATCTGACATGGTATAAAAACACGCTTATAGTCGCGGCTGCATCTTCATTTTTCTCAGTAGTATTCGTGACGCTGACTGCTTATGCATTTTCCAGGTACAGGTTTGTCGGAAGGCGATACGGCTTATACGCATTCCTCATACTTCAGATGTTTCCGGTGCTGATGGCTATGGTGGCAATCTATATTCTTTTGAATACCATAGGCCTGCTGGACTCGCTCTGGGGTCTCGTACTTGTCTATGTAGGCGGGTCGATACCAATGAATGCTTTCCTTGTCAAAGGATATTTTGATACAATTCCCCGTGAGCTCGACGAATCCGCGAAGATGGATGGAGCGGGGCATTTCCGTATATTCTTCACAATTATGATACCGCTTGCGAAACCTATCATAGCAGTCGTGGCACTGTTCAATTTCATGGCTCCGTTCATGGACTTCATACTGCCGCGTATTGTACTCAGGAGCCCGGAAAATTTTACGCTGGCCCTGGGGCTTTACAATATGGTGAACGATCAGTTTGCAAATACATTTACAAGATTTGCTGCCGGCTCGATACTGATTGCCGTGCCGATTGCAATTGTGTTCCTGTTCCTGCAGAGGTATCTGATTTCAGGGTTGATGTCCGGCTCGACTAAAGGTTAGACGGGGTGAGTTTATGGTGACAATCAAAGATGTGGCAAAAGCAGCAGGTGTTTCCCCATCGACAGTTTCACGAGTTGTCAAAGATCATCAAGGAATAAGTATGGATACTAAAAGACGCATCAGGAAAATAATGGATAGCATGGGTTACTCACCCAATATTGCGGCGAGGAATCTGGTGACGAACCGTTCCTTTACCATCGGACTGATTATCAAAAGTGCAGTCCATGAAGCTGTATTGAATCCATTCTTTGCCGAAGTCAACTACGGTGTGTCCGAAGCATGCCGCAAAGAAGGTTTTTCAACACTTATGACATCTGCGAATGATGATGAAGATCTTTTCGGCGAAATAAAGGATATGATCAACTCAAGACAAGTCGATGGCTTCATATTGCTTTATTCAAAAGAGGGAGATCCAGTTGCCAAATATCTGACGGAAATCAATTTCCCCTATGTCGTCATAGGGAAGGATATTTCGAACTCTCAGGATGCCATATACGTGGATAATGATAATGTCTATGCATCACACATGATTACTGATTATCTTTTGGATGAAGGATACAGCGATATAAGAATGATTACAGATAATGATATATTTGCAGTTGCAAAAGACAGGATAAAAGGTTTTTCCAGAGCTCTTGAAAAAAGGGGGGTCAGTCCCGAAGGAAGGATATTGAAGTGCCGGAATGATTCCAACTCTGTGAGAAAGGTGTTGGAGGAGATTTTTTCCGGTGGAAGCCCTGACGTAATCCTTACACTGGATGGTGTGGTTAATGCAAGGGTCGTATCAGAGCTGTACCAGGGGGGCTATAGAATACCTGAGGATGTTGCCACGGTCACATTCAACGACTCGCCTTTGACTGAATTCGCTTCTCCGCCCCAGACGACTGTGGATATATTCCCGGGTGAACTTGGCAGGGAAGCCGGAAACGAAATTATCGATTTAATAAGAAACCCTGACAAACTGAAGAAGAATATCATTATCCCGACTTCGATTATCGAACGTCAATCTACTAAAAGGAGGATGCCTGATGAAAGTGACGGTATGGAACGAGTATAGGCATGAGAAGGAATCTGACGTGGTGCGCGGGGTCTATCCTGACGGCATCCATGCGCAGATTGCCTCTTTCCTGAACGGGCATGAGGTGACAACGGCTACGCTGGATGATGAGGAGCACGGTCTTACTGATGAAGTACTGGATAGGACGGATGTCCTGGTATGGTGGGGGCATAAGGCACATGATGAGGTGTCGGATGAGGTTGCGGAAAGGGTCCGCCAGCGTGTCCTTCGGGGCATGGGGCTTGTGGTGCTCCATTCGGCGCATTTTTCCAAACCATTCAAGCTGCTCATGGGTACTTCATGCGACCTTAAGTGGCGTGAGGCGAATGAGAAGGAACGGATCTGGATAGTGGATCCTGCGCATCCGATTGCCTCTGGGCTGGGGGAGTATTTTGAGCTGCCCGAAGAGGAGATGTACGGGGAGCACTTTGATATTCCGGCTCCGGATGAACTGATCATGCTCAGCTGGTTTGAGGGCGGAGAAGTGTTCAGAAGCGCCTGTACTTTCAAGCGCGGCAACGGCAAGATTTTCTATTTCCGCCCGGGACATGAAACGCATCCGACCTACTATGATGAAAATGTGCAGAAGGTCATACAAAATGGTGTGGAGTGGGTCGGATCGTCCAAAGGAACGCGCCACTATTATGGAAATTATCAACCACTAGAGGATATAAAGGAGAATCATAATGATTAATGTCGGAATCATCGGATGTGGCAGTATCGGTGTTAAACGCCACATCGCGGAATACAGTGGAAACGTAGATGTCAGACTTGTCGCTTTCTGTGACAGGGTGTATTCGCGTGCAGAGGAGCAGAAGGTGCTGCATGGCGGTGCCGCCTATGAAGATTACCGGGAGCTCCTTGCCGACGAAAATGTGGATGCGGTCAGTGTATGCACCCCGAACCATATGCACGCCGAAATTGCGATTGCGGCGCTTGAAGCGGGCAAGCATGTGCTTTGCGAGAAGCCGATGGGTGTGACGCTTTCAGAGATGGATGCGATGATCGAAGCTGAGGAGCGTTCGGCGGGGCAGCTCATGGTCGGCCACAACCAGCGCTTTGTCAAAGAGCATGAAGTGGCGAAGGAATGGATTGCTTCCGGCAGACTGGGTGAAATTTATTCTTTCCGTACGACTTTCGGCCACGGGGGACCTGAAGGATGGAGCGTCGACGGCAGGGACAGCTGGTTCTTCAAGGAGAATCAGGCGGCCATGGGCGCGATGGGGGACCTCGGAGTGCATAAAGCCGATCTGATCAGATTCCTGCTGGGTGAAGAGGTGACAGAGGTCGGCGGCATGATTTCCAAAAAGGCCAAAGACTTCTCGGATGTCGATGACAATGCGGTGTGTGTACTGCGCACGGAATCCGGAATCATCGGCACACTGCAGGCGAGCTGGTCGTTCTACGGAGCAGAGGATAACTCGACTGTGATATACGGGGAGAAAGGTGTACTCCGGCTGCTCAATGATGACAGGCATTCATTCATCTTTACAGGGACGGACGGTGAAGTGCTGAAAGAGAACTACGGCGGCATCCAGACGAATGATGATGCCGGACAGAGCAAGTCATCACAGGTCATGGACCGCTTCATCTCGGCTCTTAAAGGCGGAGAACGTGTCCCTGTGACGGCGGCGGATGCTAAAAATTCTGTGCGCATCATACTGGACGCATTCGAATCGGACAGGAAAGATAAAATTGTTACTGGGGAACAGGTGTTGTAGATGTCAAGAGTAAGACTGGGTTTCATCGGTGTCGGCGGTATTGCGACCGGCCGTCACATCCCGACTTTCCGAACACTGGATGAAGTCGAAATAACAGCGGTGCAGGACATCGACCGGGAACGGGCGGTGAAGGTGGCGGAAGAACTCGGAATACCCGGAGTTTACACGGCCATCGAAGATATGTACCCGCACGTCGATGCGGTGGTGATCTGCACGCCGAATAAATTTCATGCGCCTATCAGCATCGATGCGATGAACCACGGAAAGCACGTCCTCTGCGAAAAACCGATGGCCCTTACGGCCGAGGAGTGCCGCCGGATGATCGAAGCGGAGCAGCGCAATGGTGTCAAACTGCATATCGCCTATCACTACCGTTTCATGAAGGAGGCAATCGCCTCTAAAAAGATTATTGAGAGGGGCATCATCGGCGCTCCGATCGTTGTGCGTGTCAAAGGCCTTAGACGCCGTAAAGTCCCGGGATGGGGCGTATTCACCAACCAGGAACTTCAGGGCGGAGGGGCACTGATCGATTACGGCTGCCATCTGCTGGATCTGGCGATGTATCTCATGGGGGATGTGAAACCGGTGGAAGTGTCCAGTTCCACATACAATCATCTCAGCAGGACGAATACGGTGAACGAATGGGGACATTTCAACAGGGATACATTTGAAGTCGAGGACCATGTGAGTGCATTCATCCGTTTCGACAACGGTGCATCGATGCTGTTTGAAACGAGCTGGGCTGCGAATATACCCGAGGATGAGAATCATATAAGCATCTCTGGTGTCGATGCCGGCCTCGATGTTTTTGATATGAAAGTCAACCAGGCGGATGAAGACCTGATGACGACGATGCGCATCGACTATATAAAGGTCGATGAACCATACAGCAGACTGCAGGCGCAGGATTTCATATCTGCAGTGAAAAACGGCACTCCGCTGCGGGTGAAGTCACATGAAGCGATGGAAGTGTCGAAAATCATTGAAGCGATATACAAAAGTTCACAAGAACAGCGCAGTGTAAGACTATAGGAGGTTTAATACATGAAACTGGGAGTTTTTAATCCATTGTTCCAAAACATGGAATTTCTGGAGATGCTGGATTATGTGAAGGCATCGGGGCTTGATGCAGTGGAAGTGGGGACAGGCGGCTACCCGGGCAGTGCCCACTGTAATGTGGACAAACTGCTCGGCTCCGAAGAGGCGCGCAGTGAATATTTATCCGAATTTGAAAAGCGGGGGCTTTCAATCAGTGGATTCAGCTGCCACGGCAACCCGATTTCGCCGGATGATGCATTCAGGAAAGAATCTGATGAAGTGCTCAGGAAGACGATTGAACTGGCTGCCATGATGGGCGTCCCGGTGGTCAATGCGTTCAGCGGTACACCGGCCGGAAACGAAACGGACACTTCAGTGAACTGGCCCGTGACCCCATGGCCACAAGAGTATTCCGAAATCAAGGAATGGCAGTGGGAGAACCGTCTCGTGCCATACTGGAAGGAAATTGCTGAACTGGCTGAAGCGCACGACGTGAAAATCGGACTGGAACTGCACGGCGGCTTCCTGGTGCATTCACCGCATACGATGCTTGAGCTCAGGAGAAGGACAAACACCTACATCGGAGCGAATCTCGATCCAAGTCACATGTGGTGGCAGGGGATCGACCCTGTGGTGGCCATCAAAATACTCGGCCGTGAGGGTGCAATCCATCATTTCCATGCCAAGGATACTTACATCGACCCGGAAAATCTGAATATGCACGGATATCTGGATATGAACCCGTATGGTAAGATTAAGGACAGGAGCTGGACATTCAGAAGTGTCGGCCTCGGCCACAGCATGGATGAATGGACAAACATGATGAGTGCGCTCAGGACGTACGGATACGACCATGTTGTCTCCATAGAACATGAAGACGGGCTGATGTCCATTGAAGAAGGATTTCAGACAGCGGTCCGGAACCTGCAGGGTGTAATCATAAAAGAAGAGCCGGCCGATATGTGGTGGGCTTAGAGGAGTGGTCTAATGGCTGAAATGAAACTCGATAGCATAAAGAAGACGTATGATAAGGGTCCAGCGGTCGTACACGACTTCAATCTGGAAATACATGACGGTGAATTCATCGTGCTCGTCGGGCCCTCGGGGTGCGGTAAATCCACGACTCTCCGCATGATTGCAGGACTCGAGGATATTACTGACGGCGATTTTTACATCGATGACAAACGGATGAACGATGTGGAGCCGAAAAACAGGGATATCGCAATGGTATTTCAGAACTATGCACTCTATCCGCATATGAGCGTGTACGATAATATGGCTTTCGGACTCAAACTCAGGAAGACACCGAAGCCGGAAATCAAAGAGCGGGTGGAGAAAGCGGCTGAAATCCTCGGTCTGACAGACTTTCTGGACAGGAAACCGAAAGCGCTGTCCGGCGGACAGCGGCAGCGTGTCGCGCTGGGACGTGCAATCGTCCGCGAAGCGAATGTCTTCCTGATGGATGAGCCGCTCTCCAACCTTGATGCCAAACTCAGGGTTCAGATGCGCGCGGAAATCACCAAGCTGCACAAACGTCTGAAAACGACGACGATCTATGTCACTCATGACCAGACGGAAGCCCTCACCATGGCGACCAGGATCGTCGTCATGAACCAGGGGGACATCATGCAGGTGGGCACGCCCAAGGAAGTTTATGATTTCCCGGAAAATGTATTTGTGGCACAGTTCATCGGCTCGCCGGCCATGAACATCTTTGACGCTGAAATCAAAGACGGGAAGCTTGTGATCGGAAATACGGAAATCACCATTCCGGAAGCGAAGCGCCGCATGCTCATCGATGAAGGATACGACAACAAAGCCTTGAAATTCGGCATCCGGCCGGAGGATATCAGGGAAGAGGCCGTGTTCGTGGAATCGGCACTCGCCTCTGCATTCAACGCAGAAGTCAAAGTGAGTGAACTGCTCGGTTCCGAAATCATGCTCTACTCCGAACTGGAAGACCAGGAGTTCATCTCCCGTGTCGATGCGAGGAACGAACTCCATCCGGGGGATGTTGTGAAATTCGCCTTCGATATGAATAAAGGCCATTTCTTCGATATGGATTCAGGCGGGCGCATCGTCACAAAAGAAGTACGTGAAAAAGAGCGGGATCAGATGGAAGATGCCGGGCCGGACGTTATAAAAGCATAGAGCAGGACAGCCCCTTCTGATTCGGAAGGGGCTGTTTTTCGCTTCAGTATATTTCGTGGAGCAGGCGTGTTATTATGATATAGTTAAAAAAAGAGGTGACTGGAATGGTGAAATTCGATCATATCATACACTATGTCAATCAGCTGGGGGAAGTGGAGGAGAACCCCGTTCTGCCCATCCACTCGGGCGGAAGGCACGAGCGCTTCGGTACTGCCAATCTCCTGTCATATTTTGATTACAGATATGTGGAATATCTGGCGATTGAAAATGAGGATGCATTCGGCAGGCACCTGGAAGAGGGACGGGAATCTTTTGCGGCTACGGTTGACGCGTTGGGTTACGAAGAAGGCTTTATCCGCTATGCTTTAAGCACGGATGACATCAAAGGTCTGGCCGAGCGTTTTCGGGCCCGCGGTTTCACCGTCCATGGCCCGGTCGAAATGGAGCGCATGACAGATGGGGAGACCATCAGCTGGAAACTGCTGTATGTTGGAAGCGGCGATGAAATATTCCCCTTCTTCATCCAGTGGGATGAGCCGGAACAGGATCGGATGAAGCGGATCGAAGCACTTCGCGGGAAGTTCCTCCATCCCGCCATCACCATACGGCAGGAAGTTGCGGATATCCATGTATGGGAGGCGTTCTATGATGTGCTCGGCATCTGGGAGGGGGAAATCGATTCCCATACACGTGTCGAACTTTCGCAGAACGAAAAACCGTCCATTACCCTGGAAGTGGGGATGGACGGCGAGGCTGCAATATATAAAGGGGCGATCTACAAGTTTATATAGACAATCAATCCGATGTGGATAAGGGCGATCAATGCAGTTATGATGCTCATTATGATCATCGGGCGGGTGCCCCGTACGAGAACATATGCGAGGCTCAGCATGAATGTGATGACGGCAAGAATAATCCGCACGCTCATCAGCGCAATCAGATCGCCGCTGGAATATGCACCCAGCTGGAAAATGCTGAAAATGTTTAAAGCTGCAAGAACAACCAGAATAATAAGTCTCATTCATCTGCCACCTTTCTTTCCAACCAATTATATCAGATATTACTGAAATGGAGATTACTATGCTTAAATTATTGAATATTATTAATAAAGAACACAACAGATTTGTCGAATCGCACCCTTTCGGCGATCTACTGCAACTGACGGATTGGGCACAGTCCAAGCGCCTGACCGGGTGGTACTCCAGACGGATCGCCGCGGGTGATGAGACGGGGGAGGTGCTCGGAACGGCGATGCTCCTGTTCAAGAAAGTTCCGAAGACCGGGAGTACACTGTGTTATATTTCCCGGGGGTTCGTCTGTGATTTCAACAACAGGCCGCTCGTTGAATTCATGCTGAAGGAATCTCTGAAGATTGCAGAGGATGAAAATGCCTATGCCATCAAGATAGATCCGGACCTGCCGCTTGACGAGCACCGCAATACCATAGAATTCCTGAAGTCGCTCGGCTTCCGCCACCGGGGTCTGAAGGATGGCATGAGCAAAGATAATATCCAGCCCCGCCAGACCATGGTGGCCGACATCGACAAAGACGATGAGGAGCTTCTGCAGAGTTTTGAACGCAATAACCGGACAAAAGTCCGCAACGCGGCCCGCCGGGGAACAGTGGTGTATAAGGCGGGCCGTGAAGAGCTCGGAACGTTTGTGGAACTGATGAAAGAAACGGGAGAGCGTGACGGTTTCCTGACGCGTGATATCACCTATTTTGAATCCATGTATGATCATCTGAACCCGAACGGCCATATGGAACTGTTCCTGGTTAAACTCATTCCCGAAGACGTATCCGTATCCCTTCAGGAGGACCTTGTGAAGGTGGAGAAGGATATTGAGAAAGCAGGCAGGAAAAAAGACAGCAGCAAAAAGGAGAACCAGCTGAAAGATCTGGGAAACCGCAGGGAGAAACTCTCAAAACAGCTCGTTGAAATCGAAGTGATCAAACAGGAGCATCCGGATGGTGTGATACTCTCCGGCGCACTGCTTGCACAGTCGGGGCACAAAGCCTACTATCTTTACGGGGCCTCATCCGACAGCTACAGGGAGTATCTGCCAAACCATAACATGCAATTTGCAATGATGAAATATGCACGTGATAACGGTGCGAAAACCTACGATTTCGGCGGAGTCAGCGTTTCCCCGCCGCAGGATTCCCCGCATTTTGGATTATGGCAGTTCAAGAAAGTATGGGGGACAAAAGTCAGTGAAAAGATCGGTGAATTCGACTATGTGATCAATCAGCCGCTGTATACACTGGCTGAAGTCGGAGTGCCGATGTTCCAGAAAGGGAAAGTCAAATTGAACCAGCTGATCAGAAACAGGAAGAGGAGCCGCTGAGAATTCAGCGGCTTTTTTTAATTTCTGCATAACATTCTTCTATAAGCAGCCTGTCAAAGTTCTATAACTGACAGCCTTGCCCCTCTGTTGGCAACATGATAGACTTGGTTTTAATTCATAGTATTAAACTATGTTTTTAAACGGAGGAGGGATTCAATGAAGAAATGGACATTTTTACTTTCGGTTCTCATGCTGATTCTTGCAGGCTGCAGCAACGGGGACGGTGCTTCTGCATCGGGGGGTGACAAAGTGATAAAAATCGGTTCGTCACCTGATGGTTATCCAACCTCTTACCAGCAGGACGGTGAGATGAAAGGGTTCAATGTGGACATTTACAACGCAATTTTTGACGAGCTCGGCTATGAAATAGAATGGGTGCTCACCGACTGGACCGGTGTACTTGCAAATTTGGATACCGGCAACGTGGACACGGCGAGCAATTTCGCACTGACGCCGGAACGCGGGGAAAAGTACATATTCACTGATCCTTATTACCATTCAAAAGCGGCAATCGCTGCTGCCCCCGGCAATGAAGAGATACAATCGGTCGAAGATATCGGAGGAAAGGATGTGGGAACGATACTCGGGACCAACTTCCAGAACGTGCTGGAGGACCAGTATCCGGAACACGGCGGCAATATTGTCGACTATGAAAATAACGAGGTGGTCTACAGGGATGTTGGGAGCGGCAAGCTGGATGCATATATCTACGGCCGCGAACAGCTGCTGGCGATGATCAATGACAAGGATATTCCGCTGAAGATTGCAGGGGAACCATTCGGCAGTCAGCCGGTCGGCCTTCCGTTCAAGGATACAAAAGAGAACAGGGCACTGATTGAAGATATAAATGAAGTGATCGGACAGCTGAAGCAGGACGGCACCCTGACCCGCATTTCAGAAGACTGGTACGGCGAGGACATCTTTACGGAAGACTGATAAAAAACTTTGAATAATATTTCAGGCGGCACCCATGGCTCGGAAAAGTCAGGGTGCCGTTTCTTCATTGTCGCGAAGTATGTCTTTTTTATAAGGGAAATCCCTAAGTATGGCATGAATATTCATAATTTTTGGAATATTAATAGACAAAGAATTTTCCTTCTGCTAATCTGAAATCAAGTTGGTTAGATTTTCCAATAGTAGACAGAAGGAGTGGATCCGATGAGAAAGAAAGTGCCGCCACTGCTGCAGAAGCTGCGATATTTAGGAAAAACACAACCTGAGACAGAACACAGTGAAAAATCACCGAAAAATCGCCAGCGGAATGAGGACTATTACCGTAGACGCTGGCAGCATGATAAAGTTGTCCGCACCACCCACGGCGTCAACTGTACCGGCTCATGCAGCTGGAAGGTGCACGTCAAGGACGGTATTATCGCCTGGGAAACACAGCAGACCGACTATCCTTCCACCGGCCCCGGTATGCCGGAATATGAACCCCGGGGCTGTCCGAGGGGAGCGAGTTTCTCATGGTACACCTACAGCCCGCACCGTGTACGGTTTCCATATATTAGAAGTGCCCTGCTCAGACTGTGGCGTGAAGCCATGGCAGAAAACGATGACCCGGTAGAAGCATGGGCATCCATCATCGAGCATGAGGAGTCGAGCCGGACCTATAAGTTGGCGAGGGGGAAAGGCGGCTTCGTCAGGACTACATGGGACGAAGTGGAAACGCTGATCTCCGCCCAGCTCATCTATACATTGAAAACGCACGGGCCGGACCGTATATTCGGATTTTCACCGATTCCTGCCATGTCGATGGTCAGCTATGCCGGCGGCTCGAGGTTCCTGAATCTGATCGGTGGCGTGCTGCTCAGCTTCTATGACTGGTATGCCGATCTGCCGCCGGCTTCCCCTCAGGTATGGGGGGAGCAGACCGATGTCCCGGAGAGCTCCGACTGGTATAACTCGAGCTATATGCTCGTCTGGGGATCCAACCTGCCCCAGACCCGTACGCCGGATTCACATTTCATGGTCGAGGCCCGCTACAAAGGCACCAAGGTGGTCGCTGTGGCGCCGGACCTCGCTGAATTCGTGAAATTTGCCGACAACTGGCTGCCGGTCAAGGCAGGGATGGATGGTGCCATCGCCATGGCAATGACCCATGTGATCCTTCAGGAATTCTATGTCGATCAGACGGTGCCGTATTTTGATGACTATGCAAAGACATACACGGATCTGCCGTATCTGATCAGGCTGAAGGAGACGAAGGACGGGTATAAGGCGGACCGCTTCCTGCGTGCAAAAGACCTCGGATATGACACTGAAAAGGCTGAGTGGAAAACTGTGGTCTACGATGAAGAGGGAGATTCATATGCTGTCCCGAACGGGTCGGTCGGCCACAGATGGGACGGCGGCTCGAACTGGAACATGCGCCGGACCGATACGGTCAATGATGTGGAAAGCATCTCCCCGGCACTTACGCTCCTGGGATCGGAAGACCGCATCGAACCTCTCAGCATTGCAGCATTCGAGGAGCCCGGCAATTACGTCTTTGAAAGGAATGTACCTGTCCGGGAGATAGAGACAGACGCAGGTCCTGTACTCGTCACCACGGTGTTCGACATCATGTGCGCCCAGACCGGCGTCAACCGCGGTATGGCCGGCGACACACCGACAACGTATGAAGATGACCGGCCCTACACGCCGGCCTGGCAGGAGAAATACACGAATGTGCAGCCTGCGCTGGTCGCCCAGATCGCAAGGGAATTTGCGCAGAATGCCATCGACAGCAAAGGCAGATCGATGATCATAATGGGTTCGGGCATCAACCATTGGTATCATTCGGACACGATCTACCGTGCCATCCTGAACCTTGTGCTCCTGACCGGTTCCCAGGGTGTGAACGGCGGGGGATGGGCCCACTATGTCGGCCAGGAGAAAGTGCGGCCGTATGAAGGCTGGCAGACCGTGGCCATGGCGAAAGACTGGGGCGGTGCCAACCGTCTGCAGAACGGGACTTCGTTCTTCTATTTTGCAACGGAACAGTGGAGGTATGAGGAGCAGAAGACAAGGGACATCGCTTCTCCGCTTGCCGAGGGGACGAAGTACGAGAACCTGGGAGATTATAATGTACTCGCAGCACGCCTGGGCTGGCTGCCCTCCTATCCGCAGTTCAACCGTAATGCTCTGGAGCTCGCTGCACCGGATCGGGAAAACGCAGAGAATGTACAGGGAGTGGTGGACTCGGTTGCAGACAGCAAAATGGATTTTGCGATTGAATCACCGAATGATCCGGTCAACTTCCCGAAAACCATGTTCGTCTGGCGGGCGAATCTGCTCGGAAGTTCCGCCAAAGGGCATGAATATTTCCTCAAGCACCTCCTTGGCACACACGGGCACAATCTCAGCGAGGAGAATGAAGATCTTGAGACGGTGGAGCTGAACAATGATATCCCTTCAGCCACGGGCAAGCTCGATCTTCTGATCAATTCCGATTTCCGCATGTCGGGCACCGGACTTTATTCCGATATCGTACTGCCGACGGCAACATGGTATGAAAAGGAGGACCTCAGCTCGACGGACATGCATCCTTTCGTGCATCCGTTCAACGCGGCGATTACGCCGCCCTGGGAAGCGCGTTCCGACTGGGATACGTTCAAGCGGCTCGCCAAACGCTTCTCGGAGATGGCGGGAGGGTATTTTCCGGAAACCGTCCATGACACGGTGACTGCACCGCTCATGCATGATTCTCCGGATGAAATAGCCCAGCCGTTCGGCCATGTCCCGGATTGGAAGGGGACGGACATCAAGCCGGTACCCGGCGTCAATTTCCCGAAAGTGAATATAGTCGAGCGGCAGTATTCAAAGGTTTATGACAAATTCATCACCCTCGGTCCGGGAGTGAAGAAAATCGGGTCCAAGGGCAATACGTGGGACGCCTCATCGGAATATGAAAGCCTGAGGGCACTGCTCGGACCGTCGCGTGCAGAAGGCATGCCGGATGAAATGCCGACGCTTTACGAAGGGGTGGATGCCGCGGAGGCGATGCTCGGACTGTCGAGTACGACCCGCGGGACACTGGCGGTCAAAGGATTCGAAGCGATGGAGCAGAAGACGGGGCAGAAACTGGTGGACCTTGCGGAGGACCGCAGGGAGGACTACTTCACTTTTGCTGATATCACCAACCGGCCGCAGCATGTCATCACTTCCCCCGCATTCAGCGGCATCGTCAAGGGCAACAGGAGATATTCTGCATTCACGACCAATGTTGAGCGGCTTGTACCGTGGCGGACGCTGACGGGGCGGCAGCATTTCTATCTCGACCATGAGACGATGCTGGAATTCGGCGAGGAGCTGCCGACATTCAAGCCGCCGCTCAAAAAGGCCACTTTCCATAACGGGGACAACCGTCCGGACAGTGACCAGCCGGAAATATCACTGAGATATCTGACGCCCCATTTCAAATGGTCGTTCCACAGCATGTTCGGTGATGCTCTGCCGATGCTGACACTGTTCCGGGGCGGCCCGCACGTCTGGATGAACAACAAAGATGCAGAGGAAGTGGGCATCAAGGATAACGACTGGCTGGAAATGTACAACCGCAACGGCGTTGTCGTCGCCAGGGCGGTGACGAGTCACCGGCTGCCGCGCGGTGTGGCATTCATGTATCACGTGCAGGACAGGCTCATCAATGTGCCGGGCTCCAAAATCACCAAAGACAGGGGCGGAACTTTCAACAGTCCGACCCGCATCCATATCAAACCGACCCAGATGATTGGCGGCTATGCCCAGTTGAGCTACGGTTTCAATTACTATGGTCCGACCGGGAACCAGCGGGATGAACAGGTTCAGATCCGCCGGATGGACCGGAAAGAGGTGGATTGGCTTGAAGATTAAAGCGCAGTTTGGAATGGTCATGAACCTGGATAAGTGTATCGGATGCCACACATGTTCAGTCACCTGCAACAATACGTGGACGAACCGCCCCGGTGCCGAATATATGTGGTGGAACAATGTAGAGACGAAGCCGGGTGTCGGCTACCCGAAGGAATGGGAGAACCAGGAGAAGAATAAGGGCGGCTGGGAGATGCGCGGCGGTGAACTCGCGTTGAAAGCGGGCGGTAAAGCGCATAAGCTGCTCAACATCTTCCACAACCCTGATCTTGTCGGCATAGACGATTACTATGAACCATGGACATACGACTACGAACATCTTGTGAACAGCCCCGAGAAGAAGCATCAGCCTGTGGCCCGGCCGGTATCCCAGCTGACCGGCGAATACATGGACATATTATGGGGGCCGAACTGGGAAGACGACCTGGCGGGCACCCATGAAACGGCCAGGAACGATGTCAATATGCACGGCATCGACGAAAAGGTACGGACGGAATTCGAAGATGCATTCATGATGTACCTGCCGAGGATATGCGAACACTGCATCAACCCTTCCTGCGTCTCCTCCTGTCCCTCGGGGGCGATGTACAAAAGGGAGGAGGACGGCATCGTGCTCGTCGATCAGGATGCGTGCAGGAGCTGGCGTTTCTGCATGTCCGGCTGTCCTTACAAGAAAGTGTACTTCAACTGGCAGACGAACAAGGCGGAGAAATGCACATTCTGCTTCCCTAAGATCGAAAACGGCGATCCGACGATCTGTTCTGAAACATGTGTCGGCAGGATCCGCTATATCGGCATTGTGCTGTATGATGCCGACCGTGTAAAAGAGGCGGCCTCCGTCGAGGATGACCAGGATCTCTATGAAGCGCAGCTCGATCTGATACTGGATCCGCATGACCCTGAAATCATCGAACAGGCAAAAAGGGACGGCATTCCCGAAGACTGGATCGAAGCGGCGCAGGAATCCCCGGTATATAAGATGGCAGTGGAGCAGAAGATTGCACTGCCGCTTCACCCGGAATATCGCACAATGCCGATGGTGTGGTATATTCCGCCGCTCAGTCCGATTGTTGACGCTTTCGACGGCCACCTTGATAACATATCATCCGATGTCGTCTTCCCGGCAATCGATCAGTTCCGTATTCCGATAGAATATTTGGCAAATCTGATGACAGCCGGTGACACTGAAGTCGTATCGACTGTACTGAAGCGTCTGGTCGCGATGCGATCCTATATGCGGAGCATCGATCTCGGCAAGGAGCCGGACACGACGCTGATCGACCGGCTGGGCATCTCGGAACAGATGGCGAGGGACATGTATGAGCTGTCTGCCATAGCCAAATACGGCGACCGCTACGTTATTCCGAAAGCGCACCGCGAGGAAGCGGAAAACATGTTTGCACAGCAGGGCCAGACCGGTTTTGATTTCCAGGCCGGCTGTGAATCCTGTGCAATGAACGGCGAGTGGAGAGATCCGTATGAATACAGTGAATCATACTTCAGTGATGTAGCAGGGGGGGCGCCGGATGGAAGAGCATAAAAGCATCTTGAAACTGTCGTCGATATTCCTTCAGTACCCGGACGATGAATGGTACCGCAACGGGGACATACATGACTTCATCCTCCAGCTCGGGAGCGCATCCGAACGTGAGCAGCTGCTGAATTTCTGGGATTACTCAGTATCACTTCCGTGGCTTGAGCTCGCGCAGAATTATGTGAAGCAGTTCGATTTCAGCAAAGACTGTTCCCTGTATCTCACCTACGGCATTTTCGGAGACAAACGCGAACGCGGACAGGGGTTCATCAAACTCAAGATGGAATATGCAAAGGCCGGCTACAGGATTACGGGTGATGAGCTGCCCGACTACCTGCCTTTGATACTTGAGGCCATGTCGGAAACGGATGACGCCTTCATCCATAAGCTCTACTTCATCCACAAGAAAGCGATGGACCAGCTGTATGATCAGCTGAGGGAGCAGAACTCCCCGTACGCCTACCTTTTGGCAGCCGTATTGGAAACACTCGATAAGACTGTGGCACGCCAGCAGGAAAAGGAACAGAAAACGGTGTAATTCTTTTCCCCGATACCTGCCGGCAGACTGGCAGTCACGGGCAATCTTCCGAAAGGAGATGAAGGAATTGGAGATAATCGATTTTTTGCTGTGGGCTGCATTCCCCTATATCGCCCTGACCATATTCATTGTCGGACACATCTACCGGTACAATAAGGATCAATTTGGCTGGTCTGCCCAATCGAGTCAGTTTCTGCAGAATGACAAGATGCTCAGATGGGGGAGCATCCTGTTCCATGTAGGGGTCATATTCGTGTTCTTCGGCCATGTCGCCGGTATCGTGGTACCGCAGACCGTCTATCCGATGATCGGGGTGACAGAGGAGATGTATCACTTCGGCGCCGTATGGTTCGGCGGTGCAGCCGGGCTGGTGATGGTGATCGGCGGGGCACTGCTGACCATCCGGCGGCTGGAGAGCAAACGGGTCCACAGGAAAGGGACCCGTAAAGATTTGTATGTACTTCTGTTGATCGGTGTCGTGACGGTGATCGGATTTACGAATACCGCCTGGTATACGGCGACAGGCGGGGATTTTGACTATCGTGATACCATCGGCCCGTGGTTCAGGGGCATCCTCACTTTCCGTCCGATGCCGGAAATGGTTGCGACGGCGCCATGGGGGTTCCAGGCGCATATACTGTCGGCTTTCGTATTGTTTGCAGTATGGCCATTCACGAGGCTGGTGCATGTATGGAGTCTGCCGCTTGAATACATTAGGAGAAGATATATCATCTACCGTGCCGCCAATCCGGCAAAATACAAAAGGGCGGCACAGATAGAAATGAGAAAAGGAAAGGATGTTGAATGATGTCAGGTCCCGCACTGCGGCAGTTGGCCGCCCACCGCTCCATCCATGAAGCGGCGCACGGCCAGGTCAAAGATATGACGGCTTCCCTCCGTCTCCTGTATGAAAAAGGAAGGGACAAGGAGGCGCGTGAAGCCGAAAAGGTGATATTGGAACACTGGCGTGATCATATCATCGCCCATGCAGATTCGGAAGAGGAAGGGCTCTATCTGGATGTCAGGAAAGAACGGCCCGGGCTCTCCGAGACGGTTACCCAGCTGATGAGAGACCACGATCTGCTGCGCAAAATCACCAGAGAGATCGAGAAGAACCTGGAGGCGGATGGCTCCTCTGATGACAGGCTGTCCATGTATGAAAGCCTGCTGGTGGTCAACTGGCACCACAGCCGTGATGAAGAGAAATATCTGCTCGGGGAATCATGATTGCCTGTGTAATAGAAAAGAGGGCCCGCCGAGCGGGCCCTCTCTTAAGTTCCATTATATATGAAGGAAGTAGGGTCTGGTGAAAACGATCAGCAGTATGAAGAGGAGAGAGGCAATCGAAAGGATGAACAGGGTGAGAGAGAGGCCGGAATGCACTCTGCGGTTCTCGTAGAGATTGGGTCCGGCTTTTACCGCCCGCCATCCTGTAACCAGGGAAATGACTCCCAGGACGGACCATACATATATGTTGAAGAATATTATGCCGTCGTTAATGATGTAATTGATGAAAAACATAAGCTGCATCAATATCAGCAGTATCAGTATGACCCGTCTCATGGAACACCTCCTATCCGTCCGGGTTATGCCGTGAACAGTACAATGATGTAGGCGGCAGCCAGCATGATTGTAAATGCATGGATCATGAACAGGCGGTCCGCGTCCCCTTTATATTGCTTGAAACCGGTAATTTCGACCGATATGAATACGCACAGCGCAAGTGCAAATGTCAGAATACTGCCGGGGCTGTCCATGTTGAGGGAAGTGACGGTCGCCAGAAGCAAAAAGGCAATGCCGGCGAGGGCCCTCAAAATGTCAAGCGTCCGGCTGCGCATGACCAGTATGGTCGCGGCACTGACGATAAGATACATCAGGAGCATCAGAATCGGCAGGATCATGCCATTCTCCTCCTTTTCCTATAGTATTGGAATATGAAGTATGTCGAGAAGATCGTGAGGGCAGCACCCACCCAGAACGGAAGGCCGGCTGTAATCACGAACAGGTAGTTGAATACGAGCGGACCGAAAATTCTGCCCAGACTGTCGAGTGAATATGTCGTTGAGGTCAGGCGCCCCATCTCATGCTGTCCCCCCTCTTTGGTGATCTGGGAAGTCAGCAGTGTCTTAACGAATGCATTACCCGACATCAACAGTACGATGCAGATTCCTGCATAGAGCAGGTTTGGCATGAAAGGCAGCATGACGAAAGCAACCAGCGCCATCGCCTGTCCAATGATCATGACCGGGTATTCCTGGCCGTCCTTCAGCCTCCCGATGATGCCGCCCTGCACCCCTGCATTGAAGATCCCTCCGATGAAGAATAAAATCCCCATCTGAGCCGGAGTGATGTCGATGCGCTCTATGCCGAGAAGCTGGAATGTACTCTCCATACCGCTCATCGTCAGCATTACAAAGAATGTGCAGATGAGAAGGATGCCGACCGGCTGGATGAAGTAATCGCCGGCAAGTGCGATCCGTTTTTTGGTGTAGGCGCCCGGCCGGTATGTCTCCTGCACTTTGAGGATGCTGAACAGAAGGGCGCCGATGATGACAACAGTCGTCATGTAGTAGGCAAAGCTAAGGCTGATGCCGGCCAGCAGCCCTCCGACGCCCGGCCCGAATATGAAGCCGAGCCCTATGCACATGCCGACAAGGCCCATGTATCTGGTGCGTTCCTCGCGTGTGGTAATGTCGGCAACCATGCTCGTGGTCGCTGTATAAAGCGCACCCGCAGCGGCCCCGCCTATCAGGCGGCTCACATACAGCACCCAAAGTACATCGATGAACATTCCGAAGATAAGAAAACTGAAACTGAAAGCGAGCAGTCCGTATAAAAGAAGCGGACGACGGCCGAAACGGTCGCTCAGCCTGCCGAAATAGGGGGCGGACAAAAAGCTTGCCAGTGAATAGACCGCAAGCAACCAGCCCATGTGTGTCGTGGATACGCCGAGATCCGTCACCAGCTGGGGGATGACAGGGATGATCATGCTGAATCCGAAATATATTAAAAACTGGATGATCATGATGAGCGAAATCATATTTTTCATGTCGCGCACTTCCTATACTTTATTTCTGGTTTCTGATGGCAGCTTTGGTTTCAGAGATCTCCCGCTCAATCCCGGCAAGACGCTCTTCCATTTTGGATGTATTGTTACCCGTGGATTCGAGCTTTTCCAAATCTCCCTGGATACGGACGTATTCATTCTTCAGTTCGAGAAGTTTATAATCTAAATCCATGAATATCACCACCTTGAATTATAGTTGTATCATATCACAATCATATTGATATGCATAAATGAGTCGTGACATTTTATTAACACAAATAAGAACCGGAATCAGGGTGTCCTGATTCCGGTCTGCTTTTATCATGCGATCATCAGTCGCTGTCATCATCGTCATCATCGTCGTTATCATCGTCGTTATCATAATCTGTGGCGGTGACTTCTCCCGATTCAGCATCGATTGTAATGTCGGCATCGCCATTATCTGTATTCATAAGTTCTATTTCATACTCCAGGGCGCCGTCGTCCCTGTCTAAGGACCAACCTTCAATCTCTCCGCTGCCTCCCGCTTCATCAATGGCTGTCTGCACTGCATCTTCAGCGGGGATGGCATCACCATACTCAAACTGGTCTTCTGAATCTTTATCATCATCCGTTTCGGTCTGTTCATTGATGACTGACAGGTCGTCGACTGAAAGCCTGGTTTCGTATTCTTCGCTGTCCTGTTCCATATCTACCTTATATACCCATCGGCCTTCGTCATGATCAAGTTCGACCTGGATGAGTTTGCCGTCATAATTCTCCATGGCGGCATCCACTGCCTCCCGGGCATCATGGTTGATGTCCTCCTGCGAAATCGTTTCGGAAGAGCTGCTGCCGGAACCATCCGACTGCCCGTCTGATGTATCGTTTCCGCCGCCTGCATCTTCATTGTTCTCTTCCATGTTTTCCATTCCTTCATCTGCAGAAGTGTCCTCTGCATCACCGTTTCCCTCCGGACCTTCTTCATCACCGCCGCAAGCAGCCATGATTAGGCCTGCTGAAAGCAGGATGCCTGCCAGTTTAAACCTATGCGACATCATTACCACCTCTTCACTGTATCGTTGGTTTCCAACTTCCCGTTATGGCATGATTTAAACCCTTCATGTGAAGCCGGGCACGTATTGCATTTTTCCTCTCAAAAGCGTAAACTGTTTGAGATATGATAGGTGAGGAAGGTGTCTAATTGAAACAGAATCTTGCAAAACGCTGGCTTTTTTATGTCGTTGGTCTGATCATTCTTGCCCTGGGCATCGCCCTTACGATCAAAGGGCGTCTTCTGGGGCTTGGTTCCTGGGATGTCCTCCACTACGGACTCTGGCAGACATTCGGTCTGACAATCGGTTCCTGGGCGATCATTACCGGTGCTGTGATCGTTCTGCTGACTGCCATCGGAATGCGGCGCTGGCCTAAAATCGGCGTCTATATAAATATGTTTGCAATCGGTGTATTCATAGATATATTCAACTGGCTGATCCCCGATGTGGAGGGCTGGTTCGCACACTCTCTGATTTTTGCACTCGGTCTCTTTGTCATGGCATTCGGCGTCGCGTTCTACATCACACCGAACCTCGGGGCGGGCCCGCGGGATACATTGATGCTTGTGCTGGTGGAAAAATTCAATATGAAGCTGTCGATGGCGCGCAATGTCATGGAACTTGGCGCAGCAGTTGCCGGTTTTCTGCTCGGCGGGCCGGTGTTCATCGGTACGGTGATCATCATCCTTGGTCTCGGCAGGCTGATAGAAGTATTCCTGCCGCTCACGCGGAAGCTCATGGTCCGGTTTCTCGGGGGAGAAGACCCTGACATCATTAAAGTTATCTAGCCGCTCAGTTATCCTAATGAAAGAATGGAGATATTCATGAAAAAATATTTTGATTTTGAAGGAAATGGAACGAGCTACCGCCGGGAGATCATCGGCGGTCTGACGACATTCCTGTCGATGGCATACATACTTGCAGTCAACCCGTCTGTCCTTTCCCTGCAGGGGGTGGAAGGCATACCTGATTCCATGAAGATGGATATGGGCGCCGTTTTCGTGGCTACTGCCCTTGCCGCGTTTATCGGCTGTATGATCATGGGACTGTATGCGAGATACCCGATTGCACTTGCCCCCGGCATGGGGCTCAATGCATTCTTCGCATTTACAGTCGTCCTCACAATGGGGATCCCGTGGCAGACGGCGCTCACAGGGGTTCTGTTCTCCGGTGTGATCTTTGCGATTCTGACTGTTACCGGCCTGCGGGAATATGTCATAAATTCCATACCGATGGAAATGAAAATGGCGGTCAGTGCCGGTATCGGTTTCTTCATTACATTCGTCGGTCTGCAGAGTGCCGGAATCATTACAATGGACGAAGCGACCCTGGTCGGACTGGGTGCCATCCATGACCCGAAAGTGCTGCTTGCCCTCGGCGGACTGGTGATTACAGTCATACTGATGGCAAGGAAAGTGCCGGCGGCGATATTCATCGGCATGATCATCACTGCTGTAATCGGTCTGTTCTTCGGCCTTGTTCCCATGCCTGAAGGCATTGTGGGTTCAGTCCCGAGCATCGAGCCGACTTTCGGCGTCGCGTTTGATGCATTCAAAGATCCGGCGGCGTTTTTCAATATGCAGTTCCTGATCGTCGTCCTGACATTCCTGTTCGTGGATTTCTTCGACACTGCCGGAACCCTGGTCGGTGTCGCGAGTCAGGCGAACATGATCAAGGATAATAAACTGCCGCGCGCAGACCGGGCGCTCCTTTCCGATTCCATTGCCACCATTACAGGATCGATATTCGGCACATCGACGACAACATCTTACGTAGAGTCCACAGCAGGTGTCGCGGCCGGAGCCCGGACAGGTTTCGCGAGCGTCGTCACCGGGACGCTGTTTCTGCTCGCGATCTTCGTATCCCCGCTGATTGTGACGTTTACGTCAGAAGTGACTGCCCCGGCGCTCATCATTGTCGGTGCCCTGATGGTGTCCAATCTGTCCAAAGTCAGATGGGACCAGTTCGAAGTGGCTGTGCCCGCTTTCCTGACCATGTTCATGATGCCGTTGACATACAGCATCGCTACAGGGATCGCCATCGGTTTCGTCTTCTACCCGATCACCATGATCATGGCGGGCAGAAGAAAAGAGATACACCCGATGATGTATGCACTGTTCGTGATATTCGTCCTGTACTTCGTCTTCATTACGGAATAGCGAAATTGATATTGTAATATGTAACTGTATATTGTATAATGGACCAGGTTAAGGGAAATCCATGTAAAAAGGTGAAGAAATCTTGTGTTTACTGTTGATTTTTTCACCTTTTTCATGTATTATATCTAACGTTGGACTTAAATGAGGGACATATGTGTCCTCATGTTAAAAACACGCCATTCTACATAGATGGCAGGGTTTTTAGTATCGAAGAAGCGAGAGGTTACTGACACGCCCGGCCGCTTTGCCATGGCTTGCGTGTAAAGAGAATTTTCGTGGAGAAAGTCTATCAATCAATGATGACGACCAGAAGGAGGTAAAATAATGGCAAAACAAAAAATTCGTATTCGTTTGAAAGCTTACGATCACAGAGTACTTGATCAGTCAGCGGAGAAAATTGTAGAAACAGCTAAACGTTCAGGTGCGGACGTATCAGGTCCAATCCCGTTGCCGACTGAGAAGACTGTTTACACAATCATCCGTGCGGTGCACAAATACAAAGACTCTCGCGAGCAGTTTGAGCAGCGTACACACAAACGTCTTATCGACATTCTCAACCCTACACCAAAAACAGTTGATGCTCTTATGGGACTCAACCTGCCATCAGGTGTGGACATCGAAATTAAACTATAATATAGCAGGAGGTGCGACTTTCGATGACCAAAGGAATCTTAGGTAAAAAAGTGGGTATGACTCAGGTTTTCGGTGAAAACGGCGAGCTCATCCCGGTAACAGTAGTAGAAGCAGCAGGCAACGTCGTGTTGCAGAAGAAAACGGAAGAAACTGATGGCTACAATGCAGTACAGATCGGTTTCGACGATAAACGTGAATTCTTTGAAGGCGCAAAATCAAAGAAATACGCAAACAAGGCTGAGACTGGACACGCCAAAGCGTCAGGTGCAGCCCCTAAGCGCTTCGTACGCGAATTCAAAAATCTCGCAGCAGATGAATTCGAAGTAGGTCAAGAAGTCACTGTAGATACATTTGAAGCAGGCGACTTTGTGGACGTAACAGCAACATCAAAAGGTAAAGGCTTCCAGGGTAACATCAAACGCCACAACCAAAGCCGCGGACCAATGAGCCACGGCTCCCGTTTCCACAGAGCTCCCGGTTCAATCGGGCAGATGAGTGATCCGGCCCGCGTTTTCAAAGGCAAAGACATGCCTGGACGCATGGGTGGAGAAACGGTTACACTTCAAAACCTTGAAATCGTCAAAGTGGATACTGAGCGCAACGTCCTACTCGTTAAAGGAAACGTGCCAGGTCCGCGTAAAGGATATCTCAAAATCGCAGCAGCATTTAAAAAAGGTGTTAAATAATAGATAAGGAAGGAGGATTTAACACATGGCAAGCTTAGATGTTTTATCAAAAGAAGGAACTAAAGTTAATTCTATAGACCTCAACCAGGAAATTTTCGGCATCGAACCCAACCAGCACGTCCTGTTCGAAGCTGTAAACCTACAACGCGCGTCACTCCGCCGCGGAACTCATTCAGTTAAGAACCGTGCGGCAGTACGTGGCGGCGGCAAAAAACCTTTCAGACAAAAAGGTACAGGCAACGCACGTCAGGGTACAATCCGTGCCCCTCACTACCGCGGCGGCGGAGTAGTATTCGGACCAACTCCAAGGAGCTACTCCTACAAAATGCCTAGGAAAATGCGCCGTCTGGCACTTCGTTCAGCGCTTTCCGCCAAAGTGAACGAGGAAGCATTCACAGTAGTTGAAGACTTCACTATGGATGCGCCAAAAACAAAAGATTTCCTTGCAATTCTGGAAAATCTTGAAGCGAGCAAAAAGGTACTGCTTGTACTCGGAAGCGAAGATGTGAATATCGAGCTTTCATCCCGTAACCTGCAGGGTGTCACTATCCTGACTCCTCAGCAGCTCAACGTACTCGACATCCTTTCTGCTGACCGTGTTATCTTCACTGAAGGTGCTATCAATAAAGCAGAGGAGGTGCTTCTGTAATGGATGCACGCGATATCATTCAACGCCCGGTAATCACTGAGCGTTCTGCTGATCTGATGTCTTCTGACAAGTACACTTTTGACGTAGATGTCAGAGCCAACAAGACACAGGTGAAATATGCAATTGAAGAAATTTTCGATGTCAAAGTCGAAAAAGTGAATATCATGAACTACAAGCCGAAGAAAAAACGCATGGGGCGTTACAGCGGCTACACTAAGAGAAGAAGAAAAGCAATCGTAACACTTAAAGAAGGCTCTATTGAAATCTTCTAATTAGAAGAGCCGATATACCATTAAGGAGGTAAAACGAGATGGCGATTAAAAAATATAAGCCGACCACGAACGCTCGTCGTAATATGACTGGTTCCGACTTTGCAGAAATTACATCCACAACGCCGGAACGTACATTATTACAGCCGCTTCCGAAAAAAGCGGGACGCAACAACCAGGGTAAAATGACAGTTCGTCATAAAGGTGGCGGACACAAGCGTCAATACAGAGTAATCGACTTCAAACGTATCAAAGACGGCGTGCCAGGCCGTATTGCAACAATAGAGTACGATCCGAACCGTTCAGCGAACATTGCACTTGTTGTATATGCAGACGGTGCGAAAAGCTACATCCTTGCACCTAAAGGCGTGAAGGTTGGACACGAAATCATGAGTGGCCCGGATGCGGATATCAAAACAGGTAACGCAATGGCACTCCAGGACATCCCTGTCGGTACTACTATCCATAATATCGAACTTAAACCGGGAAGAGGCGGCCAGCTTGTAAGGTCTGCCGGTGCGAACGCACAGGTTCTTGGTAAAGAAGGTAAATATGTACTTGTAAGACTCCGTTCAGGTGAGGTCCGCATGATCCTTGCGACTTGCCGTGCAACAATCGGTTCTGTCGGCAATGAACAGCACGAACTGATCAATGTCGGTAAAGCCGGCCGTTCCAGATGGAAGAGACAGCGTCCTACAGTCCGCGGTTCTGTAATGAACCCTAACGATCACCCACACGGTGGTGGTGAAGGCCGCGCTCCAATCGGACGTCCGTCACCAATGTCACCTTGGGGCAAACCGACTCTCGGCAAGAAAACCCGCAGAGGCAAAAACCGCTCTGATAAGCTGATTGTAAGAAAGCGTAAGAACAAGAAATAAAGTAACCATAGTGTGCGGATGACAAATCCGCACGCATTATTGGAAGGAGGCGCCTAAATGGCTCGCAGTCTTAAAAAAGGACCTTTCGTTGACGGACACCTCATGAAAAAGGTTGAAGCGAACAACGAAAGCAACAAAAAAAGTGTAATCAAAACATGGTCACGCCGTTCCACAATCTTCCCTAACTTCATCGGCCAGACAATCGCCGTATATGACGGACGCAAACATGTGCCGGTATATGTTACAGAAGACATGGTCGGACACAAGCTTGGAGAATTCGCTCCAACCAGAACGTACAGAGGTCATGGAAACGACGACAAGAAAACAAGAAGATAAGTTAAAGACGGTATAAAAGGAGGAACGAAAGATGCAAGCGAAAGCAGTTGCTAAAACAGTTAGAATTGCTCCACGCAAAGCGAGAATGGTACTTGACCTTATCCGCGGCAAAGAAGTTGGAGAAGCAATCGCAATTCTTAACCTGACTAATAAAAGAACTTCGCCGGTAGTTGAGAAAGTGCTCAAATCAGCCGTAGCGAACGCTGAACATAACTATGACATGGATATCGACAGCCTTGTAGTATCTGAAGCATACGCTGACGAAGGTCCGACATTGAAACGTTTCCGTCCACGTGCACAAGGACGCGCAACAAAAATCAACAAGCGTACAAGCCACATTACAGTTGTAGTTTCTGAAGCTGTCTCAGAAGAAGTAGAAGAAACTGAAGAAAACAAAGTGGAAGAAAACGCATAAAACCACAAGGAGGGAATTAATTTGGGTCAGAAGATAAATCCTATTGGACTTCGTACAGGTGTCATCCGTGACTGGGAAGCAAAATGGTATGCAGACAAAGACTTTGCAGATCTTTTGCACGAAGACCTTAAAATCCGTGAATATATCGAAAACAACCTTAAAGACGCAGCAGTTTCCAAAGTGGAAATTGAACGCGCTGCTAACCGTGTGAACATCGCGCTTCATACAGGCAAACCGGGCATGGTAATTGGTAAAGGTGGTAGCGAGATCGACAAGCTCCGAACTGCTCTTAACAAACTTACCGGCAAAAAAGTACACATAAATGTAATCGAAGTTAAAAAAGTGGATATGGATGCTAAATTGGTGGCAGAAAGTATCGCACGTCAGCTTGAAAACCGCGTATCCTTCCGCAGAGCTCAAAAACAGGCACTTGGAAGAGCGATCAAAGCTGGAGCAAAAGGTATCAAAACACAGGTTTCTGGTCGTCTTGGCGGCGCAGACATCGCACGTTCTGAAGGTTACAGTGAAGGAACAGTTCCACTGCATACACTTCGTGCTGACATTGATTATGCACATGAAGAAGCAGATACGACATACGGCAAACTCGGTGTCAAAGTATGGATCTACCGTGGAGAAGTTCTTCCTGTTAAGACTGACAACAAGTAAAGGAGGAAATTGACAAATGCTATTACCAAAAAGAGTAAAATACCGTCGTCAACACCGTCCGGACACAAAAGGACGCGCTAAAGGCGGAACTGAAGTATCATTCGGTGAATACGGACTGCAGGCTACAACAACATCATGGATCACTTCAAGACAGATTGAAGCAGCGCGTATCGCTATGACCCGTTATATGAAACGTGGCGGTAAAGTGTGGATTAACATCTTCCCGCACACTCCATATACCAAAAAACCGTTGGAAGTACGTATGGGTTCAGGTAAAGGTGCAGTGGAAGGCTGGATTGCAGTAGTAAAACCTGGCCGTGTCATGTTCGAAGTTGCAGGTGTAGAAGAAGATGTAGCTAAAGAGGCGCTTCGCCTTGCTGCTCACAAACTGCCTGTGAAAACAAAAATCGTAAGACGTGAAGAATTAGGTGGTGATACGAATGAAAGCTAAAGAAATCCGTGATCTGACAACTTCCGAAATCGAAACAAACGTTAAAGAACTGAAGGAAGAACTCTTCAACCTACGCTTTCAGCTAGCAACAGGCCAGCTAGAGAACACTGCTCGTATCAAAGAGGTTAGAAAAACTATCGCAAGAATGAAAACAACTATCCGCGAGAGAGAGCTCAGCGAAGCTAAAGCAAACCAGTAATCTATAAGGGAGGTTTACACAGTGGAAGGTAAAAACGAACGCAAGACTTACCGCGGCCGTGTTGTATCCGACAAGATGGACAAAACAATTACGGTAGTGGTAGAGACTCAAAAAAGACACCCTATCATTGGAAAACGTGTTAAATATTCTAAAAAATATAAAACTCATGATGAAAACAACTCAGCGAAAATGGGCGACATCGTAAGAATCGAAGAGACACGTCCGTTGTCCAAGACTAAACGTTTCCGTCTCTTGGAAATCGTTGAAGAATCAGTCATCATCTAAACAATCGAAGGTAAAGGAGGTCCATTCGCATGATTCAACAGGAATCCCGCTTGAAAGTGGCAGATAACTCAGGTGCACGTGAAGTGCTCACTATCAAAGTTCTGGGTGGTACAGGCCGTAAAACAGCGAATATCGGTGATGTAATCGTTGCTACTGTAAAAAATGCAACGCCAGGTGGCGTTGTTAAAAAAGGTGAAGTAGTCAGAGCTGTAATCGTAAGAACTAAATCGGGCGTACGCCGTGAAGATGGTTCATACATCAAGTTTGACGAAAACGCATGTGTAATCATCCGCGATGATAAAGGTCCAAGAGGTACACGTATCTTCGGTCCAGTGGCGCGTGAACTCCGTGAAGGCAACTTCATGAAGATCGTTTCACTTGCACCTGAAGTACTATAATCCACATTTAAATAAGGAGGTGCGATTCCCATGCACGTAAGAACTGGAGACAAAGTCGTTGTAATCAGCGGTAAAGATAAAGGTAAAGAAGGCACAGTCCTCAAAGCAATCCCTGCAAAAGACCGTGTGGTTGTTGAAAATGTCAACATGATCAAGAAACACCTGAAGCCTTCCCAGATGAACCCTGAAGGCGGCATCCTCGAAACAGAGGCGGCAATCCATGTATCCAACGTAATGCACGTTGATCCTGAAACAGGCGAACGCACTCGTATCCGTCATGAATTCAAGGAAGACGGAACCAAAGTGAGAATAGCTGTAAAGTCCGGAAAAGAGATCCCGGCTGTAAAATACGAAAAGAACTAATCAGTTAATGGAAGGAGGTCCATCCAATGGCACGTTTGAAAGACCGTTACAATGAACAAATCAAAAGCGAACTTGTTAATAAATTCAATTATACATCTGTGATGCAGACACCGAAAATCGAGAAGATTGTTGTGAACATGGGTGTTGGTGATGCAGTTCAAAACGCAAAAGTACTGGATACTGCAGTTGAAGAACTTGAAGCAATCACTGGTCAGAAACCGGTAATCACAAAAGCTAAAAAATCCATCGCTACATTCAGGTTGCGTGAAGGAATGCCTATCGGAGCGAAAGTCACACTCCGCGGTGAAAGAATGTACGATTTCCTGGATAAACTGATCTCAGTATCCCTCCCGCGCGTAAGAGACTTCAGAGGTATTTCGAAGAAAGCTTTCGACGGACGCGGTAACTACACACTCGGTGTAAAAGAGCAATTGATCTTCCCTGAAATCGACTACGATAAAGTATCCAAAGTCAGAGGTATGGATATCGTCATCGTTACAACAGCGAACACAGACGAAGAAGCTCGTGAACTGCTTACCCAGTTCGGAATGCCATTTCAAAAGTAAGTTATAAGGAGGCGAAATTGTGGCTAAAAAATCAATGATTGCTAAACAGCAAAAAGAACAAAAGTTCAAAGTAAGAGAATACACACGCTGCGAAAGATGCGGAAGACCACATTCAGTAATTCGCAAATTCAAGCTTTGCCGTATTTGTTTCCGTGAACTTGCTTACAAAGGTCAGATCCCTGGCGTTAAAAAAGCAAGCTGGTAAGCGCCATAAATTGAAAGGAGGCACTTTAAATGACAATCTCAGATCCAATTGCAGACATGTTGACACGCATTAGAAATGCGAACATCGTCAGACATGAAACACTAGAAATCCCTGCTTCTAACATCAAGAAGGAAATCGCTGAAATCCTGAAAGCAGAAGGTTATGTTAAAAATGTAGAATACATCGAAGATGACAAGCAAGGCGTTATCCGTGTATTCCTTAAATACAGCAGTAAAAACGAAAGAGTCATCACAGGCCTGAAGCGTATCTCCAAGCCTGGACTCAGAGTATATGCACAGAGGGAAGAACTTCCTAAAGTCCTTAACGGCCTTGGAATTGCTCTTATCTCAACATCAGAAGGTGTGCTTACTGATAAAGAAGCACGCAAAAGAAATATCGGCGGGGAAGTACTCGCATACGTTTGGTAATGAATTAACAGGAGGTGCAAACTAATGAGCCGTGTAGGTAAACGTATTATTGAAATTCCAAGTGATGTAACAGTCACAATTGACGGATCTACTGTCACAGTAAAGGGTCCCAAAGGTGAACTTGTAAATACATTTAATGAAGATATGACTTATAACCTGGAAGATAATACACTTGAAGTCGTCAGACCAAGTGATTCCAAAGAACACCGTACTGTCCATGGTACAACCCGTGCACTCATCAACAATATGGTTGTAGGTGTGTCACAGGGCTTCACCAAAGAACTTGAGTTGGTTGGTGTAGGTTACCGTGCGCAAATGCAGGGCAGCAAACTTGTCCTGAGTGTTGGACTTTCTCACCCGGTTGAATTTGAACCTTCCGAGGACCTTTCCATCTCAGTGGATGGTAACACGAATGTTAAAATCGAAGGCATCAACAAAGAGTATGTTGGAGCACTCGCTTCAAAAATCCGTGCCGTACGTCCACCTGAACCTTACAAAGGAAAAGGTATCCGTTATAAAGATGAACTCGTTCGTCGTAAAGAAGGAAAAACTGGTAAATAATAATTAAAGTGAGGAGTGAACATCAATGATCGCTAAAATTGACAAGAACAAAGTGCGTCAAAAAAGACATCAGCGAGTGCGTAACAAGCTTTCCGGCACAGCCGAAAGACCACGTTTGAACGTCTACCGTTCCAACCAGCACATCTATGCACAAGTAATTGATGACAGCCAGCAGGTTACACTTGCAAGTGCTTCTACAACTGATCCGGATTTCAAAGGTGAAAACGGCTCTAACGTAGATGCTGCTGCTGAAGTAGGCGCACTCATAGCAAAACGTGCTAAAGATAAAAATGTAGAAACTGTAGTATTTGACCGCGGAGGCTATCTCTATCACGGACGCGTTAAAGCGTTGGCAGAAGCTGCACGTGAAAACGGTCTGCAATTCTAATCGAAGGAGGGAAATTCATTTATGGCTCGTAGAGAAGAGAAAGTACAAGAATTCGAAGAGCGTGTGGTTACGATCAACCGTATCGCTAAAGTTGTAAAAGGTGGACGTAAGTTCCGTTTCTCAGCACTTGTTGTTGTCGGGGACAAAAAAGGCCGCGTAGGATTCGGTTCAGGTAAAGCCCAAGAGGTACCTGAAGCAATCAAAAAAGCAATCGAAGCTGCTAAAAAAGATCTTATCGAAGTACCACTTGTTGACGGTACTGTTCCACATGAAATCATCGGACGCTTCAGCTCCGGCAGAGTATTCATGAAACCAGCCGCTCCTGGTACAGGTGTTATCGCAGGCGGACCGGTCCGTGCGGTACTTGAGCTTGCAGGTGTTACAGATATCCTGAGTAAATCACTGGGTGCGAACACTCCAATCAACGTTGTACGCGCAACGATCACAGGACTCACTGAACTGAAGAGTGCAGAAGAAGTTGCTGAATTGCGTGGTAAATCAGTAGAAGAGCTACGAAACTAAGGAGGGAAACACAGATATGGCAAAGATTAAAATCACCCTCAAAAAAAGCTTGATCGGCAAGCCTGAATCTCAGAGGAAAACAGTTGCTTCACTCGGTTTGAAGAAAACCAACTCAACTGTAGAACATGAAGATACACCTCAGATCAGAGGACAGGTTGCAAAAGTCAGCCACTTGGTTACAGTCGAAGAAAAATAATGATATTATAAAATAGGAGGTGCGAAGATGAAATTACATGAGATGAAGCCTGTAGAAGGCGCTCGTAAAAATCGCAACCGTGTAGGACGTGGTATGTCTTCCGGCAACGGTAAAACATCCGGCCGTGGACACGATGGACAAAACTCACGTTCCGGCGGCGGTGTTGGTCTGACATTCGAAGGTGGACAGCTTCCACTGTTCCGCAGAATTCCTAAACGCGGATTCACGAACATCAACCGTAAAGAATATGCTGTTGTAAACCTGAGCGATCTTAACCGTTTAGAAGACGGCGCTGAAGTTACACCGGCTGTGCTGAAAGAAAATGGCATTGTTAAAAATGAAAAATCTGGTATCAAAGTCTTAGGCAATGGTGCTCTGGAGAAAAAATTAACAATTAAAGCTCATAAGTTTTCTGCTTCAGCTGCTAAAGCAATTGAGGAACAGGGCGGAAGCTACGAGGTGATCTAATGATTGGCACGATCTCCAATTTCTTCAGAATCAAAGAGATCCGCAGTAAGATTCTTTTTACTCTGGCAATGCTAATCATCTTCAAAATCGGCACGTATATCCCGGTTCCCGGTGTGGATCCGAGCGTGTTTGAAATGGGAGGCGGTCAGCAGGGCGTACTTGATCTGATGAACACCTTCGGTGGTGGAGCATTGATGAACTTCTCTATCCTTGCCATGGGCATCATGCCCTACATTACAGCATCCATCGTGGTGCAGCTCCTACAGATGGATGTTGTGCCGAAGTTTGCTGAATGGGCGAAACAGGGAGAAGTTGGTCGTCGTAAGCTGACTCAGTTCACCCGTTATTTCACTATAGTCCTCGCTTTTATACAATCCATCGGTATGTCGTATGCATTCAACCAGATGTTCCAGGGTATGCTGATTGAAGAAAGCAGTATCGGATCATATCTGTTGATTGCACTTGTACTTACAACAGGTACTGCATTCCTGATGTGGCTGGGAGAGCAGATTACCACACACGGTGTTGGTAACGGCATCTCCATAATCATCTTTGCAGGTATCCTGGGTGTGATTCCAAATGCAATCATCCAGCTTTACCAGCAGAGATTTGTCGGCGCTGATGACACGACGATGGCTATTTTGCAGATGGCTGCACTTTTCGTATTCCTGCTCCTGATTACGGCATTTGCCGTGTTCATCCTGCAGGCTGTGCGTAAAATCCCGGTCCAGTATGCGAAACGTCAGAGAACTTCGTCCACTTTGGCACCGCAATCGACATTTCTGCCTCTGAAAGTCAACCCGGCAGGGGTAATACCGGTAATCTTTGCGATGGCATTCTTCATGCTGCCGCAAACACTGACGCTATTCTTCCCCGATCAGAACTGGGCCCAGACAGTGGCGAGATTTGCTGATCCGTCAGATTGGTTTGGCATGATCTTCTATGTTGTCCTGATCATAGCATTCACGTACTTCTATTCATTCGTCCAGGTCAATCCTGAAAAGATGGCAGATAACCTTAAGAAACAGGGGAGTTACGTACCCGGCATACGCCCGGGCAGAAACACCCAGGATTACATCACCTCTGTGCTGTACCGCCTGGTGTTTGTAGGTTCACTGTTCTTAGCCGGAATTTCCATCTTGCCGCTTCTTATAACGAAGTTCATGGATCTGCCGCAGGCGATTCAAATTGGAGGTACAAGCTTACTGATTGTTATCGGTGTTGCACTTGAAACAATGAAACAATTGGAAGCACAGGCAAACCAAAGAGAATACCGCGGTTTCAGAAAACGCAGGTAGGAGGAAAAGCGTATGAATATTATATTAATGGGACTCCCTGGTGCCGGCAAAGGTACTCAGGCTTCCAAGATTATAAAGAAATACCCGATCCCTCATATTTCAACCGGCGACATGTTCCGTCTTGCAATCAAGAATGGAACAGAGCTCGGCAATGAAGCCAAATCCTATATGGACAGAGGCGAACTTGTTCCGGATGAAGTGACAGTCGGTATCGTCAAAGAACGCCTGAGCCAGAGTGATGCCAAGGAAGGCTTCCTGCTGGATGGTTTCCCCCGCACGGTGGAACAGGCTGAAGCGCTCAACAGAATCATGGATGAACTTGATACGAAGATTGACAGAACAATCAACGTGGAAGTGCCTGAAGAAGAGCTGATGAACCGTCTGACCGGCCGCCGCATCTGTGAAGTATGCGGAACCACTTACCATCTTGTGTTCAACCCTCCTAAACAGGAAGGCGTATGTGATCTGGATGGCGGAAAACTGTATCAAAGAGAAGACGATAATCCTGAAACAGTTGCAAATCGTCTTGAAGTGAACATTAAGCAAACAGCACCATTGCTTGACTTCTATGAGAATCAGGGTGTATTGGTCAATGTTGATGGAGCTCGTGATATTGATGAAGTGTTCAATGATATTGATGAAATTTTGCAGAACTTATAAGGATATTCACCTCTTCAGACACTTTGGGTGAATCCAGCTCGTCTCACTACGAAAAATATCCGGGTTCAATATTTAACGTTAAGTGTATGTCCAAACTTCACCTGAAGTGAATTTCTAATAGGGATTAGAAGACTGTAAAGGGGGAATTTATAATGAGTAAACAGGATGTTATTGAACTGGAAGGTACTGTACTCGATACTTTACCGAACGCCATGTTCAAAGTTGAACTTGAAAACGGACATGAGATACTCGCTCATGTTTCAGGTAAAATCCGTATGAACTATATACGTATTCTTCCTGGCGATAAAGTAACAGTTGAAATGTCACCGTATGATCTGACTCGGGGCAGAATCACTTATCGTTTCAAATAATGGACTCCATATTCTAAGGAGGTAATACACATGAAAGTAAGACCATCAGTAAAACCGATCTGTGAAAAATGCAAAGTCATCCGCAGAAAAGGTAAAGTTATGGTAATCTGTGAGAACCCTAAGCATAAACAGAAGCAAGGCTAAAATTATAAACGGAGGTGTAACAATATGGCTCGTATTGCAGGAGTAGACGTACCACGTGAAAAACGTGTCGTAATCTCACTGACTTATATTTACGGAATTGGTCATTCCAGATCTGCAGAAATCCTTGAAAAAGCGGCT
Source organism: Salinicoccus sediminis (assembly GCF_000986795.1). Classification (GTDB taxonomy): domain Bacteria; phylum Bacillota; class Bacilli; order Staphylococcales; family Salinicoccaceae; genus Salinicoccus; species Salinicoccus sediminis. The sequence goes on along the minus strand of NZ_LAYZ01000025.1, from coordinate 86,101 downwards.
GTTTCAGAAAGCACACGCGTAAGGGATCTTACTGAAGACGAATTGAACAAAATCCGTGAGGTTGTTGACAGCTACAAGATCGAAGGTGATCTTCGCCGTGAACAGAACCTTAACGTCAAACGTCTGATGGAAATCGCATCTTACAGAGGTATTCGCCACCGTCGTGGACTCCCGGTTCGTGGACAGAAGACTAAAAACAATGCCCGTACCCGTAAAGGTCCAGTTAAAACAGTTGCGAATAAGAAAAAATAAGTAGGGAAAAGGAGGAATAATAATGGCTCGCAGACAACAAACTCGTAAACGTAAAGTGAAAAAGAATATTGAGTCCGGTGTGGCTCACATCCGTTCAACATTCAACAACACAATCGTAACAATTACAGATGATTTCGGTAATGCATTGTCTTGGTCATCAGCAGGTGCACTCGGCTTCAAGGGATCCAAGAAATCAACACCTTTCGCTGCACAAATGGCTTCAGAAACTGCTTCCAAAGCAGCTATGGAACATGGCCTGAAAACTGTTGAAGTTACAGTAAAAGGACCTGGTGCAGGTCGTGAAGCAGCTATCCGTGCGCTCCAGTCTGCAGGATTGGAAATTACAGCAATCAAAGATGTAACTCCTGTACCGCACAATGGCTGCCGTCCACCTAAACGTCGCCGCGTATAATTGCTGGTTACAGGAACGCTATTCATGTAATGTAAACACATGGTTGCATATTATTTCCGGCGTTTAAAGGGAGGAAAAGTAAACAAATGATAGAAATCGAAAAACCTAGAATTGAAACAGTTGAAGTATCGGAAGATTCTAAGTTTGGTAAGTTTGTTGTTGAACCTCTTGAAAGAGGCTATGGAACAACACTTGGGAACTCCTTGCGTCGCATTCTGTTATCTTCATTACCTGGTGCGGCTGTCAAAACGATAGAAATAGAAAATGTACTGCATGAGTTTTCAACAATCGAAAACGTTGTTGAGGATGTTACAACGATCGTTACGAACATTAAGAAGCTCGCACTGAAAATCTATTCTGAAGATGAGAAAACACTTGAGATAGATGTCAGCGGTGACGGTGTAGTGACGGCTGCGGACATTACCCACGACAGTGATGTCGAGATTTTGAACCGCGACCTTAAGATCGCCACTGTTTCCAAAGGCGGACAGCTTAAAATCCGTATGATTGCCAACCGCGGCAGAGGGTATACTCTTGCTGAAGGCAACAACAAAAGCGATCTGGCAATAGGTGTGATTCCGGTGGATTCAATCTATACACCGATCGAACAGGTAAACTACACAGTAGAAAACACCCGCGTGGGACAGATGACCAATTTCGATAAACTCACTTTGGATGTCTGGACAGATGGCTCCATCAGCCCGCAGGAAGGTGTATCACTGGCTGCCAAGATTATGAATGAACATCTGAATATCTTTGTCGGTCTTACTGATGAGGCGCAAAATGCTGAAATCATGATAGAAAAAGAAGAAGATCAGAAAGAAAAAGTTCTTGAGATGTCAATCGAGGAACTGGATCTGTCAGTACGTTCCTACAACTGTCTCAAACGTGCAGGAATCAACTCTGTACAGGAACTCACTGATAAGTCAGAGGCTGACATGATGAAAGTAAGAAATCTGGGACGCAAGTCTCTTGAAGAAGTCAAATTCAAACTTGAAGACCTCGGGTTGGGGCTTCGTAAAGAAGATTGATAAAGGAGGTAAATTTCAATGGGCTACAGAAAACTCGGACGTACGTCTGACCAAAGAAAAGCGATGCTGCGCGATCTGGCTACATCCCTTATCGTGAGTGAACGCATTACAACGACTGAAAAAAGAGCTAAAGAGCTCCGTAAAGTCGCTGATAAACTCGTCACACTTGGTAAAAAAGGAAACCTTGCTGCAAGACGCCGTGCAGGCCAGACAGTGCGTAACGTTGAAATCACTAACGAAGATGGAACGACTCAAGATGCGCTCCAAAAACTCTTCAACGATATCGCTCCGCGATTTGAAGATCGTCAGGGCGGATACACAAGCATCAAAAAGCTTGGAGAACGCCGCGGTGACGGTGCTGAACTCGTAATCATCGAATTCGTGCAAGGCGCTGTAACTGCTTCAGAAGAAGCATAATCTATAAAAGCAGACTGAGTGTTACGATGGTACGGCCTGCGTGCCGTATTGTCTAGCTCATCGTACCCTGCAGGCAATACATGAATAATCGCGCGACTCCGAACGCAGGGTACGCGCTTTTTTATTACATAAATTCAGGTGGTGGGAGATATGATCGAATTCAACGATGTCACATACAGTTACAGAGCAGAAGATTATAATGCATTGGATCATATCTCCCTGAAATTCCGGCGGGGTGAATGGACTTCTGTAATCGGGCACAACGGCTCCGGCAAGAGCACGCTGGTGAAGCTTCTGATGGGCGTGCTGGAAGGCTACGCGGGCGAGATCAGGATAGACGGAGAGGTTCTGACGGAAGAGAACCTTCAGGATATCAGGAGACGCTTTGCGATAGTGTTCCAAAATCCGGATAACCAGTTTGTCGGCGCCACGGTAGAAGATGATGTGGCGTTCGGACTGGAAAACAACGGTGTGGAGAGAGACGAAATGGTGAGGAAAGTCGAGGAAGCACTGCGGGCGGTCAATATGCTGGAATTCCGCACCCATGAACCGTCAAGGCTCTCCGGCGGACAGAAGCAGCGCGTGGCGATTGCCGGTGCACTTGCGATGGAGCCGGACCTCCTCATCCTTGACGAGGCCACATCAATGCTCGATCCCCAGGGCAGGCGGGATGTGCTTGAAATCCTCGGGCAAATCCATAAGGATAAGATGACTACGATCATATACATCACCCACGATCTCGCAGAAATCGGGGTCAGTGATCATGCCGTGGTCATGAAGGACGGCCGTGTGATCAATGAAGGCACTGTGGAGGAAATCTACCAGGATACGGAATCGCTCATTTCAAGCCGGCTCGTCCTGCCCTTTACGATTTCGATGGCGGACCGGCTGCTCGAGGGCTGCTACATGTCATACGATGAACTGGTGGAACGCCTATGAATATCAGACTGGAAAAGCTGACGAGCATCTATCAGGAAAACACGCCGTTTGAACACCTGGCATTGAACAGGATCAGCACAGAGTTCGAAGAAGGAAAATACTATGGAATCATCGGACAGACCGGCAGCGGGAAGTCGACGATGATCCAGAATCTGAACGGGCTTTTACTGCCGAGCTACGGGGAAGTGCACGTCGGGGATATTACACTCAGACGCAGGACGAAACAGAGGACCGTCCATCAGGCTAAAAAGCGGGTGGGCATGGTCTTCCAGTTCCCCGAACACCAGCTGTTTGAGGAATCGGTCATAAGGGATGTGATGTTCGGGCCGAAAAACATCGGCATGGGTGAAGATGAAGCCAGGGAGAAGGCGGAATATTATCTGAAGCTGCTGAATGTCGATGAAGCTCTGTTTGATAAACAACCCTTCGATTTGTCCGGAGGACAGATGAGGAAGGTTGCCATTGCGGGAATACTGGCAATGGAACCCGATGTCCTCATCCTGGATGAACCGACAGCGGGACTCGATCCACTCAGCCATATAGAGACGATGGAACTGTTCGGGAAAATACAGAAGGAGATGGGCATCACCGTCATACTGATCACCCATGATATGAACGATGTATACGAGTATACAGATGAAGTGAAGCTTCTGAATCAGGGAAACCTCATCCGTTCAGGCAGTACAAAAGATATTCTGACAGATGAAGCGCTTCTCAGGGAGTACGAACTCGAAGTGCCGGATATAGTAAGACTCACCTTTGACCTTGAACGAAAGGGCATAAAGTTCGAAAAGATGCCCGGGACCAAAGAGGAATTCATCGGGCTCTATACGAAATGGAGGGATGGTCATGCTGAGTAAGATGCTGCTCGGACGGTATATCCCCGGCAACAGCCTGGTCCACAGGATCGATCCCAGGGCGAAGATCATCGCGGTGCTGCTCTTCATGATCATTGTGTTTTTTGCGAACCACTGGACAGGATATCTTCTGCTGATCCTTTTTGTCCTCAGTCTGACGAAGCTTGCGGGACTCTCCCTCATATTCCTGTTCAACGGGCTGAAGCTGATCCTGCTTTTGATCGTATTTACATTCATGATGCACCTCTTCTTCACAAAAGGGGGAACGGTGCTGGTCGATGCGGGGTGGTTCACCATAGAATCCGAAGGCATCATCCGCGGCATCTACATTACGATACGCCTTGCAATGCTCATCCTCATCACGACACTGCTTACGCTGACGACCAGCCCGCTGTCCCTGACCGATGCAATTGAGCGCATCTGCCGGCCGCTCAAAGTGCTGAGGGTGCCTGTACATGAAATTGCGATGATGATGTCGATCAGCCTGCGCTTCATACCGACACTCATGGATGAAACGGAAAAGATCATCAAGGCACAGAGCGCAAGGGGCTCCACGTTCATGACAGGCAGCCTCAAATCACGCCTCAATGCACTCACACCCATATTCATCCCGCTGTTCATATCCGCATTCAAAAGAGCGGAGGAGATGGCGGTGGCCATGGAAGTCAGGGGTTATCAGGGGGAAAAGGGGCGGACAAGCTACCGTGTACTGGACTGGCAGTTCAAAGATACAGCCGTCATAATCATGATGGTCCTGTTCGGAATCATCCTGTTCACGATCAGACAGTAAGGAGCATCACCAATGCGATATTTAGTAAAAGTGAGTTATAACGGCAGCAGATTCCACGGCTTCCAGTATCAGAAGGATGCCCGTACTGTACAGGATGAAATCGAGCAGGTCCTCCGCCGCATGCATAAGGAATTCGTCCGCATCCATCCCGCCAGCCGGACTGACGCGGGAGTCCACGCAATCGAGCAGTACTTCCATTTCGATTCCCATATCGGCATCCCGGAGGATAAATGGAAATTCGCACTGAATTCAGGCCTGCCGAAAGACATACTCGTGCGCGAAGTCACGGAAATCAGTGATGAGTACCATGTGAGGTACCATTCAAAGGGCAAGGCGTACAGGTACAGGATATACCAGGGGAGGGACAGGAACCCGTTCCAGGACGGCCTCAAAGTCTTCTATCCCCATGCGCTGGATGAACGGCGCATGCGTGAAACCATGCAGTACTTCATTGGCACACATGACTTCACCAGCTTCTCGAGCGCCAAATCCGAAATCGAATATAAAGTGAGACATATCCACCGCTTCGACCTCGTCAGGACAGAAGACGGATTCGACTTCGTCATCATCGGCTCCGGTTTCCTGTACAACATGGTGAGGATACTCGTTGCATACGTACTCGAAGTCGGCCAGGGCAGATGGGACGGCACGAAAACACCGGAGATACTCGGGGCGCGTGACAGGAAGCTCGTGCCCAAAACGGCACCCGCTGAAGGGCTGTATCTGGAACGTGTATTCCTCGATGAAAAAGCCCTCGCGGAAACATTGCAGCAAATGAAAAATAACCTTGAAAAACATTGACAAAATGCACTTATAAGGTTATCATAGACAACGGTATAATTTTATATCACCCGCGATAAGCCCCGGAAACTTATTGTAGAACAGATATAATAACATGAAGAAGCTTTTTTTATTTTAAAGCATAAAAACGAGCAGATTACTGATAAACTAGGAGGACAAAAAATGCGTCAAACATTTATGGCCAACGAAGCTAACATTGAGCGTAAATGGTATGTTGTCGATGCAGAGGGAGAGACACTCGGCCGTCTTTCCTCAGAAGTTGCAGCGATCCTTCGCGGCAAGAACAAACCGACATTCACACCGCACGTTGATACAGGTGACAATGTAATCATCATCAACGCTGAGAAAATCGAATTGAGTGGTAACAAAGCACAGGATAAAATGTACTACAGACACTCCGGACACGTAGGTGGAATCAAATCCATCTCTGCAGGAGACCTTAGAGACAAAAACCCTGTACGCCTCTTGGAAAACTCCATCAAAGGCATGCTTCCGAAGAACCCACTCGGTCGCGCAACAGGCAAGAAACTTCACGTGTATGCTGGAAGCGAGCATCCGCATGAAGCACAAAAACCAGAAAAATACGAACTTCGCGGTTAAGGAATAGGAGGTTAATTCATTGGCTAAAGTAGAATATGCAGGAACAGGTCGTCGTAAACACTCAGTAGCACGCGTACGCTTAGTACCAGGTGAAGGTAATGTCACAGTAAACGGCCGTGACATGAGAGAATACCTTCCATTCGAAAGTTTGATCCTTGACTTGAACCAGCCTTTCGCAGTTACAGAAACAGAAGGTAACTACGATGTACTGGTAAACGTCAAAGGCGGAGGCTTCACAGGACAGGCACAGGCAATCCGTCACGGAATTGCAAGAGCACTTCTGGAAGCAGACCCTGAGAACCGTGGACCACTCAAGAGAGCAGGACTCCTTACACGTGACCCACGTATGAAAGAACGTTACAAATACGGTCTTAAGAAAGCCCGTCGTTCTCCACAGTTCTCAAAACGTTAATATATGCTTATATATTGAAACACTCCCTGGAAAATCCAGGGAGTGTTTTTTATGTAAGGAGGATCTTAAATTTTTCAGCTCCTGACTATATAGAGTGGCTTTTCTGTAATCATGTCAGCATATAACAAAAAGGGGATATGAAGTGGAGCACCTTCATACCCCATCTTATACTATTAATGCGTCATTGTACCGTTGTCAATCACGAGTTCAGTACCTGTCACTGCTTTCGCATCATCGCTTGCCAGGTAAACTGCACCATTAGCAATATCTACTGGATCAGCAATATGATTTGGAAGCGGGCTTGTTACTTTGACTTGATCCCACATTTCAGGGTTTTCGTCGAATACATTTTTCAGCATGTCAGTCATAATCTCGCCTGGATATACAGCACTACAACGAATATTATCTTTAGCAAAGTTATGTGCAACGTGCTTTGTCAATGATCGAACACTACCTTTAGATGCCGAGTATGCAGCATCCCCACCATCCGCATTACCTGATTTCAGACCACCGATTGATGCAATATTAATGATGGAACCCCCGCCATTTTCCTGCATTTTAGGAATACTTTTCTGAATCCCTAAAAGTGTACCAAGTGAATTTACTTCCATTACTTTCATATACTTTTCCGATTTCATATCAAGCACGCCTTTGTTTGACCAGTCCAAGGATTTTTCCGAGCTCAATGATGTTTCAGAGGAGTATCCGGGAATATTGGACAATCTGATTGATACTTGGCATGTGGAAGCTGAAAAGAATGGGGCTCTACCTCTATCTGAGAACTTCCTGGACGGTTTGGGGAATTTACCGGAAGATAACTTGAGAGCAAGGGAATCCTTTACAGTTTATCCAGGTATGTCTCATTTAAGCGAGTCTGCATCATCTTTAACATTGGATAGGAATTATGAAATCACAATTCCTATTGATATAACTGAAGATGATGAAGGGGTATTGCTTGCACTTGGAAACAGAGGCAGTGGTTATACATTCTATATCAAAGACGGCGAACTAAATTATGTATATAATAATGGTTCTGAACGATACACTATTTCATCAGATCTGTATGCAGGTGAAAATGACATCAGGTTCAAATTTCAAAATACCGGAGATAACCAGGGTATAGGCACATTGTATTGAATGATGAGCTGATGGGAGAAGCGGATATGGAGACACTTTCTTACAAAGTTTCACTCGAAGGTTTAGATGTTGGTAAAGATCTCTTATATCCAGTCAGTCCGGCCTATGAAGATGAAGGAGAGTTTGAGTTTACAGGTGAAATTGAGCATGTGTAATACCAATTTGAAGAACCTGAGCATATTCTGTCACAGGAAGTGGAACCGCAGTGACTTTATAGCTATTATTTATAGTTTTTTCAGTCAGTAGAGGTTTGAAATACAGCACTTCACATATTTGAGTGGAACTAAACTCAAATATGTGGAGTGCTTTGTATTTAAATATTTCTCCGAACCAGTTTAATTCAGCAGCCCGAGATAAATTTCTACTGTTTTGTTAAACTGCATTGTGTTTCGGAATAAGAAAGTGTCTTTTAGGCTTAACTAGGGTAAATGGGATGTATATCAGTAAAAAGGAACAGTCGGTGAAGTAGCTAAGAACAAACTATCCCGTCGGTTCAAAACCAATCGTCCGTATCAAAAGGTATTGATTAATGTCACTCAATATAATATTTCAGCATCAGGAAAAAATTTTACTTGTCACATTTATGGATGCATTCAGTGGAGAGGCTTTGTCTTATAAAATCTAATCAGTGGCCCACACTGATATCGAAGTAAAGCCTTTAGAAGCATTAATTGAACAGACTATCGAATGACAGGTCATTCGGGCCAGGGCTGGTAATATCGGCACAAAAAAAGGTGAGGTATTTTAAAAGAAATGAGACATTTCAAAGTATGTCTTGAAAAGGCAAATGTCTGTATAGTTCTCCGGTGGAGAACTTCTTTGGGATGCTTAAACAAATGTTTTATGGCTAGTCGTTCAAGCCATATACAGAGCTGGGATCTGCCATCCATCAATACATCCACTTTTATAATCATGATAGAATAAAAAGACATGTCTACTGTAGATTACAGGAAACATACTTTTTAAACATAACTTTTTGGTGCACAACATCACTTCACTACTTTAGAGGTTGTGATTTTTATAGTACTATATAATGTAAATCAAACAATATAGCTGAATCACCTTCAGCTTAAAATCTATTGTATGTTTTCTGTACATATAAAAGCACCCCTAAAGTTGAATTTTGGAGTTCAACTTTAGGGGTGCACCTCACATTTGGCTCCGGGGTATAAATATTTACAGATCTTCAAATGCTGTCACTGCAAGTTCGACTTCATCAGGGTCATATTCGACAGTATAACGTGACTCCAGGTCAACGGGTGGGTCCAACAGGTCATAATCTCTGGTACTTTCAATGATATTCATATCCTTTAGTATTCACGTCACATACAAGTAGCAGACAAATAATTTAAATATAAAGTTCGATATTTATAAAAAGGTTTGATACCATTGAATCGAACAGCTGAATTGTGGCAATGCAAAAATATAATCATTATCTGAAAGACCGGATAGTTTACTAGCAACTATGTGCAAAGGGGGTACACGGTGGGAGATAACATTATTGCATTGCTGATAATAGCTGGTGTCATTGTATTGTTTATTATATTGGGGATTTTACTTTTAAATGGTAAAGGTTCTTCCTTAATAGCCGGTTATAATACGATGTCACCAGAGGAAAAAAAGAAGTATGATACCGCCAGACTAACTAAGTTTATGGGGAAAATGATGTTTGCCTTATCATTTAGTATGTTGTTCTGGATTTTCAGTATAGCATTTGAAATGAATGGGTTGTTCTATACAGGTCTTATTTTATTTTTGGGCATCGTTGTATATATGATTATATATATTAATACTGGAGACAGGTTCAAAAAAAGAGAATAGCTTTTTCAGTTATACTGTAAAGTTTTATGCTGACCGCTGATTTGGCGGTCTTTTTTATGATGCATATAAAGATTGGACAGCTCCGGATATGTGGAGTACGTTTTGCAGTATTGTAAATCACAGAGTATTATTCACTTAAGACGGCACATTCAGAGAAAATAGTATCACTGATATAGAAGTAAAGCCATTGATGGTTTAAAATTAAATGATATCCTCTTCAACATAAAAGCTGTTGGAAGGATCATTTAAATGCTAAAGGAAGCTGAAATTTTTGAAAGTATCACTACAGACTAAAATACTGATTCTGGTATTATCACTTGTGCTTTTTGTCATTATTGTTTTAACCGCATCTTATTCCTACTCTGAGGCAAAGGAAATAGAGGAGGAAAGGGGACAGACGGCTTTAAAAATTTCCAGGACGATTTCTTTGATGCCTCAACTGACAGATATGTTTCAAACAAATGACCCCGCGCAGGTGATTCAACCGGCTATGGAAAGAATAAGAGAACAAATAGATGCCGAGTTCATCGTCGTTGGCGATCAGGAAGGCATTCGATATTCCCATACCAATCCCGAACAAATTGGAGAGGAAATGGTCGGAGGGGATAATGACCGGGCGCTTGTTGAAGGTGAATCTTATATTTCAAGAGCAGACGGATCATTAGGGCCTTCGCTTCGGGGAAAATCACCGATTTTTAACCAGGATGGTGAAATTATTGGTATTGTGTCGGTCGGTTTCCTCGTGGAAGATATTCAGGAACGGATTTTAAATGATGTCATTGATGTGACATACAGGTCACTGATCGTATTCGTGATCGCCATTATAGGAAGTGTACTGCTGGCGAGAAATATCCGCAGGGACACGATGGGCCTGGAGCCTTATCAAATTGCCAAATTATATACGGAAAGAGATGCCATTTTGGAATCAGTCAGGGAAGGCATCCTGTCATATGACAGGACCGGCGGGATAACGATGATGAATCACACTGCAAGAAAACTTTTAAATGTCCAAGGGAGTTTTCAAAATTCCAAAATCGAAGACGTATTGCCCGGTTCCAGCCATTACGAGCTTTTTAAAACAGGAAAACCTCAAATGGACCAGGAATTATCATTGGAAGATAAGACATTGATTGTCAATCAGACACCGATTTTTCATAAAGATGAAGTGAAAGAGGTTGTCGCTTCATTCCGTGATAAAACTGAATTTGAGCAAATGCTCAACACGATTTCTGAAGTTCAGAGCTACTCGGAAGATCTACGCGCCCAAACCCATGAATTTACGAATAAATTATATGTATTATCCAGTTTATTGCAATTAGGTGAATACGAAGAAGCGGTCCGTATGATACAGAGTGAAACAACAGAATTACAGATTAAAAATCGTATCCTTTTTAATCAGCTTGAGGACACAAAGATACAAGCCGTAATATTGGGGAAAATGGGAAAAGCATCCGAACAGAAAATCAACTTTGACATTGATTCAAACAGTTCCCTCCACACTCTGCCCAATCATATCAAATTGACGCACCTTATCGTAATTATCGGGAATCTCTTAGATAATGCATTTGAAGCTGTTTCTCTGAATCATGAACATTCATATGTAACGTTTTTTGCTACAGATCTTGGGAATGATATCATTTTTGAAGTCCATGATAATGGAACCGGCATTTCCGAGAAGAACAAGGCGCTTCTTTTTAACAGAGATTTCACACAAAAGAAATCTCATGACCCAAGAGGTTATGGACTTGCAAATGTTCATGAAACTGTCAGCCAACTCGGGGGGCTGGTTGAAGTCCAAAGTGAAGTCGGAGAGGGCTCTGTGTTTACGGTATACTTGCCTAAAGAATTAAAATGGAAGGGGGAACAATGATGGAGACGATAAAGATCGCAATAGCGGAAGATGATTTTCGCGTAGCCGATATTCATGAAAAATTTATTGAAAAAATATCAGGTGTTGAGGTAGTGGGAAAAGCGTTAAATGCCGAAAAAACCTTTGAGCTTTTAAATACCAGAAAAGTAGATCTGCTGTTACTTGATATTTATATGCCTGACCAACTGGGAACCGACATCATTCCGGCTATCCGACAAAACTACGAGGATGTCGATATTATTATGATTACAGCAGCGACGGATAAAACATTCCTTGAAAGAGCAATACGAAACGGTGTGAAAAACTATTTAATTAAGCCTGTTACAGTTGACCGTTTTACAAATACAATAGAGAAATATCTTCAGGACAGGAATCTATTACAAAACAAAGAAGAAGTAAATCAAAATGATGTGGACAAGCTGTTTAAAAATCCAGATGAAAATAAGATAGAAACTGAACAGATATTGCCGACGGGGATAGATGCAAATACTCTTCATAATATATTAGTGGTTCTTAAAAACAATCAGAAAGGTTTGTCGGCTGAGGAAATAGGTGAAAAAATGGGAGCGTCAAGAACGACTGCAAGACGATATTTGGAATATTTGATTTCCGTAAATGAGTGTCGTTCAGAGGTGGAATATGGAACGGTGGGACGCCCGGAACGTAAATATTTATTGGGTTGAAATGCTTTAAGTGCACATGATTTCTTTATCAACATAATGGTTTTAAACCATTATGTTTTTTTGTTCATTAAAACCAAAAAACACATAAAGTGGTTTAAAAGAACAATAAAACCACAACATTACATAAACTGAGTTATGTTATACGATGTTAATAGGATTTTGAACGCTTGACTAATCCATTATAATCTTAAGGTATTTATAGTTATAAATGAAAGCGCGTTCATTTGTGGAAAGATTTTGTGAACAGGAGGAAGAAATATGAGTCTAAGTTTAATTGGAATTTTAACAATTCTAACCATAGTAGTATTACTGATTTGGAACAGAACTTCGCCAATTGTTATAATGATCATTTTGCCAGTCATTGGCGCTTTGATCGCCGGTTTTAGTGTGGCGGAAATTGGTGTCTTCTTTGAGGATGGTATTGCCCAGGTTATGAATGTTGTTGTCATGTTTATCTTTGCTATAATATTCTTTGGAATTATGCAGGATGCAGGTCTTTTTGAACCGATAATTAATAAAATGATAGCTTTATCAGGCGGTAATGTAGTAAAAGTCGCTGTGGCAACTGTGCTGATTGCAGCGATTGGACAGCTGGACGGTTCAGGTGCATCGACATTTCTGATAACAGTACCTGCACTTTTGCCGTTGTACCAAAGGTTGAAGATGAATCCATATTTGCTTCTCTTACTGGTAGGTGGCAGTGCAGCTATTATGAATATGGTGCCGTGGGGAGGACCTATGGGACGTGTGGCTTCTGTACTTGGCATGGATGTAAATGAGCTTTGGCAGCCGTTGATTCCTGTTCAAATTGTAGGTTTAATTTTAATGCTTGGACTTGCTGTTTTCCTTGGATTCAGAGAACAACGCAGAATTAAAAACCAATATGGACTGGTTGATGGTGCAGTAGCTCTAGTAGTATCGTCTGAAGAAAATGATGAGGAAGACGATGAAGCAAAGAACAAAGAAACCGACTCGCATGGAAATTCATTGGTGAGACCTAAACTTATTTGGGTGAATTTGATTGTAGCGCTTGCTGTTATTGGTGTTTTAGTTTCAGGTATTATTCCGTCTGGTTTTGCTTTCATGATGGGGGTCGCTGTTGCATTGCTGATTAATTATCCGAATGTCACAGATCAGACAGCCAGATTACGTGCCCATGCACCAAGTGCATTGACAATGGCAGGTATTATCCTCGCTGCCGGTCTGTTTTTAGGGGTACTTACAGGCTCAGGTATGTTGGATGCCATTTCAAAAGATTTCGTCACGATTCTTCCTGAAGGAGTGACGCAATATATTCATTTGATTGTTGGTATTTTGGGAATTCCTTTTGATATGCTGCTGAGTACAGATGCTTATTATTTTGCATTATTCCCGGTTATAGAACAAATTGCTTCGGCAGTAGGGATAGATTCCTTGTCAACTGCCTATGCCATGATTATTGGAAATATTGTAGGTACCTTCATCAGTCCATTGGCACCAGCAGTATGGCTGGCACTTGGATTATCAGGATTAGAAATAGGAAAACATATCCGCTATTCATTTTTCTGGTTATGGGGACTGAGCCTCGTGTTGATTGGTGTAGCTGTATTGTTTGGTATCATCAGCATTTAAGACGATATATTATGCATAATTTATAAGAACTGATTTCAAAACGTTGATATATATTCATATATAGAAAAGCACTCTGATATTCTCCCCTTGTAGTAGACAGAGAAATAATAAACACTCTGTAAATACTATAAGGGGGGATTTCTATTTTAAGATGTATACGTCTTTTGAAACATTGGAAGCCGATATTGAAAAATACATCAAATTTATAATCACGACAGATTTCAAGCGAAACTAAAACACCCAGTAGGCTGCCACTCGCTCTTGGAGGGAAGAACCGGACTAGTTGTGGGCGTCATGCAAGGTTGGCGGCAAACTCATAATCATGCTTCGTATGCACACTGCCTTCCAGAATTACACGCGCAGTACGTACTACTTTGATTGCACATATTTTCCCAGCTATGAGATCCACTTTGGTTTCCATGATTCCAGCCGGATGCGCGAGCCGGATGACCTGACTCTCCACTTCCAGGAAGTCTGAGAAAATGGTATCTTCCAAAAATGCAGCAGCAGTTGTACAGATTGCGCCGGTTATCGCCAGGGCCTGATGTGGTTTTTGCATGGACATCATTCTGATTCTGCAATCCATATCTCCGGCTTTCCTTTCAACGCCTGCTACGTCTGTAAAGTTCTCTGGCGGGGCGATAATCGTCATTTTAGGGACTGCAGGCGATAATCGGGTAGCTTCTTCTTTTTTGGCAAACTGACATTTTTCAGCAGCAATTGACCGTATTTCTTCAAGTTCCGCCAACTTCTCCGGTGTGAAGTCATGAGGCAGTTCGGACCCGGTCAGTCCCACATCCCGGGCATTTATGAACACCAATGGATTGGCGACGTCTATGATGGAAATTCTCATCATTCCTCTGGATGTTTCAATGGTATCCACAGGATTCCCCGTAGGGAACAACTTTCCGGTTACCGCTCCTTCGGCATCGACGAATGAGAGGTATACCGGCGACCCTGTGCCGGGAACACCTGGTACTGAGCACAGTCCTTCTGTTTTCACCTGACCATTTTCCACTTCTACTTCAGAAATGATCATCTTTTGGGTATTCGTATTGAAAATCCTGACGGTTGTAACAGGTTCAACAACGGGTACAAGCCCCTGGTTGATGGCATAGGGACCGACTGCAGAGGAAATATTACCACAGTTTCCTTTGAAGTCTACCAATTGATTTCCGATACTCACCTGTGCAAATGTATATTCTATATCGATATCCGGCTGTCCGGATTTTTTAATGATGGCAGCTTTACTTGTGAGAGAATTCGCGCCGCCAAGGCCGTCAATCTGTCTGCTGTCGGGACTGCCCATGATGTCCAGCAAAAACTCATCCCATAGTTTACGCTCAGTTGGCATTTGTTCGTAATCAATGAAGACACCCTTACTTGTTCCTCCACGCATAATTACTACAGGTACTTTCATTTACATAACACCCTTTCAAATTTACATTTAAAAAGTATTTAAAATCATGTTATGATACTATTTGATATAAGTGAAATAGATAATTTATTATTAAAAAATTAAAAAATATTTATAACACTGATGCGGAGGTATCATTATGGATGAAAAAGATTGGAATGTGCTGAAAATTTTATATGAAGAAAAGAATATCAGTCATACTTCTGAGCGTTTATATGTTTCGCAGCCCGCTCTTACATATAGACTTAAAAACCTGGAGAAGGAATTCGGAACACCCTTGTTCTTTAAAGTGAAAGGAGGGGTTGAATTTACTTCTGAAGGTGCGTATCTGGCGCAATACGCAGAGGAAATGATAAATCATCTCCAGAAGACGAAAGATTATATGTCAAATCTTCAAGGAGAAGTAAGGGGAACGTTGCGTTTGGGGGTCTCGAGCAATTTCGCCCAGTATAAACTGCCTAAAATATTAAAAAAATATTCACTACAATACCCGAATGTTCAATTCAACGTGAATACAGGATGGAGTACGGACATCATGAAACTGCTGGATTCTTCCAAAGTCCAACTGGGAATTTTGCGGGGAAATCACGATTGGTACGGGGAGAAACAGCTGCTGCACAAAGAAAAGCTGTGTTTGATATCAAGCGAAGAGGTGGATATTGAAAAAATACAGGACCTTCCCTTCATAAACTATAAAACCGACAGTTCGCTGGACAGCCTCATTAAAGGGTGGTGGCATGACAGATATTCAAGACCGCCATTAGTCACAATGGAAACGGATCGGCAGGAAACATGCAAGGAGATGGTTAAAAACGGGCTGGGCATTGCTATTGTCCCGGAAATCTGCCTTGAGCCTTCTGATAATCTTTATAATTATGAGTTGTTCTATAGAAACGGGGATCTTGTGGAAAGGAATACCTGGATAATGTACAACGAAGATTCCCTCCGCCTCTCAACGGTTAAAAACTTTATAAAGTTTTTGAACGATCATCCTGAAATATAATTGCAATAACTGCAAAGTTTAATTGTATATTTAATACTCCAATGTATTACCAATAGTGGTTTATAAAAAATTTTTAGCAAAATGCATAAAAAAACTATATTTTACTTATCCATGACCTTGTAATATCGTATATCTATCAATAACTTTACTGAAAATTTCAATTATAATTTTTGTAAACGATTTCAAAGGGGAGGGGTATTTATTCTTACAATTTTGGGATTATCAATGGTCGTAGTATTTACTTATCTGATTATGGCGAAGAAGTTATCACCGGTTACCGCACTTGTGATAGTACCTATTATATTTGGCCTGATTGGCGGCTTCGGCATGGGCCTCGGATCTATGATGCTCGATGGATTGAAAACAGTGGCGCCTTCAGCAGCTCTACTGCTGTTTGCCATACTGTTCTTTGGAATACTGATTGATGCAGGGCTTTTCGATCCATTGATCAATAAAATGCTCCATATAGTCAAAGGGGATCCGGTCAAAATTGCAATCGGAACAGCTGTCATCGCCATGTGTGTCGCTCTGGACGGAGATGGAACGACAACACACATGATAACTATTTCAGCGATGCTCGCGCTTTATCTCAGAATCGGCATGAATCCGCTGGTTCTGGCAACAATATCTCTGCTGTCTGTCAGCATCATGAGCGGTATGACCCCTTGGGGCGGTCCTGCTACAAGAGCGATTGTATCTCTCGGACTGGATGCCAATGAATTCTTCATCCCGCTTCTGCCTACGATGCTCTCAGGCGCGGCAGCAGTTATTTTCATCTCATTCGCTCTCGGGAAGAAGGAAAGAGCAAGGCTGGGTATTATAGATATCGAGGTAACTCCCAAGGAAGCTCTTGAATTGAATCCGGCTGCGGCAACTGTAGCAGAGACGGAAGATATTAAACGTCCAAAATTAAGATGGGTCAATCTACTGCTTGTGGTCACTATAATGACCGTTCTGGTAACCGGGATACTGCCGGCACCGATATTATTTCTGATAGGCTTCGTGATTGCAGCCATGATCAACTACCCGGATATGCAGCAGCAAAAAGAGCGTATCTCTGCACACGCCGGCAATGCACTTACAGTGGTCGTTCTGGTATTTGCAGCCGGAATCTTTTCAGGAATCTTCTCCGGTACGGGAATGGTTGAAGCTGTATCAAATTCACTGGTTTCCATCATCCCCGAATCAGCAAGTACATTCTACCCGTTAATTGTCGCTCTGACGAGTATGCCTTTAACATTTGTGCTGTCCAATGATGCCTATTACTTCGGGGTTCTGCCGATACTGGCAGAATCAGGAGTTGCATACGGTGTGGACCCTCTGCAGGTGGCGAGGGCTTCTGTACTGGGGCAGCCTGTACATTTCCTGAGTCCGCTGGTGGCATCCACCCTCCTGCTGGTGGGAATGGTCAAAACAGAGCTTGGAGACCTTCAGCGTTTTGCAATCAAATGGTGTGTACTCTGTTCGCTTATTATAATAGCTGTAGCATTCATTACAGGCGCAATAAGCTGATTATAAATTGAACAACTAAAAAAGCGGAGCGATCCTGAAATCAAACAGGATGGCTCCGCTTTTAATTGTCCTCTACAAACACTTCAGTAAGTACATCTGTAATGGCATGGGCCAGGTTCATGACTGTGAACAGCCGCGTGTCATTCAGAAATTGAGATTCCGGTAAAGGATCGACATAATTAACAAAACCTGCAAAGTGGAAGTCGCCGACCTCCGGCAGCATTTTTTTCAGTGCTCTCCCGGGAATCAGAGGGCCATTTTTAAACATGACATGACCGACCTGTTCCCTTTCACCAAGTGAGGCGTCGATACCTATGATGACAGGCTTACTTTTCCTTTTATCAATTTTCTTTAATACGCCGTTCAGGTTAAACGCATGTATCGGCTCTTCCAATGTGCCATATACGCTGACAGGGAGGTTTTTTTCGTGGAGCATCGTCCCCACAAGCGGCCCCAAAGCATCGCCGATATAACGGTCGGAACCAATGCATATAACAACGATATCTTCTTTCATGGCTGTCGTTTGAGACAGGAGATCCCTGACTTTACCTGCCAGCCACTGTATATGTTTTTCTTCTGGTTTTCCATTGGCATCCATATAAAATGAAGCGGGTTCCTGCTGCAGCTTTTGTCCCCTGTAGAAAAAAGAGTTCATGCCTTCTCACCTCCTGAATCATATGTTGTCCGATAATTGCACGAATAGTTAATTACATTATACTAAATAAATAGAAAAAATGTTTTTATAAAATCTCGAAGCGGGAACAATTTGCAGGAATTAATTAAAAATATACCGCTATCCCATTTGTAATAATCAACTATCATTCATCCTCCCGCTTATACTTTCACAGCCTCCATGTGAGAACTGTATAATGGAAAGCGAGGGGGAATCGTTATGAAGGTGATTGTTGACGCAGATGCATGTCCGGTGAAGGATATCATTATAGAAGAAACAAAGAAGAGGGACGTCTCTCTGGTGCTGGTATCGAGTCTGTCGCACTATTCCGAGAGGGAACTGCCGCCGCATGTGGAGGCGGTCTTTGTCGAGGCGGGAGCGGATGCTGCGGATTTCAGGATCGTCCAGCTGGCCAAAAGGGGCGATATTGCTGTCACCCAGGACTATGGTCTCGCCTCACTACTGCTGCCGAAAGGGTGCACGGTCATCCATCATAAGGGTTTCGAATATAGTGATGAAAACATCAACCATCTTCTTGAGACGAGATACATGGGCAGCATGATTCGCAAAGGCGGCGGGCGGACGAAGGGGCCGAAACCATTCTCGAAGGAAGACAGGCGGGCATTTATGGAGTTGTTTAAACGAAAGCTTGAGAGTGAAGAGAGTATATAAGCCAGATGTTTTACAGTCTCGGGTTTATCAGCTAGGTTGAATAGTGATAGAGAAACTAAAACCAGTATAGAAAAGGAGCATGACAATGGATGTGAAATTTCCTATCGGTCAATTGGATGTCCCTGAAAATGTAACGCTTGATAACATTGAGGAATGGCTGGACCAGATTGAAACCTACACTCTCAGGTTGAGGGAGACCGTTGATTCACTGAGTGATGAGGAATTGGCAAAAACATACCGCGGGGGCAGTTTCAATGTCCGCCAGCTTGTCCATCACATTGCAGATTCGCAGCTGAACATGTACCAGCGTCTGAAACTCGCCCTGACGGATGATGCGCCTACAGTGCCCGGTTTCATCCAGGACGAATGGGCTGTGCTGCCGGATACGGAAATCCCTGTGGAAAGTTCAGTGAAAATGCTGGAAGGCATCAATGAACGCATTGTGGCTTTGGGAAAAACTCTGACGGAGAGTCAGCTGGACAGATATTTCGTACATGAAACCAATGGCAGGATTACAGTGGCAACAAAGATCGCAAAACTGGCCTGGCATGAAGAACATCACCTGGAGCATATAAAGATTGCGCTATCCAACTAATTGAATTAGAGAGTGATATGATGAAGCCGGATTCCCTATGGGGCCGGCTTTTCATTGTTCTGTTACATTATTCTTCACTTCCGAGGCAGTATATTTGTTTTAATATACCCCTGTAGGGTATATTATATGTGTGTTAGGATAATAGAAAACTTTGGAGGTATTAATGATGAAATTCAGAATTTTAGCGGTATTACTTACAGCAGTCGGTCTTGTGTTGGCAGCGTGCGGTACGGATGACGGAAGTTCAGAAGACGGCGGTGAGATGGATCATGCCGAAATGGACCATTCCAGTTCAGGTGAAGTTCCGGACGACCTTTCACGAGCGGAGAATCCTGAATATCCTGTGGACAGTCAGGCGGTAATCAACGCAGAGCATATGAAAGGAATGGACGGTGCGGAGGCGACTGTCACGGGAGCCTTCGATACCACAGCCTACAGTGTGACCTATACACCGACGACTGGCGGTGAGCCTGTCGAGGATCATAAATGGGTCATTCACGAGGAAATAGAGGATGCGGCTGATGCACCTTTTGAAGCCGGTGATGAAGTCGTGCTGGAAGCTGCGCATATGGAAGGCATGGAAGGCGCCGGGGCGACAGTCGATTCAGCAGAAGATACGACTGTCTATATGGTGAGTTATACAGATACGGAAAGTGGTGATAAGGTCGAAAACCATAAATGGGTGACCGAAGAGGAATTGACGCCGGTGGAATAACACAATTTGAACAGGAAAGAGGGATGAATCATGGCAGAACATGACCATAATCATCATGATCACGACGGTCATGATGGTCACAATACGCATCAGCATGATGGCGCGGGACATGAAGGGCACCATCATCACGGGGATTTCAGGAAGAAGTTTTTCATATCGCTGATCCTTGCGGTACCTATCATCTTCCTTTCTCCGATGATGGGGATCGACCTGCCCTTCCAGTTCACTTTCCCGGGTTCCAGCTGGCTTGTGCTGGTTCTTGCCACTGTACTTTATATTTATGGCGGCCAGCCTTTCCTGGGCGGAGCGAAGGGTGAGATTAAGGCACGCAAACCAGGGATGATGACGCTGATTTCACTGGGGATATCGGTTGCGTATTTCTACAGCCTCTATGCATTTTATATGAATCATTTCGGGGCGCCTGATGCACACACGATGGATTTCTTCTGGGAACTGGCTACACTGATTGTCGTCATGCTGCTTGGACACTGGATTGAGATGAAGGCGGTTGGCAATGCCGGAGATGCCCTCGAGAAGATGGCGGAATTGCTGCCGAGCACTGCGGTTGTCCTGGATGAAAATGGAGAAGGCAGGGAAGTTGAACTTTCTGAAGTGGGCGAGGGCGACACTGTACAGGTTAAAGCCGGGGACAATATACCGGTGGATGGTGTAATCATATCCGGCCGTACGACTGTGGACGAAGCGCTCGTTACAGGGGAGTCGCGCAACATCGAAAAGGTTCCGGACGATGACGTGATCGGCGGCTCGGTGAACGGGTCGGGGACGATTGATGTGAAAGTTACCGGGACCGGTGAAAGCAGCTATCTCACGCAGGTGATGGATCTGGTCAGCGAGGCACAGAGTGATAAATCGCGGTCGGAACTCCTGTCTAACCGGATTGCGGGATATTTATTCTACTTTGCCCTGATCACCGGACTGCTGGCATTCATCATCTGGCTGATGGTTTTAGGGACAATGGACTTTGCGCTTGAACGCCTGGTGACAGTGCTCATCATCGCCTGTCCACATGCACTCGGACTTGCAATCCCGCTGGTTACTGCAAGGTCGACATCACTCGGTGCGAAAAATGGCCTCATCGTCAAAAACCGGGAATCTCTCGAGACGGCCCGTCATCTGGATGTGGTCATGATGGATAAGACCGGCACATTGACTGAAGGGAATTTTGCGGTGAATCATTACAAAAGCTTCACCGATGAATATACCGATGATGAAGTGCTCGGCTTCATGGCGGGAATCGAACAGAGTTCAAGCCACCCGCTTGCAGCCGGCATACTTGATAAGGCCCATGCTGATAAGGTGGAAGCTGCAAAGGCCGAAGATGTCAACAACATACCTGGTGTTGGTCTCGAAGCGCAGGTTGCAGGCAAGGATATGAAAGTTACAAGCGTCTCCTACCTTGAAGATAATGGCATTTCCTATGACAAAAAAGAGTTCGAGACCCTGGCAGGCCAGGGCAACTCCGTCAGTTTCCTTATCATAGAGGGTGAAAACAGCGGCATAGTTGCCCAGGGCGACCAGATCAAACCGGGGTCCCAAAAGATGATTGAGGGGCTGCTTGAACGTGATATCACGCCTGTCATGCTGACGGGGGACAACAGACAGGTTGCAGAGTCCGTCGCATCGGAGCTCGGCATCAAGGATGTGCACGGTCAGCTGATGCCTGAAGACAAGGAACGCATCATCAGGGAGTATCAGGAGGAAGGCAGCAAAGTGATGATGGTGGGTGACGGAATCAACGATGCACCGAGCCTTGTGAGGGCGGATATAGGTGTTGCCATCGGTGCCGGTACAGACGTTGCGGTGGAGTCCGGGGATGTCATACTCGTCAAAAGTGAACCCTCCGACATCATCCATTTCCTTTCATTGTCAGAGAACACGATGAAAAAGACGGTGCAGAACCTATGGTGGGGCGCCGGCTACAACATTCTGGCAGTGCCTCTTGCGGCAGGAATACTCGCTTCCATCGGCATACTGCTGTCACCGGCTGTGGGAGCTGTGCTGATGTCTCTAAGCACAATAATCGTCGCCTTGAATGCAATGACGCTCAAATTGGATTGATGATGCGCGAAAGGATGTGCCGGACCGGTGCATCCTTCATTTTATTGTTATAATAAAAAGAAAAGCGCAGGTGTAAATTCATGATATCAACAACGAGTATAGTGCTCATGGGCATATCGGGATTGTTTTCGATACTGTTGCCTTTCATCTTCATACTGATTCTGCGCCGGCGGTTCAGTATCCGGTGGATCCCGATCCTTATCGGTGCGGCGACGTTCATCATCTTTGCGATGGTCCTGGAACAGATTTCCCACCTCCTTGTCCTGAGGCCTGGGGAGGGAGGAGAAGTGCATACGCTGGTCGACTCGCCGTGGCTGTATGTACTCTATGGTGTGCTGGCTGCGGGAATATTTGAAGAGACGGGGCGGCTGACGGCTTTCCTGCTGATGAAAAAGAAATACAGGCAGGTGGATTCGGCCATCTCCTACGGCATCGGTCACGGCGGCATCGAAGCGGTCATCGTCCTGGGTCTCGGCATGCTGAATACGATCATTTTCAGTTTCATGATCAACAGCGGCAGCAGCATCGTGGATACCCTGCCCCAAGCGACAGTCGAGTCGATTGTCGGAACACCGGCCGTTGCATACGCACTCGGTATTGTTGAACGCATCTTTGCGATCGGTGTACATCTCGGTCTGTCCGTCATCGTCTTTGCTGCGGTAATGAAGGGACGGTGGCGGCTGTTTCCGCTGGCGATCGTCCTTCATGCATTGACGAACGTGACAGCTGCAATGATGCAGGCGGGCCTCATCACAAGCATGTGGGTGATGTATGCCGGATTTATAGTCATGACCCTGGTGACATTGTGGATTGCCTATAATGTCAGTCTCAGAAACAGAAGAATCGAAGAGAATATGGAAATTTGAAAAGGGCTGACGGATTATCCGTCAGCCCTTTTCACTGTAAAGATTACGCCGCTTCCTTGCATGCATTGGCGCATTTGAAGCATGCATCCGCGCATTTCTGGCAGTGCTCATGGTCGTGCTTTCGGCATTCGTTACCGCATGCTTCACAGATTTCTGCACATACGGCTGCAAGCTCGGAGCCGAACGGTGTATTCCTCGTCAGTGCATGCTCCAGGTAGGAACAGATATCCGCGCATTCACGGTCGAGTCGTATGCACTCCGCCATCATTTTCACATTTTCTTCCTTCAGGCAGGCATCATAACAGTGGTTGCATGCCTCGGCGCACTCATGCAGCGTCTGAATCAGATTCCGGTTCTGTTCATGGGACATTCTGAATACCTCCAATATATTATTGATTCATACATTCATATGATTCCCGCCATGCTGATTTATAAACGGGAGGGAGAAGGGATTTCCCTGACAAGCTCCTGAGCTCCAGTGCAGGCTGCTAGGGCCTTCGACAGGATGATGGAATATACCTCTTATGTTGAGATAGGGAATTTCCAGGAGATATTAGGAAATTCCCTGATTCATTGTTTGTGAATACTATTACATAATAAAGGTAACTTGATTAAGAGGAGTGTGCCGGATGTTTAAAGGCCTGAAGTATTTTAAACCGACAGAGAAATTCAACGGTGACTGGTCGGTGCTTGAGCAGAAGAACCGTGACTGGGAGCGGCTTTACAGGGAACGCTGGAGCCATGACAAAGTAGTGCGCACCACACACGGGGTGAACTGTACCGGGTCCTGTTCGTGGAAGGTGTTTGTGAAGAACGGGGTCATCACCTGGGAAAACCAGCAGATCGACTATCCATCCTGCGGGCCAGACATGCCTGAATTCGAACCCCGCGGCTGTCCGCGCGGTGCATCTTTTTCATGGTATGAGTACAGTCCGCTGCGGGTAAAATTCCCCTATGTGCGCGGTGTTCTGTGGAAATTGTGGCAGCATGCACTCGCTGAGCACGGTGATCCGGTCGAAGCCTGGGCTTCGATCGTTGAAGACGGGGAAAAGGCGCAGTCCTATAAACAGGCGAGGGGCAAAGGGGGGCTCGTGCGGGCATCATGGCGCGATGTGACGAGACTCATTGCAGCACAGCTTGTGTATACGATCAAAGAATACGGTCCCGACAGGATTGCCGGATTCACACCGATTCCGGCAATGTCCATGATCAGCTATGCATCCGGCGCAAGGTTCATTTCCCTGCTCGGCGGCGAGATGCTCTCATTCTATGACTGGTATGCGGACCTGCCGCCGGCCTCTCCGCAAATCTGGGGGGAACAGACGGATGTGCCTGAATCTTCGGACTGGTACAACTCTTCCTACATCATCATGTGGGGCTCCAATGTGCCTCTCACAAGGACACCGGATGCCCATTTCATGACCGAAGTGCGCTATAAGGGGGCGAAGGTCGTATCCGTCGCTCCGGACCATGCGGAAAACGTCAAGTTTGCTGATAACTGGCTGGCTCCGAATCCGGGAACGGACGCGGCGCTGGCACAGGGGATGACGCACGTCATACTGGATGAGTTTTATGAAAAGCGCAGGGAGCCCTTGTTCATAAACTATGCGAAACGTTTTACGGATCTGCCTTTCCTGCTGATCCTGGAAGAGGAGGGCAGGACGCATAAAGCCGGAAGATTCCTGCGCGAGAGTGACATGGAGGATGTCCATGAAAAAGGCGAATGGAAGCCGGTGCTGTTCGATGAAGGGGCCGACGGGATCGTCGTGCCGAACGGTACGATGGGTCAGAGATATGAAGAGGGCAGTAAATGGAACCTGAAGATGGAAACCGATGACGGCATGCCGGTCCATCCGGCGCTGTCGATCCTGGAGCAGTCCGACGGGAGATGTGATATTGATTTCCCGGAATTCGACAACAAAGGCAACAGCCGCTTCACGCGTCCGATTCCATATAAGTCTGTTGAGCTGAAGGACGGGCATACGGTCAAAGTTGCGACGGTATACGATGTGATGCTGAGCCAGTACGGCGTCAGCCGATTCGGGGACGACCGTGAGGCAAAAGGATATGATGACGCGGAAAGTGTCTATACCCCGGCATGGCAGGAGGGGATCACCGGTGTCAAGGCATCCATAGTGACACAGGTCGGCAGGGAATTTGCCCAGAACGCCATCGATACAGAAGGGAAATCGATGATCATCATGGGGGCCGGCATCAACCACTGGTTCAATGCGGATACGATCTACCGTTCAATACTCAACCTTGTCATGCTGTGTGCAACGCAGGGTGTCAACGGCGGCGGCTGGGCCCATTACGTCGGACAGGAAAAATGCCGGCCGATAGAAGGATGGCAGACACTGGCCTTCGCCAAAGACTGGCAGGCACCGCCCCGCCAACAGAATGCAACGAGCTGGTTCTACTTCGCCACAGAGCAGTGGAAGTATGAAGAATCGTCTGTGGAATCGCTGAGAGCAGAAACGGGCGGCAAGCTGAGATATTCCCATCCGGCGGACTACAACGTCCTCGCAGCGCGACTTGGATGGCTGCCGTCCTACCCGCAGTTCGACAGGAGTTCCCTGTCGTTCTACGAAGAGGCGAAAAAGGCCGGGGACACATCTGATGAAACAGTCCGTCAGAAAGCGGTGGATGCACTGACTGACAGGAAGATGAAGCTGGCCATCGAGGATCCGGGAGCGAAAAAGAACCATCCGAAAACACTTTTTGTCTGGCGTTCGAACCTTATTTCATCTTCGGCTAAAGGACAGGAGTACTTCCTCAAGCATCTGCTGGGTACGAAAAGCGGCCTGCTTGCCGAACCGAACCGGGATGAGAAGCCCGAGGAGATCAACTGGATCGATGAGGATACAGAAGGAAAGCTCGACTTGCTTGTGTCGCTCGATTTCAGGATGACGTCGACGCCGCTGCACTCCGATATCGTTCTGCCGGCGGCGACATGGTATGAGAAGACAGACCTTTCATCAACGGATATGCACCCGTTCGTCCATCCATTCAATCCGGCGATCAATCCGCTCTGGGAATCGAGAAGCGACTGGGACATCTATAGGACAATCGGCAAGGATTTCTCGGAACTGGCGGAAGAGCATCTGCCGGAACCGGTGAAGGACGTTGTCACAATGCCGCTCATGCATGATTCACCCGGGGAAATCGCACAGCCGCTCGGGGAAGTCAAAGACTGGTCCAAAGGCGAAGTTGAAGCGATTCCGGGGCTGACGATGCCGAACTTCGATGTAGTGGAACGCGACTATACGCAGGTCTTCGATAAGTATGTGACCGTGGGGCCGAAACTCGGCACGGGCAAGATCGGGGCGCACGGTGTACAGTTCAGCGCCAGAGAGGAATTCGAGGAATTGAAATCCATCACCGGCGTATATACGGACGGATCGATCAAAGACGGTCTGCCTAAAATTGATACTGCCAGAAGGGCGGCGGATATGGTGCTCCATATGTCGTCGGCGACAAACGGCCGGCTCTCCCAGAAGTCATATGAAGCACTCGAAGCGGATACCGGCATGGCGCTCAGGGATATTTCCTCCGCCCGTGAAAACGAGAGGATCACATTCAACAATATTACAGCGCAGCCGCGGGAAGTCATACCGACAGCGGTATTCCCCGGCTCAAACAAAGGGGACCGGCGATATTCACCGTTCACGACGAACATAGAGCGGGAAGTGCCGTTCAGGACACTGACCGGCCGCCAGTCATTCTATATCGATCATGAGTTTTTCCGACAGTTCGGTGAGAGCCTGCCGGTCTACAAGCCGACACTTCCGCCGATGGTGTTCGGCACACGGGACAGGAAGATCAAGGGCGGCGTCGACAGCCTGGTGCTCCGGTACCTGACGCCGCACGGTAAATGGAACATCCACTCGACGTATCAGGACAACCTGCATATGCTCACTCTATTCAGAGGCGGACCGAACGTCTGGATCAGTGTGGAGGATGCAGAGGCGCATGACATCAGCGACAATGACTGGCTTGAAGTGTACAACCGGAACGGCCTCGTTACGGCGCGGGCAGTCGTCTCCCATAAGATGCCAAAGGGGACGATGTTCATGTATCACGCGCAGGACAGGCATATACAGGCGGCGGGTTCGGAAATCACGGATACGCGGGGCGGCAGCCATAACGCGCCGACGCGGATACATCTGAAACCGACCCAGCTGGTGGGCGGATATGCGCAGGTCAGCTACGGCTTCAACTATTACGGGCCGATCGGCAACCAGCGGGACGTTTATGTGGCAGTGAGAAAAATGAAGGAGGCAGATTTCCTTGAAGATTAAAGCGCAAGTGGCAATGGTAATGAACCTTGATAAATGCATCGGATGTCACACATGTTCGGTGACATGCAAAAGTACATGGACGAACCGGGAAGGTGCGGAATACATGTGGTTCAACAACGTAGAAACGAAACCCGGGATCGGTTATCCGAAACGCTGGGAGGACCAGGAGGTCTATAAAGGCGGATGGAAGCTGAACAAGCGGGGCAGACTGGAATTGAAATCAGGCACCAGGTTGTCCAAGATGGCGCTGGGCAAGATTTTCTACAATCCGGATATGCCTGAGATGAAGGATTATTACATCCCATGGACATACAACTACAAGAACCTGATCACCCGGAAACAGGGTGCACATTCCCCGGTCGCAACGGCGCGCAATGTGCTCACAGGTGAAAAGATGGATCCGGAATGGGGGCCGAACTGGGAGGACGACCTTGCCGGTGCACACATCACCGGGCCCGAGGATCCGAACATCCAGAAAATCGAGGAAGAGATCAAATTCAACTTCGAGCAGTCCTTCATGATGTATCTGCCGCGTCTGTGTGAACACTGCCTGAACCCGAGCTGTGTGGCATCCTGCCCGTCGGGTGCGATGTACAAGCGCGATGAGGACGGAATCGTACTCGTGGACCAGGAGGCATGCCGCGGCTGGAGATACTGTATGACAGGCTGCCCCTACAAGAAGGTCTACTTCAACTGGAAGACGAACAAAGCCGAAAAATGCACATTCTGCTATCCGAGAATCGAGACTGGGCTGCCGACGGTATGCTCTGAAACATGTACCGGACGCATACGTTACCTGGGCGTTCTGCTGTACGATGCAGACAGGGTGCTTGAAGCGGCCAGCACGGAAGACCCGAAAGACCTGTATCAGGCACAGCTGGACCTCTTCCTCGACCCGAATGATCCGGAAGTGATTGCACAGGCCGAAAAGGACGGCATCAGCTACGACTGGATCGAAGCGGCGCAGCAGTCACCGGTCTATAAGCTCGCGATTGAATACAAGCTTGCATTTCCGCTCCATCCGGAATACAGGACCATGCCGATGGTGTGGTACGTTCCGCCGCTGAGTCCAATCATGAACTATTTTGAAGGCAGGGATTCCATCAAGAACCCGGATGCGATCTTCCCGGCGATCGAAGAGATGCGGACGCCCGTCCAGTATCTTGCCAACATGTTGACAGCCGGCGATACGAAGACGGTCAAGGAATCACTCCAGCGGATGGCGATGATGAGAAGCTATATGCGCGCGGCAACCAGCGGAAAAGATTTCGATGAAAGGAAGCTTGAACGCGTCGGGCTGACAGCGGTCCGGACGAAGGAAATGTACAGGCTGCTCGCCATAGCCAAATACGAGGACCGCTTCGTCATACCGACCTCCCACAGGGAAGGTGCGATGGATCCGTACCGTGCACAGGGATCGACCGGCTACACGCAGGATGGATTCGCAGACGGCTGTGACGGCTGCGGACCGGTTGGTGTCACAGCTGAAAAATCAGGGAAGCAGATCTATGAAGAGAACTTCTATGGGGGAATCTGGCGTGATTGATTTCAGGAGACTTGCAGAGTACAAAGACCTTTTCAAATTTTTCAGCATGCATTTCGACTATCCCGAAAAACTCACATACCATCCTGAAAGTTTTGCAGTCAGGGGAGTCCTGCCTGAAGCGGCAGGTCGCCATATAGACGAATACGAGAGGAATGTGATGGCACTCAGCCTGGATGAAAACAGGGAGGAGTATATCCACACGTTCGATTTTGAAAAAAAGAACAGCCTCTTCATGACATACGCAAATTTCGAAGACGGCAAAGAACGGGGGCAGATGCTCGCCAAACTTAAAGTGCTGTATGAGATGTTCGGGCTTGAAATGCCGGATAATGAACTTTCGGATTACCTGCCGCTGATGTGCGAATTCATCTATGCAGGAGACTGGGAGAACGATGACAGGAAGGAAGACAGCTTTTCATTACTCATCGGAGTGATCGAGGATGGCAGCTATCACCTGCTGAAATCGCTGGAGAAACAGGAAAGCCATTACACGCCGCTGGTGAGGGCACTGCGTGAAACATTCAAACAGTGCATGAGACAGCCGGCAGGAGAGCAGGGGTGAGAGGCTGATGCTGGATCAATTTTTATGGGTGATATTCCCCTATCTTGCCATCGCGACATTTGTCATCGGTCATATATTCAGGTACAGGTACGATCAGTTCAGCTGGACGGCCAAGTCCAGTGAATTCATAGAACAGAAACAGCTCAAATGGGGGAGCCTGCTGTTCCACCTCGGGGTGATCCCCGTATTTTTCGGCCACGTCGTGGGACTCCTTGTCCCGGCGGCCTGGCTTTCTGCCATCGGAGTGGATGACCACCTCTATCATCTCGGGGCAGTCTATGTCGGCAGTATATTCGGCATCATGACACTTGTCGGCATGTTCCTGCTGACCTACAGGAGACTCAGCAAACCGAGTGTCCTGAAACTGAGTTCCGCCTCAGACATCACAGTGAACCTGCTGCTTTTGTTCATCGTATTCATCGGCTGCTACGCGACACTTGTCACAAATACGACCACGCCGGATTTCGATTATCGTGCTACAATATCAGTATGGATAAGAGGTTTACTGATGCTGCGGCCTGAAGCGGCACTGATGGAAACCGTACCGCTCACATTCAAACTGCATGTCCTGGCCGGCTTCGCCATATTCATGATGTGGCCGTTTACGAGGCTGGTCCATGTATGGAGTGTGCCGCTCAATTACGGTACAAGAAGTTATATCCTCTACAGGAAGCACAGTACCAGGTGAAATTTCGCAAAGGGGTGAGAGGCATGAATGGTACAATTGAACAGACGATCGATCTGGATCATATCCGGCGCATTACCCGCTCCGATTGTGTGGGTATGGCAGAAGAAATCCGGACGTTTGATGAAACTTTGGTCAAATGGACCCGCATGACGGGCAATATGAACAACCGCTACAGGCGAATATCCGTGGCGCCGGGCAAAGGTGTCGCAGGCATTGTCAAAAAGACGGGGAAACCCTGGATTGTCGAAGACGTGGGTAAAGAAATACCACTGTCCGAGAAGCACCGGTATCCGATCATCATAAATGAAAAGATCGTCTCATTCATCGCCATCCCCATCCTGAAAAAAGGGAGGCCGGAAGGCGCCCTCATCATCGGTTACAGGACGCCGGGACGGATCAGTAAATCTCTGACAATGGATTATATAGAAGATATACAGCCAGTATGCAAATGCGAACTGGGAGGGGTGCATTTATGACCAGACAGAAGGATCTTGTCCAATATCTGCAGTTGCTTTATGAACAGTCGAATGAAATCATCTTCTTTCTGGACAGGGAAGGGGAGATCGTCTACCGCAACAGTGCGTCATACGAAATAATGGGGGAGGATGTCCAGCATCAGCTGGATAGCGCATTATGCCACCACTGTGAGGGGCTGACGGATGAGAACCATCTGGTGACCTGTGAAGGCTGCTACCTCTACAGCGGCGTCAGTGATAAGGTGGATTTCCAACTGTTCATGAAGCTGCAGGACGGAACCGTGAAACCTTATTCTGCAAACTACCAGACACTGGATTACGAGAATGATATCAGAGTACTGCGTCTGAACAACATCTCGAATCAGATGAAGACCCAGCAGGTCCTGCACCAGAAAATGCTGACGAAGCATATCATGGAGGCGCAGGAAGATGAAAGGAAGCGGATTTCACGCGAGCTGCATGACAGCATCATCCAGAATATACTGAACATCCTTGTGGAGGTGCGGCTATTCAAATATCTGCCCCCTGAGGAACTGTCGGAGAAGACGGAGCAGGCGGAATATCTGCTCAACAATCTGATGAAGTCGATCCGTAATATATCCGTGGAGCTCAGACCGTCTTCACTTGATGATCTTGGTCTTCTGTCCGCGCTCCGGTCCCACTTCAAGTATATCGGCAAGAATTACGGCATGGCGGTTTTATTCGAATCGAACATAGAAGATACAAGATTTGACACAGAGATTGAAACGGCGCTGTACCGCATCATACAGGAGTCTGTTTTCAACGCGATAAAATACGCTGATGTGGATACTGTAGACGTGACCCTCATGGATCGCGGTGAATACCTTGAGGTTATCATCGAAGATGAAGGCGTCGGTTTCGACATGCACAGTTCGCCAAGGGGATCCGGACTCGGACTCTTCGGCATGAGGGAGCGGGCCGAAGCTATCGGGGCGAATGTCAGCATTAAAAGTGTTGCAGGCAAAGGAACTAAGATTGCTCTGATCCTTCCTTTGAAGAAAGGGGGAGAAAAATGAGGATAGTCATTGCCGATGATCATTCCGTTGTACGCAGCGGATTTTCGATGATCATCAATTATCAGGAGGATATGGAAGTCGTTGCGACTGCAGGGGATGGCCTTGAGGCCTACCGGATGGTTCAGAAATATGAACCCGATGTCATCCTGTTGGATATAAGCATGCCGCCGGGGGAATCCGGCCTGATTGCGACGGGAAAGATTTCACAGGATTTTCCGGATACTAAAATCATCATTCTCACAATGTATGACGATGATGAATATCTTTTCCACTCCCTTAAGAACGGGGCAAAAGGGTACGTACTGAAAAGCGCGCCCGATGAGGAACTCCTCGACGCCATACGCTCTGTATATGCCGGTGATACCTATGTCCACCCGAAGATGACGGACGTGCTTGTCAGGCAGTTCATCACACAGGATGACATGATGGAGGATAACACGAATCCCTTCAAGTTACTTTCAAAGAGGGAGCTTGAAATACTGCCGCTTGTGGCCAAAGGCTACGGCAACAAGGAGATCGCCGAAAAACTGTTCATATCCGTGAAGACGGTCGAAGCGCACAAGTCCAGATTCATGGACAAGATTGGTCTCTCATCGCGTCCGGAAATACTGGAGTATGCTATAAAGAAAAAACTTATCGAATTTTAAGCAGGTGGATTATGCAGACCTTCAATTTCAAGATGAAGGCCCTCAGGGTTTTGGAGAACGAACACCGTCTGATCATGCATGAAATCACAGGGTGGTTCGACCGCATGCGGGAGCTTGAAGAAAATGGGCAGGCAGATGGTCCGGAACTGGAAGCACTGATGGACAAGGTTGCATTGAGCAAAGAGATCATCAACAGGCATCAGCTGAAAGAGGACAGGTATTTCTTTGAAATGCTCGGCCATTACATAGGCATGGACCAGGGACCGATCATGGCGATACAGGCAGAGCACAGCGAGATAGAGCAGTATTTCACCAACGCGTTTGTCATGCATGGCGAGGGCAGGGCGCTCACTGAGTTCTCGCCCTATCTCCAGGAGGCATATGAAATACTGTATATGCACATGTACAAAGAGGAAAATGTCCTTTTTCCGATGGCTGAAAAACAGTTCAGGACCATCGATGAAGAGAAGCTGCTGGAACAGCTCAACAGCAACATCCTAGAGGAAACATAAGGTATTCCCCCTCAATAATGAGGGGAGTCCCTTATGTTTCTTTTTTAGTGCAGAAATTATAATGGATGTGAAGAACAAAAATAGAAAATGATATAAGGTGTGAAAACAATGATCAGGAAAATTCAGCTCCCGCTACAGACTGTGAACATGCTGGTCGGTTTCATCTGCTGGGTCATCATCTCCCCCCTGATACCTTTCATCTCAGAAGATGTGAACATCCCCGCAGAACAGGTGGCAATCATTACGGCGGTGCCGGTCATTCTCGGTTCGATCCTCAGGATACCGCTGGGTTATTATGCGAACGTCATCGGCGCAAGGAAAGTGTTCATCATCAGTTTCATACTACTTCTGTTCCCCATCTATTATATAAGCAACACCTCTTCGCATACAGACCTGCTCATAGGCGGTTTCTTCCTGGGCATCGGCGGAGCGATGTTCTCTGTGGGGGTGACGAGTCTGCCGAAGTACTACCCAAAGGAAAAGCACGGGCTGATCAACGGTATCTACGGTGTCGGCAATATCGGTACGGCGATCGCAAGCTTTTCCGCGCCGGTTCTGGCCGTACAGATCGGCTGGCAGAACACCATCCGGGTTCTCTTGGTTGTACTGGTCGTTTTCATCGTCATCAATATCTTCTTCGGCGACCGCCGGGAGAAGCTGGTGAAACAGCCGCTGCTCGGACAGATCAGGGGAATCATCAACAACGAGAAATTATGGGTGGTTTCCCTGTGGTACTTCATCACGTTCGGTTCATTCGTCGCCTTTACGGTATTCCTGCCGAACTTCCTGATTACAAACTACGGTGTGGATAACGTCGATGCGGGCATCCGGACAGCCGGATTCATCGCCCTGGCCACATTCATCCGGCCGCTCGGTGGGTTCATCGGCGACAGGTTCAATCCGCTGATTGCGCTCATCTATACTTTCCTCGGCATCACCATCGGCGGGATCATCCTTGCATTTTCACCGACATTCCTGCTGTTCAGCATCGGATGTCTGCTGGTGGCCGCTACATCCGGAATCGGCAACGGGCTTGTGTTCAAACTGGTGCCGCAGTACTTCAGCAAACAGGCAGGGATCGCCAACGGTTTCGTATCCATGATGGGCGGGCTCGGCGGATTCTTCCCGCCGCTCATACTGGCATCAATCCACGGCATTACGGGCCAGTACTCGATCGGCTTCATGCTGCTGTCTCAGGTCGCGCTGGCGAGCCTCATACTGGCAGGCTGGATGTTCTACCAGAATAAAGTCTCCATCGCCTCCAAAGTCTTCAACTCGATGGGGCAGGGCGTGCTGGTGACCGATGAGCGCGGGAAGATCACCGACATCAATCCGAGGTTCACCGAGATCACGGGATATACCGAGGAGGAAGTGCGCGGCGCAAGCCCGAACATCCTCCAGTCCGGAGAACAGGACAGGACGTTCTACACCAACATGTGGGATATGCTGCGGCAGGAAGGCATATGGCAGGGTGAAATCATCAATAAGAAGAAAAACGGGGAACTGTACAGACAGTGGCTGAACATCAAGGAAGTCCGTAGCAAAGAGGGGGACATAGAAAGGTACGTCGGCACCTTCTCTGAAATGGACTGAGGCAACAACGCAAAAGCGCTGCAGGAATGTCTGCAGCGCTTTTGTCATGCTTTCCAGCTGTCATATTCTTTTTTGGAACAGTACACGAGGTGATTGTTGCCGAAATCCCTGAGTTCCAGCTCTTCGTCTTCAGTATACTCATGCATGCCTGCATCGTAACTGATCCTCCGGCGTCCCTTCTCGGAATGGGGATCCGGCTGTGGAACGGCTGAAAGCAGTGATTTGGTGTATGGATGGACCGGCCGCTCATATAAATCGGCCGCTTCCCCTATTTCCATGATCTTACCTTTATACATGACGGCAATCCTGTCGGAAATGTATTTGACCATCGAAAGGTCGTGGGCGATGAAAAGATATGCGAGCCCACGCTCTTTCTGTATATTCTTCATCATGTTTACGACCTGTGCCTGGATTGAAACATCCAGCGCTGAAATCGGTTCGTCGGCAATGATCAGCTTCGGATCGAAACTGAGTGCCCGCGCAATGCCGATCCTCTGCCGCTGTCCGCCTGAAAATTCATGCGGGTAGCGGTTTGCATGCTCTCTGTTCAGTCCGACGGATTCGAGCAGCCCATATATTTTCTCACGTCTTTCTTTTTTCTTCTTGTACAGTTTATGGATATCATAGCCTTCTTCGAGTATTTCAAAGACAGTCATTCTCGGATTGAGTGACGCATATGGATCCTGGAAGATCATCTGCAGTTTCTGATGGAACTGCTTTTGTTCCTTCCTGGACAGTCTGTCATTGTTTCTACCGTCGAATTCCACCTCTCCGCCCGTTTTGTCATAAAGGTTGATGATCGTACGTCCTGTTGTGGATTTTCCGCACCCTGATTCCCCCACCAGGCCGAGCGTTTCACCCGGCATGACATGGAAGGAGATATCATCAACAGCCCTGAGCGGATTATTCTTGGCGCCAAAATGCTTCTGCAGGTTCTTCACTGTCAAAATCGGTTCTGCCATCACTGATCACCGCCGTTGTATTGGATATATCTGTCCCTGATGATTTCAGGCACTTCAGTTTTCGGAGCGTCCGGATGGAGGCGCCACGTTTTCGCGTAGTGGTCTTTGCCCGCTTCGAACATTGGAGGGCTCTTTTCGAAATCGATCTTCATGGCACGGGGATTCCTCGCAGCGAAAGCGTCACCCCGGGGCGGATCGACCAGATTTGGCGGAGAACCGGGGATCGTTCTCAACTCTTCTTTTTTGTCTGCATTCATATCAGGCATCGAACCGAGCAGCCCCCACGTATAAGGGTGCTGCGGGTTGTAGAAGATATCATCCACCGAGCCGATCTCGACTATTTCACCCGCATACATGACTGCCACACGGTCAGCCACGTTCGCAACCACACCGAGGTCGTGTGTGATGAAGATGATCGATGTACGGGAGTTTTTCTGTACATCTTTCATGACTTCAAGTATCTGTGCCTGGATGGTCACATCAAGGGCGGTCGTGGGTTCATCGGCGATCAGCAGTCTGGGATCTGCAGCCAGTGCAATTGCGATGACAACCCTCTGCCTCATGCCCCCCGAAAATTCATGTGGATACTGGTTCAGGCGCTTTTTTGGACTGGGGATGCCCACCAGTTCCATCAGTTCCAGTGCGCGTTTTTTTGCGTCACCGGATGATATTTTCTTATGCTTCAGCATGACTTCTGTAATCTGTTTGCCGATTTTCATGGTCGGGTTCAGCGATGTCATCGGATCCTGGAATATCATGCTGATTTCATTGCCCCGTATTCTTTCCATCTGTTTTTCTGATTTCTCAAGAAGGTTATTTCCTCCGAACAGGATCTCCCCGCCGGCATAGATTGCGGGCGGCTGGGGAAGCAGCTTCATGATGGCCTGGTTGGTCACACTTTTGCCTGACCCGGATTCACCCACGATAGCGAGTGTTTCTCCTTCAAATACATCAAAACTGACCTTGCGGACCGCTTTCACAGTGCCGGCATAAGTCTTAAAATCAATTTCAAGGTTTTTCATCTGCAGTATCGGTTCATTCATCATAGTCACTTCCTTAACTTAGGGTCCAGTGCATCTCTCAAGCCGTCACCGACAGCATTGAATGCAAAAATAGTCAGACATATCAGCACTCCGGGGAAGAAAAGCCGCCACGGCGCATTAGCCAGTGCCGGATAGCCGTCATTGGCCATCGTTCCCCAGCTGGCGAGCGGTGCAGGGACACCAAGCCCCAGGTAGCTCAGGAATGCTTCCGTGAATATTGCGGTAGGAATCGTCAGTGTCATGGTGACGAGAATTGCACCGAGTGCATTCGGCAGAAGGTGCCGTTTGATCAGATGGAGATTGTTCGCCCCCAGTGTTCTTGCTGCAAGGACGTATTCCTGGTTTTTCAGCTTCAGTATTTCAGAGCGTGTAATCCTCGCCATGTTGACCCAGCCCGTGAGTGACAGCGCAATGATCATCGGGAACAGTCCCGGCTGCATCACAACAAGCAGTATGATGACAACGAGAAGGTACGGGATGGCGGTCAGTATATCGGCGATGCGCATCATGATCTCATCTGTACGCCCGCCGGTAAGGCCGGCCACCGCACCCCAGGCGACACCGATGATCAGGTCAATGATGGCTGCGGCAAAACCGATGAAGATGGAAATGCGTGCACCTATCCAGACTCGCGTGAAAATGTCCCTTCCAAGATCGTCGGTGCCGAACCAGTATGTACCGTTCGGTGCCATGTTATAATCACCGTTCTGCTGCCGGTACGTGAATTCGGAAATCCATGGACCGCATATTGCACCGATGATGATGATCGCGAGTGTAATGAAGCCGATGAGCGCCAGTTTGTTCTTTATGAACCTGCGGGAGACTTCTCCCCAGAAGGAAATTGATTTCCTGGCAAGGGTTTCCGTCTCTGACGTCTTGTTTCCAACGATTTCAAAATCGGAAGGTTGAAGTTCGGATACGTTCTTATCTGCCATTTGATTTCCCTCCCTTCAGGCTGATGCGCGGATCGATGAAGCTGTAGAGAATATCCACGATCAGAACAGCCAGCAGCAGGATTACAGAATAGAATACGGTGGTTCCCATGATGACTGTGTAATCCCGGTTTGAAATACTCGTAACAAAATATTTGCCTATGCCGGGGATGGCGAATATCTCTTCGATTACGAAGCTGCCGGTAATGATTCCGGCAGTCAGCGGAGCAAGATATGTGACCACCGGCAGCAGGGCGTTTCTCAGCGCGTGCTTGAATACAACGACCCAGCGGGAAATCCCTTTGGCTTTTGCCATTTTTACATATTCACTGTTCGTCTCTTCCAGCATGCTCGAACGGGTCAGCTTCGCAATGAACGCCATCGGTGTCGAAGCGAGGGCGATTGCCGGCAATATGCTGTAGATGAAGCCGTTCCATCCGGCAATCGGGAACCACCCTGCCTGCAGGGCAAGATAGTACTGCAGTACTGCCGCCATGACGAATGACGGTACCGATATGCCTATGACTGCCAGAACGCTCATCAGGTAGTCCGGCCACTTATTGTGGAACAGTGCAGCGATGGTGCCGATCAGCACACCGAAGCCGACTGCGATGAACATCGCTTCGAGGCCGAGTGTCATCGAGATCGGGAAGCCTTCGGCGATCATATCGTTCGTTTCCCTGTATTTATACTTCATCGAGGTACCGAAGTCGCCTGTCGCACTGTTTACGAGATAGTCTTTGTACTGTATATACCACGGGTTGTCGAGCCCGTATTTTTCATTGAGACTTTCCTGTATCGCAGGAGGCAGCGCCCTTTCGGAAGCGAAGGGGTTGCCCGGCGCCATGCGCATCAGGAAAAATGTTGCTGTAATGATCAGGAATAATGCAATGACGATATAGATCAGACGCTGACCAAGATATTTGATCATGGTAGTATGCTCCTTTTTTCAAAAATGACAGGTGAGTATCATATACTCACCTGACAAAAGAATTTCCTATTGTTCGATATCTACATATTTCAGCTGTACATTTCCAAGCGGGTCGGATTTCATGTTTTTAACCTTTTCATCATGGACTGAGAGATTGGTGTAGAAGTAGATTGGTGCAATCGGGAACTCACTCATGAATATCTCTTCTGCATCTTTCAGCATCTGCGTGCGTGCTTTTGGATCTGTTTCCTTGGCTGCATCATTCA
Source organism: Salinicoccus sediminis (assembly GCF_000986795.1). Classification (GTDB taxonomy): domain Bacteria; phylum Bacillota; class Bacilli; order Staphylococcales; family Salinicoccaceae; genus Salinicoccus; species Salinicoccus sediminis. Next base: position 47,440 of record NZ_LAYZ01000025.1, on the reverse strand, counting down.
GCAGCTGGGTGTACTCTTCATTTGTCCAGTTGGTGTTGTTGTTGCCGCCTTTGGCTTTGTATATCTCAAGGAAGTTGACCGGGTCGTTGAAGTCGCCGAGCCAGCCGTAACGGCCCACCTGATGATTCCCGGCATCCAGTTCTTCAAGATAGACCTGCCATTCAGAGTTGTTCATCGATACATCGATGCCCAGGTCTTCTTTCCAGCCCTGCTGTATGAACTGTGCGATGGCGGCATGTGCCTCACTTGTGTTATAGGAAAGGCTGATTTTGAGTTCGGATGGATCGCTCAAACCAAGTTCTTCGAGCCCTTTATCGAGTGCTTCTTTGGCTGCTTCGATATCGTTGGAAGGGAAATACTCCGTTGGTTCCTCGAAACCTTCCATTGTCAGCGGAACAAGACCGGTGCCCGGTTTCTGTTCGCCTTTGGTAACATTCTCGATCAGTCCTTCACGGTCGATTGCAATAGTCAGTGCCTTGCGGATATTTTCATTCTGCATTATTTCATCTTCCACGTTGAAGACATACATGTAGGTTCCGGCCTGGTCGCGGACATTAAGTGTACCGTCCTCCTTGAACTGGTTCAGCGCGTTGAGGTCGATCGTGTTGAACGGAGAGCCGAGGTAATCCAGGTCCCCGGCCTGATACATCTTCAAAGCAGTCGCTTCACTTTCAACCATGTCGACGTTTACTGTGTCGAGTGCGACATTGTCTGCATCCCAGTATGAGTCATTCTTCTTAAGTACGATTGAATCCGAGCTTGTGAAGCTGTCAAGAGTGAACGGGCCGTTTCCAATGTAGTTCTCTCCGTTTGGATCTGTGTGCCAGTCCGGATTCTCTTCAGCCACTTTGGAATTCACAGGATAGTAGGTATAGAACGCTGTGAGCTCATCAAAAAATGGCGTCGGGTTATTCAGCGTCACTTCCAGCGTCTTGTCATCCACTGCTGTGACAGCTACATCCTCCGCACTGCCTTCACCGGTGTTATAAGCTTCGGCCCCTTGAATGTAGTAAAGCTGGTAAGCATAGTCGGAAGCGTTTTCGGGGTTAAGCGCCCATTTCCAGGCAAATTCGAAATCCTGTGCTGTGACCGGGTCTCCATTCGACCATTCAGCATCTCGCAAAGTGTAAGTATAAGTAAGCTCATCTTCACTCACTTCAATATTCTCCGCCATTGCCGGTTCGGGGTTGCCTTCCGGATCAAGGCGTGTCAGACCCTCAAATACACTGGCCATGATTGCGCCGGATGTCGTATCGGTTGCCAGCGCCGGATGGAATGATGGCGGATCTGATGTTATGGACAGGTTGATGGATTTTTCCAGGTCTCCCTCTCCACCTGCACTGTCTGCTTCGCCGCCGCCTGAGTCTCCGCCGAAATTACAGGCTGCAAGAGCAGAAACCAGGACAGCGAGGAGCAATAAACTTCTAAAATTTTTCATAAAGCAAGTCACTTCTTTCTCCCTTTTGTAATGTAATTCCGTTTTATGCAGAATCACATCCCTTTGTTACTATTGAAAAACATACCCCTTAAAAACTGAAAACGCTTTCGTTTGTAAATTATCTACAATCTTCACAGAAAAGTCAATATTATTTTTAATATTTCGATGATATTGAAAAAATCAGAGTGTTTTCTGAGGATAAGATATATATTTCTTATGCATGCATGAATTTTAGAAAATCCTTTTTTTATGTAATTTGATTTCATCCGCCGAAATTGACCATAACGGGTATAGCATTATGCAGGGACATTTAAAGTAAACCTTTCTTTACATAAAATTAAAACTGCGTATACATTCATGTTTTAAAATATAAATGCAATCATATTATTGTGACAAAAACAGGAGGTATTACGAGAATGGGTTTCGATTTACTGAACAAAAAAAGGTTTAAGGTGGTGTTCATTGCAACTATGATCTTTGCAATGACCGCATCCATGCTTCTGAGTCCGCCGGTTTCTGCAGCAGGCGGCGGTGGTCCGGCGGCACCGGTTCAGGATGATGTAGAAGACATTGAAGGGGAGTCGGAGTTTGACCCTGTCCTGTCGGAGACTAAACCGGAAGTGGCGCCGGTGCCGGTGAACAATCTGCCTAACCGTATCATCACAACAATCAATGGAGACAGTTCAAGTGAAATGGGGTTCAGCTGGTATACATCCGACCTTTTTGAAGATTCAAAAGTATGGCTGTCGAAATCGGGTGAATTTGATGACACCATGGAATTCGACGCTGAAGCAAAAGAAGTGACTTCCAGCTATGGGGAGCGGGATGAAAACGGGAACTACATATTTGCCGAAGTGGAGAAAGACGCAGAGGGTGAGCCTGTCGAAGATGAGAATGGCGACCCTGTCATCAACGGCTACTATACGGATGCCCAGGCACATGGGGATGAATGGATGTCAGGTGACTACGGGCATATCGAGCTGACGGATGTCACAGAGTATTCATATAAGGCGAAGGCAACTGACCTGGAGCCTGACACGACCTACCATTATAAAGTGGGGAGTGAATCGGGTGAAGTGAGCGAGAGCGGACAATTCAAAACGTCAGGTGAAAAGGGTGAGCCGTTCAAGTTTGTCCATTATACGGATACACAAAATGCGTTCTGGAATGAAAATGTGAGAAATGAAGCGGCATATGGCGCGGATACATTGAAGCAGGCCCTTGAAACGGCGGAGGATGCCGATTTCACCCTTCACACAGGCGATGTTGTGGAAGTTGCTGAAGTAGAGGATGAATGGGTGGATCTGTACGAACAGTCGCGCCCCTATTTCATGCAGACGGCCATGGCTGTGGCACCGGGCAACCACGATGAATACGCACTGGAATACGGGGATGATCCACTGACTGAAAAATTCAATGAGCACGCCAATGTGCCGATAACGAATGAAGCGGTCTCCGGCGGGTCGTACTATTCCTTCGACTACAACGGGGTGCACTTTGTAACATTGAATACGAATGACAACAAGAAGTCAGAAGACAACCCGGATGAAAAAGCGATCGGCGAGGAACAGATGGAGTGGATAAAAGAGGATGTAAAACAGGCGCGGGAAAACGGTGCTGAATGGATTGTACTGAACTATCACAAGCCGCTCTACTCCAAATCCTATCATTCACTGCAGGATGAGGATGTTCAGAAGGTGAGGGAGGAACTGACCGCACTGATAGACGATCTGGACATTGATCTTGCACTGCAGGGCCATGACCATGTCATCTCAAGGACACATTCCCTTACCCACGTCCCGACAGATGAGAGTTTCTCCAACGCTGAAGTTGAAGATGTAGAAACCCATACCGGGAAAAATGGTGTCGAATACATGGAGGATCCGGACGGTACGGTATATGTTCTGCCGAATACCGGTGGTACAAAAGAGTATGATGACGTTTATTCCAAAGGGCTTGAGCATCTGCATGAAGTCAGACCGGATCTCGACTGGATGACCCAGGAGGACCTGGATCACTACAACAGCCTGTTCGGATTTGGCGGACAGCCGCAGGAAACGGATGCGTTTGAGGAATCCCATTCCAATAACCGCGATTCATCCACCCAGAACTTTGCAGTGTATGAAGTGGCCGGTGGTGAAATGACCGTGCGCATGTATCAGATCAGCGGAGATCTGGGAGCAGGTGAGGAACGCACTGTGGAGCTCATAGATGAATTCGGCATCTCCAAAGATGCAGTGGACGAAGAGGCGCAGGAAAATGATGATGAAGCAGCATAGCCCAGAAGGGGGAGTCGGTTTATCCGCTCCCCTTTTTGAGTGATAATATTACTAACGGTACATTAAATTAAAGTGTATAATGTAAATGTAAAAACAATTGATCAAAGGGGATGTTCCAATGTTCAATGCAGTCCAGTATTTCAATTATTCCAATGCTCTGGAAGCTCTGGAGTTTTACGAAAGGAATTTCGGTGCTGAAGTAACCGGAAAGGTCATGGCGGATAATGATATGTTCAAAGGTTCTTTGGAACAGATGGGGATGAATGAGGCGGAAGCATCGACTTTTGTGATGAATGCAGAATTTGAGATATTCGACCAGAAATTCATGGCGAGTTCTACATGGAAACAAAAAGAGATCGATAACGAAGGCGCAAGTGTCTGCTTTGTTTTTGACGGTAAAGATACAGAAGCGGTACACAAGGCGAAGACTTTCTATGATCAGGCGGTTGAAGCGGGATGTCGCGTTGATATGGAGCTCGGCCCCACCGAATGGACCGAACTGTTCGCAAGCATCACTGATCCATACGGGGTTTCGTGGATGCTGAGTGCAGAATGATCTGAAGAAAGCAGCGCCCCCGAGTTATTCTGATGTCTCCCGGGTTTGCAGGTGATGTGAAAAACTCTGTAAACTCCGGGAGTGTTTTTTACGAAAAATCACATAATTATGAAAATTCATATTGATACTTCACTGTATCCATGTTTTAATTATTAATTAAACAAACGGGGAAATACAGTATTAAGAAGGTAGTGTCTATGGGTGAGAATATACGCATGGCATCAAGTCTCTACATAAACTATATACTGCTCGGCATGATCAACCTGATCATTGCACTGCACATGGGATTTCTGACAGTGCAGTTCAATACGGACGCTGCGGCAATCAGTATGCTGATCTCCGCCATAGGAATCGGCAAGCTGTTCGGTCTGTCGTTCGCCGGCAGGCTTTCGGATTCTCTCGGGAGAAAACCGATGGTGATTACGGCGTGTATCATTTATGTGATATTTCTTGCTGCCATACCTTTCTCGCCGACATACACCGTCGCTTTCGTGTTTGCACTGCTTGCCGGGGTGGGGAATTCCGTCCTCGATACAAGTACATACCCGGCCCTGATCGAAGGCTTTCCAAAACGGGCGGGTTCCGCGACCGTGCTGGTGAAGGCATTCATGTCAGTCGGCGCGACGATACTGCCTTTGATGATTACATTCTTCATCGCAAGGGATATGTTCTACGGCTATACATTCATCATCATGGCCGCCGTATTTCTATTCAATGCAATCCACCTGGTTACAGTGATGTTCCCGAGACCGAATATGGTGGTGGTCGAACCGGGCGGGAGCAAAGCGCAGGAGGAGAAGGAAGAAAAGCCCCATTTCACAGAAAAGCCAGCCTTCTGGAAAGAGGGCATCACCGTCATCTTCATCGGCTTTACTTCCGTTTCACTGCTGATGGTCATACAGACGTGGCTGGCAAAGTATACACAGGAAATAGCAGGCCTCGGTGAATCGTCCGCCATCAATCTGCTGAGCTTCTACAGTTTCGGCGGATTCATCACCGTCATTCTCCTGGCCGTAATGCTGGATAAGGTATTCAGGCATACGACGATATTGAAGCTGTACCCCCTCATAGCGATTGCAGCACTGTTTGTCCTGCTGTCCGCCTCTAGCTATTATGTGCTGGCAGGGGTTGCGTTCATACTCGGATTTTCCACCGCCGGCTTGTTCCAGCTCGCAGTGACGCTCATGGCAGAGTTCTTCCCCGGCAAGAAAGGTGTGAGTACGGCCTTTGTCACATTGTCTTCAAGTATTGCATTCATCGTCATCCCTTATGTGACAGGCCTGATCGACAGGCATATTGGAGTGTCATTCATATTCCTGTTCGAGATTCTCATCGCCCTCGTTGCATTGGGGTTGGCAATGTTCATATCCGACAGGTATAAAAAGGTATTCAATATAACTGCCCGTAAAAGGATGCTGCACGTAAACACTGACTCGATACAGAAATAGTATCAGGCAGTGTTTTTCAGTTTTGGCCGGAAATATGTTATAACAGGGCTACATAAGTTTTAAATCTGGTGTAAAGGGATGATGTCGTGGTTAAGGAAATGAAACTGAATGATCATACGTTTGAATTGACCGGTTTTGAGGAGAGAGAAGAGAACGGCAGGCTGGTTGTTTCAGTGAAATTCAATGTGACAAGCGAAGAGTATCATGATGTGACCACGCTATTATACGAGGAAGTTTTCAATATCTCTGTGCCTGAAAAAGATATGAAATTCAAAGGTGTCATCACAAACTATTTAACATCCCTCGATAACCTGTATGAAGATGGTCAGACGGGAGAGTATCAGGTGACGTTCACTGAAATTGAATAATTGGAGAATCACAATATGAAGCTAAGTATATTGGACCAGTCACCCATATCTGACGACCAGACACCGCGTGATGCCCTGGAGGCCACGATGAAACTCGCACAGACGGCGGAATCATTGGGGTATACAAGGTTCTGGGTAGCTGAACACCATGGCCTGCCGGGGCTTGCTTCGAGTGTTCCTGAAGTGATGCTCGGCTATATCGGTGCCAATACAAATGAAATAAGAATCGGCTCGGGCGCAGTTCTTTTGCCGTACTATAAACCCTACAAAGTGGCGGAGACGTATAATATGCTCGGAACCCTGTATCCCGGCCGTGTGGATATCGGTGTCGGCCGGGCGCCGGGAGGTCCGGCCGAAGTTTCTGAAGTCCTGTCCGACAACTTCCTGCAGAGCGTATTCAGGATGCCTGATCTGCTCAAAGATCTGATCAGGTATATCGACGATGCAGATGAGAAGATAAAAGCCGGCCCCGTGCCGCCTGTGAAACCTGATATATGGATGCTCGGCACAAGCGGGAAGAGTGCCAAAGCAGCGGCTGGGAACGGCCTTTATTATGCATTCGGACAGTTCATGAGTGATGCAGAAGGCAAAGGTGTCATCGACGAATATCAGAAGTCATTCAAGCCGCGTTATGAAGGTCAGGAACCTTACACAATAGTCACACTATCAGTCATCTGTGCAGAAGACACAGAAGCAGCGGCGCGGCTCGCGAACAGCTACCTTGTCTGGCAGGTTAAGAAGGACAAGGAAGATGAATTTGAATATCTGCCTTCTTTGGAAGCGGCCGAAGCGGCCACCCTTTCCCCGGACGAGCAAAAGCAGATGGATGACATGAAAGGTCAGATGATCATTGGTGATCCGGCGTCAGTGAAACAGGAACTCGAACAGATACATGAAGAAACAGAAGCGGATGAAATCATGATTGTAACCATCACACATTCGCCTGAGGACAAACGGGAATCCTACAGACTGATTGCAGAACAGTTCGACCTGGGTAAGTATGATATATAAAGAAACGCATCTTTCCTGCTGTGTGTACAGTATCGGAAAGATGCGATTTTTAATTAAGTGGAGATACGCAAATGCACTTGCCGGATGATCTGCTGTTTTACCCACATATTTTAGTAGTGGATATATTTCAGTTTTTCCATAAAATCCAGCCCGACATTGCCGCCCGAGATGACGAGGCACACTTTATCTTCGGGAGAGACATCCAGTGAACCTTCCAGCAGGGCGCCGGCGGTGATGGCCGATGACGGTTCCGTAACAATCTTGGCCTCCATCATCAGGAGTTTCATTCCCTTTAAGATGAATTCCTCAGATACGGTCATCATCCCATCCACGTATTCCTTCACTATCGGAAAATTCCTTGTCCCCGGCTGGGAGGTGACGAGTGCATCCGCCACCGTTTCCTTCCTGGTCACTGCGGTGACCTCTCCTTTTGCCAGGCTTTCCGTGTATCTCGGGAGGTTTGCCGGTTCTGCGCCGTATACTTTCATGTCAGGTGCTGTGAGTTTGATCGCGGTGGAACTGCTTGCGAGCAGCCCGCCGCCGCTCGCCGGCATGATGACATGATCGAGCGCCTCGTTTTGTGATGTGATTTCAAGGCCGACCGTCCCCTGGCCGGCCATGACACCGTAATCATCGAACGGCGGGATGTAGGTATAGTCGTATTTTTCAGCGAGTGCTTCTGTCACTTCGAACCTCTCTCTTACGTCACAGCGGAGGAGTTCGGCGCCGAGTGCCTCGATTGCGTCCGCCTTGAATTTGGAGCCACTTTCCGGGACGACCACCGTGGCATGGATGCCAAGCTGTTTTGCGGCAAATGCAACAGCCCGGCCGTGGTTGCCGGAGGATGTCGTGATGATCCCCTTTTCCAGGTCACTTTCCGGCAGCTGCAGGATTTTATTCATCGCGCCGCGGATCTTGAAAGCGTTCGTCTTCTGCATGCTCTCCATTTTGAGATATATTTCACAGCCAAGAAACGGGTCCAGATTGTTCATGCGCAGAAGCGGTGTTCTCTGGATGTACGGAGCAATCCTTTCCGCAGCTTCTTCTATATAATTCAATGTCAAAGTCATAATTGCGGCCTCCCTGATAATAAATTATACGTCACTGATATTTCCGGTCCATCCGTCGTCCATTCCATAATTTGATGTGATTTCATTATAGAACAGATAACTTCCTGATTCAGGTATAATGTACCCATGACGGATAAATTAGGGAGGAAATGTGATGCAGCGCATAACACTGATGCAGGCATATGCCATCGAAACACTGAGGAGCAGTGGCTACACCAATGAAACCATTCTGGAAAAAGTGAGGAATGATGAAATGGCGGATTTCAAATCTGCAGACAGCGGCATGGATTACAGCGGGCTCGTTGAACTTGAAGCAGAAAATTTCCTGGGAAATATACTGGAGGATGGATACCAGGTGAAATTCCTGACGATCAACGGGCTGACAAATCTCATCCGGCTGAAATACGGGAAGAAGAAAGGTGAGGATTACAGACTCGAGGATTTTACAGTGTCGGAACTCGGGCTCGATGACAAAGAGGCGGATGAACTCGGCAATCTGCTTTCCCCGAACTGGGAGATCCGGAAATCCGGGACGGGCGTCATCATTTCGCCAGCCGGGTGAAATTTCAGAAGCCGAATGTTTGCGGCCTGTGCGAGTTTCACTCTATGATGGCTGTATCAGCATAATATAAAACAAAACTTACAGGAGGTATATCCAATGAAAGCAGTGCTTCATGAAGGTGTATCAGGCATGGAAGGTTTGAAATACGGTGAAATGGAAAAACCGGAGCCGAAGGCGGGAGAAGTGAGGGTCAGGCTGAAGACGGCCGGACTGAATCACCGCGACCTCTTCGTGCCGGACCGGCATAAAGCAGAAGATCCAGCCCTGGTCCCTGGTTCTGACGGCGCCGGCATAGTGGATGCTGCCGGTGATGGTGTGGAGAATGTAAAAGCGGGTGATGAAGTCATCATCAACCCGTCACTCGGGTGGCAGAAGAACAGCGACGCGCCGCCGGAAGGTTTTGAAATAGTGGGTATGCCCTTTGATGGCACATTCGCTGAATATATCACTCTCCCGGCTGAAAACGCCGTCCCTAAGCCCGGACATCTCTCGTGGGAAGAAGCCGGGGTCCTGGCGCTGTCAGCCATGACTGCATACCGGGCGCTCTTTACAAGGGCAAAAGCCAAAGAAGGGATGACAGTCCTCATCCCCGGCGCCACAGGCGGCGCCGGCACATTCCTGATCCAGTTCGCAAAGTCCGCCGGCGCGAGAGTGTATGTGACATCAAGGTCCGAAGACAAGCGCAGGCAGGCTCTGGAACTCGGAGCACACAAGGCGATAGACAGTGAGGCGGACTGGAACGAGGAGCTTTCCGGCGAAAAGGTGGATGTCGTGATTGAAAGTGTCGGAGCGGCGACATTCAACAAATCGGTCGGCCAATTGCGCCGCGGCGGCACACTCACAGCATTCGGGGCATCGGCCGGGGATACAGTGGAATTCGACCTGAGGAAATTCTTCTATGGACAGTACAATCTGCTCGGCTCCACCATGGCGAGTGCAGAGGAGCTGGAAGAGATGCTTGAATTCATTGAAAGGCATGAAATCAGGCCCGTCATGGATAAGTCTTATCCGCTCTCCGATTTCAAAGAGGCATTCGACCGCCTGGAGAATGCGGGGATGATGGGCAAGATAGTATTCAATATCGAATGATGAGGCTTTCTGTGTAAATGTGACTCTGTAATTGAATTAAGCTCCAGCGGGTAGAGAATATTGTATAATTTTACGCGGGGAGTGAGAAACATGCCGAAGCTGAAAGGGGATAGGAACTATTTCGAATTCGATGTCGGGAGTTTCGGGGTTTTCTTCAATAAAAAATACCATCTGGTGTCCACAGTAAACGATCTGATGCTCGGCATCTGGTTTGTAATAGGGAGTGTATTCTTCCTCTTTCACTCGACTATGATGGCCGGCACGATCCTCTTCATCCTCGGCAGTCTCCAGCTGCTTGCCCGCCCGATTTTGAAACTGCTTCACGGGTTCTTCATAAGGAAGGAGACCGAGCAGGAAATGAAAGAGGATACGCCTTCGGAAATCATAGAGGAACTGACGGATAAAGATGAATGATGAAGTATACTGAGCCCGATGCGGAATGAATGACGCATCGGGCTTCAATATCAGAAAGATGTCAAAAGTAGAGGGATTTGTCCTCTGTACTTGTGATAGAATCCATATATGACATATACAGAGCCGGAGGATTCCGATGAATTGGTTTTGGGATGAAGCCGTTCCATATATACAGGTGGGCGGAGCGGGACACTTTACATATATAATATTCCTCATCATTGTTTTCAGCATCGTTTTTTGGAACAGGAAGAAGTTCAGCGGCAGGGAGAGCGGGGTATACCTGGTTTTTGGCGTCCTCGGCCTGATTCACCAGCTGATGATCACCAGCTGGTATATTTTCGAAACGGGATACGATCTGAGGGACGCCATGCCGCTCCACATCTGCAGGGTGGTCGTCTGGTTCATCATCTTCCAGGGTGTCATCAGAAAGCGCTGGATGCATGACCTCATATTCTATTTCGGACTCTATGCCTACGGTTCCTTTGCACTGCCGATTGCCATCCATCCCCCGCATCATTTCGTGGGATGGACATTTGTGCTCCTGCATACCGTCATCATTCTCTATCCTTTCGTCATCCACTGGATGACGGGGTGGGTGCCGGCATCAAAAGGCGCGATACGCAGCTTCGGGGCGTTCCTCGTGTACTTCACAGTAATACTGGCTGTGAATGCACTCGTCGACGGCAACTATTTCTATATGGATGACAGGCCTTTCCTGCATCGCATGCCTGAACTTTCTTATATTATTCTGAATATCGCCGGCACGTTCGGAATTTTCATGATTGGACTCATGCTCTCCAAAATACTGCTGAAATTTGAAAAACAGAGTTACCCGGCAGAATAAAGGCGGGTTTTGTGCTTTTTATCCCTGTGTGGCATAATTTCGAAAGGAGGTAACTGCATGATAATTACGATTGCTTTCATACTGTTCGCCGGACAGCTCATCAAGTCGTTCTATACGCATTACATATCAGAAAAACGGAAGTATTTCAGCTTTGACGACCGGCGGTTTACGGATGATGATTATCTGAAGGTCCAGGATTTGAATATCGGCAGGCTGGAGCGTACTTTCCTCTATATAATGCTCGTCATCTATGTGGCGGCTCTGCTGGTGCATCTTTTCCTGAGCCCGATACTGAGCATATGGCTGCTGGGGGCTTTTTTCTCCTCCATCCTGCTGCTGAGCATGATCGTCGATCTGAAGCTGTATACAGTGGCCCATGACAGAACGCATATCATCATGGCTGTTATCTGGCTGGTAATGATCATCGGCATATTCGGTTTCCTGACGATGGCAAGCATCAACGACAGCGACATGTCTTTTGAAGCGGATGAATTCAATCTGGCATCACTCGACTATGGCATCCCGTATGACGATATTGAAAGTGTGGAGATGACAGATGGCACTCCTGAAATTCCATCCAACCATCTTGTAATGGGTGCGGGCGGACATCTGCACGGCACTTTCATCGAAGGCAGAGCGAATGTGTCCAGGCTGGATATCGAAGATACAGGTCAACCGCTCATCTATATAAAGACGGTGAATATGGATATCTATATAAATGACAGCGATGCCGGGACGACCGAAACGTGGTTTGAAGAACTGTCTTCACGGGCACAGTGATGATCGGTGTTGACATGAAAGGCGTTTCATAGGGTAGACTTGCTGTAATCTTTAAAAATATGACTAGAGGTGCAGAGAATGAAGGAACAGAGTATTATTTTCTTTGATATTGACGGTACGCTGCTGGATACGGATAAAAATCTTCCGGAATCCGCCAAAAAGGCGGTGGCCCGGCTGAAAGAGGATGGCCATATCGTGGCGATTGCCACAGGCCGCGCGCCTTTCATGTACGAGAACCTGCGCAAAGAACTCGACATCGATACGTTTGTCAGCTGCAACGGCCAGTACGTCGTGCTGGAGGGGGAAGTGATCTACCAGAATCCGCTCCACAGGGAGGATCTTGTGGCACTCACTGAAGAGGCACTCGGCAATGACCACCCGGTCGTCTATCTCAGTGAAGAGAATATGATGTCGAACGTTCCGGAACATGAGTACATCAATGAAGGCATCGCTTCGCTGAAACTCGGGATCATGCCTGGACACGATCCCGGGTATCTTCACGGGCGCGACCTGTACCAGACACTGCTGTTCGTTCCCGAAGGGGAAGAGGGACAGTACATCGATAAATATGACAACTTCGATTTCATCAGATGGCACCCGGTTTCAATGGACGTCATCCCGAAAGGGGCATCCAAGGCCGAAGGCATTGCCAAAGTGATCGATGAACTGGGCCTGCCGGCGGAAAGGCAGTATGCTTTCGGCGACGGCCCGAACGATCTTGAGATGCTGAGCACCGTCCACCACAGCTTTGCCATGGGCAACGCAAAGGACGAAGTGAAGTCAAAAGCGAGGCATATTACGAAGCATGTGAATGACAATGGCGTCGAACACGGCCTGAGGATGGCCGGGCTGATCCAATAGTAATATCTGCTGAGAACTGTGTAATTTACACAGTTCTTTTTTTATTGGCGTAATATTGATCCGGGTCAATTTTTTGTTTATAGATGCACAATATAATGATAAGTGAAGAGAGGGCCGACGCCCAAAAAATCACAGGAAGAGGTAATCAATATGAAAACGAATCTCTACACAGAAACATTCACATGTCCGAGCTGTATCAAAAAAATTGAGGGCAACCTGAAGAAGCAGGAAGGCATCGAAGCGGCAAAAGTGCTGTTCAATTCCAGCAAAGTGAAAGTGGAGCATGATGAAGGCAAGATTACATCCGATGAAATCAAAGGCATTGTGGAAAAATTGGGCTATCCGGTACTGTCTGTGAAATCCAGTTAATTAAATGGAATGGGGAGAGGTGAAAGAAGATGAACAAATGGTTCAACCGACATCTGAATATACTGATGTATGCATCGGGAATACTGATCGTCATCGGTCTCATTTTCAGGTTTTCCGGCTATACTGAAGTTATGAACGTCACATTCATACTCGCTACATTCGCTGCCATCGGTCCGGTTGTGCAGAAGGCGTGGATGGCACTTTCCATGAAAAGCTTCAGCATAGAGCTGCTGATTACGATCGCAGTGATCGGTGCACTGTTCATTCAGGAATATACAGAAGCGGCAATCGTTACATTCCTGTTCCTGTTCGGTGCATATCTTGAAAAACGGACACTCAGGAAGACACGGAGTTCCATCCAGTCACTGGTGGACATGGCACCGTCGGCTGCCTCGGTCGTGAGGGGCGGGGGAGAAATTGAAGTCGACATCGATGATGTTGAGGAAGGCGACCGTGTCATTGTCAGACCGGGCGGAAAAGTCCCGGTTGACGGGGTCATCGTCAAAGGGCAGGCGAACATAAATGAAGCGGCGATCACAGGTGAATCCAACCTCAAGTTCAAAACATATGAAGCGGAGGTCTTCAGCGGCAGTGTGCTGGACAGCGGATACATCGAGCTGAGTGCGACAAAAGTCGGTGAGGATACGACGTTTGCGAAGATCATAGAACTCGTGGAGGATGCACAGGAGAAAAAGAGCGGTACTGAAAAATTCCTGAACAAATTTGCGAACTACTATACCCCCTTCATCGTAGTACTTGCAGTCATCGTGTATCTGCTGACACGCAACCTGCACCTGGCGATTACATTCCTTGTCATCGCATGTCCCGGCGCCCTGGTAATCGGCGCACCGGTCGCATACGTGGCAGGTATCGGCAACGGCGCGAGGAAAGGTGTACTCATCAAGGGCGGGGAAATAGTAGATAACTTTGCAAAAATAGATACGGTGATCTTTGACAAGACAGGAACACTGACAGAAGGCAGGCCGTCTGTCACAAATATCCAGATCTTCGATGGTACCGATGAAGATGAATTCATGAAGAATGTCGCGGAAATCGAGATAGTGAGTGAGCATCACATTGGCCAGACCATCGTCACAGAAGCCAAAAACCGTAATCTGGATCCGGCAAAAGAGAACGTCCATGACGCGGAGGCGATAAAGGGTAAGGGCGTCAGCGGCGCGCTTGGGAACGACCGCTACCTCATCGGCAATAAAAAACTGATGGATGACAATGATATCATGATATCACGGGATGTACGCGAGCGGTATGTAAGAGAGCAGAAAGAAGGCAACACGGCGATATTCGTTGCGAAGAATGGCAGAATCACCGGTATCGTGTCCATCATGGATAAGATCAGGAATGATGCTGCCGCAACCATCCAGGCTTTCCGCGATAAGGGCGTGAAAAACCTGGTCATGCTGACGGGCGACAACAGATATGCAGCGGAAAGGGTGAGCGGCATACTCGGACTGGACGGCTTCCACGCAGAACTCATGCCCGAGGACAAGATGAAATACATCGAGGAAGAGAAAGCGGCCGGCCGGAGAGTGATGATGGTCGGTGACGGCATCAACGATGCACCTGCGCTGGCGTTTGCCGATGTGGGCATCGCGATGGGGCACGGCGGTACGGATATCGCAATGGAAACAGCCGATGTCGTACTGATGGGATCCAGGATGGAGCAGCTCGCCCACGGTTTCAACATTTCAAAAGCGACATACCGGGTGATGCTCCAGAACACAGCCATCGCACTTCTCACAGTGGTGTTGCTGCTGGCAGGAGTATTATATGGATATATCCATCTCGCATCTGGTATGCTGATTCATGAAGTGAGTGTCCTCCTTGTCATAGTAAACGCTATAAGGCTGATCAGACTGAAGGACAGGCGGACCATAGCGGCGGCTCTCCGGGAAAGAGTGAGCTGACCGGCAGGGATATGGGGGCAGTGAAATGAAGAACCATTCAGGTCAGAAGTTATGTGTAAGGAATGTCCCGATTTTCAACCATCTGACGGACAAAGAAATGAATGAAGTGTTCAGCAAGGTCCATTCCACAGGATACAGAAAGAATGAACATCTCTTTATGGCCGGGGATCCTGAACAATCGCTGTATGTTCTCCACCGGGGGAAGATAAGGATCTACCGGCTGACTGACGAAGGAAAGGAACAGCTTATCAGAGTGCTGCAGCCCGGGGAGTTTACCGGTGAGCTTTCGCTCTTTGGTACGGACAAGCCGCATGAATCATATGCGGAAGTAATGGAGAAATCACAGGTCTGTGAAATTACCAAAGACGATATATACGGATTGATGAAAGAATACCCGGATATCGGCATAAAGATAATCGAGAAATTTTCAGAACGGCTTGAAGCGGCGGAACAGCAGACGACGAACATCTCCCTGCTCAGCAGTGAAGAACGCCTGCTGGAATATATCAGGGGCCATGTGGATGCGGACGACTATGTGAAGCTTGAGATGACCAAAAGAGACCTGTCCTCATACCTCAGCATGCAGCCCGAGACGCTGACGCGCCTGTTTAAAAAACTCGAGGCCCAAGGGGACATTGAAAAGCTGGACAATAGGACCTACAGGGTACTCAGCTACCCCATACTCTGAATGCCGGAGAGTTTCAGCAGTATGGTTTATGCGCGGCGGCACCGGGTAGATTCATACTGATATAGACTATATTGGGAAAGGTGATAATGAATGGCTAAAACCAAAGACGGCAAGAAGACGGACAAGAAAAACGAAGTCAAAAAGTCACTGAACAAACAGGTGGCGAACTTTACAGTGCTGTGGACAAAACTCCACAATTATCACTGGTATGTAAAGGGGCCCAACTTCTTTTCCCTGCATGAGAAATTCGAAGAGCTCTACACCACCGCCGGCACCTATGTCGATGAACTGGCGGAAAGGCTGCTCGCCATCGGCGGCGAACCGATCGGCAGACAGTCTGACGCCATCGAGGCGGCCAGTGTAAAAGAGGCAGAGTATGACACAGATGCCAACGATATGGTGAAGCAGCTGGTCAAGGATTACAGCACTGTGATCAAAGAGCTTGATAAGGGCAAAAAGGCAGCGGAGGATGCAGGTGATGACCGCACGGCTGATATTTTCATCGGCATGATTACGGAAGTTGAGAAGAACAACTGGATGCTGAAATCGTTCCTCGGCAAGGATGTATAGATGAAGACAAAAAAAGTGGCTGGAACACCAGCCACTTTTTTGGTTAATGTATTTTTATTTGTCAGGTTTCCTGATGTTATACTTCCAGGCCTCGTCTTCATCCATCATTTTCTTGGCGGCATAGATCGTGAGGAACTGGATGAAAATGATCGGTATACCCATGATGCCTGAAACCACTTCAAGCGGTGCGAGGCCGCCGATCTGCATGAGGATCAGGGCAAGTGCCGTGATGACGAAAGCTACAAAGATCCTGAGGAATTTCGACGGTTCCATCCTGCTCATGTCATTTCTGCTCGTGTAGGTGGCAATGGTGAATGTAGTCGAGTCGAGTGTGGTCGTCAGGAAAATCATCGCGATGATGATGAAGAGGGCCATCACTAATCCGGACAGGGGCAGTGTCTGCAGTATGTTCGGTATGAGCTGTACAGCCTCATTGTCCCCGAGCATTCCCAGGACATCGGTGCCGCCGTTCAGCTGCGCATTTACGCCAACACCTCCGAGGATGCCTGTCGCAATCCATGATATGGCCGTCGGTGCGAGCAGGTATGTCAGGATCATCTCTTTGATGGTCCGGCCCCTGGAAATTTTGGCGGCGAATACACTGTGGAGCATCGCCCACGTTGCATTGTATGCCATCCAGAATACCAGATGGTTCCTGATGAAAGTCGCCTGCTCTGTTGCCACCGAATCAGTGTAGAACGAGAACGTGAAATAGTTTGTGAGCAGATGACCGATGGTTTCGGTGAAAAAGTCCATTATAAAGACACCTGGTCCGACGGCCAATATGAACAGCGCCAAAAAGGCGGCCATGTAAATATTGAAGACGCTGAGCTTCTTGATCCCCTTCTCGATACCGCGGTAGGCACTCAGCGAGAACAGCGCCACCCACACGATGGTCACAATCATGGTCATTGTAAAGGTGACTTCTGTGTTGAGAAGTTCCGCGAGGTTGGTCGTGATGATGGGCGTACCGAGCCCAAGTGTGACAGCTGCCCCTGAAAGGATGCTCATGAGGAACAGTATGTCGAGTATTATGCCGCCCGCGCCGTCTGTGAACCGGTCGCCGAATATGACGCGCGTCGCTTCAGATATTCGCATCATCGGGCGTTTCTTCACGTGGATGATGTAAGCCATCGCAGGTGCCGCCATGACGAAAACGGAGAACACCTGGAAACTCCATATATACATGGCATAGGAATTGCCCCACAGAAGCGCCTCGGCGGAGCCCGCCTCCACGCCGAGCGGTGGATTGTCCGCTACACCGGTCCACTGCACCATGCCGGTTCTCATGATTGTCGAACCCAGCCCCATTGCAATCAGCAGCGATGCGTATTCAAACAACGTGAACTGCGGTTTTTCATCCGGCGCTCCGAGCACAACCTTGCCGTATTTGGAGAAAGACAGGTAAAGTCCCGCAGCCAGCAGTATGTTTGCATACCAGATGTATCCCCATCCGAACTGGGCGACGATCTGGTCGAATATATTATTGAGAATTTCAAGGGATTCCGATTCATATAATGCCAAAGGAATACTGATCAGCACTATGATGATTACGGCGGGCAGGAATATTTTATGGTCGACAGTTTCCAATCCGCCGCGCCCCGGTTTCTCTTCCATAATCAAATCTCCTCCTTCAACATTTGAGTAAAAGTTCTGGAATTTTAAATATACGGACAGTCTAACATATACCCAAAAGTTAATATGATATACTCATCTAAAAATGTAATTGTATAATAAAAGTATATTTTGATGGAAAAGAATAATAGGAAAGAACAGAAGGAGGATGAAGATGTCGGAAGAACACGATAACCGGCAGCTGTCGCTGAAACTGTATATAGTCATGCACCATGCTTTCAATTCGATGCAGGACCAGTCGTTCAAAGACATGAAAAGGTATGGGCTGAACCCGACTGAATTCGCTGTGATGGAGCTGCTTTACAATAAAGGCCCCCAGCAGATACGGGAGATAGGCAGCCGGGTGCTGCTTGCCTCCGGATCCATTACGTACGTTGTGGACAAACTGGTGAATGAAGGGTATGCAGTAAAGGAACGTTACGAGATGGACAGGCGGATAACGTATGTGTCGCTCAGGCCCAGAGGCAGGAAGCTGATGGATGAAATCTTCCCGCAGCATGCAGAACAGATGGAGAGGATAACGAGCGGACTGACTGTAATAGAGAAGAGAAGGCTGACAGAGCTTCTGAAAAAACTGGGGAAGAATGTTAAGTGATACGGATGGCAGTATGGAAGGCCGATGTCAAAAAGCGTTTCCCGGGAAATTTCCCGGGAAACGCTTTTTGACATCATATATGCTCGACGAACAGGTATTGGGCAATTGTCTGGCTGATCTGTATCTCCTTGTCCGTGGTACCGTGGTTCAGGGTGAGAAGGTCGAGGCCTGAATCCCTGCCGGTCACTGTCACCCGGTCCCCGATTCTGAGATCGTGGTTTTCAAAATACTGGAGCAGCTTGTCTTCATCAACGATGCGGGAAATGCGAACCGGTTCCCCGAGCACTGCTTCAGTCAGATGCACGGTACTGACTTCCTGCTCCTCCATCAACTCGGTGGAGATGGCGCCGCCGTGCGGACAGTACTCCGGAAATTCCAGGTAGGCTTCCAGCCTGTCGGCGAGTTCGGCACTGGTCGAGTGTTCCAGAAGCTCCGCCTCAGGATGGACTTCATTGATGTTGAAGCCGAGATGTTTCACAAGGAACACTTCCCACAGCCGGTGCTTGCGGATCAGCTTTTTGGCGTAGTCAGTGCCCTCCTGGGTCAGCTTGCTCCCTTTGTACGGCGTGTATACCACCCATCCCGCTTTGACCAGGCTGTTCATCATTTCCGTCACGGTGGGCGGGGAGATGCTCAGCCGGTTGGCTATCTCCTTGTTCGGCACCTGTTCCGTCCGGCCGCCGAGTTCAAACAGTATTTTTAAATAATCTTCCTTCGTTGGGCTCATGGGTCTCACTCCGTTCAGAATTATCCATTACTATTATGAAGAAAAATATCTATATCGGCAATTCATATTTGATCCGGGTGTAATGTGTGTATTCCTCGCCCCGTTCTGTAAGGGTGTACTGTCCATTCTTCTTTTCGATGTAGTCATTGATGAGCAGATGCTCCATATGATTATCGAACTGTTTCCGGTTCAGATTGAAGTGGGCTGTGATTTCGCCGGCTGTAAGACGCGTATGCCCGCGTTCGTTCATGAGCATCAGTATCATCGCCCGGGTGAAGGTGCGTTTTTGCCTGAATGCCCTGAGCCTGCTGTTGAGCCAGCCATCGGGACTGAATATGAACACTGCCATGAAAGTGACGAGCGCCGTAAACGACGTGACACCGGCAATGGACAGGTCATAGCTGAAACCGATCATATATCCGATTACACTGTTCCAGACTGCAAAAAGCATCGACAGCCAGATCATCGCGCTGAGACGCCTTACGAGCAGGTAGGCCGTAAGGGCGGGAGCGACGAAGAAGTTGATCACAAGTATGGAGCCGACCGCATCAAATGCAGCCACCGCAGTGACGGAAACGAGCGTCATGAGCGCGTAATAGATGAAGGTGGCTGAAAAACCGGCGATGAATGCGAATTTCGGGTCAAAGGTCGTAAGCTTAAGCTCTTTATAGAACAGTGCGATGAAAGCAAAGTTCACAAGCATTATGATCGACAGCTGCCACAGGGCGGCGGGTATGCTGAAGCCGAAGACATCTATCCGGTTGAACGGTGCGAAGAGGACTTCCCCCATCAGGACGACATCCATATCAAGGTGGGCATTCCCCGAGTATTTGGAAATCAGTATGATGGCAGCTGCAAACAGTGCAGTGAAGACCAGACCGATGGCTGCATCCTGTCGCACCAGCTGGGTTCTTGAGACCAGTTCGATGATATAGACGGTGGCGATGCCGACGATGCTCGCTGCGATGATCAGCCATGGCGAACGTATATCATTCGTCATGAAGAAGGCAAGGACGATGCCGAGCAGGATCGTATGGCTGATGGCGTCAGTCGTCATCGACAGTCCGCGCAGGACGAGGAATACACCGGGTACACTCGTGGCAAGCGCTGTCACGATGAGGACAAGCAGAACTTCGATCATGATGCACCACCCCCCATTCTTCTTTTATATATGCTTCTCCTGATGATGCCCTTCGGCGCGCAGAATAAAGAGAGCGCCATCAATAAAGAGAGCGTCAGGATGATGGCAGGCCCCGTCGCTATGTTTTCCCCTGCGGTACTGATATATGTACCGGTAAAGGCGGCAAATGCACCTGAAACCCCGGCGATCAGCAGCACGATGGAAAAACGGCTGGACCATAACTGTCCGATGACGGCCGGAGCGATCAGAAGGTTGACGATAAGTATCGCCCCGACCGCCTTGAGCCCGACTGAAATCAGCAGTATGGTGATGACGAGAATGATGAAATTCATCAGGGTGTTGTTGATGCCCGCCGTCCTGCTGAAGACGGGATCGAATATATAGATTCTGATCTGTGTATAGAATGCTGCAAGTATGAACAGACTGATGACGGAAGCGGCAGTAATCAGGTAGACGTCGCTTCTCAGCATATAGGCAGCCTGTCCGAATATATAGTCGTTGAGTCCCTGAGTGCCTTCAAAATCCGGATTTCCCTGTACAAAGCTCATAAGTGCCATGCCAAGTCCGAAAAATGAGGAGAGGACCAGCGCGAGCGCGCCATCCAGTGTGACTTTCGAATGGTTCGTTATCATCTGGATGGTGAGGAAAGCGATGACTCCGAACAGGACTGCGCCAAGTGCCAGCGTATACGTTTCCTTCACGCCGATAAGCATGAATGCGACTACTATGCCGGGGAACGTGGCATGTCCGACGGCATCCCCGATCAGACTCTGGCCTTTCATCACGCTGATCGTCCCCACCATGCCGCCGGCGAATGCAAGGATCATCGTGCCTGCTGCGACAATGATGAACGTGAAGCTGGTCAGCACTTCCATCATACGCTGACACCTTTCTCACGGTAGGCTTTTTCTATGTTCTCCCCGGTGAAGACTGCGTCCGTCGGACCATCGGCAATGATCGTTTTGTTCATGATTACAACATGATCGAAGTACTCTTTGACGGTGTTCAGCTGGTGGTGGACGACGATGAATGTCTTGCCTTCTGTCTGCAGTTTCCTGATGACATCCATGATCAGGTTTTCAGTGGTGATGTCAATGCCCTGAAGCGGCTCATCCATTACATATATATCCGCATCCTGGGCAATCGCGCGGGCAAGGAATGCCCTCTGGCGCTGGCCGCCCGACAACTCGGAAATCTGCCGGTCGCAAAACGCCTCCATTTTCATGGTTTTCAATGCTTCGAGTGCAATCTCCCTGTCCTTTTTCTGGGGGCGTTTGATCCAGCCTTTATGGACATACCGTCCCATCAGGACGACATCCAGCACCGTTGCCGGGAAGTCCCAGTTCACCTCCCCCTTCTGGGGTACATAGGCAATGTTCTTCAAGACACCCTTATCGGTGCGCCCGTCGATCTCAATACGTCCGGATACGGGTCGGATCAGCTTCATCATCGTCTTGATCATCGTTGACTTGCCGGCACCGTTGGGTCCGACGATGGCGGTGCGGCCGTTCTTTCTGATGTCCAGATTGATATGCCACAGGGCGGGTTTATCCTGATATGCGACATTAAGGTCTTTGATTGTAATGATAGTGTCATCCATTTTCAGGCCCTCCTCATTTCAGATTTTCTACAATCGTATCGATATTGTGCCGGTACATGCCGATATAAGTGTCCCCGGGCTCTCCCGCTTCTCCAAGAGAGTCGGAGTAGAGTGCCTCGTCGGCACTGCCGACGACATTCACCGTACCGCCCCGGGACGATACGATCTCCTCAAGCCGCCGCATCTGATCGGGGTTGGTCGTCGTTTCCACGAATACAGATTTGACATCACGCTCCATGATGATGTCCGCAGTCATGCTGATCGTGTTGTTGGATACTTCCGATTCAGTGGAGAAGCCCTGGGGCGCATGCACATCCAGGTCATATGAAGCGCTGAGATAGCCGAATGCATCGTGCGGTGTGATCAGGATCCTCGATTCGGCGGGAACTTCAGAGAGGCGCTCCCGGACATAGGAATCCAGCTCGTCGAGATCTCTGAAGTATGCCTCCATATTGGCCTGGAATGTCTTTTCATGGTCGGGTTCCGCTTCGGAAAGTTCCGTTTTGACAATTGTCATCGCCTGTTTGTAAAGTTCGATATTGAACCAGAAATGGGGGTCCGTCTCCCCTTCCTCCTCGGTTTCAAGAGAGGCTCTGTCAAAATCTTCGGCCACCGGGATGCCGTCTGTCAGCACATCCGCCATGCGACCTTCGAAATTGAGTCCCTGATAGAATAGAATATCCGACTCCACAATCGTCGTCAGATTGCTCGCCTTCGGCTGATAGGTATGCGGATCGACGCCTGCGGGTATGATCAGTTCGGTATCGAAGGCATCGGCGCCTTCATCCAGAACTTCCACCATGTCCAGAAGGAATGTCGTCGTAACTGCGACATCCGGCCTTTGGTCGCCGGCGGCGGGTTGATCTCCGCCGTTTCCCGAGCACCCGCCGGCTGTGAGCATGAAGAGTATCATGACGGAGAGTAGTACAGTCCTTTTCATAATCTGTCCTCCGGTGTTGCAAGTTGTTATTTAGGTTACCCTAAATTTAAAATTTAGTCAACCCGAACAAAAAAAGGCCGGTGCTACCGGCCTAGAATACGGAACAGTTCATTCAGCTGTCTGATTTCAAAATCCGCTTTGAATCCAAAAGGGTTCTCTTTGGCATCGGGGTTGTACCAGCACGTATCGATTCCGCTGTTGATGCCGCCGAGTATGTCTGAAGTCAGCGAATCTCCTATGATGAGTGCATCACCGGGCGTGAATCCGTCGATGCAGGCGGCCACATGTTCAAAGAATTCCTTCATGGGTTTCTGGAAACCTGTGTCTTCACTGATGAATACATCCTGAAAATAGGGGTTTATCCCGGCATTCGCGAGCCTCTTTTCCTGAGTCGCCTTCACGCCGTTTGTAATGATATACAAAGGAAAGGCTTCAGACAGGATGCGGAGGACATCGAGGGCGCCGTCAAACATCCGGTGGCCGTGCTCTGCGATCTGTGTCATATACATTTCATTGATAAACGCTCCATCCACACTGCGGCCGAGTTCACCGAAGAAGACTTCATGTCTCTTGGCCAGTGCACGATCTTTTGTCAGCTCATTCCTTTCAAGCATTTCCCAGTGCGCCTGGTTGATTGCCTTATACCGGTCGTAAAGCCCGGGGGAATTGTCAACCCTCTGGCTCTCAAGGACAAATTCGAGCGCTCTGTTTTCAGCAGCCCCGAAGTCAAGGATGGTGTCATCAAGGTCAAACAGCAGATACTTGTAATTTTTCATGGGTCAAACCTCTTTCCTGATACTGAAAATACTCACGAACCTATCATATCATTCTGATATGGTGAGGGAATATGGTATAATGAAAGAGGATTAGTGCAAACGTTTGCACCAGAGGGGAGGATGTCTATGAAAAAGCGGTCCAGCGGAGTGCTTCTGCATGTTTCTTCATTGCCCGGGAAATATGGCATCGGGGACTTCGGCAAAAAGGCCTATAAGTTTGTCAGGCTGCTTGCGCGCTCCAATACGAAGTACTGGCAGATACTGCCGCTCGGCGTCACCGGTTTCGGCGATTCACCGTATCAGAGTTTTTCCGCATTCGCCGGCAACCCGTATTTCATCGACCTGGATGAACTGATCGAGAAGGGGTGGCTGTCAGAAGAGGAGGCGGCAGGGGCGGATCTGGGCGATGACCCCGGAAAAGTGGATTTTTCAAAACTTTATATGCATAAGATGCCGCTGCTTGAAGCAGCATACCGCCGTGCGGCAAAAGAGCTCGGCGATGAATTGGAGGTTTTTCTAGACCGCCACAGTGAGTGGCTCCATGATTTTGCATTGTACATGTCGATAAAAAAGGCGCACGGCGGTGATTCCTGGATGGAGTGGCCCGACAAGTACAGACTGAGGGAGAAGGCTGCCCTTGATGCGTTTTTTGCGGAGCATAAGCATGAATATTTCTTCTGGGTATTCACCCAGTACCTGTTTTTCGGACAATGGGGGAAGCTCAAGGAGTATGCAAATGAGCGTGGCATACGGATCATGGGGGATATCCCGATCTATGTCGCGGAAGATGGGGCGGACATTTGGTCGCAGCCGGAGCTGTACAAGCTGGACTGGGATCTGAAGCCGACGGTCGTCGCAGGTGTGCCGCCGGATATGATGAGTGACACAGGACAGTTATGGGGGAACCCGATATACGACTGGGATGCGATGGCGCGTGACGGCTACCGCTGGTGGATCAGGAGGATAGAGGAAAGCTTCAAACTGTATGATACGGTCAGGATCGACCATTTCAGGGGATTTGAGTCGTACTGGGAGATTCCCGCCGGGGATCCGACGGCCGAAAACGGCAACTGGGTAAAAGGTCCGGGCATGGACCTGTTCAGCGCTGTGAAGGAAGCACTCGGAGAGCGGGACATCGTGGCTGAAGACCTCGGATTCCTGACGGAGAAAGTGTATAAGCTGATTGAGGAGACGGGATACCCGGGTATGAAGATAATGCAGTTCGGATTCGACCCCGGGGAGGATTCGGAATATCTGCCTCACAATTACGGACGGCATACCATCGCCTATACCGGGAATCATGATACACAGACGATGCGGGGGTGGCTCGACTCCTCTGACAGGGAGACATACAAAAAAGCGGAGGCATACCTGAACCTGACAGAAGAGGAGGGGCTGACTGAAGGATGCATCAGGGGTGTATTTGCCTCACATTCGTACCTTGCCGTCATTCCCATGCAGGATATTCTCGGGCTGGGAGAGAAGGCGCGGTTCAATACACCATCCACCATCGGCGGTAACTGGGAGTGGCGGATGCCCGAAGATGCTCTGAAAAAGCGCACACTTAAAAAAATGAAACGGTTGAACAGACTTTACGGGAGGTCATTATGAAATCAATTGACTTGAAGGCAAGAATTGAAGCCCAGGCTTATAAAAGCTATGGCCGGTCATTTTATGATCTGCATGAAAAAGAACAGTTCGTCGCAGTGGGAAATGCAGTGATGGAGTACCTTGTACCTGAATGGATACAGTCCAAAAAGAAGTTCAGGGATCAGAAACAGGCGTACTATTTCTCGGCTGAATTTTTGATGGGGCGGGCGTTAAGTAACAACCTGGCCAATCTGGAAATAGAAAAAGAAGTGAAGGAAACACTCAGTGAAATGGGTGTCGACTACAATGCCCTGGAGGATGCCGAAGATGATGCCGGTCTGGGGAATGGCGGACTGGGCCGTCTGGCTGCCTGTTTCCTCGATTCCGGAGCAACGCTCGACTATCCGCTGTCTGGATACGGAATACTGTACCAGTACGGCATTTTCAAACAGAATTTCGTCAATGGCTTCCAGGTTGAAGAGGGTGACCCATGGCTGGAATACGAAAACCCCTGGCTCGTCAAGGACAGCAATGATACGGTCATTGTCGAATTCAGCGAAGAAGACAAGGTGGAGGCTGTTCCATATGACATGCCGATAGTCGGATACGGCGGGCAGACGATCAATACGCTCAGGCTCTGGAGCGCCGAAGCGATAAAGAAATTCAATTTCAAAACTTTTGATGAAGGGAATTACATTGATTCCGTGAAGGCCCAGAATGAAGCGGAGACGATTTCACGGATACTGTACCCGAATGATTCCACAGATGAAGGGAAGCGTCTCAGACTCAAACAGCAGTACTTCTTCACATCCGCCTCCCTTCAGGATCTGATCCGGAAATTCAGGAAAGAGGGGCATAAGGGCTTTGACGACTTTTCCAAACTGCACTCCATCCAGCTGAATGATACCCATCCGGCGCTTGCGATTCCGGAACTCATCCGTTTATTGGAAATGGAAGGTGTGGAATTTGAGAAGGCATTTGATATTGTGCAGAAGACGATGGCGTATACAAACCATACACTCATGGCTGAGGCACTGGAAGTATGGAGTGAAGAACTTTTCATATCCGTGCTTCCGAACCTGATGCCGTATATCAAAAAAATCAACGAAAGGCTCATCGGGGAACTTGAGGAATGGAAGGTGGACAAATCCCTGTGGGATAAGTTCCTCATCCTCCAGAATGAATCCGTGCATATGGCATTCATGTCAATCTATGTATCACGTGCGGTGAACGGTGTGGCTGCAATCCATACCAATCTGCTGAAATCGGAAGTGATCCGTGAGTGGGATGAGCTGTTCCCGGGACGTATCGTCAATAAGACCAACGGCATCACCCAGCGGAGATGGCTCCTCCAGGCCAACCCCGGGCTCAGCGGCATGATTACAGACCTGCTCGGGGGTGATGAGTGGATCACCGATCTGAACCTGCTCAAAAATCTTGAGGACAGGCATGAGGATGACGAGGTCCTTGAGCGGTTCATCGGAATCAAAAAAGAGAAGAAGCAGGAGCTCGCAGAGTATATCCAGTTCCATGAAGAGGTGGATATCGATTCGGAATCGATTTTCGACATACAGATCAAAAGGCTGCATGAGTACAAGCGGCAGCTGATGATGGCATTCTACATCGCCGACCTGTTCAACCGTATAAAAGAAGATCCCGGGGCGGAGTGGACAAAGCGCACATTCATCTTTGGGGCAAAGGCGGCGCCGGGATACTACATGGCGAAAGCGATCATCAAATTCATCAATGAGCTCGCCGGCCGGGTAAATACGGATGTCGATACGAAAGACATCATCAAAGTGGTGTTTGTTGAAAACTACGGTGTATCATATGCCGAAAAACTCTTCCCGGCGGCCGATGTATCAGAACAGATTTCAACCGCCGGCAAAGAAGCATCCGGCACCGGCAATATGAAATTCATGCTGAACGGTGCAGTGACCGTCGGTACGATGGATGGCGCAAATGTCGAAATCGTCGAAGAGGCGGGGAAAGAGAACAATTACATCTTCGGCATGGAAGTCGAGGCGGTCGCAGCAAAGCGGGCGGATTATGACCCGAAAATACCGATGCGGGAAACAGAGGGGCTCGGAGCAGTCGTGGAATCACTCGTTGACGGCACCTATCAGGATAACGGCACAGGGATGCTCCGTGATCTGTATGACAGCGTTGTCGGCCGGGACGAGTACTTTGTACTGGAGGACTTTGCCTCCTACAGAGAAGCGCAGGACAGGATTGCCCATGACTATAAGGACAAAAAAGCATTCTACAAAAAAGGCTATATGAACATGGCGAACGCAGGCAAATTCTCCTCAGACAGGACAATCGAAGAATATGCCGGTGAAATCTGGCATATCAGCAAAAAACAATAATGAAGACAACAGCCGGTACGGGGGTGATCTGACCCCGTACCGGCTGTTGTCTGGGTGTGGATATCCATTTGGCGGACACGGTGGAAATGACGGTGTCCGCCAAATGGTTTTACCGGACACGGCGAAATCAGCGGCGTCCGCCAAACGGTTTTACCGGACACGGCGAAATCAGCGGCGTCCGCCAAACAGTTTTACCGGACATGGTGAAATTAGCGGTGTCCGCCAAACAGTTCCACACATCATATTACTTACTCACCACCGCCGAGCAGGAGGTTTTCCTCATCCCTCGAGTGGAGTTCATCCACGAGGATGATGGAGACGGAGTGGTCGATGAGCTTCTGGAAGTCGACTTCGTCTTTCGAGAGTTCCTCTTTCATGCGGCCGACCATCATTCTGATGAGTTCATGGTCCCGCTTCAGCCCCTGCACTTTATCGTGCAGGGCGGGTTCTCGCCCGACGGCCCTGTCGTACAGGCCGCTGCTTGTTTCCTCTTCATCGAAATGGCCGAGAACGCGTTCCTCGACATATTCAATGAAGGATTCCATCTCATCTGCAAGTTCCTTGTGTTCAAGTTTGTTAAGCAGGGTTTTCATAGATTCGAGCTGTTCCTCTGCACCTCCCAGTATTTCGTCATGCAAATTCCCGTGTGCGGAATAATCATCGAGCGGCAGGTTGTCCATCTGATTCACCGCCTCCTTATATCAAAGCTGTCATTTTTCTTTCGGTATCGGATTAGTCGCCCACATCTGGCTCGTTTTGATGAATGTCCTGTGATTCAGTTTCAGCTGGCTCACTATGATATCGGCGATATCCTCTGCATGTGTCATCGAGTCTTCCTCGAGTTTTGCCTCACCGATCAGATCTGTCAACACTGCCGAAGGGGTCAGATAGGACACTCTGATGTTATGTTTCCGCATCTCCTGCATGATGCCTTCAGTCATGCCGATGACTGCAAATTTTGTGGCTGAATAAAGTGAGGATCCGGGCGTCCCTTTGAGTCCGGACATGGAGGAGATATTGATGACGTCCCCTTTCTTCTGTGCTGTCATCTGCGGCAGGACGGACTGCATCGTGTAGTAGGGACCGAAGACGTTGACATCCATCATATCTCTGAATTCATCTTCACTGGATTCAAGGAAAGGTGTATGTCCCATGATGCCGGCGTTGTTGATCAGGATGTCGATGGTGGAGAATGTTTCATTGATTGAGGCGATCATGCTTCCGACCTCTTCACGGCTGGAAACATCACCGTTAGCCCCGATGACCTGTACACCGTATTTGTTCAGCTCCTCCACGGCGTTATCAAGTGTTTCCCGACTGCGGCCGATGACAGCTACATTGACACCTTCATTTGCCAGTGCATGGGCTGTTGCAAGTCCGATCCCGCGTGTGCCGCCTGTGATGACCGCATTCTTGCCTTTGATATTCTGCATAATTAGCGCTCCTCTTTTTATGATGTTATATTCATTGTAGCAAGAGAGGCGGATAGTATCATCGATGATGCTTTTTATTTGCGGGAATCGTTGTATAATGAAAATAGAAAAGGCTTACAATTGTGATGTTAACATAGGAGGTATTTGATGGAGAAATGGTTGCAGGAAGCGAAAAGGAAAGATGGTGTGGATGTGCTCGGACACTTCAGGGACGAGTTTTATATCGGAGACGGTGTCTATTACATGGACGGCAATTCCCTGGGGCTGATGTCAAAGCGGGCGGAGCGGTCACTCCTTGATGTAATGGATGACTGGAAGAACCATGGCATAGACGGCTGGGTGAAAGGGGAGCGGCCATGGTTCTACATGAGCGAGGCCATCGGGGAGAAGATGGCGCAGCTTGTCGGTGCCGGCGCCCATGAAGTACTGGCGACGAATTCGACGACGAACAATATACATCAGACCGTGAGAACACTGTACGAGCCAACAGGGGAACGTTACAGGATCATGGCGGATGATCTGAACTTCCCGTCAGATATATATGCCCTCCAGTCCGTCCTGGATGATTATGGTTACAGCGATGGAATGGTGAAGGTATCGTCAGAAGACGGGCATCTCCTTGATACTGAAAGGATCATCAACATGATGGATGAAAGTATCGCAATCATGCTGCTTCCATCCGTCCTCTACCGGAGCGGCCAGGTGCTTGAGATGCAGAAGATTACGGAGGCCTCCCATGATAAAGGAATCATCGTCGGGTTTGACCTGTGCCACTCCATCGGGGCACTCCCGCACCAGCTGAAGGAATGGGGCGTGGATTTCGCCGTCTGGTGCACATACAAACATTTAAGCGGCGGACCGGGGTCGGTTGCCGGATTATATGTTCATGAAAGGCATCACCATAAGAGCGTGAGCCTCAAAGGCTGGTTCGGCAACAACAAGGAAACGCAGTTCGATATGGCACACGATTTCGATCGGGCGGCGGATATCAGCCAGTACCAGGTGGGGACACCCCACATCTTCTCCATGGCGCCGCTTTATGGTGCCCTGGGGATGTTCGGGGAGGCGGGCATTGGAAACGTCCGTGAAAAGTCCCTCGGTCTGACCGATTTCATGATTGCGATGATTGAAGATGTGCTCGCCGGCTATGATATTGATATCGTTACGCCGAAAGCGTATGAATCACGCGGCGGACACATACTGATCGGCCATGAGAAGGCGGCAGGCATCAATGCAGCCCTGAAATCCAAAGGGGTGATCCCTGACTTCAGGGCACCGGGCTATGTCAGAATTGCACCGGTGGCGCTGTATAATTCATTCGAAGATGTATATCACGCAGTCATGATCCTCAAAGAAATAATGGATGACCGGCTGTACGATAAATTTGATAACAGACGGGGAGTCGTTGCCTGATGTGGATTGATATTTCGCAGACACTTGAACGTTCCATCGCACACTGGCCGGAAGATACACCGTTCAGTTACACGGTGCCTGTGACGAAAGCGCAGAGCGGCTCCGTCAATATCGGTAAGATTGAGACAAGCACCCATATCGGCACCCATATTGATGCGCCTTTCCATTTCGACGACGCCGGCGTGAAAGTGGACGAACTGGATATTAACCGGTATATCGGTGATGCAACAGTCATAGAAGTGATGGGCAGGGAGATCATCACAAAAGAGGAACTTGAGAGTTTTGACATCAGGGGCCCGGTACTGCTCGTAAAAACCAAAGAGCGGGCGGAGCAGGATGTTTTTCCGGAAACTGTACCCGTGCTTGATGAGGAGGCGGTGGAATATATTGCCGGAAAGGGAGTCCGTCTTTTCGGTGTGGATGTAACATCGGTCGATCCGGTGGACTCGAAGACATTGGACATCCACCATAAGCTGCATGAGAACGATATAATGATCATTGAAAACACGGTGCTTGAAGCGGTCGGCGGAGGCTATTATGACTTCATAGCCCTGCCCCTGAAAATCAGGGGCGCTGACGGCTCTCCGGTGCGCGCTGTACTGAGGGCAAAGGAGGAGACGGACCATGAATGAATATCAGGATCATACGCTTGCCGGTGAGAATGTCAAAACAGACTTCCTGAAGGACATGACGTACAGTGAGTACCTTAATCTGGATCAGATACTTACGGCACAGAGTCCTTTGACGGACCAGCATGATGAAAAGCTGTTCATCATCATCCATCAGGTTTCGGAACTGTGGATGAAGCTGATCATCCACGAACTGAATTCCGCCATAGAAGATATAAAGCATGATGATTTCAGGCTGGCTTTCAAGAAGCTTGCGCGGGTGACGAACATCCAGAACCAGCTGATCAACTCCTGGAGTGTGCTGGCAACGATGACGCCGAGCGATTATCTCAATTTCCGGGACGATCTCGGCAATGCATCCGGTTTCCAGTCCTACCAGAACCGCATGATGGAGTACTGCCTCGGCTACAAGACCACGCATGCGCTGAGCATCTATGAAAAGGATCCGGGCATCCACAGCCGGCTCAAAGCGCAGCTCGAGACACCGAGCATCTATGACGAGGCTATCCGTGCCGTTGCGAGACAGGGCTTCCATATCGACCGGGAGGTGCTATCCCGCGATGTCACTGAAAATTATGTGCCGAACGCATCGGTCAAAGAGGCATTCAGGCAGATCTACCTCAATACGGAGGAGTACTTTGAACTGTACGAGATGCTTGAGAAACTTGTCGATGTTGAAGATCTGTACAGCCAATGGCGTTTCAGGCACATGAAGACGGTCGAACGCATCATCGGCTTCA
Source organism: Salinicoccus sediminis (assembly GCF_000986795.1). Lineage (GTDB taxonomy): Bacteria > Bacillota > Bacilli > Staphylococcales > Salinicoccaceae > Salinicoccus > Salinicoccus sediminis. The sequence continues at coordinate 15,580 of NZ_LAYZ01000025.1, read as the reverse complement.
AGAAGGGGACCGGCGGCAGCTCGGGCGTCAATTATCTGAAGCGCGTGATAGATGACTATTTCTTCAGGGAACTGTGGGAACTGCGCACAGAACTATAATGGGACAAGGAGAGGTGTGACATGAGGGATTACGGTCAGACGAACATATTCGATGATGTAATGAAGGAGGACGAATCCTTCGTCATCGTCGTGCAGGAAGTGACGGAACAGGGAGGACAGCTTCAGAAGCGGGTGCTCAGGGAGTATCCCGGTCTGAAGATGGAGGGCATGAGGAACCTGTTTGAACATCTGAAGGATGTCTATCTGTCGGAAAATTTTTCCGACAGGGGCAAATACTTCGACCTCACAGTATATACGAATGAGGACTATGCGGCAGAAAACATATACGCCCATGTAAAAAGATACCGGAACAGCAAAGAATGGACGGCTACGGCGAAGTAGTCCGGGGCGCCTGAAGCAATTTCAGGTGCTCTTTTTTTATTATATGCAACCATCATCTTTACAGTCCTGACACAATTGAAATGTCCAAATTCATAAATGATTTGTGACATTCAGCAAACATCTCTATAATGTTATATGTATACTTGCGGTATACTATGTATAAATTAACTAACACTTGAAGCGGAGGATGTTCAAATGAGAATTATTGTAGCTGGGGGAGACGGTTTCTGCGGATGGCCGACTGCACTCTATCTATCTGAAAAAGGTCACGAAGTGACTATCCTGGACAATATGGTACGTCGTAAAATAGATAATGAACTGCATTCCAACTCTGTTACACCGATTGCCTCTTTGGAGGAGCGTGTGGAGAAATGGAAGGAATTGACAGGCAAAGAGATCAAAATCTATGAAGGCGACCTCAACCACTATGACTTCCTGAGCCTCGTATTCAAAAACGAACGCCCGGAAGCATTCGTGCATTTCGCAGAACAGCGTTCAGCACCTTATTCCATGATCGACCGTGAACATGCGGTCTATACGCAGCAGAACAACGTATTGGGCAACCTCAACGTTCTATATGCAATCAAGGAATTCGAACCTGACTGCCACCTGATCAAGCTAGGTACGATGGGTGAGTACGGTCAGCCGAATATCGACATCGAAGAAGGTTACATTGAAATTGAACATAAAGGACGGAAAGATACGCTGCCGTTCCCTAAACAGCCGGGTTCCTTCTATCACCTGACGAAAGTGCATGATACGCACAATATCATGTTCGCATGTAAGATCTGGGGCATCCGTGCAACGGACCTGAACCAGGGCATCGTCTATGGGCTCAACACCGAAGAAACGAAAAAGGATCCTGCGCTTGCGAACAGGCTGGACTATGACGGCGTATTCGGAACAGCGCTCAACCGTTTCCTCATCCAGGCGGCAATCGGCCATGATATGACAGTGTATGGTTCAGGCGGTCAGACGCGTGCATTCCTGCACATCAAAGATACAGTGCGCTGCATTGAAATCGCAGCGGAAAACCCTGCCGATCAGGGCGAATTCCGCGTGTTCAACCAGTTCACGGAATCCTTCTCTGTACAGGATCTTGCTGAAAAGACAAGGGATGCCGCAAAAGAGCTCGGCATCGACGCCAACGTTGCAAATATCGAAAACCCGCGTGTTGAAAACGAAGACCATTACTATAATGCGGTCAACACCAACCTTATCGACCTTGGTCTTGAGCCCCATCTCCTGACCCAGGATGTACTGAAGGAAATCCTTCAGGAAGCGCTCGAACATAAAGACCGCATCATCGTGGACAACGTGCTGCCGACAGTTACGTGGAAATAAAGAAAGAGGTAATGGCATGAAGATTGCGATTGTCACCGAAACATTTTTACCATCGACAGATGGTATTGTTACAAGACTGACAAAAGCCATTGACTACTTCATGCGGGAAGGGCATGAAGTCCTGGTCATCGCACCTGACCTCGGCGTACATGATTATAAGGGAGCGAGAGTGGTCGGTATCAAACCGGTCACTTTCCCTTTTTACAGATACCGCAAATGGGGGTTTCCTTCCCGCCGGGTATATCATATACTGAAAGACTTTGAACCGGACGTCGTGCATGCAGTCAACCCTGTCCTGCTGGCGACGAGTGCTGTCAGGGCGGCACAGAAGCTAAATATACCGCTCGTTTCTTCATACCATACGCACCTGCCGAAGTATCTGGATTACTATACAGTCTATAAACCTGCAAAACCTCTGCTCTGGTGGTATATCAGGCGTAACCATAAAAACGCAGACCTCAACCTGGTCACCTCCCAAGCAATCAGGGATGAGCTGGACGCCGAAGGGATAAAACGTCTGGACATCATTCCGCGCGGAGTGGATGTAATCAACCGTCATCCCGGTTTCAGGGACAGTGAGATGCGCGACAGGCTGGGCGGCGGCAAACCGGAAAACAAGCTGCTTGTGTTCATAGGAAGGCTTGCTGTGGAGAAGGAAATCCATAAGCTTCTGCCGCTCCTCGATGCGCGGGAGGATATCAGCCTGGCGATTGTCGGCGATGGTCCCGCACGTAATGAAATCGAGAAGAAATTTGAAGGCACGAATACAGTGTTCACCGGCTTCATGCACGGTGAAGAACTGTCGAAGGCATTCGCCTCCGGCGATGCATTCATATTCCCGTCCGTGTCGGAGACGCTGGGACTAGTCATACTTGAATCCATGGCTTCCGGCCTGCCCGTCATCGCCGCCAAGAGTGGACCGACCAACGAACAGGTCACTGACGGCGTGAACGGCATGCTTTTTGAGAACGAAGATCTGAAGAGCATGATCAGGGCGGTGGAAGTGCTGGAAGACGAAGAGAAGCTTGCCGCGATGAAACAGAACTCACGCCGGGAAGCGATGGGTTACGCATGGGACAAGACGTCCCAGAGACTGATTGATTTTTACATGGATGCGAGAGACAGGCATTCGACAGGTGACAAAAAGGCTTGATAAAGGATGTGTAAGTGATGAGAATGGTGGATTTGATAGCGAAGAAGCGCGACGGCGGAGTTTTGACGAAAGAGGAGATTGAATTCTTCATCAATGGCTATACGGAGGGGGAAATACCTGATTACCAGGTATCCAGTCTGATGATGGCTCTATTCTTCCGTGACATGACCGAGGATGAGCGGGCGGATCTGACGATGGCAATGGTCAGATCCGGGGATGAAATCGATCTTTCATCAATTGAAGGCATAAAAGTGGACAAGCATTCCACAGGCGGGGTGGGCGATACAACAACGCTCGTCCTTGCACCGCTCGTGGCGGCACTCGATGTGCCTGTTGCGAAAATGAGCGGCCGCGGACTCGGTCATACCGGCGGTACAATCGACAAGCTCGAGGCAGTGGAGGGGTTCCATGTCGAGATTACGGAGCAGGAATTCGCAGATCTCGTCAACCGGGATAAGGTGGCGGTGATCGGCCAGTCCGGCAATCTGACGCCTGCCGACAAAAAACTCTATGCACTGCGTGACGTGACCGCGACGGTCAACTCGATTCCGCTGATTGCAAGCTCGATCATGAGCAAGAAGATTGCTGCAGGGGCGGATGCGATCGTCCTCGATGTCAAAACAGGCGGCGGCGCATTCATGAAGAGCGAAGAGGATGCTGTTGAACTTGCCAGGGCAATGGTCTCCATCGGCAACAACGTGGGCAGAAAGACGATGGCGATCATTTCAAGTATGGCGGAGCCACTCGGCCATGCCATTGGCAACTCTCTTGAAGTGAAAGAGGCGATTGAAACGCTCCGCGGAGAAGGACCTGAAGATCTGACTGCCCTCTGCATGGAGCTCGGCGCCCAGATGACGGTGCTCGGCGGCAAGGCGGAAACGCTCGACGAAGCAAAAGAAAAGCTGCAGCAGGTCATCGATGACGGCAGTGCGCTTGAAAAGTTCAAAGTGTTCCTGTCCAACCAGGGCGGTGACGCATCTGTTGCGGATGATGTTTCAAAACTGCCGCAGGCGCAGTATCAGATTGAGGTGAAGGCGGAGTCTTCAGGATACGTCGAAGAGATTGCCGCTGAGGAACTTGGTGTCGCTTCGGCGATGCTCGGTGCCGGACGGCAGACAAAAGATGATGTCATCGATCTTGCGGTCGGTCTGATGCTCGAGAAGAAAGTCGGCGATCATGTGGAGGAGGGCGAAACATTGGCTGTCATCCACTCGAACCGCGAAGATGTAGAGGAGGTTAAACGTAAAATCCTCGACAACTACAAAATAGGCGGCAAAGAAGTGAATATCTCACTCATCAAACAGGTAATCACTGAATAGAGGGGCGTGTGAAGTACCGGGAGTTCCCGGTACTTTTTTTATGCGGCTTATTTTTTACAGGGCATACACAATTGGATTATAATGAAGGAAACAGAAGTATGGAGGCAGAGCAATGATAACAGAATGGATACCCCAGTTTGACAGGCTGGCGGAAAACTACCAGCAGAAAGTGATTGAGCAGTTTGAAACACTGCCGCTTGATGAAATCCGAAAGACATATGAAGAGGTATATGTGAATCCGGAGCCGGTGGACATGACGACAGTAGAAGAAGTTCCTTTTGTAAGCAGGGAGGAACTGGATGCAGAGCAGCTGGCAGGGACGGCAAAAGAAGCGCTTAAAAACGGTGAAGTGGCTGCGCTTCTCATGGCGGGCGGCCAGGGAACACGTCTTGAACATCCGGGACCGAAAGGCACGTTTTCCTTTGACGGTCTTTCTCTTTTTGAACTGCAGGCGAAACAGATCAAAGCAGCCGGACACGCTTTTGGACGGCCTGTCCACTGGTACATCATGACAAGTGATATCAATCATACAGAGACGCTTGATTTTTTCCGGGAACACAACCACTTCGGATTCGAAGAGGACAACATCCATTTCTTCCGCCAGGAGCATTTCCCGGCACTGTCCAAAGACGGCGGACTGCTTCTGACGGAAGACAAAGACATCATGCTTACTCCAAACGGCAACGGGGGCATCTTCAGCGCGCTCAAAACAAGCGGCATGCTTGAAGACATGAAGGACCGTGGCATCAGGCATGTGTTCATGAACAACGTGGACAATGCAGTGGTCAAAGTGCTTGATCCGGTTCTTCTCGGACTGCATGTCAGTGAGGACAACGATGTGACTTCAAAATCGATCCTCCCGAAACCGGGTGAGAGTGTCGGCCGCCTGAGTCTCGTCAACGGGGAAAAGAGTGTAGTGGAATATACAGAACTGCCGGAAGGTGCCGGAGATAAATTCCAGAACGGCAACATCGGCATCCACGTGTTCGGCATGGAATATCTCGATAAAGCGGCCGCGGAGAAAGTGCCTTATCATCTTGCGCTGAAGAAACTGGAGCATATGGATGAAAATCTGCTGCTCGTCAAAGGTGAGGTGCTGAAATTCGAGAAGTTCTACTTTGACGCATTCCGTCACGCACGTAAACACATGACACTGCAGGTGGACCGCAAAGGTGAATTTTCGCCACTTAAGAACAAAGTGGGCAAAGACAGCATCGAAACGGCATATAATGATCTGAAAGACGAAGGGATTGTATGACGGCGAAAAATACCGGTATAGAGGGAGACATCCTTATGAAAAAAGAAAAGATGACCAGGAAACTGGAAGGATCTCTGAGAAATATCGTCCCCCTCTCTTTCGGAGAAGAAGTCGGTAACAGTGTAAGCCACGGCGTGGCGGCACTCCTGTTCATCTTCATGCTGCCGTTCACCGCCGTATATATGTATGCAGACGGCGGTGCGCTCCATGCCCTGGGCGGTTCGGTGTTCGTCATCAGCATTCTGCTGATGTTCCTTACGTCGATGCTCTACCACTCGATGGCGCATAACACCCAGCACAAATACATCATGCGGCTTCTCGACCACAGTCTGATATATGTAGCGATCGCCGGCACCTACACTCCCGTGGCGCTTTCCGTCATCGGCGGCACGTGGGGTACCGTCACTCTCATAGTGCAGTGGGCGGCGGCGGTCCTCGGCATCCTGTACAAGGTGCTGAGCCCGAAAGTGAATTCGAAGGTCAGCCTGATCTTCTATCTCGTCATGGGATGGATGGCGGTGATCTTCTTCCCGGCCATCATTGTCAATACACACTGGATGTTCCTGCTCATGCTTGGCCTGGGCGGTGTGGCATACACGGTGGGCGCCTGGTTCTATGCCCAGAAAACCCGCAAGTACTTCCATATGATATGGCATTTCTTCATCATCGCCGGAAGCACACTGCATTATATCGGCATTGTATTCTTTATCCATGCATGAATATTTATCGATTTTTGATTTTTTTATTCAGTTTGTTATGATAGGAACTGTTGCGAAAAAAATTAAATGGAGTTGATTCGATGAAAATTGTCTTTTATGGTGCGGGAAACATGGCGAGTGCCATCTTTATCGGCATGATTGAAAATCGCGTCGTAAAGCCGGAACAGATTTACCTTACGAGCAGAAGCCAGAAAGAGAAGATCATGTTCTTCAGGGAAAACCTCGGTGTGAACGTCTCATATGATGATACGGAACTGCTTGATGGTGCTGACTATGTCATTCTTGCCAGCAAGCCGCAGAGTTTCCCGGATGTTGCGAAAAGGATCCGGCCGCACCTTGAAGAAAAGACAAAGATCGTATCTGTCATGGCCGGCACTCAGATAAAGACGATCAGACGTGAACTCAAGACTGAAAATCCGATTGCCAGGATCATGCCAAATACCAATGCCATGGTGCAGCATTCCGTCAGCGGAATCACCTATTCTGAAAATTTCCCGAACAAGGACGAATTGGTCGAATTGATGAAAAGCTTCGGTACGACAGTTGTGGTGGAAGAGGAAGACGAGATGCACAACATCACTGCTGCAACGGGATCGGGTTCTGCGTTCCTTTATTATATATACGAAAAATATGCGGAGAGCCTCATGGACCTCGGATTCAGTGAAGAGGAAGCGATGTTCCTGACAACGAACCTCGTGATCGGCGCAGGCAAGATGGTTGAGGATTCCGAACTGCCGTTCAGCCAGCTCCGCAAGAACATCACCTCAAAACGCGGCACGACAGAAGCGGGGCTTGAGGCACTGGACGGAGAAGGGATCAAGGAGATCCTGTCCAGGACGCTCTATGCAGCTGCAAGCCGGAGTCAGGAGCTCAGCAAAGACGACGCAGACGAATAAAAGAGTTCAGGAATAGTGATACTTCATATAAGATATATATGAAGTATTTTTTTTCTAGGAGGGGTTTTGTGAAAACACTGTACTATAACGGCACCATATATACGATGAACCGTGAAGGGGAGACGGCGGAAGCGGTACTGGTGGATAAGGGACGGATTGTCGGGACCGGCAGCCGCAGCGAACTGGAGACGGAGGCTGATTTTGAAACGGATCTCAACGGCCAGACGATGCTGCCCGCTCTCACGGATGCACATATCCATCTCATCATGCTTGGCAAGAAGCTGAAATCCCTGGCGCTGCATCATATAGATGACATCGCCGAGATGAAGCATCTGATCGGCGAATTCAGAACGGATCAGAAATGGAATCTGATTCTTGGGTATGATGAAAACAATCTCGCGGATAAATACCGCATGGATCGCTTTGAACTCGACCGGCTGACGGATAAGCCGACGCTTGTGACACGTGTCTGCCATCACGCCGGATTCGTGAATACAATGGCTCTGGAACTTCTGGGCATCGACCAAAGCGTAAAGGACCCGGAAGGCGGCTATTTTGAAAGGGACGGGGACGGGGAGCTCACCGGCTGGGTGTATGATACAGCGTTTGACCTCATAAGAGACCAGACGCTGGATGATGATGTCAGATCATTATCGAGTGACCTCGGCACAGCCATCGATCATATGTACAGTTACGGCCTCGCCGGCGCCCACACGGAGGATATGTCCAACTACGGACCTTATGAAATGCCGTTCAAAGCCTATCTTGAGACCATCGGTCCAAACAGGAAGAAATTCAGGGTCAATCTGCTGAGGAATGAAAAAGTGTACCCTCAGATGGTCCAGGACGACCCTGACTATCTCGAAGACTGGATTGAAAAGGATGCCATGAAGATTTTCATGGACGGCGCTTTCGGCGGCAGGACGGCCCTTCTCAAAGCGCCTTATGCCGGCACGGAGGACTACGGGCTTCAGATCCATTCCAGAGAGGCGCTTTTGGGCATGGTGAAGCATGCAAGGGAAAACAATGATGCGATTGCGGTCCACATGATCGGCGATAAGGCATGCGAGCTGGTGCTGGATGCGATTGAGGAATATCCGGTGCCGGAAGGGAAGCATGACCGGCTGATCCACTGCAGCCTGCTTGATGCGGGACTCATCCAGCGCATGAAGGCGCTGGATGTCATATGTGATATCCAGCCCACCTTCCTGACTTCGGACATGCCGTGGGTAATTGAATATCTCGGAGAGGAACGTGCGCAATATCTGTACGCCTTCAAAACGATGCAGGATAACGGTCTCACCCTCGGCGGCTCCTCGGATGCGCCGATAGAAGACGTCAATCCGCTGCTCGGTATCCACACCCTCGTCACGCGCAAGGGCAGCACCGGAGTGTACAACGAAGCTGAACGGGTAAGCCGTTTCGAAGCGTTTAAAATGTATACGGTGAACCCTGCGGAGATTGCATATAAAACAGACAGGGCAGGCAGGATAAGTGCTGGATATTATGCGGACTTTGCTGTCTTCGACAGGGACGTCATGCAGATTGACGCTGACGAACTGCTTAAAGCGCGGGTGACAAGGACTGTAATAGATGGTGATACAGTATATCAGATCAATGAATAGGGGGATCAGTATGGCACTTAAAATCAGTATTTTCGGAGCCGGCAACGGTGGTATCACTGCTGCTGCCGATATGACGGAAAAAGGGCATGAGGTCACTTTGCACCAGTCAAAAAATTCACAGAGGGACCTCAGCAGCATTGCGGAGACCGGCGTAATCAATTTCAACGGCAAACCGGTCAGAATCCATAAGTTTACCAGGGAAGTGGAGGAAGCGGTGCGCGGCAAAGATGTCATCGTGCTGACGATACCTGCAATAGCCGTTGAGCCGATTGCCGAGAAGCTCGCCCCTTATCTTGAAGACGGCCAGTACGTATTTATAAACAGTGCGAGTGCAATGAACAGCCTGAGGTTCAAACGCGTGCTGAATAATATGAAAAGGGATATCGATGTCAAAGTCGGTGAAACGATGTCACTCACATATGCATCCAGATATGACCAGGAGACGAATGAAGCGACGCTGATCTCATACAATGAACACAACCTTTTTGCGGCATACCCTTCAAGGTTCACAGAAGAAATGTTGGAGGTCCTGGGCCGGATGTATGATCATCTGAAACCGGCGAAAAATATTATAGAAACGACATTGAACAACGGCAATCCGGAAAGCCATCCGGGGCCGTCTATTCTCAATGCCGGCCGCATCGACTATGCCGGTGATGATTTCTATCTGTATAAAGAGGGGATTACCGAACACACGGTGAACGTCATACACAAAATCGATGCGGAACGGCAGCAGATATGCAGGATGCTGGATTTTGAAGCGATGTCAAAATCGGAGCGCAGCGTACGGAGCGGCTACTTCGAAAAGCGGGAATCTCTTCGGGAACAGTATAATCATTCTCCGGTGCTCGCGGATATAAAAGGACCGGGGGATCTTGAAAACAGATATGTGACTGAAGATGTATCCAACGGACTGGTCCTCTGGGCGAGCATCGGTGATGCCTGCGGCGTGGAGACTCCTGTGATGGATGCTGTCATTACCCTGGCCGGTGTACTGCTCGGAAGGGATTATTTCAGCGAAGGCGTCACGCTCAGGAAACTCGGCATCGAAGAGGCGGACGCTGCCCGGCTCAATGCATTGATGGAATACGATCATACAAAATAGGACACGGGCCGTGCGGCCCGTGTTTTTTAATCCGTCTTTTTCCCGTAGACGCTCACAGACTGGCTGTCTGCATAGAATACGCCGTTTCCTTCTTCGTCGATTGTAATTTCGTCAGAACGGTTTTCGGTGTAATCCACCCACTTTTCCCCGGTGCGTGTTTCTCCGACATGCATCTTTTTATATCCTTCCTCCAATCCATTGGCAATTACAACGGCACACCCTGAACCTGGGAGGTCCTCAGTGCCGAAACGGATCCAGCCGATTGTATCCGGGTGGTCAAAATAGTCTTCCTGATTGCCGTAAGCAAGGTTTTTCCGGGCATCGAGCAAAACATCGATTTCATCTTTCCTTCCGTCGATCTTATGTTCACCGTTGATGCCGTGGTAGTCTCCGTAAAAAACACACGGGTAGCCGTCCTGTCTCAGAAGGATAAGGGAGTAGGCCGGCTGTTTGAACCAGTCCGCGACGAAAGATTCGAGAGATTCACCCGGCTGCGTGTCATGATTATCCACGAATGTCACAGCATTCCACGGGTATTCCGCGACCATTGACCGGTCGAATATCTGTGTCAGGTCGTATGCTGCCTTCTCAAGACCCGCTGTGTAAAAATTATAATGGAGCCTGACATCGAACACGTCGATGTCAAATGATACCTCATCAAGAAAATCCTCATTCGCTTCAAGCGAAGGGTTCCAGTATTCACCGAAAAAATATATCTCCCGGCCGGCATGTTCTGCCACTTCATCTATGAAACGTTTAATAAAATTACTGTCGATATGTTTCACCGCATCAAGACGGTATCCATCCGCATCGAGCTCATCGGTCAGCCACTTCCCCCATCTGACCATCTCTTCCTGTACCTCCGGGTGGGCGTAGTCGATGTCCGCGTACATCAGGTAATCATAGTTGCCGTGCTCCGCATCAACGTTATCACTCCAGTCCTTATCTTCTCCCATGATCCTGAAAATCCCGTTCTGTTCTTTTCTTGCATCATAGTCGACACCTGTAAAAAGGTTGAAGTTCCATTTGAAATCGCTGTACTTTCCATGCCGGCCCGGAAAGTCGAAATAAGTATACCCTTCTATATCGAACGGCTCACTGATTTCCTCTTCGCGGTCGTCCTCCCTGACTTCAACGACTTTGAATGTTTCTTTTTTGTCCCCGCCCGCCTTATGGTTCATCACCAGGTCGAGATAGACGAGGAGCCCTGCTTCCCTGCATGCTTTGATGGCGTTTTGGAGCTGCTCCCTAGTGCCGTATTTGGTCCTGATACTGCCTTTTTGATCAAACTCTCCTAGGTCATACACATCATAGGCTGCATAACCGGGATTCGAAGGGTGGTCCGCTTTTGTCGGCGGCGGCAGCCAGACGGCGTCGAACCCCATTTCTTTGATCTTCCGGGCTTCCTTCGATAAATGATTCCAGTGTTCCCCGTTATCCGGTGAATGCCATTCGAAATATTGCATAAGGGTAAGGTTCATTTTTTCATATCCTCCTGAAGTTATTATTCTATGTATATCCGTTATCAGATCATTTAACCTTTTCCCTTCCGCACGGATAAAAATTTTTAACATCATCCAGAAAAAATTGTGATATCCCGTTTATCGTATTTGTGTTCAGGTTATAAGAAAACAGACCACAAATAAGGAGGAGTTATACATGAATAGCATCGGAGACCAATTCATGTCCATGCTGAACAGTATTATTGGCTTTATTCCAAATCTTATCAGTGCAATTCTGTTCTTACTTCTAGCATGGATCATCGCAGTAATCGTCAAAAACATCATCGTGAAAGGGCTCAATGCAATCGGGTTCGACAAATGGCTTGAGAAGAAAGGGCTGAGCAGTCCCGATGAAGCGAAGCGGGAGTCGGAAGGGCTGATAGCAACGCTTGGTAAACTTGCCTACTTCCTCGTCTTCATCCTGTTCCTTCCGCCGGTATTTGATGCGCTGAACATGCAGTCCGTTTCAGACCCCATCAGGGAAATGATGACTGCAGTGCTGAATTTCATCCCGAGGTTCTTTGTTGCAGCCGTGCTGGTTCTGCTCGGGCTGTATCTGGCTAAAATCCTGGGCAAACTTGTAACGAATCTGCTTAAGAGCCTGAACGCAGGTAAATTCAATTCCTATGTGAATTTCGGGGACAAATCCAAAGAGGGCATCGACATTCCAAACGCTCTTGGATGGGTTGTTGCAGTACTGATCGGCCTGTTCTTCGTAGTACAGGCGCTGAGCGTACTTAACCTTGAAGTGTTCAATACGATCGGAACAGCAATCATCGCCTATATCCCATTGGTGATCTCAGCACTCATAATCCTGGCACTCGGCTTTGTCGGGGGCAACCTGCTGTCCACTGTCATCACTAAAAGTACCGGGAATGCATTTGTGGGTGAAATCGCCAAATACCTTATCATCATTGTGGCAGTATTCATGACACTCGATCAGCTGAATTTTGCACAAAGCATCGTCAACCTCGCCTTCCTGTTCATCCTGGGCGCAGTGGCCATCGCTTTTGCAATCAGTTTTGGCATCGGAGGCAGAACATTCGCCGAAAAGCAGCTCCATAAATTTGAAGACAAGGTTCAAAAAGAAGACCGTGGCAGTCAGTAACAGAATGGGATTGAATTTAATTCCAATCCAAACACTTTATACATAAAGTGTTTGGATTTTTTTGATTATATAAATAAGATGTTGTGTTATCATGAATGTATTAACCATAGGCGTAAAGGAGAATTTTTGAATGATCACCAGAGATCAAGTTGAAGAAATCGTTGGAAATATAAATGATCCGATACTGAATGTACCTATTGCAGAGACAGAAGGTATTCAGGAGATCAGCGTCAAAGAAGAAAAGAACCACGTAAGCATCAAGGTTGCAATCGGCCGTCTTGGAGGGCAGGAGCAGCTGGACCTTCAGATGAAGATCGTAAATGCCGTCAAAGAAGCGGGGGCTGATTCAGTCGGACTCAGGTTCGGTGAACTCGATGAAGAAACGATTGAACGCCACCGCGGGACTGCGGGCAGCGAAGTTGAGAACCGTTTCAAGGAAGGCGATACGGAATTCATTTCCATCGCATCCGGTAAAGGCGGGGTCGGAAAATCCACAGTTGCGGTAAACCTTGCAGTTGCACTTGCCAATCAAGGGAAGAAAGTCGGCCTGATCGATGCAGATATATATGGTTTCAGTGTTCCGGACATGATGGGCATCACTGACAAACCGGCAATAGAGGATAAAACACTCATCCCCGTGGAGCGCTTTGGGGTCAAAGTGATTTCAATGGCTTTCTTTGTAGAGGAAAACACTCCTGTCATATGGAGGGGGCCGATGCTCGGCAAGATGATCAACAGTTTCTTCGATGAAGTGAAGTGGGGGGAACTCGACTACCTGCTCCTCGACCTGCCTCCAGGTACGGGAGATGTGGCATTGGATGTCCATCAGCTGCTGCCGCACAGTAAGGAAATCATCGTGACCACACCGCACCCGACAGCTGCTTTTGTAGCTGCAAGGGCAGGAGCGATGGCACAGCACACAGATCATGAAATCATCGGCGTCATAGAAAATATGAGTTATTTCGAAAGCAAAAACACGGGTGAGAAAGAATTCATCTTCGGAAAAGGCGGCGGGGACAAGCTCGCCAAGGAACTGGGTGTACCGGTGCTCGGACAGCTTCCTCTCGGCCAGCCGGAATGGGATGAAGCTGATTTCGCGCCTTCTGTCTATGGAGATGACGAAATCGGAAGAGTATATCAGAGCATTGCGGAAAATGTAATCCGGGAAAGTGAATAGGCGGGGGAAGTAAAAGCATGACATCAAAATATCTAGTTAAGTTTTACTTCAGGACACTCCTGCTCGGGATGATCATCACTGCAGCAGTCAGCCTGGTCACTGAGTATCAGAATGTCACACGGTACCTGTTCGAAGGACAGATCGGCGAATTCCTGGCAGGACTTGTATGGTTCCTCGGCTACGGACTGCTCATCGCAACAGTCAGCCAGGTGGCTTTCTTCATATACTTGTTCCTCCATCCGCTGGGCATGGGGATATTCGGCAGAATCTGGCCGTATGTACAGCTCCTGCTTGTGATGTACGCAATCTTCGATCTTTTCTATTTGAGGTTCTACAGGTTTGGTCTTGAATCTGGCCAGGTCTGGAGCTTCATATGGATTCCGGTCCTTGTCGTTGCAGCCGGCTTTATCGTAGCGGGGATGAAGAACAAATCCTCTGAAGGTGCGAATATCTTCATCCCGGCTCTCTTCTATATGATATTCATGACTTCAATCACACTCATTCCGTTCCTGAGTGTGGAAGATACGTCATGGATATACAGATCAGTATTCACACTCATCATATGTAATGCAGTCCAGCTTCTGACACTGCCGTCTTATATAGAAGCTTCTGAAAAAGAAAAGGAAGAGCGCGGCAGGGTGACGAAGAGTGATATCAATGAACAAAAGAGGACTGAATTAAGACAGCAGGAAGCGGCTCAGAAGAAAAAGGAAGAGTCCCAGACAAAGAAAAGAAAGAGCATGAAGTATAAAAATGAGACCCGCATGGCGGAAAATGACAAAAAGAAGAAGAAATAAAAAGGGATAAAACCCTGACAGGCAGCGCTTTTGCGCTGCTTTTTCTTTGCCTGGTGTAAAACTCCAATATATTTACCAATCAAATCGTTGACACTAAACCGCATGCTTGGTAAGATATATCTTGTCGCTGAAACACGGCGGCCAAAAACAAAAGCACAGCAAACATCATGAAAAACAAATTTTAAAAAAGTGCTTGCAATCAAGTTGCTTAAATGGTAACATAATAAGGCAACGCAAAAAAAGAGAACATTGAAAACTGAATGACAATATGTCAACGTTTAATTCCGAGAAAGCGACACACATCGTGTGTCACAGATTGAGGCGGACAATACAAACGCAAGTGATACTGATTTCAGTATCAAGACGAGCTCAAGATGGGCTTTCCAATTATGGAGAGTTTGATCCTGGCTCAGGATGAACGCTGGCGGCGTGCCTAATACATGCAAGTCGAACGCGAGAGGAGGGAGCTTGCTCCCTCTGATCGAGTGGCGGACGGGTGAGTAACACGTAGGCAACCTGCCCATCAGTCCGGGATAACCGCGGGAAACCGTGGCTAATACCGGATGATCCTCTCCACCGCGGGGTGGGGAGTTGAAAGACGGTTTCGGCTGTCGCTGATGGATGGGCCTGCGGCGCATTAGCTGGTTGGCGGGGTAACGGCCCACCAAGGCAACGATGCGTAGCCGACCTGAGAGGGTGATCGGCCACACTGGGACTGAGACACGGCCCAGACTCCTACGGGAGGCAGCAGTAGGGAATCTTCCGCAATGGACGCAAGTCTGACGGAGCAACGCCGCGTGAGTGAAGAAGGGTTTCGGCTCGTAAAACTCTGTTGTTAAGGAAGAACGACAGGTAGAGTAACTGCTACCTGTGTGACGGTACTTAACCAGAAAGCCACGGCTAACTACGTGCCAGCAGCCGCGGTAATACGTAGGTGGCAAGCGTTATCCGGAATTATTGGGCGTAAAGCGCGCGTAGGCGGTCTTTTAAGTCTGATGTGAAAGCCCCCGGCTCAACCGGGGAGGGTCATTGGAAACTGGGAGACTTGAGTGCAGAAGAGGAGAGTGGAATTCCATGTGTAGCGGTGAAATGCGCAGAGATATGGAGGAACACCAGTGGCGAAGGCGGCTCTCTGGT
>NZ_LAYZ01000024.1 GCF_000986795.1 Salinicoccus sediminis | reverse complement strand
CATCGACGGCGCCTACTACCATCCGACATTCCTGTACGAATCACTGTGGAATCTGCTCGGTTTTGTCATCCTCCTCATGCTGCGGCCGAAACTTAAAGTGGGGCAGACGATCCTGCTCTATCTCATCTTTTATTCAGCAGGCAGGTTCTTCATCGAAGGAATGCGCACGGACAGCCTGATGATCGGCGACGTCCTCCGCACGGCACAGGTCATCTCGATCCTGCTCATCGTTTTGGCAGCTGCAGTGTGGATCTACCGCGAGATGAAATATGACCTGCCGAAATACGGCAGTGTACAGGGCATATACGGCCCCGGGGGCGCTGAAGCCGCCCGGGGGAAAAGAAAGCAGGCCGGTCAGACGGTCAAGAAAAAGCAGGGTCACAAAAAGGGTAAAAACCGTAAAAAAGGGAGATAGCGATGAGAAGGCTCGAGATCACAAAAGCAGGGAAAGTCAATCCGCTGTGGAATATGTACAGGACCATCTCCAGGTTCAAAGTGATAAAAAACTTCATATTCATCGAGCTCGGACGCTACGCACCTTCCACAAAGATCAAGCATGTACTGTACAGGAAGGCGCTCGGCATGAAGCTCGGGGCCAACGTATCCCTCGCATTCCGTGCCATGCCGGATCTCATGTACCCTGAGCGCATCCATATTGGCAAAAATAGTATAATCGGGTATAATACAGTAATATTGACCCACGAATATCTGGTCGACGAATACCGCATCGGTGATGTGAGGATCGGCCATGATACGATGGTGGGTGCGAACGTGACGATTCTGCCGGGTGTGGTGATTGGAAATCACGCGGTTGTCGGTGCAGGGGCCGTCGTTTCAAAAGATGTCCCCGACCATTCAACCTGCTACGGGAACCCGCTTGTTATAAGGAGCAGGAATGATGAATGACAATAGGAAAGTAATCCCCTTCAACCAGGGTGGAGAGTTCCATTTCAATCAGGGGATGAAAAAATCAGGACAAAACAATAAGCATGATGCTCTGAGGAGTTTCCAGAAGGCGATTGAACTCGAGGGGAACAATCTTGCGTACCTGTCCCAGTATGCCTATCTTCTTGCTGAGGTGGGCCGCGGGACGGAAGCCGAACATATTCTGATCAATGAGTTCATTCAGCATCAGTACGATGCTGAATTTTATTTTATACTGAGCCAGCTGTACATCATCATGAATGATCCCAACAAGGCGTTCCTCTTCGGTGTGCAGTATGTGAAGCATGAACCGGACTCCGGGTATGATGAAGAGCTCGAAAACATGTTTGAAGTGAGCATCGATGATGAGGAGGAAGTGGAGAAGGAGGCGGTCCGGTTCACCGGCCAGCACCTGTTCCAGCATCTCTTCATGAATGCCCGCATCGAAGAGGCGCTCGAGCTGCTTTCCACACTGCCGGTGGACATACAGGAGGAGCGGGAGTTCAGGAATATGAAGGCGATGGGGGCTCTATTCCTGAACCGCTACGAGGAAGCGCATGCCCTGCTCGAAGAGCTGCTGAAGGAAGACCGGACGGACATGCATGCTCTGAGCCACATGACGCTGCTCTATTATCACACGGGGGAAACAAAGAAATACCGTGACTACCTGAAGAAGATGGAAGTCGTCCAGCCCCTTGATGACGATGCACGTTTCAAAGTGGGGCTGGTGCTCAATTTCCTGAAGAAATACGAGCGTTCATATGAGCTGCTCTATCCGCTGTACAGGAAGCAGGCGTTCGTCAGCTTCCAGCTGCTCCATGCACTGAGCCATTCGAGCTACCATATGGGCAGCCGGGCGGAAGCGGAGATGTTCTGGGACAGGATGCAGCTGTTCCATAAGGTGGATGAAGCCTACAGTCCTTGGAAGAAGGATGAGGCATCACAGCAGATCACGGATCTTGAAATGAAGTATCTGAAAAGCGATGATGCATATATGCGACTGCTCGGGATATACAGGATCTATAACGTCAAACCGCGCGATGCGATTCTGGGACATGAAGTATGGGATACGATCGAATCTCTCGAAGATTATGAAAAACTGTACATTTCCCATCTGTTCCAGGGGCTGAACCTGGTCCGGCTCGGACGCATGCACAAAGGCCTTGAGGCCCTGAGGGTGGCAGGCTACACCGGTGAGGAGGACCAGCTGGCGTGGATTGAGACGTTCCATGGCCTGTATGACAGAAAAGAGGATGTCGAGGATACTGATGCACTTGCGGCTGCAACGCTGCACTTCCATAAGCGCGACAGGAAGATGACGAAGAAGGCGCTGGTGGAGGCGTTCGATACCACACTCTACCGGTTGAACAAGGCGATTGAGAAAATCAGGCACATTTGATGAAATATTGCACAGGAGCATTTATAATATATAAGAATGATTAAGAGACAAAGGAGTAATGATCATGGCTGAAGAAACTATTTATGATGTCGTCATCATAGGTGCAGGTCCGGCGGGAATGACGGCTGCGGTATACGCATCGCGTGCAAACCTGAAAACAGTGATGCTCGAGCGCGGCATGCCGGGCGGACAGATGGCGAACACCGAAGAGGTCGAGAACTTCCCGGGATTCGATTTCATCACCGGGCCGGAACTCTCCACCAAGATGTTCGAGCACTCCCGGAAATTCGGGGCTGAATATAAATACGGTGATATAAAATCCGTTGAGATCGACGGGGATATCAAGATCCTGAGAACGGGTACCGAAGACATCAGGACCAAAACGGTGATCATCGCGACAGGCGCGGAATACAAGAAGGTCGGCGTCGATGGTGAAGACACACTCGGCGGGCGCGGCGTGAGCTACTGTGCAGTGTGTGACGGCGCGTTCTTCAAGGAGAAGGAACTGGTTGTCATCGGCGGCGGGGATTCCGCAGTCGAGGAGGGTGTATTCCTCACCAAATTCGCAAGCAAGGTGACAATCGTCCACAGAAGGGACGAGCTGAGGGCGCAGAAGATCCTGCAGGACCGTGCCTTCAAGAACGATAAGATCGACTTCATCTGGGATACGGAAATTCAAGCCATCAATGGCGACAGCAGGGTGGAGAGCGTCACACTGCTCGACAAGAAAAACGGCTCGATCTACGACTTCGAGGCGGACGGCGTATTCGTCTATGTCGGCATGAAGCCGCTGACGGCGCCGTTCGAGTCCCTCGGCATACTGAACGACCTCGGATACGTCAATGCCAACGACGAGATGGAGACGCCTATACCGGGCATCTTCGCAGCAGGCGATGTCCGCGACAAGACACTCCGCCAGATCGTCACAGCGACGGGCGACGGAAGCATAGCCGCGCAGAATGCGCAGCATTATATTGAAAAACTTGCAGATATGCAGGAATCCAGATAACAGACGGCAGACCCTCCGGAGCGCATCCGGGGGGTCTGTTCAATGACGGTGGGCTGAGCCCTGCCATTGAAAACAAAGCTTCCGGCTAGTATCATAATATATTGCCATAATCTTTTTTAATGACATGAATTAGTGTAAAGTAGCCTTAAGAATATCAGGAGGGTGTGGGATGAGTGAAAGAACTTAAAATTTTGACCGGGATGAGCGGTGCGGGTAAATCCGTCGGCATCGAGGCACTGGAGGATATGGGATATTTCTGTATCGACAACCTGCCGCCGATCCTGCTGCCGAAAGTAGTGGAGCTCATGGAGACCGCGGACGGTCACATGTCCCGTGTGGCGCTCGGCATCGATCTTCGTGGCAAGGAGTTTTTTGAAAGTCTCATTTCAGAAATCGAAGAACTCCGGGACAACAATGAAATTGCTCTCGAAATCATTTTCATCGATGCCTCGGATGAGGCGCTTGTGAAGAGATACAAGGAAACGCGCCGGGCCCACCCGATTGATAATACATTGAATGTACTCGACGCCATCCATGTCGAACGCCGCCTCCTCTCCGAGCTGAAAGGCCGTTCGAACAAGATCATCGACACGTCGGAGACGACCGAAAAAGAACTCAGGAATAAAATATTCGAGCACGGAAGCGGGGAGAACCAGTCGCCGTTCAACGTCAATATCATGAGTTTCGGCTTCAAGAACGGCATCCCGATCGATGCGGACCTTGTATTCGACGTGCGCTTCCTGCCGAATCCTCATTATGTAGATGAGCTCAGGCCGATGACCGGGCTGGATAAGCCGGTTTCCGATTATGTGATGAAGTGGAAGGAAACACGGACATTCTACACCAAGCTGCTCGATCTGTTGAAATATATGCTGCCGCAGTTCATGAAAGAGGGCAAATCCCAGGTGGTCATTGCCATCGGCTGCACAGGGGGACAGCACCGTTCAGTTACTCTTGCTGAACAGCTTGCAAAGGACCTCTCGGAGCCGTTCGACTTTAAAATGAAGGCGGTGCACAGGGATGCACCGGTCGAGAGCAAATCTTATGAAGAAGATTAAAATCACCCTGGTCGGCGGCGGCACCGGACTCAGCGTACTGGCAAGAGGACTCAGACAGTACCCTGTGGACATTTCGGCGATCGTTTCGGTGGCGGACGACGGCGGATCGACAGGCATCATCCGCGACCAGATCGACATGCCGGCGCCGGGGGATATCAGGAACGTGATGAGCGCCCTCAGTGACGTGGAGACGAAGCTTGAGAATCTGTTCACCTACAGGTTCAACAAAGATGCCCTCGGCGGCCATGCACTCGGGAATCTGATGCTGGCAGCCATGTATGATATGACCGGCGATTTTGCCGTGGCTGTTGAGGAACTGAGCAAAATACTGAACGTCAAGGGGACCGTGATCCCGTCAACGAACATCAGTCCGAAGCTTGCGGCGCGCATGAAGGACAACTCGATCATCGTAGGCGAGAGCTACATCCCGGAAGTCCAGCAGAAAATCGAGGAAGTCTACCTGATTCCGAATGACACCGTCGCAACCCCTGAAGCGATAGAGGCGGTCTGGGAATCCGACGTCGTCGTCTTCGGTCCCGGCAGCCTCTACACAAGCATCATGCCGAACCTCATACCTGCCGGGATGAAGGAGGCGATCATCAATTCAAGCGGTATAAAGGTCTATGTATCGAACATCATGACCCAGGTGGGCGAAACCGTAGAGTACACCGCGGCCGACCATCTCGAGGCGATCAATTTCCATATGGGTGAGCGTGTAATGGACTTCATCATACTGAACGACCAGAATATCAAAGGCCGTATATCCGGTTACTATGACAGGAACGGCATGACTGTTGTGGACAGCGACAGCCGCCGTCTTGAAGAGATGGGCGTCAAAATAATAACGGATTACCGGCTGGTCCATATCGATGACCAGGGTGCGGTGAGACACAACAACAAAGTGCTTGCAGAGAAAATCTATGACATCGCTTTGAAGGAGATCAGCACTTTGCAGTACAGGAAATGAGATAATATTTAAGGGCGTGATTGCATGTCATTTGCTTCTGACATGAAGAACGAATTGACAAGGATCGAAGTGGATACGTGCTGCATGAAAAGTGAGCTTTCCGCACTGATCAAGATGAACGGCGCACTCAGTCATTTTGACGGGGACTGGATCATCAACATCCAGACCGAAAATGCGGCGATTGCAAGAAGGATATTCAGCCTCATCAAAAATGTGTACGGGGTGGAAATCGAACTGCTCGTGCGCAGGAAGATGAAGCTGAAGAAAAACAATGTATATATATGCCGGATCAAAAAAGACAGCCAGATGGTGCTCGAGGATCTCGACATCATGCAGGAAGGCATACTCTCCCACGAAATCAGCAAGGAGATCAAGTCGAAGGAATGCTGCATCAGAAGCTATCTGCGCGGTGCGTTCCTTGCGGGCGGCTCCGTCAACAATCCGGAAACCTCGGCGTACCATCTTGAGATCTTTTCACTGTATGAGGAGCATGCGGCAAGCCTTGCCGAGCTGATGAACGGCTATGAACTGAATGCCAAATACATCGAACGGAAGCGCGGGTTCATAACATATCTGAAGGAAGCGGAGAAGATTGCGGAATTCCTCAGTCTGATCGGCGGCTACCAGGCCCTTCTGAAATTCGAAGATGTCCGCATCGTGCGCGATATGCGCAACTCGGTGAACCGGCTGGTCAACTGCGAAACGGCCAATCTCAACAAAACCATCGGTGCCGCGATGAGGCAGGTGGAGAACATCCAGTTCATCGATTCGGAAATCGGGCTGGAGGAACTCCCTGACAGGCTGCGGGAGATAGCCAGGCTGCGCGTGGAGCATCAGGAGGTTTCCTTGAAGGAGCTCGGCGAGATGATGTCCACCGGTGCAATCTCAAAGTCGGGTGTGAACCACAGGCTGAGAAAGCTCGACAAGATTGCGGAAAAGCTGAAAAAAGGCGAGGCCGTCACATTTTGATGCCGGCATGAAGAACCACCTCAGGCGTATGTATGCCTGAGGTGGTTCTGCTTTACGCTTTGGCCGCTTTCTCCTCTTCGAAAAGGTCTTCAAGGGCGACTTCAAGCGTTGGAAAGATGAATTTGAAGTCATGTTTCATCAACACTTCCGGCATGACATACTGGCCTTTCAATATCAGCATGGACTGCTCGCCCAGCACTTTCTCGATGAGGAAGCCGGGTGTCTTGATGAAATCAGGTCTGCCGAGCGCTGCAGCCAGATATACGGAGAACTGCTTCTGCCTGTGCGGCATCGGTGCGGTCATGTTCACGGGGCCTTCGATGTCTTTGTTGACACCGGCAAAAAGCAGGGCGTTCAACAGATCATCGACATGGATCCAGCTGTACCACTGGTTCCCGCTGCCGAGCTTGCCGCCGGCGCCCAATTTGTACGGCATGGCCATTTTCGGCAGGGCGCCCTGTCCGCTGTCGAGGATCAGACCGAACCTTGCCAGCACCACGCGCACGCCGTGTTCTGCGCACTTCTGCGCCTCCCATTCCCAGGCGGTGACGACAGAAGACAGGAAATCGTGCGGTGCAAACGCATCCCCCTCGTCAAAACGGGCGCTTTCACTTACCGGATAATAGCCGATCGCACTCGCATTCACAAGGACATCCGGCTTGATTCCAGCCTTCTCGACCCATCTGTTGAGCATGCGCGTCACATCGATCCTCGAATCGAGGATTTCCTGCTTATGGGCGTCCGTCCACCTGTGCTGGAGCGATGCCCCTGCAAAATTATAGACGATGTCAATATGCTTCGGCATGTCCGCCATCCATGTATCATCATCCGGCTTGTCCGAATCATACTTTATATAATGAAGGTAGGGATGTTCGGAAGAGTGATTCCCCCGCGACAGTATATATACATGATCATGTTCCTTCTTGAGGATTTCAGTCAGCTTGCCGCCGATGAAGCCGGTGCCGCCTGTAATCAGTACATTCATAATAAAACGCCTCCTCTTACATACAGTATAACCCCGATGGTAATCCGGTAATCAGGAAATGATGAAAAAATTTGGCGGGAGGTCGATGCCGTGTCCGGCAACCGTGTTTAGGGGGCGTACATTCCGCGATGTCCGGGATGCAGATCTTCCGGACTCGATGAAACCGGCGGCGCCCGCATAAATCCACAAAAAAAGAGCAGCACCCAAAAATGGGGCCTGCTCTATCCGGAAATGAAAAATTATTTGTTATCGAGTGCTTCCGGTTCCATCACTTCGTCGACGAGACCGTATTCTGCTGCTTCTTCGGCTGTCATGAAGTTGTCGCGGTCTGTGTCCTTCTCGATTTTATCGAGCGGCTGACCTGTACGTTCTGCAAGGATCTTGTTGAGTTTTTCGCGTGTTCTCAGGATGTGCTTGGCGGCGATTTCGATTTCTGTCGCCTGACCCTGTGCACCGCCGAGCGGCTGGTGGATCATGACTTCTGCGTTAGGCAGTGCGAAGCGCTTGCCTTTTGCACCGGCTGCGAGCAGGAATGATCCCATTGATGCTGCCATGCCGAGGCAGATTGTCTGTACGTCGGGCTTGATGTGCTGGATGGTGTCATAGATTGCCATGCCTGCTGTTACACTGCCGCCCGGCGAGTTGATATAAAGGTAAATATCCTTCTCTGCGTCCTGGGCCTGCAGGAAGAGCAGCTGGCTGACTACTGAGTTTGCAACGTTATCATCGATGCCTGTACCAATCATGATGATCCTGTCTTTAAGCAGCCTTGAGTAGATGTCATAGGCACGTTCACCGCGGTTTGTCTGTTCAATGACTGTAGGGATTAAATTCATTTATTCTACCTCCTGAAAATGTTCATTTCATTAATGCGCTAATTATGTTATACCATATTAGTCAAATAAGGTCAAAAGAAAATGCTCGGAATGGATATTGCAGAAAGGGTAAATTTAACTCTTTCATTCAAATGGAATTATTGCTATACTGTATATGTTTTCATTGCTTATAAAAACGTACCCCCGTGGTGTAATGGATAACACGTAAGATTCCGGTTCTTAAAATGGGAGTTCGATTCTCTCCGGGGGTGTAATTGAATCGAGGTGGGCCGTGTGAATGGCGAACTTGAGATCATTGAAGCTCCAGACAGAGTCTACAGTGAAGACTTTGTGCGGGATGTATTTTACATTGCGATAAACAGTGGGAAAATACTGCTGGAAAATGGAGCGGAGACCTACCGTATCGAAGACACGATGTTACGCATCGCGTCGAGCTACGGTATCGAAAATGCTCAGGTGTTCGTCACTCCCACGGTCATTATTTTTTCTATGAACGATTATGCGCTGACGCAGACGGTCCGCATAGAGGAGCGTGCGAACAATCTGGAAAAGGTGGACAGCATCAACAACCTCTCCCGCAGGATATCAGACGGTCTGCCGCTCAAAACGGCCATAAAGCAGCTGGAGACGATCCATGAAGCACGGATGTTCCCGTTCTGGCTTGTCGTGCTTTCGGGCGGCATCATCGGTGTCATGTTCCTCTATCTGTTTGAAGGTGTGCTGATCGATGTGCCGGCGGCCTTCATCGGGGGTGCCAGCGGCGTGCTCATACTGGAAGGCATACTCCGGTATACAAAGCTGAAATTCTTCATCGAATTCTTTGCCGCACTGTTCATCGGCATCGTGAGCGTCCTCTATGTGGGGTCCGGGCCGGGACAGATGCTGGATACGATCGTCATCGCCAGCGTCATGCCGCTCGTGCCGGGTGTGCTGATTACAAATGCGATACGTGAAATGATCCGCGGCCATCTGCTTGCGGGCATCGTCAAAGGTGCGGAGGCGGCACTTACGGCGATTGCAATCGGCGCCGGCGTCGGCCTGGTATTCATGCTGTCATAGGAGGGAGTGCAATGATATATATCTATCAGCTGATCGCCAGCTTCTTCGCTTCAGCCGGCTTCGGGATACTGTTCAATGCGCCGAGGCGTGCACTCATAAGCTGCGGCGCCACCGGAGCGGTCGGCTGGATCGTATTCTATCTCTTCCAAGAAGGCGGGACGGATGCGGTCCTTGCGTCATATATCGGGGCCATCTTCCTGACGGCTGTGTCGCTCTTCAATTCCAGGCGGATGAAGATGCCGGTCATCATCTTCATCACATGCGGCATCATTCCGCTCGTACCCGGCGGCACGGCATATGAAGCGATGCGGCATGTGGTCATGAACCAGTATACAGAGGCACAGGAGTATGCATTCCAGGCGGCACTCGTGTCAGGTGCGATAGCGCTTGGCATCATCAGTACCGAAATGGCCGATCAGGTCTTCCGCATGGTGAAAAACAAATTCGGCAGGAAAGAGGCTTAGGCATGATAGAGCTCGTTTATTATACAAGGAAGAACTGTCAGCTCTGCGATGACGGACGTGAACAGATCAAACTGGCATTGTCGGAGCTCAGATACAACAAAGTGAAACTGACATCATTCGACATAGATGAGGATGACCGGCTCCAGGAGGAGTATATGGTGCGCGTACCCGTGCTCAAACATGAGGGGGAAGTCGTGCAGGAAGGGCTCATCGACTTTGTGCAGGTATATGATTACTTAAAGGAATATTTGGGTAAAAGGTGAATATGAATCAAAGTTACCCGGGCGGAAATAATTGCATTTTTTAATATATGTGCTATATTAAACATGTAGTTATTTTTTTGTCCCTGGTGGGACGAAATAGGTCTCACAGTGGCGGGAGGTGTTGTTGCCCATGTGGCAGAGGTTGTTGGACATTCAAAGACGCATCGCCCCGGAAGCCATAGATGAGCTTTTAAAACGTTTTGAACTATTGAAGCGGATAGAAGCGAATCAGCCAATCGGCAGGCGTACACTTGCCAGGAAATTGGACCTGACTGAGAGGATACTGCGCAGGGAAGTGGACACGCTCCAGTCCCTCGGATTGATTCTGATTGATAAAAGGGGCATAACCGTGTCGCAGGCGGGTATTGATGTAATGGACGAACTCTCCCCCTACATCACGACGATTGACCGCCGCAGCGATCTTGCACGCGGTCTTCGGGAAAAGTTCGGACTCAAGGACTTTTTCATCGTGAACGGAGATGCGGACCAGAGCCCCGAACTTCAAAAGGAATTGTCCAAAATGATGGCTGAAGAACTTCAGAAGATGTTTTTCGACGGTGCAGTCATATCTGTCGCCGGCGGATCCACGATGGCGAATGTGGGAAACTACCTGAAGCCGACGGATGAAAAACTGCTGTTTGTGCCGGCAAGAGGCGGACTTGGAGAGGAAGTGGGCAACCAGGCCAACTCCATAGCAAGCCGTCTGGCAGTCGCAACAGGCAGCGGCCATAAAGTGCTGTACGCCCCGGACAATGTCGGGGAGAACGTACTGGAACCACTCAAACTCGAGCCGGCAGTGAAGGAAGTGACAGAACTGAACCAGGCATCCGACTTTGTGCTCCATGGCATCGGCGAGGCATTTACGATGGCAAAGAGACGCAACGTCTCAGAGGATGTACTTGGCCAGCTCCGCGAAAAAGGGGCTGTCGGTGAGACATTCGGCTATTATTTCAATGCTGAAGGTGACATTTTGCGCAAAGTGAAGACCATCGGACTTCAACTTGAAGATCTTGAAAGCAAGCAGGCAGTTCTCGCAGTTGCAGGCGGCAGCAGCAAGAAAGAGGCAGTGCGGGCATATATGAAGATTGCCCCGAAGAATACACTGCTTTTCATCGATGAGACAATCGCAGAGTATTTGTTAAATAGCTGAACAGTTTATCTATATAATCAAGGAGGCCATATATTATGGTAAGAGTAGCAATTAATGGATTTGGACGTATCGGAAGACTTGCAGCAAGGGTAATTCAGAATTACGACGACCTCGAAGTGGTGGCGGTCAACGACTTGACTGATGACGATTTCCTCGAACACCTCATGAAGTATGATACAACGCAGGGACGTTTCGAAGGTGAGCTCGAGCAGATCGAGGGCGGCTTCAAAATCAACGGCCAGGAAGTGAAATCCTTCAACCAGAAAGATCCGGCACAGCTTCCATGGGGTGACCTCGACATCGATATCGTGCTTGAGTGTACAGGTTTCTTCACAGATGAGGAAGGTGCAAGGAAACACATCGAAGCAGGCGCCAAGAAAGTGCTTGTCTCCGCACCTGGTAAAGGCAACATGAAGACAATCGTATTCGGCGTGAACGAAGATGTGCTTGACGGCTCTGAAGAGATCGTTTCAGCAGCTTCATGTACGACAAACTGCCTTGCACCTGTAGTCAAAGTCCTGAATGACAAATTCGGACTTAACCACGGTCTCATGACAACAATCCACGCCTACACCGGCGACCAGAACACATTGGATGCACCGCATCCAAAAGGTGACTACCGCCGTGCACGCGCTGCAGCAATGAACATCGTTCCAAACTCAACAGGTGCAGCGAAAGCGATCGGACAGGTCATCCCTGAACTCGACGGTAAACTCGACGGCGGCGCACAGCGTGTACCGGTGGCAACCGGTTCACTCACTGAAGTGACAGCTGTCCTGGATAAAAACGTAACAGTGGATGAAGTGAACGAAGCGATGAAAGCGGCGAAAAACCCTTCATTCGGCTACACTGACGACCAGATCGTTTCTTCCGACATCATCGGAATCACTGAAGGTTCCCTGTTTGACGGCACACAGACACGTGTAATGGATGTAGAAGGAAAACAGCTTGTACGTGCCGTTGCATGGTACGATAACGAAATGTCCTACACTTCCCAGCTTGTAAGGACGCTTCAACACCTGGCGACGAGCAAATAATTCTTTAATCCAGAACGGGCGGGGAACCGCCCGTTTTTATTTTATTTAGATTTGTACAATGGGTATAATGGAAGAGAATAAAAGTATTGGAGGCAAGACGATGAAAAAAACTGTAGAAGATGTAGAACTGAAGGGCAGGAAGGTATTGCTCCGTGCAGACCTCAACGTCCCGCTGTCAGACGGGGAGATCACGAACGACAACCGCATTGTTCAGGCACTCCCGACTATTGAATACGTGCTCGATCAGGGCGGACAGGTCATTTTATTCTCCCACCTCGGCAAAGTGAAGACCGAAGAGGATAAAAAGGATCTCACGCTCCAGCCTGTCGCCGACAAACTTTCCGATAAACTGGGCAAAGAAGTGGTATTCGTCCCCCACACGAGGGGAGAAGAGCTTGAGAATGCAGTCAGCGCACTCCGCGACGGAGAAATCCTGCTCTTTGAGAACACCCGTTTTGAAGACCTCGACGGAAAGAAGGAAAGCGGCAATGATCCGGAGCTCGGAAAATACTGGGCTTCCCTCGGGGATGTTTTCGTAAACGATGCATTCGGTACAGCACACCGCAGCCATGCATCCAACGTCGGAGTCGGTTCCAACATCGAAACAGTTTCCGGCTATCTCATGCAGAAGGAAATTGATTTCATCGGCGGTGCAATCGATGCGCCAGAGCGTCCGTTTGTGGCAATCCTCGGCGGCGCAAAAGTTTCCGACAAGATCGGTGTCATCGAAAATGTGCTCTCCAAGGCGGATAAAGTGATCATCGGCGGGGGCATGGCCTACACGTTCCTCAAATCACAGGGGAAAGAGATCGGCAAGTCACTGCTTGAGGAAGACAAGATTGAACTCGCCGGCTCCCTGCTTGAGAAGGCGGGCGATAAGATCGTCCTGCCTGTCGATGTTGTAGCGGCGGACGACTTTGCACCGGATGCAGCGCACGAGACGGTTTCCGTCGATGAAATCCCTGCGGATAAAGAATGTCTGGACATCGGTGAAGGCAGCATCAACGCATTCAGGAAAGTGCTCGCCGGCGGCCGCACAGTCGTCTGGAACGGACCGATGGGTGTATTCGAAATGGAAGCATTCGCGAAAGGCACGATCGGTGTATGCAAGGCGATTGCCGAACTCGAAAGCGCAACGACGATCATCGGCGGCGGCGATTCCGCAGCAGCGGCGATGGAACTCGGATATGCGGATGATTTCTCCCATATTTCAACAGGCGGCGGCGCTTCACTGGAGTATCTTGAAGGCAGGGAGCTGCCGGGACTCACGGTCATAGACGACAAATAGCAGCAAGTGGAATCAAATGATACTAGGAGGATGTATATGAGAACACCATTTATAGCAGGTAACTGGAAGATGAACAAGACAGTTTCAGAAGGTGATGC
Organism: Salinicoccus sediminis; assembly: GCF_000986795.1. Taxonomy (GTDB): domain Bacteria; phylum Bacillota; class Bacilli; order Staphylococcales; family Salinicoccaceae; genus Salinicoccus; species Salinicoccus sediminis. The sequence continues at coordinate 545,186 of NZ_LAYZ01000024.1, read as the reverse complement.
ATTCATCGACGCACTCGGCGCGCTGCCGAAGAAGGACGAAGTGGAAAGTGCCATCTGCGCACCGTTCATCCATCTCCCTTCACTCGTGGCAAAAACTGAAGGTTCAGAGCTCGGCATCGGTGCAGAAAACAGCCATTTCGAGGACAGCGGTGCATTCACAGGGGAAGTATCCCCGGCAATGCTCGAAGACCTGGGTGTAAAATATGTCATCGTCGGCCACTCCGAACGCCGTGAACATTTCGCTGAAACGGATGAAACAGTCAATAAGAAAGCGCATGCCCTGCATGCGAAAGGACTTGTACCGATCATCTGCTGTGGTGAAACGGATGAGGAACGGGAAGGCGGCAATGCCGAGTCCCGTGTGAAAGACCAGGTGGCCAAAGCGCTCGAAGGCCTGTCTTCCGAGCAGGTGAAAGCATCTGTCATCGCATATGAGCCGATCTGGGCGATCGGTACGGGCAAATCAGCGACAAGCGCTGATGCGAATGAGATGTGCGGCCATGTCCGCGCAACTGTAGCCTCCCTCTATGATCAGGCGACAGCTGATCGGGTCCGCATCCAGTACGGCGGTTCCGTAAAACCGGCAAACGTCGAAGAATACATGGCGCAGGAGCATATTGATGGTGCACTTGTCGGCGGTGCCTCCCTCGAGCCTGAATCCTTCATGGCGCTCGTTGCAGGTGCCAGGCAATGACCGGACCGGTTGGACTGATCATCCTTGACGGATTTGCCAACAGGGATGAAGTGAAAGGGAATGCGGTCAAGGCTGCCGACAAGCCGAATTTCGACCGCTTCTTTGAGAAATATCCGCATAATGAACTGTCTGCATGCGGCCTTGACGTCGGTCTTCCGGAAGGCCAGATGGGCAACTCGGAAGTCGGCCACCTCAACATCGGTGCCGGGCGCATCGTCTATCAGAGTCTGACACGCATCAACAAGTCCATCGTAGACGGCGATTTCTTCGACAATAAAGTCCTGCTCGATGCCATGAATCATGTGAATGACAACGACAGCTCGCTGCACGTGATGGGACTCCTGAGTGACGGCGGCGTCCATTCCCATTATGAGCATATGTTTGCCATCCTCAAAATGGCGAAGGAGAAGGGACTTGAACGTGTCTATGTCCATGCCTTCCTCGACGGACGTGATGTGAACCAGGAATCAGCACTGAACTATGTCGAAGAGTCGGAAAAGCAATTCCGGGAAATCGGTATCGGCGAGTTCGCAACAGTCAGCGGCCGCTACTATGCAATGGACCGCGACCAGAGATGGGACCGTGAGGAAGTTGCCTACCAGGCAATTTCCAATGGTAAAGGTCCACGTTTCGACTCTGCTGCAGAAGGGATCCAGGCGAGCTACGACGAGGGCATCTCTGATGAATTCGTCAAGCCGTTCGTCATCTTCGACCATGACGGGGACTATGACCACGGCGTGATGAATAATGACGCTGTCATCTTCTACAACTTCCGTCCGGACCGTGCGGCGCAGCTGTCCGAAGTCTATACGAACGAAGACTTCATGGGTTTTGAAATCGACAGGAAATATTCGGATCTGAAGTTCGTCACATTCACAAAATACAGTGACAATGTACGCGCTGATGTCGTGTTCGAGAAAGAGGACATCAATAATACCATCGGCGAAGTGGCCGCAAAGGCCGGCAAAAAGCAGCTCCGCATCGCCGAGACTGAAAAGTATCCTCACGTGACCTATTTCATGAGCGGCGGCCGTTACGATGAATTCGACGGTGAACGCAGGGTGCTTGTGGATTCACCAAAAGTGCCGACATATGACCTGCAGCCGGAAATGAGCGCATATGAAGTCAGGGACAGATGCATGGAGGAACTTGCCAAAAAGGACCTTGATCTCATACTCCTGAACTTCGCCAATCCGGATATGGTGGGGCACAGCGGCAAGCTCGAACCGACCGTCAAAGCCATCGAAACAGTGGACGAGTGCCTCGGGCCGATCGTCGATGAAATCATCGGCCAGGGCGGCACGGTGATCATCACAGCAGACCACGGCAACTCGGATGAAGTCACGTCTGCCGACGGCAATCCGATGACGGCGCATACGACAAATCCGGTGCCTGTCATAGTGACGAAGGAAGGTGCTGAATTAAGGGGCGGCGGCAGACTTGCCGACCTTGCACCGACACTTCTCGACCTGATGGACCTTGAAAAACCCGGAGAGATGGACGGCGAGAGCCTGATCATATAAAGTTTGTAATATCTTTGTTAATCCCGGATAATAAAATCATAAAACCAATTAAAAGGAGATCTGGATATGCCATTAATTACAGATGTTTATGCACGCGAAGTACTCGACTCCCGCGGGAACCCGACAGTCGAGGTGGAAGTTCTTACAGAAAGCGGTGCTTTCGGCCGCGCACTGGTGCCATCCGGTGCCTCCACTGGTGAATACGAAGCAGTGGAACTCCGCGACGCAGATGAAACGCGCTACCTCGGAAAAGGTGTGGAGAAAGCTGTTGAGAACGTCAACGAAAAGATCGGACCGGAACTTGTGGACGGTGACTTCAGCGTACTCGAGCAGGTTTCCATCGACAAGATGATGATTGCGCTTGATGGCACAGACAACAAAGGCGAACTCGGCGCGAACGCCATCCTTGGTGTCTCCATGGCTGTTGCCAAAGCGGCAGCGGACTTCATGGGTCAGCCGCTCTATAAATATCTCGGCGGATTCAACGCAGTACAGCTCCCTGTACCGATGATGAACATCATCAACGGCGGAGAGCACGCCGACAACAACGTGGATATTCAGGAATTCATGATCATGCCTGTAGGGGCGGAGTCCTTCAAGGAAGCCCTCCGCATGGGTGCTGAAATCTTCCACAACCTCAAGAAAGTGCTGAACGAAAAAGGCTACAACACAGGCGTGGGCGACGAAGGCGGATTCGCTCCGAACCTCGGTTCCAACGAAGAGGCACTCTCCACGATCATCGAAGCAGTGGAGAAGGCAGGATACAAGCCGGGCGAACAGATCCGCCTTGCGATGGATGCAGCGTCAAGCGAGTTCTATGATGCAGATACAGGCAAATACGAACTCAAAGGCGAAGGCAAATCCTACTCTTCAGAAGAAATGGTCAACTGGTATGCAGAGATGATCGACAAATATCCGATCATCTCCATCGAGGACGGGCTGGATGAAAACGACTGGGAAGGCACAAGACTCCTTACAGAAAAACTCGGTTCCAAAGTGCAGCTCGTTGGTGACGACCTGTTCGTTACCAACACGGAAAAACTCGCACGAGCAATCGAAGAAGGTGTCGGCAACTCCATCCTCATCAAAGTGAACCAGATCGGTACGCTTACAGAAACATTCGAAGCGATCGAAATGGCCAAACGCGCAGGCTACACTGCAGTCATCTCACACCGTTCAGGTGAAACTGAAGATACGACGATCGCAGATATTGCAGTTGCAGTCAACGCCGGCCAGATCAAAACAGGTGCACCATCCCGTACCGACCGTGTTGCCAAATACAACCAGCTGCTCCGCATCGAAGACGAACTCTTCGAAACAGCAAAATATGACGGACTCTCCTCCTTCTACAACCTGGATGAGAAGTAACCGTTCTGATACTCTGGACACACCGGCTGCGGCCGGTGTGTCTTTTGCGTTATCCGGACATCGCAGGCAGCGACGGCGCCCACCGAAACACCGCTGCAACCATCGCCCTGACAGGTCCGGGAGCGGTTTGCAAAAATACTCTAAATCTGTTAATATTCTTAGTGTTAATATTTATGGAGGGATTACCACATGCAAACACTTCTCATTGTGCTACTGATTATCGTTTGTATATCTTTAATTGCAGTGGTATTGCTACAGTCAGGGAAAAGCGCCGGCCTCTCAGGTGCAATCAGTGGCGGTGCAGAGCAATTATTCGGTAAACAAAAAGCGCGTGGCATGGATCTTGTGCTTCACAGGGCGACAGTCATCCTGTCTCTTTTGTTCTTCATGATCATGCTGCTGCTGACATATTTAGGCTGATGGATCCACCCCCTAGCAATAGGGGGTTTTTATTTTATAAGTGGTTAATTTAACGTACAATGAAATTAACGAAGTGAAAGTAGGGTATAACTATGAAGATACAATTGCCAAAACCGTTTTTCTTTGAAGAAGGGAAGAAAGCTGTGCTTCTGCTCCATGGATTCACAGGGAATTCATCGGATGTGAGGCAGCTCGGACGGTACCTTCAGAAACAGGGTATCACTTCCTATGCCCCGCATTACGAAGGCCACGCCGAACCTCCTGAAAACCTTCTCCAGTCAAGCCCCCATGTGTGGTGGTCCCAGGTGCTCGAGGCGTATGATTTCCTGAGGGAAAAGGGATATGACAAAATTTTTGTCGCGGGTCTCTCCATCGGCGGTGTGTTTGCACTGCGTCTTGCGACTGAGCGGGATGTAATGGGTGTGGCCACGATCTGCAGCCCGATGTATCTGAAGGACCGTGAGACGATGTATGAAGGTGTGCTCGAGTACGCGCGCGGCTTCAAGGAGATGGAAGGGAAGGCGGCAGACGTCGTGGACAAGGAGATGTCCCGCTTTGAGCCGACCGGCATGCTGGATGAAATCCGCGACATGATCAGCCTGGTGAACGGAAAACTGGATGATGTGTTCGATCCGCTTTTCATCGCCCAGTCGGAAAAGGATGAAATGATCAACCCGGATTCGGCGAACATCATCTATGATGAAACTTCGACTGACGAAGATGAGAAGGAATTGAAGTGGTACCCCGAGTCGGGCCACGTATTGACGATAGATGTAGAGAAGAAGGAACTATTCGAGGATCTGCATCACTTTATGAACCAGTTGGACTGGAATTGAAATAGGAGGCGAATCCATGGGTAACTACAGAGAACAGATAATGGAAATCATACGGTCGGATGACTACAAGCCGATGACGATGGATGATTTCCAAAAAGAGCTTTCTGCATATGAATCGGAGGACTTCAAGGAAATGGTGAAGGACATGGTTTCACTTGAAGAATCCGGGGAAATATTCAGGACGAAGAAAGATAAATATATGGAGACGAGTGAAACGAATCTCGTAAAAGGCAGGCTCTCGATGCACAAGAGGGGGTTCGGTTTCCTCCGTCCCGAAGACCCGGAGCTTGAGGATGTTTTCATCCCGCCGAACGCGATAAACGGTGCACTCGACGGTGATACAGTGCTCGTTGAAGTGCACAAATCAACACGCGCGGGTGATGAGAGCGACAAGCAGGAAGGAACAGTTTCGAGCATACTGACGCGCGGCATCACGCGTGTGGTCGGCGAGTACAAGCCGAGCAGGAATTTCGGCTTTGTGATCCCTGACTCCCAGAAAATCATCGATGACATCTTCATCCCGAAAAAGCAGAATCTGGGCGCTGTCGAGGGCCACAAAGTGCTTGTGGAAATCACGAAATACCGCGAAGGCGAGGATAATCCGGAAGGCCATGTCATCCAGATACTCGGCCATAAGAACGATCCCGGTGTGGATATACTGTCGATCATCTATCAGCACGGCATCGAGATCGACTTCCCAGAAGAGGTGCTGAAGGAAGCTGAAGAAGTGCCGGAGACGATTGAATCCTCCGAGCTCGAGGGGCGCACGGATCTGCGGGATGAATTCACCATCACCATCGACGGCGCGGATGCGAAGGACCTCGATGACGCCGTGGCCGTGAAGAAACTCGGCAACGGCAACCATGAACTCACAGTCAGCATTGCCGACGTCAGCTATTACGTCAAAGAGGGGTCGGCCCTCGATACGGAGGCCTATGACCGTGCAACGAGTGTCTATCTGGTGGACCGGGTCATTCCGATGATTCCGCACCGCCTGTCGAACGGGATCTGTTCCCTGAATCCGCATGAGGACCGTCTGACGATGAGCTGCCGTATGGAGATCGACCGGAACGGGAAAGTTATGAACCATGAAATTTTCCAAAGTGTCATCCATTCCGACCGCAGGATGACATATGATGCGGTCAATAAAATGCTCGTGGATGAAGATCCGGCACTGATCAGCATGTTCGAGGATGTATACCCGATGCTCCAGGAGGCCGAAGAACTTGCACAGATACTGAGGAACCGGCGGGAAGCCCGGGGTGCAATCGATTTCGACTTCAACGAGGCACAGGTGCTGGTCAATGAGGACGGCTCCACGGGCGATATCGTCCTCAGGACACGTTCGGTCGGCGAGAAGATGATCGAGGAATTCATGCTCGCTGCCAACGAGACGGTCGCGGAGCATTTCCACTGGATGGAAGTGCCGTTCCTGTACCGTGTTCACGAAGATCCGAAAGAGGAGAAACTCAGACAGTTCTTCGAATTCATCACGAATTTCGGCATCGTCGTAAAAGGCAAGGGGAATGAAATCCATCCGAGGGCGCTCCAGGAAATTCTTGAAGAGGTGGAAGGACGTCCGGAGGAAATGGTCATCAGTACGCTGATGCTCCGCTCCATGCAGCAGGCGCGCTATGCAGAGGACAACCTGGGCCACTTCGGCCTGTCCGCCGAGTTCTATACGCACTTCACATCACCGATCAGACGTTATCCCGATCTGATCGTACACCGGCTGATCAGACAGTATCTGATCGAAGGCAGGACGGACAGGAAGACGATAGACAGGACAGCGGAATACCTGCCGGATGCGGCAGAACACACTTCCGACAGGGAACGCCGCGCCCAGGACGCGGAACGTGATACGGATGATTTGAAGAAGGCGGAGTATATGCTTGAGCATGTCGGTGAGACTTTCGAAGGTGTCATATCCGGCGTAATGAACTTCGGCATGTTCGTCGAACTGCCGAATACGATTGAAGGGCTGGTCCATGTGTCGAACCTGACAGATGACCATTACCAGTATCAGGAGAGGCATCTTGCACTCATCGGGGACCGCACAGGGAAGGTTTACCGCATCGGTGACCCGGTGGAAATCGAAGTAATGGACGTGAATCTGGCGGAAAAACTCATCGACTTCAAAGTGGTCGGCATGCCTGAACGCGCACCGAGGGAAAAACGCAGCCGTCCTGTGGAAATCAAGGCCAAAACCAAGCCGGAAGGTAAGGGAAAAGGCGGAAAGAAGGACGGCAAGAAGCACTTTGATAAAGGGAAGGCCAATAAAAAGCCTTTCTACAAAGGCGCAAAACATGCGGCAAAAAAACGCAAGGGAAAGAAGTAATGGGCGATGAAAAAGACAAATGACAGACCGCTTGCTCAAAACAGGAAGGCAAGCCATGATTATACTATAGAAGAGACGATCGAAGCGGGGATTGAACTGAAAGGGACGGAAATCAAGTCGATCCGGCGCGGTTCTGCCAATCTGAAGGATGCCTATGCCCGTGTTTTCAAGGGGGAGATGTATGTGTACAACATGCACATCGCCCCTTACGAGGAAGGCAACCGCTACAATCACGATCCGCTCAGGACACGGAAGCTCCTCCTGAAAAGGAAGCAGATCGACAAGCTTTACGGCATTTCGAAGGAAACGGGATATGCACTCATTCCGCTGAAACTGTATATTAAGAACGGTTTCTGCAAAGTGCTGCTGGGTGTTGCAAGAGGCAAGAAGAAGTATGACAAGCGTGAAGACCTCAAGCAGAAACAGATGAAGCGGGATATCGACCGTGCCATGAAGGACCGCAGCCGGTAGGCGCGGGCTTGAATTCCACCGTTGAATCTGTTATAATAGTTATCACGCCTTGTAGAGAGGCGACCCTTTTAAATCCGGGGACGTTCCGGATTCGACAGGGGCTGTTTGGGCATTTTAAGCGTGCCGGAGGTTTCGTCTCCGCAAAAACGATACTCAGTTTATAATAACTGGCAAACAAAACAACTTCGCAGTAGCTGCGTAATAGCGCTCTGCATCATCCCTTGTCGTTTCCTGTGCGACCTGACCGGATGATTCAACCTTAGCAGGATACGCATCCGGTCTTCCGTCTGCAGACCGGGTGAAGAGATCAATCAGACTAGCATGGTATGTGGTTCGTCCATTACCGTCAGCCATGCGAATTCCAAATATGGACTACGCACGTAGAAAGAAATGTATCAAGGTCTCTGGACGCGGGTTCGACTCCCGCCGTCTCCATTAGATGATGCTTAACCCGAGCGGTTAGGCATTTTTATTTTCTGCTGTCTTTCAGATGATCCGGGCTCCATCCAAGATACATATCATTTCTTCAAATCGCATTAAGCCGGAGGTAAGATCATGGAGAGTAACCTGAAACGTGCTCAAAAGGGTGCATACCTGAGCCTGTTCACATACATCATCCTTTCAGCCGCGAAATTCATAACGGGTGTCCAGTTCAATTCTGCGGCACTGCAGGCAGATGCTTTCAATAACATGACAGACATACTGGTATCTGTTGCGGTCCTCATCGGGCTGAAGATTTCACTGAAACCCGCGGACAGGAACCACCCGTACGGCCATATGAAGTCGGAGAACATCTCGACGCTGCTCGTGTCTTTCATCATCATGTTCGTCGGCCTCCAGGTCATCATGGATAACTTCCCCAAACTGACCGCAGGAGAGTACACCACGCCGAATCCCCTGACACTGTGGATCAGCTTCATCAGCGGATTCATCATGCTGATGGTCTACCTCTACAACAGCAATCTCGCCAAAAAGACGAAGAGCAGCTCCCTCAAGTCGGCGGCGATCGATAACCTGTCCGACGGCATGGTCAGCATCGGCACGGGAATCGGCCTGATCTTCACACAGGTCGGCTATCCCATCGCCGACCCGATACTTGCACTCATACTGGGCGCGCTGATCGTCTGGACCGGCTTCAAAATATGCAAGGATGCGATTTTCACACTGAGTGACGGCTTCCATGAGGAGCACCTCGAGTTCTACATCAACGATGTTATGAAGATCGACGGCGTGGAAGGGGTCTCATCGGTCAAGGGAAGATATCACGGTGACAGCGTATTCCTCGATGTAACGATCTTCGTCGACAGGACCATCACGCTGGATGAAGCGCATGACATATGCGACAAAGTTGAAAGATCGCTCGCCGAGGAGGGCGTCTATTCCTCCTATGTCCATCCCGAACCGTATGAGGAAGACTAAAAAGCAGATGCCGCGGCATCTGCTTTTTCAATATCTACATCTTTTCAATATATTCCTTTATGGCGACTGCCTGGTTATGCTCCTCATCCTTTGCACCGTACAGCAGTGTCACGTTATGGCCGTCACTGTCTTCTTTGATATCCCTGAGCAGGTCTTCATGCCCATCCAGCTCCTTGAAATATTTCTTCCTGAATTCATCCCATTTGCCGGCGTCATGATTGAACCATTTGCGCAGCTCCGATGAAGGGGACAGTTCCCTGTACCATTCGTCGTGGTCCAGATCCTCCTTTTTCACACCCCGCGGCCAGACGCCGTCAACCAGATACCTTTTGCCATCCTGCTGCGATTCCTCTTCATATACTCTTTTTATTTTAAGCATATCATTCACCTCTCTATCCTTATCCCCTATAATGAAATAAACAAACAGCCGAAACGGTGTACATCTATACTGATTCTATTGAAATTTATATCCACATTCTATAATGTATATAAATAAACGGGAAAAACGGAGGCGCTGAGTATGAAGATCAAGGATGTAACAATCGGTGAAGGGCAGCCAAAAGTTGTGGTCTCCTTTACAGGGCACACCGCTGAAGAGATACGGGCGGAAATCGCAGAAGCGGGAGGGAGCAGTGATAAATTCGACATCGTGGAAATCAGGAGCGACTCTTTTGATGCGATGAACCATGAAGACCATTTCGCCCTTGTCGATCATATTGCCCGGGAAATGAGCGATTATCCGATTATCTATACTTACCGTACAAACGGTGAGGGTGGGAACGGCACAAAATCCGCCGCGGAGTACCAGTCCCTCCTCTCCCATGCGATCAATCATTCCGAAATCGATATCGTGGATATAGAATTTTTTATGTATGAGGAGATTGTGGACCAGCTGATCGCCCAGGCGAAAGAGAAAGGGGTCGCGGTGCTGTTAAGCCAGCATGATTTCCGGGATACCCCGCATTTCGAGGACATGATGGCGACGTATAAAAATATGTACGAACGCGGCGGCGACATACTGAAGCTTGCATACCAGCCGGCGGACGGCCGTGATGTACTGAGCGTGCTGAGTGCGGTGCATGACGCACGCAGGAAATTCAACTGCCAGGTCGTTGGAATCGCCATGGGTGAGGCGGGCAAGATTACACGTGTGGCCGGCGGGGTATTCGGTTCATGCCTGACATACGGGCATCTTGTGAACCAGGCGGCCCCCGGCCAGATCCACGCCGGGATACTGAAGGAATACCTCAACATATTCGAAGAAGACAGATAACGGTAAAATCCCGCACTCCATAAAGGGGCGCGGGATTTTGCGGGATCTGTATCAGACGTTCTCCCTGAGGAATTCCGTGACGGATTCCGGAGTTTTGGCATTGGCGGAATGCAGATGCGCGAGTTTTTCACCGTTCTGGAAAACGAGCAGGCTCGGGATGCCCATCACTTCATTTTCCTCTGCTGCCTCAGGGACATCATCCCTGTTCAGTTCATACCAGTCAATGTGATTGTATTCCTCCATGATCGGGTCGATGAACATGTTCATCGCTGTACAGTCCGGGCACCAGCCGGCGAAAAATTTGACGATGATCTTATCATCGCTCTCAGTCTTTGCTTTAAAATCCTCATATTTGGTGATTGTTTCCATTGCCATATCGGATAGCTCCTTTTTCATATCATAATCAAACATATTCTATCATCTTTCCTCCATTATATAAAATAACCGGCTTGCGTTTCTGTATTTGCATTACAAGTACATATAAAGGTATATTATAAGTAAGACTGAATCTGGAGGATATTTGATGATTACACTTTACGAATACCCTAAATGCACAACGTGCCGCAAAGGCCGCAAGTTTCTGGAGGAGAATGATGTCGATTTCCAGGCACATGACATGGTACAGGCGCCGCCTTCAAAGGAGAAGCTCAAAGAGATCATTTCAAAGTCGGACAATGATATCGACGATTTCTTCAATAAGCGGGGCAAAAAGTTCAAGGAGCTGGAACTGAAGGACCGCCTGCCGTCGATGTCGGATGACGAAAAGGTCGATATACTCTCAGGCGACGGCATGCTGATCAGAAGACCGCTCGCCTATGACGGTGAGCAGGTGCTTCTCGGCTTCAAAGAGGATGTCTGGCAAAAGGCTTTCACCGGTTAGGTTTACCTTGCTTAAACAGTGTGAACTGTGAGATTATATAGTTGTAAAGTCAAAGGAGGTTATTATCGTGTCAACACCAAAAGATTTGAAGTACTCAGAAGATCATGAATGGGTGAAACAGGAAGACGGTAAAGTCAGACTTGGAATCACTGAATTTGCACAGTCCGAACTGGGCGACATCGTTTTCGTCGAGCTGCCTGCCGAAGGGGATGAAATTACTAAAGGTGAGTCATTCGGAAGCGTGGAATCCGTCAAGACGGTCTCTGAGCTTTATGCACCTTTGAGCGGTACAGTAGTGGAAGTGAACGAGGAACTTGAGGACAGCCCTGAGCTTGTCAACGAATCTCCGTACGAAGGCGCCTGGATGGTTGTCATCGAAGTGTCGGATGAATCACAATTGGATAGCCTTATGGATGCAGACGCATACGATGAAATGGTGGATGCATAAACTGATGAACTCTGGACACTGTCTGGAGTTTTTTTGAAAATACGAGACCAAGGGTGATAAAAATGTATTTTTCCGATAAAGTGCTCATAGTTGAAGGTAAGACTGATAAGCGACGAATCGAAGAAGTATTGATTGAACCTGTACAGATCATCTGCACCCATGGTACGATGGGAGTCTCGAAATTGGACGAGATCCTTGACCAGCTCAATGGTTCCGACATCTATATCCTGTCCGATGCGGATAAGGAAGGGCGGAAAATCAGGAAATGGTTCAAAAAACATCTCAGTGAAAGCACACACATCTATATCGATCCGAAATTCGGCGAAGTCGGCCGCTGTCCGAGGGACTATCTGGCAAATCTGCTGATGAGACACGAGTTCTACGTGGATACCGGCCTCATTATGAAAGGTAAGTTTGGTAATGATGAAAGAAGAGATAAGCTCCCTGGATATTACCAGTCATATCCAGTCTGAAGATAAATTCATACTGTACTGCTACGCACCGATCTGTGCGAACTGTACAATTGCAGAGCGCATGCTCGGCATCGTCTCGGAGATGAAGGGTTTCGAATATACTTCAATCAACCTGAATTTCCACAAGGGTCTGATTGAGGCGTATGAAATCAGATCTGCTCCGGCCCTCCTGCTTTTCGAGCACGGGGAACTGGTCCGGGAAGTCTATGCCTTCCGGTCCGTCACCTACCTCACAGAAGTGATGGAGGAATTTATGGTTGACCGATAGGTTTTAAAATGATACCATTGATGACAATCTAATAAGGTAATACTCTTATCAAGAGTGGTGGAGGGATAGTGCCCTTGGAAGCCACGGCAACCGTCTTCATGACAAGGTGCCAATTCACTGGTCACAAGATCACAGATGAGAGGCCTGTAGCGAATACCCGGCCTGCTCCTAAATGAGCGGGCCTTTATTTTTACGAAGTCAGGATGATACGCAGATGATTGATATAAGGAATGTAACGAAAATATTCAAGACAAAAAGCGCTGATATCCAGGCTGTGGACGACGTCAGCATGAATGTCAGCCAGGGTGAGATCTTCGGCGTCATCGGCTATTCCGGTGCGGGAAAATCAACACTCATCAGGCTGTTCAACGGTCTTGAAATGCCGTCATCAGGCGACGTCGTCATCGGGGAGGACGTCATCAGCAGCATGTCGAAGCCGGCCCTGCGCAAAAAACGCCAGAAAGTCTCCATGATATTCCAGCACTTCAACCTGCTCTGGTCCCGGACCGTTGCGGAAAACATCAGCTTCCCGCTGGAAATTGCAGGAGTGCCAAAAAAGGAGCGGCAGAAAAAGGTGAAGGAACTGGTGGAACTGGTCGGGCTTTCGGGCCGCGAGGACAACTATCCGAGCCAGCTGTCCGGCGGTCAGAAACAGCGTGTCGGCATCGCCCGCGCTCTGTCCAATGAGCCGAAGGTCCTTCTCTGTGATGAAGCCACCAGCGCCCTGGACCCGGAAACGACAGATGAAGTGCTCGATCTGCTGGTGAAGATCCGTGATGAAATGAACCTCACGATCGTGCTCATCACCCATGAAATGCATGTCATCCGTAAAATATGCGACCGTGCTGCAGTGATGGAGAACGGCCGGGTCGTCGAGACGGGCCCCGTATTGAAACTGTTCCAGAATCCGGAGCACAGTGTGACGAAACGCTTCGTCAAAGATGATATCAATGATGAGGAAACGGCCCTCTCCTTCGATGAAGTGCGGGAGCTGTTCCCGACATCGAAGATCCTCAAATTCGGGTTTGTCGGTTCACAGTCGAAAGCGCCGATCGTGTCACAGGTCGTCAAAAAATACGATCTTGATCTGAACATACTGTCGGGCAACATCAAACGGACGAACAACGAGTCATACGGCCACCTGTTTGTCGCAATCGATGTGGATGACGGAACACTTCAAAGACTGAAAGCAGAACTTGCCGACCACGACGTCACTGTGGAGGTGGAAGACCAATGAATGAACTGATCAATGAATTTACGACCATGTTCTCCTTTGAAAATGTAAGATGGGATGCAGTCTGGGAGGCGACATATGAAACAATCTATATGACCGCCATCGCCACAGCATTCACGTTCATATTCGGTATCGTGCTCGGCATCATCCTGTTCCTGGCTTCAAAAAGTGAAGTCAAAGCGAGCAAGCCGATATATGGCATCACAGCATTCCTGGTAAACCTGTTCAGGGCGATTCCGTTCATCATCCTGATCATCCTGCTTATTCCGTTCACGAAAGTGCTGATGGGCACCATCATGGGGCCGAACGGCGCAATTCCGGCACTCATCATCGGCTCTGCACCGTTCTACGCCAGACTGGTGGAGATCGGACTCAAGGAAATCGACAAGGGTGTCATCGAAGCGGCGGAATCCATGGGGGCAGATACATGGACCATCATCTGGAAAGTGCTCCTCCCGGAATCCATGCCCGCACTCATCTCCGGGATCACCGTCACGGCCATCATGCTCGTCGGTTCAACCGCCATTGCCGGCGTCATCGGAGCCGGCGGACTCGGCAACCTCGCATACATGGTTGGCTTCACAAGGAACCAGAGCGATGTCACACTGGTTGCAACAATAGTAATACTGGTTATCGTCTTTATCATACAGATTGCGGGGGATTTCTTCTCCAAAACTGTGGATAAACGCTGACCTCCATATAAAAAAACAATTGAGGAAGAGGGTTTTGTCTTATGAAAAAGTTCTTATTGCTACTTACCATGTCAGTATTTGCAGCTGTACTTGCCGCCTGCGGAGGCGGCTCAGAAGGTGAAGAGGGCGGTGAAACTGCCGAGAATGAAGAGGGCGACGGCACCATCTCCATCGCGGCATCACCGTCACCACATGCTGAAATCCTAGAAGAAGCGGCAACCATCCTTGAAGAGGAAGGCATTGAGCTCGACATCTCAATCGTCAATGACTATACGACACCGAACCGACTCCTTGCAGATGAAGAAGTAGACGCAAACTTCTTCCAGCATACACCATATCTGAACACTGAATCGGAGTCCCACGGCTACGAACTTGCCAGTGCAGGAAATGTCCATATAGAGCCGATGGCCGTCTACTCTCAGGACTATGATTCACTTGAGGATATTCCAGACGGATCGACCATCCTCGTATCCAACAATCCGGCAGAAGAGGGCCGTTTCCTGTCATTCTTCGTCAACGCCGGCCTGATTGAAATCGAGGAAGGCATCAACATCGAAGATGCAACATTCGACGATATTACGGAAAATCCTAAGAACCTTGAATTCAACAATGAAACAGCACCGGAAATGCTCGTCCAGATGTATGAGAACAACGAAGCGCCGGCAGTGATCATCAACTCCAACTTCGCACTCGACGGCGGACTGAATCCACAGGAAGATTCAATCGCACTGGAGGACAGTGAATCGCCTTACGCCAACCTGGTCGCTGTACGTGAAGGGGATGAGGACCGCGACGACATCAAGAAACTGATGGAAGTGCTTCAGGGCGATCAAATCAGGCAGTTCATAGAAGAGAACTATGACGGAGCCGTTATCCCGGCGGAATAAAGTATCATAGGTTCCGGCCGCAGGGATTTTTCCATTAATAAAACGATGATTTCACATGATTCTTTCATATGAAATCATCGTTTTTTATATTAAGGATGCATATACATGTTAAAAGTGTAAAATTGCCCCAAAAATTTGAGCTGCTGGATGATATTCCCCGATATCAGAATTTCTGTATAAAATCACAGAAAACGAATTTTTTGTGGTTTGAAACTTTGCATGATTATATCAGTGGAATCTTACAATGAATCCTATCTTTAAAGTAAATAACCATGTTATATGTGAAATTAATATAAATAGAATAATGTCATTATATTTCTTACGGATTGAAATGAATTACTTTTTTTAACAGTGGTATATTCAATTTTCATCAATATTGACGCGGATTTTTGAAAAAATATTTGACGTAATTTTGACAATATCCTCATATATGTGTATCTTAAGGTTTATCATTTTTAATTAAATAACTTTCATAGAGTAAACATACTTACATAAAATAACTTGCTTTTACTAACTACTTTTAGCGTTTATTTTTAAATGTCTGATCATTTATCAACTTTATCCAGAATTTATTTTAGCGAATGGCGGGACAGTTATGCAGAAAATCAAAGTGGTATTGCTATCCAATGATACTGAATACATAAATTTGTTCGAAACATACTTATTGGACAATGAATACAATAATAAGCTGGTGGTTGAAATTTTCACCGACTTCAACGTAATGAGTGAATCCGTTAAAAATTCCAGCTACAATATCCTGCTCTCAGAAATTTATCCGACGGACGATGAATTGCAGAGGGTGGAAAATGTATTTGACAGGGTTGTCTTACTTTCAGAAACGGGACAAGGTTTTGAAGAGGAGATTTTCAAATACCAGCCTTTTGACAGTATCGTAGAAACGTTACTGATGTATTATTACGACAATGACGGGCGTCTATTGGAATCAAACAATGAAAGGAACACCAGTACGATCGCATTTGCAAGCGCGAATGGCGGAACCGGGAAAACACTGCTCTCCATGATGCTTGGTAAAGTGCTATCGAAGCATTCACAGAAAGTGTTCTATCTTTCGATGGAGCAATTGCTCTCAGCATCATCCTACCTTGAAGCCAGTAAGCCGAAAAGTTCTGAACTCTTCTATTTCCTCAAGGATGACCCATACAGGCTGGTGTCTAAATTTCATAAGCTGAAAGATACTGATGCAGAGACGGGGATAGATTTTTTCCCGATAAATATGAATTTTGATGAAGTGGACTCCCTCAACACATTGGATATTGAGAATCTGGTTAAAACAATTACTTCTTTGAATGAATATGATTTCCTGATCATCGATATGGATTCAAGGCTGAATGAAAACAATTCAGAAATTCTACGTCTGAGCAATGACATTTTCTGGGTGCTGGAATCGAACGAAACCAGCTTCATGAAAACCAGGACAATCATGGAGAAGAATGGTTTACAACTGGAAATAGACAATAAGAAAATGCATTACATAGTCAATAAATTCGGTGAAAATCTATTCGCAGGCCATGCCGGCTATAACTTCAACATTGAATCCAAAATCAAATTCAAGCCTGAATGGCTGGATTACAATGAAAAGGAGAAGGTGCTTGAGGATAGTGAAATCGGTCATGAGCTTTTGAAATCACTGAGTAAAATATCTCTGTCGATGGAGGTATCAAATGAAACATAAAGAAACCGGCAATATTGAAGAGATAGCCAATTATAAATTTGAGGAACAGGATAGTGAAGATGCGATAGTCGATCATCTGACAAACAAGCTGAGAGATGTATTGGACTTCATGTATTCAGTTTCCAACGATGAGTTGAGACAGTATGTCGAAGAGTTTGTCATCACTTATGCAAAGCAATATCAGATAAGTTCCGGACAGATGAGTGTGATTGTCGAGCGGATGTATAATTCATTCCGCGGTCTGGGAGTATTGCAGCCCCTCTTGGATGATAAGGATATTACAGAAATTATGGTGAACAACTACTTGGAGATATTTGTCGAAAAGCATGGTGAAGTATTCAAGTCGGATGTCAGGTTCGAGTCCCAGCAAAAACTTGAGGATACAATCCAGTCCATTGTGTCCAAAGTGAACAGGGTGGTCAATGAATCGACACCGATAGTGGATGCGAGACTGGAAGATGGTTCCAGAGTAAATGTGGTACTGCCGCCAGTGGCACTGAAAGGTGCAGCCATGACAATCCGTAAGTTCCCCGAACATGCCTTGACCATAGATGACCTCATAAGATTCAAAGCTCTCAACAAAGAAGTATCACAATTCCTTAAACACCTCGTTGAAGCCAAATACAACATTTTCATAGGCGGGGGCACCGGTTCCGGTAAAACCACGTTTCTCAATGTACTGTCGAACTTCATACCCAAAAGCGAAAGAATAGTGACGATAGAAGATTCGGCTGAACTGCAGCTGAAAAGTATTCCAAACCTCATAAGTCTCGAAACCCGTAATGCGAATACCCAGGGGGAAGGTGAAATCACCATAAGAGACCTGATCCGTACATCTTTGAGGATGCGGCCGTCACGGGTCATCGTGGGGGAAGTCAGGGGCGCGGAAGCACTTGATATGCTTCAGGCCATGAACACCGGGCATGATGGCTCTTTGTCCACAGGTCACGCCAACTCTGTAAAAGACATGCTGAGCAGGATCGAGACGATGGTGCTCAGCGGTGCTGAACTGCCGATTGATGTCATCAGAAAGCAAATAACATCAGCGATAGATATAATGATCCATTTATCAAGGTTCAGGGATCACTCCAGAAAGGTTGTGGAGATATCTGAAGTAACCGGCTTTGAAAATGGGGAAATCCAGCTGAATCCATTATTTGTTTTCCAGGAAACTTCAGAGGACAAGGAAGGCAGAATCATTGGAGATCTTGTCCCGACAGGCAATAAACTTCATTCCACCATGAAGCTCGAAATATCAGGGAAGCAAGATATTGAGAAACTCTATGGTCAGACGGATGAAGAAACGGAAGTGATGTAATGGATCTGTTCCAGGTCTTCGGGCTTGTAATCATTGTACTGGCCATATTCGGCATAGTTTATAAAAGGATTACAAACACTGATCTAAAAAAGAAGAAAAAGCATCTGAAGCGTGAGGAAGAGCGCAGAAGGCGTTCCATTGCAGCTATAAACTCCCGAAGCTCCTCTGATAATCAACTTATTGATTATGGTGACTACAAGATGAATTTTTGGGAAATCATCTCTGCAATACTTGTCGTATTTCTCATAATCCTGCTGGTCGGTGAGCTATTCTATGATAATCTGGTCATTTCACTCCTCCTCGGCCTCCTTGCTCTCTTTGCACCAAAAGTACGGAAGAAGCAATTGAAAGAGAAACGGAAGAACATCCTGTCGCTGCAATTCAAGGAAGCGGCTGCATCCCTTTCCTCTTCATTGGCAGCAGGACAGTCAATCGAAAATGCATTCAGAGATGCTTTGAAAGATTTGAAACTCCTGTACCCGAATGAAGATACATATATCATTAGGGAATTCTCGATCATCAACAGACGGGTCGAGAACGGTGAAAGTATCGAAAGAGCATTCGACGACTTTGCAAAACGTTCAGATGTAGAAGACATAAAGAACTTTTCGGACGTTTTCATAACATGCAAACGCAGCGGTGGTAACCTTGTGGACGTCATCAAGAGAACTGTTGACATCATCAACGAAAAAATCGAAATCCAGCAGGACATAAAAGTACTGGTATCCCAAAAGAAATTCGAATCAAGAATCATTGCAGTAATGCCTCTTGGCATGATTGCATTCTTGAAATATACATCAGGAGATTTTGTGAGGCCGCTTTATGAATTTGGCACCCCGGGCCCCATCGTTATGACAGTTGTGCTGGGGTGCACAATTCTCAGCATGGTAATAAGTCAGAAATTGATGAAAATCGAAATGTAGGTAATAGGAATGGAAATGATCATTTTAATTCTTGTGATATGTATTCTGGTCACAACGATAATTCAAAAGAAGAACTACAAAACTTTCATAGAGACATATAAAAGGAGCATACTTCTGCCTATCCTTGCCCCTTACTCACTATTCCTTGTGGATAAACTGGACCTGTATAGAAAGTTCCCTTCGATAGTAGCGCCGGTTCATCAGAAGATGATCATTCTACGGGGATCCAGACTGAGCCAGACATTCACAAGGATACATCTGGCCAAAATAGTCACTGTTTTCACTATTTGTGCTCTGGTGACATTTGCAGCATTTGCATCAGTGGAATCCGGTGACTACACGCTTCCGATATTTTGTGTGGTGATGACTGTGATATTGGTGTATGCACAGATGAAGGAGCTGGATACGAAAGTTAAGAAAAGGAAAGAATCAATACTTCTTGAACTTCCTGAATTTACCAACAAGCTAATACTTCTGGTGAATGCCGGGGAAACGGTTCAGGGTGCGATTAATAAATCGGTACAGCAAAATATGAACAGGATTTACGATTCACCATTGTATTACGAGTTGAATGAAGCAATGAACAAGCTTCAATCCAATTCATCATTTCAAGACGCTATGAAAGACTTCAGTCAGCGATGCGGCATACAGGAAGTTTCAGTTTTAACAACAACGATAATGATGAACTACCGCAGGGGCGGAAAGCAATTGGCTGAGTCATTGAAAGATTTGTCTAAATCATTGTGGGACAAACGTAAAACTCTGACGAGGATCAAAGGGGAAGAAGCTTCGTCAAAACTGATATTCCCGATGATTTTTGTCTTTGCTGCAGTATTGCTTGTAATCATCTATCCCGCGATTACGATGTTCAATTTTTAGTCGGGATCTTACCACTTTGGTATAACGCAAGGTTTCTTGCTTTATATATAAACTTACAAATTATTAAGGAGAGATATCATGGCACAGTTTTGGCTTGATTTTTGGAACGATGAGGAAGGCCTGGAAGTAGTTGAGGTACTTTTGATACTGGCGGTACTGATTGGAATTGCGATTTTGTTCAAGGGGAGAATTGAATCTTGGGCAAATAGTCTGTTTGATGCTATAGAAGGAAACCTTGGAACATTCGGCGGGTGATATAATGCGGCGGTTCTTTAAGGGGGAAAGGGGCAGCATGTCTATGGAAGCTACCCTTGTTTTCCCTTTTGTTATGGTTTTCGTCCTCATGACAGTTTTTTTATGCATTATAGTTTTTCAGTCAGGCATGACAAATTACGTGGCATACCAGTCATCAAATCTGGTTGCCTACAATTATGACAACAGTAATAAAACATATACCGGAGAGATCGAAAATACAAGCCAGTATACAGGAAATGAAGCCGGTGACGGTCTTTACTGGAGGATTGGCGAAGGCGCAGGCGATCTCTTTGACAGTTTGGGCATCGGCGGTTTCGGCGGCGGCTCCGGCGGAATATCCCAGAGCAAGAAGGCGGTTGTGACCAATAACTACGCCGGACCGATCTCCATAGAAATTGCCGACGGCGGAGGAAATATATTAATTTATAAAAAAATCAGGGTCACTACCGAGTCAGGACTCTATATGCCTGACATGTTCAAAAATCTGCTGGGAGTTTCGAATGTTACTGGTGAGTCAACAAGTATAATTACCGAATCTACAGAGATGGTGCGGACTTATAACTTTGCGAAATTCCTGATGAGTTTCACACCACTTGAAGACGCAGGGAGTATTACAGAAGCAGTAGAGCAATGGGTTGGAGGTTAGAACACCAATGAAAAAAATCAAACAGTTTATAAAACCTCTGATTTTTGACGATGGCGGTTCAGTTTCCATCTTTGCCATCTGCATCATACTTCCCATCTTCATCATCAATGCTCTTCTGATTGATATGGTGCGGATAATGTCGGCAGAAAGACAGCTCGATAACGCTGTTGAATCAGCTGTCAGGTCGACAATGTCACAATATGACAGTTCACTCGCTGATTACGGGATTTTTGTTACCGGCAATGAATCGCTTCCGATTTTTGAGAAGACACTCGAAGAGCAGCTTTTTACCCCGGGAGAATTGGAAGGGTACTCCAATCTATCCCAAGTATCCATCAGCTCGAGTTCAGCTTCCTTTGACACTGACAGGGATATATTGAATCCGGATATATTCAAATATCAGATCAATGAAACGATGAAGTATCAGGCTCCCATACAGATGGCCGGGGTTTTTACGGATATGCTGAAACAAGCTAAAACTGAAGTCGATCCGGCAAGAGCCGAAGATATGGAAGAAACACAGGAATTCCTTGAGAAATTTGAAGAAGTTATGGAACTTGTCAAAAAGCGGAATGCTGAACTGAAAAAAGTTGACGAGGAAGTTAAAAGTTTAAAAGAAGATGTCACATCAAGATATAATTCCAAAATCGTAGGTAAAGAGTCATCATCTGAGAAAATCCCTGAATCTATAAAGTCGAACATGGCGGATCTTTCAAAATATTATCCAAGATACCTGGAATTGAAAAACAAGCATGAGAAAGAAGATTCCGAAGATGAAGAATCAGAAGAAGAATTAAGCGATGAAGAAAAAGAAGATAAAGAAAAGAAGCGTGACGATGAAGAAGAAGAGCTCGGGTATTTTGAGGATGCCAGATCTAAATTCAACACAGAAACATTACCAACAGAAGGTCTGATTCAGACCAATTATGGCAGCTATAAAGAGGATATTCTCAAAGCACTTTTCGGTTCCGGAAATTCAAGCTCACCCAGCAATAATTCAGCAATGGATTACAATAATGAGATTAAAGAAATGGTCGGATCTACAGACGGTTTGGAAGAAATCAATAAGTTGATTCTGGACAATGAATTTTTCACTTCGATAGAAAATGACTTTGAAAGTCTGGATGATTATGTACTGGGAAAGGCTGACGCACCGGGTACCATGACCAGCTTTGGGAATTTACAAAGGTATGGACTGCTTTCACAAGCGTCAATTTTCAAATTGGCAGTCAACTCTGAAACAAAAGAGGCGCCTGGTTTTGTCGAGAAAGCAGCATCTGATCTTATTTCCGATGCTGACACCAATATTGATTCTATAACAACAAGCTGGAAAAAGTATGAAGAATCAGAAGAAATTCTTCAGAAAGATGAAAGATATGATGAAACATATGATGAAGCCGAAGAGCAGGCAGATGAATCTTTTGGAAAACTTTTAGAGACGCTGAATGATGCACTGGGCATGGCCGAATCATATTCCGCTGACCAGGAGATCTACAATACATTGGAAATGTATAACAGCAAATACTCTGGTGCCGGATCTGATGGCGAATTGATTGCTGAGGAAGACAGGAAAGAATTCATAACTAAAGCATTTGATAAATTACAAAGAATGTTTGAGTTAATGTCCAATCCATATGCAATACGATCAGAAATCTATATGAATGAATACATCATGGCCAACTTTGGAGTTTCCAAACCTTTTGGTATTAAACAGGAAAGCTTCAATTATGATACTAAACAAGCCATGTATATGATATATGGACACCATCAATCTGGCGCTAATTATGGTCAATTTCTTCTGGAAGTCACTTCCATTATATTAGCAGTAAATTTATTTGATGCGTTAGTTAAAAATCCGTTGAGTAAGTTAGGATGGATTGGAGTCGCATTGGCTATAGCAGTAGCTATAGCAGCAACAGTCGATGATTTAAACGAATTCCTAAATAACGAGGATGGTCTTGTTCTCAATATATTTGGCAAAAAGAACGCAAAAGGCGGTCCACCAAAACCCGGTCAGCAAAACCAAGGATTTGCTGTTACACCTGAACTGATGACCAGAATATTTTTGAGTTTCAGGTCTTTGGATCAGACATTTAATGCAGAAAAAAGGATTAGAATTCAGTCGGCATTATCTGAAGCAACAGGTGTAGATTTCACAAATAATGGGCAAACCTACTTGAATAGTAATGTTCGTGGACAAGTTAACCTTTTATTTTTACCCACCTTTTTCCCTGGCAAAGTAGAAGGGAACGATTATATTTTCGATAAAGAGAAACATTATTCATACTAAGATGGAGGATTCGGAATGAAAAAGTATTTAGGATTTATAAGTATTTTGAGTCTGATACTGATATTGGGCGCCTGCTCAGGCAACAATGAATCAGAAGGTGAAACGACCGAAGAAAGTACAGAAGAGACAACGGATAATCAGGAAGAAAGCACCGAAGAAGAATCAGACGGAAGTATGTATGAAATAGGCGACACAGCTGAAATTGAAAGTTTTGAATGGGAAGTCCCGTATCAAGTGACAGTAAACTCTTTTGATCAGGCCCAGGAATATGATGGTAATAGTTTGGATTCACTGGTATCTAATGCAGGTGATTCACATTTCTTAGGTATTGTGAATATGACTGTGAAAAACATTGCTGATGAACCTATAGTGATAGGAGAATATGTCTATCCAAATATGGTTAAAGGTGGCAGTTCTGGTGGAGAGCAGTACGTTTATGATTTATCCGAAGAAGATGTCTCACAGGAACTTCAGCCAGATGAAGAAGCTACGATTGATCTAGTGTATATATTGAGCGAGTATGGGGACAATGAACATTTTGAACTGACATTTGAACAAATGTCTCCTAATGAAACAGCATTCAGATTACCTTTGGAATAGTATCAAAGTTCTACAATTACATTTTCGTGAAGATAAAATAACCATAATAAGACAGAGGATTTATGATGAAAAAACACTTGGGAATATTAAGCATTTTGAGTCTGATTCTGATATTGGGCGCCTGCTCGGACAGTAATGAGTCCGAAGGAGAAACTACAGAAGAAAACACAGACGAGGAAACTGCAGAAGATACTAACGAAGAGGCATCTGCGGATTCAGAATCTGAAGATGGAGAAATACATGAGATTGGCGATACAGTTGAAGTGGAAAGTTATGAATGGGAAATACCATATCAAGTCACCGTAAATTCATTCGAACAAACTCAAGAATACGATGGGGAGCCGATGGATTCATTTGTTATGAATGCAGGAGAATCCCATTTTCTGGGGGTTGTCAATGTCACAGTTAAAAATATAACAGACGAACCGATTGTAATTGGTGAATATGTTCATCCTGATGTAGTACAAGGTGGAGAAATGGGAGGAGAACAATTTATATTCGAAGTTTCAGAAGAAGATTTGTCTCAAGAACTTCAAGCTGATGAAGAAGCGACTTTTGATCTGGTTTATATCATGACTGATGCAATAGATAGTGACTATTATGAATTGAAGTTTGAAAATAATGCACCAACAGAACAATCATACAGATTGCCTTTAGAATAGTGTCAAGGAGTGACTGGCGTGTTCAAACGTTTACGGGAAAATGAAGATGGAGTGATTACGATTGAAGCTGCGCTGGTCATTCCTATCATGGTTACTTTTATACTCATGCTCATGTGCATTGTTCAGATAGCCATTGCTGAAATGGCATTGCAGGAGTCTGTATCTGAGAGTACACAGACCATGGCACATTATGGCTACCTGGCTCAGGAGGCTGAGGGGCTCCTTGAGAATGAGTCGGGTGCCATGATGGATGTCATCAAGGAGAAGGGCGGCAGTGTTACTGAAAACAATGTTGTCGATTTTCTTGTTGAGAAAGTAGGGAGCCATGCTGAGGGTAAGATTGGGGAGTTCATCTCCAATATGAGTGTTTCTGCTCAAACGGGCATAACTGAAGGTCTGGTAAAGGAACTTTATACAGACCGGGTGGGTGACGGTAAATTTTTCAATGCAGAAGGCGTTAAAGTTGAACCTGCTGTGAACCAGGAGACTATTGAAGTAGTTGCCGAAGTGCCTCTTGAGATAAATCTGCCCTTTTTCAGCAGGACGATAACAATCAAGAAAAAATCTGTTGAATATATTTGGAATGGAGCTTAATTATGGAAATACATTTTATCATTTTGGGAATATTTCTGTGCATTGTTTTCTATTATGATGCAATCAAACAAATCATTCCAAATTGGCTGAATGTCTCAGGTGCTGTTGTTGGTGTGGGCTATCATTCCCTGAACGCAGGTGTGGACGGTTTCATCCAATCTTTTGGCGGGGGTCTGGTATGCGGCATAATACTGTTGGTGCTTTATGTTTTTAAAGCCATTGGTGCCGGTGATGTGAAACTGTTTTTTGCCGTTGGTACGATGACA
The DNA here is from genome assembly GCF_000986795.1 of Salinicoccus sediminis. Taxonomy (GTDB): domain Bacteria; phylum Bacillota; class Bacilli; order Staphylococcales; family Salinicoccaceae; genus Salinicoccus; species Salinicoccus sediminis. Next base: position 519,836 of record NZ_LAYZ01000024.1, on the reverse strand, counting down.
GGGATACTTTTTGGCCTGTATTCAATAATGTACGCGATTATATGTGCAGGAATCATTGGCCTTTTATATCTATTGTTTACACGGACATTTTTAATCCAGCTCACTTTAAGCATTATACATATGAAGGAAAGCATACAGAAAAAATCTTTGACACCTATGGAAGAGTTCAAAAGAAACCGTGCAACCAGATTTCCTTTCATTTATGCAGTAATACCAGGTGTTTTGATCACTTTCTACTATATGGTTGTATTGGGAGGGTAATATTTGAATATCTCAGGATATGATATCGAAGTAAAAGGTAATAAAAAACAAACATCATTGGAATATGATGAAAATGGAAAAAGGCTGACCATTGACGATTTGAACGAAACTGAATATAAGATGTTCCTCTATAATGAAATAGACAGGACACTGCCCATCAATTTCGTTAAAGAGAACAATAATCAGACTCTGCACTTCAATACGGAAAATTATGCCTCTCTGTGGGAGAGACTGGAATATGATGAGTTCAGGTTCGAGGATTTTTACCGCCTGATCGTTGAAATATGCAATACGCTCAAAAAGTCCGGTAATAACCTGCTGAACATTGAGAAATACTGCATCAGTGAAGAGTCAATATTTGTAGGAGAAGGCTATTATGATATCAAATTGATGTATATGCCGCTCCGAAGGTTTGAAAAGGATGAATCGACAGAGGATGAATTGAAACGTCTCATCTTCAATGTATCAAAACGAATTTCAGATATGGACAGGGAAGATTACATAAATTTGTGCCAGTATTTGAAACACCCCAATTTCAGTATTGAAAACATCAAGAACTATCTTCTCGATATAAAGAATTCAGGCATTTCTCTTCAGGGCGATGTGCCGTATGGCAACTCAGATAAATTCCAGGTTAAAAAAATCCGTACAATGCCTCCTTTAAACAGGAAAGAAAAATTATATTCTTCACTGATTGCTATTGTGCTGCTTGCAGTGATCTGGAGTCAGATGCCGCTCGGCAGCAACATATTACTCGGGACTGCTTTCCTTTTGTCTGCGGGAGTTGCGGGGGCCTTGTATGTTTACTGGAAAAAATGGCGTCCGGGTGTGGAACCGGTTGTTGTGGAAAAGAAAGTGAAGAAGAAGATCAAGAAAAGTGCAGTTGAAGAGGATGCATTTGAAAATGATCACAGAGTCAAAGTATTTGATGCACTGAGAGCCATGGATTATGATGCGTTCATTTCTGCAAAGGAAATCGTCCAGGCGGAAGAGGATCATGACTTCTCTGAAGAGGGTGAGCATGCCGTATCTGGAGAAATGTCCTTCAAACAGGAAGATACCGACAGTGAAGGGGAGGAAACTGCTGACGAAGTTGAATCTTTCGAGCTCACTGATAAAACGACGCTCCTTGAAGCTGAAGATGATGAAGAACTGAAAAGGAATGTCAGACTGGAACAAGGAGAAGCAAAGGACTTCCTGATCCCATTTGACGGGAAGAATGATATTGGTGATGCAGTCTCCATACTTGGTGAAAATTTCCTCATAGGAAGGCACAGGGAGGAATCTGATTATCATGTGGATGATTCCAACATTTCAAGGAAGCATGCGATGCTGATCAAGAACGATGATTGTTACTCATTCAAGGATATTGGTTCTGTAAACGGATCTAAAATCAATGATGCTGCTCTGGTGCCCTATAAACTTTATGAACTTAAGCCCGACGATGTAATCACATTAGGTGAATTGTCATTCAGATACAGAGTGAAAGAAGTATGAGTATGTCCAGAAAAGATATCGGTGTGATAAATGCCAAAGGCCGCGGGAAAGAGACAAATGAAGATTATCATTTTGGTACAGGCGGAAAGTTGTTCGGAGACCATGATGTCCATTTCCTTGTCATAGCTGATGGCATGGGTGGCCATAACAATGCTGAATCGGCAAGCCATCATGCGGTTGAGAGCCAGGAAAAATGGTGGAATGATACCATCGCTGCTTCCTCGGGTATCCAGGAAGTCATCGAGGCGTTCGAGAATGAGCAGATGGATGAGTTCCGCCGTCTGAACCAGGAATTGATTGATATGGGCAGTAAGGATAACGTGAAGATGGGAACAACATTATCTACGGTGCTGGTGATAGATAATATGTACATGATCCATCATATCGGTGATGCGAGGGTGTACAGATACAGTTTCAGCGATAAAGGCAGTGAGGTAACGTCCGAGCTGGATGGACTGAGAGGTCTTGTCCAATTGACGGAAGACCATACATTGCTCAACCGGAAAGTCAGGAAGGGCGAGGTTTCAAAAGAGGACCCTTCCGCCCGCCGGATAGAGGGTGTACTGACACAGTGCCTTGGCGTGAAAGGAGAAGTGCAGCCTTTTGTCACGTTTGGGACTATTCGGGATGAGGACATTATTTTCATGTGTACGGACGGTGTCTATAAAGCCGTTAAGGATGAACAGATCCGCAGTATTATTCGTGGATCATCAAAGAAAAATGCACAGGACATTGTAGATTTAATCTATGAAGAAATTAAACAATCGGACTTCAGTGATGATATTTGTATATTATTGATGAAATAATCTGGGTGGTGTAGGAATGCTCTTGGATAATTGGCAGCATGAGAATTATAGTATGATCAAGCATGTTACTAACGGTGGAACTTCCAAGATTTTTCTGATCGAGCTTAAGGACAATACAAGGGCAATCCTCAAAGTTGCCAAAGACCCCGTATTCATAAATAATAAACAGTTGGATAATGAGGCATCCCTCCTGAAAAAGTTGAATCATCCTGCCATCCCCACTTTAATAGATTATCTGAGTGTGGATGAATATAAAGCAATAGTTATGACGCTCATGGAGGGAAGAAATCTTAAACATGTCATTGATGTGAAAGATTATCGATATAATTGGCAGGAAACCTTGTATATAGGCAAACAGCTCGCCGGCATCATCAAATATTTCCACCGGCAGGAACCTGAGATTGTCATCCGTGACATCAAACCGTCGAATGTGGTCATAGATAAGAAGCTCACAGTCAAACTCGTTGACTTTGGAACATCTTCAGATGATACCAGCATCATACATAACAAAGCTTTTGGTACCGTCGGCTTTGCAGCTCCTGAGCAATTTGAAAATGGGGTAGTGGACAAAAGGTCCGATATTTTTGCTCTTGGTGCAACTCTTTATTATCTCCTGTCGAATGGAGGCAATATCTATACTGAGAGCAGATTGTTTGATGGGGGATATACACCGGGGAAATTCAAGGAATTCATCTATAAATGTACTAAATCTACTATGGATCAGCGTTATCAGACAATAGATGAAGTGATTTCAGCATTGGAAAATATCAACGAAACATCGTGGGAAAAAATCAAACGCTATTTTAATAGTAAAAGTTAGGACGACAGTGATTATGAAGAATTGGTTGAAAGTGGTTCCGCTGGGAATCATCCTTGTGGTTTTAGCAGCATGTGGCAATGAGGCGGAGAGTGTTGTCTCTGAGTATGAAGAGGCAGTGATAAATGAGGATTACGGAGCACTCCAGGAGATTCTCAGCGATGAGGATATACAGGTTACAGAAGATGAGGCGGTTGGACATGTCAGACTCATCAAGGACGAATATTCGGAGGAATCTTTCAGAAGAGCACTTGAAAATATGGCCGAATCAGCAGGAGAGTCTGATGGTGACATGGAGTCGGATCTCCGGGGAGAGGGAGGCGCCATTTCAACACTTGAAAAGGAAGATGGGGAAACTTCAATGGAAGTTGAAAGGCATGAGATTTTCGCCGATCTGCAGCGTGCAGCATTTACCTATAATTTCGACGGCGAGGAATATACAATCGGTTCTCCGGAGGAAGAAACGACGCTGCTTGATAACTTCATCCCCGGCATTTATGAAATCGAGGGTGAAGGTGAGATGAACGGCGAAACGTTCGACATGACTTTGCTCGTCAACTTCAACGGGTCTTCCCAGGATAGGGTGACGGTCCAAGATGATATGGGGATTCTTTACACCAACATAGCAAGTGATCAGGGCCTGGATAACCTGAAGGTCTACGCAAACGGCAAAGATGTAACCGGGCTCGAATTCGAGCGTGGCGGATACGGTCCGATCAGTGCGAAAGATCCTGTTGAAGTGTATGCTGAAGGAGAAGTCGAAGGACAGGTTATACAGACGGATAAAGCAGAAGTTGGGCCGCGCGGGGAAAGCGAGAGAACGTTACGGGCAGAACTTGCATTTGATCATGAAGAAATAGAGGCAATACAGGATGAAGCCAGGGAAGAAGAGCAGGCCGCAAAAGACAGCGAGTATGCAAAGGAGAAAACCGAAGAGGAAATCCCCAAGTTCTATGAGGAGCTTGAGAAATCTTTCAATGCCGATTCTGAAATGACTCAGACAAGTTCCTTAAGATTCAGCTTTTCTGATACAACCGTTCCGGATAATGTACTGGAACTTGTAAGACCGGCACTTGAGACTGAAACAGAGTATGAAATCGAAACTGAAAATATTGAGCTTATCGAGCACAAAGAAGACAATTCGGAGCTTATTTACGAAGTGGATGTAAACATCAAAGAAGACGGTTCAGACAATAAACAGACCCACAGGGTCACCTTCAATGATGACAATGGAATCTACCGTATTTCTGATACAGAATTAAAATGATTTTTACAAGTTATTGCTGTTATTTGTTACCCTGTATAGGGTAGAGTTATAATAGTAGAATATCTAATATTGGAGGCGTTCCAAATGAATGAACAAAGTACACAGGGCTTCGATAAATCAATGGTCATGGTATCATACATCGTATCTGCATTCACTGCAGTAGTGGGCCCGCTGATTCTGTGGGTGCTGAAGAAAGATGAGCATCCTGCAACTGCGGAAGCGCTCAGGCACGTTGTCAACTTCGGTCTTTCATATACGATCTACCTGTTCGTTGCATGGCTGACTTCTTTCATCCTGATCGGTCTGGTAATCGGCCCGATCATCACGGTCGCATTTTATATCTTCCTGATTCTGGGTGCGATCAAAGCGAACAACGGGGAGATGTACAAGCCGCCGTTTACGCTGGACATCATCAAATAAGGGATTTTCATTTACCCTGCGGCTGTTATCAGTCGCAGGGCTGTTTTTTATGGAGAGACTTTGACAAAGCGGCCCGAAAGGTTTAAAGTGTTCTGCATTTAATGTATAATATAGTGGTAATTGGAATGCTGTGCCAGCCTTTGACTATTATTTAGAATTATTATAAACTGGTATAGTAAAATATTATCCAAAAAAATCTGTTGGAGGGTTATAAATGGCTTCTGTTCTAGAAATCAAGGATCTACATGTCGAAATAGACGGCAAAGAAATTTTAAAGGGTGTCAACCTCACTCTTAAACAAGGTGAAATCCATGCGGTCATGGGACCGAATGGTACAGGTAAATCCACGCTTGCACAGGCTATCATGGGTCATCCAAGATATGAAGTGACAGGCGGAGAAGTACTTCTTGATGGAGAGAGCGTACTTGATATGGAAGTTGATGAGCGTGCGCAGGCCGGACTGTTCCTCGGCATGCAGTACCCGTCAGAGATTTCCGGAGTGACGAACTCCGACTTCCTTCGTTCTGCAATCAATGCACAGCGCGAAGAGGGCGATGAGATCAACCTGATGCAGTTCATCAAGAAATTGGATAAGAACATGAACTATCTTGAAATGGATCTGGACATGTCCACACGTTACCTCAACGAAGGCTTCTCCGGCGGTGAGAAGAAACGTAACGAAATTCTGCAGCTCATGATGCTCGAACCTAAATTCGGTATTCTGGACGAAATAGACTCCGGTCTTGACATCGATGCGCTGAAAGTTGTTTCCAAAGGCATCAATGGACTTCGCGGCGACGACTTCGGTGCGCTTATCATCACTCACTACCAGCGTCTTTTGAACTACATCACACCTGATAATGTTCACGTTATGATGCAGGGCCGCGTTGTTAAATCCGGCGGCAAAGAGCTAGCTGAACGCCTTGAGAATGAAGGTTACGACTGGATCAAGGAAGAGCTCGGCATCGAAGACGAAACTATTGGCGCAGACGCTTAATAAGACAGGAGGATGACAATGGCTACTGATGTAAATGAATTTGTGATCAATGCTGACGAAGTTATCGCAAGGGCAAAAGAGCGCGGTGAGTCAGAACTTCTGATCAGCAAAAAACAGGAAGCACTTGATAAGATTGAAAGTCTTGAAATGCCCAAGCCTGACAAGACTAAGCTCAACAGGTGGGACTTCTTCACTGCAGCGCAGCCAGTAACGGACAGCTCTGTCTATGGCAGCCTCGAGGAACTTCCGGAAGCAGTGAGGAACCTGCTTGATATCGAACATACGAAAAATATTTATGTACAGCACAACAATACGCCTGCATATCTCCAGGTATCCGATGAGCTTCTGGATAAAGGCGTAATCATAGAGAATATCATCGAAGCGAGTGCGAACCACCCTGAACTCGTTGAAAAATACTTCATGACAGACGGCGTCAGAGTGGATGAGCATAAACTTGCTGCATTCCACACTGCCATGCTGAACGGCGGATTGTTCGTCTATGTACCTAAAAATGTTCAAATCGAAGACCCTGTGCAGATGGTCGTGCTCCACGATGATGAGAAGGCTTCCCTGTTCAACCACGTGCTGATTGTTGCGGATGAAGGTTCCGAACTGACTTATGTTGAGAACTATCTGTCCGGCGTGGATAAATCGGAAGAACAGGTGAACATCGTTTCCGAAGTCATCGCGAAAGATAATGCAAAAGTGAAATACGGCGCAGTGGACTTCCTTGCGGAAGGTTTTACAGGCTACATCAACCGCCGCGGCGTAACCGGCAGGGATGCCGACATCGACTGGGCGCTTGGTCTCATGAACGACTCCCACGTCATCTACGACAATACGACTTATCTGATCGGTGACAACTCCCAGTCAGATCTTAAGATCGTTGTAGTCGGACGCGGGGAGCAGAAGATGAACTTCACTTCCCAGATCATCCACTACGGTAAAGACACGAATGGACATATCCTGAAGCACGGCGTCATGAAAGATGCGGCTTCAAGCATATTCAACGGTGTCGGGCTGATCAAGCACGGTGCGACGCGTTCAGATGCGCAGCAGGAATCCCGTGTGCTGATGCTCAGTGAAAAGGCGCGCGGCGACGCGAACCCGATCCTCCTCATCGACGAGGATGATGTGACAGCAGGACACGCAGCTTCAGTCGGACGTGTGGATCCGATCCAGCTGTTCTACCTGATGAGCCGCGGTATTTCACAGAAAGAAGCGGAAAGGCTTGTCATCCACGGATTCCTTGATCCTGTAGTAAGGGCACTTCCGATCGAATCCGTCAAAAACCAGCTCAGAGAAGTCATTGAGATGAAAGTTCTTTCAAAATAAGTTTTAAAGGGGTTTTCCCGAATGAATGCAATTGATATCAGAAAGGATTTCCCAATCCTGGACCAGAAGGTAAACGGGAAAGACCTCATATACTTTGACACTTCTGCAACCAGCCAGACTCCGGCAAAAGTCATCGATGCAATGAATGATTACTACCGCGAGTACAATTCGAATGTACACCGCGGGGTACACACACTTGGAACTAAAGCGACAGATGGTTATGAACAGGCGCGTATGAAGGTTAAGAACTTCATCAATGCCAAGAGGTATGAGGAAATAGTATTCACGCGGGGAACCACTGCAGCAATCAACCTGGTGGCACGCAGTTTCGGTGATATGATCGTCGGCGAGGGCGATGAGATTGTGGTGACTGAAATGGAACACCATGCAAACATCGTCCCATGGCAGCAGCTTGCCAGGCGCACCGGTGCAGAACTCATCTTCATCCCGATGGAGGCGGATGGCACACTCACGCTTGAAAGTGTCGAAACGGCCATTTCGGAGCGTACAAAGATTGTTGCGATTACACACGTATCCAATGTCCTGGGTACGATCAATGACATCAGGGCAATTGCTGAAATAGCCCACAGGAATGGTGCATATATCTCTGTCGACGGGGCTCAGGCCGTGCCGCACATGTCAGTGGATGTCCAGGATCTGGATGTCGACTTCTACGCATTCAGCGGACATAAGATGCTGGGGCCGACGGGTATCGGTGTACTCTATGGAAAAAGCGGACTGCTTGATAAAATGGAGCCTATCGAATACGGTGGAGATATGATAGATTTCGTTGATCTGAGAGAGTCCACATGGACGGACCTGCCTGTGAAATTCGAAGCAGGTACGCCGATGATTGCAGAAGCGATCGGCCTATCAGCAGCGATTGATTACATCACAGAGATTGGTCCGGATGCGATTTTGGATCATGAACAGGAACTGGTGAACTATGCTTACGCGCGCATGAGTGAAGTTGAAGGCATCGAGATCTACGGCCCGAAAGAGCGTGCCGGACTCATCACTTTCAACATGGAGGACGTCCATCCGCACGATCTTGCGACGGCGCTCGATACGGAAGGCATTGCCGTCCGTGCCGGCCATCACTGTGCACAGCCACTGATGAAATGGCTTGATGTTTCATCAACAGCAAGAGCCAGCTTTTATGTATATAACACCAAAGAAGAAATAGATGGTTTCATAGAAAGCCTTAAACGTACGAAGGAGTTTTTCTCTTATGAATTTTAACAATCTGGATCAGCTCTACCGCTCAGTAATCATGGACCACTACAAGAACCCGAGGAACAAGGGAGTCATTGAAGATGGTACCCTGACTGTAGATATGAACAACCCGACTTGCGGAGACAGGATCAGGCTCACTTTGAATGTAGTGGATGATGTTGTCGAAGATGTTAAATTCGAAGGGGAAGGTTGCTCCATTTCTATGGCCAGCGCTTCGATGATGACTGAAGCGATCACTGGTCAGAAGCTTGATAAGGCCCTGTCCATGGGCGATGAATTCAGCAACATGATGCTGGGCGAAGATTATGATATTACCGACGACATGGGTGATATCGAGGCGCTGGCCGGCGTGAACCAGTTCCCCGCACGCATCAAGTGTGCAACACTGACGTGGAAGGCACTTGAAAAAGGTGTCAGGGAATCCGCCAGCGAATAATAAAAAGGAGTGATTGATATGGCTAAGAAAGCACCAGAAGTCGGCGATTACAAATACGGTTTCCATGATGAAGACGTATCGATTTTCCGTTCTGACCGCGGTCTGACAGAAGATATTGTCCGCGAAATTTCCAATATGAAAGAAGAGCCACAGTGGATGCTTGACTTCCGTCTCAAATCCCTGAAGCATTTCTATAAAATGCCGATGCCAATGTGGGGCGGTGACCTCTCAGAGCTTGATTTTGATGAAATTACGTACTACGTAAAACCATCAGAAATGGCAGAGCGTTCATGGGATGAGGTACCTGACGAAATCAAACGTACATTTGATAAACTGGGTATCCCGGAAGCTGAGCAAAAATACCTTGCAGGTGTTTCTGCCCAGTATGAATCCGAGGTTGTATACCACAACATGGAACAGGATCTTGAAGAGAAAGGTGTAATCTTCAAGGACACGGACTCCGCGCTCCGTGAAAACGAAGATCTGTTCAAAGAGCACTGGGCAACAGTGATTCCGCCTACAGACAACAAATTCGCTGCACTCAACTCTGCAGTATGGTCCGGCGGTTCATTCATCTACTGCCCTCCGGGAGTAAAACTGGATACACCGCTGCAGGCGTATTTCCGCATCAACTCTGAAAACATGGGACAGTTTGAGCGTACACTCATCATCTGTGATGAAGGATCAAGCGTCCACTATGTAGAGGGTTGTACAGCACCGGTCTATACAACGAACTCACTGCACTCTGCAATCGTTGAGATCGTTGTTAAGAAAGACGCTTACTGTCGCTATACTACAATCCAGAACTGGGCAAACAACGTCTATAACCTTGTTACGAAACGTACGTTTGTCGAAGAGAATGGTACGATGGAATGGGTTGACGGCAACATCGGTTCGAAACTGACGATGAAATATCCGTCCGTATTCCTAAAAGGCGAAGGCGCACGTGGAATGACACTCTCCATCGCACTTGCAGGTAAAGGACAGCACCAGGATGCAGGTGCGAAGATGATCCACCTTGCACCGAATACTTCATCTACGATCGTATCCAAGTCCATTTCCAAAAACGGTGGTAAAGTATCCTACCGCGGTATTGTCCACTTCGGCCGCAAAGCTGAAGGTGCACGCTCAAATATCGAGTGTGACACTCTGATCATGGATAACGAATCCACTTCAGACACAATTCCGTACAACGAGATACTGAACGACAACATCTCGCTTGAGCACGAAGCGAAAGTTTCGAAAGTATCCGAAGAGCAGCTCTTCTATCTGATGAGCCGTGGACTTGGTGAAGAAGAAGCGACAGAAATGATTGTCATGGGCTTCATCGAACCATTCACAAAAGAACTGCCAATGGAATATGCGGTCGAAATGAACCGTCTGATCTCCTTCGAAATGGAAGGTTCCATCGGCTAATATATCTTTCATGCTCCTGTCCCGGTTCCGGGACGGGAGTTTTTTTATATTATTGAAAAAGGACTTCTCCAGGAGAAGCCCTCAGGCGATATCAATATACAACCGGGGAAGTCAGGATGATCATCGTGAGTGAGATGATCACAAGATAAATGATGGAAAAGCGCAGGTTCACCTGTGCCCACTTTCCGAGCTTTGTCGTTCTCAGTCCTGAAGCGACAAGTATGATCCAGCCGATGGTCATGACGAGCACAACGGTGAAAAAGATGCCGCCCATGCTGTTGAGGAGCAGGAAAGGGAAGGGCAGCAGCGCGGCCGTGTAGACCAGCATCTGCCGGATGGTCGGCCCCGTACCGGAAACCACCGGGAGCATCGGCACGCCGGCGCGTGTGTAATCTTTAAGTCTTTTGACAGCAATTGCCAGTGTGTGCGGCACCTGCCAGATGAACAGCAGATAAGCGAGGGCAACCGGGATGATATGGGTTGCGGGTGCAATTACCGCCCAGCCGATAAGCGGGGTGAATGCACCGGAGATGCTGCCGATGATCGTATTTATGGTGTATTTGCGTTTTGACCAGAATGTGTAGAGGACGACATAGAAAAACCAGCCAAGAAAAGAGTAGATGAAGGCTTCGAATGTCGTGAGCAGCATCATGCCCATTCCGATGGCGGATGTTATGATTCCTGCCCAAAGTACTGATTTCAGGGAAAACGCACCTGTGACAGTCGGGCGGTTTCTCGTACGGTCCATCTTCCTGTCGAGGTCTGCCTCATACCAGTTGTTGAGCATCAGTGCGCCGGATATGACAATCGTACTCCCTATGATCGTCAGCAGGAAAAGCGGGATATGTTCCATAAAACTTTCGCCGCTGAAGTAAAGGGCAAGCCAGTAGGCGGTAAAGACCGGCAGCACATTTGCCACCAGCACCTTGCCTTTCAGCAGATATTTGATATTGATTAAAAATCCGGAAGCCGTTCCTGTTCTCTGTCCGGATGTCTTCTGTCCATTCTTCAAGAGTATTCCCTCATTCGATTCTTTATAAAAAAGCTCTATTTTTCATTATAACACTTGCAGGATAGGGCTGGAATGGATAATTTGTGAATGATGCCGCGTGGACAACCAGGGAATAACGGATGGATGAAGATTGAGGGACTCCAGTATATGTTTTGTCCGGTCCACAGAGGGTAGATTATATAAAAGTTGATTTTTTCATGTAGACTGTCCCGCTTCTGCCCCATGTGAATACGAAGAGGAGGAACCATGCATATGTCTGTAGTCGAAAACATTAAGAAGATCAAAGCAAAAAATGATGATACAGGAATCCTTTCACTGTATTTGAATACCGACGTCACGGACCGTAACCAGGCCAACGGAGAGTGGAAAATCCACCTGAAGAACGGGATGAAGGAACTGAAGGAACAGGTGAAGAACAAGGATAACCCGGAAGAACTGAAAGCATTGCAGAACCTCCTGGATAAAGCTGAGACGGAAATCTATGCGAAACAGAAGGAGATGCAGCGGGGGCTCATCCTCATTGCATCTGCGGACGGTGAGCTCTGGCGTGAGCGCATACTCCAGGTGCCGGTAACGACTTCCATCCGGTGGGACCACACTGCGGATACACAGCAGGTGGAGGAACTGGAGCAGAAATTTCCTGAAACGGCGATCATCGTCGTCCAGCAGGCTGATGTAACTTTCCTCGAGACGGAACTCGGCACTATCCAGGACGAAAAATACTTCAGCTGGAATCTGGAACGTCAGAGCTGGGTGGATTACCAGGAAGCTGTGCAGCCGGGCGAGAGGGGCCACGGCAAGGATGAATTCCAGAGGCGCTTTGATGAGAATCAGCACCGCTGGTACAGGGATCTTGCACAGGAGCTGTCCAAGGAGCTGAAAGGGCGGAAACTGAAAGGGGCCTATCTGGTCGGCAGCAAGGAATCCGTCGCCGAGCTCGAGAACCAAATGAGTGAATCATATGTCAGGGGCACCATTGCCAAAAACCTTGGTTCAAGGCCGAATCATGAAATTCTCAAAGAGGTCTATGATACTCTGATCTAAAATATATGGAATGATGATCCGCACCGGTCTTTATTGATAAACCGGTGCGTTTTTTTGATATGATTGTCCTGTAACATCACTGAAAGGGGATATGATACATGATCGAAGGAAAGACGCTGGAACAGTGGCAGGCCGAGTATCCCCTCCTTGAACTGATAAGAGGGTATGAGCCTGTACTGTGGACAGGCGGTAAGACTTACGGGGCGGATGAAACCATCAGGGCACTGCCTCTCGGCAAGGAAGATGTACTGGCGGCAGAAGTACGCCTCAGGCGTTTTGCCCCTTACATTGCCCGGGTCTTCCCGGAAACAGAAAGCGGAGGCGGCATCATTGAATCTCCTCTGACAGGGGCGCCGGATATGAAGCAGGCAATTGAAGAAATGTTCATGGTGCCGTTGGAAGGAGAGCTCTTTGTAAAAGAGGATAACAAGCTTGCGGTATCAGGCTCAATCAAGGCACGCGGCGGCATTTACGAAGTGCTGAAGAGGGCTGAAGACCTGGCGCTTTCTGCCGGCATGATCAGTGAGGACGGGGACTACAGCGTATTCGCTGAAGACAGGTTCAAAGAGTATTTCTCACAGTACTCGATCGTCTGCGGCTCCACGGGGAACCTCGGTCTCAGCATCGGTATCATGAGTGCCGAACTCGGGTTCAATGTGACGATCCACATGTCCGATGATGCCAGAGCCTGGAAAAAGGAGATGCTCCGTTCAAAAGGCGTCAATGTAGTCGAGCACAGCGATGACTACAGCAAAGCCGTGGAACAGGGCAGGCTTGAAAGTGAGCAGGATCCGAAAAGCTATTTCGTGGATGATGAGAATTCGAAGACATTGTTCTTCGGCTACGCTGTTGCGGCAGTGAGACTGAAAGAGCAGCTCGCCGAACAGAATATTAAAGTGGATGGAAACCATCCCCTCAATGTCTATCTGCCATGCGGGGTGGGCGGCGGTCCCGGCGGCATCGCGTTCGGACTGAAAGTCATTTTCGGGGATGATGTCCACTGTTATTTTGCCGAACCGGCGCATTCCCCGTGCATGCTGATCGGCATGATGACCGGCTGCCATGACCGGCTGTCGGTGGCTGACTTCGGGCTCGACAACAAGACGGCAGCAGACGGCCTTGCGGTCGGCAGGCCCTCCGGCTTCGTCGGCAGACTGCTTGAAGGACTGATCGCAGGAGTATACACCGTAAGTGACAATCAGCTGTTCAGGATGCTCGCCCTTGCCCGTATTACGGAAGGATTCAAACTGGAACCATCCGCGCTTGCCGGTTTCATGGGTCCGGCTGTTGTCCCGGACGATGGCGGAAATACCATTCATATCGTCTGGAGCACCGGAGGAGAGATGGTGCCCGAAGCGGTTTGGCAGGAATATTATGAAACAGGAAAAGCCATGCTGTAATGAAAAGGCTCCCTCAAATCGACTGAGGGAGCCTGAGTGTTGTTTTTAGGAATTGAAGTATGGGTTGTATCCCGGCATATATCCATTCTGGAGATCCTGGAGGGACAGACCGAAGTTCATCTGGAGGTGGGGGTAGTCTTTAAAGTCTTCCCAGTCTCCACCCCATGTAAAGCCGAATTCCTTAGCCATATCTCCAACTTCAAACCAATCCGGCTTGCTGTTACCATTTCCATCGTATTCGAGGTTCCATGTGACATCACCGTTGCCGGTCTCTACTGCATAATCCACGGCAAGCCCGTAGTTATGGTATGATTCTCCGCCTTTGGCATAAGTAACGATATTTCCCGGCTCGCTTCTGCCCTGTTCATAGAGCGCGTCCTGTTCTTCAAATGAACGGAAGCCTTCGGTGAAGCGGATGACGATCCCTTTGTCGGCGGCTTTCTGCTTCAGCGCTTCAGCGCTTGCTTCGATGGTCGGGTGCAGATCTTCCGGCAGAGAATCTTTATGTGCGTCGTTCGCTGAGGCAGTATTCGCATTGGCACTCAAAAACAGCACTGAGGGCACGACTGCGAATGTAAAAAACGCTGCAGACAATGATTTGATTGTGTTCCTCATAGGTAGTAATGTCTCTCCTTTATAGTTTTGATAAAAAATGGTACGGCCCAACGTTAACATTTTGTACAAATATTTTCAGTTTAATTTATGACTTAAATCAATTCTTAACTTGCTGTTAATCAGATTGAAAACTCAATGTAATATTATTGGGAATATTTATGAAATTTGATTTACAGTTAAAACGTCAATTTACTTATTATGTTAATTAATCGGTAAAGTATTTTATGCCGGTGGTTGAACCTTCATTTAACAAATTCATGCGGAATTGATTATAATGAAGAGAGAATATTCGAACATTTGGAGGGGTATCATGCATTACACTGAACTGGATACGCCGGCGCTCCTGATCGACCAACGTATCATGGAGGAGAATATTGACAACATGCAGAGTTTTGCGGACAGGAACGCAGTCAGGCTCCGCCCGCATACGAAGACGCACAAGATGTCTTCACTTGCCAAAATGCAGGAGGCGGCCGGTGCAAAAGGCATCACTGTCGCGAAAGTGGGGGAAGCGGAAGTGATGGCCTCGGAAGGTCTGTCCGATATATTCATCGCCAATGAAATCGTCGGAGAACAGAAGCTGTCAAGAATACGCGCATTTGCTGAAGACATCGATATATCTTTCGGCATCGATTCGATCTTCCAGGTGGATGAAATCGAGCGTGTATTTGAAGGGGCATCCAAAAAGGCACAGGTGCTGATTGAGATCGAAGTGGGCGCGAACTGGAAATCGACTGCAGGGGGAAACTTAAATGATGGCAAGATATATTTGTGCAAGCTGCGGCACTGTGCATGAAATCACGTTGTCCAGATGGAAATGTGACTGCGGCGGTATGCTTGACCTTGACTTTGACAGGAAGGGTTTAGACCCGGCTGCATGGCCGGGGTATCCGGCTTCCATCTTCAGATATGCAGAAACCATGCCGCTTGAGTATGAGGACTGGAAGCCTGTGACGATGGGCGAGGGACAGACGCCGCTGATTGTGCTGGATGGCGCGCGAGCAGGCACTTATGTAAAAGTGGATTACATGATGCCGACATTGTCGTTCAAGGACCGCGGCGCGGCGGTGCTGATGGCAAAGTCGAAGGTGCTCGGGGCAGGGAAGGTCATCGCGGACAGCAGCGGAAATGCCGGCACCGCCATAGCTGCATATGCCGCCCGCTGCAACATCGCCTGTGATATATATTTGAGCGATGCCACGTCACCGAAGAAAGTGGCCCAGGTGAAGGCGCACGGAGCTGAAATCAGACAGATAAACGGCACCCGGGAGGACATTGCTGCCGCTGCACAGCGGGCGGTGGCTCGCGAGGGTGTGTTCTATGCGAGCCATGTATACAATCCCTATTTCTATGAAGGGACGAAAACATATGCGTTTGAAATTTTCGAGGAACTCGGCAGAGCACCTGACACACTGATCGTTCCCGTCGGCAACGGCACTTTGCTGCTCGGCGCATATTACGGATTCAAAGAGCTGATGGACAGCGGTGTCATTGACAGGCTGCCGAAAATAGTGGCTGTCCAGGCTGCAAATTGTGCACCGCTTGCACGGGCTTTCGAACGCGGGGAGAGTGTGGCGGCGCCTGTCCAGAATACCGGCACACTTGCAGAAGGCATCGCGATAGCCGCCCCTGCCCGCGCGCCGCAGATACTTGAAGCGGTGAGGGAAACAGGCGGTGAGTTCATATCAGTGGAGGAAAGTGAGATTGCTGAAGCCCGCCGGGAAATGAGTGAAAAGGGATTCTATGTCGAAGTGACCAGCGCGGCGAATTATGCCGGCTATTTGAAATACGTGAAAAAGGAAGATGAAACACTTGTCATCCCGCTGTGCGCGGCGGGCATCAAATCTGAATGACCGAAGAAGTGCGGAAATGCTCCGGGCGAAGTTGTGCCGGAGACTTTTTTGTGCGTATAATTGGTTTAAGTTAATTTCGACTCGGAGGAACTCATTATATGGAATCTAAAACTTTGAAAGTCGGCAACGGAAATCTGTGGAAAGGGCTGCGGCCGATTCCGGGCAAATTGTATCTGACCGAGACGGTGCTGCATCATGTGCCCAATTTTTCAGCATTCCACAGGACGGAGCGCACGGTGGAACTTGAGGATGTCGGCAATGTCGAAATCGGTACGACGATGGCATACGGCTTCATCCCGCTGCCGAATGAGATCAGGGTGACACTGAAGGACGGGGAAGTGCTGAAATATATCGTCAACGGCAGGAAGAAATGGAAGAAGGCGATTGATGAAGCGGCGGGCTTAACGGAAGCGGGGCTGTATGATAAGTCAGTTTAGAAGGGGCTGGATGGTATGACCGGAGAGAATGCTTTAAGTTTCAAAGGGGTGGGGATGCTCCTGCGGGTGGTGGCGGTGGTCACATCGAGTGTGGCGACGGTCATTTCAACATGGCTGCCGCTTCTTATCCATCATGAGTTTTCCATGTGGAGGCTGCTGTTTCTCCTCGCGCTGCTCATTCTCGGTGCCTTTTTGATACACGGGGCGCTGACACATGTATTCAATGACATCACCGATTTCGAATCCGGTACCGATCAGCACAGCCCGGCGCTTCTGTCCGGAGGCAGCCGGGTGATCCAGTCGGGTGTCATGAGTGTGGGACAGCTCAGGAAGATCGCTCTGACGCTTACAGTGTCCCTCGCGGCGCTCTCACTGCTGCTCGCAATTTTGGGGCAGACGGAACTGGCTATACTCATTGTGGTCGGCATATGGGGGGCGGCATCGTATTCACTCCGGCCGTTCAGGTTTGCCTACGTGCCGCTGGCCGGCGAGTGGCTGAGTCTGTTCCCTTCGATGCTGCTGCTCGGCCTTGCCGCTCCGTGGCTGATGCTGGAGACGATTCCGGCGTGGGGATGGCAGAATGCATTCATCAACGCCCTGTGGTGCATGAGCTGGGTGATGGTGCATCACATTCCGGATATGGAAGCGGATCGTAAGGCCATCCCCGTCAAAAGGACGAGCGTCGTATGGTCGGCGGATAAGTTCGGCATGCGGGGCGCGCGCTATCCGGCAATATTATATCTCGGGCTCATCGGCTTGTTTGCACTCCCGATGATGCTGGCGCGCCCGGTAGCGGGCATTATGGTGATCGCCCTTGTCGCATACGGCATCTACATGATTTTGAAGATGGATTCTGCCGATCCGGAAGCGGTGACTTCCGTCGAGAAGAAGCTGCTGCTGCTGGCGATGGCAACGGCAGTTGGACTCGGGATTTTCGTATGATCTGACTTGAAGAGACCCGCCCCGGGCCCGGGCGGGTCTCTTTTATTCCCTGCGGCCGGTCGAGATGTATATCGCGATGCCGAGTATGATGACGATACCGATGACCTGGTAGATGCCCATGCTGACATTAAGCCATATGACAGAGCTCAAGACGGCGGAGACCGGCTCGATGATGCCGAGTATCCCGGCTTCCTTGGAAGACAGATGCTTCAGGCTGCTGATGTAGAGCAGGAAGGCGAGTGTCGTACCCAGGAGGACGGAGAGAATCAGAATGGCTGCGAGGCTGAAAGTCCAGTCGAAGTCTAGATCGAAATCCCACAGCGGATGGATGAAGTTCATCGCGATGCCGCCGATCAGCATCGAACCGCCGACCAGCTGGAGCGGGTGGAGGCGGTAAAGGAGTTTCTGTGCATGCAGTGTGTAGTAGGCGAGCGCGACGCCTGAAATCAGCCCCCAGATGAGAGCTGCCGGGGAGACGGCCATCCTGCCGAGATCGCCGCCTGTCGCGAGCAGTACGACACCGGCGATCATGCCGATGATGATGAATCCGTCGGCGCGGGACCATTTTGAGTACTTGCGGATGACGAGCCACATGATGATGTATATCGGGCCGGTATACTGGAGCACCGTCGCGATGGCGGCGTTGCCGTGGCCGATTGCGGCCATGAAGGAATACTGGACCATCGTCATGCCGAGCAGGCTGTAGACGAACAGCATGCCGAGTGTCTTCCGGTCCATCCGCACCGGCTGCTGTTTCCTCGAGAAGAGGGCATAGGCAAAGAGCAGTATGATGCCGCTCGCTGTCAGACGGAACGTGACATACCAGTCGACCGTCACAGGTGTATGCCTGAATATGTAATCCGCTGCAGTACCGCCGACGCCCCACAGCGCAGCTCCGATGATGACGAAGATCAGGCCCTGTATATGTCTCGAATTTTCATGCAAGCGAACCCCTCCTTTCCTGTGTTTATTCAAGGTTAGGATATAAATGTGAAAAACACAACATGAAATTCCGCCAAAAGCAAAAACGGCCGTAAGCAGCCGCTGATATGATAAGCTTGAACTGAGGAAAGAATATACAGTTGGAGGTATTGTGATGACAGAACTGGATAACTGGTTTGACAAGGCGATGAGTGCAGAGACCTACATCAGCAACATGGAAAAGCACAAGGAAAACCTGGAGAACGTCTTCAACAATTTTGCGATACCCGATGACGAGAATTTCTTCAGAAGGCTTGAGAATAAAAACCTGCGCGCCATCGTGATCACAGAAGACTGGTGCGGCGATGCGATGATGAATACACCGGTGCTTCTGCATCTGGCGAAGAAGAGCCATATGGAAGTCCGCATGCTGCTGCGGGATGACAACCTGGAGCTCATGGACCAGTATTTGACCAACGGAAAATCCCGTTCCATCCCGATCATCATCTTCATCGACCAAAACGGGGAGGAAGTCACACACTGGGGCCCGCGTTCCGGATTCGTGCAGGAGGAAGTCGACGCTATCATGTCGGGGCTGCCGGATAAAGAAGCCCCTGGCTACAAAGATAAATTCACCAAAAAGATCTCAACGCTGACCGCACGGTTTTCCACCGAAGCGGAACTGTGGCAGTCCGCCTACCGGAGCATGAAACAGGAACTGGAAGCGAATATTTGAGAAAACGCCCTGACGGGAGCAAGGTAACTGCTCCCGTCAGGGCGTTTAAGCGTTTATACAGGTGTTATGGGAAGCTGTGGCTTCACAATAGCCGATAAAGTGGCGTTATCGGCCATTGAAAACTTTCAATGGCCGGCAAACGGATTACCCGGGCATTAAAATATGCCGCGGCATATGCCTACTCGCTTTCTATCTTCTCTCCGGAGCCGTAGATTTCAAGGGAACTGAAATCTACGGCTTCTGTCTTGATGAAGGAGGTCGTCGGCACGGCAACTTCAGCGCATGTGACGTCTTCCGGGTCTTCGCCGCTCTCCACTACAGGGGTGAGTTCGAACATGAACCGGAGGGTGCCGTCTTCATTCACGAGGTCTTCCAGCAGGTACCCGCAGCCGTTTTCGACCATGGATACCTGGAAGAGGTGCTCTGAATCGAAGTCGACTGCATCGGGATCGATATCTGCTCCGGTCTGCTCTATGGCCATGCGGAGCATTTCCTCATCGGTGATCTGCTGGATGGAACTTGCGAAAGCGCCGGAATCTCCGGACTCTGTCTTGCCGATCACTTCGTAATCGATGCTGCTGCCGGCATCGCTGCATGCGGACAGAACTGCCGCGCTGCACAGAAACAATGAGCATAAAATAAAGCGTCTTATATCAATCATATTTCAACCCCACGAACTGCAGTTTTTTATTGAACAGTTTCGGATACGCCATGTAGCCGACCATGACGGATGCCATCGCTGCGTTGTTCAGTATCAGGAAGAGTATCAGGAGCTGGTACATCACGGCTTCAAGCGGATCGGCGCCGCCGATGATCAGACCGCTCATCATGCCCGGGAGCTGCACGAGCCCCATGGTCTTCTGCCCTTCGATCGTCGGAATCATGCTGGTCTGGATGGCGGAGCGGAGCGTCCTCTTTATCGCCATCTCTGGTCTGCCGCCCATGGACAGGATGAGTTCGATGGTTTCATCGCTGCGCTCGACTTCGTCCTTGAATTTATTCAGGAACAGAAGCGAGAGCACCATGCAGTTGCCGATGATCATGCCGCTGATCGGGATGATCTGCTCCGGCTCACGGGGAATGATTCCAAAGCCCAATAATATCAGCATTGAGAGTGATTCGACAGCAATAAGGGTAAAGAATACCATCCAGGTGATTCCGGGGATGCCCTCGCCTTTTTTGATGACGTTCTGGGTGGCGGCGCCGATCATGAGCATGATCATCAGGATGATATACACGGGATGGTCGGCTTCGAAGACGAATGTCAGTATATAACCGACGACCAGCAGCTGTATGATCGACCGTACCGTTGCGATGATGATATCCTTTTCAAGCCTGAGTTTCAGCCATAGCGTGAGGGCAAGCGGGATGGCGACGAAGATGAGTGACAGGGCGAGCTGTGAAAATGTCATAGGGCCTCACCCCTTACGAATTGTCTTATCTCCACATTATCCGATTCATCGATGAATGAGGCATCGCCGAATTCGATGAGTTCGCCGGCGCGTAAAAACCACATGTCATCACTCACCCGCCTTGCCTGGTCGAGGTCATGGGTGATCCAGATGACGGTGACTTTTTCCTCGCGCTGGAGCCGGACGACGAGCCGTTCTATTTCCTTCACCAATGTATAGTCTAGGCTTGATGTCACCTCGTCCAGCAGCAGGACGCGCGGCCGGTTGACGAAAGTCCGCGCAATCGAGACACGGCTCCGCTCACCGCCGGACAGTGATTTTACATTCTGGGTGAGCGGGATGTTTTCAAGGTCCACCATCTCAAGCAGGGATTTCGCACGTTCCCCGCTCAATGTATCCCCGAATATTTCACGGGGGAGGTTGAGATTGTCGAACACGGTGCCTGCAATCATCGGCGAGCTCTGGAATGCCATGCCGATCTCTTTGCGGAGTTCTATGATGTCGATATCCGCAAGGTTTTCCCCGCGGTAGTATATGTCGCCGCCGTCCGGCGAGAGCAGTCCGTTTATGTGTTTCAGGCATGTCGTCTTTCCGGCGCCGCTCGGTCCGACGAATGTCGTGATGCGGCTTTCCCTGAAATCGCCCGTAATATTATGGAGTATGCCGCCGTGGCTGACATTGTTGAATTTTATGATGCTCATGAGTAAGTGCCCCCCTGTAAAATTGTGTTACAATAAAGTAAGGTGATTTTAATGATTTATGCAGGACTGACTGGGTGGGGAGATCACCATGATCTCTACACAGATATTACCAATAAAAAAGATAAACTTGCTACATATTCATCCAATTTTCCGATTGTGGAGCTGGATGCGACCTATTATGCCATCCAGCGTACTTCAACCATCGAAAAATGGTGCAGTGAGACGCCGGAGAAATTCAGGTTCGTGGTCAAGGCCCATCAGTACATGACCGGCCACAGTGACTACCGTGACCATTACGATTCCATAAAGGATGTATTTGCCGCCTACCGCGACATGCTGCTGCCGATGGAGAAGGCGGGGAAGCTCGCTTTTGTACTGCTGCAGTTTCCGCCGTGGTTCGACTGTACCCACAAAAATATCCGCTATGTAAAATATGCCATTACGCAGCTCGTACCTTACAAGGTAGCCGTCGAGTTCAGGAACCAAACATGGTTTTCCGAAAACTACCGCGAGGAGACGCTCGATTTCCTCCACGCAAACGGTGCCATACACAGCATCTGTGATGAACCGCAGGCCGGCATCGGCAGCATCCCCTTCGTTGCGAGGGTGACCGACAGGATAGCCTTCATCAGGCTCCACGGCCGCAATACTCACGGGTGGACTCAAAAGGACAGGACGAGCGAGGAATGGCGCAATGTAAGGTATCTCTATGATTATAACAGAACTGAACTGGAGTGGCTGAAGCGTCAGGTTGAAATCCTGGCCCACAAGACAAAGGACATATACATCGTCTTCAACAACAATTCCGGCGGCCATGCCGCCGGCAATGCGCAGGATTTCCTGAAGATGATGAATATCAGATATGAAGGACTTTCGCCCAAGCAATTGAGATTGTTTTGATATCGGGACATCCTCCTGATGTACAAGCAGAGCCCTGCCTCCAGGCAGGCCGGGCTTTAAAGGAGAAAAGCCTATGGAATATCTCATATTGGTTTTAATCGGACTGCTGGCAGCGGCACTAGGCGCACTGATCGGCATCGGCGGCGGAGTGATCATCGTCCCGCTCCTCATCTTCTTCGGCATTGATATGGAAGTGCTGGACCGCATCACCCCGCAGACTGCTGTCGGGACATCGAGCCTTGTACTGATCGTCATCGGCCTGTCCGCAATGATGTCATACGGACGCAGCAATCAGCTGGACAAAAAGAACGGCACGCTCTTCCTGATAGGGATCATGCCCGGTGCGTTCGTCGGATCCTACGCGAGCCGGCTGTTCACAGCGGACAGCTTCAACCTGTATTTCGGACTGTTCCTGATGTTCCTGAGCACGATCCTCATCCTGAGGAACAGGATCAGGCCGATCACTTTATTCCAGGATGACCGCTATGTGAAACCGCACGTGGACCATATGGGGGAAGTGCACCATTACGGGTTTGCACCGTGGATTGCGGTCACCTCCACATTCATCGTCGGTTTCTTCACCGGCCTCTTCGGCATCGGCGGCGGGGCGCTGATGACACCGCTCATGCTGATCGCATTCCGGATGCCGGCCTCGATCGCCATCGGCACAAGCATGATGATGGTGTTCTTCTCGGGGCTCGCGGCAGCCTCGGGGCATGTGCTGCAGGGCAACGTCGACTACTGGTACGCAGCATTTATATTGCCCGCCGCTTTCCTGGGAGCGAAAATCGGAGTGTGGATCAACCAGAAGTTCAAATCCGACTCCCTTGTCGTCGTGCTGCGTACAGTGCTCATGCTGCTCGGCATATATATGATTTTACAGACAATCCTATAGAGGTGATCAGATGGAGATAAAACTTTTCCATACCAACGATGTGCACAGCCATCTGTACAACTATTTAAAAATAATGTCTTTTTTGAAGAATAAAAAGCGCCAGCACGGGGATAACATGGTCTATGTCGATCTCGGCGACCATGTCGACCGCTCCCACCCCTATACCGAAGCGACACTCGGCAAAGGGAATGTAGAGCTCCTCAATGAGGCGGGGTGCGAGGTGGCTACGATCGGCAACAACGAAGGCATCACGCTGCAGAAGGAAGACCTGGAGACACTCTACGACGATGCGGATTTCGATGTCATCTGTGCCAACCTGCGTGAAGTGGGAAGCACCGATCCGTTCTTCAGACCGTATGTCATAAAGGAGATCCAGGGCATCAAATTCGGCTTCATCGCTGCGACAGTGGAATTCACGCCATTCTACAAGGCACTCGGCTGGGAAGTATCCGAAGCTTTCGACTGGGTGCTTGACGCCATCCGGGAGATCAATACGGAAGTCGACTGCATGGTGATGATGAGCCATCTCGGCCGCTATGATGATGAATCCCTTGCAATGATGTTCCCCGAGATAGACGTCATCCTGAGTTCGCATACCCATCACCATCTGCCTGAAGGCGAGTGGGTGGGCGATACGCTGCTTGCGGCTGCCGGGCGTTTCGGCGATTTCACCGGGGAGGTCACACTCAATTTCGAGGGCCCGGTGCTGACCCGGAAATCTGCAAAGCTGTACGAGACCGATCTGCTCTCAAGCGTTGATGACAACTATTATGATATCGGCAGGGAGAAGCTCCGGAGAGTGGTCGAGGAGGAGGCAAAACCGATTCCGCGCAGGCTTTATTCGGCAAGTGAGTTTGTCACACGTCTCGCCGCCATGGTGCAGGAATTTACACAGAGCGATGCAGGGCTTGTGCACACGGGACTCGTCGTGAAGTCTTTCGAAGGCGGGGAGCTGACGGACTACGATCTCCACAAAGTACTGCCGCACGCCATAAATGCGGTGCAGATAGAGCTGAGTGGACGCGAGCTGAAGGAAGTGTTCAACCAGGCGGCCAAACACGAATTCAAAGATGAAATCATCCGCGGGCTCGGCTTCAGGGGGGATATCTTCGGATGCTTCGTGCCCCATGGCATCAGCTATATCCAGTCCGAACGTGAATACTATGTCGGCGGCCGTCTTGTCGAGGACCGCGGGACATACACTCTCGGGACGCTCGACATGTATACGTTCGGCCGCATATTCCCGCAGTTCAGGTATTCGAAGAAGACGTACATGATGCCGGAATTCCTGCGGGACATCTATAAGAAGTACAACGGCAAAATCTAGTTGCGAAGTTTGAGGAATACTGCTATAATATCCATGTCAATTGAAGAATGAAAGTAGAGGTTGCACCTTTCAAAAGTACCCGGTGGAGCAGGCATGCTCTGAAGCCGCGGGAAAGGGGAAGCTGCCGAAGATCACCGTCCGGCGGGACGCTGATCTGGGACCGGGTTTAACAGATCCGGTACTGTCATTACGGTGATGCGCTACATTAATGTGATCCTGGACGTCACAGTGGCTGATTCTGTAATGCTGCTGTGGCGTCTTTTATTATTGAAAATATTCGACGGAGGTAAATAGATGGATACTATATTGAACTGGGAATACATATCGCTTGTTCCGCCGCTGCTCACACTGCTTCTGGTGGTGACAACACGCAAAGTCGGGCTGAGTCTCGGCATCGGGATCATCACTTCCGCTTTCCTTGTTGCAGAGGGCGGCATCGGGGGGACGATACGGACGGTGTGGGAATCGTTCGCGATGATTTTCGTTGTCGACGGGGCGATCAATACATGGAATGCGTTCATCCTCATCTTCCTGACATTCCTCGGCATGATGACTGCGTTCATGAATATGTCGGGGGGCGCGAGGGCGTTCACTGCCTGGGCGCTCACTAAAGTGAAGACAAGAAGGCAGGCGAACTTTGCCACGGGCCTCCTCGGCATCATCGTCTTCATCGACGACTATTTCAGTGCACTGATCGTCGGTCAGGTCGCAAAGCCGCTGACTGACAAATATCAGGTGTCGCGGGCGAAACTTGCCTACTTCATCGATACGACCGCTTCCCCTGTGTCGGTGATCGCACCGATTTCAAGCTGGGGCGCGGGAATCATGGGGCTGGTGGCACCGCTTCTTGCAGCCGGCGGCCTGGTTGCAGTGACGCCGTTCCAGGCATTCATCTACATGATCCCGATGAACCTTTACGTCCTGACGGCACTGGCGATGATGTTCATCGTCATCGCCACACGGTTTGACATCGGGCCGATGCGCAAGCAGGAAAGGCGGGCCATCGAAGACGGTGTGCTCGTTGAGAATGCGACGGAGGCACCGGGTGCGACAGATGAGGAACTGCCCGTACACGAAGAGAGTTCCCCGAAAGCACTGATCGTGCCGATCCTGGGGCTCGCTGTCACGGTGATCATCTCGATGCTTATCACCGGCGGTCTCGAAGGCGGGGAGTGGACGCTCCTCAGCATGTTCGAGAATACACTGGTTACCCATTCGCTCCTGATCGGCGGCGTTGTCGGCTTTGTCCTCAGCCTGCTCTATTTCTTCAGCTATACGCGTAAAAATAGCGACTTCGGCAAAACTGAAGTATGGCTCGGTGTCAAAACAGGATTCCTGGCGATGTTCCCGGCAATGCTTGTGTTGACACTGGCGTGGATGATTGGTGAACTGATTTCGGCCATCGGAACCGGTGAACTGCTCGGCGACATGGTCCAGCAGTCCAGCCTGCCGGTGAGTCTGCTGCCTGCTGTCGTATTTGCAGTGGCCTGCCTTATGGCGGTAGCGACGGGGACAAGCTGGGGATCCTTCGGCATACTGATCCCGATTGCCGGAGAAATCATGATTTCAATCGGTCAGACTGACCTTCTGCTGCCTGCGATTGCAGCGATTCTCGCGGGGTCGGTGTTCGGTGACCACTGTTCACCGATCTCGGACTCCACTATCCTGTCATCGACGGGGGCGGGCTGTAACCATATTGTACATGTCATGACCCAGCTGCCCTATGCATTGCTGTCAGCGACGATTGCACTGGCCGGGTACATCGTACTCGGAATCACGACAAGCGTATGGCTTGCGCTTGGCACGATTATCGTACTGCTCGCAGTTGTGACGGTTATATCAAAATTCGTCTATTCACCGATTGTCAAAAAAGTTTAATAATTTCATGATTCCCCGCATGGCAGCTGCCATGCGGGGTTTAAAATTAAAATCCATCTTGAAAATGAGGGATATAGCCATATATTGAAATTCTTTGTCTCATGAAAGTGCCAAGTATGCTAATATGGGGATAACTTTTCTTATGGGGGGCTTAACTGCATGGCTACTAAAAATGAAGAAATTCTGAGAAAACCGGATTGGCTTAAAATAAGACTGAATACGAACAAGAACTACACCGGCCTGAAGAAAATGATGAGAGAGAAGGGCTTACATACTGTATGCGAAGAAGCGAAGTGTCCGAACATCCACGAATGCTGGGCTGAAAGGCGTACTGCGACATTCATGATCCTGGGTGCAGTCTGCACCCGTGCCTGCAGATTTTGTGCAGTCAAGACGGGTCTGCCGAACGAACTGGATTGGGATGAACCGAACCGGGTGGCTGAATCAGTCAAACTGATGAACCTTAAGCACGTTGTCATCACAGCTGTTGCAAGGGATGACCTGAAAGATGCAGGGTCAAGAGTGTATGCTGAAACTGTCAAACGTGTAAGAGAAGAGAATCCATATACGACCATTGAAGTGCTGCCGTCCGATATGGGTGGTGAATTCGATAACCTGAAGACCCTGATGGATGCAAAACCGGATATCATGAACCATAATATCGAAACAGTCGAACGCCTGACACCGAAAGTGAGGGCAAAGGCGAAATACTGGAGAACGATGGAGTTCCTGAAACGGGCCAAAGAGATCAACCCTGACATCCCGACGAAATCAAGCATCATGGTCGGCCTCGGTGAAACTGTCGAGGAACTCCATCAGACGATGGATGACCTGAGAGCGCACAATGTGGATATACTGACAATCGGACAGTATCTGCAGCCGTCCAGGAAACATCTGAACGTACAGAAATACTACACGCCGCTTGAGTTCGGCAAATTGAGGAAAGCAGCCATGGAAAAAGGCTTCAAACACTGTGAGGCAGGCCCTATGGTCCGTTCAAGCTACCATGCCGACGAACAAGTCAATGCTGCAGCACGGGCCAAGCAGGCTAAAGGTGATGAACTGTTGAAAGGTGAGTAACACTATGATTACGATAGATCATATGCATTTTGAAATCATTGAGAACTACAGGGACGCATTCGACGAGGAGCAGTTCCGGGATAAATACAGCGAAGTTCTTAACAAATATGATTATATCGTCGGGGACATCGGCTACGAAAAGCTGAGACTGGCCGGCTTCTTCAGAGATGACAAGGCAAAAGCCGACCGCGACAAGAAATTCAGTGCAGTCCAGGATTACCTGTACGAATACTGCAACTTCGGATGCGCCTATTTCGTGCTGAGAAAAGTGCCGAAATCCGAAATCAAAGAGATGAAGGAACAGGGTGAATTCGAAGAGCCGGTGGCGGGGGAGACACCTGTTTCAGACCCGAAGGCATCCGACGGAAATGTGACGGAGGCCGACAGGCCCGAATCCGCCGGCGGCGCCGGTGAAGGTGGTGCATCGAGGGAGCAGAAGGATGTCCCGAAAGAGCAGGGCAGAGGAAACAGGCAGTCCAGACGCAAAAAACCATCACGCGGCAAAAAGAAGCCGGGTCAGCAGAAGGGAAAGCAAAACAGCAGCCAGAAACCTTCGGGGAAAACACTGGCAGAACACCAGTCACCCAAAAACCCGGATTAAGGGAAGCGGCGCCATGCGAAAATGCAGGGCGCCGCTTGTTTTTTTATATATAGTCGTGGTTTCCCGGACACGGCGGAAGTCACGGTGTCCGCCAAATGGGTTTCCCGGACACGGCGGAAGTCACGGTGTCCGTCAAATGGGTTTCCCGGACACGGCGGAAGTCACGGTGTCCGCCAAATGGGTTTCCCGGACACGGCGGAAGTCACGGTGTCCGCCAAATGGGTTTCCCGGACACGGCGGAAGTCACGGTGTCCGCCAAATGGGTTTCCCGGACACGGCGGAAGTCGCGGTGTCCGCCAGAAAGGACCAAGCCCCGGCCTAGACGATTATCTCGTTCAGGAAGCCTTCGACTTCCCCCGCCTCATCGTCATCGAGCCCGAGGATGTGGGCGATGTAGCCTTCCTCTTCCAGGTCGTCGGGGCCGATGATGCCGAACTTGCTGCTCTGTGTGTTGAGCACCAGGCTTTTGCCGAAGTAGCGGTCGGATTTTATGATTGCGAGGTCGTAGCGGCCGTGTTCGCCGACGAATCCGACGAATCGTGTCTGTGTGTCTTCTGTATCATCGTATAGATAAAAGTCGATCAAAGGGTTCGCCTCCAGTTCAAGTATGTTTAAATTATGCTATCATATAATTATACTATACTAAAGAACACTGGAATAGGAGTGGCAGCAATGTATTTCGTAGATAAAGAGGTGCTCCTCGGACGCCTCGAATATATCGACGGCCTGACTGAAGAGTACACCCGGACCGAAGGCCTTGCGCTGGAGCGCGCCTCCCAGATGCTGATCGAGTCGGTGGTCGATGTGGGGAACATGATCATCGACGGGTTCATACTCCGCGACCCGGGGAGCTACCAGGATGTGATGGACATCATGGAGACCGAAGGGGTGATCCCCTCTGAAGATAACGAAAGATTCAAGGCGACGTTCAAATGGCGTGTGGAGCTGACGCGCAATTATACTTCCATTGACCACGCCGGGATGAAGGGGGATTTCAAAGAAAACCTCTCCGCGTACCGTGACTTCAGGAAGAATGTCTATGCATTCTTCGAAAATGAAGGCCAGGCGATCACCGCCTTCAAGGGGGATCAGCACGATGTATAAGGGCTATCTCATCGACCTTGACGGAACGATGTACAACGGGACGGCCGTCATCGACGGGGCGGTGGACTTTATTGACCGGCTGAATGAAGAGAGCATCCCCTATGTGTTCCTGACGAACAATGCGACGAAGACACAGGTGGAAGCGGCGCAGAAACTGCTGGATATGGGGTTTGATATCCAGCCCGAGACGCTCTATACGTCGTCGATGGCGACAGCCGCCTATCTCAGGGAGACTGCCCCCGGCGCCTCGGTCTATGTCATCGGCACGGACAGTCTGAAAGGGACGATTGAAGCATCGGGCCTCACCGTCACTGACAGCGATGCCGATTATGTAGTGATGGGTCTCGATCCTGGAATCAACTATGAAAAGCTCTCGAAAGGGACGCTCATGATCAATGCCGGCGCCCGGTTCATCGCCACGAACCCGGACAAAAAGTTCCCGACTGAAAAAGGGTTCGTGCCGGGCAATGGTTCGCTTGTTTCCGTACTGACTGTTGCGACAGGCATCGAGCCGGTCATAATCGGCAAGCCGGAGGGCATCATACTGGAATCCGCAGTATCTGCGCTGGGCCTGCCGAAAGAGGACGTCCTCATGGTCGGCGACAATTACGATACGGATATATTGACAGGGATCAACGGCGGAGTGGATACTTTACATGTCAACACGGGCGTCACCCCGAAAGAGGATGTGGAAGGGAAAACGCACCCGCCGACATATATGATTGATAACTTAAAGGAATGGAGTGTCAGGTAGTTGAAAAAGATAGTCATAACAAGAAACATCAACCCGGATATTGTAGACAAGCTGCGCAAAGACTTCGAGGTGTCGGTCTGGGAAGAGGACCAGAAGCCGATGCCGCGTGAAAAATTCCTTGAAGAGACGAAAGATGCCCATGCGGTGCTCTCGATGCTGAGCGATAAAGTCGACGAAGAGTTCCTGTCGAATGCGCCGGAGCTGAAGGTTGTTGCCAACCTCGCGGTTGGCTTCGACAATATCGACCTTGATGCAGCCCGGCGCCATGAAGTGGTGATCACAAACACTCCGGATGTGCTCACCGAAACGACTGCCGAGCTCGCATTCACGCTGATGCTCGTTTCAGCACGCAAAGTGCTCGCGGCCAATAAAGAGCTCATGGAAGGCGGCTGGTCCGGCTGGAGTCCGTACCACATGGCCGGCACCGATGTCTTCGGCAAGACGGTCGGAATCTTCGGGATGGGCTCCATCGGCGCCGCCTTTGCTAGACGCCTCGCCGGGTTCAGATCGAACATCCTGTACCATAACAGATCGGAATCAGGGGCGGCGGATGACCTCGGCGCGAAACTGGTCAGCTTCGATGAGCTGCTCAGCGAGTCGGATTTCGTACTGTGTGCAGCACCGCTCACTGAAGAGACGAAGCACAAATTCGATGCGGAAGCTTTCGGTAAGATGAAGGATACGGCGCACTTCATCAACATCGGCCGCGGCGCCCATGTCGTTGAGGACGATCTGGCAGAAGCCGTCAGAACGGGAGTGATCGCCGGCGCGGCGCTTGATGTGTTTGAAAATGAACCGATCGGTGCGGACCATCAGTTTGTCGGGCTGGACAACATGACGCTGCTGCCGCACATCGGCAGTGCATCGGTCGCAACCCGCAACAACATGATGAACCTGTGCGTAAACAATATCATGGAGGTGCTGAACGGCGGCAGGCCGATCACACCGGTAGGATGAAAAGGTCCCCGGCGACGGGGGCTTTATTCAGAACCTAATTGTCAACCTTATTTATAAAATGGTTAACAATTAACCGGCGGAGTGATATAATATGGATATCATACATAAAAAGGGGTTCATCATATGAAGACGAAACATCTGATTTACGCAGCACTTTTTGCAGCACTGATAGCGGTGGGGGCGCAGATCAGGATTCCGATCGGGCCGGTGCCGGTCACATTCCAGGTACCGATGGTGCTGCTCGCAGGCTTCCTGCTCGGTCCGAAGCTCGGTGCGCTGAGCACAACCGTATACATGCTCGTGGGGCTCGTCGGTGTCCCGGTGTTTGCAGGATCCGGCGGCATCGGTTCGCTCATGTCGCCGTCATTCGGCTTTGTCATCGGCTTTATCCCCGCAGCATTCATCGCCGGTCTCGGTGCGGGAGATGGCAGGAGCCTTCTAAAGACGGCAGGTTTCGGAATGATTGCGCTTCTCGTCATCTATGTATCCGGGCTTCTTTACTTCGTATTCATCATGAACCAGGTGATCGGCACGCCGGTCGGTCTTGCGGAAGCCCTTATGCTGACCGTGGTGCCTTTCGTCATCAAGGATACGATCATCACCGTGCTTACGGCCATGTTCGGCAAAACGCTCTACAGGCGGGGACTCAGGCCGGCAATATGAGAAAGATCCTCCGGGCACCGCACCGGAGGATCTTTCTATGCCGTTTTGCTGTCCATCCATTTCTGGATCGGCTTCAGCTGGACGTAGCCGTCCTGCACGATTTCATCATTGATGGCGACGAGGGGATAGAAGAGCTCGTCATCGTTGATGCGTCCGATGATTTCCTCGTCGTAGTCAGACAGGTTTTCATCACGGTCCATATCGATATAGTTGAAGTGCAGGTCATGGTCCGGATACTTCCGTCCGAGCACTGCCTCGAGCCAGTCATACGTATCTTTTGAACCCGGCGCATTGACGCAGCTTGCACAGATGACATCACGGCCATAGACATTGACAACATATTTCATTTGAAACTACTCCTTTCAGATGATGGATTTTTTCTTCTGTATCCATTATAATATAGATACAAGAATTTGCGTAAGAATTGATAGGGAGTGAACTGCAATGACAACTGGACAGGATACAATGTTCGAACAGGTTGATGACGTTTTAGATAAATTGCGCCCGTTCCTGCTTAGGGACGGAGGAGACTGCGAACTCGTGGATGTGGAGGACGGCATCGTGAAACTCCGCCTTCTCGGTGCATGCGGTACATGCCCGAGTTCCACAATCACACTCAAAGCAGGCATCGAGCGTGCCCTGCTTGAAGAAGTTCCGGGCTTCGTCGAAGTCGAACAGGTTTTCTAAGTAATATCATTTTTGACATAACAAGAGCCCTCGGCAGAAACTGCCCGGGCTCTTTTCTTTACGTGTCTTCAATTATTTCCGAGTTTATACATCCAGAGTACACCGCTCTTCAGCATGCGGGCAATGCGCCCCGTGACCGTGCGTTCCTTGAGGTAGGCGAAGCCTTCCTTGGAGCCGAGCGAGCCGAGTATGCCCTGCATCTTGATCTCGGGCATCTCTCCCGGCAGCTCCCTGCCTTTTAAGATATCATCGATCACTTCGGCGATCTGCTCGGCCTGGCCTTCCGCCACCTGGGCGGAAGGTGCATGCTCAAGTGCCGCACAGTCACCGACGACGTAGACATTACGATGGCCGGGTATCTGGTGATACTGGTTGAGCTCCACCCGGCCGCCGGGTCCGAAGTCGGCCGGCAGGTTCCGCACGACTTCTACAGGCTGCACGCCTGCAGTCCAGATGCACATGTCGACATCATGCGAATCATTGTTGTTGTAGACTTTGTCGGCTTCGACCTTGACGATGTTCGAGTTCGGTATGACTTCGACGTCATTTTCATCGAACCATCTTTTGACATAGGCGCTGAGGCGGGCGGGGTACATCGGCAGTATGCGTTCCCCGCGGTCGAAGAGTTTGATGCTGAGGTCACCCCGTGATTCACGGAGTTCACTTGCGATTTCTATGCCGCTCAATCCGGCGCCGACGATGCCGACTGTGGCATTCGGCTTGAGCTGGCCGATCTGTTCATATGTGGCGCGTGATTTCCTGAGTGTCTGGATGCTGAAAGTATGTTCGGCTGCGCCGGGCACGCCGTGGTATTTGTCTTCACAGCCGAGGCCGATGATGAGTTTGTCGTAGTCCAGGGAACCGTGTTCGAGAGTGACCCTGCCGGCTTCGATGTCGATTTCCCTGATCGTATCGAAAAGGACTTCGACCCTGTCATCATCAGGAAAGTCAACGCGGACTTTCTTTTCGCTTTTAGTACCTGCAGCGAGCGCATAGTACTCGGTTTTAAGTCCGTGATACGGGTTCATATCGACGAGGGTGATGCTGTAGTCGGATGGCAATTTTGGAAGCATGCGCTGGATGAAGCGCATGTTACCGTAGCCGCCGCCGAGGCAAACTATTTTCTTCATATCAGTACCGCCTTGTTTAGAAATTCTCTTATATACAGTATAATAGTTAAATCCTTAAACTACAATGGAAGTTGTAATAATGCGTACGGGAGGTGACCGCAATG
The DNA here is from genome assembly GCF_000986795.1 of Salinicoccus sediminis. Classification (GTDB taxonomy): domain Bacteria; phylum Bacillota; class Bacilli; order Staphylococcales; family Salinicoccaceae; genus Salinicoccus; species Salinicoccus sediminis. The sequence continues at coordinate 486,195 of NZ_LAYZ01000024.1, read as the reverse complement.
CTTACACTTGTTGAATTCTGCTCTTCGAATATGCTGAAGGGGACCGGGGAAGTATACCGGACACTCGAGGAGGATCCGGAGATCGATGTTCTGGATTACGGATGCCTGGGCCACTGCGGTCTTTGCAGCAAGGCATTCTTCGTCCTGGTGGAGGGCAAGATCGTCAGTGCCACGACACCTGAAAAACTGCTTGAGAAGATATACAGAAGAATAGATAAATTGAAGGTTGAACAGGAAGCATGGTTCGAAGATTTGAGTTAGGGGCCCGTGTTGATATATAATAAACTAAATGGAGGATTGATATTATGGCAATTGAATTGACTGAAAGCGCAGCGTACGAAGTCAAGGACATGCTCAAACAGAATGATATGCCGGATGGATTCCTCAGGTTCAAAGTCCAGGGCGGCGGATGCACAGGACTGACTTACGGCATGGCGGCTGAGACAGAAAAACAGGAACGCGATGAGGAATACGAATTCCACGGCGTCAGGGTCCTTGTTGATAAATATGATCTGCCGGTAATCGACGGCACTGTGATCGGCTTCAAGCAGTCCCTCATGGGCGGCGGTTTTACGATTGATAATCCGAAGGCATCACTCTCATGCGGCTGTGGTTCATCATTCCGTACGAAAGAGGTTGCGGGACAGCCCGAGGATTGTTAATTATTCATCTTAAATGGCTTGAAATATGTGAAGAAAATCGCTAATATTAGTAGTGACTAATATTAGCGATTTTTAAGTATGGCGTAAAAATCACTAAACCACTATTAATTGGAGAGAAAAGGTGACATATAATGAGTTTTGAGCGAAAGAAAATCCTCGTGCTTGGTGCAGGATATGCAGGCCTTCAGGCAGTTTCCAAATTGCAGAAATCACTGGGCCACCAGGATGCGGACATCACACTCATCAACAAGAATGAATACCACTACGAAGCGACATGGCTCCATGAAACAGCAGCCGGAACAATCGACTGGGAAGACGGTGTATACCCGATCAGCAAAGTCGTGGATGCGTCAAAAGTCAAGTTCATCCCTGCAGAAGTGACGGCGATACACAAAGATGAAAAACGTGTGGAAACGAACCAGGGCGATTTCGATTACGACATCCTCGTCACCGCACTCGGTTTCGAGAGTGAGACGTTCGGCATCGACGGCATGGCTGAACATGCACATTCCATCGTCAGCCCGCAGACTGCGCTTGCTGCGCGCCATGAAATCGAAAAGAACTTTGCCAACTACAGGAACTCAGGAGCGGACAAGGATATTTCCATCCTTGTCGGCGGCGCCGGATTCACCGGTGTCGAATTCCTCGGAGAGCTTGTGGAGAGCGTTCCCGTGCTGTGTGAGAAATACGGCATCGATTACAGCAAAGTGAAGATCACGTGTGTGGAAGCAGCTCCGTCCATGCTGCCGATGTTCCCTGAAGACCTGACTGACTATGCGGTCAAGTATCTTGAGGACCGCGGCGCCAAATTCATGATCGGTACGCCGATCGTGGCCGCAAACGAAGACGGCTTCGTCGTCAAGATCGATGACAAGGAACAGCAGCTGGAGGCGAGCAGTGTAATCTGGACTGCCGGCGTGCGCGGCAGCAGCCTGATGGAAGAGTCATTCGACGGCGTAAAACGCGGACGCATCATCGTGAAACCGGACCTTACGATCGAAGGCCATGAAGACATCTACGCAATCGGGGATGTTTCAGCAGTGATGAACGGCGAAGGCGATGACGCACGTCCATATCCGACAACTGCGCAGATTGCCATGCAGGCCGGCGAACATGTGGCGAAGAACATCGAGCTTACGCTCAAAGGAGATAAGAAAGAACCATTCAAGTACGATGATAAAGGTACTGTATGCTCCCTTGGTTCCAAAGACGGCATCGGCATCGTCATGGGCCGCGAGATCAAAGGGAAGAAGGCAGCCTTCATGAAACGCGTCATCGATACACGGGCCGTCTTCAAGATCGGCGGACCGATGCTTGCTTACTCCAAAGGTAAATTCCTGTAATTCAATTGATAAGATCGGCATGGGTATTGATTCAATGCCCATGCCTTTTTAATATGGAGGCAACAGATTTATGTCAATAGTTCAACTGGTAATATCCATGCTTCTGTTCTTTGTCCTGTTCTACGGCATCAGCTTTTTATTGAACATGATCCTGAAAGTGACATGGCTCATGGTCGGGGTCTATCCATTCATCGTACTTCTGATTGTAGATGGGATTTCGACGGCGGAATATTTTACAGATACAAAAGAGGCATTCAATACACTGGGCTCAAAACTTGCGAACCTGTACACTGCAGACATACTCATGCTCTCGGGCGGGCTTGTCGGCACGATACTGGCAGGGATGACGATACGCTATCTGCGCAAGGCCGGGTACCAGATGTTCTAAGGGGGAAAAACCATGAAATTCGACTACCGTGAAAGCTACGGGGCAACGAGCGCACCGCTCATCATCGGCCTGCCGGAAAATTTCAGGCAGATGGACAACTTCGAGGAGGTGGATACACTGCTGAACGGCCTGACGGACAAGATCGTCGAGCAGAAAGTCCTGTCGCCGGAAGCCGGAAAGATCACTGCGACGGGCATGATGATCCAGACGGACTACCGCAAAGTGATCGCCCTCGGACTCGGACAGACGGACAGTCTGGATCAGCCGGCCGTCCAGGAGCTCTTCGGGAAGCTGTTCCAATACCTGCAGGATACGGATACAAGGGAAGGGCAGCTGCTGCTCGATACAATTCCGTATGACAAGACGCTCCTTGCGGAAGCGATCGGACTCATGTCCGTTGTCAGCGTCTATGAATTCGAGTCGTACAGGGCGGACCGGGAGGGTTCTTTCTCTGACGGCACCGGGCTCCTGATTACAGGTGCCTCGGATATAAAAAGATCGGTGGAGCGCGGGGAGGAGATCGGACGCGGCATAGCGATGGCGCGGAGTTTCAGTGAAACCCCGCCGAACATCATGACGCCTGGACATATGGCGGACAAGGTGGCGGAGATTTTCAGAGACCGCAAGTACGTCTCAGGCAGCGTGAAGGACGACGAGGCGCTTGCCGGGGAGGGCTACGGCCTGATCACCGCAGTGGGCAAGGCTTCAAAAGCCGCGCCGCGGCTCGTGACCATCGAGTACAGGCATCCATCTGCGGAAGCCAGAAAGCCTGTGGCGCTGGTCGGCAAAGGGGTCACTTATGACACCGGCGGCTATTCCATCAAGAGCAAGACGGGCATGCCGGAGATGAAGTATGACATGAGCGGCGCTGCGAACGTCGTCGGCATGATGCATGCGATAAGCGCGCTCGAGCTGCCGGTCCATGTAGTCGGCGTGATTGCCCTGGCTGAAAATATGATCGACGGCAACGGCATGCGCCCGGATGATGTATATACGTCATACAGCGGCGCCACCGTCGAAGTGAAGAATACCGATGCAGAAGGGCGCCTCGTCCTCGCGGATGCGGTATTCCATGCGTCGCAGTATTCACCGGGTCTGATCATGGACTTCGCCACTCTCACAGGGGCGGTCGTAGCGGCACTCGGCACAGAGCGTACCGGCATTTTCACCAATAAAAAACCCGGTTTCCTCGAGCCCTTCTTTGAAATCGCGAAAAGGACCGGCGAGGAGATCTGGCAGCTGCCGATCACGGAGATCGAAGAGAAGAATGTGAAATCATCGGCCATCGCCGACCTCACGAACCATGTGGAGCAGCCGGGGAGGGCATCATTCGCGGCATGTTTCATCAAGCAGTTCACGAACGGCACCCCGTGGGTCCACTTTGACATCGCAGGCACGGGGACGGTGTCAAAACGCACGCCCTACGGCCCGAAAGGGGCGACGGGCGTCATGATCCATTCGATCGTGAAATACCTGGAAACGGGTGATGTCCATGAATGACATGAAAGGGCTCATCGATGTGCTCGGCATTCGTATCGTGCGTGAGGAAGCGGGAGTGATGGTCATGGAGATGCCGGTGACAGAGAAGGTTCTGCAGCCGTACGGATATCTCCACGGCGGCGCCAGCGTCGTGCTGGCGGAATCGGCGGCCAGCCTCGGCGCCGCCCGCCAGATTGCGGACGATGAGATCACCTTCGGCATGGAAATCAACGCCAATCACCTAAAAACCAAGCAGGACGGTGTGATTACAGCCACAGCCGCATGCAGGCACAAAGGCCGCTCTTCCCAGATATGGGAAATCGAACTTGCGGATGAAACGGGCGACCTGGTATGCCTGTCAAGATGTACGATGGCGGTAAAGAAAAAGAGATGATTCTGTACAGACGTGAAGGGCGCCCGGTAGGGACCCTTCTTTTTTGCATGAAAATATCCCCGATCCAACTGGACCGGGGATGTTCTCATTTTTCAGGTTCTCTGTTTTCAAGGTCGGGTCTGCGTTTGCCTTCAATGATCACGCGTTCCCCGTGGTTGCCGTCCGGCGCACCTGTTTCATCACGTTTCAGCTCGTTCAATATCGTCAGCTGATAAGGTTCCACATCCGCGTGGAAGGCACTCCTTGCGAGAAGGTGTGCAGCCACAGGGGCGGTGATGAAGATGAAGACGACAGCAAGCACAAGCTCTGTATCCACATAGCTTTCCACATACCAGAAGTAGAGGAAGGTGCCGGTCATCATCATCATGACGCCGAGTGTCGAGCTCTTGGATGCGGCATGAAGCCTTGTATACATATCCGGCAGGCGGATGAGACCGATGGCGGCGACAAAGCCGAAGAATGCACCGCCGAGTATGAAGAATGCGATAATGCTACTCATCACTATTTCTATCATATTGGATGATCACGCCTTTCTCCAGGAATTTTGCGAAAGCGATTGTGGCAATGAAGGCAAGAATGCCGATGAGCAGTACCACGACAAGCAGATGGGTCGTACCGAGCATCATCGCCGTCAGGGCAATCATGGCCATTAGCAATACCCCGAATGCATCGAGTGCCACAAGTTTGTCATGCAGCGTCGGACCTTTCAGCATGCGGTAGACCATGCCGAGCATGGCGAACGCCAGGACGATGACAGAGAATATGATGACGACATCAAGGAATGTATTCATGGTTTCGCCACCTCTTTGATTTCATTTTCAAATGCAGATTTTATATTTTGGATCTCTTCTTCCGCACTTTTCATATCGACGCCGTGTATATAGATCGTCGAGTGGTCATCTGATATCGCCACAACAACGGTCCCCGGTGTAAGGGTGATGAGGGATGACAGCAGGACGACTTCCCAGTCTTCCTCAAGATCACATGGATAGGCGTAGAAACCGGGATGGACATCGATCTTCGGGCTCAGCACGATTTTGACCACATCGATGTTCGCCTTCACCATTTCGATGATGAAGATGAAGAACAGTCTGACGATGCGCCAGACACGTCTGAGGTAGAAGGAGCCCGGGAGGAACCTGCGCAGCAGGAATACTGCGGCAAGTCCCATGATATAACCTGTGGTGAAGGATGCTACGCTGAATTCAGAACCCATGAACATCCACAGTACGGCAAGGAGCAGGTTGATCAGTATTTGTAATGGCATCTATTCCACCTCCGTTAAATAGCTGGCATAAGATGCCGGATCATGGAATGATGATGCCGCCATCTCAAAGAATGGATAGAGGAGATCCGCTGCAAGGCCGAAGGCGACGGATACGATGACAAGCCCGATGGAAGCGAACAGAAGCTTGTCCGTCTTGATCGGCTTCAGTGTACTGAAGTCCATCTCCCCCCTCCAGAATACGTTCATGAATATCCGGACGACGGATATGAGTACTGCAAGGCTTGAAACAAGCACGATGATACCGGCCACGTAATGGTCGTTGTCGAAAGTGGACTGGACGATGAAGAATTTGCCGTAGAATCCGGACAAAGGTGGTACGCCGGCAAGGGCGAACCCTGCGACCAGGAACATCCAGCCTGTGACCGGGTGCTTTCTGATCAGGCCGCCGAGGTGTTCGGAGTCGGCCTTGCCCGTCCGGTATATGATGAAGCCGACAAGCATGAACAGTGCGGCTTTGATGATCATATCATGTATAAGGTAGTACATTGCTCCGATCGTGCCGATTTCATCCATCATCGAGAAGCCGACAATGATGACGCCGACAGCAATCAGTATGTTGTATATGATTATCTTTTTCATATCCGTATAGGCAAGCGCCCCGATTGAACCCATTATGATGGTGAGAAGTGCCATAAGCAGAAGTGCCTGATGGGTAAAAGCCTGGTTTTCAATGAAGAAAAGGCTGTATGTCCTGGCAATCGCGTAGACGCCGACTTTGGTCAAAAGTGCACCGAACAGTGCGATAATCGGCATCGGGGGCGCATAATATGAACCCGGGAGCCAGAAGAACAGCGGGAAAAGTCCGGCTTTCGTAGCAAATACGAACAGGAAGACGACAGCAAGGACCGTCATGATTACCATGTTGCCATCATAATCTTCGAGCTTCAGGTAGATATCCGCCATGTTGAGTGAGCCTGTCACGGAATAGAGATAGGCGAGACCGAGAACGAAGAAGTTCGAAGAAATAAGATTGACCAGCAGGTATTTGAACCCTTCCTGAAGCTGTACTCTGGTCCCGCCCATCGTAATCAGTACATAGGATGCAAGCAGGAAGACCTCAAAGAATACGAACATGTTGAATATGTCTCCGGTCGAGAAAGCGCCATTGACGCCGGCGATCATGAACAGCACCATGGGATAGTAGAAGTACTTCTCCCGTTCGATGCCGATCGACTGGAACGAATAGACCACGATCAGGAATGCAATGATCGAGGTGGTCAGAAGGAGCAGTGCTGCCGCCATGTCGATGACGACACTGATTCCGAATGGTGCCATCCAGTCACCCAGAAACGTCACGATCGTCCCGTTCCGGTAGATGGATATGACCAGCCAGACGGCTGAAAGCATCATAAGGAGTCCTGAAATTCCTGAGACAACTCTGTGCCAGACTGGACGCTTTCCCATGAATAACATGATGATCCCGGCGAAAAAGGGGATCATTATAGGTAATAGGGGCAGTATGTTAGTCGTCATGTGGAACTCCTTTCATTTCTTCTACATTATCTGTACCAAGCTCTCTGTACATCCTTAACGCAAGTACGAGAATGTAGGACGTAAGTGCAAAAGCGATGACGATCGCCGTCAGGATCAGCGCCTGGGGCAGGGGATCGGTGTATGAGGATACCTCTGGGTCGAGGACGGGGACGTTCCCCTGTTTTAGCCGTCCCATCGTCAGGAGCATCAGATGGACTCCGTGTGACAGCAGTGCTGTGCCGATGATGATCCTGATTATACTTTTTGAGAGCATCATGTATACCGATGAACCGATTAGTATACCGCTCAGTATGATGGTTATCAGTTCCATCAATCGTCCTCCTCTGCAATGAGTTTGATGATGAGGAGCGCTGTCCCTGCAACTGTCAGGAACACTCCGACATCGAAGATCACTGCGGAGTGCAGTGCCACTTCACCAAACACCGGCACAGTGATGTATGTGTGCTGGTGTGTGAAGAACGGTGTGCCGAACAGAAATGAAAGAGTCGGCAGGCCGGCCGCAATGACAAGGCCGGTCGCAATCAGGATCCTGAAATCGATCGGCAGCATTTTCTCAACCGTTTTTTGATCAAAGGCGATCAGAAGGAGGATGATGGCCGCTGCTGCCAGCAGGCCACCGACAAAGCCGCCGCCCGGAGTATAGTGACCCGCAAAAAACAATTTGAAGGCGAACAGGATGATGATGAAGAAGATCACTTTGGAAGTGAACTGCAGGAAGACATCATGGACCTGTTTCTGTACCTTGCTATACCCTGCTTTCTTCAGAGTGCTCTTCATTGTCTTCATCCTTTCTGGTTAGTTTCAGTTTCATCAATGTGTAAATGCCGATGCCGGCGATGCCGAACACAAGTGTCTCAAACAATGTATCAAAACCACGGAAGTCGACAAGTATGACGTTGACCATGTTGCCGCCTGCAGCGAGTTCATACACATTCTCGATGTGGAATTCGCTGATCGGTTCGAATACCCTTCCGGAGAAGGCGGAGATGCCGAACAGGATGACGAGGATCCCGACTCCTGCCGAAACGATGAAGTTTGTGAACTTGAACCGCATGCGTTCTTCGTGCCTGCTCTTCTTGGGAAGATGATAGAAGCAGACCAGGAAAAGGGCTGTCGTCACCGTTTCTATCGCAAGCTGCGTCAGGGCAAGGTCAGGTGCCCTGAAGAATACAAAGAAGAGTGCCATCGAGAAACCGATGGACCCGAGCATTATGATGGACACCATGCGCGAGCGCGTTATGAGGATGACTGCTGTTGCAATGAGTATTATGAGGCTTATGATGACTTCCTGTATGCCTACAGGTGCAAAGCCGCTGAAGTCCATATTGAAGCCTGAATTCATGAGCGTTATGATGCCCATCACGATGAAGAATCCGAATATATAGACCAGATAGTTGCGGAGATAGCCTGTCATATAGCCGTCGGTGATCTTCTGCGAGCCGATGCGGCTGTACAGGAGTCCCTGGTCGTAAAGGTAATTGAGTGTAAATGCTTCTTTATGATAGTTGTAGATGAACATCCATCTGTCCCTGAAATAGAACATGACAGAACCGATGATGACAACGGCTACTGTCGCCCAGAGTGCAGGGTTGGCAAAACCGTGCCACATCGCAAGATGTGTGCCGAGCGGTTCGGCGCTGTCCATGATGCCCATGGCTGCCGGATCGATGATCGTCGCCGACAGCATGTTCGGGAACAGTCCGAAGACGATGACGAGCAGCGACAGGATCGCCGGAGAAATCAGCATCAGCACAGGAGACTCGTGCGGTTCCTTCGGCGTATCGTGTGTACGCTTACCGAGGAAGATGCCGTAGACGATCAGTATTGAATAGATGAATGTGAAAATGCTTCCGACAACCGCAACAAGCGGAATGAGGAAGTCCACGCTCGCCATGGCTCCGAAGTCGGCTTCCAGTACGGTGATCATGGCTTCCAGGAACAGTTCCTTGGTAAGGAAGCCGTTGAATGGCGGCAGGCCGGCCATCGACAGTGCCGTAATGACTGTCAGGGTGAACGAAACCGGCATGATGGTGAGGAGGCCGCCGAGGCGTTTCATGCTCCTTGTGCCGGTTTCATGGTCGACGATGCCGGTGATCATGAACAGTGCACCTTTGAATGTTGCATGGTTGATCGTATGGAACACCGCTGCAACGACAGCCACTGTGAACAGTTCATCATTTGCGCCTGTCGCGAGGCTCAGTGCCCCGAGTCCGAGAAGACTCATGATGAGGCCGAGCTGTGAAACGGTGGAGAATGCGAGTATCGCTTTAAGATCATCTTTCTTGATGGCATTGAAGGATGCCCAGGCCATCGTGAACAGGCCGACGATAAGGATTGTCCATACCCAGAGGTTTGAAAAGGCAAACAGCGGGGTAAAACGTGCGACAAGATAGATTCCCGCCTTGACCATCGTGGCGGAGTGCAGATATGCACTGACCGGAGTCGGTGCCTCCATGGCATCCGGGAGCCAGATGTAGAATGGGAACTGTGCGGATTTAGTGAATGCGCCGAACAGGATGAGTACGATTGCGAATGGTGCAAGCGGACTTTCCTGGATCTGCGGCAGGGCTTCGATCATCCCCCTGATGCTGAAAGTTCCTGTGATCAGGTAGAGGGTGATGAATCCGCCGAGCATGAGGAAGCCGCCGAACATCGTGATGATCATCGACTTCAGTGCACCGTACAGCGAGCGGTCACGGGTGGACCAGAATGCGATGAGCAGGAAACTGGAGATTGATGTCAGTTCCCAGAAAAGATAGAGCATGATTACGTTGTCATTGAGCACGATGCCGAGCATCGCGGTCATGAACATGAGCAGAAAGACGTAGAAGTTACCGAGGTTCTCCTTTTCGGAGAGGTAACCGATTGAATATAGGACGACGAGCGCCCCGATTCCTGATATCAGTATGGCGAACAGCAGTCCGAGACCATCTATGTAAACATCGAAATTCATACCGATTCTCGGCATGAACTGCATTGTTTCATGTATCACCTGTCCATTCATCACCCGGGGGATCAGAGTAAACAGATAGATGACAATCAGGAGTGGTACAGGCAGGACGAACCAGCCCAGGTGGATACGTCTGTAATACCTGTAGAGCGTGCCGATGAGAACGGCGGCAATGACAGGCAGCAGAATCGCCAGATGTATTAACGTCACTGTGTGACCTCCTTCGTCGTTGTACAAATTTTTGCACATTATATAGTAAATTATACATGAAACATCAGGTTAAATAAATGTATAGGGTTTGAAAATAAATAAAATCACTGTATAGTATAAATAGGAATAAAAGGAATTGGCGTCACAAAATTTTCATATTTTTATTCATAAAATTGAAACGTTTGAAACTTTAGGAGGATTAGAATGGCATTCCCACAGTTGAACAATGAAGTGCAGGAAAATGAAGTGAAGGCGGTCATCCATACAAACCACGGAGACGTAACCGTCAAACTCTTTAAGGATATCGCCCCGAAAACAGTGGAAAACTTCACGACACACGCGAAAAACGGCTACTATGACGGCCAGATTTTCCATCGCATCATCAAAGATTTCATGATCCAGGGCGGCGACCCGACAGGAACAGGAATGGGCGGAGAAAGCATCTACGGCGGCTCGTTCGAAGATGAATTCTCCACAGAGGCATTCAACCTCTACGGTGCGCTCTCAATGGCGAACGCAGGACCGGGAACAAACGGCAGCCAGTTCTTCATCGTACAGCTGAAAGAAGTGCCTTCCCAGATGCTGTCGCAGCTCGAAGGGGCCGGCTACCCGTCGGAAATCATCGATGCGTATACCGAGCATGGCGGCACACCGTGGCTCGACCAGCGCCACACGGTTTTCGGCCATGTCATTGACGGCATGGACATCGTCGAGAAGATCGCAGATGTTGAAACAGGCGCACAGGATCGCCCTGTCGAAGATGTAGTCATCGAAAACATCGAAGTGAAGTAATGGATGAATAGTTTGACCATGGGCAGAGCCGGGAGGTTCTGCCTTTTTTATGCTGGCCGTGCGGATTTTCAGGTTTTCCGGACACGGCGGGAGCTGCGGTGTCCGCCAAAAGCACATGCGGCCTGTAATCTCCACTGCACATTTCTTCCGGGATTTCAACAATTAAGGCTGAAACGCTCACAAAATAGTCATTAATAGGATGAGACACGGCGGGATATTCTTTGTTATAATCTATTGAGATAAAGGTGAGTGATTAACTATGATGGAGTTTCTTTATTTCCCGGAAGATAAGACTGAATATATCCCGGCTTTCCTGACGCTGGCCATCTGTATCCTGCTGGCCTATATCGTATTCCGCCTGGTCAAAAAATATTCCAGGAAGCAGGAAGAGAAGATGAAGGCGTTTGAACAGCAGGTGCTGAAACAGCTGGATGAGAAAGACCATGATGAGTCCCGAAGGTAATGTCGAGCTGTACAGGCTCCTTGGAGGATGGTGTCCTGCGGCCGCCGGTATGCCCGACGGGGAGGATTTCGACTTTGACAGTGAAATCTACGACAGCATGGATGTGATTTTCAGGCACAGGGAAGATGTGGAAAAAGCGAGCGCCGGAGTACAGGATGTGTTCCGCTTTTCATTTGAAAAGACGGTGCCTCTCGGGGAAATCAGACCCGTTGTAATTGAAGCTTTTGAAATCATCGAACTTTATAAAGAACCGTGACGCAGGCAGTGCTCCCGTAATGAAGTGCTGGACTGCGTTTTTAATATGCCGCATCCCCCGCCGATGATTAGATAATCGTTATTCAATATGATAAAATAATCATTGCGTATGTACTACCGAAAGTAAGCGGGGTAATATAAGTGGCAAAAAATTATCGGAAAGGCCAGTTCGTCAAAGTGAAAGTGACTGGCATCCAGCCGTATGGCGCTTTTGTCAAAACCCCTGATAATCAAGAAGGACTCATTCATATTTCGGAAGTGATGAACGATTATGTCCATGATGTAAACCAGTTTCTGTCGAAGGGCCAGATTGTAAAAGCGAAGATTTTGAGCGTGGACAAGCATGGCAAACTGAACCTTACATTGAAGGAGAATGAATACTTCAAAAGCGAGGAAAGGAAACGGGACAGGCGGTCTGTTTTGGAACAGATCCGGGAGACGGAGAAATATGGATTCGAATCCATCAGACAAAAGATGCCGGAATGGATTGAAGAGGCAAAGAAATACCTTAAGGATAAGTGATGAGGCCTCCCATTTTAAAACACGGCTTGAACATAAAAAGACTGCAGCATGAGCTGTGGTCTTTTTATGTTGGAAGTGTTCCGGAGCAGCTGAAACCGTTTTAACGGCATATTTTAAAACCGCTTACATAAATTTTTATGAATAGTGTTTTCATCATCCGGATATGGAAAGGTTAATGCAGTAATGAAATATATTCTGTCAATTGAATAGATATTAAACTGTATGAATAGGTTTACAATGCCTGTCATTCTGCGCTGTGCTGCAGTTATCAAAAGGGTTGAAAAAGTCTGATAAAACGTTCATTATAATCTATAGATCCAATACTTTAAGGAGGTTATCTGTAATGATACCGTACAAACACGAACCGTTTACGGACTTTTCCATTGAGGAAAACCGGACAAAGCTTCAAGAGGGATTAAAGACAGTGAAATCTTATCTGGGCAAGGACTATCCCCTGATCATCGGCGGCGAACGCATCATGACCGATGAAAAGAAAGAGTCATATAACCCGGCTGAAAAGACGGAGACGATCGGACACATGTCCCAGGCCGGCCAAGAACATGCCCAGCAGGCGATGGATGTTGCCCTTGAGACATTCGAATCCTGGAGGAAATCCACATTCGAGTTCCGGTCCGACGTTCTGTTCAAAGCAGCGGCGATCATCCGTAAGCGCAAGTTTGAATTTACAGCCCTCCTTGTCAAGGAAGCCGGCAAACCGTGGAAAGAGGCGGATGCGGATACGGCGGAAGCCATCGACTTCCTTGAGTATTACGGACGGAACAACCTCAAGATCAAAGACGGCGACCACGTCGAATCCCGCCCGGGCGAATACAACCAGTTCCACTACATACCGCTCGGTGTCGGACTTGTCATCTCTCCATGGAACTTCGCTTTCGCCATCATGGCGGGCACGACGGCTGCTGCACTCGTCACAGGGAATACTGTGCTGCTCAAACCGTCTTCCCGCACACCGGTCGTGGCATACAAGTTCATGGAAGTGCTGGAAGAGGCGGGAATGCCAAAAGGAGCGGTGAACTTCATTCCGGGCTCAAGCCGTGACATCGGCGACTATCTGGTGGAACATAAAGATACGCGATTCGTTTCCTTCACGGGTTCACGCGATGTGGGCACACGCATCTATGAAAAAGCTGCCATCGTCCAGGACGGCCAGACGCATCTCAAACGTGTCATCGCAGAAATGGGCGGCAAGGACACCATCGTCGTCGATTCCGATGCCGATCTGGAACTTGCGGCGGAAGCAATCACCTATTCCGCTTTCGGGTTCAGCGGCCAGAAATGTTCTGCATGCTCCCGTGTAATCGCACTCGAGGATATCCACGATGAACTGCTTGCCAAAGTGGTCGAGAAGACGAAGCAGCTCAAAGTGGGCAACCCGGAAGCAGATGTCAATGTCGGACCGGTCATCGATGATGCGTCCCTTGAGAAAATCCAGAAGTACATCGAAATCGGCAAGTCGGAAGGTAAGCTTGAAACCGGCGGGACGACGGAGAATGACACTGGGCATTTTGTACATCCGACGATCTTCTCAGGTCTCAGACATGATGACCGCATCATGCAGGAAGAAGTTTTCGGACCAGTCGTCGGTTTTGCGACGGCGAAGGACTTCGATCAGGCAATCGAATATGCCAACGCGACGGACTACGGTCTGACGGGTGCTGTCATTACACAGAACCGCGAACACATCGAACAGGCCCGCCGCGATTTCATGGTCGGCAACCTGTACTTCAACCGCGGCTGTACAGCAGCGATTGTCGGCTACCAGCCGTTCGGCGGCTTCAAGATGTCCGGTACGGACTCAAAAGCCGGCGGTCCGGATTACCTGACTCTGCATATGCAGGGTAAAACATCTTCAGAACAGATGTAGGGACAGAAATCATAAAATATTATCAGGACAGCGGGAGGTCTCAGCCTGCTGTCTTTTTGGAAAGGGTGTCATTATGACAAAATCACAGGAAATCATTGAACAGACAAACCAATACGGAGCACCGAACTACAATCCGCTGCCAATCGTCATCTCGGAAGCGGAAGGCGTATGGGTGAAAGATCCGGAGGGCAACAAATACCTCGATATGCTGAGTGCCTACTCGGCGGTGAACCAGGGGCACAGGCATCCGAAGATCATCCAGGCGCTCAAAGATCAGGCGGACAAACTTACACTGACGTCCCGCGCGTTCCACTCGGACCGTCTCGGCCCATGGTATGAAAAGATATGCAGACTGGCCGGCAAAGAGATGGCCCTGCCGATGAATACCGGTGCCGAAGCCGTGGAAACGGCCATCAAGGCAGTGCGCCGCTGGGCGTATGATGTCAAAGGCGTGGCGGAAGACAAAGCGGAGATCATCGCGATGAACCAGAACTTCCACGGCCGTACACTGGCTGCCGTCTCCCTGTCATCCGAAGCGGAATACCGCCGCGGCTACGGCCCGCTGCTTGAGGGCATCAAGCTCGTGGACTTCGGTGATATCGAGCAGATCAAGGCACAGATCAATGACAATACAGCGGCCGTCCTCCTGGAGCCGATCCAGGGCGAGGCCGGCATCAACATTCCGCCGGAAGGCTTCCTGAAAGAAGTGCGCGACCTGTGTGATGAGCACAACGTGCTGTTCGTGGCGGATGAAATCCAGGCAGGACTCGGCCGCTCCGGCAAACTGTTCGCGACGGACTGGGATAATGTCAAGCCGGACGTCTACATCCTCGGCAAGGCACTCGGCGGCGGGGTGTTCCCGATTTCAGCCGTCGTTGCCGACAGGGAAGTGCTTGAAGTGTTCAATCCGGGCTCCCACGGTTCCACGTTCGGCGGCAACCCGCTGGCCTGCGCCGTATCGGAAGCGGCGCTTGATGTCATGATCGACGAGAATCTGGTGGAGCGCTCCAACGAACTGGGCGAATACTTCAAGGCGGAACTAAAGAAGATCGACAACCAGGCCATCAAGGAAATCCGCGGCCGCGGCCTGTTCATCGGTGTGGAGCTGGCGGAGCCGGCGCGTCCGTACTGTGAAGAGCTGAAAGAACTCGGCATCCTCTGCAAGGAGACGCACGAAACGGTCATCCGCTTTGCCCCGCCGCTCGTCATTTCAAAAGAAGACCTCGACTGGGCGCTTGAAAAAGTGAAGTCAGTGCTGTCCAAATAACGCTTTAAAAAAAGATTTAGTATGATACAATGAAGTTGAAAACAGTTTCATAAAAAGAGGCGGATAAAAAATGTCAGAGAAATCAAATCTTATCACTTCTACACAGGCGATCATTCATGAAGCCCTGGACAAACTCGGCTTCGATGAGGGCATGTATGAACTCATCAAAGAACCGATGCGTCTGTTGACCGTACGTATCCCTGTACGTATGGATGACGGTTCTGTAAAAGTGTTCACGGGATACCGGGCGCAGCATAATGATGCGGTCGGGCCGACCAAAGGCGGTGTACGTTTCCATCCTGATGTAAACGAGGAGGAAGTCGTTGCACTTTCCATGTGGATGACTTTGAAGGCGGGCATCGTCGATCTCCCTTACGGCGGAGGCAAAGGCGGAATCGTTTGTGACCCGCGTGAGATGAGCATAGAGGAAGTAGAACGTCTGAGCCGCGGCTACGTCCGTGCAATCTCCCAGATTGTCGGACCGACCAAGGATATACCGGCGCCGGATGTGTTCACGAACTCACAGATCATGGCGTGGATGATGGATGAGTACAGCATGATTGACGAATTCAACTCTCCGGGGTTCATTACAGGTAAACCGCTCGTGCTGGGCGGCTCCCAGGGGCGCGACCGTGCAACAGCGATGGGTGTTGTCCTGTGTCTCGAGCAGGCGATGGAAAAACGCAGTATGAAGATGGAGGATGTCCGCATCGTAATACAAGGATTCGGAAATGCAGGAAGTTTCCTGTCCAAGATCCTTTCGGACAAAGGTGCCAAAATCGTAGGAATTTCAGATGCGAACGGGGCGCTGCATGATCCGAACGGGCTCGACATCGACTACCTGCTGGACCGTCGTGACAGCTTTGGCATGGTGACCAACCTGTTCGATGATGTCCTGAGCAACCATGAACTGTTTGAGATCGACTGTGACATCCTGATTCCGGCAGCAATTGCCAACCAGATTACAGAAGAGAACGCAAATGATATCAAAGCGGATATCATCTGTGAGGCGGCAAACGGACCTACTACGAAAGAAGCGACAAAAATCCTCACCGATAACGGAAAGCTCATCGTTCCCGATGTGCTTGCATCCGCAGGCGGTGTGACAGTGTCCTACTTCGAGTGGGTACAGAACAACCAGGGCTACTACTGGGATGAGGACGAAGTCAACGAGAAACTTCAGCTCAAACTCAGAAAAGCCTTCGATGAGATCTATGACCTCCATGACAAGCGCCAGATTGATATGCGCCTTGCAGCATACATCATCGGCATCAAGCGTACAGCAGAAGCGGCCAGATACAGAGGCTGGGCATAAAATAAGAATTCGCGACCCGGAAATCCGACGGATTTCCGGGTTTTTCATATTGTCTAAAGTCTAACGGCCGTCTCCATCAGAACGAGACGTACGTTGGATCCAATTACATCCCGCCCCGTGCTTTTCTTGCATTATGCGAACTTTTGTATTATTATAAATATTTAAATTGCGAAAATTTTAACATGATACAACCAGGACAGGCTGATGTGGTTCCCTGCTCTGTACAGGGCGGGATCTTGCGGGCGGATTCACTTGATTATGCCGTGTCCGCGGAAAACTTATGACGGGTGGTAAAAATTATGGGGAAGACTTCGAATCTTATTTCATCAACACAATCTGTAATTCATGAAGCGCTGGATATGCTCGGCTTTGATGAGGGCATGTACGACCTGATCAAAGAACCTGAAAGGCTGCTCAAAGTGCGCATTCCGGTACATATGGATGACGGGTCTGTGAAGGTTTTTACAGGCTTCCGCGCCCAGCACAGTGATGCTGCGGGACCGACCAAAGGGGGCATCCGTTTCCACCCTGATGTGACGGAGGAGGAAGTGATCGCACTGTCGATGTGGATGACGCTGAAGGCCGGCATCGTCGGGCTTCCGTACGGCGGGGGCAAAGGCGGCGTCATCTGTAATCCGAAAGAGCTGAGCGACAAGGAACTGGAGGGCATCTCAAGGGGCTACGTCAGGGCGATTTCACAGATTGTGGGCCCGGCCAAGGACATTCCGGCGCCCGATGTCTATACGAATGCCCAGGTGATGGCCTGGATGATGGATGAGTACAGCGTGAAGCACTCCGATAACGCATTCGAATTCATCACCGGCAAGCCGATCGTGCTCGGCGGGTCCCAGGGACGCAACACCGCAACTGCGATGGGCGCGGTGATCTGTGTCGAACAGGCGCTTCTGAAGCGCGGCATCAAGATCGGGGATGCGCGTGTCGTGGTCCAGGGCTTCGGCAACGCTGGCAGCTTCATCTCCAAGATCCTCTACGACAAAGGGGCGAAGATCGTGGGTGTATCGAGGTCCACGCGTGCGCTCTATGATCCGAACGGCATCGATATCGACTATATCATCGAGCATAAGGACAAAGTGGATGTCGCGAAGGAACTGGACCTTGAAGTGGTGACGAATGAAGAACTGCTCGAACTTGAATGTGATATCCTGATTCCGGCGGCGATCGCCAACCAGATCACTGTGGAAAATGCAGGCCGCATCAGGGCGGATATCATCTGTGAGGCGGCGAATGGTCCGACGACCCAGGAGGCGACTGCCATCCTGACCGAAAACGGCAAGCTGATCGTGCCGGATGTGCTGGCATCCGCCGGCGGTGTGACCGTCTCGTACTTCGAATGGGTCCAGAATAAGCAGGGCTACTACTGGAACGATGAGGAAATACATGAACTCCTTGTCAGGAAGATGAAGGAGTCATTCGACGAAGTATACAGAGTCCATGACACCCGCCGTGTGGACATGCGCCTTGCTGCTTATGTGGTCGGCATCAAACGCACGGCCGAGGCGATCAGATACCGCCACTGGGCATAGAGTAATCCAACTTTTCTGAAAAAACTTTTATTTTAAGCTTGCATTATCTTTTTTCATGTATTAGTATAGGATTCAATCATTTGAATAACATGATTAGGAAGAGGAGTAGCATATCCTTATGTTCAAGAGAGCCGGTGGTCGGTGTGAACCGGTGCATGGGACATGTGAATGGACTTCCGCCAGAACCAGAAGCTGAAATTATTTTGAGATTAGGCTCTGGCGCCCGTCCCGCGTTACCGGGATTTGCAGCTGAAGTATAAGCTGCAGCCAGAGTGGACCGTTCAGTCGGTCAATAAAGGTGGTACCACGGCTCCCCGTCCTTTTCATAGAGACAGGGGAGCCTTTTTTTATCCGTGAGCAGCAGCGCAAAATTCATACAGATCCGTATTCCAGAACAAGTAGGTGCAGCGGGCATGTGACAGAGAGCCGGGGTGGTGGAAACCGGCACATGCAGCTGTTCTGAATGGGCCTGGGCTGACCATACGGATGCCGGCCGTACATTACACGGCGAGAGAGAATGCCCCGGCGGGCATTAACACGAGGTGGCACCGCGGTGATATCGTCCTCCACAGACAGAACGTCTGTGGGGGATTTTTTTATTCGGAAGGAGAAATGGACAATGAATACAAATCAGGCATTCAAATTACAGGTTGAAAAACGGAGCATACGCACGCATCTCATAAAACTGTCCGCACGTGAAAATCTGGAGTTCGAAGAGATGGCAGAGGCGATGGAGATCATACTGAACGACACCGTGAGCGACTCCGAAGTGGCGGCATTCCTCATGGCACTGAAGGCGAAGGGCGAGACGGTGGAGGAGATCGCCGCACTCGTCGAAGTGCTAAGGGAAAACGCACTGCCGATCAGACGCACGATGACAAACGTGATGGACAACTGCGGCACCGGCGGTGACGGCTCGCACAGCTTCAATATCTCAACAACATCGGCGTTCGTCCTTGCCGGGGCGAATGTGACAGTCGCAAAGCACGGCAACAGGAGCGTGACGAGCAGGACGGGCAGTTCGGATGTACTGTCCGAACTGGGTGTGGCACTCGATTTCGGGCCGGAGGACACGGATCTGATGCTCCAGGAGAACAACATCGCCTTCCTCTTTGCACCGCACGTGCATCCGAAGCTCCGTCAGATCATGAAGGTCAGACAGGACCTCAGGGTGCCGACGATCTTCAATCTCATCGGGCCGCTCATCAATCCGGTGGAGCTGGATCATCAGTTCCTCGGCATCTACGACCGCAGCCAGCTCGTGATGATGGCGACGGTAATGAAGCGTCTCGGACGCAAAAGGGCGGTCGTCATCAACGGCGCCGGCCATATGGACGAGGCGTCACTTGCCGGAGAGAACCATATGGCCCTGCTCGAGGGCGGAGCCATCTACGAAATGAAATTCACGCCGGAATCCGTCGGGCTCCCCACGTATCCCCTCGAGGAGATCGCCGGCGGGGACAGCCGGGAAAACGCGGAAATACTGAAAAACGTGCTCGAGGGCAGCGCGGCGCCCGCCCAGCGGGACACGGTACTGCTGAACGCCGGCCTCGGCATGTATGCAGCCGGTGCCGCAGACTCGATCGAGGCCGGCATCGCGCTTGCGAGGGAAAGCATCGAAACGGGCAACGCGCTGGCCAAGCTCAGGAACATGATCAGATATTCGGACGAAAGGGTGATATAGATGGGAACCATACTGGATGAAATCATCACACAGAAGAAAGCGGAGCTGGACAGCCTGCCGTCGGGGCCTCTTAAGGCGGACAGAGAGCCGGTTTCACTGGCGGAAATGATCAAGGATTCAAATACGATGGCGGTGATCTCCGAAGTGAAACGCGCCTCACCGTCAAAAGGGGATATCAACCAGAGTGTCAACCCGGCGGAGCAGGCGGCAAAATATGCTGGCGGGGGAGCGGACGCGATTTCGGTCCTGACGGATCAGAAATTCTTCTCCGGTACGATGGAGGACCTCGGACAGGTGAAACGGACCGTGGACGTACCGGTGCTCAACAAGGACTTCATCATCGATACGCGCCAGATCGACAACGCCTGCCGGCACGGCGCGGATGTCATCCTGCTCATCGTGGCGGCACTCGATGATGCAGCGCTCAAAGCCCTCTGCGGTCATGCAGAGTCGCTCGGTCTCGATGTGCTGGTCGAAGTCCACGACGAAGCGGAGATGGAACGTGCCCTCAGGATAGAACCGGAAATCATCGGCATCAACAACCGCGACCTGAAGACTTTCACGGTGGATATTGCGAACACGGAAAAATTGCTCGGGAAATACCGGGATTCCGGCCCCTTGTTCATAGCGGAGAGCGGCATCCGGACGCGGGAGGATGCGCTCAGGATGCAGTGTGCCGGCGCCAGAGGGCTGCTGGTGGGTGAGACGCTGATGACGGCGGATGACCCGGCTGGAAAGATAGAGGAACTCAAGGTGGAGTTATAGATGAAAGTGAAAATATGCGGTGTACAGACGGTGGAAGCGGCAAAAGCAGTCGAGGAGAGCGGCGCGGATATGATCGGATTTTTATTCGCCGACAGCCGCCGCCGGGTGACAGCCGGTGAAGCTGAGGAAATTGCCGGGGCACTGGGTTCAGGCATCAGAAGGGTCGGCGTGTTCGTGAATGCCGGCAAGGATGAAATCGATGAAGCCATCCGGCGCGCCGGGCTCGATTATGTCCAGCTGCACGGTGATGAGGATGGAGATTTTGCCAGGTCGCTCGACGCACGCGTCATCAAGGTGTTTTCACATGCATCACCCTGTACTTTCAGGGAAATGTTCAGCTTCCCGGCAGACTTCATCCTGATCGACAGCGGGAGTAAGAATACGCGCGGCGGCACCGGCAGAGCGTTCGACTGGTCGGCTCTTGACCACCCCGATATAGACAAAGGACGGCTGATACTCGCCGGCGGGCTCGATGCAGGCAACATCAGAGCGGCTTACAGCGAAGTCGGGCCGTATGCAGTGGATCTCTCAAGCGGTGCGGAGACGGACGGCACCAAGGACCCGGAAAAGATAAAGGATATCATGAATGAAGTGAGGAGTGTAAATGATGGAGAAGACTTATAGACAGCCGGATGCCCGCGGGCATTACGGGGAGTTCGGCGGCAGATATGTACCCGAGACTCTCATGAGCGCGGTGAAGGAGCTTGCGGCTGCATACAGCGAAGCGAAGGAGGACCAGGAATTCCAGCATGAACTGGAGTCGTACCTGAAGGACTATGTCGGCAGGGAGACGCCGCTTTACCTGGCCGAAAACCTGACAGAACGGTGCGGCGGTGCAAAGATCTATCTCAAGCGGGAGGACCTGAACCATACGGGCGCCCATAAGATCAACAATACGATCGGGCAGGCGCTGCTGGCCCGCCGCATGGGCAAGCGGAAGATCGTTGCCGAGACGGGCGCCGGCCAGCACGGCGTGGCGACCGCCACCGTATGTGCGCTGCTGGACCTGGATTGCGTGGTATTCATGGGGAAAGAGGACGTGAGGCGCCAGGAACTGAATGTCTTCCGCATGGAACTTTTGGGCGCCCGGGTCGTCAGCGTGGACCAGGGGCGCGGCACGCTGAAGGATGCGGTGAACGAGGCACTCCGCTACTGGGTGGCGAATGTCGATGACACCCACTACATTCTGGGCTCGGCGCTCGGCCCGCATCCGTTCCCGGAAATCGTGCGCGACCTGCAGTCGGTCATCGGCAGAGAGACGAAGCAGCAGATGGCGGACATTGAGGGCGGACTGCCCGATGCAGTCGTTGCATGCATCGGCGGCGGCAGCAATGCCATAGGCATGTTCCATCCGTTCATCGAAGAGGAGTCGGTAAGGATGGTCGGTGTCGAGGCATCCGGCCGCGGCATTGAGACGGGCGAGCATGCATCCTCGCTCACAAACGGCCACATCGGCATCCTCCACGGTGCAAAGATGCACCTGCTGCAGGATGAAGCGGGACAGATCCAGGAGGCCTATTCGATATCCGCGGGGCTCGATTACCCGGGGATAGGGCCGGAGCACAGCCATCTCGAATCGATTGGCCGTGCAGAATACGCACATGTCACCGATGAGGAGGCGCTCGGTGCCTTCAAAGTGCTGTCACGGACCGAGGGCATCATCCCGGCGCTTGAAAGTGCCCATGCCGTCGCCCATGCGCTGAAGATGGCACCGGATATGGAAAAGGGACAGAGCCTCGTCATCTGCCTGTCGGGCAGAGGGGACAAAGATGTTGCCGAAATCAAGGAACGGCTGAAGGGGGTCGGCGGAGATGAGTAAATTCAAGATAGAAGACACATTCAACAGACTGAAGGAAAAGGATGAAAAAGCCTTCATCGCCTATATCATGGCCGGTGACGGCGGGCTGTCTGATCTCGGGCGCCAGATAAGGGAACTCGAGTCGGCGGGCGTATCGATCGTGGAACTCGGCATTCCATTCTCGGACCCTGTGGCGGATGGTCCGGCGATCCAGGCGGCGGGCCGGCGTGCACTGGCCGAAGGCGTGACGCTTGAAGCGGTGCTTTCGGAACTTGCCCGCATAAAGGCAGAGATCGGCATTCCCGTCGTGATCATGTCATATGCGAATCCTGTGCTCAGGCTCGGAGCGGAGAAGTTTGCCGGCCTGGCGCATGAAGCGGGTGTCGCCGGTGTCATCCTTCCGGATGTCCCGTTCGAACAGGAGGGCGAATTCGGCGCGCCGCTTGCCAAGTACGACATCGCAAACATCCGCTTCGTCACACTGACGAGCAGCCGGGAGCGGATCCGGGAAGTGACGGAGACTGCGGAAGGCTTCGTCTACGCGGTGACGGTCAACGGCACAACAGGCGTCCGCGACGGTTTTGACGACTCCCTCTATGACCATCTGTCGCGCATCACCGAAGTGAGCAATGCACCTGTATGCGCGGGCTTCGGCATCAGCACACGGGACCAGGCGGAAAGGACCGGTGCGGCATGTGACGGTGTGATCGTCGGCAGCCGCATCGTCAACCTGCTGCATGAAGGGAAGGCGGATGAGATCAGCGGCATCATCCCGCAGAAAAGCGTGTTGAAAAAAGTGACGTCGAAAATATTTGA
Organism: Salinicoccus sediminis; assembly: GCF_000986795.1. Lineage (GTDB taxonomy): Bacteria > Bacillota > Bacilli > Staphylococcales > Salinicoccaceae > Salinicoccus > Salinicoccus sediminis. The sequence goes on along the minus strand of NZ_LAYZ01000024.1, from coordinate 462,881 downwards.
TTAGTCATGCCCTTTTTATCTACAATATAGAAGATAGATAAACTATTTGGAGGATGCTATGACACACATCAAATTCGATTATAGTAATGTTTCAACATTTTTAAACGAAAAGGAACTGGACAACCTGAAGCCGTTCGTCTCAGCCGCCCACTCGCTGATCCATGAAGGCACCGGTGCAGGCAGCGACTACCTCGGCTGGGTCGATCTGCCAAAAAACCATGACAAAGAAGAGTTCTCCCGCGTGAGAAAAGCAGCGGATAAAATCAGGGGTGACTCCGATGTCCTGGTCGTAATCGGCATCGGCGGCTCCTATCTTGGAGCAAAGGCGGCAATTGAAATGATGGCGCCGGCGTTCGGCCCGAACGGGCCGGAAATCATCTTCGCCGGCCATCACCTGTCCAGCCATTACATGAATGAACTCAAAGACCATCTGAAGGACAAGGACTTCTCCATCAATGTCATCAGCAAATCCGGTACGACGACGGAGCCGGCCATCGCGTTCCGCGTATTCAAGAAGCTGCTCGGGGAAAAGTATGATGATCCCGCGGGCCGCATCTATGTCACGACAGACCGGGAAAAGGGGGCACTCAACACACTCGCCAAAGAGCAGGGATATGAAATGTTCGTCGTGCCCGACGATGTCGGCGGCAGATATTCCGTGCTGACCGCTGTCGGACTCCTGCCGATAGCCGCTTCAGGCATCGACATCAGCCAGATGATGGAGGGTGCGCGTGCGGCAATGGATGACCTGGCAAAAGAGGCACTCGAAGACAATCCGGCCTATCAGTATGCAGCGGTGCGGAACGCACTCCTTGCCAAAGGGTACGATGTCGAGATGCTCATCAACTATGACGAGCGGCTCAAGTATTTCGGCGAATGGTGGAAGCAGCTGTTCGGGGAAAGTGAAGGCAAGGACAATAAGGGCATCCTGCCCCACAGTGCAAACTTCACTACAGACCTGCATTCACTGGGCCAGTATATCCAGGAAGGCAGAAGGATGCTGATGGAGACGGTCATCGATGTAGAAACACCGCTGTCCGATCTGACGATCGAAGAGGAGGAAGCGGATCTTGACGGCCTCAACTACCTGGCGGGGATGACAGTCGATGCTGTCAACCACCAGGCGATGACGGGCACGATCCTTGCCCATGTGGACGGCGGAGTGCCGAACATGGTCGTGCAGATTCCGAAGATGGATGCCTATACGTTCGGCTATATGGTCTACTTCTTCGAGATCGCATGTGCACTGAGCGGTTATCTTCTCGGTGTCAACCCGTTCAACCAGCCGGGTGTGGAAGCATACAAGCAGAATATGTTCGCATTGCTCGGGAAATCCGGATATGAAGAATTGCGGGAGCAATTGAATGACAGACTCCGCTAAAAATTATATAATTGTATAGAACTTGAGGCTATATTACACTGTAATATAGCCTTTCTTAAATAGGACGGGGTTATTAATTTGGAAGCAATGTTTGAAAGACTGATGACGCAGGAAGGGCTTGAGCAGCTGTTCCAGGAAGTCGAACAGCTCGGACTCATCGTCGGGTTCCTGCTCGTGTTCATGGAATCATTCCTGCCGTTCCTGCCGCTGTTCATCATCGTGGTGGTCAATATAAATTCATACGGTTTCATACTGGGCTCCCTGTCAAGCTACTCCGGGACGGTACTCGGCAGCTATCTCGTGTTCCTGCTCATAAGGTATTTTTTCAGGAGGCCCGCACAGAAATATATCAGAAAGCACAAACGGCTCGAACAGCTGCTGTCGTTCATCGACCGGCGCGGTTTCGTGTTCCTGTTCGTACTGCTGGCACTGCCTTTTACACCGACATCGGTGATCAATGTCATTGCGGCTTTATCGAACCTTAAAAAAGTCGTATACTTATATATATTGCTTGCAGCAAAAGCGATCATGATATTGACGATGTCTCTGGTGGGATACGATGTCACATCATTCTTCAATTCCCCGCTGCGGCTTACGCTGTCAATCGCCGGCCTGGTGCTCATCTATTTCTTTTCGAAATGGTACCAGAAGTACATCAACAGAAAAATGGATAAATAGAGGTGTGGCATTATGCTGAAAGAGATAAAAGAATGGCTCATTGCGATAGCGGTCGCGGTGGTCCTCATATTGATAATCAGGCAGTTCCTGTTCGTATCATTCACGGTGGACGGACTGAGCATGGATCCGACATTCGAAGATGGGGACAAAGTGGTGGTCAACAAATTCATTGATAATTTCACCGATTATGAGACGGGTGATGTGATCGTCTTCAATTCCGAAAAGGGTCCGGCCTATGTTAAACGGGTAATCGGCACACCCGGTGACACCGTCAGTATGGAAGATAAGCAGGTTTATGTGAACGGCGAACCGCTCAATGAAGATTATGTGACCCATACGGAAGATTCATACATGGACAATTTCACACTGGAGGAACTTGGTGTCGAAGAGGAGACCATCCCGGAAGGGACACTGCTCGTGCTGGGTGACAACCGTCCGGTGAGCCGGGACAGCCGCGATTTCGGACTGGTTGACCAGTCGGAAGTGATCGGGGAAGTCCAGCTCCGCTTCTGGCCTCTCAATGAAATATCCATCAATTTTGACTGAATGGAAAAGACACCCGGATGAAGGGTGTCTTTTGTCTACTCTCGAGGAGTGAAATGTTATGACGATAAATATTTGGACCGGTGTCAGCGGTACCGGCAAGACAGGGCGGATGTTCGACGACATACAGACGGAAACGAAAGGCCGGCCGCTCGGTGCCGCCATCTATATCATCACGCCGACGCAGAATACGCTGAGATATGAAAACATCATCACGGACGCCCGGGGGGGCGGAGGGAGCGGCAGTCTCAGGACCGCCGTATTCAGCTTTTCCCGCTTCATGTGGCATGTCTTCAACGAGACCGGCCATTCCACGCGGGATGCCCTGTCGGAAAGCGGGCATGTCATGCTGCTCCACAAGATGATGACGGAGATGAAGGAGCAGCTGTCGTTCTACAGGGACAGCTCGCAGTACATAAAATTTTCCGGGAAAGTGCTCGATATGCTCAAAGAGCTGAGTGCCTACCGGGTGGCACCCGATGATCTGAGGCGGGCGCAGCCTGACACCGGCCGCATGAAGGACAAGTTTTCCGATCTACATCTCATCTATGACCAGTGGCTGCGGCGGGCGGCGGAACTCCAGATAGAGGATCTGAACCTGACCGACCAGTTCATCGACCTCATCTACTCCGGCGAGACGATCAGATCTCTCGAGGATGCGGTCATCTATATCGACGGTTTCCACAACTTCACCGAAGTGGAATACGCGCTCATCCAGGCGCTTCACACACGCGTGCGGGAGATAAACATCCTCCTCACCCACCAGGGGACGAACAAGGAACTGTTCAGGAAGACGGATGCCGTCATCGAAAGGCTCCGTTTCTTCATGGGGGATGACACCCTCGAATTCGAACATTTCGGACAGGACTTCAAACGCTCCGAAAAGAAAGGACTCATCCAGATCGAGTCGCATTTCGCAGAACAGGAGGCGATGTATGACTACGAGGGGGTGACCATCACCGAAGCGCCGAACGCCCTTGAGGAGATCACCGAAACGGCGCGGGAGATAGAACGTCTCGTGGCAGGCGGCAGCGCCTACTACAGTGACATCGGAATTCTCTACAGGGACGCGTCCTATGAACCGATCATCCGCTCCGTTTTCAGGCGGTTCGGTATTTCATACCATATCGACAAGAAAATCCAGATGTACTCCCATCCGTTCATCCAGTTCATCATGGCGCTGCTCGACTGCTACACGAAAAATTACGAATTCAATGCATTCATGAACGTGCTGAAGACAGGATACCTGTGTGAGGATACAGACAGGATGTACATCGACCAGCTGGAGAATTTTGCGCTGGAGCGCGGCCTCGGCGGTGCCGCCCTGTTCGATGACGACAAATTCCGCTACATCACCGTGCCGGACGAAAACGGCGTGCTCCATACCGTCGACAAGAGCGTGCAGTATCAGGACATGATCGACTTCAAGAATAAAGTCCTGTCGCGCCTTGAGATGCTGTTTGCCGAATTCAGGACGGAGCGGACGGTGCGCGAGTACATCGGCATCATCTATGATTTCCTGATGGCAGAAGGAATAGTGGAGAAGATCACAGAGGAGATGGTGCGTCAGGATGAGAACAACCAGATTCAGGAAAGGGATGAAACCGAGCAGGCTTACAATATGTTCATCCGCCTGCTGGATGATGCCTATGTGGTCTATGATGATGAAGCTGTCCGTTTCCAGATTTTCTATGAAGCTTTCATGGACGGCCTTAAGAATGCGGAGTTCAGCCTGCTCCCCTCCACAATAGATCAGGTGATGGTCGGTTCACTCGACCTGTCCAAAGTGGAGAACAAGAAATATATCTTCCTGATCGGTGTGAACCGCGATTCAATGCCCCGGGAAACACGGAACAGGGACATCATCTCCGACGAGGAGAAGGCGCTTTTCGAACGGGCGGACATCGAACTGTCGCCGAGTTCGAGGACGCTTGCCCAGGACGAGCGCTTCGTATTCTACCTTGCGATCACTCGGGCGACCGAGGGGCTGTATCTCAGCTGGAGTGTCACACTGCCGTCAGGGGATGTGACAAAGCGCAGCCCGTTCCTCGATGAAGTGATGCCCGAGCGGCCGGAGCATGTGCGGAATTACGAATACAGGCGGGTGAGTGAATACAGCCGCTTCAATCCGGAACGCCTGATATCATCGGCTGCGAGCATGGAGCCGCTGCTGCACCTGAAGATGCGGGAGATGATGACGTCACAGGTGGATGAACCCGCGGATTTCCTCAGGCTGCCGGAATACCGGCCGTGGATCGAGACGTTCCAGATGCTCATGAAGGACAGCTGGCATGATTTCTATCCGAGGCTGAGGCGCAATCTGACACATGACAACCGCGCCCGGCCGCTGTCAAAAGAAGCGGCACAGGCACTGTACGGCGGGGAGATGAACGCGAGCGTGTCGCGTTTTGAGACGTTCCACCGCTGCCAGTTCCAGCATTTCAGTGCCTACGGCCTCAGGCTCAATGTGCGGAAACCGTATCAGGTGGCCCCGCTTGAGCTCGGGAACCTGTACCACGAAGTGCTCTATGATACAGTGACGAAACTTGGATTCACACTCCTTCACGATGAAGAGAAGATACGGAGGCAGGTGGAGGATTCCATCGAGCGTTTCGCCCGGGCGATCCAGTTCGGCATCTTCGATTATACAGGCTACTACCAGTCGCTGAAGCGGCGCGCAGGGGATGCGATCGTCCGCCTGCTTCTGTTCATGCGGGACATCGAGGAACTGGGAGACTACAGGATCGCGGAAGCCGAGCTGTCATTCGGCTTCGTGAAAAGCCCGATCGATGAAGTGACACTGACGAGCGGGGACGGACATACGATCCATCTGCGGGGAAAGATCGACCGCGTGGATATGTATGAGACGAAGGACGGCGCCTATGTGAACCTGATCGACTACAAGTCGAGTGCGCGGTCCATCTCGAAAGCGGGCATACTGAACGGCCTCGAACTGCAGATGATGACATACATGCATGTGCTGGTGGAAAAGGGCCCGGAGTATTTCGGCAAAGGGCGCATCATGCCGAACAGCATGCTGTTCTTCCCGGTCAGGGATCCGCTCATCTCGCTTGGCGGCGAGGAGTCGCTGGAACACGCAGAAGAGGAGCAGAAGAAGCGCATGCGCCCGGACGGGGCGTTCATCAATGAAAATGCCGAATACGACGGCATGATCGATGAGACTTCGGTCGGCATTACGGGCATGCTGTCAAAACTCGATGATTACAAGGCGTACAGCGCCTACTATCCGATCTCCGTCACCAGGGCGGGCAAAATAAACAAAGCGACCCGGCACAGGTACTACAGCCCGCTGCTGTTTGAACATTATGCGGATCACATCATGCAGATGTACCGGGATACGACGGACCGCATGTACCGGGGCGAGGTGCTGGCTTCACCGATATCCCTCGATCCGTCGAACACGAGGCTGGCGTGTGAAATGTGCGACTTCAAATCCGCCTGCCGCATCGATCCGCTGATGAACCGGCGGGACATCAGGATGAATACGGTGGATGACGAAACGATAGAGAATTTTGAAAGCGGGGTGGGAGACCATGGTCCAATGGACAAATAAGCAGCTCGAAGCGATTGAATATGAAGGTTCCGACGTCCTGGTGGCGGCGGCTGCGGGGAGCGGGAAGACGACGGTGCTGGTCGAACGCATCATCCGGAAGATACTGGAGGAGAAGTATTCGATCGATGAAGTCCTCGTCGCAACCTTCACCAACATGAGCGCACGCGATATGAAGGAGAAGATCGAGAAGGCGCTCAGGACCGCGTTTCTTGAAAAACGGGACCCGAGGATATACGAGGAGTCCCTGAAGCTGAAAGAGGCGCACATATCGACGCTGCACAGCTTCTGCCTCCACCTCATACAGATGCACTATAATGTGATCGGGCTGTCCCCGGATATGCGGACACTCGGTGATATCGAGATGAAACTCCGTCTGGAGAACGTGATTTCCAGTGTGCTCGAATCCTATTACATGGCGCCGGATGAAGATTTCCGGTTTGTTTCCACCATGCTGTCGACGGACAAGAGCAACGACGGGCTGCTCGGCGCCATACGGGACCTTTATTATACGGCGGTTGCGAGCCCCGACCCGGAAGGGTTCCTCGAGGGAAACAGGGACCAGTATATTGATGTGGACCGGCTCGAAGGCATACTCTCTGATCACAACCACAATCCCAGGCTGAAGCTCGATGCGCTTGCTGCAGACCTTGGACAGCTCCGCATCCATTACAGGACGGCGGTGCACGAATCGATAAAGGAGAACCAGGTGCTGGATGCCTACGATGCGCTTGAATCCGCCGTCATGTCTGTCGAGCGGGCGAGTGGTGATGTGATGGAGGGCCGGCCTGTGGAACTGCCGGCATTCGCACTGAAGGACGGCCGTTCGGCCTTCATCAAAAATATTGCCGACCAAGGTGACAAGGAGGCGCTGCTCGCCGTGCACAAGCGCGTCCGCGACCGCTACAATGAGGTGCGGGACGCACCGGCGTATGATCTTGCGCGCGTGAAGGCGGAGCTCGCACCGATGAACGGGGCCAATAACGCACTCATCGATATCGCGCTCAAGGTGATCGAGCGGTTCAGGCAGCAGAAGCGCGGACGGAATGAAATGGACTTTTCGGATTATGAACATTATGCGCTCGCGATACTGAACGCCGGGGACGGGGCGGTCGGGGAGCGCTACCGCCGCCAGTTCAAGGAGATCATGATCGATGAGTACCAGGACATCAACCGTGTGCAGGAGGCCATCATCCAGGCGCTCAAGACCGGCGGGGAATCGGACGGCAACCTCTTCATGGTGGGCGATGTCAAACAGTCCATCTACAAGTTCCGCCAGGCCGACCCGTCCCTGTTCATCACCAAGTCGGAGCGCTTCAAGACAGGGGGCAGCGGCAGGCTGATCAGCCTGAACCACAACTTCCGCTCGCGCGGCGAAGTGCTCGGCCTTACGAACACGGTATTCGAAAAGATCATGGACCGTGAAGTCGGCGAGATCGCGTATGATGACACGCACCGGCTCGTGCAGGGAAACTATCTCGAGGAGGCGCCGCTCCCCTCGGAGTGCCATATCATCGAAAACAAGGCCGAATATGGTGGCGATGCGGAGATAAAGCACATCATCGATGTGGTCAGGGACCTCGTAAGGAAAGGTGCTGAGTACAGGGATATCGTCATTCTGACGCGCAACACGCGGGATAATGAATCCTACCGCAGGCTGCTCGGTGAAGCAGAGCTGCCGGTGTTCGTCAACAACCGCTCGGGCTATCTCGACACGCTTGAGATCCGCACGATGATCAGCATCCTTTCCGTCATCGACAATCCGCTTCAGGACGACCATCTGGTCGGCATGATGCGGCTGCCGATGTTCGGGTTCTCGGAAGACGAGATCGCGCGCATCCGTGCGTCATCGGACGCGGATTACATGTACGGGGCACTGACCGGATATGACGGCCCGGCGGTGGTCATGAAGAAGATCCACGAATTCCGGGATGCACTCCGATCGCTCCAGGAATATGCGCGCTATATGAGTGTGCCGGAGCTGATTGATGAGATCTATCTCGAGTTCAGCATCCTGGAATACTTCGCCGGCCTCGCAGGCGGCATATCAAGGCGTGCGAACCTGAACGGCTTCATAGAAAAGGCGCGTGAATTCGAAGCCATGTCCCACCTGTCACTGTATGAATTCATCTCGTACATCCACCGCATGATCGATGACGGCCAGGACTTCGGGGAAGAGAACACGGTGTCGCCGGACGATGACACGCTCCGTGTCATGACGATCCATGCGTCCAAGGGGCTCGAATTCAATTATGTGATCTATGCGGGGCTGCACCGCCGGCTGAACATGATGGACATTTCGAAAAAGATCAGCGTCCACCCCGAAGAGGGCATTGCGATGAAGCGGTTCCTGCCGGAGGCGCTTGCAGTGATGCCGAGCATCCATTCGGAAGTCGCAGCCAGGCAGATACTCCGGGAGCTGATCAGCGAGGAGATGCGGCTTGTCTATGTGGCGATGACCCGTGCGATCGACAAGCTCATCATGCCCCTGGTCTACAAAGGGGAGTATAAGGAGAAATACTCCTATGAGCCTGGGCTGATCAACGCAGACGACAGGCTGAACGCCCGGACCATACAGGATCTCATCGCCCCGATCTTCATCAATGAGGAGATGCCGTTCCTCACAGTGGAGCATGTTGAACCACCGGAGGAGACAGGGACGGATGACAGGCGTTACGCGTCGCTTGCTGAACTCGAAGGGCTGAAGGTGGCGGACAATGAACTGCTGAAGGAACGGCTGTTCTATAAATACCCGCATCAGGCAGAGACCCGTACCGTATTCAAGGAGTCCGTGACGGAAATCAAACGGCGCAATGAAACGCCGCCGGACGACAGTGCAGTCATCCGCCATGACCGGACGCCGAACCTGAGGCTGCCGAACTTCCGCAACGAGACGCTCGATGCACCCGTCTTCGGTACTGTGATGCACCAGATGATGATGCACATGATGAACCGCTACGAAGAAGTGCGCGGGCTCGGGGATCGGGAACGCGCCGCCTACGTCAGGCGCCTGGTTGAAGACAACACCCAGGAAGACATGCTCATCACCGATATGCACAGGGAGAAGATGGTGGAGAACATCGAACAGTTCCTGTCCGACAGTGTGATGTCCGGACTGCTGGCGCGCCAGGAATCCATCCATACGGAGATCCCCTTCATCATGAACCAGAAGGCGATCGGCTACTCGGCATATGAGGACCAGATGGTTCAGGGGATCATGGACGCCCTGCTCGAGATTGACGGCAGCTACGTCATACTGGACTACAAGACTGACCGCGTGGCGGGCACCGGACTCGGACCGTCGGACCTCGTGGAGAGATACCGCACACAGATGGATATCTACAGGCGCTCTGCGATGCAGGCCCTCGGCAAAGATGTTACTGTGTATCTATATTTCTTTGATTATGGAGCGATTAAAATTGAAAACTGAAGAAGGCAGCATCAGATTCATCCTGGCCATCACACTATTCCCGGTACTCCTCATGAACGGGATGTACTACATGATGCCGTTTGATGCGATAAATGTATATGAATATCTGAGCGGTGACGCGCTCAGCTCATATCACCTGGTCAACATATTCACCGGCAGCGCCGTCATACCGCTGGTCGCCCTCATCACCGGCTACATGCTGAACCATTGGCGGGACAGGGGGATTCCGGATCTCGTCAAAATAACAATCACCGTCTTCCTCGCGGGCTCACTCCAGTCGGTGTTCATCTTTGCCTGGGATTTCCTGCCGGGACTTGCACTGACGGCGCTCGTGGGACTCATATTCCTGAAATCGAAATGGTTCGTGCCCATGATTTCGGCGGTTCTCCTGTTCGCGTTCCACATGGCAGTGAACGTCCTGCCGGATATTTTGGAGAATATCGGTTCGCCGACGGATAAGATGTACTCGGCCATCCAGACGGTGAATGAACAAACCAGTGTGTACAGGAGCAGCGACTACTTCGCGATCATCAGCAAAAATATCGAGATATTCACAGGCGACATCCCCGGTACGGTGTACGCCCTCCTGTTCACCGTCCTGCCGTGGCTGCTCTTCGGCATGGCGCTGGCCAAACTCGGTATCAGGGAACTGCTCGGGGCAAACCATATACTCGCAGTCGCGATGTTCATCACGCTTGCGGGCGGCGGCCTCGCCCTGAAGCTGATCCAGGTCGTTACGCTCGGGACATACAGCGGCACGCTGCTGGCTGATAATTTCGGCGGTCCCGTCCTCGCCCTCGGATATTTCATCCTGCTCCTGTTCATCTCGGGCGTCATTCCCGGGAAAGCCGGGGCGCTGTTTGCACCGCTCGGCGGCAGGGTACTGACGATGTATATAGCCGGCAACATCCTGCTGATATTCATCTTCTACGGAATCGGATTCACCGCGTACGGCGACATCAGCATACTCTCGATGGTGCTGGTCATGGCGGCGGTCTACGTACTGTCAATCGCCGGTGGGTTTTTATTCCGGAAGGCAGGGGCCGGCGGCATTGAAACACTATTTGCGGATAATTCAGATCAATCCGGGAAAAATTGACCGGTTGTCTGTTATAATGGACAAAACGACAAAAGGAGCGTAATCCATGAAATTTTTGACATTTGACTACGGAAACCAGACTTACTACGGGGTTAAGGTAAAGCGCGAGGAGAGTGCATGGATACTGCCGAAGCTGTTCGAGGATTTCGGCGGTGACGCGGGCTATCCGAAGACGCTGCTCGAAGGGATATCAACATACAACACTCTGGATTTCCAGGAAATCGTAAGAAAATTAGTGGAGAAGGCGGACGAGTCCGGCAATGCGGACCAGTATAAGGCACCGTTTACAGATATAGAATTCCTTGCGCCGGTGACGCCGCCGAACAACGTGATCGCGTTCGGGCGCAACTACAAAAAGCACGCCGAGGAGCTGGACAACGAGGTCGAGAGCCTCTATGTGTTCACGAAGGCGGCGACGAGCCTTGTCGGGGACGAGGCGGTCATCCCGGACCATAGGGAGGTGACCAGCGCGCTCGACTATGAAGGGGAGCTCGGCGTTGTCATCGGCAAGCGCGCGGACAGGATAGAAAGCTCGATGGCACTCGATTACATCTACGGCTACACGATCATCAACGATATCACGGCACGTGACCTGCAGAAGGAGCACCTCCTGCCGTTCCTGTCCAAAAGTCTGAAGGGCGGCTGCCCGATGGGGCCGTTCATCGTCACGAAGGACGAGCTGCCGAATCCGGAGCAGACATCCATCGTCACGAAGGTGAATGAGGAAATCCGCCAGGACGGCAGCACATCGGAAATGGTGCTGAAGCTCGATGAACTCATTGCGGAAGTTTCCAAGTACGTCGTGCTTGAGCCGGGCGACATCATCGCAACCGGCACACCGGGCGGCGTCGGCGCCGGCATGACCCCGCCGCAGTTTTTGAAAAAGGGTGACGAAGTCCGCATTTCCATCAACGGAATCGGCACACTTACGACATATATCGGGGAATGAAAATCCGGGCGGATATGTTAGAATGGTAAGTGATTCACAATAGAAAGGGAGATTTCATGATACACTTGCACCTTACAGCAATTGTCCTTGCAGTTGTATTCTTCTTCATCACTTACTTCTCAATTAAAAATCCCGGGGACAAGAATGCGAAATATGCAAAAGTTCCCCATATGATCGCAAGACTTCTTTATGTTGTCGTTCTGGTTTCCGGACTCGTACTGTTCATCCAGGCGATGGGCATCAACGGCATGTTGTACGGCTTAAAATTCCTTGCAGGTCTTTTCACAATCGGATTGATGGAAATGGCAGTGATAAGGAAGAGGAAAGCTACCGGTCAGACGATGTTCATCACATTCCTTGTACTTGCGGTCATCACGATCGGGCTTGGCATCTATCTGCCGATGGGACCGGTCACTGCGCTGTTCAGATAACATTGTTGAAATCAGACACTCTTTTTAAGGGAGTGTCTTTTTTATGGGATTTTGTGAACATTTTTTGAAAATATGATATTTTTATTTTTAATCTAGTATACTTGGGATATTAGACAAGAAGGTAGGATCACAATGCAGAAATTATTGAAATACATGGTGTTGGTGCTGGTTGTGGGCGGCATGTTCCAGCAGGATGCATCAGCCCAGGAAAAGCCGCATGAGCGCATCTATACAGTTGTCGTCGACCGTTTCCTCAATGCGGATGAATCGAATGATGTCAATGTGACGGATGACGAGGCGGAGCCGCTTCCGTTCGGCGGGGACTTCAGGGGCATACAGGAAAATCTGGAATACATACACGACATGGGATTCGACACACTCATGCTGTCGCCGGTCTTTGAAAAGTCGGATGAGGACTATCTGGGCTATGACGTGGAAAACTACGGGGAGATCGAGGAATCATTCGGCGGAGCGGAAGGTTTCCAGTCGCTCGTCGATGCAGCGCATGAGATGGATATGAAAGTCGTCGTCGACATGCCGGCGAGTGCGGTGGAGGGTTATGAGACCCTTCAGGACCCCGAGCTCAATGAACTCCAGCAGGAATACTACTCTGAGGCCGCCGATGTGGAGTTCATCGATTTAAGCGTGCCGGAGAACCAGGACGCATACAGGGAGATGGCGCAGTCCTTCGTTGATGAATTCGGCATCGACGGCCTCAGCATGAACGTGGTGCAGGACGGCGTGGACGCCCGCGAATTCATGCCGCAGGGCGTGACGACATACGGCATTCTCGGCAGCGAATCGGTCGGGGCGGAAGGGTTCGACCATGTCGCTTCAGAATCCATGAGACAGGATGTCGCAGAAGCCTTCAGTACGACCGATAAGGCGATACCATCCTATCCGGAAGACGGGCAGATGCTACTTGCGGACCATTGGTTCACAGAACGCTTCACGATTCATGCGGCCGGGGAAAACATGTTTCCGGGCACCCGCATACAGCAGCTCACCGCGTACCTGTACGGCTACCCGGGACCCATCAGCTTCCAGTACGGTACGGAAGTCGCGCTGAACGGCGACAGCATCCCTGAGGTGCACAGGCAGATGGACCTCTGGACAGACCAGGAAGTCGTCGACTACATCAAGCAGATCAACACCGTATTCACACAGCACAAACAGCTGCTCGAGGGCGAGATGACGGAATTGAAAACAGGCGAAGACGGCCACTACGTCGTCCGGTATGACACCACCGACGTCGATTTCATACTGAACATCAACGACACCTCAAGGACCGAAAATTTCAACGTCCCGCTTGAAGCCGAGGACAGGGGCAAGATGATGAGCGGCATGCTCATCGGAGACAAGCTCAGATCCGTTGAGGGACAGGACAGCTACAACGCCGTCCTCGACCGGGAAGAGGCGGAACTCTACGCCATCACTGAAGAGACCGGCCTCAATAACGGTTACGTCTACGCCGGACTCATCATCTTCGGCGGATTCGGAATATTCATCTGGATTGTAGCCAAACGCCGTAAGCCAAAAGAAAATATGTGATGATTTGTGAGAGGGGCCGGTGTGGCCTCTTTTTTTGGTGGGGCGAGGTCCGGTAGCTGAATCGAAATTCCAAACGGAGGCCGGCAAACTCATTTGATGGCCACGGTCCGGTTCACGGAGGCCGATAAGCATTGTTACCGGCCATCGTGGCATGAACGGCGGCCGCTAAACTGTCCTACCGGCCACGGCGCAGTCCGCGATGTCCGCCATAAGTGCTTTCCGGACACGGCGCCGCCCGTGGTGTCCGCCATGAGCGTTTCCCGGACACGGCGCCGCCCGTGGTGTCCGCCATGAGCGTTTCCCGGACACGGCGCCGCCCGCGGTGTCCGCCATGAGCGTTTCCCGGACACGGCGCCGCCCGCGGTGTCCGCCATGAGCGTTTCCCGGACACGGCGCCGTCCACGGTGTCCGCCGCACACCCACACACACCCGCAAAAAAACCGCCGTTCCTCGCTCCCGCAGGAGACGGCACGGCGGTCCTCAATCACTCAATCATTCATTCATCGAATTTCTTCATTTTTTCTATCGTTTTGTAGCCGAGCATGTTGAGCACGCTTTTCGGGCTGGAGTACGGCGGGGAGTAGGCGACTTCGATGTTGGCGAGGTCGGCCGCCGTTCCGCCGAGCCGGATGTGTGCTGCGAGTATGTCGATGCGTTTGTCGACGCCTTCTGTGCCGACGACGGCGGCGCGCAGAATCTTACCGTCCGGTTTTGACACATAGATCCGCACCTGGATGGGGACGCTGCCGTCCATGTATCCGGCTTTGTTCCGCTGACGGTGATCGACGATGAAGTGGTCGTACCCGGGGACTTCATGCTGGCGAAGTCCCAGCGTCGCGATATCATAGTCGAAGAACCGCATGATGTTGGTACCGAGCAGCCCCTCGAACTCGACGTCTTCATTTCCGCTGATCTGGCTGGCGATGACGTATGCCATGCGGTGGGCGCCCCAGGCGAGGGCGACGGTCGTCTTCCCGCCCGTATGCTGGTAGAATGTCTCGATGGCGTCCCCCAGGGCATAGACGCATTCGGCGCTTGTGCGGCCGGTCTCACCGGTGCAGATGAATCCATCATCGTTCAGTTCAATGCCGGAGTCTTTCAGGAATTCCGTGCGCGGCAGTATGCCGATCCCGGCAACAATCATCGGTGCATCGATTTCCTCGCCATTATCGAGCGTCGCGACGTTGCCGTCGACTTCCACGATTTCAGTGTTGAGCCTGACATCGACCCCCTGACGCTTCATCTCCCCGATGAAGAAATCACCCATATCATCTTCGAGCGGCCGGTAGACTTCCTCGCTCCTGTGGATAAAGGTCACGTCCATGCCGCGTCTGACAAAGTTCTCGATCAGTTCGAGGCCGATGTATCCGGCACCGATGAGGACGACTTTATTCACGTCATGCTTGGCGATATATGAATTGATATCGTCCAGGTCCTCGAGATTGTGCATGACGAATGACTGCGGGACATCGAGCAAAGCCGGCATTGTCTTCGGCGCCCCGCCCGGGGAGAGGATCAGATAGTCATATTCCTCTTCGAACGTATCATTCCCGCTGACATCCTTCACGGTGACTTTCTTCGCCCCGCTGTCCACACGGATCACTTCATGATATGTCTTCACGGTGATCTCCCGTTCGGCCATGCTTTCAGGCGTTGCGGCGACGAGCTTGTCCCGGTCGCTCACCTCGCCGCCGATGTTATACGGCAGGCCGCAGTTGCCGAAACTGATGTCGCGGCCCTTTTCATAGATTGTTATGCGGATTTTGGGGTTTATCCTGCGGAGCTGTGCGGCGGCGGTCGCACCGCCGGCCACGCCGCCCACGATAATACAATGCTTCATATTACACACCTTCGTTGAAGTAGAATAGGGCAACCGTACCGTTGCCGGTATGGCTGCTGATCGTCGGGCCGATCATGCTGATTTTGACACTGCTGGCAGCCGTCTCCTCCATGATCTTCTTCTGGAGCTGTTCGGCCTGCTTCTGCGCATTCGCATGGGTGATGTGGACTTCACCTCTCACGTTGTCCGCCTGCATGTGCTTGATCATGCTCGAGTGGACTTTTTTGGTGCCCCTGTGCTTTTCCAGAGGAACGAGCCTGCCGTCCTCGACATGTAGAAGCGGCTTGATGTTGAGCAGACCGCCGAGGAATGCCTGGCCCTTGGACAGACGGCCGCCTTTGGCGAGGTAATCCAGGTCGTCCACCGTAAAGAAATGGCGGATGCTTTTCACATCGCTTTCGATTTTCCCGAGGAGTTCCTCCCTCTGGACACCCTCTTCCAGATAGCCGTGGGCGCGTTCGACGATGAGGCCGAGCCCGTAGCTCGCCGCCTTCGTATCGATGATCGTGATGTCCGCATCGGGATGCTCATCAAGAATCGTGTCCCGTGCAATGACAGCACTCTGGTAGGTGCCGGAAAGCTCGCTTGAAAATGCGATGTAGAGGACCGGCTCCCCCTTCTCAACATACGGTGTGAACATCTCGGTGAACTGTTCAGGATTCGCCTGGCTGGTGAGCGGACGTTTACCGGCCGCGATTTCATCAAGCACTTCCTGGCTCGATATCTCAATCTGATCCAGGTATTCTTTGTCATCGATGGTGATTTTCAGCGGGACGAATTCAATGTCCTTCTCCTTGAAGTCCTGCTGGGATATATCAGAACAGCTGTCTGCGAATAACTGCATATCAATCGCTCCTCTCGGTTATGGTTGTATATTCAATTCGAAATGCGCATTCAGGAACTTGCCGATGCCGTCGGTTTCGTTCGATTCCGTCACATGGTCCGCGGCCTCTTTGACCTCTTCGATCGCGTTGCCCATGGCAACACCGTGTTTTACATATTTAATCATTTCAGTGTCGTTGTCCTCATCGCCGAATGCGATGGTATGCTCCTGGCTGATGCCGAGGTAGCCGCGTGCATAGTCGACGCCGACCGCCTTGTTGATGCCTTTCTTGACGATTTCGATCACCGGATAGGGCGCGCCCCAGCGGCGGTGTTCGATTGTCTCGGCGAACAGGTCATCGAGCGCCCTGCGGATGCCCGGAACTTCCGGCTCCTCCGCCTGGATCAGTATGGAAGTCGGCCCCGACTCCATGTTCTGCACCAGGTTGCCGATCTTCACCTGCGGGCTGCCCATGCTGAACGCCTCAAACAGCACTTCGTCATGGTAGTGGATGTAGACATTGTCCTTCACCTCGGCGATGATGTTCTGTATGTTCAGATCCGGCACCCGGTCCACAATCTCCTTCGCCACTTCAAGGTCCAGTTCTTCATGGACCGTCTTGAAATAAAGATCCTGTGGATGGTGGACGAACGCCCCGTTGAAATTGACGACAGGCGTCGACATTTCAAGCTCACGGTAGTAGGGCTCACTCGCCCTGTACGGGCGGCCGGTGGAGATCATGATTTCATGACCCATCTCCTTCAAGTGCATCAGCACTTTCTTTGTATATGGACTGATCTTCTTCTCATCTGTGAGAAGTGTACCGTCCAGGTCCAGACATATTAAATGTTTGTGCATCAGTTGTATACTCCTTGTTAATCTTTCATAAAACTATCATATCATTTATATTTTAATAGTGTAATTTTTTTGGTATATTAATGGTATATACTCTAAAAAGGAGTGATATTGATGGATAAAGCGATGGAAGAAAGCATGATGGGTGCGCTTGAGAACGTAATCGACCCTGAGCTTGGCATAGACATTGTGAACCTTGGACTTGTGTACGGCGTGCATCTCGACGAAGATGGCAAAGCCGGCGTCGAAATGACACTCACATCCATGGGCTGCCCGATGGGGCCGCAGATTGTTGAACAGGTTGAAACTGCACTCGGCGAACTGCCTGAAGTGAAAGAGACCGAAGTCAACATCGTCTGGAACCCGCCATGGGGCAAGGACAAGATGAGCCGCTACGCAAAAATCGCTCTTGGCGTGAGCTAAGATCATATACGGCAGGCGTCTGCAGAAGCAGGCGTCTTTTTTAATGCAAAAATCCCGGATCCGTGAGGACCCGGGAATTTTATTCACACGAAGATATAATAGTAGAGTATGGAAAATGTCCCAAGCGCGAAGCAGTAGTAGCTGAAGATCGCGAGGTTGCCGTTCTGCATGACGTTCTGCAGCCATTTTACAGCGAAATACGTGGCGACGAGTGTCACAAGGAAGCTGAGTGCATACGGCAGGGCGAGCGCTGCGATTTCCGGATCGTTCACGATATCGCCGACTGAGATGAGCGCTGTGCCGAGTGACACCGGAATGTAGAGCAGGAACACGAAGCGGAGTGCGCTCTTCTGGTTGAGTCCGACCGCCATCGAGCCGACGAGTGTGGCGCCGCTCCGGCTGATGCCGGGAGTGAGTGCGATACACTGCGCAAGCCCGACGATGATGGAGTCGCGCACAGTCAGTCCGCCGTCGCGCTTCTGGCCGCGCTTGTTCTTGATGAACCAGAGCGCCACGCCGGTCACGAGCAGCATGACGCCGACGAAGCCCATTGAGATGTTGTCGCCGATCACATCCTTGAGCAGCACGCCGAGGATGCCGACAGGGATCGTCGCGATGATGAGATACATGGTGTATTTGAAATCCTTTACGGCCTCTTCATCCCTCGCACGTTTGAAGAAATATCTGTACAGGTTGGAGAGTATCGCCAGAATATCGTTCCTGTATACGAACAGGATGGCGAGCAGTGATGCGGTATTCAGAAAGATTTCAAACGAGAGCCCGCGGGCTTCGATGTTGAACAGTTCCCGTGCTATGACAAGATGGCCGCTTGAGGAGACGGGTATCGGTTCAGTGATCCCCTGCAAGAGCCCCAAAAATACATATTTGATGATAAGTATGATGTCCAAAGTAAGACCTCCTAAAACCCCTAAGATATAATATAAATTAATTTGGTTTGAAAAGCTATCAATTACTTGAAAACGCGGGTGAAAAGTGTATAATTAAAGTATGGTCAAAAAAGGTCAAACATTACTGGAACACTTTTAACCAAAGGAGTGACATACATGGATATAAACAAAATGACGTATACCGTACAGTCTATCATCGAGCGCGCGCAGTCGATTTCCGTGGATCTCAAACTGCAGTCCATCGAAATCGAGGCCGTGATGAAAGCGATGCTCGAAATGGACGACAGCATGGCGTCTGATGTCCTTGAGCGCGCAAACATTGATGTGTCTGCGCTCCTTGCGGCATATGATGAAAAACTTGCGAAATACAATACCGTAACCGGCGACAATGTCCAGTACGGACAGTACATGTCGAACGGTTTCACAAAACTGATCTCGAGGGCAGAGAAGCTGATGGCCGAAATGAGCGACGAATATGTATCCGTCGAACACCTGCTGCTCTCCGCAGTCGAAACGGAAGAGCTCATGCGGGAGGCCGCGGGCAATAAAGACCGGGTGATCAGTGAGATCATCAACAAAGTAAGAGGGGGAAACCATGTGACAACACAGAATCCGGAAGTACAATATGAAGTATTGGAAAAATACGGCCGCGACCTCGTTGAGGAAGTGCGGAACGGCAACATCGATCCTGTCATCGGACGGGATGAGGAAATCCGCAACTCCATCCGTATACTGAGCCGGAAGCGGAAGAACAACCCGGTGCTGATCGGCGAACCCGGCGTCGGCAAGACGGCGATCGTCGAAGGGCTCGCCCAGCGCATCGTGCGGCGGGATGTGCCCGACAGCCTGAGGGACAAGACGATTTTCGAACTGGACCTCTCCGCGCTTGTGGCCGGTGCGAAATACCGCGGTGAGTTCGAGGAGCGGCTGAAGGCCGTCCTCAAAGAGGTCAGGGAATCGGACGGCCGGATCATCCTGTTCATCGATGAGATCCACATGCTCGTCGGCGCCGGCAAGACGGAGGGCGCAATGGATGCGGGCAACATGCTGAAACCGATGCTCTCACGCGGCGAACTGCACTGCATCGGTGCCACGACACTCAATGAATACCGTGAATACATCGAGAAGGATTCGGCGCTGGAACGCCGCTTCCAGAAAGTGCAGATACCAGAGCCGGATGTCGAAGATACCATTTCCATACTGCGCGGCCTGAAGGAGCGCTATGAGGTGCATCACGGCGTGAGGATCACCGACCGTGCGCTGGTTGCGGCGGCGGAACTGTCCGACCGCTACATCTCGGACCGGTTCCTGCCGGATAAGGCGATCGACCTGATGGACCAGGCGAGTGCGACGATCCGTACGGAAATGGGCTCCAACCCGACCGAGCTGGATCAGATCAACCGCCGCGTCATGCAGCTCGAAATCGAGGAACAGGCGCTTAAATCGGAAGATGATTCCGTGTCCAGGAACAGGCTCGGCGAACTGCAGAAGGAACTGTCCGAAGCACGTGAGGCACAGCATACGCTGGCCCAGCGCGTCGAGAAGGAAAAGGGGCAGATCCAGAAAGTGACCGGCAAGCGTGAAGAGCTCGACCGTGTGCGCCAGGAACTGGAGGATGCGGAAAACAACTATGAACTGGAACGGGCGGCCGAACTGAGACACGGCAGACTGCCGGCGCTTGAGAAGGAACTGGCGGAGCTCGAAGAAAAGCTGCAGGAGGAAAGCGCAGGGGAGAACCGCATCATCCGCGAAGTCGTGACGGAGGACGAAATCGGCTATATCGTCAGCCAGTGGACCGGCATACCGGTCACAAAACTGGTCGAAACCGAAAAGGACAAGCTGCTGAAACTTGCGGATATACTGCATGAACGCGTAGTGGGCCAGGACGAGGCGGTGGACCTCGTCTCGGATGCAGTCATCCGCGCGAGAGCCGGCATCAAAGACCCGGACCGTCCGATCGGAAGCTTTTTATTCCTCGGGCCGACCGGCGTCGGTAAGACAGAGCTCGCGAAGACACTCGCTGCGACGATGTTCGATTCCGAAAAGCACATGATCCGGATCGATATGAGCGAGTACATGGAAAAACACGCCGTATCCAGACTGATCGGAGCCCCTCCGGGCTACGTCGGACACGAAGAGGGCGGACAGCTGACAGAAGCCATCCGCAGGCAGCCGTATTCCGTCATCCTGCTGGATGAGGTGGAGAAGGCCCATTCCGACGTGTTCAACATCCTGCTCCAGCTGCTTGATGAAGGACACCTCACAGATTCCAAAGGACGTTCCGTCGACTTCAGGAACACGATCATCATCATGACATCCAACATCGGCTCCCATCATCTGCTCGATTCGATGACAGAAGGCGGGGAAATCACCGATGAAGTCCGCGACACCGTCATGAGCGAAGTCCACATGTACTTCAAGCCGGAAATCATCAACCGCATGGACGACATCGTCATGTTCAGCCCGCTGTCCAAGGACAACATGAAGATGATCACCGATAAGCTCATCAGCGACCTGAACCGCAGGCTGATGGATCAGCACATGACCGTCGAAGTGACAGAAGCAGTCAAAGACTGGATTTCAGACGAAGCGTACGAACCCCAATTCGGCGCCCGTCCGCTGAAACGGTTCATCCAGCGCCATATCGAAACACCGCTTGCGAAAGAACTCATCGCCCGTGATATGGAAGACGGCCTGAAGATCAGAGTCGACTACAGAGACGGCGAACTCAAATTCGATATGGACTGATTGAGATGAAAAATCCCTCCCCGGTTGTGAATCGGGGAGGGATTTTTTTGTGGCCGGAGCGGTGTTTTGGAAACGGCGGCCGTCAACGGACATTGATGGCCCTGGTAATGAAAACGGCGGCCGTCAAATAAGATTGCCGGCCACCTTATCGGGAAAGGAGATCGATATCCGGTCTTTATGCTACATATTAATCCGTTCAACGGGGTTGGCGAAGAATTTCTGTGTTTCTGTCCTGATCACTTTATAAAGGAAGAGCAGCCCGATCAGGTTGGGTATCATCATGAGTGCGTTGGCTGTATCGGCGAATGCCCACACGGTGGAAAGGTCCATCACTGTGCCGAGGAATGTGGCGGTGATGTAGATGACTCCGTATACCGCCACATATCTCAGGCCGAAAAGGTATTCGAAGCATTTGGTGCCGTATACGTACCATGCGATGATCGTCGAGAATCCGAAGAATATGACGGATATGGACACGATATATTCCCCCACAACCCCGAGGCTCGCCCCGAATGCGGCGCTGGTCAGTGCGCCGGCTTCAAGTCCCGGGTCATGTTCGACTCCGGACAGGAGGCCGCCCGAGGCGTCCCAGAAACCGGTAACGATCAGTACGAGGCCGGTCATTGTACACACGACGATCGTGACGATGAATGTACCGGTCATCGCGACCAGGGCTTGCTTCACCGGGTGGGTCGTCCGGGCATTTCCTGCAATCAGCGCAACGGTACCGAGTCCGGCTTCGTTGGAGAAGACGCCTTTTGATACGCCGTGCTGCATCGCCTGGGCGACGACTATGCCTGAAAAGCCGCCTGCAGCAGACACCGGAGTGAAGGCATGTTTGAAGATGAGTTCAAATGCAGGGATGATCTGGTCATAGTTCAATATGAGTATCAGGATGGAACTGCCGATATAAAGGATTGCCATGACCGGCACGAATACGCCGGCGACGCTGCTGATGCGCTTGATGCCGCCGAAGACGATCAGACCGGTGAGTATCACGAGGATGACCCCTGTCACCCATCCGGGTACAAAGAAGCTGTTGTCCATGACATCGGCGATCGTGTTGGACTGGACGCCGTTGCCGATGCCGAGCGCTGCGAATGCGGCGAAGAAGGCAAACAGCACCGCAAGCCATTTGAACTTCGGACCGATCCCTCTTTCTATATAGTACATCGGACCGCTGGAATACTCCCCGTAATCATTCTTCACCCTGTAGATCTGGGCGAGCAGGGCTTCCGCGTATTTCGTGGCCATGCCGACGAGACCCACGAGCCACATCCAGAAGAGGGCGCCCGGCCCGCCGAGTGTGATGGCTGTCGCCACGCCGGCAATATTCCCGTTGCCGATCATACCGGCAAGGGAAGTCATGAGCGCCTTGAAGTTGCTGACGTCACCTTCGGCACCGGCATCTTCCTTGTCCTTGGTGAAAGCCAGCCTGAAAGCATACCATAGTTTCGAGAACTGCAGCCCCTTCAGCTGAAATGTTAAAAAGAGACCTGTCCCGGCGAGCAGTATCAGACTGGGCGGCCCCCAGAGCACTGCATTGATACGATTTAAAATCTCTAACATAATCCCACTCCCAATTTAATGAAAACGCTGTCAAATTGTGCCAAAAAAATTTTAAATGAAATAAATCTTGGTTTGTACAATATAACAAAGAAAATTATTTTCGGTATTGTAATAGTTCATATTTAAACCATATTTTTTCATTTAGGATACAATTTATCATTTTTTTGGAAGCAGGTGTTTTTCGCAATAAAAATCCACCCGGCCCTCTTGACCGGATGGAACTGTAATACTATTCGCCGCGGAATCTGCGCAGGAAGTCCTGCAGCCGCGGGTTGTCGGATTCGTTTATGACTTCTTCAGCGGTGCCGGATTCGGCGATTACACCTTCGTCGAGGAACAGCACCCGGTCCGCGACTTCAAGTGCGAAATCCATTTCATGCGTGACGAGCACCATCGCCATATCCTCATTATCCGCGAGGTCCCGGATGACTTCGAGCACTTCGCCGACGAGCTCGGGGTCGAGGGCGGATGTGACTTCATCGAAGAGCATGATCTTCGGCTTCATCACGAGTGCCCGTGCCATGGCGACGCGCTGTTTCTGCCCGCCTGAGAGCTGGGTCGGATACGACTCGTATTTGTCACCGAGCCCCACGCGGTCCAGCATCTGCTTCGACAGTTCCACCGCCTCGCTCTTTTTCATCTTCCTTACATTGACGAGCGGGACAACGCAGTTATCCAGTATCGTCTTATGAGGGAACAGGTTGAAGTGCTGGAACACCATGCCGATGTCATTCCGGACGATGCCGAGATGCTTTTCGCTGGCTTTCTTCATCCCTTTCCCCGATTCCATCTTCCACAGGTTCTGCCCGTCGACGATGATGTCGCCTTCCGTCGGTTCCTCGAGCGTCATCAGCAGCCGGATGATCGTCGTCTTGCCGGAGCCGCTCGGTCCGATGATGGCGATTTTCTCAGTGGGGCGGATATCCAGGTTGATCCCCTTCAGGACATGGACGTCACCGAATGATTTATGGACATCCTTATATTGAACGATCGGTTCCATTATTCTGTCACCTTCACTTTCGTATTCTTTTTGTCGAATCTGCGGTTCACCTTATCCTCGAGCTTCCTGATGAGTACGGCGGAAGGATAGCTGAGCAGGAGGAACAGCAGGGCGACGATCGTCAGCGGTTCGATGTATGACCACGTATTTGCGCCGTACGTCCTTCCCAGGCTCAGTATGCCGACCACGCCGATCGTCGCTGCGAGCGGCACTTCCTTGAACAGGATGATCAGATAGTTGCCGAGCATCGGTATGGTGGGCGGGAGTGCCTGCGGCAGCACGATTTTCATCCATGTGTCCTTCTTGGAAAAATTGAGCGCCTTTGAAGCTTCCCACTGGCCTTTATCGACACTTTCTATGCCCGAACGGTACACTTCCGCTATATAGGTCGAGAAGTGGACGCCGAGGGCGATCATCGCGGCGATGAACGGCGTGAATGATGTCCCGATATACGGCACCATCGGCCAGGCGAAGTACAGGAAGAATATCTGTACAATCGGCGGTGTCGACCGTATGAACTCACGGATCCAGTAGATTATGAAATTGAATGGCCTGAGCGGCGTCGATTCCAGAGCGAGCCAGATGAAGCCGGCGGCAAGGGCCAGCACGTAGCTTGTGAATGTCAGACCGAGTGTCACGTTTATCCCTTTTATGACGAAAGGGAACGCATCAATGAATGTTTCCCAGCTCCACATCAGCTTGCCACCCCTTTCCTGGCGATCTTCTCACCTTTTTTGGACAGCCAGATCAATGGCAGTGCAATGATGAAGTACATGATGAGCACCATCAGGTAGGCCATTGGCCCCTCCGAAAGGTTCGTCGAACGGTAGATGTCGCCGTAGTAGAGTATATCTGTGAGACCGATCAGCGATACAAGTGCGGTCCCTTTGAGTATCTGTATGGAATAGTTCCCGAATTCCGGCAGCATCAGCCTGAGCGCCTGCGGCAGGATGATGTGCCTCATGCGCTGCACCGGGCTCAGGTTCAGTGCGATGGCGGCTTCCGTCTGTCCCTTGTCCACAGCAAGGATGGAAGTCCTGACAACCTCCGACATATAGGCGCCGTAGTTCAGTCCGATGGCGATCACACCGACGATCCAGTTGCTGCCGAGGTGGATGTCAAACAGTATCGGCACTGCATAGTACAGCCAGAAAAGCTGGACGATGAGCGATGTGCCCCTGAACACTTCCACATAGAAAGCCGTAACGCCGCGGATGATGGGGTTCTTCATCATCCGTGAAAGCCCGGCGACAAAAGCCATGATATATGAAAAGAGTGCTGCTGCTAAAAAGATGCTGACTGTTGTCCAGAGACCCTGGGACAGATAGGTCAGTATGTTCAAGGCGGAATCAAACATGTGCTCCCTCCTTCATGGAAAAATGAAAAGGTCCAGTCTTTCCGAAAGGATTACTGGACCAAAGCATGAATATTAACCTTCATTTCCACCTTCACATAACTCTGCTGCTGTCATTGTGCCAGTTTCCACGCGGTTTTCCTCAGCAGTGAAACCTTCGGAATTATCCAGAATTTCATCAATTGTTCCGTCTTCCTGTAATGTTGCGAGTGCCTCGTTGTAGGCATCGCGGAGTTCTTCATCCTCCAGGTTGAATGCAGCGGCACCAAAGCTCGGGATGCCTTCGATATCAGGCTGTTCGAAGTCTTCGACGATCTCCACTGCATCGCTGCCCAGTGATTCATAGGCGGCGCGGAGCGTCGGTCCGGTTGCGGCAGCCACATCAGCGTTGCCGGATTGTACAGCTGAAAGCTGTCCCGGAATGTCGGCGACCGACATGAACTGCTCTTGATCCACGCCTTCACTTTCGAGGAATTCAAACTGTGTCGTTCCTTCCATGAGCGCTGCAGTGACATCCGGATTTTCTGCGATGTCAGCGTAGCTGTGCAGATCGTGAGGATTATCTGCAGCGACTACGAGCCCCTCACCATACTGCATCTCAGGCTCTGCAAAGAGCGCGTTTTCACATCTGTCCGGCTGAATCGCCATAGCGGCCGTGATGACATCATACTGGCCGGCCTGTACGCCCGGAATCAGTTCGCCCCAGTCCGTCAGATGGCCTTCCACGTTTTCAACACCCATTTCTTCGAATACAGCAGTCGCAATATCAATTGCCGCACCCTCGAGTTCCCCCGTTTCGGAATTTTCATATGCATAAGGCGGTTCATTGGCGAACCCGATGTTTACCGTACCGGATTCCTGAAGTTCGGCCACGCGGTCTTCACCGCCACCGCCTCCACCGCATGCGCTCAGCACAAGCGCAGCTGCGAAAGTAAGTAAAATCGAAATTTTTCTCAAAGTATTCTCCTCCTAGCAAGTATTTTTTCCTTAAATTGGAACCATCGTACACGCTCAGTATACCGAAGTAACATTCTATGTCAAATTCATGTTGAAAAGGATAAAAATGGGTTCAGAAGCGTAGAAAGGCTGCTTATTCAATGAAAAGCGCTTTGAAAAAGTAAACCTCGCCTTTATTTTACTATAGATGACAGATAATTCAAACTACTTTAGGGATAAATTGCACCTGCCTCTGATAAAAAGTTGTATAAATACACTGTGTATCGGCAGAAAAATATCCCGCGTCTCACAAAAGAAGCGCGGGATGAAAACCGGATCATTCTATTTTTCCACGACAGGGCGGGTGGCTTCAAGGTAGGAGCGGTCGAGTTCCGCTTCATACCGGAGACGCGTCTCTTCATCCCATCCCAGCATGCTGCTCATCAGTCCCATGACACCATCGCGGTATCGGTTGACTTTTTCGATCGAGAAGTACATGTCGCTGCTCCTTCTCACGAAATAGTCCGTCGGCTTATACACCATCTCATGCTGGATGGAGTAGAGCACCTGTGCGTGGACGGCAGGCGGCAGACCGTAGCGGTCCGCCGCCGTATCCTTCAGGTTGCCGGCGATTTCAAATATAATATCTGTGTTGCTGCCGTATTTTCCGGCAATTTCACGACCGTCCTCTTCCGTGAGGCCGAATGACGGGGCACGGACCGTCATCTGCTGGACGTACGTTTCAAATTTGTCACTGCCGCCGACATCACCGCCTGAAATCGGCTGGTGTTTCGTGTCGCTCGGCTTGAATTTCAGCCCGTAGTCGGATTCGAGGCGCCTGGCCACAAGATCCACGATCTCTTCTGCCATGTGGCGGTAGCCGGTCAGCTTGCCGCCTGCGATTGTAATCAGGTTGCTGTCCGCCTCCCAGATTTCGTCCTTCCTGGAAATGTCGGACGGGTCCTTGCCTTCCTCAAGGATCAGCGGCCTGAAACCGGCCCATGTGGACTCGATGCTGCTGTCGGTGAGGTCGAGGCCGGGGAACATGTGGTTCGCCGCATCCAGAAGGTAATGGCGGTCTTCCGACGTCACAGCCGGCATCTCTTTCTCATCCCTGTTGTAGAATGTATCCGTCGTACCGACATACGTCTTGCCGCTGCGCGGTATGGCGAAGATCATGCGGCCGTCCGATTCCGCATCAAAATAGACCGCCTGGCCGAGCGGGAAGTCATTCTGGTCGAACACGATATGGACCCCTTTTGAAAGCTGGAGCTGCTTTTTGCCTTTCTTCGCTTCAGGATCGTGCGAACGGACATCATCGACCCACGGGCCCGTGGCGTTTATGACACGCCGGCCAAGCAGCTGGTACTCCGTACCGTCCAGCTGGTCCTCGGCACGGATGCCGACGATCTTCCCTTTATCATAGACGAAGGCGTTAGCCTTCACATGGTTCACCGGATCGGCGCCGAATTCAGCAGCCCGCTTCATCACTTCGATCGTCATGCGCGCGTCATCCGTCTTGTATTCCACATAGTAGCCGCCGCCCTTGAGACCATCACGCCTGACCAACGGCTCTTTTTCAAGCACCTGATCAACCGACAGCATGCGGCGGCGTTCATTTTTCTTCACCTCTGCAAGCATATCGTACACGCGGAGGCCGATGCTTGTCGTGAAGTGGCCGAAAGTGCCCCCCTTATGGAAAGGCAGCAGCATCCATTCAGGCGTCGTCACGTGCGGTCCGTTCTCATAGACGATCGCACGCTCAAGCCCGGTCTCACGCACCACGCCGACCTGGAACTGCTTCAGATAGCGCAGACCCCCGTGGACAAGCTTCGTACTCCTGCTGCTCGTCCCCTCGGCGAAGTCCTGCATCTCGACCAGCGCAACCTTCATCCCGCGCTTCGATGCATCAAGGGCAATCCCGGCACCCGTGATGCCCCCTCCGATGACAACGATATCGTAATCCACTTCCTGCATATGCTCAAGCTGATCTTTCCTGGTTAATGTATTCAGCATGATGTCCCTCCTAATTTTTTTGGACAATAAAGGGCACCAGTCCTTTATTGGTTTTCGTCTTCAGTGTGTTTCGTTTTGGGTTTGAATGCCTGCGTGGCTTTTACGGCAGCCTGCCAGCCTTCGTAAAGTTCCCCGCGGCGGGCATCCTCCATCTCCGGTTTGAACTCCGTATCAGTGTCGCTGACACGCTTCAGCTCATCCGTGGATTTCCAGAAGCCGGTGGCGAGTCCTGCGAGATATGCGGAGCCGAGTGCGGTCGTCTCGATGACTTCCGGCCGTTCGACTCTCGCATTGAGCAGATCCGCCTGGAACTGCATCAGGAAGTCGTTGGCCACCGCGCCGCCGTCGACCCGGAGCGTTTCAAGGCTGATGCCGGAGTCCTTCTGCATGGCATCCAGCACATCCTTCGTCTGATAGGCGAGGGACTCGAGCGTCGCCCTGACGAAGTGCTCTTTTTCAGTGCCGCGGCTCAAGCCGAATACGGCACCGCGCGCCTCGGAATCCCAGTAGGGGGCGCCAAGGCCGGTAAAGGCCGGCACGACATAGACGCCGTCAGTCGAATCGACCCGGCTGGCATATTCCTCGGATTTCGGAGAAGAGGAGAACATGCGCAGGCCGTCGCGCAGCCACTGGATGGCGGAACCGGCAACGAATATGGAGCCTTCGAGTGCATATTTCACTTCGCCGTCCATGCCGTAGGCGATGGTCGTGAGCAGTCCGTTTTCACTGGTGATCGCCTCTGTACCGGTGTTCATGAGCAGGAAGCAGCCGGTGCCGTAAGTGTTCTTCGCATCACCTTCATTGAAGCATGTCTGCCCGAACAGCGCCGCCTGCTGGTCGCCTGCGGCACCGGCAATCGGCACGTTGCGCCCGAAGAAATGGGACTGTGTCGTTTCGCCGTACACTTCACTGGAGGATTTCACTTCCGGCAGCATGGATTTCGGCACATCCAGCTTTTCGAGCAGTTCGTCGTCCCATTTCAGTTCATGGATGTTATACATGAGTGTACGGCTCGCGTTCGTATAATCCGTGACATGCACTTTGCCTTCGGTGAAGCGCCAGATGAGCCATGTATCGATGGTGCCGAAGAGCAGGTCGCCGTTTTCCGCCTTTTCCCGCGCACCGTCCACATTATCAAGGATCCATTTCACTTTCGTTCCCGCAAAATAAGGATCGAGCAGCAGGCCTGTCTTTTTGCGGAAAACATCCTCGTAGCCCTTATCTTTCAATTCTTCACAAATATCAGCTGTCTGCCTCGACTGCCAGACAATCGCGTTATAGACAGGTTTCCCGGTGTTCTTGTCCCATACAACCGTCGTTTCACGCTGGTTCGTGATACCGATGGCTTCGACCTGTTCGGCAGAAATATCATTTTCTGTCAGGGCACCGGCGATGACGGCAAGTACCGAGCTCCAGATTTCATTTGCGTTGTGCTCCACCCAGCCGGATTCAGGGAAGTACTGTCTGAACTCCCTCTGGCTGTCCGCCACGACATTGCTGTCATGGTCAAATAGTATGGCACGGGAACTCGTCGTTCCCTGATCGATTGACATGATATACTTTTCCATGGATTTCATTCCCCTTTTCGAATTGATATGTGTTACATGAGTTTCGATGTATCTTCCTTAAGAACACTCTTATTTAGGAATACCCCGAGCAATAGAACTAAAACGGTGGCGGCAATGGTGACGATCAGGAATATGTCTGATTTTCCGGTGAACACAACGTTGTAGACAGCGGCGCCAAGTGCTCCGCCTGTCAGCGGACCGACGAACGGCACGACTGCATATTTGAAGTTGGAAATGCCTTTGCCGGGTATCGGCAGGAAGAAATGCGCAAGACGCGGACCGAAGTCACGGGCCGGGTTGATCGCATATCCCGTAGTGCCGCCGAGGGAGAGGCCGATCGCTGTAATGAGGAAACCGACGATGAGCGGGTTCAGCCCTTCGGTGAATTCATTCGCCCCGATGAAGAGAAGGCCCATCACCAGGATGAACGTACCGATGATCTCACTGGCGAAGTTTGCAACATAGTTCGGGTATGACGGTGCTGTGGAGAAAACCCCGAGTTTCGTCCCTTCATCCTCCTCAGCTTTGAAATGCGGCATGAAGTGCAGCCAGACGATGGCGGCACCAAGGAAGCCGCCTGAAATCTGTGCAATAATGTACGGGATCACTTTCGCCCATTCGAAATCACCCGCGACTGCAAAGCCGAGTGTGACAGCCGGGTTGATATGCGCCCCTGAAAACTGTCCGATGGCGTAGACGGCAAATGTAACAGCAAATCCCCAGCCGAACGCGACGACTACCCAGTCGGATCCTTTGGCGAGGGACCCCTTCAGGTTGACGTTGGCAACGACACCACACCCGAACAGGGTCAGGATGGCCGTACCAACGAATTCTGCAAGGTAAATATTCATTGCAAATCACTCCTTTGTTTGATTGAATGCGCCGATAAAACTTAAAAAAGCCCACACTCATAGCTATGTACAGCTATAAATGCGGGCTCTAAATCTCCGTGTCTTATCAACTTACTTTCTAATTTATACCATTTTGATAACGCTGTCAACTTTTTTCATCCGGGTGCGTGGAGGGATGTATGCTTTATTCATCCGCCTGCTGGCTGAACCACAGCTCCCTGTTGGAGGTCGTCACGAATTTTGCGCCGGCGGAGATTGCATTCCGGACTTCGGCCTCTGTTTCGATCAGACCGCCGGCAATCACATCAGCGTCCACTTCCCGGTTGAAGAGATGGATGACTTTGGGGACGACACCCGGCAGGATTTCAATGAGATCCGGTTCCGTCTGTCTGACGAGTTCGATGCTCTTTTCGATTGCGGATGAATCGATGACGAATATGCGGAGGACTGTCCTGAGCCCGAGACTGTTTGCTTTTTTGATCAGCCGGCCGCGCGTCGTGATGATACCCGTCGGCCTGAAACGCTGATGGATGTACTCGAGGGCGGCGATGTCAGTGGACAGTCCCCTGATCAGGTCAAGGTGCAGATAGACTTCGAATCCGTGTTTCTTCATGAAGGAGATGTGGCTCTCCAGGTGTCCGATATGGATGTCCAGGACGACACACTCCCTGTATCCGCTCCCTGTGAGTTTCTCGAAATCCTTCATCGACCGTACAGCCGGCAGTATTTTAACCATAGTGTTGCTCCATTCATTATTGATTGTAGTACTGGTCATGATAGAGGATGCGGTGCATTTTGTATAGCCGGTCCAAAAAAAGTGTATAGAAACATGTCAGTTGGGGTATAGAGTATATGGACGAAGACCAGAGCCAAACCGGAGTGCGGGCCCGGGCGGAGCAGGTCTGTATTGTGGTTCAATCGTTTATCGTGTGTCGATGCATATGATGCATATATTATAGAAGAAACTGGTCGGACCAGTGGACATGATACATACTCAGGAGGGATTCATGATGGAATCGAAAAGGGTAAGGGAGCTGCTCGGCGTGGACCGGGCCATCATACAGGCGCCTATGGCCGGCGGTATCACGACACCGGCTCTCGTGTCGGAAGTGTCGAATGCCGGCGGCCTTGGCATGATCGCCGCCGGCAGTCTCGCACCGGATGATCTGCGACGCCTGATACGTGAAACGAAAGAGATGACAGGGAGGAACTTCGGCGTCAACCTTTTCATTCCGCGGAACTTTGAAGTGGCGGACAGTGACATCGAAAATGCGCTCCGCCTGCTCCGGCCGGCGTATGATGCATTCGGACTGGAACAGAAGGCCGTCACGCCGGCCGTCCCGGGAGATATCCGTGAAAAATTCGACGGGCAGCTCGGCGTGGTCATAGAGGAGGCGGTCCCGGTCGTCTCCTTCATATTCGGTGTGCCGGATGCGGACCAGCTCAGCCGTTTGAAGTCGTCCGGCATCGTGACGCTTGCGACCGCAACCACTGCGGCGGAGGCGGCGGATATCGGGGCCGCCGGACTGGATGCGGTCGTCCTGCAGGGTGCTGAAGCCGGCGGCCACCGCGGGGCGCACCCCGGCACGTCCGAAGACAGCCTGACCGGGCTCATGTCCCTCATATCCGAGAGCGTGGAACGTGTGGATATCCCCGTCATTGCAGCCGGCGGCATCATGACCGGCAGGGAAATCGTCTCCGCCGGTGTCCTCGGCGCAGAAGGCGTGCAGATGGGCACTGCTTTCCTCGCAGTCCATGAGAGCGGGGCGCATCCGCTCCATAAAAAAATACTGACGGAATCGGCAGACATCCCGGCTGTACTGACGAAATTGTTCACCGGCCGGCCGGCGCGCGCCGTAAAGAACAGGTTCATATCGGAGTTCGGCATGTTCGAGGATGAAATGACCGCCTATCCGGTGCAGCGCAGCCTGACCCAGCCGTTCCAGGATGCCTCAAGGAGCACCGGCTCGCCCGATTATGCCATGCTGCTTGCGGGACAGGGCAAGCAGCATGCGCGCTATATGCCCGCGGCGGAACTGATCGGGGCGCTCGCTTCGGAAGTGGGCGGGCTTGGATATGACATTTAGAAAGATGTACTGAAGGCGAGCTTTACTGCTGCCCACGGTTTTATTTCTAACCGGAAAAGTATTTTAGAATGGAACCTGTTATATTCGGAAACCGGGAATTCAATCCAGAATTGCTGAGCAGGGGACGGGGGCGGCAGAAACGGCGGGAAGCGCATGCACTGAGATGTAAAAACAGAGAAAATCTATATGTCCACAGTGGGGATAATCATGAGGCCGGGCATTCCGTGCATCCACCCGGCTCCCGCTGAAGTTTCAATATTTCGATATGAAAACTGAAATGAAAGAAAAAAACCCGCAGCCAATATTGGCTGCGGGTTTAAAACGTATTAGCGGTTATGCCTGCGTTTCACTTTCCTCATCGGGATGCTTGAGCATTACATCAAAGATGGCAATCGTCGCCGTGATCAGTACTGCCAGTGCGACACCGCTCCAGAACATGTAAGGGCTGCCGCCGCCAAGACTGTTCAGGACAAAGTTCACCATCTGTGTCAGCATGAATGCCCAGATAAAGCTGATAACGTATCTCATGGTCCTGCCTCCACTGCATAAGTATATGTGTTAATGATAACTTAAAACGCTTTATATGTATAGTGGCAATCCGCATGATTGATGTATAAAAGGAAAAAGCAAACAAAATAATATTTTCACAAAATCACATTATAACCCCGGAGCTGTAAAGATTTCATTTGTAAGCGATTACAAATGTCAGAAAAAAATTCCTCCAAAGTATTGAATTGCCCTATGCAATGGTGTATATTTAACTTCTGGAAAATATGCTAAGTATTGTCACAATTCGAAAAATGGAGTTGCAAACGACAACTTCCGGAACTACAATATATATAGGATATATTGTTTTGAATTGTCCGACAACTAATGCTTATACAGTCATATGTGAAATTCTGTTATATACCGTCCGGTGCGGCAAACATCCCGGGGGGAGGGCATCACGGTTTACATAAAACGCAGAGAAGCACAAAACAAAGGGTTGCTAAGAGTAAGGAAAGAATGGGTGATTGTTAATGTCCGAGAAGTTACTTGAGGTCAATGATCTTACGACCTCATTCAAGATCAAGGGTGAGTACTATCCGGCGGTCGACCATGTGTCGTTCAGCATCAAACCAAATGAGGTGCTGGCGCTTGTGGGAGAGTCCGGATCAGGGAAGAGTGCCACGGCATTCTCACTGATGGGGCTGCATACGAAGGCCCGCATAACAGGGGAGGTCCAGTTCAGGGACAAGGAGCTGACAGCCCTCGGTACAGGCAGAATGAATAAGATACGCGGCGGGGATATGGCCATGATCTTCCAGGATCCGATGACTGCCCTGAATCCGCTGATGAAGATAAAGCAGCAGATTACGGAAACATTGAAGCTGCACGGCAAAAAATCGAAGGACGAACGTGAATCCTATGCTGTCGAACTGCTCGACAGGGTGGGGATACCCCGGCCCGAACGGGTTGCGGAAGCATTCCCACACGAACTCTCCGGCGGTATGCGCCAGCGTGTCGTCATCGCGATCGCCATCGCCAACAGGCCGAAGCTCCTGATTGCCGATGAACCGACGACTGCACTGGATGTGACGATCCAGGCGCAGATACTGGATCTGATACGTGAACTGCAGGACGACCTGGGCTCAGGCGTCCTCCTGATCACGCATGACCTGGGTGTTGTGGCAGAAATGGCAGACAGGGTGGCTGTGATGTACGCCGGGCAGATTGTGGAGATCGCTCCGGTGCGTGAGCTGTTCAAGAATCCCAAGCATCCTTACACGCGCTCGCTGCTGAATTCCCTGCCGTCCGAAGACATGCTCGGCAGCAGGCTGCATGTGATCGAAGGTGTCGTCCCGCCGCTTGACAAGATGGACAGGACAGGCTGCAGGTTCGCACCGCGCATTCCGTGGGTGCCTGCATCGGCGCATGAAGACAATCCGGAGCTCCGGGAAATTTCAGATGACCACTTTGTGAGATGCACATGCTACAGGGACTTCCATCTGAACAATGAAGGGGACGCCCCGGCGTCAGCGGATGCAGCAATGGAAACTGGTACCGGAGGTAGAGCCTGATGACACTGCTTGAGATAAAGGACCTTAAAGTGCATTACCCGATCAAGGGCGGATTTTTCAATACAGTAAAAGATCATGTCAAAGCGGTCGACGGGGTGAGCATCAAAATTCCCGAAGGGACGACATACGGCCTCGTCGGCGAGTCCGGTTCGGGCAAGACCACGACCGGCAAGGCTGTGATGGGGCTGAACCCCATCACGGCAGGGGATATCCTGTTCGACGGCAGGAAGCTGAATGCATCCGGAAAGAAAGTGGATGTCCGGGATGACATCCAGATGATCTTCCAGGATCCGTACTCTTCGCTCAACGCACGTAAGCGTGTATTCGATATCGTTGCCGAGCCGATCCGGAACTATCACAGGAAGCCGAAAAATGAACTGGCGGAGGAAGTGCTCACGCTTCTCGACCGCGTAGGGCTCCCGAGGGATGCCCTGTACAAATATCCGCATGAGTTTTCAGGCGGCCAGCGCCAGCGGATCGGGGTGGCAAGGGCGATTGCGCTGAACCCGAAGCTGATCATCGCCGATGAGCCGGTCTCTGCACTGGACGTGTCCGTCCAGGCACAGGTGCTCAACTTCATGCAGGAGATACAGAAGGATATGAACCTCACTATGATGTTCATCGCCCATGACCTCGGTGTCGTCCGGCACATGTGCCAGCATATCGGCATCATGTACCAGGGGCGTCTCGTGGAGGAGGGGACTGCCGAGGATATATTCTCAAACCCCCAGCACATATATACGAAACGTCTGATTGCAGCCATTCCTGATACGAACGTGGATAAAATTGAGCGTAACCTGGAAGTGAGGCAGACGGTCAAGACGGAATATGACCAGAACTTCTCAGACTCCCTCGACGATGAGGGAAGGGCGTTCCCACTGCAATCCATTTCGGAGACGCACAGAGTTGCGCTCCCGGTGAAAGGTTGATGAACTTATGCTGAAATTTACACTCAGACGTCTGCTGGTCACATTCCCGCAGCTGGTCGTGCTCAGTGTCCTCGTATTCATCATGGGCTCCATGATGCCCGGGGATGCACTGTCCGGCCTGATCGATCCGACGATTCCGAGAGAGGCGATCGAAGCGCGGCGTGAAGCGCTCGGCCTCAACAACCCATGGTATATCCAGTACAGAGACTGGGTGTTCGCGATGTTCCAGGGTGATTTCGGGAACTCCATCTTCCACCAGCGGCCGGTGCTCGATGTCATCGGCGACAGGCTGATGAACACGATCTGGCTGTCACTGTTCTCGACCGTCCTGATCTATCTGCTCGGCCTGCCGCTCGGACTTGTCTCCGGGCGCTACAATGACTCACTGCTTGATACGACGATCACGGGGTATACATACCTTGGTTTCGCGACACCGCAGTTCATTTTCGGGCTGGTCATCCTGTGGATCTTCGGCTACAACCTGAACTGGTTCCCGACCGGCGGTTCGGTCGGGCCCGGCATAGAACCGGGGACGCTCGACTTCGTACTCAGCAAGATCAATCATCTGGTGCTGCCGAGTTTCGCCATTGCGCTGATCGGGCTGGTGGGTACGGTCCAGTACCTCAGAAGCGGCATCATTGAAACGAAACAGAAAGATTTCATCGTCCTGGCACGGGCCAAAGGCGTGAAGGAGTCTTCCGTATACAGCAGGCATATATTCAGAAATTCCATACTTCCGATTGCGGCTTTCTTCGGTTATGAAATCGTGGCACTGCTCGGCGGTTCCATCTTTATAGAAATGATCTACAGCTACCCGGGCATGGGCAGGCTGTTCCTGGATTCCATATCGACACGTGACTTCAGTGTGGCGAACATCCTGATCCTGTTCTACGGGTTCATGGCAATCGTCGGCGCACTGCTGTCCGATATCATTCTGAGCATCGTGGATCCAAGGATACGGATCAAGTAAGGGGGCGGAAAAAATGGATAA
The DNA here is from genome assembly GCF_000986795.1 of Salinicoccus sediminis. Lineage (GTDB taxonomy): Bacteria > Bacillota > Bacilli > Staphylococcales > Salinicoccaceae > Salinicoccus > Salinicoccus sediminis. The sequence goes on along the minus strand of NZ_LAYZ01000024.1, from coordinate 426,290 downwards.
TAAATATAACAACGGCAGGCTGGGCCGGGAACATGAAGAGGAAAATACAGAAGGGATGAGCGAGCAGGAGCGCATGCGCCGCCGGGAAGAACTGGACGACCGCGCATCGGCAAGCGACGGCAGGCCGAGAAGCGGAGATCCGTTCGAGGCCAGAAGCAGGGACACCCACAGGTATGAAAAAGGGGACATGGACATGAGCGTCAAGGCGGACCTCCCGCACGGCGCTTCCGGCCATGGGGCCCTGGATTCAAAAAACCTGCCGAAAAGTACACCGGGCTGGCGGATTCTGATCCAGGAACTTATTGCGGATAAGCTTGCGCTGTTCTCACTCATCATATTCGTCCTGATCACTTCATACGTCTTCGGACTTACGATGTTCCTCGACCGCCAGACGATTGTCGCGGTGGACCTGTTCGCCATCAACGAACCGCCGAATGAAGAATTCAGGCTGGGGACGGACTACGGCGGCCGTGACATATTCGGCCAGCTGATCATCGGTACAAGGAACTCCCTTGCAATCGGTATTCTGGTCACCGCGATGAGCGTCGGGTTCGGCATCGCCTACGGGGTCGTATCCGGCTACTTCGGCGGTCAGATCGACAACATGATGATGCGTGTCGTGGACTTCTTCATGGTGCTTCCGTTCCTCATGGTCATCATCGTTTTCGTAACGATTTCACCATCTTATAATATTTTCACCTTCTCGCTCATCATGGCGGCATTCCTGTGGACGGGTACAGCAAGGCTTGTACGCTCACTTGCCATACAGGAGAAGGAACTGGATTACATCAATGCATCGAGGACGATGGGAAGCTCCCATCTCAAAATAGTATTCACACAGATGATGCCGAACCTCATCGGAATCATCATCGTCAACAGTACATTGTCACTGGCTGCGAACATTGGCATCGAATCCGGCCTGTCATTCATCGGCTTCGGATTCCCTGAGGATTATCCATCGCTCGGGACGCTGATGGCATATGCGACGAACTCGCAGACGCTCCAGCACAGATGGTGGATCTGGGTGCCTGCAGCGGTGCTGATCCTGCTGATGATGCTGTGTGTGCGTAACATCGGCGAGGCACTCCGCCGCGCAGGTGACGCAAGGCAGAGACAGGCATAATTTCAGGCGAATTCCGTGTCATGATTCATGAAACGGAATTCCGCTTTTAAAATTTTTATAATCGCTTTCAATGAAACCGTTGGAAGCCGTAAGTCCATGTATAATAGAACCATAAAAATACAATTTCTGGTTGAATTTTCTTGAAAAAGCGATTGATATTTCAGATAATTGTGATAATATTATGCATATACATACTTACATATTCAACTTAGGGGCATAATATTTACTAGTTTTTGGTACTAAGTTTCAGTTTACCGCTGAACTTAAGTATATATATCAGTTTAAATATTATTTTGGGGGAGGAAATATTATGACTAAATATTCGTGGTCGAAGCTGATGTTCTTCATGACGCTGATCATGGTATTGGCGCTTGCGGCATGCGGCGGCGGTTCATCCGAAGAAGCAGAATCGGATGAAGGCTCCGGAGAATCAGGCGGCGAGGAAGGCTCTGAAGGCGGTGAAGATTCGGCTTCAGGAGAGGATATCTACAACTATGAGGACTACAATACAGTGGTTGCCAACGATGCAGAACCGACTGGGGAAGGCACCCTGAAAGTGGGGCTTACGTCTGATACTCCGTTCGAAGGTACGCTCAACTTCAACTTGTATCAGGGGAATCCGGACTTCGAGGTAATCAGTCTCTTTGACGAGCCTGTGTTCACGATGGACGAGGATTTCCAGTATACCAATGACGGGGCAATGCAGTATGAAGTGAACGAAGAGGACAGCACAATCACATTCACTTTGCAGGAAGGCGTAAAATGGCATGACGGTGAAGAGATGACGATCGAGGATTATGTTTATTCGTATGAAGTCATCGGCCATCCTGACTATCCGGGAATACGCGGTGCCACTGACGGATTCACGCTGCTCGAAGGATACAATGAATACAAAGCAGGGGAAGCGGATGAAATCTCCGGCATCGAAGTGGTAGATGATTATACTGCAGTATTCACGTACACTGAACTGGCACCTTCACTGACCAACGGCGGAATCTGGGCATACGCCATGCCGGAGCACCACTACGAGGGTGTAGAGATTGCAGATATGGCGGAAGCACCCCAGACACGCGAAAACCCGCTCGGTTTCGGACCATACAAAGTGGAATCCATCACACCGGGAGAAGCGGTTGTCATGACGAAATTCGAGGACTACTGGAGAGGCGAGCCGCAGCTTGACGGCATTGAGCTTTCAGTCGTGTCACCGTCCTCCATAGCAAATGCCATGGAAACGGGTGAAACGGATGTCGCCATCAACTTCCCGACGGACCAGTTCCCGGATGTCTCAGAGATGGAAGGCGTGGAATGGCTTGCAAACATTGAAGGTTCCTACACTTACATCGGCTTCAAACTCGGTGAATGGAACGAAGAGGAAGGCCGCGTTGATTACAAACCGGAAGAGATGAAGATGGGCGACAAGGAACTCCGCCGCGCAATGTGGTATGCAATGGATAATGATGCAGTCGGAAACCGTTTCTACAACGGTCTGCGCTGGAAGGCGACGACTCTGATTACACCGTATCATGAAGCATGGCACAATGAAGATGTCGAAGTGCCTGACTACGATCCTGAAAAAGCAAAACAGATCCTTGATGAAGCTGGATACGAAGACACAGACGGTGACGGATTCCGTGAAGATCCGGACGGCGAGCCGCTTGAAATCAACTTTGCATCCATGTCCGGCGGTGACATCGCTGAACCGCTGACCAACTACTACATCCAGGCGTGGAAGGAAATCGGCCTGAATGTACAGCTGACAAACGGACGCCTGATCGAGTTCAACACATTCTATGACATGGTTGAAAACGATGATGAGGCAATCGACATCTACCAGGGAGCATGGGGTGTAGGTTCCGATGTGGATCCATACGGCCTGTATGGTCCGGATGTACCATTCAACTACCCGCGCTATGCAACTGAAGAGAGCACGGAACTCATGGAAAGAGGTAACTCAGAGGAAGCGCTCGATGTTGAGACAAGGCAGGATATATACAACGAATGGCAGGAACTCATGGTTGAGGAGATGCCTGTAATTCCGACACTCTACAGATCCGAAGTTGAACCTGTGAACGAAAGGGTTGTAAACTACGGTATCGAAATCGGCCACAATGAAGAGACACTGCCTTACCAGTGGGGTGTAAGCGAGTAATCGCACTTCATGGAAGCGCCTATGCAAAACTGCATAGGTGCTTTTTTTATTGTGAAAACCCTCTGTTTGTGATAAATTAGTACCTAGTTATAATATGAGATTATAAGGTGTGGTCAAATGAATAATGTAGGTGTTCTGGGTCTTGGAACCTATGTACCCGAGAAAGTGTTTACGAACGAAGACTTCGAAAAGATATTGGATACATCCGATGAATGGATCACAGAGATGACTGGTATAAAAGAGCGGCGTTTTGCCGAAGATGATATGGATACGAGTGATCTTGCATACGAAGCGGCGAAAGAGGCAATCGACAATTCCGGCGTCGCCAAAGAGGATATAGACCTCGTGATCGTTGCCACTTCCACCGGGGACATGCAGTTTCCGACGGTCGCAACGATACTCCAGGAAAGGCTGGGGCTGCGGAATGTTCCCTCCATGGACCAGCTCGCAGCATGCACCGGTTTCATATACGGCGTCGTAACAGGTGCGCAGTTCATCCAGACGGGAACGTATAGGCATGTGCTTGTCGTCGGTGCGGACAAGCTGACTAAGATCACCGACTTCAGCGACCGTTCGACGGCGGTTTTATTCGGCGACGGGGCCGGTGCAGTCGTGCTCGGGGAAGTGGAAGAGGAGTACGGTATAAAATCCTTCGATCTCGGCAGCAACGGACAGGGCGGCCCATATCTCTACGGTGATGAGAGTGACGGCGGCAACATCCGCATGAACGGCCGCGAAGTGTTCAAATTCGCCGTGCGCCAGATGGGCGAATCGAGCATCATTGTGACTGAGAAGGCGGGATTGTCGACAGATGACATCGACCGCCTCGTGCCGCACCAGGCAAATATCCGCATCATGAATGCGGCGCGCGAGCGCATGGATCTGCCGCCGGAGAAAATGAGTTCGACGGTGGATAAATACGGCAATACTTCTGCTGCATCCATACCACTTAGTATCCATCACGACGTGAAAAATGGTAGAATAAAATCAGGAGACAACCTTATTTTAGTCGGCTTCGGCGGCGGACTCACGTGGGGTTCAATCTGTCTGACCTGGGGAAGCAATAAGGAGGAGACACATGGATAAAAGAAGAGTAGTAGTTACAGGGGTCGGTGCGCTCACACCTATCGGAAATACAGCGCCCGACACTTGGAAGAATGCACTGAATGGTGTAAATGGTATAGGCAAGATCACCCGTATTGATAACAGTGATTACAATATTCATGTTGCCGGTGAACTTAAAGACTTCAATGTTGAAGACTATATGGATAAGAAGGAAGCGCGCCGCATGGACCGCTTCACCCAATACGCGATGGTGGCTGCGGATGAAGCAGTTGCCGACAGCGGACTTGAGATAAATGATGACAACGCTGAGCGCATCGGTGTATGGATAGGCTCCGGCATCGGCGGCATCCAGGCACTCGAAGACGGCTTCAAAGTGCTTTACGAGCGCGGACCGCGCCGCGTGAGCCCGTTCTTCGTACCGATGATGATTCCGGATATGGCCAGCGGCCAGGTATCCATCAAGCACGGTGCAAAAGGCCCGAACGGCGCAACGGTGACAGCATGTGCGACAGGCACGAACTCGATCGGCGAAGCATTCAAGTTCATCGCAAGAGGCCAGGCTGACGCCATGATCACGGGCGGAACAGAAGCGCCGATCACAAGGATGGGCGTTGCCGGTTTCCAGGCAAACAAGGCACTCTCGACTGCGGAAGACCCGGATAAGGCATCCCGCCCGTATTCGGCAGACCGTGACGGTTTCGTAATCGGGGAAGGCTCCGGCATCGTCATGCTCGAGGAACTCGAGCACGCCAAAGCACGCGGTGCGAAAATCTATGCTGAGATCGTCGGCTACGGCTCAACAGGAGATGCGCACCATATCACAGCTCCGGCAGAAGATGGCGAAGGCGGTGCACGCGCGATGAGAGAAGCGCTGAAAGACGGCGGCATCGACCCTGATGAAGTCGGCTATGTCAACGGACACGGCACGAGCACACCGTACAATGACCTGTTCGAGACAAAGGCGATCAAGACAGTGTTCGGCGATCATGCATACAAAATGGCTGTCAACTCGACGAAATCCATGACAGGCCACCTTCTCGGCGGCGGCGGCGGAATGGAACTCATCATCACCGCATTCAGCCTGAGAGACGGCAAAGTCCATCCGACCATCGGGCTCGAGAACCCCGACCCCGACTGCGACCTGAACTACGTGCCGGACGGAGCCATCGAGCGCGACCTGAAATACGCCATCACGAACAGCCTCGGCTTCGGCGGCCACAACGCCACACTACTATTGAAGAAATACGAAGACTGATATATGTGATGACACCCCCATCCGCCGCGGCGGATGGGGGTGTTTTTGGGCGGCGCTGATGGGAACCGAGGCCGCTAATATCATCAGGGCGGCCCGTTTACAGCGGATGGCGGACACCGCGCAATCCGCCGTGTCCGCCATCGTGCTTTCCCGGACACCGCGCAATCCGCCGTGTCCGCCATCGTGCTTTCCCGGACACCGCGACATCGGCCGTGTCCGCCATCGTGCTTTTCCGGACACCGCGACATCGGCCGTGTCCGCCATCGTGCTTTTCCGGACACCGCGCAATCTGCCGTGTCCGCCGACCGGTCGCACTCTACCAAAAAAAACGCACTCACGACCGGTGAGTGCGTCCGCATATATACCAATATTACTTCCTCTTGCGCCCGAGTCCCATCGCGCGCTCCATCTTTTCTACCATCCTGTCTGCTTTTCTTGCCGCGCGCTCTGCGCCTCTGTCGAGGATGTCGTCGAGGGCGCCGCTCTCGAGGTAATGGTTGACCCTGTCCTGGAATCTGGCGAGGAATGCTTCGACGACTTCGCCGAGGTCTGTCTTGAATTCGCCGTAGCTTTTGCCGTCGTAGTCGAGTTCGAGGTCTGACACGCTCCTGTCGGTCAGGCTGGAGTAGATGTCCAGCAGATTGGAGATGCCCGGCTTTTCTTCCTTGTCATAGCGGATTTCACTGCCTGAATCCGTGACGGCGCTGCGGATCTTCTTCGCAGCGGCTTTTGGATCGTCGAGGAGAGATATATAGCCCTTCTGGTTGTCGTCACTCTTCGACATTTTCTTCGTCGGATCGTTCAGGCTCATGATGCGCCCGCCGGTTTCAGGGTGTTTGACTTCCGGAACGGTCAAGATGTCGTTGTATTTGGCATTGAAGCGTTCTGCAAGTGTGCGGGTGAGCTCAAGGTGCTGCCCCTGGTCTTCGCCGACCGGTACGACGTCCGCGCTGTAGATCAGAATATCGGCAGCCATCAGTGAAGGGTATGTGAGCAGGCCGACGCTGATGCCCTCTTTCTGGTTCTGCCTGCGCGCCTTGTCCTTGTACTGGGTCATCCGCTCGAGCTCTCCGATGTACCCGACGCACTGCAGCATCCATGCGGCTTTGGCGTGTGCCGCGACTTCACTCTGGATGAAAAGCGTGATCTTTTCGGGATCGAGCCCCGAAGCGAGGTAGATTGCTGCGAGTTTCTTCGTATTTTCACGCAGTTTGAGCCTGTCCTGGGGCACGGTTATCGCATGCTGGTCGACGATGCAGAAATATGAATCGTATTCATGCTGCATTTCGACGAACTGCTTATACGCCCCGATATAGTTCCCAATAGTCGGGATGCCGCTGGGCTGGACACCCGAGAATAATGTTTTCATGTCGTAATCACCTTTTGTTATGTCATTATTTATATGATAATAAACTTCCTGATTCCTTGCAATAACGGTGCAGATGGTACCATCTTCAAAATATCTTAACAATTTTCTTTAAATTTTGCGAGATTATTAGAGTTTTCTCATTTTATTTTAATGTTCAGGGGTTATAATTATAACTGTAAATAAGTCATACAAACGTTTTAAGTTAAATCATACTTATCTGGTTTATGTTTTAACTGTACGGGTACAGACTACTATTACAAATCTTTTGAAATTGGAGTGTGAGCGACATGGTAACACTTTTTACTTCTCCAAGCTGCACATCATGCCGTAAAGCAAAAGCATGGTTACAAGAAAACGATATTCCCTATACTGAAAGAAATATATTCTCTGAACCACTGACACTTGATGAAGTGAAGTCCATTCTAAGAATGACTGAAGATGGTACGGATGAGATTATTTCCACAAGATCTAAAACTTTCCAAAAACTTGATGTAGATATCGACAGTCTGCCTATGCATGAACTGTACACATTGATTATGGAGAATCCGGGGCTTCTCAGAAGACCGATCATCATGGATGACAAACGTCTGCAGGTGGGATACAACGAAGATGAAATTCGCCGTTTCCTCCCGAGGACTGTAAGGACGTTCCATCTTAAAGAGGCAAAACGTTTAGCTGAAATGTAAGTTTCTTCCCTTAAACTGATATATTACTTACGTTGGAGACACCTGCGGATATCTTGATATCCGCAGGTGTTTTGGCGTATAATGGGTTACAATTCCAAAATTGGTATTACCCTGAGTTTATGGGGTATAATATATATAGAAGCCATTCTCGGTGAAAAGGAGTGAGAAGGATGAGAATTGAAAGAGTGAATGATTCGACGATCAAGTTTTTCATAACCTATCAGGATATCGAAAAACGCGGCTTTGACCGGGACGATCTCTGGATGAACCGAAAACGCGGCGAAGAATTCTTCTGGTCGATCATGGATGAAGTGAACCATGAGCAGGAAGACGACTTTACGATGGAAGGCCCGCTCTGGATCCAGGTGCACGCCTACGACAAAGGAGTGGAAGTTGTAGTTTCCAAGTCACGTGATGAAGACGATCCTTTCTCAATGGAGCAGACGCCTATGAATATAAATAACAATGATATAGAAAACTTCCTTGATGGGGCGGCGCAGGACAACAAGGAGACAGTTCCGGTGACGAAGGAACCTGTGATGGTCCATTTCGATGATATAGAAGACCTGATCAAGTATACCCACGAAGTTGAACTGGATGAAACACAGTATGAAGATCTGCTGTTCACGTACGGCGGCAAGTATTATTATCAGATCTTCTTCGACTATCGCCTGGATTATATGGATATCGAGCGTGTCGAAGCGAAGCTGCTCGAGTACAGCACCCCGGCGGAAATTGCTTCAATGGTGATAGAGGAATACGGCACGATCATCATGAGCAGCAACGTCAGGGCTCAGGTAAGAAAATATTTTAAAGTAAAATAATTTATCTGACAGAAAAAATAATCAAAAACCTCTTTTTCTAGCATATATATAGAAAAGGAGGTTTTTTATATGTTTTTAGCATTGGACGAAAACGGCAGCCAGATCACAGCGGCGGATGCAGTGAAGAACAGGAAGTACTTCTGTCCTGTCTGCGATGCTCCTGTCACCTTCAAGTCGGGGAATATCAAACTGCCTCACTTCTCACATCACAGAATACTGGACTGCATCCGGTATCTCTACAAGAAAGAGTCGATGGAGCATCTGCAGGCAAAGCATGACCTGTATCTGAAATTGAGGGCAACCGCCGCAGTTGCCATGGAGTACTATCTGCCCGCCATCGAACAGATCCCGGACCTTCTGGTGGACGGCAGGCTCGCATTGGAAGTGCAGTTCTCCACCATCTCGGCCGAGCTGATCGCCGAACGGTCGAAAGGGTATCATTCGCTCGGCATGGAAGTCATCTGGCTGCTTGACGAAGAGAGCATCCGCATGGAATCGGACAGGTGCATGCCGACGAATTTCCAGCTGTCGACCCAGTATATGAGGTCTTTATTCACCTATAATGTGAAAACCAAAAAAATCCACAGGATCATGCTCCATCACAACCACGGCTGCGGCAGGTGGTCTTATGTGAAGCGCGAGACCGGTTCGCCAGGACTCCTTGCGATAAAGTCCTTCCACCCGCAGCAGATGAGGCAGCTGACCCGGCGCGAGACAAGACAGATGATCCAGCGGGAAAGACAGCAGCGGAGTGTGCTGAATCCTACATTGTCTTTCATGTATCATCTGGGGCTGGATGACACAAAGATCCCGCCCTATCTAAGCTGGACGATTGAGGCGGAGCGGTGGATACTGAACCCGCCGCTTGAGTGGAAGCTGTTTCTGTATCATCATCTGCAGGAGGGCACATTCCATATGGATGTGTTCGAACGGTTCATACGCATGCGCACCGTGCAGGACGCGCCGTCGAAGCAGCAGGTGATGAAGGAACTGCTGCACGGCTACTATATGTTATATAATTCACAATAAGTTTCGGCACTTGAAATTCCTTTCAAATATTGAGAAAATTATATTATCTTGATACTGGAGGGGTAAGAATGGCAAAAGTCATTACAAGGGATGAACAGCAGACAGAAAACACGTGGGATCTGACGACGATTTTCGAGTCGGACGAAGCGTTTGAACAGAAATATAAAGCGCTTGGGGAACGTCTCGGCGAAGAGGAGAAATTCAAAGGATCGATCGATTCCGCGGACTCGCTCGCAGAGGCCCTGGAGACGGAGCGGGAAATCGACATCGAAGTCAGCAAACTTTACGTCTACGCCCATCTGAAGCATGACCAGGACACATCGGATGATACGTACAGCGCGATGGAGTCGAAAGCAAGGACGCTTGCCGTCAAATTCAGCACGGCCTGGAGTTTCCTCGTCCCGGAAATCATGAATATTGATGAGTCGGAACTGAAATCATGGATGGAGGACGGACGTCTGTCCGAATTCGCCTTCGACCTTGAGAAACTGAATGCTAAGCGCGCCCATGTACTGAGCGACAAAGAGGAAAAACTCATGGCCCAGGCCGGGGAAGTCCTGTCGGGACCGTCGTCCACTTACGGCATGTTCAACAATGCGGATCTCGAATTCCCCGATGCGGTCGATTCAGAGGGCAATGAACATACCCTCACACAGGGGACATACATCGATCTGCTCAAGTCACCGGACCGTGAACTGCGCAGATCCGCCTATGAAAATCTGTATGCGAAATACGGCGATTTCAAAAATACGCTGAGCCAGACGCTGCAGGGCGTCGTCAACACGCACGTGTTCCAGGCACAGGCGAGAGGCTATGATTCGGCGCGGCATCACGCGCTCTCCAATAACTTTATCCCCGAAAAAGTGTACGATCAGCTGGTGGAGACGGTGAACAGGAATCTTCACCTCATGCACCGCTACACTGAGCTCCGCAAGCGGCTGCTCGGCCTGGATGAGCTCAGGATGTACGATGTCTATGTGCCGATGGTGGGCGACATCGATTTCGAGATGAGCTACGAAGAGGCGAAGGAATGGATGCTGAAGTCACTCGAGCCGATGGGTGAGGAATATGTCGGCATCATCCGCGAAGGACTGGAGAACCGCTGGGTCGATATCTACGAGAATAAAGGGAAGAGAAGCGGCGCGTATTCCTCCGGCACATACGGCACAAATCCGTTCATACTGATGAACTGGCAGGATAACGTGAACAATCTGTTCACACTGACGCACGAGTTCGGTCACAGTGTGCACAGCTACTACAGCCGCCAGAACCAGCCGTCGAACCTGTCCGGCTATTCCATTTTCGTAGCGGAAGTGGCGAGCAACTTCAACGAGGCGCTGCTCGCTGATTACATGTTCAAAAATCTCGAGGACAACAGGAAGAAACTCTATCTTCTGAACGAACAGCTCGAAGGCTTCAAGGGCTCCGTCTTCAGACAGACGATGTTCGCAGAATTCGAACACAAGATCCATTCCATGAAAGAGGCGGGAGAGCCGCTCACGGCAGGGGGTCTCAATGAGATCTACGGAGAGTTGAACCGCAAGTACTTCGGGGATGCGGTGGAATACGACGACTACATCGATGTGGAGTGGGCGAGAATCCCGCATTTCTACATGAACTATTACGTGTACCAGTATTCCACAGGGTATGCCGCCGCAGCCAGCCTGTCTAAACAGGTGCTCGAAGAGGGCAGCGAAACTGCAGAGCGGTACGTCAGGGAGTTCCTGAAAAAAGGCTCCTCCGACTATCCGATCGAAGTGCTGAAAAACGCAGGCGTCGACATGACCACATCCGAGCCGGTGGAAAACGCGATGAAAGTGTTCGAAAGCCAGCTCGACCAGTTCGAAGTGCTGCTTGAAGAGACAGGATTGTAAAATACGGGCAGGCAGATCCGAATAACGGATCTGCCTTTTTGATGTTCAGTTTAATGGATGAACTGAATGTGTATGTCTTTGGAAGACCCGGCTCCAGCAGGATGTATTTTTATAAATATGACTGCGTATATATTAACCGGGGAGGCCATAAGTAAAAGGAATGGGCGGTGATCAATCTCTCTTATGATGTATTATTACATTGGAGGGCAGAAGGAATTGGTCAAAGATCGGAGAAGAAATTTTTCTGACGAAACGGGTATAAACCGCATGAATTCAATATTTTTTCAAGTTATTGAAGGTCAGGATGGAAAATAATTTTGTGAATACGTTTTCATTATGTCAGTATTGTGAAAAGTAGTTCAAACTGTTGCATAACCTTGTTGACCATGATATAGTTTAGACATGAAATTTTTATCACTGAAACATACCCCTTTGTTAAAACAGTGAGAAATTTCTCCCATCCCCTTTGTTTGAGCAGCACACTACAGAAGGTGTGCTGCTTTTTTATTTTTGATTAGATCTTTCTGTATAACGATTGCGCATGGCGCAGTCAAAATCCAAAATGACGATATGAGGCAGGCCCGGTCGGGTCTGCCTATTTTATGTCCGGCCATCCTCCTGGTGAGTCGAAAGGGCAGAAAAGCAACGGGAGAGTGTCTGCTGAGGTATCTGATACTGCCCGCACTCGCCATTTAATTCCGGTATCAGAGAAGGAGAACCCCGTTGCCGGACATGGCGATTTCTACGGTGTCCGGAAACGGTCTTTGGCGGACATGGCGACTTCTGCGGTGTCCGACAAAGGGCGCGTATGGACATCGTCGCCCCGGACGACGTCCGCATCCCGCAGAAAACGCAAAAAACCGGCCCGCAGGCCGGTTCCCAATATCCCTATATTCCAACATCCAATACAATTAATACTATTTTCCGAGACTCGACGTTCCCCCGAATATCTGGTAATAGATGCCTTCGTCGGTCTCTACCTCTTCGATCAGGCGCTGCAGCCGCAGCTTTTTCAATTCGTTCAGCAACAGCCCGCTGCGCCATTCGAATACTGTTTTCAGTTCGTGGAAGCTGACGACTTCGAATGATTCGATGTAGTCATGGATGCTCGGAAGCTGATGTTTCTCTATCTCTGCATCGACAAGCTCGTTGATGATATATGTGTATATATGGTAGGGGTAGACGCCCTCCACCTTTACGCCTTCAGCATGCACGTCGCCTGAGAAGAAGACCATGGCGGGCAGTGTGTCGACGTCCATCTCACGGTAGACGGAGAGATCGCGGCGGAGCATTGTCCTCACGGCTTCGGAGCGCGCGTCGCTGAAAAATGAGGATATATCAAGACCGGCGAGACGCGCGCTCGCCTCCATGTGCTCGACAGTGCAGATGCTGCGCGTCGGTGCGATGCGGTTCAGCACGTAGCGGATGAAGGCGCGCGCCTTGTTGCGCCCCTGTATTTCGGCCGCCTTGTAGGCGAGTGCTATGTTATCGATGTCCGATGTGGATTGTGCCTGGCACTTGGTCAGGACATTCAGTGACGGTGCAAGTATCTTGGTGATGGAAACGTGTCCACGATATTCGATCAGAAGCTTGTTGATGATGGGTTCCATCTCGCGGCAGCTTTCTGAAAATGGGTCGAAAAAGTAGAAAATCTCAACATGGCGGGTTGTCGGCTCTAGTACAAGTGACTGTTCGCGGGAATTATTCATGTCCTCACCCTGCTTAATCTGTTGAATTCACCATATGGTTCGCGGTCATGGTGTAGCGGGCCATGAGGTATTCACGCATAGCCTCATCAAGCCCGACGTCATCCATGGCTTTTTCCATATTTTCAAGCCACGCCTCTTTCGCATGCGGTGTAATGCGGAATGGCATGTGCCTCATCTTCATCATCGGATGGCCGTATTCCTGATTGTACAGGTTCGGACCGCCGAGGAACTGTGTCTGGAACAGCTTCTGCTTGTAGGCGGTCTCCGACAGGTCATCCGGGAAAAGGAAGTTCATCCTGTCATCCTCGGCAACGTAGGAGTAGAAGATGTCGATCATCCGGTAGAGCTTCTCCTCGCCGATCTCCTTAAATGGTATAGGCATAATGATCACCCGTCCTGATGCTTGCGAGCTTGTTGTAGAACCGCTCGCTTTTCGTGACTTCGCCGCGGCGTTCTATGCCGGCGTCCTCAAGGAGGTGCAAAAACCGGGTCTCCCCTTTATCATAGTTGTCGACTTCATACTCCAGCTCGAAATCCTCCTCGTCCAAAAACGTATTGCGGTCGAGCACCAGGAGCCCCTCCCTGTAGGGGACCTGACGCCGCTCGGTGGACAGGGCACCGTAGATCTTGAGCTGTGATATATCGATGTCATAGCGTGCGAGCTCTTCCCGGATGATCTCGGGCAGCTCGCCGGGCCGGATATCCCGGTCGAAATTCAGTTCCCCCGAGACTTCGCCGTGGTATTCCATCACGCCTTTTTCAGTCGGTTCCTTCAATGTCATCATCTGGACGCCCTCCGCGTCGCGGATGCGGAGCAGTATCCTGTTCTTCCTCATATCGAGATCCGGTGTATCTATATAGAAATTCGTCTGCACAACCGGCTTCTGGCTGCTGAAATATTTCTCTTCGAGACGTCCGTATTCCTGGCCGCTCAGCATGTTCTTGAATTCTATTTCCAATTCTTTCATTATGGAATCCACTCCTTGACTACATTATCTATAAATTGAAATGGACTGTAAAGCAAACAGGTCTAAGCGTTATCAAAAGTGCTGTACTGTGGTAGAATAAAGTGCGCAAGGAGTGAATAAATTGGATATATATGTAGACGAAATCAAATTTGAAGAAGAAACATTGAAATGCCATGCTGACGCCGACCTTACAGGGATGACGGCCGCCTCACGCATGATCGTGGACTCCGACAACATGAGCTTCATCTATCTGCTCGATGACGGGGATGCATTCCGGAGGGTGCACTTCGTAAAGGAGACATGGTCCATGCTGAACGATTACAGGAATAAGGAGATCAAGCTGAACGGCAGAATCGCACTCGCCGATTTCTGGGAAGAGATGGATTTCCTGCTTGATAACATCGTTGACAACAATAACTACGGCAGGGAATTCGAAAGTGCCGTCAGGGAACAATTCAGATTATAGTACGATAACTGACTGGGGTGTTTTTGATGGAAGAATGGGAGAAGTTTCTGAGGCCGTACAAACAGGCTGTCGAAGAACTCAAAGTTAAGCTGAAAGGGATGCGCAAGGACTATCAGTTGAAGCGCCAGTCCTCTCCGGTCGAATTTGTGACCGCACGCGTCAAGCCGGTGCAGAGCATCATAGAGAAGGCGAGCACCCGCGATATCCCGTACGACCAGCTGCGCGCCGGGATGTACGATATCGCGGGCATCCGCATCATGTGCCAGTTCGTCGACGACATCAAAGTCATCACGGAGCTGATCCGTGAGCGTTCTGACATGTTGGTGGTCGAAGAGCGCGATTACATCGAAAACACGAAGGAGAGCGGATACCGCTCCTACCATCTCATCGTCGAATATCCGGTGGAAACCATCGAAGGGACGGTGGACATCCTGGCCGAGATACAGATCCGCACGCTGGCGATGAACTTCTGGGCGACGATCGAGCACACGCTGAACTACAAGTACAGCGGCGAATACCCGCCCGAAATCAAAAAGCGCCTCCAGAATGCGGCGGAGGCGGCCTACCTCCTCGATCAGGAAATGTCCGAAATCCGTGAGGAGATCCAGGATGCACAGAAATACTACACTAAAAAGCGCAACATATAGACAAGGGCCACACGGTTTTTATTCTCAGGAAGGAAGGGCGGATGCAGATGAAATTCTTCATCGTCTCCAAGGGGGACACGAAATCGAACGCACTGAAAGACAAGATGATGAACTATATGGTCGACATGGGGATGACGCCGGATGAAAAGACGCCGGAGATCGTCATTTCGGTCGGCGGGGACGGAACGCTGCTCCAGGCGTTCCACAGCTACCAGCACCTGATGGACCACACGGCTTTCGTCGGCGTCCATACGGGTCACCTCGGATTCTATGCGGACTGGCTGCCGCACGAGGTGGAGCGGCTCATCATTTCGATCCAGAACGACGAGTTCCAGGTGATCGAATATCCGCTGCTCGAGACGATTGTGCGGTACGGGGCGGCGGGCACCGAGACGCGCTATCTCGCGCTGAACGAAGCGACGCTCCGTACGAACAACGGCACGACGCTCGTGATGGATGTAGATATCCGCAACCAGCATTTCGAGCGGTTCCGCGGAGACGGCCTCTGCATCTCGACTCCGTCGGGTTCGACGGCCTACAACAAGGCCCTGGGCGGCGCGCTGATCCACCCGTCGCTCGAAGCGATACAGATCACAGAGATCGCCTCGATCAACAACCGCGTGTTCCGGACGGTCGGCTCGCCGCTCGTGCTGCCGAAGCACCACACGTGCCACGTCAACCCGGTGAACAGTGAAATATACAATCTGACGATCGATCATATCAACCTCGTACATAAAGGGGTGAAATCCATCCAGTTCCGCGTGGCGGATGAGAAGATCCGTTTTGCGAGATTCAGGCCGTTCCCGTTCTGGAGAAGGGTTCACGACTCATTCATCTCCGCGGAATGAAAAGCACTTGAAAAAGTGCTTTTTGTAGTTGGGTATGCATAAATTCCCGTCCGGGGGGCATGAGTATAAAGAAAGAATGACAGGTGGTGGCAGAGTTGGCAGAATTCAACGAAAACACGGATGAAATGGTGGGGCATGAAGCATTGCGCTCCATGCTCAAAGATGATAATATAGACGACTTCCGGAGGGAGTTCCTCGCGCTCCACAGCTATGAGCAGAGTGAATTCTATCTGGAGATCGGGGATGATGAGCGCACACGCCTCTATCATTTCCTCGCCCCTGAAGAGGTCTCTGATTTCTTCGACAATCTCGAGCTTGAACCTGATGAGTTCGAAGGGATCTTCGATGCGATGGATGCGCGCTACGCGGCGCACATGCTCGGCGCGATGCAGTACGATAACGCCGTGGATATACTGAACGAGGTGTCGAGGGAGAAGCTGACGTCGTTCCTCACGCTGATGGACAGGGAGGATGCGCGTGAAATACGCGCCCTTTTGAACTATGAGGAGGACACTGCCGGCGGTATCATGACGACCGAGTTCGTCAGCGTGACATCGCTCATGACAGTCCGCGAAGCCATGCGTCATCTGAAAGAGAAGGCGCCGGGCTCGGAGACGATCTACTACGTCTTCGTGGTGGACGAGGAGCGGCGCCTCGCCGGCATCATGTCGCTGCGTGAACTCATCATCGCCGATGATGATGAATATATCGGGGACATCATGACGGAGCGCGTCGTATCCGTGCGCGTGTCGGACGACCAGGAGGATGTCGCGCAGATCATGCGGGACTACGACTTCCTGGCCGTGCCGGTCGTCGATTACCAGGATCATCTGGTCGGCATCATCACAGCCGATGACATCATGGATGTCATCCACGAAGAGGCGGGGGAGGACTATTCCAGGCTCGCCGGTATGAGCGAAATCGAACCGACGACGGATTCCTCGCTGTCGACAGCCAAAAAGCGGCTGCCGTGGCTCGTCGGCCTGACATTCATGGGAATGATCACGGCGACGATGCTGACCACATTCGAAGATACACTGGCCCAGGTGGCAATACTTGGCGCCTTCATCCCCATCATCGGCGGGATGGCCGGGAACACCGGCACACAGTCCCTCGCCGTTGCCGTCCGCGGTATCGCGACAGGGGAGATACAGGAAGCAAGCAAGGTGAAGCTCGCCCTGCGCGAGATGGGCTCCGGTGTCATCACCGGCGTCGTCTGCGGGGCGGTGCTGTTCACCATCATCGTGCTGATGTACCAGTCTCCGGTGCTCGGCATGATCGTGAGCACAAGCCTCATGATCGCGATGACGCTCGCGACGCTGCTCGGCACACTGGTGCCGCTTGCGATGGCGCGCGTCGGCATCGACCCTGCAGTGGCAAGCGGCCCGTTCATCACGACGGCGAATGACATCATCAGCCTGCTGATCTACTTCTCGCTTGCCAACGCATTTATGTCTTACCTGATCTAAGGAGAAACTATGGAACATGGACCATCCGTATTATCGCTTGCCATCGTAGTGCTCGCAGCCCTGCTCACACCCATACTGGTCAATCGGCTCAAAGTCAGCTTTCTGCCGGTCGTGGTTGCAGAGATCATCGTCGGTGTCATCATCGGTAATTCGTTTTTAAATATCGTGGATCCGAACGATCCATGGCTCAACATCCTGTCGACGCTCGGGTTCATATTCCTCATGTTCCTGAGCGGTCTGGAGATCGACTTCGACGCATTCATCCAGAAATCCGGGCAGCAAAAAAAATCAAAGATACTGAAGCGTCCGCTGCCGAACATACTGGCGCTTACGCTGTCGATATTCGCAGGCATACTGCTGCTCAGCCTGCTGTTTGCCCTCACGATGAGCTGGGCGGGCATCTTTGATGACGTGCTCCTGCTCGTCATCATCATCTCGACCATCTCGCTCGGCGTCGTCGTGCCGACACTGAAGGAGACGAACCTGATCACAAAACAGATGGGGCAGGTCATCCTGCTGGTCGCGGTCATCGCAGATCTTGTGACGATGATCATGCTCGCGTTCTATTCGCAGCTCTATGCGGATTCCAGCCAGCCGATATGGCTGATGGGCATACTGGTCGTCTTCGCCATACTGTTCTATTTCCTGGGACGCGTCATGCACCATGCGCAGTTCCTCAAGCAGCTGGACAACGGCACGATGCAGATCGGCATACGCGGCGTGTTCGCGCTGATCATCATGCTCGTGGCACTCGCCGAAGGCGTCGGTGCCGAGAACATCCTCGGCGCCTTCATCGCCGGCTGTATCGTCAGCCTGCTGAAACCCGAGAAGGACATGCACACGAAACTGGATTCATTCGGCTACGGTTTCTTCATCCCGATCTTCTTCATCATGGTCGGTGTGGACCTCGACCTGCCGTCGATGTTCCAGGACAGCCGTGTGTTCATCATGATCCCGGTGCTGCTTGCTGCATACTTCCTGAGCAAGGTGATCCCGGTTGCCGTGCTGCTGCGCTATTTCGACGTCAAGCGCGTGTCGGCGGCGAGCTTCCTGCTGACATCCACGCTGTCACTCGTCATCGCCGCCGCGGTCATCGCCGAGCAGATCGGCACAATCTCGGAGGTCGAAAGGGGCATGTTCATCCTCAGTGCGGTCATCGCCTGCATCATCACACCGGTGCTCTTCAAGCAGCTCTATCCGGTGCATGAAGAGGTGGACAAGGTCATCAACGTCACCATCATCGGGAACAACCAGCTGACCGTGCCGGTGGCAAACAGCATCGCCGGCGGCCTCTACAATGTGAAGCTCATCTTCCACAGGAATTACTCCAATTCGCGGGGGTCGAACCGGGAAAGCCTGACGTTCCATGAAATACCGGAATACTCGAAAGAGACGCTCTCGGCGCTCGATGCATTCGATACGGACATCCTGGTCGTCGGCGCCAATGACTCCTCGCTCAACTGGCAGGTCGCGGGCCTCGCCAAGGAGGCGGGCGTCGAAAGGATCATCTACCGCGTGGACGATCCAAGACAGGAGGAGGAGGTCAAAAAGCTCGGCTACGAACTCTTCTCCACGATGCTCAGCTCGAAGACGCTGCTCAAGGGCCTCATCGAATCGCCGAACATGATCGAACTCCTCTCGGACGAGGAGACGTCGATCTACGAAATACACATGAACAACTACAGGTACGACAACATGATCCTGCGCAACTTCCCGTTTGCGGGCGACATCATCTTCCTCCGCATACTCCGCGGCCAGGAATCGATCGTGCCGCACGGGGATACGCCGCTTGAGGTCGACGACAAAATCTTCGTCACCGGCGAAACCGATTATGTCGAGGAGCTGAAAAGAGAGCTGGAACTGTACTGATGACGGAGCTGCCGCACTGCGGCGGCTTTTTCTGACCTGGCGGTTTTTTGGCCGGCGGCGGGGCACACCCGGGCCGGAGTGTTTTATCCCCGAAACTCATTTTTTAGTTGCAATCGGGGATGAAAAACTGTAGATTAGTAGTAGGTACTAATAACAAACTATAAACTGTTTTGGGCGGGGGCTTGGGCTCCGTGCGCCAAATCCGAAAAGGGAGTTAATCATTTATGAATCTCGAAGGTAGAACCTATGTCATCATGGGTGTTGCAAATAAGCGCAGTATTGCGTGGGGCGCTGCGCGTGCGCTCGATAAAATGGGGGCGAAACTTGTCTTCACGATCCTGAACGAGCGTTTCCGCCGTGAGCTTGAGAAGCTTCTGGGCGAACTCGAGGGCAACCATGACATCGTCGTGGAATGTGACGTGCAGGACGATGCGCAGATCGAATCCGCGTTCAGGGAAATCGGCGAGAAGACGGGCGGCATCGACGGCCTGCTTCACGCGATCGCTTTCGCCGGCAAGGATGAGCTTCAGGGCGGCTACAGCGAAACGTCCCGCGAAGGCTTCAAAAATGCGCTCGATATCAGCACCTACTCGCTGACGGTCGTTGCCAAGCACGCGAAGAAGATCATGAACGAAGGCGGCAGCATCGTGACGATGACATACCTCGGCGGCGAGCGCGCAATGCCGAACTACAACGTGATGGGCGTTGCCAAGGCGGCACTCGACGCAAGCGTGCGCTACCTCGCATACGACCTCGGTGAAGACGGATTCCGCGTCAACGCAGTGTCCGCCGGCCCGATCCGCACACTCAGCTCTTCGGCGGTGGGCGAGTTCAAGTCCATCCTGAAAGAGATCGAAGAACGCGCGCCACTCCGCAGAAACGTCGACCAGCTCGAAGTCGGAAACACCGTCGCATTCCTCCTGAGCGATCTCGCAAGCGGCATCACAGGCGAAGTCGTCCACGTCGACTCCGGCTACCACATCATGGCGTAGATACAGATTATTACTTTCCCGGCCCGGTCCCTCCTTATGGAGGCGGCCGGGTTTTTGCGTGATATCTGTTATTTAAAACGGTACTTTTACACAAAAGTAACATATTGCCATTATTATTTGCTTAATAAAAAATCAAATCAGCAGTTTTTATACATATATATAGTAAGAGGATTTTTATTTAAGGAGGTATAATGCATGTTTTTAAATGACAGGATGAAACCGAAGGAACTGATATTTTTAGAGACTCTTTCCCGCAGATGTGAATTGACGAGTTTGGAAGCGAGGAAGCTGTCGATTTTGAAAAGGGGGTATGAGGGGGAGCGGGAGTATGACCGCATATTTGAAGAAGCAGGGCATGACAACCTCCTGATTTACAGAGATCTGTGGCTGAAGATAGAAGGGAGTACACTGCAGATCGATTCGTTGATCATTGCCGGAAATAAGCTGATAGTAAACGAAATAAAGAATTACAGCGGCCTTTATTCCTACAAAGATAGTGGATGGTTCATAAACGGTACACAGATATCCGAGGAACCCCTGGCGCAGGCTGCCCGGACCGGCAATAAGCTATTGAAGCTGCGGGCTCTGCTCCAACTTAATTTTGAGCGTGAATACAAAGTGGTATTTGTAAATCCGAATTTCAACCTGAATATCGTACCGGAGGATGAGAAGAATATTGTCCAGCGGTCGATGCTTCGCCACTACATGAAAGAGTTGAATAAAATGCACATCGACGCACGTGCCCATAATATTTCATTGAAATTGAAGGATTACTTTATAGACGATCCGATGCCCTTACCGGAAGTGGATGCCGCTAGAGTCAAGGGCGGCAGTTACTGCAGCAGGTGCGGATCTTTTGAGATGAATGTGAGGAATTATATTGCTGTATGCAGGGAGTGTGGTTATAAGGAATCTCTGGAGAAAATTTTCGTAAGGGGAATCATTGATTACTCAGTATTGTTTTTCAGTGAGAGGATGACGACCCAAAGGATAAAACTTTTCCTTGGAGATATTCTCCATATAAGAAGCGTAAGGAGACTCTTAAACAAGTATTGTGTCAAAGTTGAGCAGGGGAAATCCACATACTACATTATTAAAAATCAGGAAATAGATACATTGCTTCTGAATAATAATTATATTTCCCGTTACGGTTCAAACATCCCCAGATGAGTGCGTGTGTTGCGGACACGGCGGAATCAACGGTGTCCGCCAAAGCGGAATGCCGGACACGGCGGAATCAGCGGCGTCCGCCAAAACGGAATACCGGACACGGCGAAATCAGCGGCGTCCGCCAAAACGGAATGCCGGACACGGCGGAATCAACGGTGTCCGCCAAAGCGATATACCGGACACGGCGGAATCAGCGGTGTCCGCCAAAACGGAATACCGGACACGGCGGAATCAACGGTGTCCGCCAAAACGGAATACCGGACACGGCGGAATCAACGGTGTCCGCCAAAACGGAATGCCGGACATGGCGAAATCAGCGGCGTCCGCCAACCAGCCAACCCCGCAATCACCAACACCCCCACACAAAAACCCCTCCACACCGTGGAGGGGCTTTCAAACACAAATAAGAAGCAGAGTCATTCACCTGTGCCGAGGCGGAATGTCTCGGATACCTGCCACATGCCGTTCTCGAGCTGGTAGCAGAGGCTGATCTTGTTCAGTGTTTCCGAGTGGTCGATGCCAATCATGCTCAGATGGCCGAACATGTCTTCATACTCCTGGGACGTCTGTCCCTGGGCGATGGTGAAGTGCGGCACGAATGGATGATGGTTTTCGCCGTAGAAATCCCCTTTGTTGAGATCGTCATGGATGGCTTTCAGCGATTCGTTCTTCTCCACTTTGAAGTAGATAACCTGTGAGTTCGGCATGAAGCTGGAGACTTTCTTGATTTCAATATCTACAGGATTATGATTTTTGGCAACATCTTTAAGATATTCGATGATTTTCTCTTTATCGGACTCATCCGCTTCGAAGCTTTCTTTCAACGTGATATGAGGCGGGATGAGTGCATAATGCGCATCATATCTTTTTCTGTACTGGTTTACTTTGTCCTGAAGTTGTTTGGATGGAAACATTACTACCCCAAAATTCATCTTGATTCCTCCCGTTTATTTTAATTCAATTATATCAGACTTTTTGCAAAAATCCATAATATCTAATTCAGATAGTGTTTCAGTATGCTGCCAAGTTCCGGCTTCCACGTTTTCCAGATGTGGCCGCCATCCAGTTCCCGGTACTCATATTCGAGCGGTTCCCCCTCGAGATATTCGTTCAGTCTGCGGTTTGGTGTCAGGAAATCGGCCTGCTCGCCGGAAATTGTCATGAAGTCGTCCTCCCCGAGCCCGATCGTATGATACAAATCAAGGTGCATGAGCATCGGCTGTGATTCAAACCTGCCGATAAAATCCTCGTCGACAAACGGGCTGAAGGCGGCCGCCTGCGAGAATGTCGCCGGATAGGCCGCGGCGACCGAGAAAGCAAAGCTCCCAGCCAGTGACTCGCCCATCAATACGCGTGACGTACCGACCTTCAACGTCGGGAAGGTATTGTCAATCCAGTGGATCAGCTCGCGGGAGACGAACGACACGAATAGGTCGTGGTGCTCGCCGTTCGGACTGAAATAATCGTTCCGCCATCCGACCGACGGGTACGGCACGCCGACGATGATGGCGCGTTCGGCTTCGCCCGCTTCCCACAGCTTCTCATACTGCCTTTCGATCTGGCCGTATTTGAAGAAATCCTGCGAATCGAAAGTCAGCACGACATGATGCTTGTAGAGATCAGAAAAATTTTTAGGAAGATAGTATTGAATTTCATATGTGTCACTCAGTGTCTCAGACTGGAAATCGATTGTGTGCACCTTTCCTGGTGTCATATCCATAAGTAAAACCCCCTCATGATGATTCTACCAATAAGGGGGCAATCGTTAAACAATTATTATTTCTTAGGGATGTCCTCCCCGGGATACTGATAGTCTTCCTGTCTGAGCCGTTCCGGATAGTCGTGATGCCAGAACCCGGCATTTTTGACTTCGCCTTCATCCGGCCGGTAGATTGCGAATTTTCCGGAGCCCTTCTGTTTCTTCTGCTGCTCGAAATCCTTCAGCGCCCGGAGTGCAGGCTTCTGAAGGATCAGTATGGCGATCACGTTGAGCCATGCCATCAGGCCGACACCGAGGTCGCCCATATCCCATGCGAGCCCGGCGGTGCTCACGGTACCGTAGAAGGCTGACAGGACCAGCATCAGTCCGAGCAGTGTCTTCATGATGGGCCAGCGTCCGCGGGTGATGTATACAAGATTGGTCTCTGCAATGTAGTAGTAGGCAAGTATCGTGGTGTAGCAGAAGAACAACAGTGCAAACGTGATGAAGTAGGAGCCGAATCCGACAAAGTCGGGATTGAATGTCTCCTGGCCATGGAATGCATTATCCAGTCCGGCCTGCGTATAGGCGACGGTTCCCGAGTAGTTCCGCTCACCGCCCGGGGATTCCTGGTAGACACCTGAATCCACGATGAAACCGTCTCCGCCGTCAGACACATTGTACATGCCCGTCATGAGGATCATCAGTGCTGTCGCCGTACACACGAAAAGCGTATCCACATAGACCGAGAACGACTGGACAAGCCCCTGCTTGGCAGGGTGGGAGACTTCAGCGGCACCCGCTGCATGCGGTCCGGTCCCCTGTCCGGCTTCGTTGGAATAGATGCCGCGCTGGACACCGATGGCAATCATGCCGCCGACGATGCCGCCGAACTGCTGCTCCATACCGAATGCGCTCCTGAAGATGAGGCCGAACATCGCCGGTACATCCTGAATATTGATGATCACGACGATGATTGCAACGATGACGTATACGACCGCCATGAAAGGCACCACAGCCGTAGCGACGTTGGCGATCGACTTGATGCCGCCGAAGATGACGATGCCAACAAGCAGGACAAGCCCGGCACCGACGACCCAGTGCGGCATAGGGAATGAATTGGTCATGGATCCCGCGATGGAGTTGGACTGGATGCCCGGCAGCAGGAAGCCTGTGGCAAGTATGGTAACAAGAGCGAATATGACAGCATATATCTTGCCGATTTTACCGCCGATCCCCTTTTCGATGTAGTATGCTGGACCTCCGCGGTACTGGTTGTCTTCATTCTGCTTGTAGATCTGTGCAAGTGTGGATTCCACGAACGCGCTCCCGGCGCCGAGGAAGGCAATCAGCCACATCCAGAAAATGGCGCCCGGGCCGCCTATGAAAATCGCGGTTGCCACGCCGACGATGTTGCCGGTACCGACGCGTCCCGACAGGGAGACGGCGATAGCCTGGAAACTGGATATTCCGACAGGTGACTTCTCACCCTGGAACATCAGGCGGATCATTTCCTTGAAATGCCTTATCTGGAAGAACCGCATCCTCAGGCTGAAGTACAGTCCGACGGCAAGCAGTCCGTAGACAAGCGGCGGACTCCAGACGAGTCCATTGAAAAAATCAACGATATTCTGCATATTAAGTTTTCCCCTTTCCCCTTTGTCTGGTTATTCAGACATTATCATTCTACTGTTAGCGCTTTCGTTTGTCCACTGGTTTTTTATTCAACGTATGCTTTAAGGAAAAATTAAATTTATGGTACACTGTAATCATCTTTAAATCGAACGAGAAGGGAAATATGCGCATGACAAGAAAAGTTTGGTTCCAGACCGGTGTCGCAATCATCATCACGCTGCTGATCATCATGCTTGTAATCAGGGTGCAGGTGGTTTTCCAGCCTTTCTTTACAATCATAGCAACAGTATTCATCCCGCTTCTGATCGGCGGGCTGCTGTACTACATTACAGAACCCATACAGCGTTTCCTTGAGAAACGCAAAGCCGGACGGCTCGTAAGCATCCTTGCGATTTTCATCATCATACTGCTCGTCATCACGCTGCTGTCGATGATCATCGTGCCGATGGTGACGACGCAGGTGCAGAACCTCGTATCGAGGGCGCCGATGATCCAGAGGGAAGTGGAGGAACTGTTCAACTACCTGCTGTCCCAGCGCGACAGGCTGCCGTTCGATCCGCAGTCCTATGTGCAGGATGCGCTTGACCAAGGATCCCAGATGATTTCGAACCTCCTGGGAAATGCGGTCACAATCGTGTCGGGCACGGTGAGCGTACTGGTGACGCTGATCCTC
Organism: Salinicoccus sediminis; assembly: GCF_000986795.1. Classification (GTDB taxonomy): domain Bacteria; phylum Bacillota; class Bacilli; order Staphylococcales; family Salinicoccaceae; genus Salinicoccus; species Salinicoccus sediminis. Next base: position 400,771 of record NZ_LAYZ01000024.1, on the reverse strand, counting down.
ATACCGTTCTTCTACTTCTTCCTGCTGAAGGACCATGAGAAGTTCATCCCGTCCGTCACTGCACCGTTCAGGGGAACGTTCAAACAATTCCTGTCGGAGCTTTTGAGTGACATCGACAACACGCTCCGGGCGTTCATCCAGGGGCAGATGCTTGTGAGCTTCATCCTGTGCATCATCCTCTACATCGGGTATGCAATCATCGGGCTCGATTATGCGCTGCTGCTTGCGATCTTCGCGCTGTTCATGAACCTGATCCCGTTCATCGGACCGTGGGTCGCATTCATACCGGCCGCGCTCCTTGCACTCATCCAGGACCCGATCATGTTCGTATGGGTATCGCTCATTACGCTCATCGCACAGCAGATCGAAAGCAATCTCATCACGCCGAACGTCATGGGGCAGACGCTGAAGCTGCACCCGCTTACGGTCATCACGGTCGTGCTGGCGGCAGGGAACATCGCAGGCTTCATCGGCATGCTGATCGCCATTCCGACATATGCCGTCATCAAGACGGTCATCCAGAATATCTGGAGATACAGGGGCAACATCGGCAAATCGATGTTCGCAGAAGCCGGGAGCCCCCCTTCCGAATAGCACAAAAATTCCGCAGCCTTCATACAGGTCTGCGGAATTTTTTATTCAGCCGATATCCCTTTTTCCAAATAAAAATGCGCCAACTGCACCAAATGCTGCACCGATCAGGATGACAATCAGCCATGCCATCCAGTCGATTTCTTCAGCCGGCATCTCGGCCAGGTAATAAAATGGTGTCACCATCCGCCATTCGTCATCCAGCCCGATGATGAGGCCCAGATAGTTGACGAAGAATGCATAGATGAAATAGAGCCAGATCAGCGTATGCAGCTTCCTCGCTATCCCGGTAAGCAGCATTGACAGTCCGGTGAACAGGATGACTGCAGCCGTATAGTTCAGTGCGGTCATCATGTAGTCGCCGGGGGACACTTCGATGCTCTCCACGCCGATGCTTGCGGTGTACATGCCGAGGAGGGAGAGCGCCAGGCCAAACGCTCCGGCGATGGTTCCGAGCACCCCGTGGGTGATGAGCATGTGGATGCGGCTGATATCAGCGCTCGCGAGTACTTCCAGGCGTCCGGATTTTTCCTCACGGAGTATGCGTGCAGACACCATCAGTGCAGGAATGACGCCGACGATGACGGTGATCATCACGAGCGTACTGATGAACTGCAGTATCGGGTCGGTGCCGGAGTCATCCTCCAGCGCCTGTGCCAGGAGTTCGTTATCATTGATGAACGTATCCAGATCCCCGAAGATCGCCCCGTAGGCGAGACCGATCAGCAGCATGCCCAAAAGCCAGCTTATGATCAGTACTTTCATCCCTGCCAGCTGAAGACGGGGATAGCTTTGGATATGGCGGGTCTTCCCTTTGAAGTCGATGGCGATATAGGCATCATCAAGGTCACGTTTCCTGAACAGCACCCAGGCAAGCCGGATGAACAGCAGGATGACCGCAAACGGCAGCAGCCAGACGTAGTCATTCGTGCCGAAAGGTTCCATGCGGGTCAGCCAGTGGTACGGGAATGCAACCGAATAGTCCGTATTGATGACATCCGTCACAGCACGCCCCACGTATAGGAGCAGCAGGATTGCAAGTGCGGTCCCGAATGACCAGTCGGATGACGGAAGCAGCTGCGCGAGCACCAGGGTGAAGGTGTAGAACAGGATGCCGAACAGTGCGGTGCCGAGCGCATAGAGCAGATTGCCCGCGGCATCGAAGGATTCGATGTTCATCACACCGAGTCCTGCGAAGATGACGGCTCCGAGCACGATGTTCATGATGAAGCCGATCAGGAGCTGGGCCCCGAAGATGTTACCGCGGGTGATGCCGGTACTGCTCACATATTCCAGCAGTCCGTTATCCTCCATCTTCCGGCTTACAGCGTTGGCGATCATGATCCCGAAAAGGCCGTGGACGACCGCCATGAATACCATCATTTCATGGGAGAACATGACAGCGATGGTGTAGGTGCTCTCAGGCACCGGACCGACGATCGCAACCATTGCCGGGTTGGCCAGTGTCTCCTTCAGCAGTTCACGTTCAGCCGGGTCGCTGTAGAGTCCTTTGAAAGCGGGCGGGACGACGAGTGTCAGCGCCGAGATGCCGATGATCCACATGAGTATGCGGAAGCGGACATCGCGCAGCACGATTTTAAGGAAATGTGTCATGACTCATCACTCCGGCCTTCATAGTAGCGCATGAATATGTCCTCAAGCCGCGGCGGCAGCGTCTCGAGATGTGTCGGTCCGATCGGATGGAGGACCTCGAGGAATTCTGCCGCCTTGTCGTTGTCGACACGCATATGTGTATTTTCCTCCCCTTCAAAGAAATCATGGACGTACGGGAGATCTTTCAAAAGCCCCAGGTCGCCCTCTGCCTGAACGACATACTCGATCCGTGTGATGTGGCGCAGTTCTTCGAGGCGGCCGGTTTCGATGATTTCCCCTTCCCGGATGATGGCGAGCCGGTCGGCGAGCTTTTCCACTTCTGATAAAATGTGGCTCGACAGCAGTATGCTCTTCCCTTCGGCACGGGCACGCATGACCTCCTCGTGGAAGGAGCGCTCCATGAGCGGGTCCAGCCCGGTGGTCGGCTCATCGAAGATCAGCAGTTTGGCATCCGAGAGGAATGCACTGATGAGCGCGACTTTCTGCCGGTTCCCCTTGGAGTAGGTCTTGCATTTTTTTTTCGGATCCAGCCTGAACTTTTCAATCAGCTCCGCTTTTCGCTCTTTGTTGCTGTACCCGCGTGTCTTCATGAAAAAGTTGATCACTTCATCTCCTGTAAGGTTGCCCCACAGGTTGACATCCCCCGGTACGTAGGTAAGTTTATCCTTGTAGTGCGGATCCTTCGTGACGGGTGTGCCGTCCATGAGGATCCCGCCGGAATCGGGCGTCAATGCCCCGATGATCATGCGGATCGTCGTGGACTTGCCCGCGCCGTTCGGCCCGATGAAACCGAAGATTTCCCCTTTCTCAATGTTGAATGATACATCTTTTGCAGCTACGGTTTTGCCGAAAGTCTTGGTCAGGCCTTCCAGTTCAAGTAGGCTCATTGGTATTCCTCCTTGTAATAAAGTTTGCGCATGGCGTCGAGATAATGGTCGAATTCGTCAAAGTATGCGTCGAAACGGCTGAAGGCCATCCCTTCAGTTTTCATCATATGCTCCATTTCCCGGGTATATCCGCTGATCGTCCAGGCGATGAGCTTCACGGCGGTCCGGTGGTCGATGTCATCCCGGAAGCGTGTGAGGTCCAGGTTGTCGAACAATATCTGTTCCCGGTTTTCAATCAGCGCTTCGTTGCGCAGTTTCTGCTCTTCGTTCAGATCATCGGAGAAGTATACAGAAGTGATGAACTGCGAAATTGCAGGGTGCGCCATGAAGTACCTGTATTTGATGTGTGACAGTCTGGCGCACCGCTCGATGAACCCTTCCTTTTCGGAGGCAATCCCGTCGAGCATATGGTTTTCGATATGGACGAGCGCAAAATCGAGCGCATCGTCGAAGAGAGTCCGTTTACTCTCGAAGTAGTAGTAGAGCATCCCCTTGCTCATGCCGGCGCGCTTGACGATGCGGTTCGTCGATGCCTTTGTGAAGCCGTGTTCGGCGAATTCGCCCATCGCAGCGGCCAGTATTTCATATTGACGTTTTTCATCCAGTGATATGAAAGCTTCTTTCATTATGACACCTCCGGCGCTTTTATTGACCACCCTGGTCAATTGCATTCTAACGCGTTTGACCAGAGTGGTCAATGCCTTTTTCCGATGTTTCCTTCGATATATCAGATGGACCACAATTTACGGGAGGGATCGTTTTGAATCCGATTGAATATCTGAAAAGGCAGGGGTTCCGTGTGACATCGGACCCGACGAAGTACCAAAGCGGCATATGGGGGAAGCGGGACTACACGGTCGGCGGCTACAATTACGACACATACTGCGGCGGCTACCACCGGGCGTATGACATGGCGAAGCAGCATCTCGCGCCGGTGCCGTCGGTGTCGGACGGCGAGGTGGTGGCGGGGACGAATGCATACGGCAATTTCGGCGGCACGGTCGTCGTGGCCAACGAAGCCCTCGGCATCCAGGTGATCTACGGCCACCTTGCGAGAAATCTGCCGGTCGCAATCGGCCGGCGTGTGCGTCAGGGAGATATTGTTGGATACCAGTCCAACACCAACTATGATAATGTCCAGATGGCATCCCACCTCCATATTCAGTTCCAGAAATACGGTTATATCCAAGGAGAGCGGGCGTTCGTCTGCACAGGCATCAACCCGCTCGGGATAGATGTCGGCGGAGGAGGACCGCTTGAGAGGAAGACCAGTTATGAGGCCGCCTGGCTGTGGCGCGGGAAATTCCGCACCACGGCCAGGATAAAGAAACGGGATTTCCCGTCTCTGAAAGGGAGTGTCGAAGGCGTGGCCGCCCTTGGAGTGTACAGCTTCGACAAACTGTATTACAACGACGGCCACTGGTGGCTCAGGATCACGGACGGCGGGCGCAGCCGTTTCATCGCAGCCGGCAGGAAGGAAAACGGCGTCACTTTTAAGGATGCAGCCTCCCGACGGAGACTGTGGGGCATTGTCTCGGAACTCGATACGAAGGGCGGCAGGGAGCAGACGCAGAAAGCGCTGTAGGGCGGACACCGTTGATTTCGCCGTGTCCGGTATACCGCTTTGACGGACACCGTTATTTTCGCTGCGTCCGGTATACCGCTTTGGCGGACACCGTTATTTTCGCCGCGTCCGGTATACCGCTTTGGCGGACACCGTTATTTTCGCCGCGTCCGGTATACCGCTTTGACGGACACCGCTGATTTCGCCGCGTCCGGTATACCGCTTTGGCGGACACCGCTGATTTCGCCGCGTCCGGTATACCGCTTTGGCGGACACCGTTGTACAGCCCGAAAGGGAAGACAAAAAAACCGCTGCACCCGGCATGCCGGGCGCAGCGGTTTTTCGATTTCTAATGTTCCCCGAGCTGCTGATCCATTTTGTAGAGGAGCCTGTTGATCTCGACCTGGTTGATGGCTTCGACTACGAAGTAGGCGAAGATGGTGAAGACGAAAATGCCGCCGAGGAGTAAAACATTATTTTGGAATACGCTGATCAGGATGGCCGGCAGGAAGACGATGGCCATGTAGAGGATCAGCATGATAAGCCGGTTTCCGTTGATGGAACGCTGGGCGTCGCGGAGGTCATTACGGTATTTTTTGTTAACCGCTTCCAAATCGATCTCAGGACCGTCTTCATAGACTTTTGTAATTGTGGGTTTTGCGTCATACTTGTTTTCTGTGTACCGGAGATCCATGTGTCTGTTGTCCCAGAAGAGATACTTGAAAAAAGCCAAATTATCCACATCCCCTTCTTTAATATTCCAAATATTATGATATCATTATATAATGAAAGTAGATTTTATTCAAAGGGGGAGTATCAAATGGCTGACAAAGATCAGAAAGAAAAGAAGTTTTCCAGGCGTGATTTCCTGAAGACGACCGGTGCGGCCACAGGGGGAATCATCGGAGGGTCCCTGCTCGGCGGATCGATCGGCATGAATTTCGGTTCGGACACCTCCACCGGAGAGGAGGAGGCCCAGCAGACCGAAGAGAGCGGGGGAGAGGAGGCCGGCGGGACGGAAAACCCCGGCAGGATCTTCTTCCACAATGATGCGGATTTCGAGACGATTTCCCAGGCGATGGAAAGGATATTCCCCGAGGATGACCTCGGCCCGGGCGCCATCAAGCTCGGCGTTCCGTATTTCCTTGATATGCAGCTTGCGGGTGCCTACGGCAACAACTCCAAAGAGTATATGCAGGGGCCGTTCCACGAAGGCGAGGCGACACAGGGCTATCAGTCCCGTCTGACGCGTGCGGAGCTGTTCACGATCGGCATCGAGGCGCTGAACAGCGAATCGCAGAATGATTTCGACACTGGTTTCGCAGACCTCGAAGACGATCAGAAAGATGAGATCCTCACCAAATTCGAGGACGGGGACGCGGATTTCGGTATTCCGAGGGCGGCCGGCAAACCGGAGGACTTCTTCCGGCTGCTGCGTTCTGCGACTCTGCAGGGTGCGTATGCGGACCCGCTGTACCGCGGAAACCGCGGCATGGAAGGCTGGAAGATGAAGAACTTCCCCGGCCACCAGCATGCATACATCCAGCAGATCGATACGGACAGTTTCCAGGAAATAGAACCACAATCACTTTACGGGGGGAAATAGCATATGGTGACTGAGTTGGATAAAGTAGATGTTGTAACCGTCGGTGTCGGCTGGACCGGCGGGATCATTGCCGCGGAAGCGGCGAAGGCCGGCCTCAAGGTGATGGGGCTTGAACGCGGAAGTGAGCGTGGCACTGATGATTATCAGAACGTCCATGATGAATATAAATACGCAATACGCTATGAACTGATGCAGGACATGTCCAAGGAGACTATCACTTTCAGGAACACGCGTGACCAGAAGGCACTGCCGATGCGCGAGATGGGTTCGTTCCTGCTCGGGGACAATCTCGGCGGTGCGGGGACGCACTGGAACGGCCAGACGTGGCGCTTCCTGCCGTACGACTTCGAGATCCGTTCGATGACGGAAGAACGCTACGGGGCGGAAAAACTGAAGGATGATGACGGCTACCGCATCCAGGACTGGGGCATCACATACGACGAGCTTGAACCTTATTTCGACAAATTCGAAAAGACCGCCGGCATCTCCGGCGAACCGAACCCGCTCGGCGGGGACCGTTCGGACGACTATCCGACGCCGCCGATGATCAAGACGCGGTCGCTCAAGATGTTCGAGGACGCGGCGAATTCACTCGGCTACAGCCCGATCATGATGCCGTCGGCCAACCTGAGCGAAGCGTTCGAGAATCCGGACGGGCAGACGATCCAGGCATGCCAGTACTGTGCATTCTGTGAACGCTTCGGCTGTGAATACGGTGCAAAGTCCTCGCCTGAGGTGACGGTCATCCCTGCCGCCCGTGACACCGGCAACTTCGAGGTGCGCCCGCATTCGAATGTCGTCGAGGTCATGAAGGACGAGGACGACGACAGCAGGGTAACGGGCGTGCGCTTCATCGATACAAGGAGCGGCGAGGAATTCTTCCAGCCGGCGGATGTCGTCGTGCTCACAAGCTACCTGTTCAACAACTACAAGCTGCTCAGAGTGTCCGAGATCGGCGAACAGTACGATCCGGAAACCGAAGAGGGCACGCTCGGCCGCAACTACTGCTACCAGATCTTCGGCGGCGCTGTCGGATTCTTCGATGAGCAGTTCAATACATTCATGGGGGCGGGCGCACTCGGCATGGCGTTTGACGACTTCAACGGCGACAACTACGACCATTCCGATCTCGACTTCCTCCACGGCGGCAACATGGCGATCACCCAGACCGGTGCGCGTCCGATCGCAACCAATACGACACGCGAAGGGACGCCGTCATGGGGCGCCCAGTTCAAGAAGGAATCCATAGAAAACTATACACGCACGCTGCGCGTCCAGGCCCAGTGTGCAACACTGCCGCACCGGGACAACTACCTGGACCTCGACGAGGAGTATACCGATGCATACGATGTCCCGCTCGTGCAGCTGACATACAACTTCACCGACCAGGACAGGAACGTGCAGGAGTATACCATCGACCGCGCGGCTGAAGTGGTCGAGGAGATGGGCGCAGGCGAAGTCAAGAAGGATGCCGTCGTCGAAGACTACGACATCGTGCCGTACCAGTCCACCCACAACACCGGCGGCACTGTCATGGGCGACGATCCCGAAACGAGCGTCGTGAACAACTACCTGCAGCACTGGGACCGCGACAATCTTTTCGTTGTCGGCGCAGGGAATTTCGCGCATAATGGAGGCTACAATCCGACAGCGACTGTCGGAGCGCTTGCTTACCGCTGTGCAGAAGGCGTCATCGAGTATGCGGAGGACAACAGGCGTCTTGAATAGGAACAGGTGATTTAGATGGATCCATTGGAGAAGCGGAATTCCGAATTTGAGAATGAAGACCCGGTGTCCGGCCGAAAGGGTGCCGGCCCGGAAGGGGGTGACGGGCCGGGGGGCGGCAAAGAGGATCCGTTCGAACCGCTCGAGGACCAGCTCCTGGCCGCGCGCAGCCTGCTGATCAAGTCGGCTGTTGCGGTCGCCCTCTGGTTCATCCTCATCTTCTTCACTGTTGAATGGTGGTTCTCGTTCGTTTCAAAAGGCTTCGAAATCGTGGTGATGGGGCCGTTCGAGGTCATCCGCTTCTACGTGCGGACATCGGCGGCCATCTCGCTCGGCCTCTCGGTGCCGTTCATACTGTATTTCCTGTGGCAGTATGTGCAGAAAGTGATGGGGCTCCGCGGCGTGAACGTGTCTGTGCTGCGCGGAATGGTGCCCCTGATGATCGGGCTGTTCTTCATAGGCCTCGTCTTCGGCTATTTCGTCGTCCATCCCGTGAGCTACTACTTCCTGATCCAGATGGGCGAGGAGAACTTCGACGTGCTGGTGACGGCGGACGAATACATGTCGTTCCTCCTGATGTCATCCATCCCGATGGGGCTCGTCTTCCAGCTGCCGATGGTGGTTTTATTCCTCAATCATATTGAACTGCTGGACTCGGCCCTGATGGTGAAAGCGCGCAAGTATTCCTATTTCGCACTCATCGTGCTCACCGCGCTGATTGCACCGCCGGATCTGTTTTCACACCTCATCGTGCTTGCGCCGATGATCGTTCTGTATGAAATCAGTATCCATATTGTAAAAAGGAAAGAAAAAAAAGAGGCACGATCGGAGGGCCGGGAGTAGATTCCGGCCCTCTTTTTGTTATAGTGGAACTTATAGATTAGTAGGAGGATATATATGCAGAAAGTGAAGAAAGCAGTCATTCCGGCGGCGGGCCTCGGCACCCGTTTTTTGCCTGCGACAAAAGCGATGCCGAAGGAGATGCTGCCGATCTTGGACAAGCCGACGATCCAGTATATCGTGGAGGAGGCCGTCGCGGCGGGGATAGAGGACATCATCATCGTCACCGGCAAGCACAAGCGGGCGATTGAGGATCATTTCGACCAGTCCATGGAACTCGAAACTATCCTTGAGAACAAAGGGAAGGATGACCTCCTCGAAAAGGTCGAGCATGCCACCGGCCTCGCCAATATTTTCTACGTCAGGCAGAAGAAGCCGAAAGGGCTCGGCCACGCCATACATACCGCCAGGCAGTTCATCGGGGACGAGCCGTTTGCGGTGCTGCTCGGCGATGACATCGTCGACAACGGGGACGGCCCGCCCGCGATCGGCCAGCTGATCGAGCACTATGAAAGGCACCACAGTTCGGTCATCGGTGTAAAAAGTGTGCCGGCGGAGGACGTCTCGAGATACGGCATCGTCGAATACGACAGCCACGAGGGCAACTGCTACCACCTCAACAATATGTATGAAAAACCGGCGCCCGGTGTGACCGATTCGCGTCTCGCCATCATGGGGCGTTACGTGCTGACGCCGTCGGTGTTCAGCCACCTCGCCAAGGGAGAGATCGGGGCCGGCGGCGAAATCCAGCTGACCGACGCCATCCGCGGAATCGCCGAAGAGGGTGAGGACGTCTACGCCGTCGATTTCGAAGGCCGCCGCCATGACGTCGGCGCCAAACGCGGATTCGTGAAGACGACGATTGAATACGCCCTGAAGTCGGACATGAAAGAAGAGCTGCTCGATTTCATGGAAGAGCTGACACGCAGGCACCGGGGAGAAACGGAAGGCGGAATCGAAACGGACGAAAAAATCAAATAGAGTGAATTTACACCTCCTGTCATTGATATATAGGGGTTTGTGTATCGCCGGTGTCATTTTGCACCATTTCAAAAAATCAGATCCGCGATATTCATCCATATATATATATAGTAAAGGAGGTTTTTTGATGTTTTTGAACATATAAAAGCACCCCTGAAGCTGAATTTTGGAGTTCAACTTCAAGGGTGCATCACAAAGGCACCGGGAGTCATCTTATTCCGCCGCCTTTCTGGCGGCGCGCTTCGCCGCACGCCGTTCGCGGATCCTCACGATGTAGATGCTGATCTCGTACAGCACGATCATCGGGCTGACGGTGATGAGATGTGTGAAGAAGTCGGGCGGGGCAATCAGCGCGGTAATCACCAGCAGCGCGAAATATACGTATTTCCGCACTTTTCTCATAAGCGCCGCATCCAGCAGCTCGATGTGGTGCAGAAACAGCACGACGATCGGCAGCTGGAAGATGAGTCCCATCGGCATCGTCGATATCAGCAGGAACGACATGTACTCGTCCGCCGTCACCAGCACTTCGAAATTCTGCTCGCCCATCTGGATCAGAAAGTAGTAGCTCACGGGATGGACGACGAAATAGCCGAATGACAGCCCGCCCAGGAAAAGGAGGAACATCAGCGGGAAATAGGCTTTCAAAAACTGTGTCTCCTTGTCGACGAGCCCCGGCCTCATGAACTGCCACAAAAAGCGGCAGATGAACGGCAGGCTGAGGCCGATGCCGAGCGCGCCGGCGGTCCGTATGTAGAAGCGGATGACCTCGAACGGCCCCCGCACGATCAGGTCATGCCCCTTCGACAGATAGGGGAACCAGTACTGGATGGTCAGGAATATGAGCATGAAGAAAAACACGAACACGATCGCCGACTTGATCAGCATGCCGCGCAGATCATCCAGGTGCTCGACTAGCGTCGCATCCGGGTCCTCGACCGTCACCCTGCTCCGCCTTGTCTCTTCATATCCATCGTCGCTGATGGCTTTTATCGTCTCTTTTCTTTCATTGTCATTCGATGCCATCACGTTCACCTTCTTTTTCCGTTGATTCGCAAAAAGGCATATACGGAAAACTTTCGTATATGCCTAACTATACACTATTTTCTTTTACTACATAAAGTTAAGCGTCGACAAGTGATCCACCATCCAGGAACCAGCTCTGCGAAAAATTCCAAACTGAATATTCAGAGTGAATTTACACCTGCCGCTGTTGATATGAAAGGGTTTGGGTGCACTCGGTTTCCTTTTACACCATTTTGTAAAATCAAATCGGCCCATTTTAAGCATATACAGTATAGGAGGTGTTTTTATGTTCCTGAACATGCGGCAGAAACCGCAGGAACTGATCTATGTCGAAGCGTTGTCAAACCGTTCCATACTGTCGAATAAAGAACAGCGGAAGCTTGCGGCACTCTCCGCCGGTCATGCGGGCGAGTGCGAATATGACAGGCTGTTCGATGCCGCCGGCCACGGGGGTTTATTAATCTACCGCGATATTTGGATGAAAGTGGATGAAGCCGTGATTCAGGCCGACAGCCTGATTGTCGCCGACGGGGTGATTGCTGTGGATGAAGTGAAGAATTTCAGCGGGGACTACAAGTATGCTGGCGGCGAGTGGTCGGTCGGCGGCCGGCCGGGCTACGAAGACCCGCTCGCCCAGGTCTCACGCACCGCCGGCAAGCTCGTGCGGCTCGGCGGCAGGATGCCGTACCGTTTCGATGTGCAAAAAAAGGTGGTATTTGTAAATCCTGACATGAATCTCGAATTCAATTCGGAAGAGAATCAGCGTTTCATCGTCGGGCGGCCCCGGCTCCGGGAGCATTTCAGCGAGCTCGGGCGGCTCAGTGCCGGGACCGCCGCCCGTGAGAACGCCCGGGCACTCCGCCGTTTCTTCATCCGTAATCCGATGCAGCTGCCCGTGACCGATTTCAAACGGGTGCGGATGGGGAACTATTGTTATGTTTGCGCGGCGTTCGATCTCAGCATCGGGAAGTATAAAGTCGTCTGCCGCAGATGCGGCTACACGGAGACGACCGAGCGGATGTTCGTGCGTGCACTCATCGATTTCTCCGTGCTGTTTCATGATAGGAAGATGACAAGCGCCGGGATGTCTTTATTTGTCAGCCACGTGCTGAAGCCGCGGACGGTGCGTAAGTATTTAAGTAAGTATTGCCATGTGAGAGGGAGCAGCAGGGCGACATATTATGTCATAAAGTCGATTCATCTGAAAAAGTTATTATCAGAGAATGGTTATGCATCAAAATATGAAACGGATGAGCGATTTAGAGCGGTCAATGTTTGAGCCTGTGCCATCAAACGTTCTTGATGGCACAGGCTCACCACGCCTGTGCCATGAAACTCATTTGGTGGCACCCGCTCGCGACACCCGCCAAAGAGCAGCCACCGCACAAAAAACCGGAATCCCGCCAAACGGGGATTCCGGTTTTTACGTCCGGCGCCATCTGAACGCAAACAGCACGGCGTAATAGGCGAACAGTACGACGAAGATCAGGCCGCTCGCAAGCAGTGTGGCGTCGACGGTGCCGAACAGGTCGGCCGTCAGCCCGCCCAAGGCGGGGCCGATCATCGCGCCGATGCCCTGCACGGAGCTGATGACGCCCCATGATTCGGCGCGGCGGCCCTCCGCAATCGTGCCGGCGAGGTATTTATTCCACGCGGGCAGCATGATGCCGTAGGACAGCCCGATGAAGCTGGCGATCGCGAAGATGAGCCAGATCGTCTCGAGCGTCGAGAACCATATGATGCCGGCGGCATAGACGAAGAAGCCGGCGCAGATGACGGCGGCCGTCAGCCGCATCGAATACGTATCGAGGCCGCGGCTCAGCACGGTCATGCTGAAAGCGACGAGCCCGAACACGATCAAAATAAAGAACGTGTACTGGAAATAGTTCAATGACAGCTCGGATGTGATATACGTCGGCAGCACGGGCAGCAGCATGCCGACGCCGAGCCCCTGCAGCATGATTCCCGGCATGTTCTTCATGTGGCGCTTCAGTATGTGCCACGTATCACGGAGCGGCAGGCGTTTCTTCACGCCGCTCCTGTCGCGCCGCTTCGAGGACGACCCGGCCCCCTCACCCGTACTGTACACTTCCCGCCCGACCTTCTCGCCGACGGTTTCGCCGGCACGCGCATCATCATCGCCGCCGACCGCGTCAACCATCTCTTTTTGGTTGCCCGGCAGCACGAGGAAGACGAGCAGGTTCACGACGAACACGCCGGCCATCGCAAACACGGCCTCTTCTGCGAATATCCCGATCAGGAAGTTCATCGCGACCATGCCGGCGCCGAGACCGCATAGCCACGAGAAGAACACGAGCCCCATGTCGCGCCCCCGGTTCTTCTCTTCGACGTTGGAAAGCGCCATGATCCATATCGGACAGACGCTCACACCGAGCAGGCATGCGGCGGCCAGCAGCGTCCAGAAGCTCTGGTCGAAGCCGACCGCCACCATCGCGCCGATGCCGAGAATATAGCTCAGCAGCATCGTCCACACTTCCCCGATCTTGCGTATCAGGAAGCCGAGCCAGACATTGGTCACCGCATCGAGCACGTAGTGCATCGTGATCACAATCGAGCTCAGGCCGATCGAAATCAGGCCGATCGTCGGCAGGGCGGGCAGATAGCTCAGTATGAACATCCCCCGGACCATCTCCGTCAGGAATAGTATGAAAGCGAGTTTCCAAAACCGCTTCTTCTTCAAGTCATTTGTCATCATTTTCACCTTCGTCAATCAGAATTGACACCTAGATCGGAACATATATAACCATACTTTCCATAAAGTGCCGCTGTCAATTATCTCTGTCAAACACTCCATTATTATTGTATAATATAAAAGTTGAAAGGTGGCAGGAAACATGAATTCGAGGACGCTGATTTCCCAGCTGAAAATAAAAACCGCATATGGCACATTCCCGGACACCGTAACGGATATCACGACGGATTCCCGCGAGGCGGGGCCCGCGTCCGTGTTCGTCGCGCTGCGCGGACACCAGGTGGACGGCTACAGCTTCATACCGAAGGCGATCGAAGCCGGATGCCGGTTCATCGTCACGGACCGCTACATCGAAATCCCGGAAGACGCGGGACTCCTCATCGTCAGGGATCCGTCCAAAGTGGCATCGCTCTTCTCGGAGTACATCTACGACTTCCCGCACGACAGCCAGACGATGATCGGCGTGACCGGCACCAACGGCAAGACCACGGTCGCAACGATGATCCACAACCTGAGCCGCTCGCTCGGCAAGAACAGCGCCTATCTCGGGACGAACGGATTCATAATCAATGAAGACCGCTACGACAGCATCAATACGACACCGGAGACGACGAAGCTCCACAAGCGGCTGAAAGAGGCGAATGATGCCGAGACGGAGGTCTTCACGATGGAAGTGTCGTCGCATGCGCTGAAGCTCGGGCGGACATTCGGCATCGACTACGACATCACCATATTTACGAATCTCACCCAGGACCATCTCGATTTCCACAACACGATGGATGAATACGGCTACGTCAAGGGACTCCTGTTCTCGCAGATGGGGCAGGACGTGCGCGACCGCAAATACATCGTGCTGAACAACGATGATGAGTGGTCAGAGCGCTACAGCGGCATGACGCCGCACGAGGTCATCACATACGGTCTCGACGGCACGGCGGACTTTTGGCCGTCCGATATAGAAGGGACGCTCGAAGGCTTCAACTTTACACTCAATACCCCGGACGGCCCGTTTAAAATCAATTCGCCGTTCATCGGGTACTTCAACATACAGAACCTGATGTGCGCCATCATCAGCGAGTGGCTGCAGGGCTACAGCCTGGGGCGCATTGCCGCCGCCGTATCCGCCATGGAGCCGGTCGAGGGCAGGCTCGAAGTGCTCGATCCGCACCTTCCGGTCGACATCATCATCGATTTCGCCCATACACCGGACGCGCTTGACAAGATCATCGATACCGTCGAACCGTTCGTCACCGGGCGCATGATCTTCCTCGTCGGCATGACCGGGGAGCGCGATATGACGAAGGCGGCCGAAATGGGGCGCATCTCAACCCGCGCGGACTACGCGATATTCACGCCCGACAATCCGGCCAACGACAATCCAAAAATGCTCGTCGAAGCGCTTGAACAGGGCGCGGTACACGACAACCACCGCTCATTCATCGACCGGGCCGAAGGCATCCAGCACGCCATCGACATCTCAGAACCCGGCGACACGATCGTGCTCGCATGCAAGGGCCGCGAGCCGTACCAGATCATGGAAGACTACGTCAAAGTGCCGCACCGCGACGACTTGATCGCGCTCGATGCCGCATACCGCAAGTACAGGAGCGAAGAATATGATTACGACGGCGATTGACATTGCGGACCACGCCGCCACAGCCTATATATACGACACCGGCACGGCATACATCATCAGCATCCCGTACATCAACTTCAGCCTGGAGCTCGCACGCACCCTGCCGTCAGAGGACAGGGAGGACGAGATCATCGCCCATCTCTTCCACATGATGGACGAGGCGGAATGCGCGGGAATCGCCCGCAGAATCACAGAAGCGACAGATAAACAGTAAGGAGAGTTTTATGGATCTGACACAGGAAATAGAAAAAAGGAAGACGTTCGCCATCATCTCACACCCGGACGCCGGGAAGACGACGCTCACCGAGAAACTGCTGCTCTTTGGCGGCGCCATCCGCGAGGCGGGTACAGTCAAGGGGAAGAAATCGAACAAATTCGCCACATCCGACTGGATGAAAGTCGAGCAGGAGCGCGGCATCAGCGTGACGAGCTCCGTCATGCAGTTCGACTTCGACGGCTACAAGATCAACATACTAGACACCCCGGGACACGAGGACTTCTCCGAGGACACGTACCGCACACTCATGGCCGTTGACTCCGCCGTCATGGTCATCGACGCCGCGAAGGGGATCGAGCCGCAGACGCTCAAACTCTTCAAGGTGTGCCGTATGCGCGGCATCCCGATCTTCACATTCATCAACAAGCTCGACCGCGTCGGCAAAGAGCCGTTCGAACTGCTCGAAGAGATCGAATCCACACTCGAGATCGAAACATATCCGATGACGTGGCCGGTCGGCATGGGCCAGAGCTTCTTCGGCATCATCAACCGCAAGGACCGCACCATAAACCCCTACAGGGAAGAAGAAAGGCTCCAGTTGACGGATGACTACGAACTCCAGGACAATCATCCTATCGAAGCGGACGAAGCCTTCCAGACAGCGGTTGAAGAGTTCATGCTCGTCGAGGAGGCGGGCGACGACTTCGACCGTGAAAAGATCGCGACAGGCGACCTCACCCCGGTGTTCTTCGGCTCCGCACTGTCCACGTTCGGCATCGAGGAATTCCTTGACACATACGTCGACTTCGCCCCCATGCCGACAACCAGAAAGACGAAGGACGACGGTGAAATCATACCGACCGATGACGCCTTCCGCGGCTTCATCTTCAAGATCCAGGCCAACATGGACCCGCGCCACCGCGACCGCCTGGCCTTCATGAGGATCGTCTCCGGGAAGTTCACGCGCGGCATGGACGCAACGCTCGCCCGGACCGGCAGGAAGTCGAAAGTGACACGTGCCACGATGTTCATGGCCGATGATACCGAGACGGTGAACGAAGCCTATGCCGGCGACATCATCGGCCTCTACGATACGGGCACCTACCAGATCGGCGACACGCTGCACAGTCCGGATGCCAGGAAGTTCGAGTTCGAGGCGCTGCCGCAGTTCACCCCTGAACTGTTCATGAAAGTGTCCGCGAAGAACGTCATGAAGCAGAAGCACTTCTACAAGGGCATCGAGCAGCTGGTGCAGGAGGGAACGATCCAGTACTACAAGACGATCCACACCAACCAGCCGATACTGGGAGCCGTCGGACAGCTCCAGTTCGAAGTGTTCGAACACCGCATGAAGAACGAGTACAACACGGACGTCATCATGGAACCGATCGGCAAGAAGATCGCCCGCTGGATCGAAAACGAAGAGGATATCACGGAAGCGATGAACTCGCCGAGATCCAATCTGGTGCTGGACCGCTACGACCGGAAGGTGTTTTTATTCGAAAATGAATTTGCCACCAGATGGTTCACGGACAAATTCCCTGAAATCAGACTTTACAGCATGCTGTAAATATCCGCTTTACTTTTTTGGCAGGATGTTTTATATTTAATGATGACTTATGAAAAGAATGCTGCCTTTCCAGGCTGCCCCGAGGGCGGCCGAAACGGAAAAGGGGAGTAACGAATGGGGCGACCCATCAATGCATCGTCACTACGGAGAAATCCCGGTGCATTGAGCAATGGCATCACATTGTATCGTGAGACCTTGACCGGATCTGTGTACGTCATGGATCCTGGATCGGGGTCTCTTTTTGTTTTGTCAAAACAACTTTCAGGAGGAATTTTTATGGATTTTGCTGTTTTGCTCGAGTACTCGTGGGTACTCATCGTACTCATCGTACTCGAAGGCCTGCTTGCAGCCGACAACGCTGTCGTGCTCGCAGTCATGGTCAAACACCTTGACCCGAAGAGGCGCAAGAAGGCGCTCTTCTATGGTCTGCTCGGCGCATTCATCTTCCGCATGATCGCCATCCTGCTGCTCGTGTTTCTCGTCCAGTGGTGGTGGATGCAGGCACTTGGCGCAATATACCTCTTCTACGTGTCGATTTCACACCTTATCAAGATAAGACAGGGGCAGAGTGACGAGGAAGACCTGGAGAAAATGGAGAAAAAGCAGAAGGGCAGCGGCTTCTGGATGACAGTCTTCAAAGTCGAACTGGCCGACATCGCGTTTGCAATCGATTCGATCCTTGCAGCGGCCGCAATCGCGCTCGCACTGCCTGAGGTCGGCGGCGACTTCTTCGGCGTCAATGCCGGACAGTACACCGTCATGCTCATCGGCGGATTGATCGGTGTCATCATCATGCGGTTCTTCGCGACATGGTTCGTCGAAATCCTCCAGCAGAAGCCGGGACTCGAAGTGGCGGCCTTCGTCATCGTCGGCTGGGTCGGCGTCAAACTCGCCGTACTCACGCTCGCACACGACCAGATCGGCGTAATCCCGCACGAATTCCCGCATTCGACAACATGGAAACTGATCTTCTGGGCAGTCATGATCGTGGTCATCCTGATCGGCTGGTTCTCCAGTAAAAATGCAGAAGGGGACGACGGCAAAAGAGTGGAAAGCAACTATTAAAATCTCTATAATATAGTGTAAGTTCATTTTAGTGTAAGTTCATTTTTGACAGGAGGCGTCGCACTTGGATAAAGGAGAGAAACATATCATTCCGAGAGAACAGTACCGCCGCAAACGCAGAGTCTTTTCATCGGAAGACAGGCGCGAATTCGCGCCTGATGACGCGAGACAGCAGGCAGAGCGCCAGCAGGAGGCGGAGCGCACGCGTGAATTCCAGGACGACCCCGGAGCCCGGAGGGGTGCGGACGGCGAAGGGACGCCTCCGGCGTCCCACACCGATCCGGACCTGAACCCGAACCAGAATCCCACGCCGGCCCCGGACGAAGATTTCGGCACGGATCCAAGGGAAAACGCAGCGCCGACACCGACGCCGAACCAGCCGACGCAGGAACAGAAGGAAGACGCAGATCCGGACCGGGACTATCATCCGGGCGAGGGCGGCTACGGCGACCGCTCGGCGCCGGCAGGCGGCGTCGGCGTGATTCCGGCAGGCAACCGGGGCGGCGACAACATCGGTCCGAACGAACCGGATGACAGGCGCGGCGGCCCGCCGGGTGATGACGGGCGCGGTTCCGGCGGCGGAAGACGCCGCGGATGCCTCTTATGGCTGGTGCCGCTCATCATGGGCGCGATCGGCGCCCTGGCTGTGCTCCTTCTGTTCAACTTCTTCGGAAGTGATGACGGAGGCACCGGCATCCAGGAAGGCGAAGAGACGGCCGTCGAATCGGAGCAGGAGGCGGTGCCGGAGGATTCCCGCAACGAGCTTGAGGACATCAAGCAGCAGATCGAGGAGAACAGCGGCAACTCCGCCGACGGCATCACCGATACGACCGCGGCCATCCAGAAGGCCAAGAAATCCGTAGTGTCCGTCATCAACCTGCAGAAGGCGGAATCATTCATGCCGGGCATGGCTGACAATCCGGAAGCGGAACCCGAGGAAGCGGGCACCGGCTCCGGCGTCATCTACAAGCTGACTGAGGACACGGCATACATCGTCACGAACAACCACGTCGTCGAAGGGGCCGAAGAGCTCCAGGTCAACCTCGAGTCCGGTGAACAGCTCACAGCCTCCATCGTCGGTGCCGACGTCTGGACGGACCTCGCCGTACTTGAAGTCGACCGCGGCGAGATCGACAGCGCCATCGAATTCGCGGACAGCGACGAGCTGCTCGTCGGCGAGACGGCAATCGCCATCGGTTCACCGCTCGGAGAGGCATTCTCCGGCTCCGTGTCCCGCGGCATCGTCTCCGGCCTCGACCGCAGCGTGCCCGTCGACATCGACGGCGACGGCAACTACGACTGGGAGTCCAACGTCATCCAGACCGATGCGGCCATCAACCCCGGCAACTCCGGCGGGGCGCTCGTCAACGCCAGCGGCAACCTGATCGGCATCAACTCCATGAAGATCAGCATGCCGACCGTCGAAGGCATCGGCTTTGCGATACCGTCGAACGAAGTCAGGGAAATCGTCACACAGCTCGAGGAGAACGGCGAAGTCACACGCCCTTACCTCGGCATCCAGCTTCAGGACCTCTACACGGTGCCGACCGAAATACTGACCAGTGAAATGAATCTGCCGGAAGACGTCACAGAAGGCGTCATCGTCAGCAACGTGCAGCAAGGCACACCGGCCGCAGACGGCGGACTCGAGCAGTACGACGTCATCGTGTCACTCGACGGCGAGCCGATCCAGAACATGCTCCAGCTGCGCCAGTACCTGTACTATGAAAAAGAGCAGGGCGAAGAGATGACAATCGAATTCTACAGAAACGGCGAACAACAGGAGACGACAGTCACCCTGGAGTAGTATTGCCGCCGGCCCTCGGGCCGGCTTTTTCTTTTGGGGATGAAAGTCTTATACCCCACTGAAAACGGGTATGGATGAAGGCGGAGGGATGCCCGGATGCACACAAAAAAACGGGATGTCATTTGAAATGATTTTTTGTATACTGGTAGTAATTGAAAGAAGGTGCATCGATGCTTAGGTGGCTGAAAAGTTTTTTACACAAGATGAGTCCGCAGCGCTGGATATTCATCTACTATCTGCTGGCGCTGTCCGTTGCGACACTGCTGCTCAGCTTTCCTCTGTTCTACCGGGGAGATAAGGACATACAACTGATCGACGTGATATTCGTCGCCGCCTCGGCGCTGTCGGTCACCGGCCTCACGCCGGTCGGCATTGCGGAGACATTCAACACGGGCGGCTACATCATGATCATGCTGATCATGAACCTCGGCGGCATCGGCATCATGGCCCTCGGCACACTGATATGGGTGTTCTTGGGGTTCCGCATCGGCCTCCGCGAGCGCATGCAGATCATGGTGGACAACAACCAGACCAAATTGTCCGGCGTCGTCCGGCTCGTTGTCGAGATATTCAAGACGCTGATAATCATAGAAATCGTCGGCGCATTCATATACATCATCTATTTCATGGCACATGGGGGCGGCATCAGCCATTCGCTCATGACTGGAATCTTCCTGTCCGTGTCAGCGACGACGAATGCGGGGATGGATCTGTTCGGCAACTCGCTGCTCGACTATACGGAGAGCTATTTCCTGCAGCTCATGGTCATGCTGCAGATCATGCTCGGGGCCATCGGCTTCCCGGTGCTGCTTGAAGTCCGGGATTACCTGAGCCGGAGGCATAAGAAATTCCGCTTCTCGCTGTTCACCAAAGTGACGACATCGACGTACGGGCTCCTGCTCCTGGTGGGTACGTTCTTCATATTCGTCATGGAATCGCAGAACTATTTCAGGGATGACACGTGGTTCAAGACGCTCTCGAACAGTTTCTTCGCGTCCTCGACCACACGGAGCGGCGGGCTCACTACCGTCGACCCCGCCCACTTCGCCGACGGCACACAGGTCGTCATGAGCGGCCTCATGTTCATCGGCGCGAGCCCGAGTTCAGCGGGCGGCGGCATCCGCACGACGACGCTCGCGCTCGTCATACTGTTCCTCGTTGCATTCAGCCGCGGGCGCGGCCGTGTCAATGTCTTCAACCGTGAAATCGCACGCGAAGACCTGCACCGGGCCTTCGCCGTCATTTCACTTGCCGTCGTGCTGGTGTTCTCCGGCATCGTGTCGATCACGGTGATCGAGGACAGCCGTTTCGATTTGATCGATGTCATATTCGAAGTGACCAGCGCCTTCGGCACATGCGGGCTGTCGACCGGCATCACGGATGAGCTCAGCGCCCCGAGCAAGGTCATCATCATGATGTTCATGTTCATCGGGCGCATCGGCTTCATCTCATTCCTGTTCAGCATCGGGGGCCGCCAGCACGAACTGCCGTACCGCTTCCCGAAAGAGCGCCTGTTGATCGGCTAGGGGTTTTTATCCGCACGGTCCATTTGAATTTGAATTTCGTCTGAACCGATAGATTTTTGGAAAGGAAGGGGAATTCCATGCAGGAGTTTTTCAGCATCAGCCTCATCATCACCCAGCACCTGAACCGGTCGCTCGGCACACGGGCGGGGGTCAGCCTGTCGAAGGTGTCCAAATACAAGCGCGGGCTGGCGCTTGAAGAGAATACGCACATTCTGCTGTCGGACCTCGGCGGCTCGATGGGCATCGACCAGGATTTCTCACAGCCGCGTAATCCGGCAATCACGTGCATGAACTACATGCAGTACGATTTCGGCGTCTTCAACCACCAGGACCTCTCGAACGTGTCGAAGCTGCGCCGCGCGCTGAGCTTTTCGAATTTCCCGTGGATGAACTGCAACGTCGCCCATCCGATGACGAAGGAGCCGTTCTTCGGCGAGCCGTACCAGATGTTCACGATCAACGGCATGAAACTCGTCGTTGTGAGTGGCTACGGCGGGGATTTCATCCCCGAGGAAGGAGACCGGGATCCGACACTGCACATCTCGGGCCTTGGCAGCTCGGTGAAACGCTGGCTGCGCTATATATATGATTCCGTCGACCCCGACTACGTCATCGTCTGCATCTCCGACTGGGACGGTGAAACGGCCGCCGTCCACGAGGACATGGAAGGTGTCGGCATGCTCATCACCGGCAGCCCCGGGCCGGAGGCGGACGGCGGTGAGACGGACGGAGCTGATGCCGGCGGGGACGATGCCGGCAGTGCGGCCGGAGTCGTTCTGAGCCCGCGGATCTCGGCCTCCAAGTACGAAACTTACAACGTGCCCGAAGACGGCCGCGTGCCGATGTACCATCACCACCACAACAGCCAGGTGATGCACGTCTCCCTGAACTTCAAAACCCGCACCACCACATATGAATACCTTGGCCACTCCGTCGCCCGCATTGACCAGGAAGTCTCCCAGCTCAGCGAAGACTACAACCTCCTGGATCTGGTGCACTATCATCTGTAAAGCACCCCGCGCGGGTGTTTTTTTGTTAATAAAAACCGGGGCGCCTTATAGTTGTTTTCAGATCGGGAATAGGGGCGGCCGCTCTTATCGTCGATTGCCGATCGGGAACAAGCAAACGTCGGCTCTTATCATCGTTTTCGAATCGGGAATAAGCGGAGAGCCGCTCTTATCTTCGTTTTCGAATCGGGAATAAGCGGAGAGCCGCTCTTATCTTCGTTTTCGAATCGATAATAAGAGCACCCCCCTCTCTTATCACCGATTTTGATTCAATAATAAGGCAGACGTTTCTCTTATCTTCGATCACTGAACGATAATAAGCGCCACCCCCTGGGTTATCATCGATTCCAAAACGACAATAAGCCAACGCATTCTCTTATTATCGAATCCGGATCGACAACAAGAGCGGCCGTTCTCTTATCGTCGATCCCAGATCAATAATAAGAGCACCATCTTTTACAGATAATTCGCCTGCAGTTTGTTTATCCTTGGATGCATTTCAAACATAAATTCCGGATCGTGTTCGTAATGTGAAGAATAGCCTCCACCTGTTAAGATTTTAACCGGATTATTATCAGCCACCCTGTAGTGGGTACGGGAACTGTTTGGAACAATGGGGAAATACTTTTTCATCAGCCGCTGAATCCTCTGCAGATCCACTGATTCACCAAGAAAGTCGAAAATCTTCTTTTTCGTCACCTCCTCGCCCGGGAACAACACTGCGAAATCGACCACAGTGCGGACGACCAGCCTTTCGACGGTCTCGGTATAGCCGCACCCGCGGCACACGGACACGAACCGTTTCATCTCCACGTCAAAAATTCCGCACTTAAAACAGTTCGCGCCCAGCCTGAGCCGCCCGCAGTCAGTTTCCGGGACCGGATAGGGATCGGCAATGATGCGTCCCGCTATTTCCTCGGACAGGATTTTCGCGGAACGGCCGGATGTATGATTGCCGAGACTGCGGAAGTACTGCTTCAGACGATTCCGCATGATGAACTGCCTGGAACCGCCGTCACCCGCATCACCCCCGAAAATGAAATACGGATTGATGAAGACAATCTCCTTCTCAATATCGAACTGGAACCCCGACTCATTGCGGAGTTTCACTAGTTTCCCGGCAGCGCGGCCGAGCTGACTGACGGGGTCCTCGGAAATCTGCTGGCCGCGCACCCTCCACACACCGTTCTCATACGAATAATTGCCGCTGTAATTTTTGATCTCGTTCGCAATCAAAACATTATCCGCCACGATCAGCGCATCGAACTGGACCTCAGCGCCGCCGACCCTAAGCCATATATCCCGGAAAACGAAAAGATTGTCATGCCCGACCGCATCAAGCACCGCGTCATATTCACACTCGCCCGAATACCCCGAACGGTACCGCCCGAGATCCGCCGCCTCCTTCCGATCAAGGTCCGCACGTCCCGACAAAGTTTCAAAGTATACATGCTGCTTCGACCTGTTCCTCTCAGTAATGAACATATCTGCCTCCAAAATTCATGATAAAAAGCCCTTTACCCTATATATGCCTAAAAGATGCCGATTTGATCTTTTCAGAATTAAAAAAGCAGATTTCGCAAAACCGGCACCATTTCACCACCGCATCCCCGAATAATAGAAGAAATTGCCAAAACACACCGGAATTCCGCCCTTGACACCAGAAAAAACCCCGACACCCTCACAACAGAGGGGCCGGGGTTCCAAACCAATATAGGAAATACTATTCTTCTATGATCGTGTACCGTTTGTGGTTGACCACCGTCTTCTCGAACATCTCATGCTCGTCGAAGCTGTCGTTGATCGTGATGTCGACAATGACGGAATTGTCATTCACCTTCTCAACCTTGCCTTTCATGCCGTCAAACGATACGATGTTGCCGACCTTCGCCGCAACTACTTCTTCATCTACATCTGCCATGCGTCATACCTCCACAACAATGATGTAAGACATTATACTACTTTTTGCGCCATTTGTAATCAACATTCCGGCCGATTTACAAAATAATTGTCAACCGCCTACACCAATCCGGCAGGATGAAAACACGCATCCGCACGAAAGTCCGCCGCCCGTCACCCGCGCAGCGCACCAAGTTTCGCCCGGGCACTCCGGCGCCAGTTCTTCACGCTCGACACGCTGAACCCGGAGGCTGCTGCGATCTCGACAACGGTGTAGCCGTCAAGTGTCAGCAGCAGCCACTGCCGTTCGCGGCAATCGAGCGTGCCCAGCATGTCGCGGAGCTCACCGAGCAGAACCGCATCATTGCCGGATGCACCCGTATTCTCCATCAAAACGTCGTCATCGGTCGCACTGACGTTGTTCGTGTAGCGCGACACGCGGCGGATCTCATCGACCATCCGCTGGTAGATGCGGGTGTAGACGAACTGTGATTCGGTGGCGCCGCGGGCGGCGATGTCATCAAAAGTGGATAATGCGTTGTATACGGCGAGCCGCCCGACCTGCATGTAGTCGTCCTGGTCGAAGCGGACATTCAGCCGCCCGATGATGCTCTGGATCATGGGTTCATACTCCATGATGCGCCGGTCGAATGCACGGTCGTCCGCATCAATGTATTCTGTGCTTTTATTATCATCAAAATCTGTCATCACAATCTCCTGTGATGTATCGATACATCTGAAAGTATTTCCGGATGCATCCATCATAGCGCCGCCGGACTCGGGAAAACGAATGACATAGCCGCCCGAAATAACACCCAGACCGCGACTGAGTTAACTATTTAAAATATTTTGTTAATTATATGTTAAATAACTTGAAGTTGAGTTATAATTATCTTGAGTAATGGGCTAGACATAACAACATTGAGGTGAACCATGAATACTGAAAATCCGCTGAACGCAGGCGTGTTCTACATCGAACCGGTGCAGCACCCCGAGTTCCTCTGTCACATGGTATATAAGAACGGCCGCACACTGCCTTCGGCCAAACCGTCCGAATCACTGATCGATGAACTGCTGCTCCATACATACGGCTCGACCATCAAGGCGCGCCGCACCTATCTGAAAAAGGCACACGAAATCCACAGGCAGGGGCCGATCATCCTCGATGAGCAGCTGCAGTTTGTACTGTTCCCGATTACGGTGAGCCGGCAGAGAAATCAGTTCTGGGTGAACCTGTACCATTTCCTGCGCTTCACCCCGGGATCAACACCCGGCACGACCATCATCCACTTCAGCGACGGGACGCATGTGGACGTGCATGCGGATTTCCCGTTCTGCGAGAAGCAGTACAGCAAGGCGCTCGTTGTCAACGACCGGCTGATCAAGATCAAGGAGCAGAATGCGAGGTACGCCATCCGGCGCAGCTTGACATGAACCGGCCCCACAATAACGAAACTTTCTGTAAATTCCGGGCAATCCCTTTTAATTTCACGGCCAGTTTAGGATAATGGGGACAGGTGAGGGGGTGGTGTGATGAAGATACTGGCGGCCGGCGGCATTTATATCGATACGGAAAACACGGCCCACATCGAAACTGCCGGCGGATTCAAGATTGCATCACTCATCGGGCGCCATTCCACGAGCGAAACTCATATACATACGAATTTCAGCACTGAAGAGACGAAGATCACAGATGCAGTAAAGAAGTCGCTGCGTGCGGACGGTGTCGATACACGGCGGGCCGGCAAGGTGTCGGCGGCATACGGGCGCCTGTATGACAGCGGGTTTGACGCCGGAAGCAACAATTATGAAACGGTGAAGTCTGACCGGCGGTTCGGCCACTGGTTCCATGATGCCGATGTGTTCGTGCTGTCAACGGACATCGCCGAGCGGGATTTCAGGATACTCATGGCCGTTGCAAACAACAACGATATCGAAACACATGTCTTCACATGCGGCGAGTATCCGGTCACAAGCCGGCGGGAGAATGTCCACATCCATGCGCTTGACGGCGCGGAATATCCGAAACCCGGCTATCACAGGCAACTTGATACCATAATGGGCATT
The DNA here is from genome assembly GCF_000986795.1 of Salinicoccus sediminis. Taxonomy (GTDB): domain Bacteria; phylum Bacillota; class Bacilli; order Staphylococcales; family Salinicoccaceae; genus Salinicoccus; species Salinicoccus sediminis. Next base: position 374,430 of record NZ_LAYZ01000024.1, on the reverse strand, counting down.
CTGGTGGACGCCGGTATCATCGGTCGGACTCCGGTGGAACGCGCCCCGGACGAAATGCCGAAGACAGCGCTCCATGATGCGGGCCGTTTTCTCCTGCAGATTGCATCCCTCGCCCTGGCCGCCGCCCTCGTCATCGGCGGCGGGATACTGCTGCTCGAGCAGCTGAGCGGGCCGGGGGAAGAATATGAAACCGACATCGACTGGCAGCAGCCGGTGGACCATGCGGATTGTGCCACCATAGAAGAATGTCGACAGCTCGGCGACCGGTATCTCGACGAACTTTCCGATTACATCGACATCGATGAGGAGCCGCACATCTTCATTGAGAACAGGAGCCGCACAGACTACATCACATACAGAGTGGACGACGAGCTGAACCTCGCCGACCCGGTGCATGAAAATACACTGCCGGTCGGCACGGAGGAGGAATTCCGGGAGATATGGCACAGGTTCACCGCCATCATTCCGCCGGAACGCCTCACCACGGTCACCGGCTTCAACCTGTTCTCGGACGGCGAGGGCAACACGCTCGCCTACGTCGACATACAGGCAGATGGCACGACGCTCGGCGTCGATATCCGGGACAACACCAACCGGGCCGCCCAGTACCGCACGCTGATCCATGAATACGGGCACATCCATTCGCTGCCGGCCGGGGATTTCACGGACGGCTGCGGCGGCACGGAACTCGACTGCCTGGAGCAGGACGCGCTGCTCGCCGGCTACATCGAGCGCTTCTGGAGCCAGTACGGCGACAAATGGCTTGAGAACAAATACAAGTCGGACCCCGAAAAAGAGGCGTTCTTCAACAATAACGCGGAAGATTTCTACGTACCGTACCAGGCGCTGAACCCGAAAGAGGACTATGCCGTGACTTTCACGGCATTCATCACGGGGACCATGCCGGAGACGGATTCCCAGCTCGCGGACGTCAAAGTGCGCGCATTCTATGAAGATCCGGACCTCGCGGCACTCCGGGTGGACATACTCGGAAACCTGTTAGCATACGAAAAAGAGAGGGTATCAGATGAAGCTTAAAGTGAAGATCAGGGATACGAAACTCACGATAGAGAAAGTGACCATCGACGCAGGCAGTACAGTGGCTGAACTTGTCACGGCACTCGCCCGGCAGGACCTCGTGAACGAAAGTTTCACCGGCGGGCTCAAAGTGAAAGGATTGGAGGATGAAGATCTCATGTCCGTTACCCTGCATCACCTGTTCGGGGAAAGTGAGCGGGCCGAGATATACAATACGGATATGACGATTACACTGACCGAGAGGCGGGTAAAGGGGAATACCCTCGCCGGTCGAATACTGCTGGATTATTCGAACCTCCTCGAGACGGCCGGCAAACTCCATGAACTGACCGAAGTGGAACCGGTGAGGGCGGGCACCTTATTCTACGTGCAGCAGCAGCGCCGACAGTATTTTATCCGTATGGAAGATGCAGGGCTCGAGTTCTTCCATTTCAGGGACCAGTATGATGATGCCTTCAGCGGGACGGGCCGCTCGCCGTTCCTGCGGGTGGAACTGAAGGAACGAAGCGCCCTCACGCCGGATGAACTGAAGTGGCTGCGTTCGATTACGCTGCCGGCGAAGGAGAAGAAAAATCCGGTGATCCATTTTGACCCGGAGCGACTGAGCCAGGAATTTCTCGATGACATCAACGTGCTCATCCACCGGATTGTCGTCATCATCGGCCGGTTCAGGACCCGCGGCGAAGCGCTTGATGCGCGCGGACGGCACATCCCCGCCTACGTGCAGGTCGGCGAAGAGTGCTCGGTCGGCTACATACCAGAAGAACAGCTGGAGAAGATAAGAAAGTGAATAGACTGAAAGTACGGCCGTTTGTGAATTAATATGTTTTTTTGTGTATACAGGTTGTGTATAATGATAGTAGAGTTATCACGAATACACTGCGGAGAAAGTCGGGATGTCTGTGACAGCTAAAACAAATACACGGAATGTATGCAGATACATCTATTTGCTCAATGCTAAAATAGATCATCTTGCAGAATTTGAAACCGAGAAGGGGAATCTTACGCGGGATCAGCTGTATATCATTGAGATGATCGCCGAAGAGCCCGGCATTACACAAAAGCTGCTCGTCGAACGGTTCAAGAAGAAACAGACTTCCGTGTCCCGGGCAATCACAAGGCTTGATGAACGCGGTTTCATCCAAAAGGAACCGGATCCGGCAGATAAGCGCGCCACGCACCTCGATCTGACAGATCTCGGCGAAAGGACGCTTGTAAATCTGGAGGATGCGATATGCGAACTGTCCGATCAGATCGTGTCAGAGCTCGATGAGGAGGAGAAGGAAGTCTTCATCAAAGCGCTTGAAAAGATCCACTTATAAGGAACCATGGAAAAACACCCCGGGAATTTTATTCCCGGGGTGTTTTTTGCCCCGAGCAATCCGTCCGATTGTAAAGATTGTGTAAAGGAGGGGGTTTCAGCCGGCTTTCAAATGACATTCTGACATGAAAGATGATAAGATTTATCAAGCTGAAAGTAATAATTAATCATCTGATAAACGGGCGGGGTGAAGCGCATGGCGTCAAAAAGGATAGAGTGGCTGGATATCGCAAAGGCGCTCTCCATCATACTCGTCGTGCTGGGGCATGCCGGCCATCAGTACCTGGATGTCTATCTGGGATGGTTCCGGATTCCGCTGTTTTTCTTCCTGTCGGGCATACTGTTCAAGCCGGTCTGGATCCGTGACTTCTCCAGTTGGGCTAGAGAGAAGACGCGCCGGCTGATGGTGCCCTATTTCGCATACGGCATACTCATATTCGCCGTATTCAACCTACATAACTTGGACATGATATTCGAGCATATCGCAACACTCCTCTACGGGGGCCGGGTGCTCGAGGGGCCGTACGGCGTGTTCTGGTTCATCACGGTGCTGCTCATGACGCAGCTTCTCCTGGGCCTCATGAGCCCGCTCAGAAGAGGGGCGCAGATGACACTGGTCCTCGCACTGTTCGTCATCGGGCACACTCCGGTGCTTTCGTCCTACAACTTCTTCTGGAACATGGACACTGTGCTGGTTGCGGTCCTTTATTATTCGCTCGGGTATTATGCGAAGGATTTCATCGTCAAATACAACAGTTCGTTCTGGCTGGCCCTGTCGTCTGCGCTCATTGCGGCATTTTTCATCGTGCTCAATGCGAACGGCTTCATGACCCACGAAATGAACATGAAGATGGGTCGGCTGAATAATGTGTTCATGGATATCATCGTGCCAATATCGTTCTTCATGCCGGTGATATACTTGAGCACGGTCCTGACCCGTTACAGGATCAAAGAGGTGCTTGAGATCGTCGGCAGGTATTCCATCGTCATCATGTATCTGCACCTGCCGGTCAACATATTCTTCCGTACGGTGCTCAACTACGATGTGACGACGTTCGAATTCACGTGCTTCGGCGTGGTCATCCCCGTGATGATCGGCATGCTGATGTCGCGTATGGGTGCCACGAGGAGACTGCTGCTCGGCCAGAAAAAAAGAGTGCCGGAAACTGCGGGCTGAAGCGGAGGATCCCGCTTCTGTCCGCTTTTTTCCTGACGTCCTTACCTTACGGCACGCATCGATGGCAATTATGTAATATAATGATGGTTAATCATAAAAATACGCTTTGAGGGAATACAATGAATCATGTACTGAAGTTATTGAATGAGCAATACAGAAGCCTCCACCTGATATGGAAGCTTTCCCTGTACAACATCAAAAGTGAATACTCGAACCATTATCTCGGCTTGTTCTGGAACATACTCCAGCCGCTGATGCAGGCGGCGATCTACTACATGATATTCGGTCTCGGGCTGCGCGGTGCAACGGCGCCGGATGCAGAGATCCCTTTCATCGTGTACCTGATTTCGGGGCTCTTTCCGTGGCTTTTCATCTCCCAGGCGATCAACATCGGCTCGAATTCGATCTATACCCAGCTCGGGCTGGTGACCAAGATGCGGTTCCCGTCGAGTGTACTGCTGTCGATTTCCTACACGAACAGCCTGATCAACCTGTTCTTCATGACGGTCATCATCGGGCTGATATCGCTCGTGAACCAGTACAGCAATCCCCTCTACTTCCTGGGACTGCTCTATTTCCTGGTGGCATCATTTGCGCTGATCTTTGCGATCACGCTTGTGATGAGTACGCTCATCATACTGGTGCGCGACTTCAGGAATGTGCTGCAGAACCTCATCCGGATGGGCTTCTTCCTCACGCCGATCTTCTGGCAGGCCGGGGAGCGCGGCGGGCTGCTGCAGGTGGTGTCGGATCTCAATCCGTTCGCCTATCTCGTCCAGACGTTCCGCAACGCCCTCATCTATGGCGACGGTTTCTTCTACGGCGACGGCATCGACCATCTGTATTTCTGGAGCATGACGTTCTTCCTGCTCATCATAGGGAGCTATCTGCATATGAAATTCAGATATAAACTGATCGATTACTTATAAAGGTGGTATTTTCATGCAGAAATATCTGCTGATCTGCAATGCATATCCGACTGTGGAAAAAGTCTATGCCAACGGCTTCCTCCACAGGCGCGTCAAGTCCTACCAGAGGGCGGGGCTTGACGTCGATGTCATCGTCATCACGACGAAGGTGCTGAAGGATAAGTTCTACGACGGTGTCCACATAAAATACATGGATGAATACCAGATCGCTTCATATATGAAGGAGAATCATTACGGCACGGTGCTGTTCCATTTCATCAACCCGAAAATGTTTTACGGCGTGCGTGAGCTGCCGGCCGGAGAGCGGCCGAACATCGTCGTCTGGCTGCACGGCTTCGAAGCGGAAGCATGGCACCGGCGGTACTACAATTTCCTGGACGACATCAAAAAGCTCGACGCCCAGCTTGAAAAGAGGGATACGACGTATGAGACCCAGCGGGAATTCCTGCGTGAGATCATGACGGGCGACTACAACATCAAATTCGTCTATGTATCCCGGGCGTTCAAGGAGCTGTACGCCGATCCGTTTACAGGTGTCGTGCCGGAGCGCTTCTACATCATCCCGAACATCGTGGATGAGACGCTGTTCCCGTATCACCGGAAGGAAAAGCGGGACCGGCTCAACATATGCAGCATACGGCCGTACACCGCACGGAACTACGCCAATGACCTGACGGCTGAATTCATACAGAAAATCAGCAGCAAGCGCTATTTCAAGAAGCTAACGTTCAACCTGTACGGCGACGGGCCTTTATTCGACAAGATCAACCAGCCGCTTAAAAAATACGATAATGTCCATCTGCACAAACGGTTCGTGCCGCAGGGCGAAATCCCTGAAATCCACCGGGCGCACGGCGTCTTCCTCGGGCCGTCCCGGCATGACTCCCAGGGGGTATCGATCGGGGAGGCGATGAGCAGCGGCCTCGTGCCGATTTCAAATGCCATCGGCGGCATCCCCGAATTCGTGGATCACGATAAGACCGGCATGCTTGCCGGGCGGGATGATGTAGACGCGATGGTCGCATACTACGACAGGCTGTACAGGGACCCGAAGAGATTTTTGAACATGTCAAAAAGGGCCTCTGCCGAAATAAAGCAGCAGGCGGGGGCTGATACAGTGATCAGAAAGGAACTGGAGGTGATTACAAGTGACTGGAGTTGACTGGGAAAAAGCATACCGGGACCTTGAAAGCCATATCGGACAGATCATGGAGGAGACGAGTGAGCTTGTAAACAACGCATCGCCGAAACTCCGCATCAACGACGTCCATGTCAGGGACGCGGGCGGCACGCTCGAAGTGATCATCGACGCCACCGGCAACCGGATGACCTACGCGGTCTATGTGACCGACCGCAAGGGCAGGATGGAGACGCTCAAACTGCCGTACCAGCTGTCCAACACATTCAACCTGGATGTGCCAAAAGGCAGGTATACAGTGCAGGGCTTTGCCCGCCAGCATGAGAACGACCTTGATATCGTGAGCGAAAAGGTGAGCATCAATTTCAAAAGGGATGATGGGTCATGAGCAGACTGATCAGGGTTACAGACCTTGAAGACGGCGGCATACGCCATATACTGGAAGCGGACAATGCGGCGACGTTCTGCAAAGATGTAAACATGGCACTCGGCGAAGCTGACACGCTCCATATCGATGTGGATAGCCTTACCCGCGAAGAGATCAGGGCAGCGATGGAGCAGATCCCGCCGGAAGAGCAGACGCGCATCAGCATCGTTATCAGTCCGGAACATCTCAGTGAAGCCCTGCTCGACTCGCTTGGGGCAGACGACATTGCGGTGGCGGACGGCCGGTTCATCATCGGGGCCGGTGCAGGCAGCCCGGGCGTAAAAGAACGCTTCAGGGTACTCTCGCACAACCTCAGGCTCAAAAGCAAGACGTATGAAATGGAGATCATAGAGAGTCTGCTGAGTGACGCGGATGCTGAAAGCCGCAAATATCAGGAACTGAAGTCACGGTACGACAATCTGAAGGCCGCTTCAGGCTTCAAACAGGATGAGGACCTTGCCAGCCGCTATATTAACGTAATGGACAAATACAAACAGGCGCTCGACCGCCTCGACCGGCTCCGCAAGTCGAAGCTCGGCCGCCTGCAGATGGCGTACTGGAACAGAAAGGGGAGGCACTAGATGAAGATTGATTTCAAGGTCAACATGCAGGATGTCAACTCCGACTACATCAATAATGAGATCGAGGCCTTCGGAGCTGCCCTCCCCCCCGGCGTCTCCGTCATCCAGCAGGTGGACGGATGGAATGCATCTCTTTCACATAACCTCAGCGGGGTGTCAGGTGATATACAGCTCATTGTTGCCTCAACAGATGACAAAGTGCTCGCAGACGTCCCTGTAAATGACAACGTGATCGCCGTCAAAGGGACGGTGGAGGATGCGAAACTCTATGTGAAGTTTTCGCACTTCATCATACTGGATGAGTATCAGACGATCCGTTTCGAAGCGGGACACACGGAATGGAAGCAGACGGACATCATACTGTGCGGTGTGAGCGACGCGAAATCCGTCGACGGTAAAATCTACAGGCATTTCCATCAGACGTTCGACCAGATGGAGGCCATGGATGATGTCGGTGTTTATGACAAGCTGATCCGGGAGAACACACTGCTGCTGCCGTCAAGCAAGCTGTTCGTCCACGAATTCGATCGGACATTGAGTTTCCGCATGAACATCTGGCTCCAGCATATCTTCACCATTTCAACGTCCAGGGGCGAACTGAAGCGGACGGAGCGGGTCAGTATCCACGGCGAACCGGCCCGGGGCTTTCCGGACTCCGCCGAAGCGCTGCTCACGGTCATCAGCCATATAGACCAGGCACTCGGGAAACGGTATGACGCGAGCGCCACGGCGATGCTCGAGCATTTCAACGAACAGTTCACGGTGCCGCTTAAAAATATGCTGGACCGCGGTGAAATCGGCAAAGGTGCGCTCATCGGACAGATGAGGCGGATCGGCATCAAAAATATCCACTACAAGGCGCTCAACAAGGGAGACGCCAAAAAACTGGTGCTCGCCTACTGCTTTCCGCCGTACAATGATACGAGCGGCAACGTCATGGCAAAGCGCATTCATGAGTCAGGAGAAATCGTGGATATCATCTCCAACAACATGGACCGCATCCGCACGCGCGATGACAAACTGCTCAATCTGGTATCCGAACTGCTCGATTCCCAATTCATGCTGGACGGGCCGCAGGCCTTCAGCAGCTGGGGCAGCATCGAGAGCTATATGTATGACGGTTACCGGCAATTCATGAACCACCGCGAAAAATACGGGGAGATCTATTCCCGGGCGATGTTCACGCAGTCCCACTTCCTCGGTTATGAAATCAAGCGGCACAACCCGGGTGTCAAGTGGGTGGCGGAATTCTCGGATCCGCTCCACAAGGATGTGAATGCACATCAGAGATACGCGCCGGTCGAGGATGATGAGTATATAGAGGGACTGAAGCGGGATACGGATCCAAAATATCACGGGCTGCTGAACGACAACGTCTTCAACCTGTGTGAAGTGCTGCCGTTCCTCTACGCGGACGAGCTGATCTTCACGAACACCCATCAGCTCAGATATATGATGGAACGCTTCGATCCGGAACTTCAGGAACTGATCAGAAAGAAGGCCACGGTCAGCCAGCATCCGACACCGCCTGCGGCACTCTACAGTCTGGTGCAGTCGTACTATAAACTGGATGACACGGTCATCAACCTGGCATACTTCGGCAATTTCTACGATACCCGCGGATTCAGGCAGATCGAGCTCGTGGCCAAGCAGCTGTATGATAAAGGCATCAACAACTTCAGGATCCACGTGTTCACGAACCTGAATGGCAAAACGATGCAGTTCCACAAAGGCAGTGACTTCAGGGATTACATCGTGCTGAATCCGTATGTGTCATACTTCGAGTTCCTGAATCTTTCAGACAGGCTCGATATACTGATGATATTCGACGCACAGACAATCGGCATCAAGCCGTTCAATCCTTACGTGCCGTCGAAGTTAAGTGACTACCGGGGCAGTTCGAGCTTCGTGTGGGCATTCACGGAGCCCGGCAGTGTGCTGGACGGGACAATCGAGGACAAAATTGCCATCACCCGCCAGCATGACTATCACGAATATGCGCACGCGCTCGAAAATCTCGCCGGAAGATTAGGCAAAGAGCTGTACAGGGCGGACATGATCACCTGCTCTAAATGATATGGATGTGAGAATATGGAATATAAAGTGCGTGTAGATAATGTGTCAAAAGTCTACAACGTAACCAAGAACAAAAAGAAACTGTGGAACATGATCCTGCCGTTCATGGAGAAGAAGACGGAGTACTACCAGGCATTGAAAGATGTCTCCTTCGACGTGGAGCCGGGGGATTCGGTCGGCATCGTCGGCCTCAACGGCTCCGGCAAATCCACGCTGTCGAACCTGCTCGGCGGGGTGTCGGAACCTTCGACCGGCAGCATCGAAGTGAATGGGGAGGCATCGCTCATCGCGATTTCGGCAGGGCTCAACATGGAGCTGACCGGTGGAGAGAACATCCGCATGAAATGTCTGATGCACGGCATGAGCGAGCGGGAAATCGATGAGAAGTATGAAGACATCGTCGAATTCAGCGAGCTCGCGGATTTCATGGACCGGCCGATCAAGAACTATTCGAGCGGCATGCAGTCCAGGCTGGGCTTTTCCATCGCCGTCCACACCGATCCGGATGTGCTCATCGTCGATGAGGCGCTCTCTGTCGGTGACGATACCTTTGCAAACAAATGCATACGGCGCATGGAACAGTTCCGTGAAGAGGGCAGGACGATCTTCTTCGTCAGCCACTCCATCGGGCAGATCCAGAAGATGTGCAACAAGGCGCTCTGGATCCATTACGGAGAAGTGCGCGAATACGGCAACTGCATCCCTGTCGTCGGTCTGTATGCAAGGTTCGTGCGCGGCTACAACCAGAAGCCGAAACATATCCAGCAGCGGTACAAAAAGGCGATGACCGAAGGCCAGCGTATATTCGAGTTCGAGACGCTCAAGGATGATACGAAATTCGGAATATGGAACAGCCTGATCCTCGGCGGTGTGACAATCAGCATGATTGTTGCAGCCTATTTCCAGGTTATCGGGCACCTTTAGACAAAAATTGTATAATTTCCCCGGATTGACCGGAAATTTTAATCGAATATTAATGTGCGTGTATTATACTGAACCTGCAATATGGCACCTGGATGCCAAAAAAGGATGGAAGTGAGTCAATATGGACCAGTTGAGTTATGAAGAATTGAAGAAAATCGCCCTCGAGAGCCTGGAGCAGGAGGAGCGCGTACTCAGTGAGTTCAAAATAATTGACCAGGAAATGTCGGCTCTGAAAAATGACAATGCCCGATTGAACCGGGAGCTCCAGAAATACAAGGAGTTCCTGCCGATAAAAGCCGCTCTGAAGGCGAAAAAGATGATGAAGAAGTAGGGATAAAATGGCTGAACTTAACATTCGAAAGAGATTGCAGGAAATTGAAGAACAAAAACGTGCCATCACTCTGGGAAAAAGACCGGCCGGCCGGCCTGAAAGCCATGAATTCCCTTTATCCGAAGGCATCAGTGTCGTCATCCCCGTCCACCGCGGCGAGGAATACATCGAGCGGCTGATCGACTCGCTCGAGGCACAGACACTGGAGCGTGAGCAGTTCGAGGTCATCATCATCTTCAACGGGGAATACGGGCGGACCGAGGAGATATTCAATTCGCTCGAAACAAAGAAGCAGTACAGAGTGATCTATACAGAACAGGGTGTGAGCCGGGCGAGGAACGCGGGCATCGACAATGCCTCCTATTCGAACATCGCCTTCCTGGATTCCGACGACACGATATCGGCGGACTACCTGGAAAACTCCCTCGGGGCATGCGAACCGTTCACCATACTGCTCAACCGGCTGTATGACGTGAAAGGGCAGAAACCGGACGGCGGTGCCAACCATATCAACCGCGAGCTCACGGGGCAGGAAACCTTTCCGGAGAGCTACTACAGTGTCGTCAAAAACCTGTCGTTGAACGGCGGCAAGGTGCTGCCGACGCACCTTTTGAAAAAGACGAAGTTCGACGAGACACTGAACAACGGCGAGGACGTGCTGCTCTATATGCAGCTCATCTCAGAGCACAAGCCGATCGTCAAAGTGAATCCGAACGAAGCCATATACTACAGGCATATGGTCGACAACTCGCTCTCCCGCTCGAAATCCAATTACGAGTTCAGCATCACGGACCGCATTGCGGTGCTCGCGCGTCTCCAGGACATCCTCAAAGTCGAAGATGATGAGGAAGTGCGGACACTCATCATCGACCGCATGCGTGCCCAGGCGGGCTTCATGAACCGGTATCTGAAAGAGCACATGGAAGACTACGCACTTGTCGCAGGTGAAGTGGCGCACTACACGGATGAATACTTCCCGTATGCACGCATGAACGAGGACCTGGCGAAGCGGCTCTATATCAGCTACTGCTTCCCGCCGTACTCCGATACAAGCGGCATTGTCATGGCCAAACGCATCGTCGAAGCAGGGGAGCCGTGCGACGTCATCCACAACAACATGTACGACGTGCGCAGCATGGACCTCACACTCGAGCGCCTGTCGGAGCCCTTCATCGCAAATCGCATGGAGATAAATACCACGTCCTCATTCACCAACAGCAAGTACATCAGCCTGTTCGTCGAACGTGCGATGGAGAAACTCGATATATACAGATACAAGGAGATCTATTCAAGGGCGCTCTGGCCGGCGTCACATGTCCTTGCCTACGAAATCTTCAAGGAAAGCCGGAACATCAGGTGGATCGCCGAATTCTCGGACCCCCTGTACCGGGATATAAAGAACAACATCCGCCAGGCGGGCTTCTATACAAAAAAGGATATCAAGGAGATAAAGAGGCACACCGCCTCCAACTACCAGAAATATCTCGATGACAACCTGTTCAACATGACCGAAGTCATCCCGTTCCTCTTCGCCGAAGAGCTGGTATTTACAAACGAACTCCAGCTTGAGTCGATGATCGAGCGCTTCGACGAGGATTTCAAGGAGATGGTCAGACAAAAGTCGGTCATCGACCGGCATCCGACGCTCGCACCGGAATACTACAACTACCAGAAGAACTATGTGGCGCTTGATAAAAACAAGATCAACATCGGCTACTTCGGAAACTTCTACGAGACAAGGAACGCAGAAGAGATCATGAACATCGCGCGTATCATCAATGCGGAGTCACTCGATGTGAAGCTCCACGTCTTCACCAACAGCACCCGGCAGGTGAAGAGCCAGATATTCTCTGACGGCCTGAAGGATATCGTCGAGGTGAACCCGTACCTCAGATACTTCGAATTCCTGAGTGCATCAAAGGAATTCGACTACCTCATGCTGAGTGATGCACGGACGGGCGTGTACAAAAGGCGGAACCCGTATCTGCCGTCGAAGTTCAGTGACTACATCGGCTCCGGCTCGAAAATATGGGTGCAGTATGAGCCCGGGAGTACCCTTGCTGACATATGCAGTGAACAAAATGATAACATCATCTGCAACGAACTCAATGATCTTGAGGCGATAAAAGAGAATCTGGAGAAAATTACACAAAAAGAGGAGAACCCGGTATAGCGGGTTCTCCTCTTTTCATATACTGCGTTCCATATATACGTGCGGAATGCCCGCATCCTCGAATTCATCGGATACTACCTTGTATCCCAGCTTTTCGTAGAAGTCGGCGGCATGGGTCTGTGCGCCGAGCCGCGCTTTCTCATAACCGTAGTGGCCGGCGTGTTCATGGACGAAATCCATGAGCCTGCGCCCGAGCTTCATGCCGCGGGCCTCCGGCAGGACGGCCATGCGCTCCACCTTGATGGTCTCCTTGGATAATGGGCGGTACCTGACGGTGCCGAGCGGCGTGTCGTCTCTTAGAAGTATATGCGTTGAGAAATCTTCATGTTCGTCGATCTCCCGGTCAAGCGGTACATTCTGTTCCTCGACGAATACGCGTTTGCGGATTTCCAGGCACTCTTCGTAAAGTTCTTTTGATTCTGCAACTGTTATTTCCATTGCTTCACCTCTACATTGCATTTTTGCGGCGGATTGCCGTGAACTGCCAGAATGTCTTCAGCTGCTCGAGGTTCCAGTAGTTGAGGCCGAGCGACAGGGCGGGCTGTGTGTTGAAGCGGATGTTGCTCGCCTCCGCCGCAGCAAGCGCAATGTACTGCATGTGCGGCTTCAGCTGCTTGAATGACTCAGAGAGGCGGCCGTCCTCGTTCTTCACCCAGTCCATCGGAAACGTCAGCTCGAAAATGTCGACATTTTTGTAGATCTCCGGAATGGCCAGGATATAGCAGGCGCCGTCCACTTCGGGGTTCACGAGCGACTCGCTGAAGTATCCCTTGATGGAGAGGTACATCTCCTTGTGCTCATGGTTGAGATAGAAATACCCATCCTCGATCTTCGGACGGCCGCTGTTTTTAATCTGGTCTTCAAGGTAGTCGAACATCTCGTTGATGTTCGTCTCCTTATCATACGTCTTTCTCATAGAAATCAGCTCCTAAACTCCGTTATAAGAACGATTTTCGCCTTCGAATCCGCCTGTGCCTCCATTGTACTCTTCTGTGGCCGGCTGTTCATCAAATTGGCCTCCCTGGCCGTTATTCTGGCCTGCGCCGTCATCGTAATATTCCTCTGAAGATTCTTCAGGCACCGTTTCGCCGGTCGGTTCCTCTGAAGATTCCTCCGGCTCCTGTCCGCCTCCGGGCACTGCGTCAGGATCATCTTCGCCCTCTATGCTCTCTTCAGGATTGGATTCAGGGATGTCGAAGCCGTCGCCGAACTGCGGCTCGTAGCCCTCCTGCATGAAGTACGCCGGCTGTTGTGGTTCGAATTCCTCGAGGTAATAATCATCCACGTACTGATACGGCGTGATGTAATCCATCAGCCGGACATTGATCAGGTCATACGGTTCCGGTTCCTCGAGGCCGAGTGTTTCCCGGAGCGTCTTGGAGATCGTATAGAGATGCTCCTCGTTGGCCCAGTAGAAATAGGCGCCGTTGCCCGGGTTCCAGTAGTCGCTGCCGCGTATTTGCGTAGGATTGAATTCCAGATCGTTCGTCGAGTAGTAGGCCGCAAGGCTCCTGATCGTCTTGGCTTCCATGTTGTGCTTCGTATTGTCCGCAACCACCTTGATCAGATCATCCAGTTTCGTCAGTGCGCCGGTTGATTTGGCCCTGCTGAGTATGGCTTCGACCATTTCGAGCTGCCTCTGTCCGCGGCCGAGGTCCGTATCCACACGGCGGCTCCGGACGACGGCAAGGGCCTCTTCGCCGTTAAGCGTTTGTTTTCCTTCCTCGAGTTCAGTGTAGCCGTCATCGTTGGAGTTCGGTTCCTTCATGTCGAACGGCACATCGAACTCGACACCGCCGACGGCGTCAACTATATCGACGACTGCGGACATGTTCACACGTACGTAGAAGTCGACCGGTACATTGAGCAGCGATTCCACCGCCGCCATCGAGTTGTCCGGTCCGCCTTCGCGGTGGGCGTGGGTGATCTTGTCGAAATAGTTCTGTTCAGGGAAGTAGGCGAGCGTATCCCTCGGGATGCTCGTCAGCTTCACTTCATCGTTTTCCTTGTCGAACGTCGCGAGCATCATGGTGTCGGTGCGGAAATCATCAGTGTCCATGTTGTTCTTCTCACTGCGGGCTTCATTCTCGTCCACGCCGAGGATGAGCACCGTGAAGCTGTCCATCGAAGGGTCGATATCCTCTTCACGCAGTTCGGAGCCTTCCCGGTCCGTCCCTTCGTACGAACTGTCTACACCGCTCTGGAAAGCGTTGAACAGGTTGAACAGGTAGACACCGATGACAACCAGGGCGATGACCAGAAGGATGATCGCACCGTATAGAAATTTTTTCATAAATGAGTAACCTACTTTAATTTGGATTTAGATGTAATGACTTTATACATAACTTTCATTATAATATGATACGGGAGCAAAATGAAATATTAATGGATGCCGATTACATTTATTTTTGAAAACTGTTGTCCATGATACCGAAAACCGCGGTGAATCACAAGGAATTGTATGTTTACAGCATTTTGAATTTTTTATGAAAACGATAGAGGTGCAGTATGAAGCAAATAACGATGTTCGTCTGGAACAACTTTGTAAACGATGCGCGCGTGCTGAGGGAAGCCACCGCGCTTACAGAAATGGGATATGCCGTCACAGTCATCGCCAAAAAGGAGATGGACGAACTGCATCTGGCGTCAGCCGAGACCGTCTACCCCGGAGTCATCGTCAACCGGCCCCTGAAACTCGAACTGCCAAAGTTCATGCAAAGGAAGATAAAATCCGGTGTCCTGAACAAACACATCCCCAATATGCTCACGATGCTCAAGATGATGGCACTCGGCAGACGCCAGGATGCGGATGTCTACCATTCACACGATCTGAACACACTGTTGCAGGGGATTGCGGGGGCAAAACTGAGGCGGGACCAAAAGCCGCTGATCTACGATTCCCATGAAGTGCAGACCAGCCGGACGCACTACAGCTTTGAGAAGATATACAGGATAGAGAAGTTCCTGCTCAAGTTCGTCGACCAGGTCATCGTCGAGAACGACACACGGGCCGACTACCACAGGAGGCTGTACAAAAAACGCCCGACACCCGTACACAACTATTCGGAGTACTATGACATAAATGACGTCGAAGCGTATCCGCTGAAACAGGAATTCGATATACCTCAAAGTGAGAAAATCGTCCTCTACCAGGGCGGCATGCAGGAGGGCAGGGGACTGTTCAAACTGCTCGATGCCTTCAAAGACACAGAAGGTGCCAGACTCATCATGATCGGCGACGGTAAGGAAAGGCCCAACCTCATCAATTACCATAAGGAGATCGGAATCGGACACAAAGTCCATTTCATCCAGAGGGTTCCCTATAAAGAACTCAGGCGCTATACAAAAGCCGCCGACATCGGCATCCAGTTCCTGGAGAACACGAACTTCAATCACTATTCCGCCTCTAGCAACAAGCTGTTCGAGTACATCATGGCGCATGTACCCGTCATCGGTTCCAGACTGCCCGAGATAGAGGCCGTAATCGAAGGGGAGCAGGTCGGACTCACAGTCGAGCCCGAGAGCACCAGGCAGCTGAAAGATGCCATACAGACGCTTGTGGACGACGACGCACTGCGACAAAAATTCCGAGAAAACACGAAACAGGCAAAAGAGAAGTATAACTGGGATAATGAGAAGGAAGTGTTGAAGCGGGTGTACAGGAAGTTCAGGTAAGACGTTTAGTAAAAGAGAGACAAAGGTGGAACGTTATAATGAAAAGCAGTGATCTGGAGTATTTGTACAACAATATTCCGTATACAGAAAGAAACATATATCCAGAGGATATCGAAATTGAAAATGTGGCAATGTATAAGGACTATATGAAGGATAACGGATTCAATTATGAATATGAAAAACTGGATACGGGATTCATGTCGGCCAATTTGCTGAGGCAGGACAATTCGAAGATTGCAGGAGTGAAAAATCCTTATTATCCGACCAATTCCAGATTGAGTTTCAGTATCGCAAGGAATAAGTTCGAGACAGAAAAGTATTTGAAGGCTGCCGGAGTGCCGACTACGAACTCAAAGAAATATACATTGGATCAGCTGGCAACAGCAAAAAAAGAAGCGCTTTCCTTCGCAGGCGATATTGTCATTAAACCGCTTAATCTCGCACTCAGCAAAGGTGTATATTCCAATGTGACTGCGGATACTTTTGAACATTATTGGAAGTTGTGTTCAAATATCATCAAAAAGAGTAAACGCAAAGGAAAACATATTCTTGTACAGGAATACATAGAAGGGTTCGAGGTCAGAGTGACTATACTCGAAGGCAAGGCCGTTTCAGTCATGACCAGGCTTCCCGGTAATGTCACCGGTGATGGACAGAGTACCATAGAAGAATTGATTGACGAGAAAAATGAACAGAAGAAACAGTGCGGATTCCTGAGTAAATACCCGATCCAAAAAACCAAAGTGATTGAATCGTTTTTAGAGAAGTCCGGGTACAGCTACGATAGTGTACCGGCGAAAGATGAACATGTACTGCTGCTTTCAGTTTCCAACTTGGCAAACGGCGGGGAAATTGTGGATATTTCCGACCTGGTTTCCGAGGAAATCAAAGAAACAGCATTGGATGCTTTGGCAGCGCTGCCAGGAATGAATTGCGGCGGGATTGATATCATGATCAAAGGGTTCGATGATACAACACCTAAAATCATCGAAGTCAATGCGTTTCCCCTGTTATCATTGACGAAGTATCCGACATACGGAAAGCCTTCAAAGGCCATTGAATATTTCATTGATGCGACAATAGTGCGTGATCAATATTTGAACAACACCGATAATGGCTATGAAATTGAAAATAAAGAGGAGATCCTATCGAACTATTTCAATTTTTTTGAACGAAAACAAAGATTGGCGGTAAATCAATTTATGGAAAGCCGCAAATAACAACTTCAAGGAGCTGTACTGACATTATGATTTTCAAATCCAGCAATTACAGGAAAGGGTATTTACTAGTCCCTAATAATCTTAAAGTGCAAAGTGTGGAAGATGCTGCGCAAATGGAAATAGGAGAATATCTGTTTTACTTTTCCAACGAATTAACAGTTCATACAAAGTCTGTTGATTCCGGCACTGCAGTATTGGCAGGGTATGCTTTTGATATCAGGAATCCAAATCTTACCGAACATGAAATTCTGAACAATTTACTGACGTCAGTTGATGCAGTGGAAGAATTAGAGTACATCAATGGCCGGTATTTCATTATTATTCATAATACGGAAGGAACACATCTATATTCAGATGCATCACAACTGAGACCGCTTGTGTACCATAGATCTTCAAAAGTGCTTGCCTCTCATGACGTAATGCTCAAGGATCTTCTGTCGGATTACGGGGTTCATTTGGACAGGAGATCCAAGTTCAATCATAATGAGCTGGACTTCACTAGATTCCATGATATTTTCAAATTCAATCCCAGTCTCTCGTTAGAGTTGAATACTTTTGAATTTGAAAGGATATATCCAAGAACCGAATTAAAAGAAAGAACCCCAAGATATACATTCAGTGAAATGAAAGACTATCTGGACAACAGTATAAAATGGCTGAGGAAAAATCAGCAATACAAATTCCTAAGTATGACCGGTGGGGTGGATTCCCGGGTTTCAGCTGCGCTGACCAGGGAACTGAGCGATGACATTGAATATATGACATATACAAGGTCTCAAAGGAAGCTTAAAACCGAACTGGCAAAATTGATATATTCAAATGATGATAAAATCACTGGTCAGATGCAGATGAACCTTGCCTGGAACCATACAATCTTCAATCTGGACGAATTTGAACCGGATGAACGTTTCATCGAAGAAAATGAAAATGTACTCTATTCCAACCATTCGTACAAATTGGCCAACTATTACAGAAACTACAGGAAATTTGACAATGCACTTCATATCAAATCGACCGTGTTTGGAATGGGGAAGGCGGATTTCCCGGAAGAGCTGGATAACAAAAGTGATGACTTAAAATTTTATGAGAAATGTATCCATGGGCTTTCTGTAGCATTCAAAAAGTTATATAAACTTGATGAGGAAGCACCAAAGTATTTTGAAAGGAATCTGGTTACTGAAGGGGTTACGCTCAACCGTCACTACTTCGACCTGTTCCACCTGGAATCCAGGATGGGAAATTGGCACAGTGCACTGACATTGGAGACTGATCCTGAAACTGAGGAATTCATATTCACGAATTCAAGAAAAATGATCGACCTTATACAACAGCCAGCCCTCAAGGAAAGAAAAGACTTCAACCTTTATAAGTTGATCATTGATAATTATTGGCCGCTGCTTCTCCATTTCGGCATAAACAAATACCATGACATCGGCTTGGAATTTCTTAAAGATGTTAAAGACAAGATAGAGGTCAAAGAGGAGATTTTTGTAGAATATAATCCCAGCGAGTCAGTTGTTGAAAGGCAGAAGGGGAGGTTTTACTTGCAGCCGTCTGATGAAAAGGCGTTTGCCTCAAAAAACTATGAATTCATCATCTCAAATGACAGGGAACAGAGTAGACTTGGGCTGAAAAGCACCTATTCTAATGAAAACGGTCGGGGAAGGATTAAAGTGATTATGAAAGGTAATGGATTTTACAAGGAGTATGATGTTCTGGATATGAATAAGGAAATTCTCCTGGATATTTCAGAAGGCCCTATACTGATCAATATCACTTATGATAAGGATTATAAAAATACTTCCTGGCAATCCGCCGCAAGGTTATATTGTGCATTCAAGTAGAAAAAGCCATAGGGTGTGTCAAAACAACATGCCCCATGGCTTTTCAATTTAAAAGATATGTTTTGTGTAGTACTGTCCGCGTATGCCGAGCTGCCTGTAGTAGTTTCTCAAGTTCTGCGCAGTTGCATATGCCCAGTTCACATCAGTGGCATATTGGTAAGTGCCGGGGCTTGCCGGATTCCATCTCATGGAATAGAGCGTGGTCTGACCCCTGTTGAAGTAGCTTTGGGATATGAATCGTGCCCCGCCGACTATTGCTTTTGCAGGAGTATCCCAGCCCATCTGCTGAGCGTAACGTGCTCCTGCCAGTACAGCATTGTGATCATATGCGGCAATCCCGTACATATTGTAATATTTTTTGCCGCTGGAGGAGATGTTGCCATTGGAATCAAGCCTGACACCCTGGGCAAGTGTACTTGTGCCGTTCCCGGTTTCATGCAAAGCATGCGATATCAGGTAAACTTCGTTGATGCCATGTGTTTTTGAAGCATTAAGGAATGCACTGCCCTGTTTATTCAGAGTGCCTTTTCCGTTTAGCAGTTTACTGTTGATTGTTGAGCTGGCAATGTTCTGTGAACGATCAAGATCCAGGAAAGTGTACATCCAGGTTTCTGAAGTTTGGTGGGATGTATCAAGGAAGTTTGCAACTTCACTTCTTGTCGCATTTCTCCAGCCACCGCCGGAAACCCATGCCTGGGGTTTGGATCTTAAGTTCATTTGGGTGTTCAGGACCTGGTTGAATGACTGATTATATTTTACTGTTTTGACGGAAGGGGATGGCGCAACCGGTGTGTATTCCTTCAGTCTGTTATCCTGGATCCATCCATAATCATTCCCGATCTTACCGTAATGGAAAGTCAGGAGCCCCAATTTTAATGATTTCTGTGCCTGGAATACCTGATTGCCGTATTTGCTCAGTTGTGAAACTCTTTGATATGAAGTTCCCCATGGGTTAGTCAAAAGATAGTCGTTCTTTCTTGCGACAGTATATTTTTTGGTGTGATTGGTTGGATTCGTCAGTCTGTATAGAGTAAGGTCTTTTTCCTTAATCCATCCCTGCATGGCACCACCAAGATTTGAATGGACACGGTAGAATGTTGTTCCGTTGTATGTCGCCTTTTGGGTGATGTACAGTGTCTGATCTTCTATGACACCCATTTTTTTACTTGTTTTGCTGGTTACAGGACTGTAAATTCCGGAGTTATTTCCATTATCCACTCTAGCAGCAAACCTTGCAGATGTTACTACAGGAGTAGCGTCTTTGATCCTTGTTTCTTCCAACCATCCATAGTCATTGCCAATTTTACCGTAATAGTAGGTCAGGACCCCAAGGTCGAGTTCTTTTTCAGCCTTGAATAGTGAGTTTCCGTATGCGGACAGTTTTTTGACCGTCTGGGTTGAAGAGCCCCATGGATTTGTCAGCAGATATTCATTTTTACGGGCGATTGAATACTCTTTCCTGTGTGTTTTCGGTTCTCCGAGACTCCACAGATCCAGGTCTTCCTTCTGAATCCAACCCTGCATTGCACCATCATAGTTCTGGTGGACGCGATAGAATATTGTGCCGTTATAGTCTGCTTTTTGTGTAATATACAAAGTTTTGTCCTTCAGGAAATTGAGGCTGTGCGATTCTCTGCTGGTGACAGGGCTGTAGAGCCCGGAATTTTTTCTTGTGTTAAGTTTCGCTGCATAGTTTTCCCTGGTAACTTTTGGTGAGGAAGCAGCTTTCAGCCTGGAATCAGCCAGCCAGCCGTAATCATCACCGATTTTACCATAGTAGAAAGTCAGGGCCCCAAGGTTCAGAGTATCTTCTGCCCTGAAGAGTCTTGTATCATATTTATCAAGGCGTTTGACCGTCTGTTCATCAGTTCCCCATGGATTAGTCAATAGGTATTCGTTGTCTCTTCTTACAGCATAGTCCTTGGTATGCTTTCTGGAATCCGAAAGATGGAACAATCTGAGGTCTTTTTCTTTAACCCAGCCCTGCATTGCCCCTTCATAGTTTTTATGGACACGGTAGTAAGTGGTCCCATCATGAACTGCTTTTTGAGTGATATAGACAGTCTTGCCATCCATGAAGTCCAGACTGACTCCTTCAGAGCTTGTAACTGGACTATAAAGGCCTGAATGCTTGCCGTCTGTAAATCTGGCAGCATACTGAGCTTTAGTTACAACGGGCTTATTGTTCTTTGCTTTAGTATCAAAAGAATACATTTTGATTGACTTGTCACTGCTCAATCTGAGTGTCTGTATTTCATGGATACCCGCGTCTTTCGTTTCTTTCTCATCTTCATCAACTGCAGTGTCGTCTTCGGAAGCATTTGTTTCCGTGTCATTTTTTTGTTCGTCGTTCTCTGCAGAATCGTCTTCATCATCGGATACTTCTTTAGATGAGTCATCTGTATTTTCTTCCCCGGTGACTGTTGTTTCATTTACTGTCGATTCTTCCTCAGTATCCTTGTTTACAGGGGCATCGGCTGTATTGACCTTTTGGTCATGATCCTGTTCTTTTTCAGAAACAGTTTCTTCATTATCTTTTGTTACAGGCGCTTTGGCTTCTGAATTGTCCGGAGTGTCCCGGTTTTCATTTTCATCACCGAGGGATTCTTCTGATGGATCATCTGAATTTTCTTCCCCTGTGACTGTTGTTTCATTTGCCGCGGATTCTTCCTCAGTATTCTCGCTTACAGGGGCATCGGCTGTATTGACCTTTTGGTCATGATCCTGTTCTTTTTCAGAAACAGTTTCTTCAGTGTCATCTGCCGACGATTCTTTGTCTACAGGTCCGTCTGATATTCCCTGTCCTGCTTCTTCAGATGAATCAAGAGCTTCAGTGGTTTCCTCTACTGCCTCAACAGTGTTATCTGAATCACTGTTATTCCCCGGCAGTGCTGAAGTTTCCTCTGTTGGATTATTCTGCTGTGATGTTTTGGATGGAAGTTCATCAAACTGCTGGTTTTCGGCACTTTCAACACTCTCATCTTCGCTTCCTGTTTCAGAAACTTGTGGCTGCTGTACAGAAGTTTGGCCATCATATGTATTCTTATCATCCAATTGAGGATTTTCTGCATTTTCTTCAGTGTTGGTATCGGCTGTACTCTCAGCGCCTTCCTCAGCACTGGCTGTTGAAGGGGTGAAAAGGAATACGGAAGTGGCGAGCATGGGAACAAATAAGAATTTGGAATTTTTCATTTGAATTTATGTTAGCCTCCTATTAGCTTACTTATTATAAGTTTAACTGATATTGTTCGGGAAAAGTATAAAATAATTGTAAAAATTTATATGTAATAAGATTGTAATAATTCGCATTACTAATGTGTGATTGGTAGAATGAAAATATCATTTTTGGTACGAATAGGGTAATATGCACACACATGAAATAATGGTACAATAAATAGGTTATAAATATAGTTTTTGTGGACTGAGGCATCATAATGAATAATTTATTTAACTTTTTAAAAGAACAGTGGATACATAGAAGGCTGATCTTCGGCCTGACGATATACAGTTTGAAATCCCAATATGCAAATCATTACCTTGGCCTCTTCTGGAATATTCTCCAGCCTGCAATGCAGGTTGGTCTTTACTATGTGGTTTTCGGACTGGGCTTGAGAGGTGACAGGGGGGATGTCGGTGAGCTGCCATTCATCGTACACCTGATAACAGGGCTGTTCCCATGGCTTTTCATCTCCGGTAATATAAATGCGGCTTCTGCCGCCATTCAGGGACAGTTGAGCCTGGTGACAAAGATGAAATTTCCATCGAGCACTCTTATTTCTGTGGCGATTGTCAACAACGTGATCAACTTGTTTATCACTTCAGCAATTGTACTGTTCATAAGTCTCGCAAATGGCTATTCATCACCACTGCATTATCTGGGCTTTTTCTATTTCCTCTTTGCGTCAGTAGCCATCACAACTGCAATCGGCCTGATCATGTCTACGCTAGTAATCCTGATAAGGGATATGAAGAATATTCTGCAGAATGTCATTCGCATGTTCTTCTTTGTAACACCGATTTTCTGGGCACTAAATGAATCACCTGGATTGATGCAAACAATCTCAGCATTCAATCCTTTTGCGTATTTGGTAATGAACTTCAGAACTGCTCTTGTACTGCAGGAAGCACCATTGTACGGTGGTATGTCTGACCACATCTATTTCTGGTCGATCACATTATTCCTGTTTTACGTAGGGGTCAACGTCCATTACCGTTTCAGGGATAAATTGGTTGATTACCTATAGAAGAGCAGTTTATACAGAGCAATAAATGAGTTTAGGGCGTTACCATGGTCATGAAACAGCTTTATACAATATCTTGGTAAAAATTATCTTATTAAACCGGTAAGGACGATTAAAATGGATTATAAAGTCAAAGTTGAAAATGTATCTAAAGTCTATGACCTCAACAGAAGCAAGCTGTCAAAAATAATGTCCTTGTTTACTTTAGGGCATCTCTATAAGGAAAAGACTTTTTACGCATTAAGGAATATAGATTTCGAAGTGCAGTCAGGAGATTCAGTAGGGATTATCGGTTTGAATGGATCTGGCAAAACAACTTTATCTGATCTGCTTGGTGAAGTGACGGTTCCAACTT
The DNA here is from genome assembly GCF_000986795.1 of Salinicoccus sediminis. Lineage (GTDB taxonomy): Bacteria > Bacillota > Bacilli > Staphylococcales > Salinicoccaceae > Salinicoccus > Salinicoccus sediminis. Next base: position 350,980 of record NZ_LAYZ01000024.1, on the reverse strand, counting down.
CTGGTTCGATAGATATTAATGGTAAAAGCTCATTGATCGCAATCAATGCAGGGCTGAACCAGGACCTCACCGGTGAAGAGAATATACGTATGAAGTGCCTGATGCATGGCATGTCTAGATCTGAGATCAAAGATAAGTATGACGACATAGTGGATTTCAGTGAACTCGGGGAGTACATTGAACAGCCGATAAAATCCTACTCCAGTGGAATGCGGTCCCGCCTGGGTTTTGCAATTGCAATTCATACAGACCCTGATGTACTTATCGTGGATGAAGCATTATCAGTCGGGGATTCCACCTTTGCGGATAAATGTCTGGACAGGATGAAAGACTTTCAAAAACAGGGCAAAACAATTTTCTTTGTCTCGCATTCTGCGGGACAGGTTGAGAAGATGTGTAACAAAGCTGTCTGGATCCAATATGGTGAGATGAAGGAATTTGGTGATGCATTGCCCATTGTTGAAAGCTATAATGAATTTATCAACGAATATAAACTGCTTACCAAAGATGAGCAATTACAATATAAAGAAAAAATGATGGAAAAACAGAAAGAAAAATCAAGAAGGTCAAAACCTAAGAAGGATAAAGCGCCAATATCAAGTCTAGTCCCTGCCTTCATACTTTTTCTACTGGCATTGTTCGGAGTGTTCTTCCAGGTCATTAATCTTTAAAAAATATCAGATAAGTTAGGGTTTTTATGAAAATACTACTAATTACTCAAAATTTCTATCCGGAGATCGGCTCAGGTGCAAACAGGTTTAAAAATTTATATATTCAACTTTCCAAGAAACATGATGTGAAGGTTGTCACAACGATTCCGAGCTATCCGAATGAACGGATGTATAATGATGAAAAGTATTGGAATGATGATGAGATAACGCACTCCAATGATATTTTGAGGATACCAATGAGAATTGACAAGCAATCCAAGAGCATGTATTCCCGAGTCGGTTATTATTTGGAGTTAGCTTACAAAGTAAGGCATTTCATCAAGAGTTATCAGAGAGAATTCGATGTCATCTATGTTACTTCGCCAAACATTTTCCTTCCCTGGGCTACATTCTTTTTCCAAAAGCAAATAAGTTCTGTGACAAAGGTCTTGGAGATCAGAGACTTATGGCCTGATAGCGTTAAGGATATTGAAAAACTGCCTGTAGACCGCTTTTGGGGAACACTGAAATTTTTAGAAAAGCGGATGTATAAGAAGGCGGATAAAATTGTCATTAATAATGAAGGGTTCAGAGAACATATATTGAGCATGACACCCGGGAAACCGATATTTTTCCTACCTAATGCATTTAACAATGGAGAAATAGATTTTCATCCTCCAAGCAGTGATTTTAAAGTTATATATACCGGGAATATTGGTCATGCACAAAGTTACCACCAGTTGACCGAAGTCTCGGAACTTCTGGAAAAAGAACAGATACATTTCAATATTATAGCTTATGGAGCGAATGCACCTGAATTTAAAGAATTCATTGAAGATAACAATTTCAAGTATATAAATGTTTATGGTGAAAAGACCAGGGATGAGTGCCTCCATCTGATAAGGCAGCACAATGTGCAATTATCATTGTTGAAAGAAACTGACGTTTTTCTTAATGTACTCCCGGGAAAGGTGATTGATGGCATTGGATGTGGGGTGCCGGTGGTGACAAACCTGGGCGGTTTTACAAACGCATTGATAAATGATAATGATGTGGGAATTGCTGTTGAAAAAGGATCGTCTGAACAAATTGTAGAAGCGATTATAAAAATCAAAGGGAACTATGAACTTGAGGCACAATTCAGGGAGAATGCCAAAAAGCTTCTCAATGAAAAGTTTCTGTGGGAAAATAATACAGAAGAGCTTTCCCGCTTCATAAGATAGTGCGAGGAATGAAGCAAAAAGATTTCCTTTCAAATCAGAGGGGTCGGCCGACCTTGATTTGAAAGGTGTTTTTATATGTTCGTCAGTTCAAAAATACTGGTCATCTTTTTCGATTTAAGCATATTGAACCGGGTAATCTCTTTTAAAATCTTTGTTTCTTCTTCCGTTAAAGATAGCCCGTTCCCCGTTTTGTGTTTTATCAGGATGGATTGAACAAGGATGTCAAACGGGTATTTCGGTTCCCCTTTCAATGGAACATGGTGCATTGTATAGTTTGCGTTCGTATTTATCTCAAGAATCTGCCCTCCACCGTTTCTGAAGTCTTCACTCATCATATCAACACCGGCGGAGTACAGCTCGGGAATCGCAGCTGTAGCTTCCAGGGCGGCCTGCTTTATATCATCAGAAACCTCGTCAGTCACATCGATGCTGTCACCGCCAAGTGTCAGGTTTGAGATATCATTCAGGATTAGGACTTCCCCTTTATGAGGAACACTGTCAATGTCTAAGCCATCCTCTGCCAGTCGGTTTTCCAGTTTCAAATCAATGGGTATCAACTTATTTCTAAAGTAGGGCGTCATAGCTCTGATCTTGTTCTTTTGGCCAATCAACGCTTCAATTGATTGTTCACCATCTCCGATAATATTTGGGGGCAGCCTCAACAAAGCAGAAACGAATCTGCCCTCGATGATGCTTATTCTAATATCGAACCCGTTGACATAAGGCTGTACTATGCAGGAAGGCTGTGCAATATTTTTCTCTTTTTGTATCTTGATGCTGTTGTCCCATGCTTCAGAAAAATTTGCCGAATCAATGTTCAACTCTATGCCGTCTCCTCCGGCAAGGCCGACAGGCTTTAGTACATAATTATGTGAATGATCATTGTTTATCAATTCGTAGGCATGGGATTTCTCAAAAATATTCTGAGAGGTCAAAACAGGCAACTGCATTTTTCTCAGAAAATTCTCAAGTCTGAATTTGTCGTTGCAGATTTGAGAGGCGATACTGCCTGTGGAAGGGGGTTTCAAACCTGTAAACTTCCCTACTTGTTTACCTCCCGCTAACAGATAGGAAAATTTCTTGCCTTTCACCTGTTTATAAGTAAGATTATGTTTTTTGGCAGCATCGCCTATAAATCGTTTATAAGATCCAAAGCTTTCTTCGTATGTATTGAAAGGGACATGTCCGTACTTTAAAATTTCCTGTTTTATGAAGTCTTTTCCTTTGCTCATTATTTAAGGCTCCCAACGTAGAGTAATTAGTGCTAATGTAAGTATTAGGGTTTCTATGTATATTATAATGTATTATGCTTGTATTATGCTTGTATTATATTTATCTGCAAATAGTTAACAATGTTTCGACTGAGGGGACATACCATGGCATACATAATTGGTTTAATTTCTTATATCACTTTACAATTAAATTTTCAATCCATATCAAAATTTCTACTGCGTAAAAGTCTGACGAAAGAAATGGGCAGTAAAGAAAGCGGTATAAGTATATATTTACGTAAATCAAATCATTCAATGTTATTATATCAGATTAATAACATGAATTTGGACAGCGATTATAAAATGTTCTTGAATGCTCTTATCTTCAGACATGAAAAAAAATATGTCAAAGCATATAGAATGATAGAGAATATTGAAAATCCGAATATTCTAAGTTTGAAAGTGATGCTGCTATATGATCTGAAACTTCTCGACAACATCATCAATCTTTCAAACAAGGGTGTCGATGTACTGAAATATTTGAAGACTGATCAGCAATTCAATCTGGTCAGTTATTTAGTGAGCAGGAATCTTTATGATGAAGCTGAACAGTTGATTCAGATTACAGAGCAGGACAAAGACCATTTGATAGAACAGTTTGAAGAAGATAAAAGCGATATATACTATAAATATACGTGGCGGCAGTATGCATCAAATTTCCTGGGTTTAAATGATACGAATGATGCAGACCTGCTGGAAGTCAAACGGAAGATAGATCTGTTGAATCTCCAAATGAAAAAACTTGGGTATGTTCTTGCAGTTAATGAATATTACAGTGATGAAAAGAATCTGGATCTGCTTGAACATGAGTATGTTCCATTCATCAAAGACAACAAAGACTTGTTCCAATACCTTGATTTTGAGGCGCTCCATACATTCAATATCACAGACAAATCCAATGATGATAAGAGCATCAAGCTGCAAAGGATATTGAATTATTATCATTCCAATAATTTTTCAAAGCAAATGCTGCAGACCATATATGAGTTGATTCCACAAGTCAACCTGAGCACTCAGCATATCATGTCTCTCAGAAGAATGATCATGGATCGCCAGCTTGATTTGGGAGATGAAAAATTCAACAGATTGCTTAAAAGGGACAGACGCCTCCACATCATATTCCATTATCCCCAATTGTTCATCAATAGTGAATTAAATGGTGAAGTCGATTATTTCATACATCATCAATTTACAAGACGGGAGCAGAAAAGAATTTATAATACAGTGATTAAAAAATTACTGCATTACAACATGAGAATTGACCTGCCGGAGCATTTCATCGAATATCTGAAAGTGACCTCCCCAAAAAGGATGTCCAATTCCCTTGTACTGGGCAGGTATTACTGTTCAAAAAGCGACCAGAAGCACCTTGACCAGCTGGTTAACACTAAACAGCCGGATAAACAGTTTAAACTCAGGATCAATTTTGCGAAATATTACTTTCAGCTCAAAGAATATGAACTGTCTCTAAAAGAGACGGAAAAAGCTGGAAAGATAAAATCATACCACCACGATGTTTTAAGGTCTTATATAAGGAACCACCATGTTGCTGGTAATATTACCGCAAGGTATAAAAATATCAAGCTCATGAAAAAATATTATCCCGCGCGCCTGTTCCCTGGTGAATACCAGATGGCCCTGCAGGAATTTCAGCTATCCAACAGTGAGTGGCAATTGCCAATTTCATTGGGGGAAAGCCATAATATCGATCCTGTCGATAAAAAGGTGCTCTTTGTCCTGAACAAGGCGCTGCCTGTTACGAACGGCTATACAATACGTTCCAATGAAATTGTGAAACGCGTAAAAGCGCAAGGGTACGAACCGGTACAGACCACAAGGCTTGGCTGGACTCCAAAACATGAAGGGTACGATATCCCCAAGAATGCAATCGATGGAATCAAGACGTATTATATCGATAAGTCAGATAAATACTTGACGAATAAGACGCCGATAAATGATTACTTCAATGTCTATGCAGAAGAGATACTCAAAATAGTCAAAGCAGAGCGTCCGCAGATGATCCATGCCGCATCCAATTTCCAGAATGCCCTGCCTGCATTGAGAGTGGGTGAGATGCTGGGACTTAGGACCATATATGAAGTGCGTGGCCTCTGGCATCATACGCAGACATCCAAGAATCCTCTTTTCTATCAGTCCGACCGGTTCAATTTTCAGGATGCATATGAAATACTTTGCTGCAACATTGCAGACGAGGTGTTATGCATCAGTGAGAGCCTGAAATCATATCTGGTGGATAAGGGAGTCGAAGCTGAAAAAATAACAGTTGTTCCAAATGGAGTCGATACAAATAGTATGTCGCCGTCAGAACCGGATTCTGATATTATAGAAAAATATGGGCTGGAAAACAGCGTTGTCCTTGGTTTCATCGGCTCCATCACAGTATATGAGGGCATTGATTTTATACTGAGGGCAATTAAAAATATTAATGACTCAAAGAAGCTCAGGAAGAGATTGAAGTTCCTGCTTGTAGGCGAGGGGCAGTATCTGCCGCAGCTGCAGGCACTGGTTACAGAGCTTGGAATCAGGGAAGATGTCATATTCACGGGGAAGATTCCCCATGAACAGGTCTCGAAATTCTATTCTGTCGTGGATGTTACACCATTTCCAAGGACCAACGCACTGGTATGCCAGCTGGTCACCCCCATCAAAACCTATGAAGCGATGGCAATGGGCAAAAAGGTCATTGTCAGTGATGTGGCGGCTCTCAAGGAGATGGTGATCGATGGAGAGAACGGCACATACTTTGAAGCAGAGAATCTAGAGGCACTTGAGAAGGCAATTATAGAAATATCACAGAATGAAGAAATAGGAAAGCATGCGCGGGAATGGGTCGAACAGAACCGCGATTGGGAAGTGCTGATGCAGGACATCGTGGATATATATGAAAAAGAGAGCTGATTGACTATCAGCTCTCTTTATTATTTGACAGATACTTTTCCATTGTTTGCAGGAAAATCTGCTTCTTTTCAGGTTTTGGCGCGGATGAATCATTGCCGCTTTGTTCATCGACCATCCGATTGAAGACATACTCGAACAGTTCTGCCTGATAGAGTGTCAGATCATCACTCGCCTCTGTCGACTGTATGACCGGTACACCGTTGTATCCGTCCGGAAATCTGAATGGATTGCCTATTATGGCTTCAATTGCCTCATGTTCCAATACGTAGTCCAGAAGCCATTGATCATAGGCAGGCGGCATCTCGGCAAAGTTTATCTTTCTATCCCCAAGGGACGAAAATGGGTTGAATTTATACGTCTGGGTAAATCTTGGATTTACCGACTCATCCGTCAGATTGACACGAATGCGGTATCTGCCTTTTTCTTTTAAGTTGAACTTATAAAACCGCGATGTCGTCGGATCTGACATTTTCCAGGACTGCCCGTCTTTGTAGAGCTCGTAGACATACTCCCTTGGTTCAATATGGTTGATGAAAACAGAGAGTTCATCGTCTTCCAGCTTCTCATCAAACAGCATCTGATCATAATAATTATCTGAAGTGAATTTCTTCAGGTTGAAGTTGACGGAATCATAGTATTCGATCGGTGCATTGAAATAGTCTTTCCCTTCAGGCGGGGCGGGCAGAGTCAGTACGAGATGGTTATGGAACTCCTCCTGTATCATCCCGTAGAGTGCATTCAGGAAATCTGCTTCAATATCATCAATGATATCCGGCTTGATGATGATGAGCCTTTCATACTTGCCAAGAAAACTGAAAATTTCATCCTGGTTATCCTGAAGCGCACGGAATTTCTCGATGTGTGATAGATTGGTGTAGTCGGGTACATCCCTTAACAGCTCCATCGATGTCTCGTTGAAATAGCCCTGGTTGAACCGGCACACAGTATTGAGTTCACTCAGCAGGTCAAGGATCAACACTTCTGATTCAGAAGTTCTGAAAGCATTGAACTGAGACTTGTTGAAGTCCCGGTATGCGGTTGAAATGATGTGTATGTCGTCCGTTTCAAGATCCACCATATCTACAGGGTGGGGAGCGGAAATAAGGGACAGCAGACTCTGCCCGCTGACAAAGTTATTTATCTTATATGGGAAATTTTTGAATTCGGTAAGCTTTTTGACCAAAGCGCTCCCGATAATATCCACTTTCATATTTGCACCTCTTATTTATCGAATACGAATTTTAAAATGACACATATAATAGTATAATATATTATGAATGATGACTAGGGGAGAAATAATATGCACTTTCTGAAAAGGAACTTCAAAACAATCGTACTTTACATGCTGATCCTGGGTACAGCAGGCACACTGGTTGCGTATTTTCTGGCTGGCAGTACATATGACTATGAAGAATACTATTCGCTATCGGAGCCGCTTACGACTACACAGGAAGACGAACTTTCGATAGGGCTGAACCAGGAAATCAATTCCCAGTACGAGGGAGAGGCGGCTTCTATCGGGTATTCATCTGAATCACAATATTTATCACTTGATGTGGATTCGATGTCACAGAGTGAACTTTCAACTATTAAAACCCAATTCGATTCCATGCTGGAAGAGATGGGGATTCAGTACGAGGACGGGGTGGATGTAACAATCACTGCCGTCTCAAATGCTGTTTTCAAACTTGTTATCATTGGAGTTTCACTGCTGGTGGGTGTTATCCTTGGCGTGATCCACGGAACGAGGAACCGGCGGGTTGAAACTGATGAAGACGTCAGGTATTACCTGAACGAAAAGACACTGGGAATATTCTAGGAGGCAGATGGATGAAAAGAACAGATGCTATGACAGGAGAAGGCCGTGATCTGGATGCCAGAGCCCTGGATGCTTTATACAATTCTGCCAAGTCAATCCTCAACACAAGCGAAAAGAAAGGCCTGGGCACTGTGTTGTTCAGTTCCGTCAATGATGCAGAAGGAACATTCAAGGCTGCGAGCCACATCAGCTATATACTGACACAACTTGAGAAGAAAGTCCTGCTTGTAAATCTGGACTTGGGACATGTTGACGGGCTGGGTACCTATTTCGAGACTGGTGGTGCAAAAACGCTGGTTGAAACAGTGTCCAACTCCTACTATTTGAGTGAGGCCATCCAGCAGACGCAATATGAGAACCTCGATGTCATTGCGCTAGAAGAGGTGGGTGAGCCGGAATTCATTGAAGTATTGAATACGAAGGATATCAAAACGAAATTGAATCCCCTCAAAAACTATTATGATCTGGTGCTGGTCATCGGACCGGAGGCAGAAAGGTTCGAGCACTATTCAAATATTTTCGAACTTGCTGATGGAACGGTAACGGTTTCAAAGGATAAAACAAGTGATTATAAGGCCCTGAAGCGCCATATCGATAAATTGGGGCTTTTTAATATAGTGTCTTTTGGTATAATTAGAAACAGCAAATAATATTCAGAAAGCAAGGTGTCTTTAAGTGAAACTAACTACTATTGGTCTTGGCTACATAGGTCTTCCAACTTCAATCATGTTTGCCAAACATGGTGTAGATGTACTTGGTGTCGATATCAAACAGGAAGCTGTCGACAGTCTTAACAGCGGCAAAATCCATATCGAAGAACCTGGTCTGCAGGAAGCATTGGAGGAAGTGATCGGGAAAGGTACATTCAAAGCTGCAACCGAGCCTGAAGAAGCTGATGCATACATCATCGCAGTACCTACCCCAAACAAGGACGATGAATTCAAGTCATGCGATATATCAATCGTTATGTCCGGCGTGAAAAGTATTGTTCCGCTGCTCAAAAAAGGAGATACTGTCATCGTCGAGTCGACAATCGCCCCAAGAACGATGGATGATCATGTTGCACCGTATCTTGAAGAGCAGGGTTTCAAAATTGGAGAAGACATCTTCCTCGTGCATTGTCCGGAACGTGTGCTTCCGGGACAGATCATGCATGAGCTGATCTACAATAACCGCATAGTTGGCGGAATGACACCTGCCTGTGTCGAAGCCGGCAAGAAAGTATACGGCACTTTCGTACAGGGTGAAATGATCGAAACAAATGCCAAAACCGCAGAAATGTCCAAATTGATGGAGAACACATACCGTGATGTGAATATCGCCCTGGCCAATGAATTGGCTAAAATCTGTAACGAACTGGATATCAATGTTCATGATGTCATCGAAATGGCAAACAAGCATCCGCGTGTAAACCTCCATACACCGGGACCTGGAGTCGGCGGACACTGCCTCGCAGTCGATCCATACTTCATCATCGCGGAGGCACCGGAGAAATCACCGCTCATCCGGCTTGCACGGGATATCAACGTTTCAATGCCGCAATACGTTGTGGATTACACTAAGGAAATCCTTGATAAGCTTGAAGGGGATAAAGTGACGGTCTTCGGTCTCACGTATAAAGGTGATGTTGATGATATCCGTGAATCTCCTGCATTTGATATTTATGAACTGCTCAGAAAAGATGGCAGCATGAATGTCGTGGCATATGACCCGCATGTCAAACTTGACTGGGTGGAGAAGGATGTCAAGAAAGCAGTCGCTGACAGTTCACTCGTACTCGTGCTGAGCGATCACAGTGAATTCAAGGAAATGGATGACTCTGACTTCTCAACTATGAAAGACAAAAATATCTTTGACACGAAGAATGTGATGAAAAAAGACTTCAAAGAAGTTCAATACTACAACTACGGCAACATACAAAAACTTTAATTGGGAATTACAGCCTGATAGCATGTTGCTAGGACTGTAGACATGGTCTCGCAAAACATGTCTGCAGTTTTTTTATTACGAGCAAATAACTGAGAGGGGTCTTTTGAAAAAATGACGCAAAATATTTTTGAAATGAATGATATTAGTAATGAACAAACGATAGAAAAAAAAGAATTGGAAATTACAGAAAAAGATGTGTTTCCGTTACTTAAATACAGGAAAGGTACAAAAAATATCGCTGATAAGGCATTAGAAAATACTATAGTCCCTTTTCCCAATTTTGATTCAGTAAAGTTTGATGAAAATTATTGGTATACAGATAAAAAGAAAAAATATGGGGACAGTTATCAGTTGTATCTTCAATCAATGAGAGTATGCGCCGAACTTCTGAATGAATATACACAGTCGAAAAATATAGATTATCTGAAAAAAGCAGAAGAAATTATTCAATCATGGATCAATTTTGTGAGCAAAGGAACAAAAGAAAAAATGGTCTGGTATGATCACCCAACAGCCAACCGTACACAGGTCATTATTCAATTCCTGTATCTGGCTAAAAATGCAGGTTTAGAGATTGATGAAGAACTATATAAATCGGTGTTGAAGAAACATGGAGAAGTCTTGAGCAACGACGCGAAATATAATAATAATAACCATGGTTTGATGATGGACAAAGCGCTAATGGTACTAGGCAATGTTCTGGGTGATTTGCACTTATTCAGTAAAGGTTACTACCGGGCTATAGACACGTTCTGGTATAGTTTCAGTTACTGTGGCATACATATAGAGAATTCTCCGGATTATCATAATATGGTAGTGAGAATGTATGAAGAAATTGAAACTTACCTGAAAAGTTCAGGTAGGACTTTTGGTGCAAATGTGAATGGATATTTGAATTTGGCTAAAAAATACCCTGAAATTCTTCTGAAACCTGACAGGACGCTCCCTGCAATTGGAGATTCAGGCAGTATAAAGAGAAAATCACACAAGGTTTATAATAATCTATATGATGAAGAAGCAGGTATTTCCATACTGCAATATAGAGATCCTAAACCGATCTATATGAGTTTTGTCTGTGGTTACAGCAGCAGGGTGCATAAACATAAGGACGACCTGAGTATTACATTGAATTATAATGGTGTCGACTTTTTTGAAGACCCGGGAAAGTATAATTACAGCAAATCAAAAGAACGCAAGTATATGATATCCAGAAGGGCACACAGCAGCTTTTTCATGAAGCAATTCGATTACACTATCAAACCGGAAAACCGGTTCGACAGAAAAGTTAAATTGACAGGATACTATGATAATAAATCTTACTCTCTTGTCCAGGGGGAGAATGGAGACTATGATGGAAGCAGTGCAGTTCTATCAAGGAAAACCATACTCTTTAAGTCTGCTCCGGTTATCATATTGGTGGATGATGTGGATACAAGTGTCAGGCATGAGTTGAAATTTGTTCAGAATTTTAATCTGGCCTCAAGCGTGAGCATCGAGGAGTCGGATGAAGGCTACAGGTTGACCAACAAAGAGGAAGCTCTTACCATCAAACAGTTTAATGCAATTGATACCAATGAAATTGTTGCAGGTGATTTTGAAAAGCCGGTGGCAATCAACACGACAGGTTTTGGTAAAGCTGAAAAGACGAACCAGCTAAGATTTGAAAGAGCATCAAACAAAGGCAATGTCTACTGTACTGCAATATATGATGATCGCGTGGTTAAAAATCTTAACATAACGATAGAAAATGATGTAATTAATGTTGACATTGATGGTAGGATATATCAAATTCATCTGTAACAAAAACAAAACTATGGATAAAGGAGCAAAACCATGAATAATACTTTAGACACATACAATTACTCCAGACAATTTATACTGGTTGAAGACCAGGATAAAAAGATCAGAAAAAGAGTAAACTCTGACGTGGAACTTATTGATATCGATGATTATCTTTGGAAAGTTATAACGACAATCTCAATGCAAAGCTTTGAAGGAAAGATGTATCATCTGATACAGCATGAAGATAAGAAACTGGGATGGATCGAACTTGAAGATTCCATACAAATACTCAGATTCCCGGCACAACACTACAAAGTCATAGAGGAAAGATTCAACAATAACGAAATTAACAGCAATATGAATATTGAGAAAGACTTTATCTCACATTTCAAAGGCAAACTTCTGAATATTAAATCTCAAATAATATATAATGACGAAATATACTACAGCGTATTTATAAAGGACAAGTTCCATGGCTTTCACCATCATAGTGTGTTAGATCCAATGAGAGAATGCGATATTGAAATAGATAAGGATCGGTTGGATGATAATATTCAGTTATACAAAGTGAGTAACTTAACAAAGCCAGTCGAAGGTGAGTATGATATTGAAGCCTTGAAGCTGATTTCAGTTTTCCAGGAAGCGAAAGTAGGTAAAGCAAGAGTGAACCAGCAGGATAACTTCTGGATAGATTTAGCGAGTATCGAGAATCTAACGCTGGATTTAGGAGAAGAAGGGCAGAAATCAATAGAGGAATTAAAACTGGATGATATTTTCTATAGCATAAATTCTGAGAGAAAGAAAAGTAAGGAAATAGTTAAAACCGTTCTGAACGCCAAAGACTTTTTAAACGATAAGAAAAACAAAAAAATCAGTAGCGATCAGCTGAGGGCATCTTCACACAGTGATGAGGAACTGAATAGTAAATATAATGAGTTGAAGAAAGAGCATCAGGAACAAGGTAAATTGCTCAGAAAAACTACAGGTGACCTGAAACTTGCTGAAAAAAGGCTGGATCAACAGAAAGACTATAGTTCACGACTGGAAGCCCAGAAAGATAAATATAAAAAACGTATGGAAACGGTAGAGGAAAAGTTGAAGAACCTCGATGCCAAATACAAAGAGCTGAAGGAAAAAACGACACAGAAATAGCAGCTATCGTTAATCAATTCAAACAATTATATTTAAAGGTGATGAACGATATTGGATAGAAAACAATTAAAAGCTAAACTGAAACAATATAACAAAAATCTGGATGATAATTTTTCAGTCACTTTAAATGAGATGATCAATGACCTGAACCCCAGCATCAATATTCACGAATACAGTCCAAACTATCTGTTCAAACAGGATTCCGATCCTTTCTACTATATGAAAGTGGAAGAGTTGAAGCGACATCAAGCTCTTGATGAATTTAAAGAAATCATTGATGAGATTCCCGCAAGCAACGGCAGCAGATTCTATAAAAAGCTGGATTATAAAATCGGAATCATCTCAGATCAATTCCTTTATGAATCTTTCAAGGATGTAGCGGATGTCGAATATATTAACAGGCATGACAGGGATAACATTAAAGATTATGATTTTGTCATCTTTGCAACGACCTGGAAGGGCATCGATCAGTCGTGGATGGGGGCTGCCACACCAAATGGTCCAATCAGACGGCAGATGATTCTATTGGCCGAGGAGTATAACAAACGGGGCATCCCGACTGTGTTCTACTCAAAAGAGGACCCGGTCAACTATAACCTCTTTAAGAGCCTGGCAAAACATTGTAAGTACATATATACAACAGCCCAGGAAGTGGTTCCGTTGTATAAAGAGTATACAGGGAACGAGAATGTAAAAGTGCTGCAGTTCGGTGTCAATCCCAAAATTCACAATCCAGTGGGGAGCAGGACAAAGTATGCTGAAAAATATAAGGATAATATTCTGTTTGCAGGAAGTTGGCTGTCCAAATATCCTGTGAGAATGAGTGAGACAAAACGGCTCTTTGATTCAATTCTTACAGAGAGTGCGCCGCTTACTATTATTGACAGGAACCTGGAGTTAAAAGACCCAAGATATCAGTTTCCGTCACAGTTTATAGAGAACCTGACACCACCTGTAAGCCATGATTTCCTGATGAAGCTTCATAAGATAATCCGTTGGAGTATCAATATGAACTCTGTGAAATACTCGGAGACCATGTTCGCAAACAGAGTCTACGAACTGCAGGCATTCGGCAATATTCTGCTATCAAATTACAATACGGGCATCAATAACCAATTCCCTAATGTGAGAATGGTGCATGCGCCTGATGATTTCAAAGTGATCTATAACACCGAAGAAAAAGACTTGAAAGATTTACAGGCACAAGGCATCAGGTCAGTTATGAACGGGCACACGACCTATGAAAGAATACAGACGATTGCAGGCGATCTTGGTTTGGAAGTCAAGGAAGACAAAAACAAGATTCTGGTTGTGCTGCATGATCATTTGGAAGAGACCAGGAAAAGCTTCGACAGGCAGATTTATCATAACAAAACTGCAGTGTCCAAAGACGAACTTGAAAGTATCACGATGTCCGACTATGATTTCATCACGTTCTTCTCTGGGGACTATGTATATGAGGAATATTACCTGGAAGACATGATCAGTGCATTCAAGTATACTGATGTGGATTTTGTGACAAAGGATTCAGATGCTGAAGAGCATAACTTCATAAACCATCTGAGTAATGCTGACCGTTCACTAATCGACATAGAGAGCATCAGTTCTTTGGATGAAATTAAAAATCTTACCAACGGTTATAATCTCGATAGTGTGGAGATAGTCTCATCCCAGGAAAACAAGATGCTCCAAAACAAGACTTTCGGAACAAAAGAACTCAGCGTAATTGTACCTATTCATAATAATGGAACTTATCTCGAAGAAAAATGTTTTGCGAGTTTGAAAAGGTCCAGCAGTTTTGACAAAATGGAAATCATCTTTGTAAATGATGGAAGCACAGACGACACCACTATAAAAATAATCGACAGGCTGAGAAGAAGGCACCCGGATATTGTCTACTTCGAGTTCGACAGCGGTTCAGGAAGTGCATCCAGGCCGCGTAACAAAGGTGTGCATTTGGCGACTACGGAACTAATAACGTATCTTGACCCTGATAATGAAGCTTCTGGTGATGGTTATCATCGAATGCTTGAAGTGATGAAAAAGCAGGATGTTGATATGGTAGTTGGAAATATCATCAAAGAAGATAATCAGAAAAGAACTGCCGGTAAATACAGTGGTACAATCAAGAAGTATAACTTCAACAAATTGTATATATCAGATCCACGGGAGTATCTGATTAGAGCAGCGATGAGGGTGCAGAGTATCCAGGCACTCATAGTCAAAAAATCCGTTATTGTAGATAATGACATTATCATGGTTGAAGGTGCGGCTGGACAGGATACGATGTTCTTCCAGGAACTTGTGTTGAACTGCGATAAGATACAAGGAATAGATAAATTCATCCATATCTACTATGCCGCAGTCGCCGGCAGTGTTACAAACACAATTTCCAAATCATTCTTTGATAAATATTATAAGCTGGAGATAGAACGCATACCATATCTGGAAAAGTATGATCTTATGAATGTCTATTTAAAAGAAAGATATAGTTTCTACATCAGGAAGTGGTATATGCCACGTCTTGAACGCGTTAATCCAGAGCAGCGAAGTGAAGCAGTGAGAAGATTCCTGGATATTATTGAACTGTACGAAAAATATGAACCGGAATATGAATTGGAAGTTCAGGAGTATTTGGACTCCCTGTATAGAGAATTCGAGGTATAGATAAATATTAGAGTACGGTGATGAGAGTTGGGTATTAATGGAAATAAATGACTTTACTATACAAAAATTTAATGAACATGAAGGTATCATAAATATTTTAGTTGTAGAACCAGAAAACCAGAATATTTATTCTGATATCGATAAAGGATTTATAACCGCTAGGAGTCAGGATTATAATTTTAAAATCCTGACTGTAAGAGAAATCCTTAAAATAGATAAAGAGTTATACTATAAAGCTGAATATAAAGGTAAAAAAATTGGTTTATTTAAACCCGTTAAAAGTATTTTTCTGATACCAAAAATGAATAGACAAATAAAAATAAAACAAAGTACTGAGTTTGAAAATGCATTGAATGAATATCTCCTTCTTGAGAAAGAACACTTCGAATCTAATAAATCCAATGTGGCATTCTCAAAATTTTATGCGATTTTTGAGGGGAAAATATATGAAACAATAGTTCTTATAGATGAGATACTATGTTTCCTGAGATCCGATGAAATTAATAATCTTCATAAAATAGCGAAGCATTTTACTGTCGAAACCGATGCGATGACCTTTTATAATAGCGAGATGACTAAAAAGAGTAATTTAATTAAAGCTGGCGAAAAAATTTATTCTTCAAAATATATTATTCCAAACGAAAAGAAAGTAAAATTTAGATATAATAATAAAGATATTTGGATTTCTGAAGAACATATAAACATTAACTATACAATTAGTTATTATCAACCTAATGATATTAATGACCTTATTATAGATGCTATTCTGAATCAATATAATGAGAAATTGGAAAATTACCATATTTATTATAATAAGTTGCTCAATCGTGAATTGAATAAATAAGGTGGGGAAGATTGATGAATCTGAGGCAATATCGTAAAGCATTCAATAAAGAATTTAAAAAGCAAGGTTTATCAAAAACAACTATATTTAAGTCTATCAAATTATTTAATTCAAAGAATTTGACGATTCGAAATTATTCATTAAAAAGAGATCTTTTCTATTATTCAAAGAATGTTTTCGTCCCTAACAGTAACGATTTCCCCAGTTGGAACGTTGAAAAAAACAACATTAAAATGCTCTACATTTCTTATTTAACACTTAATAATAACTTTGCCTATTCACCAGATGAAAGCTTTTTTAATATTGAAGAAAACGAAGTGTACTATATTGATATCTCTGTAAGTCAAAGTAAAAATATAATTGTAACACCAATTATTATTCATTATTCAAGAGGAAAAAAAACAAAACTTACTAAAATAATTGATAAAAATCAGCTATTGAATTTTTCAAATGATGAAGATAAATGTAGATTAACTTTTAAAATAGAAGGTAGTGGAGACTTTTCAATTGAAAATATTAAAGTTTTAAAACTGCGTTAAGGTGGTGTATCAATTATGGAGAATAATTTTTTGAAATTAAATGAAAGAGATTTATTATTAAAGGTTCCTAAAAAATATTATTTTGAAGAACAAGGCAATAAATTTATTTACAATAGTCTTGCTAATAATAAAGTTATTGCTCTTGCAAATTCGCTTAATGATTCTATCGTAGAAGTAAAGAAACAGAAATTGTTTAACAAAAAAAATATGTCATTTATTAGTAGAAATGGAGAAGATATAGGTTGGGTTCATTTAAAGAATTCCAAAAAATTATTTAGGTTGCCTAATGTGCAGGGTAAATTTAATAATATATCAAAACCCATCGATACGGATGAGAATTTAAAAAATCTTGTCAATGGAATTATTAAAGCTAGTTATATCTTTTTTGAAGAAAATGAACCGATTTTGTTAGTCAATAAAATTGGTTCAAATATGTATGGAAAACTTCATGCTAATGATTTTTATAGAGCTCAAATGCCTGGTACCAATTTAAATATAAGTATTGACAGAAATACAATGCTATATAAGGATAGTCAATTTAGCCGCAGTGTCAAACAGTTAGAAAAGAACACAGTTTGCAAAGTGATCCTTTATTTCGAAAATTTAAATGAACTACGAATTCAACTAAATGGTAAATTATATTGGATAAAAAAGAATCATCGAATTACGAAAAGCCATTCGGAAATTGAAGATATTAATTATGAATTAGTAGACATGTTAGTATATTTAAAAGAATTGAACAAAAAAAATAATATTTTAATTCACAATCAGAATAATAAATTAAAAAATATAGAGTCTAATATAGAAATATCAAATGATTTACAAAAATTTTATCTGAAGAAATATGTAGGTGATATTTATGAATCTGAATAAAGTGATTTCTCTAGATACTAAATTTAATAATAGGATACCTGATGCTAAGCCTATTATTAAATTTATGGAAAAAGTTATAAATCATAAAATCAAAACATTAGAGAATACTTCTTTACTTCAAGAATTAAAAATTTTGAATATTCATTCTGATCTAGATAATGAGATCTTGATGCTGAGTGAACCTAAATCTTCTTTCTTAGTGGAAGAAGATTTATTACATTTTATTGAAAACTATAGACAAGAAGTATCCAAGGCACAAAGGGAAGAAGTACCCATTGTTCATTTAATAACTAATATTAAATGGTTTCGATTATTCGAAGATATTATAAATCAAAATGGAATAGAAATTTATGTATCTAAAAGCGATTATGAAAAAATGGATAAAGTGAAAAACAATGAAAAAATTAAAATTTTAGAAGAGTATATTATGCCGAGTGAATTTCATCATTATTCTAATGACATTAATAAATCAATTATAATTGATTTGACATTCGCAGATTTAAACAATAAAAATTACTCATTAGATTTTCAAAAATTAATATATAAAGCAATGAAATTTAATAATATTTTATTGTTGGTAAAACCTGGAGATTATTTTCCACAGTTTGAAAATGATAAAATAAAAGTTACTGATGATTTAAATAGCAATGAGATCTTTACATATACAAATGTTTTTATATACACTAATAGACCATACAGTAACGAAATTGTCTCCAGAATATTATATTATGCAGCAAATTCTAAAGTTGTGTTTACCAATTATAATTATAGCTTGAATAATATAATACCTTCAGTAATATTAAATCTTAGTAAAAATGATTATGAGATTTCACCTTTAAATGAGAAAGATGCATTTGACATCATTAACGAAAATAGAAATAAAGTTATGTATGATAACACATTGATAAATGTATTATCTAAGATTTATGAAGATATATACGGAGAACAGTTAATTAGTAAAGTAGTTTTTAATTTAAGAAGAAAATATCATACTTCTAATACCTTTTTTAAACTTTCAGTGGATGAAAATAGTACATTCGACGCCTTTTGTAATAGTAAAAAATATGATATTGAACAAACATTATTTTTCCCATTATTATTTTTAAGCGAAAAAGCAGTAAACTTTAATGATAATTATATGCGTTATATTGAATACAACAATGGTTTAACTATTAAAAAAAATTCATCTATCTCTGAAAAAATTATAAAAGAAAAAAAATTAAGTATTATTATACCGATTCATAATAATGGAAAATATTTAAAATTTAAATGTTATAATAGCATAAAAAAGTTAAGTTGTTTTAATGAATTGGAAATTATTTTTATAGATGACGGTAGTACAGATTACGAAACACTAAGAATAGTTGAAGATATATGTAATGAAAACTCAGAAATCATATACAAAAGGTTTGAAAAAGGCTCAGGGAGTGCTTCAAGACCTCGTAATGTCGGTATAGATTTGGCTACGACTGATTATATTACATTTCTTGATCCAGATAACGAAGCTATAGATGATGGATTTTCTATACTTTTGGATAAAATTTTACAAAACGATGAAATAGATATGATAGTAGGTAATATTGTTCGAGAGGATAATCTGAAGAGAAACGAAATAAATTATTATAGTAAAGTAATAAAAGAAAATGTAAATGACGTTATTGAAAATACCCGAGATGTTCTCATTAAGACTCGATTAACCGTGCAGAGCATTCAAGCATTAATAGTTAAACGAGAAATATTAATAGATAATAACTTAAAAATGGTAGAAGGCGCAGCGGGGCAAGATACATTATTTTTCCAACAACTGATGTTAAAGTGTAAAAAAGTTAAAGTTTTAAATCAAATGGTACATTCCTATTATGCATATGTTGAAGGCTCTGTAACAAATACAGTAACTCATAGATTTTTCGAAAAGTTTTACAAGGTGGAATTGGAAAGAATCAAATTTTTAGAAGAAGAAAACTTGATTGATGTTTATATGGATATTAAATTTAATTTTTACTTTAAAAACTGGTATTTAAAAAAATACGAAACTATTAATAGTGTAAGCGAAAAAAATAAATCCAAAGATTATTTGGATAAAATTATTAAGTTGTATGAGCCTTATAAAGAATATTTTGATGATATAAAATACTAACTTTTATATAACTGTAATATTTATATGATTATAATTTTGAATAAATGGAAAATAATAAAAATAGGATATGCTAATATATTAAAAATGGCAAACATAATATATTTAGAATCGTGATAATTATAATGGCCCCAGAATTTTAGACACGAAAGAAGGAGATGTTAAGGTAGGTATATGAAACGTAAAAGATATACACTGGAATTCAAATCCCAAGTTGTGTTGGAAGCCTTGAAGGAAGAAAAACAATGAATCAGATCGCTTCGGAACGTGACGTCCATGTGAACCAGCTGCATAATTGGAAAAAACAAGTTCCTACAGGAGATGCCGCGGATTTTTGACAGCCGATCCAAAGATCTGGACAGAATGAAAGACTACTATGAAGAGAAGGTGGAAAGCTCGCCACGCAATTGTCGTGGGTCAAATAAATCTGGCATCTACCACGACAAGACAGGAACGCATAGAAATGGTGGACTGGGCAGCCACTGATTTTGCCATCTCGGAACAGGCCGGACTGTTGGGCTCAATCAATCCAGTCTTTACTACAAACCGGTGACGCCCTCACCGGAAGAGCTAGCTATTAAACACCGGATTGATGAGATCTATACGCGCTTTCCATTCTATGGGTCACGCTGTATTACCGAAAAAATGAAGCATGAAGGTGGGGCCATCAACCGTAAGCGGGGCCAACCTGAGCAAACGCAATCTGCAGCATCGTATCTATCCCTATCTGTTGAAAAGCCTACCAATTACCCGGCCCAATCAGGTTTGGAATATTGATATTACATATATTCGACTATTCGACTTTAAAATCATTGGATGTATCTCACCGCTATCATCGACTGGTATTCCCGCTATGTCGACAGCTGGGAACTGGACCAGACAATGGAAATGGACTTTGTTCTGGATACTGTGTAACGGGTGCTGGCCAGCGGGACACCGAGATATTCAACAGTGACCTGGGTAGTCATTTCACCAGTCCCAGATACATCGATCTCTTGAAAGCACAGCCAAGCATCCAGCTCAGTATGGACAGCAGAGGACGTGCATTGGATAACATCATGATTGAGCGTTTCTGACGAAGTCTCGAGTATAAAGAGATATATTTGAAGGTATAGGACGCCCAGGGAGGCAAGGCAGCATATCCGTAACTATATGGCATTCTACAACCACGAGTGCATTGGACTATCAGACGCCAGGCACCATTCATATTCATTAGATGCCCACCCGTTCCCTCCTTGAACAATTATCTTTCCGATGTTCAGAACCTGACATCGGAAAGCGGGGGCTGCAAGAGGGGAAAGAACAGAACTAAGGACCCACCTTACTTTTATAAAATTCGTGTCTTGACAACCGGGTCCACTTTAGTTTTTAATTCCATGTGATCACTCCTTAATATAAGTATACACATAGGACTGTGGAAACTCTGGCAAGGCGATTGGGTCATTCTTCATGGTCATTAAGGGGTCACTGCGTGGCCACGCAAAAAGAAACCCCATAACCACAGGGGTGATGAGGTTTCTAACGGTGATGGAGAGATTACTTTTAAACCGAGAATGGATGAGAATAGCGTAGAATCAGGTTTTTAGTCGTTATTGTAATGAGAATAAAATAGAACGTTTGGTCGAGAATTGGACAAGTATAAATACAATTAATCTTATTGCCTATAAATCCACTAATTGCTATATTTGATTAGAATTATAATTATATTAAACTCACGGTCATTACGTAAAGGCGGTAATTTAATGAGTAAAGAAATAAAATTATATCCATATGGCTTTATCTTTTCTGATGAATTAATCAGAAGTGTTCCGGATCAATATTCCCACTTAAAAATTCTTGATAAATACAATTACTATTTTGATAACATCTATAATCCTAGCGTTTATGAAACTGGTAATTCTTTCATAATACTTCATGGTCATTTCGTTCATATCGGATTAGAAGAAAATATTAATATCAATAATCTAGCTAATAAGTTATTAAATTTATTTACTCATGACTACAATGAATTTCTAGATACACTTGATTTTATTGCTGGAAGATATGTCATAATCATCGGTAATGAAACCTCTATTCGAATCTACCCAGATGCAACTAATTCTAGATCATCATATTATACAACTGATAAACTTGTTATCTCATCGCATGCTAACTTAATAGCAGATAATTTTGAGTATGAACACGATCATTTTAATCAGAAGATGCCTAAAATGAGTTATTCCTTTGATAATAGCCCTTATGTTAATATTAGAAGTTCTGTTCCAAACTATTATGTAGATTTAAAAACTAATAAATCTACTCGCTTCTTTCCAAGAGAAAATAATAAATATACATCTTACGATGAATCACAAAAATTTGAAATGGTCGAAAGACTTTGGAGATCGCAAATTGACTACTATCAAAGTACATCTAACGAATTAGTATTATCACTAACTGGAGGTAACGATAGTCGAATTTCTCTAGCGATGGCCAGAGAGCATAACCAAGATATTAAATTCTTCACTTACTCTACTAAAGAAGGAGAAGATGAAAAAAGTGGGCGATTTGCGGAAGTATTATCGGTAGACCAATATCTTGTTAAGCAAATATTATGTGATATCTCACTTAACCATACATTTTTCTTTTTTAATGAAAAGAGAAAAAAACTAACTAAAGAAGACAAAATGAACTTAGAAAAAAACACTATTTTACAACATGGGCGTTATATACTTCCTTACTATTTAGATACTTTTCCTGGAGACAGGGTTATGCATATCAGAGGGAACTTATTAGAAATAGCTAGAAGTTACTTTTATCAAAGGAATCGCGCCAATGACGTTTCATCTGTGATATCAACATTCAAGTTTGGTTTTAGAAAGTTTTATGAAGAAGTTGGAGAATCTGTTGTAGACAATAAACTAAGCACTTCTTTAGAAAATCTTAGTTATGGGCAAAATTTATTTGATTATCATATTTTAGATTTATTTTATTGGGAAGACAGAATGGGAGGATGGCACTCAGAGGTACTAAATGAAACTGATGCAGCATTCGACACTCTACTTCCATTCAACATGAGGGCAATTATTGATATATCATTATCATTCCCTGTTTCTGAACGCCGTTCCGATTATATGTTTAAAGAACTAGTAAATAGGAACCATCCTATACTTAACTTTTATGGACGAAACGAAAAGGCTAATCTATATGAACAACAGAGAGACCAAATAAGTTCAGAAGAAAGCAAAATGCCTATATTCTTTGATAGTTTTACAGTAGTCGACGTTGAAAATGAAATAAAAACTACTGTAAAAGAAAATGAAAATACGATTTATATACCGGAATCTCATCTAGCAAAAGATAATTACTCTGAAATCAATTTTAATTTTAAATTAGATCAAGGGATCGCAATTATTGAAATATATAGTAAATACTTATCTGCTAGAGGGAAGAATTATTTAAATTACGAAGTGTTTAAAAATGAAGAATTATTGCTGAACGAGGATATTGCAGAGTGGAATATACCAAATCAAATTAATGTTATGAACATGAAAAAAGGTGATGTAATTTCAATACGAATAAAATCACTAAAGAATTCAAAGGCAAAGTCATGGGAAAATGCATCTAGATTATATATTAATAGTTATCGAGAATTTAGAACTAATAAAGAAAATGAAATAGAAATTTCTTGTACAAGTCCTTTCTCTTTATTAAATTTCTAAGTACAATAAAGCCGCACTATCTTCCCGTAGAGCGGCTTTTATCATGAACGCTATTTTTGTATACTTTATAATTTAATTCTATCATATAAAGGAATATTGGTGGATTTTATAATGAACTTAGCCACCTCTGATACAAAAAACACCATGTGAATTTCATGTTATATTGAAAGTTAACTACAACACTCAATAAAGGAATGAAATCACATGACGCAACCTCATGATACCACTGAATCCATCAAAGGAAAACACCTGACCCAAGATGAACGGGCCCAAATTGAGATTTTAAAGCAGGAGAATTACGCAAACCGTGCCATTGCGGCGCGTTTAGGACGCGCTCCCCAGACCATCAATAACGAAATCAAACGCGGGATCATCCGCCAAACCCGCCGTCAGAAACAGAATGGAAAAACATATGATTATGAGTATCATGTCTATGATCCAGGCTACGCTTAAACGCGTTATGAAAACCGCGGCCGAAATGGCGCCAATCCAATGCATTTGTCGACTGGGCAGATACACAGATGCTGGACCACCACTGGTCGCCTGATGCCGTGATTGGTGCTGCGAAGCAAAGGGATATGTGCCCGGATGAACTGATACCGTGTACGACGACGCTCTACAACTGGATTGACCGGCATATCATGCGCACAAAGAATATCCATCTATCGGAGAAGCTCAGCCGCAACACAAAATCAAAAACACACAAGGACCGCAAACATAAACGTGATTTGGGGCCGTACATCGCTGAACGGCCGGAAGCTCTCGAATCCTGGGAAACATTCGGTCACTGGGAAATCGACACCGGCATTGGTTCAAAACACAAGGATGATGCGGTGCTGCTGACACTGGCGGAGCGACAGCCCCGGTTTGAAGTGCTTTTGAAAATTGATGGCAAGAACGATCAACCGGTCACAGAGGCCATCGAATCACTCGTTGAATGCGCCGGTCATCACATGTCATCGTTATTCAAGACCATCACATCAGATAATGGCTCTGAATTCAGTGCACTGCATGCCACCTTGAAGCATGTGACAGACGTCTATTTTGCCCGGCCATTCGCTTCATATGAACGCGGGCCCAGCGAGAACCAGCATAAGCGCATTCACCGGTTCATCCCGAAAGGTCAGTCGATTTCATCAATCAGTGACCGACAGATTCAGCGCATTCAACGATGGATGAATGACTATCCCCGTAAAATCCTGAGATACCGGACACCGCATGAGCGTTTTGCCCAGGCAATGCAACATACACAACCGACACATAGCGCCTAGTGTAAGATCTCCTCCCCCCCTCGGGGGAGGAGAAGCCCGGCCATTAGAGGGCTTTCACAAACTCTGGATTCGGGTCACACCCTAGTGGCTAACTTAAACTTGAAATTCGCGAGATTGTATTTTTATACTGTTAGGCATTTAAAACCAAAAAATCGAATAATTAATAGTTTATCAGAAGAATATTATAAATATGTTGACTTAGTTATGGCGGCTTCATTAGTTTGTAAAACTGTTTTGCTAAAAATGTATTTTTTTAAAGATTTGGATAAAGACGTAGTCCGGTTAAAAGAATAAAACAAAATCAGGCAGTTATTTGCCAATCCTCATTATGATTTTTGTATTTTCCGTGGTTTTGATAAAGATAAACATGCATGGAAAATAAGTGATTTAGCAAAACTTAAATCATCCAAAATCATATGCTATGGAAATTTTTCTAAAACTTTATGTACTGAAAATTAAATAATCATGTTAGGAATAACTAAAAAGAGGTGTTGTTTGTATGGACAGATCATACTTAAGTAATCCGTTTAGCTTAACGAAAAAGGAATTTGAGAATAAAAGTTTACTGGACGACAGTATGTCATTAAATCATGCATATTTTTATTATAATGACGAAACCAAATATAAAATTTTTGAAAAAAATGGAGTAAAATTAATATTGATAGGATATATATTAGACATTCGTGATTCCTTACAAACATCCGACTCAATCACCAAATCTTTATTGGATCTATATTCAAAAAATAATAACTTGTTTTATGAAAATTTATCATACCTTAATGGGAGGTTTGTCCTTATTTTTGATAGTGAAGATGATACATGTGTGTATTCTGATGCAACAGTGTTGCGTCCTCTTTTCTATTGGGAAAATGATATTGTTTCATCACATGAGATTATTATCAGAGAAGCTGTACTCGAAGAACTAAATATTGAACTAGAAATAAGTTCATTTGAAATGAAAAATTTCTTAGATTATTCTAATACAAATTCTATATATAAATTTAACCCTAACTTATATTTTTCTTTCAAAAATCAAGAATTTATACGTTATTATCCTAAAGATAATTTTGGAAACCAAACATTGGAAAAAGTTTTAGAAAATACAGAAGACTATTTTTTACCTCAGGTTGAATGGCTGGATAAAAACTTTAGCACAATCCAACAATCGTTGACAGGTGGTTTTGATGCAAAATTATCATTAGCCATTAATAAGCCCATATTAAGTAAGCTCAATTTCTTCACTTATATGTATAGGTTCAATGAAGATGATCCTTACGATGAACTAAGTCAATTTAAAAAAATCTACTATAAAGATAAGTACATCGTAGACCAGTTAATATACAATTTTAACTTGAGACATAAGTATTTATTTTTTGGAGATTATAAAATGCCAAAGGAGTACCATGAGAAAATATCATCACATGTGAGTTCACATCATTCGTATATTTTAAGTTATTTAACTCATGAAGAATTTCCTAAAGGGTCAATTCACGTTAAATCAACACTTTATGAATTGGCAAAACAGCCTTATACAGGGCATGCTGAGATGAAAATAGAAGATAATTGGATGATAAGAGCAATCAAGCATTGGGCTCCTAAAGAAATCAGAGAAGATGAAAGTACATTGAATGACATGTATCAGGCTTACTTTAGAAGGAATAAGTTACAGGAAGTCATTGATAAAGGCCATAATCTACCAATGATTATTTACTGGGAATATCGGATGGGGAATTGGCATGGAAGCCTGACTCAAGAAACGGATACTGTAATGGAAACATTTATTTTTATAAATAACAGATACATGATTGACCAACTGCTAACGTTGAAATTGGAAGATAAAAAGGAAAAAAAGTATCTCACTGAATTAGTTAAAAGATTTTGGCCGGCTTTAAATTACTTTGTTTCAAACAGTTTTGATACTTTGGAAGATAAGTTAGAAGAAACAAAAAACATATAAAACTTGATTACCAGTAACTAAAATTGAGTATGTATCTTTGTTGGAAAAATGCTGAGCAGTATTTGTGTATAGTTGATGAGTTCTACTTGATGGTTATGCCTATCATTTTAAATTGCTTCTAATAGATTATTGAAATGTGCTAATAAAAGAACCGTGTTTCAAAGCAATCCTGGTATAAATTTATTGGGAGCCTTGAAATCACGGTTTTTATATTAGTAATTAGAATATGGGCTGTTGGAACTCACTATAAATTTAATATTATTTTTCATGGGTGTTTCTACTATGTTATTTATATAAGTTTTGGACGCATTTTCCCAAGAAATGCTTTTAATATCTTTTAAAGCTGTGATTCTAATCTTAATTTCATCATCTCTAGTTAACCCAGTAATTGAAATATTATTTACTTCCTTCCATAGTGCGAGATCTTCGCTGAGAATCACATTATTATTAAGTAATATTGAATATTTCAAGATTTTTGTTCCTTTAGGATTGAAATATTCATTCAATACCGATAAGTTTACTATTCCTTTATCACTATTATAGAAATAAGGTTTTGACTCAGCATAATAATTTTTCTGTATATAATCCTTTGGGAGGTAGACAAGATTATTAATAGAATCTCTTACATCTATCAAGTTGCTATTTGAATCATAAATACCAAATGAGTTAAAATGATCTTCTTCATTTCGTTTAGTCTGCTCGTAAAGGTTTTGCGTTTCATTTTTTCCAAAAAAATTCAGAAGAGGATGATTTCTGTTTATCAACTCATTAAACAGATAGTCAGTTTTTCTCTGCTTCAAACTGAAGGACAGGGAGGCGTCAATGATTGCCCGCATATTGAATGGCAGAAATGTTTCAAATGCCACGTCAGTTTCGTTTAACACCTCTGGCATCCATCTCCCCATACGATTCTCCCAATAATAGAGGTCTAAGAGATGGTAATCGAAAAGCGGTTCGTTATACCCCATTTTTTCTATGCTGCTATTGATCAGCCCTTCTATCTTTTTGTATTTGGCATCACTGGATTTTAAACCTTTAAGCAGTTTATGTCTCGCATGATTCCTAATAGAATTACTGGAGTTTGTACTTCTGTGAGTTATATAATAGGCACGCCCTATCTCCAAAAGATTGGCCCGGATATGAATTATATCTTTTTCTTTAAAATGCTTCAGATAATGTGGTAGAAGGCCCTTTCCATGATTTCTTACTGTGTTTGTCAATATAATGCGGTTTTGGAATGTATTCAAAGAAATATTGTCATCCCTGAAATACATAAATTCATGATTCAGTTTATAGTTATCCAATATTTGATTGACGATTTGTTTATCCAGATACAGTAATTCATCTTTAGTCGTTTCAGGTTTTATATCATCCTCATATGGTGTGTATGTGAATGATTCGATATCTTCCATATAATCTTTTGCCATTGCAAGCGACAGACGGCTATCTGCACCCCCTGTCAACGAAAAAATCAATTTTTCATTATTGTTAACAAAGTGTTTCAGCTGTTCTTTCCATAAAAACTCGATTGCTTTGAATTTATCAGCTTCGTCAGTATTCCTGTACCTGTTGTTCTCTCGTGGGAAAAATCTGATTTTCTTACCGTCATTTAAATTCAAATAAAAATTTGGCAGCAGGCTTTCAACATTCATAAACAAGCTGTAATCAAAAAAGATTCTATAGTCATATGTAGTAGAGGATAAAGGGTCATTTGGTATTTTGAACACTTCTTTTAACAGTTTACTGTGAG
This sequence comes from Salinicoccus sediminis, assembly GCF_000986795.1. Taxonomy (GTDB): domain Bacteria; phylum Bacillota; class Bacilli; order Staphylococcales; family Salinicoccaceae; genus Salinicoccus; species Salinicoccus sediminis. The sequence continues at coordinate 322,502 of NZ_LAYZ01000024.1, read as the reverse complement.
AAGCTATGCTGTTGAAGTCTTTGGAATAGTAGGCTGTTCTTGAGCCGGTGGCATCTGGGTAAACATACACATTATCTCTGTCACCTATTATTATTACGAAACGGCCTCCAAGATAATCGAGCTTTTCCAGAAATTGCTCATAATTATTACTGAACAGACTGAGCAATAATTTGGGTGACTCTTCTGTAATATCCCCTGATTCCGGATCAATGTGAACGAACAGTCCATGAATGATGATGAAGCTTTCGTCATCATTGTATACCTTCATCCGTGAATCTTTGTCATAATAATAATGATACTTCCCTTGAATTACCGAATGTTCGTAATGAGACGGTAGATTTTCTATATCTTCTTCTGCTGTAAACAGAAATCCATTTGGGAATACTCTTATTTTATCGTTCATTCTTTATACTTCCTTTTTGTATTAGTGGCAGTGAAAATGTGCGCAGACAGAGTTTTTGTGACTGGCCCCATACTGTCTTATATACAATTACTTTAATAGCAATAATACCATAAGTGTCAGACAATGAATAATTTCGAATTATATATAGCATATATTATTTATGTGCTATTATAGAAGTGTAGTTTTGGATTATAAAATTGTTTGGGGGAACAATCATGAAATTAAAACCGTTATTTGTTCTGGGGTCAAGTATTCTTCTATTAACTGCTTGCGGTACAGGTGAAAATGGAGAGGAGACAGAAGCCTCAGGCTCTAATGCTGAAACTTCCAATGAAGAGAATGCTGATAATACTCAAAGTGCAAATCTGATTGACAAAGAAAGTTTGAATGATGGTGGCTGGATTAATTTTGAAGGCAATGTAAAAGAGCAGGAGGGGATGATGAATACGGAAAGCATTCCATATGACCCATCCAAAGAATATGAGCTCAATTCCGGGGCATACGTTACATACTTCAACGGGGAAGAATTTATTGAAACAAAACTGATCCAGGATAATTTGCCTGGGCCAATTGAAACAGTCGATGAAGCGGACAGTATCCAACTGAGTTTTCATAAAGATTTTATAGATATGATAGAATTGAAAGAGAAGTAGGAAGGGACCAGGAATATTCATGGTCCTAAGTTAATATTTTTAAGATACTCAATTTTCAAGTATGATAGGATTCAAAGTATAAAAGACCAGACGACTTTGTCTGGTCTTTTATACTTTGAATCCTCGAAGTAAAAGAGGTGTACACATTGGAGATAAAAAAACAATATCGCCCTGAAATAGAAGGGCTGAGGTTTGTTGCTGCGCTGCTCGTAGCCATTTACCATATTTGGATGATGCGTGTGTCAGGGGGAGTCGATGTATTTTTTGTTGTATCTGGTTTTCTTATCACTACATCACTCCTTTCCAAGTATGCACGGGATGGATATATACAATTTTTCAATTTTATTGGCGGCCTTTTGAAAAGGCTGCTGCCTCAGGCTGTTACAGTCCTGATCTTTGTAACTGTCATGAGTTATTTTATCCTGCCGGAAGTGAGGCACATAGATACGATCAAGGAGATTTTCGCTTCATTGTTCTATTACGAGAACTGGCAGTTGGCCATTACAGGTACGGATTATCTTGATCAGAATAATGCAAAGAGCCCGGTACAGCATTTCTGGGCAATGTCGATCCAGGGACAATTTTATCTCATATGGTTTTTGATTATTTCTGCAACAGTAATCATTTATACTAAAACAAAATTTGAGATGAAAAATATCCTTCTGGCTATACTCTCGGTTCTGTTTTTCATTTCTTTGGCATACTCCGTATATTTGACCGAAGTGAATCAGCCTTGGGCGTATTTTGATACACGCACCCGGGTATGGGAGTTTGCTGTCGGTGGTATACTTATGATCTTCATATTCAAAGCGAAGCTCCCAGCAATTCTCAGCACGATTTTGGGATGGGGTGGCCTAATCGGTTTGACTATCACAGGCTTCATCATGGATGTGGGTGCCAGTTTTCCGAGTTACATAGCGCTATGGCCAGTGACCGCTGCTGTGTTCGTCATGTTAGCGGGACAGAATCCAACATCGTTCGGAGTGGAGAAGTTCCTTGGAAGCAGGCCCATGGTTTACTTAGGTGGTCTTAGCTATGGATTATACTTATGGCATTGGCCGATTCTGAGCTTTTACTATGTTATTTTTGATACAACAGATGTGGGTGTCGTGCACGGGGTAAGCATAATACTTCTTTCACTGCTACTGAGTTTTTTAACGACCAATTTTATAGAAAAGCCGATAAACGGGTTTATAACAAGCAGAAAACTTACACTTAGATCTTTCACTCCCATTATTGCCATGGCAGGTTTACTGGTAATCATAACTTGCGGCTGGCTGGCATACAGCCAATTTAAAGGCTCATACTCTATGAATTTTGCAGGGAATGAGGATTATCCGGGTGTCATGGCGAATACAGAAGCAGTGGAAAGTCCCGAACCTCGAGATCCCATACCTGGCTTGGAGGGTATCAAAAATGACAAAGCTGAACCTTATGAAGATGGCTGCCATGTTTCACCAGGGGATTCAGAGGTGAAAATATGTGAATATGGTGAAACTGATGATTATGACTATACTGTAGCACTTGTCGGTGGTTCAAAATCCACACACTGGCTGCCAAGTCTCCAATCTTTTGCTGAGGAAGAAGCGGTACGGGTGTTGAATGTAACTAAAAGTGGCTGCCGTTTCACTTTAGACGAAGTCAAAGCTGAAGACTGTATGGAATGGAACAAAAATGTGGTGGATCAAGTGAGTAAGGAAGACCCGGATCTGCTGATTACGCTGGCCGACAATGCCAATAAGCCGGAAAAAGTACCTGGAGGGTTCCTGGAACAGTTTGAAAAGGCGGATGAATACGGTATTCCTGTAATGGCAATAAGGGACACTCCATATCTTTCGGAAGATGCTTCAGAATGTCTGAGCGCCAATGGGATGGATACGGATAAATGTAATGTGGATAGAGATGAAACATACCCCGATCCATCAGCATGGGAGAGACTGGAGAATCCGCCGTCCAATGTGCACTATGCTGACTATACCGACTATATTTGCGGAGAAGAGGAATGTCCCGTGGTCATCGGGAATGTGGTTGTTTATCTGGATAAAAGCCATATGACAGCAACATTCAACGAGACATTCGGACCGATAATCCGTAAGGACGTTATGCAAATACTGGATAATATCCCCGCGAAAGAGAAAAGTATGAACAATGAGAATCTGATAGATTCCGGTAGCCTTATCAGCGGCAGCTGGATAGGTTATAACGGTGAAACGGTTGAAGACGAAGAAATGAGGACAACCCGTTCAATACCTTATGATCCTGACAAAAGTTACGAAATCAACCGTTCCAGTTATGTTTCCTATTTCAACGGAGACGAGTTCATCGAAACGAAGCTGTATGAGGAAGGACTTCCGAAGACCATTGATACAGTGGAGGAAGCGGATAGTGTGAAAGTGAGTTTTAATGAATACAATATGAATGAAATTGAACTTGTAGAGAAGTAATGAGAATGACCACAAAGATTTAAAAACCTTTGTGGTCATAATATTTACTCACTCAGATGGAGTATACTATACAGATCGTACAACTCCTGATTTATCCTATCCCCATCAAAAAACTGTTTTGCAATCTCATGACCAAACCTGCCGAGGCGATTTATATTGGCCTGGTCATCCAGCAGATGATTCAAATCTTCTCCTACGCTGTCCAGCTCATAATCTGCGAATTTTTTCCCTGCACCGCCGAAGTTGCTGTAAACAGCTGACTGCCAGTTCTTTTGTGTGATCAGGCCGATGTATATCTTGCTGCCTACCGCAATGACGGGTTTGCCGCATGCCATGCCTTCGATGGCGGATCTTCCCGGGGCGATGATGATGTCGCAGTCCAGATAGGCATTTTTCAGTTCTTCATCGACGAGCCAGCCTTTGAATTGGATGGTATGACCGGTGTCTTCAAGCATATTTTGACAAAGTTCCATGAATTCGTCTCTGTGTGTGCCGTCGCCGATCATGTGTATATTGATCTTAATATCTGGTCTGGTTTTAATATGGTTCACGGCGAGGAGCAGTATGTCCAGGATGAATTGCTTGTCCCTGTCAAGGCGTGTGACGAATCCGACGGTGATCTCTTCGGAGTCCCTGTCATGATACTTCGGCTGATCGAACAGGCTGCTGTCGTACCCGTTGGGCATCACGTAGTACTTTTCATAGTGTGCATCAATCCGGCTCTGCAGGTGGTTCTTTATCCCCTCTGATACTGTGACGATGGCATCCAGCCTGTCTATATGTGCTCCGAGTCCGTCGAGCCATATTCCGTGATAGGTCTCTATCAGGGGGACGCTGTACTTTTCAGCGTATTTGAGTGCAGGGTATTTGGAAGGTCCCGGATGGAAATGGACGAGGTCGAATGCAACATCCACATTCTCTATGCTTTCGAGTGCCTGGTCTGCATCGGAAAAGTCTGTGGTGATTGTGTGTATGCCTTCTGCTTTCATGCGCTGCTCGAGACGTCCCGGCTTCAATACAACATGGACGGTACAGCCCTGCTTTTTCATATATATTGCCGAAGCATAGACATTCTCGTGCAGGCCGCCCATCGGCGCATGGAAGTTAACGATATACAGCAGGTTCATCATGATCCCCCCGAGTGGTTATTTGCCCTTGATTATACAGTTAATGCAATTCAAATAAAACTAAACGATGATGTGTTATCATGAAACCGTAAAGTACTCATACATACGGGAGGCAACTATGGATAAATTTTTGAAGCGTTTCATGATTGCAGTTCTATCTGTCTCTGTCCTGGCGGCATGCGGCAACGGAAATGGCAACTCTGACAATCTCATTGATACCGGAAATGTGACAGAGGGCAGCTGGGTGGGGTACAACGGTGATGATGTGGAGGATGAGGAGATGGTGACGTCTGAACTGATTCCCTACGATCCGGATGCTGGCTACGAAATCAACCGTTCCAGCTATGTTTCCTATTTCAACGGTGACGAGTTCATTGAAACGAAGTTATACGGGGAGGACCTGCCACTGACGATTGACCCGGTTGAAGAGGCGGACGGTATCAAAGTGAGCTTCAACCAGTACAACAGTGATGCGATTGAGCTGGTGGAAAAATAGTCCCGGCACCACAAAGTCACATTGGGGCTTTGTGGTATTTTTACAGCCTTTTAAGTTTTCAGTATTTTCTGTTTATATATAGGTGGAACTAAGGGTATAATGAATACCATACCCAACTGGAAAGGAACAATTCGATGTACTGGTACATTACATATTTCATCTTATACTTCGGCGCGATGTTCGGTGTCGCGGCGTATTATTATTTCAAGATCAAGACGTTTGAGGATTATATGATCAGTTCCTGGAGCACGGGATTCTGGAAGATAACGGGGACCATCATCAGCACGAATGCGGGTGCGGCTGTGTTCATCGGGTGGATGGGGCTCGGGTTCACGGTCGGGTTCTCGGGCTATTTCAAGTTTGCGCTGGTTGCGTATTTCTTCAGCCTGCTGCTGGTGATACTGTTTGCGAAACCGTTGAGGCGGCAGAAGCTGTTTACGCTGGCTGATCTGTTCACGGCACGCTTCGGCGGCCGGACGGGGATGGTGCCATCGCTGATTTCGGCATTGGTATACTCCGTGCCGACGCTGGCGCTGCAGCTGATCGGCATGTCGACCGTGTTCAACATCACTCTGGGCTGGGGCCTCAATACCGGTCTCATCGTGAGTACGCTGTTGATCCTGGCGTTCTCGATTATGGGCGGGCTGCCGGCGACAATTATTACGGATGCGGTCCAGGCACTGATCATCATCTTCGGACTGATCATCCTGACAGCGACGATTGTGATGCATGTAGGAGGACTGGGTGAGCTTTTTGCCAATACACCGTTTGAATACTTGAGCCCTGTGAGTGCAGAAGGGGTAGGGGACACATTGCTCTATGCCCTGTCTGTCGGGCCGTTCTATCTGGTCTGGCAGTCGACGTGGCAGCGGATATTTGCAGCGAAAGACGAGAAGACGGCACTCTATGCGGGGATTACGGGACATGTGATCGTGGCTGTCGTGGCGGTTCTGCCGTTTCTGATCGGCGTATCTGCCAGACAGTTCGTCGACCTCGATATGCAGCAGGATCTGGTGTTTTCCTACGTGACGAATGAGCTGCTGCCGGCGCCGGTGGCGGGCATCATCTTCGTGGCATTGCTTGCGGCACTGATGACGGGGGCGACCAGTTTCAACCTGCAGGGGGCAAGCAACCTGACGCGTGACTTGTACCAGGTGATGGTCAATCCGGGGGCGACTAACGAGCGCATGCTCCTTGTCTCAAGGGTTTCGGTTGTCATCATCACGGTACTCGGCACCGGGGCGGCGGCCTTCATCACCAACATCAATGATGCGTACCGCTGGGCGCTGATGGTCAACGGCGTGATCCTCGTGTTCCCGTTCCTTGCGATCATGTTCTGGCGCCGGGTGACGAAAAAGGGCGTCATCACAAGCATGCTGGCGTCCCTCGTGTTCATACTGGTCTACCCGTTCCTCGGGCTGCCGTTCGACCAGGCACTGGCGGGCTATGTATTCTCTCTCGTTGTAGTGGTGGCAGTCAGCCTGCTGACAAAACACGGTGAATCGGAAGTGGTCAGGACTGCGATGAGGCATAGACTGGTAAAAGACATACAGGATGTGGAGGCAAAAGAATGAATGAAAAGATAATCAATGCGAATGTAGTGGATGTGGATGCAGGCGGCACGTATACGGCGACCGTTGAAGTATCCGGCGGACGGATACGGAAGGTAGAGCGGCAGACGGGTACCGTCCATGATGAAGATGCGCTTGACTTGGAAGGAGGATACCTGTCCCCCGGGTTCATCGATACGCACAGCCACCTGATCATGTTTTCCAGTTTCCGCCGTCAGCTGAACTGTTCGGCCGATAATGTGGGGAGCATCGAGGATATAGTGGCGCAGTTTAAGGCGCGTAAGGATGAGCTGCTTACTGACGGCTGGCTACAGGGCTACGGCTACAGTGAATATGACCTTCTGGAACAGCGCCATCCGGACCGCTTCGACCTCGATCGGATATCAGGGGATGTTCCGATCTACATCAAGCACAGCTCGCTGCATATGGGGGCGGTGAATACGAAGGCGCTCGGGCTGATGGGTGTCGCCCTCGACGACCCGGATCCGAAGGGGGGAAGATACGGCAGGGATGAAGATGGCCTGCTGAACGGTGTTTTATACGAATTCCCCGCGATGGAGAAAGTGAAGGCCGTGGTCCCTGAAATCGATCCGGGGACGCTGGCGGATGATATCGAGGCCGGGGTGGATGAATATCTCGCTCGCGGCATCACCAACTCGACCGAGATGGGTGTCGGGATACTTGCCGGCATGGATGACTACAGGGCGATGCTCAAGTTCCTGGAGCGGCCGCAGAAGATGCGTACCCGCTGGGCGGTCCTGTACCAGTTATTGGAGCAGGAAGGCATATCCGCCGATGAGCTGAAAGGGCGGCTGGAAGACCTGGGCGGCGGATTCAGCACGCTTGAAGGGGCGAAGTTCTTCAGTGACGGCTCCATACAGCTGCATACGGCTTCAATCAGGGGAGAGTATCATGATGGTACCCCGTCAGACGATCTGCAGCTTGAGCAGGCGGAACTCGAGAAACTGTTTGGACATTTCCAGCGTCTGGGCTATCCGCTGATTACCCATGCGAACGGCGACTTTGCCGCGCGGACAGTGATTGAGGCATACAAAAATACCGAAGGTTCAAAGACGGCCGAAGCCATGAACCGGGTCGAGCATCTCCAGACAGTCAATCGGGAAGACATCAGGGAAATGGTGGATAACGGCATCGGCGGTTCATTCTTCATCAACCATGTATATCATTTCGGCGATATCCATAAGAAGTACTTTTTGGGTCCTGAAAGAGTGCAGAACCTGGACCCGGTAAAATGGGCGGAAGATGCCGGCATGACGTTCACCATCCACTCCGACTGTCCCGTCACCGATATATCACCGCTTGCATCCATCCGTTTTGCGGTGGAGCGGAAGACACGCAAGGGTGACGTGCTCGGTGCACACCAGAAGCTGACACGCCTCGAAGCCTACCGGAAAATGACACTGGACGCCGCACGTCTGAATGGCACGGAGGATGAAGAGGGCAGTGTGGAAGCGGGCAAATATGCAGATTTTGTCGTATTGAATGACAATCCGCTTGGATATGATGTAGAGCTGACCGATGATCTGGTCGAGATGACGATCGTGAACGGGAAAATCGTATACGGCAGCAGAAGCGGCGACCAGGGGGCTCCCCGGTCCTGAACATGATGTGCACTTCCCGAAGCAGGCGGCTGAAATGTAAACTGCTTTCAGGGGGTGCCTTTTTTTAAGTCTGCATTTAGGCACAAAGGTGAAAGGGTTAGCGTGCAATGCATATCACAGGATGGGCTGTGCATCCTTTTGCACATAATCATTGACGGTCCACCATCTTATTGTTAACCTTAATAATTGTATGGTTGACAATAAGCAGGGAGAATATTCCCTGGACAGGGGGCGCATAGCATTGGACTTTAAAGCATTGGCAGAAGAAGTGATACAAGGGTATGATATTACAAATGAAGAAGCGATGCAGATTCTGGAATGTCCGGATGAAGAAATTCTGGAGCTGCTGAACAGTGCGTACATAATCCGGAAGCATTATTATGGAAATGAAGTCAAATTGAATATGATAATCAATACGAAATCCGGGGCATGTCAGGAAAATTGTGGATACTGTGCCCAATCAAGGGATTCTACCAATCCTATCGAGAAGTATCGGATGATGCAGAAAGATGAAATTGTAGAAGGGGCTAAAAGAGCATATCAGCTGCAGTCAGGCACTTACTGCATCGTTGCCAGCGGCCGGGGTCCAACCACCCGTGAACTGCACCAGGTCACAAGTGCCGTCAAAGAGATAAAGGAAAAGTATGATTTGAAAATATGTGCCTGTCTGGGAATACTCAAGCCTGGTCAGGCGGAGCAGCTCATGGAAGCCGGTGTCGATCGTTACAATCACAATATCAACACATCAGAGAACCACCACGATGCGATTACAACCAGTCACAGCTATCAGGACCGTGTTGGAACAGTCGGGAAAGTGAAAGAAGCAGGCATCTCACCGTGCTCCGGCGTGATTGTTGGGATGAAGGAGACGAAGCAGGACGTCATACAGATGGCTTTGGCACTGAAAGAATTGGATGCCGATTCCATACCTGTGAACTTCCTTCATGCGATGGAAGGGACCCTGCTCGAGGGGACTGATGAATTGACCCCGGTGTATTGTTTGAAAGTGCTGAGTCTTTTCCGCTTCATCAATCCAACTAAGGAGATCCGCATTTCAGGGGGCAGGGAAGTGAACCTGCGCAGTCTGCAGCCACTTGGCCTGTATGCAGCAAACTCCGTCTTTATCGGGGACTATCTGACCACAGCCGGGCAGGAAGGGACGAAAGATCACCAGATGCTGAAGGATCTGGGGTTTGAAATTGACTATGTGGGCAGTGGCAGGCCGATTTAACGTTTCGGGTAAAGCATACCGGGGATATATCATCCAGCGGTTTAATCCGTGAAAGGCCGGCCGTCATTCAAGGCACTTATTTGTAACGCCCCCGGTATTATGATAATGTCTGGGGAGAAGAGACAATAAAATATCGCTGGGGGAGCCGATTGCAGGCTGAGACGGGCAAAGCCCGGACCCTTTGAACCTGAACTAGCTAAAACTAGCGTAGGAAAGTGCGGCACTGATACATACTCGAAGAATGGTGGTACCCTGTTCTTAATATGTAACTATTTGTTTATACGCAGCTTTCCCTGGGGAAGGTTGCGTTTTTTATATTCTCTGGCGCTTTTTATGCGAGTGTCATCAAAATCAGAGACATAGGAGTTGTTATGATGAGTAGGACAGTATTGGTAACGGGCAGCAGCAGGGGTCTGGGAGCAGTTGTCGCAAAGACGTTGGCCGAAAAAGGATTCCGGGTGGTCATCAATTACTACAAAAGTGAAGAAGCTGCTGAAAAGCTTGTTCATGAGATTGGCCGGGAGAATGCTGTTGCAATCCAGGCTGATGTAACAGACCGGGAGGAAGCAGAGGGGCTCATAGCCAAGGGGACGGAATATTTCGGTCAAATTGATGTCGTCGTCAACAATGCCCTGGTGGGCTTCAAATTTAATCCGGACGAACAAAAGGCCTTCACAGAACTCACCTGGGATGATTATCAGAAACAGCTGGACGGTACGTTAAAAGCGGCGTTCAATGTTGTCCAGAGTGTCATGCCGCAATTCATCAGCAGACAGAGCGGAGACATTATAAGTATCGGCACCAATTTATATCAGAATCCCGTCGTACCCTATCATGAATACACGACTGCCAAGGCCGGACTGATCGGCTTCACGCGTAATATTGCTTCTGAACTCGGTGCGTACGGCATAAAAGCGAATGTAGTTTCAGGCGGATTATTGAAGGAGACGGATGCCAGCGCTGTTACGACACCGGAAGTGTTCGATCTCATTGCCCGCTCAACGCCGTTGCAGAGGGTTACGACCCCGCAGGATGTGGCCAATATGGTCGTCCATCTGGCTTCGGAAGATGCGAGCGGTATTACAGGTCAGAATATTACTGTGGATGGCGGTCTGACAATGAACTGACCGGCTGGATTGCCGTGTATAAGCCTTTAGGAAGAGCAGTGATCATAAACAATATATTGAGGTGTAGATAGATGACAGAGGCCAAAGAACAGAAATTGCATCTAGGTGTTTTGCTGTATGGGTGCGGGCATCATCAGGCAGCCTGGCTGATGCCGGATTCCAGCATTGAGCGCATTGGGGATGTTTCCTATTACCAGTATCTGGCCCGGTTGGCGGAGAAAGGCTGCTTTGATGCGGTGTTCTTTGCCGACAGCCAGTCATTCCAGGGTAAAAGCGCCAGTGATATGCCGGCGTTTTGGTTTGACCCTATAGTCAATCTGACCGCCATTTCCCAAGTGACCCGTCATGTGGGTCTGGTTTCAACGATTTCAAGCACTTTTTCCAATCCTTTCACAGCTTCCCGTCAGCTTTTAAGCCTGGACCATATGACAGGCGGGCGTGTGGGATGGAATCTTGTGACGTCAATGACGGACGCAGAAGCATTAAATCATAGCATGGAAAATCTGCCGTGCCATGACAGACGGTACGAAAAGGCAGATGAATTCGCGGCCCTGATGGACAAGCTGTTTCTTTCGTGGGACAGTCGCGGGTTTCTGCATCAGCGGGATGAAAGAAAGCTGATAGATGCTTCAAACATCCATCCTTTTCATCACGAGGGCAAGTATTTTAAAGTGCGCGGGCCATCCACTACGCCGAAAAGTCCGCAGGGGAAGCCTGTATCAATGCAGGCAGGGGCATCCGGACAAGGTATTTCATTAGCCGTGAAATATGCTGATGCCGTCTATTCTGTCTCCTGGAATTTAAAACAGGCCCGAAGATTCCGTGAAAAATTGGACGATAGAATCAGGCGGAGCGGAATGGGTGACAGACATATCAAAGTATTCCCGGGACTGGTCACATTCGTTGGCCGTACCCATGGGGAAGCCCTGGCCAAAAAGGCGGCATTGGATGAGAAACTCCCCGTTGAAACAGCTTTGAAACAACTGGGTTTCTTCCTGCAGCAGGACTGCTCAAATTGGGAACTGGACGAACCGGTACCCAAGCTGCCTCCGGTCGAGGCCTTTAGCGGCCCTGTCGGCCGTTATGAAACGATACTTGAAATCATCAACGATACACAGCCTACTGTAAGGAATCTGCTGGGGTATCTCAATGCAGGGGGCGGCCACTTCACACTGATCGGCACACCTGAAGAGATCGTGGATCAGATGCAGGAGTGGTATGATGCCGGTGTGGCTGACGGATTTAACCTTATGCCGCCTGAACTCCCCGGCAGTCTGGAAGATTTTGTGAGTCTCGTTGTACCTGAACTGCAAAAAAGGGGCTTATTCAGGACAGAGTATGAAGGTGATACTTTGCGTGAACATTTAGGATTGCCATGCCCCCGCACTTTAAAACGACAATGAAGGCAGCCATTTGCTGTCGAAAAAAGTCCGGCAGCCGGGTGGGCTGACGGACAAGTTTCTACGGGGAACCGGCCTTTTAGATTGGAAGGGCAAGTTCCCCGTTCAATATTTTGTTGATGATATTCACCGTATCATTTTTACGGATCGGGTTATGCCCGAGCTTTTCATCGAAATAGCTGATGATGTTGAGCCCTTTAGGATCGATTCCGTATCCCTTCAGTGTGTCCAAAAACGGATTGAGCTGCTTTTCAATATCTCCCTCACAGCTCTGGTTCTGGAAGTAGTAGATCTTTTCGGGGAAGTACCCATGGTGTCTGATTGCTTCCGCGATATCCAGCCTGTAGAGCAGGGACTCTTCCATTTTCTCAATCTCATCGATGCCGTATGAGTGCCTGATCACACTTTTGGCAAACGGCCTCAAATAATTGAGCACCTTCGTCTGCGGATTGTTCACGACGGCAGTCGAGCCCTTCATCAAAATGGAGTAGTAGAGTGACATGAATCCTCCTGCGGATGAACCGAAGAAGTATGTGTCTTCAGCCGTCACAGCCATCTTACTTAACAGGATTTTCAATATATCCGCAATTTCCTCCAGATGGAATACTTCCCGGCTGCCCTGTCCCCATCCGAGCCTCAGCTTCGTACCGTGAAGCGTCGGATCATCGATGAATACCGTCGATGCATCAATGTCTTCTGTCCAGCTGCTTCGCATGTAGATCGGTGGTTCATTCTTTTTCGGGTCCACTGCACCGTTGCTGAAAATCATACATTTGTCGTGTGATGATTTTGGATGGATTTTCAGGCAGTAGGTGTGGTTTCCTTTTCTGATCTTCAGTTCCTGTATCTCATCATTTCGGAATTCAATATTCTCAAGGGATTCATATTCGATGTTTTTCTGCGATTCAGCCATGTATATTCTCCTTTACCCGGTGATGTCGGTTTCAGTTATGGAGATATACTAACACATGGTTCATTGACTTATGAAATGAAAACCCATTGGTATTTTCTGTAATGGAACGGCTGTCTACCGCACTGCCTGCACATAATCCAGGTTTGCAGTCACAAAGTAGCTGTCCCTGATTTTCAGCCGGGGGGTCAGACTGTTTGTGTAGACGATACCGGAGACGAATAATTCTTCCCCAACCTCCAGTGTTTTGACCGGGGCGTTACTAAAGGCTTTGGAATCATACATCCTGCATTTTTTTATGATCCTCACTTTCTCCGGTCTGTCTGTGAGGTATCCGGCAGTGTGGGTCCCGTCCAGTTTTTTCACGAATTTCCTGTTCGCGGTGATTAATGTTCCGTCTGTGGTTTTAAGGCGGGGCGTCCCGTTTTTGGATTGGCTCACTCCAGCGATATCGAACCTGGTGCCGGCTGTGATGTTCTCAGTGATGACCGTTTCGAATTCTTCGTCTCCGTAGGAATTGATGGTTTTCACGTTCACGACACTTTCCGGGAGTACTGTGATATAGTCTTCAGACGGCACAATTGATCCGGATTTCACTTCTTTGAATTCTGTCTTAAAATTCTGCCTGTTCTGCAGGTAATGTCCACTTCCGTTAGGCGGGGTGGCATGGACCAATGCGGATTTATAGCCGTCGAATATGAGGCGGAGATTGATATCAGTGCCGTCCATTACCATATCTTCCGTTTTGATAAGGATCTTATCGTCCCGCAGTTCGAAATCGATTGCCTGTTCCACGGTTTCGTCGGATATCCGTGTCATATATACATTGTTGATCGTGACGTCCGGCCGTCTGTAAATCTGGATGATATCATAGTATTCCCCGTCCATCTGATGGGTGCCACCGTACACCGCATGACACTCTTCTGTGATTGGAATGAGGCCGGAGAATTTGCCGGGGAGCCGGGCATGCACGACGTTGTCTTTGATATACCGGCTCCTCTTTTTATCATCTACCAGATATTCAATGTATTCGATGAAGTCGTCACGCTCTGCATTTTTGTACAGGTGGTAGATATTTTTGAAGCGGTCCATCTGGATATGATCTCTGATATCAAGACCATTCTCTGGGAATAAACGCTCGAATTCATCGAACAGCTCAAAGAATCTTTCCTTCTCGAAGCTTTTGAGGAACGTCCGGGTATGGAAAAAGCGGCGTATCATATCGACTTCCACTATGCGGGTGATTGCATCCTTCCTTGCCGGCTCGGGAATGTCCATTTCCAGTATTTTCTTAAGTATTTCAATATTTATGGATGCCTTATCGAGGGCGCTTGTTTCTTTGACCAGTGACGCATTGTCAGACTGGCGGTCCACATGGTATACCGGTGTCCGTGTCATGGAGGCGTTACGGCATCTCGCGATGAGATTGACAAAAAACAGTTTATCCTCGCCGAATTTCAAATCTTCGAAGCCGATATTGTATTCCCGCACCACGGACTTCCTGAAAATCTTTCCGGGTGGCCCGACGGCCCTGAATATCTTTTCTATCTTGTGGGGTACGAGGCCGTCAGCCTCCTTGTGGGATGCAAAGCGGGCGATTCTGCTGACACTTTTGCTGGTATGCTTGTAACTTTGACCGAACCCGATGTCTGCATCATTGTCTGCCATCTGCTGGAGAAGTGCAGGGAATCCAACACTGTCCAGCCAGTCATCCGCGTCGAGCAGGGCGAGATAGGTGCCGCGGGCTTCTGACATGCCGATATTCCTCGGCCGGGCGGGGCTGCCGGAGTTCTCGTCAAGGGCGATCACTCTGATGAAATCATGATTTTCGGCATATCTGTTGATGATCTGAAGGGAGCCGTCCGTCGACAGGTCATCTATACAGATCACTTCCATTGTATCCTTATCCATATCAAGGTCTATCAGGGACTGCATGCACCGGTCCAGATATTTTTCTTTGTTATAGACGGGGATGATGATACTGACCTTCTTTTCCATGATTTGTCTCCTTCCTTGGATTTTCCATATCATATTAAGATATTAGTCTTTATACCCGTGTCAAAGAATGTTCACACTATAAATATGAAAATTGCATATGAATTCCGGGGATAATCATGCAGCAGCAGGTGGTAAATGGAGGGGGAAGTGTGCAAATGCACATTTCGCTTTTAACATATATGCAATGCGGGTAAATTTTATTAAACACGATGTTCAGGGAGAGGAATGGTATAATGGCTGACCGTCATGCTTCAAATGGCCCCGGTGCATCCACAAATACGTGGTCGGGTGTGTTTTTCGGGGTGGGTCTGATGGCACTTATCGACGAGATCATTTTTCACCAGCTTCTGCAGTGGCACCATTTCTATGATCATTCTACGACCCAGGTCGGGATTTTCAGCGATGGGCTGCTTAATGCGTTCGCCTTATTCGCCATCGTTGCCGGATTGTTCATGTTTGCCGATCTGCGCAGGCGATACACCCTTCGCCTGCGGCGGTTCATCAGTTCAGTACTGATCGGTGCCGGCAGTTTCCAGCTGGCCGACGGCGTCGTCAACCATAAGCTGCTCCGGGTCCATCAGGTCCGGTATGGGGTTGATGACATATGGCCCTATGACCTTGGGTGGACAGTGACGGGTGTCATTCTACTTGTATGCGGTATTATTTTATTTGCGAGGTCAAACAGGCGGGAGGGTGAATAGAACATGCATGTCCATATGGGAACGGTCGATTTTACGAGTCTTGAAGCTTTGGTTCTCATACTGGTGCTCTCAGCACTGCTGCTGTACCCGGTTGCTGCTTTCATATCCGGCAGAAAGCATAAAAAATGGCCGAAGTTCCGTTACCTATTCTGGTTTTTAGGAATCATCGTTGCTGCTGCGACACTTACAGGACCGCTTGCACATATGGCGCATGAGAGTTTTACCGGACACATGATCGGCCACTTGCTGCTTGGCATGCTTGCACCGCTCCTGCTCGTCTTCAGTAAGCCGGTAACGTTGCTCATGCGCACAATCAGTGTACCTGCAGCAAGAAATCTGAGCAGACTGCTGAAAAGTCGTTATGTCCAATTCATCACCAACCCGCTTGTTGCAGCCATATTGAATATCGGCGGTCTGTATATCTTGTATATGACCGGTCTGTTCACTTTGATGCACAGTGCTCTATGGCTTTACGCGCTTGTCCACATCCATGTATTCCTTGCCGGCTATCTGTTTACCATTTCGATCGTCTATATAGACCTCACATCCCGCCGGCACAGTTTCCTTTACAGGGCAGTAATCCTCGTACTCGCACTCGGCTTCCACAAGATTCTATCCAAACTCATCTATGCCTCTCCACCGGAAGATGTCATCAGACAGGATGGAGAGACCGGAGCGATGGTAATGTACTACGGCGGCGATATTGTCGACCTGGCTCTAATCATCATACTGTGTTACCAATGGTATAGGCGTACTGCACCGCGGGAGGGAAAAGTTATGCGTGAGGATGTTCAGGGTTGAAAGAAGCACCTAGTTAATGCCGGGCGCTTCTTTTTGATTATTGATGAAGTTTGCGCCTGTTCGACCGGGACGTTATCCAGCTCACTGTAGTTGCTGATGTAGTATTGCCCGTCACGTCCGACGACTTCGTATGTTACGTATGCTTCATAGACGCCGCCGGAATTTTCGTGTGAATATTCCCTGGAGGCATAGACGTTGTACCTGCCATTCGATACTGTCTCCGTCTCTTCGATGAAGACGGAGTAGGTCATGTGGTCGCTGAAGATTCCTGATGCCTTGTTGTCGACGAGCTGGTTGTATGCATCGGAACCCGGGAGCAGATAGTCAAGCGTCCTTTCATTCGCCCCGTTATAATACTCCGGGAGTGAAAACAGGTAGGTGATGATGAGAGATTCAGGGCTGCCTGTGTAGGTCTGGTCGTCCTGCGGTTCTTCAGCCGGTTCCGCCTCGATGTCCCGTGACTCACCGTATTTCACTTCGAATGAATACTTCACGGCACATGGGAGACATCCGCTTCCCGGTGCCTGGGGCAGTGTGCTGTCGGCAACGAGATCTTTGTATGCCTGGAACCGGTCGGCGGTGGCTACACCCTCACATTCTGTCAGCTCCGACATGATGCATTGTTCTGCGGCTGTGTAGTTGTTGCCGGAAGTGTTCCGGTCAGCCCCGGGTTCAGTGCTGTCCTCTTCGGAGGGCTCTTCCTCTGTTCCCTCCTCCGTTCTCTCATGAGTGTCCTCTTCTGAGGATGCCTCCTCAGCTGTTTTCGCAGTGTCCCGTTCTGTTGTCTCTTCCGAGGATTCTTCCCCAGCCGGTTCATCCGTCTCACCGGTGTCATTTTCAACATGTTCTTCACTGTCGTCTGCCGGACCCGCCACAAAGAAATATACGCCGCCTGCAATCAGCAGTAATACAATGATGATGCCGATAATCTTGTTCATGACACTGCCTCCTTGTCTAGACCGTTTGTCGTCTTACCTCAATGATATCTGTATATGCATTGGAGGGAAACAGACGATTCAGGCAGTCACTCTTCATTAAGAAATTGCATGATACTCCAAAAACGTACGTAATGTACATTATGTGCTTTTGGTGGTATGATAAGTGTGAGAGGAGTGATTACCATGCAGAAAACTTTGAATGCTACTGATGTCAGGAAGGAATGGAGCCGCTTCAATGATGAGGTTATCCGTTACGGCCCCCGTTTTGTAAAAAGGAATAGGGATGAATGGGCAGCTTTGAACACAGATCATCTTGATTCGATATTAGAAGCTTTTGATTTTGAAGCTGAACTTTATACAGAGAATGATGGTTCTGTCACTGCCTCTTTGTCTGGATTCGACCTGGTAGAGAACGGTCAGACAAAATCAGAGGCATTGGATTTCTTGACTGGAGAGCTGATGGATTATGCTGAAGAGTATCAAGATAATTTCAATATGTACTTTAACTCCCCCAACAGGCGCTCCCATTTTCCCTATATCTTGAAAGTCTTGTCTCAAGATAATAAAGAAGGAGTAAAATCCCTGATTCAGTGCCGACCTGGAAAGAAATAGAAAGGTTTTGTCGGAGAGATGGATGGGAAGAATATAAAACTAAAACCCATCATTGGTACTTCAGGAAGCAAATGGACAATGGGGAAGTCAAAAGAACGAAAGTGTCCAGGGGGACAGGGGAAGTCAAAGGACATCTGTGGAAAGAGATATTGAAAAAACAATTGAAAGTAACGGAAGAATACTTCAATAAGACTAAATGAGGTCCTGTTGGAGTATTTTTTATGGGTCATACCTTACGCTGCATCTCGGAGCGACTTTGTCTTTCTCCCATTTTTCACATAGAAGCTCCCTGTAGTGCCCGTATGCCGCTTCGCCGTATATGCGCGCATCCCCGTAGGCGTAGAAGGGCGGAAGCGGGTCGTGGCTCCAAATATTTTCCGGGGCCCGGGTCTCAACGAGCGCTTTCAGCGCATCCAGATCCGCTCTGAACTGCGCACTGCGTTTTCCGCCACGCCGCCGGTGCTCGCTGTCGCAGGCGTGGAGCAGCCGGGCGGTGTCGGTTATATAGGGCATGCCGGAGTTGTAGACGTGCTTTACAATCGGGTGGTGCTGATACTGCGTGTTCGTATCCAGCACACCGATCAGGCTGAGGTTGACACGGATGATCTGGTACAGCTCGAGCACCTGTTTGGACAGCCGTCTGTTATCGAGGTGCCGGGCGCTTGTCCCGTGATCGGGTGAGACTCTGAATATCTGCATGGTCCTTCCTCCTCGTTCCCTCCATTCTATAGCAACGGAAATTTATCGACAACAGATTATCTTTCAGATGGAAATATGACATTTATTCCACGGAATAAGGGTACTGACCAGTAAACGGTAAAAAGGAGCGGATTGATATGAAGTGTACGATCGTCGGCATGTGGGGCGGTTTTCCGAAGCGGAACGAGCCGACTTCGGGCTATCTGGTGGAGAAGGACGGCTTCTGCATACTGCTGGATGCCGGGAGCGGGGTGGCGGCGCATGTGCAGAACTATGTGGATCTGAACGACCTGCACCATGTGTTCATCTCGCATTACCATTATGACCATTCGTGTGATCTTGGGTCTTTCCTGTTCGCGCGCATGATCAATACCCAGCTGGGCAGGGTCGACAGGAATCTGAATGTATACGGTCCGGCAGATGATGATGTGGAGCGCCAGGTGGATAAAGTGAAGCACAATACGTTCCGCCCGTACGGGGAGGACAGTACTTTCCAGATCGGGCCGTTTTGTATCGTGTTCCATAGAAATGCGCATTCGGTAGAGACATATGCCCTGCGGATCACGGATGATGACGGGAAGTGCCTGGTGTACACGGCGGATACGAACTACAGGAAGAGTCTCGCGAAGTTTGCCGAAGGTGCGGATGTGCTGATTACCGAATGCAGTCTGTACGAAGATGAGGAGGGCGAAAGGATCGGGCACATGAATTCTGAAGATGTCGGTATACTGTCAGAGCGGTCCGGCGCAGGCAAAGTCGTGCTTTCCCATCTGCCGCATTACGGCAATCTGGAGGAACTGGCGGACTCATTCCGCAAATCGGGTGCCGGGGAAGCGGTGCTGGCCGAAGCGGGCATGGAGATAGAGGTGTGAATAAGTATCGTTCCGTCCGGAATTTGGCAGATTCCAGGTCGGAACTTTTATGTAACTGAAAGTTCTATAGGTACATCTGAAAATATGTTTCTATACAAAGTGAAGTGGAGGGACATTCACTTTTAATTTTTTACAGATAAACTTCTTTATTGTGCTAAACTGCCCCGTATCATAGAATTGATTCGGAGGCGATACAATGAACAAACAGAATAATGACTATATACTACATAACCCCACCGGAAAGAAACGGATGGGTCTTGCTTTACTCCTCGGGCTGCTTGCCATCATGGGACCGCTCAATATTGATATGTATCTGCCGAGTTTTCCGGGCATTGCACAGGATCTGGGAACCAGTCCATCACTTGTACAGGTCAGTCTGACTGCCTGTCTGCTCGGTCTCGCATTCGGGCAGGTCGTCATCGGGCCGCTCAGTGATGCACAGGGGCGGAAGCGGCCCCTGCTCGTCTCCACCTCGCTGTTTGTGGTCGCCTCGCTGATCTGTGCACTGGCACCGAACATCCATGTACTGATTGCTGCACGGTTCCTGCAGGGATTCACAGCGTCAGCCGGAGTCGTGCTCTCCCGGGCGGTGGTCCGTGATGTATTCAGCGGCAGGGAACTGTCAAAGTTCTTCTCTCTCCTGATGGTCATCAATGCCGTTGCACCGATGGCTGCACCGATAGCGGGCGGCGGCATATTACTGCTGCCGTTTGCCAGCTGGCATACTATATTCCTGTTTTTGGCTGTTCTGGGAATCCTGATTGTGATCATTGTGGCCGTGAGCCTCAGGGAGACGCTGCCTCACGCGCAACGGATACCAAGTTCAGGAGCTGCCACTCTCCGCACAATGGGCGGACTTATTACAGACCGCTCATTCATCGGCTACGCAGTGCTCGTCGGATTCGTCCACGGCGGAAGCTTTGCATATGTGTCCGGCACGCCTTTCATCTACCAGGGGATTTACGGCGTCTCACCACAGGCTTTCAGCATACTGTTTGGAATAAACGGCATCGCCATCATTATCGGCAGTTTCCTCATCGGACGCCTGGGCGGTGTCATCCATGAGAAAAAGTTGCTCAAGACTGCGGTCATCATTGCGGTCAGCGCAACTTTTATTCTGCTTATCATGACGATTATAGAAGGACCCCTGGCGGCCATTGTGATACTGATCTTCATCTATATGACGACGATGGGGATGACGATCACCAGTACATTTACGCTCGGCATGTCCGAACAGGGACACCGGGCGGGGAGCGCCAGTGCCGTTCTGGGTATGCTGCCCTTATTGCTCGGTGCTCTGTTTTCCCCGCTGGCAGGTGTCAATGAGGCCTCCGCAGTACCGATGGGCGTCATTTTGTTCAGTACTTCATCGATCGGTCTGATCGCATATTTCAAATTGATCAAATAGACTTGTACACGGATGTATTTCATTCAGATGAAGTTTTGTAAAAGAGGGTATGGAGGAAGAGGTATAAAATAAAGAGACAGAGGTGGCACACATGAACGATCTAAGACTATTGCTTGATCTCAGTAGAGAAGAAGATAATCTATATATCGAAACGGAAAAAAGCTGCCGGGCGATGTTTCTGATCGACGGATTCGCCTCATATGACGGCCATGTCGACTCTTTCACCGATGAGCCTAAGGTGATTACACTTGAAGCGGACGGCAAAAATATTTTGAGCAGTATTACGCAGGTCGATGTCGACTACATGCTCACGATAAATGTCATTACATTTGAGGAGACTCACGTCTTCATACATGAATTCGAGAATCAGAAGCTCAGAAATATCGAAGAAGTTAGCGAGAAGTTATATGAAATCCCGCTCAAAGAAACGTCCTCGATTAAGAATGAATCGATTGCGAATACCTTATCCACCGGCTTCTACGCCCTGGAATATGATGATTCACAGGACGATTTCCCGCTGTCCACGAACAGGCTCCTGGTATTTCTGTATGCCGAGAAGGAGAGGGTATACCGGTCAGGGATTTTGGACAATGAGGAATACGATCCATTCATCGGGGAAATCAACCGCTTCATGGAAGAATATGATGTTGAATTCGAACAGTCCGAAGGTACTGAACTGATCCTGAGCACCATCTATCTCATGCGGGAATACCTGAACCAGGACTGGAATCAGATATATGAGCTGCTGGAGAATGGATAATGTATTGAATTTAATGGCACCGCCACTTTTCGAGTGGCGGTGTTTTGGATTGCCTATATGTTAGATTGTATGGCAAACCGAGAGTTTGACCATGTTAACCCGATATAGCGGTCCGATGGGCTTTACAATATCTTAACAGTGCGTTTAGCTTAACTTTATATCACAAAATGTTATCATATAATGTGTAATAATATAATTTTGGAGCTGACTTTAATGATAGATATTCATAACCATCTGCTGATGAACGTGGATGACGGTCCTGCGAGCGAGCGGGAGGTACTGGATCTGCTTCACCAGGC
Source organism: Salinicoccus sediminis (assembly GCF_000986795.1). Classification (GTDB taxonomy): domain Bacteria; phylum Bacillota; class Bacilli; order Staphylococcales; family Salinicoccaceae; genus Salinicoccus; species Salinicoccus sediminis. The sequence goes on along the minus strand of NZ_LAYZ01000024.1, from coordinate 300,430 downwards.
GATCGACCAGGGGATCACGAATGTCATGCTGACGCCGCACCATTATGCCGGACCGTACATGACACCGAAAAGTACGGTCATCGAGAAGCTTGCGGAAATCCAGAAGCTGATTGACGACAATGATCTCGACATCGAGGTGCATCACGGCCAGGAGATCCGCATCAACGAGAATATCATCGCAGATCTCACAACCGGTTTCGACACGTCGCTCAACGACTCCCGGTATATACTGGTCGAAATGCCGTTCACCGAGCTGCCGCCGTTCTACGAAACGGTCATCGATGAGCTGGTTGAGAACGGCTATACGCCGGTCATCGCCCATCCGGAAAGGTGTGCGGAGATCGTGAGTGACCCGGGGATTTTATTGGAACTGGTGAATAAAGGCGCACTCGCCCAGGTGACCGCCGCTTCCGTCACAGGAGACTTCGGGGAAGAGCTGCAGGAAACAGCCTTCAAGATGATCGAAAACGGACTGATCCATATCGTCGCAAGCGATGCCCATCACGCAGAAGTGCGGCCGTTCATGCTCAGGAAAGCATTCGAAACCATCGACGGACGCCTGGGTGAACAGGTGTCCGAAAAACTGAAGGACAACGCCCGTAAAATTTTTGCGGATGAACCCGTTGTGGTCGAAGACCCCGAGCGGATCAGATAAATATTGTGTTGAGGACCAGGCATGAGAATGCCTGGTCTTTTTTGTGAGCTCCCGGGACATCGGTTTGAGATCGACGTCCGTGGAGAGGTCTTCTCTGGACATGGATTTGAGATCGACGTCCCGGGAGAGGTGTTCTCTGGACATGGATTCGAGATCGACGTCCCGGGAGAGGTGTTCTCGGGACATGGGTTTGAGATCGACGTCCCGGGAGAGGTGTTCTTGGGACATGGATTTGAGATCGACGTCCCGGGCGAGGTGTCCCCGGGACATGGGTTCGAGATCGACGTCCCGGGAGAGGTGTTCTTGGGACATGGGTTTGAGATCGACGTCCCGGGAGGTGCGGTATCACATCTTCGGAATCATTTCGAGTACGCGAAACGCCCGTCTCACATCTACGGAATCATTTCGAGTACGTGAAAGGAGCGTATCACATCTACGGAATTGTTTCGTCTACACGTAAGCCGAGCCATAAAGGAGCAGAACTCAATTTGATGAATGAGTCCTGCTCCTTTTATTCCGGATAAATTTAATCATTAGTTTCTGTTTTGAGTTTTTCGATACCGATTCCGGTGTAGCCCAGGATGATTGCAAAGATGAAGCCTGTATAGCAGAGGATGGCCCATGGTGCATAACTTAGCGTGGAAACGCCGAGTACACCGGCCATGTATACCCCGGCGGATGACCATGGAATCAGAGGGACAATCACTGTGCCGGAATCTTCAAGTGTCCGGGAGAGGTTCTTTGGATGCAGTTTTTTATCCGTATAAGTATCTTTGAACAATTCGCCCGGTACAATGATGGACAGATAGGAATTACCTGTGACGAGTGCCATTGTAATACAGGAGAGTACCGTGGACAGTATAAGGTCGCCAGTCCGTTTGACGATTTTAAGCAGCGTCGCCATGATGACATCAAGCGCGCCGGATTTTGTGATGATTCCTGCGAAAGCGAACGCACTGAATGCGATGAGTATGACGCTGGTCATGGACTGCATGCCGCCCTGGGTGACGAGTTCGGTGACCTGGGTGGGAACTGCATCGGGATTGAAGCCCTCTTTAGTTATCATCGATACATCAAATCCTGTTACCGTAGAAGCGAATACATCAGAGAATGACAAGCCTTGGTAGAAGATTGCGATTGCACCTGCCACTATAGATGAAAAGATGATTGTCGGCAGTGTTGGCTTTTTCCTGATGGATCCATACAGTACCATGACTGCCGGCAGCAACAGCAGTATATTCCATTTGAACATATCATCCAATGTAGTCAGCATGCTGGTCATCTCTTCAGGAGCAGTGGCATCGTCTGCTGATATATTGAATCCGACAATCAGGTAGATGATCATTGAGATGATGGCAGCGGGAAAGGTGGTGTAGAACATGTGCCTGATATGCTCGTACAGTTTACTGCCTGCTGCAATCGGCGCGAGGTTGGTGGTATCTGACAAAGGTGAAAGCTTATCACCGAAGTAAGCCCCCGCTACAACCGCCCCGGCTGTAGCAGGGAGCGAGACGCCGAGGCCGGTGGCGATTCCCATTAGGGCGACACCGACTGTTCCAGCGGATCCCCAGGAAGTGCCGGTCACTATGGAAATGATGGCCGAAACGATGAATGCGATTAGAACGATGAACTGTGGATTGATCAGTTCAAGCCCGTAGTAGATCATCATTGGGATGGTGCCTGCAGTCATCCATGTCCCGATCAGTATCCCGATCGAGATCAATACGAGAATTGCCGGCATTGCCATATCCAGTTTTTCTCGGATTCCTTTCAGCATCTCCTCCCAATTGACGCCGAGGCGCATTGCAATGAATCCGGCGAATATGGACGACAGGATGAGGAGCGGTTCCGGGCTCAGTCCATATACCCCATAGCCGATGGCCAAAAGCAGCAGCATGACAATAATAGGCAGAAACGATTCCAATAAGGTCGGTTTTCTCTTCATAATATTTTCCCCCAGTGTTTACTGTTCAAAAGTTCCTTTCACAATCACTTCACCATCTTTGAGCATGTGCCGGCCATTGGCGAACACATGAACAATTTCAAGTGTGTCTTCATCCAGAACAAGGATATCGGCATCCATCCCTTCCTGCACACGCCCTTTATGCTCCAGTCGGAGAGCACTCGCAGTATTCGCTGTGACCAGGGATAGGGCTTCCGGCAGCGGGATTCCGAGATCTTTTACAGAAGCGGTAATCTGTTTGAATAAAAGTTCCTGTGATGCAACGCCGAATCCGGTCATTTCCCCTTTGTCATTGAAGACGGGAAGGCTGCCGTTGCCATCTGATGAAACGGTGAGGTGCGTGAAGTCACCATCGTTGTTCTTGAAGTATTCGATCCATTCCGCTGTCTGCCCGTCTGCTGTGATATCTACGTATGCCCCTTTGTGTGACAGGTCTATCGCTTCATCAACCAGTTCAGTGCTGCGCGTGATGTGTGTCGCATAAATATTGGCCGGCGGGATTTCATAGTCTTCAATCAGTGTCCTCAGAAATTTGAGACGGTCCTTCCCGATGCCCACATGAAAATGGGTGACCCCGGCCTTTTTACTTAGCAGCCCGCCAATCCGTGCTTCAGCTGCCAGCCTGGCGACTTCGTGCACAGAAGGCTGCGCAGATCTGGAATCTGAAATCGCAATTTCTCCTGCCCCGATTACCTTGTCTATCAAAATGACATCATCTTTGACAGAAGAGGTGATTGTTGGAGTGGGAATATGGTAATTACCGGTATATATGTAGGCTGTGATACCTTCTTCTTCGAGCCCGCGTGCTTTGGCAAGAAGGGAAGTCATGTGACGCGTTGTCCCATCCGTGCCAAGACAGCCGACCACTGTGGTGACCCCTGCTTTTATAACATTGCTGAGTTGGAGTTCAGGTGTGCGGGTGGCAAATCCCCCTTCACCTCCGCCGCCGATTAGATGAACATGCGGATCAATGACACCGGGAGTGACGATCATGCCCGATGCATCAACCACTTCCACGTCGAATAAAGAAAAGAGTTTCTCCTCATCAATCTCCCCAATCTTCAGGATGGTTTTACCGCTCAGCAGCAAAGATGTCTTTCCAAAGTGTTCAGGTGCATAGATATCTCCGTTTTTAATCAATGTAAACATGGTATCCTCCTAGTTGTTAAAATCATCAAAATTGTTTGAATAATAGGATTGTACACCTTTCCATGGAATAATACAACCTAATACAACCTATTAATTTGATTAAAAGGAATATGACTTTTATTCCATACAGTGTAAAATAGGGTAACACCGGATTTTATGGGGGCGTGCGTCAATTGGAGAAGAAACTATACATAATTGGTATTCAGGAAGAGAATATGAATTCACTCAAAAAGCAGATGGAATACATATTCGGAGGAAATATCGCCGTTAAAGGTATCACCCTTAAGGATATGACATATTCAGAAGTTTCAGAGGGAGGTCTGGTTCTGTTATCTTCACATGAAATCAGGGAAATTGTGAAACCATTCCTGCCGGATTCATGTGAAGTGATCATTTCCAGGAGGACCATCAATATAGTCAGGCTGGAACAGGTCATAACCATGAGGGAAAGGTCAAGGTTCCTTGTGGTCAATGATAATCCAGGTACGACTGAGGAGACAGTCAAAGACTTGAAAAATGTGCTGAGCGAACATGAATTCATCCCTTACCTGGTGAACGAGCCCATTCCCGAGGAGTTTGACTTTATCATCACTCCCGGTGAAGACAGGCTGATTCCGTCAGAGGTCTACCAGACTTTTGATATTGGACCGCGTGTCATTTCGATTGAAACAGTCCTTGATCTGAAGCGGCGCTTCAAACTGCAGGTAACTGATGCATTGCTGATGCAGTACTATATCAAGACCATGGTGCACATGACGGCCAAAAACAATGAGAAAGAACCGGAAAACATAATTGACCAGAACAAACACCGGACTTTTTCTGAAATCCCGACTGAATCGAGGGCGATGGAAGCGACGGTCAACTTTGCCCGGCAGATGGCAAACTCGTCGAACAACAACATACATATTATTGGTGAAACAGGTACTGGGAAGCAGATGCTGGCAGAAATGATCCATAATGAATCGGTTCTCAAAGATAGCCCTTTTCATATTTATAATGCAGCGTCCAAAGATCCGCAGTTGATCGAAGCGGAGCTGTTCGGTGACAAGGAAGAGGGGCATCCGGGAATCATGGCAGAAATCAGCAGAGGAACGATGTATATCAAAAATATCGACAGTTTGCCGTATCAGCTTCAGAACAGGCTCGCTGACCATTTTGATGAAAAAACAGGATGTTCTGCGGTAAGATTCATCACTTCATCGATTGATGATCTTATGAAACTGTACAAAGAGGAAATCATCAGCCAGAAACTATACTCATATCTTTCATCGCACATTCTGAAGGTGCCGTCCATTGCAGAGAGGAAAGAAGATATACTCATTTTGATCAATGATTTCAAGAGTCATTTCAAAAGGGAAGATATGGAATTCTCGGCCAGGGTGGAGGAGGCGTTCATACAGTATGACTGGCCCGGCAATGTAAGGGAACTCTATAACCTTATCTCATACTGTGTCTGCCTTAACCGGAAGTATATAGAACTCGATTCGTTGCCCATCTTCTTCAGCGGTATTACGAGGAACTTTGACAATCCGCAAAAAGATTCTGACTTCCTGGACACTGAAGCGGTAATTGATAAAATAGAGAAGCACGGATTTCTGTCCGAGAGTATCAAATTGCTTGAGATATATCTCGAAGGTAAGAAAGAAAACGCCTCTTACGGCAGGAGGAAAGTGAGGAGACTGCTGCTGGAAGACGATATAAAAATGACCGATCAGCAGCTCAGGCTCCGAATTGAAATTTTAGACGAACTTGCCCTTTTGAATGTAAGAATCGGGAGAGCAGGTACGACCATCTCAGAAAAAGGTGAGAAGTTCCTGGAATTGATGAGTGAAAAATAAACAGTTTTTAGAAGGGACCAGATATGAGAATGCCTGGTCTTTTTTGTGAGTTCTCGGGACATGGGTTCGGAATCGACGTCCCGGGAGGTGCGTATCGCATTTACGGAATCGTTTCGTGTACGTGAAAGAGGCGTATCGCATCTACGAAATCATTTCGTGTACGTGAAAGAGGCGTATCGCATCTACGGAATCGTTTCGTGTACGTGAAACGCCCGTATCACATCTACGGAATCGTTTCGTGTACGTGAAAGAGGCGTATCGCATCTACGGAATCGTTTCGTGTACGTGAAACGCCCGTATCACATCTACGGAATCGTTTCGTGTACGTGAAACGCCCGTATCACATCTACGGAATCATTTCGTGTACGTGAAAGTGCAGTATCGCATCTACGGAATCATTTCGTGTACGCGAAACGCCCGTATCACATCTACGAAATCATTCCGTGTACGTGAAAGTGCAGTATCGCATTTACGGAATCGTTTCGTGTACGTGAAAGTGCAGTATCACATCTACGAAATCATTCCGTGTACGTGAAAGTGCAGTATCACATCTACGGAACCGTTTCGTGTACGTGAAAGTGCAGTATCACATCTACGAAATCATTCCGTGTACGTGAAACGCCCGTTTCTCATCTACGAATAAAATCCGTACCTCCCCAACCCGCACAAAATACCCAAATCCGCACAAAAAAGCACCTGTCCGCAACTGGGCAGGTGCCACTCTCACATATTTTCAACGAAATCACGACTTACCCCGCGGCCGCGTCTTGCTGTAGCCGAACATCCGCAACAGATGCTTGATGACCGGCGTGTGCAGGAGCATGAATTCGAATACGCGCATGACGCGTTTGATGCGTTTGGGTTCCTGGATCAGCCGGTACAGCCACTCGAGCTGGAGTCTGATCCAGATTTTCGGTGCGCGCTGGGCTTTACCGCTCAGGACGTCGAAGCTGCCGCCGACGCCCATGAACACGCCCTTGTCGAAGCGGTCGATATTGTCTGCGATCCACTTTTCCTGGCGCTGCATGCCGAGTGCGACAAATACGATATCGGGGTCGCTTTCCACGACCATATCGGCGATTTCCGTGTCGGCCGGATCGAAATAACCGTCGTGGCGCCCGGCCACTTTGAGCCCCGGGTAGAGTTTCTCGGCGTTCGCCACAGCTTTTTTGTTCGAATCCTCCGATGCGCCGAGGAAGAATACGCTGTAGCCGTTCTTCGCGGCATGGTCGAGCATACGGTACATCACATCGATGCCGCTGACCCGCTCGGGCAGCGGCCGGCCCATCAGCATCGCCGCATTGACGATGCCCACACCGTCAGCAAGCACGTAATCGGCCGACTGCACAACTTTCTTGAATTCGGGATGATCCCGCGTCTCAATGACGAATTCGGGATTGGCCGTGACGATGAAATTTTTGCTTTCATTCGCCAGGTCAGGGTAGACGATGTGCCTGAGGAATGAATTCATCGACGTGTTGAAAAAGTCGATATCCATCACTGTCACCGTCTTATAGGTTCTGCCCATCGCGTTCACCTCGCTTCCTTCCGTGAACATGTAAACGTTCATCTTTTCCTTTTATATCTATATTTTTAATAATAAAAACCGGTGTCCCTTATAGATTCTCTTCATCTTCCGCCACGACGTTGTCCATGTGTGTCCACACGGGCGCTTCGTCGCCTTCGATCAGACCTCTGTACCAGACGTTGTTCCCGACGAGCACCGTCTGATCCACATGGAATTTCATGCCGGCGTGGTGTTCCAAAGTTTCATGGATGTACTGGGCCGGGCCGCCCCACGGTTCGCTTGCGGCAAATCCGGTATCGTTCAGCATGAATTCCTTTTTGTCCCGATCCACGAATGTCAGCGCATGTGACGATGTCTCATCCGCCCGGATCCAGCCGATGACACCATCTTCTCCGCTCGGTTTCGTGCTGAGCAGGTAGAAGACTTCGAAATGATACGTTGCTTCGCGTTTGACATAGTACACACGTTTTTTGTATTTATGTGCATGCTCTTTACGGTCGTCGCTGTCCGGAGATTCGAAGATGTCCGTGCTGTCGCCCTTGAGGTGGGCGAGGCGGCTGACGGGCCGGATGGTGTAGCCGTGGGAGCCCTCCAGGTCCTGGTCGTCATCGAGCAGCGTCAGGTTGCCGTATTTCTTGTACTCGGCATCCGCCGGGTCACGGTCCATCACTTTCTGGCGGTAGTCGTTCCGCTCCTCTTTGGTCATGGAACGCCACTTGGACAGGAAGGATTCATAGAGCGGCAGGACATCGCGCACTTCGCCGAATGCCTTCACCCGGCCGAATTCGAGCCACAGTATCTTGTTGCAGAACCGCTTCATCTGGCCGATGGAGTGGCTGACGAAAATCATCGTCTTGCCCTGGTCCTTGAATTCCATCATCTTTTTCAGACTCTTCTCGGCGAATGCCTTGTCCCCGACGGACAGCGCCTCGTCGATGATGAGGACATCCGGATCGATGTTGACGCTGATGGCGAATCCGAGACGTGACTTCATCCCGCTGGAGTAGGACTTGACCGGCATGTCGATGAAGTTCTCGAGCTCGGAGAACTCGATGATGTCGGGCTCGAGCTCCTTGATCTCATCCTTTGAGAAGCCGAGCATCAGACATTTGAGTTCGATGTTGTCGCGGCCCGTCAGGTCTTCATTCAGCCCGGCGGCGACCGCGATCAGCGCTGTCTGGCCGTTGACCTGTACATCGCCCCGCGATTCGGGTACGATGCCTGCCAGTATGTTGGACAGGGTCGACTTGCCGGAGCCGTTGATGCCGATGAAGCCGACGACATCACCTTTCTCCGCTTCGAAGTCGACGCCGTTCAAGGCGAAGAACTCCCTGCCGTGGGCTTTCGGGCTGACGAGATCCAGTATGCGCTCTTTCTGGCTGTCATACACTTTATATTTTTTAGCGACATCTTTCGCTACGATTGCTTTAGTCATACGAATCCCCTCTTATAGATAGTCAATGAAATTCCGTCTGAACATCACATGGAGCGTGGCGCCGATGAGCATCATGAGGAAGATGACACCCCAGAAGTAGAGTGACTGTTCCCAGTGCGTCACGATATACCACTCGGTCCCGAAGAACACGGAACGGTACCCTTCGATCAGGTACAGCAGCGGATTCAGCTGCATGAGCTTCATGATCAGCGGGAAATCCGACAGCAGCGACAGCGGCCACAGGACGCCCGATACATAGAGCAGCATGCGCAGCAGTGAGTTAAGCAGCAGGTGCACATCACGCACGAGCGTCGACAGTGTCGATGTGATCAGTGAAAAGGCGAATATCAGGGCATAGGTCCCGATTACAAAATAGATCAGCTGCAGGTAGTATATGTTGACGTAGTAGCCTGCCAGCTGGAACACCAGGAACGCCAGGAACAGCATGATGACGTGCGTATAGAACTTGGAGAATATCGTAATGTTCGGTATGGCACTGAGCGGGAAACTCATCTTGGACAGCATCTTGAGCCGCCGGTATATGGACTTCGATGCCTCGATGCTCCCCTGGAAGAAGAACGTCCAGACGATGAAGCCGATGGCGAGCCAGTAGAAGAACGGTACTTCCGTACCGCCCATTTCAATCGGTTCCCGCTGGCGCAGCGTCCCGAAGACGAACCAGTAGATCATGATGCTGATCACCGGTGTGAGCACTTCCCACACAATGCCGAGGTAGTTATTCTGGTTTTTACTTTTCATGTCGTACAGGGACATCCTTCTTATAAGGTAGAAGTTTTTGATCTGTTCCTGCAGGACGATCCATAAGGATTTCATTCTTTTCTCACAACCATTCCATTCATCGTTGTTGAATTATACAATTTTCTTTTTCAAATGACAAATGACATCCTCCATCACGCGCTGTGAAGACGCGCCGTCCTCGAGATAGCTGAACCTTTCCCGGAATTCCTCCGTATCAAACCTGTCCGGATCCGGGTGTTTTATCTCCCGTATCAATGCGTCCGTCGTCTTGACGAGCGGCCCCGGTGCCAGCCGTTCGAAATCGAAGTAGAAGCCGCGGAGCTTGTCGCGGTACTGGTCGATGTCATACGTATAGAAGATCATCGGGCGCTTGAGATTCGCATAGTCGAAGAACACGGACGAGTAGTCAGTGACCAGCATGTCGGAGATGACATACAGGTCGCGGATGTCCCCATGCTTTGAGAAATCATGCAAGAATCCATTATACTGCTTTATGTCGAGATTTTCACTTACAAGGTAATGCAGGCGCAGGATGATGATGTAGTCATCGCCGAGTTCACGCTGCATCTTTTCCACATCGAACTGCAGGTCGAACTTGTATTTCCCGCGGGTGTGGAAGCTGTCATCCCGCCACGTCGGCGCGTACAGGATGATCTTCTTGTCCGCCGGCAGGCCGAGCGCCTTCTTTATATTGTCTGTAACTCCGGCATCATTACCCGAGAATAAAAAATCATTGCGCGGATAGCCCGTCTCGAGCATTTTCCCGCCGAAGCCGAATGCGCGGCGGAATATATCCGATGAATAGCGGTTGGGGGAGACGAGGTAGTCCCATTTGGACGCTTCCTTTGTAAAGTTCCTGCGGTAGCTTTCTGTATCCGTCCCCGGCATATGGACCGTCTCTATATCCGTACCCAGTTTTTTAAGGGGTGTACCGTGCCATGTCTGCAGATATGTTGTACCATGGGGTTTTGGTATCCACAGCGGCAGGCGGCTGTTCGTAATCCATAGGGTGGCTTTATTCATCTGGATCATCCACGGCAGAGAGAAGCGTTTGATATAGGGAACATCCGCTTCCTCGAACACATGGGTATTGTTCCTGTCCGCGCTCCAGACGAGCGTGTACTCCGGATGGGTGAGTGACATGTATTCGTAGAGCGCCCGCGGGTTGTCGCTGTACTGCTTGCCGAGGAAGCTTTCGAACATGATGAGCCTATGGTCTTTTTTTACTGTCCTGCCGCACAATGCGAACAGTTTACGATAGAGAAAAAATGCTGCTTTTTTTAAATATTTCACTTGAATCACACCTAAGATTTATACTTTTTCTGATTTTATGTTATAATCATTAATAATCTTTACAAAAGATTAACTTTATCTTTACAATTATACCATGTCCACAGGGACATTATACCAAAGGTAGAGAGGTATATTGGGAGGAATAGAAATGAAAAACCAAAATGTAAGAGAAATGAAACCACAAAGAAAAGTGATCACTTACGGCACATTCGATCTGCTCCATATGGGACACATCAATATCCTTCGCCGTGCCAAAGAACGCGGGGACTACCTGGTAGTCGCTGTATCATCCGACGAATTCAACAAACTCAAGCATAAAGAAGCTTATTACTCATATGAAGACAGAAAAGCGATCCTTGAAGCGATCAAGTACGTGGACGAAGTCATTCCTGAGCACAACTGGGGCCAGAAGGTCAAAGACGTCCAGAAGCACGATATCGACGTGTTCGTCATGGGCGACGACTGGAAAGGCGAATTTGACTTCCTGAAGGAATACTGTGAAGTCGTATACCTCGCAAGAACAAGCGGCGTATCCACAACGAAGACGAAGCAAGAGCTGTCCAAGAAGCATGGTTAGGGAAGCGGCAATCAATCTGTATCTGGTCATAACGAAAGTGATCTTCAATCTGTTCAGGTCACTTCCGGTACAGAAGAAGACAGTGATGATTGCATCTTTCGGCGATAATATTCAGTACGTTTTGGATGAAGTGCATGAGCGCACTTCATCCAAAATTGTTTTACTGAAAGATTCCAGGTGCACCTATACCTTCAGGAACGCAGATGACAAGAACACCATCCGCTTCGTGCCCGTGAATATCCCGGGGAGCATCAGGGGGCTCTATCATCTCGCCACCGCCAAGCACATCTTCGTCGACAACTACCAGGTCGTGCTCGCTTCATGCGATTTCAGGGAAGAGCAGACATGCATCCAGCTCTGGCACGCAGACGGGGCGGTCAAACTGTTCGGTTTCAAGGACAAGGCCACCATCGAACGCACACCGTCCGCACAGAAGCGGTTCAAACAAGTTTATGAAAACTTCCATAAAGTCGTCGTCAGCTCCGATGACATGGGCTGGATCTTCGAAGAGGCATTCGACATCAGCCACGAGAACCTGCTCAAGACCGGCATGCCCCGGACCGATTTCTTCTATAATGAAGACAGGATGCAGCGCGCCACGGACAAACTCCACCGGCAGCTGCCGCACCTGAAGGGCAAAGAGGTCATCCTGTACGCACCGACATTCAGGGAAGGGCGCTTCAAAGTCGATGAGCTCAGGCTGAACATCAAGAACCTCAAAAAAGGGCTGTCCGAAGACCATCACCTGCTGCTGAGACTCCATCCCGCCGTGACATCAGGCGGCGAATGGGACGACGACTTCGTCACCGACGTCTCCCGCGGATACGACATCTTCGAACTGCTCGCCATCACAGACATCCTCGTCACGGACTACTCATCCATCCCGTTCGAGTTCGCAATACTCGGCCGGCCGATGATCTTCTATCCGTACGACCTCGAGGAATACGTCACCACCCGCGGCATCTGGTTCGACTACGAAACGTTCGTCCCCGGGCCCGTCGTCTACCATTCCAGCGAAATGATCGACGTCATCCGCCGCGAAGCATTCCGGCTGGAGAAAGTCCTTCTTTTCGACGAAACATGGAACAAATACGCCGACGGCAGATCCACAGAAAAACTGGTGACCACACTATACAAAGATGCAGCCCCGAGATAGAGTCTCAGGGCTGCTTTTTTGTGGCATGATGTGCGAAGGTTTCGTGGACGAGACCTGGGACCATGCAAAAGGGAATCACGCCAAAGTGATTCCCTTTTTATATATCTGATATTAATGGATGAAGTTATGTGAAGAAACTTCGTAGGCATCGATGGTTCTCATTGTCTTTTGACCAGGGCCGCCGCTCCAGTTCATTTCAGAAACGAGAATCGAGCCGTCGGAGTTGACCTTTTCAACTACAGCAACATGACCTTGGCCCCAGGCGCCGTTAGTCCATGCATTGGACTGTACGATGGCACCGACAGAAGGGGAGTTGTTGACATTAAGCCCCTGGCTTCTGGCAGCACTTGCCCAGTTGGAAGCATTGCCCCACTGATTGCTGACAGGTTTGCCCATTTGCTGACGACGCTCATATACGTACCAAGTGCAGTCGCCGTCGAGGTACCAGTTCTCACCGTATGATGCAGGTGCCGGTGCCTGAGCTTCCTCTTCAGCTTCTTCCTCTTCAGCCGCTTCCTGTTCAGCCTGGCGCTGCGCCTCCGCTTCTTCAGCTGCGCGTTGTTCCGCCGCTTCCTGCTCAGCCTGGCGCTGTGCTTCCGCTTCTTCAGCCGCGCGTTGTTCCGCCGCTTCCTGCTCAGCCTGACGCTGTGCCTCTGCTTCTTCAGCCGCGCGTTGTTCGGCAGCCTCCTGCTCGGCCTGACGCTGCGCTTCTGCTTCTTCGGCTTCACGTTGTTCCGCCGCTTCCTGTTCAGCTTGACGCTGTGCCTCCGCTTCTTCGGCCGCACGTTGTTCCGCCGCTTCCTGCTCAGCCTGACGCTGCGCCTCTGCTTCTTCAGCTTCACGTTGCTCGGCCGCTTCCTGCTCAGCCTGACGCTGTGCTTCCGCTTCTTCGGCCGCGCGTTGTTCGGCAGCCTCCTGCTCGGCCTGACGCTGCGCTTCCGCTTCTTCAGCCGCGCGTTGTTCCGCCGCTTCCTGCTCAGCCTGACGCTGTGCTTCCGCTTCTTCAGCTTCACGCTGCTCGGCGGCTTCCTGAGCTGCGACTTCCTCTTCAGTCGGTTCTTCTTCTACCGGAGGGGCGGCTTCTTCAGAAGCTTCCTCTGCAGTTCCTTCCTCAACCGGTGCTTCCTCAGTTACCTCTTCTGTCGTTTCTTCCTCGACAGGTTCAGTTTCCTCAGTTACTTCTTCAGCAGTATCTTCTTCGACAACTTCTTCTGTGGATTCTTCTTCAGCAGCCTGTTGTTCAGCTTCAAGTTGAGCTGTAGCCTGTTCTTCTGCTTTCTGCTGTGCGGCTGCCTCTTCAGCGGCCTGACGTTCAGCCTCTTGCTGTGCTTGTGCTTCCTCAGCAGCCTGTTCTTCCGCTTCCTGCTGTGCGGCTTCTTCTTCGGCCTGACGTTCAGCCTCAGCCTGTTCCGCTTCTTCAGCGGCCTGCTCCTCAGCCTCTTGTTGAGCTTGTCCTTCCTCAGCAGCCTGTTCTTCCGCTTCCTGCTGTGCGGCTTCTTCGGCCGGACGTTCAGCCTCCGCCTGTTCCGCTTCTTCAGCAGCCTGCTCCTCAGCTTCTTGCTGCGCCTGTGCTTCTGTTTCCTCAGCATCAGTGTTCTCTTCAGCCGGAGCTTCCTCTTCCTGTTCGACAGCCGCATCCGGGTTAACATTCAGTTCCTGACCCGGGAAGATGAGGTGGTCCGTGATGCCGTTCAGGCTCATCAGCGTACGGTAACTCATGCCGAACTCACTCGCCACGCTGCCGATCGTATCGCCGGGCTTGACTGTATATGTGTCGGCGTTTGTATCAACTGCCGGCGTCTCTTCGGCTTCAACTTCCTCGCTGTTGTCAGTCTCAGGTTCCTCTACAGCTTCAGGCTGTTCAGTTTCGACGGGTTCTTCAGCAGGCTCGACTTCAACAGCCGGTTCGGCCGGAACCTCGACTGCTGGTTCTTCCTCTTCGACTTCAGTTTCCGCGGCAGGTTCAAGTGACTGCGCAGGTGTCTGTACCTCAGGCACCGGAGTAGGCTCTTCAGCACTTTCACCGATGGTAAGTTCCTGGTTCACCAGAATGAGATCTGTAGTCAGATTGTTCCATTCCTTCAATTCATCAACTGTAACATTGTTCTTCAAAGCAATGCCCCATAAGGTGTCACCAGACTTTACCTTATATGTAGTAACTTCTTTCTCTTCCTCAAGTTCAAGCGTCTGATTCACTAAAATAACATCTGAAGACAGGTTGTTGTATTGCTTCAGCTGGTCCACCGTCAGATTGTTGTCGTTACCGATCTTCCAGAGGGAATCCCCCGGCTGGACCGTGTAGCTTTTCGCAGATGCGTCGTCGGATAGCCCATACGCTGAAATTGCTGCTGTCGCTGTGAGTGCCGTAACTAATTTTTTCATAGATTGCTTATCCTCCAGATTTGTTAGTTTTTGCGCATAACTTTATCAAATTTTCAAATTACTATAACACTTTACATACTAACAAAGTTAGTAGGAGGAAAAAGCGTTGTAACATAAATGTAATATAATTAAAATATAATATTCATATAACAAAAGGAAATTTACTAAAAGAAAATGTTTGGGGGATGAAGATCACACCCTGCCACATCTCTCTTAGACACAACGGGTCGCTCACCATACTATCTGAAGAACTAATTATAGTACTGTTAAAAGACTTTTAATTATGTTATAATTATTAGACTAAATAAAGGGGGGATAAGTTTATGAAAATTATGGATGTACCTATGAAATCTGTTTCAGATATCAAACGTTCTCCGATGAGTATTTTTGAAGAAGCGAAAACAAGTGAAAATGGGGTTTATATTTTCAATAGGAATGAAGTAGTAGGGGTAGCGTTAACGAGGGAACAATATGAATCAATACACAAAGAAATTGAAAATCTTTATGACAGAATTGATGAGCTCACAGTAAAAGAACGCCTGGCAAATGACAACCGACAAGCCATATCTGCAAAAGACGTAATTGGTTTTGATTTGAATGAAGAAAAAATAGATGAAAATGATGGTTGGGAATAATGCATGATATAATTTTCAATAAATTTTCCCAGCGTGAATATGACAACTTGGATGTTAGTCAAAAAGTATTCGTAACCAAAGGTTTAAAAAGAATCGAAGAAAAAGGAATGGGTGCGGGGCAGCCTTTGCGTGGAGAATTGGCACATTGTCGTAAACTGAAAAATAATCGATCAGGTTTACGCATTGTCTTTGTAGAAGTAGAGGGGAAAATAGAAGTGATTGAAATCATTGCTATAGGCAAGAGGTCAGATAAAGAAGTATATAAAGATGCAATTAAAAGATTGAGAGATTAATAATCTTAAAATGAAAAGCCCAAAAGTTGATTGATCACAATTCAACTTTTGGGCTTTTCATATCGTAATATTTTCCTATTATTTCGTACTATATCAATTTCTTCTTCGTAAACTTGTTCCGCACCCATCTGACAGCGAGCATGATGCCCATGAGGATCCCAAGGTATCCAAGCAACGGATAGACGAGGTTCACAAGGTCGACGAAGCCGACCAGGCTCAGTATATAGCCGACGACGAGTGCAACAACCAAAGCGACTTTGTACCTGCGGCTGTACGGCACCCAGAAACGGCTGAGGAACGGGTACAGCATGCCGACTGCGGTATTGTAGATGATCAGCAGCATGACGAGCGTCAGCACGAAATGCAGCACAGGATGGATCTCATACGCAAGCATCAGTGTAGGCAGCTCCGCCTCGCTCGTCTTGTCGAACTTCGATACGAGTCCGGCATTCATCAGCATCATCAGTACGAGCAGAATCACACCGCCGTACATGCCGCCGCGGCGGGCGACTTTATGGGTGGACTGTGCGCCGACGATCGACAGGATACTGAACGCCATCGCGATCACGATGCCGCTGTATGTGATGGCCTCGAGCCACCATATGCCGGTCGGTGTCTTGCTCAGATCGGCAATGTCGTTGATCTCATTGAAAGAGACCGTCGGCGTGAAAAAGCTGTACACTGCGATGATCGCCACGATCAGGATCAGGAACGGCGTGACGAATCCGAGTGCCGACAGGATCTTGCTGAAGCCGAGCGTCAGTGTGATCATCACTGCAATCATGACGACCAGGGAGCCGAGCCATGCCGGCACACCGAAACTCTGTTCAAGTGCCGAGCCGCCGCCGGCCAGCATGATGACCATCACCCCGTACAGGAAGAATATCAGTATATAGTCGATAATCCGGCCGAGTGTATCGCCGAACATCACCCTGATCGGCTCAAGGTGGCTTTCTGCATCCAGCACATGGCCGAACTTCGCCACCTGCCGGCCCAGAAACATGATGACAAGCGCCGACAGCAGCACCGCCCAGTAGCTCATCGTGCCAAAGTTGCTGAAAAACTGCAGTATTTCCTGGCCCGTCGAGAAGCCCGCACCGAGAACCACCCCGACATAGGCAAAACCGATTTTGATGGATTCCTGTTGTCCTTTACTCAAACAATCAACTCCGGATTAAAAGATTTTCAAAATACGTATATAAGTCACCAGACACAGAACGAAAAAATCACAGAACCCCGATGGGAGGAAGCGGGCAGTTCAAAGAGGCATAGGGGCGTACAGGGGAATTGGGGAATGACCATCGTTTGAAAATTAATTCACAAGTATATATTTAAACATAGTGACAAAATCCTGTCAAAACAGCACCGGACACTGACGCACGCCGTTCAGCACAAAATGCAAGCCTTTTGCCGCCTGCCATGTTATCATGACCTTTCATAATGGAAGGGATGTAACCCATGGATAGACTAAGCATGAAAAAAGCCTTCCTATCCCACGAAGGCCTCGTATTCACAGCAATGTTCACACTCATCTTCACCGTGACCAGCCTGATCATGATCGACTACAGAGGACTGCAGAGCCGGGTGGCAGGCATGGACCCGTTCACCATCCTCACGCTCGGCGCAATCCTCGCCTACCTATATAAGAATTCGAAGTTCAGTTTCAGCAGAAGGAAGATCTTATTCCTCATTGTATGGGGCCTCTACGTACTGTCCGCTTTTGCCAGCATGCTGATTGCCGGGCACTTTGTGTGGACGGAAGCGGTGGTCTGGCTGATGCTAACGGTCATGCTGCTGTACCGGATGCCGGTGGCACTTTTCATGTATATGACAGCGGGCGCCATCATCAGCCTGCCGTCACTGCTCCTGGCCGAGACGACACTGAACGAATCGGGCGCCACGCTCGTGATGGTTTTTGCAGCGGGCCTGATCTTCATGCCGAAGACGAACCGCGCGATGCTCTGGTATGTGCTGCCGACACTTGCACTGCTGGTCGTCATCACGACAAGCCGCACGGCGATGGCCCTGTATCTGCTCGTGACCGTCACCCAGTTCGCCTATATCAATATGTACAGAACAGACAGACGGCAACGGAAGAATTTCCTGATGACGGCAGGCGCCGTCATCCTTGTGCCCCTCCTCATGTTCTCAAGACAGATGTACAGCTATTTCACTATGGGAGGAATCAGCCTGCAGGGCATTGATCTGAACCAGCTGACGAATGGCAGATCTGACCCCTGGCAGACAGTCGTCTCAGGCAGCCGGTGGTTCGGACAGGGACATGACTATGTCGACTTCACCCATCTGCTGCACGTCCATAACATCATATTCGACACACTCGGCAGGTACGGCATCCTGACCGCGGTACTGTTTATCGACCTTCTATCCTTAACAGTCCTGATTTCAGTGATTGCCGTAAAAAATTTCAATATCACACTTTTCTTCATCGCTTTTATACTGACAGGGATGTTCGAGTACAATTATCTGTTTATGTTCGTATACTTCTCACCGGTGATACTGTTCTTCACCCTGATCGGGCTGATGATGGATGACAACAAAGGTGTCAACCATTATTGTGAAAACATTTAAAGTATACATTTACACTATGATAATGATATAATCTTGTTAAACATTGATTATGAGGTAGGGGGGATGAATCATGATAGATATTCATAGCCATATTTTAATAGATGCAGATGACGGCCCTAAAAGTGAAATAGACGCAACTAACTTGCTAATTCAAGCATCTAAAAATGGAATAACTGATCTCATTGCTACTCCTCACCATCACGATGGACAGTTTTACAATACTGGAAAAGACGTTCTGAATAAAGTTAATTATATAAATGAGATTATTGAGAGACAAAAATTGAACCTTACTGTCTATCCTGGTCAGGAGATACGAATTAATGGCAATCTGTTAGATGATCTTGGTTCGGGTTCTGACATTCCACTGAACCAAACAAGATATGTTTTGATTGAGTTTCCTTTTACAGAAATGGTTCATTTTGTAGAAAGCCTATTTTTTAAAATGCAAATGAGCGGTTATAGACCGATTGTTGCGCACCCTGAAAGATGTAAACCGTTGATGGAGAATATGAGTAAACTATATGAGATGGTAGAAAAAGGAGCACTTTCACAAGTTACATCAGGATCTGTCTGCGGTGTATGGGGGAAAGATTTGCAAAAAATAAGCTTGAAGCTAATAGAAAACGGCTTTGCTCATATTGTTGCAAGCGATGCACATCATGCGACCATTAGGCCATTTATGTTGAGTGAAGCATATTTTACGATAGAACAAAGACTTGGGAAAAAGTACGTTGAAGATTTAAAAAGAAATGCAGAGAAAGTTTTAAATAATGAGGAAATTAAAATAAGGCCACCGGTAGAAAGTGTAAAGCGGTACCCAGCTAAAAAAAGAAAGATTTTTTCTATATTCTAGATGAGATTACTTTTAATGGTCAACTTCAAGTATTTCATTTTATCTCGAAGGAGAGTCTAAAGTGCAACAGAAAATTTTACTATCTTCCCCTCACATGGGTGGAGCTGAAGAGAAATATGTAAAAGAGGCATTTGATACTAACTGGATTGCTCCTTTGGGTAATAATGTGAATGAATTTGAGAATCAGGTCAAAGAGTTCACTGGCACTAAAGCTGCCTGTGCATTATCAAGTGGTACAGGCGGTATACATATTGCGCTGGATCTTTTAGATGTAGGACAGGGTGATTTCGTATTCTGCTCTTCTCTAACATTCATAGCCAGTGCGAATCCGATCCTTTACCTTGGTGCTGAACCAGTTTTCATAGATTCTGATCTGGATAGCTGGAATATGTCACCCGTTGCTTTGAAAAAGGCATTTGAAGATTATGCATCCAAGGGCCAACTGCCCAAGGCCGTCGTTATTGTGAATCTCTACGGACAATCTGCCAAAATGGATGAGCTGATGGCCATCTGTGATGAATACGGTGTAGCTGTGGTCGAAGATGCTGCAGAATCTCTTGGATCCAGATACAAAGGAAAGATGAGTGGTACTTTCGGCAAATTTGGAATTTATTCGTTTAATGGTAACAAGATCATCACTACATCAGGCGGTGGGATGATTGTCTCCGATGATGAAGAAATGATTCAAAAGGCTTTGAAGAAAGCAACTCAGTCCAGGGATCAGGCTGTCCACTATCAGCACAGTGAAGTGGGTTATAACTATCGATTGAGTAACATCAGTGCCGGCATAGGAAGAGGTCAGATGGAAGTGCTTGAGAAACGTGTAGAACAGAAACGGGCTATATTTGATAGATACGTTGAAGCATTGGATCATATTGATGGAATTGAGTTCATGCCAGAACTGGAAAATACGCTACATAACCGTTGGCTATCTACACTGACAGTTGATTCAGAAAAACTGGGAGTAACAGCTGCTGAGATTATAGAGAAACTTGCCAAACTCAACGTAGAAGCGAGACCAGTATGGAAACCAATGCACATGCAACCATTGTTCGCTGAGTGTGATTACTATAGTGAAGAACAAGACAATTCTAAATATCTATTTGAAACTGGAATTTGTTTGCCGTCGGATACGAAGATGACAGCGGAAGATCAGGAGTCAGTTATAGAAAGAATAAGAGAGAAAATTCATGGATAATATCATATATATTTATATGGAGATTTATTTTCTGCTAAGTATATACTATATGATTTGTTTAGCAGAGGTTTGGAGGTTATCTCGTCTATTGATACTATAATTGCAGCATTTATTGCTCTAGGTGGCGTTATGTTAACCGTAAGATATAACCACAAATTAAAAAAAACAGAAATTACGGCTACTGTAATCTCTAAATCAAGAATAGAATGGATTCAAGATGTACGGAAACTAATGTCTGATTATATAAGTCAATCATACGTCTTAAAAGAAATTGTTAATTCTATATTTAATGGATATTTTATTTCGAATAAAACAAAACAAAAGTATTATCATGAATATTATAAGCTTTTAAAATACAGAGATTTGCTTCTATTATATATTTCAGATTCAAAAGAACATAAAGAGATTGTCAAATTGATTGAGTGTTTACATGAAAAGACGATGTTTAATTTGAGTGAACGCAATTTAAGTAAGGAGAAAAAAGAGAATTACCATAAAAATCAAAGGGAAGCTGCCGAAAAATTAAGAGTTGAGGCAAGGGACTATTTTAAAAATTTGTGGGAAGAAGCGAAAATTGAGACTGAATTAAACAAAAAATTCAGTAACAAATGAATTTTATATTGTATTGAAAGCAGAAATTTGTTTTAAACAGCCATAAAATTAATATTAGGAAACAACTTTTAAAAATGAGGAATTATTAAATGAATAAAAGTGAAGAGTTTAAATATCATTTTAAAAAGAGATTATTGGAAGAATACCCCAATAAAGTTATCAAAGGATATAATCCTGATACTGAATTAATGACCGTGATAAAAAACTTTTGTAATCTTAACTCGCTAGATTATAAGGAAGAAATTAAAAAACTTGGAATTAATATGGTTAGAAAAAACACCATTTTAGAATCAGAGATACCAGAAACTTTATTGAATTATTTTCCAGATAAAATACTTACTAGCCTTAGTGAAATAAAAGCTGCCCATTCGAAATTGGACTCACAACTAACCAAATATAGCAAAGATAGGAATATCAGTAAAGAAACATATTTAGAACATCTCGGTTTTAAATTAGTTAAAAAGTCAAAATCTAAATATGATTATGTTTCTATTAAAGAATTAAAAAATAATTATAATTTTAATTTAGCTAAACATGCTAAAGCATTTGGAATCAGTAGACAAGCAATGAATGCAAAGATAATTGATAAGTCATTTGGAAAAAGAAAAGCTGAAATTCGAGAAGTAAAACACAAGCACAAAAAATTGATTATAAAAATGGTAGACAGTTTAACAAATGAGTTATCAAATAGTGACGGCACAGTAATACATATTTATAAGCATAATAAAAAAGAAAAAAATGCAATATTTATTAAAGAAGGTGAAACTCATAATTATATCTTTGATATTCCTTCTGATATTAATATATTATTAAAAAATGCTTATTATGACCGGCTGAAAAACGATGATTATAATAACATTGCAAAAGTAAAAAAGCTTTTAAAAAATTATGAGGAATACTCTAATATAGACTTGCCATCTGATGATTTTAGATTAGTTAAAAAAACAGCAGAAAGTATAGGTATCTCAATTGATAATTTAACAAAATTAATCAAGACCAATCAAGTAATCTCTCAAAAAGACAATAGAACAAACAGCAAAGAAGAAATAATATTAATACTCGAAAAGTTCCTTTTAGCAGATGGCGTCACTGTTTCACTTCCTAGTGAGAATAATCAAGCTCAAACAATTAGACAAAGAGCATCAAGGCAAGGATTGAGCGTACAAACTTTTATAGAATCTTATGGTTATAAATATAGCAGATTGAATGAAGAAGATAATGTATATGTTTCAGAATTAAAAAATATTATTAAAGAAAAATATTTAGTTAATGAGGATAAAATTTATATTCCTCCATATGGAAGTTTTTTTAGAAATATATATGCACGTGCTCGTAACAAGGGGAAGAACCTTGAAACATTTCTTTATGAAATAGGTTTTGTGAGAATCTACAAAAAAGACCTTCCGGAAGGATATACACCATATGATTGGACGAAAGATGATATTTCATTGCAAGATGATGAGTCGTATATAGATGAAATAAAAAAGTATTTTATGTTTGAAGGAAAAGTATATATCCCTTCTTCCGAATATTTTTATGATAAACTATTTTTATTTTCTACACATAATAAACGTACTGTATCTGAGCAACTAAAAGTGTGGGGCTTTGATAGAACATTTATCCCTCCAAAAAATTTTGAGTCAAATGAAATCAAAGATAATGAATCCCCGTATAAAATTAGTTTAATTGATGATATAAAAGAAATTCAAAGCAAACTTAATTATCAAGTTTCTGAAATTGAAAAAGTGAATAGATCAAAAGAATTAGTGAGCAAATTAAAAAGATTATATCATTATGAATGCCAACTATGCGGTCTGGAATCAGAAAATAAAATAGTTAATCCAGATGGAACATTTTATATAGAAGTTCATCATATTAATCCTATCCATACGGCTAAAACATACGAAAATGAAGAAGAAAATAAAATTGATCACTATAAAAATGTTATTTGTCTTTGTCCTTATCATCACAAATTCGTACATTTTCACGAAGGTGGAAATTTTAAACTAAATGATAGTAAGACTGCTCTGATGAACGACAAAAATACTGTTTTACAAATTAAATTGGATTATCATTTAACATAAGGTGAAAATAAATTCCATACATAAAATACTCGTTTGGTAGTCGGGGGTTGTATGTCGTTTAAATAGTATGTTTAGGAAGAAGAAATGTTTGCATTTTTTATAGGAGAGTTTTAGCTGAGTTGGTTCTATAAAATATATCGAGCAAGAATTTTCCAGTTTAGTTTAGTAGTCACAAGGATCCGGCGGGAAATTCGCCGGATTCTCTGGCAGAATCGACTGGAAGACGATTCGGAACGGAGGCTCATCAATTGTGTTCTGAAACAGTCTCCAAAAATCCAGTCCGTCTATGCATTTATCGCATCCTTCCGTGAAACCATCACCCAAAAAGACCAGACCGGTTTCATTAAACTTATACGCTACGAACATCAACGGCAGGATCTCTTTGACCAAATACTTCACCCGAAGACTGCTCAGTGACTTCAAATCTACAGTAAATGCCCTCGTATACCCAGAGAGTAATGACTTCGTCGAAGGCAATACCAACCGGTTAAAAACCTTGAAAAGAATGATATATGGCCGGGCAGGATTTGAACTGTTGCGCCAACGGATGCTTTACCGGACAGACTGATTAAAAATTTCCATTACTGAAACGGAATGCATACATACTTGTTCCCCAAGCTAGCGTAAGAGCCATTTTAATAATGTCATTTACATAGAATTTAATGCCGACTTCACGATAAAATGTGAAGTCGGTTTTTTGTTCGTAATTAAAATATGTATTATCTTTTGAGTAATTTAAGCCAGATGAAAGAATAATTTATTTGAATATTCAAAAATCTATTGCATATTTATAATGTGATGTTTATAATGATGTTAAAATACTTTTTAATTGTAATAAGTGAATAACTATTGTATTAGTAAGTGGTTTAGCAGCTAACTATATTAAAATTAAATATACAGAGGAGGGGTGACATGAGGGAATCTATCAACCTGGAGAAAGCATTGGAGATTATAAAGAAAAATATGACTTCAATTGTTGTATTGACTCTGATCACGGGAGTTATTGCTGCTCTCATTACATTCTTTTTAATTCCTCCTCGTTACCAGGCACAAACGCAAATTCTGGTCAGTGAATCTGAAGAGACAAAGAATACGAGTGATCAGGATATTGAGACGAGCCTTCAACTGATTGGTACATACAGTGATATCTTACAGAGTCCAATCGTTTTGGAGAATGTCATCAATAATCTGGAACTGGATAAATCTTTTTCCAGTCTTTCCGAACAGATTACTGTTGTTAATCAGGAACAGTCCCAGGTGCTGACTGTAACTGTGACGGATGAAAGCATGGAAGAGGCTCAACGTATCGTGAATGAGATTGTGAATGTGTTCCAGGAACAGGTGACGAGCATTATGAATGTCGACAATGTTTCTATTCTTTCACCGTCAAATTTGGAAGCGGATACAGAACCTGTATCACCTAACCCTCTGATTAATATTACAGTGGGAATTGTGGTCGGACTGTTGCTCGGTTTGACGTTGGCATTTTCCAGAGCTTATTTTGATAAATCTGTAAGAAACGAAGAAGATGCAGAGCATTACCTTGATATGCCTGTGGTCGGCTCCATAGCAAGGATAGAAGAATAAGAGGGGGTTCTCGTGATGCGGCACAGGAAGATGAACAATGAAGTTGCCAGTGCAAAGAAGATCATCGTTGCGACTAAGCCGCATTCTCCTGTAAGTGAGCAATTTCGTACCATACGTACGAATATCATGTATTCCAGCATAGACCGTCCGATTAGATCAGTCCTGTTCACGTCAGCCGTGGCAGGAGCGGGAAAATCCACGATTGCTGCCAATGTGGCAATCGCCTATGC
Organism: Salinicoccus sediminis; assembly: GCF_000986795.1. Taxonomy (GTDB): domain Bacteria; phylum Bacillota; class Bacilli; order Staphylococcales; family Salinicoccaceae; genus Salinicoccus; species Salinicoccus sediminis. The sequence continues at coordinate 275,614 of NZ_LAYZ01000024.1, read as the reverse complement.
CCAGGCAGGGAAGAAAACACTGCTGCTTGACGGTGATCTGAGACGGCCGACCTGTCATTATACATTCAAAGTGAGTAATCAAAAAGGGCTTTCCACTGCGATTGTAAATGATATCGCTTCGGAAGATCTGGTAAATCAAACAGAGTTCGATAATCTGTATCTGATTACATCAGGGCCAATTCCGCCGAATCCGTCTGAACTTCTGTCATCGAAAAAGCTGACTCAGTTCATCGACCATCTGAAATTTCAGTATGAAATGATTATTGTGGATTCCCCACCTTTATTATCCGTGACAGATGCTCAGCTTCTGAGCAAGAGTGCGGATGGCGTGATTATGATTACCGATGTGGAAAATAATAATCGGAATCATTTGTTGGAGGCGAAGGATCTCCTGAACAAGGCAGATGCGAACATCATCGGTCTCGTCCTCAACAACCGGGATGCAAAATACCGGTTGAAAGACGATTACTATTACCATCAGGCGTCACATGACGGCTGATTAATATACAGGAAGAAGTTTCAACTTCCAAAATCATGTGCATACGAAGGGCTCAATCATGACAGCATGCAGGGATTGAGGGTGGACAGTGCATGGGGAATTATGCAGATCCATATAAAAAGAGAAGCATCTGTATGATTTTATAAAATTTCTCATTTCCATCACGACAGGGGTGCCGTGACGGGGGTGACAGAGAGGGGATGACGACCGAGGAAGCAACCGGACCAGCTGCATACGCGTAAGGGTGTTTCAGGAAGTGTAAGTAAAACATGAATTTACTGGAAGTGTGCGGCGGGCGGCTCTGTCTGGAGAGGTCAAGGCGGAATCGTCCGGGAAAATCAGGAAGAAGCTTTACGGGTGCATTTAAAACCAAATAAGGGTCATCGGAAAGAAGAGGATAATATGGGTGCGAGGAAACGCTATTTTTTCTTTCTCTTAGTCGATTCATTAATCGTCACTTTCTCGGTGTTCATCGGCTACTACATTCTCATGCCGTTCTTTGCAGAGTATCCGCTCACTGTACTCGGGGTCACAGCAGCGGTGCTGCTCATCAACCACCATCTTTTTGCCTATATTTTCAACCTGTATCACCGGGCGTGGGAATATGCGAGTGTCAGGGAACTGATTTCAATTACGCAGGCTGTTTCGGCATCTATGCTCACGACCACCATACTGACCTATCTGCTGTTCAATATGACATTCCTGCGTCTGATGCTCGTTACATGGATGATGCATATGATATTCATCGGCGGCTCACGGCTGTTCTGGAAGCTGCTCTACCATCAGCTGAACGGCAGGCGGTCTCACAGCCCGAAGATGATACGGACATTGATCTTCGGCGCAGGCAAAGGCGGTTCGATCCTGATCAAGCAGATGCTGGATAATCCGGCAATGGGAATGAATCCGGTAGTTGTCATCGATGATAATCCGGCCAAGCAGAACATGGAAATTGCAGGCGGAGTGAAAGTCGAGGGCCAGCGCGAAGATGTGGAACGGATGGTCAACAAGTACGGCATCAAGAAGATAGTCATCGCGATTCCGTCACTCAGCAAGAAAGAACTTAAGAAGATCCACGCCGTCGCCAACATGGACGGAGTGGACGTTCTGATCATGCCGAATATCGAGGACATACTGTCCGGACGGCTGGAAGTCAATATGCTCAAACGGGTCGAAGTCGAGGATCTGCTCGGCCGTGAGCCGGTGGAACTCGATATTGAAGGCATTGAAGAACAGGTTGCTGACAAGACGATACTCGTCACCGGAGCCGGCGGCAGCATAGGTTCCGAAATCGTCCGCCAGATTGCGAAATTCCAGCCGAGGAAGATACTGCTGCTCGGACATGGGGAAAACAGCATCTACACGATTTTGGAAGAGGTGCTGGACAATAAGAATGACAACATCAGCTATGTGCCGATCATCGCCGATGTGCAGAACAGGAAGCGCATGTTCAAAGTATTCGAGAAGTACCGCCCGGATATCGTCTACCATGCAGCGGCGCATAAACATGTACCGATGATGGAGTACAATCCGCAGGAAGCAGTGAAGAATAACGTGATCGGTACAAAGAACACTGCGGAAGCTGCGTGCCACTTCAAAGCGAAGAAATTCGTCATGATATCAACGGACAAGGCGGTCAATCCACCGAATGTCATGGGCGCCACGAAACGGATGGCTGAAATGATCGTGCAGGCACTGGATAAGGGATGCGAAGAGACGACACTCGTCGCAGTAAGATTCGGCAATGTTCTCGGGAGCCGGGGATCGGTTGTGCCCAAGTTCAAAAAACAGATACAGCTGGGCGGGCCGGTCACAGTAACAGATCCGAGGATGACAAGATACTTCATGACGATTCCAGAAGCCTCACGGCTTGTCATACAGGCGGGTACACTGGCAGAAGGTGGGGAAGTGTTCGTCCTTGATATGGGGGAACCGGTGAAGATCGTCGATCTGGCCAAAAATATGATCCGTCTGTGCGGATTCAGTGAGGAAGACATCGGCATAGAATTCGTCGGCATACGCCCCGGGGAAAAACTTTACGAAGAGTTGTTGAAAAAAGATGAAATACACCCGGAACAAGTTTACGAAAAAATATACCGGGGGAGGGTATCCGAATCATCACTCAGCATCATCGAGTCGCATATCAGAACATTCCTGTCGATTGACGAGAACGAATTGAAAGAGAGCATACTCAGATTCATCGGTCAGGAAAATGTGAAACAGCCGGAACTGATAAAAGAGAGAGTGGGTTGATCAAAGGCGTGCAGTGCTGTAGAACTCTTGGTCGGGTGCATTACAGCAACTGTTCATGAATATTGTCCAAATTAAGGGAGAGGTGACTTGATAATGCCTCGGAACAGAATATTATTATCATCCCCCCATATGGGCGGGAACGAAAAGAAATATATAAAAGAAGCGTTCAAGACGAACTGGATAGCACCGGTTGGGAATAACGTCAATGAGTTTGAAAGGCAGGTCAGGGATTTTACCGGAACGAAAGCGGCATGTGCAGTATCCAGCGGGACAGGTGCAATCCATCTTGCACTCGATCTGCTGGGTGTGGGGAAAGATGACATTGTCTTCTGCTCCTCGCTGACATTTGTAGCCAGTGCCAACCCGATACTCTATCTGGGCGGCAGACCGGTCTTCATCGATTCGGAGAGGGACACATGGAATATGTCCCCGGAAATTCTGGAACAGGCACTCGAGTTTTACAAGATGCATGAAAAGCTGCCGAAAGCAGTGATCGTTGTCAACCTTTACGGGCAGTCGGCCAAGATGGATAGGATTGTGGAGATTTGTAACCGATATGCTGTGTCAGTCATTGAAGATGCAGCGGAATCCCTGGGGGCTGTGTATCAGGGCAAAATGAGCGGGACGTTCGGGAGATTCGGCGTCTATTCCTTCAACGGCAACAAGATCATCACCACTTCAGGCGGCGGAATGATCATTTCAGATGAAGAGATGATGATCAGGAAGGCACTGGAGAAAGCGACACAGTCCAAGGAAGCGGCGGCCCACTACCAGCATGAAACAGTCGGTTACAACTATCGCTTGAGCAACATATGCGCAGGCATCGGCAGAGGGCAGATGGAAGTGATTGAGGACCGTATCAGACAGAAGCGCGCCATATATGAGCAATATGTATACGGGCTCGGGGATGTGGATGGCATTGAATTCATGCCCGAGGCGGAAGGGTCTTTCCATACCAGATGGCTCACTGCAATGACAATCGATCCGGATAGGTTGGGAGTAACTGCGGGTGAAGTGGTTGAGTATCTGAATGAGAATGATATTGAAGCGAGACCCGTTTGGAAACCACTTCATCTTCAGCCGCTATTCATCGGATACGATTATTTCTGTGAAGGGCAGGATCAATCCAGATACCTTTTTGAAAATGGCATATGCCTGCCGTCTGATACGAAAATGACAGTGGAGGAGATCAGCAGGGTGATACGGCTCATCCGGAAAAGAATACGCGTGGACAAGGTCATTGCCTGAAACAACATTGGTACAGATCTGGATGAGAAACGAAGCATCGAGGGGGAGATGATGTGAGGACTGACAGTTATAGGAAGACAGTGACAGCAGGGCTGTTGAAGGCTGTGAATTCCATGTATCTGGTCAAGATACTTGCCGGTGAATACTACAATATTTTCCGCAAAAGGCATCTGTATCGGACTATAAGGATCAGCGACAGTGAGGAAGCGGAGATACAGGATATGTGGACGAAGTATTACGGCAGGCGGATTTCCACACGGTGGCATCGTCTGTATCAGAGCTATTCGGGGAGGTTCAACGTGAAGTACTTTCCGGAGATGCTATTCACCACGAAACTTGAGAGAAAACTCAACAACCGGGAAATCGGCCGGATGATCAGCGACAAAAGTTTTCTCGGGATGTACTACAGGGACATCGAGGGTGTCCGGCTGCCTGACACGTATCTCATCAACAACAGCGGGGTGTTCTATACGAGCGACAGAAAGATCATCTCGAAGGAAAAGGCGTATGCGGCGCTTGAGGACATCGGGGCGGCCGTCATCAAGCCGACGCTCGATTCGAGCTCGGGGGATTCGGTGGCGCTGTATGATTTCCGGGATGGAGCCGACCGGCGCACCGGCCGCAAACTGGCTGAAGTGCTGGCCTCCTACGGCGAGGACTTCATCGTACAGGAGAAGATCGTTCCGAGTGAGAGCCTGAAGGTGCTTTACGGGGGATCGATCAATACTCTCAGGGTGATCACCTATCTTGTCGATGACAGGGTGTTCCATGCCCCGATCACGCTCAGCATGGGCCGGGGAGGCAGCCATGTCGATAATATACAGGCCGGCGGCATATCGGTCGCTGTGTCAGACGACGGGGAGCTCGGCAGCGAGGGGCTGACGTTTTTCGGGGAAGTACACAGATTTCATCCGGATACTGGGACTTCATTTGCAAACCACAGACTTCCCAATATCCAGAAGCTTATCAGGGTGGCATGTGAGATGCATGAAAAGACACCGCATATGAGAATGGTTTCCTGGGATTTCACACTGGATGAGAATGATGATATCGTCCTTCTGGAGTTCAACATCTTCGGGCAGTCTGTCTGGTTTCCACAGATGGTCAGTGGCAGGGCGGTATTTGGAGAACATACGGAACAGATGATCAGGATGATGCGGTAGTGCTGAATTTTCGGGAGGAAAGGCAGGGTGCATTGGATGAAGAAGATACTGGTTACGGGAAGTGCCGGTTTCATCGGTTCCCATCTATCAAAACGACTGATAGATACAGGGTACACGGTCATCGGCATCGACAATCTGAACGACTATTATGATGTGGGGTTGAAAAGGGACCGGCTGGAGCAGATGCTGCAGAACAGGGTGGAGAATCATGAAGTGGATATGGCGGATACGGACGGGGTCATGGGAATCTTCCGCGACGCCCGCCCGGATATCGTCATCAATCTTGCGGCCCAGGCGGGAGTCAGATACAGCCTTGATAACCCGCATGCCTATATCAAAAGCAATATCAACGGTTTCACCAACATTCTGGAAGGGTGCAGGCATTACGGTGTGGAGCAGCTGATCTATGCATCATCGAGTTCAGTGTACGGGGCGAACACGGTCAAGCCTTTCTCGACAACGGACAACATCGACCATCCGCTCAGCCTGTATGCTGCGACCAAAAAAGCGAATGAGCTGATGGCACACACCTACAGTCACCTTTACGGGCTGCCGACGACAGGACTCAGGTTCTTCACAGTATACGGGCCGTGGGGCAGGCCGGACATGGCGCTGTTCAAATTCACAAAGGCGATACTCGCGGATATGCCGATCGATGTGTACAACAACGGCAATATGCTCAGGGACTTCACGTATGTGGATGACATCGTCGAATCGGTTGTGCGGCTCATGGGGATTACGCCGCAGCCGGATCCGGCCTGGTCGGGGGACACGCCCAATCCCGCAACGAGCAGTGCACCTTACAGAATATACAACATCGGCAACAACGCACCGGTCAGGCTGATGGCGTTCATCGAGGCGATAGAGAACAGGCTTGGCAAGACGGCTCAAAAGAACTACATGCCGCTTCAGCCCGGTGATGTGCCGGAAACATATGCCGATGTCGAGGACCTTTATGCCGCCACCGGTTTCAGGCCGGCGACAGGTATACAGGACGGGATCGACCGCTTCATCGACTGGTACATGGACTACTATCACAAAGAGATAACCGCCCGCGAACGGGCCATATGAATGCCGGGTGTACCGGCATATCCATGAAATGAGTGATGCAGATGAACAGGAAAGTTGGAGTCGTGGGCCTCGGTTACGTCGGGCTTCCCGTTGCGGTCGCTTTCGGCAGGATCGGCAGGGTCATCGCATTCGATATCAATGACAGCCGGATTGAAGAGCTGAAGGCCGGCTGTGACCGGACCAACGAAGTGGATGGGACGGATTTGGAACATTCGGACATCGAATTCACTGGTGACAGCGAGATGCTGCGCGCAGCGGATTTCATCATCGTTTCGGTGCCGACGCCGATCAATGAGCACAACCAGCCGGACCTCTCACCGCTGATAAGGGCGAGTGAGACTGTCGGCTCTGTGCTGGCAGAGGGAGCCATCGTCGTTTTCGAATCGACGGTCTATCCGGGGGCTACAGAGGAGGTATGTATACCCGTATTGGAGAAGTTTTCGGGGCTTGATGCGGGAATTGATTTCCATGTCGGCTATTCACCGGAGCGGATCAATCCGGGGGACAGGGAGCATACGTTTGAAAAGATTACGAAAGTCGTCAGCGGACAGACGGAGGAAGTGACGGACATCATCGCGGAAGTATACAGAGCGGTTATAAAGGCCGGTGTGTACAAAGCGGAGAACATACAGGTCGCAGAGGCGGCGAAGGTCATCGAAAATATACAGAGGGATGTCAATATCGCACTGATGAACGAACTGGCCGTCATTTTCAACAAGATCGGCATCAGTACACGGGAAGTGCTGGCAGCAGCCGGGACGAAATGGAATTTCCTGAAGTTCTCACCGGGTCTCGTCGGTGGACACTGCATCGGCGTCGATCCGTATTACCTAACCCATAAGGCGCAGGCGGTGGGACATCATCCGGAAGTGATCCTCGCCGGCAGGCGCATCAATGACAATATATGCAAACATATCATTTCATCGATGGTCAAGACGATGCTCTGCAAAGGGCTTGCCGTCCAGGGGACCACCATCAACATGCTGGGGCTGACATTCAAGGAGAACACCCCGGACCTCAGGAATACAAAAGTCATCAACCTCATCGAAGAACTCCGGGAGTTCGGCTTTGGCATTGTGGTGCATGATCCGGTGGCCGATCCCGGCGAAGCAGAACGTCTCTACGGAATCGACCTCAGAGAGAAAGAGGAGCTTGTGGAAACGAATGTCATGATGTTTGCGGTGTGCCATGATGAATACCGGGAAAACAGGCGGGAGTATCTGGAATATTTGAGCGATGATGGTCTGGTGATTGATATTAAGGGTATCATCGATCAGGCGGACCTGAGAGCCGGGCAGACAGTGTGGCGCCTCTAGGGGGACGGGATATGAAGAATAAGATACTGCATGTCTTCTCGACTCTGCTGTTTTCATTCAACCAGTGGATACAGGTCATCCTCATCACGAGACTGATCGGACTGTATGAAATGGGGCTGTTCTCCTATTTCCTGGCGATCGTGGCGCCGCTTGTACTGTTCAGCAGGTTCTCGTTTTCCGATCTCGTACCGACGCAGCGGAAGTACAGTTACGGATATACGATATTTGCACGATTCAGGGGCATACTGAATTATATTTTCCTCCTGTCGATGGCGGGATTTGCCCTCGTGATGGATTTCAGGCCGTACGAGATGGCCTGTTTGATGCTGTTCAGTCTGTTCAAATTTTACGAGACGAAAGAGGAGTTCATCTACACGGAGAATATCGCGGAGGGAAACATTCGCTTCCTGGCGCATTCGAAGATCATCAAGAGCGTTGTGACAGTCCTCTTCTTCACACTGTCGGTCGTCGTCACGCATTCCCTGATGGCGGCGATCATCAGTCTTCTGGCGGCACAGGTGCTGGTCTACTATTTATATGACAGGCGGTTCGCCTCCTATGACCATCATATGGCGAAGCTGTTCGGAAGGATGCATTTCAGGCATATCTTCTGGCTGGGGATCGGCCTGTCGGTCGTTGGACTATTATCATCCCTGAATGCGAACGTGCCGCGGTATTTCATCGAACATTACCACAGTGTCGAGGATCTCGGAATATATGCGACTATCATGTATTTTGCGGCAATCGCTTCGAACATCGTCATTACCGTCAATCAGAGCTACATCGCCGAACTGGCACTGGCTGCGCGGGAAGGTTTCAGGAAATTCTATGGTGAATTCTTCAAAATGATGGGTATCTACCTGGTGGCGATCGTGATCGGGAATGCTGTCCTGATACTGTACGGCAATGACATCCTCGTGTTCGTCTACGGGGAGGCATTCCGCGGCCATCAGACGGACATGGTCCTGCTCGGGGTTTTCATCAGCCTGATTGTACTGGAGAAATCATTTGAAATGGCGCTCAATGTTTTCAACCTGTACAACATACAGGTGATGCTGCAGGCGGTGAACCTGATATTCACAGTGGCACTGTCCGCGCTGCTGATTGTGCCTTACGGCATCAGAGGCAGTTTCGTCGTCGCCGTCATCACAGCGGCAGCCATCGTCCTGTCGCAGATTTCAACGCTTCTTCTGACAAGGAAATACTAAGTCTGAATTCTGGAGGTGGCCAATGCTGCTCATTTGGGGTGTTACTCTAATCTATCTGTTCCTTGGTTCCGTGATGAATCATTACTACATCCCGGACAGTACGTATCTGACAGTGACATTCATATGCATCACGTCCATCCTGCTGCTGTTGGCCCTCCTTGTGAATTATCCGGAATTTTGCCTTGTCATATTCATGAGTTTCATCGTGCGGATCATCCTGATGCTCGTTGATCTGTACGGGAGGGATGTGTTCGAGATCCCGCACAGCGGGAATGATACGGAGAACTTCTACCGGACAGGGGTCATGGTATCCGAGAACCTGTCCATGCTGGGCGAATCGGTCTACGGCGGAGTGTATTCCCACATGCTCGGCATCCTGTTCAACATTTACGGAGATGACAGGCTGTTTGCACAATACCTCAACATCCTGATTGCGATGACGGCCATACTGATTGTCATCAGGATCTTCAGGATGCTGGGAATTCCGCACCGCGTCCAGCTGATGCTCGTGCTGGTCATGGGCTTCTTCCCGCACTCACTGATATTTTCCGGGATCCTGCTCAGGGAATCGATCATTTCACTGATGGTGGTCATGTCGCTCTACTGCTTCATCAGATGGTTCAAGGATAAAGAGCGGGCCGGCGCAGTACTGAGTGTAGTACTGGTGCTGCTCGGGGCATCGTTCCATTCGGCGATCATCGGCATGCTGCTCGGCTATCTGTTCGGCTTCATATTTTACCGGCATGACGAGAAAGCCTTCCGGTTCACCCTTGAGTCGGTCGTGCCGTTCAGTATTTTCGCACTGATACTGACCTATATCCTGGTGTTCCCGAGCATCGTGTCCGGGCTGCCGATATTCAACAAGGTCGACCAGGTGCTGAACAACAACGACAACATCTACGAAGCGTTCACATCAACCAGGGGGGACACAGCCTACCTGAGTGGACTCGAGGTTAACAACCTCTTCCAGGTGATTCTGTTTGCACCGGTCAAGATCGTCTATTTCATCGCATCACCGATGCCGTGGAGTATCAGGAATTTCAATGATCTGATCAGCTTCTTCCTGGACGGGGTGTTCTACCTGTTCTCCCTTGCCATCTTTGTCAGGAACATCGATGTCATCAGGAAGCGGCCGATACTCGGCATATTGCTGATCAGTATCTTCGCCGGCTGGCTGATATTCGGACTCGGCATATCGAATGCCGGAACGGCGCTCCGGCACCGCTTCAAATTTTTCTACATGGTCATTGTGGCGCTTGGTGTCATCGGGTCAAAGAGAGATGAAGAAAAGCGTGTTTGAATGGGTTTATGCGCAAGTTTTACGGGTGCAGTAACGAAAAACTGAGGATTTGGAGTTGTCGCCTATGCAAAAGAAAATGATCCAGGGGGTCACGTCTTCACTGAGTGTCCTTTTCATCAGAGAGCAGGTGCAGTTCATAGAACAGAATGGCTACGATGTCACAGTGGTCTGCAACAAGGATTTTGAAACTTCGTATGATGGCATGACGGTAGAGCACATACCCTTCGAGCGCGAAATCAGTCCGCTCCGGGACTTGAAGGTACTGTATACATTGTACAGGTACCTCAGGCGGGAGGATCCGGACATCATCAACTTCAGCACACCGAAAGCCGGGCTGCTCGGCATGATTGCCGGCCGGCTCGCAGGTGTCACGACACGGATCTACATCCAGCGGGGACTGCGTCTTGAGACGGCAGAGGGGCTTAAGAGAATCATTCTCCATGCGGCTGAGAAGACGGCGTGCACGCTCAGTACCCATGTGATCGTCGTGTCCGACAGCCTGGAAAGTGAGATGATTGCGCGGAAGCTGCTTGCGCGTGACAAGGTCGTCAGGATCGGCAGAGGCAGCAGTAACGGGATCGATACAAAGAAATACGATCCGGCTGCAGTCGATAAAGACCGGCTGGAGGATCTGCGTGAGGAGATCGGGCTTGAACGCAGGGATTTTGTCATCGGCTACGTCGGCAGGCTGACCCGTGATAAGGGCATCAACGAACTGGTCGAGGCATTCATCGCCCTCGATGATTCATACGCGAACCTGAAGCTGCTGCTGGTTGGTGATTTCGAAGAGAGTGATCCGGTCGAAGCGGAAAATGCCCGGCATATCGGGACGCATGAGAACATCATACACTGTGACTATACGAAAGAGGTGGAGTATTACTACAGTCTGATGGATCTGTTCGCACTGCCGACATACCGGGAAGGGTTCAGCAACGTCAGCATGGAGGCACAGGCCATGGGCATACCGGTGGTCGTCTTCGACTCAACAGGTGCCCGCGACACGATCGAAGATGGGCGGACCGGCATCGTCACCGCCAGCAACGATGCGTTGGGGCTCGCAAGCGCCCTGGACGCACTGATACTGGATGATCCGCGCAGGAAACGGATGGCGAGCAGCGCCCGGAAATTCATTGTCGACAACTTTGACAGAAGATTTATGCAGGAGCAGCTTTTGAACTTCTATAACACTCTTTCGGAACAGGGTGATCACAATGCTGAAAAAAATGATGAGTACATCGGCGCATAGCCTTTATTACAGGTCGCCGGTATTTGTGCAGCACGCCTTTACCAGTGCATATGGCTTTAAAAAGCGGCGGGAGAGGTACAACGATTATTATCACGAAGCATTCCGGCGATATGTCACAGAGGACTCCGGTGGGCGAGAACCGCTGATCCGTCTGATGCATCACCTCAAGGACAATATAGTTGCATACAGGGATATTGATGTGGATGAGGAGACAATCATGGAAAGTTACCTGGCCCTCCCGATGACGGAGAAGGAGGATCTCCGGAGGGAACTTGACGATCGGTCGCACAAAGAGGGTAAGCTCCATGTTTCAAGGACCGGCGGGACGACGGGATACAACCTGGCAGTCTTCGAGTCGGAGGAGGACTGGGCGCTCCGCATGGCCTATCTGGATTATATAAAATACAGGCAGGGCATCGAACCGTTCTCGAAGCGCGCATCTTTCACCGGACGGGAGATTACACCGGCAGTCCACAGGAATAAGCTGTGGCGGTACAATCTGGCCATGAACCAGGCACTTTACGCCTCCCATCATATGACCCCTGAAAATGTGGAGCATGTATATGAGAACATGAAGCGGTTCAGGCCGGTCTCGATCGACGGGCTGCCTTCCTCCATTCATATGGTGGCAAAATATATGCTGTCGAACGGCCTCCGGGCCGACTGGGATGTGAAGGCGGTTTTTCCGACGGCAGAAATACTCCTCCCATATGCAAAGAGGGATATCGAAGCCGCCTTCGATACCGTCGTCATCGATCAATATGCAAGTTCTGAAGGGGCACCGTTCCTGTATGGAAACACCGATGAGGGCTACACGATCGGTCACGAGACGGGGCTGTTCGAGTTCGAGCGCCGGGGTGAGCACCGGTATGAAATGATCGTTACGAGCTTCCTGAACTATGCCACACCGCTTGTCCGCTACAGGATTGGTGACGAAGTCGAGATCCATTCAGACCGGGAGTATTTGAACTCATACGAAGATGATATCATCATCCGGCGGATTTACGGCCGCCGCATGGATTATCTCATCGCGCAGGACGGCAGGAAGGTCATGAACATCATCCTGGCCTGGATCGTCGATGGTTTCGAAGAGAAGGTGGTGCAGTGTCAGATCGTCCAGAAAGAGAAAGAGGAGTTCCAGGTGAATATGGTGGTCGAGGATGATTATGATGAACATGCGGACGAATTGGTGATCCGTGGGCGGCTGGAACGTCAGCTGGGGCCGGATAACAGGTATGTGTTCAATTATATGGATTTCATCCCCAAGGAGAAGAATGGCAAGGTGCGTTTCATCATCAATGAGCTTGAGCAGAAGGCAGGCGCCGGCAGCACGGCGGAGTTTGGATGATTCTGAAGTGTTTGCGCGAAGTTTGAATGCCATCACATCAGTGTTGAAGGCAATTACGGCTGATGGCCGGCTGGGTCTGGCTCTATATCAGTCCAGGAGATAAGGTGATCTGAATGCTGAAAGAACTGATAGATGCCTCGACACACAATATCTACTACAAGTCACCGATATTTTTGCAGCACGCATTTACGAGTGTTTACGGTTATAAACTGAAAAGGGAGAGATACAACCATCTCTACCGGGAAGCCCTCGCACGCTACGTTCGCGGGGGATTCGACAAGACGGACAAGCTGGTCGATTTCATGCATCATCTGAAAGGGAACATCAGGGCATATGCCAATATCGAGATTGATGAGACAGACATTCTCGGAAGTTTCCTGAAGTTGCCGATGACGATGAAAAATGATCTCAGGTACGAACTAGAAGTGCGCTCGTGCAGGGAGGGGCGGATCCGGTTTTCCGGCACGAGCGGTACAACGGGTGAGAGCCTCGCTGTATATGATTCAGAGTATGACCGGGCAGACCGGATGGCCTATCTCGATTATATAAAATTCCAAAACGGTGTACGGCCGTTTGCGAAACGGGCCTCTTTCACCGGCCAGGACCTGACACCGCCCAATCATAAAAATATACTCTGGCGCTACAATATGCCGATGAACCAGATGCTCTATGCCGCAAACCATATGACGCAGGATAATATCGGCCATGTGTATGGCAGTATGGCCCGCTTCAAACCGGAGGCACTGGATGGCTTCCCGTCCGCAATACACATGGTGGCGAAATATGTGCTGAACCACCGCCTCAGGGTGAACTGGCAAGTGAAGGCGGTATTTCCGACTTCAGAGATTCTGCTGCCGCATGTAAAGGCGGATATAGAGAAAGCCTTCGGGGCAAGGGTCATCGACCAGTACGCAAGCGGAGAGGGCGCGCCTTTCATATACGCAGGCACGGACGGTGCCTACAAAGTGGGACATGAAACCGGACTCTTCGAGTTCAAGAGGATAGACCATCATCTGTACGAGATGATTGTCACCAGTTTCATCAACTATGCTACGCCTCTGGTGCGTTACCGGATCAACGACCAGGTCGAAATCGATTCTGATGAGGAGTATCTGAATTCCTATGCTGATGACATAAAGATAACAAGGATCTTCGGCAGGAAGTCCGAATACCTGATCGGCAGCAGGGGCAACAGGGTGACGAGCGTCGGCATCGCCCGGGCGGTGGAGGGCATCGAGGATACGGTGGCCGCATTCCAGTTTATACAGAAGGATATGAAGCAATTCATCGTCAATCTGGTGGTGGAGCCGGGTTATGGTGCGAAGGAAGAACGGATATTCAAAGAGCGGGTCGTGCGCCGGCTGGGGGCCGACTGTCAGTATCAGTACAACTATCTGGATCAGATACCGAAAGACAGAAACGGCAAGGCCCGCTTCATCATCAATGAACTCAGTGGTGTGAAGTGATTGGATTACATGGAGGTGTCTTGATGAAAAGGGTGTTCGATGTTTCAGCCGCCCTGGCTATGCTCGTCTTCCTTTCCCCTCTGATGATTGCTGTCGCTGTCATGATAAAGATGAAGATGGGCAGTCCGGTAGTGTTCAGTCAGAGGCGTCCGGGATATAAAGGGGGGCCGTTTGACCTCCATAAATTCAGGACGATGACAGATGTCCGGGGTGAAGACGGTGAACTGTTGCCGGACGAGGAACGGCTCACGGATCTTGGCATCATGCTCCGCAAATACAGCCTGGATGAACTCCCGCAGCTGATCAATGTTTTAAGGGGCGAGCTCAGCCTTGTGGGCCCCAGGCCTTTACTGCCCCAGTATATGGAACTTTACAGCAGACGCCAGATGAAACGGCATGATGTGCGTCCGGGCATCACCGGATGGGCACAGGTGAACGGCCGCAACAGACTGTCCTGGGAAGAGAAGTTCGAGATGGACGTGTGGTATGTGGAAAACCGTTCATTCTGGCTCGATATTAAAATAATTGCCATGACAGCGGGGAAAGTGCTGAAAAGCGAGGGCATCAGCCAGGAAGGGGAGAGTACGGCCCGGGCATTCACCGGGAACACTCAGGACGATTGAAGTAAATCCCATCACCGGCTTTGTCGGGAAGCGGGTGGTGGATATGGAAAATCCAATTAAGGGAAGGGGTGAATGGATGTGTCTCAGCGGCGAATCCAAAGGATATCACCTCACAGTAAAGGAAGAATGCAGGCAGATTTTGACGGATTGATACCCTGGTTTGAGAGAGAGAATGGTTCCCGTTCTGATACGGCTTGTGAAGCATATAAATCCAGCAGAAAAATGTTCATAAAGCAGATCCGGATGATTCCTTCCCGAAGTGCGCGGGTGCTTAGGGGAAATTGAGAGTCTTTGGAATAAAACGGAGGACTTGCTATGAACAAAGATATCTATTTTACCAGGGAATATGGACAGGTGAACGAGCTGATCGAAGGCGGGGAGTCGATATTCTATGAATTGAGGAGCAGGCATGGCCACATCACTCTGGGGGCGATAAAGAGAGAAATAGATACCCTGATTGATGGCGAGCGCTATTTTGACCTGACCACACCGTATGGCTACGGGGGTCCGGTCATCCATGAGTGCACGGACCCCCGTCAGCTATTGTCGGAATTCCAGGAATGCTTCACGAGATTTACGCGGGATAATAACATCGTGTCGGAATTTGTGAGGTTCAATCCGCTATTCCAGAACCAGGAGCCGTTCAGGGAGCTGTATGACATCAGTCATATCAGGAACACGGTGGGGACGGATCTCGGGTGTTCGGAGGATATATTCCAGAGTGAGTTCTGCAGTACCGCAAGGCGGAAGGTCAGGAAACTGCTCAGGAATGAAAAGATCTCCTGTGAGCTGAAGCGGGGGTTTGACGATATAGAGGAATTTCTTGATATATATAATGAAACGATGTCACGGCTCCACGCTTCGGAGTTCTATTATTTCGACAGGGAATACTTCTATGGGCTGAAGCGCCAGTTCGGGCGTCAGCTGTTCACGACAAGTGTCTATTACGAAGATGAAATCATCGCCATGGGGCTCTACTTCATCTCGGGCGACATCATACACGATCATCTGAACGGCACCAGGAGCAGGTATCTGAACCTGTCGCCTGCCTATCTGCTGAAATATACAGCGATGAACTGGGCGAAGGACAATGGCTTCTCAGTCATCCATTACGGCGGCGGAGTGTCCAATTCAGAAGAAGATTCGGTGCTCAAGTTCAAAAAGCGGTTTTCCAATGCAACGGAATTCAAATTCCATATCGGCAGGAAGATATGGAATCAGGAAGTGTATGACAGACTGTGCCTGATGAACGGTGTGGACCGGGAGACGGAATTTTTCCCGGCCTACCGGGCAGATGGGGGACAAAAGAAAAAAGTGGCGGTGTGATGTTTATTCCGGAGGTTTTCGTAATGCTTGCCTCCGGAATGAATTTTATGGTGATACATATAAAAGTGAAGGAGTGTCCGGGCTATGAAAATGAGAATCCTCATTATCGCAATATGTCTCCTGCTGCTGTTGCTGGTCATCCTGCTGATCGACAGTTTCAACCATAACTACTCAGATACTCCCGTACAAAGCGACGTCATCGTCATGCTCGGCGGCGATGGCGGCCGCATGGAGAAGACCGCCGACCTGTATAAAGAGGGATACGCAGACCACGTGCTGATCACACCTGTGGTGGAGACCGAAGAACTGTCACAGAGCACAGCACTCGCTGTGGAATACGGCATACCCGAAGAAGCACTCATCAAAGATTACGAAGCAGACAGCACATACACCAATGCCACTATTTCGATGGACATCATGGAAGAGCAGGGGTTCAACACAGCCCTCGTCGTCACCAGTGACTACCATGTGAAGCGGTCGAAATACATCTTCGAGAAATTGAATAATGACAGGTTCGAATTCAGATACATCGCATCATTATCCGAAGACGGAGAACGCTGGTACGAAGGCCCCGGAGCAAGCTACATATGGCGGAGCGAGTTCATCAAGCTGTGGGGCTACAGGTTCGGGCTGTATCGGTGGAGTGGGTAGGGGGAACGGCTTAAAAGCTTCCCGTATTATTGAATGGTACATGAGATGTACCCAATAATATGGGGAGTTTTTATTTATATTAGATTATCACAATCCCCAAATACTGTCCTTTTCAGATTGTGATGAGAGGGTTAATTTAACTAAAAATTCTGATATATAATAGGGTTGTGCACAAATAGGAGGCAGTATAAATGAGTGAAAAGTATAAGGAAATCGTACGGTACTTATTAAACGTTAATCACGAAAAAATCGAAAGTCTGACTCGTAGATTTGACATTGCTAGTGAAGAAGTAGCTAATCTCGCTAACGATATTAATGAGCACTTAAGAAAAAAAGTAGTCATAAACAACGGAGAAATGGTCTATATTGCTACAGAATTTACATCAATGATTGCTGAATATTACCAAATTCCCATTGATGAGCTTACTCCTATTTATAAGCCTGAAGTCAGGAGGGATATTGCTTTCTTGAAAATCGCTTTAAACGATGAATACCTTTCTTTGGATAATGTATCAGAACATTGTTTGGCAAGTAAAAATACTTTGACGAACGACATCAAAGTAATAAATAGGTATATTTATGAGAATGATATATTCATTGAATATCAAAGGAAGTATGGATATTTGTTAAAAGGCCAGGAACTTAACATTAGAGCTGAAATCATGAATGTTGTAGATCGGATGTTTCAATATCCCAATGGAAGAAGCCTTTTAGAAGAGAAAGTAATCATGGTAAAAGGTGAATATTTCCTGCTTACTGAACGGATTAGAAAATTGGAGAGTAAACTAGATATTACACTAAGCGATGAATATTTAAACAAATTGCCTTACATTATTTTAATCATGATCAAACGCTCTGAAATTACTGACAAAGAATGGGATTTATCTATAAAATTTCAGGATTTAAGTAATACTAAAGAGTTTAAAGAGATCCAGGGTTTGTTCTGGGGATACCCTGAACTAAGCAAACGTGATCTAACTTATCTGGCATTGGTGTTTCTTGGAGCAAACAGAGTTGACTTAAAGACAGAATCGGATGTTAAAAGTGAGATTAAAATTGAGGAATTCGTAGATTTTATTACTATGAAGCTGGAGGAAAAGCTAGCTTTTAATTTTAAGAATAATCAATTCAAATCTAAATTGACTCAGCATCTTATTCCAGCACTTGTCCGTAAGAATCTCAAACTGACTATCGAGAATCCAGTCACGGATGATTTCATTCAAAGGTATTACCCTGTGTATGAAGTAGTAAAGGAAATCATAGATGGTTATAAAAATATTGGTTTAGATGAAGCGGAGATAGTTTATCTTGCAATGATAGTGCTCGGTCATATGTACTATATAAATAATGAAGAATACAGAAATAATAAAGAATTAAAAGCAGTGGTTGTCTGCCATAGCGGGCATTCAATTTCCGAACTGATGAAAGTTCAACTGAAAGATATGTTTCCTGATGTCAATTATGTTGGGACCTGTAGCATGAGACAATTTTATGAAGCAAGTCTAAATGTAGATATTGTATTTAGCACCATACCATTAAACACCAATAAAAAAGTTTTCATTATGGAAAACATTTTTTCCGATAAAGGTAGGGAAGAGTTCAAAAAAAAGGTTGAGTCATACTTTGAACTTGATCCAAATATAAAAACTAGGCAGTTGATGAATTTTCTGAAGGACGTAATACCTGAAGAGAATTATGAAGAGATACAGGATAAAGCGCACACGTTTTTTGAAACAGAGGAAGAAGAGTTTAATAACTCATTGGGACTGTTGGAAGAACATCAAATTAAATTCGTCAGGGATAAAGGCATATTCCAAATGGCTGCAAAGGGGTTAAATCTTCTTAAAAACCGTGGTTCAATAAATCAGAACTATTTTGATAGTACCATGGATATCTTCGAAGAAAAATATCAAACAATGATAATTGGGCCGAACATATATTTACCTCATGCTCCAGTTGAAGAAGGGGCAATCAGAGAAGATTATCAATTATTGATTAACCCGTCATTGGAAAAATGTGTGTTATGTATATCACCGGAAAGTAACAATGCACACGTAAAAAAATTGTTGGAGCTAAATGGACTTTTCACAGACGATTTATTTATGAAGAGATTATATAAATCAAATGAAAAAGACTTGGTCAAACTTATAGAAGGGAGTTACGAATGTGGGATATGGTAGTTTGTTTAGCGAAGAATTAATTACTCTGGATGCTTCTTATAGTTCCCAGGAAGATCTATTCAGAAGTGCTGCAAAGCATCTTGTAGACCTTGGATACATCGAAGAAACCTATCTAAATGCTTTAATGACAAGGGAAAAAGATTTCCCTACAGGGTTGGAAACTCAATATTGTAATATAGCAATTCCACATACAGATGCTCCTCATATTAAACATCCATTCATTTATCTTGTGAGGCTGAATGAGAATCTGCAATTCAAAAATATGGGTGATACGGAGTCAGAGGTAGCAGTAAAGATTGTTATGTTTTTAGGAATAAAAAATCCTAAAAAACAAATATCATTACTGTCAGATCTGATGGAAAAATTCCAGGAAGAAAAAATTTCAAGAATAATTCTAAATGGTCATGATGCAAAAGAACTTGAAACAAATTTAAAAGAAATATTTTAAGGAGGATAACTATGAAAAATGTAATCGTAGCATGTGGAAGTGGTGTAGCAACTAGTCAAACTGTAGCTTCAAAAGTTAAAAGAATCCTTGATGAGAATAATGTGAGAGCGAATGTGGAAGCAGTCGATATCAAATCACTGGACAGTTATATCAGATCAGCAGATGTATATGTTTCTATAACAAAAAGCAACAAAGAATATGAAATACCAACTTTAAACGGGATAGCTTTCCTTACTGGTATGGGACTTGAAGAAGAAAAACAGAAATTGATTGATGCTCTAAAATAAATACTTTTCAGAAAGGAAAATTATATGGAAGTATTACAAAATGCAGTTCAATATGTACTGGACATGGGAGCCTCGGTATTTGTACCGATCATAATGCTTGTGATAGGTCTTATAGCAAGGATGAAATTCAAAGATGCTTTGAGTGCTGCCATTATCTTTGGTGTTGCATTTTCAGGTATGACTTTAGTAGTAGATTACATGCTTTCAGCCATCAGTCCTGCAGCACAGACTTTTGCAGAAAATACAGGTATAAACTTAACATCAGTCGATGGCGGTTGGACAACAGCAGCGGCAATCACATGGTCATGGCCATTTGCCTTCTTAATGTTTCCAATCTTAGTCATTATAAACATCACCATGTTGGCGTTCAAGTGGACAAAAACACTAAATGTTGATGTATGGAATGTTTGGGGGAAAATTTTCACCGCAATTTTAGTGACATATTTGTCAGGAAGTATAGTTGCTGGTTTCATTGTTGCAAGCATACAAGTAATAGTGGAACTGAAAATTGGAGATGTGTGGGGGAGAGAAGTTGAAGACCTGACTGGAATCCCTGGGGTAACTGTTCCGCATCATATGACATTAGTCGCTTCGTTATTATATCCCATCGATAAGTTAATGGATAAAGTCCCTTTTCTTAACAAAAAAATGGATGCAGAAGCACTTAGAGATAAATTAGGAGTTTTTGCTGAGAACCATATAATGGGTGGTATTATTGGTCTATTGCTTGGTTTAGCTGCGAGTTACAGCATTCAGGAGTCTCTAATTCTTGCTATTCAGGCAGCTACAGCTTTGACTTTATTCCCAATGGTTTCAAAATTATTTATGCAAGCGTTATCACCGATATCAGACGCTATTTCTGATTTTATGAAAAAGCGGTTTGAAGATCGAGAGATTCTTATCGGATTGGATTGGCCAATATTAGCAGGTAGAAATGAGATTTGGGTAACTGCAATTATCATTGTTCCTGTGTTGCTCTTATTTGCAGTAACACTACCCGGCAATACCGTTCTCCCATTTGGTGGAATCATCAATCTGTCTATTGTGGTGGGCGCTGTATTATTAACACGAGGGAACCTAGTACGCATGATTATTTATGGAATCATAACTGCACCGGTATTTCTCTATATTTCGACATATTTTTCACCTTATATCACAAGATTGGCAAAAGAAACGGGCGCTGTAAATGTAGAAGAAGGAAGTATGCTGACTTGGAGTACTATTGAAAACGGAGAATTCAAACTCTTCTTCGCAAATGCCATGAATGGCGAGTGGTGGGCGATACTTGCTTCGATTGGTTGGCTAGCTATATTCACATACTTCGTGATAGGAAGACAAAAAGATAATGATAAATATTTTGCAGAAGATATTGAAGAAGCGAACTCATAGAAAAGAGTGATTAAACTTGAATCATATTTTGAAAAGTAAATTATTCTGGGGATTTATGGTGTTGTTGGCTGTATTGCTAATGATAATCGGTTTCTTTACTAAAGATCTAGAGATGTGGGGAACAGCATTTTTGATTGCTTTATTGGTGAGATATTACGCTCAGGAATTTTTATTTCAATCATATAATACCAGACTGGACAGATTAAAAAAGAAACATAGTCAAACTGGGGAGTTATAAATGATTTATACAATTACATTAAATCCGGCGATTGACAAAATAAAATATCTTGAAGGGAATCTAAAACAGGAACAGAATAATAGAGTTGAGAAAAATTTCATTGACCTAGGTGGAAAAGCAACGCATGTATCAGCAATACTCCAGCAATTGAATCAAGAAAACATTGCACTTGGTTTTGCTGGTGATATGAATAAGGAGGAGTTTTATAGGGTTTTAGAGCTCTACGAAATTAAACATGAATATATTGAAGTAAGAAATGAATCAGTAAGAGAAAGCATAGTAGTAATAAATAATTCTGGTGGCAGTTATATGATCACAGAAAAAGGACCTATTATTTCTAAACTGGACAAGAAAAAGCTGTCGCACATATTGGAAGATAAGGTGAAGGGAGGAGATATTATTGTTATCGCAGGATCTCCGCCTCCGACTTATTCACTGCAAGACTTCAGAGAACTTATAAAAATTTTAAAAAGAAATAGTGTCTATATTGCGTGTGATGTCGCTGGGGAGTACTTGAAAGCTGCGTTAGAAGAAAAGGTTGATTTCGTCAAACCGAACGAACATGAATTGAATGTCCTTTACCCTGGAGAGGAAGAGATTTATGAGAAATTTATGAAACTGTCGGAAAGAGTGAAGAACGCTGTTTGTAGTCTTGGCTCCGAGGGAGCCATGTATATGACGAAGGACGCGATATATCAGGTTAAACCGCCTAAAGTAGATATCTTAAGCGATACTGGCGCAGGGGACTCCTTCGTCGGCGGTTACATTTATGGAGTTAGTCAGAATTATTCTACCCGCGATTGTGTAAAGCAGGGCATAATAGTTTCTGCCAGTAAAGTACAACACTATGGTAGTTGTAAAATAGATCTGAATCAATTCAATTATATTGAAAATAATATTGAAATCTTAGAGGTGAGATAAATGCTATATAGTGAAGAAAGAAAAAAGATGTGCACAACAATAAAAATGATGTTCGATCGATACCAAACGAATGCAGCCGGTGGGAACCTGAGTTTAAAAGTCAGCGAAGATCATATCATTATGACACCGACCTTAATGTCTCAGAATTACCTATGTAATCTCAGTCCGTTTCAAATATTAGTTGTTGATAAAGATTTGAATATTATTGAAGGAGAGGGGCGATTAACACGAGAGATTAATATGCATATGGCATGTTATGAAGAGAATCCTGAAATTAAATGTGTTATTCATGGCCATTCTAAAGAATCCATGGTCTGGGCAAGTATTGGGAATAATATGCCGAATGTCACTGAGGCTACTCAAAAGTTAGGTGAGATAAAATGTTTGGATTATAAACCGGCTACTACTCCTGAGTTAGCTGAAAGCGTCCGAAACTATATTAAGACACGTGATACTTTACCACTTGCGTTGCTTCTGGAAAGACATGGAATACTCATTATGGACAAAAGCATGGAAAAAGCTTATGACATGGTAGAACGACTGGAATATAATGCATATGTTTCTTATAAAATGCACGTTTTATCAATATTAGGTGAAGAAGTTTCAATTGAAAAAGAGCATGATTATAATACAACAGAATAAATAATCCATAGTATAGGTGGAGCAGTGAATAATACTGTTCCACCTAAAAGGATGTGAAGATTTGACAAGATGGTTAATTGCTTTTGACTTAGATGACTCACTTTTAATGAAAGATGGCACAATTCACGAAAGTCTAAAAACTAAACTGAAAGAACTTCAAGACAATAATAATGTCCTTCTATTTGCATCTGGAAGATCAGACTATTCTATTATAAATGTTGTCAGTAATATAGGGCTAAATGAAAATAACATATATATTTCTGCATATAATGGTGCATTATTGAAATATGGAGGAAAAGAAATATTTTCCGAAAAGTTAGCGCCTGATGATATCCAAAAACTTATGGATTATATTTACGTAAATGACTTGTATGCCCAAAGTTATATTGACGAGTTCATAGTATACGAAGTAGAAAATGAATATACGGATATAGAACAAAAAATAACTGGACAACAAAAGAAAAAAGTTGAGAGTTTAGTGGAAGCAGCAAGAAGCTATCCTAAACTAATGGGGTTAGGTCATCCGAGTTTAATCAGAAAAGTGTTGCACACTACCCCTGATGATTTGAAGAAAGATTATAATATTACTATCACAAAGCCTTACTTTCTTGAAATGATGAAGAAGAATATATCGAAAGCAAAATCTGTAAACTTGATAATAGACAAAGAGAAGATAGATATGAAAAAAACAATGGCATTTGGAGACAGTCATAATGACATACAAATGTTGGAGTCTGTAAATATTAATGTAGCAGTAGATAATGCAATCAAAGAAGTTAAAGATATATGTAAATATGAAACTTTATCTAATAACGATAACGGTATTTTTGAATTCTTGATTAATTTTAAAGATTGGGGTTAGGGGAATGACGATCTTTTATCTGATAAGACATGGCGAAACAGAGCATAATGCTAATGATAATGCCTATTGTGGCAGAACAGATGTACAACTGAACAATAAGGGGCACAGACAGAGTAAAATGTTGTCAGAAAAGCTTGCAGGAATTGATTTCTCTGCTTTCTATGCCTCTCCTCTCACACGAGCAAAACAAACGATGAGCTATCTAGCTCGGGATTATTCATCTGATGAAAGGTTACTGGAAATTGATTTTGGCAAATGGGAGGGTTACACAAAAGAAGAGATAAATGAGAAATTCAGTAAGAACTGGAACCAATGGCAAACCACTGAAGTAGGCGACGTAAAAGCGGGTGAACACGGTGAAACCATGTTGGAAGCGTATGTTCGCATCAAATTATTAATTGATGAACTATCAACTGAATACCCACAATCGAATGTAATGATTGTTGCACATAATACTATTATCAGGCTACTCCTGACAGGATTGTTTGAAGCAAAATGGTCAAAGTACAGATCATTTAAATGCGGAAACACGTCAGTTGCAGTACTAAAAACAGAAGCAAATGGATTTGAATTATTGAAAATAAATGATGACGGTCATTTGCTGGAGAAGGATTGATTTATGCCATTATTTATAGGACTTGATTTGGGAACCCAAGGGGTGAGAGGAATTGTTTCAGATGAGGCTGGCAGCGTTATAGTTAGTGAAAGTACGAAGTTCGATGAGCAGATGATTAATAGCCCGGAGCAAGATGTTTCTGTGTGGCAAGCATCAGTTTTAGAGGTTCTAAATTCAATAGCAGTACAGTTGAAAAGCACGAAAAATGAAATACTATCGATAAGTGTCACATCAACTTCAGGTACAATAATCCCTATTAACAGAAATTTACAGCCGATTTATAATGCTATAATGTATCATAATTCTGAGGGTCATTCATATTTTAAAAAAATGAGGAATGAAGGAAATTATATATCACCAATACATGCTAAAGTTTTATGGTTCCAAAATGAAAGAAAAACACAAGACAAAGATTTATACAAGTTCATACATGCAAATGATTATCTGGTGTTATTATTGACCGGCAAACAAATAATTTCTGATTACAGCAGTTCTTTAAAAAGTGGCTATGATGTATTGAATAATCAATGGAATAATACTGACCAAGCGTTACAAACATTATTCCCTAAGGTTGATGAACCGGGAGCAATAGTAGGTAACCTATCAGAAGAGATTAATAAGAAAACAAATTTACCCCAGGGTATAAAGGTTGTTTTGGGAATGACTGATGGCTGTACTGGTTTTTTATCGACCGGATGTTCAAAAGAAGGGGATTGGTGTACAACTATTGGTACAACAATGGTCATAAAAGGTTTGTCAAAGCAATATATCAAAGATGATGTCTTTTATAGTCACAAACACCCAGATGATTTATGGATGCCGGGTGGGGCTTCTAATATTGGTGCTAAGTGGGTGTCTCACTATGGATTTGATGAAAAATTGGACTATTACAATGAATATGCGCGCAACAATAGAATTGCAAAACAATTCCACTATCCCTTGGTAGGTATGGGAGAACGTTTTCCGTTCCATGATGAGACAATAAAAGGTTTTGACCATACAAATAGTTTTGAGGAGAGCTTCCTTGCGGGGATGGAAGGAGTAGCTTTCATAGAGAGAATGGCGTATGAAAAAATGGAGAAAGACTATGGAGTAACTATAAATAATATCTTCAGTGCGGGTTCTGCTGGTCAAAACAAAGTTTGGAACAGAATCAGAAGTAACATATTAAAAAAGCCTATCATCGCTGCGGGCAATGAAGGTAGTGCTTTTGGAGCTGCTATTATAGCTGCATCAGCAACCTATTATGATAGTTTGATTGATGCAAGCATTAATATGAAACAGACAAAAAAAGCAGTAATAGAAGAATATACATTTAAGGAGAAGTATGATAAAAAATATCTAGAGTTCAAAAAATTATTGAAAAATACTAACTAAATGAAATTAATAAAAACACTCGTTATACAGAATTATGCTCGTAAAGTTAAGGAGAGTTACAACAGTTCGTTTTTCAAGTCTTCTGAACAAGCGGCTGTTACCAATCGGGAGCAGTCTCAGGTGCTAACCGTCACTGGGATAGATGGAAGTGTGGAAGAGGCGCAGCGTATTGTAGACGAAATTGTGAGTGTGTTCCAGGAGCAGGTGACGACCATTATGAACGTAGGCAAAGTTTCCATCCTTTCACCCTCGAATTTGGGAGCGGATACAAAACCTGTCTCTCCCAATCCATTGATAAATATTATGGTCGGACTCGCAATCGGACTGATACTTGGACTGACACTGGCATTTTCAAGAGGTTATCTTGATAAATCGATTAAAGATGAAGACAATGCAGAAAGCTATCTTGATATACCTACCGAAGAACTTGTCGTTAAAACGGAATTCGACATGCTCGACGTGATCACTTCAGGTTCGATTCCACCGAACCCTTCAGAACTGCTGTCATCGAGAAAACTGGCGCAGTTCATAGAAACTTCCAAATTCCAATATGAAATGATCATTATGTTTTATTATCCAAAGACGGAGAACGCTGGTATGAAGGCCCCGGAGCAACCTACATATGGCGGAGCGAACTTATCAAGCTGTGGGGCTACAGGTTCGGGCTGTATCGGTGGAGTGAGCAGGGGGAGTTTAAGATGAATCAAATCACAATTAATGAGTAGGTATAAAGAATCCTCTGATAGGTTTCATATGATACAGGGTATTGTATATATGAGTTCCTTCGTGTAACCAGGCACTATAAAATATTGTATATGCGAGGTGGAGAACAATGACACAGAGCTATTTCCAAGCGAGTGATTGGCTGGAAGAAACAGAGATAGAACATACTGAACTTGTGATTGACCTTATCAATAAACGAAGAGAATTAAACATTTCACAAAAAGAATTAGCTGAAAAAGCCAATATTGATCAAGGACAATTATCCAGAATTGAAAGATTGGAATCTACGCCAACTTTAAAAACGATCAGTAAATTAGCCAGAGCACTGGATTCAAAATTACAATTATCATAATCCTATGGTAATAGTCAAATGCAGGGGTTCTCACCTCAATTGTTTTAAACCGGGTGTCCATGATGATACACTGGGGACACTACATCGAAAATGAGGTATGAGGATGAAGAAATTAATCGTCAGACTGGTCAAGGATACTTTGAAAGATCCGGTCAAGAGGGAAAAGGTACTGAACTATATCAGGCCGATCATCTCTGATTATAAAAGTAAAAAGAGATGAACTGAAATTAAATAAAAGTAGATAAATTAAAAGGCTGTGCGACGAATCGCACAGCCCTTTCTTTTGCCTGTATGCTCCTCTATTGCATGAAATACTCTCTCGGCAGATCGAGCTGGTACTGGGTTGCGAGTTCGTAATTGCTCTGTGTGTATTGTTTCTTGAGCGAGATCTGCAGGTTGATCGGCAGCTGGTATTTCCTGTGATGCAGGCCGTAGCTCAGCTTGTTCTGCAGTATATACCGTGTCGGCAGATAGTTCCGGTGGGGGAGGCTGATGAGTGCCATCGGTCCTTCTGGATGGATGGGTGTCCTGAAGAGCTGATTCATCCTGCGCCCGAGGGCGACCTGCATGGTGCCGAAGCTTTTGTTGGCCTTGCGGACGCTTTTGACTTCTTCGTATTCCGGGATTTCGGCTTCGCCCATAAACTCCAGCAACTTCTGCAGTTCTTCTGCGGGGGCTTTTTTGAAGTCTTCGAAGATCATGATGTACATGTGGTCCCTGCCGAAGATGTTTTCAATCTCTTTCAAATAGTTCTGGTAGTGGAAGTTCTCGAGTACGCCGTTGTTGCGGCAGTATTCGATGTACTCCCCGGCGTCCATGACGCCGCCCTGGTGAACATGCTGCACGTACAGTGAAGTGATGAGATCGACCTGCTCGCGGAGGCCGACGATGATGTGGACGTCGTACTGGTCGGCTGGGAAGACTCTTCTGAGGTCTTTCAGTATGCCGCTCTGCTTCTTCACTTTCCTGGGCGCGAACGGGCTGCCCGAGAGGCCTTCATACGAGATGAGCAGCGGCAGGTCGTTCTCGAAGCTGTCGAACTCGTCCCGGATCAGGTCGATCTGATAGCCGGACAGTCTGCCGAGACGCAATTTCTTCAAGTCCTCCGTGATGTAGTCGGGATGTATGAAGTTCACATTTTCAAGATTCGGGAATATCGACCCCTGCATAAAGGTCGTGGCGGTCTTATGGTAACCGACATGCAAATAGATGGTCCGCATATGGCTCTCCTCCGTCATTAGAATTTTTGAAATTCTTCATTTTGATTATACCAGAGCCCGTTACTAGGTGAAACGGGTGTTTCCGTTGGTACTGTACAGTTATGTAGGTTATCATGAAAGGGATACACTGTAACATTACAGTACCCACTTGTGAAGGAGTTGTAACCATGGCAAACTTGACGCACCTCGACGAGCTTGAGGCTGAAGCGATCTATATCATCCGGGAAGTGGCTGCAGAGTGTGAGAACCCGGTCATGCTGTATTCCATCGGCAAGGACAGTTCGGTCATGCTGCACCTGGCGCTGAAGGCGTTCTATCCGGAAAAGCCGCCGTTCCCGTTCCTGCATGTCAATACGACGTGGAAGTTCAGGGAGATGATCGAATTCCGTGACCGGCGGGCGCATGAACTCGGCATCAGAATGATAGAGCACATCAACCAGGAAGGGGTCGATGCGGGCATCAACCCGTTCGACCACGGCTCCGCCTACACCGACATCATGAAGACGCAGTCGCTGAAACAGGCGCTTGACGCGCACGGGTTTGATGCGGCATTCGGCGGGGGACGGCGTGATGAGGAGAAGTCGCGTGCGAAGGAGCGCGTATTTTCATTCCGCAACAAAAACCATGCCTGGGATCCGAAGAACCAGAAGCCTGAAATGTGGAAGCTGTACAACACACGGATCAACAGGGGTGAAAGCATGCGTGTCTTCCCGCTGTCCAACTGGACGGAGAAGGACATCTGGCAGTATATCCGCAGGGAGCAGATCGACATCGTGCCGCTGTACTTTGCCAAAGAGCGTCCGGTGATCGAGCGGGACGGCAACATCATCATGGTGGATGATGACCGCATGCGGATTGGTGAAGATGAAGAGATCGTGAACAAAAAGGTGCGTTTCAGGACACTCGGGTGCTATCCGCTGACCGGCGGCATCGAGTCCGACGCGGATACGCTGGAGGAAATCATCGATGAGACGCTTGGTGCGGTATCCTCCGAACGGACGAGCCGCGTCATCGACCAGGAATCCGCCGGCAGCATGGAACGCCGCAAGAGAGAGGGGTACTTCTAGGATGAAAGATCTGTTGAAATTCATAACATGCGGAAGCGTCGACGACGGCAAGTCCACGCTGATCGGCCACATGCTGTATGACGCGAAACTGATATTCGCCGACCAGGAGAAGGCGCTCGAACTCGACAGCCGGGTCGGCAGCCGTGAAGGGGAGATCGACTATTCACTGCTGCTCGACGGACTGATGGCCGAGCGGGAACAGGGCATCACCATCGACGTTGCCTACCGCTACTTCAATACAAAGCAGCGCTCCTTCATCGTGGCGGATACGCCGGGCCATGAAGAGTATACCCGCAACATGGCGGTCGGAGCCTCGTTTGCCGACCTCGCCGTCATCCTGGTGGACGCGACAAAAGGCGTCATTACACAGACGAAGCGGCATGCCCGCATCTGTGCACTGATGGGCATCCGGCATGTCGTGCTTGCCGTCAACAAGATGGATCTCGTGGGATATGACAGGGACCGCTTCGAGGAGATCCAAAAAGACTTCATGCAGACGTCATACGGATTCGGGCTTGAAAGCGTGCAGGTCATCCCGGTATCCGCAACAGCTGGTGATAACGTAACCGGAAAGTCGGAGAACACACTGTGGTACGACGGGCCGGCGCTGCTGCCGTATCTTGAAACGGTTGAAACGGCGCGTGGCGGGAATGTTGAATCATTCATCCTGCCGGTGCAGCGGGTGAGCCGCCCGAACCATACGTTCCGCGGGTTCCAGGGACAGGTGGAATCGGGCAGCATCCGCGTCGGTGACACGGTCACTGCACTGCCGAGCCGCGAGGAGGCGAGGGTCAAAAGCCTGCTCATCGGCGACAGGGAAGCTGAAGAAGTTGCACGCGGCCAGGCGGCCACCATCCAGCTGGACAGGGAAGTCGATGTGTCAAGGGGCTGTGTACTGACGACATCCGACAGCATCGAAGTGACCGACATGCTGACGGCGACACTCCTCTGGATGGATGACGGACCACTTGTCGAAGGCCGGAATTATCTGGTCAAAGTGGGGACGAAGACACTGCCCGGTACCATCATGTCCATCAAGCACAAGATTGACATCAACAGCGGGGATGAAGTGTCCGCCGGCCGGGCGTATAAGAATGAGCTCGTCGTCTGCGACATCTCACTGTCCGAAGACCTCATTTTCGATACGTTCGAGAATAATGAAGCACTCGGCGGCCTGATCCTGATGGACCGCGTGTCGAATGCGACTTCAGCCGCCGGCATCATCAACCATTCACTGCGCCGGGCGACGAACGTCATCTGGGAGGAGACGGCGGTGACGAAGGAACACCGGGCCAACATGAAAGCCCAGAAGCCGCTGACACTGTGGTTCACCGGCCTGTCCGGCTCGGGCAAATCCACACTCGCCAATGCCGTCGAACAGCGCCTCGCCGCGATGGGCCGGCACACCATGCTGCTCGACGGGGATAACGTGAGGCACGGACTCAACAGGAACCTCGGATTCAGGGAAGAGGACCGTGTCGAGAACATCCGCCGCATCGCCGAAGTCGCGAAGCTGATGAATGAAGCCGGGCTCGTCACGCTCACTTCCTTCATCTCCCCGTACGACAGCGACCGGCAGAACGCGCGTGAAACCATCGGACGGGAGTACGTGGAAATATACGTCAGCACACCGCTCGAGGAATGCGAACGGCGCGACGTCAAAGGATTGTACAAGAAAGCGAGAAGCGGTGAGATACCGAACTTCACCGGCATCTCGAGTCCCTACGAGGCGCCTGAAAACCCGGAAATCGAGATAGACACCACCGACATGACACTCGATGAAGCCGTCGATAAAGTGATGAAGCAGATCATGATCTATATGGATTGACGACAAAAAAGCCACCCTCTACATTAGGATAGAGGGTGGCTTGTCTAATATTATGGGAGAATATTTAGACAATTTAAATGTTAATGCAAATCGCATGTAATGTAAAGGTGCCAAGGCGAATTTTTTAAGCAATCATTTGATTATGGTGTTGAGGATGGACCCGTATGCAGGCTCCCGGAGGAGCCTGCATACGGGCATTTTTTCTCTGATCACTTCTCCGACACGAACTTGAATGTATACTTCACCGGATGGTAGTAGACTGTGGAGTACTCGAAGGGGGTGCCGTCGCTCAGGGTTGAGTAGGCTTCGAGGCACAGCATCGGAGCCGATTCTTCAAGGTGCAGCAGTTCCATCAGCTCACCGCTTGGCAGGATGGGCCTCAGGTCGGCGTGTCTCCTGTTGATCATATATCCCTTCTGCTCGATGTACTCGTATTTTGACTCCTTCATGACATTCACGGACAGATCGGGGAAGAGATCATATGGCAGATATGACTCTTCCAGGATCAGCGGCTGCCCGTCGGCAATCCGCAACCGTTTGACATAGTAGACTTTCTGGTCGTCACGGAGCTTCAGGTAGTCTCTGACAGCATCATCCGGTGAAGTCAGCTGGAACTCGAGGATCTCGTTGGACGGGTTGTTGTGCAGCCCGCTCATCTCCTCGGTGAATCCCTGCAGCTTGTATATGTCATGCTCGATCTTCTTTTCGCTGACATATGTCCCGCTTCCATGCACACTGTACACGAGCCCCTCTTCCGCCAGCAGCTTGACGGCGCGCCTGACGGTCACCCGGCTGACGTCATACATCTGTGCCAGCTTCGCCTCCGTCGGGATGGCCTCCCCGCCCTCTGTGCCGTTTGACACGATATCCTCCCTGATCCTGTTCGCAACCTGTTTATATAAAGGTCTCGAAGACTTCCACATACTCTGTTCAACCTCTCTCTCGTTACCGTCCATTCTATCATCTGTGATCAATATTTAATACCACTTTTAAAATTTGTATTAAAGTTGTATTGTAATAATAAAAATCTTGTGTTAAATTGATATTAAATAATATTGGAAGGGGTTTCATGGATGGAGAAGAAGAATCTTGTCATAGTCGGAGGCGGCAGCACGTATACCCTCGGCATCATCATGAGTCTGATTGAAGAGAAGGAGACGCTGCCGCTCCGCAAATTGACGTTCTATGACACGGATCATGCACGGCAGGAGAAAATTGCGAAAGCGACGGAAGTGATACTGCGTGAGAAATATCCGGAACTTGAGGAGTTCAAGTACACGACGGACATGGAGACGGCGTTCACGGACATCGATGTGGCCTTCCTTCAGATCCGCACCGGGGGCCTCAAAATGCGCGAGCAGGATGAGCAGATTCCGCTCAGACACGGCATACTCGGGCAGGAGACATGCGGACCGGGCGGCATGGCATACGGCATGCGCTCGATACCGGACATGATCGAACTGATAAAAGACATCCGGACGTACTCAGAAGACGCATGGATCATGAACTATACGAACCCTGCGGCGATTGTGGCCGAGGCGCTGAAGCGGGAATTCCCGGAAGACAGGCGGGTGCTCAACATATGTGACATGCCGATTGCCATCATGAAGAGCTATGCGGATATGCTGGATAAGGATGTTTGGGACCTCGTACCCGGATATTTCGGGCTCAACCATTTCGGATGGTTCACGAAAATCGAAGACAAACTCGGGCAGGACTACACTGAGGTCATAAAAGACAAAATAGTCAATGAGGGTTTCATTCCCACGGACAGTGAAATCGCAAACGATGCTTCATGGCAGGCGACGTTTGCCACGGCGCGCAAAATGCTGATGGATTTTCCGGAATATTTGCCGAATACGTATCTGCAGTACTATTTCTACCCGGAGGATATGGCGCGAAAAGAGGACCCGGACAATACGCGGGCGCGCCAGGTGATAGGTGGGCGACAGAAACGGGTGCACGAGACGTGTGACAAAATCACCGGTTCGCAGTCTCTCGAGGGTGTGGAGCTCACAGGCGACATTCACGGTGCGTACATGATCCG
Source organism: Salinicoccus sediminis (assembly GCF_000986795.1). Classification (GTDB taxonomy): domain Bacteria; phylum Bacillota; class Bacilli; order Staphylococcales; family Salinicoccaceae; genus Salinicoccus; species Salinicoccus sediminis. The sequence continues at coordinate 242,702 of NZ_LAYZ01000024.1, read as the reverse complement.
TGCGGCGGCGTCGCTCATTCATCATCTGAATCATATCTACATCGTGATGGTGAAGAACGACGGCATCATTTCGAACATTCCGGAGGATGCGATGGTGGAAGTGCCGGCGATGCTGACCAAAGATGGTCCGAAGCCGTTTGCGGTCGGTGAGATTCCGGCGTTCTACAAAGGGCTGATTGAGAACCAGTATGCATACGAGAAACTGGTGGTGGATGCGTACTACGAACAGAGTTATATGAAGATGCTCCAGGCACTGACACTGAACCGCACGGTGACGGATGTGAACATGGCGAAGGCGGTACTTGATGACCTGATCGAGGCCAATCGAGGCTACTGGCCGGAACTGAAATAGGAAAAGGGGATGGAACGGATATGAAACAGATCATAATCAATGCGGATGATTTCGGCTATTCACGGGCCGTCAACTACGGCATCATCGATGCGCATACGGAAGGCCTGCTGACATCGACGACACTGATGACGAATATGCCGGCAGCCGAGCATGCCTTCAGGCTGGGGCATGAGCATAAAAGTTTGGGCATCGGTGTACACTTGACGCTGACATGCGGCCGGCCGCTGCTCGACACGCACCATACGCTTGTGGATGCAAACGGGGATTTCAAGAGCAATTCGAACTACCAGGGCAAGTTCCACATCGATCCGGATGAGCTGTATGACGAATGGAAGGCGCAGATCGAGAAGTTCCTGGACTCGGGACTCGTACCGACGCATCTCGACAGCCATCATCACGTGAATAATCTGGCGCCGGTGCTGCCGGTGTTCAAGCGTCTGGCTATGGAGTACAGGCTGCCGGTGCGGAACAACTTTGAAGCGGCGGTTCGTGAGTTTACGACGACCGGCTTCTTCCAGTATGAGCCGGATGTACTGTTGGCAGATAATGAAGAGATCCTTGAGACATTCGGGGAAGCGGAGACGGTCGAGATCATGTGCCACCCGGCATATATCGACAAAGCGCTCCTTGCGGGCTCGACGTATGTCATGCCGCGGCTCGAGGAGCTGGATGCACTGACGGACGCACGCATCATCAGAAAGATAGCGGAAGACTCGAGATTTCAGCTGATCACCTACGGTGACCTCAGCAAGGGGGTATAATCAATGAAAAAATTCATGCAGAATCTGGGTAAATCGATGCTGATTCCCATCGTCGCCATGCCGATTGCGGGGATCCTGTTCCGCCTGAGTGCAGAAGACCTGCTCGACATCACACTGTTCCAGGCGGCCGGCGTCATCTTCGAGAACATGGATGTGCTGCTCGCCATCGGTATCGCCATGGGGCTGGCAAAGACGAAGGACAGGGGCATTCCGGCACTCACAGGCTACCTCGCCATTACGGTACTGAACCACGGACTGACACTGATGAACCCGGACCTTGATATGAGCGTGTTCGGCGGGGTCATGTCGGGTCTCATTGCAGCGGCGGTGTACAACCGCTTCAAGGACACCGAACTGCCGGCGATGTTCTCATTCTTCGGCGGTGAGAAGTGGCCGATCACACTGATCATACTGATCATGATCCCGGTCGCGGGAATATTCTCATTCATCTGGCCGTATGCCCAGGCGGGCATCGACTCATTCGCGCAGATGCTGGTCGGCATGGGTGCATTCGGCATCTTCCTGTTCGGCTTCCTCAACCGCTTCCTGCTGCCGTTCGGCCTGCACCACGTGCTGAACACCTACATCTACTTCGGCCTCGGCAGTTTTGAGACACCGGACGGGGAAGTCGTCACCGGTGAGATCACGCGCTTTCTGAACGGTGACCCGACCGCAGGCTACTTCCTCGGCGGATTCTTCATCGTCATGATCTTCGGTGTGCCGGCGGTCGCACTCGCCATCACGCGCGCGGCGTATAAACAGAAGAAAGAGAAGACGAAGGCACTGATGTCCTCCGGCGGACTCACATCCGTCATTGCAGGGCTCACCGAACCGATAGAATTCACCTTCATCTTCACATCACCGCTGCTCTATTTCATCCATGCGGTCTATACCGGACTCGCCGGGGCGACACTTTATGTCCTCAGTATCCGGCACGGCTTCTCATGGGGCGGCAGTGTCATCGACTATGCGCTGAACCTCGGTATCGCAGACAACGGACTGTTCATCCTGCCGATCGGGCTCGCCTTCGGTGTCCTGTACTACTTCACGTTCTATATACTCATCACGAAGATGAACATTCCCGTCATCGGACGTGAAAAGGACGAGGAATTCGGGGCAGAATCCGAAGAATCCGAGCAGGAGCTCGAACTCAGCCACTCCAAGTACGAGTACATGGCCAAGAAAGTCCTGGAAAACGTCGGCGGCCGCAGCAACGTCACAGACTACGAAAACTGCATGACCAGACTGCGGCTCGTCGTCGACGACATGGATCAGGTCAACGAAGAAAACATCAAGCAGACCGGCGCCCACGGCGTCGTCAAAGTCGACGACCACCACGTCCAGATCATCATCGGCCCGCAGGCCAACTCCGTCATGAACGAGTTCAGGAAACAGATGGAGGAATAGACCACACTTGTGAGTTTATGCAAATAAAATCCCCTGTTCTTCTCGTCATGCATCTATTATCACTTTGAAAAAGTTGTAATACTTCATAGATAGGGTATATAATAGTATAAATGTCATTATAGGAGACAGGGGGAATAATAGTATGTTGAATATAAAACCCAACCCTCAGCGCAGGCCGAACTTTAATATTAAAAAATTAAAGGAAAAGGCTGTTAGATTGGAAACGACAAAAGATGGCAAAGTCGTTTTGGAAAAAAACAATCCAAAACATGTGGATTGGCATAATGAATAAATTGATATACGGTTCGATATATCGGCAACAGGTAATCTTCAGAGGCAATGAAGGATTTAAAGTTAGACCGGTGTTCGTTCTGTTTACGGATAATGATGATGTTTATTTTTTTAGTATCTCCACTAAACCTGGCAAAGATCATCAAAAGAAATACAGAGCACCTATTTTAAACTGGAGAAAAGCAGGGTTGGATAAACCCTCATATATAATGTTGGATGACCCACCTTATATATTAAGTAAATCTATGTTCACGGATGATAAATACCTTGGACAAACTATTGGAATGGACTTGGATATGTTTGAGCTTCATATGTCCAATTTGGGATACTAATGGTTAAAGGTTCAGACAGCACAATAGTATAAGATAAACACTCGCGGCATGAAGACCAATTTCTGATCTCCATGCCGCTTTTTTATTGTGTTTGAAGTTTATATGAAAATGTAATATAATTATTATGTTAGATTAATTCAATCAAATTCGATGAACATCTCTTGAAATATGGGATAATGTTGAACCCGTATGCAGTCTATCTGCCTGAGTGATTTGGCTGAAAATAAAATATAGGGTGAGACAATGATTGGATACCGTACGTTGAACGAATACTTTGGAGATATCGAGCTGCCGCTCAGCATCGAGGAAATATTGGACTATGAACATAGATTGGACGGCAGTGATCTTGAATTTGTGGACAGTGCTAACCGTTTTCTGAAGGCGTATGAAAGTTACGACACTTACCGTCATCAGAATGCCCACTGCATCGGCACCTGCCTGACCAACCTGACGCGCGTCGGGATGTATTTCCTGCTGGAGGAGGAACTCATTACAGTGAGTACTTCCAATCTGAGGCCGATCGATGAAGATACGGAGTGGGAGGTTACTCATTATCCTTTCAAGGAAATGACGGAGCTGGATATGCAGTTGATCGAGTACACCAACGAAGCCGACCATGAAGCCGGTACGCTGTACATCAAACTCCTCAATGATAAAGAGAACGAGAGGACGTATGTGCTCCGCAATCTCAACCAGAAACACTTCCAGTGCTTCAGGGACTTCCATCAGAGCAGCATCGAGAAAAAGTACGTTTGATCATAGATATGCACGTCTTCCTTTTGGAGGGCGTGTTTTTTTAATTGAAGTACAAGGAAGAGTGAAAAATGATATATTATAATTGATACTAATATTTCACAGACGGGGGCGGGTGTCATGGAAGAAAAACTTTTTACATATGAAGAATTCCAGTCTCTGATCGATTCTTCCTATGATGGAATCCATATCACTGATGATCAAGGTGTGACGCTTTTCTACAATAAAGCATGTGAAGAAATTGAGGGGATTGAAAAGGCGGAAATCATCGGCAGGAATGTGCAGGAGTTCGTGGATTCTGGTGTCTATCCGGAATCCATTACACTCGAGGCGATCGCACAGGGCGAACGGGTGAACATGTTCCAGAACATCAATGATAAGCTGGTCATGGCGAGCGCAACACCTTTTTTTAACGGGGACAGGATGAAAGGAATCATCGTCAATTCACGGGATATCACTTCATTGAACACTTTGCAGACTGAACTCGAACATGCAAAGCATATCAATGAGAATTATCATCTGGAACTCGAACAGTTGAAATATAAGGAAATGGACAGTGACCTGGTTGCACGGGATCCTGCCATGGAAAAGATCATCAAGCTGGTACTGCGTGTGGCAGCGGTCAAATCTTCGGTGCTGATACAGGGCGAATCTGGTGTAGGGAAGGGGATAATAGCGCATCTCATCCATAAATATGGTAAGGAGTCAGAGCAGCCTTTTATGAAAATCGACTGTGGTGCCATCACGGAATCCCTGCTTGAGACCGAACTTTTCGGTTATGAAAAAGGAGCGTTCATGGGAGCGGATGAAGCGGGAAAACGGGGGCTGCTGGAACTGGCGGATGGCGGCACTCTGTTCCTCGATGAAATTGGAGAGATATCCTTCTCGATGCAGAGTAAGCTGCTCAGTGTCATCAATGACCGGGAGATTACACGTGTCGGCGGGACCGGGAAAGTGCCGATCGATGTGAGGATTGTAGCGGCGACCAATAAAAATCTTGAAAGAATGGTAAAAGAGAAACAGTTCCGTGAGGACCTATACTACCGGCTGAATGTGGTTCCGGTCAGGATTCCACCGCTTCGGGAGCGGAAGGACGACATCTATCCTCTGATCATGAAGAATTTGGAAAAGGTCAATGAGAAATATGGCTTGGACGTAGAGATCGATCCGTTGGCTGTCGATATACTTGTCGATTATCACTGGCCGGGTAACGTGAGGGAGCTTGAAAACATGATTGAACGGCTCGCGGTTACAGCCTCGGATGATGTAATAGACTTCGAACACATACCGTTTGAAATTAAGAACGCCCGGATGGAGAGCCTGGCATTTCTGAATACAGATGATTCATATTCCCTGAATGACATCATGGCTGATTTCGAGAAGCAGATCCTGCTCAATGCGCTGGATGAGGACAGGAATGTCGGTGCCATGGCGAGAACTTTGAAAATAGACCCGACTACCGTAAGGCGGAAGCTGCATAAACATGGAATAGATTTCGGCAAATGAAAAGTGGTGGATGCATTTGAGCGTCCACCACTTTGTTATCAGAACAGGAGATGCATGAATATTGCCGCGAGCGGCATTGCAATCAGTGTCCTCATTATGAAGATGACAACCAGTTCCCACAATTTGAGCGGCAGTCCTGTAGACAGCATCACCGCTCCGGTTTCAGCGAAGAAGATGATCTGGACCATGGATACCACTGTGACGAAATATCTGGCTCCCGGGTCCAGTGTTCCGACCATCTCTGCAATGTAGAGCACCGGCAGGAACATTTCCGCGATACCAAGTGTGAGTGAAGGTGCAATGATTGCAGCATCCGGAACCTGGAGCAGCTGCATGACGGGCGCGATGATGGCACCGATGAACTCGAAGGTCGGAGTGTACTCTGCCAGTATGAGGAATGACACCCCGATGGCAAAGAGCATCGACATCACTTTCGGAAGTACGGCAAGCCCCTCCTTCAGACTGCTCTTGATCTCTTTGAAAAAGTCGTTTGAGTCGGCAGCCTGGTTGACGGCTGAGTTGAAGGCGATGCCGATCGTGGCCCTGCTGTAGGATTCGGATTCCCTGTCCTCCGCATTTTGCGCAGTGCCGTCAATGTATTCATTTCGCTTCAATGAAAGCGGCGGGATGCGGATCATGATGAAGGCGATGATGAATGCAATCAGGAACGAGGAGAAGTATACTTTCGAGAAGTGCTCCATCAGTCCTGCTGTATCGATGACCACTGCCGCAAATCCGATGCTGACCGCACTGAAGCTTGTGGTGATTACCGCCGCCTCTTTTTTCGTGTAGTATCTCATTTTATATAATCTGGTCGTGAAGAGGACTGCGACGGATGACGAAGTCAAAAAGGATGTGATGGCGTCGACGGCGCTTTTTCCCGGCACTTTGAACAGTGGACGCATGATCGGCTGGAGCAGTTTGCCCACAAGGTCGATTGAACCGTAGTTCACAAAGAACGGGATGAATATGGCACCAAGCGGGATGACCCACATGACCGCAAGCGCAATTCCCGACATCAGCTCCCCGGTATCCGGTCCGACAATCGCCTCCGGACCGTTGAATGACGGCACGGAGACATGCAGCGTGTAGAGAGTCGAATATAATGCACCGAGGAAGTAGATTGGTACATACAGTATCGAATCCCCCTGATAGAAACTGTGGAGGCTGCTGCCCTCCCTCGCGATGAACTTCCCTGCGATGCTCAGCAGCGCATTGACCAGGATGAGCAGATTGATTATCCAGATACCCGCAATGCCGAAGAGTTCAATCAGGGAATTGTAAATATAGCCAAAAAGGATTTCAGTACTTCCGTTGATCTGGATTGGTATGAAGAAAATCAGTACGGCGATGCTTGTGAAGAATATGAAACGGCTTAACCCTATAAGGTAGCGTCGTCTGCTGAGTGATACGGCTCTTTTTCCGACCTGTTCATTCATGGATTCTTCCCCCTTGTCTCATTTCTTATAATTCGTTATTTTCAGAAATCTATACCCCTACCGCAATTATGCACAGCAGAGGGTTATTTTACAACCCTTATATTACAAATAAAATAATAAAATATGAAACTTAAAAAGTGCAATTTTGCATTAAAATTTTATTATATATTAAATAAAAATCTATTAAATCAATGATTATAAGCATAAAATGCAATTATGCACTTAGATGCAATATTGCATTATATATCATGGATTTTATTTTTCATATATATTATTTGAAATTATTTTGCATTTTAGTATTGTCATATCAAGGCCGGCATGATACGTTATATCTGAAAACAGAATTAAGAATAGTCAGATAAATATCCGGGAGGAATCTATTATGGTAAAACCTGATGAAAAACAGTTTTTAAATCTGCCTTTTACAGGAATCAGCACATTCGGAAAGTATCCAATCTGTGATGATATTGAGAAATTGAATGATTTGAATGCGGATGTTGCGGTAATCGGTGTGCCGAACGATATGGGAACCCAGTGGAAATCAGGTGCCCGGATGGGGCCGAGGGCTGTGCGTGAAGGATCGACTCTGTACAGCTTTGGACTGGAGGGGGCATACGACATAGAGAATGATATTACGTATCTCGGCCCAGACTGGAAAGTGCTGGACTGCGGAGACGTGGATATCGTCCATGGTGATATCATGCAGAGTCATGACAATACTGAAGAAACAGTGAGGAAGATCGTATCAAAAGGCGTCATGCCGGTTATCATCGGAGGAGATCATTCAATCACTGCACCGGTCGGCAAAGGGCTGGAAGAACTCGGTCCGTTCCATGTCATCCAGATAGATGCCCACCTTGACTGGGCGGATCACCGTTCAGGTATGCGTTACGGACATGGAAACTGCATCAGGAGACTGTCTGAACTAGATTACGTCCAGGAAATATTCCAGTTTGGCATCAGAGGCATCAGCAGCAGTAAGAAAGAAGATGTCGATGCGGCGAAAGAGTACGGCAGTACGATTCTGTCACCGAAGCAGATGAGGGAAAGAGGCGTGCAGGGGCTGCTTGATCTTATTCCTGAAGGGGAGAAGTATTACATCACAATCGACATTGATGGCATCGATCCGTCCGTTGCGCCGGGGACGGGAACACCGTCACCGGGTGGTCTCCTGTATGATGAGGTGAATGAGTTGCTGAAGGCGATTTCGAAGCACGGAGAAGTCATCGGCTTCGACCTTGTTGAAGTGGCGCCGCAGTACGATCCGACAGGGATGACCGGACAGACGGCAGCCCGCATCATGCTGGACCTCTTAAGCTATGTGCTGAAAGAAAGAGAATTGGACGTTACAAAAGGGCTGGAGCATTACCAGAACCAGTCATGATCCTGCATTAAAAATCACGCAAATGTAAAAAACGCATGGGCGGCTGAATCCTCAGCATGGCCATGCGTTTTCTTGTATATCACCTAAGCGACAGTATCTCCCGGATATCCTCTTCGGACAGGGCGGCGCCGGTGGATTCTCCCGGCTGTATGATCTGATCGATCATTTCCTTTTTCTGCTGCTGAAGTGTATTGATTTTCTCTTCGATTGTGCCTTTGGCGATGAGCCTCAGTACCTGGACGGATTTTTTCTGTCCCATCCTGTGGGCGCGGCCGACGGCCTGCTCTTCGACGGCCGGGTTCCACCACAGATCATACAGTATGACGGTGTCGGCACCTGTCAGGTTCAGGCCGGTGCCGCCGGCTTTGAGTGAGATGAGGAAGATGTCCTCATCGCCTGCATTGAATGATTCGACGAGGCGGACGCGCTCCTGTGACGGGGTGCTGCCGTCGAGGAAATAGGCGTCCCTGCCGTTTGCACGGAGCTCTTCGTGGATGATCTTCAGCATGCTCGGGAACTGGGAGAATATGAGCATGCGCTGCTTGTTGAGCAGGGCTGTTTCGACGATTTCAAACAACGCCTCCATCTTGCCGGATGAGCCGTCATACTCATCCAGGAACAGTGACGGATGGCAGCACAGCTGGCGCAGACGGGTCAGTCCGGCGAGTATTTTCATGCGGCCTTTGTTGAGACCCTCGCCGGCAAGTGCGTCGGCCGTCTCTTTTTGGATCTTGTCCAGATAGGCGAGGTACAGTTTCTTCTGCTCCTGCCTGAGCTCTGTGTAGTGGACGGTTTCGATCTTGTCCGGCAGTTCCGTCAGCACGTCCTCCTTGACCCGGCGCATGATGAAGGGCCGGACCATCCTCGAGATCGTCTCCGGTGGCGTTGCGCGGAAGGCCTTCAGGTCGGGCAGGAAGCCTGGCATGATGGCCTGGAACACACTCCATAGTTCATCGACGGAGTTTTCAACCGGTGTGCCGGACAGGGCGAACCGCCGTGGAGCTGAAATCGATCTGACAGCCTGTGCGATTTTCGTCCGGTGGTTTTTGATCGCCTGTGCCTCATCCAGTATCATCGCGTGGAATGTCATCTGGTAGTGTTCCAGATCCTGGCGCAGCGTATGGTATGACGTGATATAGACGTCGGGACGGTCATCACTTTCGAGTATCGCTTCACGTTCGCCGGCGCTGCCGGCCAAGACGGTGACATCGGTGTTTGGTGCAAATGTGTCGAACTCGTTCTTCCAGTTGTAGATGAGGGAGGCCGGTGTCACGATGATGAACGGTTTTTCGGCACCGTCCTCCATCTCGCTTATCACATAGGTGATGGACTGAAGCGTCTTGCCTAGTCCCATATCATCAGCCAGGATGCCCCCGATGCCGTAGCGGGACAAGGATTTGAGCCATTTGAAGCCCGTCTCCTGATAGGTTCTGAGATCTGCATTCAGTTTTTCCGGAATCCGGGTCTCCCCTGTCTCCGGTTCCTTGACGGAAGAGACGAAGTCGCGGAAACTGCTGCTGAAATCACTCTGTCTTGCGTCCAGGTCCATCAGTGAATCCTCAATCTCGAGCCCGCGGTACATCGGCAGGGTCATGGAGCCGTCCGAGCTGCTGTAAGCACTGGTTTCGAATGATTCATGGAGGTTGGCCACATCACTCAAAGCTGAATCATCAAGCGGCATGAACGAACCGTTCGGCAGACGGACAAAGCGCCGTTTCTCCCGGACGGCTTTCAGTACATCCGGAATATCCTCCGGATTGATGCCGTCCATCGTGAAATCGACATCCAGGAAATCATTTGATTCTTTCGCATCGACAGAAACCGATGCCTTCGGCGGCTCGGGGAGGACCATGCCCCGGAGTGATGGTGACATATAGATCTCTGCAAGATCCTCGAGGTCCGGCAGCGTGTCGTGCAGGAAGTGGAACAGCCCGTCCTCAGTTGTGACATGGAGTGACCCGTCCCACTGCTGCATGAAGGTGCTTTTCAGTATTTCCATGAAGTACTGTTCTTGCGGATGATCCCGGATCAGTATCTGTTCGCGGCTTCCATCGTCAGCATGCTCATCGAGCGGGTTGATCGACACATCGCCGTACTGGTACCTGATGCTGATATCGACGGACGTATCCGACTGGTCGACAAACACTCTGATCTTGAGCGGCGTCTCTATCACCTGGTCTGAAATTTCCCCTTCGAGCGACACTTCGCCCAGCTGTCTGATGGCCGGCAGGGCACGGCTGATGAAATCACCGACCTGGTCTTCTGAAATGGTGATGCCGAAACGGTCGATCCTGCCTTTGGTGTTCTGGAGCGCCGGCATAATCCTCTGCTGCTCTTTTGAAAGTTTATACAGTATGCCGTCCTCCGAGTACCAGCCGTACCGATGATAGAATTCACCGTCGGTGACGCCGTGCGTTTTCAGGCGGTATTCGTCACTGTCCGGCTGCTCCAGGGAGAATGATACAGGTGCCGGTGAATCCGACACTTCGAGTTTCCTGTAGGTGGCGAAGCCGTCATCATACTTGCAGTTTTGGTGTTTAAGGAGCTCAAGCAATCCGTCCAGCGCATAGTGGGGGATGGTGAGCTCCTTGGATTTCGGTCTCGGCATCCAGCTGCTGCTCCTGGTGTAGAAGCCTTCCGTATTGTGGATGTCGATCAGCCTGTTCAGCACTTCCATGTCCCGCTCACCGAATGTGTGATATTCCGGGTGGAAGGTGAAATGTTTGCCGAATTCCACCGGTGTGCCTGTTCCGGCAGCCTCCAGGAATTCCCGGATGTCTTTGACGACATACAGCCGGTCTTCGCCGACCCGGAGCCGGATGTTGAAGATCTCACGGCCCCCGTACGGGGCATTGTCTTTAAATGACGCGAGTGTGTACTCGATGTGAAGCGGGTCTCTATCATATTGAGGCGTTTGGTGTCCACCAAGGATATCGATGAGTTCTTCCGCTTTTTTGAACCGGGGGTTGTTCGAAGAACGGTTGTTGAAAAAGCTGCGGGCAGGCGGGCGGGGCTTTTCCATCTCCTGCTGGTGTCTGATGGCGAGGAGTGTTGCGCAGATGTGCTTGCACTGGCCGTATGTCGGGTAGGCGGGACAGTCACAGAAGTCGGAAATCCCGTCTTCATGCAGGATGACCCGTGTGTTGTACGTCCGGCTGCCGGCAACTTTTGCCCGCCATATGTTCTTCTCCGGCACATACGTAACATCCTTCACGCTGCCTGCTTCAAAGTAGCGTTGCCCTCTTTTGTAAAAATTATCCGAATAAAGTCTTTGTATCATCTGTTCAGTCAGCTGCACCAAATACAATCACTCCAATAGTTTTATATCCCGGTTTCAATGGGGATTTTTATCGTACTCTCCAGTGTATCGCATTTCGGCAGGTATGCCTACAGCCAGGGTATTACAGGAAAATCTATGGTAAAAACTTCAAATCCAGTTTGAAGCGGTAGCAAAAGTGAAATAGTAAGTATAACAGTATCCCGCTCGTGGGATGTATATCATGGAAAGGGGAAAGCAAAATGCAGTTGAATGTAGCTCAGAAATTGATCAGGGAACACTTGTTGTCAGGCGAGATGACGCCGGGCGAAGAAATCGGGCTCAAGATCGACCAGACGCTGACGCAGGATGCGACCGGCACGATGGTGATGCTCGAGCTCGAGGCGATGAATCTGGACAGGGTGAAGACGGAAGTTTCGGCGCAGTACGTGGACCACAACCTGATTCAGGACGACTACCGTAATCCCGACGACCACATATTCCTAAGGAGTGCCTCCCGGAAGTTCGGCGTACACTATAGCCGGCCCGGCAACGGGGTAAGCCACCCTGTGCATATGCAGGAGCTGGCGATCCCCGGCAAGACGCTGCTTGGCTCCGACAGTCATACATGTGCAAACGGATGCATGGGCATGCTTGCGATGGGCGCAGGCGGCATCGATGTCGCGATGGCAATGGCAGGCGAGGCCTACCACGTAGAAATGCCCCGCGTGATGGGCGTGAAACTGACAGGTAAGCTGCCGGACTGGGTCAGTGCCAAAGACGTGATATTGGAAATGCTCAGACGGCACAGTGTGAAAGGCGGCGTGGGCAGGATCATCGAATACTATGGCCCCGGGCTGGATAATCTGTCTGCGATGGACCGCCACGTCATTGCCAACATGGGCGCTGAACTCGGCGCAACCGCCACGGTCTTCCCGTCGGATGATGAAGTGAAGCGCTTCATGGCGCAGGAAGGCCGGGGTGATGAATGGGTTGAACTGAAAGCGGACGAAGGTGCTGAGTACGACGACCATGATGAGATCAACCTGTCCGAACTGGTGCCGCTCATTGCGAAACCGACCAGCCCGGACAATGTTGTGCCCGTCACTGAAATCGAAGGGGAACCGATCTATCAGTCATACATCGGGTCTTCGGCCAACCCCGGCTACCGCGACTTTGCGATTGCAAGTCTGATCGTCCAGGATAAATATATCGCCAACGGCATCTCGTTCGATATCAACCCGACATCAAGACAGCTGCTGCAGCAGCTGGTCGAGAACGGCCATATAGCAAATCTCCTGGGCTCAGGCGGCCGCATGCACCAGGCAGGGTGCAACGGCTGCATCGGCATGGGACAGGCACCGGCCACGGGACAGAATAGCCTGCGGACGACGCCGAGGAACTTCCCGGGCCGTTCCGGTACGAAGGAGGACAGCGTCTTTCTCTGCAGTCCCGAGATTGCGGCGGCTTCGGCGCTCTACGGTGTGATTACGGATCCGAGGAAGCTTGATATGGACTATCCGGAAGTGGCGGATCCGAAACCGATCAAAACGCAGGAGATGCTCGAGGCACCGCCTGAGGACAGCAGTGACATCGAGCTCGAGAAAGGGCCGAACATCTCTGAAATCCCGCACTTCGAGCCGATTGAGGATAACTTTGAACTCCCGGTGCTCCTCAAGATGGGGGACAACATTTCAACGGATGAAATACTGGCCGGCGGCTCAAGGGTACTGCCGTACCGCAGTAACATACAGAAAATCAGCACCTTCGCCTTCGAAGGCGTCAATTCGAACTATCATAACCAGGCGATGATCAAGATGGAGCAGGGCGGACACACCGTCGTCGCCGGACATAACTACGGCCAGGGATCAAGCCGCGAGCACGCCGCGCTCGCACCGCGCTACCTGGGCCTCAAAGTCGTGCTGGTCAAGAGTTTCGCCAGGATCCACCTCCAGAATCTGATCAACTTCGGCATACTGCCGGTCACTTTCGCGAATGATGATGACTATGAACTGATCGAAGAGGAGGACATACTCCAGTTCAATAACGTCAGGCAGGCCATCCAGGAAGATGACCCGTTCGAAGTGACACTCAAAAAATCCGGTGACACCATAATGGTCACCCACAGCCTCACCCGCCGCCATAAGGACATTATGCTTGCCGGCGGCATCATCAACTGGGTTAAACAGCGACAATAGGACAGGCAAAATTCAGCCAAAGCAGATTTCTGCTTTGGCTGTTTTTAGTTGGAGTCACACATTGACGCTGTTGTGCTTGACGAGGCTGACGAGCGCATCGATCATCTCTTCGACATCATGCTGGCCCGTATTCAGGGCGAACTTGTCGCTCAGTGTCAGACTGAAGGCGTCAATCTCTTCTTTGGAAATGTTATGCCAGATCGGCAGCAGTATATTCTCCTCGGACCCCGCCACCCGCTGCAGTATGCCGTCCAGTTCATAGTTCGTCCAGTGGCTGTTGATGTACGATGTGGACAATACCACGATGAAGAAGCGCGAGTTCGTCAGCCCGCGGTCGATCCTCTGCCGGATACTCTGGCCCCACCCGATTTCATCGCTGTCATACCAGAGCCGGATGCCTTCATCCTTAAGGCCGTCGGTCAGCTGTGTAACGAAATCATCCTTGTCATCCGTGGCATGTGAGATGAACACATCGAACGGTTTCTGTTTCGAGTAGTCGATCTTCCGCTGGATCTCCGCCTCTTTGTTCGTATAGAATGATTCAATCTCATCGATATCCTCCCGCATGTGCTTGTAATGGAGTGTCATGAGACGGTCCCGCTTATCGTTCAGTGTTCTTTCCTTTTTCGCCAGGCGCTTTGAAAGCTCTGCCTTTTCCCCCTGCGAGCGGTTCAGTTTCCGGTTCGCATTGTCAAAATCACGGATTGCGCTGTTCAGTGAAGCACTCGTCTTGCTGTTGTTCAGCTTCTTCGTCGATTTCGATATATTGTTCAAAGCATCCGCTTCATTACGGGTCTCCTTCTGCATCTTCTGCCTCAGTGACTCGATCTCACTTTCCAGACGCTTTATCTGGCTCGTCACCAATGATATAGACATCCAATCCCCTCACTTTTATATGTGTTGTGGATTCAATTATAAAATACCGAACGTATGTTCGCAATGAAAAAGGACGGATTCATTTATTTTGATTGAAGTGATTATTGAAACAGAGTACTCTGGATAGTACTGGAGCATTTTAGGGAAGGGGGTTACTGCATGGAAACTGTACATATTGCCGGCGGATGTCTGTGGGGCGTACAGGCGTTCATCAAGACACTGCCGGGTGTAATATCGACCGAAGCGGGGCGTGCGAATGGCACATCCAGCACTCTGGAGGGTGAATATGACGGCTATGCGGAATGTGTGAAGACCGGCTTCGATCCGTCGGTGGTTTCTGTCAGGGAACTGATGGGGTATCTGTTCGAAATCATCGATCCGTACAGTGTGAACCGGCAGGGCGGGGATGCCGGCGAAAAATACCGGACCGGTCTCTACAGTGAAGATGCAGAGCACTTGAAGGCGGCGGAGGCATTCATAGATGAAAGAAGCGACCGTGACCGTATCGCAGTCGAAGTGCTCCCGCTCAAGAATTATGTGAAAAGCGCATCCGAACATCAGGACCGTCTCGACAGATGCCCGGATGACTACTGCCATATCCCGGCGGCTCTGATGAACAAATATAAGTAGGACCGTATGGTTCAAACTTTCACCATTTCTGTCATGTTTTCTTGAAAAATAGGATTCCGTTCTGCAAAATATATGTTATAATCAATTAGGTTGATAAATTAACTATCCAAGTTGATTGTGCCGACATAGTTTAATGGCAGAACACAGCCATGGTAAGGCTGCAATGCGAGTTCGATTCTCGCTGTCGGCTCTATATATGAAACGCTCCCGGGTCTTTGATCCGGGAGCGTTTTGTCATTCGCGGTAATACCTTTCTTCATCAACGGTCTCCTGTTTCACTTCCGTCACTTTTATATCTTCATGGGAAACGACTTCCGAAATGTGTTTGGTTTCCGTCCGTCTGTCCTTTCTGATGACGACTTCCTCCGTGACGACCCTTTCCTTGATGACCTTGAGCCGGTCGCGTGTGATCGGTATGCGGATGACATTCTCATCATCGTCCGTGTCATCATTGTTGTAGTCCTCAAGCAGCGGCTCCGCTTCGAGGCGCCTCCGCTCGATGTCCACATCATCGTATTCGACAGGGATATCCATTTCCTCAAATTCCGAATCGGTGTATTTGCTGACGATGACTTCGCCCAGATTCACATTTTCCTTATCGACGACAAGCCGTTCCTCCCGGAGCGGCATGGTGTCGTCGGCAATATGACCTTCATCCCCATTGTCGTTAGTGTTTGCCGCATATGGCTCCTGGCCTTTTATGGAACGGAGCGTCTCGTCGTCATAGTCGATATAGAGCAGCATTTTGCCGTTCTCGAGCGATTTTTTGTAGACCTGCTGTTCGTAATCGCCGAGATGCAGCTCATCCATGATCTGCTCGTCTCTATCATCGCCGGAAAACCATGCGACAATCCGGTGCCAGGCGTCGCCCTCCGATGATTTCTGCCTGACGTTGGGGTAATGAATCAGCATGTCGCCGAGGTTGTATTCCGAAATGACGGTCAGGCGCTCTTCACGCAGATTCTTCCGTTTATAGTGGTCGATCCTGTTCAGCAGCTGTTGTTCGTTTGAAAAAGACTCGATTGTGCCCATTATGTACTTCCCCCTTGTTTATATGATTTATAAATATAAATGCGATTGATACATTATTCCCATAACAATGCGCCAATAAACGGCCGCGAGAGGGAAAAGATGTGTTCAGCGTTTCGTTTCACATCACCCGGGTATATCTGTTATCATATATCCTTAAAATGAAAATGGAATTCAGGCAGCATGGGAGACCCGGGGGAGATGACCGGGCTTTTTAATTGGAGGCAAATATGAATCTGAAATTTATAATGACCCTCGGCAGCCTGCTCACAGTCTTTGCCGCCACGATCCTCGCCGACAGCTTCCTGCCGGTCGAAGCGGAGGAGCCCCGGGAGAGTGATGTCATCGTCGTCCTCGGCGGCGGTGACCAGGGCAGGGTGAAGCAGGCAGCCGGGCTGTATGAGGAAGGATATGCGGATGAAGTGCTGATTACGGCGTCAGAAAAGGACGGCAGCACTTCCGGACTGAAGACCGTGGCAGAGCATTACGGCATCCCTGAAGAGGCACTGATCGTGGAAAATGACGCCACAAGCACGTATACGAATGCCGTCAGCACCATGGATTTCATGGAAGAGGAGGGCATCGATTCCGCCGTGGTCGTCACCAGCGACTATCATGTGGAAAGGGCGGAATTCATTTTCGATAAAGTGAACGATGCCGGTTACGACCTGAACTATATCGCCGCACCGAACCTTGAAGGCGAGAACTGGATCGAGCGGGAGAACTCGCACGTCATCTGGTTCAGTGAAATGACGAAGATGTGGGGCTACAGGATGGGGCTCTACAAGTGGATAGATCAATAGAGAAACGGCAGCCTCCGGAGGAGAGGCTGCCGTTTTCAGTAAAATGGCTGTTACTATATTATTGGACCTGATAGTAACCTGTTTCAACGGGTTTTGCAGGTGGTGCGAGTGCTGTGTTCGGCATCTCTTCAGGCATTTCGGACATGAACTGGTCCGGCAACTGCATTACGATCGCGCCTGAGAGGCCTTTGCCTGTCATGAACATATGGGCGATTGCTTCCCTGAGCTCGGTATAGGCAGTTTCATAGTCGCCTGATGCGTAGGCATCAAATGTGCCGATGAGCTGTTCGACGTGCATCTGAAGTCCTTCGGAAAGGTCTTCAGCCGGCAGGTTGCCTTCTGTTGCTGTTTCCATGAACTTGGAGAACTCTTCCTTGTACATTTGAAGGTTGTTCATCGCTTCTTCCTGAGCGGCTGTGTCTTCTTCAGCTGTGGCATTGACGTAGTCCACGAAGTAGCCGATGTGTTCACTCCACATTGTCTTGAACTGCTGTCCGGCTTCCTCGCCGTAGACGTCTGTCACTGCTGCAGCAAGGTCTTCGGTATTGGCTTCAAGTGCCATGGTGGATGCTTCAAAGTCTTCGGAGCCGTCAATGCCGTTCTGCATCGCGACTGCTGCGAGTCCTGCGTGTTCACTGAACAGGTGGTTCAGGTTGGAACGGAGGTCCGCAGCCGGTGTGGCAGGGTCAGTATTGTTGAACTGATCCGGGAACTGGTCGGCAATCGCTGTAGAGAGTCCTTTGCTGACCATGTACATATGGCCGATTGCTTCCCTTTCATACATATACGCTGTTTCATAGTCTCCCATTACATATGCATCAAATGCTCCGATGAGCTGATCGACGTGCATCTGCAGGCCTTCAGCCAGTCCTTCTGCATCTACGCGTTCTTCAGTGGCGGTTTCAAGGAATTTCGAGAAATCGTCGCGGTATTGTGACAGCTGGTTGAGCGCTTCTTCCTTCATCGCTTCGTCGCCTTCTGCTGTGCCGTTAACGTAGTCCACGAAGTAGCCGATATGGCTGCTCCACATCTCTTCGAACTGCTGTCCGGCTTCTTCACCGTACACGGATGCGATGGTATCAGAAAGTTCCATCGTGTTCTGCTCAAGTGCCGCGGCTGACTGATCGAAATCCTCAGCACCGTCCGCACCTTTTCTCATCGTCTCTACTGCAAGGAATGCGTGTTCACTCAGCAGATGGTCGAGCGTCGACCTCAGATCTGCAGCCTCAGTTTCAACGGTAGGCGTATGTTCCTCTCCGTCATGCGCCTGGGCATAGCCGGCATTCGAAAATACGAGTAATGCTGCCATGGGGATGACGGCCAGCTTTTTAAAATCCATCCTTCTCACTCCTTTTGTTTGTTTTCACTATGTATACGCAGGGAGATTCCAAATGGATCACATGATTTCAGAAAAAATAAAAAAATCTCCATTTCAATTTCGGAAAAACTGAAATGGAGACGATATTTAGAAGTCTGCCGACATGACGATGTCACCCTGCGGTGCCTGGTTCTGAGGGGAAGGTTCCACGGTGATTGCGACCGTGTCCCAATTCACATCTTCCGCATCGTCCAGTGTGAATACGGTGTAGCCTTCACCGCTGTCGTTCGGCACGAGTGTGCCTGCGCGGTACGGCTGTTCATCTTTCAGGAGCCATACCTGGTAGACTTCGCCTTCATTGAGGTCCGTGAAATTCTGTGCCTGGAGCACAAGCGTCTGGCTGCCGTTCGTTTCATGCATCGCCATTTTCGCGTTCATGTCTTCCGATTCGGACGTCGGTGCCAGGTTGATCGTCTCACCATCCTCGAGCAGCGCCTCTGACAATGACCCGGTCTGCTGCTGGGCGTTCCACAGATAGATGTTGCCGATCACCGACAGCAGCAGGGCGGCGGCGAGCGGTATGAGCAGTTTTTTATAGAAGCCCGTTTTCGTTGTTTTTTCGTTTTTATGTCGTGCAGTATCTCTTTCATCCATCGGGTTTTCTTCCCGCTCTGTATCTTCGGCGAAGATATTGCCGAGAACCCGGTCCTCCATGCCGCGAGGCGGTTCCACCTGCTCGGTGTCACGGGCCAGTTCGGCGTTCAGTGCCTTCCATTCGGCCAGTTCCGCCTGGCAGTCGGGGCACTCTTCAAGATGCTTTTCAAATTCCGCTTCTTCCTTCTGGTCCAAGTGTCCGTTGTAGTAGTCGATCAGTCGATCGCAGTATCTGTTGTCATTCATTCTGAGTGCCCCCTTTCCGTGCGGGATCCATATTTTCCCTGAGATGTCCGAGCGCGAGCCGCAGCCGGCTCTTCACCGTGCCGAGCGGCACATCGAGCGCTTCGGCAATCTGGGACTGGGAATATGCTTTGAAATAGAACAGCGTGACAATCCTCTGCTGTTCTTCGTTCAGTTTCTGAATTGCTTCATTTATGATTTCACGATCTTCATGATGTTCGGCCTGTTTTTCCACCGGCGAATTGAAGTGGTCTCTGTCCGGATTTACATCATCCCGTTCATCATATTCATAAGTATCGATCTTTTTCCGTCTTGAAATGTCAATCGCAGAATTCCGGGTGATCGTAATGAGCCACGTCGATAGTTTCCCCTTGGCTTCGTCGTAGGCCCCTTTCTTCTGCCAGACTTTCATGAAGACATCCTGCACCACTTCCTCAGAGCGTTCATGGCTCGAGGTCATCTTGTACGCGTAGGAATAGAGCAGCTTTTCGTATTTCCGGTAGAGCATTTCCAGACAGGCCTTATCACCTGCCCGGAGACCCTCGTACAGTTCCGAGTCGGTCCTTGTCATACGATTCTCCTTTGTTTGTGCGTCATTCGTCCATTATATATTAATTGGAATAAAAAGGCATGGATGCCGCAGATATTGGCCTCCATGCAATAATCAGCTCTCAGTATCGAGTTCAGTATAGATCACCCAGCGGTTCGGTGTGCCGCCGGTGTCGTAGTCATACGGCCCTTCGCATGTAATCAGGTTCAGCAGGCTGTTGTGGGAGTAGCCGAAGATCTTGTCGACCGGCGCCTCATCCGCATCAAACAGCTCCTTGTCATAGACCGTGAACGTCAGAGTGTCGCCGTCCTCGCCGTGGACGATGATCTCATCGCCCGGTTCCAGAGTATGCAGCTGCTTGAACACACCCGGATTCACCGTATCATCCACATGCCCCGCAATCACCGCGTTGCCCGGCGCCCCGACCTCATACCCGGGTTCATACCACGAAGTATCATGCAGCGTATCCGGCACCTCCATCTCACCGTTGTCCCTAAGACCCAGATGCTGGACCGGCGCATCCACATCAATCGCCGGAATCTCAATCCGCTCCGGGACGATGCCCTCACGCTCATCCTTCAGAATCTCCACCTGCTCAGTCGGTATGGTGGAAGGCTGTTCCTCTTCAGTTCCAGGTTCAATACCAGATTCATCTTCCGATGCCTCTTCAGAAGACTCCTCAGCAGTTTCCGTTTCAGATGCAACATCCTCATTCGTATTCTCCGGCTCCTGTCCCGCCTGTCCATCCTGACCGCCGCAGCCGGCAATGACCAGGATCATTGTCAGTAAAAATATCAGCCTGCGCATATCCCGCACCCCGCTTCATTAATTATCATAAGTTATACAGTATACGCAGGAAAAGGGAAATTGGATCACCTGAAACTGCAAATGCGTCATGTACATATACATATTCTGATCACTGTGATATAATATGTATAAATACATTATACTGGGGAGGAAACGGTGGAGATAGATATTGGTTTTATCAAGAAAGATTTAACTAAATTACGTAAAAAGAAACCTGAGCAGTTTAAAGTCATCACAAATTATTTGACTTATCTACAGATACAGGGTTTCGATGTATCCCGCCCAAAAGCTGATAATGTACATCAAAAAATTTTTGAATTACGGCCGTTGGAATTTAGAATCCTCTATGCTTATGAAAATGAAAAAGCGATAGCGCTTGTTATATTTGAAAAGAAAGAATCCAAAATACCAAAAAGATATATGAATCTTGCGAATCAAAGGCTCTCTGCTTATAAGCGGAATCAGGCGGATGAAAAATAGGGAAATTAATAAGGAGTGAAGGCTATGAGCAGAACATTCAACGCTGGGGAATGGGGAGTTTCAAAGCAGGAAAGGAAAGCTATAGAACTGATTATTGAATTGGAAACAGCGCGGAAACAATTAAATCTGACTCAAAAAGAAGTTGCAGAACGTGCTGAGATAACACAGGGACAACTATCCCGGATTGAAAACCTGGAAAGTATACCTTCACTGGAAACAATCAATAATATTGCCGAAGCACTGGATAAGAAACTCACTCTTGTGTAAAATTTCTATGGCATATGTATACAATGATTTAAAAACAAGAATCAGATTGAGACAATCTGATTCTTTTTATATATGGAGGCGACTGTGATGAAACACATAAAACTGCAGATGATAAGAGAAAACCTGGAAGATATCCCGGGGCACGGGCTGCCGGATGGATACAGCTTCAAAATGTTCGAGCCGGGGGATGAAAAGCTCTGGGCGAACATTGAAACGCAGGTGGATGAATTTGATAGTGAAGCGGCTGCGCTTGAGCGGTTCAGGCGCGAATTTGGTGAACACATCGATGAAATGGGTCACCGGTGTTTATTCCTCATTGAGCCCTGCGGCGAAGCGGTCGGTACGGCGACTGCCTGGTATGGTGACCTGCACGGGGACGGCAATATCCGCGGACGGATCCACTGGGTGGGGATTATGCCGGAATATCAGGGCAGGGGGCTGTCGAAGCCGCTGCTCGGCGAGGCGATGGCGATACTGGCGGAGTTCCATGATTCGGCGTACCTGACATCACAGACGACGAGCTGGCAGGCGGTGAACATGTATCTCAATTTCGGGTTCCGTCCGGTGCGACTGGATGATGGTTACGAGGAGGCGTGGTCGCTGCTTGAGGAGAAGCTGGGAAGGATAATTGGTTACTGAGGGGTGAGGGTTATGAGAAAGTTGTCCAGAGAAGAGGCTGAAGCTGATTTTGACAGCCTGATCAGATATGTCAACGAGGAAGAGGCGCCTGTTTATATCGGTGAGAGTGATGCGGGGGCAGTCATGGTCAGCCAGGAGTATTGGCAGGGACTCGGGGAGACCTTGCTGCTTGAGCGGTCTGGTGTCATGCAGAAAGTAAGGGAACGTGAAGCGGATGGAAGTGGATTTTCGGATATTGGTGATCTGGACTGGAGCAGTATTTGATGTCCATTTTTTGACACATGCATAAAAAGCGGCATGACAATGATACGGCTTTTAATTGGAAGCGCTTTTAATATGCTGTAATTTGACCCATAAAAGAATATGGGAGTGTTTGCAAATGGGCAAAAGACTGATTGTTTTTCTGAGTGTATTCATGATGAGTGTCGTGTTCGGAGGTGTGGTGCAGGCGCATTCGACAATGGTGTCGTCTGACCCTGAGGAAGGATCTGAGGTGCAGGAGGAAGTGTCATCCGTGACGATGACTTTTGACTCCGAAATCCAGCAGGAAGAGGAAGTCTATCTGGAAAATGCTGATGGTGAACGTTTCGATTATGAAAATATCACTGTGGAAGGGGAGACGGTGGAACTCACTTTCGCTGAACCGCTCGTCCAGGGAGATTATACTGTCGTCTGGGAAGTCTATGGTGCTGACGGCCACATGGTCAGCGGGGATTACGAATTTACTGTAGCCGAAGGTGCAGCGGATGAATCTGGGGAGTCTGAGGATACACCAGAGGAGCAGACTGAAGAGGAACAGCCGGAAGAACAGACGGATGAAGTGCCGGCTGAAGAATCGGAAGGTGCTGTTGAAGATGCGGCAGTTGAAGACGGGGGCGGCATGTCCTACGGTGTGATTGCGCTGATTGTCGGGCTTGCGATTGTGGTAATTGCGATGATCATTGTCTTTGCCCGCAGGCGTAAATAGGGAGGCCTATTGATGGTTATTGCCTCCCAGCTGCTCTTATACCTGTGTCTCTCCCTGCTGGCGGGAGTGATGACCGCAGGCGCGATGCCTCGGGGATACATGCCCAGGTTCCGTGTGCCGAAGTGGCTGATGATTGCGGCTGCTGGAGGTGTCATCGTCTTCGGGGCGGCGCCGGTATTTTCTATCATCATGAATATGGCCGGCAATCTGTCATTTGCAGGTGCCTTCGGCCAGGTGCTGTTCGGCTTCAACGCCGGACGGGCCTGGCTGGTCATGTATTTGATCGCCATCGTATTCATCGCACTTTTTGCTTTTGACATCATGGAGGGCCGTGCGATGGCCCGTGCCGGGGTAGCTCTTACAGTGATTCTTGCTGTTGCCCAGAGTTTTGCCGGACACGCCTTCGAACAGGCGGGGCTGTGGGGTGTGACGGTGCATGCCGTGCATCTCATTGCGGTTATGGTATGGAGCGGCCTGCTGATGATCCTCGGCTGGTTTACGCGTGAGAAAGTGAAGTGGCCCGCTGTGTTGTCGTGGTTCACACCGCTTGCTCTGATATCCATCATCGTGCTCGCTGTGTCCGGAGTGTTCATCTCGGATGTGGTGACGGCCGGACAGGGCGCGGGTGTCAGCATCTTCCGGCGGCTGGCGGATTCTTGGCTGACAGACTACGGGCAGTCCCTGCTGTTCAAGCAGCTGCTGCTCGCGGCAGTGCTCGGCTACGGCATCATCAACGGCATCCTGTACAGGGCGAAATTGCGTCTTGATCCGGATCTGGAGATCCGGCCGTGGATCAGGACGGAAACTTTTGTAGTGCTGATCATCCTGATGGTAACTGCCTTCATGGGAGAACAGCCGATACCGAGCCGGCTTGATACAGTCATAGGACGGGACGGAGTGTCGCCTTTGTTCGAAGCGGTTCACGGAGCAGGCATTCCCGTCGGCACGGGAGTTTCATTCAGTTTTGATGTCATTGGAGTGCTGCTGATACTATTCTCAGCGGTATTCTTCGGCTTCATGCTGTATGCGGCCAGAATGCGGATGCATGCAGGGCTGTCGTTTGTGATGGCCCTGTGTTTCGTGGCATCAGGGTATCTTGGATTGATGCTGAGTGTCGTTTGAGAAGCATAAAATGAAGGGTTCCCAGGCATATTGGTGTCCGGGAATTTTTATTTTGCGGGTTATCGGCTATTGTGAAGGGATTAACGCCCGGCAAACGGATTACCCGGGCATTAAACCGGGATTTTTATAGTAATATGTAAAAATAGTTTCCATTGTTCATAAGCCTGGCTGAAATTATAATTCCGGTATGTTAAGTTGGCAAGGTATTACATTTAATTTAACAAAGGGGAGAATTATATGGAATTTGCAAATCAGCCGATACTGATATGGTTTGTCATCGGCTACGGAATATTCATGCTGGCCCTCGGGGTGGTCTACTCGAAGAAGATCAGCACGAGTGAGGATTTCATCCTCGCGGGGAAATCGCTCGGACCGATCGTCCTGATGGGGACGCTGCTTGCGACGTGGGTCGGCAGCGGCTCGGTGACGGGCGGCCAGAACTCGCTGGCCTATTCGTTCGGCATATGGCCGGCGCTGATGTCGACGGTGCCGTCTCTGATCGGTATCGGGACGATCTTCCTGATTTCTTCGAAGATCAAGCATTACGGTAAATATACGGTAGCGGAAATACTTGAGGTGAAATACGGGAGATGGGCGAGTGTGCTGGCGGCACTGATCATCATTCTGGCATTTGTCGGCATCGTTTCCTACCAGTTCCAGGGGCTCGGTTTCATCCTCAACATCTCAACGGGCGTCTCGCCTGAAATGGGTACGATCATCGGCGCGGTCATCATCATCTTCCTGGCCTGCGTCGGCGGCCTGATGTCTGTGGCACCGACGGATGCGGCGAGTGCATTCCTTGTCATCATCGGTCTCATACTCGCACTGCCGATTGCTCTGTCAGTAGGCGGCGGCTGGAGCGAAATAACGTCGAACCTGCCGGACACCCACACGTCATTCACAGGCGGGCTGACGTTCATCCAGCTGATGGGCTACTACTTGCCGACACTGTTCCTGCTGCTCGGCGACCAGAACATCTACCAGAGGATGACGGCAGCAGGCAACGACAAATCGACGAAGCTAGGCACTGCCGGATGGATACTCGGTCTCGTGATCGTCACACCGATCATTTCCATCCTCGCATTCATCTCGCGCTCGCTATTCCCTGATATTGAGCCGGGCATGGCATTGATTGCACTGACAAGCATCCTGCCGGTTGCGATCGGCGGCATACTGATCGCGGCGCTGACGGCATTCATCGTCACTACGGGCAACTCATATCTGCTCTCCGCGGCGACAAGCGTCATCTACGACTTCTTCGGCAAATATATGAAAAAGGACATCACCGACCATCAGAAACTCGTATATACAAGGGTGCTGATTCCGGTGCTCGGCATCATCTCATTCCTGCTCACGATGTACTTCCCAACGATACTTTCCGTGCAGATGTACGCATACACCGTGTACGGCGCAGGCATCACACCGGCACTGCTCGCCGTGTTCCTGTTCCCGCAGGTCACCAAGCAGGCCGGCCTCGCATCCATGGGTACAGGCCTCGTCGCGACACTGTTCTGGGAATTCTTCTACGTGCAGTCGACCGGCATCAACTCGGTCATCATCTCCGTACCGGCTGCGATCATCGTACTGATTGTCGTCACCCTGTTCACGCAGGATAAAAACCAGGGGCCGAAAGAGGTGACTGAATGATGGATACACGCCAAAGGATCGAGAATCTCAGGGAAGTTATGGAGACGCGCGGCATTGACGCCGCCGTCGTCTTCAACTTCGAGAACCAGTTCTACTACAGCGGGCTGCGCGCGATCACGTATTCGCGCCCGATCATCCTGATAGTGGAACGGCAGCGGCAGAGTCTCATCATCCCGAGCCTGGAAGAGAACCATGCGGAAGAGAAGACGGATGTCGACCATCTGTATGTCTATCATGAAGTGGCGGGCAAAAGCGATGCTGCGACCGATTACCGGGAACTGTTTGATGAAGTGCTGTCAAAACTGGACCCGGGGGCGACGGTCGGCATCGAATACGGCGCGCTGCCGGCGGACTATATGATGAGGATCCAGGACCAGGGGTTCCCTGTCGCAGATATCGGCGGCGAGATTGTGCGGCTCCGGGCGATCAAGACTGAGGAGGAGATCAACATGATCCGCGAATCCGGGAAGCTGGTCAGCGGTGCACTGGGCCGTACGATTGAACAGAGTGCCGCAGGGCGCTCTGAGCTTGAGATCGATGACTACGGCAACCAGTTCCTGTTCGATGAGATCTCAAGGAAGTACACGGATTCGACATTGGACTATTTCGTCATGTCGCCGTCCGGCACACGCCGCACCAACATGCCGCACGTGTTCTCCAACACGCGGAAACTGGAGCAGGGTGACGTCATCATCCACAGCCGCCAGGTAGGCCTCTCCGGCTACCGGGCGGAGTGCGAGCGCACATTTTTTGTGGGCGAGCCGACAGAGCGCCAGCGTGAAGTGTTCGAGGTCATGCTGAGGGCACATATCGCAGCACTCGACTTCATCAAAGCCGGCGTGAGAGCCTCGGAAGTCAACGAAGCGGCGCTTGCCGTCATCCGCGAGGCGGGACTCGAGGAATACGTCTCACACCGCACGGGGCACGGCATCGGGATCGGCCAGCATGAGGAACCGTCGCTCCGGTTCGACAACGAGCTCGTGCTCGCGCCCGGCATGGTATTCTGCGTGGAGCCCGGGATCTACGTGCCGGGCGTCGGCGGATTCCGGCATTCGGATACCGTCGTGCTGCGTGAAGACGGCACCGACATCATCACCGAATACCCCCGCGACCTTGAGCATCTGATAATCAAATAGGCATTGCTGATGGAGACTCCGGTCTCCATCTTTTTTTGTGCTGTGATGCTGCTGGCAGCCACCGGTTTTTATTCCGAATGAAAAGAGCTGATCATTATTAATATTAAATTGACAATTTGGAGTCATAATGATATATTGTATGAAATCGTTTACGAGAGAGGGGCAAATCAATGGATATTGTGGAAAGTCTTAGAGGGAAGCTGATCGTATCATGTCAGGCGCTTGCGGATGAACCGCTGCATGATTCCTGCATCATGGGCAGGATGGCGTACGCTGTGGCCGAAGGCGGTGCCCAGGGAATCCGGGCGAATTCCGTCGCGGATATCCGGGAGATAAAAAAGCAGGTCGACCTGCCGATCATCGGCATCATCAAGGAGGATTACCCGAAAAGCGGGGTGTACATCACGCCGACGATGAAGGAGATCGACGCACTGGCTGAGGAGGGCATCGATATCGTCGCTCTCGATGCGACGCAGCTGACCCGCCCGGACGGCAGCACGTTCGCTGATTTCTTCAAAAAGGTCAAAGAGAAATATCCGGAGCAGCTGTTCATGGCGGACTGTTCGACTGTTGAAGAGGGCATCGAGGCGGAAAAGGCGGGTGTCGACTTCGTCGGGACGACGCTTGTCGGCTACACGGATCACTCGAAAGGCGATGTGCCGCTTGAGACGCTTGAAAGTATGCTGCAGTCGGTATCTGTACCGGTCATCGCAGAAGGCAATATGGACACGCCTGAAAAGGCGGCGCGTGCGCTTGAACTCGGTTCACATGCCGTCGTGGTGGGCAGTGCAATCACGCGTCCGCAGCTGATCACGCAGAAATTCAGGGACGCAATCGACAAATAGGCATTGGACGGAGGGATTCGTTTGGACTTTGAAAAGAATGAAGTGAAGGCTTCGATCCGGCTGGAGCAGGCGAAACGGAACTTCACCAAATCGGAACTGAAGATTTATGACTACATTGATAAAAATCCGGCACAGGTGCTGTACCACTCCCTGACGGAACTTGCGGAAGCCTGCAACGTCGGGGAGGCGACGGTCCTCCGGCTCTTCCGCAAGATCGGCTACAAGGGCTTCCAGAGCTTCAAGTTTTCGCTGGCGAAGGAAGTGGACGCACTCGGGGAAGAGAATGGCAATTCCTACATAAGCAGAGTCAGAAACAGCATGCTCCGCACCCTTGAGGATTCTTCGGCTGTCATCGATGAAGCGCAGCTGGAGCGGGCGGTTGACATGATCGATTCTGCTGACGACACTGTCGTCTTCGGTGTCGGATCGTCCTCCATCGCGGGGCTCGATATGCAGAACCGGCTGCTTCGGATCGGCAAGAACATCGAAGTGGTGGCGGATCCGCACTCACAGGTCATGCGCACCGCTTCAATGGACAAAGACACCGTCGTCGTGGCCATCAGCATCACCGGCAGCACGCGTGACACGGTCGACAGCGTGAAGGCGGCGAAGGACAAGGGGGCCCGCATAATCTCCATCACGAACTACACCAAATCACCGCTCACCAAATTCTCGGAGTGCGTCCTCCTGTCATCGGCCAAGGAAAGTCCGCTCGACAGCGGCTCGCTCGTATCCAAAGTGGCCCAGCTGTTCGTCATCGACCTCATCTGCACCGGTCTATCCATCAGGAACAGTGAGCAGGCGGAGCGGATCAGGCTTGATATCACCGGCAACATCACCGGCAAACTTTATTAGCATAAAAAACCATATGGAGGCAATGCAATGAAAAATCTGTTTTCAAAAGCGCAGTCGTTCGGCAAGTCATTCATGCTGCCGATTGCAATCCTGCCGGCAGCGGGACTGCTGCTCGGTATCGGGGGTGCACTGTCAAACCCCAACACGATCGAAGCCTATCCGATACTCGATATCGTCTGGCTGCAAAGTCTTTTCACCATCATGGCATCTGCAGGTAACATCGTCTTTGGTAACCTTCCTTTAATATTCGCTGTAGGTGTCGCCATCGGACTTGCCAGAAATGATAAGGGGACGGCCGGACTCGCGGCTGTGCTCGGATTCTTCGTCATGCATGCGACGATCAATGCGATACTCGGCATCACCGGTAATCTCGCAACGGACGATCTCGCCCAGGCGGGGCAGGGGATGTCTGTCGGGATACAGTCACTCGAGACCGGGGTGTTCGGAGGGATCATCGTCGGCATCATGACATCCATGCTGCACAACAGGTACTATAAGATCAATCTGCCGCAGTTCCTCGGATTCTTCGGCGGCTCCCGCTTCGTGCCGATTGTCACTTCAGTTTCGGCGATGTTCCTCGGTATGCTCATGTATGTCATCTGGCCGCCGATCCAGTCCGTGATCTTCAGTGCAGGCGATCTTGTCACGGGGACCGGCGCCATTGGCACATTCTTCTTTGGACTGATCCTGCGGCTGCTCGGACCGTTCGGACTGCACCACATCTTCTATCTGCCGTTCTGGCAGACGGGACTCGGCGGCTCACTGGAAGTCGCGGGTGTAATGGTGCAGGGCACGCAGAACATCTTCTTCGCCCAGCTCGCGGACCCGAACGTGGAACAGTTCTATGAAGGCACGTCACGCTTCATGTCAGGGCGTTTCATCACGATGATGTTCGGCCTGCTCGGTGCGTGTCTTGCGATCTATCACACAGCGAAGCCGCAGAATAAAAAAGTCGTCGGCGGACTCATGCTGTCTGCCGGGCTCACATCATTCTTCACAGGAATCACGGAACCGATCGAATTCTCATTCCTGTTCGTCGCGCCGATCCTGTACGTCATCCATGCATTCTATGACGGACTCGCCTTCATGATGGCCGACATCTTCAACATCACAATAGGCCAGACATTCAGCGGCGGCTTCATTGACTACATCCTGTTCGGAGTGCTGCAGGGCAACGACAAGACCAACTTCCTGATCGTCATACCGATCGGCATCATCTGGTTCTTCCTGTACTACATCACATTCCGTTTCATGATCACGAAGATGAAGCTCAAGACACCGGGACGTGAAGACAAAGACGCCGTCCAGACGGTCGATGCGAGTGAAAAGACGAAAGTGCTCGCAGCCGGACTCGGCGGAAAAAGCAACATCGAAGAACTCGATAATTGCGCCACACGCCTCCGCGTCACATTGAAAGACGTCGATAAAGTCGACGAAGACGCCATCCGCTCCACCAACCCGAACGGCGTCGTCAAAAAAGGCAACGGCATTCAGGTCATATACGGCCCGCAGGTCAGCAATGTCAAAAACGACCTCGAGGAGTATCTGAACCAGGAGAAGGAAGATTAGATTCACTGATGGAACGGCTGCGCCGTTCCATCTTTTTTATTTTGTGGGGCGATGAGCCAGTGCCATCAAACGGATTTGCCGGCACAGGCTCAGGACGCGCATGCCATCAAACGGATTTGGCGGCACAGGCTCAGGACGCGCATGCCATCAAACAGCCTTGGCGGCACAGGCTCAGGGCGCGCATGCCATCAAACAGCCTTGCCGGCACAGGCTCAGGACGCGCATGCCACCACACATTTTTTATATGAGAATTTCATATTTTAAGTTTTCCACCGCCAAAACAGGATATTAAAGAAGCATACAAAATATATGGATAAAAAAGGGGTACATAATATGGGAGAGTTTCTTTTCACTATTTTGAGCTGTGCTTTCTTCATGTTTCTGGTGGCGTGGTATTCCTACATCAAGACGAAGAATACGATCAATGATTCCACCGGCTACTTCCTCGCAGGCAGGGGGTTGACCGGCGGCTTCATCGCGGGTTCCCTGATCCTGACCAACCTGTCCGCCGAGCAGCTGATCGGTCTGAACGGCCAGGCCTACAGCAGCAACATGACGAACATGGCGTGGGAGGTGACGGCGGGTTTCTCCGTCATCATCCTGGCGCTGGTCCTGCTGCCGAGGTATCTGGGCGGCGCGTTCACGACGCTGCCGGAGTTCATCCACAACCGTTTTGACCAGGGTACGCGCATCCAGGTGGTCATGCTCTTCATGCTGGGCTATGGTCTGGTGACGATCCCTTCGGTGCTGTACTCCGGTGCGATTGCAGTGCTCCAGCTATTCGATGTACCGTCGGCGCTCGGCATATCATTCGAGCAGTCCATGTGGCTTGTGGTATGGATCATCGGCATCATCGGTTCATGCTACGCGATTTTCGGCGGTCTCAAGGCGGTCGCGATTTCCGATACATTGAACGGCATCGGCCTGTTCATCGTCGGGCTGATTGTGCCGGTGCTCGGATTCATAGCCCTCGGCGACGGCAACATCCTCCAGGGGATGAAGACGATCACGGTCGAAAGTCCGGAGAAACTGAACTCGATCGGTTCGAGTGATGACGGGGTGCCGTTCGGCACAATATTCACCGGCATGATATTCGCCAACCTGTTCTACTGGGCCACCAACCAGTATGCAATCCAGCGGACGCTCGGTGCACAGAGTCTTGCCGAGGGGCAGAAGGGGGCTTTATTCACAGGGTTCCTCAAAATACTCGTGCCGTTTTTGATGATGATTCCGGGCGTCATCGCTTTCCATCTGTACGGCCCTGAACTCGAGACGATGGACCTCGCCTACCCGGCGCTGATATCGGAGCTGCTGCCGACCGTGTTGAACGGATTCTTCCTGGCAGTGCTGCTCGGTGCCGTATTCTCGAGCTTCAACTCGCTGCTCAACAGTGCCGCGACGATGTTCGCCTATGATATCTATAAAGTTCTGATCAATAAAAATGCGACGGATAGACAGATGATACGCATCAGCCAGTGGTTCGGGGTCGTCCTGTCGCTGGTCACATTCTTCATCGCCCCGATGCTGCTGAACGCACCCGACGGCTTGTGGACCGTCATCCGTGAATTTACCGGATTCTTCAACATCCCGATCATCGCCATCGTGCTCATCGGTATATTCTCAAAGCGGATTCCGCCGATTGGGCCGAAGATCGCGATCTGGGTGCACGTTGTGACGTACTTCATGCTCATGTGGGGACTGCAGATGTTCTTTGGCATCGACATACCGATTAACTTCATCCATATACAGGGCTTGCTGTTCGTGCTGGCGGTTGCCATCATGCTTGCAGCCGGCATGATAAAGCCGCTCGCCAAACCGTTCGAATTCACACCTGACGCCAAAGTCAGCATGGTACCGTGGAAATACGCAATCCCGGTCACGGTTATTTTGTTCAGCGCCATGGTGGCAAGTTTCGTGCTGTTTTCAAGAGTAGGACTCGCAAGCCCGACAGGCATCGTATCCGACTGGTTCCTGCCGGTTATATTAGTGCAGATTGCAGTTACAGTAATCCTTTACATTATTTCCCTCAAATCGTGGAATAAAAAGTATCAGCGCTTTGTGAAGGGGAAACATGATAAGAAGATGAAAGAAGCGGGAGTTTAGGAATACATCATAATAGCGGAAGGAATGGGAGCATGGGAAAAGTAACGATCGGTCTGATTACCGCACCCGGAGTGTCTGAAAGGCTGGGCAGGGATATCATCGACCCCCTCGCTGAGACAGCCAGTATCATAATCGATGATACGGTGGACTGGCACTTCGATTATAAGGCCGACCCGTTGGCCTCTTCTGCTGAATTCATCAGTGAGTCGTTCGACAGGGCCGAGTCCATCAAAGATGACAATGGTTGGGACATGGCAATCGCAGTAAGCGATCTGCCCAGTATATCGAGCCGCAAAGTGGTTGTTTCGGAATTCAATGAAGAAAAAAAAGTGTCTCTGATTTTGGTTCCTGCCCTTGGTATCCTTGGGACCAGGAAGAAGCTCCGCAACCTCATCATCCATCATGTGGAGCAGCACTATGACAATGATCCTGCCGAAGGTAAAGGGGCGATCAAGTCGAATTTCATGAACCGCATCTCCGTAGTGGATCCAGGGGAGGACGAGGCGAGCAATAACCGCTATATACTTAGATCGACCATCGTTGGCTGGGCAAAGCTCGTGACGGGCATGACCTATATGAATGAGCCGTGGACGGCAGTGGGCAACCTCAAAACAGTCGTAGCGCTGTCATTCGCCACAGGAACGTACATCTCCATCTTCCCAACGCCGTGGGAGCTCAGTCTGGATTATTCTATATGGCGCTTAGTGCTCCTGACCTTCATCGCCATTTTCGGCATGACCGGCTGGCTGATCTATGCCCATAACTTGTGGGAGGGCATATCCACAAAAAACCAGGCGCCCTACCGCTATCTGTATAATCTCACGACGGTGACCACCTTGCTCGGAATCACCATCGTGAACTATCTCCTTGTATACATGCTGCTCACGATTTCCATCATAATCTTTGTCCCCATGGGGCTCTTTGAAACATGGACCCAGGTCGATCCTGATGTAAAATGGATGGATTATCTGAATCTGATATGGCTTGTATCGTCAGCAGGCATACTGGCGGGAGCCTTGGGGTCGACTGTCGAAGATGAGGAGAAAATTCATAACGTGACGTATTCATACAGGCAGATGTACCGCTACAGGGAGATTGAGGAGGAAAACCGGAAGATATCCAAAGCGCAGCAGAAAGAGGAGTTTGGAGGTACCGAACAGACGCATGATGAATCGGGAGAGGATTGAGATGAGGAAAAAATATGTGGGCATCGTTGCGGCTCCGGGAGCCCCGGATGCAATCGCCAGGAAAATAAAAAAAAATCTGCCAGATGCGCTTGCAGACCGCTTCGAAGAAGATTTTGAATGGGAAGTGCAAATTTATGTCGATCCGCTCACGAATTATGCAGAATTGACGAAAGAGCTATTCCAGAAGACGGATGAGTATTACGGGGAGAATGACTGGGACTACACCATGTTCATCACGGATCTTCCGATATACCATAATGATCATATCACCGTTGTCGACATCAATGAGGCTACGGATGTTGGGGTGGTCTCCTTGCCTGCCTACGGCTGGCCGCCTAACCGTAAGGGGGTACTCAATACGATTGTCACACTCATTACCTCGGTGCAGGGGGACAATGACAGGGCCAGAGCTACCCGGGATGCCGCCGGCAGGAAATCGATGGTCAATGCGTTCAAGCCGTACTTCAAGATGAACAGACTGCACTATGATAGTGATTACAGGGAGGAAACCGGTTCTGAGCATTCGATATATCAGATTGACGATAACCTTCGGGGATATCTGCGTCTGGTCAGCGGTATGTCATGGGCGAACAACCCGTTCAATATGCTGCGCATACTGAGCAGTGTAGTAGCACTAGCATTTGCCACCGGTGCTTTCGGTATGATGTTCTCGACGATGTGGAATCTGAGCAATATATTTTCCACGGGGCGGCTCTTAGCTGTGTCGCTCCTTGCTGTCACCGGCATGGTTACATGGATCATCATTTCCCATAATCTGTGGGAAACGAAGAACCAGGAAACGGACCACAGGTTTTTGAGATTATATAACGGAGCAACGATTCTGACACTGCTCATATCGCTAGCGTTCTATTTTGTCGTGCTATACTTCATGTTCCTGACAGCCGGACTCGTAATGCTGCCACCGGATTATGTACTCAGGAATATTGGTGAGGAGGAAATGAATATCCGCTTCTATCTTGAACTCGCATGGTTCGCAACAGCGCTCTCGACTGTTGCTGCTGCAATCGGTGCAGGGTTCCAGGACAAGAGCATCATTCAGGAAAGCACCTACGGATACCGTCACCGGTTCCGTTCACAGAAAATGGACAGGGAATGAGTTTTTGAATACGCAGGCATGATGTACAGTCTCATTAAGGAGAGGCGGTGCGCCATGCCTGTTCTCATATGACATAATTAACTCTACTGTAAACAACTTTTACTAATCCATAAAATTCATATTGTGCCCGCTTTCATTTTGTGATAAATTATCTGTAAACGTTTACACAGGTGATGCGAAAATGGTGACAATCAAAGATTTGGCGAAAGAGGTCGGTGTGTCGGTGGCGACGGTGTCCCGGGCGCTCAACAGTTCGGGCTATGCGAGTCCGGATGTGAAGCGGCGGGTGCTTGAAGCGGCTGCGAGGCTTAATTATAAGCCGAATGAAGTGGCGCGGGCGCTGAACACGAGCCGTTCTAATGTGGTGGGTGTGCTGGTGCCGGACATTACGAATCCGTATTTCCCGAAGGTGATCCGGGGAATCGAGGATGCGGCGATCAGGAACAACTACCGTGTGATCATCGGCAACACGGATCATGACATGGAGAAGGAATCGAAGTACCTTGAGATCTTCCGCCAGAACAATTGTGCCGGCATCATCTCTGCAACGTGGTCGGTTTCAGGGGAACACCATGCGGACAGCCGCCCGCTCGTCCTTTTGGACCGTGTGGTTGAAAACCATATCTCGATCGAGTCGGACAACTTTAAGGGCGGCCGGCTGCAGGCGGAGCACCTGGCCAGCGAGGGGGCGGAGAGGATTCTCATTATAAAGGGACACGAGGATTACAGTTCCTTCAACAACCGCCTGCTCGGGGCGGCGGAAGCACTTGAGGCATATGGAACCGCGTATGATACATTACCTTATGCGCATCTTGAGCGGATGCTTGACGGGGCCGGGGAGGATTTTACACTCAAATTTGATGGCATTATCTGCCCGAATGACGTGACGGCCTACAAGGTGCTCAAGTTCCTGGTGGCCCGGAATATTCCCGTTCCGGAGCAGGTGAAGGTCGTGGGTTATGACAACCTCGACTT
Organism: Salinicoccus sediminis; assembly: GCF_000986795.1. Lineage (GTDB taxonomy): Bacteria > Bacillota > Bacilli > Staphylococcales > Salinicoccaceae > Salinicoccus > Salinicoccus sediminis. Next base: position 207,204 of record NZ_LAYZ01000024.1, on the reverse strand, counting down.
TTCGGAGTATGTGCATCCGGCGCTCACGACCGTCGAGCAGCCGATCTACGACCTCGGCAGCAATGCATTCGACATGCTCATGGCGCTCGCTGCGGGTGAAGCGGTCGAGAGCCGCATCATGGATGTAAAACTGATCAGAAGACAAAGTACATAAAAAGGAGTGGCAAATATGGATATCGTAGTAGTTGGCAGCCTGTCGACGGATTTCATCGTGCAGGCCGAAAGGATGCCCCACAAGGGGGAGACGATCCTCGGAAACAGTTTCAGCACGGCTTTTGGCGGAAAAGGTGCGAATCAGGCGGTGGCGGCGTCCAGGCTCGCAGCAGAAACGGCGTTTGTCGGTGCCATCGGTGATGACGGCTTCGGCGACACTTTGAAAAACAACCTGGAAGACAACAATATTTTTTGTGAAAACATGGAAACGTTTACAGGTGAGGCGACCGGAACGGCGCACATCAACATCTATGACAACGACAACTCGATCATCGTCGTGCCGGGCACGAACGGATTGTTGACGCCGGAAGTGATGGAGAAGTCGCACGATCTCCTGAGAAGTGCCGAGTACGTCATGCTGCAGAATGAAATTCCGGTTGAGACCATCAAATACGTCATCGATTTCTGTCATGCGAATGGAGTGAAGGTCATCTACAACCCGGCGCCGTTCATACCGATGGAAATCGATTATCTCGAAAAATGTGCCCTCATCACGCCGAACGAACTGGAGTGCAAAGCACTGTTCGGCGAAGATGTTGAAAGTGCGCTGGCGGATCATCCGAACCAGCTCGTCGTCACGATGGGCGGGGCGGGCTGCCTGTATCATGACGGGGAGGAAGAAGTGCGCGTGTCCGCCTTCAGGGCATCGCCCGTCGATACCACCGGTGCCGGTGATACGTTCAACGGGGCACTGGCGGCGTTCCTCGTCAGGGGGCAGAGTCTCGGCGACGCCATCCGCAGTGCGAACATGGCCGCTTCCCTGTCCATTCGGGCGATGGGCGCCCAGGGCGGCATCCCGACTCTGGGCGAGTGGCAGGAGGCGATGAGCGATGTATAGATCGGTCGTTCTGAACAGTGAAATATCGAAAGTACTGAGCACGCTTGGCCACGGTGATTACATCGTCATCGCCGACTGCGGCCTGCCGGTCCCTGCCGGCGTGAAGCGGATTGACATTGCGCTCAAACCGGGCACACCGTCGTTTAAAGAGACGTATGAAGTTGTTGCGGGCAGCATGTACGTCGAAAAGCAGGTCTATGCAGAGGAAGTGAGTGACGCGGGTCTCAGGGCAGTGTTCTCTGACGATATACCTGCGGAACAGGTGTCCCACGAAAAGTTGAAGGAGATGTCGAAGGGTGCGAAGGCAGTGATCCGCACGGGCGAGACGACCCCTTTCGCCAACGTCATTCTCTACAGCAATGTTTTCTTTTAGGAGGTGCAGCCAATGATTGAAATGAAAAATATACACAAGGCGTTCGGGGCCAATAAAGTACTCCTCGGCGTGGATTTCGAGCTCAAGGATGCGACGGTCCATGCGCTCATGGGCGAGAACGGCGCCGGCAAGTCGACGCTGATGAAAATACTGTCGGGCGTCCACACGTATGATGAGGGGCAGATTGTGCGCGGCGGTGAGGATGTGAACTACACGAACCTCAAGGAAGCCGAGAAAGCGGGTGTTGTGTTCATCCATCAGGAACTCAACATCTGGCCGGAACTGACGGTGCTGGAGAACCTTTTCATCGGCAATGAATATACGAGATTCGGTCTGCTCGATATGCGGCTCATGCGGCGCAAGGCCGAAGAGATCTTCGAGCGTCTGAAATTCAGGATCAACCTGAACCGCCGGGCGGGCGACTGCTCCGTCGGCCAGCAGCAGATGATTGAGATCGCAAAGGCGCTGATGATGGATGCGAAAGTGCTCATCATGGATGAGCCCACTGCGGCACTCACGGATTCGGAAATCGAGGTGCTTTTTGGCATCATCGGAGACCTGCGCAAGAGCGGTGTGTCCATCGTCTACATCTCCCACAGGATGGAGGAGATTTCGGAAATATCCGATGAAATCACTGTGCTGCGCGACGGCAGGAGCGTGATGTACAAGGAGACGGCCAGTACGGACTACAACGAAATCGTGCGTGCAATGGTCGGGCGCGACCTCGATGACCAGTTCCCGGAGCGGGACCATGATACGGATGAGGAAACGGTCCTTGCCGTCAGGAACCTCGGGAATAAGAGTCATCCGGTCATGGATGTGAATTTCGAGCTGAAGCGCGGCGAAATCCTGGGCTTTGCCGGCCTGATGGGTGCGGGACGCACGGAGGTCATGAGAACTTTATTCGGCGTGGACAAGGGGTCTAAGGAAGTTGAAATAGGCGGCAGAAGTGTGAAGATTGACCGGCCGCCGGATGCGATAAGGCACGGGCTCGGATTCATCACGGAAAACCGCAAGAGCGAAGGGCTGATACTCGACTTCAGCCTGGTGGACAATATGACGATGCCGTCGATGGGGAGCTTTTCGAAGGGCGGCTTCATGAAGCGGAAGGATGAATATGATTTCGCGGATCTGATGATCAGACGGATGAACATCAAGTCGGGAAGGAAGTCGGTTGCAAGCGAGCTTTCCGGCGGGAACCAGCAGAAGGTCGTCATCGGCAAGTGGATCGGCAGCCAGCCGGAAATACTGATACTGGATGAGCCGACGCGGGGCATCGATGTCGGTGCGAAGCGCGAAATCTACCACCTGATCAACGAGCTGACGGAACGCGGTATGTCGATCATCCTGATCTCATCGGAGATGCCGGAGATCATCGGGCTGTCGGACCGGGTTGCGGTGATGCAGGAAGGAAGGCTCCGCGGCATATTGGAGCGCGGCAAGATCAACCAGGAAAACATTATGACCCTGGCTACAGGAGGAAAGTTGGATGAATAGCAAACTCTCGGTAAATACTATGATAGACAGATTTCTGCCACTGGTGGGGCTGACGCTGCTCGTCATCGTCATTACGGCGATGAACCAGCAGTTCCTCTCCCCGGATAACCTGCTCAATCTGCTCAGGCAGGTGTCGATAAACGGACTCATCGCCTTCGGCATGACCTTCGTCATCCTGACCGGCGGCATCGACCTCAGTGTCGGCTCGATACTGGCGTTCTCAAGTGCCATGACGGCACTCATCATCACCTCGGGTGTCGATCCGATGTTCGCAATGCTGCTCGGCTGCCTGGTCGGTGTGCTTTCCGGCGCGGTTAACGGCCTGCTGGTGACAGCGGGCGGAATGGCGCCGTTCATCGCGACGCTGGCGACGATGACGATATACAGGGGCGCGACACTTGTCGTGACCGACGGGAACCCGATTACGGGACTCGGAGATTCACTGATGTTCCAGCTGTTCGGCAAGGGCTACTTCTTCGGCATCCCGGTGCCGGCGGTGACTATGGCAGTGACATTCGTGATACTTTACATCATCTTGCATAAAACAGTGTTCGGCAGGGAGACATACGCGATCGGCGGCAACGAGACCGCTGCAGCATTGTCCGGCATAAAAGTGAACCGCAGGAAGATCATGATCTACGCATTGTCCGGACTGATGTCCGCACTCGCCGGAATCATTCTTGCGTCACGGCTCGATTCAGCGCAGCCGACCGCCGGTGAGACATATGAACTTGATGCGATCGCAGCCGTCGTGCTCGGCGGGACGTCACTGATGGGCGGTAAGGGGCGCATCGTCGGCACGCTGATCGGTGTGCTGATCATCGGGGTCCTGAACAACGGATTGAACCTGATTGGTGTATCGTCGTTCTATCAGCAGATCATCAAAGGTCTCGTCATCGTCATTGCGGTGCTGATCGACAGAAAAAATAAGTAAGGGGTTTTTATCAATGAAAAGATTACTGTTATTTTTAAGCCTCCTCGTATTTGCCGCCGGCTGTTCGCTCGAGCCGCCGCAGTGGGCACAGGGCGGCGGCAGTTCCGGGGATGACGGTAATGTCGTCATCGGCCTGAGTGTGTCGACTTTGAACAATCCGTTCTTTGTGACATTGAAAGACGGTCTTGAAGCGGCAGCCGAGGAGAAGGGGTACGAAGTGAAAGTGGTGGATGCACAGGATGACTCTGCGAAACAGGTCAATGACATTGCCGACCTGATGCAGCAGGGTATCGACTATCTGGTCGTCAATCCGACCGATTCCGCAGCGATTTCAAGTTCGGTGGAATCCGCGAATGCATCGGATATTCCAGTAATCACCCTCGACCGTTCGGTCGAGAGCGGTGAAGTCGCTACATTCATCGCCTCCGACAATGTGGCCGGCGGTGAGATGGGCGCACAGTTCATCGTCGATGAGCTCGGAGAGGGTGCCAAAGTTGCAGAGCTCGAAGGCGTGCCGGGTGCCAGTGCCACACGCGAACGCGGTGAAGGGTTTACCAACGTCGCGGAGGAATCGCTCGATGTCGTGACCAGCCAGACTGCGAACTTCAACAGATCCGAAGGGCTGAACGTCACACAGAACATTCTGCAGGCGAACCCGGACATCGAAGCGATCTTCGCGCACAACGATGAAATGGCGCTGGGCGCATTGGAATCCGCGCCGGATGACGTGCTCGTCGTCGGGTTCGACGGTTCTGAGGATGCGATCAATTCCGTGGAGAACGGCGGGCTTGATGCGACAGTCGCCCAGCAGCCCGATCTGATGGGTGAGACGGCCGTTGATACTGTAGAGCAGCTCCAGAACGGCGAATCGGTAGAAGAGGAAATCAAGGTGGAATTGATGCTGGAGACACAGGAATAGTAGTTTTTCTGCATGGGAAGACGGCCGGGAGGTCGTCTTTTTTGGTTTGTGGGTTTTTATTCCATATGTCGGGGTTTCTAGGTGAGCAGGAATATGATGCGGTCGGTCACAGATCGCTGTACGTTTTTCGGGATATCTGGCTCGACGTCGGTGACGGGAAAGTGCAGCTCGATGCGCTGATCGTCAATGAAATCAAGAACTACTCTACGAAAGCAGATCGTGTATGTGAAAGGCGAGTATCACATCTACGAAAGCAGATCGTGTATGTGAAAGGCGAGTATCACATCTACGAATGCGGATCGTGTACGTGAAAGACGAGTATCACATCTATGAATGCGGATCGTGTACGTGAAAGGCGAGTATCACATCTACGAATGCGGATCGTGTACGTGAAAGGCGAGTATCACATCTACGAATGCGGATCGTATACGTGAAAGGCGAGTATCACATCTACGAATGCGGATCGTGTATGTGAAAGGCGAGTATCACGTCTACGAATGCGGATCGTGTACGTGAAAGGCGAGTATCACATCTACGAAAGCAGATCGTATCCCTGAAAGAGACCTTTTCACCGCTTCGAATAAAAACCGTATCCCCTTTCCCGGGGATACGGCATCAAAAGTTACTCGTTTTCGAGTCTGTCTATATATTCCTGCAACTTTTCCCGGTCTTCACCGGTGATTTCGGGGAACTGGGGATCCAGCCGCCGGAGGAGATCGATCATGATCTCGGTGACGAGGCGGCGGCTGTGCCATTCGTCGTCGGCGGGCAGGATGTACCAGGGTGAATATTCGGTGGAAGTGCCGTTCAGCATTTCTTCGAAGACTTTCTGGTATTCGTCCCAGTACTCGCGTTCCTCAACATCGGAGAAGGAGAATTCCCAGTTCTTCGCCGGGGTTTTCATACGTTCGAGCAGACGGTCTTTCTGCTCACCTTTGGACATGTTGAAGAAGAATTTCACAACGTGTATGCCATTTTCATAAAGGTACTTTTCATAGCTGTTGATCTGGTTGAAGCGGATGTCCCATATCGACTTCTCGTCTGCACCTTCGGGAAAATCACCATCCCCGAGGCCCCCATGGATGCGGGGTGCGATGACATCTTCATAATGGGAACGGTTCAGAATACCGATTTCACCACGGGCCGGTATCGCCGGCTGCATTCGCCACAGGTAGTCGTGTTTCTGCTCGACCTCTGTCGGTTTGCCGAAGGTGGTCGTCTTCAGCCCTTGTGCATTCAGGTTTGAAAATATATAACTGATCGTCTCGTCTTTTCCGGCAGCGTCCAGTGCCTGGAGCACGACCAGGATTCCGTCTTTCTCCTCGGCATTCAGCCTGACGTGCAGATCTTTAAGCTCCTCCACTATCGGCGGGATGACTTCGGTCCGTATTTCTTCGTTCTCACGGGTCTTCCCTTCAGAAGTCGGAAACTCCCGCAGTTTCACATACCGCTCATGCGGCATCCTGTATTTTTCAATTTTCATAGATTAAAAGCCCCTCTCTGTAGGTGAAGTACCCCGTCGCCCGCACAACAAAACAGGCATGACGTGCACCCCCCCGGCAAGGGGACATCACATCATGCCTGTCCTTTATTCCGCAGATAAAGTTAATCTGTGGCTATTTTCTTTTTGCCGCCGGGTTTTCGCTGGCCTTTGTAGATCTTGTAGAGTGCGTTCTGCACCGGCGTCTCGACGTATCTGAAGATCAGATATGCTGCAAGGATGGTTGCGCCGATGAGCATCACTGTGAAGATCGGGTGGGTGAAGCCCAGTTCGTGCATCTTGTTGATGACGACATAGCCGATGTTCTGGTGGATCAGGTACAGCGGATATGAGATGGTCCCGAAGAACACGAGTGCGCGTGAGCTGAGGAACTGCATCCTGTTGTGGATGACCAGGTAGAATGCCAAAACGAACAATGCTGTGAACAATGCGTTTTCCACACTCAGGAAAATAAGGTCATAACCGATGCACATTCCGATTACGGCGTAATATTTCAGTTTGTCGCCATGCTGCCAGATGCTGTAGAACATCATGCCGATGATGAACATGTGGCTGAAGCTGGCTATTGAGAATTCCCTGATCATGGCTGTTGTGTTATTGTCGACGCTTAAGTGCATCAGCTGGACGCCGACTGAGAATGCGAGCCACGAATAGACAATCCACATGACGTTCTTCTCCACTTTGAAGAAAAGGAGTATCCCCATCAGTATATAGAACGTCAGCTCGACACGGAGTGTCCAGTAGACGCCGTCAACCCTCGGCGCACCGAGGAAGTCCTGGAACATGGTCAGGTTGACGAGTGCCGGCATGATATCGATCTTCAGCTGGTCTATCGGTGCGATTGATACGACTGTGAAGGTCAGTACCACCGCAAAGATATATGCCGGATAGAGTCTGAACGACCGTTTGATTGCAAAATCCGAGACTGATTTCACTTTGAGGATGGACATATAGATTACGAAGCCGCTGATGATGAAGAACAGCTGCACGCCGTATTCGCCGAATACGAAGATGTCGCTGAATCCGCCATTGTCGATTCCGAATCTCTCTTCATAACGCGTCGTGTAGTGGAACATGACGACAGCCAGTGCTGCAAGGCCGCGCAACGCGTCGATTTCAGTGAATCTTTTTCTTTGAGACATTGTGAGATCCCTCGTTATTATTAGTTTCCATATTTTCCATATACCCGTTTATCAGAATTATAGAGACCAATATAATACATCTTTAGAACCATAATCAAACAAAAAGGGTCAATCTGTTGGATTTTGTGGTGGTTTTGTGACAATGAGCGGCCACAATGGCCGGTAAAGAAGACTTATCGGCTGCTGTGAAAATTCAATGTCCGGAAAGCTTTCACCGGCCGCCGGTTTTCATCAATCTATCAGACCTGCTGCGTAGAACGGGCCGTTGACAGTGAGTGTCTCGAGTATTTCCGCGAGTTCTTCGCTCGTTTCGCGGCGGCCGTTCCCAAGCCAGTTGCGGATGAGTCCCATATGGGCTCCGGTGATGTAGGAGAGGAGATGGTCGATGTCGACGCGCATCCTGTTCTCATCGATCAGCTTCCTGCTGTGGATGCGGTAGTAGTCGAGCATGTGCGCCCTCACTTTATGTTCGAAGCGGCTGCCGCCCTGACTGTTGAAAAGGGCGATGATCTTATCGGCGTTTTCATCTATGTAATTGAATGTTTCAGCGGCGATCCGTCGGGGCATGCCGATAGAGAGCGTCTGATTTCCGGCCTCGATACTGCGTGAGAGGATTTCGTAGAGTCCTTCGAGCAGCGCACTTTCATATGAGTCGAGCAGGTCGTCCTTGTCCGCGTAATGCATGTAGAATGTGCCCCGGTTTATGAGTGCCTCCTCTGCGATGTCCTTGATGGTCACGGCTTCGAAGCCTTTGTCCGCAATCAGTTTGGTGAATGCCGCATCGATTGCCCGACGGGTTTTGATTTTCCTCAGATCCTGCTTTTCCATTATTTTTCCCTACCCTTTCAAAATTAAACGACATTTGAATACTGTGTGTCGGATAAAGGACGCATGGCCCCTAATTGATCATTGCTTTTTAAACGACATGGAGTAAAATAAACGACGTGATGTTGATTAAATAATAACTTTAAAGAAGAGGGTTTGCAATGCTTGATGATTTTAAACATATTCTGAAAAAACCGATACTGCTGATTTCGCTGCTTGCGATTGCGACGATCCCGGCAATCTACACTACGATATTTCTCGGTTCGATGTGGGATCCGTATGACAGCATGGATCAGCTGTCCATAGACGTCGTCAATGAGGACACAGGCGCCGAACTCGAAGGGGAGGAGATTGCACTGGGTGAGGATCTCGTCCGGGAGCTTGAGGATAATGATGAATTCAACTGGCGGTTCACCAGTGCGGATGAAGCGGCCAGGGATCTTGGGCGCGGTGAAGTGTATGCTGTCGTGAAGATTCCGGAAAATGCGTCGGAGACGGCCTCGGGACTCCTTGAAAGCAACGCGCAGAATATCGATATAGAAATTCAGACGAATCCGGGATACAATTTCCTCGGTTCCGTCATGGGGGCGAACGCCGGCAATGCGATAAAGGATGAACTCAGCCTGTCGATTACAAAATTGTATACTGAGACGCTGATCGGAAACCTGGATGACATCAGGGCGAACAATGAAGAGCTGCACGATGCCCTCACTGAAATGCAGTCGGGGGTGCAGGAACTTATAGAAGGCAACGGGGAGCTGGTGACCGGCCTTGAACAGATGGACACCGGCATGAACCAATCGGCGGATGAACTGTCCCGTGGCAATGCACAGGTGACGGATGGGCTTTACGAGATGGATGAAAATCTCCGGAATGCGCAAAATCAGGCGCCGCCGCAGATGGATGGGCAGCTAGCGGCATTTTCCCGGGGAGTCGGTGAACTGATCACCGCCAATGAAGCGGTGCAGGATGGCATCGACCAGATGGGGCCCGGGGTAACGGATGCGGCAGGGGAGCTTGCCGAAGGCAGTCGTCAGATGAATGACGGACTTACGGAACTTGAGGATGCCCTCGCTGAAATGACAGCCGAAGTCGAGGATGGTCTCGCGGAATTCGATGGGCTGGAACTCAGCGATGACAACGCCGATTTCATCGCCGATCCAATAGCGGTTACTGAAACCGAGGTCACCGAGATTGAAAACTACGGCCAGACGTTTGCGCCGTTCATCGTCGCGGTCAGCCTGTTTTTGGGATGTATCGCATTCAGTGTGCTGTACCCCGTCAACCGTTCAAAAACGAATTATCGGAATGCCTGGGTGATGACAGTGAGCAAGACGCTGCTGCTGATTACGCATTCGCTCATTTCCACGGGAATCCTCTTCGCAGTGCTGAAGTTTGGATTTGACCTTGCCATCGCCGAACCCGCCCAGTTCTATCTGATCACACTGCTGTGGACACTCGCGGCACTGTCTGTCATCACCGTGCTCGTGTCACTCGCCGGCAATGTCGGGAAATTCATCGCCATCATACTGCTGATCCTGCAGCTGTCCTCAAGCGCAGGCACATTTCCGATCCAGACGGCAGGTAACCTGTATCAGTCGCTGCACCCCGTACTGCCGATGAGTTATGCTGTCACGGCAATGCGGGAAGTCATCTTCGATTTCGAGGCGGTGCTCTCGACACAGTCCACATTCGTATATCTGGCGGTGATCATCACGGTTTCGATACTGCTGTTTGCCGTAATCAACCTGCTGAAATTCAGGTTCCAGAAATTCGAAGATATCTCAAGGGAGATGAGCCGGGTGGAATACTGAGCATCCGTTGTTTAGCTTCCGGTGATTGATGGAATAAAGAACCATATCACTTTATGAGGAGTGGATGATGATGAAACAACCGGAAGATATTGAAATACGGGCACTCAAAATCGGGGATGACGGCTCTATCCCAAACAATCCGGACTACCCGCTGCTCGTGTATAAAAATGTGGCTGCTGACGGGGATAAGACGGAAAAGATCCTGCATGAGCACAACTGGCTCGGCTCGTGGCGCGGTAAAGTCTATACAGAGCACCATTACCACAGTAATACGCACGAAGTGCTCGTCGTTGACGCCGGGCAGGCGACGCTTCATCTCGGCGGCCAATCCGGTGAGAAAGTGACGGTGGAAAAAGGGGATGCACTCATCCTGCCCGCCGGTTTCGGTCATAAATATCTCGAAGGCACCGATGACTTCGCGGTCATCGGCGCATACCCCGACGACAGGGAGCATGATTTCCTCTACGGCAAGCCCGAAGAACGGCCGCAGAATCTGGAAAATATCAGAGAAGTGCCGCTCCCGGCCCAGGATCCGTTGTTCGGCGCGGACGGGCCTTTATTCGAATACTGGAAGTGACAGTAAAACAGCAGGTTTCCGACCTGCTGTTTTTTTATCTGCTTCATCCGTCTTCCAGCATCAGGGATATATCGGAAGCCGCTTCCTTCAACCTTTTGATATAGACGTCAACCTTATCCCCTTTGATCCTGAATATCGGGCCGGCTATCGACAGGCCGCCGATGATATATTTGCCGCCCCTTAATATTGGAGCTGAGATGCCGATTGCATTTTCATCGACTTCTGACGAAGTGACGGCATAGCCGTTCGTCTTTATCTCCGCAAGCTCTTCACGGAGTGCAGCCTGTCTGTTGCCTGGTATATCCGACTCTACCAGGGACTGCTGGTGTTCAAAGGGGAGATGGGCCAGTAATATTTTGGATGATGCCCCTTTGAATATATCGAGCGTCTGGCCTTCCACATAGGAATATTTGAGATTGTATATACTCTCCAGATGGGCGAGTACTTTGACTTTGGCGCCCCTGACCACCGTCAGATTGACGGATTCCCCGGTTTCCTTGTTGATTTCCTGCATGATCGGCATGGCCATCGAAACAAGCGTTTCAAAATGCCGGGAAGCGGGAATCACGTATGAAGTCATGATGAGTGGCGCCAACCACGATGCCAATTCACTGTCCAGTGTCATGAATTCAGGGCTCATTTTCATCCCGTGCCGGAACGGTGTGAGCCACAACCCAAAGGAATATGCCGCTCCTGAGGATATTGCAAGGGGAGCGGAGGTGCTGCTGGGAACAGTGATGCAGCTTCAGGCCGGATGATTCCGGTCAATGACAAGAACACCCTTTGTGACATGATGCCACTACAGTTTACAGTGCGATAAGATAATTTTTCCTGAGATTCGAATATATTCGAATCTCAGTTTTTTTCATGTTACTGCTGAAATTGATGCCGTGTTGGTATATGCTGTGCATATGATGGATTGAATGCGGAGGGAAAATATGGATCAGGACGATTTCAATGTTTCCAGTGAAAGTGTCATCAGGAATGCGATACAGGAAATGATTCTGGCCAATGAGTTGAAGCCGGGGGACAAGCTGCCGAGTGAGTACACGCTTGCTGATGAATACAAGGTGAAGCGTATTGTGGTCAGGAACGCCTTCGTGCAGCTGGAGAAGATGGGCCTCATCGACAGCAGGCAGGGAGTCGGGCGGTTCATCAAGGAAAAGCGGCCGGTCATCGGGCTGGATATGTCGGGCCGCCGGAGTTTCTCGGACAAGATGAACGAACAGGGTGTGCCTTATGAAAGCCGGGTGGTCTTTGCTGGATACGCGGCGGATGAGGAACAGGAGAAGTACCGGGAGGCGCTCGGTGCAGGCGGGGACACGGAAATTTACAAAGTGGCCCGGCTCAGGATCGTTAATCATGTGCCGTGTGCGATCCACATGTCGTATGTCCGTGAGGATGCCGTCCCGCATATTGACGGGGAGCGGGACCGGCTTGCCTCCATGTTCAATTATTACAGGGAGAACGGGGTCGTCAATCTGCGGTCGATGGATACGGAGGTTCATGCGGCTTTCCCGACACTCGCGGAGCAGAGGCATCTTGAGTGCCAGGAACTCGTGCCGCTCATCGTCTACGAGTCACGGACGATGGATGAAGATACAGGCAATATAATAGAACAGACACGGATTCTCCACCGCAGTAATCTGTTCAGGCACTCGCTCGGATCTTTGAATTAAAGGGTTTATATAATGGAAACGTCAAACGAATGTTCATAGTTTTGGATAACAGGGTATTTAGATTAGCATGAATAGTAAAAGATGCAGGAGGAGAGATGGAATGGGCGTGCAGAATGTCACTGTAATCGGCGCGGGCAACGGTGGAATTACAGCAGCAGCGGATCTTACGAAAAGAGGGTTTGCGGTGACTCTTTACGAGTCGCCTGAGTTTTCCCGCAATCTGGAAGGGATCAGGAAAAGGCGGGGGATCGTGCTCGATGACGGGGCGGATGAGGAATTCATCGAATTTACAAGTGTCACTGCGGATATGGGGAAAGCTGTCGAAGGTGCGGATATCATCATGCTGACGGTCCCGGGCTTTGCGGTTGAAAATATTGCGGAGGCGCTCGCGCCGGTCGTCGGACCGGAGCAGGTCATCCTCCTGAACGGCGCCGGGGCAATGGGCTGCGCGCGGTTTGTGAACAGGGCGGAAGAGCTGGGGATCGATAAGCGCTTCAGTATCGCTGAAACGAATTCCCTTACATACGGCACGCGTGCATTTCCGGACGAGGCGCGGGTGGAGCTTTCGCTCTATGTAAAGAAAATTTTCCTCGCGGCGTATCCCGCAACTGAAACCGGGCGGCTGCTCGGAATCTGTTCAGAACTGTATGACTGCTTCGTACCGGCTGAAAGTGTGTGGCATACGACACTTGAGAACGGCAATCCGGAAGTGCATCCGGGGCCGGCGCTTTTGAACGCCGGCCGTATCGACTACTCAAAAGGGGAGTTCTGGCTGTACAAAGAGGGAATCACCGAACACACGGTCAAGCTTCTCAGGGCGATCGAACAGGAACGGATGGCCATCGGCAGCGCCTTCGGCTACGCGCTTGAGGATGCCGCCGAAAGCCGCGCCGGCAGGGGATATTTCGATGATGACGGCCGGAGCCTCCAGGAACTGTTCAATACGAGCCCGGTCTACACGAAGATCAAAGGCCCCGTATCAATCGGCTCCAGGTATTTCACCGAGGATATTTCGAATGGTCTCGTATTATGGTCGGACCTCGGGAAGCTTGCCGGTGTCGAGACACCGAATATTGATGCTGTAATTACACTCGGCGGGACTTTATTGGAACAGGATTTCCATCAGTCCGGGCTGACCCTTGGTAAACTGGGCTTCTCCGGCATGACGCTCGAGGAAGTGATTAAAAGCGTCTGAATGACAACAGGGAGGATGGATATATGAAAAGGGAACCGACATTTTTTGAATCGATTTCATGCTTTATCGTACTGGGTGCCGTCATCGGCATCGGATTTGGGTATTACGGCATCCCGATCCAGCCGCTTCTGCTGGTGGCTGCCGCCTATGCGGCACTGATCGCCCTCAAGGTCGGTGTCACGTGGGAAAGAATGGAGGAGGGCATCATCAGGAGGCTTAAAACAGCGATGCCTGCCATTTTCATCCTTTTCTCGGTGGGCATCATCATCGGTACGTGGATCTACTCCGGCACGGTGCCGATGCTCATCTACTACGGACTCCAGATCATCAGTCCTACATACTTCCTGGTCACGGCGTTCGTCATCGTCGCAGTCGTTTCAGTGGCGACCGGCACGGCATGGGGTTCTACCGCCACGGCAGGCGTCGCCCTGATGGGCATCGCTGCGGAACTGGATGTCTCACTGGCCATGGCCGCAGGCGCCGTCATTTCAGGCGGCGTGTTCGGCGACAAACTGTCTCCGCTGTCCGACACGACCAACCTCGCACCGCTCGTCGTCGAAGTCAACCTTTATGAACACATCAGGCACATGCTCTGGACGACGATACCGGCTTCAATCGTCGGGCTGATCGTCTGGTTTTTTGTGGGTATAAACACCGATTACTCCAGTACATCCGCCGGCAATGTTGAGGGGCTGCTGGCTGAACTGGATATGATATACAACTGGAACGTGTTCATGCTGATCCCCTTTGCCATCATCCTGTGGGGTGCGTTCCGGAAGAAGCCCGTCGTGCCGATGATGCTACTGTCATCCATTGTGGCTGTGGTCATCGGCATGTTTTCAAACGGCTTTACGCTGGTGGACGGGATGACGTCGATGGCGGACGGATTCAGCGTGGCCATGATCAATGTGCCTGGTTTCGATCCGGCGTCGCTGTCTGAGAATGTCACATCCCTCATCGTACGCGGCGGCATATTTTCCATGACAACCATCGTCGTGACGATCTTCTGCGGCTATGCATTTGCCGGCATCGTCGAAGTGGCGGGCTGTCTGGATAAGATCCTGGCTGTATTCTCGAGGATGATAGAATCCACGTGGAAGCTTGTCGGCGTGACCATCCTCGGCAGCATCGTCATCGTCTTCACAGCCGGCGTCGCCTCGATATCGATCATCATGGTCGGTGTCCTGCTGCAGGACGCATACGCCAAACAGGGACTGCACGCGAAGAACCTGTCCAGAACTCTGGAGGACTCCGGCACCATGCTCATTCCATTCGTCCCGTGGGGCGTTTCCGGCCTGTACTACCTGGAAGTCCTCGGCGTCAGCGTCGCGGATTACTGGATCTGGGCCATTCCGTGTTATTTATGTGTCGTATTCGCAATGTTCTATGCCGGCACGGGCATCGGCATAGCGAAGTCCGAAGGCCAGCCTGCAGCCAGGGCTGAATAAAATATCTGGATCTATATGAAAGTGGAATCTCCTGACATTTGTCGGGGGATTTTTATTTTTGGTAAAAATTCACTGTTGTCACAGGAACGTCTGCAGTTTTATAAAATCTGCTTTTTGCAAAATTAAATAATCAAATCGGCTGAAAATGTACATATATATAGTGAGGGGATTTTTATTTTAAGGAGGGAATTTATGTTTGTTACTGACAGAGGGAAATCTGCCAACCATATGCATCTGGAAATTCTGGGGAAGCGGGCGGCGCTTGACGGGAAGGAGGAGCGGGAGCTGGAGAGGTACAGGTCGGGATATGAAGGTGAGTTGGAGTATGACCGGGTGTTTGATGAAGTGGGGCATGCACCGATGTATGTTTTCCGCGATATATGGCTCGGCATCGATGATTCGAAGGTCCAGCTGGATGCTGTTCATGATCGAAACCAACATCAGGAGTGCGACACTGGTCGGGCTTTTGACGGGGACGGGCATCGGCTATGAACTGTTCATGTCGAGTTCATTCTACTATGACATGAACGAAGTCGGCATGATCACATACATGATACTGGTCGTCGCTGTGCTGCTTGAGCTCGTTGCGAACAGGCTGAAGAACGCGGCGTAATATTGAGAGAGGAAGCCACCCGGACCGGGTGGTTTTTTATTGGGGAGAAGCATCTGTGCCATCAAACAAAAAACGGCCGGCGAAATGGATCGCCGGCCGTTGGAGTTTATCTAGCAAACCGAGTCGTTCGACTTCGGCACGGATAGCCCGAAGAGCGGGCGCAGGTACAATGCGAGGAATGTGCCGCCGATTGCCATGATGCCCCAGATGTATCCGTGGAGGCTGAATGATGCGATGCCGCCGAAGTATGCGCCGATGTTGCAGCCGAACGCAAGGCGTGCGCCGTATCCCATCAGCAGTCCGCCGATGACGGATGCGAAGAAGTTGCCTTTTGTGACCTTGGTGAATTTGAACAGTCCGCCTGCAGCGGATGCGATGAATGCACCGAGGATCACGCCGAAGTTGAGCACTGTTGTGGAATCCGCGAATATGGATGACTGCAGCGCCATTGCGGATTCACCCTGCCAGTATCCCCAGCTCGCGATGTCGATGCCGAAGAACTGGAGGACTTTGGAACCCCACAGCGCGAACGCTGAAGTGATGCCCCACGGCTGACCGCGGGTCATGAGTGTGAGTGCGTTCAGCACCGCGAGCGCGATGGCAGCTGCGAACAGCGGCCATGAGCCTCTGAATATCCGTTTCCACCCTTTTGCCGAAGGCAGGGGTGCGACTTTGGGCGAATTGCGTTTTCTTTCGATGAAGATCGTAACCGCGGCAATCGCACCGAAGATCAGCAGTGACACGATCCACGCGCCGCCGTAGCCGAGTCCGGTGGAAGTTGCGAGGGAGACCGGTTCTGTGGCCGGCAGGTCCTCCGTCCAGAACGGCAGGTGATAGGCGCCGATCGTCGTTCCGATGATGAAGAACAGGAGCGTGACGAACATTACGGTTCGTCCGCCGCCGATGGCGTACAGTGTACCGGACGCACAACCGCCGCCGAGCTGCATGCCGATGCCGAAGATGAAGGCGCCGACGATGAGGCTGACACCGACCGGTGACACGTAGCCGGCGACCTCACCGCCGAAGAACGACAGGCCGAATGCCAGTATCGGAGCGAATAGAGTGACCGCAGCCGCCAGCATTACCATGTGGGCCCGGAGTGCCTGGCCGTTGCCGACAGACATCAGGCGTCTGAATGCGGAAGTGAAACCGAAACGCGCGTGGAACAGTGTGTAGCCGAGCAGCAGGCCGAGGATAAGAAGTACGGGCTGCATGGCTGATTGTGTTACAGCCAGATATATTAATAGAACAAGACTGACCAGTATCCCGCCTGCAATCAGTGTTTTCTGCGGTGCATTCAGAGCCGGTGATCTGTATACCGGATCCTTCTGTTCACTGACAGGCTGGACTGGCTGAGCATGGCTGACCATATATGACTCATCCTTTTCTTAGTAATTTGATATGATTTTAATATTATAGTAGCTGACCAGGATTAAGTCAATGGAAAGATCTGGATCAGGCCGGCATATCCTTCGGGATGTGCTTTTTGTGTTTCGATGTCCGATGAAGGGGCTTATCGGCTGTTATGCATTTTCAATGTCCGATAACCGCACTTTATCGGTCATTGTGATTCCTCAATAACCGATATAACGGTTACCGGGTTATTAATTCATAAAATTTTAAAAGTGGACTTGCAAATCGTAACAGTTACGATTATAATTTTAAAACGTAACCATTACGATTTGAAAAGAGGAGGATTTTATGTTCAGGAGAAGTTTATGGTTTTTATTGGCGGGCGCTGTCTTTGCCACCGCGGCCTGCAGCACGGCATCTACTGAGGAGGATGGCGGTGAAATGAAAGTATATACGACGGTGTTTGCACTCGAGAGCCTTACGGAGCAGATCGCAGGGGGTAATGCGGAGGTCCGGTCTATCTATCCGAATGGGGCGGATATACATAGTTATGAGCCGACGCAGAGGGATATGATGGATTACGCAGAAGGTGACCTTTTCGTTACGACGAATGAAGGACTTGATCCCGTTGCCGGAAAGATTTCTGATGTGATAGGCGATGACACTGAAATATTGGAGGCAGCCGATGATACGGATCAGCTGCTTGAAAATACACATTCGCATGATCACGGGCACGGGGAGGACCATGATCATGGTGACATGGATCCGCACGTCTGGCTTGATCCGGTCTTAAGCATTGAGATGGCGGAGGGGGTCAAGGAAAAGTTGAGTGAACTCGACCCTGACAATGCGGAAGAATATGAGGAGAATTATGAAAACGTCAAGTCAGACCTTGAACAGCTGAATCAGGATTTGAAATCCGTCACTGAAAATGCAGCTGTGGAGAATGTGTACATTTCACATGAATCCATCGGCTATCTTGCCGACCGTTACGGTTTTGTGCAGCATGGTGTATCCGGCCTGAATAATGAAAACCCGACACAGCAGGAAGTGATTGATATGCTTGAAGGCCTGAAGGCAGATGGTTCGAAATATATACTGGTCGAGCAGAATGTTCCGAGCAAAGTGACCGACATCATCAGCGACAGGGGTGGCGTCGAACAGCTGGAATTCCATAACCTTTCCGTGCTGATGGATAGTGATGACCCGGACGCTGATTACCAGTCGTTGATGAGGAGCAATATCGAAGCACTGGATAAAGCACTCAACGATTATGATGAAACGGAGGCTGAGAAGAACGAAAACGGGGCACCGGAGGAACATGGTCATGATCACGACCACAATCACAAGCATGACTACGAAGTTGATGAGGATGTATACAACGGCTATTTCGATGATGAGGATGTAGAAGACCGCAGTCTTTCCGACTGGGAAGGTGAATGGCAGTCGGTCTATCCATATCTTAAAGATGGCACCCTGGATAAGGTATTTGAACATAAGGCAGAAAATGGGGAAATGTCTGCAGAGGAATACCGGGAATATTATACGACCGGCTATCGGACTGAGACCGGACAGATAGACATAGAAGATGGTCAGATCACTTTCCACAAGGACGATGAATCTCATTCAGGTGATTACGTTTATGACGGCTATGAGATTCTTGAGTATGAAGCGGGCAACAGGGGTGTGAGGTATCTGTTCACCCTGGAGGAGGCTGACGGGGCAGATGAAGAACTGCCGCGTCATATCCAGTTCAGCGATCATGGCATAAGCCCGATGGACAGCCATCATTTCCACATTTACATGGGGGACGAAAAAGAGGCCCTTCTCGGGGAGATGGAGCATTGGCCGACCTACTATCCAAAAGAGTTGACCGGAGTGGAAATAGTGGATGAGATGATGCGGCACTAACGTCCCCAGCACATAATCGTTTGACTTTAAACTGCTGAGGCTCCATTCTGTAGTTTACTCTTATTATCAGAAGGAGCTGTTATTTTGATGGATCAAAATAATGCAGAAAAAACGGGCGTCGTGAATTTCATCATGGTTGCGGCCGGAATTTTATTTGCAGCGGCCTCGGCGCTGGCCGGCACAAATGTGGTACAGGCGGATGAAGCGGAAAGTGTGCAGGAAAACGCGGCTGAAAGTGTGACGGAAACGCTGGCCCAGGAGACGCAGTCCATATATATTGATGCGAATGTACAGAGTGATTATGAAGCCCTGGAGACGAAAGTGACGGGGGAGACTGTTCCCAAGGCTGAAGTGACGGTCGTCTATCCCGGAAAAAAGGAATTTACTGCCAAAGCTGATGAGAAAGGCCAGTTCACATTAGACGGGCTGCCTGAGCTTGAAGATGGGGATGAAGTGCAGGTGGCATCTGAAAAAGACGGTCAGAAGTACGAGATATTCTTCAATTATAAAAACAGTTAATAAATTCCATTCATCAGTTTAGGATGTTAATAATGAAATCAGTTGACTTTTCCGTCGTGAACATTTAAAGTGGCAATACAGTAGATATATGTGAATTTGCATGCCGGATGGGGTTCCAGTCCCATCCGGTTTTTTGTGTCCAATGATGGTGTAACAATACCCTCTATATAAAGTTGACGGATAATTCTGTAAACGCTATCCTTGATATAACTTAAGGGGAAAAGGGGTTAATACATGGACAAAAAAATTGCGGCGAAAAGTATTGGTCGCCAGCCTGATCGGCTCATCGATCGAATGGTTTGATTTCTTTCTGTATGCGGCTGTGGCAACGATCATATTCAACAGCCAGTTCTTCGTGACCGAGGATCCGGTGGTTTCCACACTGCTTGCCTATTTCGGACTGGCACTGTCATTCTTCATCCGTCCGTTCGGCGGCGTGATATTCGGTCATATTGGCGATAGGGTCGGGCGCAAGAAGACACTCATCATCACGCTCAGCATGATGGGGATCGCGACGGCGTGCATCGGTCTGCTGCCTACATATGCCCAGATCGGGATTGCGGCACCGCTGCTTCTCATGCTGCTCAGGCTGATCCAGGGGCTCGGCATCGGCGGTGAGTGGCGCGGCGCACTGCTGCTCGCAACGGAATATGCGCCGAAGGAGCAGCGCGGATTCTTCGGCAGCGTGCCGCAGATGGGCATCACCATCGGGCTGGTGCTCGCCTATACGAGTTTCTTCATATTGACAGGCCTGCTTTCAGAAGCGGCATTCGCAGCGTGGGGCTGGCGCATTCCGTTCGTGATGAGTTTATTCCTCGTCGGATTCGGACTCTGGATCCGCAAGGATCTGGATGAGACGCCGGCGTTCCAGGAGGCGAAGAAGACGCAGACGGTGCAGAAGGTGCCGCTCGTCGAGACGTTCAAGCGCCATCCGAAGGAAGTGCTTATCACGTCCTGCGCGAAGTTTGTTGAAACGGGGCCGTTCTATATATTCACGACGTTCATCGTCGGTTACGGGACGAGCCAGCTTAACGTGTCATTCGAATTCATGATGATTTCAATCGTCATTGCAGCATTCCTCACGACCATCATGATTCCCGTCATGGGCAGACTGTCCGACAGAGTGGGCCGCCGCAGGATGTTCCTTGTCGGTTCTGCAGCGATGCTGGTGTACGCATTCCCGTACTTCATCATCGTCAACACCCACCAGCCGGCGCTTGTGATCATTGCGACGCTGATCGGTCTCACAATCATCTGGCCGCCGATCACGGCAGTGCTCGGAACGATGTTCTCAGAGGCATTCTCGCGTGAAGTCAGGTATACCGGCGTGACGATCGGCTACCAGATCGGGGCAGCGGCGGCCGGCGGTACCGCACCGCTCATCGCCCAGTTCCTGATGAACCAGTTCAACGGTTCAAGCGTGCCGGTGTCGCTCTATATCATCATGACCGCGGTTGTATCGATGGTTGCCGTGTGGGCGATCAAAGGGGTGCAGGCGCAGGATCTGGAATACGCCCGGGACCAGGCTGCGCGCTCCGGGCATGATGACGGGGTGCGGCCGGCACCTGAAACAAATGCATAGAAGGAGACAGTTATGATTACTCTTACAGATGAACAGATACAGGAAAAATATTCGATCAGTCATGCCATCCGGGATGTGAAGGACATTCTGCAGGACTATAGGGAGGACGCCATCGTACAGGCGGTGCGCACCGTGCTGCCGGTGGATGATGAGAGCTCGATGCTCTACATGCCGTGCATCAGCACAGCATCGAAAACTTCCATCATCAAGACAGTTTCCATCTTCCCGGTGAATAAAGACCTGCCGACCACGCAGGGGAACATCCTTGTGACCGGCCTCGATGACGGGCAGCACAAGGCGACGATGGAGGCCTCCTATCTGACACGGCTCCGGACAGGCGCGATGACAGCGATTGCGACGGATAAGCTCGCGCGGCTTGATGCATCAGTCCTCGGTGTCATCGGGACGGGCAACATGGCGTTCGAGCAGGTGCTCGGTGTGGCCGAAGTGCGTCCGGTGGAACGGATCGTTTTATTCAACAGGACAGCGAGCAAGGCGCACGATTTCCGCATACGCCTTGAGGCATTCGGTGTCAGAGCGGACATTGAAGTGGTGGAGGATGTGTCCGAAGTCGTTCGGGCGGCCGATATCATCAACTGCGCCACACAGTCTTCAGTGCCCGTCTTTGACGGGAGAGACCTCAGAGCCGGCACACATGTGAACGGCGTCGGTTCCTTCAAGCCATCCATGCGGGAAATGGACAACGAGACGATCGCCAGGGCGGATCAGATCTACGTTGACGATCTCGAAGCCATCCAGGAGGAGGCCGGCGAACTCATGCACGCCGTCGAGAGCGGCATCATCGCCTGGGAGGACGTGCGCGGCTCGCTCGTGGATTTCTTCGATGGAGATCATCTTCGCGGAGATGACGCGGAAATCACACTGTATAAATGCGTCGGGGCCGGCTACTTCGACCTCGCCGTCGCCGGCGGCGTGATGCGGATGTTCTCAGAATAACAGTGAGGGAATGCAAAACCGTTCGTGCGGTTTTGCATTTTTTTGTGTGAAGTTAACAGAGATTGTAGGAATGTGTTTGGATGCCCGCTTTTCGCGTACACGGTTCCGTTTCGTGGATGAGATACCCGTCTTTCGCGTACACGATTCCGTTTCGTGGATTGGATACCCGTCTTTCGCGTACACGGTCCCGATTCGTGGATTGGATACTCGTCTTTCGCGTACACGATTCCGTTTCGTGGATGAGATACCCGTCTTTCGCGTACACGATTCCGTTTCGTGGATTGGATACCCGTCTTTCGCGTACACGGTCCCGATTCGTGGATTGGATACTCGTCTTTCGCGTACACGGTTCCGTTTCGTGGATGAGATACCCGTCTTTCGCGTACACGATTCCGTTTCGTGGATTGGATACCCGTCTTTCGCGTACACGATTCCGTTTCGTAGATGGGATACTCGCTTTCAACACACGTTTCCAACGAATCAGCACATTCATTAGTTTGTAAAGATTGTGTAAAGAGTATTTCCCCATACATATCATCATGTTATATTAATGATATCGAAACCCAATATTGAAGTTCGATATCAAAGGCAGGGAGACGATCTATTGGAAGATAAGGTACTCAGGAAACTTTTCCTTGGTTTTATACATATCCATATTCTGCATCATGCGAAGGAGCATCCGATCTATGGGACGTGGATGGTGGAGGAACTGAGGGAGCACGGCTACAGCATCAGCGCAGGCACACTTTATCCGATTCTGCACACGATGGAGTCCGACGGTCTGCTTTCGCGGGAGGACCGCAATGTCAGCGGCAGGATCAGGAAGTATTATTCCATCACGGAAAGAGGGGATGAGGTGCTCGATGAGGCCAGGGGCAAGGCCTATGAATTGTTCCGGGAGATAAAAGACTGAATTACAGGAGATGAAAATGGGGAGAATAAAAAATCTTTTAGAAATATTAATCGTTTCAACGCGTCTGGGACTGTCATCCTTCGGCGGACCGACGGCCCATCTGGGTTACTTTCATGAGGAGTATGTGCGTCGGAAGAAGTGGATGGATGAGAAGGGGTATGCCGACCTTGTGGCACTGGCTCAATTCCTTCCGGGTCCTGCAAGCAGCCAGGTCGGCATCGGTGTCGGGCTCATGCGGGGCGGTGTGCTCGGCGGACTGACGTCGTTCCTTGGCTTTACGCTGCCTTCAGTCATCGTACTGATTGCGTTCGCTCTGCTTCTGACCAGCTATGATGTGGCGGACGCCGGCTGGATCCAGGGGCTTAAGATCGTTGCCGTCGCGGTCGTCGCCCATGCGGTGCTCGGCATGGCCAAAAAGCTGGCGCCGGACTTGAAGCGGAAGGCGATCGTACTTTTTGCACTGATCGGCACACTGATCTGGCAGACGGCATTCACACAGGTCGGGGTCATCCTGGTTGCAGCACTCATCGGATTCCTGATCTACAGGAAGCATACGGAAACAGAGACGGACGAAACACGGTTTCCGATATCCAAAAAAATCGCGTCATTCTGCCTTCTATTATTTTTCGTGCTCCTTTTCCTGCTGCCGGTCATAAAAGAGGTCACCGGTTCATACTGGGTGGCGGTCTTTGACAGCTTCTACCGTTCCGGTTCACTCGTTTTCGGCGGCGGACACGTCGTACTGCCGCTGCTTGAACAGGAACTCGTGCCGAACGGCTGGGTAACCGAGGAGGAATTCCTGGCAGGGTATGGTGCCACACAGGCGGTGCCGGGGCCTTTATTCACCTTTGCAGCCTATCTCGGTGCAGTGATGAACGGCTGGCTTGGCGGACTGTTCGCAACGGCGGCAATATTCCTGCCGGCATTCCTGCTGATTGTCGGAGCGCTGCCGTTCTGGGACAGCCTCCGCAGCAACAGAAAAGTCAAAGGTGCCATCATGGGTGTGAATGCAGCGGTCGTCGGCATTCTGATCTCTGCGTTTTATACGCCGATCTGGACGAGCTCCATCACACAGCCGCTCGATTTCGCGCTGGCTGCCGTGCTGTACTCCATGCTTGCATTCTGGAAACTGCCGCCGTGGGTCGTCGTCGTTTCAGGTGCCATGGGCGGCATCCTGATTTCACTGCTATGAACGGCAGGGGTGAGATTGAGGGAAACCCCCTTTGTATATACCATTTAAATTCGGTTATTCAATGATGTATAATGGTATTCAGTAATCCGCATCACAAACTGTAAAACAAAGGGGAATCATAATGGAAGTCATCGTGACGAGTCTTTTTGTGGACGACCAGGACAAGGCGCTCGCATTTTATACAGATATGCTGGGGTTCGTGAAAAAGCATGATGAACCGGTCGGGGAATACAGGTGGATAGCGCTCGTCTCTCCGGACAACCAGGAGGGGACGGAGCTGCTCCTTGAGCCGAACAACCATCCGGCTTCGCGGGAATATCAGGAGAAGATCTACTCGGAAGGGATTCCTGCAACGATGTTCGGTGTCGCGGACATCCACGGTGAATTCGAACGTCTGAAGGAAAAGGGTGTCAGGTTTTCGATGGAACCCACACCTGCCGGTGAAATGACCCTTGCCGTCCTGGATGATACATGCGGCAATCTCATACAGCTCATAGAACAGTAAAAACGCGCAGCAGAGAGCTGCGCGTTTTTTCGTTCATATGATTCCGTTCTCTTTCAGGAGGGCAGCCTCATCCCCGGCAACCCAGCCGAAAACCACCGGACCTTCATCTTTCAGGTGCATGAGGTAATGGTTCTCGAATGGAATGGAAACCTCTTCTCCATCCTTGATGCACACGGCATTCCACATGACATGGGCGACCGCGTGGACATCACCGAGCTCTGTGATTTCGACACCCTCGCACTCCATGCGCACGGTTCCGATGGAGCGGTAATATTCATACCCCTTTGCCATGTTGACCTGGAACTCCTCGTTGTTCTCACCGGTCATCACGCCTGCGGGATCGGCGGCTATGAATGCTCCGGCATAAAGTTCTGCAATCCGTCCGAAATCCGCTTTACCTTTCAACGCCGAATTGAACTGGTTTTCATACGTTGCGAAAAATACTTCGATTTTCTTTCTGCTCACTGGATCTGTCATTCACTAACATCTCCCCGTCAATCCGTTTCACTATATCCATACCCTTAAATCAAAAAAGGATAACCGATCATGGACCCGGCTACCCTGTATCAATTTCATCATCTTCTTTTCCTGAGCGGCACTACAACGAACAATACGGTCAATCCGAAGATGAGCAATACTACGGCCGGCAGGATGACATTCTCCGAGAATATTCCGGAACTTGACAGGAAGCCGCCTTTGGTCTCGTCATCTGCGGCAATTTCCTCTGAAGTGTCCTCCTCGGAGGCATCCCCGTCTGCAGCGTCCGCTTCATCCGGATCTGCAACACCGTCACCGGGGACATTTTCGGCTTCAGTGACGTCGAATGACAGTTCCGGCGTATCTTCAGAGCTGTATTTGCCGACATTTTCATTGACATCCACAATCGTGATGTCTGTGAGCTTTATCGTTTCACCGGCCAGTTTTTCCGGCAGCTGCACTTCGGTTGATGCGACATAATTGCCGTCTTCATCCTGTTCTATGGCGGAGAGTTCAGTCGAATAGACCTGGCCGTCCGCATCACCTTCGGCGACGAAGTCTGCCGTGACACCGATGATTTCACTGTCATCGGCTGCTGTCACTTCGATTACTGCGGCTTCGCCTGCCTTGTAGGCAGTTTTATCGGACGTGATATCGACCAGTTCCGGTTCATTCTTTTCAGCGCCCTCCCCGTTCACAATATCGAAAGAGACACCGTAGTCATACTGGTTGAAGTAGCCCTCGTTGCCGTGGACGTCCGATATGCCGACGAAATTCAGATCATATGTGGCCTCCGGTGCATCTTCACTGATTGTGAAAGTGCCGACACCGACGTAATTCCCGAGCGGGTTCTGTGTGATATAAATGTTGTCCAGACGGTATGTACCGTTTTCAGAGCCTCCGTTCACGTCTGAAAACGCCCCCCACATCTGGTCGATTTCACTTTCGTCTCCGCCTTCCACCGTCACCGTCACGGTATCACCCGGCGCGTACACCTCTTTATCCGTGTACATTGAAATCAGATTGGGCGGTGTGATGTCTTCAGGCACCGGACTGACAACTTCAAATCCTGTGCCGAAGTTCATATCCGCATTGGAAATCGTATTGTAGCCGCCTGCCTGATCGGCAAGCGTCACGCCCGTCAGGGAGTAGGAGGCATTCCCAAGGTCATCCGGAAGCTGGTAAGTTGCGGTTGCCGTGAAATATCCGTTTCCGTGGTCCGTAATGTTGAAACTGGAAATATCAATCGCAGCAGTGTCAGAACCGGAAGTCCGCTGGAAAGTGGCAGTGGCCCCGTTCAGTACACTGCCGCTCGTGCCCTCGATCGTCACCGTAACAAGGTCGCCGGGCTCAAATGACTGCCCGGACACCGAAACACTGTTGATATAGGGAGAAGCAACTTCCGTGCCAGCAGGATACGCTTCCTCCTCGGGCACTTCCCCCGAAGCTTCAGGATAGCCCTCCCCCTCGCCGGCGGGCAGTTCGCTTGAAGGCTGTCCCCCGTCAGAAGGTGCCTCTTCAACAGAAGCAGCGTCGGGAACCGATTCTGCAGGCGCTTCCTCTGTGGATGGATTCTGGCTGGAACCATTGTTTTCGGATGTAAATTCCTGTGATGTATTTTCTTCTGATGGTACTTCTGTCGTTGCCAGAGCATCGTTTTGCGGCATGAAAAGCGTGAGCGCCACGGCAGCTGTCAGTAAGTTTCGTTTCTTCATTCTGAAATTCACTTTGTCCAAAGGAAGCCCTCCTTCATTAATTTGTATTGTATATCATTATTCCATTAATTGAATGCTTAATCAATATAATTTACACAATTTTGACAATTTCTTCTTGCCAAGTTCAATATTATTTCTTAATTATGTCATAAACGTTATCATTTAATTGGAAAGGCGATGACTGGCATACACTCAGCATACCGAAAGGCCGGTCGTAAGATTATTTCAGGAAGAGGTGAAGGTTGTGAAATTGGGGGATATCAATCATTTACTGTTTTCTGTTTCTGATTTGGACAGATCCATTGAATTTTATGAGAATGTATTTGATGCAAAGCTCAAAGTGAAAGGCAGAAAGACGGCATACTTCGATCTGGATGGATATTGGCTTGCGTTGAATGAAGAAAAGGAGATTCCCAGGAATGAAATTCAATATTCATACACACATATCGCATTTTCGATAGAGGAGAATGAATTTGAAAATATGTGTGCAAAATTGGAGCATCTCGCGGTAAACATTCTTAGCGGGAGAAAACGGGATGCACGTGATGGCCGTTCCATCTATTTTACAGACCCGGATGGACATAAATTCGAATTCCATACAGGAACAATGAAGGACAGGTTGGACTATTATAAAGATGAAAAAGAGCACATGGTCTTCTATGATTAAAAAAACGGGCCGCCAAAAGGCAGCCCGCTGCTTGATTCCATTATGAGTGGCTCATGAGGTCGCCGCCGTAGCGGACTTCAGTGACCCAGCCGTCGTGGGTGATGAATTGAAGATTCTGATCTTCGATCTGATAATAGTAGTAGGCAGTTTCATCCGGGTCTGAAGGTGCGGTGTTTTCCGTTTTACCATACACTGCGAACAGTTCCTCAGTGCTCACTTCACCTTTTTGGACAGGGAAGCTTAAACCAAAGTTGGTGCCGTCCTGACCCTGCATTATCTGCTGATCGTATACTTCGAATGATACGTGGTCTTCCCCGTGTTCTTCAAACGCTTCTGTACTGCCGTCGATGGTGTAGCCGTTAATTGTGAAATTCTGATAGGCGACTGCGTCAATGAAAGTCTGTTCCAGGAAGAAATCGCCCTGGCTGTTTTCCATGCCGGTATAACCATTGTACTCATACCATGGTTCCTGGGCCATTTCCATGTCCATTCCCATTCCGTGGGTCTGGTCCATATCCATATCCATTTCAGAATCCATTTCAGAATCCATTTCCATTTCCATATCCATGCCCTGGGCCTGTGCTTCGTTGTTTGCCAATTGATCCGTTACTGCCGTCCCGCCGAGTATTACGCCGACTGCCAGTGTACCTGAAGACAAAATGCGAGGTAACCTGCGCATTTCAAATCCCTCCATTTTTGAATTACGCTATTGGCAAAAGCTTTTACAACTACATAATAACATGAATATAATTTTAAGTAAAATCAATACAATTTAAAATAAATTACACTTTATGAATGGAAATTTTATTGGAATGGAGGAATGGTAATGCATAATTTTAATGGAAACAGGGCTGATTACCTGGCATCCGTAACCATTGGAGAGCGTGTGACGCATAATGATTCAATCCGCCTGGAGGAATATGACGACAGGTGGCCTGTCCTCTACGGAAGGGAGGAGCACAGGATAAGGGAGACGCTTAAAGACAGAGTGGTCATTCTTGAGCATGTGGGGTCTACATCTGTACCCGGACTGTGTGCGAAACCGATTATTGACATTGTCCTTGCAGTAGAGGATTCTGCTGATGAAGCGTCCTATGTACCGGCAATGGAGGAGGCGGGCTACACGCTGCATATAAGGGAGCCTGGCTGGTATGATCATCGACTTTTCAAAGGGGTGGACACACCGATCAATCTGCATGTCTTCAGTGCTGATTGTGAGGAGACGGACCGTATGATAGGGTTCCGCAATCATCTGAGAAGTAATGAAACGGTCCGTAATGAATACGCTGCTGAGAAAAGGAGACTGGCACAGCGTAAATGGAAGCATGTGCAGAATTATGCGGATGCAAAGAGTGAAGTTATACAGAAAATCAGGGGTGCGGATGAAGACGCGGATCACTGATGATATGTTATATTTGAGGTGTAAAAACACTCTGTGAAATCAAGTCTTAAACAAAGGGGAAATGACATGGACAGGATAAACATCATTACACTTGGCACGAGGAATATTGCGGAATCTCTTGAATTCTACAGAAATATGGGATTCGATGCGACTGTGGTCGGGGATGAAAAGGTGCCGGACATCGTGTTCTTCCGGGCCAGCGGCTCGAAGCTTGCGCTTTTCCCGCTGGAGAAGCTGGCTGTGGAAACCGGAACCGATCCTTCCCATGAAGTGGGATTCAAGGGCATTACACTCGCCTATAATGCAAAATCGGAAGGGGAAGTGGACCAGGTCCTGCGTGATGCGGAAAGCTTCGGCGGCAAGGTGACAAGCGCGGGCAAAACCACGGAATGGGGTGGCTACGGCGGCTATTTCACTGATCTTGACGGCTATACATGGGAAGTGGCTTTCGGACCGGACTGGGAGTTCGATGAGGACAACATGCTGATCATCTGATATTTGTCCCGCACCGTCCTTGCGGGTGCTGCGGATAAACAATTATGCTTTTATAAAGATATGTAAATGAAGAAGGTGGAAATGTGAACCGGAAGAGAGATATTCTGGTGGTCGAGGATGATGACGACATCAACAGGCTGCTGTGCGATATCATCCATAAAAATGGCTGGGGAGCGCAGCCTGCCTATTCCGGTACGGAAGCGGCGCTGTATATCGACCGCGGGGAATGGGATCTGATCCTGCTCGACCTGATGCTGCCTGGGATGGCGGGAGAGGAGATCCTGGATAGAGTGGCCGGGTCATCGGGCACGCCGGTCATCGTCATCTCGGCGAAGGGCGCGCGTGAAACAAGGATTTCAGCACTTCGCAGCGGGGCGGATGATTTCATTGACAAGCCGTTTGATGTCGACGAGGTCGCCGCCCGTATCGAGTCTGTGCTGAGGCGCTATGAAAGTACCGGGGAGCGCGGTCCGAAAGTGCTGGCCCATAAGGATATTGTACTCGATCCTGATTCGAAAACGGTGGAAGTGGCAGGCCGGCCCCTTGCGCTCACCGCCCGCGAATATACGATACTGGTGACGTTGATGACCCGTCCGGACAAGGTATTCTCAAAGGCGAATATTTTTGAAAGTGTCTGGGGCGAGCCGTTCCACGGTGATGAAAACACTGTCAATGTCCACATGAGCAATCTGCGGAGCAAACTGGCGAAAGCAAATCCCGATGGCGCGTATATCGATACGGTGTGGGGCATGGGGTACCGGATGAAATCTTAATGTTTTCTTAAGGATCCGCTTAAGGGCTTCTTATGATCCGCCTCCTATACTGTGAGTATCGATTGAATAGGAGGAAAGATGATGAATGACTACATCTTAAAAATGAATGGTCTCACCAAGAAATATAAAAATCATCATGCTGTCGACAAAGTGGATCTCTCCATCAGAAAAGGGGACATCTACGGTTTCATCGGCCAGAACGGCGCGGGGAAGTCCACGATGCTCAGACTGGTGACTGGCCTTTCGTTCCCGACGGAGGGTTCGCTCGAGATTTTCGGGACGGATGCGCGCACCGGATTGAATGATGCGCAGAAGCGGATGGGTGCCATCATTGAAAATCCGGCACTGTTTTCTGAAATGACGGCGCGTGAAAACCTGGAAGTGCACAGACGCCAGAAAGGGATCCCGGGACGGGAATGCATCGATGAGACGCTTGCGCTGGTCGGCCTGACCGATACGGGGGTCAAGAAGGTCAAAAACTTCTCCCTCGGAATGAAGCAGCGGCTCGGTCTGGCAATGGCTCTGCTGAGTGATCCGGAGTTCCTGATACTGGACGAACCCACCAACGGCCTCGATCCGATCGGCATTGTCGAACTCCGCGACCTGATCAGGAAACTCAACCGTGAAAAAGGGCTGACGGTTCTCATATCAAGCCATATACTGGGTGAGTTGTACCAGCTTGCGACGACCTACGGCATCATCCATGAAGGAAAGCTGATAGAGGAACTCTCGCTCAAGGAACTGGATGAAAAATGCCGGCAGCATCTGAAGATAAAAATCGATGATGTGACCAAAGGTGCGACGGTTCTGGAGAGTGATCTGGGGCTTACCGACTTTGAAGTCATGCCGGACAAAACGATTAATCTCTACCAGCATCTGGATGATGTGCGTAAAGTGTCCAAAACCCTGACGGACAACGGTCTCATCATTGAACATTTTGCCCGGACCGGGGACAGCCTGGAAAGCTACTTCTCAAAACTTGTGGGGGGTGGCCGGCATGAATAACCTTCTGAAGGCGGAAATGTTCAAACTCGGGAGAAACAGGGCATTCTGGTTGATCCTTGCGATTTCAACCGGGCTCAGTGCATTGATGCATTACCTGATCATAGTCGGCTGGTGGATGATAAGCGGCACGTCTTTCGATGCGGTGGGCCTTGGCGGGCTGAACGCCCTCTCCATGTTCCTGGTTCCCGCATTCTTCAACCTGATGATCGGTACGCTTGCGGCATTCTTCATCTCGACTGAATTCGGCGCCGGCGGTGTCATCAAGAATCAGATCCTGAGCGGCAGGCCCAGAAGCGAGATCTATGTCTCCAAGTACATCGTCTACACTCTAGGATCCGTGTTCATCGGCGTGCTGATTCCTTTATCAACAGGGCTCATCATGCTTGCCGCTACGGGTAACCTGGAGATACTGGACGGCGGGAACATCACGTATCTCATCCGGATGCATCTCTTGTTCATCCTGCAGTATGCGGGATATACGGCGATGATCACGCTGCTTGCGGTCCTCACCGAAGACAGCGGGAAGACGATCATCTTCTCCGTACTGTTCACGCTCCTGATGTTCGTGGTTGAAAAGGTGCCGGTGTTCAATATCGTAGAAATCATATACGATTATTCCATATTCCAGCAGTTTAATCTGGTGATGGCGCCACGGATGTCTGCCGGCATGATGGCTGAAGCGGTCGTCGTCGGTGTGCTGACCATTGTTGTGGTGGTTGCGGCCGGATGCATGGTTTTTGGCAGGAAGGAAATCAAATAGAGAAAGGCGGGTGTGAAGGATGCTCTACATTTCAATTATCATGGGAGTTGTGGCGGTGTACCTTTTCATCCGCCTTTTTACATATAGAAGGGAATTGTCGAAGATCAGCGGACAGCTCGGACGTTATAATGATTTCCATACAAAAAAGAAGATTGATGTCAGTCTGGCGGATCAGGGTATAGAACAACTGGGAGCGGAAATAAACCGTCTGATCGACCTCTATGTGAACGCCGAGCGGGAGAGGATCCGGTCGGAACGGGAACTGAAGCAGGCGGTGGCGAACATTTCCCACGATCTCCGTACCCCGCTCACTTCGATCAAGGGGTATATCCAGATGGCGGCTTCGGATGATCTCAGTGAAGCGGAGCGGCGGGAGTATATGGATATTGCAGACGCACGGACGAAGCGCCTCGAACAGCTGGTCGATGATTTCTTCGAGCTGAGCAGAATCGAATCCGCCGATTACAGGCTGAGTCCCGAGACAATAAACCTGAAACGCCATTTCGGGGAAGTGATGCTCGGGTTCTACAACAGTTTTGAAGAACGTGGCATCGAGCCGGAGATCACTATGCCACAACAGGGGGTTTTTATGCACACCGATCCGTCTGCACTCACACGGATCCTGGAGAATCTGCTGTCGAACGCCATCCGGTACAGTGACGGGGAGATCCGCGCCGGCATTACTGAAAGTGATGACAGTATAGTCATTTTTGCAGCGAACAGTGCCGCACATATCGACGGGAGTACGGATCTCAATATGCTGTTCGACCGCTTCTATGCCGCTGACAGATCCCGCACGGATAAAAGTACAGGACTCGGGCTTTCCATCGCCCGGAGCCTGGTGGAAAAAACGGAGGGCACCATCCGGGCGGAATATGAACGGGACATGTTTACAGTGAGATGCGAGTGGCCGAAATCCTGAGTGGAAAGATTCCTATTTACCGTTTGCGTCCTGGAAGCTTCCGCCATGACCAGGAAGCCATAATAGTACAATCAGCACCAGATGGATGATGGTTGTTGCAATGATTACCGGGTGTAGCGCCGGTCCGGCCATCCAGGAGGAAAAGCTCCCGAATGTTGCAATGGACAGGACGGCGGTCAGTGCAATGCGTGCCCATTTACGCCGGCGGACTGCCATTATCGACAGCCAGGCAGTGAGGCCCATGAAGAGCAGATGGATGGCGGTGGTGAATATTTTTACGGCAACAGCTGCGAATTGCAGCTCACTGCCGGACAGTTCAGGCCGGTTTTTCATGATGAGGGTTTCTGCCAGACTGCTGTCCGCGAGCAGCATCAGCGGAACCAGGGCGTAAAGCAGGATGAGAACGAGAGCGGTGATGATGAACAGCCGGGAGGATGCAGGCATGATTTTTCTCTCCTTATAACGGCAAGGTTATATTTTATCATTCATTTCCCATTGCAATCTTGCACCAAACAATGAATAATGGATATGATTAAATTATAGGGCATGATGGAGGTGTCACGTATGAGCAAGAAAGATACCCGGAAAGCGGTGGATGCATATTTTGATGATAAGCTGCATATTTCCGATGAGACAACACAGGCCATACTGCATAAGAATGAGGAAGAGGGCCTGCAGTCGATCGAAGTTGCATCGGCCCACGGGAAGATGCTTTATCTGATGGCGAAGATGAGCGGTGCCAAAACGATACTGGAAATCGGCACACACGGTGGATACAGTACTGTGTGGCTTGCGCGTGCACTGCCGGAGGACGGGCGGTTGGCAACCTTTGAGGCAAAGCAGAGACATGCACGGGTGGCCGAGGAGAACATCGCGGCAGCGGGATTCGCCGACAGAGTGGAGATTTTCGAGGGGGATGCCACGAAGACACTGCGCGTGTTGAAAAAGAGGGGCTTCGAGACTTTTGATTTCATCTTCATCGACGCCAATAAAGACAATTACCCCGAATACCTCGAATGGGCGCTTGAGCTTTCAAGGTCCGGAACAGTCATCGTTGCGGATAATGTCGTCAGGAAAGGCAGGATCATCGAAGAGGACACCGACAAGAAGAACATTCCGCATCTGAGGAAGTTCATCGACCTGTTGTCAGGCGATGACCGGATCGAAGCCACTGCCATACAGACCGTAGGGGACAAAGGCTATGACGGATTCCTGATGGCGATGGTGAAATAGAATATGCATTTTTTAGAGCGGTCATCGACCGCTCTTTTCTTATGAGGAAAAGGAGGTTGGTTTTTTGAAGTCACTTTGCGGGTAGATGACCAGTGGTCAAGTGACTATATAAAATCAGAAGGAGATGCTTTTCTTGGCACATTTTGATGCACTGGTGATCGGTTTTGGCAAAGCGGGCAAGACGCTTGCTGGCGACATTGCCGGCCGGGGGAAGAAAGTGGCGGTGATTGAAAAGGACCCGACGATGTATGGCGGGACATGCATCAACATCGCCTGCATACCGACGAAGCTGCTGAGCCATGATGCGCTCGCCGGCAGAGATTATGCCGGTGCCGTAAGCCGTAAAGATGAGACGGTGGCAAAATTGCGTGACAAAAACTATCACAACCTCGCGGATTCAGAAAACATCACCGTATATGATGCACATGCTGAATTCCAAAATGACAGGGAAGTCCGGATTACGATGCATGACGGCAGCACGGAGACGCTGACTGCCGATCAGATCTTCATCAATACGGGGGCTGAAAACGCCATGCCTCCGGTTGAGGGGGATGTCGATTCGGATAAGGTGCATAACAGTACTACGATGATTGATGAGAGAGAACTTCCTGAAAGGCTGGTCATCGTAGGCGGCGGATACATCGGGCTTGAGTTTGCGACGATGTACAATGCATTCGGGTCTGACGTTTCAGTTATTGTTCCCGATGACAGGATCCTCGGCCGCGAAGATGCGGATATCGCCGGGGAAATCCAGAAGACAATGACAGACAGCGGCATCAGCTTCCTGTTCGGAGAACACGCCGAGCGGCTGGATGATGTGAGTGAGAGTGATATTAAAGTCACACTTTCGAGCGGAGAAACAGTTACTGCGGATGGAGTGCTCATGGCGACCGGACGTAAACCGCTGGTCTCAGGCCTCGGGCTTGAAAATACTTCAGTGAAACTTACCGATGACGGGGCAATCAAAGTCGATGATCATCTTCAGACGGATGCCGCCGGCATCTGGGCCCTGGGTGACGTGAAGGGCGGTTACCAATTCACATATACCTCCCTCGATGACTATCGCATAGTCAGAAGCAAGATGTTCGGAGACGGCTCCTACACCTATGACTCCCGGACGAATGTGCACTATACGATGTTCGTCGATCCGCCATACTCCAGAGTCGGTCTGACAACAAAAGAAGCGAGGGACGAAGGATATGACGTGGCCGAAGGCAGCATACCGATGGCCGGGCATCCAAGATCCCACGTCAACGGCGAACTGAGGGGGTTATTCAAAGCGGTGGTGGATAAAGGTTCCGGAAAAAACCTGGGTGCGCATCTGTTCGGTGTGAACTCGGAAGAATTGGTCAACCTGGTGAAAATGGCGATGGATCACGATATCCCATACACTGCACTCCGTGACCAGATGTACAACCATCCGGTGATGAGTGAAGCGTTCAACACACTGTTCGATGTGTAAATAGTAAATGGTCTTCCCTTCGGGTATAATGAACCCAAAGGGATTTTTCTTTGGAGGGAGACGATGGTCCATTATTTTTTACTGGCGTGTACGCTGCTTTTACTGGCGGCATTTTTCATAGCGAAACGCGGCAGCAGAACTTCTGACACAGCAGGATTCATGAGTTGGATCCTGCTGATCTTCTATTTTCCAGTGGAGTGGATTGTCACATCCCGCATGATATCAGCATACAGTTTCATGAATCAGCCGATGAGCGATCTCGGGGTCGAAAGATGCATGTCACATGCCTACAGCCTGGCGCCGTATCACATATGTTCACCACTCAGTGGTCTGATGAATATCACATTCATCGTCACCGGTATACTCATCGCCCTCGGGGCAGTGCTGCTCCACCGGTTTTTTGGAGAGGGCATCGGAGTGAGGATCGCAACCGGGATGTGGGTCGTGTACGGACTCGGCTACAGCATTTCCGGCATTTTCCCTGCAGACGTCAACTTCTCTGTACATACGATCTTTTCGCTGCCGGGCATGGTCCTGCAAATACCGGCAATGCTCATCATCGCAAAAACCATACGGGATAAAATGCCGGGGTTTTCAGTATGGACATATATATGCGCGGCATTGTCGGCACTCAGCCTTGTGCTGATAGTGATCGGATTCGCACCCGGACTGATGCAGCGGCTGTTGTACGGATTCGTCTGGCTATGGATGATTGTGGGCGCGATTATATTATGGAGAACGGACATTACGCGGCGGGCGTAATGTCCGTTTCATTTGGATCGAGGTGTATGTTGGGGAGTTAACGGACGTTTGAATTGATATAGAACGACTGTTAGAAGTTTAATGGACGTTCAAAGCATGGTTCGACGACTGTTGGAAGTCTAACAGTCGTTGAAAGGAGGAACGAATGACCGTTGGAGCTGATCAATCTCCCAAAATCCTTTTGAGCTCCGCAATCTTTTCTCCGGAAATCCTGCTGCCGAAACTGCCGTCTACCCTGACTCCGGTTCCGAAGTGTATGGCCTCTGGAGCTGCTGTATCAACGATTTCCAAAACGTTTTCCATGTTGATGCCGCCGCCGGGCATGACTGTGATGCCCAATTCTTTTCCGCGGATGACGAGTTGCTTCAGCTGTTCGATATTATCCGCGCTGGAAGCTGGTCCGCCTGATGTCAGGACGGTCCTGATCTGAGGAAACTTGCTCAAAACTTCCAATGCCGCCATCTGGTCACCGATTTCATCGAATGCCTTATGGAAGGTGATTTCCATTTCTCCTGCTGCATCAACCAATCTGGCGAGCGATGCAGTATCGATCATATGATCATCGGTGATGATGCCGGTCACGATGCCGTTCGCTCCCAGTTCTTTGACGAAATTGATATCTTCAATCATCTGTCCGACTTCCTCATCCGTATAACTGAACGTGTCATCGTGTGGCCGGATCATGACATTAACCGGAACCTCAGATACTTGCACAGCTTCACGTATCAGTTCATATTCAGGTGTCAGTCCGTCCTTGTCCATCTCTCCGCATAGCTCAATGCGGTCGGCTGCCGTCTGATTCAGATCGTGCACGTCTTTCAAATCTGCCGCGATGATTTCCAAAAGCATTTTATCAGCCTCTATTCTATAATGAATGTATTGAGTTCATTATAGCCCACAGGGCTTTATTGATAAATAAAAGGAGTGGTTCCATGAAGAGGATACTGGATTGTACGGCGTCGGATTTCGGGAAAATGAATGGACAGGAGCTTAAGCAGGCGATCAGGGCGGGGGAGGGAAGGACGATGCTGTCGGAAAACATGGCAACGGTGCCGCCACTGTATCCGAATGTCACAAACTCCGAACTCGCTGCATCGTTCGGCGCGGATCTTTTACTGCTCAACATTTTTGATGTGTTCGATCCGAAAATATCGGGGCTGGAAGCGGGGGAAAAATCTGTGGAAAAGGTCAAGCACCTCACCGGACGACCGGTGGGTGTGAATCTGGAGCCGGTTGACCTGGATGCGGAGAAGCTTGCGGACTTTGATATGCTCGAAACCGGCAGACAGGCGACAGAAGCTTCACTCAAAGAAGCGGAAAAACTCGGATTCGATTTCATCTGCCTGACAGGCAATCCGAAAACGGGTGTGACGAATAGAGAAATCCTCGGTGCGATAAAGAAGACCCGTGAAATACTCGGGGAAAATGGCATGATCATCGCCGGCAAGATGCACGGTGCAGGTGTTGCGGGTGAAACCGGCGGAGACATCATTACAGAAGAGGATATCTCGAAGTTCATAGAAGCCGGTGCGGACGTCATCCTCATGCCGGCGCCCGGAACAGTGCCCGGCATCACACTGGAGAAGACGGGGGAATACGTGAGACACGCCCATTCAAAAGGTGCACTCGTCATGCTGACAATCGGCACAAGCCAGGAAGGTTCGGACGAACAGACGATCAGGGAAATTGCACTGGGCGCCAAGATGGCAGGCGCCGACATCCATCACATCGGTGATGCGGGATTTTACGGCATCGCTGTTCCGGAAAACATCTTCACATATTCCATCGCAATCCGGGGGAGAAGACATACTTTCAGCCGGATGGCGGTGTCGATAAACAGGTAGCCGGTATAATCATTCTCCATAAGTTTTTTGAAATAAGAATACGGGTGTTATAGTTAATCTTATCAATATCTGATGATATAATAAGAATATCTTATGATATAGGAAAGAGATGAAGTTTATTGAGCTATATCAGCCTCGTATTTGTTGATGTCATCGTACCAATCCTCATCCTGCTGGGCGTGGGGGTGTTGCTTCAGAAAAAGTTCCAGTTCAGGCTGAGGCCGATTGCGAACCTGGTGACATATTGTTTCATGCCGGCAGCGGTATTCATAAATATATATCACGCGGAAATTGATATATCGCTTCTGGCACAGCTGTTCATCTATCTGGGACTGTTCATCACGATATTGATCATTGCCGGTAATATCCTGTCCAAAATGCTGAATCTGGAAAAAGCGGAGCAGACGGTGCTCAAGAACAGCATTTCCCTGATGAACTCCGGAAACTACGGCCTGCCGGTCAGCCAGCTGGTCTTCAGCGCCCACCCGCTCGGTGTGTCTGTCCAGATCATCGTGCTGGTCGTCCAGAACCTGCTGACCTACACTTACGGTCTCTACAACCTAATTTCCACTTCGAAATCACTCGTGGATATTTTGCGGGAACTTTTGAAACTGCCGATCATCCACGCATTATGGCTGGCGGCACTGCTTAAAATATTCGACCTGCCGATCCCGAATTTTGCACTGGTGCCGATCGAACAGCTGGCAGGTGGGTTTGCCGCACTTGCCCTCATCCTTCTCGGCATGCAGCTCGAGAGCATACAGATCCGCACGTTCCACAAGGTCATCGGCTGGGCCCTGGCCGGCCGGCTGATTCTCGGTCCGGCAATTGCGCTCATCCTCATTTACATGCTGGGACTCGACGGTGTCATCGCACAGTCGTTGTTCATCGCAAGTGCATTCCCGACTTCAAGGAATACAGCGACACTCGCCCTGGAATACGATGTAGAGCCGGAACTCCATGCACAGACGGTCCTTTATTCCACGCTGCTCAGCAGCATAACGGTGACATTCGTCATCTATCTGGCAATGCACCTGTTCTGATAATCACCCTTAACCCTTCCGCCATAGCGGGAGGGTTTTGTCATGAAAAGGTCATATTTAAAGACGTTTACAGGGCGGGAACAGGGTATAGAAAATCAAAGGAGGAGTTCAGATTGGATCTTAAAGGCAAAGTGGCGGTAGTTACAGGCGGTGCCTCAGGAATCGGGCTTGCCGCAGCCAGGGCATTCCTGGATAAAGGCTCCAAAGTGGTCATCGGCGACTACAACGAAGAAGGCGGGAAAGAAGCGGAGAAAGAACTGAGCGGATACGGTGATGTGTCGTTCGTCAAAGTGGATGTATCCAGTGAACAGGAAGTGAAAAACCTCATAGCGGAGGCCGTTGACAGGTACGGCCGGCTCGATGTGATGTTCAACAATGCCGGCATCGGCATTCAGGGAATGACCCACGAACTGTCATACGAAGACTACAAAAAGGTCATCAATATCAACCAGGACGGTGTTTTCTTCGGTTCCAAGCATGCCATTCCGGAAATGCGGAAAGCAGGCGGCGGAGCAATCATCAATACCGCCTCCATCCTGGGCAGTGTCGGGGAACCGACAGCGTTTGCATATAATGCATCCAAAGGCGCGGTGAACCTGATGACCAAATCCGTCGCCCTTCAATATGCAGAGGACAAGATCAGGGTCAACGCCGTCGCGCCGGGTTATGTGGAATCAGGCATGGTGAGCAGGGAAGCCCTCGGCGAATATTACGACAATCTCGTCGGCAAACACCCGATCGGCAGGCTCGGTGAGCCGGAAGAGATTGCCCATGCAGTCATATTCCTTGCAGAAAATGAATTCACAACCGGCATCACACTGCTGGTCGACGGCGGTTATACCGCCCAGTAAATCGCCGGAAACAGACAGGTCATGATGCCACTTCAGGCGGAGTGGCATTTTTTATTGGAAATTTTAAGATTTTGATTGCTAAATGATAATATGCTGGAGTAATATAATCTTGAGTTTTTTCATAAAGGGCTCAGGGGACTGAAAATTGATCATATGAGTGAAGGGGTACAGTAAATGAAAGATGTCGTAAAATACCGGCCGGTACCGAAAGGGCAATATGAACTCGCGACACGTTTTGGGAATATCATCTATACCGCAGGCATGACACCGACAGTGGAGGGTGTGCTGATAAAAAGAGGGAAACTCATGGCAAGCCACTCTGAGGAGACATACCGGCAGATCATGCAGCAGGCGACATGCAACGCCTTATCCGCCGCAGAGGAAAAACTGCAGACGGGCGAAGAAATCCGGCAGGTCATCAGCATGACAATATATATAAATGCAGAAGAAAGGCTCAACGGCCATGCGAGAATCGCCGACTTCGCATCCACATATCTGATGGAAGAACTTGGCGAAAGAGGCATCGGCAGCCGGACGACAGTGGGCGTCAGTTCACTGCCCGGCGATGCACCGGTTGAAGTGCAGCTGATAGTCGGAGTAGGTTAGAAACGTATAGAAAAGCAGTTTTAAAGACCGCCGTGTATTCATTCGCACAGCGGTCCTATATATTTCTAGAGTGGCACTCTGTCTTTATATTTTTCAACCAATTTCTGGTTATGGGCATCTGCACCCTCCATATTTCCGCTCAGAAAAATCGGCGGTGTATACCCGGATTCTGCCAGCAAAACAACTGCCTCTGAAATTATTGCATTTAATATAGAAGCACCTGCCACTGTGGAACTGGGCGAAAATTTTTCTGATATTTGGTGGTGGCTCATTATTGCATCCCCGGCGGGGGAATGGTTGTCGATCACAAGGTCGACTACATCATATAGATGTTTCCCTGAAGGGTGTCTTGAGTGCTGACTGGAGGAGTATTCCTTTGAAGTGATGCCGATGACGGTTGCTCCATATTTTCTGCCGTAAAGGGCAACGTCTACAGGAACGGGGTTTCTGCCCGACGTAGAGATGACAAACATCAAGTCTCCGCTTCTTATATCCTGATGCTCCATAAATTTCACGGCATAATTTACGCTTCTTTCCAATTCCGAAGATTTGAGCGCCCCTTCATGAAGCATGAGTGGTTCATGAAGAATGGGACGGATGGGGACGAGCCCGCCGGCACGGTAGTATACCTCTTCAGTAAGAATATGTGAGTGTCCACACCCAAAAAGATGGATGATCCCATCGTTCTTAATGGTATCTGCCATATATGAAGAAGTTTTTTTCATCTTCTCCGCCTCTGAATTTTCTACGTTTTCGAGTATTCTTTTTATCTCATTGAAATAAGAGCTGATCATTTCGCCGCCCCCTCATTCTGAGTCAGTATATCCACCATGTTGTCCAGAACTTTTTCTAATATATACTCGCCCTTGCTGTCATCAGCCAGAGTGGCATCGCCGAGTACGGCTGAGTCCGTGAAGGTCTCCCACGGTGTAGGGGTCACGTCAGCCGCCAACGAAATGTCGGGAATGTCCCTGACAGCTTTATCCATGTTGACTTGATCAGGGGAGAGATAAAGCATATATGATGTCTCAATTTCACACGCATGAAAATAAGTGCCGTGAGCAGCATTGTTCTCTCTGACTTCCTCCGCATATTCCTTCATTCCAGGATAGAAAAAGTAGTATACTTTTAAATCCGGAATTTCATCAAACAGTTTGCGGGCCGCCTCTTTCAGAGCGGTACTATTGCCCAGATGCCCATTCATCATTACGAATGATGAAAAGCCCTGCCTGTGAATGCTGTGACCGATATCATATAAAATACTGATCAATGATTCATTGCTTACATTTATGCTCCCCGGAAAGTTTCTCAGGCTCCATACCTGACCGTATGGAAGAGTGGGCAGTACAAATGCATCCACTCTCTTTGCGAGTTTGCCTGCCATCTCTTCAGCCAGAATATTGTCGGTTGAGAGAGGAAGATGTGGGCCATGTGCTTCCACTGCTCCGACAGGGAGTACTGCAATTTTCTTTTCTCTTATCTTGTCTGAAACCTCGTATGAATTTTCAAATTCGAATTTCATGGTCACTCATCCTTACTTTTTAAAGGTGAAGCACCTTTTTGGATTATCAATGAAAAACTTGCGCACGAGTTTTTCTGCATCATATCCGTTCTGCTTTGCCTCTTCTTTGAAACGTGGCACCCAGTTCCCCAAAATATTATAAAACCCCAGTCCGTGATCGTAATGTTTGAAATAGCTTTTCCTTGCTGTGTCTCCGCTGACGAGTATCTGATCTTCGAATCCTTTATCTACAAGGTCCAATATACACCGTATTCTTTCGCTTTCAGGAGCATACTTAATTTTTGAGATGCCGTCGAAGGATAGGAATGCCCCGGTTTCGGCTACTTTGTTATGATAAAAAGGGTCCAGGTTCCTGTCCATATGACCAAAGCTCATGGAAGAAAGATCAACATTTTCCTCTTTTAACAGCTGTATCTGCTCCAAAGCCATAGTGCCGGCTTCAGTATGTGAATGCATAGGTGCTTTAGTGTGATGATGTGCTCTTGCTACAGCACGCAAAGTTTTTTCTTCCAACGGGCTGATACTGTTATACCCTGTACCGAATTTGACTTGTCCGGCTTTGAACCCTGTTCCTTCCAATCCATTTTCCACTTCGCTGATGACAAAATCAGCGAGTTTGTCTATGGATGTGGCATCAATCCACTGCCCGTAAGTTCCGTACTCGCCGGTCACGGATTTAAGATGATCCGGAATTTTGGCAGACCACAGGAAACCCTTATTGAAGCCGGCGGTTCCGATGATGTTTATGCCCGTTTCATTTGAAATTTCGGCAACACTTCTGATATCTCTGCCGTAATCAACGGCAGTAGCATCGACTATGGACTCACCGCCCAGTTCCTTAAAATCCAGGACCTCTTTCAATGAAGCCTCCGGATTATCGAGGATAAGATCATCCTGTCCCATTTCCACCCAATAGGGAGGACGACAGACTATATGTTCATGACTGTAGGTGACACCCAATTCTTCAGGGTTGATATCTCCCTTAAATGTTCTTATGAAACTCATATTTTCCCTTCTTTCAATCTGTTATTAAACGAATAGGAGTTCTGCTAATAACTTGACTATCGGTCCCAGTATGAACATATCCGAATCGGCTGCCCACATAGCTGTATCCGGTATCGTATCCGACAGCAGCATCCTTACCATTACATACTGGCCCCAGGCAACTACAGTCGCAGTAGCGAATCCGCCGATGACAGCGCCTCTGGCGCCACCGGTCGAGTTGCCGAATACGCCTGCGGTGGCACCATGGAAAAACAGTACGATCATTGTCGGAACGAAAACATACGCAACGGTATTACCAAGGATGAACAACCAGATGAGGGCTCCTGCAAAAGCTCCGACAAACCCCAGTATTACCGCGTTGGGTGCATAAGGGAATACAATTGGCGAATCGAGTGCAGGCTTGGCACCGGGAACAATTTTTGTCGCTATCCCTTTGAATGCCGGTACCATTTCACCGATGAACATTCTGACACCGACAAGTACTACTGCGATACCGGCAGTGAACATGAATGATTGAATGATGGAGTAGACGATGAAATTCTGATCACCAGAAGATGCAACCAATTCTTCAGCACCGGGAGTGTTTCTCAATGTGACGACTATCGCTCCTGTTAAGAATAGAAGCCCCATGGTCAACGCTGTTATCACATTGGAATCCCTCAGGAATTCCAAGCCATTCGGGACTTTGATCTTCTCAGAATCGTTGTTTTTATTACCGAGCCATTTTCCCATCAGTGCAGCCAATAGTGAAACCGAAGCCGATGTATGGCCCAGGGCAATTTCATCGTTTCCTGTAACCTTTCTCATGAAGGGCTGTACGATTGCAGGCTGCAGGGTCCAATACAGTCCCATAATGATGGACAGGAAGATGACCAGTTGCCAGAAGCCGACATCCGGTGCAGACTGCACAACGATCCCTGCAAAGATTGTTGTAGTCCAGAACATCATATGCCCTGTCAGGTAGATGTACTTAAATGGTGTAAACCTGGCAAGCAGCACATTGAGTAAGAACCCGAGTGACATCACGAGAGCAACAATGCTTCCATACTCTCCCGTGAAAGCTTCCTGTCCCATGAAATCTGAAATGGACTCTGATCCCAGGTTAAAGACTTCTGCCCATAGTGGCTCGAAAACGGTGAGTGATCCTGAAATGATGTCAGCACCTGCGGTGATAATCAGGAAGCCGATGATTGCTTTGAATGTGCCGCTGAGCACCTGGCTGGTTGTCTTTTTCTGTACGAGCAA
This sequence comes from Salinicoccus sediminis, assembly GCF_000986795.1. GTDB lineage: Bacteria > Bacillota > Bacilli > Staphylococcales > Salinicoccaceae > Salinicoccus > Salinicoccus sediminis. The sequence continues at coordinate 162,915 of NZ_LAYZ01000024.1, read as the reverse complement.
TCCAATCAGGACAATGGTGCCTATGAGAATAGCCGGCTGACCAAAAATATTGGTGGCTATCCACATAACAACATCAGTAATAGTGTTCATGGTATCCCAACCCCTTTGGTTATTAATCTACGTTCTGCTGTATGGCTTCATTTATTTCTTCCATATCGAAAAAGCTGTTGATAATAATGACTTTGGCAGAATGTTCTTTCAAACTTTCCGCTATTTCATTACTTGTGAAGATGTAATCGGCGTTCATACTGGAAGCGGCCGAGAGGTCAGTATTCTCCACATCTGCCTGATAATCATTGTCTGCAAGGGCCTGTTCCACATTCATTTTTAAAATCAGGCTTGTTCCCTGGCCCAATCCGCAAACTGTAAGTACTTTTTTCATTTTCAATTCCTCTTTTCTATGATTTTTATAATTTCCTTGATGTTCTTTGCGTTTATAAGTTCATCAGTTGCTTCTTTTTCATTGAGCAGGCGGGTGAGTTTTTGAAGTATTTCCAGATGTTCATCTCCTGATGTAGCCCCCAGCCCGAATACTAAAGAAACGGGGTCATTGGTTTTATGGCCGAATTCAACAGGAGACTTCAACTTGACCAGAGATACAGAAGCATCTTTTACGCCATCTTCAGGTCTTGCATGGGGGAGGGCGATTTTAGGCGATAATACAAAATATGAACCATTTTCTCTATAGGACCTGATCATGGCTTCAATGTATTGATGTTCGACGCCGTCCGCGTTGGCAAGTAATGTACCTGCGCGGTGTATAGCCTCTTCAGCATCGGAAGCGTCGAATTCAGCATCTATCAGTTTCTCTGTCAGGAATTTCACAGTTACCATCTCCTTTACCTTCGTTAAAATTCAGCAACTTAATAATTTCATGGCGATTCTCTGCATTTAGAATATGATTTTTCCTGGTTCTGTCAGAAAGGATTCTGGTAAGCTGCTCCATTGCTTTTAAATGTTTTTCATTATCTTCTGAAGCCAGGACGATAAACAGTTTTACAGGTTTGTCTTTTATCTTTATGCTGTTTTTAACAAGCAGGAGACTCATCCCTGTGTGCCTGACCCCATCTGCCGGTAAAGCATGAGGAAAAGCTATGGAATCGGAGGTGACCATATAGGTTCCTTTATCAATGATGAGTTTTTTCATTGCTGTTACATATGAATATGCTATACATCCATCTCCAATCAACGGTCTCGAGGCGATCTCAATAGCGTCTTTCCAGTCTTCAACCGTCTTGACTACCTGGATTCTGTTAAGAGGCAGCAAATCCTTGAACATAGGCTTATGGGTATCTGGCTCTGTATTTACAGTGGGTGAGAGGTATTCAATAATTTTTTCTCTTAATGATTCTGAGTCCTTGATGTCAGCGTACTGATCGATGATATCAAGGAGTGTATCCACTTTCGGCATTTCATTTTGACTATAGGTGTATTGATCCAGTTTGCCGTGGGTCAACAGTGTTTCTTTATCTTTTGCGCTGAAGAGAGGATTGACCACTATCACTGGAACACCTTTATCTTCCAGAGGCACACTGGAAACGACAAAATCCACAGTGCTGGTCAGTGAATACAATTTTTCGTAGTCCTTTTCGGCGAATAAAGAAACAATTTCATATTCCGGAAGCAGATTGATCATCTGATTTTCCATTATCCTTGAGGTGCCAATGCCATTTGGGCATACAATCATGATTCTCAAAATACGTTCGTTTACAGTCAGTGCATTTCTTTTTAACCACCCGCCAAAATGAATCGCGATATATGCGAGTTCATCATCATTGATTTTTTGACAGACCAATCTTTCCAGGGGCTGGATAATCTCTCTTGTAATTGAAAATATCTCTTTATACTCCTTCTTGATTTTGTCTGTTAGCGGGTTGGAAATATTTATATGATATTTAATTCTGTAGTATGCCGGCTTCATATGAAGCAGCAGGTTCTGATACAATGAATTTTGTTCCGGAAAGGTCACAGCAGCCTTCTGTTGAAAACTATCAATCAGTGTATCGACGATGGATTCAAGGTTTAATATATTTTCAGTTTCATAATCACTGGACTTTGAAAACCTGATTTTTGCACCAAGTAAGATCCGGGTGAAGTAGACAGACTCATCCTCAGTGAAAACGTCCAAAAATTGCTCGAATATACTGTCGGCGATTTTAAATTCAGGTGCCGCTTTTATGGCTTCTTTTTCCGAATGGCTAAGATGCAGTGTCCTATCGTTCCTCATTCTCTGATAAAAGCAGAGCATCCATGTTGAAATTAAAGGACGGATATCCTCAGCAATACCGGTTCCGGCCATCTCTTCATATGCACTTAGCAGGTTCCCAACTAAATGTATATCGGACGGGGTGAAGAGCTTTTCCTGCAGATTGAGATGCATGTCTTTTTCCGTCGATAGCCCGGCATTGGAAGATAGGTACTGTACATAATCCATTATCATATGGCGGATGCCGATTTCATTTCCTGCAACCAGATATCCTTCCGAAATAGAAGAAGTGATTGATATATCCTGCTTATTTATACTCTTTCTTACTTGCTTAATGTCGTCTATTACTGTGTTACGACTGACTTTGAACAAAGATTGAAAAGTACCTATAAAATAAGGAGTGTCAATATCCAATGACAGCAATAGGAAAATCCATGCATGTCTTTCTCCTTTGGAGTATTCATAATAGGAGACACTTTCCCGGTCCATCGAGGACCAGATTCCAGCCTTCACTTCGTCAGGGATAAAAATCCCCATGCCATGCACTTTTTCAATCTGACTGCCGTGTACATCAGTCAGCCACTGGTTAATTTTTTCGATGTCATTGTAAATGGTCCTTTTTGAAACGTTCAAAGAACTGGCCAGTTCTTCTATTGATAAGTACTTATCGCTTTCTGCGAGTAAGCGCAGAATGGCAGAACTGCGTTTGTCCATAACAATCTTCCTTTCCAATATCAGATGACTGACATTTCAGATAATTGTTACTTAAGTATATAATATCCCGGTAAGCACATAGAAATAAGTCCAAATGGCACATTGGCATTTATGCAAAATTGGACTGATACAAAAAAGACCACCATATTATATGGTGATCTCTCTCACTTCTCATAAATTTTTTCGCTTTGCCTCTGCCTTTTCCTGTAAAGCGACAGTGTCACACCGGCGATGATGAGGACGGCCCCGGTGATTTCAGTGGCTCTCACTGTAGAGCCGAGTACAAGCGCCGCACCGGCCATCGCAACAAACGGCTCCATGTTCATCAGGAGCGATGCATTCGCTGCGCCCACTTTCGGCATTTCCCTGTTCCAGATCATGTTGCTGAGACCGTGCACGATGATTCCGCTGATGACAAGCAGCAGCCACATCGGCATGCCGGCTGCGGCCATCCGCCCGTAATCCGCTGCCGGCAGGAATGGGACGAGGACAAGCAGTCCGGATGTATTGGATAATAGAGTGATCTGTATCGCATTGATATATTTCGCGAGCCACTGGATCAGAACCATGAATACGGCGAACGTCAGCATCGTCAGGATGATGACCGATTCACCAATGCCGAATATGATCGCACTGCCGTTGTAAGTACTCAAGATAACACCGAACAGTGCAAGCAAAGCACCGAGCCAGAATTTCAGTCCGCGCCGTTCACTGAAGACGAAGACCGTGAATATCGCCGTCATGATCGGAGCCAGGGCCAGAATCAGCGCCGACGTCACCGGATTCGCCGTGACCAACCCCAGGAAGAACGTATACTGGTTCGCCGCAATTCCGATGACACCTGACAGGATGATTACAACCCAGACCTTGAGCGGAACTTTAGGCATCGTGAAATATTTCGAAGCAAAAATCCAGAGGAACAGGTTGATCGCAATCAGCCGGATGACCGTGATGCTGTAGGGGTCGAAGTGATCGACAAGCACCTTGCCAATGATGAAATTGCTGCCCCAGATGATCACGCAGAGCATTAGAACGGGATAGGTAAGCCATTTCGATATGTTTGGCGGCAGGGTAAAATTAAATCTGTTCATATATGAATCCATCCTTGCTAATAAAAACAATATATCAATGATACGATTTTTCAGTAGACAGTATCAATATTAACCCCTCAAAAGAAAACTGATGCCCACATGTATTGAATGTGCAGGCATCAGTCTATGCTGAAATATAGATTCAGTTTTTCTGATGCTAGACACTGCCAACCAGCCTCAGCATCGTCTTATACAACAGCTCCGTCCCGATCGCGATGTCTTCATCGGTCGAGTATTCGTCGGGATGGTGGCTGATGCCGTCTTTGGATCTCACGAATATCATTCCCATGTCGCACGCGTCTGCCATGTGACTGGCGTCATGGAAGGCGCCGCTCATGAGGACGGGCGGGGCGAGGTTCATGGTTTCGCTTTCTTCTGACATGATGGTCATGATTTCTCTGCTGGCCTCTTTCGGGGTGGTGCCGCCGTCGTCTGATATTTCATAATCCAGTCCGTGTTTTTCCGAAATATCCTTCACGGCTTCCCTTAATTGCTGTTCGTATTCATCACGCCGCGTGAGGTCGCTGTCCCGCAGGTCGATGGTGAATTCCACTTTCTCCGGGATGATGGAACGGCCGCCGGGGCTGACTTTGATATCTCCGACGGTGCCGACGGTGGGCGCCCCGGCTTCTGTCTGTACGATGCTGTTGAATGCGGTGATGATTTCTGCGGCACCTGTGACTGGATCCTGTCTCATGGGCATGGGCACTGTGCCGGCGTGGCCCGAGATGCCTGTCAGTGTGACACCGAGCCATCTGGGTCCTGCGATGCCGCTGACGATGCCGATGGGTTCATCCTGTTCCTCGAGGTTCGGCCCCTGCTCAATGTGCATCTCGATATATGAAGCGATTTTGCCGGTATCGTATTCTGATTCCTGCAGTTTCTCCGGATCGGCTCCGAATCCGATCAGTGCTTCCCGCCTTGTCACGCCGTCTTCATCCGCTCTTTCGAGTTCGCCCGGTTCCAGAGCACCGAGTATCCCCCTTGATCCGAACAGCCCGACGCCGAACCGGTGGCCTTCCTCGTCGCAGAATGATATGACTTCAACCGGCACTTCAGGTTGGATGCCGTTTTCCATCATCGTCTGGACCGCTTCAAGGGCGCCCAGCACACCGATGGTACCGTCATATCTTCCGCCGGAAGGCTGTGAATCGATATGGGAGCCGAGCATGACAGCCGGTTCATCGGGATTTTTCCCCTCCAGCCGGCCAATCAGGTTGCCGAAATTGTCGAATCGGGTTTTGAGGCCGGCTTCATCCATCCATTTCCTGACAAGATCCATACCTTCTTTATATTCTTCCGATAGCGCCAGTCTGCATACACCGGTCCTGCCGATTTTGCCGATCTCTGCCAGTTCGGCCAGACGTCCGGCCAGGCGGTCTGTGTTGATAGTCAGATTCATTTTAGATATTTCCTTTCTTTTTTTCCATGAAGAGTACTGCGGTGATCGTCAGTGCCACGCAGAGTGCGATCTTTATGAGTGAAAAAATCGGTGAGAATAGGATGATCATGCCGATGATGAGCGCAGCCACGCCGTACTGGGGCGTCTTATACGCGAACTGTCCGAGCACCGCGCCGAATATGGCCGGCAGCACGAAATTGAACGCACCTTCTATATACGGCGGAATCAATGTGATGAGGTATGTCCCGCCGATGACCATGATGAGAAGGACGACGATGTTGGCCAATGAAGCGACGGCGATTCCGAATACGCCCGCCACCTCAGCCTTTTTGGAGCCCGGTTCAGCATTGACGGCTTTCTGCGCGGCTGAAGAGCAGGGCAGGCACATATTGGCGATATTGCCTGTCAGAAAGGCGAGATAGGTCCCGGCCACACCCAGAGTGGGGTAATAGGTGATCGGTTCCAGCACCCACATGATACCGATGAATGAAGCATATCCGACCAGGCCGGTTGCGATGACGCCCCAGCCCGGATGGGCATCGAGCACGAACGACATATAGAGCGGCGGTGCAAAACACATGATGATCAGTACGAGCAGGGTGGTCCTGCCCCAGAAATGTGAGCGTCTGTAAAATGAAGCCATCGTATCCTGTTCCGTATTTGCAGTTTCAGCGGTGGTCATTCCAACAGTGCTGTCAGTTGAATAAGTCATTTAAAAACCCCTTTACTAATATTCTTTTAAATGATGAATGTTGAAAGATAGCCGGTCGCCATGCCGATGACGAGGGAAAAGCCCAATGCCCATTCCTTCAGCCAGCTGATGTCCTTTTTGTCGGCAATGATCATCATGCCGATCATTGAAATGAGGGCGAGGATTCCCGCAATGGCATGGTTCAGGCTCGTGACCATCTGTTCATTCGCAAGATATGCAAACGCTCCGAGCATCGCAGCCAGTGCCACGCTCGCCATGATCTTCGGATTCCGTTTCTGGATCCTGTCCTGGACATTGCCCATGGATTTCGTGAATATCATTGCGAACAGGAGCCAGCCCATCCCGCCGAGGAACATCGTCCATACGACTGCGCTCAGGGCCTCGACAGGAAAATCTGAGGCGCCGAGTTCCGTGCCGGCAGACGATGCCCCGATGGCGGCCGCACTGGATTCGGTGGCTGCAGAGCCGATGATGCCGATGCGCATCAGCGTGATCGGTGAGCCGATCAGTGCAATCAGAGAGACGAGCACGATCACGATGCCGAATGACGGACCGATGGAACTGATGAAGCCGGCACGGATGGCTGTTGTGACATCCCTTTGCGACATGCCGGCATCCGGCGCGGACTTTTTGGCGATCCATAAAAATATGAATGCCTGGAATACGACGATGCCGACGATGATGGATGCGAATATCCAAAACGGTGCACTGTTTGCTACCTGTAATATGTCTCCCATACGAATTACCCCTTTGTTTTTATATTGGAATCATTCTTTGTTTTCCGGATTTTCCATATAATCAAGCACGGTGGCGATGAACAGCCGGCCGATATAAAGCATCGATTCCTCATGGACATCGAACTTTGGATGATGGTGCGGATACACATCCTTTTCATCGGGCATTGCTCCGCCGACCCATGCGAACGAGCCGGGCTTTTCCTTCACATAGTAGGCGAAATCCTCCATGCCCATCATAGGAGGAATTTCTGAAACATTGCTTTCGCCGTATATGGATTCCGCGACTCTTCTCAGACGTTTCGTTTCCCACGGATCGTTCACAACCGCCGGATACCCTCTCACATATTCCACTTCCGCCCGGGCGCCGAGACCTTCACAGGTGGATTCGGCGATTGATTTTATCGATCTCTCCACAGCGTCTCTGACTTCCGGTTCGAAAGTCCTGACGGTGCCCCTCATATTCGCAGTGTCGGGGATGACGTTGAAGCTGTCGCCGCCGTTGAATGAAGCGACAGTGACAACGGCGGATTTCAGCGGATCTGTCTGGCGGCTCGCAATCTGCTGCAGCGATGACATTACCTGGCCGCCGATGGCGAGCGGATCCACAGCCAGATGGGGATTCGCGGCATGTCCGCCTGTGCCGTGGATCGTGATTTCAAAAGTATCACCGTTCGCCATGACCGGTCCTTCCCGGTAGCCGACGAAACCAAGCGGCTCGGTGGAACTGACATGCGCGCCGAAAACCGCATCGACACCATCCAGGCAGCCGTCTTCGACCATGAATTTCGCACCGCCCGGTATGACCTCTTCGGCGAATTGGTGGATGAACACGACGGTTCCCGGCAGTTCTTCCCTGTGTTCGCTTAACACTTTCGCAACATGCAGAAGTCCCGAAGTATGCACGTCGTGGCCGCATGCGTGCATGACTCCATCCACCTGCGATTTATACGGGACATCCTTCTCATCATGGATGGGCAGCGCATCGAAGTCCGCACGCAGGGCGACGGTACCGCCCGGTTTTCCTCCCACAAGTTTACCAACGACCCCGCGGCCGCCGACTCCCGTCCGGACGTCAAGCCCCAGTGCCTCAAGGAATACTGCCACTTTCTCCGGTGTCTCCACTTCATGATGTGAGAGCTCTGGATTCATATGTAAGTCTCTTCTGAATGCCACCATCTCCGGATATAGTGCTTCCAGTCTTTTGAACAGAGTTTCCTGCAAATTTATCATCCCCAGTGTATAATATTGAACAATCATATAATTCAGAATATTGTGTTTAGTTCATTTAGTCAAGCAATAAACGGTTGGTGCACTTACCGGGGCGGGGAGCGCAGCCATCAAAATGTGCATGGTGCTCCCTTTAGAATTATATGTTGGGGTATAAGGTATTATATTTAAAACACGGGTATTTTTATTATATAATTGAATTATCAGATATTTCTTAATATCGGTTTTGAATCACAGTTTTTAAAAGGGGGCCTCCATTTATGGCCGAACAAAAGAAAAAAGGCATGTTTCTGGTGAAATTCAAACAGGAATCCGAATTTTCAACGTACTCATCACTGGGAATCGCAGATGAAGAAGTGATACATGAATTTAAAATTGCGAGGATGATTGAATGTGAAATCACTGAAGAGCTGATGGAAAGCCTGAATAAGAACCCGGATATCAGTTATGTGGAGAGAAACATTCCCGTTTATGCATACCAGCAGGAAGTCCCGTACGGCATCACGCGGGTCCAGGCGCCGGAAGTCCATCAGGAGGGCCATGCAGGCAGCGGTGTAAAATTGGGCATTATCGATACAGGCATCGATGCAGCACACGAAGACCTGAATGTTGCGGACGGGTTTTCCGTATTCGATTCCGGGGAAGATGCGGATCTCTATAACGACGGCAGCGGACACGGCACACATGTTGCCGGGACGGCGGCGGCGCTTGATAATGATACCGGCGTCGTGGGCGTGGCCCCGGAAGCGTCACTTTACGCGATAAAAGTGTTGGACGGTGATGGTTCGGGTTCCTCCGCAGGTGTCGTACGGGGACTTGAATGGGCCATCCAGAATGAAATGGGTGTCATCAATATGTCCCTCGGCTCGCCGGAACCCTCGCGGGCGATCCAGGATGCTGTGGATATAGCATTCAATGAACATGACATCCTGGTCGTCGCAGCGGCCGGCAATGAAGGGAATGAAGAGGGGACGGGGAATACGGTAGGCTATCCGGCACAGCATGATGCCGTTCTGGCAGTCGCGGCAACGGATGATAATGACGCCAGGGCGCCGTTCTCCTCCACCGGCCCGGGCGTCGATGTGGCAGCACCCGGCGCTTCGATCCTGTCCTCAGTCCCCGGGAACAGCTATGACAGATTAGACGGCACTTCCATGGCCGCACCTCACGTCTCCGGTGCCGGCGCAGTGCTCAGGGCAGCTTTCCCCGAAGAATCGGCCGCAGAGATCAAAGAGCGTATCATCTCCACCGCAAAGGATATAGGTGATAATGCTGAATGGTACGGCAGCGGGCTGTTACAGCTCCTTGATGCCGTGAACAGATGATTTAAAATGAAAGCCGTCCATCTGAAAAGGGATGGCTTTATTATTGGTTCAAGTGTCGCGGGAGCTGTGGTAGTATATGTGACAATAGAAGTGTAAGGATGTGTTTGCATGAGTATCGGTGTAATTCTGGATTTTGACGGCACGATCATCGACAGTGAAACGAACCTGTATAATGCGATCAATAGAAATCTTGCAGACCGGGGGCACAAGCCGCTGGAGATAGAGAGGTATAAAGAATCGATCGGCTCGGAGTCCGACGAACTGGATGCTTATATATTGGAACGTGTGGGCGAGGAAGGCGTACGGGCGATTGCGGAGGAACACCTGCGTACATGTCTTGAACTGGAATGCTATCCGCACATCTTGAAACTGATGGACTACTGCAGGGATAACGGGATCCCGGTGGCAGTGGCGACGAGCAGCAGGCGTTCAGATATCACCCCGATGCTTGAACATTTCGGCATTCTTGATGCATTTGTCAGCGTGCGCGGCAAGGAGGACGTGGAACATGTGAAGCCGGACCCGGCACTCTACCGGCTCGCCGGGAAAGATCTCGGGCTCGCGCCTGCCGATATATATGCCATCGAAGACACGGTGAACGGTTCACTTGCGGCGGTCCGTGCGGGCATGAATGCCATCGTGCTGACGAATGAGATGACCGGGGACATGGATTTCGACACGGTCGATTATTTCGCAAAAGACATTACGTATGAGGAAATCATTGAAATACTGGAGGGGAAACCTGCCGTAAAAGAATAGAGCGTAATCCGGGGTCGGGCTCATAGCGGATATGAGCCTGATTTTTGTTTCTTCATACAAAAAAGACAGCCGGAGCTGTCTTTTTGAAATTTGGTTATGAGAATATATTATCGATCTCTGCAACCTCTTCAGCCGTCAGTTCGACTTCGAGCGCCTTCAGATTATTCAGCACCTGTTCGGAGCGCTTGGCGCCGGGGATGATCGTATCGATGACGTCTCTGGTGAGATACCATGCCAGTACGACATGGGCGATGTCGACGCCTTTTTCTTCCGCGATCGGCCGGAGTTTTTCCACCTTATCGATGTTTTTTCCGAATTCTCCGCTCTGGAATGCCGGGAGGTTTTCGCGCAGGTCATTGAATGTGTCTTCCTTCGTGAATTTACCTGTCAGGAGGCCGGATGCCAGCGGGAAGAATGGAACGAATGATATGCCCTGTTCTTTCAGATAAGGGAACAGTTCATCTTCGGCCCCGCGCTTGAGCAGGTTGTATTCCCCTTGGAATACATCGACATGACCGTCTTTGTTCGCCTCTTTCAATTGATCGAGAGAGAAGTTGGATACGCCGATGGCACGTATTTTGCCTTCATCCTTCAATTGTTTGAGGGCGGCAACCGCCTGATCCTTCGGTGTCCCTTCATCAGGATAGTGGAGATACATCAGGTCGATATAGTCGGTCTGAAGACGCTCGAGGCTTTTTTCGGTTTCCTCTTTCAGGAATGTCGGTTCGTTGCTCTGGGACATGTCATCACCGTCGAAGATCGGTGAGATTTTCGTCGCGATGACAAGCGCGTCACGCTTTCCGGTCTCCTTCACAGCTTCGCCGACGAGCTCCTCAGAACGGCCGGCACCGTAAAGATAGGCCGTGTCTATAAAGTCAATGCCGTTTTCAATTGCAGTTTTGACGAGGTCCTTGCCCGCCTGTTCATCAAGGTCCGGGAAAAGATTGTGCCCGCCGACTGCATTCGTGCCCAGCCCGATCGGGTTAACGTTCAAATCAGATTTACCGATTTTAACTTCTTTCTTCATAACATCAACCTTCCTTCCTTTGATAGAGGGTGAAATCATACCCACTCCATCCAGAATAGGAAACATTTGTGCTGAATGCAAAAATATTGATCGGCGTTTCATTCCGCCCTGAAATCGTTCGTTAGGGGTGAGGACTGTTAAATGGTAGAATGGAGACAGCGACCCACAGTGAAAGAAGGGATAATATGGATCCATTCGGATTTAATTTTGATAACACTTTTGAATTGCTGCCGGACAGCTTCTATCGTAAAGCAGGCGCGACGCCTGTGGATTTTCCGGAAATCGTTGCCTTCAACAGCTCTTTGGCAGCGGAGCTCGGGCTTGATGAAGAGAAACTCCAGACGGATGAAGGGAAGAAAGTTTTTGCAGGCAACCGTATGCCGGAAGGGGCATCATCGATTTCCCAGGCCTATGCTGGCCATCAGTTCGGTAATCTGTCGATGCTCGGTGACGGCCGGGCGGTGCTGATCGGGGAACAGGTGACGCCGGAGGGGGAACGGTTTGATCTGCAGCTGAAAGGATCGGGCCGCACGGTTTTCTCAAGGTCGGGTGACGGCCGGGCACCGATCGGACCGATGCTCCGGGAGTACATCATCAGCGGGGCGATGCATGCCTTGGGCATCAGGACCTCAAGGAGCCTTGCGGTCGTGACCACCGGAGAAGGGGTGACCCGCGAGGAAATCCTGCCGGGCGGCATACTGACCCGCGTGGCAATGAGCCATCTGCGCGTCGGCACATTCGAATATGCAGTGAGGACCGGCGATGAGACGGATATCAGAACGCTTGCGGATTACGCGATCAGCCGGCACTATCCGGAACTGGAAGATCTTCCTGACAAAGATAAATATCTGTCCTTCCTGAAAGCGGTCATCCACAACCAGGCAGAGCTCATATCAGACTGGATGCTGGTCGGATTCATCCATGGGGTGATGAACACCGATAACATGACGATCAGCGGTGAGACGATCGACTACGGTCCATGCGCGTTCATGGACGCCTATCATCCGGAGACGGTATACAGTTCGATCGACATCAACGGAAGGTACAAGTATCAGAACCAGCCGGCAATCGGGCAGTGGAACCTGGCACGGTTTGCGGAGACTTTATTAACGCTGATCGCTGATGATAAGGACGAAGCGATATCGCTCGCCCAGGATGCATTGTCGGAATACGGCAGATTGTATGAAGGGTTCTGGCTCGACGGCATGCGGAAGAAACTCGGTCTGACGGAGGAGTCCGAAGACGACGAGATGTTCATCACAGAACTGCTGGACATGATGGTGGCGGCTGAGGCCGACTACACACGGGTGTTCAGGATGATGGCGCTGGGTCAGGCTGAAAAGACCGAACTTGCGAAAGCGGAAGGTTTCAGTGAATGGCATGATAAATGGAAGCGGAAGCTCGAGGATCAGGAGTCGGGGATCGAGGCGGCATATGAACTGATGAAATCGGTGAACCCGGCAGTCATCCCGAGGAACCACCTCGTGGAAAAAGCGCTGGATGAGGCGATGCATTACGGTGATTATAGCCATTTCAACAAATTGAATGAAGTGCTGGCAAAGCCTTATGATGATTCACACGAGGATATGTATAAAAACCCGCCTGAAGCGTCGGAAGCCGTCCTTCAGACATTTTGCGGAACTTGATGGGTGCAGGGGATTCCCCGCACCCATTATTTTTTGACATCGAAATAGTCCCCGCGGTGTTTCTTTGGAGTCTCAGGACCGGAGCTATCCGTCTGCTTCTTCATGACGGGAATGTGCTTTGAACAATGGATGTAGGCTTCATGGACATCGATGGCGACCCACCGTTCGGCGCGGCCCTGCTCGATCTCCTGCATAAGCCGGATATTCTCTTCGGTGAGACCGAGTGTATGCAGTGCATCATGCTCCACGATATGTGCTGCGCCGTTTATATGGAGTCCGATCTGATCCTCTGTAAAATCGATGAACATGAGGCCGATATGCGGATTTTCAAGAATATTACCCATGCTTGCCATCACGCCGTTTCCACGGTATTCAGGATAGATGAGCGTCCTGTCACCGAGGACCCTCACGAAACCGGGGTGTCCCGCTCTGAGTGATGCGTCGCAGTTTCCTGCAGCATCCGATGTTGAAATGAAGAGCAGGTCACGCGCTGCAATGAAGTCCTTCATGCGCGGGTTTAGAAAATCGATCATCTGATTGTTGTAGAACGCATCTGCCCGCCGCTTAGTACCGTACTGCCTCTGAAGCTCTCTTTCACCTTTCGACATTTGAACAGATCCTTCTTTCTATACATAAAACGGCTGCGCCCACCGGCGCAGCCGAGTCATATTTTAGGGGAGGTAAAATGTGTTACACCACTAACGTGATGTACATAGAATATAGTACCTCACCACTTCAAAGTAAAGTAAATACCATTATGATTGCATGAATTCATAATATGATCATAATGCTGATTTTTGCGGTTCCCTGTATGCCGGGGATGGTTGAAATACTGAATTTCAGCGACTGGTTCTCGGTCATACTGTCTGTTCCCGGATCCTGATTGTTAAACTGGCTGGCGGGCTCCCAATGACTGCGAGCACTTCTGTGCGGCTCTCTGCCGGCTCACAGTGTTAACAATCAGCATCGGTATTCATCTGATCAGCCCCAATAATTACTTCCTAGTGAATCAGTCTGTGTGAACATTGATACTTGAAAAATGCCGCCCGGTTCTTGCTCGGCATGCCGCATTCTGTACATACATATTTGTCGGGGGCTCCCTTGTCATAGCTTTTGACGATGTTTCCATGCCGGCATTTCTCAGGTACATTCAGCATGGAAATGTTCCCTTTTTCCATCAGCATGGTGCTGATGTCATCTTTGGAAAACTTCTCCATTTCCTTACCTCCTTTTCTCCCTGATAATGATTTCCTGATTGTAATATTTTTTATAACCGATTTTGAGGCGTTTAATCATGGTAATATGAAAAAATACAACTTGGAGCGGTTTCATTTTAAAATTTTCCCGCTTTGGCATATATATGTATTCACATGAATATTAAACGGAAATTTCAGACAAAAATGATTACTGCGTTTCTGTCCATATGCTATCATATGAGGTAATAAGAGGAACGAACACCTGGGATGGGGGGGGGATGGATATGACCGGAGAGATGATATTTGTCGCATTGATGATAGTGGTTATGCTGATCATGCTGCTGTTTGAAGTGATGCGTGCAGATTTCACAGTGTTTTCCTTCCTGGTCATCTTCCTGCTGACTGGTGTGATTTCAACAGAGCAGGCACTCAGCGGTTTTTCCAACGAGGGTATGCTGACCGTACTGCTCCTGTTCATCGTGGCAGGGGCGATACAGAAGCACGGCATCATTGAAAATTTCATCAACAGGATTCTCAATGACAGCCGAAGTCCGAGGAAATCCATGCTGAAACTGCTGGCGCCGGTTGCTGTTTCATCCGGGTTCCTGAACAATACACCCATCGTCGTCACACTGACACCGATCATCAAGAACTGGTGCCAGAAAAACGACATATCGCCTTCCAAATTTCTGATTCCGCTTTCCTATATGACAATACTCGGCGGTACGATAACCCTGATCGGGACATCGACGACCCTTATCGTCCATGGGCTGCTTATTCAGTCCGGACTCGAGGGCTTCTCATTTTTCCAGCTGTCGGTTGTCGGTATACCGATTACAATATCCGGCCTCATATATATCCTGACAATCGGCTATCTGCTACTGCCGAGCACATTAGGGGCGAAGGAGCAGATCAGGCAGGAAGTGAAGGAATTTCTGGCCGAGGCGGTCGTTGAGAGGGACTTTGAATATATCGGCTCCCATATCATCGATGCCTCCACCACATCTCTCAAAAATGTATACATCATCGAAATCATCCGGGAGGAGGAGCGTATTTTTCCGGTTACCCCGACGACGATCATCCGTGAAGGGGACCACCTCCTGTTTTCGGGAACCTTGAATACGATTGCCGACCTCCAGAAGCAAAAAGGGCTCAATGTGATCACCGGTACGAACGAAACTCTGGAGAGCCTGAACTATGGTGATAACCATCTGGTTGAAGCGGTCGTCTCTCATCAGTCATCGATGGTCTCCCATTCCCTGAAATCGTCGATGTTCCGCAATAGATACAACGCAGGTGTCATTGCGGTCCACCGCAACAATGAACGGATCAAAAGCCGTGTGGGGGATATCATCATGAAGCCCGGTGACACACTTTTGATGCTTTGCGGTGAAAGGTTCCTCGAGGATCACATGCATTCCTCGGATTTCTATGTAATGACGTCGGTCTCGCCGCCTGATTCACTGAAACAGAACAGCGTGAAAGGGTGGATTGCAATCATCCTGCTGCTTGCCATGGTCAGTTCCGTCACTTTCGGCCTGCTCAGCATGTTTGAAGCGATGCTGATTGCAGTGGTCATTCTTCTTGGGTTCAAGCTCATCGATGCAGAGGAGGCATTCAGTTATATACAGGTGAATGTACTCCTTCTGATAGCCAGCGCATTTGGTGTGGGTGCCGCCCTCACACAGTCGGGGCTGGCACAGCTGATAGCTGAAAACATGGTGGCGTTCGCAAGGCCCTTCGGCATTATAGGAATCATCGTCATTCTGTATATCGTGACCAATATATTCACCGAGCTGATTACCAACAGTGCAGCAGCGGTCCTCATGTTCCCGATAGCGCTTGAAATTTCCTCGCAGATGGACAGCGATCATATCGGATTCGTCGTACTGATTGCCATTGCAGGTTCTGCGAGTTTCATTACACCGATCGGCTATCAGACAAACCTCATAGTGTATGGGCCCGGCGGCTACAAATTCTCGGACTACATCAAAGTCGGTACCCCTCTGTCACTCATCACCATGGTGATTGCGACATTCATCATTTATACAGTCTGGTTCTGAAAAGCATATTGGAGAAAGATGGATTCCATCTGAAAAACTGATTTTAAGGAGCATCAATGAATGAGAATTGGAATATTGGATCAGATGCCACAGCCAAAAGGGTGGACGGCTGAAGAGACTGCGACTGGTGCGCTTGAGATGGCCCGTCATGCAGAAAATATGGGTTATGGAAGCTATTGGTTCGCAGAGCACCATGCGACCCGCGGCATGGTATCGAGTTCACCGGAAATCATGATGGCCGCTGCTGCGGCACGGACTGAGAGTATAAAAGTCGGATCTGGCGGCATTCTTCTGCCCCAGTACAGTGCATATAAGGTAGCAGCACAAATATCACAGCTCGAGTCCCTGTATCCAGGAAGGATAGAGGCCGGTGTCGGGCGTTCCACAGGCGGAGGCGAGTTCGTCAGGAAAAGGCTTGCCGATTTCAAGCACAATCAGATGGGGGACTACCCGGAGAAGCTGGAAGCTTTGACCGGCTATCTCAACAAAGAAGGGCAGGTCAGGGCGGCACCGAGGACAGAAGGCAAACCGGAACTGTATGCCCTCGGACTCGGGGAGAACAGTGCCGAAATGGCGGCATCTCTCGGTATCGGATATGTTTTTGGACATTTCATCAAACCGGACAGGGGTGAAGCATCATTTGAAACATACCGCCGGAATTTCAAGCCGGGGCTGCTCGCTTCACCGAAGGCGAAGGCATGCGTATTCGTCGTCTGCGGTGAGGACGATGAACATGCAGAGCATCTCTCAGCGTCACAGCATATCTGGCTGTTGAATGTGGAAAAGGGGCTGGACAGCCAGGTACCGGATGTCAAAACTGCACAGAAACGCATGGCCTCATTGAATGAAAAGGAAAAAGAAAGCGTCGGGAAGAACAGGAAACGGATGATCATCGGCGGCCCTGAAAAAGTCAAAAGGGAACTTGACCATTTCAGTGAAATCTATCAGTGTGAAGACTGGCTCCTGCTCACTAATCTGTATGACTGGGAAGAGAAGCGGAAATCCTTTGAACGCGTAAGCGAACTTTACCTATGAATAAAAACCGGGCGGATATCAAAATCTGATATCCGCCCGGTTTTGTCAGAAGCCGTAAGATGCTTCCTTCTCTTCCCTGATCTTCCGGTAGGTTTCCGCTAGGACGAGTGTGTCTTCTGCCAGTCTGTCGATGCGGAAGATGACGTCGTCATCTGTGATTTCCCCGTTTGCAAAGTACCGTTCTTCTATGAATACATAGGATTGCAGCATCTGTGCTTTCATATATCCGATGATCGGTTTCAGTTGGTTCTCTGGGATGAGAAAGTGTTTGGATGAACCGGCCGTGGCGAGCATGCTGACTGTCTTATCCCTGAAACCGTCCTGGGGAAGCAGGTCGAAGACGTTCTTCAGTGCCCCCGGTATGGAAGCCTGGAAAATGGGTGTGCCGATGACTATGGCATCAGCTTCCATCAGAGTTTTGGTGAGATATCCGGTATCTCCGCTGTAATCCAGGAAATTGCGGCCGTCACTGAATTGTATATCTAAGTCAGCCAGATTAAGGAGTTCAGTATCATGCTCCGGATGGTTATTGTTGAAAGATGCTTTCACGTATTCCATCGCGGTCCGTGTTTTGGAGCCTGCAACGGAACCGGATAATATTACGATGTTCATGGAAGATGCCTCCTATTTTTTCGTATGTTTCCTGATTGCCGGCAGTATTTCACTGCCGATGATATCGATGTTACGCTTCAGTCTGTCGAACGGGACGCCGCCGAAATCCATCTGCCCGATATAGCGCTGATGGCCGAACACTTCATGCTGGTAGAGTATCTTTTCGATGATCTCCTGCGGGCTGCCGACATTCATGACATCCCTCGGGTCCGCTCCCTGTGCGAAATGCTGTTTGGGATAGCCGCGGCCGTTCGTACGGATCATCCCGTCATTGATGTGGGGATAAACCTCCCTCTGTGCCTGCTGTGTTGTTTCGGCGGGGTAGAAGAAGCCGGCGGTCGCCACCGGCAGGCTTTCGGGATCGTGCCCGCTTCGTGCGGCAGCCTCTCTGTATACATCAATCGTGTATTTATATGAAGAAACAGGGCCTCCGAGTGTTGCGAGGAACATGGGAACGCCGGCCCGACCGGCTTTTTCAGCACTTGCAGGGGGACCGCCGACTGCCCGCCAGATCGGCATCGAATCGTTTTTCGGACGGGGGAGCACCCGGGCATTACGCAGCGGTTTCCGGAATTGTCCTTCCCAGTTGATGATTTCGTTTTCATTGATGAGACGGAGAAGGTCGAACTTCTCCTCATAAAGTGCTTCGTAGTCATGCAGCTCGTAGCCGAGCAGCTCAAAGTTGCCGACCCTCGAGGCCCGTCCGGCAATGATTTCCGCCCTGCCGTCTGATATGAGGTCGATCGTTGCAAAGTCTTCATACACACGGACGGGATCCAGTGTGCTGATGATGGTGGAAGAGCTCGCAATTTTGATTTTCTCCGTCGCCTGGGCGATGGCACCGAGCACAACCGAATGTGCCTGGGTCGTAAAGTATTCCTGATGGCTTTCACCGACTGTGAAGAGATCGACGCCTGCCTGTTCGGCGAGCCTGGCGATTTCTATGATCTCCTTTATGCGCTGCCCGGCCGGGATCCGTTCACCGGTATGCGGGTTGTGAAGATGGTCCCCCAATGTATAGAGACCGAATTCAAGACCGTAGTCCTTGTCTATCCTGTATTGATCCATCCGATTCATTCCTTTTTATAAGTAAGTTACCATATATCAATTATAACGGAATGCATGATTTTATACATCCGGGACGAAAGTATGAAAGTGGTTACCAATAAAAATCAGTGCACCCCAAGCCGGGATGCACCGATGAAAAACTACAGGTATGCATTTCTGACTGTATTCCAGAGCCCGGCCTGCTTGAGATGCGTTTTTGGTGCAAGGAACGTCACAGTCACAACGCCGGGGTTCCTGCCAATATCGATTGACCCGTTGATGGTTGCCCGGTTCATGATTTCCGGCACTGTCACATTGAACAGTGTTGCTGCGCGCGCCATGCCATTTTCTGTCGCTGCGTTCAGATCTGCGCCTGTGCCGATGAATGAGACCGGATAGCTTTCTTCGATTTCAGCCATGTTCCATTTATCGGCAAGCTCTTTTGCCTTTTTCATTTCATTCTCTGTAAATGGTTTTGCAAGCGGCGGCAGGTCTTCAGTGAGCGGGAGCAGTACCGGTCCCGCAATACGCGCTCCCTTGATGACTTCAACCTGCAGATCCACGATGCCGGCGACATCTGTCGTATGTCCGGCGATTTCACCATTGCCCTGCATTGCATGCATATCCCCGAGATATACCCCGCCGCCCGGAACTTTTACCGGACAGATCAGCACGGCCCCTTCCCGGACACGGTTTATGTCCATATGTCCATCGGTGCGTTCTTCAAGCTGTTCTTCGGTCATGCTGTAGTCGTGAGGTGCGTCGATCAGGAATTGTCCGAAGTCCCCGGCATTATGGGAGTCGGGGAAGGCACGGGAGGGCGTGGTCCCCAGCTGGCCGAGGAATGGGATGACCCTTGCCATGGCACCGACGATGTCATGCGGTGCGAAAGTCACTACGGGATGCTGTATGGAATTTTCAGGAGTGCACATGTATTTCCTGCCTTCCCGGGCGATGATCTCCGCATTTTCCTTGTTAAGGGTCAGGCCTATGGTCCGCTGTCTGTCAAAACCCATCGTATAGGCATTCGTGAAGGTGAACGGCGTGACATCTTCGCCACATTCGGCACACCTTACCGCACCCTGGCCGATACCTTCGACTTTCGATTTCGGGTTTTTTGCACTGCAGCTGGGGCATACGCCGGCGACAAACGGGTCGCCCGTGAACCGGCCTTCCATCGGCTTGTCATTGCCCGAAGCGGTGGCGTCTGACGTCACACGGATTGAATTGATATGAATCGCCACCGCATCACCGGCTTCCGCGCCCTCCACATAGACCGGTTTCGTCACCTCATGGCCGCCTTTCAGTTCAGGTGTGATCATCGGCCCCCAGCAGCCCGGTGCAGTATTGGCCACGATGTGGCCGCCGTCCTTCACAAAATAGCGCATCTCTTCTTCCGGATCCAGTATGCCGTTGGTAAACTCGTCAACAAATACAGTATGTCTTGCTTTTCGTTCTGCCATTTGATACAGCTCCTTCCGGGTATATTATCAATACTTCCATTTTATCACGACAGCGGAGAAAGGGCTTTCATTATGCATGTGTGCCTTCCCTCATAGTAAGGCTGCCGTATCATTACACGATATTTACATTTCCTTAATTCGAATTTCATATTCGCCTGTTATATTGTAATCAGCCTCAGATACTCCTCCAGTAATCTGTTGGCTGTACATGCATTGTACTCCCATCCCTCTTGTCTGCCTTATAAAAAATATTCCTGATTGATGCACTGCCATGCCGGCAGTGCATTTTTTCTTTCGGAAGATGATGTATCAGATATTTCATTTGCATCATTCAAATAAAGATAGTAAAATTTCTGAAAATATGATAATGTTTTTTAAGATATTGAATTCAGTCTATTAGGAGGTAAAATGTGAGCGATTCCAAAGTTAAAAAATCTTATGATAATCTGTGGCGTGAATCCAAAAAGACGAAATCACTGCTGAAGTTCTTCAGTGTGAACGAGTCTAAAAAACACGCTGAAAAGGGAAGCTATTCTACCGATGATGAGGGGCCTGAAAAGTCCTATAATCGTCTCCAGCTGACCGGGCTGATACTGGGACCGGTGCTTTTCATCCTGACACTCCTGTTTTTGGAAGCCGAAGGGCTGGACAGTGCGGGTGTGTTCGTTGTCGCTTCAACACTATGGATTGCGAGCTGGTGGATCACTGAAGCCATACCGATTCCGGCTACATCCCTCATGCCCCTGTTCCTGTTCCCGATGGGCGGTGTCATGGACAGCGGCACGACAACCAGCTCCTACGGCAATGACATCATCTTCCTGTTCCTCGGCGGTTTCCTGATTGCGCTGGCGATGGAGAGATGGAATCTACATACCCGGATAGCACTGTCGATCATCAATGCGATCGGGACAACGACGGCGACCATCCTTCTAGGCTTCATGATCGCAACGGGGCTGCTCTCCATGTTCGTGAGTAACACCGCAGCGGTGATGATCATGATTCCGATCGGTATGGCGATCATCAATGAAGCGAACGCCCTTACCGAATCCGGCATGGAAGCGGATCTGAAAATGTTTGAGAAATCCCTTGTACTCGGTATCGGCTATGCCGGCACCATCGGGGGGCTTGGGACATTGATCGGTACACCGCCGCTCATCATCATGGCGGGCCAGCTGAAAGAGATCTTCGATCTGGACCTGAGTTTCGCACAGTGGATGATGTTCGGTGTGCCGATTGTCATCATCTTCCTTGGACTCGCATGGGCTTATATGAACTATGTTGCTTTCAGGCATAATATGAAACAGTTGCCCGGCGGCAAGAAGATCATCACAAGTGAACTTGAGAAACTGGGCAAAATATCAAGAGAAGAGATTCTCGTACTGATCGTCTTCCTGTTTGCCGCATTCATGTGGATCACACGCGGATTCATCTGGGAGAACATCGAAGTGACTTCGATGCTCACTGACGGAGCGATTGCGATGCTGGCTGCAGTGATCCTGTTCCTGCTGCCGACAAAAAGGGGCTCAAAGCGCATACTCGACTGGTCAGTTGCAAGAGAACTCCCATGGGGCGTGCTCCTTCTTTTCGGAGGCGGTCTCGCGCTTGCGGCGGCGATTGTGGAAACCGGTGTGGACCAGTGGCTGGGTGAACTGCTTAGCCAGGTTGAAGGGGTACACATCGTCATTGTCATAGCCATCGTTGCACTGGGCATCCTGTTCCTCACTGAAATCACTTCCAACACGGCAACGGCAACAATGATCATCCCGGTGCTTGCAGGTCTTGCGATTGCACTGGAAGTCCATCCGCTTACGCTGATGGTACCGGCAGCAATGGCAGCGAACTGCGCATTCATGCTTCCGGTGGGCACACCGCCGAATGCCATCGTGTTCGGTACGAATAAGATCAGCATCCAGGAAATGGCGAAAACAGGCTTTGCACTCAACATAGCTGCGGTTGTGCTGATCGTTATCTTTGTATACCTTCTGATGCCGGTTATATTCGGCATCGACCTGATGAATTTCAGCGGATGATGTAAAGAGGGAGGTGCAGCAAAATGCTGCACCTCCCTCTCTGTATTTCATCCCGTCTTCGTGTCGGTCCCAATCGCAATTTTACGTTTACACCCTATTCTGATAGGATATAATCTATAGAGAAAACTTAAGCATAACAGGGGAGTTAAAATCAATCATGGTACAAGATAATACCGCTTTTAAACGTGAAGAACTTGAAACGACGATGTCGAAACGTTTCATCTGGGCGATTGCCTACGGTTCGAGCATCGGCTGGGGGGCATTCATCCTGCCGGGAGACTGGCTGATTTCATCGGGGACACTCGGATCCACTCTGGGCATAACGATCGGCGGACTGCTGATGCTGATCATTGCCGTGGCCTATGGCGCACTGACGAGCAAGTTTCCGGTTTCGGGAGGGGAGTTCGCTTTCAGCTACGTCGGATTCGGACGGAATGTCAGTTTCATCGCTTCATGGTTCCTGGCACTCGGTTACATATGTGTCGTCGCACTCAATGCCAGTGCATTCAGTCTGCTGTTTAAGTTCATACTCCCTGATTTCCTTGAAATAGGCTATCTGTATACGATTGCAGGCTGGGATGTCTATATAATGGAAGTTCTTCTGACATCACTTGTCCTCATAGCATTTGCCTTCATCGGCATCAAAGGCAGTGGACTGTCCGGAAACATCCAGTTCATTTTCTGTATGTTCATGGCCGCAGTCGTTGCGACTCTGTTCGTGAGATCTTTCTTTGTCGGTGAGTTCTCACTCGAGAATGCGCAGCCTCTGTTCAATAATGAGAGCGGCATATGGACATCAATCATCCTGATTGTTGCGATTGCACCCTGGATGTATGTCGGTTTCGATAATATCCCGCAGGCAGCCGAAGAATTCAAATTCAGCGCAGACAAGACGTTCAGGCTGATCGTTTTCGGCATCATTGCATCAATCATCACTTACGTCCTGATGATTCTTGTCACGTCATGGATTTATCCGGACCAGGAACAGATCGGCGGTGCCCTTTGGGTGACGGGGTCCGTCGTACAGACCTCCATGGGAGGACTCGGCATGGCACTGCTCGCACTCGCGATATCATTCGGCATCTTTACAGGGCTCAACGGGTTCTTCATGTCCTCATCGAGGCTTCTGTTCGCACTCGGCCGTGCCCACTTCATACCGTCAGTGTTCGCGAGACTGCACCACAAGAATAAAACGCCGTATGTCGCAGTACTCTTCGTCATGACTGTGTGCCTGGCCGCACCGTGGCTCGGACGCACGGCCCTCAGCTGGATTGTCGATATGTCATCCACAGGTGTATCGGTTGCATTTCTTGTGACCAGCCTCGTTGCGGCGAAATTCTTCAGCAGCAGGGAAAACTTCAATCTGCTGTATGTCATCTTCGGATGGCTCGGTGCGGTCATCTCGATCGTATTCCTTGTGCTGCTGCTGTATCCGGGTTCGCCGGCATCGCTCACAGCGCCGTCCTACCTTGCGCTCGGTGCCTGGGTTGCACTCGGTGCACTGTTCTTCATAATCCAGTACAGAAAGCTCAACTTGATGAAAAAAGAGGAGCTGGATTATCTGATATTGAATGAGAAAAATGATTAGTAAAATCCTGCAGCGTCCGGAGACATTCATCCGGGTGCTGTTTTTTGGTATGCGGACAACCCCGCCTCCAGGATAGTCCTTTTTCTAATATTACAATCATGTTACAATGTAAAGTGATGTTTCGATAACCGCGACAATATTGCAGATGAGGGAGACGACAAAGTGAAAGCTAAATTTTTGATATTCGCATCCGTCTTTTTATGCAGCTGCAGTCAGGGTGGGAATCAGAATGTGAAGCAGGAGGAGTTGCAGGCAAACCCGCCCCGGCTTACCACGATGGATAATTACAGTCTGCCTGTGGATACAGCAGGCAGCGGGGGAACAGCATCTGACAGCGGATACCCTGAACCGGACACAGCCGGGTTGGGCGGGAGGCATGCCGGCACGCCGATGCATGCATCAGACGATGCCGGTGCAGCCAACATGGATGAACTGTCAGTCGCAGTGGACGGCATCCAGTCGGATATTACAACAATATGGAACAGTATGTTCATACCGATGTATCAGCAGTATCATTCAAACGGCATCGACAGGGACAGAGTGGCCGATCAACTCGAAACCCTGCATGAAGAATATGAGGAACTTGAGAAGCGGGTGAATAACATAAAGATCGCGGATACATTTTCCGCAGAACATAAGGAAGAGACGGAAGAAATGAAATCAGACCTGTCACTCGCAATCTCGAACCGGACACTCGCGCTGATAGAGTTCAAGCTGATGAACGCTTCGGAAGATGTACAGATGCATTCAGAACTCCTCGACATCCATACAGAAAACAGCCGTAAATACATGAGCAGCGCAGAAATCCATATGAAAACACTGGAAGAGCTGCCCGCAGAAGGCAATCCCGCCCCAGAGGAAGAATTCGCAGCTACAAGTGAACGATGAATAAAAAATCTCCTGCTGGGAGGTTTTTTATATTTCCCCATTATAAATACCCGGTCTCTGTTGAAACCGGGCATGGGGTAGTGTAATCATTTTAATGAATATTATTTGTTTTCTTCTTCTTCGTTTCCACCGCCACCGAATTTATCCATAGCGCTGTCGCCCTTTTCTTTGGCGCTGTTCCATTTTTCATTTTCCCCAAGGTGTTCATCACCATGTTCTTTTGCTGTGTCCCAGCCCTGCTGGACATCCTCTTTGCTTGTGTTGTCTTTGAGTTCGTTTACCTTGTCTTTTGCCTTGTCAAATAGTCCTTTTTTCTCTTCTGCCATGATAAACATCTCCTTTTAATGAGTGATATTTTTCCTTACCCTATCCGTACAAGTGATTAAACGTGATATACGGACTTTTATAATTTTTTTGCAGTTCATGGTTATAGTACGGGGTCTGGCTACTTATATTGGTTGAACTGGTTATCGCCTTTTTCCTGTACCTGGTCTTTTGCCTCATTGATCTTGCCCTGCGTTTCTTCCTGCTTTGCCTGCACTTTTGATTTTTCGTCCCCGAAATCCGCCTGTTTTTCCTGGGCTTTCTCTTTCATCTGTTCTTTCTGGCTTTTACCTTCTTCTGCTTTATTCTCTGCTTCTTCACGCATTTTTTTCTGCTGTTCATACATGTCTTCCATCATTCAAAGATGCTCCTTTCCATCTGTTTCTCCGGCCGGTCATTTATCCCGGAACATGTCTTTCCCTTTTTCCTTGATATCTTTTGCGGCGTCTTTCACTTTGCCTTCTGTCTCCTGACGTTTCCCTTCATTTTTGGTCTTTTCGTCATTCAGTGCATCACCGGCCGCCTTTTTCGCCTTGCCGATGAATTCATCTTTCTTGCCTTTATCTTCAGCCATTTCATTTCACCTCATTTTCTGGTTCCTTTATCATTTACTATCTGTTGCCTGAATCATGACGGTTGTCATGGAATACGCTTTTGTCTGTCTCTTCATTGTAATAGTATTCTTTGCCGAGTTTGTTGTAGTCATCGAGGCGGTCCTGTTCCCTGTCTTCATACTGGTACTCATTTTCCTCTTCTCTATACTGGTATTCTTTCGGCAGGTCTTCCTGCCGTTTGGCGGAACGTTTTTCTTCCCTGTTCTTTGCTGCCATATCAACCAGCTCCTTATATAGATAAATTACCCGGCTTATTCTGCATGAAACATGGAGTGGCGGGGTAGAGTGCTGTAAAGACGAGGTGGTACATATGTATTTCATCAACGGCAGGTTTAACAGTACATTCAGGGATTACGACCTGTATAAGAAGCTCGGGATCATCAGCGTGAGTGGAAGAAGCAATATACATGACATAATGGGAATCGCAAAAGGGGATATCGTCGCACTTTATTCCACTAGGCACGGCTATCTTGGCGCCGGCAGGGTGAGGGCGTCTGCGGTGCCGATTGAAACGATTGAAATGCACCAGGGCGGGCTCATGATCGACCGCGAGGAGTACCCGTTCAGGGAGATCATGCGGATCAATCCGCATTTCGGCAGTGAGGAGTATGTACTCAGGATGGAGTGGCTGGCACTGGTGCCGGAGCTTGGTGACGGCCTGCTTGACGACGGACTTTTTGTCGGCGGCAAGCCGGTTGAGAGGATTGAAGATGAACGGACGAGGGACTGGCTCATAGATACATTCAAACTGGATGTGGAGGCATAAAAAAAGACCCTTACGGGTCTTATGAAGCTTTCTGTGACAGCTTCCTGTCACCTTCTGCGGTGAGTTCGATGCTGCTGTAGTAGAAATCGTATGTGAACGGTGTAAGTACGACCAGCCCTTTTTGCTCCATCACCTTCATATGGAAATCGACGGTTCTGATATCGTATTCGGACATGCTTGTATTTGGATAGTCGAACACATCGTGTTTGACGTTGTATAGAATCTTATATTCAAGTTCTTCGTCATATGAGAATTGCATATCATCACTCCTGCCATACAATTATAAGAACGCCTGTTCGTTTTGTCAAACGGTTTCATATGAATTTTTCATACAAAATGACTGCAAGCATGTTTAAAAATTGACGGGGCGTGGAAGATATAGTGTGTAGAAAGAATAAGGACAATTCCAAAGGAGAGATGTATTGTGGCAAAAAAAGTAGCAGTAATCATGACGGACATGGTTGAAGATGTAGAATATACAAGCCCGGTGGAGGCGCTTGAAGCCGAAGGGCATGAAGTCGAGGTCATTTCCACCGAAGCCGGTGAAATCGAAGGCAAACAGGGCGGCAAATTCAAAGCCGACAAATCTATTGCCGACGTGAATGCGGACGATTATGATGCGATTCTGATTCCAGGCGGATTCTCGCCGGATCTCCTGCGTTCAGATGAAGAGGGACGTTTCGGCAAGTTTGCAGCACACTTCCTGCAAAATGACAAACCGACGTTTGCAATCTGCCACGGTCCTCAGGTATTGATTGATACGGACCTTGTGAACGACCGTAACATGACCTCATTCCGTTCAGTGAGGAAGGACCTTGAAAACGCGGGCGCCAAAGTGCAGGATGCCTCCGTCGTTGTCTGCAGCAATCTCGTAACCAGCCGTACTCCTGACGACCTGCCGGACTTCAACGCTGAAATCAAAAATCAGCTTGCGTAATAATGAAGGAACGACAGAAGCCGCAGCGGAATTTTCCGCTGCGGCTTCTTTTTCATATCATTCAACTGTAATCGTCCGTGCCTTTGCATGGGAATCGCCGAAGTGGTCGAACACTGCATAGGCGATCGTGTATTCCCCAGGCTGGTCCGTGTTGACCTCGCCTGAAATGTACAGTTTGTTTGTAATGTCACTGCCGTCCACATCGATGACCTGGACTTCCTCTTTCGGATCGAATTCGTCCCCCTGCTGGATGGTGATGTCATCGAGGCCGAGGAATGTGATTTTCGAGGAAGATTCCGGATCGGATGCTTCTTTGGAGCCTTCACCCGAGAGCTGTTCTTCTGTCGGCGGCACCATCGGCACCGCGTCACTCTCTCTATCGGATACCTGTATCTGGCGGGTGTATTCGTACCAGTTGCCGCTTGAGTTTTCCACCCTGTAGGATACGGTATAATTGCCGGCCCTGTCCGTATTCACATCATTGTCGGTCACTTCGATGTTATCGGTGATGTCGCCGTCGGAACTGTCGACGGCATAGACGCCGGCCAGCGGATCGAATGCATCCCCGACCTGCACATTTATGGTTTCCGTCCCCTTGAGGGCAGGGACGCTGCCACTGTGGGACGCGATCTCCTCTTCCATCGTGGGCCCGTCATAATCCGCATATTTTGAATCCGCGCTGCTGTCTGATTCACTGATTTCCTCTGTATCTATGCTTTTATCTATGAAGTCACCCGTAATCGGTGCTGCGGGAAGCAGCCCCGCCATGACTTTCAGCATTGTTTTTGAATTCATCTTCGTCACCCCGGAATTCCGCTTGGAAGTATATCTTCCAATGTATAGTTATCGAGCACTTCAAGATAGGCTTTCAATGCATCCCCCAGTACAAACCTCAGGCTGCATACCGGTGTCAGCACACACTGGTTGTTTTCGGCATTGAAGCATTCCGCCATGTGGAAGTTGTCTTCCGTACTGCGGACGACTTCTCCTATGTTCAAATCCTCTGGCCTATAGTTTAGCATAATCCCGCCGCCCCGGCCACGCACAGTTCTGACGTATCCGAGCTTCGAAAGGTGATGGACGACTTTGGTCAGATGATTCTTCGATATATTATAAAAGTTTGCGATTTCATCGATCTGGACTTTCTCTTCCGTCTCCCTCATCCCCAGGTACATGAGTACCCGGAGGGAGTAGTCGGTGTATAAAGTAAGCTTCATCCTCATCAACTCCTCCAGGAGATTATACACGGAATTGTCATTTAAATAAAACTTCCCACCTTATGAAAGCGATTTTGTGAACGATATGTGAAAATGATAACAAATGCCTTGAAAAAGTAAACATACACCTTTAAACTAAAGATGTATTAAAAATATATGTTTATAAAAGGGGCTTGAACACATGATTGCTGAAGCTAAAAAACAGATTATCAAAGAAACCGTGCCGGTTCTCGAAGCACACGGAACTGAAATTACGACAGTATTCTACAAAAGGATGTTTGAAGCACACCCTGAACTTCTCGACATCTTCAACAAGACGAACCAGAAAGTCGGAGACCAGCCGAAGGCGCTGGCAATGACAGTTCTTGCTGCGGCAAGGCACATCGAAGATATCGAAACCATCGTGCCTGCAGTGATGGGCATCGCGCATAAGCACCGTGCACTTGAAGTGTTGCCTGAACATTATCCGATCGTCGGCAAATATCTGCTCGAAGCGATCCAGGAGGTGCTGGGTGACGCTGCGACACCTGAAATCATCGATGCGTGGGGCGAGTACTACGGCAAGATCGCCGATGTATTCATCGGCATTGAAAAAGAGATGTATGACACTGCGGCATGGGACGGCTTCAAACCGTTCATCGTCAAAAAGAAAGAACAGGTGACACCGGACATCGTCAGGTTCACAGTGGATTCCGACGAAGTGGACAAGACGTTCACAGCCGGCCAGTACATCACCGTCAAAGTGAATCCGGAAGGCTACGGCAACACAGCCCTCCGCCACTACTCAATCTGCGCAATCGATAAAGAGGACGGCATCCGGTTCGCCGTCAAACGCGAAGCGGTCAAAGGCAGGGAAGGTGTCGTTTCCAACTACATGCACGACGCAATCGAGGAAGGCGATGCACTGTTCATGTCAGCCCCTGCCGGCGACTTCAAGGTCGAAGAGGACCATGACAGACTGCTCTTCATCGCAGGCGGCGTCGGCGCGACTCCGGTAATGTCCATGGCGGAGGACGCTGTGGCCAAAGGCAAGGATGTCAAATACGTCTACAGCTGCATCAACGAAGACCATCAGCCGTTCAAGGACCAGATGGCTGCAATCCGGGAAAAGGGTGCTGACCTCAAAGTCAAATTCAGCGAAACCGAAGGATTCCTGAACAAGGAGGACTTCAAGGGCACGGAAGACAGGCAGATCTACATCTGCGGATCCATGGGCTTCATGGGCACAATGATGAAGGAGCTCAAGGAGATGGGCATCGACGAGAGCCGCATCCACTTCGAGCCGTTCGGTCCGAAAATGAGCCTCGGCGCATAATAATCGGATGATTCGCTGTACTGAAACGTTCACCGCATGGCGCGGTGGGCGTTTTTTTCGCTTGTGCGGGAATTGGGCAGGGCGAGATTTTCATTTCTAAAATATTTATATTGTGTTTATATAAGGATGATAGAGTTTTTTACGGAGGTGCATGGGAGATGAACAAAGTGATGGTGGTCGAGGATGATGCGAACATCCGCAATCTGGTCGTACTCTACCTTGAGAGGAACGGCTTCGATGTGGCGGATTTCGGGGATGCCGACGGCGCCCTCCGGCATCTTGAGGATGAGGAAGTGGATATTGCGGTCGTGGATGTGATGATGCCCGGGATGGATGGTTTTGAACTGACGCGGATTCTGAGCGGGGACCTTGAGACTCCTGTGATCCTGCTCACGGCGAAGGGCCAGCTCGATGACAAGGAGGAGGGGTTCACGGCAGGCGCCGAGGATTATATAGTGAAACCGTTCGAGCCGAAGGAGCTCCTGTTCCGCATCCGCGCGGTGCTGAAACGCGCGCACCCTGTGTCGGATACGAGGCTGTCTTTTGCGGGGGTGACGATCGACCGGGAGCATTATGAGGTGGAAGTCATGGGCCGTACGCACATGCTGCCGGTGAAGGAGCTCGAGATGCTCGGCTGCCTGATGGAGACACCTGAAAAAGTGGTGACGCGCGAGCATATCGCCGAAAGTGTGTGGGGCGATCTTGAGACGAGTACATATACGATCAATACCCACATGAACCGGCTGCGGCAGAAGCTCGGCAGATTCGGTGCAGAAGTGCGCGTGCTGACGGTGCGCGGTGTCGGTTACCGGCTGGAGCAGAGCGCGTTGGAGGATGATGCGTGATGGATATGCTCTATAAACGCTTCATAGCGGTGCTTTTTGCCGTCGTTGCCGTCAGCCTGGCCGTGTCGCTGCTGGCGTCGAACGTGCTCTATGCGGTCTACTCGAAACCGAAGATGAATGAGCAGATGCTCGTGACTGCCGAAAATCTGAAGGATGCGCTGGAGCAGGATATTCCGGCCGGCTCCGGCCTCACTGTGGCCATGGATATGCTCGATGCGCTGGACTACCAGGTGGTGCTGGTATCCGGTGGGGGGGAGGATGGTACAGGCGGGGAAGTGACGCTGACGGAAGGGCCGTTTAACGGCGGATACGAGGCGCACTTTGCCGGCATCCCGTTTGAACGGACCACCATGGAACAGTCGACGCTCGAGTCGGTGCTCTCCGGCGGGGTGTACGAAGGAGAGGATGCCGCTGTCGCGAACTGGTTCATGATGGGGCACTTCATGAATGATGTGCGTAACACCGTCGGTGTGCCAGTCATGCTTGGCGGCGAACGCCACGCGCTGTTCATCAAGCAGGACAGCAGCCTGATGTTCAGTGAATTCCATATCATCCTGCTTGTGTTCTTCGTGACGGCGGTGCTGGTGAGCCTCATATTCATCATCGTGATGAGCCGCCGTCTGACAGAACCCCTGGGCCGTCTCAGGACGGCGGCGAATGAAATCCGACGGGAGAATTTCGATTATGATATCGCCTCCGGCAGCTACAGCAGGGATGAGATCGGTCAGCTTGCCGTGAGCCTCGATGCGATGAAGGGGCAGCTGCAGGAAAACCACCGCATGCGCCAGAAATTCATCAGCGATGTGACGCATGATCTCCAGTCGCCGCTAGTCAATATACAAGGGTACGCGAAACTGCTTGAGGACGGTGAAGTGGAAGGCGGTGAGGCGCGGGAAGCTGCCTCGGTCGTGCATTCGGAGGCGAAGCGGCTGTCGTCGCTGGCGAGTCAGCTGATGCTGCTCAGCAAATTTGATCACCAGTCTTATACGGCGAAGATGGAGCCTGTCCGGCTGGACGGGCAGATCCGGGACGTAATAAGGGTGTTCCGCTGGCGGCTGGATGAGTCCGGCATCGATCTGTCCTACTCCCTGGATGAAGTGACGGTGGAGTCCGACAGCGACCTCCTGTGGAATGTATGGGATAATCTGGTGTCGAACGCAGTGAAATATTCGTCAGACGGTGATGAAATCGCCGTCACCCTGAAGGACATGGGAGATCATGTCGAGGTCAGTGTCCGGGATACGGGCATGGGTATCCCTGAAGATGCCCTCGACAAGGTATTCGAACGGTTCTACAGGGTGGACGCGGCGCGTTCGAGTGAAGGCTCCGGCCTCGGCCTTGCAATCGTCCTCGAAACTGTGGAAATGCTCGGCGGTACGATTGAAGTGGACAGTACGCCGGGGGCCGGCACGGAATTCATCGTGAAGCTCTGGAAATGATATGATTCCGGGGGAATGTCCCGTTGCGGCGGTGTGTCAGGGGCAACTTGAATTTTATTAAAATAATGAATAAATGGAGGAATTGCGGAAAATGGAAAGAAAATGGGGAATCAACCTGATCAGAATTGCGACGGTATTCGGGCTGCTCGGTGTGTTCATCGGCTCGCAGATGGCAGGGGAGATGGATTACGCGATGCGTCCGATACATACGCACATACTCCTTGTAGGCTGGCTGTCGATGTTTGCATGGGGGGTCTTCTACAGTGTGTACACTGTCTCTAAGCCGCTGCTCGTGCATCTGCACTGTGCGTTTGGTATTTTGGGAGCCCTGGTTCTGACTTCGGGGATGTATTTCTATATGCTTAATCCGTTCGGCTTCAATGAGACGTTTACGATCGTGTATTTCATCGTCGGCGGCAGTATTACACTGATTGCGTTTGCTTTGTTCGTTGTTGTCACGTTCTTTGTTGAAAAGAAAAAATGATTGATGATGCCCACTTTTTGTATGAAAAGTGGGTTTTTTTGTCTGTCTTCGGGAATAGAGGGATAATAGCCTGTGTTTTAAAGGAGAGTGCGTCATTTGTCTTATATTATTCTGATTGCGGGATTCGTCCTGCTCATCAAGGGGGCGGACTATTTTGTGGAAGGTGCATCGAATATTGCGATCAAGCTCAATGTATCGCCCCTGCTGGTCGGGCTGACGATCGTTGCCCTCGGCACAAGTTCACCCGAGGCAACGGTCAGCATACTGGCTGCGCTGGATGATAACGCCGGCATGGTGCTCGGCAACATCGTGGGAAGCAACCTTTTCAACATCACCATGGTGCTCGGGGTGACGGCGATGATCACCCCGCTCACCGTCAAGAGCGAAACAATCCGAAAGGAGATTCCCTTCTCACTGCTTGCAGCTGTCGTCCTGCTTATACTGATGGCGGACGTTTTCCTGAACGGGGCAGTGGAGAATATTGTCTCCCGCGGGGATGGTCTGATCATCCTCCTGTTCTTCAGTGTGTTTCTGTATTACGTCTTTGAAATGGCTATGAAGAACAGGTCTGAGGGCGGTGATGCGGTGGATACGGATGTTGGTGCTCCGTGGGGGAAGAACGCACTCTACACTGCTGGCGGACTCGCTGCAATCATATTCGGCGGACGCCTTGTAGTGGACAGCGCCACTGAGATTGCACTTTCACTCGGAATGAGCGAGACGCTGGTCGGTCTTACAATTGTGGCCATTGGCACTTCACTCCCCGAGCTGATCACTTCCGTCACGGCTGCGATGAAGAATCAGGGAGACATCGCGATAGGGAATGCTGTCGGCAGCAGCATTTTCAACATCTTTTTTGTGGCGGGCAGTGCTGCATCAGTTGCCCCGCTGACACTGGATGCGAAAATCTTCACTGATATGTGGATCATGATACTTCTAACGGTGCTGCTGCTCATATTTTCAAGGACCCGCTACAACATCGGCCGGGGAGAAGGTTTTGTACTTGTATTTGCATACATCATCTACATGATCTTCATTATCATCAGGAACTGATCGGCTCGGCCATGTGTTAATCAATTTTCTCAGACTAAATAAAATACTTGATGGAACAAATAATCAAACCGGCCTTTTTCCGCATATATAGGGAAAGGGCTTTTTTATTGGAAGGAGGATTTGTTTCAATGCGAAAGAAGACTTTGGAGCATCAGTGGCTGGAGGCAGCGGAATGCAGGCGGGGACTGGACGGCCGGGGTGCCAGCGAACTGGAGAGGCTCCAGTGTGGATTTGAAGGTGAGATTGAGATCGACCGGTTTGTCGGCCAATACGGAGGGGACGGGTGGCGGCTGTTTATGAGATGTGTGAATTGCGGGTTTTGTGAAGGTAAAGAAAAAAGTGTCTGAGGACAATTTGTCAGTATTACGGTCAATGGAATGAGAAACGGCTGACCGTTGGCAAAAACGTAGATTAAAACCAAAAACCGCACCCTGTGAAAGGGTGCGGACGTATACTGCGGTAAAGCTATTCCACTCCGTTGTGCCATTTGGCGGCGAGTAATGTGTTGTTCAGGACCATGGTAATTGTGAGGGGGCCGACGCCGCCCGGCACCGGTGTGATCCAGCCGGCTTTTTCTTTGGCGGCGTCGAAGTCTACGTCGCCGACGAGTTTGTCGCCGACCATTGTGTTGCCGACGTCGATCACGATTGCACCGTCTTTGATATGTTCGGCTTTGATGAGTCCCGGGGAGCCGACGGCACTGACGATGACATCGAAGCCGCTCAGTTTATCGGTCATGTTCTTTGTGCGGGAGTGCATCAGTGTGACGGTTGCGTTCTGATCGGTCAGCAGTTTTGCGACGGGCTGGCCGACTATGTGGGAGCGTCCGATGACGGCGATGTCTTTCCCTTCAAGCGATCCTGTATGCTTGAGGAGTTCCATGATGCCGAGTGGTGTACAGGGGATGAATGTGCGCTGACCTGTATACATGCGGCCGATATTGACCGGACTGAAGCCGTCGACGTCTTTATGGGGTGCAATGGATTCGAGGACCTTTTCTTCACTGATCTGATCCGGCAGGGGGACCTGCACGAGGATTCCGCTGACATTGTCGTCGTTGTTCAGGCGGTCGAGTTCTTCCAGGACCTCGTCTTCGGTTGCATCTTCATCCAGATGGACGATGTCGGATGTCATGCCGATCTTTTCGGCCGCCCTGTTCTTTGAGCGTACATAGCTGAGGGAGGCGCCGTCGTTGCCGGCGATGATGACCGTCAGGTTTGGTGTGATGCCGTTTTCCTTGAGTTTTTCAACTTCTTCTGCGAGCCCGGCGCGGTAATCTTTGGCGATTTCGCGTCCGTTCAACAAATTTGCTGTCATTTTCATTCTCCTATCTGTTTAGTCTGCCTCCCTCCATTATCCATAACTTGCCTGAAAATTTCCACAGTGAATCCTGATCGACCGTTCGGGTCATACTGATGCAAGCTGCGCCCCGCATTACACTTATGAAGACAAAATACACCATAAATCGCAAAAATAACCCGAAAACCGAACTTATAAACCAAAACAACACCCACAACGTTCGTAAACACATACAATTAAAATAATAAGATTTAAATTGTTCGTTTTTCAGTTGAATAAAGCCCCTGCTATTGTTAAACTGGGCATGAGTTGAAAACAAACATATTTCAAAGCGAGGTTATACTATTATGACTGTTGGAGTAATCATGGGCAGCTCTTCCGACTGGCCTACGATGAAGCATGCATGCGATATGCTGGATCATTTCGGCGTGGCTTACGAGAAAAAGGTGGTGAGCGCGCACCGCACCCCGGGAATGATGGTGGATTATGCGAGAAATGCCAAATCGGACGGCATCGATGTGATCATCGCCGGCGCCGGCGGTGCGGCACACCTGCCGGGGATGGTGGCGTCACTTACAAACGTCCCGGTGATCGGCATACCGATCGAGTCCAAAGCGCTGCAGGGCATGGATTCTTTATTATCCATCGTGCAGATGCCGGGCGGCATTCCGGTCGCCACGACGGCAATCGGCAAGGCGGGCAGCAAGAATGCGGGAATCCTTGCCGCGCGCATGCTGGCAGTGAACTCGCCGGAACTTTATGAAAAACTGGATGACTATCAGAAGTCACTCGAAGATAAAGTGGAGGAGATGCAGAATGACCTCAATTAAACTGGCACCCGGAGCAACCATCGGCATCATCGGCGGCGGACAGCTCGGCAAGATGATGGCTCAGTCGGCGCTCAGGATGGGCTACAAAGTGGCGGTGCTCGATCCGTCGGCGGATGCGCCGGCGAGCGCGACGGGCCACACTTTCATCAATGCGGAATTCGGCGACCTTGAATCATTGAAATCGCTGTGCGAAATGTCCGATGTCGTCACCTATGAATTTGAAAACATCGATGCGCGAATACTGCACACACTGGTCGGCGACTACCATGTGCCGCAGGGGGCAGAGACGGTGCTGACGCTGCAGAACCGTGAGACGGAAAAAGAGGCGATCAGTGCCTCCGGTGCGAAAATCGTCCCTTATGAAAAAGTCGCGTCAGCAGAGGATGTGCGCAGATTCATGGATGCGCACGGTGCGCCCGTCATCGTCAAGACGGCGACGGGCGGCTATGACGGCAAAGGCCAGTATCTGCTGGAGACGGCGGCGGACATCGATCGGGCCGGCATCCCTTTTGATGAGACGGCGTTTGTGGCGGAAAAATACATCTCGCTTGAGCGGGAAGTCTCCCTGACCATCGCAAGGAGTGTGAGCGGGCAGGTCATCTATTTCCCGCTGCAGGAAAATCTGCACAAGGACCAGGTCCTCTACCGCACGATCGTCCCGTCCAGGGTGGATTATACGGAAAAGGCACAGGAGGAAGCGGCGAAGATCATGGACGCGCTGCACTTTGTCGGTGCATTCACCATCGAATTCTTCATCGACACAGACGGCACACTCTATGTCAACGAGATTGCGCCGCGGCCCCACAATTCCGGGCACTATTCGATCGAGGCATGCAACATCAGCCAGTTCGATGCGCACATCCTTTCGATACTGGATCATCCGATGCCAAAAGTGCATCTCCATCAGAACGCGGTCATGATGAATCTGCTCGGTGAGGACCTGGACCGGCTGGACAATGAATTGTTCACCCATCCCGACTGGCACATCCATATCTACGGCAAGCCGGCGCGCAAGCCGGCGCGCAAGATGGGACATGTCACCGTACTCACCGGCAACCTCGAAAATACACTGGACGCGCTCAGCCGCGATTTCACAAAGGAGACCAAGTGATGCTGCTGTATGAAGGCAAGGCGAAAAAAGTCTTTAAGACTGAAGATCCCGAAGTGCTCCGCATTGAATATAAGGATGAAGTGACGGCAGGCAATGGTGCGAGACG
Source organism: Salinicoccus sediminis (assembly GCF_000986795.1). GTDB lineage: Bacteria > Bacillota > Bacilli > Staphylococcales > Salinicoccaceae > Salinicoccus > Salinicoccus sediminis. The sequence goes on along the minus strand of NZ_LAYZ01000024.1, from coordinate 125,807 downwards.
TGATTTCATGGAAGGCAAGGGCCGGCTGAACAATCTGATTTCCTCCGATATCTTCAAATATCTTGAGAAAAATGGCGTCAAGTCCCATTTCATCGAACGCATCAGCGATACGGAACAGACGGTGAAACCGTTGGGCATCATCCCGCTTGAAGTGACGGTGCGCAACAGGGCGGCCGGGAGCATCGTCAGGCGGCTCGGCTTTAAAAAAGGTGATGAATTCAAACCGCCGCTTGTGGAATTTTATTATAAGGAAGATGCACTTGATGATCCGATACTGACAGACGACCATGTGCTGAAGCTCGGTCTTGCGACAAAAGCGGAGATCGGGGAACTGAAGGCGGCGGCGCTCAAAGTCAACAAAGTCCTCATCAGGATGATGGACATGATGGGCATGGAACTGGCCGATTTCAAAGTCGAATTCGGCAGGGACAATGAAGGGAACATCCTCCTCGCCGATGAAATCTCACCGGATACATGCCGCATATGGGACGCCGAGACCGATGAAAATTTCGACAAGGATGTCTACCGCAACAGTACAGGCTCACTGATCGATACTTATACAAAATTCTATGAAAAGATGGAGGCAGTAAAATAATGAAAAAGGTAGAACTTAAAGTGACATTACAGCAGCAGGTGCTCGATACACAGGGTGAGGCGCTGAACCGTGCAGTGCATGAACTCGGCCATGATGAAATCAGCAACATCCGCGTGGGCAAGATCCTCTATTTTGACATTGACGAAACAGAAGCAGACAACATTGACAGGATCGTCAAATCCCTGTCTGAACGCCTGTTCACCAATACAGTGATTGAAACGTATGAGTATACGATTCTGGATGAGGTGTCGGAATGAAGAAATTCGCTGTAATACAGTTCCCGGGTTCCAACTGTGACCGCGACCTGCTGAATGCCGCTCTGAAAGCGGGGGCTGAGGCAGAATTTGTAGATTACCGGGCGGCATCGCTCGCCGGATACGACGGTGTGCTGATCCCCGGCGGCTTCTCCTTCGGCGACTATCTCCGCAGCGGCGCGATGGCGGCGGTCGCCCCGGTGACGAAAGCGATCAAGGAAGCGGCGGAGGCGGGCAAACCCGTTCTCGGCATATGCAACGGTTTCCAGATCCTGACCGAAATCGGGCTCCTGCCGGGTGCACTCATCTTCAACGACCAGCATACTTTCATCTCGCGCGACGAATCGCTGAAAATCGCCAACAGTGAGACATTGTTCACCCGCGGCTACGGGCAGGGCGAAGATGTCGTATACCCGGTGGCCCATGGTGAAGGCCACTACTACTGTGACGATGCGACATACGAAAAGCTCAAAGCGCACAACCAGATAGTACTGACGTACAATGAAAATCCGAACGGGTCGAGGAATGACATCGCGGGCATCATCAACGAACGCGGCAATGTGCTCGGCATGATGCCGCACCCTGAACGGGCGCTTGAGACGCTGCTCGGCAGCGACGACGGATTGAAATTATTTGAGGAAATGACCAAGTGGGAGGCAAATCATGTCCAGATTCATTGAACCGACGACAGAAGATATCAGAAACCAGAAGCTCTATGCGGAAATGGGGCTGACGGATGCGGAATACGATAAGGTGATCGATATTCTCGGCCGTGAGCCGAACTATACGGAGATCGGCATCTTCTCTGTAATGTGGAGTGAACATTGCTCATACAAGCATTCAAAACCTTTCCTCAAACAGTTCCCGACTTCCGGCGACCGCGTGCTGATGGGACCGGGCGAAGGTGCGGGTGTTGTGGACATCGGTGACAACCAGGCGGTCGTCTTCAAAGTGGAATCACATAACCACCCGTCTGCAGTCGAACCCTATCAGGGGGCGGCAACGGGTGTCGGCGGCATCATCCGCGACATCGTCTCCATCGGTGCACGCCCGATCGGGCTGCTCAATTCCCTCAGGTTCGGAGAGCTGACTGAAGCGAACAACCGCCGCCTGCTGCGGGGCGTCGTTTCCGGCATCGGCGGCTACGGCAACTGCATCGGCATACCGACGGTTTCCGGGGAAGTGGAGTTCGATCCGTCATATGACGGGAATCCGCTCGTGAATGCAATGTGCGTGGGCGTAATGGACCATGACAAAGTGCAGAAGGGTACGGCGAAAGGTGCAGGCAACAAGGTGATCTACGTCGGCCTCAAAACAGGCCGCGACGGCATTCACGGTGCAACATTCGCCTCGGAAGAGCTGAGTGAGGAATCGGAATCCAAACGCCCGTCCGTGCAGATCGGCGATCCGTTCACTGGCAAGAAACTCATGGAGTCGACGCTTGCCGCCATCGACCAGCCTGAACTCGTCGGCATCCAGGACATGGGCGCAGCCGGCCTTACTTCCTCAAGCTCTGAAATGGCGGCCAAAGGCGAAGCGGGCATGAACCTCTACCTCGATCAGGTACCGGTGAGGGAAGAGGGGATCTCCCCGTATGAAATGATGCTTTCCGAAACGCAGGAGCGCATGCTGCTCGTTGTCGAGGACGGTACGGAGCAGAAGTTCCTCGACATGTTCGAAGACTTTGAGCTTGATGCGGCTGTCATCGGCGAGGTGACGGATTCGGACAGGCTGAAACTTTATTATGAAGATGAACTGTATGCGGACATCCCGGTGCAGCCGCTGTCCGACGAAGCGCCGGTCTACATCCTTGAAGGAGAGAAACCGGAGACGGATGAAAAGGTCCATGACTATTCAAAAGAGGATCTGAACAGAGTGTTCGATGAACTGGCCGGCCACCCGACACATGGTTCCAAGCGCTACATCTACGAGCAGTATGACAACCAGGTCGGTTCGAATACGGTACAGAAGTCCGGATTCGGCTCCGGCATTGTCAGGGTCGAAGGGACACAGAAGGCGATTGCGATGGCAATCGACGGCAAGAGCCGCTATGTGTACGCGGATCCATACAACGGCGGCAAGGAAGTGGTCGCGCAGACGTTCAGAAGCATCATCGCGACAGGGGCGGAGCCGCTTGCGATGACGGACTGCCTGAACTACGGCAGCCCTGAAAACCCTGAAATCTACAGCCAGCTTGAAGAATCGACGAAAGGGATGGCGGAAGCCTGCCGGGCACTTGCAACGCCGGTCGTCTCCGGCAACGTGAGCCTGTATAACGAAAACAGGACCGCTTCCATCCTGCCGTCGCCGGTCATCGGCATGGTCGGGCTGATCGAGGATGTGAATTTCATGGACGGCCTGTCCATCGGAGCGGGCGACGCACTGTACCTGGTGGGCGAAACGGAGAAATCGTTCGCCGGCAGCCAGATCGAAAAACTGATCGATGATGAAGTGTCGAAACAGGTCCGCGGCATCGACCTTGAACTCGAATACAGCCGCGGCATGGATCTGCGCCGGCGCCTCACAGAAGGTGACATCAGGAAGATTTCCCCGCTGGGGCGCGGCGGCATCGCTGTCAAACTGGCACAGCTCGCTGCATTCCATGGGCTCGGAGTGGATGTTTCCGTGGACATCGACGGCGAGGATCTCTTCGCCGAGAATGCATCGAGATACATCATTGTTGCGGATGCAGGAAAAGAAATCAAAGATGCAGTGGAGATAGGAAGACTGACAGAAGAAGGATTTAGAATCAAAACACGCGACGCTGAAATCAGCAGGGATCTTGCTGAAGTTGCAGAAGCGTGGGAAGGGGCAATCCCGAAATGTATGACATCCGTGGATTGAACGAGGAATGTGGAATATTCGGAGTATGGAATCATGAGCGCGCAAGCGAACTGACGTATATCGGACTCCACAGCCTGCAGCACAGGGGCCAGGAGGGCGCGGGCATCGTCTGCGCAAACGGCGAGTATCTGTTCGGCGCCCGCGGCATGGGGCTTTTGACCGAGGCGCTGTCCAAGGACCAGCTGGTCTCCCTGCGCGAGTTCCCGCATGCCATCGGGCACGTGAGGTATGCGACGACGGGCGGCAGCGAGCTGTCCAATGTACAGCCGTTCCTGTTCAAGAGCCACCGCGGCGACCTCGGCCTCGCCCATAACGGCAATCTCGTGAACGCGGTGAGGCTCCGCGAGGCACTGGAGGATGACGGCGCGATCTTCCAGACATCATCCGATTCGGAAGTCCTGGCACATCTGCTGCGCAAGAACAAGAGCAGTGACAGGAAGACGCGCATGAAGTCGGCACTCAGGCAGCTTAAGGGTGCATTCGCCTTCGTCGTGCTGGATGAGGATTCACTGACGATTGCGCTCGATGACCACGGCGTCCGCCCGCTCATGCTCGGCAAGATAGATGACTCATACTGTGTGGCCAGTGAGACATGTGCATTTACGGCGACCGGTGCGGAGTACATCCGTGATATCGAGCCGGGAGAGCTGATCACCCTGAGTGATGACGGCATCGACTTCGACAGGTACACAGACAGCGAGAAGCCGAATATGTGCTCGATGGAATATATATACTTCGCACGGGCGGATTCAGAATTCCGTCACACTTCAACGTACACGATCCGCAAATCGCTCGGCAAACAGCTGGCCAGAGAGATGGATGTGGATGCAGACATCGTCATTGGTGTGCCGGATTCGAGTCTGGCTGCAGCCAAGGGGTTCTCGGAGGAGGCGGGCATCAAACAGGAGCAGGGGCTCCTGAAGAACCGCTACGTCGGCAGGACGTTCATCTCCGCGGGGCAGGAGGCGCGCGAACGTGCTGTGCGCATGAAGCTCTCACCGGTGCGGGATGTTGTCGAAGGGAAACGCATCATCGTCATCGACGACTCCATCGTGCGCGGGACGACGAGCCGCTTCATCGTGAAGGCACTCAGGAAGGCGGGGGCAAAAGAGGTGCATATGGGTGTATCCTCACCGCCGCTTAAAAATCCATGTTTCTACGGCATCGATGTGTCCACCCATGCGGAAATCATCGCATCACAGAAATCCACCGAGGAGATCCGTGAGGAAATCGATGCGGACTCCCTGACATACCTGTCGGTGGATGCGATGCATGATGTCTATCATTCATACGGCTCAAGAGGGCAGTGTGATGCATGCTTTACGGGAAACTATCCGATTGAGATCATCGACCAGGTCCTGCCTCAGGAAAAAGACCTGAAGACGAAAGGAGTCTGACATGTCAGAACAATACAAGAAGGCCGGCGTCGACATCGAAGCCGGCTATGAAGCGGTTGAAAGAATGAAGACCCATGTCCGGCGTACGATGCGCAGGGAAGTCATCGGGGGCCTGGGCGGTTTCGGTGCGGCATTCGACCTGTCCAAACTCAATATGAAGGCGCCGGTGCTCGTATCGGGCACGGACGGCGTCGGCACGAAACTCAAGCTCGCGATCGATCACGGCCGTCATAATACGATCGGCATCGATGCGGTGGCGATGTGTGTAAACGATATTCTGACGACAGGCGCCGAGCCGCTTTATTTCCTCGATTACATCGCTGTCAATAAAGTGATCCCGGAAATGGTTGCTGACATCGTGGACGGTGTATCGGAGGGTTGCGTGCAGGCCGGCTGTGCACTGATCGGCGGGGAGACTGCCGAAATGGGAGAGATGTACGGAAGCGGCGAATACGATATCGCCGGCTTCGCCGCCGGCGCGGTTGAGAAGGATGAGTACATCGACGGCTCCGGCGTGAAACCGGGTGACAGGATCATCGGACTCGCTTCAAGCGGCATCCATTCCAACGGCTACAGTCTGGTGAGGAAACTCATTGCCGACAATGATATTGATGTAAACAAAGACCTTGGCGGCCGGCCGATCATCGACCAGCTGCTTGAGCCGACGCGCATCTATGTGAAAAGCGTGCAGGCGCTCGTGGAAAAAGTGGATGTCAAAGCGATGAGTCATATTACCGGCGGAGGGTTCATTGAAAACATTCCACGCGCGCTGCCCGGAGATCTCGGTGCGGATGTTGACGTGAGCGGCATTGAAGTGCCCCGTATCATCTCATGGCTGCTCGAACTCGGCGGAATCGACTCCCGGGAAGCATACAACGTTTTCAATATGGGTATTGGATTCATAGTTGCAGTTGATGAAAATGATGCGGACGAGGCACTCCGGGCACTTGAATCGGCCGGTGAATCCCCACAGATTATCGGTACTGTGACCGGAGAAAGCGGAGTCAGGATCCATGGCCGTTAAAGCGGCGGTACTTGCCTCGGGCGGCGGTTCGAATTTCGAGAATCTCGTCAGGCATGCAGGCGGCATCGGCATAGATATAGAAGTCATGGTCACTGATCAACAGGATGCCCATGCCATCAGGCGTGCCGGCAGGCTCGGGGTGCCGGTGCGCGTATTCCAGCGCGGGGATTTTGAATCAGGGGCGGCCCATGAGCATGCGATAACCGAAGCACTGCATGAATTCGAAGTGGAGTATGTGCTGCTTGCAGGCTATATGCGCATACTCTCACGCCACTTCATAGAAACATATGAGCACCGGATCATCAATCTGCATCCGTCCCTGCTCCCTTCATTCAAGGGCAAAAACGGGATAGCCGATGCATATGATTATGGGGTGAAGGTGACCGGCGTGACGGTCCACTTCGTGGATTCGGGCATCGATACAGGCGAAATCATTGCCCAGGAGGCGATTGAAATCTCTGAAAATGATACACTTGAAGTGCTGGAGGAAAAAATCCACAGTCTTGAATATGAACTCTATCCAAAAGCGTTAAAAAAAGTGATTGAAGGTGTCGAATGATGAAAAAAGCATTGATCAGCGTTTCTGATAAAAGTGGTCTGGAAGCTTTCGTCCGCGGTCTTGTCCGGAATGATTATGAAATCTATTCGACCGGAGGGACAAAGAAAGCAATTGAATCCTTCGGGGTGGCAGTCAAAGGCGTAGACGCCCTGACAGATTTTGAAGAGATCATGGACGGCCGTGTCAAGACGCTCCATCCGGCAGTACACGGCGGCATACTTGCCGACCGGGACAATCCGGAGCATATGGAAGAACTGAAAAAGAACGGCATTGAAACGATCGACCTCGTAGCCGTCAACCTCTATCCCTTCAAGGAGACCGTCAGGAAAGAAGAGGTCACAGAAAATGAAGCGGTCGAGAACATCGATATCGGCGGCCCGACGATGCTGCGCGCCGCAGCGAAGAATTTCAGCCATGTGACGACGGTCGTTGATCCTGAGGATTACGGGGAAGTGATCCAGAAGATAGAGGAGGACACTCTGGATATTACATACCGGCGGGGTCTGATGATCAAAGTGTTCAGCCACACGAATGATTACGACCAGGCGATCGTGAATCATTTCAGCCAGGCGGAGGAGGCGCTGCGCTACGGGGAGAATCCGCATCAGACCGCCCGTCTCGTCCGCACATCGGATAAGCACAATACCATCCTGAATGCGGATGTTCTTCATGGCAAGGCGCTTTCCTACAACAATCTGCGGGATGCGGATGCGGCCTTTGCGCTGGCAAAGAAATTCGACATGCCGGCAGCTGTGGCAGTGAAGCATATGAATCCGTGCGGCGTGGGTACAGGGGAGACGGTTGCAGAGGCGTTCAAAAATGCGCATGAAGCAGACTCCCAGTCCATATTCGGCGGCATTGTCGCACTGAACAAGACGGTGGATAAGGAGACCGCCGAGCAGCTCCACAGCATCTTCCTCGAAGTGATCATCGCCCCTTCCTTCAATGAAGCGGCGCTGGAAGTACTGACACAGAAGAAGAACGTCCGCCTGCTCGAAGTGGACTTCCATGAAGATGAGCATGCTGAGGAGTTTGTCAGTGTATCCGGGGGTTACCTTGTGCAGTCTGAGGATACCGGTTCACTCAGGGAAGAGGACATCAAAGTGGTTACAAAAGCCAGCCCGACCAGGGACCAGATGAAAGCCATGGCCCTTGCCTGGGAAGTGGCCAAACACGTCAAAAGCAATGCCATCGTCCTTGCGAACGACCGGCAGACAGTGGGAATCGGCGCGGGACAGATGAACCGCGTCGGTGCTCTGAAAATCGCAATCGAACGGGCGCTTGAGCTCGGAGACAATGTCGTCATGGCAAGCGACGGATTCTTCCCGATGCCGGATACCGTCGAACTTGCGCATGAACACGGCATAAAGTCCATTATCCAGCCCGGCGGTTCCAAGCGGGATCAGGAATCCATCGACTACTGTGACGTTCATGACATGGCGATGGTTGTTACAGGCATGCGCCACTTCAAACATTAATATGGCAGGTAAAACAGATGGTCCCGAGCGGACATGGGAGCCCCTCTTACACTGAAAGGAGCAGACTTATGAATGTAGCGGTGATCGGCGGCGGAGGCCGCGAACACGCTTTAGTGAGAAAATTTGCAGAATCCAGTAAAGTAGACCGGATATTTGCGATACCCGGTAATGCCGGAATGTCCGATGTTGCCGAGGTGATCCACGGTGTTACGGAAAATGATTTCGAAGCCATTGCCGGCGTCTGTCTCGAGAATGAAGTCGAGTGGGTGGTTGTCGGACCGGAAGCACCACTGACTGCAGGTATCGTGGATTACCTCGAGGATGAGCACGGCATCAGAGTGTTCGGTCCGAGAAGGAAAGAGGCGCAGATGGAGTCCTCCAAAGCCTTCACTAAAGAACTGATGGAAAAATACCATATACCGACGGCGAAGTTTGCGCGTTTTGATGATTACGAAGCGGCCCGTGCCTATATCGAGCGCGAGGGCACTCCGATCGTCCTGAAAAAAGACGGTCTTGCTGCAGGCAAAGGCGTAGTGGTTGCGATGGATATGGATGAAGCGCTGGCCGGCCTGGATGAACTGATGGGCGAGGTCGGGACGATTGTCATCGAAGAGTTCCTGGAAGGGGAAGAGTTCTCACTCATGGTGCTCGTCAATGGTGAATATACCCATCCGTTCGAGATGATTGCACAGGACCATAAGCGGGCATTCGACGGGGACACCGGTCCCAATACGGGCGGCATGGGCGCCTATGCGCCCGTCAGCCATATCGGTGAATCCCACCGCGCTGAAGCGATCGAGAAAATCGTCAGGCCCGTCGCCAAAGGCATGGTGGAGGAGGGGCTTGATTATTTCGGCATCCTCTACCTCGGCGCCATGGTGACTGCAGACGGTGTCAAAGTGATAGAGTTCAATGCCCGCTTCGGGGACCCGGAGGCCCAAATCCTTCTGTCGATGATGGAGGATGATCTCGGCGAGGTACTGGAGAAAGTCCACCGCAAAGAGCCTTTCGAGCTCCGCTTCAAACCCGGGTGCATGGTCGGCGTCATGCTCGCAAGTCACGGATATCCGAAAGCTTATCAAAAAGATAAGTATGTAGAGTTCGATGCCGTCCGTGAAAACTGCTATATCAGCGGATTATGCCAGGATATGGATGGTCTCTATATGACATCCGGCGGCCGGGTCCTGCTCGTCACAGGCTATGGTGAAACAGTGGATCAGGCAGTGGAGACGGCATACGAAAATGTCGGGCAGGTGAAGTTTGAGGAGGGCGAACTGTTCTTCAGAAAAGATATTGCCCACAGAGCTTTATGATGAATCCAAACAATATGGGAACACTGAAATACCCCGGATGAAAAGCGTCCGGGGTATTGCTTATTCCACAGGCATCCGAGGTCTCTTCAAACTGTTTTCCATCAATCGAAACATCTGCGGATTTACAGTGCAAAGTACAACGTTCCTGTCCGGTAAACTGTAACTTACAAATCAAAGACAGCGGATACCTGGTACTGCTTCTATGGTTTTTCCATTCAGCCTATTCAAATGAATCCTGGATTTCCTTTTCAGTCCGGTCGGTGCCTTCCTCGTCGCTTTCGATGTCTTTGCCCTTTGGCACTTTACGGTCTTCGTTCTTCTCTACTTCCTCGGCAGGATTCTCCTGCTCACGCGCCTCTTCGGCAGCGTCTTCCAGTTCTTCTTTTTTATCTTTCTCATCTTTGAAACTCATTTGTGTCATCACTCCCAATCAGGTATAGATATCATATAATATTATTTCTCATCTGTATTATTAATAGATACCCAGAGGTCATGTATGATAAACATGGTTTACCGCCGCCATGAAAATTTATGTGTCCGCCGGTATTATGATTCAATGCATTGTGAAGGATAATCCTCTATAATGGGAATGGATTGAGGTGAAACTGAATGAAAAAGATCAAACAGCAGAGCGAAGTCCATATCAGTATACTGCTCGGTGTATTCTTTGTGCTGCTTGGCATATTCGTACTATTCAATACAGGGCATATCCGCAGCGGAACAGCGGAGGTGGATGAGTCTGCAATCAGGACGGTCTTCGATCTGGTTAATGCATTCTTCCTGGAAGGGACTACTGTCCTGAGTATGCTGATCGGTGAATTTCCGATCATCGCCGGTATACTCATCATAATTTTCGGCGGTGTGATGCTGAAGATTGCACAGACGATCAGACAGACGACGGATTATGATACAGGCCTGTCGTTCTTCTTCATCGGTCTGTCATTCTTCCTGTTCATCATAACGACCGTCCTGATGCACCAGGTATACGGGTGGTTCTCACTGCTGTATCTGCTGGCGTTCATCGTCCATATGCTTTATAACATATTCAATGAATACCTGGACCCCGCACACCGGAAAGAGCACTATATGATCATTCTTGCAGTGTACGGAATCGCCTATTTCTTTACGCAGAACGCCGTGTATTCCAATATCGAGAGGGCGACGACCCCGACGGATGTACTGTCGATAAACACATTCTTTACGCTGATCTGGGTGCTGTCGCTGCTCTCTCTTGGTGTCGGGGTGTTCCTGTCCAAGTCCAAAAACCTGCTCAAGAAACCGAGGAAAGAGGAGGATGCGGCACTGTCCAGGAAGAACAGGCGCCAGAAGCTCGATCCGAACCAGTTCCTCGGATTCTCGGAAAAACTTTATGATTTCAGGAACAGACTGCTCGAGCGGACGAAAAATTTCCTTGAAGTCGACTTTCCGTCATGGCTGAAGGCAAACTATGTCGAACTCCTTTTGGGCACGATTGTCCTGTTCTTCATACTGATAGAGTTCAACAACCGCCACGGCGTATTCACAGAAGGCTATTTCAGGATTTCGCAGATGAAATACATCTACGAATGGGTGAACCTGTTCCTGGCGCTTGCACTCGCTGTCGCCTATCTGTTCTTTACGTTTTTCAATATGACACAGAACAAATTCTATCACCGGCAGATGATCATCATCGTACTCCTGTGGCTGAAGCTCACGACGAGCCTTTTCATCACACTGTTCAATGATGTCGAACTCTCACTTTTCATCCTGCCGTTCAACATCCTGCTCGTAGTGGTATCGACACCGCTTGTGCTGATCAGCATATTCAAAGACTTTGAAGGGGGTAATGATAATGAAAAGATTAAAGCATCATGAATACAGCGGCCGCATTGATGACGAAAACAAACCGGAACGGTTCCACCAGGTGGTAAAACAATGGTCGGAGGATGCCTTGGTCGGCAGACCGGCCTTCATCGGCTTCTGTTCCGAGGAAGGTGTGCACCGCAACAAGGGGCGTCTCGGTGCGAAGGAGGGGCCGTATAAAGTCAGGGAAAAGATGGCTTCCCTCCCTTATACGGATACTGTCTACGACTACGGCAGCATCACCGGCGAACAGGACCTGGAAGCATCACAGGAGGCACTCGGTGAATGCGTGGCCGAAGTCTTCGCCAACGGCCAGTTCCCGATGATCGTGGGCGGCGGGCACGAAACACTGTACGGCCATTATCTTGGCGTGCGCAGACAGTACCCGGATGCCAAAGTCGCCGTCGTGAATCTGGATGCACATTTCGATATGCGCGATGAGGCTCCGTCTTCTGGTACGATGTTCCATCAGATACTGACCGGGGATGGAAACATCGACTATTTCGTGTTCGGCATCCAGCCCGGAGGGAATACAAAAACTTTATTCGACACTGCGGATGCATTCGGCGTCAAATATGCGCTGATCGAAGATGTGAGGAATACCGGGATATTTGAAGAGTCGCTTGAATCACTTGAGGCATATGACGCTGTATTTGCAACACTGTGCATGGATTCCGTGCAGCAGGGAGTGGCGCCCGGGACGAGCGCACCGTCACCGAACGGTTTTACAGCCTCGGAAGTGCACGGGTTGGTCGGGAGCCTTGCGAAACTTCCGAACATCGTGAGCTTCGACATCAGCGAAGTGGCACCGCGGCTTGATATCGATGACCGTACCAGCGGACTGGCAGCCAGCCTGTTCCACAGGTTCATGACAGAAAAGGAGACTTTCAGATGAATACAGTCCAGCTGAAGCGTGGAATGGAGAAGGCATATGCCAACGGACAGCTCAACATCGAACGCGATGACCTGAGCGATGATACATTTTTAAAGGACGGGGAAATAGTCAGGGTGACCGATCACTTCGGCAGGCTCATCGGCATCGCCATGATCAGTTTCGAGCAGAAGACGGCCGGCTGGATACTGTCGGACAGGGAGGAAGCCATTGACCGCGATTTCATAGCAGCAAGGATTGAAGCGGCGATTGGGGCGAGAGGCCCTTTATTCAACCAGGAGGATACGAATGCCTTCCGCCTGTTCAATGAAATCGGGGACGGCCTCGGCGGTCTCACAGTCGATTATTATGACAACCACCTGCTCGTGACTTTCTACAGCCGGGGCATCTATAAGATCCGCGACCTCATCATAAAGGAACTGATGGTAAGATTAAAACCGGATTCTGTTACAGAACAGACCCGGTTCAGTGCAGAGGGGCGCATGCAGATAGAAAACCGGCGGGTGAGCGGCAATGTGGAATTTCCGATCACCGTGCTCGAATCCGGACAGCGCTTTTCAGTCCATCTCGAGGACGGACCGATGACACGGCTGTTCCTGGACCAGAGGGAGACGCGCCGCTCACTCATGAAAAACCAGACAGGCGGTCGGACTTTCCTAAATCTTTTCGCCTACAGCGGGACATTTTCAATCTCTGCCGCCCTTGGCGGCATGGCAACGACGAGCGTCGATCTTGCGAACCGGACGAAGGAGCTCGTCACAGACAATTTCAATAATAATAATCTGCCGCTGGATGCACACAGGATATATATAATGGAGACTTTTGAATTCCTGAAGTACGCAGCGAGGAACAATCACAGCTATGATACGATCCTGATCGATCCGCCGAGTTTCTCGAGATACAAGAAGAAAGTGTTCAAGGTGGACCGCGATTATCCAAAGCTTATCATTGAAGCACTCAAAGTGCTTGATGGGGGCGGCACGCTGATCCTCAGCCAGAACCTGGAGACAAACACATTGAACCAGTTCAAAAAGCAGATCGGCGCCACGCTTGAGAATACCGGGCATCCATACACGATCGAGGATGTAAAAGGCCTGCCGAAAGATTTTGTGACGGTCAAAGGCTACAAAAAAGGGAAGTATCTGAAAGTGGTAACGGTGAGGATGCACTGAAGCCGTCAGGTTTAACAATAATATGAAAATGGGTATATATACGCATGTAACGAAAATTCACAGACGAAGGAGTTTTGTTCATGAGTGCATACCCGATGACAGTGGAGCAGATATCGGAAAAAGAAAGAGAAGCGCGTGAACTGGTGAAGAGGAAAGCGCGGTTTTCCTCCATCGCTGCAGCGCTTCCCATTCCGTTTCTCGATATCGGCACTGATATGAAACTGATGAATGACATAACGGGTGAGATAGAAGAAATATTCGAATTGGACCATAAGCAGGTCAGCGGCTTGTCGGATGACATGAAGAACCGGGCGGCCGTGATGGCAACGAGCATGGGAAGTGAATTCGTCGGACGTCAGACGACAAAGTTCCTCATAAAAAGGATAGTGAAAGGCTCAAGCAGACGGGCTTTCCGGTTTGTCCCCATCATCGGACAGGCAGTCGGCGCATTCGTCAGCTATATGGTGATGAAGAAGCTCGGGAACGATCATATCGAAAAATGCGCCGCTGCTCTAAGGCAGCAGACATTGGTCTAATTTGTGAAAGGCACTCCTTCGGGGGTGCCTTTTGTCACCTGATATGATATAAATGGAGTGTGAGTCAAAATATGTCCCGGCAGGGACGGAAATTGTAAAGTTTATGTATACAATGTTAGTGGTATATTGGCAATACCGGAATGAAACGTGATAGAATATAGGTAATCATGTTTAACAATCATGAACTCACTTTAAATAAATCATAGCCAAGCAAAAGGAGACTGCATAATGGAACAAAAATCTTACTTGATCACAGACGAAACGGGAATCCACGCGAGACCGGCAACAATACTGGTACAGACAGCATCCAAATTCGATTCTGACATCCAGCTTGAATACAATGCCAAAAAGGTGAACCTCAAGTCCATCATGGGTGTAATGTCACTCGGCGTCGGCAAGGACTCTGAAGTCACTGTCTATGCTGAAGGGAAAGACGAAGCGGAGGCACTTGAAGCAATCACTGAAACTCTTTCTAAAGAAGGACTGACTGAATAATGTCTAAAATTCTCAAAGGGATTGGAGCAAGTGATGGTGTAGCGATCGCTGCGGCATATTCACTTGAGGAACCGGACCTGACGATCCGGGAGGCTTCCATTGAAGACTCCCAGGCGGACCAGGAAGTTGAACGCTTTAAAGGCGCTTTCAACCAATCCAAAGTTGAAGTAACCAAGATAAGAAATCATGCAGAGGAAGCGGTCGGCCCTGAGCATGCGGCGATTTTTGATGCGCACCTGCTCGTTCTGGACGATCCTGAATTTCTCGGGCCGATTGAAGATGGCATCCGCAACGAAAAGAAAAGCGCTGCACAGTCGCTTGTTGACACACGCGACCAGTTCGTGGCCATTTTCGAAGGCATGGATAACGAATACATGAAGGAAAGGGCGGCGGACATCAAAGATGTGTCCAAGCGTGTCCTTGCCCATATTCTCGGCAAAGAACTGCCGGACCCGAGCAATATCGACCAACCGGTCGTCATCGTGGCTGAAGATCTGACACCTTCAGATACAGCACAGCTCGACAAGAAATTCGTCAAAGGCTTTGTCACAAATATCGGCGGCCGCACCTCACATTCGGCAATCATGTCCCGTTCACTTGAAATCCCTGCAGTAGTGGGGACGAAGGAAGTTACTGAAGCTGTCAAAGTCGGAGATCAGATCATCGTTGACGGCAGTGCGGGCGACGTCATCGTGGAACCGTCTGAAACAGAGATCAAAGCCTACGAAGAGAAAGCGGCTAAAGTAGAGGAAGAGAAAGCCGAGTTGCTGAAGCTGGTCGATGAACCATCCAAAACAATGGACGGCGTCGAAGTGGAGCTCGCAGCAAACATCGGCACGCCGGATGACCTGGAAGGTGTCACTGCGAACGGTGGAGAAGGCATCGGGCTGTACCGTACAGAATTCCTGTACATGGGCAGAAACGAAATTCCGAGTGAAGAGGAACAGTATGAAGCATACAAAAAAGTGCTCGAAGGCATGGACGGAAAGCCCGTCGTTGTCCGTACGCTTGATGTAGGCGGAGACAAAGAGCTTCCTTACCTGGACCTGCCCAAGGAAATGAACCCGTTCCTCGGTTATCGTGCAGTGCGCATGACACTGGATAATCAGGAACTGTTCAGAACCCAGCTCCGGGCACTGCTGCGTGCAAGTGCACACGGCAATCTGAAGATCATGTTCCCGATGATCGCTACAATCGATGAGTTCAATCGTGCGAAAGCACTCCTTATCGAAGAGAAAGATAAACTTGTATCCGAAGGTACAGATGTAAAAGAAGATATCGAAGTCGGAATCATGATTGAGATACCTTCCGCTGCAATCATCGCAGACCAGTTCGCGAAAGTTGTGGACTTCTTCTCCATCGGTACAAACGACCTGATTCAGTATACAATGGCGGCAGACCGCATGAATGAAGCAGTCAGCTACCTGTACCAGCCATATCATCCGGCACTTCTGCGACTGATCCAGATGGTGGTGAATGCAGCCCATAAAGAAGGAAAATGGGCAGGCATGTGCGGAGAAATGGCAGGGGACGAAAAAGCAATTCCACTGCTGCTCGGCCTCGGCCTCGATGAATTCTCGATGAGTGCGTCATCCGTGTTGAAAGCGCGCAAACAGATTTCCGGTCTCAAGAAAACAGACATGGAACAGCTTGCACTGTCTGCAGTTGAATGTGCAGAAACAGAAGAAGTGCTCGCGCTTGTTGAAGAGTATACAAACAGGGCATAACTGAATGATGGACTCCCGCACCCGGTGGTGCGGGAGTTTTTGCATCCCCCGGACCGCATCAACGATGATGGTTGGCCCCGGTTGTCCGGTCGACGATAAGAGGAGTCCCCCTCCTGCCTTCGTTTTCCGATCGACGATAAGAGAGAGTCCCCCTCCTGCCACCCGTTAACATAAACGGCAACCCGGGCTCCACTTAAACAACAGCCTGCATACTCCAATACCACAATCTGATATAATTAGAAGAAAAGTGAGGTGGCCGGTTTGAAAGATCAGTCCCGCAGTCCGATCCAGCTGTATCTTACTCTGCCGATCCTGGCATGGGCGCTGTTTGATTTTGCGAATACGATTTTCAGTGCGAACATCGTGACTCTGTTTTTCCCGCAATACATAACTGAGACGGTGGGGACGGACCCGCGTCTTGAACAGATTGCTTCAACCATCATTGCGTATGCCAACGCGGTATCTGCGGTGCTGCTCATTTTATTCTCCCCGCTTTACGGTGTGACGATAGACCGCACGGGCAGACGGAAGAAGTATGTCATGATTTTCACTCTGATGTGTGTGGCGGCGACGGTCATGATGGGAATTTTCGGCGGTATGGACTCAGGTACCTGGTTCGGTCTGCCGAACGGGCTTGTGCTGACGATCATGCTTTTCGTATTCGCCAAGTTCTGCTTTAGCTCGGGCAATGTTTTCTACGATGGTATGCTGTCGGGGCTCGGCACCAAACGTGAGATTCCGCTCATTTCGGGGTTCGGGGTTGCACTCGGGTATCTCGGGACCCTATTCGGCATTTTCGCGGTCATCCTGGTGATCGGTGACTCACCGACGTACCACACGTTCTGGCTGTCGGGAATCCTCTTCCTGATATTTGCGCTGCCGATATTCCTTGTCAATAAAGACCGCAAAATCCCGCCGAAACAGAGACAGCCGTTCTTGAAGGGGTACAGGGATATATACCACACTTTCCGTGAGGCGCGCCGGTACCCTTCGATATTCTTTTTCATGGTTGCATACTTTTTCGTCAATGATGCACTGGCGACGGCGATTGCGATGATGCAGCCGTATGCGACGACGGTTGTCGGTTTTGAACCCGGCGCGTTCCTTGTGATCTTCATGGTGGCGACAGCCTTCAGCATCATCGGGGCCATCGTCTTCAGCTTCATCAACCGGAGAATCGGATCCAAGAAGACGTTCCTTTCAATCGCTGTTCTGCTTGCTGCGGCCATACTGATTGCAGCAGTGCCGCTGCCGATGTGGACGTTCTGGATCGCTGCGTGCCTGTTCGGGATTGCGATGGGCTCAACCTGGGTGGTCAGCCGGACGATGATCATCGAACTGGCGCCGCCGGGCAGGGAAGGGCAGTTTTTCGGCCTGTTCGCCTTCAGTGCAAAAATGAGTGCAATCATGGGGCCGTTCATTTACGGTTCCATTACTCTGCTGCTCGCCGATTACGGCACCATCGCCTCGAGGATGGCGATCACCAGCCTGATGGTCATGATCCTCATCGGGATCTTCTTCCACATGAAAGTGAGGGAGACGCCGCCTGAGGCTGCTGAATAGTAAAATGATGTCCTCTGCCAAACGGCAGGGGATTTATTGCAGGCGGAAAATTTGATAATCATTTCACAAAATTGTCATGGAAATCATATAGTTCTTATTATCAATGGGGCGGCTTACGGTCTATAATTAGGGGTAAGTTATTAGAGGGGTGATCTTGATGGATGACGTTTTACTTGGGCGTGTACTGACGGCGACAACGCTGGGATTCCATATCATATTTGCAACCATCGGCGTCGGTATGCCAATCGTCTTCATGGTGCTTGAATTCCTCGGCATCAGAAAGAAGGATACGGATTACCTGACCATGGCACGCCGTATCGCGAAAGGATATACGGTGACTGTGGCGGTGGGGGTCGTGACCGGGACCATCATCGGTCTGCAGCTGTCACTCATATGGCCTGATTTCATGAGGCTCGGCGGCCAGATCATTGCGCTGCCGCTGTTCATGGAAACATTCGCTTTCTTCTTCGAAGCGATTTTCCTGGGGATCTTCCTGTATACATGGGACCGTTTTAAAAATCCGTGGCACCACTGGCTTCTGAACATCCCGATTGTTCTCGGTTCTTCGTTGTCCGCGGTGTTCATCACGACGGTGAACTCATTCATGAACACACCGGCGGGCTTCGATCTGGTGGACGGCGAACTGATCAACATCGATCCGCTGGCTGCGATGTTCAACCCGTCGACATGGGTGAGGGTGTTCCACGTCGTGGTGACTGCATATACTACGGCCATTTTCATCATTGCCGCGATCGGTGCATTCAAGCTGCTCCGCTCAAAATTCGGTGAAGACCGTGAATACCACAAGAAAGGCCTCAAGGCGATGATGGTCGTCGGCCTCGTCATGGCTGCACTGACGGCACTGGCAGGGGACTTTTCAGCAAAATTCCTGCATGAGCATCAGCCGGAAAAACTCGCTGCGATGGAGTGGCATTTTGAAACTGAGGAGAGTGCGGACCTCGTCCTCTTCGGCATGCTGGATGAGGAGACCCAGGAAGTGAAGTATGAACTCAGGATACCCGGGTTCCTGAGCTTCCTTGCAGGCAACTCATTCGATACTGAAGTTACCGGATTGAACGATATACCGGAGGATGAGCATCCGCCGCTTGTGATCCACTACTTCTTTGACATCATGGTGTTCTTCGGCATGTATGCACTCGGCATATCGGCCCTTTATTTCATAGCGAAGTTCACGAAACTGAATGAACACCATCCGGCGCTGCTGTACGCCTATGTGCTGACCGGGCCGCTGACGATGGCTTCGATCGAGGCGGGCTGGTTCCTTGCTGAGATGGGGCGTCAGCCGTGGATCCTGCGCGGATATATGAGAGTCTCGGAAGCCGTCACCAACGCCGACGGCCTCGGCATCACGCTGATCTCATTCGTCGCCCTTTACGCGGTGCTCGGCTTTACATGCACCTATGTGCTCCTCAGGATGTTCAAGGGAAAAAGCGCCCAGCAGGAACGCTTCGACCTTTACGGCGAGCGTTATGAAGGAGGTCGGCTGTAATGAACTATGAAATCATCGGTGTCACAGTACTCTGGACGTTCCTGTACGGTTATATCATCATTGCGTCAATCGACTTCGGTGCGGGATTCTTCAACTTCTACAGCAAGATGACCGGGACGGATAATATCATCAGCCCGATCATCGGGCGCTATCTGAACCCGGTATGGGAAGTGACGAACGTCTTCTTCGTCTTCTTCTTCGTCGGGATTGTCGGATTCTATCCGGATACTGCGTATTATTACGGGACAGCACTCCTGATTCCGGCAAGCATCGCACTGATACTGCTTTCCATCCGGGGAAGCTACTACGCCTTCAACTCCTATAACAGGGAACAGAAAATGTCATGGGCGTTCCTCTACGGTGTAACGGGACTGCTCATTCCGGCTTCGCTGTCGGTTGCCCTTGTCATCTCCGAAGGCGGCTATATCATCGAGGATGCGAACGGCATCCAGCTCAATCTGGAGGAGCTGCTGTTCAGCACATATTCCTGGTCGGTGGTCTTCCTGGCCATCATCACAGTGCTTTATGTTTCAAGCGCGTTCCTGACATTCTATGCAAACCGGGCGCGAGCCAAAGAGGCGACGGAACTGACACGACGCTGGTTCCTCATCTGGACGCTGCCGATGCTGGTCATCACACAGTTCGTCTTCCTCGGCCTCCGCGACCATAACTACGAGCATTTCATGAATGCCCAGAATGTCTGGTACATGTTCGGCCTGAGCCTCGTATTCATGGGCATCGCCGTGTATATGATCTACAAACGCATCAACTACGGGCTCGCATTCATAATGATCATGCTGCAGTACGGGTTTGCATTTTTCGGCTACGGAATCAGCAAGATGCCCTACATCCTGTACCCGTACGTGGAGATAAACACCTCAGTCGTCAATGATGCAATGGCCCTGTCGCTGACGGTGGTATTCATACTCGGCCTGTTCATGCTCATACCGAGTCTCGGCCTTCTGCTCAGGCTTTTCCTGTTCGATAAGGACTATGTACAGGGCAGGGACGAAAGCAAGTACTAGAGCCATTCAATCTGACAAGTCATGAAGGGGAAATGAACGATGAATAAAGAATTTGCAGTAATCGGGCTGGGCCGTTTCGGCGGCAGTATCGTCAGGGAACTGAGAGAGCTCGAAACGGATGTCCTCGCCATAGATGTGGACGAGGAACGTGTGAACGAATTTGCGGATATTGCGACTGAGACAGTGATCGGCAACACAACCGACGAAACTGTGCTCAAAAATCTCGGCCTCCGCAATTTTGACAACGTCATCGTGGCAATCGGGGATAATATCCAGTCGAGTATACTGACGACCCTGCTGCTCAAGGATCTCGGGGTGAAAAAGGTGACTGTGAAGGCCCAGAGTGACTATCATGCAAGAGTCCTCGATAAGATCGGAGCCGACGTGGTCGTGCATCCCGAGAGGGACATGGGCCGCCGCATCGCACACCGGCTGGTCTCTTCATCTGTGCTCGATTACCTAGAGCTCTCCGATGAGCATTCCATCGTGGAGATATACGCCACTGAAAAGCTTGCGGAACAGTCTCTGCTCGATCTCGATATCAGGGCTGAATACGGTGTGAGCGTCATCGCCATCAAGCGGGGGGCGGACATCATCGTCAGCCCCGACCCGACGGTCAATATCAAGGAGACCGACGTACTCATCGTCATCGGCAAGGATAATGATCTGAACAGGTTTGAAAAACTGCTCAACAGAGAATGACGGACAGCAAAAACCTCCCCCGGCGCAGACCGGGGGAGGTTTTCTGGTTCATTTACTTTTTGACTGCGCCTGTTTCCTGGTCGACTCTCATGATCATTGGCAGGATCATCGGTCTTCTGCGCGTCTTCCTGTACAGATGGTTGCTCAGCTCTTCGATGATGAGCTGCTTTACGTGGTACCACTGTGCATCTTCCTTCGTGTTCAGAAGGTTGATTACATCGCCTTTGATCTTCTTTTCGGCACTGCGGATCAGACCGTAGGATTCCCTCATGTACACGAAACCGCGTGAGATGATATCCGGTCCGCTGAGCAGTTCGCCGGTCTTGAAATCGATGGAGACGACAACGATTGCGAGTCCTTCCTCGGAAAGATCCTTCCTGTCGCGGAGCACGATGTTGCCGATGTCTCCGATACCGATTCCGTCCACGAATACCGTGCCGGCCTGGATGCGGCCTGAAAGTCTTGCGCTGTCTTTCTTCAGTGCCAGCACGTCGCCGATTTCCATCAGGAAGATGTTCTCCGGATCCATGCCGGTGTTGACGGCAAGCTCCTTATGAAGATGGAGCATGCGGTATTCACCGTGGATCGGCATGAAATACTTCGGTTTGATCAGTCTCAGCATGAGTTTCTGCTCTTCCTGGGAACCGTGTCCCGACGTATGGATGTTTGAAAGTCTGCCGTGGATGACATCAGCGCCGGCTTTATACAGGGCGTTGATTGTACGGTTGACGCTCAGCGTATTCCCCGGGATGGGGGAGGAGCTGAAGACGACAGTATCATCAGGGATGATGCTGATCTGGCGGTGGGTGCCGTTTGCGATCCTTGACAGGGCCGCCATCGGCTCACCCTGGGAACCGGTACAGAGTATCATGACCTTATGCTTTTCGATCTTATTGATCATTTTCGGTTCGATGAACGTTTCCGGCGGCGCCTTGATGTAGCCGAGCTCTGTGCCGATGCGGATGTTGTTTTCCATGCTGCGGCCGAAGATGCAGATCTTACGGTCGAATTTTACTGCAGCATCGATTGCCTGCTGCACACGGTAGATGTTTGAAGCGAACGTTGCAAAGATGATCCTGCCTGCACATTTCCTGAAAATGTCTTCCACATTCTGCCCGACAGCTTTTTCACTGATCGTGAAGTTCGGCACTGTGGCGTTTGTGGAGTCGGAGAGCAGGCACAGGACGCCCTCTTCACCGAGGCGTGCCATCTTAGCAATGTTGGCGGGCGCGCCGACCGGTGTGAAGTCGAACTT
This sequence comes from Salinicoccus sediminis, assembly GCF_000986795.1. Lineage (GTDB taxonomy): Bacteria > Bacillota > Bacilli > Staphylococcales > Salinicoccaceae > Salinicoccus > Salinicoccus sediminis. The sequence goes on along the minus strand of NZ_LAYZ01000024.1, from coordinate 103,624 downwards.
GAAGTCGCCCGTGTGGACGATGTTGCCTTCCGGCGTCTTCACCACGACGCCGTATGCCTCAGGTATGGAGTGGGTCGTGAGATAGAACTCAACGGACATATGCTTGAATTTGAGCACTGTGTCTTCCTCTATCGGATTGAGCTCCGCAGTCCTCAGGAGATGGTGCTCCTCCAGTTTGTTGCGGATCAGGCCCAGTGCGAGCGGCCCGGAATATATCGGTACGTTGATTTCCTTGAGAAGGAATGGTATGCCGCCGATATGATCCTCGTGGCCGTGGGTGATGATCAGTGCACTGATGCGCTCCTGGTTCTCTTTCAGATAAGTGTAGTCCGGAATGACGTAGTCGATGCCGAGCTGTTCATCATCCGGGAACTTGATCCCGGCGTCGATGACGATGATCTCATCCTTATATTCAATGCAGTAGGTGTTCTTGCCGATTTCCCCGAGTCCCCCGAGGGCGAATACACCCACTTCACCTTTTTCAAGATTCATCAGACATTCTCCACGTTGAAGTCAGCGTTGTTCTCACGTTCGTATGCCAGGTGATCGGGACTCAGTTCCTGTACGAATTCGATGTTGTAGCCGCTGTCCTTCAGCGACTGTCTGACCTCTGTTTCGGACGCCGCTTCAAAATAGCGGGTCGTTGTATCCTCACGGATGATTCTGTTATCCAGTGTTTCCTGGAAAAATACTTTAAAAACTGCCATTTGTTATTAACTCCTTTATATATCTGTATAGTTCTTTAAAAATGACGGGTGTAATCCCCACAATAAAAAAATGTGTGCTGCTCTTTACAGCACAAGGGCAGAGGACCTATTCGTCCTTCTTCATATATTCGTTGTTCAACAACCCTTTTCTACCGAGAATGCGTCTAAGTTTCTGCTTCAGCTTCTTCCGTAAACGTCTAAGCATACAGACCACATCCCTCATTCAGCTTAAGTTTATTTTACATTATAGACGTATGACATGCAAAGACTTTATAATAGAAGAAAGTGGAGGGATGGAATATGAAAGAAAAGCGTATCCTCGAGACGATCCTTTTGGAGCGGGAAAGACAGGACCGCAGCATGGTGAGGCTCGAATTCAATGTGCACCCGGATGTCGTCGTCATGAACTTCATCTACGAAGATCCGGCGGATGATGAGGATGTACATAAGCAGCGCCATAACCATGATCCGGAACTGCTTGATGAAGAGACGTTCGAAGCACTCAAGAAAGAATTGTATGAACGGAACATACCATTCAAACAAAGACGCGACGAGTTCATGTGAACCCGCCGCGTCTTTTTACATGAGATGGTTTAAAATTCAACCGGCCGAGCGCCGATTTTGGGCTCCATCGGCATATCTTCATCGATCCTGTCATAGAACATGATGCCGTCAAGGTGGTCGAGCTCGTGCTGGATCACGACCGCGAGGTGTCCTTTCGCCTTGATTTCAACCGGCTTGCCCTCTGTGTCAAGCGCCTTGATCTTTATGCGCTGATAGCGGTGCACCAGACCGGGGACATCCTCATCCACACTCAGGCAGCCTTCGCCGCCCGGAAGATAGGTTTCTGTCACGGAATGGCTCTTCACTTTCGGGTTGATCAGCATATAGTCGTGTTCAGCCACGCCATCCTCATCTTCCATATAGACGGCAAGCATCCTCTTGTCCAGGCCGATCTGCGGCGCGGCCAGGCCGACGCCGGGCCTGAGCCCGTATTTTTCGGCAGTCTCTTCATTCTGGGAGTTTACCAGGTACTCCCTCATTTCTTTGAGCTGGCTTACAGTCTCATCATCTATTTTTTCTATTTCCGCCACTTTCTTCCTGAGAATCGGATCCGGGTCGCGGACGATATCTTTTGTTGTGAGCATTCTTAACCCTCCTGTTTCATAAATACCCTCATTTATTATACTATAATATACGAGGGATTGTGATATTCACAAATTATTAATATTCAATCCAATTAATCTTTGGAGGTTGAAGTATGCGAAAAATGATAGCGGGTCTGGGGCTGGCGGTTATGTTTGTGGCCGGCTGCTCTTCTGATGAAGACGAACTTCTGGATTTCTATAATGCGTTTCAAGAGACGGTTGAGGTGGAAAAGGAGATTGAGACGGTTTCCGAGGAGTTCAATTCCCTGGAGAGTGAGAAAGGGGAGCTTCAGGAATCACTACAGGATGCATCAAGGGAGGAACTGCCTGAGATCAGCTCAGAGCTCGTGGAAAACACCGATGCCCGCATCGATCAGCTGGATGCCGAAGCCGGCGTAATGGGGGAGAGCAGAAGCCGTATGGAAACGTCCACTCAATATATAGAGGAGATTTCCAATGAAACCAACAGGGACAGGGCGGAATCACTTGTGGAAGCGATGGAGGCAAGGTATCAGGCTCATAGCGATATGATTGACAGTTACAAGTCTGTCCTGGAAAGCGAGAAGGAGGTTTTTGAATATCTCGGAGAGGAGGACGTGTCACAGGATGAAGTGGATGAACGCCTGAACAGCCTGAACGAGCAATATCAGGAAGTTGAGGAGACGGGCGCCGCATTCAGTGAAGAGACCGAGAAAGTGAACGAGTTGAAAAAAGAGATCCAGGATGTGATCGAGGAATAATTAATGAAAGCGCTGTATTATATAACAGATTTTGCTGTTATGGTACAGAGAACCCTTTTAAATCAACGTTTCAAAGCTTCTGTTATAGTAGCGTTTATTTTACTAATATAACAGCATATGATAGAATATAGTTAATCAATGAAAATTTGAAAGGTATGGTGAACAGTTTATGGCACCGAAGAAAAAATTCGATCCTGTAAAAGTTTTGCAAGAGATCGAAAGTAAGTTTGAAATGTTCCAGATTCTGGATATGGACGGCAAGATTGTCAACGAACAGGAAATGCCTGACTTATCAGATGAGGAGCTTGTGGAATTGATGAAGCGCATGGTATGGACGCGTGTCCTGGACCAGCGTTCAATCTCGCTCAACCGTCAGGGGCGCCTTGGTTTCTATGCACCGACTGCAGGCCAGGAAGCTTCCCAGCTGGCGAGCCAGTTCGCTCTTGATAAAGAGGATTACATCCTGCCCGGGTACCGCGATGTACCACAGCTCATCTGGCAGGGACTGCCTCTGACCCAGGCATTCCTGTTCTCAAGAGGACACTTCAAAGGGAACCAGTTCCCTGAAGGCATGAACGCGCTCAGCCCGCAGATCATCATCGGTGCGCAGTATGTACAGACTGCAGGTGTTGCGCTCGGCATCAAAAAGCGCGGCAAAGATCTGGTGGCCATCACTTACACAGGTGACGGCGGTACTTCCCAGGGCGACTTCTATGAAGGCATCAACTTTGCGAGTGCCTATGCTGCACCGGCAATTTTCGTAATCCAGAACAACAACTACGCAATCTCCACTCCGCGTGAACTGCAGACTGCGGCAAAAACGCTTGCCCAAAAAGCGGTTGCATCAGGTGTGCCGGGCGTACTCGTTGACGGCATGGACCCGCTTGCGGTCTACAAAGTGACCAAGGATGCACGCGACCGTGCAGTGGCGGGTGAAGGTCCGACTGTAATCGAAACACTATGCTACCGTTATGGACCGCATACGATGGCCGGGGACGACCCTACCCGCTACAGGACTTCCGATGAGGATTCAGACTGGGAGAAAAAAGATCCGCTCGTACGTTTCCGCAAGTTCCTCGAAGAGAAAGGCCTGTGGAGCGAAGAGAAGGAAAACGAAGTGATGGAACAGGCTAAAGAAGATGTCAAGGCTGCAATCAAAGAAGCAGACGCGACTGAAAAACAGACTGTCACACAGCTGATGGATAACATGTATGAAGATATGCCTGCCAACTTGAAAGAGCAGTATGAAGTATATAAAGAAAAGGAGTCGAAATAATCAATGGCACAGATGACAATGATTCAGGCAATCACTGATGCGATGGCCACTGAATTGAAAAATGACGAGAATGTCCTCGTCTTCGGTGAAGACGTCGGTGTAAACGGTGGTGTGTTCCGTGCTACTGAAGGCCTTCAGAAAGAATTCGGGGAAGATCGCGTATTCGATACACCGCTCGCAGAAAGCGGACTGACTTCCCTTGGACTCGGGGTTACGCTGGAAGGCTACCGTCCGGTTGTCGAAATCCAGTTCTTCGGTTTCCTTTTCGAGGCGATGGACGGCGTAGCCGGTCAGATTGCCCGTCACAGAGCGCGTTCCGGGGCGTCCAAAGAAACGCCTGTAGTAATCCGTGCGCCATTCGGCGGCGGGGTTCACACACCTGAACTGCATGCTGACTCACTGGAAGGCCTCATGGCCCAGACGCCGGGCCTCAAAGTGGTCATCCCTTCAAACCCGGTGGATGCGAAAGGGCTGCTGATCGAAGCGATCCGCTCCAATGATCCGGTTGTATTCCTTGAGCACATGAAGCTCTACCGTTCATTCCGTGAAGATGTACCTGATGAAGAGTACACAGTGGAAATCGGCAAGGCGAATGTCAAGCAGGAAGGCGACGACATCACACTGATCGCATACGGCGCAATGGTACAGGAAGCGATGAAAGCAGCTGAAGCACTTGCAGAAGAGGATATCTCGGCTGAAGTCATCGATCTGAGGACCGTATCGCCGATCGATTATGAAACACTGGTAAAATCCGTTGAAAAGACGAACCGCGCGGTTGTCATCCAGGAAGCACAGCGCCAGGCGGGAGTTGCTGCGAACGTAGCATCAGAACTCTCAGAACGCGCCATACTGAGTCTGGAAGCACCGATCATGCGTGTCACAGCACCTGATACTGTCTATCCGTTCACACAGGCAGAAAGCATCTGGCTTCCGAACAAAGATGATATCGTAGAGCGTGCTAAACAGGTAATGGATTTTTAATCACTACTAAAGGAGGAAGTTACTGTGGCATTTGAATTTAAACTGCCTGATATCGGTGAAGGTATCCACGAAGGTGAAATCGTAAAATGGTTCATCTCAGAAGGCGAAGAGATCAAAGAAGACGATGTGCTTGCAGAAGTACAGAACGATAAAGCTGTTGTTGAAATCCCGTCCCCGGTTGATGGTACAGTCAAGAAACTTCATGTTGAAGAGGGTACTGTCACTACTGTCGGTGAAACGATTGTAACAATCGACGACGGTTCTGAAGACAGCGGAGATGAAGGCTCATCCGACGAGAAATCAGAAGAGAAAAAAGAGGAGTCCCAGAAAGAAGAATCCGGGTCTGAAGAAGAGAAGAAAGAGAATGCTTCAGAAGATAAGGAATCTGCCAAAAAGGAAACTTCCGGAGAGCGTGTCATAGCGATGCCTTCCGTACGCAAGTTTGCCCGCGACAACGACGTTGACATCAGCGAAGTGTCCGGCAGCGGCAAAAACGGCCGTGTGCTGAAAGAGGATGTTGAAGCGTTCAAGAATGGTGAGCAGCCTTCTGAATCTGCTGAAACAGAAGAAGCGGCACAGGAAGCACCAACTTCCAAAGAGTCAAAACAGGCAGCGCCTGAAGGTCAGTATCCTGAAACACGCGAGAAGATGAGCGGCATGAGAAAAGCGATTGCCAAGGCAATGGTCAACTCCAAGCAGACATCCCCTCACGTTACACATCTGGATGAAGTGGAAGTTGAAGCGCTCTGGAACCACAGGAAGAAATTCAAGGACGTGGCAGCTGAACAGGGTGTCAAACTGACATTCCTTCCGTATGTGGTAAAAGCGCTCGTATCCATGCTCAAGAAGTTCCCTGAGATGAATACTTCAATCGATAATGAAACATTTGAAGTAATCCAGAAACATTATTATAATGTTGGTATTGCTGCCGATACAGAAAGAGGTCTCGTTGTACCTGTAGTCAAAGACGCAGACAAGAAATCAATGTTCGAGATTTCTGATGAAATCAATCAGCTTGCCGGCAAAGCACGTGACGGCAAATTGAGCGGTGAGGAAATGAAAGGCGGATCCATGACGATTTCCAACCTTGGATCAGCAGGCGGACAATGGTTCACACCGGTCATCAACCAGCCTGAAGTTGCAATTCTCGGCATCGGCCGCATTGAACAGAAACCTATGGTGGTGGATGGTGAAATCGTTGCTAAACCGGTACTTGCGCTTTCTATGAGCTACGACCACAGACAGATTGACGGTATGACAGCACAGAATGCATTGAACCATGTTAAGCGTCTGCTTAACAATCCGGAATTATTACTGATGGAGGGATAAGAGCATATGGTAGTTGGAGATTTTCCTATTGAAACTGATACTGTAGTAGTTGGCGCCGGCCCGGGCGGATATGTTGCAGCAATCCGTGCTGCACAGCTCGGCCAGAAAGTGACGATCGTCGAGAAAGGTGACCTTGGCGGTGTATGTCTGAACGTCGGATGTATTCCTTCCAAGGCAATGATCTCTTCCTCGCACCGTTTCCACCAGGCTCAGCACTCTGAAGACATGGGTGTTGTGACTGAGGGCGTCAAACTGGACTTCTCAAAAGTGCAGTCATTCAAAGACAGCGTCGTGAAGAAACTCGTCGGCGGTGTTGAAGGGCTGCTCAAAGGCAACAAAGTGGAAATCGTAAAAGGCGAAGCGTACTTCGTCGACTCTAACAAGATGAAAGTCATGGATGAAAAACAGTCCCAGACTTATGAATTCAAAAATGCAATTATCGCTACAGGTTCACGTCCGATTGAAATCCCAGGATTCAAATTCGGCAAGCGTGTGCTGGATTCCACAGGAGCGCTCGCTCTTGAAGAAAAACCTGAAAAACTTGTCGTAATCGGCGGCGGCTACATCGGCTCAGAACTCGGTACAGCCTATGCAAACTTCGGCACTGAAGTGACCATCCTCGAAGGTACCAAAGACATCCTCGGCGGATTCGAAAAGCAGATGACCCAGGTTGTCAAAAAGAACCTCAAGAAAAAAGGCGTTACAATCGAAACCGAAGCGATGGCACAATCTGCTGAGGAAACAGACAATGGCGTCAAAGTCACTTATGAAGTCAAAGGCGAAACGAAAGAACTCGAAGCGGACTATGTACTCGTCACTGTCGGACGCCGTCCGAACACAGACGAACTCGGTCTCGAAGAGCTCGGCATCAAGATGACTGACAAAGGTCTCGTGGAAGTGGACAAACAATCCAGGACTTCCATCGACAACATCTTTGCAATCGGTGATATCGTTCCAGGGCTTCCACTTGCCCATAAGGCGAGCTATGAAGCCAAAGTTGCAGCAGAAGCGATCTCCGGAGAAAAATCCGAAGTGGACTACCTCGGAATCCCGGCTGTATGCTTCACTGAACCGGAACTTGCCACTGTCGGCCACAATGAAGCCAGTGCCAAAGAGGCAGGGTTCGAAGTCAAAACAGGTAAATTCCCGTTCGCAGCCAACGGCCGCGCACTGGGTCTCAACGAAACAGACGGCTTCGTCAAACTTGTTTCCCGCAAAGAAGACGGGCTTCTTATCGGTGCCCAGGTGGCAGGTACAGGAGCTTCGGACATCATTGCCGAACTCGGCCTTGCTGTTGAAACAGGCATGACTGCAGAAGATATTGCCCTGACAATCCATGCGCATCCGACACTCGGTGAAATTCCGATGGAAGCTGCAGACGTTGTCCTCGGCAAACCGATCCACACTATGTAATCGTTAGAATCATAAATCAGGCGTCCTTTGCTAAGGACGCCTTTTTTCATACAGGAGTGATGAATCCATGGCAGAAGAATACAGTTACCCGATCGATGTCGACTGGACGACCGAAGAAGTCATTGATGTCGTACAATTCTTTGAAGCAGTGGAAGCTGCATTCGACAATGGGATAAACTCCCGTGTCTTCAAAGAGCGGTATGACAGATTTAAAATTGTGGTCCCCTCCAAGGCAGAGGAGAAGACGATATTCCGTGACTTTAAACAGAGCAGCGGCATGGAGGCATACCAGGCTGTGAAGCAGCTGAAGGATATGGAAGAGGACGTGACGATAAAAGTCTGATCCCGCAGGCTGTGAAAATCACAGCCTGCTTTTTTACACATCAGATTCTCAGAGGAATTTTACCCGATCGCATCAAGTATGTTTGATTAAAATATGGCCTGTGGGGTAATATTCAGTATGAAGGCATAAATATTTGGAGGATAATATGGCAAAAAAACACTACACACAAACTGTAGAGCCGGTCAGCCGGATAGCTGAAAGGATTTTTGGCTGGCTGGCATGGATTGCACTGCTTGCGATTACAGGTTTAATTCTATTCTTTTCCCTTGTGATGGTGAATGACCCTGCATTCATCGAGTCAGTCAGAATGCAGGTGCAGGATGCAATTGCGCAGCAGGGGTCAGGAGATCTCTCACCTGACCAGATGACTGATGCAGTACTCAGCATGCTCAACAATTCATGGATGATTGCACTCTATCTTGCAGTGCCTCTGATCATCGGGCTGTTCGGACTGCTTACGCTGAGACGGAGGATACTGGCCGGCTTCCTGCTGCTCATAGCAGGTGTGCTGACAGCACCGCTGGTATTTGCAGTCATTACGGGTCTCATTCCGTTGTTCTTCGTCATTGCAGCCATTCTGCTCTTTGTCCGGAAGGACCGTGTCATCACACACGATGACGATTATTCTGCCGGAGAGGAAAGGAGACGGGAACAATTCACAGAAGACCGCCGTACTCCCGAATCGGAAAGGGCGGCAGGCACTGCAGCGGGCGCTGGTGCTGCCGGCGCAGCGCGTGACCATGGCCGGGATGACGTGAAAACGTATGAACGCGAGTCCCGGAACCGCGACCGTTCATATGGGGAGGATGATCTCGAATCGACCCGCCAGTACCGTGCGATAGATGATGAGACCGAGCGTGAATACAGGGACCGGCAGAAAGACGGGGCAGCCGGCCTGTCCGCATATGATGACGAACGTTCTGAGCGCGGTGACGACCGCTATGTGGATGAAGACAACATCGGCGGGGAACCGGACCGCTATGTCGACGGGAACATTGATTCCCAGGAGACCACGGAACCGGTGACGGAGGAAGAATATACGAGGCGCGGCGGCACGTCAGGTTTCAATGATGAAGTGTCCGGGGATGACGGTGAAACCCTGAATGATACAGATGAAAAGCGCCGCAGCTCCCTAAAGAACAGTGAATATGATTATGATGCTTCACGTGAAAGAAGAAACAACCTGGACCGCCGCAACAACGGCGAATAGCAGACAGAACAGCACCCGGCCTGATTCAGGCCGGGTGCTGTTTTGTTATTCAGGTTTTAAATATTCGAGGTATATCCTGCTCACGGTTTCCAGCTGGTGTTCAGTTGACAGGTCGCCGTTTGGATCGGTGATTGGATCACTCATCGCAAGTTTTTGCGTATAGATGCCGAAATTATTGAGTATCGGCAGCATTATTTTTCTGCAGCATCTCTCAGAATGCAGCGAACCATCCTCTTTTCCCATATCGATCAGTTCCATGAAATGGTCTGCAATCCGTCTGCGTGCGTTGATGTAGGGGAGCATGTTGTCCAGCGGCTCCAATGTATTGTCTGCATAGACCAGAAAAGCGTCATTGAATTTGGATTTTTTTGCTCCGGGGTGATTCTTTGAGTCTTTCATATATTTAAAGCAGTCTTCAAGCTTTTCGTATGCTGTACGGCCGGGCTGGTCCAGTATATTTTTGAAAGCATCTGCTTCTGATTCCATTATTGAAGTTGCTACTGCTAAAATCAGCTGCTTCTTTTTAGGGAAGTACCGGAATAACGTGGCGATTCCAATACCTTCAGCATCGGCAATATCCTGCATATGCACTGCGTTGAACCCATTTTTTACGAAAAGTTCTTCTGCAGTCCTGATTATGCCGGAACGACGACGCTCTTTATTAGCTTCGCGTAATCCCATTCTGCTGTCTCCTTTTAATAATCTATAATCATTATAATATAAAACGGCGAAATTATATATCAAAATCATATAATTTTTTCACACCTTTATGCAAGCGGTGCCAGCCTCCGGGCAGTGATTGATTATCCTCCGCCGGCGGCTCTTTCATATTTAAAAGATTCAAAAGATTTTAAATAAAGACCTAGGATAATTTTGAATTATCTGCTAATATACTCTTTATAGTTTCAAGCGAAACTGAATAAACTGCTGTCCAATGAAGGAGGGTCTGTAATGAACGCTGTAGCCAGATTCAGCCAGTTTGTGGGAAACACTTTCGCAGTCTGGGTGATTTTATTTGCAGTAATATCGTTTTTATTCCCCGGAGGATTTACATGGATTGGTGCCTATATCAATCTGCTTCTCGGAATCATCATGTTCGGCATGGGGCTTACATTGAAGCCCGGGGATTTCAAAAGGGTATTGAATGCCCCGAGAATCGTATTTATCGTGGTCATTGCCCAATATACAATCATGCCGATCATCGCGCTGGGACTCGTCATGCTGTTCCAGCTTCCGCCTGAAATTGCGGTGGGTGTAATCCTGGTCGGGTGCACACCGGGAGGGACGTCCTCCAATGTCATGACATATCTTGCGAAAGGGAATACGGCACTGTCGGTCACAGCCACGGCGGTATCCACTGTACTTGCCCCGGTGCTCACCCCGGCGCTCACACTGCTGCTGGCCAGTGCATGGCTGCCTGTATCTTTCATGGATCTGTTCGTATCCATCGTCCAGATTGTCCTGGTCCCTGTCATTCTGGGGCTTGTCGTGAGGTACCTTGCAGGTGACCGCATTGAAAAAGGCATTGCAATATTGCCGCTCATATCAGTGATCGGCATCGTCGGTGTTGTCGCAGCAGTCGTTTCAGCCAACACTGAAGCGATCGTCCAATCCGGGCTCCTTATATTCCTGGTCGTCATACTGCATAATGTGGTCGGGTATACCGTCGGATTCCTGGCTGCCAGAGTATTCGGTCTGAACCTTGCGGATCAGAAGGCGACCTCGATAGAAGTCGGCATGCAGAACTCCGGCCTTGCCGCTGCTTTGTCAGCAGCACATTTCTCACCACTGTCCGCAGTGCCGGCGGCACTTTTCAGTGTCTGGCATAATATTTCAGGTTCGCTGATCGCCACCTGGATGAGCAAAAGGACTGACGGCAGTGAAGGGGCTGAAGCGGCACAGGAGCCGAAAGCGGACGGAGTACGCGCATAAAAAGAGAAGAAGGTAAATGAAAGGTGGTCCACAGTATGTCTACTGAGGGAAAAACAAAAAAAGATCTACGGATCAAAAGTCATGTCTATACTGAAAGTAATGTGAAAGCGCCGAACCGGGCGATGCTCCGGGCGGTCGGATTGACCGATGAAAGTTTTACAAAACCGCAGATTGGCATTGCGAGTACATGGGCGGAAGTGACGCCTTGCAACATACATCTGAACGATCTTGCACTTGAAGCCAAGAAAGGGGCGCAGGAAGCGGGCGGTGTACCGCTGCAGTTCAACACGATCACAGTGTCTGACGGAATCTCCATGGGGACGCAGGGCATGCGCTATTCACTGCCGTCCCGTGATTTGATTGCCGATTCCATCGAGACGGTCGTCGGTGCGGAGAACCTCGACGGACTAGTTGCCATCGGAGCGTGCGACAAGAACATACCCGGCTGTGCAATTGCGATTGCGAATGCTGAAGTGCCTGCTGTATTCGCCTACGGCGGCACCATCGCGCCGGGGAATCTGCGCGGCACGGACATAGATCTGGTTTCTGTTTTTGAAGGTGTCGGCAAGCACAATAACGGCGATATCGACGACAAAGAGCTGAATGCCATCGAATGCAGTGCCTGCCCGGGCGCCGGTGCATGCGGCGGAATGTATACTGCAAATACCATGGCTTCTGCGATGGAGGCGATGGGGATGAGCCTGCCCGGCAGCGCCTCTAATCCTGCTGAATCCAAAGCGAAAGCCGAGGATATAAAAGCAGCCGGTGAAGCGGTATACAATCTGCTTGAGAAGGAAATATATCCAAAAGATATCATGACCAAAGAAGCGTTTGAAAACGCAATTACTGTCGTCATGGCACTTGGCGGCTCAACGAATGCCATCCTCCACATCCTTGCGATCGCGCATGCAGCTGAAGTGGATGTTACAATCGATGACTTCAACCGTCTGCAGGAGAGTGTACCTCATCTGGCAGACCTGAAGCCGAGCGGACGTTATGTAATGCAGGATCTGTATAAGGCGGGCGGTGTCCAGGGCGTCATGAAAATGCTTCACAGGGAAGGCTACATCCACGGGGAGTGCATGACGGTTACAGGCAGGACGGTTGCCGAGAACCTGGCGGAAGTGGACGACCTTAAAGAGGGGCAGGATGTCATCATGCCGCTTGATAATCCGAAACGTGCAGACGGGCCGCTGATCGTGCTGAAAGGGAACCTGTCACCGACAGGCGCAGTGGCGAAGGTTTCCGGTGTCAAAGTGAAACATCACCAGGGGCCGGCGCGGGTTTTCGATAATGAAAAAGAGGCGACGGACGCAGTGCTGAACAACGAGATCAAAGAAGGGGACGTACTGGTCATCCGCTATGTCGGACCGAAGGGCGGACCGGGAATGCCTGAGATGCTTTCCGTATCCAGCCTACTCGTCGGCAAAGGCATGGGGGAGAAGGTGGCACTTCTCACAGACGGCCGGTTCTCGGGCGGGACACACGGACTTGTAGTCGGACATATCTCGCCTGAAGCCCAGGCCGGCGGGCCGATTGCCTTTCTCCGTGAAGGCGACCTCGTCACTGTGGATTCCGATAAGAAGGAAATATCATTCGATGTAACTGATGAGGTAATTGGAAGACGCAGGGCAGAATGGACAGCACCTGAACTGTACAAAAAAGGTGTGCTGGGGAAATATGCACATAATGTGACATGCTCATCCCAGGGCGCTGTAACGGATTTCCTTACAAAATAAAACATGATGGGAACCTCTCCGGTACTTTCGGGGCAGGTTCTTCTTTTGAAATCAAAAATATTTTAAAAAAATTGGTTTTTTCCTAAACCTTGATATGTAGGCAATGTAAGCGATAACAATATCAGAAATATCAGACGATTTAAAATAATTTAATATTTAGGTGTTGATTTCTGATTCCAAACGTTATAAGATTACTTTCAATATCACATATCAGAAATGTCTGATAACTTTTCGGACACACATACAGGAAAACGACGATGGGACCTTATGATTACGCATGACATTTACCAGAGACCCGGGAGATGCTGGAACCCGGGAATGTCATAATCATGACTCTCGACCCTGAGTGCCGGACTGAAAGATGAGTTCATCGAATAGGCCGAGCCGGGTGCAGGACACCCGTTACCAAAAAGGACTGCCGGCGGCAGTCCAGGAGGCATCCACCGCAAGGTGCATGCAGATTTGGGTGGTACCGTGAAAAAGGACTCTTTTCTCCCCATGCTGATACTTATTTCAAAATAGGTGTCTTCAGGGAGGAAAGAGTCTTTTTTATTTCAAAGCTTTCACAGGAACCTTTCCAGTGTGAAATACAAGGAGGTAAGTGGTAATGAGAACTCAGACAAAGAGTGAAATGAAAATTGAAGCGCAGGAGCAGAAGTTGAGGACGGGGGCAGACCTGTTCATCGAGTCGCTGGTTGAACAGGATGTCGATACGGTATTCGGTTACCCGGGCGGTGCTGTACTTCCGATCTACGATGCCCTGCACCGTGCGGAGGCACCGTTCCAGCACATACTGTGCAGACATGAACAGGGCCTCATCCATGCAGCCGAGGGGTATGCAAGGGTTACAGGCAAGCCGGGCGTCGTCATTGCCACTTCCGGGCCGGGGGCGACCAACCTGGTCACAGGCATTACAGATGCGATGATGGATTCGCTGCCGGTGGTTGTCTTCACCGGTCAGGTATCCACGGCAGTCATCGGTTCGGATGCCTTCCAGGAAGCGGATGTCATCGGGGTGACGACACCGATTACGAAACATAACTATCAGGTGACGGATCTCAAGGAGCTTCCGCGCATCATAAACGCAGCATTCCATATCGCGACTACGGGAAGACCCGGCCCGGTGGTTGTGGATATACCGAAAAACATTGCACAGGAAATCTCCGGAGAAACTTTCAGCAGCGATTTCCATTTGCCGGGCTATCAGCCGACCTACAGGCCGAATCCGCTGCAGATCAGAAGGCTGGCTGATGCACTTGCATCGGCGAAGCGGCCGGTCTTGCTGGCCGGAGCCGGCATCCATTTTGCCGGAGCCGACAGGGAGCTGCTCGAATTTGCAGAAAAGCACAGTCTGCCGGTAACGACCACACTGCTCGGAATCGGCAGTTTCCCGGGCGGCCACAAACAGGCACTCGGCATGGCGGGCATGCATGGGTCATACGCCGCCAACATGGCAATCTACGAAGCGGATCTGCTCATCAATATCGGAGCAAGATTCGACGACCGTCTGACCGGTGCACTGCAGCACTTTGCCCCGGAGGCGAAAGTCGCCCATGTCGATATCGACCCGGCCGAGATCGGTAAAAATGTCGACACGGACATACCGGTGGTCGGGGACGCGAAAGAGGCACTTCAGGGATTGCTTGAAACGCACATTGAAAAGACGGACTGTACAGAATGGTACAGGCGTGTGATGGATAACAAAGACAGCAGCCCATTTTGGTTCGAACGCTCGGATGAGCTGATTTCACCGCAGTGGCTGATTGAGGAGCTGCACCGTGAAACAGACGGTCAGGCCATCATTACAACGGACGTCGGTCAGCATCAGATGTGGGCGGCGCAGTTCTATCAGTTCAATGAACCTCATAAATGGGTGACTTCGGGCGGACTGGGAACGATGGGATTCGGCTTGCCGGCAGCCATCGGTGCACAGCTCGGCCGTCCCCGGGAGACGGTGGTCTCAATCGTCGGGGATGGTGGTTTCCAGATGACGATGCAGGAACTTGCGGTCATCAAACAGCACCGGCTGCCGATCAAAGTGATCATCGTCAACAACGAAGCGCTCGGTATGGTGAGGCAGTGGCAGGAGAAGTTTTATGAAGAACGGTATTCCTCATCACTGATGACTGAAAACCCGGATTTCGTAAAGCTGGCTGAAGGGTTCGGCATCAGAGGAATAAGGGTTTCGAATGAAACTGAAGTCCCTGCAGTGATGAAGGAAGTCTTCTCTTATGACGGACCGGTGCTGGTGGATGCCAGGGTGCAGAAATTGGATAAGGTATTCCCGATGGTTGCACCGGGCAAGGGAAACCATGAAATGCTGGGGGTGAGAAGATGCAGCGAATAATCACAGCCACAGTCCAGAACTCAAGCGGTGTCCTGAACAGGATTACAGGGATGCTGTCCAAAAGGGCATTCAATATCGAGAGCATCACGGTCGGCACTTCCGAAACAGAGGGCATTTCAAAAATGACCTTTGTCGTGGATGTGCCGGATGAAAACAAAATTGAACAGCTGACAAAACAGCTGAACAAGCAGATTGATGTACTGAAGGTCAATGATATCACTGATCATTCGATCGTTGCCAGGGAACTTGCACTGATAAAGGTGGGGAGTACAAGCGCAACACGCTCTGAGATACAGGGCATCATCGAACCCTTCCGGGCAAGGGTGCTCGACATCTCCCGCAACAGCATGATCATCGAGGTGACCGGCAAGCCGGATAAGATAGATGCCTTGGCGGATCTGCTCCGGCCATACGGCATCATCGAACTCAAGCGGACGGGGGTTACTGCTTTCCGCCGGGGGAAGCAGCCCGCGAGACAGGTCCAGGATTTCAGCACATTAAGCATCTGAGCGGGAAAGAACCGGAACATTCATATGGAAGATATTGAAAACTACACTTAAAAATTGGAAGGAAGATTATAATGACACAAGTATTCTATGACAAAGACATCAACAAAGCGGCACTCGAGGGTAAAAAAGTGGCAATTGTCGGCTACGGCTCGCAGGGACATGCCCATGCACAGAATCTCAGGGACAGCGGATATGAAGTCGTTGTCGGACTTCGTCCGGGGAAATCACAGGAGAAGGCACAGGAAGATGGGTTTGAAACGAAAGCGGTAGCTGAGGCAGTGGCTGAAGCGGATGTCACCATGGTACTGCTGCCGGATGAAAATCAGCCGAAAGTATACGAGGACAGTATCAAAGACAACTTAAAATCAGGCAGCGCCCTTGCATTCGCCCACGGCTTCAACATCCATTTCAACCAGGTTGTGCCAAGAGAGGATATCGACGTATTCCTTGTCGCACCGAAAGGACCTGGACATCTTGTACGCAGGACTTATGAAGAGGAAGCAGGCGTTCCTGCCCTGTATGGTGTGTTCCAGGACGTGACGGGCAATGCGACAGACGTGGCGATGGCCTATGCAGCCGGCATCGGGGCAGCGAGAGCGGGCGTACTCGAAACTTCCTTCCAGGAAGAGACGGAAACGGATCTCTTCGGGGAACAGGCGGTACTCTGCGGCGGGCTCACAAGTCTTGTCAAAGCCGGGTTTGAAACACTGACAGAAGCAGGCTATCAGCCGGAAGTCGCTTATTTCGAATGTCTCCATGAGATGAAGCTCATCGTGGACCTCATGTATGAAGGCGGCATGGAAAACATGCGCTACTCCATCTCTGATACAGCGCAGTGGGGGGATTTCGTATCCGGACCGCGTGTAGTCAATGACGAAACCAAAGCGCGCATGAAAGAAGTTCTTTCGGAAATCCAGAGCGGTGAATTCGCCAAAGGCTGGATTCTTGAGAACAAGGCGGGACGCCCTCAGTATAATGCGATCAACAATAAGGAATATCAGCATCCGATCACAAAAGTAGGCCAGGACCTGCGCGAATTGATGCCATTTGTCAAACAGCCGGTCAGTGGCAAAAAGAAAGAAGGGAATGTTCATGTCACGAATTAGGATCTTTGATACCACGCTCCGGGACGGTGAACAGTCCCCGGGTGTCAACCTGAATAAGATGGAGAAGCTTGAAATTGCAAAACAGCTGGAAAAGCTGGGGGTGGATGTCATGGAAGCCGGTTTTCCGGCCGCTTCGGAAGGTGATTTCCAGGCGGTGAAGCTGATCGCCGATACTGTAACGGATGTATCGGTGACAGCACTCGCCCGTACGAGGAAAGGAGATATCGACCGTGCATGGGAAGCGTTGAAAAACACACCAAACCCAAGGATCCACATCTTCCTGGCGACATCTCCGATCCATATGGAATACAAGCTGAAGATGACACCTGAAGAAGTGATAAAGCAGTCTGTGGATATGGTCAGATATGCACGGGAAAGATTCACTGAGGTGGAATGGTCCGCAGAGGATGCCACACGTTCCGACTGGGATTTCATGGCGGACATCATCGAACAGGTCATTGATGCCGGTGCAACGGTGATCAATCTGCCGGATACTGTAGGGTATACTACACCGGATGAATACGGCAGGATGTTCAAGTATATGAAGGAAAATGTGCCCAACATCGCAAAGGCTGACCTGTCCTGCCATTGTCACAATGACCTTGGCCTGGCAGCGGCAAATACGATGGCGGCTATTGAAAATGGCGCCACGCAGGTCGAGGGGACCGTCAACGGGATTGGCGAGCGTGCCGGCAACGTCGCGTTGGAAGAAGTAGCGGTGGCGCTTCATATACGCGCCGATCGTTACAACTATGAAACAGGGCTCAAGCTCGATGAAATCAAACGGACAAGCGATCTGATTGCCAAGCTTTCAGGCATGTATGTGCAGGCGAACAAGGCGATCATCGGACGCAATGCATATGCACATGAATCCGGCATCCATCAGGACGGAGTCCTGAAAAACGCAGAAACCTATGAAATAATCACGCCGGAACTCGTCGGCGTATCGTCGAATACACTGTTCATGGGCAAGCATTCCGGAAAGCATGCATTCAAGGATAAAGTCAAAGAGTTCGGTGTAGAAATGACGGATGAAGAAGTGAAGAGCACCTTCAGACGGTTCAAGGAGCTTACCGACCATAAACGTGAAGTGACGGATGACGATATTTATACTCTGATCATGGAAACGAAGACTGCACATTCAGCAGTGAACAAATACAGTCTGGAAAACTTCCAGGTGAACTACGGTACGGCAAACATCACTACGGCGACTGTTTCACTCAGCACACCAGCCGGTAAGACGGTGCAGACTGCGGCGACGGGCAACGGCAGCGTAGAAGCACTGTACAAGACGATACAGGAACTCATTGATGCAGAACTCAAGCTGCTCGACTACCAGCTCAACTCCGTAGGCGGCGGTAAGGACGCGCTAGCAGAATCCCACGTACAGCTCCTGGTAAACGGAGAGAGGACCAACGGACGCGGCACTGCACAGGATGTCATCGAAGCATCTGCAAATGCCTACATCAATGCAGTCAACAGATATCTCATAACAGCACAGGCATCTAAAGAAAAGGAAGCAGTCAACGGATAAAATTTTAGGATGGAGGGGTTCGGATGAAAAAGCAGATTATAATGTTGCCGGGTGACGGCGTCGGGAAAGAAATAATGGAAGGTGCCAGAGCAGTGCTCAATGCTGTGGCGGGTGAACACCATCATGAATTCATCTTCCATGAACATGCGATCGGCGGTAGTGCAATCGACCGCTATGGTACACCGCTTCCTGAAGAAACTGTAAAGGCATGCAGCAGTGCGGATGCTGTGCTGCTCGGTGCGGTCGGAGGTCCGAAATGGGATCATGTGGAAGCGTCGAAAAGACCTGAACGAGGGTTGCTCGGAATACGCAAGTCACTCGGACTCTTTGCGAATCTGCGTCCCGTGACAGGATTCAGTTCCCTCGTACATTCCTCTCCATTAAAAACTGAAATCGTTGACGGCTGTGACATACTGATTGTACGCGAACTGACCGGCGGACTCTATTTCGGCAAACCAAGCGAAAGAAGGGAAGGCGGCCGGACGGTCATAGATACGCTCAAGTATACCCGTGAGGAAATGGAGCGAATTGTTGACAAAGGGTTCGAGTCGGCCAAAATGAGACGCGGGAAACTCACATCCGTGGACAAGGCAAATGTCCTTGAATCCAGCCGGATGTGGAGGGAAGTGGTCGATGAGAAAGCCCGAGACCATCCGGAGGTGGAAGTTGAACACCTGCTTGTTGATGCAGCTGCCATGAAGCTGATCACAAACCCGAGACAGTTCGATGTCATTGTGACAGAAAATCTCTTCGGTGACATACTGAGTGATGAGGCCTCAGTATTGACGGGATCGCTCGGTATGCTGCCATCGGCGAGCATCCGCACAGACGGTGTCGGATTGTATGAACCTGTGCACGGGTCTGCCCCCGACATCGCCGGCCAGGATATCGCAAATCCGCTAGGCATGATACTTTCAGCGGCAATGATGCTCCGGCATTCATTTGGGATGGAAGACGAGGCGGATGAAATAGAACGTGCAGTCAGTGACACGCTTGAGGGCGGATATCATACAGCCGACCTGGATATAGAAGGCGGCCGCATAGTCGGCACCCGTGAGATGGTGGAAAAGGTGATTGAGAATCTTTCGACCAAAAGCATTTCGAATGCAATTTGCAGCTCATATATGTAAGGAAAAGGTGTATTGATATGGGAAAAACAATTATTGAAAAAATCTGGGAAAATCATATAGTGCATTCAGAGGCAGATAAGCCGGATCTGATTTATATCGATCAGCACCTTGTCCATGAAGTGACTTCGCCGCAGGCTTTTGAAGGATTGCGTCTGAATGATCGCAAAGTCCGCCGGCCTGACCTGACATATGCCACGATGGATCATAATGTCCCGACCCGGGGCCGGGATGTCATCAAGGATGAAATTTCAAAGAAACAGATGGAGACGCTCAGGAAAAACTGTGCCGACTTCGGTATCAGGCTTGCCGATATGCATCATCCCGACCAGGGCATCGTCCACGTCATCGGGCCGCAGCTCGGACTCACCCAGCCGGGCAAGACAATCGTTTGCGGTGACAGCCACACTTCCACGCACGGTGCCTTTGGTGCCCTGGCATTCGGCATCGGTACAAGTGAAGTGGAGCATGTACTCGCCACTCAGACCTTGATGCAGTCCGAACCGAAGACGATGAATGTCAGGGTGAATGGTGATCTTGAAGCGGGTGTGACTGCGAAAGACCTGATTTTGGCGATCATTGCAAAATTCGGAGTGAAATTCGGCACCGGCCACGTCATTGAATATACGGGGGAAGCAATCCGGAACCTGTCAATGGAAGGACGCATGACGGTCTGCAACATGTCCATCGAAGGCGGTGCCCGTGCGGGGCTGATCAGTCCCGATGCGACAACGGTGGAATTCCTGAGGGGACGGGAATATGTGCCCGAAGGGGAGGCATTTGACTCGCTGGCCGGGAAATGGCTGGAGCTGGCAACGGATGAAGATGCAGAGTACGATGTCACTCTTGAAATCGATGCTGGCGAAGTCGAACCCCAGGTATCATGGGGGACGAATCCAGGCATGGTCGTGCCTATCAGTGCGGCGACGCCTAAAATTTCCAATGTTGAGAACAAGGATGAAGTCAGAAGGGCTCTTGAATATATGGGGCTCGGGGAGGATCAGCCGATTACTTCCATTGAAATCGATCATGTGTTCATCGGCTCCTGTACGAATTCCAGACTTCCGGATCTTCAGAATGCAGCGGATATCGTGAAGGGCCACCGTGTCAAAGAGGGGGTCCGGGCGATTGTTGTTCCGGGGTCGTTCAGCGTCAAGATGCAGGCCGAAGAGCTTGGCCTGGACAGGATCTTCAAGGATGCCGGATTCGAATGGCGGGAATCAGGGTGCAGCATGTGCCTTGCGATGAACGATGATATCGTTCCTGCAGGCGGGCGCTGTGCATCCACTTCAAACCGCAACTTTGAAGGCAGACAGGGATCGGGTGCACGCACGCACCTTGTCAGCCCTGAAATGGCTGCTGTTGCTGCCATCGAAGGAACTTTCACGGATGTAAGAAAATTCACAGCCGGTGTGCCGAGTTAGGAGGAGGGAATATGGAAGCGATCAGTGAACATAGAGGAAAGGTGTTCCCGCTTGAAAGAAGCAACGTGGATACGGACCAGATCATTCCGAAACAGTTTCTGAAACGTGTCGAAAGGACCGGATTCGGGCAGTTTGTATTCCACAACTGGCGTTTTGACGATGATGGAAACAGACGCGGCGGTTTTGAACTGGATGATGCGAAGTTCGAAGGTGCATCCGTTCTCCTGGCGGGCGAAAACTTCGGCTGCGGATCTTCCAGGGAGCACGCCCCGTGGGCGCTCCTGGATTATGGATTCAGAGTGATCATTGCACCAAGCTATGCGGATATCTTCTACAACAATGCATTCAAGAACGGCATCATCCTCATCAAGGCGGATGAGGGAAAGATCAGGGATTGGATGCGGAAATCGGAGGATGGCACATACAACATCCATGTAGACCTGAAGCAGCAGGAAATTACAGATGATGATGGGAATGCCGTACCTTTTGATATCCCGGGCTACCATAAGGAGAAACTTCTGAACGGCTGGGATGACATCGCATTGACCTTACTGCTCGACGAGAAAATCAAAGAATACGAGGCTAAGCAGCCCAAAGCTGTGACACCCCTCGCCAACGACGGGATTTTTAAATGATATAAATTTAAATCCAAAATAACTGATCAAGGAGAGTGACTTACATGGGGATTTCCTGACTGGTGGATTAGTCCATGACGCCTGGAAGCGTTTGGACCCTGTAGTCCATCAAACACCGATACGCACATCAGCTACTACGAATCTGCGCACTGGCAAAAACATCTATTTCAAAATGGAGAACCAGCAAAAAACCGGGGCTTTCAAATTCAGGGGCGCCAGCTACAAGCTTATGCGCCTCTCCCGAAGTGAACTTGACCGCGGCGTAATCACTGCTTCAGCAGGCAATCACGCACAGGGGCTTGCCCTTGCTGCATATAAACTGGGTGTGAAAGCAACGATCTACATGGCAGAGGCAACACCCGAAGCAAAAGTAGAAGCAACAAGAGGATACGGTGCCGAAGTCGTGCTCACCGGCGAAAGTTTCCAGGAGGCTTTTGAAGCTTCGCTGAAGCAGCAGGAAAGATGCGGTGCCACATATGTCCATCCCTTTGACGACTATGACATCATGGCCGGCCAGGGGACGATTGCCCTCGAGCTGCTCGAGCAGGTAAATACGATTGATACCATCGTCGTGCCTATCGGAGGCGGCGGTCTCATCAGCGGTATCGCTGTCGGTGCCAAATCGGTGAATCCGGATATAAAAGTCATCGGAGTGCAGGCAAAAGCTGCACCTGCAATGCATACCGCTTATCACCGAGGTGTCGTCAAAAAGCTGGATAAAGTCTCTACGATTGCCGAGGGCATCGCTGTAAAACAGCCTGGCGAAAATACACTGCCGCTCATCAACAATTATGTTGATGACATAGTAACGGTGAGTGAAGAGGAAATTGCAGACGCCATAGTGAATATGCTCGAACGTGGCAAATCATTGGTTGAAGGCGCAGGTGCAGCTGCATTCGCGGGCTTATTGTCACACAATGATCAGATCGATTCCAGGCATTGTGGAGTAATCGTCAGCGGCGGCAATTTTGATATCAGCCGTATGGCCGAGATACAGTCGCTCGCAAATCAGTTGAAACCCGAACAGTCCCATGCAGCCCTCTCATTCTAAATTCTGTAATATGCGGAAGCTGCAAGGATCCATGCCCGCCACTCAGTGTGGCGGGTTATTTTTACATAAAAGAACCGGATCGACCAATTCCGATCCGGTTCATATATCATCAGTATATCCTGACAAGCTTGTCCATCACCGTTTCCAGGTCTTTGATGAATGTTTCGTCACTTCCAAATGCTTCATCATCCGGACGATATACTTTTCCGACCAGAAACTCACCTTTTTTGACATTTTTCAGTCGGAGCAGACCATTTTCAAGATCTTCATCACTCATCTCGGAAAGGGCTGTCTTCTCCGGTTTCATGTGGTCGAGGGACACTTGATAACTCTGCGGGAAATCACGGAAAACCTCGAAGTCGTCAAGCCACTTGTCTGCAGCAGCCTTTTTGTCCGGAGATTCGTATATGACCCCGTACATGCAGAAAGCGTGGTCGCCGAACAGTCCGATCTGGAAGTGCGGCATCATCTTGTAGCCGCGCGGGTTTGTGCTGAAGCTGACCCATGTGTCATCCGGCGGGTTTACTTTTCTGCGGGCATGTTTTGCCACATGCGCAAATTGTTCTTCCCCCGTGAGTTCTGTCAGATATTCACTGAAATGGCTCCCCAGGTTCTCAAGTTTCGGACGGATATTTTCTATAAGAGCCTCCATTCGCGGTTCCAGGCCCTCGATATTGAATACTTTAAAATCTTTTTCTGTAAAATGGTAATCTGGCATTATGCGGCTCCTTTCAAAACATTACTTATATGATAGAATAATCGATAACGGCAATCAAACATTTGAGGTGGACATTTATGGAAATTTACGAGTTTGGAAAAGAACTGATCAGTGAAGCGGGCGATTTCATCAGAGGAAGGATGCTTGAAGATTTCAGGGTTGATGCAAAGCTTAACCCGAATGACCTGGTTACTGATGTAGATCATGAAACCGAAGCGTTCATATACGAGCGGATACTTGAACACTGGCCGGAGCACAGGATTATAGGCGAGGAAGGCCACGGCACAGATGTAGAAGATACGCGTGGTGTGCTCTGGATAGTAGATCCGATTGACGGTACACTGAATTTTGTGCACCAGCTTCAGAACTTCGCCATTTCCATTGGTGTCTATATCGACGGCAAACCATATGCCGGTTTTATCCTTGATGTCATGAATGACAACCTGTACCATGCCTTGGCAGGGAAAGGGGCATATAAGAATGACGTGCGCCTTGGCAGGATGCAGGATACACATCTCGCGAAGTCGCTCATCGCGCTCAATTCGAACTGGGTGATCAAAGAAGGGATCGGGCATACGTTCACCGAAGTCGTGAAAGATGCCCGGAGCACACGTTCCTACGGTTCGGCAGCGCTCGATTTTGTAAATACGGCCCAGGGCATAGTGAGCGCTGCGCTTTTCTTCAGACTGCATCCATGGGATTACGCCGCAGGTATGATCATCCTGGCTGAAACGGGCGGTGTCACGACAAACCTGCTTGGTGAAGAGATCAACATCCTGAAAAAGGATAGCGTGCTCGCAGGGAATCCCGGAATCCATGAAGAACTGAAGCAGTATTTCACAAGTGATGAGAAGTTCATTGCCAGTCACCGGAAGGCTCACGGCGAAAAATAATATATACGCTCCCTATTGTCCAGCTTCCTGAAGTTGGACTTTATTACTTTCTGCAGTGTATATTCGGTGAGGCCGATATTAATGTGGTCCTGTATGTCCCGTCTTGTATACACTTCATCCGGTATTATTTTCGTATAATGAAGGAAATAGTCCCGGATCTGATTTTCAACCCCCACCACAACTCCGCAGTCACTGCACATGAAAAGCCTGCTGCTCAGAATATCCATATCAAATGAATGGCAGTCGGAACATTTGACGCCTTTTTTATAGCCTTCCATATCCACAGTGTACTCTCTGCAGCTTTTCAGAATTTTGTCGAAGCCGGGTGGTGGTTCTTTTTTCTGATCACCGCCGAGTGCTCTATCGCTTTCAGGTAATACGGCAGGTTCTTCATATCGAGGAACAGCTCAGAACGTCTGCCCTGCAGCCTGAATCCGCTGTTCATCATCACATATTTCAAAATGATGGGCCGCTGGTATTTTCCTTCATCGATGAGCTGGGAGCGGAACATTTCATAAATGCGTTCGCTCCTGTTCAAATCAAGTGCCGCTTCATGGTTGTCCCTGCAGAGTATGTTGAAAGGATTGATATAGAATTCACCTGCAAGATCGTGCAGGACGAAAAGGTAGTAGCAGTAATCCGTAACGATGAGCACATTGACGATTTCATAGTCGCTGTCGATGAGCATTTCCGTGTGCCAGTGGATACTCATGTTATGCGTTTTGATCCTGGCCAGTTCCCTTTCGAATCTGGCCTCCAGCTTTTCCATGCGCTGCATCGCGCGGAATTCCTGCTTTTCGGTGTCGGAGAAGGGCAGGCGGTTGTAGAGGAATTCATACACTTTCAGTTTTTCATGCTTCTCTCTCATTTCTGTCACTCCTGTCAGTTGGATTACAGCCATTGTCGGCTCTGAGAGAATTTTGTGCAAAACGCAGAAGTTTGAAAATCGGCATGAATAAAGGAGGATTTCAGGAAAACAGTGGCCTGTTTCCCGTAATCCTCCTGTTCAGCGGGCAGAAGCCCGATATTTGCAGTGCTACAGCCAGCCGTTTTCCCTGTACTTCTTCTTCAGTGTGAAACCGATGCCGAAAATGGCGATGAACAGTACAACAGATAATATGGCCAGAAGCGGCATTGCTTCCGCAATGAATACGGAGAAAGCGACCATCATCAGAACAGCAAGTGTCGCAAGCACCGCAAAAATCGCTTTCGATTTCTTTTGAGCCATGGATAAACATCCCTTTCGAAGTGCTTTCAGCCGATATTATACCACAATTCCGTCTGCATTTATATGGAATCCGCTGTATTTGCAGGGTGTAATTATAGTTCGTATTATGATATAATAGTTAAGTTATGAAAGAGTAATTCTAAAAACGAAGGGAAAGTCCTGATGAATTCCAGAGAAGATATCCGTAATATTGCAATTATTGCACACGTAGACCATGGTAAAACGACACTTGTTGACCAGCTGCTCAAACAGTCCGGTATATTCCGTGAGAATGAGCACGTGGAAGAACGGGCTATGGACTCCAACGATATAGAGCGCGAACGCGGTATTACAATCCTCGCGAAGAACACAGCGATCGATTACAAAGGCACGAGAATAAATATCCTGGATACGCCCGGACACGCAGACTTCGGCGGTGAAGTGGAGCGTATCATGAAAATGGTGGATGGTGTCATCCTCGTCGTCGATGCATACGAGGGCACAATGCCGCAGACACGTTTTGTGTTGAAAAAGGCGCTCGAACAGAATCTCAAACCGCTTGTCGTCCTCAACAAGATCGACAAGGAAACCGCACGTCCGGAGGAAGTCGTTGATGAAGTATTGGAACTTTTCATTGAACTTGACGCCAACGACGAGCAGCTTGAATTCCCGGTTGCATATGCATCGGCAGTAAATGGTACGGCAAGCCTCGATGCAGAAAATCAGGATGAGAACATGCAGTCCATATATGACATGATCGTCGAGCACATACCGGCGCCTGTCGACAACAGCGATGAGCCGCTGCAGTTCCAGATCGCGCTGCTTGATTACAATGACTACGTCGGCCGTATCGGTATCGGGCGCGTATTCCGCGGCGAGATCAAAGTCGGACAGCACGTATCGCTCATGAAAAAGGACGGCTCCATCAAAAACTTCAGGGTGACCAAGCTGTTCGGTTTCTTCGGCCTGAGCAGGCTGGAAATCGAGAGTGCCAAAGCAGGGGACCTGATCGCCGTCAGCGGCATGGAGGACATCAACGTCGGTGAGACTGTCACGCCGATCGACCATCAGGAAGCACTGCCGGTACTGCACATCGATGAACCGACGCTGCAGATGACATTCTCCGTCAACAATTCACCGTTTGCCGGACGCGAGGGAAAATATGTGACAGCCCGCCAGATTGAGGAACGCCTCGCCCAGCAGCTTGAAACGGATGTATCCCTCCGTGTCGACGAGACGGACCGTCCGGATGCGTGGAGAGTCTCCGGCCGCGGCGAACTCCATCTGTCCATCCTTGTGGAGAACATGCGCCGTGAAGGCTATGAACTCCAGGTCTCAAAACCGGAAGTCATCGTCAAAGAAGTGGACGGCGTAAAATGCGAACCGTATGAACGTGTACAGGTCGATGTGCCGGAAGAGCATACAGGAAGTGTCATCGAGTCACTCGGACAGAGAAAAGGCGAGATGATCGATATGATGAACACAGGCAACGGACAGACACGCATCCAGTTTGATATACCGGCTCGCGGACTCATCGGATACCGTACCGAGTTCATGTCAATGACGCGCGGATATGGTATAATGAACCACACATTCGAAGACTACCGTCCACTGTTCAAGGGACGCATCGGCGGCCGCCACAACGGCGTGCTGGTATCCATGGACAAAGGTGTGGCATCAACATATGCAATCCTCCAGCTCGAAGACCGGGGAGAGAACTTCATGGAGCCGGGTACGGAAGTATATGAAGGCATGATCGTTGGACAGAATACGCGCGACAATGACCTTACCGTCAACATCACCAAGGTCAAAGCGGCAAACAACATCCGCTCTGCAACGAAAGAGCAGACGTCCACGATGAAAAAGCCGAGAATACTGACACTTGAGGAAGCGCTCGAATTCATCAACGAGGATGAACTGGTGGAAGTGACGCCGGAAACAGTGCGCCTCAGAAAGCAGATCCTTGGAAAAAGTGAACGTGAAAAAGCGCAAAAGCAAAATAAGTACAAACTTGAAGCGGAGTGAGTCTAATTGTTTCTCCCAGTCTTGATGAATGTCAACGTCACTGAGCGGCTGACATTTTTCGGCAGAATCTACGGTCTGGATACCAATCCCCAGACAGGCATGTGGTATTTATTCATCACAATCTATCTGTTATGCATACTTGTGTATGTCCTCGGATTTGCCAGAAAGATAAAACTCTGGCAGAACGTAGTGATATACATCGTCATGTTCGTCGGCTGCATCATGCTGACGTTCTTTGGAGCATTCCTGCCGGTGGCCGAAAGTCTGGCTGTTGCGGCAGTCGTCCTCGGCCTGTACCGTTTCAGGCTTCATCAGGAAAGGAAAGCGGGAAACATCAAAACCTCCAAAAAATGATATACCGGATTTCGGAGCACCTTCTGCGGGGGTGCTCTTATTTTTGGCACAAAAAAAGCAGCCGTTACGGCTGCCGGAATGTCTGTCGTCAATCGAACTTGATGCCTGTGACATGGACTAGCTTTTCCTTTATCTCCCCGTTTTCTATGACCAGGATATCCACCATGCCGTCGTCATAGAGACGTCTGCCTTCGTGGCTGAACTGTGCATATATGAGGCGGCGGTCACTGTAGGGGATGATGGATGCGCCTTCGTCATGAGTGAAGGTGATCATGGCGTCTTCGCCGCGTTCGGGTTCCGTATACAAGAAGAACGGCTCCAGGCAGATGATGAATGTTCCTTCCAGAAGGTCCTTCTTCTTGAATTTCTTCTCTGATTTGAGAGTCGGCGGCTTGGATGAACCCTCTATGATCTGACGGTTCCATTCCTTCGAGTCCTCGAACCTGATCTCTTCCTTATCTGTTTCTTTTGCAAGCACTTTCTCAAGCTCTTCCTTGCGGTCGTCGAATATCCATGCGGATGGGTCCAGTGTAATCTGATAGCGGACATTGCCCAATATTTGTATAATCATTATCTTCTCTCCTTACGCTATAATTATAACAGACTTGCAGATTGAAAATAAATGACATTTGCACTTTTATGAACTCTGTAATTGCTTGCTTTTTTGGACTCTGTGAGATAGAATTTTATAGAGAGTTCCAGGAAAGGGGATTTTTTCGTGTCCAGTAAAGAAGAATTAAGTAAACAGGCATATGAGCAGCTCGAGAAGGACGCGGAGAAGATTGTCCAGCTCATAGAGGTTCAGATGGATAATCTGACGATGCCCCAGTGTCCTGTCTATGAAGAGGTTCTAGACACACAGATGTTCGGCCTGTCCAAGGAAGTGCACTTCGCATCCAGGCTTGGCCTGATTGATCCGGTAGTTGGACATGAACTTTTGGAACGGCTTGAACAGGAAGTTTCCAAAGTACATGATGCATATATGAGAGACGAGAATAGAGTCTAAAGAGATTTTGATCTTTAGACTTTTTTTAAATGAGGGATTAGTTTGACATTCATTAAGGACTTCTTCAACTACGTTAAAGTGTATTCCAAATATGTGGATTTCACCATTGTGATTACATATGTTCTGCTCAGTCTGATCGGGCTGACGATGATATACAGCGCCAGCATGGTGGTTGCTTCAAAAAGTGATATCACCGGCGGGAATCCGAGCCATTACTATACCAGGCAGATAGTATCCATGATACTTGGCTACGGCATTGTTTTCGTCATGGCATATTTCATGTCAGGGGAATTCCTCAGGAATAAATACTTCCAGATGCTTGCGACAGTGGCCATACTGCTTCTGCTGATCGTCACAGTCATTTTCGGCACGGAAGTGAACGGTGAGAAAAACTGGATCCGCCTTGCCGGATTCAACTTCCAGACATCCGAGTTCTTCAAAATAGTGACGATATTGTATCTGTCATATATTTATGACCGCAAGAAAGACCGGCTGAAACGGCTGGAATGGGGGCATCTTGCCCCCGTCGGCTTCATTGGCATGTGTACGATGCTCGTCATCTCCAATGATTTCGGCACGGGGCTTG
Organism: Salinicoccus sediminis; assembly: GCF_000986795.1. Taxonomy (GTDB): domain Bacteria; phylum Bacillota; class Bacilli; order Staphylococcales; family Salinicoccaceae; genus Salinicoccus; species Salinicoccus sediminis. The sequence goes on along the minus strand of NZ_LAYZ01000024.1, from coordinate 74,284 downwards.
TCATTGTCGGTATCATCGCCGGCATATTCATCTATTCAGGCATTTCGCTGAGGTTCCTGCTGAAAGTCGGCACGGCACTGTCACTCGCCGCCGGCGCCGTCGGTGTGATCATCTATCTGATCAAAGGGAGCATCCTCTCTCCGCACCAGTCGGCACGGATTGATACATTCCTGCATCCGTTCAACGATCCGACGGGGACAGGCTATCAGCTGACCAATGCGCTCGTTTCCATCTCACACGGAGGGATTACAGGCACCGGACTCGGGAACGGCATCATGAAGCTCGGCTATCTGCCGGAACCGCACACCGACTTCATATTCGCGGTCATCGCGGAAGAACTCGGTCTGATCGGCGTCATTGTCATACTCGTCCTTTATCTGGTCATCGTCATAAAAGCATTGAGATATGCTGCGATCTCAAAAGATAAATTCTACAGTCTCGTCTGTATGGGGGTCGCGATCTATATCACCTTCCAGCTGTTTGTAAATCTCGGCGGCATTTCCAAGCTGATACCGCTGACCGGCGTGCCGCTGCCGCTGCTGAGCTACGGCGGTTCTTCATTTTTGAGCATATCCATAGCCATCGGACTGCTCATCATTTCAGCCAAGCACGTCAAAAAAGAAAAGCTTACGGAAAAAGGGGAAATATAGAGTCCCGGAACAGAAAGGAAGAACGGACAGTCCATCATATGTGGGCTGTCTTTTATATAGAAGGGGAGTTTTTGAATGGGAATAACAGTACACGGCAGAAAGCTGCTGATTGACGGAGACAGGGCAGCAGCAGATTATGCTGCATATGAGGATGCTTCTCCATACCATAAAGACGGACAAGTGTGGCGTTTTGTCGACTTGAAAGATGCAGCCGGCCGTATTGCCCGTATTGCTGCCATGCGAAACGGGAGGATCGAGGGCGGGATCTCTGCAAAAGCTGCCCTTTCCCGAAAAATAATCAGGGACGAAGTCCGGAGTCTCCTGGATGATGAATCTCTTCTGAAAGAACGCTGCCGCACGGACAGGCGTACCCTCGGACTCCTCGGCACTCTGGCTGAAGTGGCTTCACAGGACAGCCGGTACGTGCCGCTCAGGGAACATGTTGAAATGATGACGCAGCTTGAAGGCAAACTTGAGTCGGCACTCGTCATTTTAAAGGGGACGATGGCGGAAATAGATGAAACCGGTTCATACGATGAAGAGAAGATGGAGGCTTGTCTTGATGATTATGTGCGGAACTATCTTTTCCCGCTGGAATATGAAATCCAGGTGAAGGGATATCTTCTGCAGGCTGTCTATTCTGATCTCCACGCCGGTCTCGAAGCGAAAAGATTCAGGCTTGGCCGGTTCAGATCAGGCCGGCTGAGGAAGCATGCAGCAATGATGGCGGGACTGGATATGAAAAATACGCCGTGGATCACCATAATGGAAGAAAACCTGGAAAAACCGGTGGATGACAAGACCGGTGATGAAAAAATGATCGCTGCTCTGAAGAGGCATCTCAATAGACAATCAGAACTTAAAGCGGAGAGTATATTATACACTGAGACCGGTCGCATCTGAACAGTCCGTCCATTATGCAATGGACATGAAGCAAGCCATGCCAGTCTTTTTGAAAACGTTTACATTTATAAAAAGTAAAATTCGGGCTGAATATTATTGTATATATTCTGAATATTTATTATAATTAGCTATTATGTGGAAGGGGGATAAACATGAAAAAGATCAATAAGCTCATGGCGGCGAACCGGGGAGAGATAGCCATCCGGATATTCCGGGCATGTACAGAGCTTGATATCACGACGGTTGCAATATACAGTAATGAAGATAAGGGGGCATTACATAGATACAAGGCCGACGAAGCGTATCTGGTCGGGGAGGACCTTTCTCCGACTGAAAGCTACCTCAATATTGAAGCCATCATCAAAGTCGCAAAAGATGCCGGTGTGGACGCAATCCATCCGGGTTACGGCTTTTTGAGTGAAAACAAGGAGTTTGCAAAGCGGTGCGAAGAGGAGGGGATCATCTTCGTCGGACCGGAACTCCGTCACCTGGATATGTTCGGGGACAAGGTCAAAGCCCGCGAAACGGCACTCTCCACAGGTCTTCCGGTCATCCCGGGTACGGACAGTGCAGTACAGTCCTATGAAGAAGTCGAGGCATTCATCGAGGAGCATGGCTATCCGATCATCATCAAGGCGATTTCAGGCGGCGGCGGAAAAGGCATGCGTATCGTAACAGAAGATGACAACCTGAAAGACAGTTACGAGCGCGCCAAAAGTGAAGCCGACAAGTCGTTCGGGAACAGCGATGTCTATCTGGAGAAATACATCGACCGTCCGAAGCATATCGAAGTACAGATTCTTGGCGACAATGAAGGGAACGTTGTCCATCTGTATGAACGCGACTGTTCAGTACAGCGCCGTCATCAGAAAGTCGTAGAAGTGGCGCCGTCGGTCGGACTGACAAAGACAATGCGGGAAAAGATCTGTGAAGCGGCCAAAGACATGTCCCAAAAGGTCGGGTATGTGAACGCCGGTACTGTCGAATTTCTCGTGGCGGGTGATGAGTTCTATTTCATCGAAGTGAACCCGAGGGTACAGGTCGAGCACACGATCACCGAGATGGTGACAGGCGTTGATATCGTGCGGACACAGATCCAGATTGCCGACGGCAACAGCCTGTTCGGCGAGGTCATCAATATGCCCGGGCAGGAAGACATCCCTCTCATGGGATATGCGGTCCAGTGCCGTATTACGACTGAGGACCCTCTCAACGATTTCATGCCGGATACGGGTGAAATCATGGCGTACCGCTCAGCAGGCGGTTTCGGTGTCCGTGTCGATGCGGGTGACGGTTTCCAGGGCGCGGTCATTTCACCTTACTATGACTCACTGCTCGTAAAACTGTCGACGCACGGCCTCACATACAAGGATGCGAATGATAAGATGGCACGGAGCCTCAAAGAGATGCGCATACGCGGTATCAAGACGAACCTGCAGTTCCTGACAAATGTCATCGGCGATGAAAGTTTCCGTAAAGGTGACTATTCCACGAAGTTCATCGATACGACACCGTCACTGTTCGTATTTGAAAAGCCGAAGGACAGGGGTACGAAGACGCTGGAGTATATATCAACGATTACAGTGAACGGGTTCCCCGGGGTCGATAAACGCGACAAGCCGGTGTTTGAAAAACCGAGGATTCCGGATTTCAAGCCTGCAGTTCAGGATGGCACCAAACAGATCCTCGACAAGGAAGGTCCAAAAGGGCTTGCGAAGTGGCTGAAGGAACAGGAGGATGCGCTGATTACGGATACGACGATGCGTGACGCCCATCAGTCTCTACTGACGACCCGCATGCGCACATATGACATGAAAAAGATTGCGCCGTACACGGCACATGATCTGAAAGATGCCTTCTCACTTGAGATGTGGGGCGGTGCAACATTCGATGTTGCGTACAATTTCCTTAAGGAAGATCCGTGGAGACGCCTCGAAACGCTCCGTAAGGAGATTCCGAACGTACTGTTCCAGATGCTGCTGCGCGCTTCAAATGCAGTGGGCTACAAAAACTATCCGGATAATGTGGTCGAGAAATTCGTGAAGGAAAGCGCCGCATCAGGCATCGATGTGTTTCGGATATTCGATTCACTGAACTGGCTTGAGGCGATGAAGCATCCGATCGAAGCGGTGCTGAAAACAGGCAAGGTGGCCGAGGGTGCCATCTGTTATACAGGGGATATTCTGGATCCCGGCCGCTCAGACATCTATACGCTCGATTACTATAAAAACATGGCGAAGGAACTGGAGGCGCAGGGTGTTCATATCCTTGCCATCAAAGATATGGCAGGACTGCTCAAACCTGAAGCTGCATACGAACTGATCGGTGAGCTCAAGGAAACCGTCGATATCCCGATCCATCTGCATTCACACGATACGAGCGGCAACGGCATCATGATGTACTCCAAGGCGATCGAAGCCGGAGTGGATGTCGTGGATACGGCTCTCGGTGCGCTGAGCGGACTGACTTCCCAGCCGAGCGCGAACAGCCTCTATTACGCCCAGTCAGGCAACGGCAGACAGATACGGGCTGATATCGAGGGACTGGAGAGGCTCAGTGAGTACTGGGAGGATGTCAGGAAATACTACGCCGACTTTGAAAGTGACATCAAGAGCCCGCATACTGAGATCTACAAGCATGAGATGCCGGGCGGCCAGTACTCCAACCTCCTCAGCCAGGCGAAATCAATGGGTCTCGGAGACCGTTACGGTGAAGTCAAGAAGATGTATCAGAGAGTCAATATGATGTTCGGGGACATCGTCAAAGTGACCCCTTCGTCCAAAGTGGTTGGTGACATGGCACTGTTCATGGTACAGAACGACCTGGATGAAGAAAGTGTCATCTCACGCGGTCCGCATCTTGATTTCCCGGATTCCGTGGTCAGCTTCTTCAAAGGCGAAATCGGCAGACCGGTCACAGGATTTGATGAAGAACTGCAGAGAACTGTGCTGAAAGGGACGGAACCATTAGCAGAACGTGCCGGCAAAGTGCTTGAACCTGTGGATTTCCTTGAACTCAAAGAAGAGATGTCCCAATTCTGTGAGCATGATATCACGGATAAGGATCTGCTTTCATATGCACTCTATCCGAAAGTATACAGGGAATTCCTGGCAACGAACCAGAGGTACGGAAACGTGGAAGTTCTTGATACACCGACGTTCCTGTTCGGCATGCGGAAGAATGAAATCCTCGAGATCGAGATTGACAAAGGCAAGACACTCATCGTGAACCTCCTTTCAATCGGACATGTCCACGAGGACGGCTACCGCTGGATGTACTTCGAACTCAACGGATTCCCAAGAAAAGTATATATCAAGGATGAAAACGTCGAGTCCAAAGTGGCAAAACTGAAAAAGGCGGATCCGACTGACGTCGGCCATATCGGCGCCCAGATGCCAGGTACGGTCAGCGCAATCAAATTCAAGGCAGGAGATGAATTCAAGAAAGGGGATATCATCATCATAACGGAGGCGATGAAGATGGAGAACTCCGTCAAAGCACCATTTGACGGCAAGGTGGACGAAGTGTTCGTTGAAGCCGGGGATGCTGTTGAATCCATGGATCTGATGATGACTGTCGAAAAATAGATGTAAAAAAGCGATCCTGCGGGATCGCTTTTTTACATCTATTTTGTTCTTGAAAGCAGCATGATGAAGTAGCACAGCAGTCCGAAAAGAAGGGTGATGAACAATGCATGCAGCAGAGCGATGAATATGTTCACCAGTGTGAATACACTGAGCATACCCGTTGTTGCTTGCAGAAACACGAGGATGAAGGCCAGGATCCAGCCGTTCCTGATTACCCTGTATCTGCTGTAATGTCTTATCGCATGGAGCATTATGATGAAAATCCAGATGACTACTATACCTGCAAGGGCACGGTGGCCCATCTGCACCCACTGGTAGAAGTCCATCGCCCAGAACTGCCCGGGCTGACAGTGCGGCCAGCTCAGACAGGCGAGTGAAGACTCGGTATGTCTGACGAGGGCTCCGCTGTAGACCACCAGATATATATATATCGTCAGGAAGATCGTGTTGTACCTGAGGAACGGTCCGAAAGCCATGATTTCTGCTTCAAATTTGGTATCAACTTCAAAGATAAGCAGCGTAAGCAGCAGAACTGCCGCGAAGCTGATGAGTGATATTCCGAAATGTGCCGCGAGAATGAAATCATTCTGTCCCCACATTACTGCTGCAGCACCAATCAGAGCCTGTGCGAGGATGAAGCCGATGCTGAGTGCGACGAGAAATTTTGTCTCCCTCTTATGCGGGATCATTTTCAGCACCATGTAGCTCAGTACGCCGACCAGGATGATTGCGATGCCTGATACACCTCTGTGGGCAAGTTCGATGATGGTTTCAATCGGCCAGTCGGTCGGCACGAGTTTTCCATGGCACAGGGGCCAGGATTGCCCGCATCCGTCGGCTGACCCCGTCTTGGTGACAAGGGCACCCCCGATTTGGACGAAGACCATCATGAGCGTTGTTACCGCAGCCACAATTTTCAAGTTTTTATACAATGGTAACACCTCAATAATTCAAATGCTTTTTGTGGTATCAGAATTACAATATATATGAAAGAACCCGTCAGAGCAAATGTTAATATTCTGAAATGCCCTTAACAATTCTGGAATATATGGTAAAATCGATATGTACAGAAGCTCTCTAACAAGTATAAATCAGATTGGCGTTTTCCATGTGGCACATTCATGAACAATTTTTGAACAATATAAAATGTAACGAATTTATTTCAGAAATGTATAGTAAATGTGACCTTTTTAATTTATTATTAAATATAAATGTGTTTATTGGTGAAAGGAGGCGTATGGATGCAAAGTGATGTATATGGAAATGATGTGCATCATGTCGACAAGGGAATAACTTTCAAAGCTGTAAAGACCCTGGTCAAGGAAGGGATCATTAAAGCGAACCTGATGCCCGCTTTTGCTGCCGGTTTCCTGGCGGTGATGTATTACGGACAGTCTTTTTTCGCAAACATTCCCGTCCTCCTGCTTATGGTTCTCGCAACCGCACTGGTCATCGGCGGCGTTGCCGCACTCAATAATTTCTATGACCGTGATATCGATTCTGTAATGGGATCGAAGCTGGACAGGCCGAGTGTCGACGGCACTTTCAGTGTCGGACAGATACTGGCAATCGGCTTTTCGATGCTGATTGCGGGTGAGATCATCCTGTTCATGATTAACCCGACAGCTGGAACGCTTGGGCTGATCGCCGCTTTTGGATATGCAGTCGTCTACTCGATCTATGCCAAAAGGCATCTGCTGTCCAATACAGTAATCGGTGCAATTCCCGGAGCGATGCCGCCTTTGATCGGCTGGGCCGTGATCGACCCGGGCCTGCACCTGCTTGCCTGGGCGATGTTCATCGTAATGTTCATATGGCAGCCGCCGCATTTTTATGCACTGGCCATCAGACGGAGCGATGAATACAGCGAGGCTGGCGTACCAATGCTTCCTTCCGTAAAAGGAAATCACCGTACACGGGTGTCCATCATATCCTGGGTGGCACTTCTTTTGTTCACACCGCTGCTCATGATGGAACTCGGGTTATGGTTTGCCGGGCTGGCCACGCTGCTGAATGCCGCCTGGCTCCTGGTTGCTCTCAACAGGTTCCGCCGCATTGAAGACTATAACCGCTATGCCGGTCGGGTATTTGTCTTCTCATTGAACTACATTATTATTTTCTTTGTAATGATCATCATTGCCGGCCTATTATTTAATTTCTAAAGCTTAGTATGAAAGAGGGGCTATTTACATGAAAAATCGTTGGATGAATGCCAAATGGATAGGTCTCATATCTGTCCTTATGGTATTTCTGTCGGGCTGTGGTAAGAATCATCTTAGTACATTAAGGCCTGCTGGTGAGGTTGGACAGGAACAATTTAATCTGATGCTGCTTTCCATCATCATCATGATATTGGTAATTCTGGTAGTTGTTGTACTCTTTACATTTGCTCTGACTAAGAGTCGCAGAAGTAAAGTGGGCGAGGATTTCGAACCGAAAGATGTTGCAGGTAACCATACACTTGAAGTGATCTGGACAAGCATTCCTATCCTGCTGCTCATCATTCTTGCCATCCCTACAATCTACTTCACGTTCAAGCAGGCAGATACGCAAGCCATGGAAACTGAAGATGGCGAACTTAACAGTGAAGAAGTCATTGTCAATGTAACAGCGCATCAGTACTGGTGGGAATTCGAGTATCCCAACCAGGAAGTGGTCACTTCCCAGGAACTTGTCGTACCTACTGATACGAAAGTATACTTCAACCTTCATGGTGCAGATGTAAAACACTCATTCTGGGTACCTGCAGCCGGAGGTAAGATGGATACGAACATAGACGGGATCAACAGTTTTTACTTAGTATTTGATGATGAAAAAGCACAAGATTCTGAGCGCCTCTTCAATGGTAAGTGTGCGGAACTGTGCGGACCTTCACACGCATTGATGGATTTCAAGGTCAAGGCGCTTCCTCAGGAAGAATATGATCAGTGGCTTGCTGACATGAAAGCTGTAGAAGAACCTGCACAGGCTTCAGCCGATGATGCGGCAGAAGGCCAGGGAATCTTCAACAACTCATGTATTGGATGTCACGCTGTAACACCTCAGGGTGCCGGTGCACAAGGACCAAACCTTGCAAACTTTGGAGACCGTGACCTGATTGCAGGTTACCTTGAGCATAATAAAGAGAACCTGGTAGACTGGATTTCCGATCCTGAAAGCCTGAAACCGGGAAATAAAATGACAGGCGCTTATGATCTGTCTGAAGAGGAAATCGATAAAGTGGCTGAATATCTGATGGGGCTGAACGTTGAAGAAGGTTCCGGAGATGTAAGCGCACTTGAAGAAGACGATGAAGAATCTTCAGAGGAAGACTCTTCAGAAGAGGGGGGTAACTGATAATGGCATCCGCAACTAAAAAGAGAGGGGTCGGCCCTGTAATCTGGGATTACATGACAACGGTCGACCACAAAAAGATTGCAATCCTTTACTTGATTGCAGGAGGCTTCTTCTTCGCTCTAGGCGGTATAGAAGCAATGCTGATCCGTATTCAGCTCGCCGTTCCGAACAATGATTTCCTGTCTGCAGGATTGTTCAACGAAGTAATCACGATGCATGGTACTACAATGATTTTCCTTGCCGCCATGCCGTTGCTGTTTGCGTTTATGAACGCGACAGTACCTTTACAAATTGGAGCACGTGACGTAGCCTTCCCGTTCCTAAATTCACTGGGTGTATGGCTGTTCATCTTCGGTGGTATCTTCCTGAACCTTTCATGGTTCATGGGCGGCGCACCGGATGCAGGCTGGACAAGCTACGCGTCACTTTCGATCAAGTCACCTGGGCATGGTATCGACTTCTATGCACTCGGTCTGCAAATTGCCGGTGCGGGTACTTTGATTTCAGGTATCAACTTTGTCACTACAATTATTTCGATGAGAGCACCGGGTATGACTTATATGAGAATGCCGCTGATGACTTGGACAACACTTGTCGCTTCAGTGCTTATCGTATTCGCATTCCCGCCGCTTACAATTGGTCTATTCCTGCTGACTTTTGACCGTATGTTCGGTTCCAGTTTCTTCCTTGTAGAAACCGGGGGTAACACAATTATCTGGGAGCATCTGTTCTGGATCTTTGGTCACCCGGAAGTTTATATCCTGATCCTGCCGGCGTTCGGTATTTTCTCTGAAATATTCGCAACGTTCGCACGTAAGAGACTGTTCGGCTACTCAGCAATGGTATTCGCGACTGTATTGATCGGTTTCTTCGGATTCATGGTATGGGCACACCACATGTTCACAGTTGGTCTTGGACCGACAGCAAACGCAATCTTTTCGGTAGCCACTATGGCAATCGCCGTACCTACGGGTATTAAGATCTTCAACTGGATATTTACAATCTGGGGCGGGTCGATTGAGTTTACAACACCGATGCTGTATGCACTTGCGTTCATCCCATCATTCGTCATGGGCGGTGTTACAGGTATCATGCAGGCAGCAGCACCGGCTGACTACCAGTATCATGATTCCTATTTCATCGTTGCACACTTCCATTACGTCATCGTGGGCGGTGTGGTTTTCGGACTCCTTGCTGGTCTGCACTACTATTGGCCGCTGATGTTTGGTACAATGCTCAGCGAAAAACTCGGCAAGATTTCATTCGTATTATTCGTTGCAGGCTTCCATATGACATTCCTGATCCAGCACTTCCTTGGACTGTGGGGAATGCCGCGCCGTGTATTCACTTATCTGGACGGTCAGGGGTATAACACCTCGAACATGATATCCACCGTGGGTGCCCTGATGATGGCAGTGGCTGTGATAATACTCTTGATTAACATCATCATTACTGTAGCTAAAAACCAAAAAGTGGGCCGCGATCCTTGGGGCGACGGACGTACACTTGAATGGTCCCTTCCGCTTCCGGTTCCGCACTACAACTTTGCCCAGACGCCGCTGATCCGTGGACTGGATGCTTACTGGATCGAGAAGAAAGAAAATGACGGTAAGATGATGCCGGCAGAATCTCTTGATGATTTCCATATGCCGAACAATTCAATCATTCCATTCGTGATATCCCTCGGGCTTTTCGTCGCCGCCTTCGGCGCACTGCACTTTGCATCAGGCAAAGAGTGGGCGATCGACGCTGTATCGGATCTTCCGCAGCATCCTTGGGCCCTGTGGGTGCTCATTCTTGGACTGGCAATTGTATTCATTTCAATGGGTGTCCGTTCCTGGAAGGATGACCTTGGGTATTACGTAACTAAAGAAGAAGTGCTGAAAGACCTTGAAGAACAAGAAAGGGGTGCGAAATAATGGCTAACATGGAATATAATGTGCCGTCGGAAAGATGGCCGGCACACCCGGAAACGGCAACGCTCGAAGGTAAAAACAAATTTATCGGTTTCTGGACTTTCCTTGCTGGTGAGACTGCTCTATTCGCATCTCTCTTTGCAACATATCTTGCGCTGAAAGACTCTGTACCAAGTGATGATCATCTGCTTGCGGCGGACCTTTTCCAACTGGAACTGGCATTTGTCATGACGATGTTCCTTTTGACTTCTTCGCTGACAAGCGTGTACGCTGTCTATCATATGAGAAACAACAATTTCTCAAAAATGCAGCTGTGGCTTGGAATCACTGTACTGCTGGGACTCGGGTTCCTTGCACTTGAGATTTACGAGTTCATCGAATACACTCATCTCGGACATACTTTCCGATCTAGTGCATTCGGCAGTGCATTCTACTTCCTGATCGGTACACACGCTTTCCACGTCTGTATCGGACTGGTCTGGATTACACTTCTGATACTGCGCAATGCAAAACGCGGACTATCAGTTTACACTGCAGCGAAAGTAAACACTGCAGCACTGTACTGGCACTTCATTGACGTTGTGTGGATTTTCATCTTCACAATAGTTTACTTGCTGGGAGTGATGTAACATGGCAGAAATCAAACAAGAACCGATTTCGCAAAAGAAGCTTGAATACATCAGGCGTGAGCGTACGAAGGAAATGCGCCAGCAGATGGTTTCCTTCGCCCTCATGATCTTCCTGACTTTTGTGGCATTCGGTCTGGTGGCGATGGATCTCGATGCATCGTTTGTCATCCCGATTGTAATCGGCATGGCGTTCCTGCAGGTCATCCTGCAGTTCTACTACTTCATGCACATGAAAGACAAGGGACATGAATACATCAAACTTATGATGCTCACAGGCATGTTCTTCGCCATTGCATTCGTAACGACATTCATCTATATCGTATGGATCGGAGCTCCGATCGAGTAGGACAGCAAAGAGGCCGGCACAAATGTGCCGGCCTTTTTTGTCATCATATTGTCACCCGCAGGCGCTTGATGCGGCGGGGGATTGATTCTATACTTGAAATAAGCGAATTTTTAAAGGATGATCAGTTTGGAAAATATATCGTCTATATCCATATTCGGCTTCGTGGCAAACTGGAGCCCTTATTTCTTCTTGTTCACTGTCCTTCTGACAGTATTCTATTTTCTGATCACTAAAAAGTGGTACCGGAACTTTGAAGGCGGCAGGCCGCTCAGAGTGAAGGAAGGCACCGTCTTCGTCACCAGCATGGTCCTCCTGTACGGCATGTACGGGGCACCAGTCGACATACTGAGCCACATACTGTTCAGTTTCCATATGCTGCAGATGGCGGTTGTATTCCTTCTCATTGCACCGCTGATGTTCTATGCGGTGCCTGAATATGTATGGAAAGCGTTTGTGAATCTGCCTGTCGTGAAACAGATATTCATGATTACAAGAAAGCCGCTTGTGACACTCATCCTGTTCAATGGGGTATTCTCCATCTACCACCTGCCTGTGGTGCTGGATTTCCTTAAGCAGAGCGGGGCGCTGCACTCGGCATTCAATGCACTATTGTTCCTGCTTGCGATACTCATGTTCTATCCGGTATTCAACAAAGTGGAACCGAGGGAGAATCACATGGGCGGTCTGTTCAAGATGCTCTATGTCTTCGGTATCGGAGCGCTGCTCACACCTGCCTGCGGACTGATCATTTTCGCCGGAACACCTCTTTACGAGACGTATACGGACGGGGATGCATGGCTGTCCGCGATGGAGCTCTGCGTGCCTTCCGGTGTACTTGATGGCCTGCGCGGCCAGGGTCTGATTTCAGGACCGGAATACTTTACGGATACGACACCTGTCATGGATCAGCAGACAGGCGGCATCATCATGAAAGTGCTGCAGGAAGTGTTCTTCGGCTTCATGCTCGGCTTCATCTTCTTCAAGTGGTTCAAGGAAGAACGCATGGATGAAGAGGAGACGACCAGACGTTCTGTTGAAAATGCCCGGATCCAAAAAGAACTGTTCAACCAATACAGATAATCAGTAAGGAGAAATACACCGTGCATCTATTACCAACAATAAGTACTTTTTTCATCGTACTCAGTGCCATTTTCATGGCAGCCGGCATTGTCAGGATCAAAAAGCACCAGGATATTGACGGCCATCAGAAAATGATGAAATATGCCGCTGTCAGTGCCATCATATTCTTCATAATATATGTATCACGCACGATATTCATCGGCAACACAGCCTTCGGCGGGCCGGATTATCTGGTGCCGTTCTACACGGTGTTCCTCATCTTCCATATCGTGCTCGCAACATCGGGTGCTTTCCTGGGCGGAACACAGATCTATTTCGGCGCCAAGGAGAAGCTCTCGAAACACAGGAAACTTGCACCGTGGGCTTCAGTCATCTGGTTCGGCACAGCAATCACAGGCGTCATGGTATATGTGCTGCTCTATGTACTGTATCCGGGCGGTGAAACCACATCGCTGATCAGGGCGATCCTGCAAAACTGATTTCGGTACGGATCCATCGGGGTCCGTTTTTTTATTGGCAAATAAAAAAACAGGACACCGTAGTGTCCTGCAGATGTATCATCGTTTTAGACGAGCGCTTTCAGATCCCTGACGACAGCCCTGACCTTCTCGACTGCATGGTCGACGATGCGATCCGGGAAATGTTCATCGGCACCGTACTCGATGCCTGTCGGATAGTAATGTTTACCCATGTAAGGGTCCATAAGCTGGAGGATTGCATTATTAGCACCCACATCGCCTTCCAGGGTATAGCCCGGCATGCGTAAGTAGTAGATGCCCTCCGGCACTTCATATTTGAAGTCATAGGTCATACGTTCGTAGTCCCAGGAACCCCCGAGTACGAGACCGTTCTTGTTCATTGTGTCTTGCAGTATATCCTGAGAAATAACCATCGTCTCAAGACCAGAGTTTTCAAATACCATGAAATTTCCTCCCTAAGCATTTTGCATTACTTTAATTTTAATCCATATCCATAAGACTTGCAAATGGAATTTAAGCATTTCGGAAAAACCGGTGTAGAAGGGGAGGCTTACAATATGATACTATTGTGGGAGAGGTGATGTAGATGATAACTGAAAAGGAATTGGAAATCATGGATCAGCTCGATGCCTTGAACAGCAAGGTTATGGAGACTATGGAATACAGGCACTACTGCAAATACAGGGAACTGCTGGATACTGATCCGGCGGCATCCGGCCTTATACATCGTTTTACAAAAATGAAAGAGGAGTTCGAGGAAGTACAGAGGTTCGGTAAATACCATCCGGACTTCAGTACGAAAAGAAGGGAGATCAACCAGTTCAAAAAAGAGCTGGATATGAACCCGGTCATCATGGAATACCGGAAAGCGGAGTATCAGCTGCAGGCCCTCCTTGATGAAATACTCTATCATGTGAGCATCGGCGTGAGCCAGAACGTCAATGTGGTCAGCAGTAATCCGTTCTTCTCTGTCGGAGGGGAATCCGGATGCTCGACCGGCGGCAGCTGCGGCTGCCAGACGGCGATATAGAACGAAGACAGTCCATCGGGCTGTCTTTTTTATTACGGCAAAATAAAAGCCCCCTCCGGCGGAGGGGGGGCAGTATCAATATCTTTCGTTCAGAAGGTGGTGGCTGATATCAGGGAAATCGGTCACGATGGAATGGGCGCCTTTTTGTATGAGTGAATCCATTTCGTCCATTTCATTGATTACCCAGTAGCCGACCGCAACGTTCAGACTCTGAAGGTAGTCTATGAAACCTTCGCGGTCAAGCGGTATATTGTTGTATCTCGGCGGAATCTGGAAAGTATCCGCTTTTGGCGTATACAGGTGTTTGAAGCAGGAAGAATATGCGAGATACGCATTCCTGACCTGGTCCTCGCCGGCACCGAGTGCCACATCGTCGCCTGAATAGAGACGGAAGCGCTCGATCTGTTCATCGTGGAAACTTGTCACCAGTACACGGTCCATAACATCAAGCTCTGTTATCAATCTGTACAGAAGGCTTGGCATCAGACTGCCTTCATAGGACTCAGGAGCATCCTTGATATCGATGTTGATGAGCTTATCCGGGTATTTGCGGATGAGTTCTTTGAGTGTGACGATTTTCGCATCCTCTGATTCTCTGAACGGATGATTGCCTTCGACGTCACGGAAGTGGTAGCCGAAGTCGAGGGCACGCAGTTCATCGAGTGTCATATTGCTGACACGGCCGGCGCCGTTTGATGTCCGGTCGACGTATGCGTCATGGAAGACAACAATTTCTTCATCCTTGGTCATGCGGACATCAACTTCAAAGCCGTCCACATTGAATTCCGATGCTTTGTCGAATGCTGCAACAGTGTGTTCAGGTGCAAGTCCCATTCCTCCGCGGTGTGCGAAAACATAGGGGGAACGGTGTCTGAAGTAAGGCTTGATATCACGGATCTTCGTTTCACTCATGAGCTTGGTGCCGACCCAAAGACCTCCGATGACACCGCCGGCAACACCCACGGCTGTTAAAAATCCTTTGAAACACTTGTTCATAATTCATTGCCTCCAGTAATAGATTCATTTTAAAACTGCTCACTAACATGGTATCATATCTTTATATAAATTTATAAGGTGGGGTATGATGCTCGAAGCGCGCATTGGCATTTATATATATTTTAAACAAAATAAGTTTATACGACAATTGAAACGGCACGGCCACCTCATATATGTGAATAAAGATAAAAAGTACTTACTATTATATATATACGAATCCGAACTTTCTCAAACAATGAAAACGCTGGAACAGCTTAAATATGTCAGGGAAGTCATCGTAAGTGAATACCCGAATATCAGACGGGAGTACAGTACCGAAAACTATGAGGCGAAGGACTACCGCGTCATCTGAGCGTCAGAGGGGCGGAATCAGATGGTTCAGCCGTAATACGCCGGTGATGTACTGATAGAACTGTCCGCGTTCATAAAAATCTTCGGGATCCCGTGTGGAAAATTCGACGACCGGGATATCCGCGGTTTCGCACCACTCGCGGATCATCATGTATTTCCTGCCCCCTCCGGCATTGTACCGGATGCCGTTGTAGATGGCATAGATGGCCTGGAAATTACCGCGGACCGGCTGCATGACGAGCAGGAAGGTGGAAAGTTTTTCCTCTGTATGTAAAAATATTGCTTTGTCTATGCGTGTCTGATTGTGGGCAACCAAAGCTTCCAGTTCGAACAGGTCGCCGTACCCTTCACCAAGTGTGATGAATTTCTGCATGCTTATCAACTCCCATCATCATTTTAAACCAACCCTGGGAGGAAAGAAAGAGGATTTAGAGTGAGGATCATCAGTGGAAAATACAAAGCGAGGAAGATAGAAACATTGAATTCGAATGATACCCGCCCGACAACCGACAAGGTGAGGGAGAACATCTTCAATATACTGGGGCCGGTGGAAGGCGATGTCCTTGATCTGTTCGCGGGAAGCGGCGCGCTGGGCCTTGAGTCTCTCAGCAGAGGGGCGGACTCTGCGGTGTTCATCGATGGTGCCGGGGATGCTGTCGGCATACTGAGGAAAAATGCAAAAGCCGTGGAAGAGCATGTTGAAATATTCAGGAACGACTACCGGCGTGCGCTCAAGGCGCTGGCGAAGCGCGGCAGGCACTTCGACCTGATATTCCTCGATCCGCCGTATCACAAAGGGATGGCAGCAGATGCCCTTGCCATGATCAGTGAGCTCGGTATACTGGATACGGACGGCAGGATTGTTGTGGAGACCCATAAAGATGAGGGTTACAGAACAGGATCATTCATGAGTATCAAAGAGGCTGTCTATGGTACGATCAAAGTAAATGTACTTGTAAAGGAAGGGTAAAAATGGGAAGAATCGCAGTATGTCCGGGGAGCTTTGATCCCATTACATACGGACATTTGGATATTATCGAAAGAACGAGCAGAGTATTCGACACAGTGTATGTTTCAGTGCTGAAAAATTCATCAAAGCAGGGACTTTTCACACCGGAGGAACGCGTCGAACTGATCAGGAAGGTGACCAGTGACCTGCCGAATGTGGAAGTCAGGGAGTTCAACGGACTGCTCATAGATTTCTGCCAGGAGGTTGGGGCGGGTTCCATCGTCCGGGGACTGCGGGCGGTCAGTGACTTTGAATATGAAATGCAGCTGACATCCATGAACAGGAAACTCGACAGCAGCATAGAAACAATCTATATGATGACAAATAACAATTATTCCTTCATATCTTCATCCATTGTCAAAGAAGTGGCAAAATACGGCGGCAAGACAGAGGATGTCGTACCGCCGCTTGTAGAAGAGGCACTCAAGGAGAAGTTCGCCCAGCAATGATCACCGGTGTGTTGAAATCATCTCTGTTTGAGCCGGCAAAAACGTTATAGATGTCAGTCGCCGCAATTTCCGGCATTACGGAATTGCGGTTTTTGCTGTTTACGTTCGTAATGACTTCGACTCCTTCCGGCAGCCGTCTGAGATACTCCTGTCCCGTCCGGTTCATGGCAAGCACCCGGACGGCGTCCGGCAGGACGTACTCTTTCATTCTGTCCTTCGTAATGTTGAGGAGGATGGAAATCATGAGCCGGTTGAGGCGGGTCCTCGTATACCGCTTCGTCTTTACATCATTGATGAAGGAATCATATGAATTGTGGCGTCTGATCCGGTCCTTTATCCGGTGTTCGAGCCCTTCTGTCATCATGTAGATTCCGCGGAGTTCCGCATGGCTCATACGGCTGATGATGATTTTCAGACTGCCAAAAATATCCGCATTGGACAGAGGCGTACCATTTGCTATCTCCCCGGCAAGCGTTTTTGGCATATACCGCGCAGCTTCTGTCAGCCGGTTTTCCATCAGTGCCTTCCTGAGGCTCGTGGCACTGGAAAACCGGGATTCAGAAAGGTTTTCATCATCAAAGCGGTTGCCGAGCCGCGGTATGGTCAGCGGTTCGATATCCGTCCCTAGTGCATCGATGGCCCCGATGTATGACAGGCCGAGTATATTATTGGATCCACTGAACAGATCGGAACCGATGGCTTCGTCCACGGCACGCGGATAGCTGTAGCCTTCTTTCATCAGCGCAGTCATCGTGCGCCTTATATCAGTGTCCTTAAGTCTCGTGTAGACATCCTTCAGATCTTCGATGTCACCGGACTCGCTGCCGAATACGATATTGGTGCTGCCGAGCAGTGCGGCCGCATGCACGCCGCCCAGGGCGAAGTCATCGGCATAGCTTACGGCATTGTAGAGCGGGAGTTCGACGACCAGATCGACATGTTTGACGGCCGCTTCTGCGCGGGTGAATTTATCAGTGATGGCGACCTCCCCGCGCTGTGTAAAGTTGCCCGACATGATTGCGATGACGACATCGGCGCCCGTCAGTCTGCGCGAAGCTTCGATATGGTGGATATGTCCGTTATGGAACGGGTTGTATTCGGTGATTAAAGATGTGATAATCATCTATGAAACTCCTTTCCTGTGCATTATAATTGTAACAGATGGCGGAGTGGTCATAATGTGTTGTGTTAAGAAAATAACTTGACAGAAGACCTTGTTAACTGTACAATGTTTTTTGTGCTCATAAGAGGTGAAACTATATGAGATGGTCATTGACACAGCTGAAAAAGTTCAGTAATGAAAGTATCGCTGTGAACGAAAAAGTCCAGTTCAAAGAAATAACAGACCGCAAAGATGTGCTCGGACTTTCCGGGACATCTGTCGAGGGTGAAATGCATGTCGGAGCAAACCGGATCGGCGTAGCTCTCACAATCGATACTGTGGTTCATATGCTCGATAGCCGAACATCAGAAAATATCGAGGTTCCGCTCCACATTGAATCCTATGAGGAATTTGATGAAGAGGCGGAAGAGACCGATGAATTGGATGAAAATGTTCATCCGGTGACCCACACTTTGGATCTGGAACCCGTGGTCCGTGAACTTATCGTCGTCAATCTTCCGAATGTCGTGACAGAAAGTGACGAAGTTCCTGCCGGCGGCAGTAACTGGTCCGTCATGACAGAAGACGAACTGGCGGATGAGGAGGAACAGAAAGTGGATCCAAGATTATCAAAGCTTAAGTCACTGCTGGAAAGTGACAATGAGAATAAGGAGGATTAAGACATGGCAGTACCTAAGAGAAGAACCTCAATTACACGTAAAAGAAAACGCCGTACGCACCAGAAGCTTTCAGTGCCTGGTATGGTGGAATGCCCGAACTGCGGAGAGATGAAGCTTTCCCACCGCGTATGCAAAGAGTGCGGCAGCTATAAAGGTGAAGATGTCGCGGCCAACTAGGCGGCAGCGGCAAAGAGAGCCGTTGATGTTCAACATCAACGGCTCTCTTTTATTATGTGCGGCTACTGGTTCAGTACATAGCCTTTCGGGTACCATACGAGTGGGTCGTCCGCCATATCGCGTTCAATATCATATTTGAGTGTTTCAAAGCCATGCTTCTCAAAGAACGGTCTCGCGTTCTGACGGCTGATTGCCTTGATCGGCATTTTAAAGCTTTTGGCGTAGTCGATCATTTCGCTGCCGAATCCTTTGCCGTGGTACTTTTCAAGCACTTCGAGCTTCCATATGACCATGTATTCATGGGGCGGGTCGAAAATCGGCTGGTTGTTATCCTCTTTCGTATAGAGGCACATGCGGGCGGCAAGATTGTCACCGACATAGATGCCGTAGAAAGGCGAGTTGATATCAGCGTCAATCATGTTCCCTTCGAGCTCTTTTGTCATCTGGAGTTCCTGCGCACCGTACTCCCTGAACTTCTTGAAATCTTCCACAGTCTTGTAATTTATTGCCAAGTTTTTTACTTCTGCCATTATTATTCTCTCCTTTGTCATCATTATAGTATAGTTCTCTGAAATCATTCAATTGTTTTATAAGCATATAGTATTTATAATTAGATTAGCATATTTGATGAAGGAGTTTGGTTATGGAGATTGAATGTATGGACTTCCAGCAGGATCGCTTTACACAGCGATTCAACGAGAGGGATGAATCCCTGCTTAAATATTACCAGGGCCTCTCCTATGATAAGGAGAGCATCGATTCGGTGCTCGGGAGACCTGTACATAAGCATACAGAGGAACTTGCCGGCATAATCTGGAGCGAAATGTCGCCATATGGACTGAGCAGGTCACAGGAGGATAATATAGAAAGATTGAAAAAAGGGCAGCGTGTGGTCATCGGCGGCCAGCAGGCGGGCCTTTTTATGAGTCCGGCATATATCATCCACAAGATCATCACCCTCCTGGTGCTGGTTGAGGAAATAAAGAAAGACCATGGCTACGAGGCAGTACCCGTATTCTGGATAGCCGGTGAGGACCATGATTTTGAAGAGGTGAACCATACCCATATATATGACGGCGACCATAGAAGGAAACGCAAAATATCCTACAAACCGAATCTGACGGTGCCGATGAGCCTAGGGTTCTACAAGTATGACAAGGCCGAGATGAAAAGGGTACTGTACAGGATCACAGAAGGATGCGGTGATTCAGATTTCCTGAAAGGCAAAAAGGACGAAGTCGAGAGGATGATAGAGTCGAACGACTACTGGACGGAACTCTTCCATGCGCTCGTCCATGATACATTCAAAGATGAAGGGCTGCTCATATTCAATGCCCACTCGAAGAAGGTCCGCCGGCTGGAGGTGCCCATGTTCGAGGCGATGATCCAAAGCCGCAGGGAAATGGATGCCGCCTTCAGGGAAGGGCAGGCTGCCTTCGACAGGGAGGCGGGCATAGACAGGATGATAGAAACGGACACGAATGTCCATCTGTTCACCGGCTCTGAGTACACACGTACATTGCTGACATACGAAGACGGCAGATTCATCTCGGATGAGGCGCCGGCGGACGAGAGGGAACTTATGGGGCGCCTCGGGGAAACGCCGGAAACATTCAGCAACAATGTTGTGACACGGCCGCTCATGCAGGAGATGCTTTTCAACACCCTGATTTTTGCAGGCGGCGGTGCAGAGGTGAAATACTGGGGGGAGCTCCATAAAGTGTTTGAAGCATTCGATGTGCCGATGCCGATCGTCTTAAAACGCATGGAGATCATCCACGAAGACATGCGGGTTGAAAAACTTAAAGATGAGCATGGGCTGGCGCTTTCTGCCGGAATGCCCGATGATATTGAAAGAATCAAAGAAGCCCTCATCGAATCGCATACCGACATCCCCTTCCTCAATGAAGTGGAGGGAATCGGGGAAAGGCTGGTCCGGGACTACACAGGCCTCAAGCAAAAAGAGGGGAGAGGGCAGCACCGGCAGCTCATAGAAGCGAACATGTTGGCGCACCAGAAACAGCTGGACTATCTCAAAAGGAGATATCAGCTCACAGTCAGACGCAGTCTGCGCCGGCAATTGAATGACCTTGACGAAGTGGCGGAAAAAATGATGCCGGGCGGTACGCTCCAGGAGCGTGTGTATCATCCATGGATGTTCCAGGGGCACACCCCCACTTTTCCTCCACTTTCATACACAACACAGCTCACAGTCATAAAAACATTGTAATGACAGCTTTTACGGACAGTTCTTCCTGCCTTGGAAGAACTGTCTTTTTATTGTCTGAGAATAAAATGGGGCGAACAGCATAGAAATTGTGGTATGAAGTGGAGAGATGTGGTAGATTATTTATAGAGGCGGAGGTGATGGACATGTTCATGGGAGAATTCAGGCACCAGCTCGATGCGAAAGGAAGAATGATCGTGCCGAGCAGGTTCCGTGACGAATTGAAAGAACAGTTCATCATCACTCGCGGTCTTGATAAATGCCTGTTTGGATATACTATGGATGAATGGGCAAAGATCGAAGAGAAAATGAAGGAATTGCCGCTGACCAAAAAAGACGCCAGAAAATTCATGAGGCTGTTCTTTTCGGGGGCAACTGCTGTGGAGCTCGACAAACAGGGAAGGATTAACATCCCCCAGAACCTGCGGGATTATGCAGGATTGACTAAGGAATGCACGGTCATCGGTGTTTCCGGACGGATTGAAATCTGGGATGCTGCGGAGTGGGACGCTTTCTACTCTGAATCCGAAGAGAATTTTGAAGATATTGCAGAAGATTTAATCGACTTTGATCTATAGGGTGTGAAAGAATGTTCAGGCACGAAACCGTTCTATTGGAAGAAACAGTAGATGGACTGGATGTACATCCGGAGGGTATCTATGTGGATGCCACCCTGGGCGGCGGGGGCCACTCCGAATATCTTCTCGGCAAGCTCACAACAGGCAGGCTGATTGCATTCGACCAGGACGCGACGGCCATAAAGAATGCTGAGGGGAAATTCAGGGGACGGGAAAACCTGACGCTGATCCATTCCAATTTTGAAAACCTGCAGGAAGAACTTGACAGAATAAATGTACATAAAATTGATGGAATCTTATACGATCTCGGGGTATCGAGTCCTCAGTTCGATCTCACAGAACGGGGGTTCAGCCATTCCAGGGAAGCAAGGCTGGATATGAGGATGGACCAGAGCCGTGACCTCGATGCACATGAAATAGTGAACAGCTATTCATATGAACAGCTCGTCAGCATCTTTTTCAGATACGGAGAGGAGAAGTTCTCCAAAAAGATTGCCAGGGAAATAGAACGCAGGCGGGCTGAAGCGCCGATCGAAACGACCACGGAACTCACTGAAATAATCAAATCGCAGATCCCGCATAAGTTCAGAAGGACGGGCGGACATCCTGCCAAGCGTGTTTTCCAGGCACTGCGCATTGCAGTGAATGACGAGCTCGGTGTGTTTGAACGTTCGCTTGAACAGGCGATAGAGCTCCTCGATAAAGGCGGAAGGGTCTCTGTCATAACGTTCCATTCGCTGGAAGACAGAATATGCAAACAGATGTTCATGGAATATGAGAAGGGTCCGGATTTGCCAAGAAACATGCCGGTGGTGCCGGAGGAATACCAGCCGGTCTTAAAGCGTGTCAACAGGAAACCGGTCACAGCTGACACCGGGGCGGTCGAGGATAATCCGCGTGCAAGAAGTGCGAAGTTGCGAATAGCAGAGAAACAGAGGTAGGGAGTGTTATCATGGCGGTAGAAAGTTATAGACGTAATGTTATGCCTGAGTCCCAGGTTGAACCGAAAGTCCGGGAGAAATCCGGTACGAGGACCAGGACGCGTGTCGTAAGCCTGAAAAAGGCGGAGACACTGGTATATTTGACACTGTTTGTTCTGATTGCGGCTGCAGCGATCTTTGTGCTATCTTTAAAAATGGAAGCCTACGAACTGCAGACTGAAAAGACGCAGCTTGAAAATGAAATTGCGATCAAGGAAGGCGAGATCAGCGAGCTCAAGACGGAAGTGACGGATCTTGCATCCTATGACAGAATATATGAAAAGGCAAATGAACTCGGACTCGATCTGAACAATGGAAATGTAAAGGTTGCTGAGAAGTATGGCAAGGATTAGATTCAAGCTTGGCGATAAAACAAAAAGACTATCTGTCGGTGCGCTCCTAATTTATCTTGGTATAGGAGTGCTTTTTGTTTGCATATTTTGGCAATTCAGCTATTTAATGATTGTCAAAACACTGGATGACGAAGATCTGGTGGCACACGGCCAGGACAAATTCTCGCGTTCTGCCGAGATGGAGGCGGAACGCGGACAGATAACCGACAGGGAAGGGAACGTGCTTGCGAGCGACATGGAATCCTACCGTCTGGCGCTCATAACAGATTCCGACTACCCGAATCATGTCACGGATCCGGAAAAAGCGGCTGAAACACTTGCCGGCGTGATAGATATGGAACAGAAAGATATTGAAGCCCGTATCAAAGAGGGGATTGAAAAGGAGCAGTTCCAGGTGGAATTCGGCAGGGAAGGCAGGGACCTTTCCTATAATCAGAAAAAGACGCTGGAGGAATCCGGGACCGCCGGGCTCGTCTTCGTACCTGAGACGAAGCGTTTCTATCCGAACGGGGACTTTGCCTCCCATCTCATCGGCTACGCTGAAGAGAGCGGCGGGAGCGATGAACTCTCAGGCCAGATGGGCCTCGAGCGTGCCTATGACGATGTTTTGAGCGGTCAGGACGGCACAATAGACTACACACAGGACCTGTGGGGATATATCGTTCCGAACAGCGATACGGTGAAGCCGCCGCAAGGCGGAGCGAATATGAAACTGACCATCGATTCGAATATCCAGCTCTATCTTGAAGATTCACTGGATACCATGGAGGAGCATTTTGAACCGGAGGAGCTTTTCGCGGTTGTTGCCGATGCAGAATCGGGAGAGATTCTTGCGAGCGGACAGCGGCCTTCATTCAACCCGCGGACGCGTGAAGGGTTCGGCAACAGCTGGCTGAACATGCTTTATCAATACTCTTTCGAACCCGGTTCCACATTCAAGGTGTTCGGCCTGGCAGCTGCCATTGCAGAAGGGGAATATGATCCGGATGCGACGTATGAATCCGGCTCCTATGATGTGAACGGGCATACCATCTATGACTGGCAGAAAGAGGGATGGGGCAATATCACCTACAACCAGGGGATGCAGTATTCATCCAATGCTCTGATGATGCTCCTGCAGGATAAAGTGGGCGAAGACAAGATGCTCGAATACTACAGGAAATTCGGATTCGGCGAACCGACGGGATCGGAATTCCCCAATGAACCATCCGGCGTCCTCGCCTGGGACAATGAACTTCAGAGGAAAACCACTGCATTCGGTCAGAGTTCCACAGTCACACCGATACAGATGATCCAGGGAATGACTGCGATACTGAACGGCGGAAAGATGAAGAAGCCGTACGTCGTTGATGAAATCACCGATCCTGACACGGGTGAAGTGATCCATGACGGCAAAGAGACGGTCGTGCGTCAGGTCATTCCAAAAGAAGCGGCCGATAAGACGCAGGAAGAGATCAATACATTCGTCGGCGGTTCGGAAGACCATAACTCACAATACCTGCTGGATGATTATGAAGTTGCCGGCAAATCAGGAACGGCACAGATCATCGATCCAGAGGGCGGCGGCTACATGGACGGCGATTACGAATTCCTGACGTCATTCCTCGGATACGCGCCGGAGGATGATCCTGAAGTGATTGTCTACTACGGCATCAAACTTGCAAGTAAGAATAAATCCGATACATGGGATTACGGTGTCATGCACGGCTTCAATCCATTGATGGAACGCACTCTGAAATACCTTGAAGTGGAAGGTGCGGATGATGGTGCAGGCGGAGAAGCTGTTGAAGTCGGTGATTATACCGGCCAGCCGCTGTCGGAAGCTGAGCCTGCGGCCGAGGATACGATCCAGACGATCATCACCGGGGACGGTGAAGAGATTGTGGACCATTATCCGAAAAATGATACACTGTTGCCATATGATACATTCTTTGTAAAAACGGATGGCGAACAGCTGATGCCTGACCTTCAGGGGCTGTCGATGCGGGAGGCACTGATGTTTGGTGAATTCATGGGAATCGATGTGTCAGTTGAAGGCGAAGGCTTCATCCAGGAGCAATCCGTCAAACCGGGTACACCGATCGATGAACAGACATCGCTGGAGCTGACACTGTCATCGAATGATCCGAATGATTAGAGGAGGACAAAATGTTTACATTACTACCATTATCTATTTTAGGGCTGGCTGCATTCATACTGACAGCTGTGCTCGTGCCGTTTTCCCTGCCGATCCTGAAGAGGCTGAAGTTCGGCCAGTCCATCAGGAAGGAAGGACCAAAAAGCCATCAGGTCAAGACCGGCACGCCCACGATGGGCGGGCTGACATACCTGATTCCGATCCTGGTGTTCGCTCTCATATCCCTGCTGTTCGTCGACGATGTCTATAAGATGCTTGTACTGATCATCGTCACTGTCGGTTTCGGCCTGATCGGGTTCATCGATGACTACATCATCGTCGTCAAAAAAGACAATACCGGCCTGACTTCGAAACAGAAGTTCCTGGCACAGATAGCCGTCTCCGTCATCGTCTATTTCATACTGACGTTTGCGATTCCGGACATTTCTTCTGCAGTCCATATTCCGGGTACCGGCTTCAGTATTCCGCTCGGAATCCTGTTCATCATATGGATCGTGTTCTGGCAGGTCGGGTTTTCCAATGCCGTAAACCTGACAGATGGGCTCGACGGCCTTGCAACAGGGCTTTCAATCATTGCATCCGCAAGTTTCCTCGTCATTGCGCTGATGCGCGGTGAAATGGCGGTTGCGCTTTTTCTGACCATCATGATCGGCGCACTGGCCGGATTCCTGCTGTTCAATAAATATCCGGCAAAGCTGTTCATGGGCGACACCGGCTCACTTGCACTCGGTGGAATCATCGCGACTGTCTCCATCATGCTGAATGACAGTCTGCTGCTCCTCATCATCGGCATCGTGTTCGTCATCGAGACGGCGTCTGTCATGCTGCAGGTCGCATCATTCAAACTGACAGGCAAAAGGATATTCAAAATGACACCGATCCATCATCATTTCGAGCTCATTGGCTGGAGCGAATGGAAGATCGTCATCGTTTTCTGGCTGACAGGGGCAGCTGCCGGTGTAATCGGTGTATTGCTGGGGGCGGTCTAAATGGAGAAATATGACGGGTTCAAAAATAAGAGGGTCATCGTCCTGGGGTACGGCAGGAGCGGGCGGAGCGCGGTCTCGGCACTGGTATCACTCGGCGCAGACGTTGTTCTTACGACCAATGAAGTACTTGCCGATGAGCGCCTCAGGCAGACGATGAAAGGATGGGGCGTTGAAATTGTGGACGGTCATCATCCATCAAGCCTCCTGAACGATGCACAGCTTATCGTAAAAAACCCGGGGATTCCCTACGGTATAGAGTTCCTCCAGGAAGCTGAAAGAAGAGGGATCCCGATCATAACGGAAGTCGAGATCGCCGGGCATATTTCAGAGGCGCCGATCATCGGCATTACAGGTACAAACGGCAAGACGACCGTGACCCATCTGATCGGGGAAATGCTGTCCCATTCCGGACTCAGCCCGATCCTTTGCGGCAATATCGGCTATCCGGCCACAAGCGCCGCAAAAGAGGCGGGCGGAGATGATATTCTCGTAATGGAGCTTTCTTCATTCCAGCTCATGGGCATCATGGATTTCAAACCGGATACAGCAGTCATCACCAATATATACGAAGCGCATATCGATTACCACGGATCGGTGGAGGCGTATGAAGCGGCAAAACTCAATCTTCTGAGGAATATGGGGGAGGAGGACAAGCTGGTTTTCAACGGCATGCAGAAAGGGAAACTCGACAGGCTCGACCATGCCGTCGATGTCGAATTCTTCTCGGTTGAAGGTGAAGCGGCCGCCTGCATAAAGGACGGCTGCGTCACCTATATGGACAGACCGCTCATCCATGTGGATGATGTGTTGCTTTTGGGCGGGCATAACCATGAAAATATACTGGCTGCTTTAATCGCTGCAAAAATGCACGGGGCGACGGATGAAGGAATCGTAAAGACGCTCAGCACCTTCGGCGGCATCCCCCACAGGATGGAGTATCTCGGGGCTGTCGGCGGGACCGATTATTACAATGACTCCAAAGCGACCAATAATCTGGCTACCTCATTTGCGCTTAAAACATTCAAGTCGCCTGTAATATGGATCGCCGGCGGATTGGACAGGGGGCAGACACTCGATGAGCTCATCCCCCGCATGGAACGGGTCAGGACAATTATCACGTTTGGTGAAACAAAGGATAAATTCATTGAGCTTGCCGACAGGACACACAAGGAAATTCTGACAGCAGAGAATCCATACGATGCAGCCGGCCTTGCTGCAGGCATAAGCCGTCCGGGGGACACTGTACTGTTTTCCCCCGCCTGCGCAAGCTGGGATCAATACAAGGATTATGAAGCACGGGGCGACCATTTCAAAGAAGGCTTCAGTAATTTGGAAGACTGAAATCAGGAGGTGAGCCGATGGAAGAACGTCCGGATATCAATGACCTTAAAAAGAGGCTGAAAGACGACCGCACAGGAGGTAACGATGAACATGAAGATATGCTGAGGGCGCGTCTTGAAGGTGAGCCCGAACCTTCCGGACATGAAGACGGTGAGGATGCTGCAGCACCCCTAGAGGAACCTGAAGCCTCTGCGGGAATGGATGAGGCGGAAGATGACAATTTTTCCCCTGCGGGAGAAACTGAAGCCCCAGCACAAGAGGTACAGGATGAAGACGCAGAGGATCCAGATGAGATAGAGACATTCACGCGGGACGGCAGGCCGATTTCCGTCGATACCTACAACCGGACGAAACGGGCCGGTGATGAAAAGGAAAAGCATCGGCCAGGACAAAAAGGCCGCCGTTTCAAAAAACCGGCAGCGAAGGAAAAGGTGAAAAAAGAGAGAAAACCTCTGAAGTCATACTTCAGGAAGCCGAAGCGCGTACATGTCTATACGGGGCTGATCATCCTGGCGCTCATGATGTTCGGCACACTGGTCTGGTATGTTTTCTCCGGTGCAAGTTCGGTCAGGGAAGTCAGCATTTCCGGCAACAGTCTGATCAATGATGAGGAGATTGCCGAAAGGCTGCAGTTTTCAGAAGGTGACAAGATGTTCAGCATCAATACGGACCGTGCGGAAGAGAACATTGCCCTTTTGCCTGCGATAGAGGAAGTCCATGTGGAGCGGTCCTGGTGGAACGGCGTGGATGTGAACATCTCGGAATACCGGCCGCTCGGTTATGTCACCAACGGCGGAAACTACTACCCGGTCCTTGAAAATGCCAGAGTGCTGCGCGGTTATCCGGCACCACCGAATGAAGCCCCCATCCTCCATTATTTCGAGGGTGAGGAATTTGACGCCCTGGTGGAGAGCCTGAGCAAAATCGAACCTTCGATACTTGACGGAATATCGGAAATTTATTACCGCCCGTCTGAACAGTCATCGACACGGATCCATATGTTCATGAATGACGGGCAGGAAATTGTGGCGGACTACCGTACGATCGACAGCAAGATGAACTATTACATCGGCATGCGCGAAGAGATAGGCGACAGTAAAGAGGGCGTAATCGATCTCGAGATAGGCAGCAGCTTCCTGCCGTACGACAGTGCAGAGGCGGAGGATATAAAGCAGGGCATCTATGAAACGCCGGTCCAGGCGCAGTATATAGAAAATGTGAGCGGTTCTCTTGGCAATGTGAAAGAAGTATTATCCGGTTTCGGGGACGGGGAGGAGTAATTCCCCGTCCATTTTTTTACTGGACTATTCTCCCTAAATAGTTCACAATATATAAGGTATAATGTAAACTGTATATAGAGAAAACTGAAAAAGCTTGCTAGGAGGCAGACGAGTTGAAGGAACATTATTATGTTGCCCTTGATATCGGTTCCACCAGTGTCAAAGCGGTGGTCGGTGAAAAATTCCATGATGGTGTAAATGTCATCGGTACCGGTCAGACCTTCACTGATGGGATTTCCAGGGGAATGATCAAAGATTTTGAACTGGCAAGAAATGCTATAAAGGATACTATTAAAAAAGCGAAGATTTCATCCGGGATTGAAATTGATGAAGTCTTTCTTAAAATGCCGATAACCGGCACGGAATTCGGGACGGGTGAAGAGGAACTCCGCTTCGGTGGAAACTCCACGGAAATCACCGGAGAGCATATCGAGGAGCTCCTCGAAACGATCAGGGAGCGTGAGATGCACAATGATAAAGAGGTCATCACTGTCTTCCCGAATTACTTCAGAGTGGATGATCTGCATGAAGTGGCCGATCCAAAAGAGATGATGGCAACCCAGTCGCTGTCTGTGAATGCAGGCATCATACTCATCAACAGGTCACTATTGATGAATGCAGTCAAATGCGTGGAAGACTCAGGCCTGACTGTCCTCGATGTATACTCCGACGCTGTGAACTATCAGCATGTCCTGAGCGAATCCGAAGTTGAACTCGGCGGAGCGGTCATTGATATCGGCGCCGATCTGACCCAGTTCGGCTACTATGAGCGCGGTGCATTGAAATTCGCCGGCAGTCTGCCTGTCGGCGGCAGCCATATTACAAATGATCTGTCGGAGGCTTTCAATACACCGTTCGAAGTTGCGGAGAAAGTGAAGCACCAGTACGGCCATGCATTCTTCGACCTCGCTTCGGATGAAGATATCGTCAGACTGCCTCAGAGGGATGGGGAGCCTGATGTCGAGGTTACGCCGAAGGATCTGGCGGATATCATCGAACTAAGGCTCGAAGAGATGCTCCTTGATGTGTTCGCAGAACTTCAGGCAGCCGGCATTACAAGAGTGAGCGGCGGCTTCATCGTCACAGGCGGCACCGTCAACCTTCTCGGAGTCAAAGAACTTCTCCAGGACCTCGTGAGCGAAAAGATCAGGATCCACATCCCGAAACAGATGGGGGCAAGAAAGCCTGAATACGCGAGCGCCATTTCAACCATATCCAGTGGAATAATGTTTGATGAACTACTTGAGTATGTTACAATTGATAATTATGAGACGGAGCCTGGGGAAGCTGTCGGGGAAACGCCTGCAGAGGATTCCGGGAGCTTCTTTACGGGACTGTTCAATAAGCGTAAAGAAAACAATGCCCGTCAGCTGGAGGAGGAAAATAATCAGTACTCCTACGATGGCGAAAGTGCCGAAACACCTCAGAACGATGAAGAATACTCCGACTACGCTTATGAAGATGACCGTCCGGATGAACCTGTCACGAGAAGTGATGAGGAAACAAAACGGCCGGATAAACCCAAGGACTACCGTGGATATATGAAAAAACTGTTTAAAAATTTGTTCGAGTAAGATGAATGACTGGGAGGAAAAATAAAATGTTAGAATTTGAGCAAGGTTTCAACCATATGGCTTCGTTGAAAGTCATCGGTGTAGGGGGCGGCGGAAACAACGCCGTCAACCGCATGATTGATGACGGCATGCAGAATGTGGAGTTCATCGCCATCAATACTGACGGACAGGCGCTGAATCTTTCAAAAGCTGAATCCAAAATCCAGGTCGGTGAAAAACTGACACGCGGTCTCGGTGCAGGCGCCAACCCGGATATCGGTAAAAAGGCGGCCGAGGAATCCCGTGAACAGATCGAAGATGCAATCCAGGGCGCGGACATGGTGTTCGTCACCGCCGGCATGGGCGGCGGAACAGGCACGGGAGCAGCCCCGGTTGTAGCCAAGATTGCCAAAGAGATGGGTGCGCTTACTGTCGGTGTCGTTACAAGGCCGTTCTCGTTCGAAGGAAGAAAACGCCAGACACAGGCAGCGGCAGGTGTAGATGCAATGAAGGCGTCAGTGGACACACTGATTGTCATCCCGAACGACAGGCTCCTTGACATCGTTGATAAATCCACTCCGATGATGGAAGCTTTCAAAGAAGCGGATAACGTACTCCGTCAGGGCGTGCAGGGCATCTCCGACCTCATCGCTGTAAGCGGTGAAGTGAACCTCGACTTCGCAGACGTCAAGACGATCATGACGAACCAGGGTTCCGCACTCATGGGAATCGGTGTATCAAGCGGTGAAAACCGTGCAATCGAAGCGGCCAAAAAAGCCATTTCAAGTCCGCTCCTTGAAACATCGATCGTCGGTGCGCAGGGTGTTCTCATGAATATCACAGGCGGAGAGTCCCTCTCGCTGTTCGAAGCCCAGGAATCCGCAGACATTGTACAGGATGCGGCTGATGAAGATGTGAACATGATCTTCGGTACAGTGATCAACCCTGAACTCGAGGATGAAATCGTAGTTACGGTCATCGCGACCGGCTTCAACGAAAAATCCGTGAACAGAACACCTGAAAGAGAAGAAAAACGGGATTCTGTTTCATATCCGACCTCCCAGAGAGTCGACGATACACCGCCGTCACGACCGGCGCGTGAACCGGAAAGAAGCACTCCGGAAACGAAGGATGAAGACTACGAAGTGCCGACATTCCTTAGAAACCGTTCAAGACGCAGACGATAGAATAGAACTTAAGTCAGAAGGGCGAGCCTTTCTGACTTATTTTTTAAGGTGTGACGATAATGAATCTTGAAAACCACCGCCATCATGTCGGTTTTGAAAATCATGAAATACTGATGGGATATACAAAACGGACAGGCGGCCGGAGCAGTTATCCCAAGGACAGCTTCAACATGGCACTCTACATCGGTGATGACGAAAGGAATGTCCATGCACACCAGGATGCACTGGGCCGGGAAACCGGCTTTCCGCCTGAGAACTGGATACTGCCCATACAGACACACGGCGGGAATATCCGGGAGGTAGGAACACAGGATGCAGGTATGAATGTCAGGCGGCTGACCGGTGAACTCCATGATGTGGACGGCATATATACATATGATCCCGGCCTGCTGCTTACCATGAATTATGCCGATTGTGTGCCGGTCTATATGTGGAGCAGGAAAAACAGCTTTACTGCCCTGGCCCACGCCGGGTGGCGGGGGACATCACACAATATAACAGGCCGGATGGCCGGATCTTATGACGGCGATCCCGCCGACCTGGAAGTTGTCATCGGTGTGGCGATCAACGGTTCCTGTTATACTGTGGATGACGCGGTCATCAATGCACTGGAAACAGCCGGTCTGCCTGCATGTGCTGTCGAGGCGCATCAGGAAGGGTTTGACCTTGATCTGAAGGCCGTGAACCGTCATCAGGCGGTCATGGCGGGTGTGGATGCCGGTTCGGTGCATGTCACTGAAACCGGAACTGAAGAGACAGAGCGATTCTTCTCTTACCGTCTGGAGTCGGGCAACACAGGGCGTGCCCTTGCATTCATCGGGAGGAAATAGATAAATGATCAGAGAGAATTACACACGTATCAAAGAGGAAACGGGTGATGATGCGACAATCATTGCCGTGACGAAATACCATACTGTCGAAGAGACTCTGGAAGCTTATGATGCAGGTATCCGGGATTTCGGCGAAAACCGCCCGGAAGGCTTCCGCGAGAAGAGGGAGGCACTGCCTGGGGATGCAACTGTGCACTTCATAGGCACCCTGCAGTCGCGCAAAGTGAAACTGATTGCAGACGATCTTTATTACCTGCATTCGCTTGACCGTGAGTCCGTCGCAAAAAAAATTGAACAATACAGCGATCATACTGTAAAATGTTTTATACAAGTCAATGTCTCCGGCGAAGATTCAAAACACGGGCTCGCTCCGGAGGATGTCCCGGAATTCCTCGATGTTCTCAGAGACTGCGGAAAAATCGAAGTCATCGGTCTGATGACCATGGCACCGAATACTGAAGACAGACTGCTGATAGATGATGTTTTCAAGAGGCTTTCGGAGCTGAAAGGGAAGCTTTCTGCGGAAAACGGCGGCAATATTCAGATCAGTGAGCTCAGCATGGGGATGAGCAATGACTATGACATTGCACTCCGGCATGGTGCGACCTTCGTCCGGATCGGCAGCAAAATTATGGGAAGCAGGTGAATGCCATGGCCATCAAAAAATTTTTCAAAGATATGTTCGTAGTGGAATACGAAGAAGACGCCCCGGCAGAAACTCAGGAGCCGGAGAAAAAGAAACCCCGGCTAAATTCCAAGGTGACCAGCTTTGAGCAATCAGCCAAAAAGCGCCCTGCTCCGGTGGAAAGCGAAAAAGACGGGGATAAGAAGCAGGCGAAGGGCCAGGATGCCAAGGAAAAGAAGATGGCTGAAGGCATCCGGGGTCCCGAAAGAAGAAAATCAGCGGCAAAGCGCCAGGAGAAAGACAAGAGCACACTCAGGAACGAGAAGGAGACGAAACTGATGACGGCAGAAACGAGCAATACGAAAGTTTGTCTTTTCGAACCAAGGGTTTTTTCAGAAACACAGGATATTGCCGATGAGCTGAAGGCTGAACGTGCAGCACTGGTTAATCTGTCCAAAGTGGATCATGGTCCGAAGAAGCGCATTGTCGATTTTCTGAGCGGGACGGTATATGCGCTTGACGGCGACATTCAGAAAGTCGGAAGCGACATCTTCCTGTGCACTCCCAACAGTGTAGGCGTAGAAGGGGAAATCAGTGGACAGAAAGACCACTCAGAAGAAATTTAAGGAGAGTTATTTTGGATAATCAATTAATCATTGAAATACTTTTGTTTATAAGGAACTTCATCAATACAATATTCCCCATCTTCACATGGGGCCTGATCATATACATTCTGAGTTCGTGGCTGCCGGCGCTGCGTGAATCCTCGTTCGGCCGGATACTCGGAAAAATCTATGAGCCGATACTGGAACCGGTCAGGAATCTGATTCCGCCTCTCGGCGGGATGCTCGACCTTTCCCCAATCATCCTGCTTATCGGGCTGAGATTATTCCAAAGCGGCCTGAACTCCATTTTCCAGGCGATCATAACGGCACTGGTCTGAACCGAATATGAGATATGGGCGCCCGGGACGGATATGTCATGAATGTGTATCCCGGAGCGCCCAATTTTTATATGCAGCACGAGTATCACAGTAAGATGGCGGAGGATGAATGATGAAAGAGATCTATCAGCATTTCAGGAAAGAAGAACATGATAAGATTACGATGCTGAACGGTAAGTTTGAAATAGCATCCAGGGATTACTACCCGGTCCTGCTGGATTTCCTTGACCCGCGGGAGCGGAAGATCGTACGCAGCATCGCCGGTTCATACCCGGATCTGAGAGTCGAATTCTACGGCGGGGGCACAGGAGAGCGGGAACGGGAGCGGGCGATGATAATCCCCGAATTGCTTGAAGCGGCGAAGGATGACTTCGAAGTGCTGGTATTTGAAATCGGCTATCCCGAAAAATTCGTCACGCTGACCCACCGCAATGTTCTCGGCGCTGTCATGAACGTCGGACTCGATCGCTCCCTGATTGGTGATATCATAACAGGGGACAGGATCCAGCTCGCAATCGCGGAACCCTATGCGCCGATGTTCAGGGAGACGCTCGGCAGGATAAAGAATGCGCCGGTGACCCTCACCGAAATCCCCCATGAATCATTCATGGATGCTGTGGATGACGGAAAGAGCCATGTCATACTGTCCTCATCATTCAGACTGGATACTGTCATTTCCGAGGTCATCAAAGAGGGCAGGGCCAAATCCAAAAGCCGCGTGGAGAAAGGCAAAGTGAAGGTGAATCATTCGATTGTTACCGAACCATCGTTTATAATGGAAACCGGCGATATCGTATCGGTGAGGCACTTCGGCCGTTTTGTCATCGATTCCCTGATTGCAGAAACCAGGAAAGGGAAGTACCGCATTCTGGTTAGACTGTACAGAGACGGGTAAACACAAGTTGAGGTGAAGGATATGGACAGAGAGGAAGCGGTGAACAGGAAGTTCGCAACAGTATACCGCGGATTGGATGAAAAAGAGGTGCGCGACCATCTGAAAAGGCTGCAGGATGAAATTGAATCCCGGGATCAGAAGATCAGACAGCTTGAAGGTCTGCTTGATGACCGTGAGGAGAACCTGAACAGTTTCAGAAGCGTCGAAACGAGCATCAACGAGGCGATCCTTACTGCCCAGCGTGCAGGGGATGAGACTAAACGCATTGCCAGTGACCGTGCTGAAGAGATAGTTTCAGGGGCTTCGGCCGAACGCGAACGCATCATTGAGGATGCGATGGCACGCGCCCGTCACATAGCGTCACAGACAGAGGATATGAAACGGCAGTCCAAAGTTTTCAGGGCGAGATTCAAAATGCTCGTCGAAGCACAGCTCGATCTTCTTAAATCGGAGGATTGGGACTACCTCCTCGATTTCGAGCAGAATCAGGCACACCGGCTGGACGACATGGAGGACAGGAAGCCGGAATCCGGCGAATGACATATTGACGGATTGTCAAATATTTAGCATAATAATAGTATTGTTAGACATGCAGGCGTCATTGAGTGATACCAGCGACCGGAGGATGGTGGGAGCTCCGGCTTAGGGTGACGGTGCTGATATCACTAATGATGTATTTCAATATACTGGACAAGTGGACTCATGTCGTGGGTCAATGAGGGTGGTACCGCGGATATTCATTCGCCCCTGTTGAAACACGGCATGAGTCCTTTCTAATGACAATACACTTGAAAAGGAGTTAGGAAAATGGACTACAAAGACACACTGCTGATGCCAAAGACGAAATTCAAGATGCGCGGCGGCCTCGTCAATAAAGAACCGCAGATGCAAAAAGAGTGGGCTGATGCCAACCTGTATGAAAAGAAGCTGAAACAGAATGAGGGCAACACGCCGTATGTGCTTCATGACGGCCCGCCGTATGCGAACGGTTCGCTACACATGGGGCATGCCCTGAACAAGATCATCAAGGACATCATCATCAGGAATAAGCAGATGCGCGGTTTCTATGCCCCGTATGTTCCCGGCTGGGACACTCACGGCCTGCCGATAGAGCAGGCGCTGACAAACAAAGGCGTGGACCGCAAAAGCATGTCCATCGAGGAATTCAGGAACAAATGCATCGAATTTGCGAATACGCAGATCGATCAGCAACGCGAAGGATTCAAGCGCATGGGGATCGACGGTGAGTGGGACAATCCCTATCTGACATACAAGCCGGAATTCGAAGCTGCCCAGGTCCGGGTGTTGAAGGATATGGTCGGAAAAGGCCTGATCTACAAAGGGAAAAAACCGATCTACTGGTCTCCTGTAAGCGAATCCTCACTCGCTGAAGCTGAACTTGAATATAAGGACAAACGTTCACCATCCATCTACGTCGCCTTCGATGTGGAAGACGGCAAAGGCGTGGTGGATCCGGGAGTCAAAATCGTCATCTGGACAACGACGCCGTGGACAATCCCTTCAAACCTGGGTATTGCAGTCCATCCCGAACTGAACTATGTACAGTTCAACTATGAAGGGGCAGAATATATCGTAGCGGAAGGCCTCCTTGACGCCTACTGCGAGGATGCGGATCTCGACAAGGACAAAGTTGCGCGCACCAGGGAGTTCAAAGGTTCAGAACTTGAGTATATGACGGCAAAGCATCCGCTTTTCGACAGGTCTAGCCTTGTGGTCCTCGGTGACCATGTCACACTCGACGGCGGAACAGGCTGTGTCCATACGGCTCCGGGACACGGTGATGATGACTTCATCATCGGCCAGAAATATGAACTGGGTGTATTAAGCCCGGTAGATGACAAAGGTGTGTTCACGCACGAAGCGGGCAAATATGAAGGGCTTTTCTACGACAAGGCCAACAAAGTGATCACAGAAGATCTTGAAGCAGCCGGCGCACTTGTGAAAATGAACTTCATCACGCACTCCTATCCACACGACTGGAGATCGAAGAC
Source organism: Salinicoccus sediminis (assembly GCF_000986795.1). Classification (GTDB taxonomy): domain Bacteria; phylum Bacillota; class Bacilli; order Staphylococcales; family Salinicoccaceae; genus Salinicoccus; species Salinicoccus sediminis. The sequence continues at coordinate 37,634 of NZ_LAYZ01000024.1, read as the reverse complement.
ACCTGTCATCTTCCGTGCGACACCGCAGTGGTTCGCTTCAATCAAAAATGTACGCCAGGATATCATCGATGCCCTTGATGATACGAAGTTCCAGGTGGAGTGGAACCGCAGGCGCATGTCGAACATGATCAAAAACCGTGGTGACTGGGTGATCTCCCGCCAGCGTGTATGGGGCGTGCCGCTGCCATTCTTCTATGCAGAAAATGGAGAGGAGATCGTCGATACCGGAGTCATCGAACATGTTGCCGCCCTGTTCGAAGAGCACGGTTCGAACATCTGGTTCGAATGGGACGCGAAAGAGCTGCTGCCGGAAGGGTTCACACACCAGGGCTCACCGGATGGCGGATTCACAAAAGAGACGGATATCATGGATGTATGGTTCGATTCCGGCTCCACCCACCGCGGGGTGCTCGCAACCCGCGACAATCTGACATATCCGGCGGACCTTTATTTTGAAGGTTCCGACCAATACCGCGGATGGTTCAACTCCTCGATCATCACGAGCGTGGCGACAAGGGGAATCGCCCCTTACAAGGAACTTCTGAGCCATGGATTCGTCATGGACGGACAGGGCAGGAAGATGTCCAAATCCGTCGGGAACGTGATACTGCCCGAGAAAGTGATGAAGCAGATGGGAGCGGACATCATCCGCCTGTGGGTAATGTCATCCGACTTCGAGGAGGATGTGAGAATTTCAGACGACATCCTCAAGCAGGTTTCCGAAGTGTACCGCAAGGTCAGGAACACATTCAGGTTCCTGCTCGGGAACGTGGCGGATTTCAACCCGGCGGAAGATGCGATCCAGTATGATGACATGATGGAAGTCGACCAGTTCATGTACCAGCGCTTCAATGAAATGATCAACCTGATGCGCGACTGCTATGAAAGGTACGACTATGTATCCATGTACCAGGCACTCCAGAATTACATCAATGTCGACCTGTCCAACTTCTATCTGGACTACGGCAAGGACATCCTCTACATCGAACAGGAGGATGCGCACATCAGGCGCAGCATGCAGACGGTCCTGTATAAGATCGTGACGGAGCTCAACAGGCTCCTCGCACCGGTCCTCGTGCATACGGCAGAAGAGATCCACCGGCACACACCGCATGTGGAAAAGGAAAGTGTGCATCTGGAGTATCTGCCGGAAGAAGCGGAAGTGGACGGAAAACTCGTTCAGAAGTGGAAGCATTTCATGGCTGTGCGCGATGACGTATTCAAAGCCCTTGAAGTGGCAAGGAATGAAAAGGTGATCGGTAAATCGCTCGAGGCAAAAGTGTATGTGACACGTCCTGAAGGGCTCGACTTTGCTGATATCAACGGCAGTCTCGAGCAGCTGTTCATCGTATCCCAGGTCGAAGTCGCGGACGCGCTTCCCGACGGCATTGAATATGACAATGTCACCGTCAAAGTGGAGCATGCGGAAGGTACCCGCTGCGAGCGCTGCTGGAACTATTCCACGGCAGAGTCAATCAATGAAGGCGACGATGATATCTGTCCGAGATGCCGCAGTGTTGTCGAGGCATTGTAGGAGGGGCTCATGAAAAGCTACAGAATCACACCGATGGCCCTCCTTGCCGCATTTCTGATCGGGCTGGATCAGCTGACCAAATTCCTGGTTGTCACCCGGATGGAGGAAGGGGAATCCATCCCGGTCCTCGGCAAATATCTTGCGATCACTTCCCACCGCAACAGCGGCGCCGCCTGGGGCATGCTCCAGGGGCAGATGATCTTCTTCTATATCATCACGGTGGTCGTACTCGCCATTCTGGTCTATGTTTACATCAAAGAAGCAAAGGATAATTTACTGCTGCAGACTGCAATCGTGATGCTCGTTGCCGGTTCACTTGGCAATTTCATCGACCGCATTCTGTTCCAGGAAGTAGTGGATTTCGTTGATGTACTCCTGATCTTCTACGACTTTCCGATCTTCAATGTTGCCGACAGCGCACTGACTGTCGGTGTCGTGCTGATGATCGTTGAATTCTTCTTTATGGGAAAAGGTGAAAAAGATGCAGGAAATTAAAGTGACACAGGCAGAGGACGGTCTCAGGATAGACCGTTTCCTTGCAGAAATCGTGCCGGATACATCCCGCAGTGACATGCAGGGGCGTATCAAAGATGGCATAGTACTGGTTAACGGGAACACTGTGAAACCGAATTACAGAGTGAAGGCGGATGATCTGGTGAAAGTGGATGAGCGTGAGCTTGTCGAAAGCGACATCGTCCCTGAAGACCTCGATCTTGATATCGTCTATGAAGACGATCATGTGGCCGTTGTGTACAAGCCGCGCGGCATGGTGGTGCACCCCGCCGCCGGCCACACTTCCGGTACGCTCGTCAACGGTTTGATGCACCAGCTGGATAACCTGTCCGGCATCAACGGTGAATTGAGGCCCGGTATCGTGCACAGGATCGACAAGGATACGAGCGGGCTGCTCATGGTGGCCAAAGACGATGTGACGCACCGGGCGCTTGTCGATCAGCTTGTGGATAAGTCCGTGACGCGCAGATATACTGCACTGGTCCACGGCGTGATCCCCCATGACAAGGGAACAATCGAGGCGCCGATCGGCAGGAACCCGAAAGAGCGCCAGGCAATGGCTGTAGTGGATGATGGCAAGGAAGCTGTGACGCATTTCAATGTGATTGAACGCTTCGATGAGTTCACTCTGGTGGAATGCATACTCGAGACCGGCCGCACCCATCAGATCCGCGTCCATATGAAATATATCGGCTACCCCCTCGCCGGGGATCCGAAGTACGGACAGCGGAAAACGCTCGATACAGACGGGCAGATGCTCCATGCGGGCACCATCGGATTCATCCATCCGGCGAGGGATGAGTACATGGAATTCACGTCGCCGCTGCCGGATGAATTCGAGGATATCATTTCAGAACTTGAACACAAATCCTGATAAATCCTTGACTTTGGAATTCATTAGGCATAGACTGTTATAGAAAAGTAAATAGGAAATGTCTTTAAACGGAGTCCCGTGAGGCTCCAAAGGCATGATATGGACGGATGCAGCCGGTCCGCGGGCCGGACTGCAGGTTTTTTGGGATACGTGTATACTCATGTCTTTGGACATGAGTATTTTTTTATACAAAAATTCGGATAGGAGACAGGGAAAATGAAAAAGAGGACGATTCTGGATGAAGCACAGATCACAAGATCACTGACGCGCATATCCCATGAAATACTGGAGCGGAATAAAGGGACGGAAGGCCTCGTATTCCTCGGAGTCAAAACGAGAGGGGAGTTCCTGGCCGACCGTCTTCAGAAGAAAGTCGAGGAGATAGACGGCGTCACGATTCCGACAGGTACACTGGACATTACAGCCTACCGGGATGACAAGGAGCCTGATACCGATGCACTGGAGGATGCGATAGACATCGATGTTCCACTTGACGGCAGGCATGTCATCATCGTCGATGATGTACTCTATACCGGCCGCACCATCCGGGCGGCCATGGATGCGATACTGAGCCGGGTGCGGCCATCGAAAATATCCCTTGCAGTCCTGATCGACCGCGGCCACAGGGAACTGCCGATCCGGGCGGATTATGCCGGCAAGAACATCCCGACGGCACGAGATGAAAAGATCAGCGTCAATCTGGAAGAATACGATGATGTGAACGAAGTGGTCATCAGCGAATAACGGGGGGAATCCTGAATGGAAGAGAAAGTGGAGAATGAAGAGATGTACGAAAGGACAACGGAGCCCGTACTGGATGTAGGAGAGCGCCCCAAACCGAGCCAGTGGCTGCTCCTGAGCTCACAGCATCTGTTCGCCATGTTCGGCGCGACGGTGCTCGTGCCGTTTCTGACCGGACTGCCTGTCTCAGCTGCACTCATTGCGAGCGGGGTCGGCACGCTGCTCTACATAATGATCACGAAAGGACAGATCCCGGCCTACCTCGGCTCGAGCTTTGCATTCATACTGCCGATCACGATCGCGCTCGGGGCGAACAGCCTCGGTGAAGTGCTCACAGCACTGTTTGCGAGCGGGGTGCTGTATGTCGTCATCGGCCTTGTGATCAAAATATTCGGTGTCAGATGGCTGATGCACCTGCTGCCGCCGGTAGTGGTCGGCCCGGTCATCATGGTCATCGGCCTCGGCCTTGCGCCGGTGGCTGTGGATATGGCGATGTATACGGATTCCGGCAATCAGGAAGGCTACAGCATGACCTATATATTCGTCGCCTTCATCACGCTCACAATCACGATACTCGCGAGCGTCTTCCTGCGCGGTGTCCTCGGGCTGATACCGATACTGATCGGAATCATCGGCGGATACATTACAGCAGTGTCCGTGGGCATAGTGGATTTCACGCAGATCATGGAAACCGGCTGGTTCCATCTGCCCGATGTATACATGCCGTTCGTTTCATATGAGCCCACAGTCAATCCGGGACTTCTCGCCGTCATGCTGCCGATCGTCTTTGTAACGGTCAGTGAGCATATCGGCCACCAGGTAGTCATCAACAAAGTTGTCGGCAGGAATTTCTTCAAGAAGCCGGGGCTGCACCGCTCGCTGATCGGCGACGGCGTCGCGACGATGTTCGCAGGCATAATCGGCGGACCGCCGACAACGACTTACGGGGAAAACATCGGGGTGCTGGCAATCACAAGGATATTCAGTGTGTGGGTCATCGGCGGGGCTGCCGTCCTTGCCATCGTACTCGGCTTTGTCGGCAAGTTCACCGCTGTTGTACAGAGCATACCGTCACCGGTGATGGGCGGCGTTTCCATACTGCTGTTCGGCATCATCGCAGCAAGCGGGCTCAGGATGCTGATCGATGCACAGATCGACCTTGATTCCAAACGCAATCTCAGCATCGTATCCCTCATACTGGTCATCGGTATAGGAAAAGCGCATCTCGATTTCACGATTGGTGACATCCCCTTCAACCTAGAAGGGATGGCGCTCGCAGCACTCGCAGGCATCATACTGAATGCAATTCTGCCAGACGACAAGGAGGAACCGGTAACCCATGGATAATCTGCTTTCGATGGAACACATGGATGAGGAGGAGGTCATGCGCCTCATCAGACGGGCGCTTGAGATGAAGGCCGGCAATTATATGCCTTATCAGGAACCCAGATATATCGCAAACCTCTTCTTTGAAAATTCGACGCGGACGAAGACGAGTTTCGAGATGGCTGAGCTGAAGATGAACGTCACATCGATCCCCTTCGATGTGAACTACAGTTCGGTTTCAAAAGGGGAGACGCTCTACGACACATGCAAGACACTCGAATCACTCGGTGCGGATGCTCTGGTCATCCGGCACTCTGAAATGGAGTATTACGGGCAGCTCACGGGTCTCGGCATCCCGGTGATAAACGCCGGCGACGGCAGCGGATCACATCCAACACAGTCTCTGCTCGACCTGATGACGATCTACGAGCGGTTCGGCACTTTCCGCGGTCTCAATATCGTCATCGCCGGCGACATCGTCCACAGCCGGGTTGCCCACAGCAACCAGCAGGCGCTCGAGCGGCTCGGGGCGGATGTGCGCTTCGCGGCACCGCCTGAATGGGTCGACCATGACGCTGCGGCGCCATATACGGAACTCGATGAGGCAATCGGAAATGCGGATGTCATCATGCTGCTCCGCGTGCAGCACGAGCGGCATGATGTCGCAGCGAAGTTTACAAAGGAAGACTATAACAGGGAGTACGGCATGAATCCCGCGCGGTACGGGCGCATGAAAGAAGGTGCCATAATCATGCATCCCGCCCCGGTCAACCGGGGAGTTGAGATATCGGAAGAACTTGTTGAAAGCGAAAGATCGGTCATTTTTGAACAGATGAGGAATGGTGTTTTTGCACGCATGAGTGTACTACAGGAAATTCTGGGGAGTGTTGAATAGATGAGTCTGCTTTTGAAAAATGGAATGGTACTGGAACAGGAAGAAAAAGTGAGAAGAGATATACTTATCGAAAACGGCAAAATTGCACGCCTGGATGAAAGGGTTGATGCGGCGGCAGATGAGGTGATCGATCTTGGAGGAAAACTTGTCACACCGGGGTTCGTGGATGTCCATGTCCACCTCCGTGAACCGGGCGGCGAACACAAGGAGACGATAGAGACGGGGACACAGGCAGCAGCAAGGGGCGGGTTCACTGCCGTCTGCCCGATGCCGAACACACGGCCCGTACCGGACAATGTGGAAACGATGAACAGCATCCAGAAGCGGATCAGGGAGACGGCGCATGTCAAAGTGCTGCCCTATGCCTCGATCACCATACGCCAGCTCGGCCGTGAACTGGTCGATTTCGAAGGACTCAGGGAAGCGGGTGCATTCGCCTTCACCGATGACGGCGTCGGTGTACAGAGTGCGGATATGATGCTCCGTGCGATGTACAAAGGTGCAGAAACCGGCATGCCGATCGTCGCCCACACCGAAGAGAACACACTGATACACGGCGGTGCGATACATGAAGGTGAAACGAGTGAAAAACTGGATATACCAGGCATCCCGGCAGTGACCGAATCCGTCCATATCGCAAGGGACATACTGCTCGCAGAAGCGGCGGGCTGCCACTACCATGTATGTCATGTGAGTACAAAGGAAAGCGTGCGCATAATCCGGGATGCCAAGAGGGCGGGCATCCATGTGACGGCGGAAGTCACGCCGCACCATCTTGTCCTGGACGATACGGATATTACCGGCAAAGACCCGAACTTCAAGATGAACCCGCCGCTTCGGGCGCCGGCAGATCGTGAGGCACTCATCGAAGGGCTGCTTGACGGCACGATCGACTGCATCGCGACAGACCATGCGCCGCATGCCGAAGAGGAGAAGGCGGTTGGCATAGAGAGGGCGCCGTTCGGCATCACCGGCAGTGAAAATGCCTTCCAGCTCCTTTATACGAAACTGGTGAAAACCGGGGTGTTTACACTTCAGCAGCTGGTGGACTGGCTGACAGTCAGACCGTCCGAAGTTTTCGGTCTCGGCATGGGTGTCCTCACAGAGGGTCGGGCTGCCGATATTACGGTGATCGATCTTGGGAAGCAGTACGTCCTGGACAAAAATGAATTCTACAGCAAGGCAAGGAACACGCCATTTCACGGAGAACAGCTTGAAGCGGATATCTACATGACAATTGTCGACGGCAACGTGGCATACAAGGAGGAAAAATAATGCTTACAGAGAAAAGGTACCTGGTACTGGAAGACGGTACAGTTTATGAAGGATACAGATTCGGGAGCGACCGCACTGCAGAAGGTGAACTGGTGTTCAATACGGCCATGACCGGTGCACAGGAAATCATTACAGACCTGTCGTATACCGACCAGATCATCACATTCAGCTACCCGCTGATCGGGAACACGGGCGTGAACACCGAGGATAACGAAACGCTCGTCCCTTCGGCGCGGGGGGTTGTCGTAAGGGAAGCGTGCAGCGAGCCTTCGAATTTCCGGGCATCCGAATCACTGGATTCTTTTCTCAGAAGGCACAACATACCCGGGATCAGCGGCGTGGATACAAGGAGCATCACAAGGAAGATCAGGGACAAGGGGGTCATGAAGGCCGTCATGACAGATGACGAAAACCATGAAGAGCTGGTCGAGCTGCTTCAGAATGCAAGTTTCAGGACGGACCAGGTGAAGCGGGCATCCACCAGGGCGCCGTATATTTCAACCGGACCGGGGAAACGTGTGGTGCTTGTCGACTACGGTAAAAAAGAGAATATCGTAAGATCGCTCAATACGCACGGCTGTGACGTCACAGTCGTTCCGCACGACACCACAGCGGAGGATATCCTGAGGATGAAGCCCGATGGAGTGATGCTCTCAAACGGGCCGGGTGACCCGGAAGATGTGGAGGCGGGCATCCGCACGGTGAAAAATCTCATCGGCAGGGTACCTTTATTCGGCATATGCCTCGGCCATCAGCTCATCGGCCTCGCCTGCGGCGCGAAGTCCTTCAAGATGAAATTCGGACACAGGGGAAGCAACCAGCCGGTCATCAATCATGCAACGGGCCGGGTCGAGATCACTGCACAGAACCACGGCTTCGCTCTCGATGCAGACTCGCTCGGGAGCACCGGGCTTGAAATCACGCACACCGCACTGAACGACAGGACGGTCGAAGGAGTCAGACACGTGAAGCATCCGGTGTTCTCCGTCCAGTACCATCCGGAAGCAACTGCAGGACCGCATGATTCAGGATACCTTTTCGATGAATTCGTAAATATGATGGAAACAAAAAAGGAGGCTAACAATGCCTAAACGTGCAGACATCAAAACAATCATGGTAATAGGCAGCGGCCCGATCATCATCGGCCAGGCAGCGGAATTCGACTACGCAGGCACACAGGCCTGCCTCGCGCTCAAGGAGGAGGGCTACCGCGTCATCCTTGTAAACTCGAACCCGGCCACGATCATGACGGATAAGGAGATTGCCGATGTGGTCTACATAGAGCCGCTGACGACGGATTTCCTGTCCAGGATCATCCGCAAGGAACAGCCGGATGCCCTCCTGCCGACGCTCGGCGGACAGGTCGGCCTGAACATGGCTGTTGAGCTTGACAGGCTCGGTGTTCTTGAGGAGAACAGTGTTGAACTGCTCGGTACAAGACTCGATTCCATCAAACAGGCGGAGGATCGTGATCTGTTCAGGACACTCATGAACCAGATGGAGGTTCCTGTGCCTGAATCGGATATCATCAATACGGTAGATCAGGCCTATGACTTTGTCGGAAAGGTGGGCTATCCGTTCATCGTCCGTCCGGCATTCACGATGGGCGGCACAGGCGGCGGCATATGCTACAACGAAGACGACCTCAGGGAAATCGTGGCGAACGGGCTGAAATATTCGCCGGTCAGCCAGTGCCTGGTCGAAAAGTCCATCGCCGGCTTCAAGGAAATAGAATACGAAGTGATGAGGGACTCGAATGATAATGCCATCGTCGTATGTAACATGGAAAACATCGATCCCGTCGGCATCCATACCGGCGACTCCATCGTCGTTGCCCCGACGCAGACGCTGACGGATAAGGAGAACCAGATGCTGCGTGATGTGTCACTCGATGTCATCCGCGAGCTCGGCATCGAAGGCGGCTGTAACGTGCAGCTGGCACTCGACCCGCATTCATTCGACTACTATATCATCGAAGTGAATCCGAGGGTCTCAAGGTCATCCGCCCTGGCGTCGAAGGCGACGGGGTATCCGATCGCAAAGCTTGCTGCCAAGATTGCAGTCGGCCTGACGCTGGATGAGATGATCAACCCGGTGACGGAAACGAGCTATGCCGCCTTTGAACCGGCTATCGACTATGTGGTATCGAAAATACCGCGTTTCCCGTTCGACAAGTTTGCCAAGGGTGAACGCAAGCTCGGGACACAGATGAAGGCGACCGGTGAAGTAATGGCCATCGGCCGTACGTATGAGGAATCACTCTTAAAAGCGATCCGTTCCCTTGAATACGGAGTGCATCATCTCGGTCTGCCGAACGGTGACAAGTTTGAGCTTGACTACATCATCCGCATGATCGAGGCACAGAGTGATGAAAGGCTGTTCTACATTGGCGAGGCGCTGAGGCGCGGGGTTTCCATGGAGGAAATCCATGAATGGACCATGATAGACATGTTCTTTTTGAGGAAGTTCCAGCATATCATCGACATTGAACATGAGCTGAAAGAGAATACCGGTTCCATTCCGCATCTGAAATGGGCGAAGGAGTACGGCTTCAGCGACAGGGTCATTGCACATCGCTGGAATACTGATAAATCTGCGGTGTTCAGGATGCGCAGGGAGAACGGCATCATGCCTGTCTATAAGATGGTGGATACATGCGCTGCGGAATTTGAATCGGCCACCCCGTATTTCTATGGTACCTACGAGTTTGAAAACGAATCGGTGAGAAGCGACAGGAAAAAGATCCTTGTGCTCGGCAGCGGACCGATCCGCATCGGTCAGGGGGTTGAGTTCGACTATGCGACAGTCCATGCCGTATGGGCCATACAGGAAGCAGGGTACGAGGCAATTATCGTCAACAACAACCCGGAAACCGTGTCAACGGACTTTTCAATATCCGACAAACTTTATTTCGAACCTCTGACGCATGAAGACGTGATGAACATCATCGAACACGAACAGCCTGAAGGCGTGGTTGTCCAGTTCGGAGGCCAGACGGCGATCAACCTGGCCGACAAGCTGGAAGCGGACGGCGTGAAAATTCTCGGCACGACGCTTGATGATCTTGACAGGGCGGAGAACAGGAAACGATTCGAACAGCTGCTGCATGACATCGACGTTCCGCAGCCGCTCGGGAAGACAGCGACCAATGAAGAAGAGGCGCTCGGAAATGCCGAATACATCGGCTATCCGGTACTTGTGCGCCCAAGCTATGTGCTGGGTGGACGTGCAATGGAAATCGTCTATAACGAAACGGAACTGAAAAACTATATGAGGGACGCCGTCAAGGCCTCCCCGGAACACCCGGTGCTGATCGACCGCTACCTGACCGGCAAGGAGATTGAAGTGGATGCCATCAGCGACGGTGAGAAAGTGATCATCCCGGGCATCATGGAGCATATCGAACGCGCGGGTGTGCACTCCGGTGATTCCATCGCGGTCTATCCGCCGGTGACTCTATCAGACAGTGAAATCGATACGCTCAGGGATTATACAGAGAGGCTGGCACTCGGGTTGAATACGGTCGGGCTGATCAATATACAGTTCGTCCTCTCAGATGGTGAAATCTATGTGCTCGAAGTCAATCCGAGAGCGAGCCGTACAGTGCCGTTCATGAGCAAGATCACTGGAATCCCTATGGCAAACCTTGCAATGAAGGCCATCCTCGGGATGAAAATCGAAGAGGCCGGATTCCAGCCGGGACTCGCACCGTTCAAGGAAGGCTATCATGTCAAAGCCCCCGTGTTCAGCTTCAGCAAGCTGAAAAACGTTGACATCACACTCGGACCGGAAATGAAATCGACCGGTGAGGTCATGGGTAAGGATATGAGTCTGAACAAGGCACTTTTCAAGGGGCTTGTCGCAAGCGGTCTTGAAGTCAAAGACCACGGCACTGTTCTGTTCACTGTGGCGGATAAAGACAAGGAAGAAGCGGTGGAGCTTGCCCGCAGGCTGTCCCAGTGCGGTTACAGACTGATGGCGACAGAAGGCACCGGCAGGACTCTGGCTAAACATGGCATTCCATTCATCACAGTTGACAAAGTAGGAGCGGGACAGACCAGCCTGCTCGGCGCGATACAGGGCGGCAGTGTGCAGATTGTCGTCAACACGATGACAAAAGGCAAGCAGGTTGAACGCGACGGCTTCCGCATCCGGAGGGAATCCGTGGAAAACGGCATACCATGCCTGACATCCCTTGATACGGCGCGGACGCTTGTGGAAGTGATTGAAAGCATGACATTCAATATGGAAAAAATGTAGGTGATGGAATGAAGAATCTGATGAACATTAAGAGCCAGAGCCGGATTGCAGACCACATATATGAAATGGTGCTTGAAGGTCCCATCACTTCCGGCATGAAGACCCCCGGGCAGTTTGTGCATGTTCGTGTGCCAGGCTCGACCGAGCATGTCCTGAGACGCCCGATCTCCATTGCGGATATCGACCGCGGGCAGTCACGGTTTACGATTGTCTACCGTGCTGAAGGCGCGGGGACTACGAAGATGTCAGAGCTCGGTGCAGGGGATACACTGGACATCCTCTCCCCGCTCGGCAACGGCTATCCGCTTGAGGTGAACGACCATGTCCTCATCGTCGGCGGCGGAATCGGTGTACCGCCTTTGTATGAACTGTCGAAGCAGCTGAATGCGATGGGAGTGAGGACGACGCATGTGCTCGGCTTCAACTCAAAGAAAGATGTCTTCTACGAAAGCAGGTTCAAGGCACTCGGGGAGACCCATGTGGCAACCGCAGACGGTTCATATGGCACCGAAGGGTTCGTCACGGATGTCATCAGGGAGCTAAGAGACGACTTCGACCTGTTCTACGCCTGCGGTCCCAAGGTCATGCTGAAAGTGCTGTCGGAAACGATGGACCTTGATGGATACATTTCCCTCGAGGAACGCATGGGATGCGGTTTCGGGGTATGCTATGCCTGTGTGTGTGAAAAAACAGATGGCGAATACATCAAACTGTGTACAGAAGGGCCAGTATTCAAAAAAGGGGAGATTGTCCTGTGAACAGTAAAAGACTCAATATCAGACTGCCCGGCCTAGATCTTAAAAATCCGGTCATGCCGGCGTCCGGCTGCTTCAGTTTCGGGGAGGAATTTTCAAAGCTGTATGATCTGTCGTATCTTGGAGCCATCATGGTCAAGGCGGCGACACATGAACCGAGGTCCGGCAACCCGACACCGCGTGTAGCGGAGACTTCAAGCGGCATGCTCAATGCCATTGGCCTCCAGAATCCGGGTGTGGATCATATCGTGGAACATGAGCTAAGGTATCTAGAACAGTTTGACGTGCCCGTCATCGCCAATGTTGCCGGGACTGCCATCGAGGATTACCGTATCGTTGCGGATAAGATTTCCAAGGCGGGGAATGTCAGAGCGCTGGAACTCAACATCTCCTGTCCCAATGTCAAGGAAGGCGGCATCCAGTTCGGCACTGATCCCGAGACGGCACGGCGCCTGAGTGCCGCTGTGAAGGAAGTTTCGGACGTGCCGGTATACGTGAAGCTGTCACCGAATGTAACGGATATCACCGCCATGGCAAAAAGCGTGGCTGATGTTGCGGACGGCCTGACGATGATCAATACGCTCGTCGGCATGAGGCTCGGACGTGACGGCAGGCCGATCATCTCCAACATTACAGGGGGGCTGAGCGGACCCGCTATAAAACCTGTCAGCCTGAACATGATCTATCAGGTGAGGCAGCACCTGCCGGATATCCCCATCATCGGAATGGGCGGCATTGCGGACGCCGATGATATCCTGGACTACATTTCCGTCGGAGCGGATGCGGTTGCAGTCGGCACCATGAACTTCACCAATCCATATATATGTCCGGAACTGATCAGTGATCTCGACCGGAGAGTGGAGGAAATGGGCCTTGCCCACCTGCATGACATAAAGGGCAGGGCATATAAAACGCTGCAGGGGAGTGGTTTTCAGTGAACAGGCCGATCATAGCGCTTGATTTCGGCAGGACGGAGGAAGTGAAGCACTTCCTGGACCGGTTCAGCGAGCCGCTTTTCGTCAAAGTCGGAATGGAACTCTATCTGCAGAACGGGCCGGATATCATAAAGGAGATTAGGGCGATGGGTCATGACATCTTCTTGGACTTGAAGCTATATGACATTCCGAATACGGTCGCAAAAGCCATGGCCGGGCTCGCAGGTCTTGATGTGCAGATGACGAATGTGCATGCCCAGGGCGGCAGCGTCATGATGCAGCGCGCACTTGAAGCATTCAAATCCGGCAATCCGGATGGCACCCTGATCGCGGTCACGCAGCTGACTTCGATGGGTGAAAGAGATGTGAAAGATGAGCAGAAGTCCATTCTCAAGCTGGAAGACAGTGTGAAACACTATGCCGGACTCGCACGTGCAGCAGGCCTTGACGGTGTCGTTTCGTCGCCGCTTGAAGCAGAGATGATCCATGCGCACTGCGGCGCGGATTTCCTCACGGTCACGCCCGGCATCAGGCTGCAGCAGGATGCGAAGGATGATCAGGTCCGGATTGTCACACCGGCCGCTGCAAACAGGCTCCGCACCGACTATATCGTAGTCGGCCGGTCGGTTACACAGGCGGAGGACCCTGTTGCAAGATACAGGATGGTAAAAGAAATGTGGGAAAGCGGGGACGAATTGTCATGAAGGAAAGAATAGCGGAAATACTTCTCGATATAAATGCGGTGGAACTCAGGCCGGACAATCCATTCACATGGTCGAGCGGAATCGTTGCGCCGATATACTGTGACAACAGGAAAGTCATCGGCGATGTCCATGCACGCGCAGAAATTGCGGATGCGTTCACGGAACTGATTAAGCACTATGCACCGGATGTGGAAGTCATTGCAGGCACTTCCACTGCAGGCATTCCCCATGCTGCCTATATCAGCGAGCGTATGGATCTGCCGATGTGCTATGTGCGCGGATCCAGGAAAAAGCACGGCAAAGGCAACCAGATTGAAGGTGCCGATGTATCCGGCCGCAAAGTGGTCGTCATCGAAGACCTGATCTCAACCGGCGGCTCCAGCCTGGAGGCGGTCTGGGCACTCAGGGAGAACGGCGCTGAAGTGATGGGTGTATTCGCGATCTTCACCTACGGTATCAAAAAGGCGGCCGATGCATTCGAAGCGGCGGAGGCAGCCTTCCATACACTGAGCGGCCTCGATGCACTCCTTGACGTCAGCATGGAAAAAGGTACATTGGATGAATCGAAGAAGCAGACTGTCATCGATTTCAAGAACAGCCTGTGAAGGAAAATAAGAATCTATGCAAAAAACAACCCGTGCGTCAGTATCCTGGGGACCTGACGCACGGGTTTTGTCTGATATATTTGCTGCATATTAACTTTCTAAGCTCTTTTCAGTATCCTTTTGTGCATATGGATGCCTAAACACCGAAGATCATATCATTGATGATCTTGGCCTCCTGTTCGATCTGTGTGCTGTCCAGTGATACATAGAGCTTTATTTTGGGTTCAGTACCCGAAGGTCTGAGGGCGATCCAGCCGTCCTTGAAATGGAGCTTGATGACATTGGCTTCGGGAAGATCGATTTCTTCACTGTTGCCTGAGTTATCGGTACGCCTGCCGAGAAGGAAATCCTCGATCAGGATGACTTCCCGTCTGCCGATCTCTTTGGGCGTATTCCTTCTGAACTGGCTCATGATCTCGTCGATGTTTTCACGGCCTTCTGTACCCTCGAATGTGTGGCTGTACAGGACTTCCATAATCCGTCCGTGTTCCTCGTATATGTCCTCAAGATGATCGACGAGCGTCCGCCCCTCATTTCTGAGCCCGGCCGCCATGGATATGATATAAGGCACCACCTGGATAGCGTCTTTGTCCCTGACGAATGGCTCGAGCAGGTAGCCGTAGCTCTCCTCATAGCCGAGCACGAACTGTTTATCATCATCATTTTCCAGAGACTTTATCTGCTCGCCGATATATTTGAAGCCGGTCAGCACTTCGATCATTTCCCCGCCGGCGGCTTCCGTGATTTTACGGCCAAGATCGCTCGTAACGATGGATTTTATGACCACAGGCGTTCTGTCCCTATGCTCCTTCATGCGCTGATCCAGCAATAAAATCCCGAGCTGGTTGCCATTCAGATGTACATATCTGTCTTCATTCCTGACGATCACGCCCATCCTGTCCGCATCGGGGTCTGTGGCAATCAGCAGATCTGCACCGGTCTCACGCCCGAGCGCCTTCGAGTATTCGAATGCTTCCGGGCTTTCAGGGTTCGGGGAAGCGGTGGTCGGGAAGTCGCCGTCGGGCACACACTGTTCAGTTACAAGCGAGTAATTACTGAAGCCGAGAGAATCGAGCAGGTCGGGAACGATGGGCACACTTGTGCCGTGCAGGCTTGAGAACACGATGGATAGCTCCGATTCAGGGATGCTGCCGATGAAATCTGTGACATGCTTCCTGTAGCTGTCCTCCACTGCACCTGATACATACTGGATGATTCCTTCCCCGAGACCCTCTTCGAACGGTTTGCTTCCGATGGAGAATACATCCTCGATCGCATTGATCTTTTCGCTGAGGGCGGCAGCCGGTGCATCGATCAGCTGGGCACCGTCCGGCCCGTATACCTTGATGCCGTTGTATTCGGGCGGGTTATGGCTTGCTGTGATCATTACTCCGATGGAAGCGCCGTAACTGCGTACGAAAAATGAAAGCTCAGGTGTTGAAGTGTACTGCTTTGTCACCTTGACTGAAATGCCGTTGTGTGCAAGGACTGCGGCCATGGTCTGTGAAAATTCGATGGAGAAATGCCTTGTATCATAGCCGATCACAACAACCGGATCAGCTTCATCCTTCAGTGAATGCGCGAGCCCGAGCGCCACCTTTTCGACAGTATAGCGGTTCAGGCGGTTTGGCCCGAGCCCGATCTTCCCCCTGATGCCTGCCGTCCCGAAAGACAGGGTGTCGCCAAATGCTTCCTCCTTATCTTCCGTACTCAGTGCTTCATAACTTTTCCTGTCTATGAAACTTCCGTTGATGTGGTCTTCCCATTGCTTCCTATCCATTCAATCCACGCTCCTCAATGTTTATAGATTCACTGCCTGACTTTGCAAGAATCACAACTTCGTAGCCTTTTATATAAAAATTGTTCCTATAGACGGCTTTATCCGTACTCCGCTGATTGGAAAGCCTGACGCCGAAGGCCTCATCGCTTCCTAAGGAAAGTTCCGCCGAAGTCTCCGTCGGATTGATCAGAATTATGAAATCACTGTTCCTGTATCTGATTCTGGCACCGAATACCCGGGGCATGCGTTCGAATGAAAGGAGGGTCACCGCTTTCTCCACCGGTTCCCGGTCCTTTAGTCTGAACACCGGTTCAGATTTCCTGAATGCAATGAGGGATTTCACAAATTCGATATTATCCTGATATTTGGCACGCCGGTTCCAGTCCATCCTGTTCAGCATGTCGCTCAGGTTGTAAGTATTGCCGTGACCGAATTTGGTCCGGAAGAATTCCTGTCCGGCGTGCAGAAACGGTGTGCCGAATGACAGAAGGACGAGCGCCGTGGCAAGCTGATGCTGGCTTTCAAGCACATACTGGCGTTTGCCGGAGGAATACCTCAAACGGTCATATAATGTGTGGTTGTCATGGACTTCCACATAATTGATGCTCATGTCTGCGGAAAAACCTTCAAAAGAGCCGGTGAACATATTACGGATTTCATCTATTCCTGCGCCCTCACCATTCACATACCCTTTTGCAGCAAGTTCAAAATTATTGCCTTTGACTGCATCCCTGAAATGATCGTTGAAGAAATGTATGGATCCGGGACGGCCTCCGGCGTCGGGCAGTGTCTTTTTGGATTGATCGAGGGCGGTCGGCAGATCCCAGCCTTCACCGAGCAGAAATATTTCACGGTCCTGACGCCGGGAGATTTCTGCGACGCCCTGCATCGTTTCGATATCGAGCGCGCCCATCAGGTCGAACCTGAAGCCGTCCACCCGGTAATAATCGAGCCAGAACGAGATGGTATCGTGGATGAACCGTCTTGCCATCAGCTTTTCAGAAGCGAAATCATTGCCCACGCCTGTGCCGTTTGACAGGGAAAGGTCGGCGTTATGCCTGAAATAGTAGCCCGGGACGAGTTTTTCAAAACTGGAATTTTCCACCTCGTAAACGTGGTTGAGCACCACATCGAGGATGACTTTCATGCCGTTTTCATGCACAGCTTTCACCAGTTCCTGCAATTCGAGCACCCGGATCAGCGGGTTGTTCGGATCGCTGGCATAACTGCCTTCAGGGGCCATGAAGAACATCGGGTCGTATCCCCAGTTATAGCTTTTCGAAGCATTGAGTTCATCGACGGTGGGAAAGTCATTGACAGGCATGAACTCGACATGGGTGATACCGAGTTCCTTCAAATAGTTGAGGCCGCTCGATAGACCGTGTTCTGTGAAGGCATATTCAGCCATGCCGCGGTATTTCCCCCGGTATTCTTGTTTCACCCCGCTGTTCGGATGGGTGGTCATATCCCGTATGTGTATTTCGTAGATGACGGCCTCGTCATTTTGGACATCAGGGACGGGATGTACCCTGAAGCCCGGGTTAATCCGTTCGAAATCAATTACCATGGCCTCCCGGGAGTTCGCCGACACACCCTTAACGTAGGGGTCGATGACGAAATGGGTCACATCATTATGGCTGACTTCGTAGTGATAGTGACGGCCGTGGCAGTCTGAATGGACTGTGGTTTCGAAATAGCCGCCTTTCTTATCCATCTCCCGCGGTTCGTGATCGAGCAGCAGCCGGCAGCTGACTGCGGTCGGCGCAAACACTCTGAATACCGTATGGGTTCTCGTGTAGGCGGCGCCCATTTCTTCGCCGGTCGAATACTTCATATCGAAATCGATGGAATGGACGTACGTTCCGTTCATCAGCGGATACATTCTCCCGTCATATTCTATATGGGCAAATTGATCGAGGGCGATATCCTCTTTATATTTCAGGCGGATCTGTCCGTCTGAAACCACTGCACTTTCCCGCTCCATCAGAGTCCCGTCCTGAAACAGGTTTATATTCCCATAGTCCAATTCATGACCATCAAAAGGTCTGACTGTAATTTCATCAGATGAGTCGAGATAAGCTCTGAGCATAGGTTCCTCCATATCCCTTTTCAGGCAGAGTATTTTAAACGTAATGATAAAAAAATATTAATTTTTTGAAAATTTTGATAGAATTGTATTGATCCAAGTTTTTTCTTTCTGAACAGTTGTATACTTGCGAATAAGGATATAACCACAGTATAACCGAAAGGGGTGGATTTTTTGAGCAAAGATGACTTTGATCTGGACAAATATCTTTTCCATCAGGGGAATCACTACCGTGCCTATGAATTTATGGGCGCCCATCCCGGGCCGGAGGGGGAAATGCGTTTCATCACATGGGCGCCGAAAGCGGATCATGTGCAGCTCGCATGTGACGCGAATGACTACACCGGCAGGGGCATGGACTTTGAACGGCTCGGGGATGACGGCCTGTGGATCTTCAGGAGCGGGGAATTGTCCATCGGTGATACTTATAAATACAGGATCCACTTTGACGGAACTTCCCATCTCAAGTCAGACCCTTACGGCTTCTATCATGAAAAGCGTCCGGCCACCGCAAGCATCATCCATGCGGATGAATTTGAATTTACGGATGATGCCTGGCTCAAACGGCGCAGCTGCTCGAATGTCTACCGGTCCCCGATAAGCATATATGAAATGCATCTGGGGACGTGGATGAAGCATCCTGTCACCAGAACAGGGGGACTTACAGATGATGAACTGACCGACCTTGCCCATTATTCCTACAGGGAAACGGCAGAGGCGCTGATTCCCTACCTCAGGGAGATGGAGTACACCCACGTGGAATTCCTGCCGCTTACAGAATACCCTTTTGACCTCTCCTGGGGGTACCAGGTGACGGGATACTTCTCTGCAACAAGCCGCTACGGGGACCCCGAAGGGCTGAAATTCCTGATCAATGAACTGCACCGGGCGGAGATCGGGGTGATCATGGATTACGTTCCCGCCCATTTCTGCAGGGATGACCACGGTCTGCGTCTGTTTGACGGCACACCGACCTATGAACATCCGGATTCGCGCATTGCGGATAAAAGGCAGTGGGGGACGCTGACATTCGACTATGGCCGCCCGGAAATCCAGTCATTCCTCATCTCGGCTGCGATGTTCTGGTTCCGGGAATTCCATGTGGACGGTCTCCGTATAGATGCTGTGCACAGCATGATCGACCTGAACTTTGAAAATCATGAACCACACGAGAAGATCTACAACAGTGATGGTACAGAGGTGAACAAAGCAGGCGTGAGTTTCCTGAAAAAGCTGAATGCGGCGGTCTTCGATTATGATGAATCGCTGCTCATGATGGCGGAGGACTCTTCGGATACACCGATGGTGACCTCGCCTGTGGATGCCGGCGGTCTGGGATTCAACTTCAAATGGGACCTCGGCTGGATGCATGACAGGCTCTCCTATATGGACAAGGATTTCAGCCACAGGGACTACTTCCACAACCGTATGACGTTCTCGCTTGCCTATAAGTACAATGAAAACTATGTACTGCCACTGTCACATGATGAGGTGGTCCACGGGAAAAAATCCATTGTGGGGAAGATGTACGGCGACCAGTGGCAGCAGTTCGCCCAGGCACGCCTCCTGTACGGCAGCCAGATGTCGGAGCCGGGCAAACAGCTTTTATTCATGGGACAGGAAATCGGCATGTATCATGAATGGAAGGACAAAGAGCAGGTCGACTGGCATCTTCTGGACTATCCTTATCACCGGGCACTGAAAAAGTACGTACAGTCCCTGAACCGGCTCTACAGGTTCAATCCCGAATTCTACAGGGCGGATTATGATCCGGAGGGGTTCAGGTGGCTCGTCGTCGATGACAAAGTGCATTCTGTCTTCAGCTACGCGAGGCGGGCGGGGGCGGCATTCAAAGTCTGCATACTGAACTACAGGCCGGATGTCTATCATGATTTTAAGATTCCGGTGCCGTCGCCGGGCACGTACAGGGAAGTGTTCAACAGTGACAGTACGGAATTTTCCGGTTCCGGTGTGACGAACCCCGGACGGCATTTCAGCTTCGATGAACACCACATCAGGGAAAATCAGCATATAAAGGTGACGGTGGCACCCCTGGCATTCCAGGTGTTTGAAATAGAAAATAATCCAGATGGGGGTATATAATATGACGTCCAAAGTTGTAGCGATGCTTTTGGCCGGGGGAAAGGGAACGAGGCTCGGGGAATTGACGAAAGACATTGCAAAACCGGCAGTCCCGTTCGGGGGTAAGTACAGGATCATCGACTTTACGATGAGCAACCTGGCCAACTCGGATATTTCGACGGTCGGAGTGGTGGTGCAGTACTCCCCGCTCATGCTCAATAAACACATCGGCATCGGCAAGCCGTGGGGGCTGGAGAGACAGACCGGCGGTGTCAGTGTGCTCGCCCCATTCTCTGACAGGGAGGGCGGTTCGTGGTTTTCCGGGACGGCGGATGCCATCGTCAAAAATTTGAATTATGTCGAACAGTTTGAACCGGATGAGCTGCTGATCCTGAGCGGTGACCATGTGTATCAGATGGATTATACGAAAATGCTCGACTTCCACAGGGCAAGGGAAGCGGATGCGACAATTTCCGTCATTGAAGTACCGATGGAGGAAGCAAGCCGTTTCGGCATCCTGAATACCAATGAAGACCTCAGCATCTACGAATTTGATGAGAAGCCCGAACATCCGAAAAACAACCTCGCCTCGATGGGAATCTATATTTTCAAGTGGGATGTCATCAGGCCCTATCTGCTCGAGGATGAAAAGGATGAATCGAGCGATCATGATTTCGGCAAGGATATCATACCGAAACTGCTTTTGGATCAGAGGCTTTTATTCGCCTACAGATTCGACGGCTACTGGAAGGATGTCGGAACTGTCGCCAGTTACTGGGAAGCGAACATGGATCTCCTCAAAGAGGATTTCCAGACAATGCTCCGGTCCAAAACATGGGCGACGTATCCGAACGAAGAGAACAGGCCGCCGGAGTATATAGGTAAGACCGCTGAAATCACCAATTCGCTGATTTCCTCCGGCTCGTTCATAGAGGGCAGAATCGAAGATTCAGTACTGTTCACAGGCGTGGAGACAGGCGGGGGATCGGACGTGAAATCCTCCATCATACTTCCCGATGCCGTAATCGGGGATAACGTCATACTGGAGCGCGTCATCGTGACCACCGGTCTCAAAGTGCCGGCGGGGACGGTGGTGCGGGCGGACGGTGATGAGCCCGTTGTATTGAGTGAAGGGACTTTGGGAGACTATATGGGTAAGGGAGGCGGAAAAAATGCATAGAGATGTCCTTGGGCTGGTGAACCTGCAGGCGGAACAGGATGACCTGGAGGAACTGACATATTTCAGAAGCGGAGGATCCGTGCCGTTCATGGGAAGGTACCGTCTGATTGATTTTGCACTGACGAACATGTCCGACTCGGGCATAAAGACCGTCGGTGTATTCGCCGGCAATAAATTCAGGTCGCTGCTCGACCATCTGAGCCGCAAGGAGGACTTCGGCTTCGAAGGCAGGAATTCGAGGATATTCATCCTGCCTCCGGACTGGAACGACCCTTCCGACATTTCCGAAGGGGACCTGAAGCATTTCCATAATCACTGGGATCTGTTCGACCGTTTCAAAGGCAATCACGTCATGGTCGCCGGTTCGCAGTTCATTACGAACGCCAATTGCAAAGATGCGATCCGTTATCATAAGGAGCAGGATAATGATATCACTTTCGTCGCAGAGAGGCGGCCGCAGGAGAATATACCAAGCGCACAGATGCTGAAACTTCTGACGGAAGGTGACAGCCTTACCGGTTTCAATAATGACAGGAATAACAATCACATCTATACGGGCATGTTCATCATCAAAAAGCAGGTGCTGCTTGATATAGTGCGCTACTGCATAGACAACTACAAGCCGAACCTGTTCCACAACGGCATCCGTGAGCAGCTGAACCGGTTCCGGACAGACTATTTTGACATTGAAGGGATTACCTATTATTTCCATACAGTACAGGCGTACTTCAAAAACAGCATGTCGCTCCTCGGAAATGAAAGATACCGTGATTTCTTTCATGGTGAAAACCTTGTGAAAACGAAGATCAGCACGAATCCGCCGGCGCTGTACAAGAAGGGCAGTGATGTTAAATCTTCAATTGTCGCCAATGGCGTCATGATTGAAGGAACAGTGGAGTACTCTGTCATCTCCAGAAATGCCACAATCCAAGAAGGGGCAACTGTTAAAAACTCAGTGGTTTTCGCGAATTGTACGATTGGCCGTGGGGCATATCTGGAAAATGTAATCCTGGATAAAAATGTCACAATTACAGAAGGCCGCATGCTCATCGGTTCAGAGGACAAACCGTATATCATTGCGAAGCGGTCCACCATTTAAAAGAAGGAGGCGGTCGTTACATGAAACACGTGCTTTTTGCAGCGAGTGAATGTACCCCCTTTATAAAATCCGGGGGGCTGGCGGATGTCGCCGGCAGCCTGCCCCAGGCCCTGGCAGAGCAGGAAGTGGAGGTTTCTGTCATACTGCCGCTCTATAAGGAGATCATAGAGTCCGGTTACCGTCCCGATATGGAGGAAGTCTTCGTCTTCAGCACGCCGGTCGGCTGGCGCAACCAGTATACGCGCATCCTGAAGCGCCGGGACCGGGGTGTCGACTACTATTTTGTCGACAATGAATATTATTTCAACCGTGACGGCCTGTACGGCTATGTCGATGACGGCGAGCGATTCATCTTTTTCTCCAATGCAATCATAGAGTTCATGTACCGCACTGAAGAACATTTCGATGTGCTCCACTGCCATGACTGGCAGACCGGTGCCGCTGTCGCGATCGGCAGTATAAAACGGCCGCACCCCGGCATGAAGACGGTCTATACGATTCATAACATAAAATACCAGGGATGGTTCGAGCATTCAGGATTCGGAGAAATGCTCGATCTCGGCATGGAACACTTTGCAGGTTTTGAGTGGCACGGGATGATGAACATGATGAAGGCGGCAATCTATCATGCGGATATCATAACAACGGTTTCCGAAACCTATGCGGATGAAATCCTCACCCCCTTTTTCGGGGAGGGGCTGGAACCGGTGCTTGCCGACAGGCGCGGCGACCTGTACGGCATCCTCAACGGCCTGGACACGAAGGACTATGATCCGCTCTCGGACCCTGCCCTCAGCCAGCAGTTCAAATCTTCGCGCGCCGACAAACTGGCGAATAAGACAGCCATGCAGGAAGCGCTTGGATTCAAAGTGGATGAACGCATACCGATGTACGGTGTCGTCACCCGGCTCGTCGCCCAAAAAGGACTGGACCTCATCAGGCACATTATGCATGAATTTCTCGAATCGGACGTCCAGCTAGTGGTTCTCGGCTCCGGTGACGCTGAATATGAAGAGTATTTCAGGTTACTTGAAGCGCATTTCCCCGGGAAAGTCCACGTCACACTCGGTTTCAGCGAACCATTTGCCAGAAGGATTTACGCTTCAGGTGATTTCTTCATCATGCCGAGCCTTTTTGAACCATGCGGTCTCGGCCAGCTGATTGCGATCCGCTATTTGAGTGCGCCGATCGTAAGGGAGACCGGAGGGCTGAAGGACACTGTCATACCGTATGACGAATATGACCATACAGGAAACGGCCTGTCGTTTGCCAACTACAATGCGCACGAATTGCTGGACAGGCTCAAGTATAGCCTGAAATTGTACAGGTCACTGGAACACATGGATGCACTGTGCAGGAATATGGCAGCTTCCGATTACAGCTGGACGGCTTCCGCACAGCAGTATGCGGCATTGTATGATAAATGATGCAGCGCCTCCTCGTTGAGGGAGGCACTTCCGGCAGAGGGTGTACCCTGTCCAAAATCAAAAAAATACGGGCCGCAAAGGGCCCGTATACCCATGATGGATCTTATTTCACTGCCATGCTGTCGACTTTTTTCCCATCAGGAGTCACGAACACGGTCTGCTGGTCTGTATATGTGACAAATCCGGGCTTGGCTCCGCTGATCTTATGCACATGCCTGATTTCTGTGAAATCGACGGGTACGGATTCGGATTCCTTCGCTTTTGAGAAGTAGGAGGCAAGCATGGCGGCCTCCAGTATGTCCTGCTCTTCGATCTGGCCGGGCGGATGGGTGAGGACGACATGTGAACCGGGAATATCTTTTGTATGGAACCACAGATGGTTGTTCTGTGCTTTCCTTGATGTCAGGTAATCGTTCTGCTTGTTGTTTTTGCCCACCAGCACATCCAGGCCGTTGGTTGTCCGGAACTGGTGCAGCTGGATCTGACGGTTCTTCTTTTTCTTCCCGCTGCTCCTTCTCGCTTTGATGATGCCCTGTTCATACAGTTCTTCACGGATTTCCCCGACTTCCTCTTCTGTTGTGATCTCTTCCATCTGATGGAGCAGGTTCGAGAAGTACTCCATATCCATACGCGCCTGGTCGAGCTGCTTTGCCGCCTCGCTTTCACGCTTTTTCAGCTTGTTGTACCTGCTGTAGTATTTCTGGGCATTGTCACTCGGTGAAATATCCGGTTCGAGTGGTATGGTGGCTTCTTCGCCTGTGTAATAGTCAAGCACCGTAACGGAATCCTGGTGTGGCTGCACCTGATGCATGTAGGCGGTGAGCAGTTCCCCGTATTTCTGATGTACATCTTTCTCAGCTGCTTCCCCCAGGTCCCCCTTCAGTTTTTCTATCTTCCGCTCCGTGCGCTCATATTCCCGGCTGATGACATTCAGGTAATCATTCGCCTTCTGCTTGATCAGTGCAGTCTGGTAGCGGTTGTGATAGTAATGGTCCGCGAGCTCAGACAGCGTACCGAAAGTTTCAGAGGGTTCCCCGAGGTGCCCAAGGGGTGTATGATAAAATGTCTCGCTTGCGCCCCCGTCATAAAGGGAGGGGCGGATTTCCCCGGCCTTGGCGAGTGTCTCCCTGACTGCGGGCACGATGTTGCGGATGTTGAAGTGCCCGGCGTTGTACTCGATTTCCCGGACGAACAACGGACTGAATCCCTCAACGGCGGCAAGGATCTGTCTGCTTACCTTGCCGCTGTTGAAATCAATCCGGGAAGGCAGCTTTTCTATTTCCTCCGTCCTCGGATTGAGCTTTTCCGCCGTCGGGGGTGCCTTGTATGCGAACCCCGGCATGATCGTGCGGGCATTGTTGTTTGGTGTCAGGTGCTTGATGCCTTCCAATATATTATATTGTTCATCGGTGATGATGATGTTCGAGTGCCTGCCCATGATCTCGAGGATGAGTATGCGCCCGACATCATCCCCGATCTCATTGCGGGACTGGATATGGAATTCCACCCGCCGGTCGTTGCCGATCTGCCGGATGCTTTTGATGATGCCGCCTTCGATATGTTTTCTCGCGACGCGCAGGAACATCGGCGGGTCGAACGGGAATTCATACTTCTGATGCGTCAGATGGAAACGTGCATACATCGGGTGTGCACTGATCAGGAGATTATGATTTGCCCGCTGTGAGCGGATTTTGAGTATGAGGGATGTATCATCCATCTGCTGGATCTTATTGATCTTGCCTTTTTCCAATATTGAAAGTTCATCGGTGAGTGCATGGACAAAGTTGCCGTCAAATGCCATTGGCTGTTCCTCCTGTGATTTGCTATCCTGTATTTTAACATGAAATGGGTGAGTTTGGTCGATGCAGTGATTTTATGATGAATTTCAGGCTTGGATATGATACATTAAGAGATAATCACAAATAGAAAGGTTACGTGTTATGACTTCAGAAAAAGGACTTCTAATTGTTCTTTCCGGACCGTCCGGTGTCGGCAAAGGTACTGTGAGAAAGGCGATTTTCGATCACCCGGATACGGATTTCAAGTACTCGATCTCAATGACAACAAGACAGATGCGTGAAGGGGAAGTGGATGGCATCGACTATTTCTTTAAGACAAGGGAAGAGTTCGAATTGCTCATTGACCAGGACAAGTTTATCGAGTATGCCGAATATGTCGGCAACTACTACGGGACTCCTGTAGAATATGTGGAACAGACAATGGCGGATGGACATGATGTATTCCTGGAAATTGAAGTCGAAGGTGCCAAACAGGTCAGGGAAAAATTCCCGGACGCTCTGTTCATCTTCCTTGCACCCCCGAATCTTACACAGTTGGAGGAACGGCTCGTCAACCGCGGTACGGATTCACCGGATATCATCAGACACCGGATAGATGAGGCCAAACGTGAGCTGAAACTCATGAACCTGTATGATTATGTTGTGGTGAACGACGATGTCGATGCTGCCCGCCAGCGTGTCCAATGCATCGTGGAAGCATCCCATATGAGGCGTGCACGTGTAGAATCTAAATTAAGAATGCTGCTGGAGGTTAATAATTAATGCTTTACCCATCAATCCATGAACTGAAAAAGAATGTCGATTCCAAATATCTCGTCGTGACCATGGCTGCCAAACGCGCACGACACCTGCAGGATGAACCCGAAGATCTGATTCTGGATGAGTATAAGACACTCAAGACTGTAAGTCGGGCTTTAGAGGAAATCGCAGAAAACAAAGTGACAGAACAACACTAGCTGACAATTCATTGTCAGCTTTTTTTAAAGAGGTGAGGACATGGCAAATATTGTAATAGGTGTGACAGGCGGCATCGCTGCCTATAAAGCAATCGATCTTACGAGTAAACTGATACAGTCCGGACATGCAGTCCGTGTCGTGCTCACGGATAATGCACTTGAATTCGTAACGCCTCTTGCCTTCCAGGCAATCGGGCGCAATCATGTTTATACGAATACATTTAAAGAGGAAGATCCTTCTGTCATCTCCCATATAAAAATTGGGGAGTGGGCGGATGCAATCGCTGTTGTTCCGGTCACTGCAAATACGATCGGCAAGCTGGCAAACGGGATTTATGACAATATGCTGCTCAATGTACTTGCTGCAAACACGAAACCTGTCATCATGGCCCCCGCCATGAACGTGCATATGTACAACCAGCCGGCCGTCCGCCGCAATATAGAACTGCTTATGGGAGAGGGCTATCATTTCATCGATGCGGAATCGGGTTTCCTTGCCTGCGGCTATAATGCAAAAGGCAGGATGGCAAACGTCCCTGAAATAAAAGCCTATATAGAGGGTATGCTGACGGTTCAGAAGACACTTGAGGGCAAAAAAGTGCTCATCACAGCAGGCCCGACCCGGGAGGCCATCGACCCGATCCGTTATCTGACCAACCATTCCAGCGGTAAGATGGGATATGCGATCGCTGAAGCGGCCTCTGCGCGCGGCGCGGATGTCGTACTCGTCTCAGGCCCGGTCAACCTGCCCGCGCCGCCCGGTGTGACAGTGATCGATGTGGAGTCGACTGCGGATATGTTCGGGGCGGTCAAGGGCCATATGGATGCGGATCTCGGCATTTTCACCGCGGCCGTCAGCGATTTCACACCACGGGACGTACAGAGTTCCAAAATGAAGAAATCTGAAGATGACGATGAACTGTCCATTGAACTGAAAAAGACGCAGGACATCCTCCAGTATGCAGGGGATCATAAAGGGGATATGTTCGTCGTGGGCTTCGCCGCGGAGACTGACAATGTGCGCAAGTACGCAGCAGCCAAGCTGGAAAAGAAAAATGCGGATTGTATCGTCATGAATGATGTTTCGGACAAAGAGATAGGGATGAACAGTGATGACAACGAGGTCATCATGCTGTTCAGCGACGGTTTTGAACAGCCTTATCCGAAGATGGACAAGCAGGCACTCGGCGTCGAGATCATCGGTACGATCGTCAAGAGGTGGCAGGGTTGATGTTTGCTTCAGTCATAGTTGATGTACCGAGTAAAAGTGTCAACCAGGTTTTCGATTACCGGATACCGGAGGGCATGCAGGACATCGTCAAAGTGGGGCACAGGGTCCTCGTGCCGTTCGGGCGCCGGACGATACAGGGCTATGTGATGGACATAAATGATACTGCGGATTTCGATCCGGCGAGGATTAAGCCTATCGCAAGGACACTGGATATCGAGCCGGTACTGACCGAAGAGATGATCGTGATTGCGAAATATCTGGCGGAATACTACGTCGACCAGTATATCAGTGTCATCGAGACCATCCTCCCTGCCGCGCTGAAGGCGAATTACAAAAAGATCATACGTCTCGTTTCTGATGACAGGGAAGCGGCACAGGCGCTCTCATCGCTCGGTTTTAGCAAAGAGGCGGAAACGCGCCGTCTCACAGCAGAACAGCTGAGCGTCCTGCGTCCGCACCTGAAATCCGGCGCACTCGCCGAGGAGACGGTGATGTCCCAGCACACCCGCAAAAAGACGGCGCTTGGTGTTTATTCGCTGAAAGTGCCGGAACCGAACCTGGGACGGGCTAAAAAGCAGGTTGAACTGCTTGAGCGGATCGATATGTCATCCGAACCCGTGCTGGTCAGAGACCTCAGCGAAGAGGGTTATTCGAATGCCATGGTGAACGCGCTCTACAAAAAAGGGCTCATCGATAAAGTGGATGTCGAAGTCGAACGCGACCCATACTCCGGCCGGGTCTTTGAGTATGACCGTCCGAAGGTGCTGAACGAAGAACAGCAGCATGCCTATGATGAAATCACATCATCCATGGATGCGGAGACTGCCGAAACCTTCCTGCTCCACGGCATCACAGGCAGCGGCAAGACGGAAGTCTACCTGCAGGTCATCCAAAAAGTGCTGGAAGAGGGACGGACGGCAATCATGCTCGTGCCTGAAATCGCGCTGACACCACAGATGGTGAACCGTTTCAAGATGCGTTTCGGTGATGATGTGGCGGTGCTCCACTCCGCTCTTTCCGCCGGCGAGAAATATGATGAATGGCGCAAGATCAAAGAAGGCCGGGCAAGGGTGTCCGTCGGCGCGCGGAGCAGTGTGTTCGCTCCGTTTGAGGATGTCGGTGCCATCATCATCGATGAAGAGCATGAAACGACATACAAACAGGGTGACCGGCCGATGTATCACGCGGCGGAGGTTGCGAAGTTCAGAAGCCGGCGCCACAGGTGCCCGCTGATCCTGGGCACTGCGACACCGAGTCTCGAAACATATGCAAGAAGCGAAAAAGGGGTCTACAGACGCCTTGAGCTGACCGAACGGGCGGGTACGAAGGTGCTGCCCGAAGTCCAGATCGTCGATATGTCGGAAGAGCACCGGACGGGAAACACTTCGATCATATCCACACAGCTCCATGACGCCATACAGGACCGGATTGAAAAAGGGGAGCAGACAGTCCTGCTTTTGAACCGGAGGGGCTATTCGAATTTCCAGATATGCCAGAGCTGCGGTCATGTGCCGATGTGCCCGAACTGTGACATATCACTCACGTATCACAAGTCCAACAATTCGCTTCTGTGCCATTACTGCGGCTATGAGTCAGCCGTCAGCAGACAGTGCGACAACTGTGCGGGCACTGATGTGACGTTCCGCGGCACGGGCACGGAGAAAGTGGAGGAGATACTGCGCGACATGTTCGGCACCGATGTCGTCAGGATGGACAATGACACAACGCGCCGCAAAGGCATGCACGAGAAGCTGCTGAACCATTTTGAACGAGACGAGATACCGATCCTGCTCGGGACCCAGATGATTGCCAAAGGACTCGACTATCCGAAAGTGACGCTTGTCGGTGTGCTGAACGCGGATACGATGCTCAATCTTCCGGATTTCCGGGCGAATGAAAAGACGTTCCAGCTGCTGACCCAGGTATCCGGACGTGCGGGGCGGCATGAGCTGAGCGGTGAGGTCCTTTTCCAGACTTATAATCCATCGCACTATGCGATAGAGCTTGCCCGTCACAATGACTACCGCAGTTTCTATGAAAAGGAAATGGCATTCCGGCGCATGGCGCGGTATTCGCCGTTCTACTTCCATGTACTGTTCACGATTTCCAGTGAAGATGTGAGGAAGTGCCTGGATGCCACAAGCCATATACACGGAACGCTTGCCGGGGCGATGAGCGGACAGTCGATCATCGTCGGCCCCTCACCGAGCCCGATAGAGCGCATAAACCGCCAGCACCGTTTCCAGATACTGCTGAAGTACAAGCGGGAGCCGGCACTGCTTGACATCCTCACCGCACTGGATGAGGAATATCACGAAAAATACAAGAAGGAAGGCATCTCCCTGAAAATAGATGTCAATCCGCTTGTAATCATGTAGGAGGCACCATTTATGAACGAAACCATCATTTTCATGGGTACACCTGATTTCTCCGTGCCGGTGCTCAGGGCACTGCATGGGAATCATGGGGTCTCCATGGTCATCAGCCAGCCGGACAAGCCCGTGGGGCGAAAGCGCGTACTGACACCGCCGCCGGTTGCGGCTGCAGCACAAGAGATGGGCATCCCCCTCTTCCAGCCGGAACGGATCGGGAATTCCGGAGCCGTTGAAAAGATAAGGGAGATGAACCCCGACATCATCATTACTGCAGCATATGGCCAGATACTTCCCAAAGAACTCCTGGACATCCCGCGGCTCGGTGCTGTGAATGTCCATGCCTCACTGCTTCCGCGCCACAGGGGCGGTGCACCCATCCATCGTGCGATACTGGAAGGGGACCGGGAGACCGGTGTATCCATCATGTACATGGCTGAAGGACTGGACTCAGGTGATGTCATCAGCCGGAGCGCCGTACAGATCACAGATGATGACAATACGGGTACGCTCCATGACCGCCTGAGCACAATCGGAGCAAAACTGCTGCTTGAGACGCTGCCGTCCATATTTGACGGGACGAACGACCGTGCGCCCCAGGACCCGGCGGAAGTGACTGTCAGCCCGAACATCTCAAAAGAAGATGAACGGCTTGACTGGACGCAGGATGCGCGCACCGTATTCAACCATATACGGGGTCTGTCACCATGGCCCGGTGCATACACGATGCTTGATGGCAAGCGTCTTAAAATCTACGGCGCAGACAAACCTGTGGACAGTACAGCTGAAATGCCAGGCACCATCACCGGCATTACAGAGCGGGGCTTTACAGTTGCGTGCGGTGACGGACGGGCTGTGGAAGTGACCGAAGTCCAGCTCTCCGGCAAGAAGAAGGCGGATGCGCATCATTTTGCAGCAGGCAGACAGGATCTGATCGGCACAGTCATGGGGCAGGTGGATTAGATGAATGTAAGGGAACTTGCACTGGAAGTATATACACGTATTACAGAAGAGGGCGGCTACAGCAACATCGTCCTCAATGACATCATCAAAGAGAATAATCTTGATCCCTCAGACAGGGGGTTATTGACCGAGATCGTCTATGGTACAATTTCAAAGCGCCTTACAATCGAATTCTATATAAAACCCTACATCAGAAAGAAAATCAGGCGCTGGCAGAAAAGCCTGCTGTATCTCTCCGTCTACCAGATTGTATGGCTGGAACGCGTGCCGAACTACGCTGTGATCAATGAAGCAGTGGATATCGCCAAATCGATTGGCGGGCCGGGTCATGCCAACGTCATAAACGGCATACTCAGGAATTTCGAACGGAATCCGCTCCGTGACATAGGCAGTGTAAAAAAAGATATTTCAAGGCTGTCGATAGAAACCAGCATCCCGCAGTGGATATTGAAGCAGTGGGAGACGCATCATGGACTGGAGGGAGCGGCTGAGATCGCCCGTGCCCTCGACACTCATCCTGAAATGTACATCCGCACGAATACTTCGCGCATATCCCGCCCTGAACTCCTTGAAAGATTACAGCTTGACGGTCATGATGTAGAGGAGAGCGGACTGCAAGCCGATGCGATCAGAGTGCGCGGCGGCGACATACTGCGGTCGCCTCTGTACAGGGAAGGATATTTCAGCATACAGGATCTGAGTTCGATGCTTGTGAACACCGCACTTGAACCGAAAACGGGCGATACGGTGCTCGACGCCTGCAGCGCGCCGGGGGGGAAAGGGCTCCATGCGCTTGAAAAGATGCCGGATGGACATATCGATATGTCGGATATACACGAGCATAAAGTGCCGCTGATCAAAGCCCAGGCGAAACGGCTCGGACTCACAAATCTCAGCACATTCCGGGGCGATGCTGCATCCCACGACTATCCCGGGATGTACGACCGCATCATCGTCGACGCACCATGCTCGGGGCTCGGTGTGATCAGAAGGAAACCGGAAATCAGATATGAACGCACAGAACAGGATATAGCGCCGCTTGTAGAACTGCAGCTGGAAATACTGAATCACGTTAAAAACTATTTAAAGCCTGGCGGGATACTCGTCTATTCCACATGCACCATCCACCAGATGGAAAATGAGAATGTGGCCTTCACTTTCAAAAAGCAGAATGAAGATATGGAATTCGATCCATTCACCATCGACGCCCTCGGCTTTGAAGGGCCGTTCAGACAGATTCTGCCCCAGGAAGCGGGCACCGATGGATTCTTCATCGCCAGGTTCAGGAAGAAGGAAAAGTAATCATGATAGAAAGACCACCTAAAAAAGAGATCAGGAACTACAAACTGCCGGAGTTCGACCAGCCGTCGATCTATTCGCTGTCAAAGGATGAACTGAAAGATCTTGCAGTGGAATGGGGGGAAGCGGACTACAGGGGGGAGCAGATATTCGAATGGCTCTACGTCCACCGCGTGAACCATTTCGACGGGATGCTGAACCTGCCGAAACCACTTCGCGAAAAGCTTGCTCGAAACTACAACATGGACAGTCTGGAAACCGTGGTGCGTCAGGAAAGCAAAGACGGCACGATGAAATTTTTATTCCGCCTGAGGGACGGCTATACGATCGAGACCGTCCTGATGCGTCACGACTACGGCAATTCGGTCTGTGTCACAACGCAGGTAGGCTGCCGCATCGGCTGCAGCTTCTGCGCTTCGACGCTTGGCGGACTGAAGCGCAACCTTGAAGCGGGCGAAATCGTTTCCCAGGTGCTCCAGATCCAAAAAGCCCTGGATGAAACGGATGAGCGGGTGAGCAGCATCGTCATCATGGGCATCGGAGAGCCGTTTGAGAACTACAACCAGATGATGAAATTTCTCCGCGTCGTCAATCATGACGACGGTCTGAACATCGGCGCGCGCCACATTACCGTATCGACAAGCGGCATCGTGCCGAGGATATATGATTTTGCAGAGGAGGATATCCAGATCAATTTCGCAGTGAGCCTGCATGCTGCAGATAATGAAATACGCAGCAGACTGATGCCCATCAACAGGGCGTATGATATCGACAAGCTGATGGACTCCCTGAAGTACTATCAGCAGGTCACAAGCCGCAGGGTCACATTCGAGTACGGGCTGTTCGGCGGGGTGAACGACCAGCCCCGTCATGCACGGGAATTAAGCGAACTGATAAAGGATCTGAAATGCCATGTCAACCTGATCCCCGTGAACCATGTGCCGGAACGCAATTATGTCCGGACGAGCCGTGACGATATTTTTGAATTTCTTGAAACATTGAACGAATGCGGTGTCAATGCAACCCTCAGGCGCGAACAGGGCACCGACATCGATGCAGCCTGCGGACAGCTCAGGGCAAAGGAATCAAAAGAAGAGACGGAGGAATGATCCTTGAGAGTAGTTGAAAAGAGTATTTGCGGAAACTTCAGAAGTACAAACGAAGATGTGACCGGCATTTTCCATAATGGTACCGGACAGCTCCTGATCATGGTTTCTGACGGCATGGGCGGCCATCAGTATGGTGACGTGGCCAGTAAATTCGTGCTGGATGAAATCGGTGAAGCATGGAGAGCGGAAAACCTCCTCGATGTGGAGACCGGTGAACAGTACCTGCGCAATCTGGTGATGAAAGTGAACCGCAGCCTGTTCGACTACCAGGAGGAGAACCCGCAGTACCGGGGCATGGGCACGACGCTCGTCCTGGCCGCTTTCATAGATGAGACGATCATCGTGCTGAACGTCGGTGATTCAAGGGCCTATGTCATGAATCCGAGATCCATAGAGCAGGTGACGAAGGACCATTCGTTCGTCAACCTGCTGGTGGATGCAGGCGAAATCACAGCAGAAGAAGCCGAAAGGCATCCGAAGAAAAATATCATCACCAAAGCGATGGGGACAGACCGTCTCATACAGGCGGATGTCTTCAGGCTGAGGAACAGGCAGTATGACTATCTGATGGTTGCATCCGACGGGCTGACTGATGAGATGGCGACGGATGAAATACACAGCCTGACATATGCAACAGGGAAAGAACTGTCCGACAGGGCGGAGGAAATGATCCGCAGGGCGGAGAAAAACGGCTCCACTGATAATATCAGCCTCGTCCTGGCCGATCTGAAAGCGAGTGAAACAGAGTGATAGGAAGAGTGGTATCAGAACGCTATAAAATCTTAAAATATCTGGGCGGCGGCATGAGTTCCGTCTATTTAGCGAGTGATATCATCCTGGACCGCGAAGTGGTCGTCAAGCTGATCAAGGTGGACCATCACGACCGTGACAAGTCGAAAGCACGCTTTCAGCGTGAAGTGGAAAGCACCATCCAGCTGTCCCATCCGAATATAGTGAGTGTACTGGATGTCGATGAATCAGACGAATACCATCTTCTGGTCACGGAAGTGGTGAGGGGTCCGACGCTGAAGGAGTACATACGCGACAATCACCCGATCCCGCTGGATGAGGCTGTAAGGATTGCATTGATGGTCCTCGGGGGCATCAGACACGCGCATCAGGCGGGCATCATCCACAGGGACATCAAACCCCAGAATATTCTGCTGGACGAGCAGCACAGGGTGAAAATCACGGATTTCGGCATTGCCAAGGCCCTGAGCGAAACGCGGATGACGGAGACGAACCAGGTGATGGGCTCTGTACAGTATATTTCCCCCGAACAGGCCAAAGGGCGCCAGACAGACGAGCGGACGGACATCTATTCCTTCGGGATCGTCCTTTTCGAACTGCTCTCGGGACGGCTTCCATTCGAAGGCGAGACACCGGTATCTGTGGCGCTGAAGCACATTTCAGAACCGATGCCTGATATTCTGGAGTACCGGGATGTGCCCCGCGGCCTGATCAACATCATTTTAAAATGTACAGAAAAGGATCCGTATGACAGGTACAGGCACGCCGATGATGTCATAAGGGCAATCGGTGAATACAGGGATAATGATGCACCGTATACTCCTTCTGCTAAAAAGGATGATGAAAATACGATGGTTACAGCAGTGGCTGCGCCGGTGGAGGCCGGGGAGCCGCCGAAAGAAGGGGAAGCGGACAGGGAAGAAAAGCCCAAAAAGAGACGCCTGTTTTTATTATGGCTGATTCCGCTCCTTCTCCTGCTGTCCGCCGGCGGAGTGCTTGCGTCGGCCTTCTGGCCTGAACCGACGGTCGCCACGCCTGATTTTGAGGATTCCACCATGGAGGAAGCAGAACAGCTGCTTGATGAGAACAATCTGGTCAAGGGCGAAGTCACCGAGGAATATGATGATTCCGTCGAAGCGGAACATATCATCAGCACTTCCCCTGGGGCCGGTACAGAAATCGAAGAGGGGACGGCTGTGGATTTTGTCATGAGCCTCGGAGAAGAGCCGTACAAGATGGAGGATTTCACGGGGGAGAACTATGATGATGTCAGCAATGATATCAATTCGCTTGGATTTGGTGCGGTGAACATAGAGGAACAGTATGATGAAAGTGAGCCGGGGACGATCCTGTCACAATCCATTGAGCCGGAAGATGAAGTCCATCCCGCAGAAGAGGACTTGATCCTCACAGTGTCCCAGGGGCTCGAGCCGATCGAAGTCGTCGATTATACCGGTGAGCCGTATGAAACTGCACATGAACAATTGACGTCCCAGGGGTTCAACGTTGAGGTTTCAAATGAACTTTATAACGAAGATGTGCCGGAGGGCCATATCATCAGCCAGAGTCCGAACTATGGCGGTTTCCTTCCCGGTTCGACCATCCAGATGGTTGTATCCCGCGGCCAGGAGCCCGGTGAGAAGCAGTATGTACAGAACATCACGATCCCTTATCTGAAAGAGGAGGGTTCATCCGCAGAGGAAGCCGAAGAAGATCCGTCGGAAGAAGAGTCTTCGGAGAGTGGAAAAGGTGACAAGGAAGAAAACGCTTCAGAAGAGGACTCAGAACCTGAGCCGCAAACTGTTGAAATTTTCATCGAAGACAAGGATAATGACATCAGTACGGCCGCCGACACCTTTGAAATGACTGAAGAAAGAGAGTACAGCATCGATCTGACGATTGAAGAGGGGGAGACGGCTTCCTACAAAGTTGTAATCGACGGTGAGACTGAAATAGAAGATGAGATTCCATATTAGTAATTGTTGGCATTGGGTCAACTGTTTATATATAATGGTATGGAAACTGAAATTTGGAGGAGAGTTTATGGGCACAATTAAGAGAGACAAAGGTCTCGACAACACTCTTAAAGTTATGAAACAGGGCTATCTCTATATAACCAACCAGAGGAAGCGCCTTGGAAGTGAAAATATTTTTGAAACACGGGCACTCGGCGGAAAAAAGATTATTGTCATCAGCGGTAAAGATGCTGCTGAATTGTTCTATGACAACGACAAGATCGAGCGTTCCGGCACACTGCCAAAACGTGTCGTGAATACATTGTTCGGTAAAGGGGCAATCCACACGACCACGGGTAAAAAGCATATTGACAGAAAAGCCCTGTTCATGTCCCTCATGACTGAAGGCAACCTGAAACATCTGAGGGAACTGACACGCAACCATTGGTACATGAATACCCAGAAGATGGAACAGATGGATCAGATCAACATCTACCGTGAGTCCATCGTGCAGCTGACCAAGATCGGGACCAAATGGGCCGGCGTACAGGCACCTGAGGAGAAGATTGAAGAGATTGCGACTGACATGGATGTCATGATCGACTCCTTCAAAGGTCTCGGCGGAAAATTCAAAGGATATAAAG
The DNA here is from genome assembly GCF_000986795.1 of Salinicoccus sediminis. Taxonomy (GTDB): domain Bacteria; phylum Bacillota; class Bacilli; order Staphylococcales; family Salinicoccaceae; genus Salinicoccus; species Salinicoccus sediminis. Next base: position 485 of record NZ_LAYZ01000024.1, on the reverse strand, counting down.
CGTCTGTGGATGCCCGCAAACGTGTTGAGGACTGGCTTGAAGATCAGATCATCCAAACACGCAAAGGCAAAATATTCCCTCCGGAGGGCACTGCACTGTATGAATTCGCCCACTGGGAAGACTATAAAGGAAATCCGATGGATTCCAGGCTATGCGCAATCGACCTGATGAACACATTCCGCCCGCTCATCGCCATCAACCGCTTTGTTTCATTCGGTCTCCTTGCGATGCATGAGCATCCGATTACGCGGGAGAAGATCAAGTCCGATGATGACTATGCATACATGTTCTCCCAGGAAGTAAGAAGGTTCTATCCGTTCGTTCCTTTCCTGCCTGCCAAAGCAAAAACGGATATACAGTTCGAAGGGCATCCAATTGAAAAGGATACAATGATTGCTCTCGATATATATGGAACGATGCACCGCGAGGACGTATTTGAAAATCCGGATGATTTCTATCCTGAACGCTTCAAGGACTGGGATGGC
>NZ_LAYZ01000023.1 GCF_000986795.1 Salinicoccus sediminis | reverse complement strand
GCATGACGGGGCAGGAGAGCCTGAACTTTGTCAGCAAGGCGGCGAACTATGGCATCCTGACAACGGGCGTCATGCGTGTGCTTCTATTCCTCGCTGTGCTCGGTGTGGTGGCGACGGGTGCGACGCTCGACCCGGATAACCCGCCGGCTTCCGTGTTCCAGATCGCACTCGGTGACATCGGCATGCAGGTGTTCGGTGTCGTGCTCGTTGCGGCAGCATTGTCATCCGTCATCGGTTCAGCCTATACCAGCGCGTCTTTCCTGAGATCTATACACAGGTTCTTTGATGAACACAACAATACGGTGATCGTCGTGTTCATCGTCGTGTCGACGGTGATATTCACTTTCGTCGGACGCCCCGTGGCGCTGCTCATCCTGGCAGGCGCCTTCAACGGTCTCATCCTGCCGGTCACTCTTGGTGCGATACTTATCGCCTCCAGAAGGAAGAAAATCGTCGGTGATTACCGCCATCCCGCGTGGATGATCATTTTCGGTGCCGTCGCTGTAATCATCACACTCATTGCCGGGATCATGTCACTTGAAGGCCTGGCAGATCTATGGAATAGATAGGAGGATACGAAGTGGATTCTAAAGAATTGAGAGAAGCGATCAGGAATGGTGAGTTCACCGGAACGACCTCAGGTGCCGCGGGCCATAAAGTCCAGGCGAACCTGGTCATCCTGCCGAAGGTTTACGCATTTGACTTCCTGCTGTATGCCATGCGCAATAAAAAGGCGGTGCCCGTGATTGAGGTCATCGAAGACGGACAGACAAAAAGCCGGTTTGCGGACGGCTCCGACATCCGGACAGACGTGCCGAAGTATAATATATATGAGGACGGCGTGCTCCGCGAGACGACGGATGACATCAGAGGATATTGGCGGGATGACTTCGTCACATTCCTTATCGGCTGCAGCTTTACGTTCGAGCAGGCTATCCTGGATGAGGGACTTTCAATCAGGCATATTGATGAGAGGCGGAACGTCGCCATGTACAAGACGAATATCGCGACCGATCCCGCGGGCGTGTTCGGCGGCGAACTGGTCGTCTCAATGCGGCCGTTTGATGAGAGTGAAGTGGAGACCGTCACACGTGTAACGGAACAGTTCCCCGAAATGCACGGCGGGCCGGTCCATTACGGCAGCCCGCACGAAATCGGCATCAGAGATATCGCCGATCCTGAATACGGCGAAGGGGTTGAAATGAGGGAAGGGGAAACGCCGGTATTCTGGGCGTGCGGTGTCACACCGCAGAATGCGGCATTAAACGCGAAGCCTTCCATCATGATTACCCATGCGCCGGGTCATATGTTCGTGACCGACCTTGAGAATGAGGATTACAGAAAAAATAATTGAAAAAGTAACTAATAGGCGGAAATGTGCAGGAATTGTACACATTTCCGCTTCTTTCATCTTTCAATCCATAGTATGATTATAGGTATAATAAGTAAATATATAATGGGAGGAAATAAAGATGAAAAAATGGTACTTTCTGATTGTATCACTGATCTTCGTGCTGGCCGCATGCACGGATGACAGCGGGGTGGATGAAGGCTCTGGATCAGACGGCAGTGGGGAGGAAACGGCAGGGAAGGACATCAACTTCAGCCTGCTTGCCATGCCGAGTTCACTCGATCCGCATGCGGCGAATGACGGTTATTCACTCTATGTGATGACCAACATATACGAGACGCTGGTGAAGATGAACCAGGATCTTGAGCTCGAACCCGGACTGGCCGAATCCTACGGGCAGCTGGATGATACTACGTGGGAATTCAAACTGCGTGAAGGCGTCACTTTCCATGACGGCAGCCCATTCAATGCCGAAGTCGTAAAAGCGAACCTCGACCGTGTGAGGGATCCGGAAGTCGGAGCGCCGCTGGAATTTTTATTTACAGAAATAGATGAAGTGGAGATTGTTGATGATTACACTGTCCGTATACATACCGACGGGCCGTTTGCGGCACTGCCTGCACACCTGGCGCATCCGGGCGGACACATGATCAGCAAGGAAGTGATCGAGGCGGACTATGCGGGCATGGAAGAGGGCGGCAACCCGCTGACGGAAGTCAATGAAAACCCGGTGGGAACGGGGTTCTTCAAGTTTGAGGAGATTGCGGAAGGCGATCATGTGACGCTCGTGCGCAACGGAGACTACTGGGGAGAGCCCGCAAAGCCTGAATCCGTCACATTCAAGGCAGTGCCTGAAGACGGTACGCGGATTGCTGAACTGTCAACTGGCGATGCGGACCTGATATATCCGGTCAATCCGAGTGATGTCGCACGGATTGACGGCACAGAAGGCACGCGTGTGGAACAGAATCAGAGTGCCAGCATGTCGTACATGGGGTTCAATGTTGAGAAGGAGCCGTTCGATGATCCGGATGTGAGACGTGCGATCGCAATGTCCATCGACAAGGAGGCTATCATCAATGAAATGCTCGAAGGTATACCGGCTGTTGCCGATACACCGCTCAACCCGACGGTGACAGGCTACAGCGAGGATCTTGAACCGGTGCCTTTCGACAAGGAAGCGGCAAAGGAACTTCTCGAGAAGAGCGGACACGGCGATGGATTCACGGCTGAAATTGTCGTGAATGACCGGACGACTGCGGATATTGCCACATTCATACAGGAGGAGCTGAAGGACCTGAACATCAATTTGAAAATCCGCCAGATGGAGTCCGGTGCCTACCAGGAATTCACGGCCAACGGTGAACATGAAATGTTCATGGGCAGCTGGGGCACAGTGACGCTTGATGCCGATTATGGACTCTATCCGATGTTCCACTCGGACAACCATGGCGCGCCGGGTAACCGCACGAGATATGCCAATGCAGAAGTGGACCAGCTGCTGGATGAGGCGCGGACTGAGACGGACGGGGCGGCGCGCATGGAACAGTATGCCCGGGCGCAGCAGATCATCATCGATGAATCACCGCTTGTGCCGATCTACCATTCTGTACTGCTTGCGGGCATAAACGATGAACTGGAAGGATATTACCAGTATCCGAGCAGCTTCCCGTATTTGAAAGTCCTGGATTGATAGAAGGAGAGCTCCCGTTTAATATGGGAGCTTTTTTCTTTGGAGTCTGATACATTGGAAGTGACATGATTATGCGAGGTGGGAAAATGATGAAGAAATTACTGCTTACAGGATTCGAACCGTTTTTGAAGTTCAGGTCGAATCCGACAGAAGCCGCGGTGCGCGAGCTGGACGGTCTTGAAATCGGGGAGTACAGCGTGACGGGGAAGGTCTACCCTGTCGTTTTTGACAGGATCGACGAACTGATCACAGGGGACATAGAAGCCGAACAGCCGGATACAGTCGTTTGCCTGGGGCTTGCCGGCGGCCGTCATACAGTCCATATCGAACGGATTGCAATCAACTGCATAGACGGCAGGCCGGACAATGACGGTTTCAATCCCGACGGGGAGAAGATAGATGCGGCGGGACCGGACGGTTTATTCTCCACGCTGCCTGTGAAAAAGCTGGAGTCGGCACTCAGGGAAAAGGAGATCCCGGCAAGTATTTCCAATACGGCCGGCACTTACCTGTGCAACAATGTGATGTATTCCGCACTGAATCACATACAGGATAAAGGGCTCGATATCCCTGCCGGATTCATCCATGTACCGGCGCATCACGAAATCGGGACGGAACTGGATATTCCGAGCTGGTCCCAGGAGGATATTACCCACGCAGTGCGTACCATCATAGAAAATCTGTAAGGGATTAATCATGTGAATTAGCTATCAATTTTTCTAGTTTTTCAACATTTTTCGTGATATTATAAATTTAAATAATCCGGAATTTCCTTCATCTGGATATTCCGGAATACATATCCTGTATTGGAATAGAATACGGAGGCGCTTTATGGAATTAAGCAAAGTGAAAAATTATGATGAAATGAGCATGGAAGCAGCTAAGATCGTATTTCAGAAGATAGTGGACTCGAACAGGCTCGTGCTGGGGCTTGCGACAGGTTCCACACCGGAGAAGATGTATGAGTATCTTGCGGATATGCTGAATAAGAATAAAGTAGATCTCTCCCATGTGTATACGGTGAACCTGGACGAGTATGTCGGCCTTTCCCCGGAAGATGAGCAGAGCTATCATTATTATATGAGGGAAATCTTCTTTGACAAGGTTGATATACCGCTTGAGAATACGAAGCTTCCAAACGGCGTGGCCGAAGACCTCGGCCGGGAGACCCGGGAATATGATGAAATGATCGAGGAGCTCGGCGGCGTCGATCTGCAGATCCTCGGCATCGGCAGAAATGCACACATCGCCTTCAACGAGCCAGGCACCTCGTTCGAATCCGGCACCCACGTCGTCGACCTGACAGAAAGCACGATCCAGGACAATGCAAGATTCTTCGACAAAATCGAAGATGTCCCGGTCAAGGCAGTGTCCATGGGGCTCGGCACCATCATGAACGCCAAGAGCATCCTGCTTATGGCATCAGGCGACGGTAAGAGACAGGCGCTCAAAAACATGATCCACGGTGAAATCACCGAAGAAGTGCCGGCATCAATACTGCAGCGTCACCACGACGTGAAAGTCATCACCGACGTTGCAGATATAGAATTATAAGAGTTGGGATTGGATTTGGCCCTCCGCACACGTGCGGAGGGTTATTTTTGTTTGAGCCGATTTGGCGCGGTGGAGATTCCCGTCTGCCTTGTCATCGTTTTCTAATCGATGATAAGCAAAGGCGTTGTCCTGCCTTCGATTTGGGATCGACGATAAGGCAGGGGGGTCTGCCTTGTCATCGTTTTCCGGTCGATGAGGCAAAAAGTCACGTCCCCTCAAACAACAAAAAGGAAGGACCGGAGTCCTTCCAACAACACGACTATTCTCTTCTGATGCGCTTCAGATTTTTCAGTATGCCTTTGTCCGTCGACAGGACGCTGTTTCTGTAGATGCTTGCAGCGAGCCAGATGACCACTGCGATGGTCACGATCAGTATCAAGATTCCGAGCAGCAGTTCGACCTGGCCTGTGGTTTCATGCATCGCCCGGAGTGGCATGACGAACGGCGTGAACGGCGGAATGTAGCTGGAGATGATGATGAGCATGTTTTCGCTCGTCCAGATGTTGAAGATTGCGATATAGAAACCGATCAGTGAAAACATCGTCACGGGCAGGAGTGCCTGCTGAAGGTCTTCCATGCGACTGATGAATGAGCCGAGCAGGGCGGAAATCGACAGGTACAGCACCAGCCCGAGGATCAGGTAGATCAGTGAGTAGACAGCGAGCGTGACTGTCCGGTCGTTCGATTCCAAGCCGAATTCGGAGATCAGGTTGTTGAAATCGAACATCTGTATCGCAGCAATGACTGCCAGGACGAAGACGATGAGCTGGGTCAGACTGACCGAGATCATCGCGGATATCTTCGCCAGCAGATGGGTCACCGGCGGAACGCTCGATACGATCATTTCTATGACGCGGGATGTCTTCTCCATGGCGATCTCCGTACCGATCTGGCTGGCGTAGTTGATGATGATGAAGAACATGATGATCACTGTGACATAGAAGATGATGCTGTTGAGCGGGTTCATGTCGGCGGCCGACCCTTCGTCCTCAGCTTCCCCATCGTCTGCGGCGATGTCATAAGTGATCTCGGGCGACTCGCCGAGGCTGGCTGTTTCTTCAGGTGTCAGATTGAGCGCCTGTATCGTGCTCATCCGCTGCACTTCAGCGAGGGCCGTCTCGATTTCCGTCTTCTGTTCATCGGGCAGGTCGTTTTCCGCCGAAATGGTAAACGCCAGTGGATCCGTTTCCTCGACGGTCAGCACCGCACCGCCCGCCGGGGCGTCCCCGCCTTCGTACGGTTCGATTTCAAATTCCGCATCCATGGATTCGAACATCGATTCGATCCCTGCGTACTGCGCCTCTTGGGCGTCGACCTGCAGCGTGGTCACTTCTTCGCTCGAATCGAAGAGGTCGATGATCTTGTCGATATTTGCTGCGAGGAATATCAGGAGGACGATGATGAGCGTGCTGATGATGAATGACTTCGCGCGTACTTTGGAAACATATGTCTGCAGGAACGTCGTCATGAATTTATTCATATTTACGACCCACTTTCGAAATAAAGATATCGTTCAGCGAAGGTTCATTCACCTGGAATCGTTTGAAATATCCGAGCTTGATGATTTCCTTGAAAATCGGATCGGCATACTGTTCGTCTGAAATCTTCAGCGTCGTTTTCTTCCTCACCTGTTTCATATCCAGGACACCCGGCATTTCTTCAAGGAATGAAATGTCATGATCCCCTTCGATGATTATCTCCTTCTGTCCGAAGTCGCTTTTGATCTTGTCGATATTGCCGCTGACGACCTGGGCGCCGTGGTTGAGGATGCAGAGTTCCTCGCACATTTCCTCGACATGCTCCATGCGGTGCGTACTGAAGATGATCGTCGCGCCGTTACTATTGAGTTCCTTCACGGATCTTTTCAGGATCTCCACATTGACCGGGTCGAGTCCGCTGAACGGTTCATCCAGTATGATGAGGTCCGGCTCATGGATGATCGATGCAATCAGCTGGATCTTCTGCTGGTTCCCCTTGGACAGTTTCTCGATGCGCTTGTCCCGGTTTTCCGGAACTTCAAAACGCTCGAGCCACTCATCGAGTTTTACATCGATGTCCTTCTTTGACATTCCTTTGAGCTGGGCGAGATAGCGTATCTGCTCTTCGACCTTCAGTTTCGGATGAAGCCCGCGTTCCTCCGGCAGGTAGCCGATACGGTTCGTGACGCTGTAGTCGATTGGCTTCCCGTTGTAGGTGATTGTGCCTTCCGTCTGTTTCAGAAGACCCAGGATCATCCGGAATGTCGTCGTCTTGCCCGCGCCGTTTCCACCGAGGAAGCCGTACATGCTGCCGGTCGGTACAGTGAGGTTGATGTCATCAACTGCAGTATTTTCGTTGAATTTCTTGGTAAGCTGGTTCAGTTCAAGTGACATGGGATTTCCTCCTTCTCTTACATCGATTTTACCATAGTGAAATGCCTGTTGTTACTATATAATGGATAATACTCGATCAGAAAATGAGGTTATAATCCATGGAAGAAAAATTACAGGAAAAGTCCGCATCATTCACGGATTTCATGCAGCTGCTCCGGCGGACACGGCTCAACAGAGGTCTCTTCATATTCGCAATCGTGCTCACTTTGTTCGGCACAATCGGCAGCCTCATCGTACCGCTTCTTACACAGCAGTTCATTGACGGCTTTGATACCGATATGTTTTCATCCGGCATCATCGCCCTCATCATCTCAGTGTTCCTCCTCAGTGCCATACTTGACGGAGTCTCATACTATATACTCGCGCGTGTCGGCCAGACAATCATCTCGCGGCTCCGCGAGATTGTGTGGGATAAATTCCTCAGGCTTCCCGTCAGCTATTTCGACCGGACCAAAAGCGGGGAGTCCGTCAGCAGGGTGGTCAATGATACTGCCATCATCAAAGATCTGATCACCAGCCACTTCCCGCAGCTCATCGGCGGCATCATGTCGGTGGCGGGTTCGGTCGTCATCCTTTTCGTCCTGGACTGGCGGATGTCGCTCATCATGTTCATCTCCGTACCGGTCTCAATACTCATCATCATGCCGCTCGGCAGGAAAATGAGCAGGATTTCCAGGGCACTCCAGGATGAGACGGCGGAATTCACAGGCAGTGTCCAGGAGACGCTGAGTGAGATCCGCCTCATGAAATCCTTCAACGGCGAAGCGTATGAACGGCAGAAAGGGCGATCCGGCATCAGAAGGCTCTATAACTACGGCATGCAGGAGGCGAAGATCAATGCATTCCTTTCGCCGATCATGGGTACAGTGATGATGTTTGTCATCATACTGATCATCGGCTACGGCGGACTGCGTGTCGCAGAAGGGACGCTGTCCGTCGGCACGATGGTGGCGTTTCTGCTCTACCTGTTCCAGATCATCATGCCGATGACGATGTTCGCCATGTTTTTCACCGAGTACAATAAAGCCCTCGGCGCCACCGACAGGATCATCGGCATACTCGACCGCGACGAGGAAGCGGACGCAGCGGAAATGGCTGCAGAGGAGAAACTGCAGTTCAGGACGCTCGAATTCAAGGATGTCCACTTCGGCTACGGGGAGGATACCCCCGTTCTGCACGGCATAGATTTCAGGGCGGAACATAACCGGAAAGTGGCGTTCGTCGGACCGAGCGGAGGCGGGAAATCAACGATTTTCGCGCTCATTGAAAGGTATTATGACGTCCTTTCCGGCGCGATTGAAATCGACGGCATGGACATCCGCGGCATTCCGCTCGGGCCGCTGCGCAGGAATATCGGCTACGTGGCCCAGGAGAGTGCCATCATTTCAGGAACTATACTTGAGAACATTACATACGGCCTTGAAGCTTCGGACTACACACGTGAAGAAGTGGAGTCGGCGGTGGCGAAGTCATATGCGAAAGAGTTCATCGATGCGCTTGAGGACGGCCTCGATACGGAAGTCGGCGAGCGCGGGGTGAAACTCTCGGGCGGGCAGCGGCAGCGGATCGGCATCGCCCGTGCATTCCTGAAAAACCCGAAACTGCTCATGCTGGATGAAGCGACGGCAAGCCTCGACTCACGCTCGGAACGCTATGTCCAGGAAGCGCTGGATGAACTGATGGAGGGGCGGACTGTGTTAGTGATTGCACACAGGCTCTCAACTGTTGTAAACTCAGATAAAATATTCTTCATCGATAACGGGTATCTGACAGGGAGCGGGACGCACCGGGAGCTCATGGAGACCCATGAAATGTACAGGATATTTACAGAACAGCAATTTGGCTGATAGATAAGAGGAATGGAAAATGTACGAACTTTACAACGCTTTTGAACCGGTCATCCCGGTTTTCATCATACTGTTCTTTGCGGTGATATTCATCACACTCCTGATCAACAGCCGCAGCGGATACAAATTGGATAACAGGAAGAAGATCGTGGGCTATCTGACGTATGTCGGGCTTGTGATGACCCTGGTCGGCATGGCGCTCGTGACGATGCTGCCAAGCAATAACCCCGAAAAAGTCACATCATTCATTCCGTTTCTGAGTATCATCGAGACGTGGGAATACGCGACGACCAGGGCGATCATCAACTCACTATTGATGAACATCATGCTTTTTGTCCCTTTCGGGTTTTTCGTATACCTGCTTTTAAGGCGGGCGTTCTGGACAGTGTTCCTCGCGTTTCTCACGTCGGTGTCCATAGAATTCCTTCAGTACAGCCTGCCGATTGGAAGGATTTCAAATGTGGATGACGTTATACTCAACACCATCGGCGGGTGTGTGGGAATGATATGCGGTGCAATATTTTCAAGATTTGGAATTGTTTATTATATTAAAGGGGAGGGTAATGATAACGACAAACATTAAGGGGGATGGAAGATGTACAAACGCTTGAAAGACATGGGAAGCATAGAGCTTTTTGAGAATGAAGTGGTCGGTCCAGCGCTTGTCGGTACCATCGAGTATGAACAGGATGGCCGACATGAATTTTACGGCGCCATCATTCCGACAACCCATCGCCTGTTTATAAGGATCTACATCAATGAAAGGGAGATCGAGAGCAGGGGTGTGTTCTATGAGGACATCACAGGGATCAGTGAGGAGAAACTGCTGATGCTTGGTACAGTGATTCATTTCTGGATAGGGGGACATATCGGAGTCAGTCTGAAAAGCGTGTCGGATGGTGACATAGACCGGACGCTCGAGTTCCTCTATAAATACAGGACACGGGAACTTCATCTGGAAATGGAACAAAACAGCAATGCAGGATAAAGGGATATGGTACAGGAATGAGGCCGGGGCTCCCCGGTCTCTTTTTGTGTCATTTTAACCGGTGGAGGATTGGTGTATAATTGAAACTGATCTGAATGTAGGGGATATGTAAAAATGAAAATGAGATTGATGATGGTGATGCTATCGGTACTGATGCTGTCGGCCTGCAGCAGTTTCAGGGAAACGGGGATTTCCGACGATGGTGAAATCAGGCAGATCATGACCGAACATAGTGAGGAGATCGAACTGCCCGCCGATCCAGAACGCGTCGTCCTGTTCCGCGGGATTGACGCGGGGAACGCGGAACTGCTCGGCGGCGACACCCGGGCTGTGACGGCCATTGTCGAGGACAGCCGGTATGCCAGGGAGCTCACAGGCGGTGAGGCTGCGTATCTCGAGCGCGGGGACATCCAGTCACTGATAGGGCTCGGCCCGGATCTGATTGTGACGTATACGCCGGATGAATATCTGTTTGACTACCAGGAAATCGCTCCGACCGTGCAGGTGAACTACAGCACTTCCACATTCAGCCCTTTCAAGGAGCGGCTGTATCTGACGCATCTGTTCAACCTCGGCGTCATATTGAACAAAGAGGAGAAGGCGGAAAAGATCGGTGATGAGTGGCTGGAGGAAGCGACCCGGCTGCAGCGCGAGGCCGCAGATATTGTGGCGGGCAATACCGCCATGGTCCTGTCAAAGGAGGATGACGGCTATTTCCTGTATGAGGAATATGCGAGTTTCGGGACGGAGGCGGTCTATGATGTTTTGAAATTCGGGGTTGACGAGACGCTTGAGGCCGAGTTCGAGGAGCGGGGATCCGGTCCGAAAGCACTCGGAGAGCTCAGAGGGCTGGAATCGGATTATGTATTTGTGAGCGTCAGGGAAGGCGGAGAGGATGGTGTCAAAAAAGAGGTGTCGGAGACTCTCGGAGTGCCTCGTGAGAATGTCATTCTGCTGGACTACGGCACCTACAGGCTCAACGATCTGATATCGGTCAGGAAGCAGACAGAGGAAATCATGGAGAAGATAAAGTAGGCATGCCGTGACGGGCATGCCTGTTTTCGGTATGATTAAGGTAATAAAACGACGTATGGAGATGATCAGATGGCGAAGGACAGAGTATTTCCGGAAGAGTTCGGATACCATTTCTCGGAGGGCAACTTCAAGCGCATATATAACCAGACGATCAGGGATTTCCGGCTGAGCATGAGGGAGGACGAATTTACCGCGGCCGCGTCAGAGTTCAACGACGGGGCCGGGCCGTTCGCCCTGAAGCGGACAAATCAGCTGGAGCCGGGCATCAAACGCTATCAGTGGGTGGCTGAGGAAAGCGGCCGCATGATTGTTACCGCCTTCAACAATGAAGGGGAGATTGTGGGCATCCAGTTTGACGTTTACGAGAAATTCGATACCGACAGGGAATCGACGATCAACAGCTACCGCGTGCCGTTTACGGGGGAATGGTTCGTCCTCTGGGGCGGCACGGACAGTTTCCTGAACTACCACTACTCCCATAAGCACCAGAGATACGCCTATGACTTCATCAAAAAAGTGGACGGCAGTGCATTTTCCGGAGATCCCGGTGAGCTGTTGTCCTATCATGCATACGGGGAGGAAGTTGTGGCACCGAGGGCGGGCAAAGTCGTCCATGTCATAAAGGATGTGGAGGACAATGCGCCGCACCGGATGAGCATGGTATCGCCGGAAGGCAACTGCATCATCCTGGAACATGGCTATGATGAATATACGATGCTTGCGCATCTCCGCGAGCATTCCATCACGGTGGAAGTCGGTGATGAGGTGGAGTGGGGCCATAAGCTGGCACAGTGCGGCAACAGCGGTGCTTCGGATACGCCGCACCTTCATTTCCACGTGATGAACGGCTCCCATCCATATGAGTCGGATTCCATCCGGATACAGTTCGCCGAAGGACGCGAACCGAAACAGGGAGACGCTGTGAAAGGGCGCATGAGAATATGATTCTGCGAGCTTGCGGCCCCCTCGATTTCGGGGTGATGTATGATTTCATGGAGCATCAGGAGGACTGCCTGTATCGGACAAAGGATAAAAAAGTGCGCCGCGCGGAAATCTTTGACGGCAGGCGGGTTTTATTCGAAGTGTCGGAGTCGGCGGAGCCGGACGCAGTTGAGGTTGAGATTTTACATGACGAGGGTGCAGGAGAACGCATGGTCAGTGAATATGTGGCGGACTGGTTCGATCTGGATTATGATCTGGAGCGCTTTTACACATTTGCGCGCAGGGACAGGCGGTTTGAGACGGTGACCCGCGAGTATTACGGGTTCCGCATGCTCTCCTATGTCAATATCACCGATGTGCTGGTCTGGTCGATCATCGGCCAGCAGATCAACATGAAATTCGCCTTTGAACTGAAAAGGCGGCTCGTGGAGTATTTCGGCCATTTCATCGAGTACGAAGGTAAAAAATACTGGATCATACCGAACGCGGGGGAACTGCTCACGCTCACTGTGGAGGATATGCGGGAGATGCAGATTTCAAGGCGGAAGGCGGAGTATATACTGGCCTGCGCCGAAGGGGTGCAGAATGGGAGTCTGTCAAAGGAATATCTGCAGGGTTTTGACAGTTACAGCAGAGCGAAAGCGCATCTGACCGGTGTCCGGGGCATCGGTCCCTGGAGTGCCAATGTTGTGCTGATGCGGACGATCAAGTCCAGGCACGCGGTGCCGATCGGTGATGCCGGGCTCCGGAATGCGTTCAAAATCACGGACGGGCTGAATGGGAAGCCCGACGCCCGCTATATGGAGGACATCATCAGCGGTTGGGGTCAATTCGGTGCATATGCGACGCTCTATATGTGGCGCGTACTTGGATAAAAATAGAGGGGGATGGATATGAAGTTTTTATTGCCGGTATTGTTATTTCTGGGACTGTTCGGAGGCGGCGGTGCGGACGCGGGCCCGAACGGGACATTCGGGAAGGAACTCGAACCCGTGGAGGCGTCGGCTGTGGAATCGGTCATTGCGGAGCATTTTTCACAGAGTTTTTCATTCGCGGGTGCGGGTGATGTGCTGATCCATGATCACCTGTATGAGGATGTGGAGACGGCGGACGGCTATGATTTTGCTTCGCGGGTGTCCGAAGTGGCGCCTTACATGAATGATAAGGACCTTACTTTCCTGAACCAGGAGACGCCGATCGGCGGGGAGGCGCTGGGACTGAGCGGCTATCCGAATTTCAATTCGCCGGTTGAAGCAGGCGATCTGCTGCTGGAGTTCGGCGCGGATATCGTTTCGAATGCGAACAACCATACCCTCGACAAGAAGGAGGAGGGCATACTCCGGACCATCGATCTGTTCGAAGATAAAGGGATCGAGTATGTCGGCGCGAACAAGAGTGCAGATGACGCAGAACGGGACAGGATACTTGAGGTGAACGGCATCAAAGTCGGCTTCCTGGGATATACATACGGGACAAACGGGATGCCGGTGCCTGAGGGCAAAGACTATCTGGTCAATCTGATCGACGGCAGCCCGATCAACCAGGATATCGAGGCGCTTGATGAGAAGGTCGACCTGCTCATCGTCAGCATGCACCAGGGTGTGGAATATGAAGAATACCCGCGGGATGCCCACAGGCAGCAGATGATCGAGATGACAGAACGCGGGGCTGACGTTGTTCTGGGTCATCACCCGCACGTGCTCCAGCCGATCGAGATCAATGAGACAGAGGACGGCAGGGAAGCGGTCATCGCCTATTCTCTCGGTAACTTCTTCAGCGCCCAGCAGTCACTTGAAACGAAGCTCGGGGGCATCATCGGCTTCGATGTGACGAAAGCGGGCGGGGAGACCACCGTGGACGATGTGGAATTCATGCCGACTTATGTGGCGAGTGAGGAATATGACAATTTCCAGCTCGTACCGCTTGCTGATGCCGGAAAGTATGGATTATCCGATGCGGCATCGGTCTACGAAGATGTCAGCTCCCATATGACGGAGTATTCCGACGAGGTGGAAATAGTCGACTACATGGAATAAAAAGACTGCGGAGCCCGTAACGGCTTTCGCAGTCTTCATTGTCCACGGTCATTTTTTGTTTTTTTCAGGACGGGTATGAGGGATAGGAGTCCGATGATGATGAGAACGACGAGGAGGATATTGGAGAGGGCTGGATCCACCCGGCCGCTGAGGAATATGTAGATAGCAAACAGTGCGATGATGGTCAGTGTGAAATTCAGCCATTTCATCCCTTTGAAATTCATTGGAACACTCCTTGTGAATATTATTGGCAACAGTGCGTTTGCTTTAAAAGCGCTTACGGCAATGTTATCATAAAATTGAAAGTCAGAAGCATCATTTATCAGGGAGGAATGGAATATGAACTACATTATGGCAATACAGCTGGTGCCGCATCATCCCAAAACAAGCGAGTATCAGTCCCATGTCAACGGGGCGATTGGAATCATCGAAGAAAGCGGACTGACCCATTTCGTCGGCCCGATGGAAACAACGATCGAAGGATCGATTGATGAACTGATGAACATTGTGAAGAAACTCAACCGCCATCTCGAGAATGAGGGGTGCGACCAGGTGACTTCCAACATCAAGCTCATCCAGTCGGAACAGCCGATCAAAATCAAGGAAATACTTGCAGATTACTACGAGTTCGACGAAGACGAGTAGTTTTGGACGCGAGTGGGGAGCCCGGGACGATTGTCCCGGGCTTTTTATGCCCGCCTGTGCCATCAGATGAGTTTCGTGGCACAGGCGGGCATAAAAATAGCCACATGGACATGACATTCCGCCTGCTGCACGCAAAACTCCATCAAAAAACCGGGTCTCCCCGGTTTCTGTCGAAATCTATCCTTCTATCGGTTCCGAGCGGATATGGAATCTGACGCCGCGCGGACCTTCTATGCTGAACATGCCTCCGATGCCTTCCACGACATCCAGTGTGAGCCGTGTATGTTTCCAATATTCGTACTGTCTGTGGTGCATATAGAACGGCACGCCTTCGACTTCGCCGAGTTTGACGTCGGCGTCCCCGATGATCATCGTGCCTTCCCTGAAGCACATCGGGCTTGACCCGTCGCAGCACCCGCCGGACTGGTGGAATATGAGTGGACCGTGCTCTTCTTTCAGTTCCCTGATGAGGGATCTGGCCGCTTCTGTTGCATCAATACTGTTCAGCGTTTCCATTTTAGAAGAATCCTTTTGGAGATTCGCTGTAGCTGACGAGCAGGTTTTTGGTCTGCTGGTAATGGCTGAGCATCATCAGGTGGTTTTCGCGGCCGATACCACTCATCTTATAGCCGCCGAATGCAGCGTGGGCGGGGTAGTCATGATATGTGTTCACCCATACACGGCCGGCCTGGATTGCACGTCCGAATCTGTAGGCTTTATTCTGCGAGCGGGTCCATACACCGGCACCGAGTCCGTATAATGTATCATTGGCGATTGCGATGGCTTCGTCATCGTCCTTGTATGTTGCGACGGCGAGCACCGGTCCGAAGATCTCCTCCTGGAAGATGCGCATCGTGTTGTCGCCCTTGAAGATGGTCGGCTCGAAATAGTATCCGCCTTCGATGTCGCCGTCCACTTCCTTGATACCACCGCCCGTCAGTATTTCCGCGCCTTCCTTCTGGCCGATTTCAAGATAGGAGCTGATCTTCTCCTTCTGCTCTTTCGAAGTCTGGGCACCCATCATCGTATTTTCATCGAACGGGTTGCCGACCTGGATCTTTTCGACACGTTCGATGACACGCTTGATGAATTCATCAAAAATATCCTCGTGGATGAGTGCGCGCGACGGGCATGTACACACTTCACCCTGGTTCAGGGCGAACATTACAAGCCCTTCGATGGCCTTGTCCAGATAATCATCATCGGCATCCATTACGTCTTTGGCGAAGATGTTCGGGGATTTACCGCCGAGTTCCAAAGTGACTGGAATGATATTCTGGCTGGCATTCTGCATGATGATCCGCCCTGTAGTCGTCTCGCCGGTGAAGGCGATCTTGTTGATCCTGTCGTGGGTGGCGAGTGCCTGGCCGGCCTCTGAACCGAAACCGTTGACGATGTTCACGACACCTTTCGGGATGAGGTCGCCGACAAGCTCCATCAGATGGAGGATGGTTGATGGCGTCTGTTCCGCAGGTTTCAGTACGACGGAGTTGCCCGCCGCAAGCGCCGGTGCGAGCTTCCATGTCGCCATGAGCAGCGGGAAGTTCCAAGGGATGATCTGGCCGACGACACCGAGCGGCTCATGATAGTGGTAGGCGACTGTATCATTGTCAATCTGGGAAATGCCGCCTTCCTGAGCACGGATGGCACCGGCAAAATATCTGTAATGGTCGACCACAAGCGGCAGATCGGCATTCAGGGTCTCGCGGACAGCCTTGCCGTTCTCGAATGTTTCAAGCACTGCGAGTTCCTCGAGGTTTTCCTCGATACGGTCGGCAATCTTGAGCAGGATGTTGCTGCGCTCGGTCGGGGAAGTCTGTCCCCATGACTTCTGCGCCTCGTGGGCCGCTTCAATCGCCTTGTCGACATCCTCCTTCGTGGAACGCGGGACTTTGGACACGGCTTTGCCGATCACCGGTGATTCATTGTCAAAATACTGTCCGCCTGCAGGCGGTACCCATTCGCCTCCGATATAGTTCTCATACTGCGCTTTGACCTTGTACTGTGCATTCTCTTTGTGCGGAAATTCGTATACCATCTATCTTACCTCCTAATAGTGATACTTTAATTTTATCTGAATACTCTGCCTTTTGTAAAGGCTTTCAAACTTTCTGAAAACAACTTGGTTGAAGGGAATATTTACTTTATAATGGAATGGTAAAAAAGAGGGGGTGAAGATATGGGGAAATGCCCGTATTGCAATCACGTTTGGACTTACAAAGAGAAACTGCTGGGCTATGCAATAAAGCCGAGGACCCGTATAAAGTGTCCCGAATGCCGTGAATACATAGAACCTTCGACACTTTCAATCTTCTATGATTACATCGCCGTGATCGGCGTGGCACTGATGGTGTTCCTCCTGATACCCGTCATGCATCTGCCGGCCGTCATATCCATCCTGATGAGCATCGCCCTGCTGGTAATCTATCTTGTGGTCTTTCTGCCGCTTACCGTCAGGTTCAAAAAATACCATTATAAATGAATTCATACCAAACTTCACCGTCCGGCCGGTTGATTTAATATCCAGGTGTGTTAAGATGAGAAAGTTGCTTTATCCAACGTATCAGAAACTTACAAGAGGTGGGGAAAAATGAAAAAATACAGATTGATGGACTGGCCGACGTTTGTCGTGTCACTTTTGATACTGCTTTCTGTTGTCATACCACTCATGGTGTTTCCTGAAGCGAGCAATATGATCATACTTGCTCTGAATAACATTGTGACGACAGGGCTCGGGGCTGTCTACCTGGCCCTCGGGGTTGCCGTACTTGCTTTCGTACTCTATATCGCATTCGGCAAATACGGCCAGGTGACTCTCGGTGAGGCAAACGAAGAGCCGGAATTCAAGACACTCAGCTGGGCAGCCATGCTGTTCTGCGCGGGTATCGGTTCAAGCATCCTCTACTGGGGAGTCATCGAATGGGTGTACTATTATGAGGCGCCGCCATTCCATCTGGAACCGAAAAGCGAAGAGGCGATCAACTATGCCAGCACTTACGGCATGTTCCACTGGGGACCGATCGCCTGGGCAATATATGTCCTTCCGGCACTGCCGATTGCCTATTCGCTGTATGTGAAGAAGACGCCGATACTGAAAATCAGTCTGGCATGTGAAAAGGTGCTCGGGAAATATACGGAAAAATGGCCGGGCAAACTCATCGATATCCTGTTCATATTCGGGCTGCTCGGCGGGGCCGGGACGACACTCGGGCTTGCCACACCGATGATTGCTGCAGGTATTGAATCATTATTCGGAGTTGACGGACAAAACCTGATGCTGCGGCTTGGCATACTGGTGGCCGCAACATTGATTTTTGCCTTCAGTTCGTATTCCGGCCTGAAACGCGGTATAAAATTCCTCAGTGACATCAATATATGGCTGACGTTCATACTGCTTGCCTTTGTATTCATTGTCGGACCGACAATTTTCATCATGGAGACGACAGTATCGAGTGTTGGACTGATGTTCAAAGATTTCTTCCGCATGGCAACATGGCTTGAACCATTCGGCGGACACGGAAATATTCCGGAAACGTCATTCCCGCAGGACTGGACAGTGTTCTACTGGGCATGGTGGCTAGTATATGCACCATTTGTCGGACTGTTCATCGCACGCATATCCAAGGGCAGGCGCCTGAAGGAAGTAGTGCTTGGTACGCTCGTATACGGAACGCTGGGATCCATACTATTTTTCGGGATACTCGGCAATTACGGTCTATGGCTTGAACTTTCAGGCACGTATTCGATTACTGAAGTTCTGCAGAACCATAGCGGTGAAGATGCCATCATGGCAATCATCGGACAGCTGCCGATGGGAGAGGTCGTCACTGTACTATTTCTGGTGACTGCACTGATTTACCTGGCAACGACTTTCGATTCGGGCTCCTATATACTTGCCGGCACAACCCAGACCAAGGTTGATGGCGAACCGTACAGGTGGAACAGGCTGTTCTGGGCATTCGCATTATCCCTTCTGCCGTTTTCACTGCTTGTGGTCGGCGGGGAAGATTCACTGAGTCTCCTTCAGACGACTTCCATCGTTGCAGGGGTGCCGCTGATAGCCATTTTCATCATGCTTATGGTGTCCTTCATCCGTACGCTCGGCGAAGACCGGGTCAAACTCGAAGCAAGGCATAATGCATATAAGGAAAGAGAGCGGAAGACACTCTCCATCACTCACGCCAAGCGTGACAGATGGTGGGAATAGTCTTTTAGAAAGAACACTTCCCGGGATGTTCCGGGAAGTGTTTTTTTATGCAATAAACCCAGGGCCGGGCACAAAAACAGCTTTAGTGAGACAATGGATGCACAGTATTTTGAAAGGATGAGTGCAGTGATCATGTACAGGAAATGTGTGGACTGTGGCTCGCGCAAAACAGAAGAGTTGAACATGAATGAATATGTCTGCAGTGAATGCGGCCGGACATGGGACAGGACGGAAGCTTTTGAAGCTGCCTACAGAGAGATAAATGCCGTGAAAATATCCTATGGCGGATTCCACGGGGGATTCAATGAAATAGAAATCGACCTGAAGACCGGAGGAGTCCGGCTGGGATCGACCCGCAGCAGGGTTGAAAAGACCGTGGCGACGCTCGGGGACAATGAAGTGAAGGAACTTATGGATGTGCTCCGGGAAGTGGATATACTGAACTGGAAACGGAGCTATGATAACCCGTTCGTGCTGGAAGGCACACAGTGGGAAATCGCATTGAAGAGGAAAGCGGGTGAGCTGATCCGTTCAGGGAATAACGGATTTCCGGACAGCTGGGATGCATTATGCAATGAAATCGGGAAAATCGCCCAGGTCAGCCTGCCCGAGTCCCGGTGATGCATACGAATGGGCCCGGCCAAAGGATTTCCTTTGGCCGGGCCCATTCTTTTATGAGAATAATTTACCTTTGATGATTGTCCGCTTCAGGACGGCTTCCCCGTCGTACAGGACGAGATCCGCATCTGCGCCTTTTTTTATGACGCCTTTCTGATCTGTGATACCGAGTTCCCTTGCTGGATTGTAGGATGACATCTTCACGATATCCGGCCAGCCGCAGCCGGTGAAGGCGAGCATGTTTTTCACTGCCTGATCCATCGTCAGCACACTGCCGGCAAGTGTTCCGTCGGCAAGGCGGGCTTCATTGCCCACCACATTGACTTCCTGGCCGCCGAGGTCATACCGGCCGTCGGGCAGTCCCTGGGCACGCATCGCATCGGTGATCATGATCATCCGGTCGGAAGTGATGTTGTCGTAGGCAAGTTTCACCATTTCGGGACGTGAATGGATGCCGTCGGAGATGATTTCAACGAATGCATCGGACATATAGGCGAATCCGACCACGCCGGGCTCCCGGTGATGGAGGCCGCGCATGCCGTTATACAGATGGGTGACATGACTCACGCCATTTTTTTCAGCTTCAGTCAGTGTTTCATACAGCGCATCGGTATGGCCGGCGGACGCAATGATGCCGAGTTCCTTCAGAGTCTCGAGGAATGTGCCGTTTTCATCTTCCTCCGGTGCGAACGTTATCTGCCGGATCCTGTTGCCGGAAATATCCTGGAGATGGCGGATCATCTCCGCGTCAGGCGCAATGATATGGTCCGGGTGCTGGGCGCCGGGGTGCTTTTTGGATATGAAGGGGCCCTCCTGATGGATGCCGAGCATTTCGGCACCGGACTGGTAAGTGTAATCCGCAAGGTTCATGAGCGACCGTTCGACATTCTCGATGGTTGAAGTCATCGTCGTCGCAAGGAAAGATGTGGATCCCGTCTTCGGCAGGTGGGCGGAAATTTTCTCGATATATTCCATGTCCGCATCCATCGCATCAACGCCATCTGCACCGTGGATATGCATCTCGATGGCCCCGGGCAGGAGATAGCTGTGTTCCGCGTCTATCGTGTTGTCAGTTTCCGGGCAGTTTTCCATCAGTCCGAAAGAATGGATTTTTCCATTTTCTGCGAGCAGCCAATGATTCTCATGAACATTCTCATGGGTGACAATGTGTGCATTTTTTATAAGTAATTTCATCAGATCGCTTCCTTGTTAAAAAATATAATTTATCATAAAACTTTAAGTGTGGATAAAAATAGTATATCAAAGATATGGCAAAATATGCTATATTGTAAGCGATGACATATATTAAGGGGAAAAGGGAGGAAAAATTATGTTACGCTATGTTCAAAATATGGGGAGATCATTCATGCTCCCTGTGTCGGTGCTGCCGGCTGCAGCACTGCTGCTCGGTATCGGATATGCCATCGACCCGACGGGATGGGGCGGCGAGAGTGTCATCGCCGGATTCTTCATCAACGCCGGCGGATCCATACTCGACCACCTTGCAATCATCTTTTCAGTAGGGCTTGCGTTCGGCATGTCCAAGGATAAGAATGGGGCCGCGGCAATTACAGGGCTGGTCTCATTCCTGGTAGTCACGAATCTTCTGAATGCGGAATCTGTGGCACTTCTGCAGGGCGTGCCGCCTGAGGAGGTTGGTGAGGCATTCGGCGTCATTGAAAACAACGTCCTGATCGGTATCGTCACCGGTCTGATCAGTGCTGCGCTTTACAACCGGTTCAGTGAAACGAAACTGCCGCCGTACCTCGCTTTCTTCAGTGGCAGACGTGCAGTGCCGATCATTGCGGTATTCGTGATGCTCGCAGTCACAGGCATCCTTTATGTTGCCTGGCCGCTGCTTTATAATCTGCTCTTCAACTTCGGTGAGTGGATCAGCGGCCTCGGTGCGGTCGGCGCCGGCATCTACGGATTCTTCAACAGGCTGCTCATCCCGACGGGACTGCACCATGCACTCAACTCAGTGTTCTGGTTCGATACTGTCGGCATCAATGATATCGGGAATTTCTGGGCCAGCGAAGGAGAACAGGGCATCACCGGACGCTATCAGGCCGGCTTCTTCCCGATCATGATGTTCGGGCTGCCGGGTGCGGCACTGGCAATGTACCACACAGCAAAAACGAAATATAAGAAAGCGGCAGGATCGGTCCTTCTGGCAACCGCTCTGACAGCATTCCTTACGGGTGTGACTGAGCCGATGGAATTCTCATTCATGTTCCTGGCTCCGCTGCTCTATGTTGTCCATGCATTCCTTACAGGACTGTCCATGTTCGTTGCAGCATTGTTCGAATGGACGGCCGGCTTCGGTTTCAGTGCCGGTCTGATCGACTTTGTGCTGAGTACGCAGGTTCCGATCGCCAATCAGCCGTACATGCTCATCGTGCAGGGGCTGGTGTTCTTCGTCCTGTACTATGTGATTTTCAGGGCGATCATCACGATGCTCGATCTCAAGACACCGGGCCGTGACGCGTCTGTGCTGGCTGAAGACGGTGCCTCCACTGTTTCTGATGACAGCGCGCCTGAGAGCAGCTCAGGCGGTAAGTTCGACGACAAGTATTCACAGCAGGCCGACAAGATCCTCATCGGACTCGGCGGCAAGGAGAACATCGACACAGTGGATTACTGCACGACAAGACTGAGGATAAATGTCCACGATGACTCTAAGATCGATGAAGGCCAGATCAAGACTTCAGGCGCCCATGGTGTGGTCAAACCGGGCAAAAACAATGTTCAGGTTGTCGTAGGTACGGAAGTTGAACATGTGGCTGAAGAAATGAAACGTATGCTCTAGAATTTTTTTCAGGCATTCCGGGTTTCCGGAATGCTTTTTTTAGTGGTGGCGGTAATTTTATTATATAATGACGGCAAAGGAGGGGAATCATGTTCTCATTTAATAATCCAGTAGAGATAAAGTTCGGGGAAGGTATTTTCACCCGGCTGAATGAATTTGTTGAAGACTTTGGCTATGAACGGATTGTCGTCGCGGCATCGGGGTCCCAGGTGAAGAATGGTGTGGTGGAACTGATCGAATCACTGCTCGGGAGCAAGGTGCGCGAGGTGGTCACAGGCATTGAGGCGAATCCGACGCTCACCAATGTCGAATCGATTGCCAGCGCAATGTATGAGCACGATGCGCATGCAGTGATTGCAACGGGCGGCGGCTCGGTGATGGATGCAGCAAAAGCAGCGGCGGCGTCATATATGCAGGGCATCGGTGCCGATGAACTGTTCGGGCATACGGATTTCACAGAAGCGCTGCCGATCATTGCGATTCCGTCTACGAGCGGCTCCGCTTCGGAAGTGACGCCGACAAGTGTCATCAGTGACAAGGAAAACGGTTTGAAAGTGCCTTTGGCAGGAAAAGGCCTCTACCCGAAGCTTGCGGTCGTGGATCCAGAGCTTACATTTACATGTCCGCCCAATGTTACGGCTGTCTCGGGCATCGATGTCATCTGCCACGCGCTTGACTGCCTTGGATCAATCAAGAGCAATCCGATCTCCGATGCGCTTGCTGTCCGTGCGGCGGGGCTTGCGTTCCGCAATCTGGAGGCGGCATTCCTGGAACCCGAGAACAGGGAAGCGCGCAGGAATATGTCGCTCGGCAGCATGCTTGCCGGCGTGGCCTTCAGCCAGACCGGCACGACGGCATCACACGCAATGAGTTACTATCTGACTTCACATTTCAGCATTCCCCACGGGGAAGCGTGCGCCTTTTCACTGGATGAATGGTTCGTCATCAACGCGGAGGCGGATTCCCGGCTGCATCAGCATGCAAAGGACATAGGATTCGAAGATGCCGGGGACCTCGTCCGCCGGTTCAATGAACTGAAGGGCAAGGTAGGGCTGAGGCTGACTTTGAAGGAACTTGGCATCGGCCAGGAAGCGATGGAGGATATCGCGGAGGAGACACTGAAGCAGGCGAACATGAAAAACAACATAGCACAATTGGACAAATCTGAAATAGTGCAGCTGCTTGAACGAAAAGAGGGGTGATCTTTATCAGAAGGTCCCTGTTTTCGGCGGGCGTTTGTGCTGTGCTGATTCTACTTGCGGGGTGTGGCGGTATGGAAGAGAAAAAGGATTATCTGGTAAGCGTCAAAGCGCCTTTCACAGAAGATGAGTTTGAGGCATTGGACATTGCCGCGGATGACGTAAAACATGAATATTCGATTATGGATATGTACCTGATTTCCCTCAATGAAAACCAGGTGGCTGAACTCGAGTCCCATGAAAATGTGAAATATGTCGAAGAGGATAAAGAAGTTTCAACCCCGGAAGAAGGCGGGGAGGAAGAGTGACCGGAGGTGCGTGCGGATGACGCTTGTAATCAGGAGACCGGAGGTTTCCGATGCGCTGAAGGTCGCCGTAATATGCAGTGAAGGCTGGCGCCAGACGGTGGAAGGGACGATGTCCGAACCTTTCCAGCGGAGCATCATTTCCTTCTGGTACACAGAGGATAAAGTGGCCGGCGATATCAGACGCGGCAGTTACAGCTATGTTGCCGAGGTGGATGGTGTGGTCGCAGGCGTCATCGGCGGGGGCATGACGGCACTTGATACATCCGAAGTGTTCGTCTTTTATGTAGACCGGGATTACCGCTTTCGGGGCATCGGTAAAGAACTGCTCGCAAAAATTACAGAGAGCCACAGGAAGCGGGGGGCAGTCTGTCAATGGGTCTCCGTGCAGGAAGGGAATGACTACGGCCTGCCGTTTTACGAAGCGAGGGGCTTCGTATACCAGCATGACAGGAAGACGAAGACCGCAACCGGCGAGGTGCAGGTATCCCACCGGTACAGGCGGGAACTGTAGCAGCCTGTGAGTGCGTCTTGTTACGCACTCACAGGCTTTTGTTTTTACGGAGATTGTCAATTTCTGTTTCCGCCACTTTAACGTGGTCTGCCACTTTTTCGCTGATGTCTTCAAGATGGAAGGCGGATTCAGCTTTACTCAAATGTTCTTCCGCATTATCCGGATCATCCAGGGCTGTGTAGATGAGGCACATGAGATGATGGGTCCTGCCCAGATAATACATCGTGTTGTGTTCCTGTATCCTGATCAGCAGTTTGTAGCATATGTCCAGTGCCTGTATGTAATCGTGGTTACTGTACAGGCTGTTCGCGTAGCCATAGTATAACTGGATCAGCATATAATGATCGAAGTAATGGATATCCTCATGTCCCAGGATGCGTGTCCTGTAGCGGGTATACAGTTCAAGTGCCTCATCATATTTTTCCTGGATAAGGTACAGGTCCCCAAGTGAATTGATGATCTCAAGTTCGAGATCAGACTTGTTCTTCTTTGTTCTCATCAGTTCCACCAGAATCTTTTCCGCTTCATCGTACTTCTTTTCGTTTCTGAATGTGATGGCAGAGTACGTCCTGAAGAGCCTGTCGAAATTATTGTATTTCAAGTCGAAACCGGCGTGCCTGTTTATAGTTTCATCGGCATCCTTCAGGGTCATCTTCAGCATGTCGGGATGTCTGAAATATACGTATTCACGCAATTTTTCCAAATAATAATCGATCATCGCATACTCTGAGTCTTCATCGACGAATAAAGTCTGCATGCTGATGCCAAGGCGCTGGCACAGCTGATAGAGGACCTCTGCCGTAATTGCAGTGTCCCCGCGTTCAAATCTGTAGATGGTCGTCATGCCGCATATGCCTTCTGCGAGATCTTTATGGGTCAGGCCTTTCAGCTGGCGTATTTTTTTGAACCGCTCAAAATATTCCATGAACATCCTCCCGTTTGTTCACAATTTTTGCATATGTGAATATTGATTAAATATTTAGAATACTACATAATGTGGTTATAGACATTGATTGGTGGTGAAGGGATGAAAAAACTTATCAGCGTATTGATTGTGAGCCTGATGCTGTTTGGCGCAGTGACATTCAGCAGTCCGGAAACAGTAGAAGCGAGTATTGTTAAGTCGGATGAGCCGGTATACAGTGTCATGAACGGCGGTCCATACATGTCTGATGGTAGACCCCGCCCGATCGATGTTTATTAGCAACTTATAGTAAGTTCATTTTTTCCTTACCCTTAATTGGATTTACCCCTGCCTAAGAAATGCACCCGACCTCTTAATAATTTCAGGCAGGGGCTTTTTTATGCCCAAAATATGCCGGATGCATGTAAATCATCTCGTTTTCATATTAACATACCCAGATTTGAAATACTTTAATGTCCAAGTTAAATTTATTTATCATAATTATACATATGACACGATTTAATTTCATTTTTGAAGCAGTTTGTTATAATTGGGGAAAAAGATTTCGGAGGAAGACATGAAGAAATACATAAGAGTGGTCGGAGCTGTCATCGTAAATGAAAATGATGAAATTCTATGTGCCCAGCGCCCCGAAGGGAAAAGTCTTGAGCTGATGTGGGAATTCCCCGGCGGTAAAATCGAGGAGGGGGAGGAACCACTGGATGCCCTGATGCGTGAACTGGAAGAGGAAATGGGCTGCCGGATCGAAGTCGGCGACAAAATTACCACCACTGTCCATGAATATGATTTCGGGGTGGTCGAGTTGACGACCTATTACTCCAAAGTGACATCCGGTGAAATCCGGCTGCTCGAACACGTCGATATGAAATGGCTCAAAAGGGATGTCATCGATGTGCTGGAGTGGGCGCCTGCCGACATTCCGGCGATTGAACTGATCAAAAAAGGATAGTTTTTACATGGGAAGGTACATTGTGCCTGTTTCATGCAGGAGGGACGGACGGCTGGTGATTCCGGTATCGGCGGTCGGATGGAACTGAATGCACAGATATGAAAATTGCTCCGGTCTTCTGATCGGGGCAATTCAGCTATTCATCCTTTTTATGGGTGATGACTTCCGCGCCGCGGTTGTCGGCAATCTCTTTTGCCCGCTTCACGGCTTCATCTTTCGTGTCGTACGTGTTGCTCGGGCGTTTCGCCCCTTTTGTCTGTACTTTCCATTCGTCATCTTCATAGAAGACTTCGACGTCGTTATCAGCTATCTTGCCGCCCTGGACATCGGGGTCGTCTTCATGCTGGGTGATGTCTTTATCTTCGAGTTCTTTTAATTCTTCATCTGTTGCGTCTTTATACCAATCCTGAGCCTGTTCGGTCCCGATCGGGATTGCCCGGTTATCGTCATACCCTTCCTCGAGCAGTGCATTGATGATATCAATCGCTTTTCTCCGTTCCAGCTTTTCCATATTCTTCAGTGAATCCGGATAATCATTCGTTGTATAAGGCATTCCGATTTCTCCTTTCATCAATCTCTAGTAATATAGTACCCACAATACTGAAGATTAAAGGTGATAAAATGCTATTCAAGTATGAAGTGGAAACCGATAAGCGGGAAACTTTCGTCAACATCGATTCACTCGTGCAGGAAGCGCTCGCGGAATCCAAGCTGAAAGGCGGAGTGGTGGTTGTCTTCACACCGCATACCACTGCAGGCATCACGATCAATGAGAATGCAGATCCGGATGTCGTGCGGGATCTGGTCTACGGGATGAATGCCACTTTCGACAACAAAGAGGCGTATCGGCATGCCGAGGGCAATTCAGACTCCCATATGAAATCATCGCTCGTGGGTGCGAGTGAGACGCTGATTGTGGAAAATGGCGAAGTGGTCTATGGCACATGGCAGAGCACATACTTCGCAGAGTTCGACGGTCCGCGCAGGAGAACGGTCTATATTAAAGTGGTCAAAGGATAATTGATTTGCGCAGACACAGAAAAACCTGCACCGGGTGAGTGCAGGAAAAATAGGAGAAATTTTTATTAAGAAAATGGAATAGGTTGTAGTTAATGTTAATTAACTATCTTCATAATACTGAATTTTCAGATTAATTGCAAGGGCTTATTTCATTTTTCCGGTTTATTTTTTCGGTATTGGGTAAATGATGGCAAAAGGATATTGGAGGCAGTTATGGAATTCATCAGATCATTATTTGTATTTCTTTTTAAATTGTTCGTTGTGCTGCTCGTCGTTGCAACAGCTGGAATTGCGGTTCTGGCATTCTTTTTGAAAAAAGACGTGGATGAAATCAAGGAGTTCACGGAGAACCTGAAACGGGAAATCAACACGGAAAATGAATAGTCGGTTTTGCGGGGCGGGACACTTATGGTGTTCCGTTTTTTCTGGCCGACGCCGCTCATCGTTCCCGATTCGATGATGTGAGAGGGGGAGCCTCGCCTTAATGAATTTCATCCGGTGAGGTGAGAGGGGCGGGGTCGCCTTAACGGTTTGGTTTCGATAATGTGAGACAGCGTTGGTCACATTATTGGTTTTTATTCGATGATGTGAGGCCGGGGTATTATCGAAATAAAATCAATGATAAGCGGAGCTGTTCTCTTATTTTCGAAACCGGATCGATAATAAGAGAAACGGCCGGCTTGTCTTCGATCGGAGATCGACAATAAGAGCCGGGGTCCTTTTATCATCGAAATAAAATCAATGATAAGCGGAGCTGTTCTCTTATCTTCGAAACCGGATCGACAATAAGAGAACCACCTGGCTTGTCTTCGATCGGAGATCGACAATAAGAGACGGGGTCCTCTTATCATCGAAATAAAATCAATGATAAGCGGAGCTGTTCTCTTATCTTCGAAACCGGATCGACAATAAGCACGGCGCACCGGCAGGTTCTTGCATCTCATCGTCCCGTGGATAACGACGATTACACACTCATCAAAAAACGCCCCCGAAGGGACGCTCTGCCGGTACAAATCTATTCGTTCAATGCTCTGTCGATCACCTGGATATTTTCACGCATAAGCGACTGATAGGTCGCATCGTCCGGATCTCTGTCGGTCAGGACGGAAAGGTTGTGGAATTCCAGAGGTTCGGTATCGGTTTCCCGCCGGATGGTGTCGGCAATCCTGGATGTGAGGTTCTGTTCATACAGTATATAGGGGGCGTCCTGTGCTTCGACGTTTTCTATGATTTCGACGAGTTCCTGCTGGGACGGTTCCTGATTGTTCATGCCGGTGATTCCGACCTGGTTGAAATGGTATCGGCCCGCGAGGTAACCGAGGGATTCATGTGAAATGTAGATGGTGTCGCGCACAGGTGTTTCGGTTATGGATTTGAATTCTGCATCGATGTCTTCGATATCATCCGCGAGAGTCTCGAAGTTCTCGGTGTAGAGCGCTTCCTGCTCCGGATTCATCTCCACCAGCCTGTCCTTTATCGATTCGGCCATCTGAAGGGAAAACATCGGATCGAGCCATATGTGAGGATCTTCCGAGCCATGTTCGTGCCCCTCCTCATCGTGGTCATGCCCTTCATCCCCATGGTCATGCCCCTCGTGCATTGCCATGAAATCATCTTCTGAAATGACCCCGCCTGCCGCGTAGAAATTGCTGTGGTCTGCGACTGCATTTTTGATCTTTTCAGCGACGGGATCGAATTCATCGGTAGTGTAGAGGAATAAATCCCCGCCGGCGAAGTCGATCATCTCTTTTTGTGTAGGTTCATAAGAATGGACGTCGACGCCGTTCGGGTAGATGGTTTCCACATCAACCGTGTCCCCGCCGATCTGCTCGGCGAAACTTTTCAGCGGGAAGACGGTGGTATGGATCTGGAGCGCCTCATCTTCACCGCTGCCGCCGTCCCCCTCGTTTCCGCAGGCGGCAAGTGTGAGCACCAGCAGAGTCGTATATATGACTGTCATCAATTTTTTCATGTATGTGTGCTCCTTTTATCCAGCATAGCGTAATGATTACGATTTAAAATTATATCGTAACGGTTACGATTGCACAAGGGAGAATCGTTATTTTTATAAAAGTATTGAAAAAAACAGCAGAAACGCTTAAAATGGTTAAGGCGGTTTAATGAATACGGGGATCTGGCTGATATTGTACAGCAATCGTTTCATCCCACAGGCGGGATGATCAACTGGCCAGTTGAAAAGTAGCCCGGCAGTACTTTCAGAGTGCTGTCTGACATGGTATAATATTAATATTGTTCCAATTTTGCAGATCCATCACCGCAAATCGAACTAGAAACACGTATAGCAAAGGAGGCGGAACTGATGAGAGTAAATGTAACTTTGGCTTGCACTGACTGTGGAGATCGTAACTATATTACGACTAAAAACAAAAAAAACAATCCTGAGCGTATTGAAATGAAAAAATACTGCCCTAGATCAAACAGCTACACACTTCACCGTGAAACGAAGTAAGTGCCGCTTTCCGGCCGCCTGGTTACAGGCGGTCGTTTTTTATGCGCATATATGATTAGTGGAAGTTGCCGTGTTTATTCTGCTATGATTGAAGGGAAGGAGTATACCGTTTGTGTTCATAAAAAATCCATGGAGGAGAACTTGCTAATGACGACGATTATGGAAGGTAAGAAAGTTGCTGCCTATCTTTCCGGGGAGATCGCGGATGCACTTGCGGAATCCCATAAGCACGGGATCAATCCGAAGGTGGCCTTTGTCAGGATCGGGGAACTGACGGATGCGATCTCCTATGAAAATGCGGCAGTGAAACGCCTTGAGAAGCTTGGCATAGAGACGGAGCAGTATCACTTTGCGGGGGATGTTTCCGCGAAGGCGTTCCTGACGAAATTCAGGGAGATCAATGAGGACTACTCGGTCAACGGCATCCTGCTGCTGCAGCCGGTGCCGAAGCACATCGACATGAAGCGCGTCGTGGAACTGATGAACCCGATCAAGGACATCGACGGCATGACCCCGGTCAATATGGGGAAGGTGCTGACGGGGGAGCCGGACCGGCTTGAACCATGCACTCCCGCTGCGGTCATGGAAATCCTGAAATTCTATGACATCGACCTCAAGGGGAGGAATGTCACCGTGGTCGGCGCGAGCGCGGTTGTCGGCAAACCGCTCACCCTGTCGCTGATCAATAGGGAAGCGACGGTGACCACGTGCAACCTCTATACCGATGACCTTGTGGACAAATGCAGGAACGCGGATGTAATCATCAGTGCAGCAGGCGCCAGAAACCTGATCGGCGACGCACACGTCAAAGCGGGCGCGGTCGTCATCGATGTCGGCATCAACTTCACCGAGGAAGGCAGGATGGTCGGTGATGTGGACTACGAAGCGGTCAAGGACAAGACGTCATACATCACCCCTGTGCCGGGTGGTGTGGGTGCGATCACCACGACCGTGCTCGCCTATCATCTGATGATGGCGACAGATTTCCAAAAAGAACCGGTACTGTTCCTAGAGGACTGACCGGCGCGGACCGGCCGGGGATCTCCCCGGCTTTTTTTGAATCCGCAATTTTTACAGCATCACTATATCGAGGATGTCCATGAAGGAGATGAAAACCATGTCATCCGCCGGACTGTCTGCCTTCTGTCCGATCAGCATCATGCTCCATCTGTCTGCCGTGATGATGTCGAGTGCGATGTGAAAGCGTCTGCCGTCATAATAGTATTCGACTTTTATCCTTCGTTTATCCTGCCGTGCTTTTTTCAGTATGCGGTCCATCTCCTCCAGCCGGTCGTCGGAGAGCTCCGGACGGCTGATCTTTGTCTGGTCGCCGACCAGCCGTTCGACTGTTTCGAATTGTTCAGGCATCGTGGCAAAGGGGGCCCATTTGATCATTCCTCTGCCCTGTGGAATATTGGAGTCCAGTTTTTCTATGGGTATATCCCGATAATCCATTTGCATCGCCTCTTCTTCAATAAACTTTGTCACCTCCATTATACGAACATACGTTCGATTTTTCAATGGGGAGTTATCAAACTGTTCATTTAGGGAATGGGGACGTGTATGCTAAGATTATTAAAAAGTGAAATTAGGAGGAAGAATAAATGATCGGATATATTGGAAGCTACACCAAAGAGAACGGCCAGGGGATATACCGGTATGAGCTGGATTCTGAAAAAGGGGAGTTTAAATCTGTCGAAGTCGCTGCACAAACACCGAATGCGACTTATCTGGACGTTCAGAATGACCGCGTCTATGCGATCAAAAAAGGCAAGACGAAAGGCGGCGTGGCAACGTACGAAATCGCCGACCTTGAAACGGGCGGACTCAGGTTCATCGACGACTGCCTGGAAGAGGGCGGGTCTGGATGCCATCTGATGCTGACGTCGGACCAGAATCATCTGGTGGACACCGTCTACGGATCCGGGGAGGTCCGCCTTTACGAAGTGGATGACAGAGGTGTTGTGACCGACCGGCTGGATGTCTTCCAGATCGAGGGGGGCGGTCCCCACGAACGCCAGGACGGGCCGCATGCCCATTTTGTAACGGAGACTCCAGACAGGCAGTATCTCGTGGCGGTGGACCTCGGCGCGGATAAGCTGGTCACGCTGAAAATCGATGAAGGAAAATTGGAGCAGGTGGCGGAGTGCAGTGTGGCACCGGGCAGCGGTCCGCGCCATCTAGTGTTCAACGAAGCGGGGGACTATGCTTTCATATTCACCGAACTGTCCAATGAAGTGATCGGCGCATCCTATGAAGACGGAATCTTCACGCCGGAGGAGGTTTATTCCGCCCTGCCTGAGGATTTTGACGGCCATTCACAGGGGGCGGCAATCCGCAGGCATCCAAACAGGAAATTCCTGTATGTGTCGAACAGGGGACACAACAGCATAGTGGTATTCAAAGTGGACGATGGCGGCAGGAAACTTGAGAGGATTCAGATTGAACCGACCCATGGCGACTGGCCGCGTGACTTCAACATTACACCGGATGGAAAATACCTTATCTGTGCCCACGAGCGGTCCCATAACCTCGTGCTGTTCGATGTGAATGAAGACGGCACGCTCACTCGCCGTGAAAGCGAAGCGGAGGCACCGGAAGGCGTCTTCGTCGGATTCCTGTAAGATGAAAAAAAGTACAGTGATCATCATCATATTCATCCTCGCGGCCGTCCTGCTGCTTGTTCTGCCGCTTGCGGACAAGACGAGCGGCTCGGAACGGGTCATCATAGACAATACGCTCCAGGAAATTGTGCATCCCTCCTGTTTTGACCAGGCGGGGCTCACCAACTATATCGATGAAGTGTCCTATTCAAGGGCCACAGAGGAACTCGGATATACGGTGGAGGATGAATGTTCCAAACAGTATCTGGAAGAAGGCAGGGAAAGTGTAATAAGTAAAATATTTAATTAGAAAAAGATGATAGATTATATTGATTTTTCAGAAAACTGATGGTATTATTTAGTCATACCATTTTTTCATTCTTTCAACTATTATTTTTTTGGAATTGCCTTCCATTAAAAACGCCCCGCGATCGCGGGGCGTTTTTAATGGCCTATTTTATTTTGACGTCGTCGTAGGCATCATCTTTGATGGCAGCCGCCACATACGGGCATGTCGGCTGGATCTTCTTGTCATTCTCGCGTGCCATCTCGACAATCTCATCGACGAGATCTTTGGCGAGACCCCTGTTGCGGTATTCCGGTTCTGTAAACGTGCTGGTCACATCGTAGTAGTCGTCATGCTCTTCGTAGATGAGTTCGGCGATGATGTTGTGCTCTTCCTCGAGAAAAAGTTTTCCGTCTTCCTTCTTAAGCATGAAACCTGCTCCTTTCTATGACAAAGCTTTGGTGATGTTCGGCACAACCTGCTTCTTGCGGGAGACGACTCCCTCCAATACTGCAGTGTTGTCATCAAGGGCGACATCGAATGCTTTCTCCACAGCACCGGATTCCTTGCCGAGTGACAGTACTTTGGAGTCGGATTTAAGGATATCAGTCACAACGAGTACGAACAGATCGTAGCCGTCCGTTTCAATCTGGTTGTTGATCGCCGCTTCGATTTCTTCTCTCCGTTCAAAGACTTCATCCACATCCACGACATTGATCTGGGCGATGCGCGTCGTCTTGACACCCATGTCGAAGGACTTCGCATCCCCTGTAATCAGTTCCTCGGCGGACTTGTCCCTGGTGGAAGCCCCCGCCTTGAGCATGTCGATTCCGTACGCTTCAAGATCGACGCCTGCAACCTCCTTCAGTTCCGACGCTGCATCGATATCCTCTTCAGTCGTTGTCGGTGACTTGAACAGCAGTGTATCCGAGATGATTGCAGAAAGCATCAGTCCCGCCATTTCCTTTGTGATTTCAAGTCCGTTCTCCTTGTAGACCTTGTTGAGGATTGTCGCTGTACATCCCACAGGCTCCGCGCGGTAGTAGAGCGGGGACTCTGTGTGGAAATTTGCGATGCGGTGGTGGTCGAACACTTTCAGGATCTCCGCTTTTTCGATGTTGTCCGCAGACTGCTGGAACTCATTATGGTCTATTAGGATGACCGGATCGCCCGCGTCGAGTGTCCCGAGCGCCTCCGGTGATGCGGCGCCGAAGTATTCAAGCGCATATTTTGTCTCCGCATTGATTTCGCCAAGGCGGAAAGCTTTTGCGTCGCGGCCCAGACGGCTTTCGATGTCTGCTGCAACAATCGCGGATGTGATCGTGTCCGTGTCCGGATTCTGATGTCCAAAAATTTTAACTGCACTCATATTTAATGTCTCCTTTGATATGTTATTACTATTCCCATTTTATCACTCAGCCACTCATTCTTCTATCGTTCAACTGTCGCTCCAAGTGAATTTTTGAAATGTTCCAGCGCAAATATGTGGCCGTCGCGGTTGAATGAACCCACGCACGATGCAGGCACTGTGATCCGGTACCCTTTATTATACGCATCCACTGCGGTGTGCAGTATGCAGATGTCGGTGACGAGGCCGGTGAGGGTGAGCGAATCGATGCCCCTCTCCGCGAGCAGCTGTCCGAGATTGGTGCCGGCAAACGCGCTGTACCGGGTCTTGTCTATGAAGAATACATTTGGCGCAGATTCGATCTCTTCATAGATTTCCTTCACTCTGCCGAACAGTTCACGCCCTTTCGTACCGGCAATGTTATGCGGCGGAAAAAGCTCTGTTTCAGGGTGGTGTTCGTCCCCTTCGTGGTGGATGTCCATCATGAAGAACACCGGTCGCCCGGTCCCATGGAATTCACTGATCTTGTCCACCAGTGCACTTTCGATTTCGAGAGCGGGTTCTCCGGCGGTGAGTTTTCCCTCCGGTGCGGCGAAATCGTAGGAATAGTCGATGACGAGCAATGCTTCTGACATATTGATCCCTCTTTCCTGAATGGTCTGTTACGTCCATTATTCCATTAAACGGTGCAGAATTCTATCGTACGGCAGCTTTTCCTTTCTGCATGAACAGAATATTCATGATGACCAGCACAAGGATGAGGCATGCAAAGAATGTGAAGTAGTGCGCGCCGCCGGTCATGCCGATGATCGCACCGCCCGCCACCGGCCCGGCGATGCTGCCGAGGCTGAACATGATGCCGGCCATCAGGTTGCCTGCCGGCAGGTTTGTTTTCGGTGTGATGTCGGTCATATAGCTGATGCCGAGTGAGTACATGGAGCCGACGAAGATGCCCGCCAGTGTGAAGGAGAGGAGCAGCATGATGAATGACCCGCTGAACATCTCCATCATGAGGAACACGGCGGCCCCGAGAGCGAGCAGTATGTTGATGAGTTTCCCCCGTCCGACCCTGTCACCGAGCCCGCCGATCGGCACCTGGAGCAGTATGGCACCGAGGCTGAAGGCCGGCAGGATCCATGTGATTTCCGACAGCTCGAAATCATGCCGGATGGCAAACACGGGGAAGTTGCTGTTGAGGGAGGCCTCGAGTACCCCGTAGAGCATGGGGAATAAAAATGCGACCCAGCTCGTTTTCAGCACATCCCTGAAGTTTTTGAGTGTATTGAACAGGCTGGCCTGTACGCCGGTGTCTTCCGGTTTGGCATCCTCCGCCCCCTTCAGCAGGAAAATCAGTGGCCATGCCATCATCGTCAGCACCCCTGAGGCCAGGAATGGCAGCGGCTCCCATATTGTTACGAGTTCGCTCACTTTTGGTCCGATCATGAAGCCGGCCGAGAAGAACAGGCCGTAAAAGGCGATGACTTTGCCGAGTTTGTGCTGCGGTGTGCTTGTGGTCAGCCATGTCTGCGTGCTGAAATGCAGTGCGTTGTCTCCGATGCCGACGATGAGGCGCAGTATGAACCACAGCCATATCGAATCGAGCAGCGGGAATGCGAGTAGTGACAGGCCCACGATGGCGCCGCCTGTGATGATCATCGGACGGAAACCGTATTTTCTAAGCGGCGCTTCGATGAACAATGCCGACAGGAGTACACCTATATAGAGGCCCGATGCATGGAGCCCGTTGATGGTGGCATTGACCTGCCGGTTTTCGAAAATGAATGATATGAGGGGGAGCAGCATACCCTGGGAGAACCCGGATATGCAGACGATGACGGACAGGATGATGAAGCGTGCCCTGAAGCTCTCTGATTTCATGTTATGCCTCCAGACGATTATAGTAATGGTACAGTATATTCTTGTGTTAAACTGATTATAAATAATTATAACTGATTTACAGCATACATGAAGGGATTGGCAAGGATGTATAAATTTGAAGACGACAGCTTTATGCTCCACACGGATCTGTACCAGATCAACATGAGCCAGACATATCTGGAGCAGGGTCTGGCGGACCGTACTGCGGTGTTCGACCTTTATTTCAGGGAGGTGCCTTTCGGCAACGGCTACGCCGTATTCGCCGGGCTGGAGCGCATCATCGACTTTTTGGAGAATCTCCGCTTTACAGAGTCGGATATTAGATATCTCAGGAGCCTCGGCTACGGGGAGGACTTCCTGGAATATCTGCGGGACCTGCGGTTCACGGGCAATGTGCGTGCGGTGGAGGAGGGCGGTCTCGTATTCGCCAACATGCCGCTCGTGCAGATTGAAGCACCGATCATCGAAGCGCAGCTGATTGAAACGGCACTGCTCAACATCGTCAACTTCCAGACGCTGATTGCGACGAAGGCGAGCCGGATCCGCCAGCTTGTGCCGGATGACATGCTGATGGAGTTCGGCACCCGCCGCGCGCATGAATTCGACGCGGCACTATGGGGCGCACGCGCTGCCATCATCGGCGGTTTCGACGGGACCAGCAACGTGCGGGCGGCGAAGCTGTTCGGCCTGAACGCAAGCGGTACCCATGCCCATGCGATGGTCCAGGCATACGGCGATGACTATGATGCGTTCAAAGCCTACGCCGAGACGCACAGGGATTGTGTGTTCCTTGTGGATACCTTCGACACGCTGAGGTCGGGTGTGCCGAACGCGATCAGGGTGGCCAGGGAATACGGCGGCCGGATCAACTTCATCGGCATACGGCTCGACTCGGGCGATATCGCCTATCTGTCCAAGGAGGCGCGCAAGATGCTGGATGAAGCCGGGTTCCCTGATGCGAAGATCGTCGTCTCCAATGACCTTGATGAAGTGACGATCGTGTCACTGCTGTCGCAGGGGGCAAAGGTGGACAGCTGGGGCATCGGCACGAAGCTGATCACAGCGTATGACCAGCCGGCGCTCGGTGCGGTCTATAAGCTGGTTGCCGTGGAAAACGAATCGGGGACGCTCGAGAACCGCATCAAGATTTCCGGCAATCCGGAAAAAGTCACAACCCCGGGCAAGAAGGATGTGTACCGCATCATCAATAAGTATACCGGCATGTCGGAAGGGGAATACATCACCCACGCCGGTGAAGAGGTGAGTGAGGACGCACCGCTGCTCATGTTCCATCCCGTCCATACGATGAAGCGGAAGCTGATCCGTTCATTCGAGAAGGTGGAGCTCCTGAAGGATATCTTCAGGAACGGGGAGCTCGTATATGAAAGGGAAGAGATAGCTGAGATAAAACAGCGCCTTGAGAGTAACCTCTCCATCCTTTGGGAAGAGTATAAGAGGTTCCTGAATCCGGAGGCATATCCGGTGGATCTGTCCACTGAACTGTGGCAGATCAAACAGGACCTTATTGAAGAGGCAAGTAATAAAACATTGGAGTGATTATGTATGAGACCATTGCAGCAGGAAATAATTGATGAATTTCATGTAAAACCCGAAATAGATCCGGAAACGGAAATCAGGGAAATCATCGATTTCATGAAGACATATGTGAAACACAACCCATTCATAAAATCGTTCGTACTCGGCATCTCGGGCGGCCAGGATTCAACCCTGCTCGGGAAGATGGTGCAGATGGCTGTCGATGAACTGAATCAGGAATCGGGCGGCGGCTATGCACTGCATGCCCTCCGTCTGCCCTACGGCAGGCAGAATGATGAGGCGGATGCGCTTGATGCAATGGAGTTCATCAGCCCGTCATATGCAGCAACCATCGATATCAGGCCGAGTGTCGATGCGAGTGTCAGATCGTTGGAGTCGGCAGGATATGAAATGAACGATTTCGTCGAAGGGAATGAAAAGGCACGTGAACGCATGAAGGCACAGTATGCGGTTGCGGCAAGCCGGAACGGCATTGTGCTTGGGACCGGTCACCCCGCAGAGGCCATCACGGGCTTCTATACGAAATACGGGGACGGGGCGAGCGATCTGGTGCCGCTGTTCGGACTCAACAAACGCCAGGGCAGGCTGCTGATGGAGTATCTCGGTGCGCCGGAGAATCTGCTCAGCAAAGTGCCGACGGCAGACCTTGAGGATGACAAGCCGATGATCAGTGATGAGGAGGCACTGGGTGTCACCTACAAAGCGATTGACGACTTCCTTGAGGGCGGGGATGTATCCGATGAAGACTATGAAACAATCATAAAATGGTACAGGAAATCCCGGCATAAACGTAACCTGCCGTACCACAGGCATAATTTACCGAAATATGAAGCGGAAGAAAAATAGAATTTCAGAAATTGTAATCAGAGAGGGAATTTAGCATGATAACAGCCATTTCCACGAACCCCTGGCTGATGGTGCTTGTCATATTCGTCATCAATATCATATATGTGAGCTTTCTGACGATGCGCACCATTGCAACACTCAAAGGGTACCGTTACACAGCAGCAACTTTCAGCATCATGGAGACATTCGTCTACGTCATCGGACTGGGGCTTGTGCTTGAGAACCTGGACCAGTTCCAGAATGTCGTGGCATATGCGCTCGGTTTCGGGGCAGGTATCCTTGTGGGGCTCAAGATCGAAGAGCGTCTGGCGCTCGGCTATCTCGTCGTCAATGTGATCACCGCGGAGAAGGACCGCGACCTGCCGACGAACATCAGAGACCTGGGATACGGCGTCACACACGGCTATCAGTACGGACGGGACGGGGAACGGACTACTATGCAGATCCTCACCCCGAGGAAATATGAGCGCAAGCTCATCGCGACCATCAAGGAACTGGATGAGAAGGCGTTCATTATCACCCACGAACCGAAGAACATCAACGGCGGATTCTGGACGAAGGGCGTCAGACGCCGCCGCCTGAAGAACTATGAACCGGAAAACGTGGAAGAGGTGCTGGAGGAAATCTATGAAGAAAAGGAACGGGAAGATGCCGGAGAAGCCAAAGAAGAAAAAATTTAAAGTCGCAGGCGGGGAAAGTCTGGGCGACTGCCTGGCGCGCATGCGTGCCGAAGGCTACGCCCCGGTGCGGCGCACCGAGCGGCCTGTATTCACAGAAAAGGACGGCGAAAAGGTCGTCGACTACCAGGAGATAATCTTTGAAGGAAAATTGACAGAAGAATAGGCGGGCGGCCCCTCGTACTTATTTGCGAACATTGAAATTAATTATAATTTCAATGTTCGTTTTTATTGATGTTTGTTATAATGATACCGAACTGATAATTAAGGAGTGTGTATGCATGATTTCCCGTTATTCCCGTGAGGAAATGGCAAAGATTTGGACAGAAGAGAACAGATTCAGAGCATGGCTTGAAGTGGAGATTCTGGCATCGGAAGCGTGGGCGGAGCTTGGGTTTATCCCGGCGGATGAGGTCGGTCTGATTCGGAAGAATGCTGAAATCGATGTCGACCGCATCAAGGAGATAGAAGCAGAAACCCGCCATGATGTCGTCGCTTTCACCCGTCAGGTGTCGGAGACGCTGGGCGAGGAGAAGAAGTGGGTGCATTACGGTCTCACTTCGACGGATGTCGTGGATACGGCGCAGAGTTACATCATCAGACAGGCGAATGAGATCATCGAACGTGACCTTGAGCGTTTCATCGATGTGCTTGCCGCAAAAGCGAGAGAGCATAAGACGACACTGATGATGGGACGCACACACGGGGTCCATGCGGAGCCGACGACATTCGGCATCAAGATGGCGCTCTGGTACATGGAGATGAAGCGCAACCTTGAGCGTTTCAGAAATGTCAGGAAGGAAATCGAGGTCGGCAAGATGAGCGGGGCGGTGGGTACATTCGCGAACATCCCGCCGGAAGTTGAGGGATATGTGTGTGAACATCTGGGGCTTGGTGCTGCGGAAGTCTCCACACAGACGCTGCAGCGCGACCGCCATGCCTATTACATCGCCACTCTCGGGCTGATTGCGACATCGGTCGAAAAATTCGCCGTCGAAGTGCGCGGCCTCCAGAAAACGGAAACACGGGAAGTGGAGGAGGCGTTCGGCAAGGGCCAGAAAGGCTCCAGTGCGATGCCGCATAAACGGAATCCGATCGGCAGTGAAAATGTCACCGGGCTCTCCCGTGTCATTCGCGGCTACATCACCACGGCATATGAAAACGTGCCGCTCTGGCATGAGCGTGACATCTCGCATTCATCCGCCGAGCGCATCATGCTGCCGGACGTCACCATCGCATTGGACTATATGCTCAACCGGTTTGCAAACATCATCGAGAACCTGACGGTGTTCGAACTGAACATGAAAGCCAACATCGACAAGACATTCGGCCTCGTGTATTCACAGCAGGTCATGCTCACGCTCATAGACAAGGGGCTTGTGCGTGAAGAGGCGTATGACCTTGTGCAGCCGAAAGCGATGGAATCATGGGAGACGAAGGTGCCGTTCAGGGAACTCGTCGAAAAGGATGAGCGGATCAGGGAACTGCTGACACCAAAGGAGATTGAAGGGTGCTTTGATGAAAAACATCACCTGAAGCGTGTGGATATCATATTCAAGCGTGCCGGGCTCGAATAAATATCCGGCCGTGCCGGTGCAGAAAGGGAAATTGTATGAGTAGAAAGCTGTTAACAGGGCTGATTGCGTCAGCAGCGCTCCTTATGTCGGCATGCAGCATTACGCTGGATGAAGCGCAGACTGCCTCCCATGGAACATTTGAAAAACAGTATGCACCGGTGGTCATCGGCAATCTCAATGCACTGCCGGACATCGAGGTTGTAAATGGCGTCACATACGTCGACGGCATACTGGTCGTCAACAAGGAAATTCCGCTGCCGCCGGACTATAGCCCGGGGCTCCAGGAGGAAGTGATCGATGCCTACACCGAAATGTTTGCCGACGGTGCGGAGCAAGGCCTTGATTTCACGCTGGTCAGCGACTTCAGAACATATGATTACCAGGCCGGCCTGTACAATGACTATGTTGCGCGGGACGGACGTGAGGCAGCTGATAAGTACAGTGCGAGACCCGGCCATTCCGAACATCAGACAGGGCTTGCCATTGATGTGGGGTCAGAAGACAGTGCCACGACACTCAGCATAAAATTCGGTGATACACCTGAATATGAATGGATGAAGGATGTTGCACATGAATACGGCTTCATCGTAAGATACCTGGAAGGGAAGGAAGAAATTACAGGCTATCAGTACGAGCCCTGGCATCTGAGATATGTCGGGAACGAGGCGGAAGCCATCTATGAGAGCGGCCTGACACTTGAAGAGTATCTAGGGATAGACTGAATACTTTGGCGCGGCTCATCGAGCCGCGTTTTTTGTTCGCAAAATCCATGGTTTTCACACATAATATAAAACAGTGAAGGCTTAAAAATGATATAATATCCTTATGAAATTTAATGGGAGTTTTCTATATGCTGAAGGAATGTAGACATGTATTCAAATTGGATCCTGCGAAGGATATTACTGACGAGGCACTCGCGAAAATCTGCGAATCGGAGACTGATGCCATCATCGTCGGCGGCACGGACGGCATCACGGAAGACAATGTGCTGAACCTGATGGCCCGCGTGAGGAGATTCTCCGTGCCGGTGGCGCTGGAAGTGACTTCGACGGAAGCTGTCGTACCGGGGTTCGATCATTACTTCATACCCGCCGTGTTCAACACGAAGGACATCAGATGGCAGCACGGCCTGATGCTCCAGGCACTGGCTGAATACAGCCACCTGATCGATTACAGTGAGATGTCGCTATTGCCGTATATCATCATGAACGAAGAATGCAAGGCATTTGAAAAATCGGATGCAGAGCGGGTGACACATGAAATGGTGCCGCATTACATCAACATGTTGGACAAGCTCTACCAGACATCCTATATTTACATAGAATACAGTGGCACATATGGAGACCCGGAGGTCATGCGGATGGTGCGTGACAATGCGGCGCATTCCCATGTCATCTACGGCGGCGGCATCGGGGGGCGCGATGAGGCCCGGGAGATGGCGCAGTATGCCGACACGATAGTGGTCGGCAATGTAATCTATGACAGTACGAAAAAGGCACTCAGGACAATTATCAAGTAAATTGGGGTTTTTAAAATGGACTTAAGCTTAATGAATGAAGAACAAAAACGGGCCATCCGGACGACCGAAGGCCCTCTGCTCATAATGGCGGGTGCAGGCAGCGGGAAGACGCGTGTGCTCACGCACCGCGTCGCCTATCTGATGGAGGAGAAGGATGTGCCGGCACGGAACATACTGGCCATCACTTTCACCAACAAGGCGGCCCGCGAGATGCGGGACCGCGTGGCTGCGCTCATCCGTGACGGTGCTGCTGACATATGGGTCTCCACTTTCCACGCGATGTGCGTGCGCATACTGCGCAGCAACATCAATTATCTCGGATATGAAAACAGCTTCTCCATCCTCGATCCGACAGATCAGCGTTCTGTAGTGAAGGATATACTGAAGCGGCGCAATCTCGATGTCAAACAGCATAATCCGAGGAGCATCATCGGGTTCATCTCCGATAAGAAGAACACCCTGATCAGGCCGAAACAGAGTGCTGAAGAGGCCGAAGGATACCTGGATACGCTCTACAGCGAAATCTATCATGATTACCAGCAGATCCTCTACCGCAACAGCGCCCTCGATTTCGATGATCTGATCATGCTGACAATCGAGCTGTTCGAAAAGGAAAAAAAGGTTCTTGAGCGCTACCAGAACCTTTTCCAGTACATCCATGTGGACGAGTATCAGGATACCAACCATGCCCAATACCAGCTGGTCAGGATGCTCGCTGAAAAATACCGCAACATATGCGTGGTCGGTGACTCCGACCAGTCAATCTATAAATTCCGCGGGGCGGATATCACGAACATATTGAATTTCGAGGATGACTATCCGGAAGCGGCGGTGATCAAGCTCGAACAGAACTACCGCTCCAGCAGAAACATCCTGGATGCGGCAAATGCCGTCATCGGCAACAATACCGAACGCAAGCCCAAGGCTCTCCGCACCGACCGGGACGGCGGACCGAAGCTTACGAGCATCGTCTCTGATTCGGAACGCGGGGAAGGCCAGGAAGTCGTCAGGAACGTCCTCGACCTCTCATCAAAGTATTCCTACGATGATATGGCCGTCCTGTACCGCACCAACGCGCAGTCCCGTGCAATTGAGGATGCGCTTGTGAAATCCAATATTCCATACAAGATGGTCGGCGGCATGAAATTCTACGACCGCATGGAGATAAAGGACCTCATGAGCTATTTGAAAGTCATTCAGAACCCGAATGACGACATTTCATTTGAACGGATAATCAACGTGCCGAAACGCGGCATCGGGCCGAAGACGGTGGACAAGCTGAAAGAGCACGGCCGTCACACGGGAGCGAGCATATATGAAGCGATCGGGGAGTCCGATTTCATCGGCATATCAAAGAACGCCGTCGTCAAACTCATGAACCTGAACGATATGTTAGATAATCTCAAGCAGAAGTCGAAGTACATGTCCGTCACAGAACTCGTGGATGAAGTACTGGCGGATACCGGCTACCTCGACCTGCTCGAGAAGGAGAACTCGCTTGAGTCACGCAGCCGCATCGAAAACCTGGAGGAGTTCAGGACGGTGACCCGTGAATTCGACAAGGAGAATGAAGTGTCCGATGAACTTCTATTCACGTTCCTGAGCGATATGGCCCTGGTATCCGACCAGGACGGCGTCGAGGAGGACAGCGGAGTGACGCTGATGACGATGCATGCCTCAAAAGGTCTTGAGTTCAAAGTCATATTCATCGTCGGACTCGAGGAGGGGATATTCCCGTCAAGGAGAGTGATGTTTGATGACAAGGAACTTGAAGAGGAACGCCGTTTGATGTATGTGGCATTGACGCGTGCCGAGGACATGCTGTTCCTGTCACGTGCGGACAGCCGCATGATCTACGGCAAGACGGAGTCTAATAAGCGCAGCCGTTTCCTCTCTGAAATACCGGAAGAACTTGTCCTCGGCGGCCAGGAGGACTCACCGCAGCCGATTGCATCTGGAAGCTTCCAGATGAACAGGCGCGGACCGAAGAAAAGGAGCCGCGTCATCACCAACAACAGCGGCACGAGCTTCACAGTGGGTGATAAGGTCGAACACAGGAAGTTCGGCGAAGGCATCATCTCCGGCATAAAGGGAGAAGGGGACAGCCAGGAACTCGACATAATATTCACGACTGTCGGCGTCAAAAGGCTGCTTGCAAACTTTGCACCGTTGACAAAGAAGGAGTAGGTAAATTTTATGGAAGAGAAAATCAAGGAGCTCCAGGACAGACTGAATCGCTATAACTACGAATATCATGTGCTTGATACCCCCTCCGTTCCCGACAGTGAGTA
Organism: Salinicoccus sediminis; assembly: GCF_000986795.1. Classification (GTDB taxonomy): domain Bacteria; phylum Bacillota; class Bacilli; order Staphylococcales; family Salinicoccaceae; genus Salinicoccus; species Salinicoccus sediminis. The sequence goes on along the minus strand of NZ_LAYZ01000023.1, from coordinate 75,649 downwards.
TGACAGGCTGCTGCACGAACTGATCGCCCTGGAAGAGCAGTATCCGGCATCGAAGACGGATACTTCCCCGACAGTGAGGGTCGGCGGGGAGGTCATGAGCCGCTTTGAGAAAGTGGCGCACGACACGCCGATGCTCAGTCTCTCCAATGCGTTCAACGCTGAAGAACTCCGGGCATTCGATAAAAGGGTTCGTGACATGGTCGGTGAAGTGGATTATATGTGTGAGCTTAAGATCGATGGCCTCGCCGTCTCCCTGAAATATGAAGCGGGGCGTTTTGTCCAGGGGACAACACGCGGCGACGGCACAGTCGGTGAGAATATCACATCGAATCTCAGGACGATCAAGGCGATCCCTCTTGAGATAAAGAACCCGCTGTCTTTCGAAGTCCGCGGTGAAGCCTATATGCCCAAAGCCTCTTTTGAAAAGCTGAATGCGGAAAAAGAGGGTAAGGGAGAGGGGCTGTTCCAGAATCCGAGAAACGCAGCGGCGGGGTCGCTGAGACAGCTGGACCCGAAGCTTGCAGCCAGAAGGAACCTGTCCGTCTTCCTGTACAGTGTCAACGATCTGACTGAACTCGAAGCAGTGTCCCAGAGCGAAGCGATGGACAGGCTTGATCAGGAAGGCTTCAAAACGAACCATGAGCGCAGGCTCGCGGATGATATCGAAGCGGTGCTCGAGTACATAGAATATTGGACAAACCACCGCAACGGACTCGATTATGACATTGACGGCATCGTCGTCAAAGTGAATGAAATCAGCAAACAGGAACAGATGGGCTTCACAGCGAAATCTCCCCGCTGGGCGATCGCCTATAAATTCCCGGCCGAGGAAGTGGTCACTGACATCATAGACATCGAACTCACAGTCGGACGCACCGGGGTCATCACCCCGACGGCGATCCTGACACCGGTGAAGGTGGCCGGGACGACTGTCGCAAGGGCATCACTCCACAACCATGAAATGATCGAGCAGAAAGACATCCGTATCAATGACAAGGTCGTGATCAGGAAGGCCGGCGACATCATACCGGAAGTGGTCCGCCCGATACTTGAAGAGCGTACCGACCAGAAAGTGTACGAAGCACCGACCGAATGTCCGGGGTGCGGCCATGAAACCGTCAAGCTTGAAGATGAAGTAGCGATACGCTGCATCAATCCCCAGTGTCCGGCACAGCTGGTCGAAGGGATGATCCACTTTGTTTCAAGAGGCGCAATGAATATTGACGGGCTGGGTGAGAAAGTGATCCGTCAGCTGTTCGATGCAGGGCTCGTCCGTGATATCGGTGATATTTACGCACTGGCATATGATGATCTGATTCCGCTCGAGCGTATGGGCGATAAGAAAATCAGCAATCTGCTGTCCGCGATAGAAGCTTCCAAAGAAAACCCGCTCAGAAAACTCCTTGTCGGTCTCGGCATCAGGTTTTTGGGGGCGAAAGCATCGGAGCTCATTGCCGGGGAGTTCGGCTCCATGGAGGAAATCATGAAGCAGCCGGCAGAGCGGTTCATGGAAATACCTGAAATCGGTGAGAAGATTGCAAGCTCTATCGTGACATATACCGAGAATCCCGATTTCGCAGCCCTCATCGATAAGCTGGCGGGCTCCGGCGTCAATATGACGGAGGATAAGTCCGAAGCAGGAAGCTCTGAATTTTCCGGAATGACTTTCGTTCTGACGGGCAGGCTTGAAGAGCTGACACGCACGGAAGCAAAAGAGATGATTGAAAATGCCGGCGGCAAAGTGACCGGCAGCGTTTCAGGCAATACGGATGTAGTGGTGGCGGGAGCAGAGGCCGGAAGCAAGCTCGAGAAGGCCCAGTCACTGGGTGTTGCAGTCTGGGACGAGAACGAATTCATTGAGAAGTTGAGGCAGTGATTATGAAAAAGTTATATATCCTTACTCCATTGCTGCTGATCTTTCTGGCGTCCTGCGGGACACCGGAAAGCGAGGTGGCGGATCAGACGCAGACGGCATCGGATGAAGAGGAAATGAACACAGCACCTGTAGAGGAACAGGAAGAGACGGTGACAAATGAAGTCGGGGAGAACCCGGGCTATTATCAGACGGTGATTCCCTACCAGATTTCACCATCACGCGGGCTGACAAGTTCCAATATGGTCTCAAGCTACAATATTGAGACATTCGAAAAAGGTCTTTTCGACATCAGCAAATCTGTTTTTAGCACGGATGATTATGTATTCCGGGAAGGCCAGGTCTTCACCGAAGAGATGGTCCGCGGCTTTTTGAACCGCAGCTATACATCAGAAGAGATTGATGCGATGAGCGAGGAGGAGAAGGCGGATAACAATGCATTCAGCAACCTTGGACTCAACCCTTCCACAGAAGGCGAGACAGACCCTGAAACGATCGCGGAAGAGGCACCGCTCTATCTCTCCCATATACTGGAACAGAACTACATGACCAAGGATGAGGACGGCAACATGGACTTTTCCGGCATGACTATCGGACTGGCGATGAACAGCGAGTACTACTACCAGAAGGAGGAGTACGGCGAAACATACACCAAAACGCTTGATGAGCAGGAAGTAAGGGAGCAGGGCGAGCGCATGGCGGCTGAAATCCTGGAACGGATCCGTGCGAACGAACAGTATCAGGATATGACGATCGTGTTCGGCATCTTCATGCAGTCCGGTGAAACGGATATTACACCCGGACATTTCCTCTCCACCGCCACCGTTGAACCGGGAAGCGATGAAATTTCATCCTTCACTGAAATACAGGAGAACTATGTGCTCCTGCCTTCCTCCGAAGCAGGCAGTATCAGCGAAGAGATAAACAGTGACTACCAAAACTTCAACAGAAAGCTGGAATCATACTTCGACAGTTTCACAACTTCCATCGGCCAGGGATATTTCAAAGATGGCAATCTTGAACATCTGTCCATAGAAATACCTGTTGAATACACTTCGCGGGGTGAAATCATCGGCCTGACCCAGTATGTCAGTGAACTCGTCCAGGAGCATTTCAGGAACACCAATGTGGAAATTTCAATCAAAGACAAGAGTAAAAGCTATGCACTCATCACTAAGAATGAGGATGATGAGATGGATGTCCATATATACGAATAGGATAGTACAGAAAACGCCCGCCGGAACAATTCCGGCGGGCGTTTTTCCAATATTCCTGTGTTATCTTTCTTCTTTCAGAATTCGTTCTGTTTCATCAAACTCTGCTTTGATCTCCTCAGTGACCCCTTTATCCTGCGTCATCTTACTCACAATAATAGCTGCAAGTGTTGAAACGATGACACCCGGAATCATTTCGTAGAGTTCGGTACCAAAAGTGCCTGCTGCGACCCATATGATTACTGTTGCTGCACCGCCTACAATTGCTGCTACCGCACCTGAACGGGTCATGCCTTTCCAATGCAGGGAAAGTACAACGAGTGGTCCAAATGCAGCACCGAATCCTGCCCATGCGTTTGCAACGATATTCAGAATTACAGATTCGTCATCCCATGCGATTATGATTGCAACAAGCGCAACAAGGATAACGGAAAGTCTTCCCATGAGAACGAACAGTTTGTCCAGTTCTTCATCGGATTTTGTCTCTTTTCCGATCACTTTGGCACGGATCAATTTATAGAAATCCTGTACAAGTGAACTGGAAGTGACAAGGAGCTGTGAAGAGATTGTACTCATGATTGCTGCAAGAATTGCTGCCAGGAAAAATCCGCCGATCAGTGGATGGAAGAGCACCTGGCTCATAAGTATCAGGATCGTCTCCGGATCGGCGACAGCATGACGTGTAGCGTCAGTGAACGCAATGCCCAAAAGCCCGGTCAGACAGGCACCGATCAATGAAATTGCCATCCAAGTTATGCCAATACGACGGGCCTGTGGAATAATCTTATGTGATCTGATGGACATGAAACGGACGATGATATGCGGCTGTCCGAAGTATCCGAAGAACCATGCCAGGTTGCTCAGTATAGTGATGATTGAAACACCGCTGATGAACGATAGATAGTCGATGTCAGCAAGTGCACCGAGCTCCTCAATTCTGACGAATGGTTCTATGCCCTGTCCAGTAAGATTCATCCAGGTTACGATCGGAATCAATACAATTGCGATGAACATGATTGTACCCTGGAAGAAATCCGTCAGGCTGACTGCCAGATATCCCCCGAAGAATGTATAGACAACGACCACAATGGCAGTAACAAATAATCCCCAGTGATACGGAAGATCAAATGCACTCTGGAAAAGCTTTCCTCCGGAGACCATGCCGCTCGCTGTATAAACAGCGAAGAAAATGACAATTACAAGACCTGAGACAATTTTAAGCATGTGACTGCTATCCCTGAATCTGTTCTCGAAAAAGTCAGGAAGCGTAATCGAATCCTTCGATACTTCAGAGTAGACGCGCAGTCTTGGAGCAACAACCCAATAGTTTACATAGGCACCGGCTGTAAGGCCGATGGCAATCCATACACTGGACAGGCCGACGCTGTACATACTTCCCGGAAGCCCCATCAGCATCCACCCGGACATGTCTGATGCTCCGGCAGACAGGGCAGTGACCCATGGTCCGATGCTACGTCCGCCCAGCATGTACTCATTCAGGTTCGATGTGGACTGTTTGTAGGCATAATAGCCGATCAGAATCAGGATCAGAAAGTATACAGCCATCATCGAATACTGTTCCCAGCCGGCTGTAAAGGTAAATTCAGAACTTAACGCTGCGTTTAAAATCATATTATAAATCTCCTCCCCTTAGTCACAATACAAAAACTGGTTTTGTATTGCAAATTGAATTTGTGTATTTCTCGCACCCGATACGCTGTATCCCCTGACATAATAACGATTATAGCGGGATAAAATTACACAACTTAATTATACTACAGAGTTTTTGTATTACAACGAATATTCAGAAAATAATGGTAAAATAATACACTTTTGTCCTGGGATATGGGAAAATGCCGGTTGGATAGATTTTTACCGGGATATTTGATAAAATTTAAATGTTCTAATTAGAAATGGAGGGAACGGAATGTCTGAGATTAATAAGGACACGGTGAAGCATGTCGCCAATCTTGCAAGGATCGAGCTTGAAGATGAAAAGGCAGCGGAAGCATTTACCAAGGAGCTTGACGGAATTGTCAACTATGCACATCTTCTGGATGATCTGGACCTCAGCTCCACAGAGCCGATGTTCCACGCGCTGGACTTGAACAATGTGCTCCGTGAAGACGAAGTGGCAGAGCCGCTTACACAGGAAGAGGCACTGAAAAATGCCAAGTCAACGAAAGAGGGCTACTTCAAAGTGCCGAAAATGCTATAGGGAGGTTTAACGTGAATATTCATGAACTGACAGTTGAAGAACTGTATGAAAAGATACAAGCGAAAGAGATAAAGCCCTCAGAAGTTGTGGGTGCGCTGTTCGAGCGGATCGAGGCGTCTGATGAGACAATCGGTTCTTTTTTATTTGTCAATAAAGAAGAGGGGCTGAAGCGGGCGGAGGAGCTGGACCGTCTGCAGGCGGAAGACAGGATGGATGGTGCACTGTTCGGTATCCCGATGGGGATCAAGGATAACATCTGCACCAAGGATATTCTGACGACGTGTGCGAGCCGCATGCTGGAAGATTTCAACCCTGTCTATGATGCAACCGTCATGGACAAGCTGAATGAAGAGAACCCGGTGATGATGGGCAAGCAGAACATGGATGAGTTTGCCATGGGCGGTTCCACTGAAAATTCCTATTTCAAGCCTGCACGCAACCCGTGGGATACAAAAGCAGTGCCGGGAGGCTCATCAGGCGGGTCTGCAGCAGCAGTTGCAGCCGGATATGTGCCGTTCTCACTCGGCTCTGATACCGGCGGATCCGTACGCCAGCCGTCTGCATTCTGCGGTGTTGTGGGCATGAAGCCGACATATGGGCGCGTTTCAAGATACGGCCTTGTGGCATTCGCATCTTCCTTGGATCAGATTGGCCCGATTACACGTAATGTCAGGGATAATGCAAAAATTCTTGAAATCATTTCGGGCAGCCACGGCAAAGACTCAACGAGCATGCCCGGTGTCGAAGCTGAATTCCTCGAAGGCATCGACCGCGACCTGAGCGGTATGAAGATTGCGCTGCCGAAGGAATTTATCGGTGAAGGTATCGATGACGAAGTGAGTGCATCGGTCAGAAGATCGGCCGAAATATTCGAGTCACTCGGTGCAACGGTGGAGGAAGTCTCCATCCCGCATACCAAATACGGTGTCAGCGCGTACTATCTTATTGCATCCAGTGAGGCGAGTGCGAACCTTGCAAGATTCGACGGCATCCGTTACGGCTATAAGGCTGAAGGCGCACAAACCCTTGAAGAGCATTATAAGAAAACACGTTCCGAAGGGTTCGGTTCCGAGGTCAAACGCAGGATCCTCCTTGGAACTTTCGTACTCAGTGCCGGCCATTATGACCAGCACTACATCAGGGCGCAGAAACTGCGCAGTCTGCTTGAAGGCGAAATGAAACAGTTATTCTCTGAATACGATCTTATCATCGGGCCGACGACACCGACGGCGGCATATGACATCGGTGAGAAGAGTGATGACAGCCTGCAGATGTACAAGGACGACATCCTGACAGTGCCGGCGAACCTGACAGGCATGCCTGCACTCTCCATTCCGAGTGGTCTTTCCAGGGACGGGCGTCCGATCGGACTGCAGCTCATCGGCAATCATTTTGATGAGAAGAAAATATATAATGCGGCATTCAAATTCGAAGAGCAGTTCAATCTTCATGAAGAATTGAAAAAGCTGCAGCTGGAGGTGCGATGATGCATTTCGAAACAGTAATCGGGCTTGAAGTCCACGTTGAACTGAAAACGAACACGAAGATGTTCTCAGATGCGCCTGCACATTTCGGTGCCGGTCCAAACTCCAACCTGAGTGTCGTGGATCTGGCATATCCGGGCACGCTCCCGGTGCCGAACAAGGAAGCGGTCAACTTCGGTATGAAAGCCGCCATGGCGCTCAACATGGACATCGCTGATGTTACAAAATTCGACCGTAAGAACTACTTCTATCCGGACAATCCGAAAGCATATCAGATATCCCAATTCGACAAACCGATTGGAGAGAACGGCTGGATCGACATCGAAGTGAACGGTGAAATGAAGCGTATAGGAATCACCCGCCTCCATCTGGAGGAGGATGCGGGGAAATCCACGCATAAGGACGATCATTCACTTGTCGATTTGAACCGTCAGGGCACACCGCTTGTGGAGATCGTTTCAGAGCCCGATATCCGTACACCGGAAGAGGCTTATGCATACCTTGAAAAACTCAAGGCGATCATCCAGTACACAGGCGTATCCGATGTGAAGATGGAAGAAGGCTCACTCAGATGTGATGCCAACATTTCACTGCGCCCTTACGGACAACAGGAATTCGGCACTAAAGCCGAGCTCAAGAACCTGAACTCCTTCAACTTTGTGAGGAAGGGCCTCGAGCATGAGGAGAAACGCCAGGAGAAAGTCCTCATGAAGGGCGGTGCCATCGAACAGGAAACACGCCGTTTTGATGAGAAAACAGGCGAAACGATTCTCATGCGTGTCAAAGAAGGCTCAGATGACTACAGATACTTCCCGGAACCCGATCTTGTGGAGATCCACATCGACCAGGACTGGAAAGACAGGATCCGTGAAAGCATCCCGCTGCTCCCGGATGCGCTCAAGGAAAAATACGTCAACGAATATGAACTGCCGGCGTATGATGCACACGTTCTGACACTCAGAAAAGAGACATCGGACTTCTTCAATGAGATGGTCGAATCCAACCAGGCAGATGCGAAACTAGCATCCAACTGGCTGATGGGCGGCGTGAGTGAATACCTGAATAAAAACCAGGTGGAGCTAAGTGATACCGCACTCACACCGGAAAACCTTTCAGACATGATCAAGCTCATCGAAGACGGCACAATCTCCAGCAAACAGGCAAAAAAGGTATTTACTGTACTGGTTGAAAAAGGCGGAGATGCCAAGAAGACCGTCAAGGACCTTGGCATGGAACAGATTTCAGACCCTGAGATCCTCGGTGAAATGGTCACAGAGGTACTCGATGCCAACGAACAGTCCATCGAAGACTTCAAAAACGGGAAGGACCGTGCAATCGGCTTCCTCGTCGGACAGATCATGAAGAAATCCAAAGGACAGGCCAACCCGAAAATGGTCAATCAGATCCTGCTTGAAGAAATCAACAAAAGATAGATTTGTCATAGAGACGCACACCTTTCCGGTGTGCGTTTTTATATTGGCGGCGGGTCGTCTCATCGGCTGATTTTCGTTGAGGTGAGGCGTGCGGGGTCACCTCAACGTTTCAGACTCATTGAGGTGAGAGGATGCTGCTCACATTATTGGTTTTTATTCATTGATGTGAGAGGCGGGGTTTTATCGATATGGAATCGAAAACAAGAGAGGCAGCAGCTCTTATCATGGATTGCCGGTCGGTAATAAGAGAACCGCTCGTCTTGTCATCGAATCAAAAACGACAATAAGAGCAGGGGTGTTTCTTGTCTTCGAAATTAAATCGAAAATAAGAGAACGTCCCGGCTTATCATGGATTGCCGGTCGGTAATAAGAGAACCGCTCGTCTTGTCATCGAATCAAAAACGACAATAAGAGCAGGGGTGTTTCTTGTCTTCGAAATTAAATCGAAAATAAGAGAACGTCCCGGCTTATCATCGATTGCCGATCGATAATAAGAGAAGACCGTCTCTTGTCATCGAATCAAAAACGACAATAAGAGAACAAGAATTCCAGTTCCACACCAGCCATAAAAGCACCGGATCCAGTCGGATCCGGTGCCTCATCGTCGTTTCTTCAATTTTATTCGGTCATATATCCATAAATGTTTTCTGCAATGATGCTTTCTGTTTCTTCTGTAAGAGTGCCGGCATCGTAATCGTAGAATTCGCCGTCTGGCGCAGTGTTCTGGTTGTCGATGTAGAAGTAGTCGTTTTCCGTAAGATACGTCTGATCTTCTGCAAGGACAGCTGCGAGATTTTCATGCTCGTGTACGTTCGGATTGCCGAGAATGTATACGACCTTGCCGCTGTTGTAGATATTCATGTAGGCGCTGGTGAGGTTGTCTGTATCACGCTCGGGCAGGACCTCGTCGTTGTAGTCCCTGATCTGCAGCGCATCCATGATGACGGCGTCGCTGTTGTCGCTCACTGTAAGTTCTGTCAGGCCGACGGTGTTGGTATCTACGTCGATGCGGTTGAACTCGATGTGGTCACTTCCGAACTGCCCCGCAAGCGTTTCGATGAAACCATCTGTATAATACGAAGGGAGAAGGACGTCGATGATGAGCGCTTCATTATTTTCCACGGCCTGGGTGTAGCGTTCCTGCAGTGGTTCCTGGCTGAAAGCGAGGTCATCACCGGCTTCATCACTGGCGTTTCCATCTTCACCGGATGTTTCAGAGCCGCTGTCTTCACTGTTTTCCTCTGTTTCCTCCTGTGAGGTCCCGGAGATGATATCTGTTTGATCAATATTCTGGCTCATGCCAAAGTTTACATACAGCCCGGCGCCAAATACGATGAGCAGTATGACGATTAATACATTTTTCATGGTGGCCTCCTTGATATGGGATGTTCATACTTTCAATGGTATATGGTATAATATGAAAAATAAAAAAATTGTCAAATTAATTATACACAAATCTGTTTGTGAATGATATATAGGAATGATAAACAATGAATGACAGCTTATTATATGAAAAAGCATCAGAGTGTTATATTAAGGCGACACTCGATATACTCAATCATTACAAATCAGTGGCGATGGAAGTTCACCATGTCGGGTCGACAAGTCTCGGGCCGGCCGCACTTCCCGGGGATATAGATATACTGCTGCTTGTCAAAAACAGCCAGTTGCCGGTAGAACTCCCGGGACATATGATCGAGGAAGGGTACGAAGTCGTCGAAGAAGTCAGTCCTTATTATAAGGGGGTGACGATTCTCCGCTGTCCCTATGAAGAATTTGCGGTGAACTTCATACTGATGGAGTACGGATCAAAGCGGAAGGATGACATCCTTTACTGCAGGGACTGCATCAATGAAAATCCATCGTATGCATGCCGGTTGAAAGAGATCAAAGATGATTACCTGGAATCCAGGATCAGCAGGGCGGAGTATCAGGCGGAAAAGTCAAGGTTGTTCCTCGCGATTACCGGCCAGCCCGGGGATGCTGAATTTGTATAGGTTTTTATTCGTCCTGAACTTTGTGCTGATCGGACTCATGATTTTCATGTCAGCACTCGATATGCCTGCTCTGACCCGCATACTGCAGATTGTTGTGTTTTTACTCAGCGTCTATTTGTTCTACTCATATTCAAAACATGAAATTAGGAGAAAGAAATGAAAACTGCGAGAATCATATACAACCCGACCTCCGGCAGAGAGATATTCAAAGAATCACTGGCAGCTGTGCTTGAACGGCTGGAAATGAATGGATATATTACGAGTGCGCACGCGACCACCGGAGAGGGGGATGCGGTTTCTGCTGCCGCGAAAGCATGTGAGATGGACTTTGACCTCATCGTTGCCGCAGGCGGAGACGGTACGGTCAATGAAGTGATCAACGGCATGGCCGGTTTTGAGGATCGTCCGGCACTCGGCATCGTGCCGACGGGGACTGTGAACGATTTTGCCAAAGCGCTGCATATCCCGTCCGGCATACTGGATGCGATCGATACGATCGTGGACGGCAGGACCGCCCGGATCGACCTGGGGCGGATGAACAGCAAATATTTCATGAATATCGGCGGGGGCGGCAAGATCACCGCAGTCTCCTACGAAGCGCCGAGTAAACTGAAGGCAATCATCGGACCGCTTGCCTATTATGTCAAGGGGATTGAAATGCTGCCCCAGATCAGAAGCTCCAATGTAAGGATCGATTATGACGGCAATATTTTTGAAGGCAAGGTCATGCTGTTCCTGCTGGGACTGACCAATTCGATCGGCGGTTTTGACAAACTGGTGCCGGATGCGGAGTTCAATGACGGATACTTTTCACTGATCATCGTAGAGGAGGCAAGCCTTGCGGAACTCGGTCATATACTGACCCTGGCCACACGGGGCGAACATCTGAAGCATCCCAAAGTTCATGTGTACAAAGCCCAGGATGTCCATATCTCCTCATATGAGGAAGTGCAGCTCAATCTGGACGGAGAGTTCGGTGGCGTCCTGCCGGCCCATTTCGAAAATATGAAAGAGCACCTGGAAGTCAGGGTGCCGGAATCATTCTATAAAGTACATATACAAAAAGATGTATACGGCTATTGAGTCAAAAGATCCCGCAGGGGATCTTTTTTAATGGTTTCACCTGGGCTGCGGGGTGGGATATAACTGACATACATCGCAGCAGAGAGGGCACAAGTATACGGAGAGCAGGGGTGTCGTATATGTTCGGAATATCCGAACTGATTTCTCTCGTAATATCAATATTTTTCATACTGCCGGTCATTGTGCTGCTCAGGGAAATTGGATATCTGTTCGCAGCGATGCTGCTCGGTGCAAAAAATCCGAGGATTACCCTGGGGACATGCCCCGCCTGTTCAAGATAGGCATATTTGCTATGCGCAGGTATTACCAGCTGTACAGCTGGTTTTCCTATGACAGCATGAAATGGAACGGAAAATATGGACACATCTTTTTGTATACCAGTCCGATCATGGCCAATGTCATCGTCGGTGTCATAATAAATGCGCTGCTCGCCAATGGTTATATGGCGGAGCATGATACTTTCTGGAACCGTTTCATATTCTATGCATTCTATTACGTGCTGTTTGATGCAATTCCGATGAAGACACTGAACGGCATGCCGAACAACGGGATGGTCATGTATAACCTCATCAGGTTCGGCAGAAGGGTGGACCATAACAAAACACCGTTCCTGCCCGCCACCGGAGACACAGAAGAGAACTATCAGAATGAAATGCATGAAGTCGACCAGAAAATACAGGAGGAAAAGGACAGGAAAACAAAAATAAAAAAAACATAAGAAAGAAAAAGCGAGAAAGAAAAAAGAAAATAAAAGAAATTGATAAAGCACCTTCAGTCTGAACACCGAAAATACTTTTTACAATATCATTCTATCCATCATGTTCCGGGTTGCGGTGGGAAGGATACAGGCTCAGTCCGCCGTCAGCGACAATGGACTGGCCGGTGATATAGACTGATTCATCAGATGCCATGAATGCCGCGATGCTGGAAATGTGCTCGGGTTCTGCGACGAATCCCATCGGCACGAAATCATCCGCCCCTTTCTTTTCTTCGGGATTGGAGAAGAAATCTTCGTTGATCGGTGTGTTGACGCTGCCCGGTGCAATGTTGTTTACCCGGATGCCGAGCCTTGAATATTCGAGGGCGAGCGTCTGGGTCAGCATTTTCACACCGCCCTTGCTTGCAGTGTAATGCGCATAATGGGGCCACGGGATGATTTCATGGACACTTGATATGTTGATGATGCTGCCTTTCCTGCCGGTATCCAGGAAATGTCTGATCACTTCTTTGGAACCGATGAAGACACCGCGCAGATTTGTACTGATCACCTTGTCGAAATCGTCGACTGACAGTTCATGGCTCGGCACATCGGCCTGGATGCCGGCATTGTTGACCATGATATCGACACCGCCGAAATGTCCTATTGTCTCTCTGATTAGGGCAATCACTTCCTCCTCTTCAGTTACGTCACACTTCATCGTTCTGACCCTGTCAGCATCGAGGGAATCCACTATCCTATCCGCCGATTCACTGTCACTGTGATACGAAAACATCACATTCATGCCTTCATCGGCAAAACGTTCAACAACCGCCTTTCCGATACCGCTTGAGCCGCCGGTCACCACTGCGGTCCTGCCAAACAGATCCTTATACAAATAGCTCACCACTTTCAGTTTTGATCATTTGGTCTATACCCGTTATCGGGGATGGTATGCCTATATACTTCCCTATCTGATATAATGGGAACTACTACATTTTCGAGGTGCATTATGAAGCTGACAGTATTCGCTACGACGGATGTCCATGGCGCCGTCTATCCATATGACTATTTCAGCGGCAAAGAGAAAAATACAAGTCTTCTCCATATTAAATCCTATATCGACCGCTACAGGGAGGCGCGTCCCGATGAGATGGTCCTGACTGTCGATAACGGTGACATTCTGCAGGGCGACGTCTGGAACGATTATGACTTTGAAGCAGGTCATGGCCACCGGCTCCTGCCCCGGATTATAAATGATACTTACGACGTAATCGGCATCGGCAATCATGAATTCAACTTCGGACTGGATTACCTCCATTCTGTCTACGGGGGCCTCAGACCTGTAATCATAAACTCCAATGTGGATTTCATGGATCATCCCTTGAAGGAACGGGTACTGCCCTATACAATCCTTGAGAAGGAGACGCCCGAGGGGATGATAAAGATCGGCTTCCTGAGCGTCGTGCCGACACAGATCCTGAAGTGGGATGCGTTCCATCTGGAAGGCCGGCTCAATGTTTCGGATATGCGGACGACGGTGGAAAAAACAGCCGCCGAGATGAAAGCGGCCGGCGCCGATCTCACAATACTCCTTTCGCATTCCGGCCTGAGTAAAAATCCGGACCACTTGAAAAAATACGGTGAGAACCAGACGCTCCTGATGACCATGATCCGGGATGTGGACGGCATCGTGTTCGGTCACACACATGAATTCTTTCCGGACAGGGACTTTGATGTATCGATCGGCACCATCGATTTCAAAAGAGGGACAATCAACAACAAACCGATGGTCCAGCCCGGCGTGTACGGAAGTCATGCCGGAAAGCTCAGTTTTGAAGTCGAAAGGACAGCGGAGGGCTGGCAGATCAGGCACCGGTCGGCCTGCCTGATCGATACTCAAGAAACACAGTTGGACCCACGCCTCACCGATAAATATGAACCTTTCCACAAAAAGGTGCTGGAGTACCTGTCTACGCCCATCGGAGAGATCGACAGCACCTGGCATACTTATTTCTCGAGACTGTTCCCTTCAAAAGCAGTCCAGGTGGTGGCGGAAGCGGGTAAAGCATATACAAAAAGATTGATTGAAACCGGTGAGCTTGAAAACCTGCCGGTCCTCGGCTTCAATGCCGCTGTCAAAGCGGGGCGGGACGGCCCTCATGACTTTACAGTGCTTGAAGCAGGGCCGGTGACATTGGCGGAAGCGATCGATCTGTACAAGCATGCAAATGCCCTGATCATCATCAAAATTGACGGGACCACGCTCAGGGAATGGCTGGAGTGGAGTGCATCGCAGTTCATCATTCCGGACGGGGACGGGTTTTTATTGAGGTCGAACCGTTCCAGGGACGGCTTCCCCGGTTATAACTATGATACGTTCTTTGACCTCGATTATGCCTTTGACATTACCCATCCGCCCAAGTATGATAGTACAGCCAAACAGATCAATGACTCGCGGCGGGTGTTTGAAGTGAAGTATATGGGCAGGGGGGTCGAGGATGATGATGAATTCATCGTCCCCGCCAACAATTACCGCGTATCCTATACACCTTTTTTGCGGGATGCTGAAATACTGCACGAATCAAAGGCCAGTGTGCGCGACATCGTCATCGATTACATGAGGAGCGGCCCGCAGTTTGAACTGCGTGACCCCATGAGGATTCTGCCTCGGGGCATATACAGGATGGACACAGCGACAAAGGCGAAGGATTATATAATGAAAGGCCAGCCGATCAAGCATGTGAAGGAAACGGAAAACGGCTTCAGCCACTATGAAATCAATCTGGAGTAAGAGGGATGAATATGACCGCAGTAACCAAGAATGAATATTATACAAAAACAGTGACGGACTATACGCATGAAGGCATGGGAGTGGTCAAAGTGGACCACTATCCGATCTTCGTGCCCGACGTACTCGTCGGGGAGGAAATTGAAGTCAAAGTCATAAAAGCCAATAGGAAATTCGGCTTCGGCAGAGTCAAGAGGTTCATCAAACCGTCTGCAAACCGCATAGATCCCCCGTGTCCGTATTACTATCAGTGCGGCGGGTGCCAGATACAGACGCTGAACTATGCGGAGCAGCTTGCCTTCAAGAAAGGGACGATGGACAAGAGCATCAACCGTATGGCAGGGCTGGGTAAAGACATCAACCCCGCCGTCGGCATGGATGAACCGATGTACTACCGCAACAAATCCCAAATTCCTGTGAAATTCAACAACGGCAGTGTGGAGATGGGATTCTATAAGCCGAGGAGCCACGATATCGTCGACATTGAACACTGCCTGATCCAAAAGGAGATCCACAATGATCTGATGGTCTTCATAAAAGAACTGCTCAACAAAGAGAAAGTGTCCGTCTATGATGAAGCCATGCATCAGGGGTTGCTGCGCCACGTCATCATCCGTTCCAACAACGATGACTCGGAAGTGCAGGTCGCATTCGTGACCAACGGCAGGAAAAATGTCTTCACCGACATCAACAAAGCCATCATCGGAACGTTCCCGATGGTCACAAGCATCGTCCAGAACATCAACCCGGAAAAGACGAACGTGATATTCGGTGACAGGACGGACGTCCTCTACGGAGAGGACTACATCACAGATACACTGCTCGGGAAAAAGTTCCGGATCAGGGCGAGATCCTTCTATCAGGTGAATCATGAACAGACGGAGAAACTTTACCGGAAAGCACTGGAAGCGGCCGATCTGAAAGGTGACGAGATCATCATCGATACGTATTGCGGCATCGGAACGATCGGGCTGTCGGCAACAGACCATGCAGGGAAGATCATCGGTATAGAAGTTGTTGATTCCGCAGTGGAGGATGCGCGGGAAAATGCCAGATTGAACGGCGCGGAGAATGCCGAGTTCCATCTGGGCAAATCGGAGGAAGTGATGAAGAAACTCGTCAAAGAGGGAGTGAAACCCGACGTCGTCTTCGTCGATCCACCGAGGAAAGGATGCCATCCTGAGTTTTTGGAAGCACTTGCCGAAGTCAGACCTGAGAAGATCATCTATGTATCCTGCAACCCGAGTACACTGCAGCGCGACCTGAAATATATGAACGAGCAAGGGTATGACATCAGTCCGGTCACGCCGGTCGACATGTTCCCACAGACGAATCATGTGGAGGGCGTCGTAGCACTGGAATTAAAATAATAAAGCGATGTCCAATCAGGCCAGACGTGCAGGCTCCAAAAACGAAGGGGGAACCGTGTATGATCTATGTGGCACTGCTCCGCGGCATCAATGTCGGCGGTAAAAACAAGATAGATATGAAAATGCTCAAGGAGACATTCGAGACTGCCGGAATGACTGATGTGGTGACTTATATCAATTCGGGCAATATAATTTTTTCGCATGCCAAGCTGACGGAATCAGGACTCGCCTCTAAATTGGAAGCAGCGATACTTGACGATTTCGATCTGGACATCAAAGTACTGATACGGAGCAGAGAAGAGATCGGAAAGGTTATCGGAGCACTTCCCGATACTTGGAAAAATGACAGGGAAATGAGAAGCGATGTCATGTTCCTCTGGAATGAAATCGATGATGCTTCCATACTCGAAAATCTGAAGGTACGAAAAGATATGGATACGGTGAAATATATTCCGGGAACCCTCCTGTGGTCAGTGGCCAAAACCAACCTTTCAAAAAGCGGCCTGCCGAAAGTGGTGGGGACCACCATCTACAAAAAAATGACCATCAGGAATGTGAATACGGTGCGTAAGATATATGAGCTGATGCAGATATAAAGAAAACAGGTATATAGAATAATGAAAATCCGGATTTCAGAATCTGGATTTTTATTTGCATCTGAGGTAAAATATAATGATTGAAATCACCGGATGGATATGACGGGGAGAGGAATTTGGTTATGAAAGAGAATTTTTGGCAGGAATTGCCGCGGCCTTTTTTTGTGCTTGCACCGATGGAGGATGTGACGGATGTCGTGTTCCGTCATGTGGTGGCGGAAGCGGCGGAACCGGATGTGTTTTTCACAGAATTTACGAATTCGGACAGCTATTGCCATCCTGAAGGCATACACAGTCTGCGCGGCCGGCTGACTTTCACAGAGGATGAACAGCCCATAGTTGCACATATATGGGGGGACAAACCTGAACATTTCCGCGAGATGAGCATCGGCATGGCGAATCGGGGATTTAAAGGCATCGACCTCAATATGGGCTGTCCGGTGCCGAATGTTGCCGGAGACGGCAAGGGCAGCGGGCTGATTCTGAGGCCTGAAGTTGCAGCTGAACTGATACAGGCGGCCAAGGCCGGCGGTCTGCCGGTCAGTGTGAAGACGCGGCTCGGCTATACTGAAATCGAAGAATGGCATGACTGGCTGAGACACGTTCTGGAGCAGGATATCGCGAACCTTTCGATACACTTGCGTACACGCAGGGAAATGAGCAAGTTTGATGCACACTGGGAACTGATCGCCGCGATAAAGCAGCTCCGTGACGAAGTGGCGCCGGATACGCTGCTCACGATCAACGGGGATATCCCGGACCGCCAGACAGGCATGGAACTTGTTGAAAAATACGGTGTGGATGGTGTGATGATCGGACGCGGGATATTTAAAAATCCATTCGCATTCGAACATGAACAAAAAGAGCACACGAGTGAGGAGCTGCTCGATCTTCTGAGAATGCACCTGGATCTTCACGACAAGTATTCAGAACTCGGACTACGGAACTACACCCAGCTCCACCGGTTCTTTAAAATATATATCAAAGGCTTCCGCGGGGCGGGGCAGTTAAGGAATGCGCTCATGAATACGAAATCGACAGATGAAGCGCGCGGACTGCTCAAAAGCTTTTCAGAAAATATGATTGTACAGTAAAAATCCAAGGATCCCCCTTGGATTTTTTTATCCCGCTACTTTTTGACTGTATAGTTCAGTTCTACAAACTGGTTGAATTCCCTGGAGCCTTTGAATTCGAGTTCATGATGATAGTCCCCGCTCCTGAACAGAGGGATGCCGTCACCAAGAATGACTGGCGCCACTGTGACCGTGATTTCATCAACCAGCCCCTGCTGCAGGTATTCATGGATCAGTTCGCCACCGCCCATGATCCAAATATTCCTGCCTTCTTTTTCCTTCAGTGAATGGATCAGTTCGCTTGTCTGTCCATTTATGAACTTCACATCTTCATTGTCCGGCATATCGGACCTTGTGTAGACATAGCAGTCGCGGTCCTTGTACGGGAATTCCTCTATCTCCTGATCGAGCAGCCAGTCGTAGGTGCGCCTGCCCATGATGACAGTGTCCACCGTATCATAGAATTCTGACGTGCCGTTATCCCCTTCACCTTCCACTTTGAACAGCCATTCCAATGAATCATCAGTCGTTGCGATATAGCCATCGAGCGTTGCTGCAATGAACAGGACCACTTTGCGGTCTGAAGCCATGGAATCATCCCTTTCACATCTTTTCATTTCCATTTTAACAATTTACAGCTGACTGGATAAAGCGAACAGATTCGCAGCTGATCCTCATTTTTGAGAAAAAGAAGCCGCTTACCGGTCGGCCCGGTAGGCGGCTTCCTGCTCTTGATTATGTGTTCTCCACGTTGACTGTCATATTCTCTTCGATTTCTTTTTCTTCTTTTGCATACTCATCATTTCGTGTGTAGATCGTGAGGCCTTTGATGTTTTTCGGTGATGCAGAGAACATAAGGCTCGCAACATATCCGAGTGCGAATGAGATGAGGAATGCGAATGTACTTACGGCAAACGGTGTCATGTTTGTCTGTCCGATGAAGTATGAAGCGATTGCGGCTCCGATGAGTCCGACCCAGACACCTTTTGTATTGGCACGTTTTGTGAATATGCCGAGTGCGAACACTGCGGCAATCGGTACTCCGAACAGGCCTGTGATGCTGAGGAACAGATTCCATGTCTCTTCCCTGTTGGTGGATACGAGGAAGAGGGCGGCGGACATGCCGAGTACACCGGAGAGAATGATTGCCCATCTTGCAAGTTTTACATCCACTGCCTGGTTCTTGCCGATGAAACGTCCCTTGAAGTCAGTGACGACACAAGCTGAAATACTGTTGAGACTGGATGAAATGGTCGACTGCGCCGCAGCGAATATGGCAGCGATCAGAAGTCCCGCCACGCCTGCAGGCAGTGTGGTCACGATGAAATAGGGCACGATTGCTGATGTATTGACGGATTCCGGAAGCCCACCCATGTCATTAAAGTAGCTGTAGAGCACTGTCCCCATACCATAGAAGATAGGAATGGTGATCAGAGCGAGTGCACCGTTTGTCCACAGTGACTTGCTCGTCTCTTTCAGTGAGCTTGTCGTCTGGTATCTCTGTACGACATCCTGACTCGCTGTGTACTGGTGCAGATTGTTGAATATCGATCCGATGAAGATGATCGGTATCGCTGCAGCGGCAGTTCCGAACTGGAAGTTCTGCGTTGTGATCAGTTTGTCATCCCGCATCGCATCCTCGACAAGCGTGCCAAATCCACCGTCGATATATGTGATTCCGAGGATCAGTATGAGCACTGCGCCGCCGAGCAGGATGATGCCCTGTATGACATCACTCCATATGACACCTTCGATTCCGCCGAGAAATGTGTAGATGATGCAGAGCAGTCCGACAACGGATGCGACGAGCATCGGATTGATATCGGAAACGGACGTGATGGCAAGTGTCGGAAGGTAGACGACGATCGCAATCCGGCCGATATGGAAGAGTATGAACAGGATACTTCCGACCGTCCTGAGTGATATCCCGAAACGTGCTTCCAGATATTCATACGCGCTGGTCACATTCAATTTCCTGAAAAACGGGATATAGAAGTAGATCAGTATCGGGATGATTGCGAAGATTGCGATGTTGCCTGCCGCATATGACCAGTCGGAGAGGAACGCCTGCTCCGGTGTGGACATATATGTGATGGCACTCAATGTTGTTGCGTAAATACTGAAACCTGCAGCCCATGCCGGAATCCTTCCGCCTGCTGTGAAGAATGAATCCGTACTTTTACCTGCGCGCTTTGTAAAATAAAGGCCGACACCGAGCATGCCGATAAGATAAACAATGATGACAAGCCAGTTTATTGCACCGAGGCCTGTTGTTTCCATGTTAAGTTCCCCCTGTCATTAACAGCTTTATAAACCGCTTACATATGGCTTTTTATGAAAGCCCCGACTCTGTGAGTGTAGGGCTTGCTTAAAATTTAGAGATTGAAATCTTCAACCAGCTTTTCAACTTTCCCGCGTTTTGAAGGGTCGAATGAGCTTAAAGGATTCTTGGTCGTTCCTGCATCGATGCCTTTGACGTTCAGTATTTCTTTCAGTGTCTGGTAGATACCGAGTTCAAGTACCTTTTCGATGATATCGTTTGCTTCATGCTGCACTTCATACGCTTCTTCGAATTTATTCTGTTCGCAAAGCTCCATGATTCTGCGCGATCTCAGACCGTTCACGTTGTACGTGCTGCCGATTGCGCCGTCGACTCCCGAAAGCAGACCGTATACGAGCATTTCATCAAAACCTGAGTAGATCAGTTTGTCAGGATAGCGGTTGCGGAGTCTTTCGAGTGCGAAGAAGTTGCTGTCGGTATATTTCACACCGATCACTTTTTCGTTGGCAAACAGTTCGTCAAATTGTTCCATGGATATTGCGACACCTGTGAGGGCGGGAATTGCATAGATGATCATGTCGTTGCCTGTTTCTTCAATGATCGTGTTGTAGTAGGATTTGATCTCCTCGAATGTAAACGGATAGTAGAATGGTGTAACAGCTGACAGGCTGTCATATCCGAGTTCTGTGGCGAACCTGCCGAGTTCAACCGCTTCCTCGAGGTTCAGGGATCCGACCTGTGCGATCAGTTTCACTGAATCCTTCGCTTCATCCTTGACTGTTTCAAAGATGAACTTCTTCTGATCTGTAGTCAGCAGGAAGTTTTCACCTGTACTTCCGTTGACGTACAGGCCGTCGACTTTCTGAACATCGATGTTATGTCTTACGACCTGTCTCAGACCTTCTTCTTTAATCTGTCCGTTTTCATCAAACGGGATGAGCAATGCTGTAAACAAACCTTTCATCACTGGTTCCTCCTATGAGTTGATAAAATCAATCGCTAAAAGATATAATATTGTCAGACCAATTTATAATTCCCATATTAGAGTGACTCTGATATATTGTCAAGGGGAAATGAGGAACCGTTTTCAAATCGCTTTTTACAAAAAACGGTGTGGTATGATGGGATTATTACAGGAGTGAGGACATATGGTCATTAAAAAGACTTCTCTGGTAGAAATAGCAGCGGAGAGGATAAAGCAGAATATAATAGAGAACAACCTGCGGCCGGGAGATAGATTCCTGTCGGAGAAAGAACTGACTCGGCAGCTTGAAGTCAGCAGGACAGTCGTCCGGGAAGCACTGAGGTCACTCTCTTCAATCGGTATCGTAGAAGTGCGCAAGGGGGGCGGTGTATATGTCGGCCACTCGAGTTTCGACTCGATAAAGAATATACTGGAACATCATCATGCGCTCCACGGTGTGAAACTCAGGGAACTGGCAGACATCAGGAAGGTCATTGAACTCGGGGCCGTCCGTCTCATCATAGAAAATGATCTGCAGATCGACAGGGCCTGTTTTGAAGAGATCAACGGCAGGTACCATGAGGCGATCCTGGCCGGCAAGGATACCAAGAAGTACGATCAGCAGTTCCATCAGCAGCTGATGAAAGAGACGGGAAATGATACTTTCTATAACTTCGCCGAAGTGATCCAGGAGTATTTCTCGCTGGTCAAAATCGATCTGGTCCAGTCCAGGGATTCTCTCATAAAATCATATGAGGAACATGAGGATATCATAGCCGCGCTGGTGCAAAAGGATCTTGTCCGCGCCCACAGCCTAATCGCAGAACATCTCGAACCTGTGTTCACATTCATCCGGCAAGTGGAGGAGGCCCGTGATGATGGAACCCATCAGTAATACGGAAAGGAAGTCCCTGAAGCAGACTGTCATACAGGAGATAAAAAGCTATATCATAGAGCATGGCCTCTCGGAGGGGGATAAACTGCCCACCGAGCGTAAATTTACAGAAATGTATGGCGTCAGCCGCTCGGTCGTCCGTGAAGCGCTCAGCTATTTGGAGAATACCGGTGTGATCAGCATCCGGCAGGGCCAGGGGGCGACGCTGAGCCGGTCGAATATCGACAAGCTCCTCAGCAATTTCTTCTTTCTGTGGAAGATCAACGGGGGTGACTTCGAAGAAGTTCTCAGCCTCCGCCTGATTTTTGAATCCAGTGCTATTGATGAAATCATCAGGAATGATGAAGCAGAACAGTTCGCTGCACTGGAGGCAGTTCTGAAACGGTATGATACAGTGGATTCAGCAGCCAGGTTCCGGGAAATAGACCGGGAATTCCATGAGCAGCTCCTTCGGTCGACCGGCAACGATCTGTTCATACAGATGACCAGCATCATTACGAACTATTTCTTCGAGGTTGCACCATCCATCGACCTGAGCAGCGAAGAGATAAAGAAGATGCTCAAAGAGCATAGGGAAATCATAGAAAAAATCATTGATAAGGATGCGGAGGGTGCCAAAAAGATATTGTCTGGGCACCTCGGCAACGTCAGGAAAGACTAGGTGGAAACGATGAGCTATCTGGCTGTAGATATCGGAGGGACATTCATCAAGAGTGCAGTGGTGAATGATGATCACAGTCTCTCGGTACGGGACAAGATAAAAACGGGCGGTAATCAAGACAACGGCATACTCAACAAAGTTGAATCCCTCGTCAGGGAGGAACTGGACCGGGGTGAAGACATCAGAGGCATCGGCATCAGTACGGCGGGAATCGTCGACAGGGAAAAGGGCGAAATCATCTATGCAGGACCGACGATTCCGGGTTATAAAGGGACGCCGTTCAAAGCACATCTGAGCAAACGGTTCGGCCTGCCTGTCCATGTTGAAAATGACGTGAATGCAGCGCTCCTGGGTGAGATGTGGAAAGGGGCGGGGCATGGCAAGGATGGCGTCTTCTGCATCACCCTAGGCACGGGTATAGGCGGAGCCTTCTACAGTGGCGGATTGACCGGCGGCGCGCACAACCAGGCAAATGCGGTGGGCTATCTGCTCAAAGATCCGTCCGGTTTGAATTATGAACAGCGCGCCGCCACGTCCGCACTCAAGCTGAGGCTGCAGGAGAGCCTGGGACCTGGAATGGAGACGGAAGAATTGTTTGAACGGGCCAGAGCCGGAGATGAACAAAGCAGGAAGATCATCAATGACTGGGCCCATGACGTGGCAGAAGGGCTGGCGCAGATTATCATCATGTTCGATCCCGGGCATGTGATCATCGGCGGCGGCATATCACAGCAGGGGGATTTCCTGCTCGATATCATAAAGAGGCACATAGAATCATTCCTGCCGCCGGATTTTTTGAAAACGGAATTTAAAATAGCAGAATTGTTCAATGATGCCGCCCTGTACGGGGCGGTCAGCCTGTTTATGCAGCCGGATAAATAATGTTGCTTGGACCATTCACAGTTTTATAATATACTATGGTAATAGGAATTAAACGTGAAAGAGGGTTCAATTCATGAACAGAGTAGATAGTATAGTGGATCTGATCGGGGACACCCCGGTTGTCAAACTCAATAAAGTGGTGCCGGAAGGCGCGGCTGACGTTTTCGTCAAGCTGGAGATGTTCAATCCGAGCAAGAGTGTCAAGGACCGCGCGGCGTTCGCCATGCTTAAAAAAGCGGAGGAGGACGGTCTGGTGGCGCCGGGCGGGACCATCATCGAGCCGACCAGCGGCAACACCGGCATCGGTCTTGCGATGAATGCCGCAGCAAAAGGATACCGTGCGATTTTTGTGCTGCCTGACAGCTCGACAAACGAACGGATAAACCTCCTCAAAGCCTACGGTGCAGAAGTGGTGCTCACACCGAGCGAAGAGAAGATGCCCGGCTGCATCCAAAAGGCGAAAGAACTGCAGGAAGATATACCCAACAGTTTCATTCCACAGCAGTTCGAGAATTTTGCGAACCCTGATGTTCACCGGACCACCACTGCCGTTGAGATACTGGATCAGATGGACAGTGATCTTGAGGCCTTCGTCGCGACGGCAGGAACAGGCGGTACGATCACGGGGACGGGTGAGACGTTGAAAGAACATCTTCCGGGACTCCATATTGCGGTTGTGGAGCCGAAAGGGTCACCGGTGCTCTCGGGCGGTGAACCCGGGAAGCATAAACTTGTGGGAACGAGTCCGGGGTTCATTCCGAATATATTGAATACGGATGTTTTCGATGAGATCATACAGATTGCAGACGAAGATGCAGTGGACATGTTCAAACGGCTGGCACGGGAGGAAGGCATCTTCGTGGGACCATCGGCCGGCGCCTCCGCCTTTGCGGCGATCGAGGTCGCAAAAAGACTGGGACCGGGGAAACGTGTCCTGGCCATAGCTCCGGATACAGGAGAGCGATATTTGAGCATGAACTTATTTGATGAATGATTGAAAGACGGCAGACTTTGATTCTGCCGTCTTTTTATGTATATTGAAGTTTAAGATGTGAATCTGATTTGAAGCGGGAGTGCTCGATATGGACAGGATCATCACCATGGAAGATGTTTATTGGCGAAGAAGCGGCGCTGAAATACTGAAGGATATCAACTGGACTGTGGACAGGGGTGAACACTGGGCGATCCTGGGCCTGAACGGCTCCGGTAAGACCTCCATCCTGAACATTGTCACCGGTTATAATTATCCGACTGCAGGAAAGGTCAAAGTGCTGGATACTGAATTCGGCAAAGCGAGTATTCCAAAACTGCGCAAAAGGATCGGCTACGTCAGCAGCTCTCTTGGCCGCTTTGCCCAGACAATGGACCGTGAAACGGCAATGAATATCATCATCAGCGGGAAGCATGCCTCATTTGGCCTGTACCGTGAAATTACTGCAGAAGACCGGAAGCGTGCGGAAAAGATATTGAAAGAGCTCAGGCTCCTGTATTTGAAGGATAAGACCTATAATCTGCTTTCACAGGGGGAACAGCGGAGAGTTTTGATCGGCCGTGCACTGATGGCGGACCCGGAACTGCTAATACTTGATGAGCCCTGTTCCGGGCTTGATGTCCTGGCACGTGAGGATGTTTTGGATATTGCTGAACACGTCGCACGGAAATCCAGCCATCTGCTGTATGTGACACATCACATTGAGGAAATAACAAATGCAGTCACCCATGTCCTCCTTGTGCGCGACGGGGAAATTACGGCCGGCGGTCCGAAAAGGAAAGTGCTTACCGATACGCTGCTGTCCAAAGTATATAAGATTCCTGTGAAAGTGCATTGGGAGAACGGACGGCCGTGGATGAGCATCACCAAATAACAAGGAAGGACAGGTGTCGTTCAATGATCAGAGGACATCATCACATATCCATGTTTACAAAAGATCTGAAAGAAAATAATCATTTCTATACGGCAGTGCTCGGATTGAGGCGGGTGAAAGTATCTGTGAACCAGGGGGATACGGGAATGTACCATGTA
Organism: Salinicoccus sediminis; assembly: GCF_000986795.1. Classification (GTDB taxonomy): domain Bacteria; phylum Bacillota; class Bacilli; order Staphylococcales; family Salinicoccaceae; genus Salinicoccus; species Salinicoccus sediminis. Next base: position 50,114 of record NZ_LAYZ01000023.1, on the reverse strand, counting down.
TTCTACGGTGACAGGACCGGCAGTGCCGGCAATGACCTGACATTCTTCGAGATACCGAATATCGGAGCTACCCGCAAAGGGACGGACTCGATTTCCGGAATCGCGCTGCTCGTCCCCTCCCATGATTCACTTCTGTACTGGCAGGAGAGGCTGGACAGGCTTGAAGTGAAAAATGAGGGCATCGGCCATTATGCCGGCAGGGATTCACTGGTTTTCAGAGACCGGGAAGGGCTGAAACTCATCCTGATCAACCATGAGGGAGACCTCGTCCCCGATGAATGGTCCCCGTGGGGAGGAAATGATGTTGAAGCGGAACACCGGATCCTTGGCATGGGCACAGTTGAAATGACTGTGGAGGATAAAGAATCCCTCGTCAGTCTGCTTGAGGACCTGTTTGGATATAAGAAGGCCGGAGAAAATGATGAGACCGCAGTCATGCAGTCTGTGGAAGGTGAAGTGTTCGGGGAAATACTGATAAGGCAATCCCGCGCTGATAAAGAACGCCCGGGAAAAGGCAGTGTCCATCACCTGGCCATCCATTCGGCAGACAGACCGCTTGAAGAATGGGACAGGCTTTTGAAGGAGAAAGGGTACAGGACGACCGGAGTGAAGGACAGATATTATTTCGAAAGTCTGTATTTCAGGGAAGACAACGGTGTCATGTTTGAAATCGTGGGTCCAAAAGCACGGGGATTCACTGCAGATTCATCTGTCGGAGATTTGGGGGATCACCTGGATCTGCCGCCGTTTTTGGAGCCGGAGCGCGGGGAGATAGAAGCAAAGCTGAGGCCTATCGAAGAATGGACGTGAATGAACCTCCGGGAGCCCCGGAGGTTCATCATTTTTCCAGTATATTCAAATATATCTCCCTGTGAAATTCTCCATCCACATCAAATATGATCTTGCTGAAATGATGATCGTTTTTCTCAAGCCATTCATTTACAGTGCCGACTGCAATTTCTGCAGCCTGCTGCACCGGGAAACCCGATTCGCCGGTTGAGATTGAAGGGAAAACGAGTGTCCTGATATCATCCATCTGCGTTGCGAGTTCAAGACAGGAAATGTAGCTTGAAGAGAGCAGTTCCTGATGCCCTTCCGTAAGGCCGCCGCCCTGTTCTACGGCAGGACCGACAGTATGGATGACATATTTTGCAGGCAGGTTGTAGCCTCTTGTAATCTTTGCATCACCGGTCTGCTCTTCATTCTTTTGGAGATGGATGATTTCCGCACAGTCATCACGGAGCATGGGGCCGGCGGCTGAATGGATGGCATTATCCACACTGGCACCGAGCGGCTGCATGGAGCCGAGCAGCGCTTTGTTTGCGGCATTGACCACTGCATCTGCACGCACAGCGGTAATATCGCCCGTCCAGAGTGCCATTTTATCGGCCTGGGATATCGAGGAATCAGGATATTGCTTCCGGACCGTCTCAATCTGCTCTGTTTCAATGAGCGCTTTTTCCTCCAGTTCAATCTGGAGCAGTGTATCCAGTTTCGCCATCATTTCTTTGTCCAGCGGCAGCGGCTGTCTGATATTCAGCAAAGCCCTGACCAGTCTTCTTTTTGCTTTGTAGTCTTCAGGTATTTCAATATCCTGCGTGCCCGCCTTTTCATTCCTCAGGATGAAAAGTATATCGTCTGTAAGTCCGGTTTTTTGCGTGATGTCACTTTCTTCCGGCACGAATGGATCAAAAAGCTTTATATTATCCTCATATTCATCAAGGTTCAATTGTCCCAACTGAAATCACCTCTCTTATTTCCATTTTGGCATTTATAAAGTAAATAATCCAAAAATCAGATTGATTGTACGATAAATATGGTTTCCGGCGGGTATATTTGAACTATACTTTAATTTGGAGGCTTGAGATGATTATTTTTATAAAACTCATTCTTATAGGGATCATTGCCGGTGTCATTCTCGCTGGTATAATGAAAGCCGTCCGCCTGATGACCGGGAGCAGGGCGGATATACTGCTCTACAATATGGATTATATGCCGTTCCTCAAAAAATGGAGTGATTATTGGATCACCGGCATCCTGTTCCATTATGCGACCTGCATCGCCAGCGCTGTCATACTTTTCTATCTCCTCATCCCTTTCGGCTGGGAGATGGCAGTGTGGCCGTATATACTGGTTTTTGCAGCAGGCGGCGGAATTCTTTATTTCCTCAGCGCACTCACAGAGACACCACCGGCCTGGAATGATGCTTCCGCATGGTTCTACTGGACATTCGGCCATGGTGTGTTCGGCCTTGCGATCGGCCTGCTGGTTAGATTCTGGATCTAGGGATGGTGAAACAGGCGGAAACGTATTGCCAATACAGCCTGTACTCTATAAAATGGATAGAGCAGTTGAACATAAAGTTGAGCAATTGATATTAAGGAGTTGCTGGTGTGGCGAAACAGGATTTTGAAACTCATACTGTGACGATAGAGAAACTGGATAAAAAGGGATCCGGCATGGGCGCAGTCTGGCGGGATACAGGGGGTAACAATCCCCGGAAGCTTAAATTGAACGTGCCCCAGACGCTGGTAGGTGAAGAGGTGAAGGTGACGGTTTCGAACCCAAACCGCAAGAAAGCGCGGGTCCTGCCTGATGAAATTGTAAAGGCCAGCCCCGAGAGGATCGAACCGGCCTGTCCGCATTTTGAACTGTGCGGTGGATGTGTCTGGCAGCATTGGTCCTATGGCAGCCAGCTGCGGTATAAGACAGAAGAGGTCAAGCGCTTCCTCAGCCGGCATGGCTTTGATACCGGGGTCGTCAAAGATGCAATCGGTGCAGAAAGCCCGTGGGAATACCGGAACAAGATGGAGTTCACTTTCGGCAGTGATGGTTCTCTCGGCATGCATGAACTCGGTAATTTCCGGAAAGTGATTGATCTGGATACATGCCTGATTGCTGGAAACGAAATGGTTGAAGCGATGCTCGAAGTGTCAAGGTGGCGGAAAGAATTCAATTTGAGCGGCTATGATAAAGATGAACATACTGGACTTCTGCGCAATCTGATGGTCAGACAGTCGCAGAAGACGGATGAACTCATGCTGGCCGTCTTTGCGACCGAATCACCAGGTGGCCCGCTCGAGGCAGCGGTGGACAATCTGATCAGAAGGATTACGGAGAAGTTTGACAACGTCAAAAGTCTGATGTGGATGGAAAACAGGGAATGGGCGGATATGGCCCAGTCCGAGGAAACCCATATACTCTATGGCCGGGATTACATCAATGATGAGATGTACGGTTATAAATACCGGATCTGGTTCGATACATTTTTCCAGACAAATCCGGTACAGGCAGAGAAACTTGTGGATCTGGCGATCGGGATGGCAGATGCTGGAAAAGATGAACGCATGATCGATCTGTTCTGCGGAGTCGGAACCTTTTCCCTCCCGTTTGCTTCGAGGGTGAAAGAGCTTGCCGGCATTGAAATCGTGGAAACATCCATCGAATCCGCAAAAAGGAATGCTGCCGACAATGGCATAGAGAATACGTTCTTCCTGGCCAAAGATGCGAGGCGCGGCATGGACGAAGTACTTGAAACGTGGGGGAGGCCGGATCTGCTTATGCTTGACCCGCCGCGTTCCGGTGCCGGCGGAAAAGTGATGAGAAGAATCGGGAGACTCCAGACTGACAGGGTGGTTTATGTTTCCTGCAATCCGGAATCTTTTGCAGATGACATTACGTGGCTCAGAGAGTTCGGATACGAACTCGAACAGGTGCAGCCGGTGGATCTGTTCCCTCATACTGTACATGTGGAGGTTGTGTCGCTGCTCAGAAGAATTGATGAATAGCTTTGGAAATACGAACAGGCCTGTTTTGGCCTGTTTTTTTATGGCAATCCGTTTTTTAGTACCCGTGGGAGTAGACGATAACAGAAAGGGTAGAAATGAATATACAATAAGGAGAGCGTCATAAAAGCGGATAAAGAGGAGGGATGCAGATGAAAACCTCAGGAGATATCATTATCGATCTGGTGGAGAGGTTCAATGTACACGATTTTGGTGCAAAAAGGGCACATGCCCAAGGGAAATATCATAAGGGGGAAGTGATACTGAATGATGCGGGAATGGCGATTTTCGGGGATGTTGCGCATGCGCTCATCCGTCTGTCTAACGCCTCCAGTTCCAGCCGTATGCCGGCTCGGCTTGTCAATATCAAAGGATGTTCTATAAGATTCCATCACCCACTCAGGCCGGTTGATATCATTGCTGTCAACTTTCCCTATTTCCCTTTTGATTCGCCAAAAGAGGCGGTTGCATTATTCTACAGAATACATTTTTTCCTGAAGCATAGGACGCCACGCCGTTTTATCGATATATTCAGAACCGGGGAATTGTACAGGCATTTTGGCAGGATCATCCGGTGTATGCCGAAGAAAACCGGCATGAACCAGATGTACTATTCGACCCATAGTTATGGTAAGGAGTACCTGAAGTTCAGAGTACGCTACGAGATGGACCATGGGCGGCTTTCTTTGTATGCGGAAAAAGACATGAATCACACAGATTATAAACCACAGAATAAAACATATCTGGGGTATATAAATGTAGGACCCGGGCCGGGGAGCGGGGAAGTGAAATACCTGGACCCCATGAATGCGCCGTTGGGATATCAGCCAAATGGAAATATGCCCCTTCTCCGTCATTATATGTACATGCGTTCTTTTCTCGGTCGTATGATGGAAGTGGGGCTGACAAAGAAAGATGTCAGTATGATAGAACAGGTTTGGGCAGAAGAGAAGTATTTTGTTCTATCAAAAAGCCGGAAAATCTACGATGAAATCCGTGAATTGTTAAAAGAGAGGGAAAACATGTCCGTTGCCAGGTTCAGACTACTGCTTGATGAGGCATATGAAAAGAAATATGACGAGAAGCATATGAGGAACTTCTTGCAGCATGCATGGGGGCACTTCAAATATAAGGCAGACGCTTCGGAAAAAGAATCTTACCGGATATTGCTTGAAAGGCTTGAACCTGAATCTGTTCATATCTTCATTGCTGATTTGGCATTGAAGTATGAAGAATCCTACCTGCTTAACTCCACAATGGTAAAGACCAGGGGAAAGACATAGGAAGATGTTGTTTAGCAGGACAGATTCTGAGGAATTAATATAAACAGCAGAGTTATCTCATCATAGTCATTAGAAAGGAGATCTACAATGGGAAATATAAAAAGATATGCGTTGAATGACGGCACTGGCACCCCTGCGATCGGTCTTGGCACCATCAGCCTGAAAGGAGCGCGGGGCGTCGGCAGTATTGTGACTGCGATAGAGGAGAATGGATACCGTCTTATCGACACTTCAACCAATTATAATAATGAAGGGGCTGTCGGAGAGGCGATCCGCCGCACGACCGTCCCGAGGGGAGAGCTGATCATCAATTCAAAACTGCCGGGTGCGGCACATGATTACGATCAGGCAATCCGGATGATTCAGGAATCCCTTTACCGTATCGGCATCGACTATTTCGACAAATATCTGATTCACTGGCCGCTGCCGAAGCAGGGGAAATATGTGGAAGCATGGCAGGCCCTGATAGATGCGCGGAAATTCGGTCTCATAAAGACCATCGGTGTATCCAACTTCCTGACGGAACATCTGGAGAAACTCATTGATGAGACAGGCGTCACACCTGCCACAAACCAGATCGAAAGACACCCTTACTTCAACAATAATGAACTTGTTGAAGATAATAAGCGGCTTGGAATCGTTCCGGAGGCATGGAGTCCCTTCGGCCGGGAAATCAATGATGTTCTGGAAAATGAGACAATCAGGGGAATTGCAGAAAAGCATGGTAAATCGCCTGCCCAGATCATCGTACGCTGGAATGTACAGAATGATGTACTCGTCATTCCGAGGTCATCATCATCGGTGCATCAGAGGGAGAACCTGGATGTCTTCGATTTTGAGCTGACCGACGAAGATGTAAAAGAGATTGATTCCCTTGATAAAGGTGAAGAGGGAAGAGTGGAAGGTCAGCATCCGAATGAGTACGAAGAGTTTGTATGATATAGCGCCAGTGTCCGGCCGAAAATACGGCCGGACTTCTTTTGTTTTTGTCGGTGATTAGGCTTTGAAGCCCGGGACAATATGTTTATAATTGAAGCAACTGATGAATAACAGGTTAAAGGTTTGAGGAGGCAGCTATGAAAGAATACCAGTTCCAGGCCACTATTGAAGCGGACGATCACAGGCTTGTCCAGATAGTCGATGATAAGGGCGGGTCAGCCGGGTCCATTGAGAAAGACGTACTGAGGAAATGTGAAGAAAAACATACGTATTCTTTTACTTCCAAAGAGGGCTCCAAAGTGATTGTCGGGTTGAAACGGCGCAAGTTCAGGGATTTGAATATCGCCAACTACATTATTGCTGCCGGAGAAACGGCAATGTTCCTCAAGGAAAAGGCGGGAAAAAACCTGCTGCGATTCAGGGTGAAGGGGCATATCGGGGAACGCCATATGTATATAAAAGAGGATGAAGAGGGCGACATGGATGTTTTCATCGACCGCAGAAAAGCCGCTGTAATCACTGAATATTCACCTGAAAAGATTACCGTAGCAATGGACGATGAAATAGAAGAAAACGGCGTGATTTTTGCAGTGGTGATACTGATGTTCTTCATGTTTAAATTGTACAAAAGAGAGTCATGGCACATAGAAGAACTGCTTTCATAAAAGTAGCAGGGAGGAAAGAAGATGGAAGAATTCAAAGATTTTCTGGACAAGTTGGATGATCAGCAAGCGCGGTTCAAAATTGAGGAAGTGCTGCAGTGGATTTCGGATGAATATCGTGGATTGGGAAAGACGGTTAAATGGAATCAGCCTATGTTCACAGATCACGGCACCTTCATCATCGCTTTCAGCGTATCCAAAAAACATGTATCCGTTGCGCCGGAAACTGTGGCAATCAAACATTTTGAACCGGAAATCAAAGAAGCTGGTCACAGTTACACGGATAATGTCATCAGGATGACATGGAATGAACCGATGAATTATGAACTGATCAGAAAGCTGGTCGACTTTAATATTGAAGATAAAAAAGATAATGACAGATTTTGGAGATGACCAGTGATGCGCCTCATCAATCGGAGAAGCGGGGGTAACCATGCAGACACTTGAAAAATATCAGTCATTCATCATCATGGCGGCAGTGCTTATGGGGCTGATGGTCGGAGGAATCCCTGTCATACAGAAGTATGCAGGGATTTTTATATTACCATTTCTGATGATCATGCTTTTCGGGCTTTTCATAATGATGCCCTTTGGAAACATTGTGCTGTCATTTAAAAAAGTGCGGTTTTTTTGGACCTCACTGATAATAAACTTTATATGGACACCTCTTCTTGCCTACGGTATCGGAGCGGTGTTCCTGTCTGGCCACCCTATGCTCTGGATCGGCTTCATCATGCTCATGGTCACACCGTGCACCGACTGGTATCTGGTATTCACGGAAGTGGCGAAAGGCAATACTGCACTGTCCACGTCCCTGCTGCCGGTCAACCTGGTGATCCAGGTCATACTTCTGCCTGTATATCTCTATATGTTTTTCGGTACATATGAAACAGTCGGGCCGGGAGATATACTGGGGAGCATACTGCTTGTGCTCGTTGTGCCGATGGTGCTCGCGTCAGCCGCCAGACTCACCCTTTCCGGCAGACGAAAAAATGTTATCGAAGAAAAGGTTTCCCCATTCTTCGGACAGTTCAATATCATTTTTCTGGCCCTTGCCGTAATGGCCATGTTTGCATCAGAAAGGGATGCGTTGACAGGCAATCCAAGTATTGTCCTGCTGCTGCTCGTTCCGGTCCTGTTGTTTTTCCTGGTGACATTTTTCGTAAGCAGTCTGGCCGGACGCCTGATGAAATTCGGGCGGGCCGATACTGTCAGCCTGATAATGACCACCATGGCGAGGAATTCACCGATTGCACTGGCCATTGCCGTCACTGCATTTGCTGACGAACCACTGATCGCCCTCGCTCTTGTCATCGGACCGCTGATCGAACTGCCTGTCCTTTCTGTGACGGCACGAATATTAAATAGTTCAAACAGATAGAGGGGATATGAAAAAAGGGAATTCTCAATTCATCAGATGAGAATGAATTGGATTAATATTTAAAGAATGATTGGTGGGAGGAAAATATGAGATGGAATGACGAGACGGTGCTCGATACGGAAGGTTCGCGTTTAATACCAAAATCCTGAACTTCCTGATACCATCGATGAACAAATTAAAAATGCAGTTCATCGGTATAAAAGCAATCGAAGAATTTGTCAAAGAAAGGCGATAAAATTTTGGGTGGTTGTTTTATTGAAAATATAAACAATTAGGAATACAAAAAAAGAGTTGCAATTTACATGCATTCTCCCTTATCATGAATCGGCGGTACTCAAGCGATTTAAAGGAGGGTAATTGTGAAGAATAGAAGAAAACGCAGAAGAATCAATTTTGAAAAGATGAGGATCTACATGACACCGAGGGTCACGGTACAGACGTTGATAAATATTGCTGTCGTGATATTGGGTTCATTCCTTTTTTCCATCGGTGTCAATACTTTTATGATTGCAGGTAATCTGGGTGAAGGGGGCGTCACAGGACTGGCAATTATCCTTCTGTACGCGTTTGATATATCACCGGCCATATCCACATTGATACTCAATGGCCTCCTGCTCATAGTGGGTTTCAGGTACCTTTCGAGACGTGCGATGTATTACACGATATTTGCAGTGATCATGATGTCCATGTTTTTGGGACTGACTGAAACATGGACGATCCAATCGGATGAAATCATGCTCAACGTCATATTCGGCGGCCTGTTCATTGGGCTTGGCAATGGTCTTGTCATCCGTATCGGCGCAACGACGGCCGGTTCGGCAATAATCGGGCGGATCGCCCATAAATTCCTGGATGTAAAAATAGCAACTGCCATTCTGGTGGTCGATCTCATCGTCATCCTGCTCAGTCTGACGGTCCTTACAGTCGAAAAAGTGCTCCTCACTGTCACTGCAATGTATATTGCGGTCAAAGTGATGGATTTCATCATCGAAGGCATGAATCCGAAAAAGGCTGTTACAATCGTTTCAGAAAAGCCCGAGGCACTCGGTACACTGATCAACAGTGAAATCGGCCGCGGTGTGACAATGCTTAACGGCAAAGGTTTCTATACAAGGACGGAAAAGGATATCCTCTACGTCGTCATCAACAAATCCAAGCTGGTCAGGCTTAAAAGGCTGATCAAAAAGTACGATGAGAATGCCTTCGTCGTCGTAAACGATGTAAACAGCGTGCTCGGCAACTCGTTTGTCTGACCCTGTTAATTTAAATAGCCGATTCAATAGAAAAAGCATCCGGAAATTTTTCCGGATGCTTCTTTAGTGACTCCGAGTGGTTTCGAACCACCGACCTCTTGCATGTCAAGCAAGCGCTCTCCCGCTGAGCTACGGAGTCATTATGTAAATCACTAGACTCTAATTTACATGGTATTGATGAAAATGTCAAATACTTATTTTGGCGGAATTTTCTGATATATCATTGAGGCAATGGGCATTATTGACTATAATTGAATTGGAAGATAAAAAAACGGAGGGGATCATTATGTCTAAAGTTGCTGTTGTAACCGGTTCGGGCGGTGGTCTTGGTAAGGGGATTGCAGAACGTCTGGCAAAAGATGGTTTTAAAGTTGTCGTCAATGATATCAATGCAGAAGCGGTCAATTCCACAGTGGAGGAGATCAAGGGGAGAGGACTTGATGTGATTGGTGTTCAGGGAGATGTCTCCAAAAAGGAACATCAGTTTCTGCTTGTGCAACGGGCGGTGGAGGCGTTCGACAGGCTTGATGTCTTCGTCAACAATGCAGGTATCGATGTTGTCACGCCGTTTCTTGATGTGGATGAAGAGCAGCTGAACAAGGCATTCTCCATCAATGTGAACGGTGTGGTATTCGGCACCCAGGCGGCTGCGGAACAGTTCAGGAAACAGAAGACTAAAGGAAAAGTCATCAATGCCTGCAGTATCGCGGGGCATGAATCATATGAGATGCTCTCGACATATTCGGCAACAAAGCACGCCGTAAAATCGTTCACCCATTCTTCGGCGAAGGAGCTTGCCCCATATGATATCAGGGTCAACGCCTACTGTCCGGGTGTGGCAGGTACAGCCATGTGGGACCGGATAGATGAGGAAATGGTCAAATACTACGATCATATGAAACCCGGTGATGCTTTCAGGGAATTCTCGGGAGATATCCTTCTCGGAAGGCCGCAGGAGCCGGAAGATGTGGCAAACCTGGTGTCATTCCTGGCTTCCGATGATTCTGATTATATAACCGGTCAGGCTATTGTCACTGACGGCGGCCTGGTGTTCAGATGATCGGCTCTCAAATACCGCTTTGATGCACATCAAAGCGGTATTTCTATGCCTTTGCAGCATACCGCCTCGGTGAGAGTCCGGTATGTTTTTTAAAGACTCTGCTGAAATAATTCAAATCATTGAATCCAAGCAGCAATGCGATATGCGTTATGGAGTGTTTTCTCTTCCTGAGATAGATCTTCGCTTCATCCATCCTTTTCTCCGTAATGAATCCTGTCATGGAAATACCTGTTTCCTCCCTGAATTTTCTGGAGAGGTAGGAGGGATTGATATGCAGCTTTTCTGAAATACCGGATAAAGTGAGCGTTTCTCCGAGGTTCATCATGATATGATCCATCGCCTTTCTGACATGGGGGCTGTAGCCGCCTGTTGAAAAGGAATGGACAAGATCACAGTATTCATTCGCCATGGAAGTAATCAGTTTTTTTAAATTGGTCAGTGTGTCAGTCTTTTCTATCAGTATGGCGAATCTTTCAGAGATGATGTGAAGATAAATGGGATGCACACCGCTGTTTTCTGCGGCGACCCTGAAACTTGTGTTGGACACCAGTGCCATATTTTTGGATGATCGTATGGGGCTGCCGGGTATCCGGTCGGAAAAGCCCACGAATATATCCATCATGGTGTCCAGTTCCTTTTCCACGCCTTCTTTATCGCCTCTTTGGATGGCCTCCATCATCTTATTCTGATGATGGTATCTTTTTTCAATGGTTTCTTTGTATTCCTCTCTGGTCAATTCTACCTGTTCATAATCGATGACCGGATGAGTAGCACTGGTACCGGCTGGCTGCGCTTCAATATAACCTCCGGTTACCAGGTTTACCAAAAGGTTTCCAAAGTGGTTTGTATCCATTTCATCCAAAACAGACAGTGACTGGTAGAACTGTTCCAGTTCTTTCCGCTCCCCGATCGGCAGGTTATTTTCGGCGATGACCTCCTGTACAAAATCGAGGATTGAAATGCCGGAGATGAATGGTCCGATTATCATGGCGCCAATGTATCCATCGGATCTGTATACGCCGGCCGCTATATATTCGATACCGTAAAGATTGGTGTAGTGCAGGTATTTATTGGGAGATTCATCTATGAGCACTCCATTGATATATACATAATCATCTGCGGTTCTGCCAAGGACGGATGGGATGGCATGATTACTGTATTGTTGCATGATTTTACCCTTTCTGTCTGTCAGGGTGACATCCATTTTTGTTGTATGGTGTATGATTCGGCTGGATTTCATAAAATCATCATGTATATCATCGGTCATTCTTATTCCTCCTTATTTTCAAAAAAATAAGTAATATAAATGCTATTATAGCAAATAAAATGCTAATCACAAGATGGTGGGTATTCTATAATAACAGTAGAGAGAATAATTCAAAACCTGAATGGAGGAAATGAATAATGCTGTATCCAATTGATACTGAAAGCCGTGTAGTGATGAACCTGAACGGCGTATGGAAATTCATGATCGACAGAGAAGTGGAAGCAGTCAATCCGGCAGAACCGCTGCCGGCGGAAGAGGTCATGGCAGTGCCTGCATCATTCAATGATCAGACAGTGACAAAGGAAATACGGGAACACAGTGGTTATACATGGTATGAAAGGGAGTTCAAAGTTGCAACCCCCCTGATGAAAAAACGTGTTGTTCTGCGCTTTGGTTCAGCGACCCATGAAGCATGGGTATACGTGAATGGCCGAGAGGTGACGCATCATAAAGGTGGATTCACACCATTCGAAGTTGAAATCGGTGAATTCCTTGAACAGGGAACGAACCGGCTTACGGTGCGGCTTTCTAATCTGCTGGATTACACGACTTTGCCTGTGGGTAACTACAGTGAGCACAGTGATGAAGAGGGGAACCTGGTAAGGAAAGTGGATGAAAACTTCGATTTCTTCAACTATGCCGGCCTTCATCGTCCCGTACACCTCTATACAACGCCGAAAGATTATATAAAAGATATTTCCATTGCACCTGAGGTCGATCTTGACAAAAGGCGTGCTGATGTAAAAGTTGATGTAAAAACAGCAGGTGATTTTGATGAGGTGCTTGTGACGATCATCGATGAAGAGGGCAATGAGGCAGGGCGTAGCTCAGGCAACACCGTCAGCGTGGCTATTGATGACGTTGCTCTCTGGCAGCCGCTTGATGCCTATCTCTACACTGCGAAAGTGGAAGGAATCAAGGGAGGCGAGACAACCGATGTATATGACGAACAGTTTGGTGTACGTAAAGTGGAAGTCGCAGGTGGAAGGTTCCTGATCAATGGAGAGCCCTTCTATTTCAAAGGCTTCGGTAAACATGAAGACACCTATGTCAACGGACGGGGGCTAAATGAAGCCTATAATGTGCTCGACATCAACCTGATGAAAAAGATGGGGGCGAATTCATTCCGGACCTCACATTATCCGTATTCCGATGAAATGATGCGTCTGTGCGACCGTGAAGGCATCGTCGTCATCGATGAAACCCCTGCCGTAGGTCTGTTCGGCTCCTTCAGTTTCGACCTTTCCATACTCGAGAATGGAGCGGACAGCAAGGATGGCACATGGGAAGTGATGAACACTTCCGATGCACATGAGCAGGTCATACGTGAACTAATCGACCGGGATAAGAACCATCCAAGCGTCGTAATGTGGTCGATATCCAATGAAGCAGCTACCTATGCCAACGGGGCACATGAATACTTTGAGCCATTGTTCAATCTGGCACGTGAACTGGATCCACAGAAACGGCCGCTCACGAATGTCTACATCATGATGGCGACGCCGGAATCGGATCAATGCTCCGATCTGTTGGATGTCATTGCGCTGAACAGATATTATGGCTGGTATCTGGATACCGGTGATCTTAAGACCGCAGAAGCGAAGACGCGCAAAGAACTGCTTGCATGGCAGGAAAAATACCCTGATAAACCAATCATGTACACCGAATACGGTGCTGACACAGTGGCGGGCTTCCACAGCCCGTACGGAGAACCTTTCAGCGAGGAATATCAGGAAGACTACTACAGGATGAACAGCAAAGTATTTGATGAGATTGATAATTTCGTCGGCGAACAGCTATGGAACTTTGCTGATTTCCAGACGAAATTCGGCATCAACCGTGTCCAGGGGAACAAGAAGGGAGTATTCACAAGAGAAAGGGAACCGAAGATGGCAGCCCGCTACCTGAGTGAGCGCTGGAACAGCATCCCCGACTTCGGTTATAAAAAATAGGAAATTCAAACAGCATATTTGATGACGGCTCCTCCGGGAACCGTCATTTTTTATTTTCAGATAACAGTTTTTTTGAACAAAGTATTATAAAGTGACAGACAAAGATAAATCCTGCTTGATTAATACTATATTATCCATCCCGAAAAGCCGTCCGGGAAATTTCCCGGACGGCTTTTAATTATCAGTTATTCATCAGATTTGTCATTCTTCATTCTATCCAGCAGTTTCTGCATTTCATTGATGTAGTTTTCATTCTGATTTTCCTCGACTTCAGGTGCCCGGGGGTCTGCATTCTGCGCAGTGTTCCTTGATTCGTAATCGTATTCGCTGTCTGCATCTTCTTTTTGGCTGCGTTCTTCCTCACGTTTTTTTGCATCGATTTCCTTCTGGGTGATGACATCCCCGTCCGGTGTCATGTACTTCTTATGCATTTTACGTGTTTCCTTGTCAACGTAGCTGTAGAAGATAGGAATGATGAAGAGTGTGAAGACCGTACTGCTTGTCAGACCGCCGATTACGACAATACCCATGGAGGCGACCATTTCTCCGCCTTCGCCGATGCCCATGGCAAGAGGCAGCATGCCGAGTGCTGTTGTGAGCGCTGTAATCACGATTGGACGGAAACGGTGCTGCACACTCATCTCAAGAGCCTCCAGTGTAGGATAGCCCTTTTCTTTCTGCTGGTTCGTATAGTCAACCAGCAGGATGGAGTTGTTCACGACAATGCCGAGCAGCATTATGATTCCGACGAATGACACTATGCTGAGCGGATTATTCGTAATGACCAGTGAAAGCATCACTCCGATGATACTGAGTGGCACAGCCATGATTACTATGAACGGATGTTTGAATGACTCGAACTGGGCAACCATCACGAGGTAGATGAATGCAATACCGAGTATCAGCGCCAGCAGCATCTGCGGCATGGCGTCTGTCAGCATCTCGAGGTCTCCGCCGACGGAATAGTGCGTATTATCGCTGAAATCAGCGTCGGCCACGATATCTTCCACGTAGGCTCCTGCTTCGTTAAGTGACATGTCCTCGGCATACGTAACTGTAAGCTCGCTCGTTTCCTCCATGCTGTCCCTGGTGATCAACGGCAGCATGTCCACTTCCTCGAGATTGGCGACTTCTTCTAAGGCGATATACTCACCTTCACTGTTTGCAATTTCGATATTTTCAAATTCTTCCATACTTGTGAGTATGTCATCCGGATACTTCACGTTAATGGATATGAATTCATTGCCATCTTCTACTGTCGATGCCTGTACACCATTCGAAGCTTCGTACAATGCGGAACCGATCTGGGCCGGCTGGAGGCCGTTTTCCCTGGCTGCTGCACGGTCCACCTGCACCTGCAGTTCCTGCACCATCTCTTCACGGCTGGATTCGACACTTTCAATCTGATCGTCATCTTCAAGCGCCTGTATGATTGTGGCTTCGGATTCTGCGAGGCGGTCTGCATAATCATCGGAGACGTTGAGGGTCAGGGTGTTCGGTTCTCCGCCCATGCCTGACTGCGACATCGGTACAATGTTTATCTCGGCAGACTCATCAATGCTTTCAATGTCGTCCTCGATTTCGTTGATGAAATCGTTCGTGGTGAGGCTCCGGCTGTCCGGGTCGACAAGTGTTGCGGTTATGCTGGCTTTGTTGGGTTCTTCCGACATCGCCATCATCGGCGATGTGGAACCGATGTTGCTCAGGTAAGTATCGACTTCGGAATATTCCTTGAGCTCATTTTCAATGTTTTCAACTGTTTCAAAAGTATCTTCAAAAATCGTGCCCTGTTCCTTTTCGATTTCAATGGTAAGTGCACCTTCGTCACTTTCAGGCAGCAGGTTGATGCCCTGGTTGTAAATGCCCAGTGCACTGACAATCAATAGAAGTGTCGTAAGCACGATTACGAGTATGCGGTGGTTCAATGACCATCTGGTGAATCTCCTCAGCGTTTTCATGTATGATCTTTCGCTGCGGGCCTTCTCCAGGTCTTCATCCGGTGCTTTCAAAATTCTGCTGGCCAGCATAGGTACGACGGTCAACGCAATGAATAATGAACCGAACAGACTGAATGCAACAGTTATGGCAAACGGTGTGAAGAGCTGTCCGACAAGGCCGCTGACAAACACGACAGGCAGGAATACAGCCGCTGTCGTCAGAGTGGATGCAATGATCGCCGAGGCAACTTCCTTCGTGCCTTCACTTGCAGCCTGTTTGGGGTTTTTGCCCATGGACAGGTGTCTGTATATATTTTCTATTACGACGACGGCGTTATCGACAAGCATCCCGATACCGAGTGCCAATCCGCCCAGTGTCATCATATTGATGCTGATGTCAGTGAAGAACAGCAGCGCAAACGTAGTGATGACAGAGAAGGGGATGGCAATGCCGATGATAAGCGGCGCCTTCAGATTTCTGAGGAAGGCGAACAAGACAACCATCGCAAGTATGGCGCCTGAAATCAGTGATGTATAGACACTGTTTATCGCAATGTCGATGTATTCCCCTTCATCATACAGAGTTTCCACTGTCAGGTTGCTGAATTCCTCTTCATCCAGTTTTTCATCGAGTACATTGTTGAACTCTTCATTAACGCTAGAAGCATTGGCATCCGATGAAAGCATGACGTCAATCGACAGTGCGTCTTCCTGGTTCATCCTTGTGAGAGTATCGCTTGACTGTTCTTCGATGGACACTTCCGCCACATCATCGAGTGTCACCGTACCGGCGTCATCCGGCAGATCCGCAAGAACAAGCTCGCGCAGGGATTCCACGCCGTCAATCTCGCTGACTGTCCGGGTCGAGATGGACGTGCGGTCCTCGGTATCCGTCACGGTGGCGTTCGGTATGGATATATTGTTCGCTTCGATGATGCCGGCGATATCGCTCTGGCTCATGTTATATTGGGACAGTGCCTCCGTATCCAGGTTGACCTGGATTTCTTCGGTAACCGAGCCATTTTCGGTGATTGAGGCGACTCCTTCGACATTTTCCAGTTCGGTGATCAGGTCATCGACCTGATCCTGATATTCAGCGACGCTTTCACCGCTCGATGTAACTGCCATCTGAATACTTGGCATCATGGAAATATCAAATTTGAGGAAAGACGGTTCACCAGCCTCATCCGGCAGATCGACAGAATCCATTGCACGGGTGATATCGTTCTCTACATCTTCGATTTTGGTGTCATAATCAAATTCCAGTATGACGATTGATGAGCTTTCCTGGGACTGTGATGAAATATTCGTCAGTCCGCTGAGTGAGGAGAGCTCCGACTCAAGGGGCTTGGTCACATCATCCATGACCTCCTCAGGTCCGGCGCCCTGATACGTAGTGGCAACAGCCGCAACCGGCGGTTCAATATTCGGCATCAGCTGCAGAGGCAGGCGGGTAAGGGAAACAGCGCCGAGCAGCAGCAGGATGATCATGACTACAATGGTAAAGTTCGGGCGCCTTATGGAAAAGTCCGATAGCTTCAAAATATATTCTCTCCTTATATAAAAATATTTATTTTTACTAATCCAACAACGTGTTGTACAATACTATATGTTAATTAAATTACAGGCTTGTATCAATAAACAATCCAGGCGAAAGTGTTGAAAGTGGGGAAATATGTCTAAAATGAGTCGAAAAGAAGAAACGAAAAACAATCTTCTTGATGCCTTCTGGGAACTTTATAAAGAAAAGCCCATGGCAAAAATTACAGTAAAGGAAATCACGGACAAGGCGGGGTATAACAGAGGTACGTTTTACACATACTTCATAGATATCAATGAGGCGCTGGAAATACTGAAAGCATCACTGATGCCGGATAAAGAAATGATCATCAACCCTTTCATGGAACTGAAGAAAAACGACGGCACAATCATCGAGCCCATAGAGGGGACGAATGACTATCTCAAAAAGAACGGTGAGAAAATAGCAGTGCTGCTCGGTCCGAAAGGGGATCCCGGATTTGTACATGAACTGAAAGCCCGCCTCAGAGAAATCATCATCAGCTATGCAAAGGATCTGGAAATCAAAGAAGTGGAAGATTTCGAGTATGTCATCGAATATCATGTCGCCGGACTCATCAGCCTGTACCAGCTGTGGCTGGAAAAAGGACAGAATATTGATGAAGAATCATTGGGGCATGTATATGAAGAAACAGCATACAAAGGTGCGCTGTCGGTCATCAACCGGATGCTGAATGATATAAGGTAAATATACTATACAGCAGAGAGTTATGGAACTGGTTGCCGGGAATACCGGGAACCAGTTTTTATTATGGCTGAAATATATTCAAAACCCCTGTTTGGAAACACTTTTGTTTATCCATTAAATTAAAATATTTATCTTATTCCGAAAAATCAGTTAAAAGCGTTGTGTAAGGGTTTTCATTATGATATATTCAAACCATTAATTAGTTTAACTTGTAAATTAAATGCTTTGAAAGTAACTCAATAAGGGGAGTGGGACTCTATGGCAAGACCGAAACTGGGAGGGGAATTCTCAAGAGAAAAATATCATACAGCGAAATTATGGCAGATTGCGTTTTTTGCACTGAACAACAGTGCGACGAATCTGTTCCTGTTCGGTATGGGATTTGTCACATATTATGCCACCGGTGTCGCAGGACTTGCGGTCATGACCGTAAGTACGATACTCGGGCTTATGCGTGTTTTTGACAGTATCACGGACCCGATACTGGGCTTTATATTGGATAAGACAGAGACTAAATTCGGCAAGTTCAGACCAATCATGGTCATCGGGAACATCATACTGCTGGTGACATTCCTTCTCATGTTCAACGTGTTGCATCTTTTCCCGCAAAGTCTGCAGCTCATCGTCTTTGTGCTGCTGCAGCTCCTGTATATCATCGGCTATACGATGCAGACGACGGTGACGCGCGCCGCACAGACCGTCCTTACCAACCATCCGAGGCAGCGGCCGCTGTTCTCGATTTTTGATGCGATATTCACACTGTCACTGTTCACGTTCGGACAGATTTACGCATCACAGTATCTGATCGGCAAGTACGGTGATTTCACTTACAGTTATTTCATAGAACTGTCATTCACCTTTGCTGCTGTCGGACTGCTGTTTACAGTACTCGCTGTATTTGCGATACGGACCAAGGACAGGAAGGAATTCTACGGCATCGCAGAAATCAATGTCCAGACGAGGTTCAGGGACTACTGGCCGGTACTGAAACGCAACCGGGCACTGCAGATGCTTCAATTCCTCCGGTGAGAGAATCGGTCCGTTTGAAGTCGAAAGTAAACTGATCGAGCATGAAGCGATACAGGAGGCTGGAGTCATCGGTAAGCCTGACCCTGTCCGTGGGTAATCGTCAAAGCGTTCATCGTGTTCCGCGACGGTTTCGTCCAGACTCCGGGTCTGCTTGAAGAAATAAGGGTGTTTGTCAGGAACAATCTTGCCGCCCATGTTGCACCCAAAGAGATCGAGGTCATGGAAGAGTTGCCCAAAACGACCATCAGTGGCAAGATCTTAAGAAGGGAACTGAAAAAACAGGAAATCGAAAACAGCGGGGGAACCGCCGTTTGACGATGCCGGCAGCTCTGCACACATTGCACCCGTCTTTGGAACAAAAGAGTTCGTGAATACATTGGCGGAAGGAATAAGGTCAGGAGCATTGGCGTAATCGAGAACTGGATCGACCCGCAGCTGCAGCGCTGGAAGATTCAGCAATCATTCTATCCGCAGACTGAAGATCCAACATGTTTAAGGTTGGGATTTTAAAGGAATAGACTGAATGTACAATTAATAAGGAGTTGAATTATAGATGAGTATTTATGAAGCAAAAGTGTTTAACACCGGTGGACGCGGCGGCGAAGTGCACAGTGAAGACAATTCATTTAAGATGAACGTGAAACAGCCTAGAGAAATGTCCGGAGAGGATACGAATGAATCGAACCCGGAACAACTGTTTGCAGCGGCATACAGTGCCTGCTACAACAGTGCACTTGATGGCGTGCTGAAGAAAGCCGGTGCAGATGATGTAAAAAGAACGGTCATTGCCACTGCCAAACTGCAGAAGGACGAATCTGATGGCGGATTCAAACTCGCTGCTGAAATCGAAGTAGAATTTGAAGGTGTGGAGCAATCGGATGCCGATCAGTATGTGCAGGATGCGCATAAGGCATGCCCTTATTCCAAAATGACCCAGAATGGCATTCCTGTGGATGTCAAAGCAACAGTAAAATAATCAATTCCGACAACTGATACGAAAGGGAGGCAGAAAACTGCCTCCCTCTTTTTAGTTATCGGACCTTTATTTTCTGTTAAGATACATATATATTTAAAAGGAACGGCAAACTAAAATGTGCAATAAGTGAACGGGGAGTTTGGCGCTATGAAAATTCAAAAAATCTATAATAACAATATAGCCAGCGCTCTGAATGACGCAGGTGAAGAAGTCATCATATCCGGAAGAGGGATCGTTTTTGGTAAAAAGAAAGGCGACTTTGTTGATTATGAGAAATAGATTTTTATTTTTGGAATCAGAGGGAGGAAAACCAGGAAGTACGAATAATTACCGAAGTTCATCGTCGAAAACGGTCTCGGTGCGTATGACGAGTTGACTGAGGACAAAAAGGTGTACGATGACTACCGTATCGATTACCTCAAAAAGCATATCGAGCAGATGAGTGAGGCAATCGAAGATGGTGTGGATCTGATGGGCTATCTGTCCTGGGGTCCAATCGACCTCGTATCCATGTCTACAAGTGAGATGTCCAAACGGTATGGATATATTTATGTGGACAAGGATGATGACGGCAACGGCACGCTCGACAGGTACAGGAAAAAGTCCTTCCATTGGTACAAGCAGGTGATTGAAACAAATGGTGAAGATCTGGATACAGATGTTGACTATTAAATAGTATATGCTGCAGACCGCGTGGAGGTCTGCAGTTTTTCTTTATGAGGAATGATATAGTATACTGAGAAAGGTCAAATTATCGGGGGAGACGGATATTTATGGCACGGCTTTTGAGTTATGGATGCTGCCGGTCATACTGGTCCTTGCGCTCTGGCTGATGGTTTACGGTCTGTCTGAACGCCGGAAAATCATATAATTTTTACGAAAGTGAGATTCACACATGATTTATTTTGTCGCTTTGATCTACATAGCAGCTATTCTCGGGGTGGTGTATTTCTTCGGGAGTAATGAGCACCGGATGATCCGGATCATTTCGCTTGCATATTTCATCGTCCTGACGCTCGCATTCCTTCTGTCCGTGTTCGTCCTGCAACTGGAGCCGGAGACGAATGCACCGCTGATCTTCTCTTATCTGTTCGTCGCGCCATTCATCTTTTTCATCGGCTACAAACTGGTGAAATACATCCGCAACTATGAGGGATGGCAGATGGTGGTGCTGATGCTCGCCGCGATATTGAACCTTGTCATCATCGGCCTGCTGCTCCTGTTCATCTTCATATACATGTATCAGGGTCTGATGGCGTAATTGGATATGGAAACACAAAAAGCCGGGGGTTCCCGGCTTTTTGCATGGCTCAGAACAGCATTGGAATCATGGCGATGGTGATTGTGATGAAGCCCATCCTGAATGCGAACCCGATATTTGTTTTAGTAATCCTGTAAGGGTTGATACCCAGATACTGTGAAGTCATCGTTGCGTTAAGGCCGTATGGTGCTGCGGGTGCAATGGACAGGCCGCATACTATCATGACGATTGCGATGCTCAGCACATTGTCCGCATTGATGATGGGGCTTAAGACTTCAAAAAGAATGGCAAGTGTGGCAATCGGGTGGACGCCGAACATGGCCAGTGCGTAAATGACGAGCATGATCAGAATGAGTATCAGTACTACAAAGGAATCGATGTAGCCGAACACCTGCTGCATCAGTCCGGGCAGTGGGCTGACATTGAATCCTTCGGAAAAAATTCCGAGGGAAAGGAACAGCACGGCAAAGTTCTGCAGCGTGTTGTTATGGTTTCGCCATGCTGTCCAGCCGCCTTTTAGGAACAGTTCAAATTTCTGCATTATGAGGGCGGTAATGAACGAAAACGGAATGATGATCAGTGCCACCGTCATTACGAACCCCAGGTTAGAAAAGATGTTGAGTGTCATTACGAGTGACATGAAGCTGGCAAGAAGGACGATCATTTTCAGGATCGAATGTCTTAGTTCCTTTTTGTTTACATCTTTGAATGGCGCATCGAGTGTCACGTCCCTGAACTCTTTGCGCGAAATATAGATTTCGGACAGGCAGGTCACAAGTGAACACAATATAAGCCACGGCAGCAATGTGAAATAGGACAGCCCCGTGGAATCGACGGTCAATCCGACAATGACTTCGAGCGGGCTCCAGATCACTGCCAGTGAGAATGCGCGGAGGGTGGACTTTATGATGAACTCGTGCCTCAGGCTGACACTCGCCTTTTTGAAAAGGTCACTCATCACCTGCTGGATTATGTATATCGCGGAAAGATTCA
Source organism: Salinicoccus sediminis (assembly GCF_000986795.1). Lineage (GTDB taxonomy): Bacteria > Bacillota > Bacilli > Staphylococcales > Salinicoccaceae > Salinicoccus > Salinicoccus sediminis. The sequence continues at coordinate 28,070 of NZ_LAYZ01000023.1, read as the reverse complement.
GGAACACACCGAGAAAGTACGTAGTGAACAGACTTCTGCCGTATATCTTCTCGACCCTGTTCTGTTCATCCTGGACCATATCAGTGATGCTTTCATCAAGACCGCCGACTTTGACAACAGTACCAATCCATGGAAGTATACTGAAGAAGAATAAAAGCGGCAGATTGCTCGTCGTGTTGGTAACGACCGTCATCAGTGACTCCCCGGCAGTGATGCTCAAAATGACACCCACTGATACGAATGCGGCGCCAATCATCCTGAACAGGCGGGATGCAAAAAGCCATGAGATGAAAAGCACGGCGAATGCCGTGATGCTGACAATGGTTCCTAAAGCTGCAATATCTGTAAAGAAATTAAATAAGAACAGTATGAAAAGTGCTGCGTAAAGATAAAAGAAGTTTTTCAGAATGCTCTGGTTGTATAAAATACTCATATATCCTACCTTCTTTCCAAGGACCAGATACGTTCAAGATTAAACTATTTCCATCCATTATAGTCCAAAGGGAGCATGGATTTCAAAGTTAATTTTCTGAAATAGATAAGACACGGTATATTTGAAGCATGCAGGGGACGGCATATTGATTTTATTTTGAAAATACTGTAATATTCTGAATGATGAAAAAATGTTTAAAGGGGTTCTTCAGGAATATTGTTTTACTTTTGAAGGGGGAAGGTTAAATGGCCGTCAATCCATATTTAATATTCAAACAGGTTGCTGAAATGCCGGCAAAGCTGTATGAGGGGGCTTTCCGTACTGGACCGTCACAACTGATGAATTACGGTGAGATCAAAATGCGACTGCAGGGGGCATTTTTCGCTAAGAGGCATGCGATGCCTACTGATGAATTCAGGAGCAAATGGCAACCCGGCTGTTCGAACGCATAAGGGGGGATCTTATGCTGATAATATTCTGTGCAGTGATTCCATTACTGGTCGTCATCCTTGCGGTTTTATTCGAACCTTCGTATATCTGGGTCCTGAATTCCCTGCTCTCGATTCTGGGGACTTTATTCAGCACGGTGAATTTCAGGTTCAGAAAAAATACATTGTCGACAGTACTGCTCGTCATAAATGCAGTATTGCTCATATATTACGTTATTACCGTGACCATCACTTTGATATGAAAACGAGGCTGGGACAATACTATTCCCGTCATAAATAAGCCGGACGTTAGCTTTTCCGGGGCATCTGTGTGAGCCTGTAGTCTCACGCAGATGCCATTCCCCCAGAAGTCCAACGTCCGGCTTTTAAAGTATAATCGATTATTTTTATATCTTCAGGACTTATGCCCCAGCCTCATTTAGATATATGAATAGTCACCGAAGTCAAGTTCTGTCTCTTCACCATTCAGGAACTTTACGATTTCCCTTCCGAGCACCGGGCTTGCTGTGAGTCCGGTAGAGCCGAGACCGTTTACTATGAACACGTTCTCTTCGGCATACCCTATATATGGCATATAATCGCGTGCGAATGGTTTGAGACCGACCATCATGCTGATATCTCTGATGTTTGAACCGGGAAAATACCGTTGTGCGAGCCCTCTCAAATAGTCATAGTTTTCCCTGGAGGGTTCAGTGGAGAAACTTTCAGTTTCTGTGTGCGTCGTGCCGATTGCATATTTGTTTGCACCGAGTTCGACAAGATAGATGGGCCCGAGCGCCATGACGACAGGTGTATCCGTCACTTTCTCCGCTTCATCGACTTCGAAGTGGAACACTTCGGAACGCTGGTGACGGATCTTTGGCGCGTAGCCCTGCTCGACGGCCCAGGCGCCTGAAGCGTAGATCAGGAGTCCTTCAGTCTTACTTGAGTTAAAATCCTCATTGATCCACCGGCCGCCATGATGGAGGAATCCCGCTTTGAGAGCCTTCAGCAGGCTGGCTCCCTCTATCTGGCCGCCGCCTTCCACATAGACACCGGGATAGAGGTCGGTAAGATGGGGATGCATCTTTTTAACATCTTCCCGTGACACTTTATAGACCTCCCCCATCTCAGGGGCATTTTCCTTCTTCGAATGGATCCGTTTGAATCCTTTTTCGAGTACCGTATCATCTTTGAACAAAGAGAGTACACCTTCCTGCTTGTACCCGGTCGAGACGCCGGTCTCAGTTTCAATCTTTTTAACAAATTCCGGATAGTATTTCGCTCCGGCAGTCACCAGCCGGTACCAGTCCTTATTGCGCTTCTGACTGATCCATGGGGCGATGATGCCTGCTGAAGCAGCAGTGGCCTGCCCGGAATCCGCACGGTCATACAATGTAACCGTATGTCCTGCCTTCACAAGATGATAGCCGATGGAGGCACCCACAATACCGCCTCCAACAATTGTGTATGTTGACATGTAAATCACTCCCGTGGAACATTATAACGCAAACTGAAATGATGGTATGTGGAAAACTTAAGAAATATTTAATATATACTTCAGAATTTGATCATTTTCATCGATTATCCTTTGTTTAAAGCATAATAAAAGGAGAATGATCATGAGAAAATTTACGGGTATATCATTTTGGAGAATTATATTTTTGGCACTGCTCGCTGTGCCGCGCGTTGTCCTGCATGATTTGGGATGGTTGACGGAAGGTACATTTATCAATTCATTGTTTGTTTTTGTTCCGGTTCTCATCTGGGTTGCGATGGCGGTCTGGTGTGAAGATGCACATCCATTCAGGATGCTGCTCGCTGCAGGCATCGTCTTTGGCATTATGCTGGCGCTGGTTCATCAGATATTCTGGACTGTTTATTTCCCTGACGTGCTGAAACTCGGGGGAAATCTCGCAGGCGCTCCGGATTACATCAGCATAATCGTTACCCGGACGGCGGCTGTGGTAAGCAGCCTCGTGACAGGTACAATGATGGGAGTTCTGCTCGGCGGGGTGGCATTCATCATACGCAAGTTGATAAGATAGTACAAAAGGGAGAGATTCACAATGACGATAAAACAAAGGCTGGCGCTTTCCAGTGTACTGCTGATCATACTGCCTGTGTCAGCCTTCTTTGTCATTGAAATAAGTCTGGGCTATCTATTTTTCATCGCTCCGGGGATGGATATAAATGAAGAAAACATGGGTCAATTCACAACGGTGAGATTTGTACTCTTCGTACTTTCAGTCATCCTCATCAACACCATGCTCATCCTCATGCTTGCAAGAAGCATCATCAGTCCCCTTGACAGGCTGAGTGCTGCAACAAAGGAAATGGGGGAGGGGAACCTTGATGTTAAAGTGGAGACCGGAGGAAGGGATGAAATTTCCGCACTCGCCCGCGAGTTTGATGAGATGCGCCGTAGATTGAAGATGGAGAAAGAACTGAATGAGACGTATGAAGAAGAAAAAAGACACATGATTGCGGGTATCGGCCACGATCTCAGAACGCCCGTAACCTCCATGAAGGGCTATGTGGACGGGCTCATAGACGGCGTGGCCAAAACTCCTGAAAAGAGGGAGAAATATTTGAAGACGATTGCTGCCAAAGCGGATGAACTCGATACTCTGATTGACGAGTTATCCTTATTTTCCAGGTTGGATGAGGGGCGTGCTGGACTTCTTACCGAAAATATCGGACTGGACCAGCTTTTGAGCCACATCATTGATGAGATGAAACTTGAATTGGAGGAGTCAGGCATTGAACTGTCGTTTGAAAATATTGCAGGTGAAACCATCATTCCGGCAGACAGGTCGAAGCTTTTCCGGGTATTTGTGAACATACTGAATAACAGTATCAAATACAGGATGCATGAAAAACATAGTATCCGAGTCCAGCTCAGTACTGCAGACGATCATGCCCGGGTCATAGTCAGCGACAACGGAAAAGGAATCGGCAGGGAGGCATTGTCCAAAGTGTTCCAGCCATTCTACAGGGAAGATTCCTCCCGCAATAAGAATACAGGGGGCAGCGGTCTTGGTCTTTCAATTGTAAAAAGCATCATAGAGAACCATGACGGGTATATAGATATTGAAAGCGAGCCGGAAAGAGGTACAGAGGTTACAGTCGGACTTCCTTTGAGCGGGGGTATAAAATGACAAGGGTATTAATTGTTGAAGATGATGAGAGCATAGCCGAAATTGAACGGGATTATCTGGAAGTGGGCGGTATCCATGCAGATATCGCACTGAGTGGGAACGCAGGCGTCCGTATGATCTATACCGGAAGTTATGACCTGATTGTGCTGGATATAATGCTGCCGGATATGGATGGCTTTCAAATACTCAAAAAGATACGCGATGAAGTGGATGTGCCGATTCTGATGGTGACAGCCAAACAATCGGATATCGATATTGTAAGGGGGCTGAATCTTGGGGCGGATGATTACATTGTCAAGCCGTTCAGTCCCACTGAACTCGTCGCCAGGGTGAAATCCCATCTGACGAGGTTTAAACGGATAAAAGATAAATATTCACCAGATGGAAGTACGGAAACAAACGGTCTGGCCATAGACGCGGAATCAAGGATGGTCACGCTTTATGGTGAAACAGTCAGTCTCACTGCAAAGGAATTCGATGTGCTGAATTTTCTGGCCACACACCCCAATCAGGTCTTTTCAAGGGAACATCTCTTCGACCGGCTATGGGGTGTTGAGGCCGTTGGGGATATCAGCACGGTGACTGTCCATATCAGAAAGATCCGGGAAAAGATCGAGAGTCCTGAGGCCAAATTCATAGAAACGGTGTGGGGTGTCGGTTATAAGTTTCTGGACTGAGTTCCATAAAATACAGGGAGTGGTATCGATGCACAGGGAACTTGAAGAGATTTTTGAAGAACTGGAAGCACTGCGCAACGATTATTTCAGCACCGTCGAGTTCAATGATGATCTGTACAGAAGAGACGTGCCGGATAAGTGGAGTGTGGGAGAGGTGATCTACCATTGCTGGCTGCTTTTAAAGTATTTCCGTATGCTTTCGGGTATGTACAACCCGCCGGCGCGTGCAATTTTAAAGCTGTACCGTCAATCTCCGGCTGAGTATGACGCGCATATGGAGAATATATACGCAGGGGAAACGATGAAGTCACCGGCCATCCTGGTACCGCAAATGAAGAGGGAATATTCCAAAGGCGAGCTCCGCATGATGCTTGAAGATGAGACAGAGAAACTTAAAAAGACTTTGGACGGTCTGGACAGCGACGCGCTTTACCGGGTCAGATATCCAGATCCGGTAGCCGGCTGCCCGAATATCATACAGTCAGTGAAATTGGCAAAGATACACGAAGCGCATCACTACGGTATCGTGCTGGAAAGGGTGAGAGAAAATAGATAAGTATGTACTGGACATCTTTGAAGACAGGAAGACACTGAACAAAATAGCGGTGATTTCGCTTGTCATCACCATCGCCATGCTGATACCACCAATCTTTGTGGACGGAAGGGCGTTCCTGTCTCAGGTGGCGGACGGCGGTGTGGAGTTCCGGATCGCCTTCGGTGGAATATTGCTTGCGCTGGCACTCTTGTTTGCGGTGTTCACTGTACACGAAGGGATACACGGGCTGTTCTTCAAATTGTTTTCCCCGTCCTCCCGGATCAAATTCGGCTACACATCAGGGATGCTTTATGCCACAGCACCGGGTTCGGTGTATACAAGGAAACAGTATATGGTCATCATTTTAATGCCATTCATCGTAATCACAGCGTTGCTGCTTCTTCTGATGTTTGCATTTTTGCATCCTTCCATTAAATATATACTGGCCATACACACAGGCGGCTGCGCGGGTGACTTCTATTATGTGTACCTGATGATGAAATACAGGAATTTGGAATATGCCGAAGATACGGATGTCGGCATGACGCTGTATGAAGCACAGCCTGATAATGGATGAACAAAAGCGAACGTAAGTTCGCTTTTGTGTTATAATGAAGTGATAAAGAATTAATGTCAGGTGAGAAAAATGGAGAGAAGAATTATTCATATTGATATGGATGCATTTTTCGCCCAGGTTGAGCAGCGGGACTACCCGGAGTATCGCGGCAAACCGGTCATCGTCGGCGGAAAATCATGGAGCAGGGGGGTGGTCTCCACTGCCAGTTACGAAGCGCGTAAATACGGCGTGCACTCTGCCATGCCGACGAAACAGGCGCATAAACTGTGTCCGGACGGCATATACCTGCCTCCGAGGTTCGAGGTATATAAGGAAATATCAAAAACGGTCATGGAAATTTTCCTGAAATACACCGAGGTGGTTGAACCGCTCTCGCTTGATGAAGCCTACCTTGATATCACCCATCTCGTCTCCAGGGAACGGACGGCACGCTCGATTGCCCTCAGCATACAAAAGGAGATCTATGATGCCACAAAGCTGACCTCCTCAAGCGGTGTTTCCTATAACAAATATCTGGCCAAGATTGCTTCCGGGATGAATAAGCCTGCAGGTACTACAGTGCTGCACTACGGAAACGTGCAGGACGTGCTGAACGGGATGCCGATTGGAAAGTTCCCGGGGGTGGGAACAGTAACGGAACAGAAGATGAAAGACCTGGGGATACACACAGGACAGGATCTCTACAACTGGCCGGAAGATGAGCTGATCCAGCAGTTCGGAAAGCGGGGTTCCGGCCTCTACCAGAAGGCAAGGGGCATCGGTACAGCGGAGCTCAGAGTCGAAAGGATCAGGAAATCAGTGGGGAAAGAAACAACTTTCAATTATGATATCAATGATGATACTGAAATTCTGAGGGTGCTTGAGACTTTGAGCGGGAAAGTGAGCCGCAACCTCGACAGGCACCAGTTCGCGGGAAGGGTCGTCACAGTGAAAACGAAGACGGCGGACTATGCCACGCATACAAAACAGATGATGACGGACAACCCGATTTTCCGTGGTGAGGAAATATTCCATTACGCATATTCGCTCTATCATGATGTAAAAAGCCCCGATGAGCCCATCAGGCTCATCGGGGTGACAGTCTCCCATCTGTCAGAGCGGACATACCGGAACCTGACAATATATGACTTCCTATAGTGCATTTAATCCGCTTTTATTTGAGTATTCACCTTTCTATTTTCCCCGGAGGCCCTTTCATGCTGGACAATCATCTGGTAGATGATGATGATTTCATAGAGGACATGAATTTTGAAAGCGTCATTTTCCCCGTCCATCCTTCTGATACAGCGTCTTAACGACCGAATGGATGGATTCGTCATTTTCAGTGTGGAGAGATCGCCCGCGAGGCATCGTGCAATGTCTTCCATCGCCTCCTTCTCCTCGAAAGAGAAGTCCATGGTTATATTTTCCGGCAGGTAGATCAGATTGCCGACATGGATGAAATAGAGCTTTTTGAACTGGCTCTCACGTTCAAGACGGTTCATGAGACGCATTTCACTGCGGTTGGATCTGTGATATTTGAATTCATCCTGCTGATATTTCAGCAGTTTTTCGGACTCGGTAATCTGCTTCTGGATGCTGCTGTATTCCTTCTCGGATCTTTTTGAGACGAATCGGCCTTCTGTAAGTTCACGGATCCTTTTGACGAGCAGCTGATGCGTCTTTTTGGTGGTTGCCTTGGTCATTTCTTCTATCTGATCTGTGTATTTCGGCGGCAGTATAAAAAAATTGACCAGTGTACTGGTAGCCAGGCCGATTGTAGTCGTTGCCAGACGTGAAAAGAAATTGTAGAAATACGCATCGCCGACAGAAGGCACCATGGCCACGGCTGTGAGGGCAGCGACGAGGACGCCGGCATGGAGTTTCAATCTGTAGGTGACAAAAATGGTCAGTGTTGCAGCCAGTGAATATGTCAATGCGCTCTCCCCGAACAGATAGAGGGAAGCGACTGCGATAAATGCACCGATGATCGAGGCGGGAAACCTTACGTATGCCTTTTTCAAAGAAGCGTAGGCGGTCGGTTCTATGGTAACGATTGCCGTGATCACCGCGAATATTGGTGGCAGATTCAGTACAATGCATATCACTGCTGTGAGGAAAGTGGAAATCCCTGTCTTTATGATTCGCGGTCCAATGATCTTACGGATATCTAAACTCATATCATAACTTCTTTCTCTTAAATTTAAGCGGTATAGTCAGTATAGCATGAAGAATTTGTTATAATAAAAACTGAAAACATATTTTTAAAAGTAAGTAGGGAATATAATGATTATCAAAACAGATGAAGAACTGAAACATCTTGAAGAGATTGGCCAGATTTGCGGCAGAGTACTGAAATCCCTTGTGGAATCCACAAAGGCGGGGATGACTACAAAGGAGATAGATGAGCGTGGCGGAAAGCTCCTGAAAGAGATGGGGGCAGAGAGTGCACCGGTTTCTGAATATGATTTTCCCGGGTTTACATGCATAAGCGTCAACGAGGAAGTGGCGCACGGTATCCCCGGAAAAAGGGAGCTCAAAGAGGGGGATCTCGTCAATATCGATGTGTCCGCCAAAAAGAACGGCTACTTTGCCGATACAGGCATTTCATTCATCGTGGGTGAAAGTGAGGATCCGATGAAACAGAAAGTGGTCGATGTATGTGAAGAGGCTCTGGATGAAGCGATCAAAAAGATCAAACCGGGAACCAAAGTGAGCCAGATCGGACGCGCAGTACACAAAGTCGCCCGCAAAAACGGCCTGAATGTCATAAAGAACCTTACGGGACACGGAGTCGGGAAAAGTCTGCATGATGCGCCGCAGCATATCATGAACTATTTCGATCCGACAAACCATGACCTGCTGAAGGAGGGCATGGTCATAGCAGTGGAGCCGTTCATCTCCTCCAATGCATCATTCGTCACCGACGGCAAGAACGACTGGGCGTTTGAGACAAAAGACGGCAGTTTCGTCGCCCAGAAGGAGCATACGATCCTTGTGACTGCTGCGGGGCCGAAACTACTCACACTGGTTGAAGACTGATAACAGACCAAAACGTACACAAAAAGGACTGAAGACCTGGTCAATACCAGAGTCTCCAGTCCTTTTTGCCGTCCTTCTGTAAAATCAGCCTGTTCAGGCGGGGTTTTTCCTGTCGTCCTGCCTGCCGGTTTCTTCAGACTTCTGACTTTCCGGAAGGACATCGGTATTTTGGGGAGTCTCTTCATCAGGATGTCTTTCAAGCAAGTCTTTAAGAGCAGAGCCTCCGCCGCCTTCGTTTTGCATGCGGTCGATGCCGCGTTCAGGAGTGCCTCTTTCCTTGAAGTTCATCTTCATCCCCTCCTTAACTGTATTATACCTCAAATCGGTATAAAATAACACTTTCCTTCGATTTTCTAGTTGTATTCATAGCCGTCTGTCACCAGGTCGATCTTGCCGTCGTCAGGATTGATGACGACCCCGTGTACAGGGATGTCAGGGACCATGAGCGGATGCTGCCTGACTTTCGCAACGTTCTCTGTCACACTCTCTTCCACACTGTCAAAACCTTTCAGCCATTCTTTTATATCGATGCCTGAGTGTTTCAATGTGTCGATGACACCTGGGTTGATGCCGCGGTTTTCCATCTCCTCCATTACCGGTTCAGGCTGGAGGGCTCCGAAACCACAGTCATGGTGGCCCATGATCATGACTTCATCCGCACCAAGCATATAGACTGCCACAAGGATACTTCTCATAGTACTGCCGTAAGGGTGGGCAATCATGGCGCCGGCGTTCTGGATATGCTTGATGTCCCCATTCTTAAGGCCAAGTGCTTTCGTGGATAATTCGGTGAGCCTTGTATCCATGCAGGATACAAGCACCATCTTCTTGTCCGGTGACTTCGTCGTCGTGTACTTCTCGTACTCTTTGTTTTCTACGAACTGCTGGTTGTACTCGAGTAAATCATGCAATAGACTCATCTTGTCTGTCTTCCTCTTTCTCTTTTCGTAAAGTACGCTTATGCATAATCGCATTTATCTGTGCGCCTAATATAATGATAACACCAGTGATGTACAACCATAAAATTAAAATGATTACACCGGCAATACTGCCATACGTCGCTGAGTAGTTTCCGAAATTGGAAATGTAGAAACTGAAGACCCATGAAGCCACAAGGAAAGTGACTGTCGTAAACAATGTGCCGGGGATGACCGACTTCACTTTCAGCCTGATATTCGGTGCTGTCGTATACATGACAAGGAATACGACGAACACGAGAAGTAGCGGCAGAACGCTCCTGATAAGATTCCATAGTGTCTGGAACTGCTGGTCCAGGCCAATCACACCGAACATGAGATTACCAATCTGCTCACCAAATACAATAAGTACGAAAGTCAGTATGACGGACAGGGCGAGTATTACTGTGAATACTATGGATAGGAGCTTTGCGACGATGAAATTCCTGTTATCTTCTATGTCATATGCAACATTGAATGCATTCATAAGGGCTGTCATGCCGTTTGAAGCGGACCATAGGGTAACGATCAGGCCGACAGAAAGCAGACCGCCGCTTGATGATGTCATGACATCGCTGATTATTCCTTCCAGCGTGCCGGCAATATCAGCGGGTGCATAGTCCTGGATCATCTGAGTTAGTGTGGCCTGGTCAATCTGGAATAAAGGCACCAGTGTCAGAAGGAAGATCAGCAGCGGGAAGATTGCCAGCAGGAAATAGTAGGCAAGCTGTGCCGCCATCCCCGACGTATTATCTTTTGAAAACTGGAACATCAGGCTCTGGAAGAAATTTGGATCACCTTTTATCTTTGCGGGCTTGTTGATTTTGGAAACATATATTTCCTCATCGGGATTTTTGGGAGCCTTGGATTTGAACTTCACTTCATCGACGAATATGTCGTCACTGTTTCCCCCGGCGTCTTTAGCTTTGTTCTCTTTTTCCGTCATCTTCGCCTCGTTCAGATAGTTTGAACTGCTCTTGTTTTCTGTCATGAAATTTCACCTCTTTAACAAAAAAGGGCCAACTGCCGTCAGCCCTCCGGATATCCGGTTTTTTAATTCAGGTGTTTCTGGTCACGCTTTTTCATGAATGTATCTTTGGCATCCATGATGGATTGCTCAAGTTCAGGGTTTTTCTGTCTGATTTCCTCGATTGTATCTTTCCAGAACATCACTTCCTCTTTGAGGGAATCGAATTTCGATGGCTGACCGGAATTGGAAGAGAATTTCTGTTTTGCCTCATCCGGGTTCTGGGCATAATATTTAAGATCTTTGGAGCCGCTGATCACTGAGTCCCTGGTGCCCTTGTCAATCAGACTGAGGCCTGCGCCGACAGCGGCACCGATCAGGATTGCGGGAATAAGTTTGTTTTTCATGTAAATTCTCCTTTATGAGTACTGATATAGTTGCTTATAACCATTTTAAAACAAATTCAAACTATATTCATCCAATAACGCGATTTTAAATTTTATTATCATAAGAACTTTGTTAATATGAATATGTCGAAGAAACGAAACGGAGGGCTTACATATGGATAAAGGTACAATGCTCAATGATATTGAAGATAAACTGAATGTGGTGAACAAAGGCATGTTCAAGCCGGAGGACTTCAACGACGAAAGCCTTGGTGAAATTGAAGAAATCCACAGCATGGTGACCGGAAGGACATCGATTTCAGCGATTGAACAGTCCGCCATCATCGAAGAACTTTCCAAACTCAGAAATTCATAAAAAGGGGGATGCAACATTGAAACAGTTTGAGGAAAAACTCGAAAAATATGCCGGTCTGCTTGTGGAGACCGGTCTGAATGTACAAAAGGACGGAAGGGTTTTTATAAGATCCAGCGTGGATGCACTGCCCCTTATCAGACTTGTGACAAAAAAAGCGTATGAAAAGGGTGCCAAAGAAGTCAAAGTGAGTATGACTGATGATGCTCTGACACGCATGCATGCAGAGAATCAGTCCAGGGAGGAATTGAGTACCATCCATCAGTGGACGATTGATGAAAGGATGTACTACTCGGATGAAAAAGCAGGATTCCTGAGCATCACTTCATCTTCCCCTGAACTGCTGAAAGGTGTGGATCCTGAAAAACTGCAGGCGATGCAGGTTGCGTCAGGACGGGCATTCAAGGACTTTTCGAACAGAATCCAGTCCGACTACCACAGCTGGTGTGTGGCAGGGTATCCTTCTGTCGAATGGGCTAAGCTTGTCTATCCGGATAAAGATGATGATGAAGCTGTCAGTGCTTTGCTCGACCTCATACTCTACACTGTGCGGGCGGATGTTGAGGACCCGGTTGCAGCGTGGGAAGAACTTGACCGTTCGCTGCACGAGAAAGTGGACTATCTGAACGGCAGGAAATACAAAGCATTGCGATATGAGGCACCGGGCACAGATTTTGTAATGGAACTGCCTGAAGGTCATCTCTGGGCAGGGGCTTCCAGTGTGAATGAAGACGGCGAACGTTTCATGGCGAATATGCCAACGGAGGAAGTTTTCAGTGTCCCGAAAAAGACAGGCGTGAACGGATATGTTTCGAATACGCTGCCGCTCAGCTACGGCGGCAACATAATAGATGATTTCAAACTTACGTTCAAGGATGGGAAAGTGGTGGATTTTGAAGCGGACACAGGTTATGACGTGCTCGAAAATCTGCTGAACACCGATGAGGGGGCAAGGTATCTTGGCGAAGTTGCACTCGTCCCCCATGATTCACCGATCTCAAATACGGGTAAATTATTCTATAACACATTGTTTGATGAGAATGCTTCGTGTCATATCGCACTCGGCAGCGCGTATGCTTTTTGCATAGAAGGTGGCAAGTCGATGTCGCGGGAGGAGCTTGAGCACGCCGGACTCAATGACTCCATCAGCCATGTTGATTTCATGATCGGTTCTGAAAAACTCAATATATACGGCGTCGATGAAGATGGAAGAGAAGAGAAAATCTTCGAAAAAGGCAATTGGGCGTTTTAAATTCTTGGTGCAAAAAGCTGAAAATATGATAAAATTGAGTTAATAAGAAAAGTCCAATAGGAGGATACCTATGAGTTTTGCAATGATGTTTCTAGTACTTGCAGCATTTCTCTTTGCCATTTTCGCATTTTCGGCAGTGTTGTCGTACTTTCTGACCAAAGCGCTCCCCGGCAAGGATGCGCTGGTCGTCGATACTCCGGAGGAAGCGCTGGAGCGTAAAATATAAATCATCCACACCGATGATTTTCAGGAAGGGATATCGTCTATCCCTTCTTTTTTTATGCTCAAAATATGCTATTATAGTATTGCTGAACATGGAGGGGATAGCATGGAAAAGAAAATGTCAGAGTCATATACAGTAAAGACTTCGAATGTACTTCCGCCTGATACGAACAATCATCAGACACTTTACGGCGGCCGGCTGTTGGAATACATAGATGATGTGGCTTCGATTGCAGCGAGGCGCCATTCGAGATCGAAAGTGGTGACAGCATCCATCGACTCGGTGGATTTCCTGGAACCGATCAATCTGGGTGATGTCGTCATTTTGGAGGCGATGGTCACCCATACCGGTACCTCATCGATGGAAGTGCTGGTCAAGATTTCAAAAGAGGAACTGGAAGAATCGGGAGAGGTCAGTCTCGCAGCTTTCAGTTTCCTGACTTTCGTGGCACTCAGTGATGACAAAAAACCAATCAGTGTGCCGGCGCTCATACCGGATAATGACAGGTTGAAGTGGCTGGACGAAACCGGAGAGGAAAGGGCTGAACACCGTAAGCACAGGCGTGACAGATCGAAGGCGCTCAGGGAATTCTTTGCGAATGATCTTTTTGATTAGGGTGAGTTGAATGCAGATTGAGAAAGTTGTTGAACAAAAGGGCGGCATGTTCAAAATAGTCATGGACAATGGTGATTCCTTCAAGGCACATGAGGAATCACTCGTCCGGTACCGTCTGATGAAGGGCACCGAACTTGACGAGGCGGAATACGAGCGGATCATGCAGGCTATCCAATATGACCAGGCTTATGTAGAGGCGCTTAAATATATCAGTTATAAACTGCGTTCCATCAGTGAAATGCATCAATATCTGTCAGAGGACTACGGCCCCGAGGTCATTTCAGAGACCATCCACAGGCTTAAGGATGAAGGCTATCTCAATGACAATCACTATGCTGTAGCATTGAAGAATACGATGCTGAACACCAGTGACAAAGGCCCGGGCTCACTTGTGCGTGAACTTAAGAAGCATCAGGTCGACCAGGATATCATCATGCGTATGGCGGATGCGTTCGATTCTGAAATCGACCGTGAGCGCATGAACCGGATAAAAGCCAGGGAACTGAAAAAGCACAGGGGCGCCTATCGTCAGTTCAGGATGAAATTGCAGGAGAAGCTCTATCAAAAAGGGTATAATCAAGACCATATGGACATGATTACATTTGATGATGATGAATTCGATGAGACTTCCCATTTTGAGAAAGACTTTGAAAAGTACTACAATAAGCATATGAAAAAGGACGGCTCGTATGCATCCAGGCAGAAATTGGTACAGGCGCTGATGGGGAGAGGCTATAATTACGATATGATCCAGAAAAAGTTAGGCGGTATAGATGATGAGTTCATTTAACAAAATGACAAGGCGTGAAATAGAAGCGTACATTGTCGATAAACGGGAAAAGATGCGCAAGTCAGAAATGATGGGAATCGAAAATGAATACCGGGTGTATGAACGCCAGGTGCTGATTGCAGAGAGCTATCTGATCGATCTGTCACAGATCGAACCGGGGAAAATATATAAGATTGTCAGCAACGAGGATTTTTATTTTAAAGTGGAATATATAAAAGGGGTCTTTGCATGGGGCTTCTACCTTGGCGGCAACGACAAAGAGACAGGGATTCCAGTAAGCATGCTCCAGTTAAGCAGGAAGGGTTGATTCAATGCACGACATCATTCTGCTCAGGGCACGGGACCTGACTTATGCCAAAGAACCGGTGAAATTCAAGGACCGGATGCTCAGCCGTGCTGAAGGTCTGATGCTGAAGGATGTCACTTTCCATCTTTACAAGGGAGAAGTGCTCGGCATTCTGTCGGACTATAAGTCTCTCTATTATTTGAAAGAGGTTGTCAGCGGCACGCTGGATGCGACAAAAGGGAAAGTGAAAACCAGGAGTTCCATACTCAGCCTGGATGTCATGGATCATGTCCATCACAGGCACCCTGTGAATATTTTCGTCTCGGAGCTTCTGGATGAATATATGCGGCCGGATGCTGCATTGAGAGTGATGGAGGAACTCAAAGAGCAGCCGTTGTTCAGAAAAAGATGGACCACGCCCCTCAGAGACCTGCCGCGCAGGGAAATCGCGCTGATACTGATTGAGATGTCCAAAGTCACTGATGCGGATATCATCATCTACTGTAATATGTACCGTCATCTGAGCGGCCGGGATAAAGAGATGTTCAGGGGTACCGTGAACAATCTGGAGCGTTCGGAGCGCGGCATCCTTCTGCTTGAGAGCGATATTGAACCGATCAGCATTCTTGCGAACTATTTCCTATGGCTCAGTTATGGACAGATACGCTATGATGGCAGCGTCAAAAAAGGCGTGGATACATATAATGAGTATATGCGTAAGAAAAGCCAGCTGAAGAGCGTGGATGAAGAGGCCCTTTTTGATCTTGAATGGAAACAGAATGTCTCCGAGTACGCAAGATATAAACACTCCCTGAAGCGGCTGAGCCGTAAACAGACCGGCATCATCGACGGACTGAACATCCGGAAGATCATATTGTCTGTTGTATTGCTGTTCATGATGCTGATGTCAAGCTTTGTCATATTCATGGATATCTCGTTTACCGGTGAGGCGAACAGCAACGAGGATCAGACAGTGACTGTGCCGGAAGAGGAAGAGAACGCGCGGACTTATTATGCAATCACTGCAGAAGATGATATGGAGTTCGGCAGCCGGGTGCTCTCCCACATGAGCCTTGTTGAAGTGGATTCTGACCACCAGGATGGATATACGGTATTGATGGGAGGCGCGGAGTATGAGGCCGGTGAGGACAGTCTGATCTATTTCAATCCGGCGAGCCTCTATCCTGAAGCTGCTTTTGAGTCACTCCTGCCTTACACCAGTGACAGATTCGTGGAGTCCTATCAGTTCTATACACGGTATGTGGGAAGAAAGGCGGAGGAAGTGACGGACGGTTTCAGCCTGTCATCATCCGACGAGCGGCATGCAACGGTTTCCGGCTTTCCTGTTACGTATCATTTCAGGAACGGCTACGTATTTTCAATGACCATGCCTGCTTCCGATATCGACGGACTCCGTGAAGAATATGGACTTAAGTCCGAAGATGTCATATTCAGGCTGCAGGATGGCGGCTTCATGATCCTGGATGCATCGAATGAAACATGGCTGTACATTGACCAGTAGGAGGGGAAAGATGAATTACAAAGTAAGGTATTTGTGGAGGCAGTTCCTGGATCAGACAGGATATTTCTCAAAGCACAATCTCACGCCCCTCCTGTTTTATGCCATCGGACTTGTATTTCTGCTCGTGGCGATGACATTCATGGGACCGGAGGGGATCATACGTTATCTGTATACCGTAGTCGGTCTGATGGGTGCTGTATGGCTCTTCAGTATGGTGGTCCTGAACAGGAACGCCACTTTCTATAAAGATTCAGTGGTCAAAGTCAGTTATGTCCCGCTGTATTTCAGAATGCTTCCGACAGTCATTTTCCAGACTTTCATCTTCGTGATGTTCACTGTTCTGTACAGTGCATTCACAGCACTTGTGGTGGATGACTGGCTGATCGATATATTCTCCCTGCTGTATTACACGGTTCTCGGTGTCATATTGATCATACCTTTCATCCTGCTGTTCCTGACAGTGGAGACTCCGAACCTCGGGAAGGTGAATGTGGCGGTATTTACAGTGCTGGTACTGGTCGTGCCGGTACTCTATCTGCCCGAATCGATACCCGATGTGTTTGAGAACATACTCAGCCTGAACCCTTTCTACTATGTAGTGAACGGACTTCAGTCGAACGCTGTGCAGCTTGCCTGGAATATCGACAGGCTGCCGCATGATATACTGTTCTTTTCACAGGCTGCATTCCTATACCTGTGGATGCTCGGGTTCTACAGCAAGATGAAGTTCAATCTCTACCAGTACAGAAAAAAACGACAGGATGCCTGACATCCTGTCGTTTTAATTATTTATCAGTTTGCGCTGAAGTTTGCTTTCCGAGAAGACCCAGCCGGTATAGCTGTGTATGATCTCTTTATCATTCTTATCTATCTGCATGATACAGACGAACGGGTAATGGCCGTCTTTCAGATACCTGAGATCGACATACCTTATTTCAGCCAGGTCCTCTGAAAGTTCCTTCACTTCATAGCGGTATATTGAGGAGAAGAAGGTGAAGGCCTTGAAATTCAGATCCTTCTTCACCGCTTCGAACAGTTCTTCATCGATCCGTGCGCTCTTATTGAAACGGTCGTAAAAGATGATGTTTCCGCGGAAACTCCTGCCAACGTAGTATGCGTTCTGTGTGACGGCGACGAGCCGCCATTCGAAAAAGTGGATGGTCGGCATGCAGAAGACCCGCGTTATATATTCCCCGGGGAGCTGCCGTTCCACTTTCCTGTTGATGAACCGCTGCATGCCCGCGCGTGCAATGTAGTAGACCAGCATGACGCCGTACAGTATGAAAAAGAGCGCGACCGGTGACATGCCGAGGAACCACAGTATGAAGTAGAGTACATGCATTATGATGATGGGAATATCGACGGTATTGATGACACCGAGCTGTATCCAGGTGTTATTTATCGGACGCAGCGCCTGTGTGCCGTAAGAATTGAATATATCGACGAAAACATGCAGGAAGACCGCAAACTGTATCCACAGGTACATGTTCAATGCCGGGAGATCGAACAGCAGCACAGACAGGGCTGTGAGCAGGACCGGCCAGATGAAGAATGTAAAGGGCAGGGAATGGGTGATTCCGCGGTGGTGTGTGATGTATACTGCATTGTTTTTCATCTTCATGATGGTGTCCACATCGGGGACGAGTGAGGCGCCCACAACAGTGGTGATGAAACCGACGGATAATGGATCGATTGCAGGATCCATTGCGGCCAGGCCGACTATGGTCCCGCCCATCAGGGTATGTGTTAGAGTATCCATATTAAGACTCCCCATTCAATCGAGAAAATTTATGTAGAGGAAGATGTCACGATGCTGAACATTTCAGATTTTAATAATAACCTACTGGCATGGTACCAGGCAAATAAAAGAGACCTGCCATGGCGGCGGACGAGCGATCCGTACCACATCTGGCTGAGTGAAGTCATGCTGCAGCAGACCCAGGTTATTACTGTTATACCCTATTTTGAAAAATTCATAACCAATTACCCGGATCTTGACGCTCTGGCCGATGCGGATGAGGGAAGTCTATTGAAGGACTGGG
This sequence comes from Salinicoccus sediminis, assembly GCF_000986795.1. GTDB lineage: Bacteria > Bacillota > Bacilli > Staphylococcales > Salinicoccaceae > Salinicoccus > Salinicoccus sediminis. The sequence continues at coordinate 9,826 of NZ_LAYZ01000023.1, read as the reverse complement.
AAGGGCTCGGCTATTATAACAGGATACGCAATTTCCATGCCGCAGTGAAGGAAGTGCAGAATACATATGATTCGACGGTACCGGACGATCCCGATGCCTTTTTCAGTCTCAAAGGCGTCGGACCGTATATCGGGGGGGCGGTGCAGAGCATTGCTTTCAACAATCTGCTCGCCGCCGTGGACGGGAATGTGCTCCGGGTCATGGCTAGATTGAACCTGGACTACAGGGATATGACCAAAGCCTCCGTCCAGAAATCCGTGAAGCAGGACATTGAAGCGGTCCTGCCGCTTGAAGCGGGGGATTTCAACCAGGCTCTGATGGAACTGGGTGCAGTGATCTGCACGCCGAGAACTCCGAAATGCATCATGTGCCCTGTACAGCAACACTGCGAAGCATACAAAGAGGGGCAGGTGTCCGAACTGCCGGTGAAAAAGAGGGCGAAGAGCAAAAAGGAGATATACTACAACGTCTACTTCATCCTCAATGATAAGGGGGAAATCATGCTCAGGAAGCAGGAAGGCACACTGCTCGGCGGAATGTACGAACTGCCTAAATATGATATCGATACTTCTATTGAAACAATCGAAGAGGAGCTGGGGGTGCCCCTTGATCACCCGAACATCCACACAGGCAGTGTGAAGCATGTGTTCACCCACCAGGTCTGGTATATGGAAGGATATGTTTTATATACAAAAGGGGCACATGAGGATTTCGTACCGCGGGCGGAGGTGGCAAAGCTGCCCATGAGCAGGGCCATGCAGAAGATATACAGGCAGCTGGAAATGTAGTACCAAAAAATGTGATTATAAATGCGTCTATGATATAATATAGAAGTATTATTATAAAGGTGGTGTGGAATATGGGTTTCGAATCCATACCCAAAGAAGGCAGCAGGGTCAAGATCCAGAGCTATAAACATGATGGGAACATCCACCGCGTATGGTCCGAGACGACCATCCTGAAAGGGACGGATCATGTTGTGATCGGCGGCAACAACCGTACTCTGGTCACTGAAAGCGATGGACGCACATGGGTCACCCGCGAACCTGCGATTGTCTATTTCCATGTGGATTACTGGTTCAATGTAATCTGCATGTTCCGTGAAGATGGCGTATACTACTATTGCAATCTTTCCTCGCCATTTGTCTATGATGAAGAAGCATTGAAATACATTGATTACGATCTGGATATAAAAGTGTATCCTGACGGCAAGTATCATCTGCTCGATGAAGACGAATACCGTGTCCATAAGCAGCGCATGAAGTACCCGGATGACATAGACAAGATTTTAAGGCGCAATGTGGATATACTCCAGCAATGGATCGAAAGGAAGAAGGGGCCTTTCGCTCCGGATTTCATCAAAGTGTGGCAGCAGAGATTCAACAACGATTTCAAATCATACTGAAGACCAATCAACTGGGGACGGTTGATTGTTTTTTTGAAAAGGAAGTTTTTAATTGATAAAACGTTATCTGCAATTTGTAAAGCCGTATACGTGGCTGATTGTACTGACGATCCTCATCGGCATCCTGAAGTTCGGGATTCCGCTTCTTCTGCCGCTGCTGATCAAATACGTAATTGACAGCATTATTCTTGCTGACGGTCTGACGGTTGAAGACCAGATGAACATGCTGATCAGGGTCCTTCTGATCTTTTCCTTCATCTTTGTGGTGATCCGGCCGCCGGTCGAATATTTCAGACAGTATCTTGCCCAGTGGACGAGCAATAAGATACTGTATGATATCAGGAAGAAAATGTACGGCCACCTGCAGATGCTGAGTGCGAAATTTTATTCGAACAGTAAAGTGGGGGAGATAATTTCGCGGGTCATCAATGATGTGGAACAGACGAAGGATTTCATCATGACAGGGCTGATGAACGTCTGGCTCGATCTCGTGACGATCATCATCGCCCTCGTAATCATGTTCAGCATGAACGGGGAGCTGACGGTCGTGTCCATGGTCATTTTCCCATTCTATATATTCGGTGTATGGTATTTCTTCGGCAGACTGAGACGGCTGACACGGGAAAGGTCCCAGGCGCTTGCAGAAGTGCAGGGATTCCTGCATGAGAGGATCCAGGGTATAAACGTCATCAAAAGCTTTGCTGTCGAAAAGAATGAGGAAGGCCGTTTCAATGAAAGGAATTCCAATTTCCTTGATAAGGCGACAAACCACGCAAAGTGGACTGCCCGAAGCTTCTCAGTCGTCAATACGATCACTGACATCGGTCCGCTGCTGGTCGTGGGATATGGTGCCTACCAGGTGATAAACGGGAATCTGACGGTGGGTACGCTGGCGGCATTCATCGCTTATCTCGACAGGCTGTACGGCCCGCTCCGCAGGCTCGTTTCATCCTCTACAACTCTGACACAGAGTATCGCTTCTATGGACAGGGTGTTCCAGCTCTATGATGTGAAATATGACGTCCAGGACCGCAAAGGTGCAAAAGAACTCGACCGTACGGACGGCAATATCGAGTTCAGCAACGTAGGTTTTGACTATAACGGCGAGGATACGGGTGTGTTGAAAGATATTGGCTTCAATGTCGGCAGCGGAGAGACCGTCGCGTTCGTCGGCATGAGCGGCGGGGGTAAATCCACCCTCGTCAACCTGATACCGAGGTTCTACGATGTGACAGAGGGCCGGGTAATGCTGGATGGCAAGGACATCAGGGACTATACGATAGAGTCCCTCCGGAATAACATCGGTCTCGTGATGCAGGACAACATCCTCTTCTCGGACTCAATTCTTGAAAACATAATGCTTGCCAAACCGGATGCGACTGAAGAGGAAGTTGTCGAGGCAGCCAAACGGGCGAATGCCCATGAATTCATAATGGGGCTGCCAGATGGATACCACACAGAGGTGGGCGAACGCGGCGTCAAATTATCCGGCGGACAGAAACAGCGCATCGCGATTGCCAGAGTGTTTCTGAAAAATCCGCCGATCCTCATACTGGATGAGGCGACGAGCGCACTCGACCTTGAGAGTGAGAGCATAATACAGGAAACCCTCCTTGAATTGTCAAATAACAGGACGACAATCATAGTGGCACACAGGCTTTCGACAATCACCCATGCAGACCGGATCTTCGTCATGAGCAACGGTGAGATAGAAGAATCCGGCACACATCATGAGCTGATGAACAGACAGGGCGCATACTATGACCTTTACAGCATTCAAAACTTATAATATATAATATCCAAAGGATGAGTTCATGAGCGGACAAGCAGATATTTCATTCCTGCAGCATGATACCCTGGAAGCGGCAAGAGCACTTCTGGGAAAGGAAATCATTACCGAAATTGATGGCGAAGCGACCAGCGGCTTCATCACCGAAGTGGAGGCCTACCTCGGTTTGGACGACAGGGCGGCGCATACTTTCGGCGGCAGGAGGACAAAGAAAAATGAGAAGATGTTCAACAGTTTCGGCCATATATATGTCTACAGTATGCACGGTCACAACTGCATGAACTTCCTGACCCGTGAAAAAGAGCATCCTGAAGGGGTGCTGATCCGCGGCATCGAACCGAATATCGGAAAGGAGATCATGGCCAGCCGCCGCAGCAGGGAGAATGATCTCACAACCGGGCCGGGAAAACTCACTAAGGCGCTTGGCATAAAAAGGGACCTTCATAATGGTATGGAACTGAACAATGGAATACTGACGTTGAGAGAGGGGAGGACGCCGGCAGTCATCGAAGCGACAAAACGCATCGGTATCGACACGAAGGAAGAGGCGGTCGATTTCCCCTACCGTTTCATTGTAAAAGGGAACCCGCATATCAGCAGATTCAAAGGCCGGGCGTCCGAAAACAATGGATGGAAGCACTAAAAAACAGGTATCCAGAAAGGATACCTGTTTTTTTATATATCGAGCGTTTCATCCTGGATGTTGATCTTATTGTTATCGGCATGGAACCTGAAGAAGCTGGAGGTCAACCTGTCGAGTCTGTCGAGTGAATTTGAATACTCATGGATGGAGGAGATCACTTCCAGTATATTTTCATACTGGATCCTCTCCTCGTCAGTTTCAGCTTCATTATACAGCGTGACGAAGTTGTCCATCATGGAATACTCGAACTGGTCATCGACATCATAAACGTCAGCCGGGACTTCGGGTTTGATCTTCTCGGTTATTTTCATGAATATCTGCTCATGGTAGGCCATGAGCTGTTCCAGTTCATATTTGATCCTGTACCTGAAGTCTTCATCAAGGTGGTTATAATCATTTTCGAACCGGTTTATCTTGCGGAGCAGTTCAAATGCCCTTCTCGTGGAGGAAATGAGCTGCTGGAATAAAATCTTGCGGCGCGCCTCCGCGAAATACCTTCTGCTGAAATAGTTCTTTTCCTCCCGGTACCATAGGTACATAGTCTCCAGTGTCACTACTCTCGTCCTGAGTGATTCGATATCCTTCTTTACCACCTGATATTCACTTACGGCATTCAACTCAAGTCTGATCCATTTGAAAATGTCACTCGTGATATTAAAGCAGTTGTGATACATCTTCGTTTCATACTTGGGCGGAATGAAGACCAGGTTGACGACGAGTGAACAGAATACGCCGATCATCACAAGTGAAAACCTGATGCCCGCCGCCTCCAGGAACTCCAATGTTGTCGTCTCACCCATCAGCTGGGGTGCATCCATGATGGCGATCATCGTCACTACTGCAAGCGTCGAGACGCTCTGCAGATTGAAGAACAGCAGGACGGCAAGCACCAGTATGACCGTGAGTCCGATGATGATGATGTTATTGCCGAATAAGAGGACCATCACAATTGCTGATATAGCACCGAGGGTGTTTCCCTGGAATTGCTCCCACAGCCTTTTTGCCGAGCGGTGCACGTTCGGCTGCAGAGCAAAGACCGCGGCAATGGCTGCAATCAGTGTGGGTTCAAGATTCAGCAGTTTGGTGATCATGAGAGTGAATACAACGGTGACTCCGGTTTTAAAAACTCTAGCACCAAAACGCATGGCACCATCTCCTATAAATCATTTTTGAAAACTTCTTCGACGATGGAAAGCGTCTCTCTGATATCGTCTTCAGTATGTTCTGTTGTGAGGAACCAGGCTTCGTATTTGGATGGTGCAATATTGATGCCTCTCTGAATGAGGCCATTGAAGAATTTTGAGAATACTTCCCCGTCACTTTCCTCAGCCATGTTGTAGTCGGTGACCGTCCTGTCTGTAAAATAGATTGTAAGTGCGCCGACAAGACGGTTGATGGAGGCTTTGATCCCGTATTTTCCAATCAGTTCTGTGAGCCCGTCTTCAAGCATTTTTCCGAGTCGCTCAAGCTCCTCATAGACCCCCGGCTTCTCAAGCACTTCCAAACATGCGATTCCGGCTGCCATGCTCAGCGGATTGCCGGCCATCGTACCTGCCTGGTAGGCCGGTCCGAGAGGGGCTACGTTTTCCATTATATCAAGCCGTCCGCCATAGGCGCCTATAGGTGTTCCGCCGCCGATGATCTTACCCATTGCAGTCAGATCCGGATCCACGTTGAGGAAGTTCTGTGCACCGCCGTACATGAAGCGGAATGCTGTGATCACTTCATCATATATGACGAGTGAACCGTTGTCGTGTGCAGCTTGGTTCACCTCTTCAAGAAAACCGTCGAACGGTTCGACGATGCCGAAGTTGCCGACGATCGGTTCCACAAGCACTGCGGCGACTTCATCACCGAAATGGCTGATCGCGGTCCTGAAATCTTCTATATTATTGAACGGCACCGTAATTACATCTTCGGCCACCCCTTGCGGGACTCCCGCGGAGTCCGGTGTGCCGAGCTGGGAAGGGCCGCTTCCTGCAGCAACGAGAACGAGATCCGAGTGGCCGTGGTAGCAGCCTTCGAATTTGATGGTCTTGTTGCGGCCGGTATAGGCGCGGGCCACTCTGATCGTGGTCATTACCGCCTCGGTGCCTGAGTTTACGAATCTTACGCGTTCCAGTGAAGGAATTGCTTCCTGGATCTTTTTGGCGAAATCTATTTCGAGAGTCGTCGGAGTGCCGTACAGGATGCCTTTGCTGCTCTGCTCGGCAATGGCCTCATGGATACGGGGATGGCCGTGGCCTGTAATGATCGGACCATAGGCAGCGAGATAATCTATGTATCTGTTGCCGTCCACATCATAGAAGTATGCGCCTTCTGCACGTTCCATCACGACTGGTGCGCCCTCACCGACTGCCTTATATGATCTGGAAGGGGAGTTGACACCGCCCAGTATGACTTTATCCGCTTCATCTTTGAGTGCTTTTGATTTTCCGTGACTGAACATTCGTTTTCATCCTTTTAACTGCAATTTTTTATACTAGTTATTCTATCATACATATCTTCTATTATTAAGCGAGGCTCATTGTGTTGTGAGTTATGCAGAAGTCCGTTATCATCAGTATATATAAAACTATCTAGGAGGATTACAGATGGATAAATTTCCGGAATTTACGCTTGAAAACCAGAACGGGGTAACAGTTTCCAATGAAGACCTGAAAGGAAAGACGGTCATCTACTTCTATCCGAAAGACAATACACCCGGATGCACCACACAGGCATGCGATCTCAGGGATAACATGGATTTCCTCAACGACCTTGGTGTAACGGTCTACGGGGTGAGCGGCGACTCTAAGAAGAAACATCAGAATTTTATCGAGAAGCAGGGTCTGAACTTCGACCTCCTGGTGGACGAGGATTTCAAGCTGGCCGAGAGCCTTGATGTATACAGGATGAAGAAAGTGTTCGGCAAAGAATCGAAGGGAATCGTCCGGACCACTTTTGTCGTGGATGAAAACAGCAACATCCTGAAGCGTTATGACAATGTTAAAGCGAAAGAGCATATGGACTCCCTCAAAGAATTTCTGCAAGAGGTTTAGGCTGATGAAGAATATCCTCTCGACAACAAGACTCAGGGAAGACATGCTGGAACAGCTTGAAAATGAATTCGGCGGATATGAATTCCGTTTTGTGAAATCTCGTGAAGTGACAGACAGGGACCGGGAATGGGCGGATATATTCGTCACTTACGGCTCTGATATGAAAGCAGAAGATATGCAAGCTTTCAAAAACCTGAAATGGGTGATGGTGATGAGTGCCGGTCTGGATGATATGCCGCTGTCGGAGATGGAGGGCGTCCACATCACGAATGCCAAAGGCATCCATAAGATACAGATGACGGAATATACGATAGGACTCCTGCTCAATTTCTACAAGGATATCCATCAGCTGAACCTTGAGCAGGAGCGGGCGTACTGGAGGAAACAGGCAGTGACTGAGGAGATATACGGTAAAACCGTCCATATCCTCGGCACCGGGAGCATCGGTTCGCATCTGGCGGGCGTATTGAAGGCATTCGGCACAGAAACGACAGGCTACAATACAAAGGGCAGGGAAGTTGAAAATTTCGACCGGACCCTCCCCGTTGACGAACTGCATGCACACATCGGCGAAGCGGATATAGTGATCAACATCCTCCCGAGCACCGGATCCACCCGGAGCATGCTCAATGAAGAAACGTTCAGGAAAATGAAAGACACAGCCGTCTTCGTCAATATCGGACGCGGGGATATCATGACAGATGATACCGTGAATGCGGTTCTGTCAGAAGGATATATCAGGCACATGATCCTGGATGTGTTCAATCAGGAGCCGCTGCCGCCAGGTCATAAATTCTACGAGTATGACAATCTGACAATAACACCGCACGCGTCATCCAAAACGCCGGAATATTTAACACGTGCATTCGAAATCTTCATATATAACCTGAGGCGGGCTGATGATTTCGATTCCATGGAGAATATCATCGATAATGCCCGCGGCTACTGAAAATCTGATTTGACAAACAATTTAATAACGAAGTACAATAAATGTAATACAGTAGTCTGATATAGGAAAGAAGGTATCAATATGAAGATGATGGATGCCAATGAACAGTTCACTGATTCGATTGATGCACTCAAGGAGACTGGTGTCAGAATTACACCACAGAGAAAAGCAGTGCTCAAGTATATGATAGAAACTGAAGAACATCCGACTGCTGATGATATATTCAAAGCGTTGTCCAGTGAATATCCTAATATGAGTGTAGCGACAATATATAATAACCTGAAACTCTTCAAGGATACCGGCCTGGTAAAAGAACTCACCTACGGGGATTCATCCAGCAGGTTCGATTTCATAACAGATACGCATTACCATATCATCTGCAGTAATTGCGGCAAGATCACAGACTTCCATTATCCGGGACTCGAAGAAGTGGAACAGCTTGCCGGTTCTGTGACTGAATATGATGTGAGTCACCACAGACTCGAGATATACGGCCTCTGTCCGGAATGCAGGGAACAGGTCTAGAATGCAAAAACAGATTCATACAGAAAATAGGAAAAGCGGCCGCATGGCCGCTTTTCCTATTTGTCCTGTGGACGGTCGGTTTGACCGGTCTCTTTATTGATTTCATCGATTGCCTGGTTCCTTCTGTGTTCTACATTGTAATCCAGTGAGAAATCCTGGCCTTCCAGTTCCTTGTCGATCGTAAGGGGTTCCTTGCAATGCTGGCAGAAGTCGACATGACCGAGTATCTTCGTGTGCTTTTCGCAATTGGGGCACTGGACGGTTACTGTCCGGGTGCTGATCATTCCCACCCAGAAGTATATGATGAAACTGAGCATTATCGGAAGCAGTCCTACTATAAGGAAGATGCTGAAAATGATCGGCGACTCCCTGAAGAATACTCCCAGATACATGATTCCCATGCCTATGAACACAAGGGCCAGAGCATAGCCGCGGATCCGCTGGATCTTATTGCCTTTCTTTTTCATACTTTCACCTCTGAAATTCATTATATACAATTATGGCCCATTATGATAACCTAATATTTAGCATTTGATGAACAAAGCAGACGCGAAAAAAGAATTTAAAATTCTTCAGTAAAGTTGTTGACATTAAAATGCACACTTGTTATGATATATCTTGTCGCTGATTTGAGCGGCGTAAATTTTTTAACTCAGCAACAAGACAGTATTTCTTCAGCAAAAAAGTTTTTCGAAAGTGTAAAAATTACGCTTGAATAAAACTTGTGGCTGATGTAACATACTAAGAGTGAGAAAAACGAGCAACACAAAAAGAGAGAACATTGAAAACTGAATGACAATATGTCAACGTTTAATTCCGAGAAAGCGACACACATCGTGTGTCACAGATTGAGGCGGACAATACAAACGCAAACGATACTGATTTCAGTATCAAGACGAGCTCAAGATGGGCTTTCCAATTATGGAGAGTTTGATCCTGGCTCAGGATGAACGCTGGCGGCGTGCCTAATACATGCAAGTCGAACGCGAGAGGAGGGAGCTTGCTCCCTCTGATCGAGTGGCGGACGGGTGAGTAACACGTAGGCAACCTGCCCATCAGTCCGGGATAACCGCGGGAAACCGTGGCTAATACCGGATGATCCTCTCCACCGCGGGGTGGGGAGTTGAAAGACGGTTTCGGCTGTCGCTGATGGATGGGCCTGCGGCGCATTAGCTGGTTGGCGGGGTAACGGCCCACCAAGGCAACGATGCGTAGCCGACCTGAGAGGGTGATCGGCCACACTGGGACTGAGACACGGCCCAGACTCCTACGGGAGGCAGCAGTAGGGAATCTTCCGCAATGGACGCAAGTCTGACGGAGCAACGCCGCGTGAGTGAAGAAGGGTTTCGGCTCGTAAAACTCTGTTGTTAAGGAAGAACGACAGGTAGAGTAACTGCTACCTGTGTGACGGTACTTAACCAGAAAGCCACGGCTAACTACGTGCCAGCAGCCGCGGTAATACGTAGGTGGCAAG
>NZ_LAYZ01000022.1 GCF_000986795.1 Salinicoccus sediminis | reverse complement strand
CCTCTCGACAATGGACCTTATCACCCACTGTCTGACTCCCATGAAGCACATCGATGGCATTCGGAGTTTGTCTGAATTCGGTAACCCGGGATGGGCCCCTCGTCCAAACAGTGCTCTACCTCCACGATGCTCTCATGAGGCTATACCTAAATATATTTCGGAGAGAACCAGCTATCTCCAGGTTCGATTGGAATTTCTCCGCTACCCACACCTCATCCGGTCACTTTTCAACGTAAGTCGGTTCGGCCCTCCATCCAGTGTTACCTGGACTTCAGCCTGGACATGGGTAGATCACCTGGTTTCGGGTCTGCAACCCCATACTTATTCGCCCGCTTCAGACTCGCTTTCGCTGCGGCTCCGCATTCGCTGCTTAACCTTGCATGAGATCACAACTCGCCGGTTCATTCTACAAAAGGCACGCCATCACCCATTAACGGGCTCTGACTACTTGTAGGCACACGGTTTCAGGTTCTGTTTCACTCCCCTTCCGGGGTGCTTTTCACCTTTCCCTCACGGTACTGGTTCGCTATCGGTCACTAAGGAGTATTTAGCCTTGGGAGATGGGCCTCCCGGATTCCGACGGAATTCCTCGTGTTCCGCCGTACTCAGGATCCACCGGGCCGCATAATGTCCTTTGCCTACGGGACTGTTACCCCCTCCGGCCGGCCTTTCCAGGCCGTTCGGCTCAACATTACTTGGCGTGTCGGTGTCCTACAACCCCAGCCGAAGCTGGTTTGGGCTCTTCCCGTTTCGCTCGCCGCTACTCAGGGAATCGATTTTTCTTTCTCTTCCTCCGGGTACTGAGATGTTTCAGTTCCCCGGGTCTACCGCCGCGTCAGCTATCTATTCACTGACCGGCAACACATAATGATGTGCTGGGTTCCCCCATTCGGAAATCTTCGGTTCAACGCTTACTTACAGCTCCCCGAAGCATATCGGTGTTGGTTCCGTCCTTCATCGGCTCTTAGTGCCAAGGCATCCACCGTGCGCCCTTCATTACTTAATCGCAATGAATTTGTGAGTGTGCCGCATCAAGCGGCACAACGCGTGTTTGTGTGAACTCTTTTTAATTTCAGTTCTCGGTTTTCTACGCTTTGATTTTCGGTTAAAAATCATTTATTGCTTCTCTATCCGGTTTTCAATGTACATGTTTAAAATGGTGGAGACTAGCGGGATCGAACCGCTGACCTCCTGCGTGCAAAGCAGGCGCTCTCCCAGCTGAGCTAAGCCCCCATGGCTTCATATAATGGTGGGCCTAAGTGGACTCGAACCACCGACCTCACGCTTATCAGGCGTGCGCTCTAACCAGCTGAGCTATAGGCCCATTATATATTATATGATATTGATTTGTGAACACTCTGAATAGAACATTCAAAACTGAATACAATATGTCAACCATTCCGTTCCGTATTTATCCTTAGAAAGGAGGTGATCCAGCCGCACCTTCCGATACGGCTACCTTGTTACGACTTCACCCCAATCATCGGTCCCACCTTCGACGGCTGCCTCCCAGAAGGGTTGGCCCACCGGCTTCAGGTGTTACTGACTTTCGTGGTGTGACGGGCGGTGTGTACAAGACCCGGGAACGTATTCACCGTGGCATTCTGATCCACGATTACTAGCGATTCCAGCTTCATGGAGTCGAGTTGCAGACTCCAATCCGAACTGAGAACAGTTTTATGGGATTCGCTCAACCTCGCGGTCTCGCTGCCCTTTGTACCTGTCCATTGTAGCACGTGTGTAGCCCAAATCATAAGGGGCATGATGATTTGACGTCATCCCCACCTTCCTCCGGTTTGTCACCGGCAGTCTCACTAGAGTGCCCAACTCAATGCTGGCAACTAGTCATAAGGGTTGCGCTCGTTGCGGGACTTAACCCAACATCTCACGACACGAGCTGACGACAACCATGCAC
>NZ_LAYZ01000021.1 GCF_000986795.1 Salinicoccus sediminis | reverse complement strand
CAGTGAATAGATAGCTGACGCGGCGGTAGACCCGGGGAACTGAAACATCTCAGTACCCGGAGGAAGAGAAAGAAAAATCGATTCCCTGAGTAGCGGCGAGCGAAACGGGAAGAGCCCAAACCAGCTTCGGCTGGGGTTGTAGGACACCGACACGCCAAGTAATGTTGAGCCGAACGGCCTGGAAAGGCCGGCCGGAGGGGGTAACAGTCCCGTAGGCAAAGGACATTATGCGGCCCGGTGGATCCTGAGTACGGCGGAACACGAGGAATTCCGTCGGAATCCGGGAGGCCCATCTCCCAAGGCTAAATACTCCTTAGTGACCGATAGCGAACCAGTACCGTGAGGGAAAGGTGAAAAGCACCCCGGAAGGGGAGTGAAACAGAACCTGAAACCGTGTGCCTACAAGTAGTCAGAGCCCGTTAATGGGTGATGGCGTGCCTTTTGTAGAATGAACCGGCGAGTTGTGATCTCATGCAAGGTTAAGCAGCGAATGCGGAGCCGCAGCGAAAGCGAGTCTGAAGAGGGCGTACGAGTATGGGGTTGCAGACCCGAAACCAGGTGATCTACCCATGTCCAGGCTGAAGTCCAGGTAACACTGGATGGAGGGCCGAACCGACTTACGTTGAAAAGTGACCGGATGAGGTGTGGGTAGCGGAG
>NZ_LAYZ01000020.1 GCF_000986795.1 Salinicoccus sediminis | reverse complement strand
GTAACTATAACGGTCCTAAGGTAGCGAAATTCCTTGTCAGGTAAGTTCTGACCCGCACGAAAGGCGCAACGATTTGGGCACTGTCTCAACGAGAGGCTCGGTGAAATCATAGTACCTGTGAAGATGCAGGTTACCCGCGACAGGACGGAAAGACCCCGTGGAGCTTTACTGTAACCTGATATTGAATCTTGACCTCACCTGTACAGGATAGGTGGGAGCCGAGGAAGTGTGGACGCCAGTCTACACGGAGGCACTGGTGGGATACCACCCTGGTGTGGTTGGGATTCTAACCCGCGCCCGTGATCCGGGCGGGAGACAGTGTCAGGTGGACAGTTTGACTGGGGCGGTCGCCTCCCAAAGAGTAACGGAGGCGCTCAAAGGTTCCCTCAGAATGGTTGGAAATCATTCACAGGGTGTAAAGGTATAAGGGAGCTTGACTGCGAGACATACAGGTCGAGCAGGGTCGAAAGACGGACTTAGTGATCCGGTGGTTCCGCATGGAAGGGCCATCGCTCAACGGATAAAAGCTACCCCGGGGATAACAGGCTTATCTCCCCCAAGAGTTCACATCGACGGGGAGGTTTGGCACCTCGATGTCGGCTCATCGC
>NZ_LAYZ01000019.1 GCF_000986795.1 Salinicoccus sediminis | reverse complement strand
GAGGCAATCGAAAGGATGAACAGGGTGAGAGAGAGGCCGGAATGCACTCTGCGGTTCTCGTAGAGATTGGGTCCGGCTTTTACCGCCCGCCATCCTGTAACCAGGGAAATGACTCCCAGGACGGACCATACATATATGTTGAAGAATATTATGCCGTCGTTAATGATGTAATTGATGAAAAACATAAGCTGCATCAATATCAGCAGTATCAGTATGACCCGTCTCATGGAACACCTCCTATCCGTCCGGGTTATGCCGTGAACAGTACAATGATGTAGGCGGCAGCCAGCATGATTGTAAATGCATGGATCATGAACAGATCGGAAGA
>NZ_LAYZ01000018.1 GCF_000986795.1 Salinicoccus sediminis | reverse complement strand
GCTCTTCCGATCTCGGAATAAGATCACTTATTCCGGCACAATTGAGAAGACAGGAGGAACACTATGTCCAAAGTGCAAGTAATGGACCATCCGCTGATCCAGCACAAAATGAGTTATATCCGTGATGAGAAGACATCTACAAAGGAGTTCAGGGAACTTGTCGATGAAGTCGGCATGCTGATGGCATATGAAGTGACGCGCGATCTGTCACTGGAAGATGTTGAAGTGGATACACCCGTTCAGAGGACGACGGCAAAAAGGCTGAGCGGCAAAAAGCTGGGGATTGTTCCCATACTCCGTGCCGGTCTCGGAATGCAGGAGGGAATACTGAAGCTGATTCCCTCAGCCCGGGTGGGGCATATCGGACTGTACCGTGATCCTGAGACACTGG
>NZ_LAYZ01000017.1 GCF_000986795.1 Salinicoccus sediminis | reverse complement strand
TTCAGGTGTTACTGACTTTCGTGGTGTGACGGGCGGTGTGTACAAGACCCGGGAACGTATTCACCGTGGCATTCTGATCCACGATTACTAGCGATTCCAGCTTCATGGAGTCGAGTTGCAGACTCCAATCCGAACTGAGAACAGTTTTATGGGATTCGCTCAACCTCGCGGTCTCGCTGCCCTTTGTACCTGTCCATTGTAGCACGTGTGTAGCCCAAATCATAAGGGGCATGATGATTTGACGTCATCCCCACCTTCCTCCGGTTTGTCACCGGCAGTCTCACTAGAGTGCCCAACTGAATGCTGGCAACTAGTCATAAGGGTTGCGCTCGTTGCGGGACTTAACCCAACATCTCACGACACGAGCTGACGACAACCATGCACCACCTGTCACTCTGCCCCGAAGGGAACCCCTGTCTCCAGGGGGGTCAGAGGATGTCAAGATTTGGTAAGGTTCTTCGCGTTGCTTCGAATTAAACCACATGCTCCACCGC
>NZ_LAYZ01000016.1 GCF_000986795.1 Salinicoccus sediminis | reverse complement strand
GCTTGCCACCTACGTATTACCGCGGCTGCTGGCACGTAGTTAGCCGTGGCTTTCTGGTTAAGTACCGTCACACAGGTAGCAGTTACTCTACCTGGCGTTCTTCCTTAACAACAGAGTTTTACGAGCCGAAACCCTTCTTCACTCACGCGGCGTTGCTCCGTCAGACTTGCGTCCATTGCGGAAGATTCCCTACTGCTGCCTCCCGTAGGAGTCTGGGCCGTGTCTCAGTCCCAGTGTGGCCGATCACCCTCTCAGGTCGGCTACGCATCGTTGCCTTGGTGGGCCGTTACCCCGCCAACCAGCTAATGCGCCGCAGGCCCATCCATCAGCGACAGCCGAAACCGTCTTTCAACTCCCCACCCCGCGGTGGAGAGGATTATCCGGTATTAGCCACGGTTTCCCGCAGTTATCCCCGGCTGATGGGCAGGTTGCCTACGTGTTACTCACCCGTCCGCCACTCGATCAGAGGGAGCAAGCTCCCTCCTCTCGCGTTCGACTTGCATGTATTAGGCACGCCGCCAGCGTTCATCCTGAGCCAGGATCAAACTCTCCATAATTGGAAAGCCCATCTTGAGCTCGTCT
>NZ_LAYZ01000015.1 GCF_000986795.1 Salinicoccus sediminis | reverse complement strand
ATTTAAAGAGTGCGTAACAGCTCACTAGTCAAGTGACGCTGCGCCGAAAATGTACCGGGGCTAAACATATTACCGAAACTGTGGATTAATACTTTGTATTAATGGTAGGAGAGCGTTCCAATGGCGGAGAAGCATGACCGTGAGGACATGTGGAGCGATTGGAAGTGAGAATGCCGGTGTGAGTAGCGAAAGACGGGTGGGAATCCCGTCCACCGAATGACTAAGGTTTCCAGAGGAAGGCTCGTCCGCTCTGGGTTAGTCGGGACCTAAGCCGAGGCAGAGATGCGTAGGCGATGGCCAACAGGTCGAAATTCCTGTACCGGTGATGTCCGTTTGAGTGATGTGGTGACGCAGTAGGATAGATGGAGCGTGCGACCGGAAGGGCACGTCCAAGCAGTGAGTGGTCAGGGCAGGCAAATCCGCCCTGTATAACCATGAGCTGTGACGGGGAGCCGAAATTTAGTAGGCGAAGCCATTGATTTCACACTGCCGAGAAAAGCCGCTGGCGAGGACGATCACCGCCCGTACCGTAAACCGACACAGGTAGTTGGGAAGAGAATTCTAAGGTGAGCGAGCGAACTCTCGTTAAGGAACTCGGCAAAATGACCCCGTAACTTCGGGAGAAGGGGTGCTCATAGAGATATGAG
>NZ_LAYZ01000014.1 GCF_000986795.1 Salinicoccus sediminis | reverse complement strand
GATGCGTAGGCGATGGCCAACAGGTCGAAATTCCTGTACCGGTGATGTCCGTTTGAGTGATGTGGTGACGCAGTAGGATAGATGGAGCGTGCGACCGGAAGGGCACGTCCAAGCAGTGAGTGGTCAGGGCAGGCAAATCCGCCCTGTATAACCATGAGCTGTGACGGGGAGCCGAAATTTAGTAGGCGAAGCCATTGATTTCACACTGCCGAGAAAAGCCGCTGGCGAGGACGATCACCGCCCGTACCGTAAACCGACACAGGTAGTTGGGAAGAGAATTCTAAGGTGAGCGAGCGAACTCTCGTTAAGGAACTCGGCAAAATGACCCCGTAACTTCGGGAGAAGGGGTGCTCATAGAGATATGAGCCGCAGTGAATAGGCCCAAGCGACTGTTTATCAAAAACACAGGTCTCTGCCAAACCGAAAGGTGACGTATAGGGGCTGACGCCTGCCCGGTGCTGGAAGGTTAAGAGGAGCGCTCAGCGTAAGCGAAGGTGCGAATCGAAGCCCCAGTAAACGGCGGCCGTAACTATAACGGTCCTAAGGTAGCGAAATTCCTTGTCAGGTAAGTTCTGACCCGCACGAAAGGCGCAACGATTTGGGCACTGTCTCAACGAGAGGCTCGGTGAAATCATAGTACCTGTGAAGATGCAGGTTACCCGCGACAGGACGGAAAGACCCCGTGGAGCTTTACTGTAACCTGATAT
>NZ_LAYZ01000013.1 GCF_000986795.1 Salinicoccus sediminis | reverse complement strand
TACTGCCCGGCAGCGTCCTACTCTTGCGGGACGTCAGTCCAACTACCATCGGCGCTGGAGAGCTTAACTGCTGTGTTCGGCATGGGAACAGGTGTGGCCTCTCCGCCATCGCCGCCGGACAATGTTGATTTGCCTCAAGCCCTGAATATTCAGGATTAAGGACGTTCGACTACTGTCGAACGAATGTCTATGTGTGCCGCTCTACGTATTGGAAATACTAGAGCGGCAACCATATACATTCAAAACCGGATAGAAGCAATGGTCGCGCAGAAACCGAAACACGGTTTCTTCATCATTCTTGAATAAGTCATCGATCGATTAGTATTCGTCCGCTGAATGTGTCACCACACGTACACGCCGAACCTATCCACCTCATCATCTCTGAGGGATCTAATGGGGAAATCTCATCTTGAGGGGGGCTTCATGCTTAGATGCTTTCAGCACTTATCCCGTCCATACATAGCTACCCAGCAATGCCGTTGGCACGACAACTGGTCCACCAGGGGTATGTCCATCCCGGTCCTCTCGTACTAAGGACAGCGCCTCTCAAATTTCCTGCGCCCACGACGGATAGGGACCGAACTGTCTCACGACGTTCTGAACCCAGCTCGCGTACCGCTTTAATGGGCGAACAGCCCAACCCTTGGGACCGACTACAGCCCCAGGATGCGATGAGCCGACATCGAGGTGCCAAACCTCCCCGTCGATGTGAACTCTTGGGGGAGATAAGCCTGTTATCCCCGGGGTAGCTTTTATCCGTTGAGCGATGGCCCTTCCATGCGGAACCACCGGATCACTAAGTCCGTCTTTCGACCCTGCTCGACCTGTATGTCT
>NZ_LAYZ01000012.1 GCF_000986795.1 Salinicoccus sediminis | reverse complement strand
ATAATGTCCTTTGCCTACGGGACTGTTACCCCCTCCGGCCGGCCTTTCCAGGCCGTTCGGCTCAACATTACTTGGCGTGTCGGTGTCCTACAACCCCAGCCGAAGCTGGTTTGGGCTCTTCCCGTTTCGCTCGCCGCTACTCAGGGAATCGATTTTTCTTTCTCTTCCTCCGGGTACTGAGATGTTTCAGTTCCCCGGGTCTACCGCCGCGTCAGCTATCTATTCACTGACCGGCAACACATAATGATGTGCTGGGTTCCCCCATTCGGAAATCTTCGGTTCAACGCTTACTTACAGCTCCCCGAAGCATATCGGTGTTGGTTCCGTCCTTCATCGGCTCTTAGTGCCAAGGCATCCACCGTGCGCCCTTCATTACTTAATCGCAATGAATTTGTGAGTGTGCCGCATCAAGCGGCACAACGCGTGTTTGTGTGAACTCTTTTTAATTTCAGTTCTCGGTTTTCTACGCTTTGATTTTCGGTTAAAAATCATTTATTGCTTCTCTATCCGGTTTTCAATGTACATGTTTAAAATGAATGACTCCAAAGAGACCATTCAAAACTGAATACAATATGTCAACCATTCCGTTCCGTATTTATCCTTAGAAAGGAGGTGATCCAGCCGCACCTTCCGATACGGCTACCTTGTTACGACTTCACCCCAATCATCGGTCCCACCTTCGACGGCTGCCTCCCAGAAGGGTTGGCCCACCGGCTTCAGGTGTTACTGACTTTCGTGGTGTGACGGGCGGTGTGTACAAGACCCGGGAACGTATTCACCGTGGCATTCTGATCCACGATTACTAGCGATTCCAGCTTCATGGAGTCGAGTTGCAGACTCCAATCCGAACTGAGAACAGTTTTATGGGATTCGCTCAACCTCGCGGTCTCGCTGCCCTTTGTACCTGTCCATTGTAGCACGTGTGTAGCCCAAATCATAAGGGGCATGATGATTTGACGTCATCCCCACCTTCCTCCGGTTTGTCACCGGCAGTCTCACTAGAGTGCCCAACTCAATGCTGGCAACTAGTCATAAGGGTTGCGCTCGTTGCGGGACTTAACCCAACATCTCACGACACGAGCTGACGACAACCATGCACCACCTGTCACTCTGCCCCGAAGGGAACCCCTGTCTCCAGGGGGGTCAGAGGATGTCAAGA
>NZ_LAYZ01000011.1 GCF_000986795.1 Salinicoccus sediminis | reverse complement strand
CATCGACGGCGCCTACTACCATCCGACATTCCTGTACGAATCACTGTGGAATCTGCTCGGTTTTGTCATCCTCCTCATGCTGCGGCCGAAACTTAAAGTGGGGCAGACGATCCTGCTCTATCTCATCTTTTATTCAGCAGGCAGGTTCTTCATCGAAGGAATGCGCACGGACAGCCTGATGATCGGCGACGTCCTCCGCACGGCACAGGTCATCTCGATCCTGCTCATCGTTTTGGCAGCTGCAGTGTGGATCTACCGCGAGATGAAATATGACCTGCCGAAATACGGCAGTGTACAGGGCATATACGGCCCCGGGGGCGCTGAAGCCGCCCGGGGGAAAAGAAAGCAGGCCGGTCAGACGGTCAAGAAAAAGCAGGGTCACAAAAAGGGTAAAAACCGTAAAAAAGGGAGATAGCGATGAGAAGGCTCGAGATCACAAAAGCAGGGAAAGTCAATCCGCTGTGGAATATGTACAGGACCATCTCCAGGTTCAAAGTGATAAAAAACTTCATATTCATCGAGCTCGGACGCTACGCACCTTCCACAAAGATCAAGCATGTACTGTACAGGAAGGCGCTCGGCATGAAGCTCGGGGCCAACGTATCCCTCGCATTCCGTGCCATGCCGGATCTCATGTACCCTGAGCGCATCCATATTGGCAAAAATAGTATAATCGGGTATAATACAGTAATATTGACCCACGAATATCTGGTCGACGAATACCGCATCGGTGATGTGAGGATCGGCCATGATACGATGGTGGGTGCGAACGTGACGATTCTGCCGGGTGTGGTGATTGGAAATCACGCGGTTGTCGGTGCAGGGGCCGTCGTTTCAAAAGATGTCCCCGACCATTCAACCTGCTACGGGAACCCGCTTGTTATAAGGAGCAGGAATGATGAATGACAATAGGAAAGTAATCCCCTTCAACCAGGGTGGAGAGTTCCATTTCAATCAGGGGATGAAAAAATCAGGACAAAACAATAAGCATGATGCTCTGAGGAGTTTCCAGAAGGCGATTGAACTCGAGGGGAACAATCTTGCGTACCTGTCCCAGTATGCCTATCTTCTTGCTGAGGTGGGCCGCGGGACGGAAGCCGAACATATTCTGATCAATGAGTTCATTCAGCATCAGTACGATGCTGAATTTTATTTTATACTGAGCCAGCTGTACATCATCATGAATGATCCCAACAAGGCGTTCCTCTTCGGTGTGCAGTATGTGAAGCATGAACCGGACTCCGGGTATGATGAAGAGCTCGAAAACATGTTTGAAGTGAGCATCGATGATGAGGAGGAAGTGGAGAAGGAGGCGGTCCGGTTCACCGGCCAGCACCTGTTCCAGCATCTCTTCATGAATGCCCGCATCGAAGAGGCGCTCGAGCTGCTTTCCACACTGCCGGTGGACATACAGGAGGAGCGGGAGAGATCGGAAGAGCACACG
>NZ_LAYZ01000010.1 GCF_000986795.1 Salinicoccus sediminis | reverse complement strand
TGGCAGTGTGGAATCAGGAACTTCGGTACTATATTTCCCTCGCCGTCACAGCTCAGCCTTTGCGGGAAACGGATTTGCCTATTTCCCAGCCTAACTGCTTGGACGCGCTATTCCAGCAGCGCGCTTACCCTATCCTCCTGCGTCCCCCCATTGCTCAAATGATGAAGAGGTGGTACAGGAATATCAACCTGTTGTCCATCGCCTACGCCTTTCGGCCTCGGCTTAGGTCCCGACTAACCCTGAGAGGACGAGCCTTCCTCAGGAAACCTTAGGCATACGGTGGATGGGATTCTCACCCATCTTTCGCTACTCATACCGGCATTCTCACTTCTAAGCGCTCCACCAGTCCTTACGGTCTGGCTTCAACGCCCTTAGAACGCTCTCCTACCGCGGACATC
>NZ_LAYZ01000009.1 GCF_000986795.1 Salinicoccus sediminis | reverse complement strand
AACTTTACTTTTTGTATTTTTTGGCATACAATAACCTCGTATCATAAAAAATTTAAACATAAAAAAAGATATAACTAACAACATAACAAACAATCAATTGACCAGATTGACCATTTCCATTTACTAACTTCCAATTAGTAAATGGTTTTTTTATGTTTATATGTGCATTATACACCGAATACATAAATTTTAAAGCAATTTCCAAAAACCATGAGTGTAATAAAACTTTCATAGTGTATTATTATACCGAAATAAGACCAAATTGCACAGTGAACCCTTTTTTCACTGTGCAATTTTCAAATCGCTGTAACCTTACTCTCCGTTGACATTCCACGTTTCCGGAATAAAACTGCACAGTGGAGCCTCGCGGCGAATAACGAGCCCTTCGCCGCGTTTGCGTGGTGGTATCCCTTGGGGGAGAAGGGTTTTGAGCTTTTGAAT
>NZ_LAYZ01000008.1 GCF_000986795.1 Salinicoccus sediminis | reverse complement strand
TCCTTAGTACGAGAGGACCGGGATGGACATACCCCTGGTGGACCAGTTGTCGTGCCAACGGCATTGCTGGGTAGCTATGTATGGACGGGATAAGTGCTGAAAGCATCTAAGCATGAAGCCCCCCTCAAGATGAGATTTCCCCATTAGATCCCTCAGAGATGATGAGGTGGATAGGTTCGGCGTGTACGTGTGGTGACACATTCAGCGGACGAATACTAATCGATCGATGACTTATTCAAGAATGATGAAGAAACCGTGTTTCGGTTTCTGCGCGACTATTGCTTCTATCCGGTTTTGAATGTGACATGGCCAGGTGGCCCGCAGGGATGCGGCGGCACCGGATCTGACACATTCCCATAGGAAACATTGTCCGGCGGCGATGGCGGAGAGGCCACACCTGTTCCCATGCCGAACACAGCAGTTAAGCTCTCCAGCGCCGATGGTAGTTGGACTGACGTCCCGCAAGAGTAGGACGCTGCCGGGCAGTGTGATTTTATATTTTATTTAATAGTTTTCCACAGTAGCTCAGTGGTAGAGCTATCGGCTGTTAACCGATCGGTCGTAGGTTCGAATCCTACCTGTGGAGCCATTTTTTTGTTTTGAGCATATACTTATATACTGGCCCGTTGGTCAAGCGGTTAAGACACCGCCCTTTCACGGCGGTAACACGGGTTCGAGTCCCGTACGGGTCATCTTTTGGAGAATTAGCTCAGCTGGGAGAGCATCTGCCTTACAAGCAGAGGGTCGGCGGTTCGAACCCGTCATTCTCCACCACGGAGGGGTAGCGAAGTGGCTAAACGCGGCGGACTGTAAATCCGCTCCTTCGGGTTCGGCAGTTCGAATCTGCCCCCCTCCACCATTTTAATATTATTGGGCTATAGCCAAGCGGTAAGGCAACGGGTTTTGGTCTCGTCATGCGAAGGTTCGAATCCTTCTAGCCCAGCCATGAGCCATTAGCTCAGTCGGTAGAGCATCTGACTTTTAATCAGAGGGTCAGAGGTTCGAATCCTCTATGGCTCACTTGTGGACATCTTCTTCGGAAGGTGTCTTTTTTTGTTTATCTTTATGCATGAAAACGGTTGTATTTACATTTTTATAAATCATTGCATAAAAATCCAATGTTGTATAATATGAAGTTAGACTTGATTTGAAAAAGGGGATATTTTTATGAACCATAAGGTAGATATTATCGGCGCTTCCACATGTTTCGGCCAGCCGAAACTGGGAGTGGATTTTGGACCGGATGCGATACGTTACGCCGGCCTTGTCAAAGCATTGGAAATACAGGGAATGAATGTTGAAGATAAAGGGAACATTACCGGTCAGTATAAAGTGGATCCGACTCTGCA
>NZ_LAYZ01000007.1 GCF_000986795.1 Salinicoccus sediminis | reverse complement strand
CATTTTAAACATGTACATTGAAAACCGGATAGAGAAGCAATAAATGATTTTTAACCGAAAATCAAAGCGTAGAAAACCGAGAACTGAAATTAAAAAGAGTTCACACAAACACGCGTTGTGCCGCTTGATGCGGCACACTCACAAATTCATTGCGATTAAGTAATGAAGGGCGCACGGTGGATGCCTTGGCACTAAGAGCCGATGAAGGACGGAACCAACACCGATATGCTTCGGGGAGCTGTAAGTAAGCGTTGAACCGAAGATTTCCGAATGGGGGAACCCAGCACATCATTATGTGTTGCCGGTCAGTGAATAGATAGCTGACGCGGCGGTAGACCCGGGGAACTGAAACATCTCAGTACCCGGAGGAAGAGAAAGAAAAATCGATTCCCTGAGTAGCGGCGAGCGAAACGGGAAGAGCCCAAACCAGCTTCGGCTGGGGTTGTAGGACACCGACACGCCAAGTAATGTTGAGCCGAACGGCCTGGAAAGGCCGGCCGGAGGGGGTAACAGTCCCGTAGGCAAAGGACATTATTTGGCCCGGTGGATCCTGAGTACGGCGGAACACGAGGAATTCCGTCGGAATCCGGGAGGCCCATCTCCCAAGGCTAAATACTCCTTAGTGACCGATAGCGAACCAGTACCGTGAGGGAAAGGTGAAAAGCACCCCGGAAGGGGAGTGAAACAGAACCTGAAACCGTGTGCCTACAAGTAGTCAGAGCCCGTTAATGGGTGATGGC
>NZ_LAYZ01000006.1 GCF_000986795.1 Salinicoccus sediminis | reverse complement strand
GCTTCGGCTGGGGTTGTAGGACACCGACACGCCAAGTAATGTTGAGCCGAACGGCCTGGAAAGGCCGGCCGGAGGGGGTAACAGTCCCGTAGGCAAAGGACATTATTTGGCCCGGTGGATCCTGAGTACGGCGGAACACGAGGAATTCCGTCGGAATCCGGGAGGCCCATCTCCCAAGGCTAAATACTCCTTAGTGACCGATAGCGAACCAGTACCGTGAGGGAAAGGTGAAAAGCACCCCGGAAGGGGAGTGAAACAGAACCTGAAACCGTGTGCCTACAAGTAGTCAGAGCCCGTTAATGGGTGATGGCGTGCCTTTTGTAGAATGAACCGGCGAGTTGTGATCTCATGCAAGGTTAAGCAGCGAATGCGGAGCCGCAGCGAAAGCGAGTCTGAAGAGGGCGTACGAGTATGGGGTTGCAGACCCGAAACCAGGTGATCTACCCATGTCCAGGCTGAAGTCCAGGTAACACTGGATGGAGGGCCGAACCGACTTACGTTGAAAAGTGACCGGATGAGGTGTGGGTAGCGGAGAAATTCCAATCGAACCTGGAGATAGCTGGTTCTCTCCGAAATATATTTAGGTATAGCCTCATGAGAGCATCGTGGAGATAGAGCACTGTTTGGACGAGGGGCCCATCCCGGGTTACCGAATTCAGACAAACTCCGAATGCCATCGATGT
>NZ_LAYZ01000005.1 GCF_000986795.1 Salinicoccus sediminis | reverse complement strand
GACAGGGGTTCCCTTCGGGGCAGAGTGACAGGTGGTGCATGGTTGTCGTCAGCTCGTGTCGTGAGATGTTGGGTTAAGTCCCGCAACGAGCGCAACCCTTATGACTAGTTGCCAGCATTCAGTTGGGCACTCTAGTGAGACTGCCGGTGACAAACCGGAGGAAGGTGGGGATGACGTCAAATCATCATGCCCCTTATGATTTGGGCTACACACGTGCTACAATGGACAGGTACAAAGGGCAGCGAGACCGCGAGGTTGAGCGAATCCCATAAAACTGTTCTCAGTTC
This sequence comes from Salinicoccus sediminis, assembly GCF_000986795.1. Classification (GTDB taxonomy): domain Bacteria; phylum Bacillota; class Bacilli; order Staphylococcales; family Salinicoccaceae; genus Salinicoccus; species Salinicoccus sediminis. The sequence continues at coordinate 1,418 of NZ_LAYZ01000005.1, read as the reverse complement.
GGATTGGAGTCTGCAACTCGACTCCATGAAGCTGGAATCGCTAGTAATCGTGGATCAGAATGCCACGGTGAATACGTTCCCGGGTCTTGTACACACCGCCCGTCACACCACGAAAGTCAGTAACACCTGAAGCCGGTGGGCCAACCCTTCTGGGAGGCAGCCGTCGAAGGTGGGACCGATGATTGGGGTGAAGTCGTAACAAGGTAGCCGTATCGGAAGGTGCGGCTGGATCACCTCCTTTCTAAGGATAAATACGGAACGGATTGACGTCTGACATATTGTATTCAGTTTTGAATGGTCTCTTTGGAGTCATTCATTTAATCATGTACATTGAAAACCGGATAGAGAAGCAATAAATGATTTTTAACCGAAAATCAAAGCGTAGAAAACCGAGAACTGAAATTAAAAAGAGTTCACACAAACACGCGTTGTGCCGCTTTCGGGCGGCACACTCACAAATTCATTGCGATTAAGTAATGAAGGGCGCACGGTGGATGCCTTGGCACTAAGAGCCGATGAAGGACGGAACCAACACCGATATGCTTCGGGGAGCTGTAAGTAAGCGTTGAACCGAAGATTTCCGAATGGGGGAACCCAGCACATCATTATGTGTTGCCGGTCAGTGAATAGATAGCTGACGCGGCGGTAGACCCGGGGAACTGAAACATCTCAGTACCCGGAGGAAGAGAAAGAAAAATCGATTCCCTGAGTAGCGGCGAGCGAAACGGGAAGAGCCCAAACCAGCTACGGCTGGGGTTGTAGGACACCGACACGCCAAGTAATGTTGAGCCGAACGGCCTGGAAAGGCCGGCCGGAGGGGGTAACAGTCCCGTAGGCAAAGGACATTATGCGGCGCGGTGGATCCTGAGTACGGCGGAACACGAGGAATTCCGTCGGAATCCGGGAGGCCCATCTCCCAAGGCTAAATACTCCTTAGTGACCGATAGCGAACCAGTACCGTGAGGGAAAGGTGAAAAGCACCCCGGAAGGGGAGTGAAACAGAACCTGAAACCGTGTGCCTACAAGTAGTCAGAGCCCGTTAATGGGTGATGGCGTGCCTTTTGTAGAATGAACCGGCGAGTTGTGATCTCATGCAAGGTTAAGCAGCGAATGCGGAGCCGCAGCGAAAGCGAGTCTGAAGCGGGCGAATAAGTATGGGGTTGCAGACCCGAAACCAGGTGATCTACCCATGTCCAGGCTGAAGTCCAGGTAACACTGGATGGAGGGCCGAACCGACTTACGTTGAAAAGTGACCGGATGAGGTGTGGGTAGCGGAGAAATTCCAATCGAACCTGGAGATAGCTGGTTCTCTCCGAAATATATTTAGGTATAGCCTCATGAGAGCATCGTGGAGGTAGAGCACTGTTTGGACGAGGGGCCCATCCCGGGTTACCGAATTCAGACAAACTCCGAATGCC
>NZ_LAYZ01000004.1 GCF_000986795.1 Salinicoccus sediminis | reverse complement strand
TAGGACGCTGCCGGGCAGTGTGATTTTATATTTTATTTAATAGTTTTCCACAGTAGCTCAGTGGTAGAGCTATCGGCTGTTAACCGATCGGTCGTAGGTTCGAATCCTACCTGTGGAGCCATTTTTTTGTTTTGAGCATATACTTATATACTGGCCCGTTGGTCAAGCGGTTAAGACACCGCCCTTTCACGGCGGTAACACGGGTTCGAGTCCCGTACGGGTCATCTTTTGGAGAATTAGCTCAGCTGGGAGAGCATCTGCCTTACAAGCAGAGGGTCGGCGGTTCGAACCCGTCATTCTCCACCACGGAGGGGTAGCGAAGTGGCTAAACGCGGCGGACTGTAAATCCGCTCCTTCGGGTTCGGCAGTTCGAATCTGCCCCCCTCCACCATTTTAATATTATTGGGCTATAGCCAAGCGGTAAGGCAACGGGTTTTGGTCTCGTCATGCGAAGGTTCGAATCCTTCTAGCCCAGCCATGAGCCATTAGCTCAGTCGGTAGAGCATCTGACTTTTAATCAGAGGGTCAGAGGTTCGAATCCTCTATGGCTCACTTGTGGACATCTTCTTCGGAAGGTGTCTTTTTTTGTTTATCTTTATGCATGAAAACGGTTGTATTTACATTTTTATAAATCATTGCATAAAAATCCAATGTTGTATAATATGAAGTTAGACTTGATTTGAAAAAGGGGATATTTTTATGAACCATAAGGTAGATATTATCGGCGCTTCCACATGTTTCGGCCAGCCGAAACTGGGAGTGGATTTTGGACCGGATGCGATACGTTACGCCGGCCTTGTCAAAGCATTGGAAATACAGGGAATGAATGTTGAAGATAAAGGGAACATTACCGGTCAGTATAAAGTGGATCCGACTCTGCACTCGGCGAAAGAGGAGATGGGGCTTCTCAATTTCGAACAGGTGAAGGATTTCAGTACTGAACTGGCGGAAGAGGTTGAAAGTTCCGTAAAACTTGGACGCTTTCCGTTGATACTCGGAGGGGACCACTCGCTTTCGATCGGCTCCATAGCTGGAATCAGCCCGCATTACGAAAACCTTGGTGTCATATGGTATGATGCCCACGGCGATCTCAACGACAGTGAGACTTCTCCATCAGGTAACATACATGGCATGCCGCTTGCTGTGGCATGCGGCGTAGGGCATGAGAGTTTCGTGAACCTTCATCAGCCCGGAGTCAAGGTGAAACCGGAAAATGTTGTTTTAATAGGCATGAGAGATCTTGATGTGGGTGAGAGGGAATACATCAAGGAGAATGATATTCTCACTTTCACTGCAACTGACGTCAGGGAAAAAGGCATGGCCGGTGTCATGGATGAGGCGATTGCCTACCTGAAAGATAAGGTCGACGGTCTGCACCTCTCCCTCGATGTCGACGGACTCGACCCGTTGGAAACACCGGGGACGGGCACACCTGTTGACGGTGGTATGTCACTGTCTGAAACACAGCTTGCGATGCGCATGCTGAATGAATCGGACCTGGTGACTTCGATGGATCTTGTAGAGGTGAATCCATTGCTTGATGAGAAGAATATTACTGCAGAGAAGGCAGTGGAGATTGCTTCATTCCTGTTCGGGAAAAAACAGCTGTAAATATAATTGGCCATATAAAAAGGGATATCATCTGTAATGGATGCTATCCCTTAAAATATTGTATTTAACCTTCATTATCATTGCTATCATCTCCCAAAGGCATGAGCTGGACCTTGTATTCATCGGTTCCTTTGGTGTTTTTCTTTTCAGAGTGCTTCTTTACAAAATTTTTAAGATCCTTTTTGAACTGTTTCAGGTCGTCCTCTTTGATGTTCAGGTTATATGACATGCTGTCTTTCTTCTTTTCATCCGGGATATACTTCAAAAGGTCGATATTCGGCACCACTTTTTTAGCCACCGGTGCGTAAAATTTCTGGATGATGCTGTTCTTCTCCTCGGTCTTTACCACATGGATGATATCGTTTTTCAGCAGTTCATTGAGATGATAGTGGATCTTCGCGCGGGGGATATCCAGTTCATCCGCAAGGTTCTGGCCCGTCTTCGGTTTTTCACCAAGCATGGTGAGGAGCTCGATCCGGAATGGGTCACTGACGCTTTTCAACTGGGCCAGGTTATCAATAACCAGTAATTTTTTCATGAAGAAACACCCCTTATGAGATATATTTATAGTATGATTAACTGTAAATAGCTTGTCAATCAAATAAACATCTATTTACAAAAGTTGAGAGCCTTTTAATCATTTGTTGCATAATTGCGAATTTGGTATGATGTAACTGTTACTACAGTGAAAGGGGCACCACTATGATTGGGCAGAGAATCAAGGAAATACGCAACAATAACAATCTGACACAGGAAGAATTGGCGGACGGCATCATTTCCAGGACTTATCTCAGTTTGATAGAGAAGGGCAGTGTGCATCCTTCAACTAATGTCCTCATAAAACTGAGTGAACGTTTGAACTGCTCTGTCAACGATTTTATGCAGGAAGTGTCCCATTTCAGGTATAATGATGTTGAGATACTAAGGGAGATTGCCTATTATGAACAGAAAATCGAAAGTGAAGATTTCCAATCTGTAATCTCTTTCATAGAAAAAGAATACGAAACGGTCGATCAGGTCCCTCCCCAGGACAGTGGACGGATCCATCTGATCTATGCCAAGTATTATAATAAAACGGATAAGCCGGGAAAAGAGAAGTATCATGTGGATCAGGCGCTCAGGCTACTGTCCACGGTTTCGGTCAACCAGTCCTACATAGATGCGATAATTTTAAAAACGCGCATACTGGTTTCACAGGATGAAGTGGAAGGGGCGCTGGACCTTCTGGAGGATACGCTGTTCATCATTTTAAAGCTTACCGAGCTTGATCTCGGAATCATCAGGGTCATGTTTGAAATGGCGGCATGTTATCATATCAAGAAGGAATATTTTACGTCTGAGAGGATTCTTACGAGGCTGAAAAGGCAGTCGGAAATCCTTCATATAGACTACAAGAGGGACACATTCAATCTTCTCGAGGCAAAAAATCTGGCAATGCTTGGGTTTTTCGAAAAACTGGAAAAAATGACGGAACATGAGAATTCGCCGTCAATGGTGCTTCTGAACTGCTATGCAAGTTTCAACAATGGCAATATCAAAGAATGCAAGAGCAGGTTCAAGAGCATGGGAATTGAGAAAAACATGTTCAGAGGAGATGTGGTTTTAACCGGCATATATGACATGCTGGATAAGCGTTTGGATTTTATTTGAAATATTGAGAGAGGGACGGCACTATGCAGACAGATAATTTTTTTGAGAACATCACAACGGCAGCCGTAATTTCGAGCATTGTCGATTTGCTGATTGTCTGGTACGTACTTTATCTTCTGATTACCGTAATGAAGGGTACGAAAGCCATCCAGCTGATCAAAGGGATATTCTTCATCCTTATCGGCCGGGCGATAAGTAATTTTTTCGATCTTGCGACGACGACACAGATGTTCGATACGGTTTTGGAATGGGGTTTTTTGGCGATTATTGTGATATTCCAGCCGGAGCTCAGACGGGCGCTTGAACAGCTTGGCCGCGGGAGTCTCTTCCGTACAAGCAGTACAGCAGCAAGTTCAGAACATGATAAGATGCGGGAAGCCATGGTAAAATCCATCAGATATATGGCAAAACGCCGCATCGGGGCGCTGATCGTCTTTGAAAAGGAGACGGGGCTGAAAGATTACATCGAAACCGGGATTCCCATAAACGGAAACATTTCATCAGAACTTCTGATCAACATATTTATCCCGAACACTCCGCTGCATGACGGGGCCATGATTATACAGGGAGATAAAATTGCCACAGCTGCCAGTTACCTGCCGCTGTCCGACAGCAGCAAGATTGCCAAAAATCTCGGTACAAGACACAGGGCGGCTGTCGGTGTGTCGGAAGTGACCGACGCATTCACAATAGTGGTCTCTGAGGAAACAGGTAACATCTCAGTGACTTATGACAGTAAGCTCACGCGCGAAATATCACTTGAAGAGCTTGATTCCATGCTGAAAACACATTGGAGTCTGCTCCCTGAGCTGAAGGAAGGAGGTGGGCTCTTTGCTAGAAAGTAAATGGGGTCTCAGGTTTGTGGCCCTGATTCTCGCATTGTTCATGTTCCTTTCTGTAAATGATGTTTTTGATAATCTGTTCAATGATGACGGTGAAAATCCCGAATCACAGATGATTGAGGGCGTGCCTGTGGAGCTGCAGTATGACAAGGAGAACTACTATGTCTCCGGTGCTCCGTCGGAGGTCAATGTCCAGCTGTTTGGAAACAACTCCAATGTCAAAAGGCTCCAGACAACAAGGGATTTCAGTGTTTCCCTCGACCTACGGAACCGGGACGTGGGAGAATATGAGGAGCACTTCACAGTGGAGGGACTGCCTGAAAATGTCACGGCTGAAGTTGTTCCGCAGACTGCAAACATCAACATACAGGATCTTGTTACAAGAACATTCGAAGTACAGGCTGAAGTGAGTGAGAGCCGGGTGGGGCCGAACCACCAGATCTCCGAGGTCAATGTCATACCGTCCACGGTCACCGTCATGGGTGGTGAAAGTGAAATGAATCGTATACAATATGTACGCGCCACCCTGAATGACAGCTCAAGAATTACAGAGGACCGCGTCGAAGAAGCGGAAGTAAGTGTATTTGACTCACAATTCAACAAGCTTGATGTGCGGATCGATCCGACTGACGTAAGGGTCGAAATCTCGGTGGATGAGCGAAGCAAGGAAGTTCCGGTGGAATACGAAGTGAACGGTGAAGTTGCAGACGGACATACGCTGGAAGATGTTAAGCTCAACTATGAAAATGTGACGGTATTCGGCAGCGAGGAAGTGCTCGCAAACATCGATTCCGTCAATGTCGAAGTAAATGTGGACGGCATGGAAAATTCAGAAACGAAAGACATAGAAATGGAACTGCCTGAAGGTGTCAGTAAAACAGAGCCGGCAGTACTGCAGGCAGAAATAGAAATAACCGAAAATTGACTGAAATAAAACTACACAATGAAAAAGGAGAAAGACATGGGTAAATATTTTGGTACTGATGGAGTAAGAGGCGTTGCAAATACGGAGCTGACTCCGGAACTGGCTTTTAAACTGGGAAGATTTGGCGGATATGTACTATCCGGACAGAAAGAAGAGGATAAACCGACTGTACTGGTCGGACGCGACACACGCATTTCCGGTGAAATGCTGGAATCAGCGCTCGTTGCCGGACTGCTTTCCATGGGAGCGGAAGTGATGCGCCTCGGAATCATCTCCACCCCGGGTGTAGCATATCTGACAAAAGAGATGGAGGCAGATGCGGGTGTAATGATTTCCGCCTCCCATAACCCGGTGGCAGATAACGGCATCAAATTCTTTGGTTCAGACGGTTTCAAACTTTCTGATGCGCAGGAGGAGGAAATTGAAAAGCTCCTCGATGCTGAGGAAGATACGCTGCCAAGACCGAGTGGTACAGCGCTTGGCCATAAATCCGACTATTTTGAAGGCAGCCAGAAATATGTGAGCTATCTCAAGTCCACAATTGATACGGACCTGGAAGGTTTGAAGATTGCGCTTGACGGTGCCCATGGTTCCACATACTCGCTTGCTCCTTATCTCTTTGGTGATCTCGAGGCGGATACAGTGACGGTCGGGTGTAACCCGGACGGCACCAACATCAATGATGGCGTCGGTTCTACACATCCTGGCAAGCTGGTTGAACTCGTGAAAGAACAGGAGGCGGATTTCGGGCTTGCCTTCGACGGTGATGGCGACCGCATCATTGCAGTGGATGAGAATGGAGAGATCGTCGACGGCGATAAGATCATGTTCATCCTTGCCCAGCACCTGAAGTCCATAGATATGCTGAAGGATGACATGGTCGTCTCCACAGTGATGAGCAATCTGGGATTCTATAAAGCTCTGGAAGCCCATGGCCTGAACAGTGACAAGACCAAAGTCGGCGACCGCTATGTAGTGGAGGAGATGCGCTCAGGTGGATACTCGCTCGGCGGCGAGCAGTCCGGACATATCATCATGATGGACTACAATACTACAGGTGACGGCCTGCTGACAGGCGTCCATCTTGCTGCAATCGTCAGGGAATCCGGCAAAAAGCTCAGTGAACTGGCAGCGCAGGTGGAAACATTCCCCCAGGAGCTCGTAAACGTACGTGTAACGGATAAATACAATGTGGTGAACAACGATAAGGTTTCTGCGAAGATTGACGAGGTGGAGGCGGATATGGACGGTAATGGACGAATCCTCGTCCGTGCCTCCGGTACAGAACCCCTGGTCCGTGTCATGGTGGAAGCTGAAACTGAAGAATTGGCTGATAAGTACAGCAATGATATCGCAGAGGTCGTCAAGGCTGAAATGGGTCTCGACGAATAACAGAAGAGCAATCCTGCCGGTCCGGATATCCCGGGGCGGCAGTTTTTTATGACCACACCTCCAAAAATGTCGGTTTGAGTCAGTTTAATACGAAATTTTTCTGTTGCAGTATATACATATTTCCCTTACAATGTGAATGTTGACTAAAAGGAGGGCAGGATAAAAAACAATCGGAATAGCGCCTGAGCAGATGGGAGCCATCTGCTGACGAGGAGGACAGCCATCGAATTTCGGCGGATGCTGTCCCGGATACTGAAGTATTCGTGAGACCGGATGTTAAAACTGACAAGTGATTGTCAGCACAGAGCATCGGAACTTAAACCTTAAATGGAAAGGAAGTCAGTATATGTGCGGAATAGTTGGTTATATCGGCAATGACAATGTCTTGGAGATACTGCTCAAAGGTCTTGAGAAAATGGAGTACCGAGGCTATGACTCTGCAGGAATCGGGGTCAGGAATGATGAAGAGGTGAAGGTGTTCAAAGAGAAGGGACGAATCAGGGACCTCAGGGAAAAAGTGGAGACGGACTTCGATGCGACAGTGGGTATCGGACACACAAGATGGGCGACACACGGTGTGCCGAACGTGGTCAATGCTCACCCGCACCAGAGTACTAACGGCCGCTTTACACTGGTTCATAACGGTGTCATCGAGAATTATGAACAGCTTAAGAATGATCACCTTGGAGACGTTGAGCTGGTTTCCAGTACAGATACTGAAATCATTGTCGAAGTGATTGCGAAGCTGGCAGATGAGGGTATGACAACAGAAGAGGCTTTCAACAGGACGCTTGGTGAACTGCATGGTTCCTACGCGCTCGGATTACTGGATGAAGAGGATCCGGATGTAATCTATGTGGCCAAGAACAAATCCCCGCTGCTTCTCGGTAAAGGGGAGGATTTCAATGTCATCACTTCAGATGCGATGGCAATGCTGCAGATCACGAACGAATTCGTGGAACTGATGGACGGCGAAGTCGTACTCCTCAAAAAAGATGATATCGTCATCAAGGATAAAGAGGGTAATGCAGTGGAAAGGGATTCCTACATTGCGGAAATCGATGCAGGAGATATAGAAAAAGGCACATATGACCACTACATGCTGAAAGAGATCAATGACCAGCCGGCGGCAATGAGGAAAATTATCCAGGAATACCAGGATGAAGATGAGAATCTCAAAATCGACCCGGCAATCATCAAACAGCTGAGGGATGCCGACAGACTCTATGTCATCGCCGCAGGGACGAGCTATCATGCCGGTCTCATCGGCAAGGAGTATTTCGAGAAATGGGCAGGCGTGCCGACAGAAGTGCACGTGGCTTCAGAATTCGTATACAACACGCCGATGCTGTCCGAGAAGCCTCTGTTCATCTTCATCTCACAGTCGGGCGAAACAGCGGACAGCCGCGCCGTCCTTGTTGAGATCAAGAAGCTCGGCCACCAGTCACTGACAGTGACGAATGTACCCGGCTCAACACTTTCACGAGAAGCGGATCAGACGCTCATCCTGCATGCAGGACCTGAGATTGCCGTCGCCTCCACGAAAGCATATACAGCACAGATCGCAGTCCTTTCCATCCTGGCGCAGGTCGCAGCCCGCGAACTCGGAAAAGACACAGGCATCAACCTGATGACAGAACTTGCGAAAGTTACAACAGCGATCACGGCGGTCATCGATGACGCCCCAGCGATCGAGCAGATCGTGAACGAGTACCTCGAAACGACGAGAAACGCCTTCTTCATCGGCAGGACGATGGATTACTACGTCGGCCTGGAAGGTGCGCTCAAACTGAAGGAGATCTCCTATATACAGGCGGAAGGTTTCGCCGGCGGGGAACTCAAGCACGGTACCATCGCGCTGATAGAAGAGAACACGCCGGTATTCGCACTGGCCACCCAGGAAAGGATCAACCTGAACATCCGTGGGAATGCGCAGGAAGTCGAAGCACGCGGAGCCAAAGTGTGCATGATCTCGATGGAGGGGCTCGAGCAGGACGGAGACACATATGTGATACCGCATGTGCATGAAATGCTTACACCGCTCGTATCCGTAGTCGTGTACCAGTTCATCGCGTACTATGCAGCACTGCACCGCGGAAACGATGTGGACAAGCCAAGAAACCTTGCGAAGTCGGTAACAGTGGAATAAAAGCACAATGGAATATTGGAATTTCCAATAAGCTGCTCCGTTTCATCGGAATGATGAACGGGGCTTTTATTGTGTGAAGGAATAAATAAGAATATAATACGGTGAATATTATGAACTATGGAAAAGGTGAAGGAAAATTGATTACATTGGCAGGAACAATCGGCGTAGGAAAAACGGAATGGGGTAAAGTGATCGCCAAACATTTTGATGTTGAATTGCTGGAGGAAAAAGTGGAAGGTAATCCGTTTCTTGCGAAATATTATGAAGACCCGCAGAGGTACAGCTTCCATCTGCAGATATTCTTCCTGAACCACAGGTTCAGTGCCATAAAGGAAGCCATGGCACACCCGAATTCAGTGCTCGATCGCTCCATTTATGAAGATGCGATGATATTTGCAAGGCTCCAGTATGAGAATGGCTCAATGGATGAAGCGGAGTATGCGACATACCTTGAGCTGCATGAAAACATGATGCAGGAGCTGGCGGATCTATATAAGCAGCAGGTTTTATTCAAAAAATCACCGGATCTTATGGTAATGGTGCATGGCTCTTTCGAAGAGATCATGAGGAGGATCAAAAAGCGCGGAAGGTCATATGAGCAGATAGATGGTAATCCGGAACTGTACAAGTATTACCAGGATATATATGAAATGTATGACAGGGACTTCAAGAAGAATTACCTGGATAAGAATATATCCCCTGTCTATGTCATAGATATTGACAGGATGGATATTTTCAACCCACGGGATGTCAAAGCTGTACTGGATGGAATTGAAGAAACATTGAAGCGAAACCGGGGGTTTGTACTGCCTGAAGAGCTGGAGTAGAGCACGATGTGAATACATGCAACAGCAGGATGGTCCGCCGAAGAAAGGCGGGCCATCTTTATATGCGCACGGTCAGGGGGAGTCTCGATACATATTATGGAAAAGGTGTTTATATTATGATGAGTGAGTGATAAGGTGATATTAAGGTTGTTCAGATTTCTGGACAGTAACTATACATATTAAAAGCAACAGCGGTAAGGAGTATGTACATGAAAAAAAAGAATATTGTAATCGTTGCAATCATCGGATTTGCAGTTATCCTGTTAACAGCCGCCACTTTTTATGGTAATGACCGCGGAGCAGCTCCGGAGGAATCAGATGAGACTGGGGAACAGCCGGATACTGAGGTTGCAGAGGAGGAAACCGCAGAAGCGGATTATGACTACCCGCCGGAAAAGGCGGAGCAGGTACTTGCAGATCAGGAGGAACTGGAGACTGCGATACTTGCCGAAAGTGAGGGTAGTACCCTCGACAATCCGTATGTGAATGTTGACCCCTATAATCGGAGCCCCCTTTCCGCCCTTGTGATTTTCGATACGGAAGAACCGGCAAAGGTCACTTTTACAGTAAAGGGAAAGGATGACAAAGCGGACATTTCGGAAACAGTAAAGGAATACAGGAGCCACCATGAACTGCCTGTCCTGGGGTTGTATCCGGGGTATACGAACACGATAGAGATTTCCGCAGAAACCGAATCCGGGGAAGTGTTGGAACATACCTTTACAGTGACTACGGAAGACCTGCCGGAAGAAATGCCGGAGATTGAAATCAAAGAAGCCCAGCCTGAAAAAATGAAACTCGGAGAAAGTGAACTGACTTTCTATATTCCGAGTACGAGATATGCGTTTGCATTTGATGTAAATGGCGATGTCCGCTGGTATGGTTCGGGCTTCAACAGCCATGTTCTGCAGGAGCTGGATAATGGGAACCTGCTCTATCTGGGGAAAGATGATAACAGCGGAAGTGCCTATAACCGTCTGTTTGAAACAACCTATATAGGTAAAGTCTACAATGCCTTCATTATAAGTGAAAGAGCTGCGGAAAGTGAAGCCGAGGGCATAGAGTCCACACTGATTCATCATGACGTGGCGGAACTGCCGTCAGGGAATCTGCTGCTCACTGTCAATGACGGCAGTGGCGTTTACATGGAAGATACCATGATAGAGATGGACAGGGAGACAGGGGAAGTCGTAAAAGTAATGGACCTGAAAGACCTTTTCCCGAAGGAAGTCTATGAAGAGTATGAACCGAGGGAGGACAACGGCCTGATAGACTGGTTCCATCAGAATTCCGTCGTGTATGATGAAAGTGATGACAGTATCATCATTTCGGGAAGGCATCAGGATACAGTGATGAAAATCGATTACGGCACAGGTGAGATAAAGTGGATCCTGGCTCATCCCGAGGGATGGAATGAAGAGATGGAAGAATATCTTGTGGATGGGGACAGCGGGGATTTCAAATATCCGGCAGCCCAGCATGACGCCACCATCCTTCCTGATTTCGACGATGACCCGGATACGATCGATATCATGCTGCTCGATAATAATACAGTTGTCACCCGAGGGAATGAAAAGGTTTCGGAACAATACAGTGCCGGAACCCACTACCGTATCAACGAAGAAACATTGGATGCAGAAATAGTATGGACATATGGGGAAGAGCTCGGAGAGGATTACTTCACAAATATCATAAGCAGTGCAAGATACCGTGAAGACAGCGACAATGTATTGCTTGATTTCGGCCACACGGATGGAGGAGAGAGAAGTTCATTTGTGGAGGTTACACATGATGAACAGTCTGAAATCGTATTCGAAGCCGAAATGACAGGTTTCCGTACAGGTGCCTGGGCATACCGCTCTTCAAGGAACGCTTTATATAATGATAAATGGGAGGAGAGATTCTCCCTGGGAGCGCAAAACTGACTCATATCCGCCCGTCCTGCTGAAGCAGGACGGGTTTTTGATTGTGGGGAGTGCCCCTCAGGAGAACTGTTAAGCTGTCATGGAATGTTCAAAATTTTTGTATGGATTTTCCATCCTGGCACATGATGAGTGGACATTGGAATATGATGTGTTAGAATGACGGACAATAACGCATTATAAGGAGAATCAATTATGAAAAAATGGTTGACAGGATTATCAATCGCCTCTTCGATGCTGGTACTCGGTGCCTGCGGCGGGGGAGATGATTCAGGCGAAGATACAGGGAACGCGGAAAATCAGCAGGAGTCCCAGGGACAGACGGCTTCTGGCAGCGGTGAAGAAGGCGGTGGCCAATCTGCCCAAAGCGGCGAAGGCCAGCAGGAAATGCCTGAACCGGACATGGAAGGTGTGCCTGATGTCGTCGCTGAAGTGAACGGCGAAGAAGTGACGAAGGATGAATTCCAACAGGCTTACGAGAGCCAGTTCCAGCAGGCTGCCATGCAGCAGCAGATGTCCGGGCAGGAAGTGAATCAGGATGAACTGAAAAAGCAGGTTGCCGACGGCATGGTTTCCCAGGAACTGCTGATACAGGAAACTGAAAACCGCGGAATCGAAGCGCCTGAGGACGAGGTCAACAAAACATTGGACGACATTGTCAAACAAAACCAGATGAAATCCCAGGATGAGTTCTTCACTGCGATGGAAGAGCAGGGCATGAAAAAGGATGAAGTGATGTCCCAGCTCAAAACGCAGGTCAAGATGGACCAGCTTATCGCTGAAGAGACCGGTGATATCGAACCATCCGATGATGAACTGAAAGAGATCTATGATCAGCAGAAAGAACAGATGTCACAGATGCAGGGGGAAGAAGGCGGCTCTGAGATGCCATCCTTCGACGAGATGAAACCGCAGCTTAAAGAGCAGGTTGTAATGCAGAAAGAAAGTGAGGCGGCACAGACACTCGCCGAAGATCTGAAAGAGAAATCGGATGTCACAGTGAACCTGTAACTGAATGGACGAAGCAATCGCCGTTTTGGATGTATGTCCAAAGCGGCGATTTTTATATGCAGGTTTGTTGTATACTGGAACTGTGCAGAATGTTGAATATCATTGAAATGGAAGGAGCGGTAATATGGCCGGGTATAAAATATATACGATGGCATTCTCAAAAGTCTATCCCCACTACGTCACCAAGGCTGCTCGGCGGGACCGGACGAAGGATGAAGTGGATGAAATCATCCTCTGGCTGACGGGCTACAGTCAGAGTCAGCTTGAAGAACATCTGGAGAAGGATACTGATTTTGAAAACTTCTTTGCCGAAGCACCGGAGATGAATCCCTCGAGAGAGATGATCACAGGTGTGATATGCGGAGTACGTGTCGAAGAAATCGAAGAGCCGCTCATGCAGGAGATCCGCTATATGGATAAACTGATAGATGAGCTGGCCAGAGGCAAAGCGATGGAGAAGATTCTGCGGAAATAATGATATGACGTTACCCAGGCCTGTTGAAAGGAATACTTTCAACGGGCCTTTGTAATCTGTATCTCCTTGACGATGCTTATTCCTGTGATAGTATGACAATGATCGGCTTTTAGGAATATACGAGAAAAGAAGGTGCTGCATGAAAGATTATGGGTTTATGGTGATGGGGACTTTTTTCTTTGCTGCTTCAGTGGCGATTTTTGCCATGCCGAATTCCCTGGCTGAAGGCGGGATACCTGGGGCGTCACTGCTTCTGTACTTCGGACTCGGGTGGTCTCCGGCGCTGGTCACATTTGCGGCGAACACACTCATCATTTCGTTTGGCTACCGCTATCTGCCAAAATCCATGATAATAAAATCCATCCTTGCGATTCCGCTCTTTTCCCTGTTTCTTTATATACTGGAAGGGCATGGTTCAAAGCTTAATGACCCGCTGCTCGCTGCGTTGTATGCAGGAGTGTTTACAGGCATAGGATTCGGCTTCATCTTCCGTTCGGGCAGCACGATCGGGGGTACCTCCACAATCGCCAAGATGCTGAACTATAAATTTGGCTGGGAACTGACCGGAACAAACTTTGTACTGGATGCGCTGGTCGTTCTGGGAGGGATCTTCGTCATCGGGCCGGTGTACATCCTCTACACGATCGTGGCGCTGTTCATAGGGAAGAAAGTCACGGATTATGTGCTGGAAGGTTTTGAGTCCAAGAAGATTGTGCATATATTTTCCGATTACAGTGAAGAGATCGCCCTTACCATACGGCGGAATCTCGGAGCTCACACTTCGATTCTTGAAGGCAGGAATGATGGCACGGGAAATGTTGAAAACCTGATATATGTTGCTGTACCGAAACAGCAGCTGTTCTATTTGAAGAAACTGATACGGGAAGTGGACGAAGACGCCTTCACTGTAGTCAACACGGTCAAGGATGTCAGCGGCGGTTCATTTGCCAGGGCACACTATCCGACGCAAAAAACATTCGGCAGTGCAAAACAGGAAAAAGAATATTATAAAGAACAGGCGGATGAATGAAGACCTTCAGGCAACGGATGAGTTTTTTACAGACCGATAAAGGGAATCTGAATGGGACAGTATTAAAAACACTCTGAAGGAGCTGGATAGGATGAAGACTTTGTATTTTTCTGCCGGCAATTCACTCTACGAAATAAAAGAAGGAAAAGATGGATGGGTGATGGCAGAAAGGCCTGCACCGAATGTCCTCTTGTGCATTGCGGCCGATCCGGATAATCCGGGGCGGCTGTACGGGGGCACATTTGATGACGGGCTATTTATCAGCGATGACGGCGGCGGGACATGGGAGCCTGCCGGGGCCGGCATTACACATAACCGGGTGATGAGCCTCGCCATAAGTCCCACTGAGAATATACACGGCTGCAGAGTCGTTTGGGCCGGTACGGAACCGAGCGGCCTCTTCCGATCGGAGGACGGCGGGCGGACATGGACGGATTGCCCGGCGCTCTTGGATCTGCCATCAAAGTCAACATGGAGTTTCCCGCCCCGGCCTGAGACACATCATGTGCGTTTCATCGAGCCGGATATTCATGACGCGGAACGTATTTTCGCGGGAATAGAACTCGGCGGTGTCATGAGAAGCGAGGATAGGGGACAGAGCTTCGAGGACCGTAAACCGGGGTCGCAGCATGACAGCCATACGCTGGCGACCCACCCTGAGGTTCCGGGACGTGTGTATGAAGCGGCAGGCGGCGGATATGCGGAAAGCTTCGATTCGGGCTCTACATGGGAGACATTCAACGATGGCCTTGACCCGTACAGCTATCTGGTCGGCATCGCTGCGGACAGCGGGAATGCGGACATCACCATTGTGTCGGCGGCAAAAAGTCCGAGGACGGCATATAAACCATCAAATGCGGAAACGATTCTGATGCGTCGTGAAAATGGAGGCAGATGGGAACGGGTCCATGAAGGTCTGCCGGACCCTGACGGTTCTGCAATTTTCTCTCTCGCCTCAGACAGAGTGGCAGCAGGAGTGTTCTATGCTTTGAACAACACCGGTTTCTATATTTCCAGAGATTCAGGGGAAACATGGAACAAAGTGAATGTTGAATGGCCGGGCCATCTCAAGGATAAGGGAGTAAACTGGATGACGCTCGTATAACAGAGGGAGGGGGCATCTGAGGATGCCTCTTTTTTTCGTAATCATATTAAAAAGTAACAAAAAACACTTGAAAGTCAAATAAGGTCAATGTATAATATAGTTAAAGGTCAAACTTAGTCAAATGGCAAAAAGGTATGTGAGCATCATGATTGAAAATCTGATTGGAGACCTTTATACTGTATTTATAGTCAAAGATAGTCAAAGTCAAATTGGGCTATCATCACGAAAAGGAGGAATCTACGCATGAAATGTCAAAACTGTGGTGTTAATGAAGCAAATGTCAATCTTGCGATGAATGTTAACAACCAGAAAATGCAAGTACATTTATGTGATGAATGTTTCCGTGAAATACAAGGTCAAATGATGAATTCCAACGATTTCTTTTCTGGATCACCTTTTGAAAATACAAACTCCAACAATAAATATTTCCAGGGAAACGGAGGAAGCGCTACGGGAACGAAAGTAAAAGAGAAACAAAACGGCGGGAACGGCCTGCTTGATCAGTTAGGTAAAAATATATCTGATGAAGCCAGATCCGGCAACATTGATCCGGTCATCGGCCGTGACGTGGAGGTCAAGCGTGTCGTTGAGACTCTGAACAGAAGGAACAAGAACAATCCGGTACTGATCGGTGAGCCTGGTGTCGGTAAAACTGCCATTGCAGAAGGGCTGGCTCTTAAAATCGTCGAAGGGACTGTCCCGTCCAAGCTGATGGATAAGGAAATATATATCCTTGACGTGGCTTCCCTTGTGGCAAATACAAGTATGCGGGGTCAGTTTGAAGAGCGTATGAAACAGCTGATCAGTGAACTGCAGGAACGTAAAGACGTCATCCTGTTCATTGATGAAATCCACCAGATCGTAGGTGCGGGTACGGCAGAGAGCTCCCAGATGGATGCAGGTAACATACTGAAACCTGCATTGGCACGCGGCGAGCTGCAGATCATCGGTGCTACGACCCTGAAAGAATACCGTCAGATTGAAAAAGACGCAGCACTTGAACGCCGTCTGCAGCCGATCATTGTGAAAGAACCGTCATTGGAGGAAGCGGAACTGATACTCCAGGGTATTAAAGACCGTTACGAAGCCTTCCATGAAGTACGCTACTCCGATGAGGCAATCCATGCATTCGTCGGCCTGTCAAACAGATATATACAGGACCGCTTCCTGCCGGATAAGGCAATCGACCTGATGGATGAAGTCGGTTCCCGTCTGAACCTGTCCAATGCAGAAAACGACTCCGGCTCGATCAGGCAGAAGCTTGAAAAGATAGCGAAGGAAAAAGACGAAGCTGCTGAACAGGAAGACTATGAAAAGGCGGCAAACCTGAAATATCAGGAACTGCAGCTTGAAAAACAGCTCGAAAAAGCTGAAGACGCAGCGCAGGTCATTGATGTGGACGTTTCCGATATCCAGTTGATCGTGGAAGAGAAAACAGGTATTCCTGTGACGAAGCTCCAGGCAGACGAGCAGGAGAAAATGCGCGATCTCCAGGGTCAGCTGGGTGCGAAAGTCATCGGCCAGGGAGAAGCTGTGGGCAAAGTGGCAAAAGCCATCCGACGCAGCCGTGCCGGCCTTAAATCCAAGTACCGTCCAATCGGTTCATTCCTGTTCGTCGGACCGACCGGCGTCGGCAAGACAGAGCTCACAAAAGCGCTCGCCGAGGAACTGTTCGGATCACGTGAATCACTCATCCGTCTTGATATGAGTGAGTACATGGAAAAACATGCAGTTTCTAAGATCATCGGTTCCCCTCCAGGCTATGTTGGACACGAGGAAGCAGGACAGCTGACTGAAAAAGTGCGTCATAATCCTTACAACATCATTTTGCTCGATGAAATAGAAAAGGCACATCCGGACGTACAGAACATGTTCCTCCAGATCATGGAAGACGGTCACCTGACCGATTCACATGGCCGTACTGTAAGTTTTAAGGAAACTGTCATCATAATGACAAGTAACGCAGGAACTGGTGTCAATACTGCAAGTGTCGGCTTTGGTTCCGACAAACATGAATCAGTATCCACTCTTGATAACCTGAGTGACTACTTTAAACCTGAATTCCTGAACCGTTTTGATTCCATCATCAACTTCAATGAACTTTCTGAAGATAACCTTCTCCAAATTGTAGATCTGATGCTCACAGAACTTCAGGAAACAGTTGAGGAAAATGAAATCAATATCACAATCACAGATGAAGCGAAAAAAATACTGGTAAAACAGGGTTACGACAAACGCTTCGGTGCAAGACCATTACGCAGAGTCATCCAGGACAAAATCGAAGATCAGCTGACAGACCTGATTCTTGAAGAGGAGACTCTGGATAACGTGAAAGTCGAAGTTCAGGATGAAGAGATAAAAGTAGTAAAAGCATAAACAGGAACAAAGAAGGCTCTGGATCCCGGGAGGATTCAGAGCCATTTTTTTATACAGTAATATCGGCATATTGTCCGTCTGTGATTCTGAGCAGTTCATCCGGAGCCAGTTCCATCTGCATGCCTCTTTTTCCGGCGGAGACCACGATGGATTCCATGGAAGAAGCTTCTGAAGAAACATATGTGGGGAACCGCCTTTTCATACCTACAGGCGAACAGCCGCCGCGTATATAACCTGTCGTCTTTTCCAGGTCTTTCATGTGCAGCATCTCCACTTTTTTGTTGCCGCTTTCTTTGGCAAGTTTCTTCAGGTCGAGTGACTGTCCGGCCGGGATGCAGACGACAATTTCCCCTGTAGTGCTGCCTGTGGCGACAAGTGTCTTATATATCTTCTCAAGCGGTATGTCCACTTCATTTGCCGCACTTTTCGCGTCCAGATGCTCTTTATCCCACGGATACTCATGGATCTTATAATCAATCTTATTGTTCTCGAGATTCCTCATCGCATTTGTCTTTTGCATCTTCTTCACGTCGATACCTCCCGGTGGTGTTGATATAACAATCATATTAGCACATTAAGGGATGATTTCCGGGGTTTCAGCTTCTTTGCCCGAGGGAAGAGAGAATCAATAATGAAATCAGGAGGAGATTTTTTGCAAAACCATCAGCTGTATATAAATGGTGAGTATACTGCATCCACCGGAGAAGAGACGATCGACGTAATCAATCCGTCGACGGGAGCAGTCATTTCAAAAACGCCCAAGGGAACTGCGGATGATATCGATAAAGCGGTAGAGGCGGCTTCCAAAGCTCAGAAAGAGTGGGAGGAAAAGCCGAATATCGAGCGCGGTAAAATTGTGAGGAAACTCGGTGATGAAATCGCCGCCGGAAGGGATACATTCATCGACCTGCTGCAGGAAGAACAGGGCAAGGATTATGAACTGGCAAGCGGTGAAGTGGATCTCGCAATCGACTATTTCCATTACATGTCGGAATGGGCAAGGAGGATGGAAGGGGACATAGTACCGAGTGACCGTCCAAACGAGAATATACTGATCTATAAGAAACCGATCGGGGTGGTGGGCGGCATCATTCCGTGGAACTTCCCGGTTTTCATACTGGCGAGAAAAGTAGCCACGGCCCTGGTGACGGGCTGCACCATTGTCGTCAAACCGAGTCAGCATACACCGAATACGACGATGGAATTCACGAAAATAATAGACGGCATGGAAGAAGTTCCGGCCGGTGTATATAATGTGGTGACCGGTGCGGGTTCTGAAATCGGCAACGCACTCGCCTCCCACAAGGATGTGGATATGATAACAATGACAGGCAGTGTAGCGGCAGGGACAAAGGTCATGGAAGCGGCTGCCAGGAATATTACCAAGGTCAATCTCGAACTGGGAGGGAAAGCGCCTGCCATCGTGACTGAAAATGCCGATCTGGATATTGCTGCAGAAGCCATAGTCACATCCCGGCTTGCCAATAATGGCCAGGCATGTACAAACGCTGAGCGTCTGTATGTCCATGAAAGCGTAGCGGAGAAACTGACTGATAAACTCACAAAAGCCTTCCGGGCTAAAAAACTGGGCAACCCGCGTGAAGATAAAAATGCCGAAGTCGGGCCGCTGATCAACCAGGACCGGCTTGAAACTGTGGAAAACATGGTGCAGACAGCGGTGGAAGAAGGCGCTCGGATTGCTGCAGGCGGCAAACGGGCGGATATTGAAAACGGCTATTTCTATGAACCGACAATCCTGACCGGTGTATCCCACGACTCGAAAATCATAAGGGACGAAATCTTTGGACCGGTTCTGCCGATTGCGACTTTCAGTACGCTGGATGAAGCGATTGAAAAAGCGAATGACACAGAGTACGGCCTGTCTTCCTCCGTATATACCGACGACCTTAACGAGGCGATGCGTGTCGTCAATGAAATGAAGTTTGGCGAAACGTATGTGAACCGCGAGAATTTCGAAGCCGTGCAGGGCTATCACGCCGGTATGCGCCAATCAGGACTCGGCGGTACAGACGGCAAACACGGAGTAGAGGACTTCCTCGTCACCCAGGCTGTCTATATGCAGTATAAGAAGGACAAAAAGTAAACAGCCGGTTAGTCGGGATCTGCAGATTTGAGTGATGGCATCCCTTTGGATATGATGATTCAAAGGGATGCTTTTCTACCTGAAAGGAAGTGAAGGGAAATGATGGTTTCCGGTCATACGGTCGACAGGGAGACACGCTGCATCCACTATCACGGCACACGGGACATCATCGCCATAAAATTCAGGTGCTGCGGAAAATATTATCCATGCTACAAGTGCCACGACGAGTGCGAAGGCCACGAAACCGGAAAGTGGAAGGCGCATGAATTCGACGAGAAAGCGATATTATGCGGAGTATGTGATACTGAGCATACAATCACGGAGTATATGGATACAGGCAGATGCAAAAACTGTCGTTCGGAGTTCAACCAGAACTGCCGTCTCCACCATCATCTGTATTTTGACGTTGGCAGATGAAGCCGATATGTTGAAAGGCACTGCTTCTTCGGATATGATTTCCGGAGAAGTATTTTTTATATTCGGAAAACTATCGGAGGTAATATCATGTCAGAAGAAAGCCTGTACCAGAAATCGAACCTTGAAAGACTGCCTGAACTATCAAAGCTTGCCCCTGAAGCCTTTAAGAGCTTCAGTCAATTCGATAAAGCGGCACTGGCCGACGGAGTGATTCCACAGAAGACGAAAGAGCTCATCGCAATTGCAGTGGCACATGTTACAGGATGCCCGTACTGCATCGATATCCATGTGAACAATGCAAAAGGCCTGGAAGTCTCCAGAGAGGAAATGGGGGAAGCCATCCTTGTGGCCACTGCACTGAAAGCCGGATCTGCAATGGCGCATGGTGTGAATGCCCTGGAAGCATATGATGGCAGCAATGAGGGGGATCTTTACAAGAAATCCAACATCAGCAGACTGAAGGAATTTTCAAAACTTGCCCCCGCAGCATTCAAAGCCTTCACACAGCTGGACAGAGAAGCAATGCAGCCGGGAGAGATTTCACAAAAAGACAAGGAACTGATCGCCGTTGCAGTGGCGCATGTTACAGGATGCCCGTACTGCATAGAAATCCATACAAACAACGCCAAAGACCTGGATGTTACCAAACAAGAGATGGCAGAAGCCATCCTGGTCGGCACAGCATTGAAAGCAGGCTCCGCCGTCGCCCACAGCGTCAATGCACTCAATGCATATGATGCATAAATAAGAAAAGATGAATCGGGGCCGATTCATCTTTTTTGCGTTTCGAAAAGTCAATGAACAGGTTTTTCATGGATTTCCTGATTGAATGAAGTGAACTGCTCGATGCCGTTTTCTGTGACCAGGACGGATTCTGTGATTGCGACTCCGAACTCGTCGAACCACAGTCCCGGCATGAGATGGAATGTCATATCGGGTTCGAGTATCGTGTGGTCGCCCGCGCGGAAGCTGATGGTGTGCTCCCCCCAGTCGGGCGGATAGCTCATGCCGATCGAGTAGCCGATGCGTGAATTCTTTTCATAGCCGTGTTTGGCGATGGCCCGGCTCCACGCGCTGTTGACTTCTGCTGCTGTGATTCCGGGTTTCATGGTTGCCATGGTTTCATGGATGCCATCCATGATGACCTTTCCGGCTTCCCTGACGTAGTCGGGCACCGGACCGATGGATACGGTCCTTGCCATGGGCACATGGTATCTGTGGTAGCACCCGGCAATCTCTATCGTCAGTGAGTCACCTTCTGTATATCTCTTGTCGCTCCAGTTCAGATGGGGGCTGGCGGTGTATTTCCCGGTCGGTATCATGGGGACGATGGATGTGTAATCCCCGCCGAATGTGTCGCTGCCGTATATCTGTGCATGGGTGATGGCGGCGGCGACCTCATTTTCACGCACGCCGGCACCGACCGTGTCGTATGCCGCCTGCATTGCATTGCCGACGATCGTTGCTGCATTGCGCATGCAGCCTATCTCCGCTTCACTTTTATACACCCTCACCCAGTTCACCAGCCCGCTCACATCTTTAAGCTCCGAATCGGGAAGCCCCACTGTGAGGCGTTCATGGCCCATGGCGGTATAATAGAATGCATCCATTTCAACGCCTGTTTTCCTGTCGCCCTTGCCCCGGTACACGAGTTCCGCAGCGATGAAATCCATCGGATGTTTGATGGTGGACTGCACGTAGTCATCGGGATAGTAGATGATATTCGGTGTGCTCATCCATGTGGTCAGTTCGGCCCCTCTGGCGTCCATGCCGCGGCCGATCCACAGCGGCTCCTTTTCATCGATGAAGACGATGACCGCCTGATGGACATAGAAACTCCATGCATCATAGCCGGTAAGGTAACAGATATTGGAGGGGTTGGAGAGTATCAGCACTTCCACACCATACTCCAGCATCTTCTGTTTCGTCCTGTTCATCCTTGTTTCATATTCCTGTCTGGAGAACATCACATCTCCCCTTTTCCCTGTATGTTCGAATGAAGCATGCCTATGATTCTTCCAGAATTGCCAGGGCATTTTCCAGATCATTTTTAAGATCTTCGAAAGATTCGATCCCTGCTGAATATCTCACGAGACTCTCGGGGATGCCGAGGGCATCGAGCTCCTCGGGTGTCGACTCCACGTGACTCGTGGTATTTGCCGGTCCGACTGTCGTTTCTACAGCACCGAGATTGGCTGCACGGTTGGCGAATTCAAGGCGCGGGAGCACTTTTTTGACAGCCTCCATGCCGCCGGCAAGTGCGAAGCTGAGCACGCCGCCGTAACGCCTCATCTGTCTTTTGGCAATATCATGGTTCGGATGATCGGCAAGGCCGGGGTAGAAAACTTTGGAGACCGCCGGATGTGAAGAAAGGTATTCGGCAACCTTCTCAGCATTGTCGCACTGCTTCTGCACTCTCAGATCCAGTGTCTTCATCCCCCTGATCATAAGATATGCACCGTTCGGGTCCATTGTTGCCCCATTGATTTCACGGTAGTGGAACACCTGGTCCACCAGGTGTTTGGCACCGCAGAGTGTTCCGCCGAGTGCATCCGCATGTCCGCCGAGGAATTTTGTTGCACTGTGGATGACAAGGTCGGCGCCTGATTCTAGCGGATTCTGCAGTATCGGTGTGGCGAAAGTGTTGTCCACAACAAGCAGTGCATCCGCTTCTTTTGCAACCTTCGCAATCCGTTCAAGGTCGGTGATCTTCAGAGTGGGGTTCGTCGGCGTCTCCAGGTGTACGACTTTACAGCTTTTCCTGATTTCTTCCTCCAGCGCCTCATGGTCCCCTGTTTCACAGAGTGTCACTTCGATGTTCATATGCGGCAGGAAGTCGCTGAAAATCCTGTTTGTCCCGCCGTACGTGTCCTTGATGCTCACAACACGGTCACCGGGACGTAAAAATGTGTACATGGTATTGCTGATTGCCGCCATGCCTGTGGAAAAACTCGTGGCAGCTTCTGCGCCCTCCAGGCGGCAGATCTTGTCTTCAAAAGATGCCAGGGTAGGATTGGTATTCCGGCCGTATATGTGCCCGTACGCCCGGCCTTTGGCAACATCATACCAGTGATCCAGATCCCCGTATTCATAAGCAACACTGTTCACTACAGGCACCTGGCTCGCACCATGCGCCCGGTAGTCCTTCTCACCCGCCCACACAGTCTCTGTCGAAAGCTCCGTCCTCTTGTTCATAAATATCACTCCCGATATGTTATCATTATTTTGTAAGCGATTTTATAAAAGTGGAATAAAAAACCTCCCGGATATACATTCAATCCAACGAAGAGTAATATTACTTCTTACTGACACTGTACCATCTAAAGCATGATTTGATAAATGAAAATGAATTATTGGAGTGGAATATATGACAAAGCAGTCAATGATCCGGAAGTTTGACCGTCAGGCAAAGTCATATGAAAAAAGGCGCAGCAGTGATAAGACATTTGAATACAGAGAGAAAATATTTTCCATGGCGGAGGGCAGAGTGCTTGAATCGGCAATCGGTGTGGGAATGAATTATCCGTTCTACCCGGATGATATCGAGCTGACAGGCATCGACTTCAGCGCTGAGATGCTCGAATCAGCCAAAGCAGCATCAGGGAATTACCGGTTCGAGGCCACTTTCATACAGGTCGATACAGAAAGCGTCGAATTTGAAGAGAACAGCTTCGACACGGTTGTATCGTCCCTCAGCCTGTGTGCATATCAGAATCCCGGGGCTGTCCTGGACCAGTTTCAGAAATGGTGCAGAACGGGCGGGAAGATACTGCTGATGGAACACGGACTCAGCAGCAGCCGGCTATTGGCCTCCTTTCAAAAACTGATCGACCCTCTGGTTTTGAAAATTGTCGGCTGCCACCAGAAAAGGGATATCAAAAAGCTTGTAAGAGACAGCAATCTGAAAATCATCAAAGAGGAACGGTATATGGCAGGGTGCCTGTATCTGATACACGCAGAAGGGGAATGACAGCTTCATCAGCGGATTATTTTTTTACCCTCGTTCAACTGGATAAATAAAGTTTACGTTTACATTTAAAGGGAATCAAAACATTAACTACGATTGAAAGGGGTATTCGATGAAGCGCTGGATGTTCCTGATACTGACTATTGCGTTGATTGGAGTTCTTGCAGCCTGCAGTGGAAACAACGAAGAGTACCAGGGAGACGAAGAAGAAACAGAGTCATTTGGCGAAACGGGTGATTCTGAAGTGATTGTCGATCTGATGGATACCAATGAAGAACAGGTGGCCACAGCAACTTTGACTGAAGGGGAATCCGGGGTCAACATTGCCCTTGAAGGTGAAAACCTCCCGCCGGGCGAACACGGCTTCCATTTCCATGAGACCGGCTCCTGTGAACTCCCCGACTTCGAGTCGGCGGGCGGCCATTATAATCCGACAGATGCCAACCACGGCATGAACGACCCTGATGGACCGCATGCAGGCGATATGGAAAATATAGAAGTGAGTGAAGACGGTACAGTGGATACTGAAGTCACAGCAGATATGGTTACACTTGAGGAAGGACAGGATAACACGCTCTTTACTGAAGAGGGCACGGCACTCATGATCCATTCTGAAGCGGATGACTATGAGTCACAGCCATCAGGTGATGCGGGCGACCGTATCGCATGCGGTGTAGTGGGTGAATAGGCATATTCCGAAGAAGGCCGTCAGATGGACGGTCTTCTTCATTTTGACATTGAGCTTAAATCTATGACATCAGGCAATATTAAATGAGATAATGAATCCAGCGGTTAATGCACGAAAGAAAGAGGTATTTGATGAAAAAGAGGAGTATATTTGCGTTGGTCATGGCCCAGGTCCTGGTCTTATCCGCATGCGGCATGAACAACAATGACGAATCGGAATTCGATCAGCAGCAGACGATCAACGATACGAACTACCAGGACAGTGACGGCAGTTCGGATAATGGTGATTGATTTTTTCGGATGAATGGAATACAGCAGACAAAAATCCATCCGGAAATTTTCGTCCGGGATGGATTTTTATGTGGGAACGGATATGAAAATATTGAAAAATTATTTTAACGGATTCTGTTTAAATAATTGCTGTATGTGAATACTATAGATAGAATAGTTACTATGGAGTATATAGAATATTCAGTAATAGAATTGGCGGAAAAGATTCCGCAAAGGGGAGAAATATGATGGAAAACAGCGCACTGGATTGGGACTTTGAAGCTGCAAGGGCAAGTGCTCCTCATGCTCTCATCATGGTGGGGTTCATAGTGGCATTTTCAATCTGGTTCGGCTTTGCCTGGGGCATAGCCGGGTGGATACTGTTTGCAGCGGCGATGATTGGCGCTGTCTATATATTGGTCGGGAGTCTCAAGAACCGGGAGCTTTCAAAATCCGCCGGCAATGACAGGACTTCTGATGTCGTACGCATAGAACGGTCGGTCGGCTTTCTCGTCGGTGTCACTTACGCTACAATTCTTATTGTTGTCATACTTATGTTCGTACTTGAAGTGGCCATGTTCATCGTACCGTTCATCACGCTGGTAATGGGGATACACTTCCTTCTGCAGGCCCCGATCATGAACCGGAGGTTCGATTACTATATCGCGCCGCTGCCTTTGATATCGAGCTGTATCGCGGCTTATTTTGCGTTCCAGCCGGATGCATCGCTTTATACGGTCTACGCAATTGCGGGCCTTGGCGGAGCGGCTGCCGCACTCATTTACGGGTACTATGTCATAGACACTTACAAAAAGATCGTCAAAAGCAGAAAGGCTGCATGATGAGCAGCCAGTTTAAAGGCGCCGGAGAATACTGTCCTCCGGCGCCTTTATAGTTTCAGTGTACAGATTGACCGATACACACAGCCCTGCAATGTCAAAACCAATTGATGAGAGATGGTATACTGTGATGCATATAATGATTATAAGGAAGGATAGCATTGAAGAAAAGTAATATATATTTCATCACCCTGTATGCGGCGCTGTTTACCACCCTCGCCATCAGCATCAGACTGGATTTCACGGATGCCCTGGACAGGTCGGTGTATTTGTTGTTGAGGGGATTTGCGGATGCGGGATGGCTGGAGGCATATCTGTCTTTCCTCTCCTATATCTTCAAGCCCTCCCATGCTGCTGTCATATTCCTCATTGTGGCTGTAATTTATTATTTCAAAAAGGATCCTCATTTCTGGCTGTATACGATCGGCGCCGGAGCAAGCCTCGCAATCGGGGCTGCAATGAAATATACTTTCCAGAGGGCGCGGCCGGATGTTGAACATGCGGCATTCGACGGTTACAGTTTTCCGAGCATGCATGTGCTGTCGTTCATGGTCCTTGTCATTCTGCTGTTCCGCCTCAGCCGGAATATCTATGTGAGGGCGGTCCTGGTCTTTCTGGTGATTTCAATGATGATTTCCCGTATTTACCTCGGCGCCCACTATCTTTCCGATACAGTGGCCAGTGTCATTGTCATTGCCCTGATCCTGCATGTGCTGGAGGAAGTCAAAGCCAGATTTTCAAGCTGATTGGTCTTCAGAGTGACAGCAGACTCTGTATGAGAAGATATACGCCTGTGCCGCTTAGAAGAACATAGGTGAAAATCCGGAATGTATCCTGATCGACCCACTTATGGATATACTGACCGATGACAAGGCCCGCGAGCACAGCGGGTGCCGCATAAAGGCTGGATTTCCAAATCAGTACGCTGGTACCGGTAAAAGTGATCTGTGTGACGAGACTGACTGAATAGATGAACAGGTAGAACGCAAGTGTCGTAGCACGCACCCTGTCCTTGTCCATGCTGGTGCCGGTGAAATAGAGCAGTATCGGCGGACCGGGCATGCCGATGCTTGTGGTGAACAGTCCGGACAGTCCGCCGGCCAGATTATCCCGACCCCGCGTCTGACTGATCCTGAAGTTCAAAATGAGCAGTAGAGTGAGCATGAGGAGCAGAACGCCGACAGAGAACTTGAAAGCCTCTATGTTAATCGACATATAGATTGCTATGCCGAAAGGGACGCCGGCGAGGCTTGCTGCTATCAGCCGCTTCAGCAGTGTGAAGTCGACCGAATCCATGATCGAACGGATGAGCGCCAATGAAATGACGAGGGACAGGATGATATTTATCTGGATTGCTTCCTGCGGATGAAACAGCATCAGAAACAGCGGAGTGGCCATTATGGAAAAGCCGAACCCTGTACTCGTCTGTAGTATGGAAGCGATGAGCGCTATGCATATGAAAAATATAAAAGCGGACACAGTGTCATCCTTTCTTGGGAACATGTTTACATAATGACCATGATACCATTTTGAGGAAAAGTTGCGAGGAGGGATTTTGATGAAGAGATGCCAGTGGGCGGGCGAGGACCCGCTCATGCAGCAATACCATGACAGGGAGTGGTGTGTGCCGTCGGGCGATGACCGGTATATATTTGAAATGCTGTCGCTGGAAGGGGCACAGGCGGGCTTGTCATGGAGGGTGGTTCTGCACAAAAGAGAAGCTTACAGGGTAGCCTTCCACGATTTTGATATTCCGCGCTGTGCAAAGCTTACGGATGAGGAGCTCGGGGATATCAAGATGGATCAAGGTGTCATCCGGCATATGGGCAAGCTGGAGTCGGTGCGGACGAATGCCCGGGCCGTGCTTGAAATTCAGAAGGAGTTCGGAACTTTTGCGGATTACCTGTGGGGATACACCGATTACACGCAGGTTGTGAACAGACGTAAGACTGATGCCGATATTCCCGCATCCACCGGCCTGTCTGAGCGCCTGAGCAAAGATCTTAAAAAGCGCGGCTTCAAATTTACAGGTCCGGTCATCATCTATTCATTCATGCAGGCCATCGGGATGGTCAATGACCATGTTGATGCATGTGGATGCCGTACGAAAAACTCAAATGTAAACTGACATGCAAAACGGGCGGGGAAAATGTTAGTATATTATCTTTTTGATTCATACAGGTCAATCCACTCTTCGACCGTCATCTTTTCGGCCAGCTCACCCAGCAGTCCATACGGAATTTTATCAGGGTTGGTAAACCGGATACAGCTTTTGCCCATGTTCAGCCTGGTCGTCATATGATTGGGGTATTCGCGGGTGAACCAGTCATACAGATTCTTATCCCGGTACATCCCCATGTGATAGACGGCGAGATGCCTCTTTTGTGAAGCGACGCCTATGAAAGGAAGCGGTTCGTTATCCACATGATAACCTTCAGGGTATCTGTCCTTCGGCACCACAAATCCCGGCATACCATGCTGGATGTCCGCCTCGAACCCCTCCGGAAGATGTTCGCTGATCACATCCCACGTTCTTATGAAACTCTCCCGCCATTTTTCATCGATTTTATCCACATATTCATCAAATGTCATTTGCACATCTCCATTTCCGGGTATTCATTAACTATATTAAATCATAAAGCAAAGAAATACAGAAGTGGCTTTTTGTTGACCGGACACCTTTTAGTGTCTTATAATTAAAGACACTAAAAGGTGTCTTATCTAAGAAGGAGGGGCAGGATGGGGGAACCGGAAGTTGAACGCGATGTTTTTACGGCCATTGCGGATCCGACCAGGAGAAAGATTGTGCATATACTGTCCCGCACCCGGGAAATGCCGCTGCATGAACTCACACCGCATTTTGATATGGGCAGGACTGCCGTTTCCAAGCATTTGAAAGTACTGGGCGAAGCGGACCTCGTCAAAGGACGGCGCACAGGGCGGGAGACGAAGTACAGGCTGAACCCGGAACCGCTGAAGGAAGTGAGGGACTGGCTGTCATATTATGAACAATTCTGGAGCGGGAACGCAGAAAAACTCAGAAAATTATTGGAGGAATAAAGATGGCGGAAATATCGCTTGATTTTAAATTCAGGAGCAGAAGGGAGAAAGTGTGGGAAGCACTGACTGATCCGGATATACTTTCTGAATGGGTGATGCCGAATGATTTCAAACCGATCGTCGGTCATCAGTGCCAGTTCCGCAACGAAGAAATAAATCTGGTCGTGGACAGTGTGGTGCTGGCTGTTGAAGCGCCCGTCAGATTGTCCTATACATGGGTGGGAGGACCACTCGATACGGTCGTCACATGGACATTGACAGAAGATGAAGAATGGACGGTTCTGCACCTGGACCATACGGGCTTCAGGGAAGAGGATATGGCATACAATGGAGCCAGATACGGCTGGAGTGATAAAATCGAAACGCTGGCACGCATATTGGACCAGGAGTGAAGGCAGGCCGAAGGAGGAGAAACGGATGGGATTTTTAAAAGATGCAGCAGCTGTTTTTAAAAAGAAAGAACTGATTTTCAAAGAAAGGCGTCAGATTTCAGGGGATGTATATACTTTCAGTTTTGAAAAGCCGGAGGGGGTGAGCTGGCAGGCAGGGCAGCACGGACTTTTCACAATTACCCACAGGAAAGTCAAACCGCCGACAAAACCTTTCACAATCTCCTCGTCCCCGCGGGAAGATGTGATTGAAGTGACGACCAGGATAGATGACAGGCCGAGTGATTATAAACAGGCGCTCCTTGAACTGGAACCCGGCATGGAGATGACCATGAGCGGTCCCGCAGGCTCTTTTCACACAGATGGCGGGGAGCGGACGGTCTTCATTGCCGGTGGAATCGGCATCACACCTTTCCATGCGATGCTCAGTGAACTGGCTGATGCGGATATCAGGGTGGAGACGCCGCCCGTTCTCCTGTATGTTGATGGGGAAGGAAAATTCACGTACAGCGGGGAGCTTTCGGACATCAGCGACAGGGGAATTGCAGAAGTGCGTTTCATAGAGTCGAGCGAAGGGCTGCACAAGGAACTTGAGCTGCTTGAAGGGGCAGACGTGGAAAAATATCTTATCGCCGGCCCCTATTCCATGGTCGAATCGGTAAGCAAGCATCTGACTGGTACCGGGGTACCGAAAAAGAACATTAGAAAAGAGACATTCATCGGATATTAGACAGGGGGATGATCAGACATGTCAGCAAAAAAACTGAACACGGAAGAAACGAAAAAGCAGCTGGAGATATCCAGGGAACGATTTGTGGCCAATATGGACAGACATGCAGGAATTGAATGGGAGCAGGTGGAAGAGAAGTTGGAATCCAACCCGGAAAAACTGTGGTCGCTTTCAGAAATGGAGCGGACAGAAGGGGAGCCTGATGTCGTCGGGGAAGAGGATGGGGAATTCATCTTCTTCGACTGTTCGAAAGAAAGTCCCGCAGGGAGGAAGAGCGTATGCTACGACCGTGCAGCATGGGAAGCGCGTAAGAAGCATAAGCCTGAAACCAGCGCGATGGAACTTGCAGAGGAAATGGGCATCACGATGCTTGATGAAAGCCAATACCGCTTTCTGCAGGAACTCGGTGACTTTGACAATAAGACATCATCCTGGCTTAGTACGCCGGATGGGATCAGGGAGCGCGGCGGTGCCATTTTCGGTGATTTCCGTTACAATATGGTATTCATCTACCATAACGGTGCGGAATCCTATTATGGTGCGCGAAGGTTCCGTGGCGCCCTCAGAGTGTAATGATCAGGAAGCATCTGCCGCGGCAGATGCTTCTTTTACATGAGTCCATCGATGATCATATAGATGCCGAGAATGAGAAGGCCGAAGCGGAGTACCTGGGAGAGGGAATGGCTGTTCAGGGCCTGGTTGATCCTGACGCCAATCTTTGACCCCATATAGGTGGCGGCGATGAGGACGGCGCCGTAGCCCCACAGTATGTTGCCCTGTGCAAAATGCCCCGCAGAGCTCGACAGGCTGGAGCTGAAAATGATCACCATGCTGGTCGCGACGGCCACATGCGGGGAGAAATTAAGGACGATGATCATCAGCGGTGTCATGAGCGCACCGCCGCCGATGCCGAACAGCCCGGCACTGATGCCGACGAAGAATGAAGCGGTGATGCCGAGCAGCGGTTTGAATTCCTTCTTATCCTGATCGGCAGCCTCCCGATTCCTGATCATCCTGGTCTTGAAAGTGAGCACCATAAAGATGAGGAGCAGGAAGGCGCCGAAGATGATGCCGAACGAATCCTGATCCAGAAACCGGCTCAAATAGGCGCCGGCCAGGGAACCGGGTACGATCCCTATGGAAAACAGCATGCCGCTTTTCAAGTCCACGGTTTTTGATCTGCCGTATGCAAGCATCGAAAACAATCCTGTAAAGACGAGTGTCAGTGAAGAGGTTCCGATTGCATTCTGGACAGACATGTCACCGATGATTTCTGTGTTGTTCGCGAGGAAGATCAGTGAAGGTACGATAATGACCCCGCCGCCGATGCCGATGAGGGCACCGATGATGGAGGCGGCAGTCCCGATGAGCAGCAGAAGAAGGATATCCATTTTGTCACCACTTTTACTTGTTGTCACTGTCTAATATAACATGAAAAACCCGGACGGATATTCGTATGATTTTGAGCAGATATATAGTATTATATTAAATACTGAAAAACCTGTGTCGGACGAAGGCAATTCGGAAAGGTGAAATGAATGGAAACTTGGATTACGGATTTCATGGAACAGTTTGGATACATGGGCATATTCCTTCTGATAATGGTGGAGAATCTCTTTCCTCCAATTCCGTCGGAAGTGATTCTGACATTCGGGGGATTCATGACAACGAAAAGTTCGATGAATATTTTTGGCGTGGTGGCCTCCTCGACGCTCGGTTCCGTCGGCGGGGCGATCGTCCTTTATCATGTGGGGCGTTTGCTCAGTGTGGAGAGAATCGAGCGCATCGTGGAGAAATACGGAAAACTCCTCCGCGTCGAGAAGAAAGATGTTCATAATGCGAACGGCTGGTTTGAGAAATACGGCGCATGGACGGTATTTTTCTGCCGCTTCATCCCGCTTATCAGGAGCCTGATTTCATTGCCGGCGGGCATGTCGCACATGAATATGTGGCTGTTTCTGGGTCTTACGACCCTCGGGACGATCATCTGGAATACGGTGCTGGTCGTCATCGGCGCCTCGGTCGGTGAATCGTGGGACAGCATCGTCGGATACATGGACATCTACTCGAATATCGTCTATGCCGTTCTGGCGCTCGCCGTCATCATACTGGCGGTGCTCTTCATAAAGCGCAGGGTCATGGCAAAAAAATAGCCTCTGGAGGCGTTACGGCACTGTGCCGTAACGCTTTTTTATATCCGATGTGTATACAGGCATCCAGTCAGGGTACAGGATACTATTATGGTTTGGACATTAAGGAAGGAGACTGTTATATGAATATTGGTTTGATCGGTGCAGGTGCAATCGGAAAATTTCTGCTGGATGAGATCAACGAAAGTGCCCATGAAAGCCTGAAGGTCACGAGTGTGCTGGTGAGGAACAGGGAAAAGTATGCGTCACTGGAATCTGACTACGGAGTGGAGCTTTTCACCGGGACCGGGGAATTCCTGTCATCCGGTATCGATATCGTGGTTGAAGCGTCGACGGTGGAAGCGGCCAAAGAGCTGCTGCCCGGAATCATCAAAGAGAAGGATGTACTGCTGATCAGCACTGGTGCACTCGCGGATGAGGATCTGGTGGCGGATGTCACCCGGAACGCGAATGAATATGATCATGCACTCCATCTGCCGTCAGGAGCAATCGGTGGGCTGGACCTGCTGCAGAATGCACAGACATTCGGGAAACTTGACGGCGTCTCCCTTGAAACACGCAAACCGGCCGGCTCCCTGACTGATGAGAATCTCGGCCGGGAAAAAGTGGTGTTTGAAGGCAATGCGGCTGAAGCGATTGATAAATATCCGAAAAGCATGAATATCTCCATCATCCTTGCTTTTGCAGGCGTCGGCATGAAAGATACGGATGTCACCATCATCGCCGACCCGGAAATCGACAGGAACGTCCATGATGTGAAAGTGACAGGGGATTTCGGTGAGGCTGAATTCACCTTCAGGAACAATCCGCTGCCGGACAACCCGAAGACAAGCTATCTTGCTGCACTGAGCGTGTGCGGTACGCTCGAGCGCATCTACAAGAACGTGAAGATCGGCAGCTGATTTTTACACTAATTGGATAAATGAACTCCCGGATATGACAAATGTCATGTCATAATGCTGACAGATTCATCTGTTATGCCCCGCCCTCAGCCGTCATAATATATATTGATAAAATAACGGGAAGAGGGAAGCATTATGACCAGAGAAAAACAGGCGCAGCTCAGGAAATCTGTGATGCCCTATGCAAACGCCGAGACGCGGGCGAGCATCATACAGCTATTGAATACGATACTTCCATTCTTTGTATTCTGGTTTTTGGCATATCAGACATTGAGCATTTCATTCTGGCTGAGCCTGCCGTTCAGCGTAATCACGGCCGGTTTCATGATCCGTTCGTTCATCATTTTCCATGACTGCACACACGGTTCATTTTTCAGGAATAAAAAGCTCAATGACTTTTTCGGCACATTCACAGGCGTAATTACACATTTCGCCTACGAGAAATGGAAACGCGAGCATTCGATTCATCACGCCACAAGCGGCAATCTCGATAAGCGCGGTATCGGCGACATATGGGTGATGACGGTGAAGGAATATGAGAAGGCGGATAAATGGGAGCGGCTGAAGTACCGCCTCTACCGCAATCCGCTTATCATGTTCGGGCTGGGCCCCTTCCTTCTGTTCCTGTATTCCAACCGCTTCAACCGAAAGGGGCCGAAACGAAAAGAGCGTCTGAACACGTATCTCATCAATGCGATACTTGTTTCAGCATACTGTCTCATCGGATTCACACTCGGCTGGCATGTCATACTGCTTGTCCAGCTGCCGGTCATCTATATCGCTGGGGCGCTCGGAATCTGGCTCTTCTATGTGCAGCACCAGTTTGAAGATTCCTATTTTGAAAACGAATCGGAATGGGATTTCGTAAAAGCTGCAGTCGACGGAAGTTCCTATTACAAACTGCCCAAATGGCTGGAATGGATGACGGGGAATATCGGCTATCATCATGTGCACCATCTCGCACCGCGCGTGCCGAACTATCACCTGGAAAAGGCGCATGAAAACACGCCGCCGCTCCATAAGGCGACGACGATCACTTTGAAAACGAGCCTCGAATCCATAAAATTCCGCCTGTATGATGAAGAGAACAAAACCTTCGTCGGCTTTAGGGATATGAGAAAGCGTCTGAAGACCAATATCAGCCAACGGCCGACAACACATTAACGATAATCAATATCCCCCTGTTCTTCAGGGGGATATTTTTGCCTATTGATACTCTGGTGTATGTGAAACTGATACAATGAAGCAAAAGAACCGGAAGGGGGAGAACCGATGCGTGACTGGTATCATATTTTTCCGAAGAACACAGGGCTGAGCCTGTACATATGGATCATCTTCTGCGTGCTTCCATTCTATTTCATATTCCGTTCCATCTCCCCCTGGGAAATCGGTGTGGGCGTTGTCATAACGATACTCTTCTTTGCGGTCTACTGGCTGACATTCAATTCCAGGGGCGCGCTGGTATATATCGGAATCAGCCTCCAGTTCATAATCAATATTGCGATGACCGTACTGTTCGGATATGTATATTTTGCACTGTTCATCGCCTTCTATGTGGGTAATATAAGAAGCAAGGCGGGATTCATCTCCATGTATGTCATCCATCTGGTGCTGACGGTGGCCGCCATCATATTTGCGTTTTTCATAAATTATGTACTATTCCTGAGCCACCTCCCGTTTCTGGTCATGACGATACTGGGCGTCATACTGATCCCTCTGAATAAATACAACAGACTCAAGCAGGAAGAGCTGGAAGTGAAGCTTGAGGATGCCAACCAGAGGATAGCTGAACTTGCCATCGTGGAAGAACGGCACAGGATTGCGCGTGACCTCCATGATACGCTCGGGCAGAAACTGTCGATGGTCGGTCTGAAGGCGGAGCTGTCCCAGAAACTGATCGACAGGGAACCGGCCAAAGCCAAAGAGGAACTTCAGGATATACAGGATACCGCGAGACACGCGCTTAAAGAAGTGCGCGAGATGATCAGTGACATGAAAAATGCAAGTCTGAGGGATGAACTCTCCCACGTCACGATGCTGCTTGATGCAGCAGGCATCAGTCATGAGATCCATAACGGGGCGGACCCGGACGAAATCCCCATGCTGACGGAGAGTGTACTCAGCATGAGCCTGAAAGAAGCGGTGACCAATGTAGCGAAACACAGCAATGCCCGCCGCTGCCTCATCACCCTGACCGAATCGGACAGGGATATATTCCTGAAAATCACGGATGACGGGAGTGCTTCTCCCGAAGTCGATTTCGGCAATGGACTGCAGGGCATGAGAGAACGCCTGACATTTGTAAATGGGGAGTGCCGGATATTCAGCTCTGAAAATGGATTTGAAGTCAATATAACAGTACCCAAAGTTTTGAGGCAGATTGAGGAGGGATGAATGTGATCAGGATTGTAATCGCCGAAGACCAGAATATGCTGCTCGGCGCACTCGGGGCGCTCCTCGACATGGAAGAGGACATCGAAGTTGCCGGCAAGGCATCAAACGGCAGGGAAGCACTCGGGCTGGTCCGTGATGTTTCACCGGATATCTGCCTGATGGATATAGAAATGCCGGTGATGACGGGACTTGACGCAGCTGAAGCGCTCAAGGGTGAAGACTGCAAAGTGATAATACTCACCACATTTGCGCGTCCGGGTTATTTCGAAAGAGCCAAGAAGGCGGATGTGAGCGGGTATTTGTTGAAAGACAGCCCGAGTGAAACCCTAGCGAATTCAATACGCCAGATCATGGCAGGCAAACGCGTCTATTCACCGGAACTGATAGATGTCGTCTTTGAATCCCGGAACCCCCTCACCCTCCGGGAGATGGAAATCATACAGCTGCTTGCAGAGGGTGGGAAGACGAAGGCGATTGCGAGGGAGCTGCACCTGTCGGACGGTACCGTCAGGAACTATGTGTCCATCATTTTGGATAAACTTGAAGTGGACAACAGGATCGAAGCGATAACAAAAGCCCGGGACAAGGGATGGCTGAAATGAATGAAGGCTGAAGATGCGGGTGGCTTTGTGTAAAAACACCAGCATATATTGCTATAATGGGGATGAGGTGGTTATATGGCAACATCGGAACCGAGTGTGTCGGCCCGCAGTGTTTCGAAAAGTTTCGGCCGCAATGAAGTGCTGAAAAATATCGACCTGGAAATCGCAAAAGGGGAGATTTTCGGTCTTCTGGGGCCCTCCGGTGCCGGAAAAACCACGCTGGTCAGGGCGCTTGCGGGGCTCGACACGCCCACAGAGGGTGAAACCCGCGTGTTCGGGGAGAAGATGCCCGACCTGAAGCTGATGAAGCGAATCGGTTATATGGCCCAGGCGGATGCATTGTATGAAGATCTGTCCGCCCTTGAGAACCTGGAGTTCTTTGCAAGCCTGTACGGGATTGAGGGAAAACGCCGGAAGGAGCGCATAAACGAACTGATCGCGCTGATGGATCTTTCCGACCGCCTGAATGTGAAGACAGCCAAATTTTCCGGCGGGATGAAACGGCGGCTGTCCCTGGTCATTGCACTGCTTCATGAGCCCGAGATGCTGCTCCTCGACGAACCGACTGTCGGCATCGACCCGGTGCTGCGCAGGAGCATATGGGACTTTTTCTATGAACTGAACAGGGCGGGCACGACGATAATAATAACGACCCACGTGATGGACGAAGCGGCAAAGTGCTCAAGGCTTGCCATGATGCAGAGAGGGGAGATCGTCGCTGCCGGTACGCCCGGCCGATTGAAAAAAGACACGGGGACAGGAACGCTGGAAGAGGCATTCCTCGTGTATGGGGGGGATTGAGATGAGGGTATTCGCCCTGTCAAAAAGGATTCTGCAGCAGCTGATCCGCGATAAACGGACATTGGCTCTGATCATATTCGCACCTATCCTCGTGCTGACGATGCTTTACCTTGTTTTCGACGGGGAGGAGTATGTTCCTGAGATCGGGCTGGTGAATGTGCCGGAGCAGGCGGCGGAGCAGATGGAGGAATCCGATGCCGAAGTGACGGTATACGATAATCAGGTCGAAGCGTACCACGGTGTCGTCTCCGGCAGCCTTGACGCATATGTCCAGTTCGAAGACGGCAGCCCACTTGTCTTTCTGGAAGGCAGCGATCCTTCGGTGAACAGCGAAATCATCCGGTGGATGCAGTCGACCCTGTCCGCACTTCAGGAAAACAGCCACGCCGCAAACCTTGAGATCGAGTATCTGCACGGTTCGGAGGATATAGGGATTTTCGATTACTACGGCCCGGTGCTTCTCGGCTTTTTCGTCTTCCTGTTCGTCTTTCTGGTCTCCGGCGTCTCTTTCATCAGGGAACGAACGACCGGTACATTGGAACGGCTCCTGTCGACCCCGATCAGGAAATGGGAGATTGTAATGGGATATCTGCTCGGCTTTGCCCTTGTGACCGTACTGCAGTCGGCCATCATAGCATGGTACAGCATATACATCCTCGATATGATGATGGCCGGAAGTTTCACAGCAGTGCTTGCCATTACACTCCTTCTGGCACTGACGGCACTGACGCTCGGCATTCTGGTATCATCATTCGCAAACAGCGAGTTCCAGATGATCCAGTTCATCCCGATCGTCGTCATCCCGCAGATCTTCTTCTCGGGCCTCTTCAATCTGGAGACCATATCAGACCTCCTGAGCTGGATCGGTCCGCTCACGCCGCTGTATTATGCAGCAGAGTCCCTGAGGGATGTAATGGTACGGGGCTACGGGTGGAGGGATATATATGACAATCTCCTGGTCCTTCTCGGTTTCTCCGCCGGCTTCGTCATACTGAACATCCTCGTCCTCCGAAAATACCGGAAAATCTAAACAGTAATCAGGCTTTTTCCAAGGCCTGATTTTTTTTACGGAATACAGAACACTTAATTTGACTGAAAATTCCGACTCGCATATGATGGATTTAAAGCGGTGCAAAAAACACAGGGCACAGACATGGTTTCAATGATCCACCAAATACAGATGCAGAAATGGAATCCAGCCTGGACGAGGCTTCTAATATCATCACTTCATCAAAAAGGAGAATTCTTTATGAGCAAAGTGAATTTGGAAGTAGCAAAGCAGATTATCGCAGGCGCTGAAGAGGAAGCTTCGAATATCGGGGTCCAGATGGTGATTTCTGTATTGGATGAAGGGGGGAATCTTATCGCCACACACCGTATGGATGATGCATGGCTGGCAAGCATTGATATAGCGCAGAATAAAGCATGGACGTCAGTAGCACTGAAGATGCCGACATCGAACCTTGAAGAGGCTACAGTGCCGAATGCAGAACTGTACGGATTGAACACGACAAACCAGGGGCGCATCGTCGTCTTTGGCGGCGGCTTCCCGCTGGAAGTTGATGGAAAGGTCGTTGGGGCAGTCGGTGTAAGCGGAAGCAGCGTTGAAAACGATGTGAAAGTTGCAGAAGCGGGTGTAAAGGCGTTTAACCAGACAACTTAAAATAAGCAGTGGTTTACACTGCGAGGAGGGATACAGTATGGAAGGAAACCGTGGTGTAGTCTATACAGGAGCCGGCAGTGTCGAAGTCCAGGATATCGAATTCCCGGATCTGGTATTGAAGGATGGCCCGGGTGTGCCAAAAGCGAACGTCGGGCGTAAATGTGAACATGGGGTAATACTCAAAGTCATTACGACGAACATTTGCGGCAGTGACCAGCACATGGTGCGCGGCCGCACCACCGCGCCGGAAGGCCTGGTGCTCGGCCATGAAATTACAGGTGAAGTGATTGAAGTCGGACGCGATGTCGAGTTTGTCAAAAAAGGGGATATCGCATCTGTCCCGTTCAACATTGCCTGTGGACGCTGTGAAATGTGCCGTGAACAGAAGACGCATATCTGTACGAACGTAAACCCTGAGAGGCCGGGTGCGGCATACGGCTATGTGGACATGGGCGGCTGGGTCGGCGGCCAGTCGGAGTATGTAATGGTGCCCTATGCGGATTTCCAGCTTCTCGTGTTCCCGGATAAGGAACGGGCCATGGAAAAGATACTCGACCTGACCATGCTGTCGGATATTTTCCCGACAGGCTATCACGGGGCACTGACGGCCGGTGTCAGAACCGGATCCACAGTCTATGTGGCAGGTGCAGGACCGGTCGGACTTGCAGCGGCACATTCAGCCCAGCTGCTCGGAGCCTCCCGGGTGATCGTAGGCGACATGAAGGCGGAAAGGCTGAAGCAGGCTGAAAGCTTCGGCTGTGATACGGTGGACCTGACCAAACACGACAGACTCGGCGAGCAGATTGAACAGCTTCTCGGCGTGCCGGAAGTGGACAGTTCCATCGATGCGGTCGGCTTCGAGGCCTCAGGCCACGGCGAGGATGGCGGAGAAAAGCCGGCGGCTGTGCTGAATACCATCATGGACGTGACACGGGCAGGCGGCAGCCTCGGGATCCCGGGGCTGTATGTAACGGAAGATCCGGGGGCATCTGATAAGGATGCACAGACCGGTTCACTGAAAGTGCGGTTCGGCCAGGGCTGGGCAAAAGCACATCACTTCACAACAGGCCAGACACCGGCCATGAAGTATAACAGGGACCTCATGAAATCCATCCTTTCCGGCAATGCGCAGATCGCCAAAGCGGTGAATGCCACAGTCATCGGTCTGGATGAAGCACCGGACGGCTATAAGGATTTCGACAGCGGTGTGGCGAAGAAATTCGTCATCGATCCGCACGGCATGCTCAAATGATATGAATACATGACCCGTGCCGGAATTTTATAAATGCCCTTCTACTCCATGTAGAGGGGCATTTCTGGTTCAGTCTGCGACCCAATGTGCAAAGGCCGCCAAATCGGGGAAATGTTCATCCGCCGCCACTTTCTGTTGCTGGCCGTGGCTGATGAAGACCGTTTTTGTCCCGGCGTTCCTCCCCGCACCGATATCCGGCTCCCGATCGCCGGCCATATAACTGCGGGAGAGGTCGATATCATGCTTGTCGGCAAGCTCCAGAAGCATGCCCGGCTTCGGTTTCCGGCAGCGGCACCCGGTCTCGGTCATATGCGGACAATAGGCGATATCATCCACGTGGGCGCCGAAACCGGACAGCTGCTGCTCCATCTCCTCATGGATGCGGCCAAGCTCATCCTCAGTCATATATCCGAGGGCGATGCCGCCCTGGTTCGTCACGACGAATACTTTCCATCCGCTTTCATTCAGTTTACGTATCGCCTCCCCCACACCCGGAAGCAGATGGAAATCTTCGGGTGAGTTCACGAATTTTACTCTTTTGCTCAAAACTTCGTTGACGACTCCGTCACGGTCCAAAAATACTGCTCTGTTCATTCTGCAGCCCCCTTTACCAACAGGGTACATCAAAACAGCCGTCAATAATAAAAGAATGCACTAATGCTGTTAATATTCCGTCCGGCGTGTAAAGTAAGGTACAGGAAAATAATCACTTACGACAAAAGGGAGGAATATAAATGGTACTGGCAGTCATAACCCTGGTCATCCTCATTCTGATCAATGCCTTTTTTGCGGCTTCCGAGATTGCCCTGATCGGACTGAATGACAACAAAGTGAAAAAGCAGGCGAACGACGGCGATAAAAAAGCCATCCAGCTGAACAATCTCATTTCCGAACCGGGACGGTTCCTGAGCACCATACAGATCGGCATTACGCTGGCAGGGTTTCTGGCAAGTGCGTTTGCAGCGGATTTCTTCGCCGGGCCGCTGGCATCTTTTCTGACCGATCTCGGGGTGCCGCTTTCCGAGTCACTGCTCCAGACGGTCTCGGTGGTTGTAATCACACTGGTACTGTCCTACTTCACCCTCGTATTCGGTGAACTCGTGCCGAAGCAGCTTGCACTGCAGAAAACGGAAGGCATTTCAAATGTTGCGGCCGGCCCACTCACGATATTGTTCAAAATCACACTGCCCGTCGTCAAGTTTCTGACGTTTTCGACAAACACAATCGTACGCCTTTTCGGACTGGATCCCAATGCAAGGAACGATGAAGCGTCGGAAGAGGACATAAGGATGCTGGTCGAGCTCGGCGGGGAGAAAGGGAACATACAGCAGGCCGAAAGAATGATGATCAACAACATTTTTGAACTGGATGATACGAAGGTGACCGGCATCAGCACACACCGTACTGAAATAGCCGCCATCCCGCTCGATGCGGATCTCGGGGAAGTCATCTCCACCGTAAACAGCGAGAAGTATACGAGATTTCCGGTCTTTGACGGGGATATAGATAATATCGTCGGTATACTGCGGGCGAAAGATCTGCTGGAACTCATGGAGGATGGAACAGAGAAGGCGTTCAATCTGTCGGAGTTATGCCATGAGCCGTTCTTCACGTCATCAAGCCGGAGCATCGACCGTCTGCTCCGGGATATGCAAAAAGGCAATGCCCATATCGCCATCATCCTGGATGAGTTCGGCGGTACCGAAGGTCTAGTTACGATCGAGGATGTCATCGAAGAAGTCGTGGGCGAGATCCTGTCAGAACACAATGATATCGGGAAAGAAGAACCGATCAGGAAAGTTTCACCCGGGAAATACCGCATGAAGGCAACCATCCATCTGCTTGATGTGGAGGATTTCTTCGAAAAAGAACTGCCGGTCGATGAATATGAAACGCTGAATGGTTTCATGATCGGCCGGCTGGGGTACTTCCCGGAACCCGGCGACCAGCCGGAACTCACATATAAGGGCCTTCACTTTAAAGTGGAGGAGTCCGGAGAGAGGCGCATAGAGGAAATCACGGTATCGGTAAACGAGGAAAGTGAATAGACGATGGACAAAGCTCCGGGCAAGGGTGCCGGAGCTTCTATCCGTTCAGGGCATATATTTCGCGGGCCATCGCTTCAAGTGCATACATGACGGGGATCTGTGTGGTGATGTTGGCGTTTTCAAACCACTCTTCAGTAATATAATACGAAATGTTCACATCTGATATTCTGGCGATGGTGGAGTGTTTATGATTCGTTATGCTGATGATGGTGCTGCCCT
The DNA here is from genome assembly GCF_000986795.1 of Salinicoccus sediminis. GTDB lineage: Bacteria > Bacillota > Bacilli > Staphylococcales > Salinicoccaceae > Salinicoccus > Salinicoccus sediminis. Next base: position 112,107 of record NZ_LAYZ01000004.1, on the reverse strand, counting down.
CCTGCTTGCGCTGGTTGAGGTGCCTGACTGTGGATTCATTTTCACCGGATACGGAGAGGGCGATCGTCACGCTGTTATCCCTCAAGTTCGAATGGATGGGAAAATAGGGGTCCTTGATGTACATGGAGAATTTCCCGAGGCTTGAGAAGTAGCGCGCGCCGTATTCGGCCAGGATTCCCGAACTGCCGATACCGATGAAGATGACGTTATCGGCACGGGCTATGAGGGCGGCTGCGTGTCTGATTTTCTCATCAACATCCCCTTTCAGTGTCCGTTCGAAAAACTCGGCAACGGTGTGCTGCACATTCTGCGGTATTGTCGTCTTTTCCTTCTCAAGCTGCATTTTGAGCCGGACTTTGAATTCGGAGAACCCCTCACAGCCGACTTTCCTGCAGAAACGCAGTATCGTGGTAGTGGATACATGTGTGGCGTCGGCAAGCTCGCGTATCCTCATGTAGGCAACCTTGTCCATATTGCCTGCGATGTAGTTATACAGAGACGTTTCGAGTTCATTGAATGATGCGATTTCTTCCTGGGTAAACATATGCGGGCGCCTCCTTTATCCGAGAGTGGTCCGATCAGTTAAAGCGTATCATAATATATTTATAAAACACAGTGTTACATATAAGTGACAAATTCCTAAACGGGGCACTCTGTACTTAATTTCCATGATGACTGTTGCCAAGGGACATGTACAGCTACAATTGGGATATCAATTATTTATACGGAGGTACTCAAATGGATAAAGGTATAAAGATTGCAACGATTGGCGGCGGATCAAGCTACACCCCGGAACTTGTGGAGGGGTTCATTAAAAGATATGATGAATTTCCCCTCAGTGAGCTCTGGCTGGTCGACGTTGAATCAGGCCGTGAAAAACTGGAGACCGTCGGTAACCTGGCAAAAAGGATGGTCCAAAAAGCCGGCCTGCCGATTGATGTCCATCTGACACTCGACCGCAGGAAAGCATTGAAGGATGCGGATTTTGTCACGACACAGTTCAGGGTGGGGCAGCTCGATGCACGTGCAAAAGATGAAAGTATACCGCTGAAGTACGGGGTGCTTGGACAGGAGACGAACGGGCCGGGCGGGCTCTTCAAAGGACTGCGCACAATCCCGGTGATACTCGATATATGCAGGGACATGGAGGAGCTCTGTCCGGATGCATGGCTGATCAACTTCACAAATCCTGCGGGCATGGTGACTGAAGCGGTGCTCCGCCACTCGAACATAGAAAAGGTGATCGGTCTGTGCAACGTGCCGATTGGCATGGAGATGGGCATCGCAAATCTTCTTGATGTCGACCATTCAAGAATCCGTATCGATTTTGCAGGACTGAACCATATGGTCTACGGGCTCGACGTCTACCTGGATGGAGTGAGTGTCAAGTCTCGGGTCATTGGAAAACTCTCAGATCCGGCAAACAGCAGTTTTGTCAAAAACATCGACGGGATGGGCTGGGAGCCTGAATTCATGGAGGCGCTCAATTTGATCACCTGCCCGTATCATATGTATTATTATAAATCCGGCGAGATGCTGGAGAAGGCGAAAATCAGCGAAAAAGAGGAGGGGACGCGCGCCGAAGTGGTGCAGGCGCTTGAGAAGGAGCTTTTCGAGCTGTACGAAGATGAGAGCCTGGACATCAAACCGCCGCAGCTGGAAGAACGCGGGGGCGCCTACTATTCGGATGCGGCGGTCCGTCTGATCACATCGATCTACAATGACAGGCGGGACATCCAGCCGGTGAACACGATGAACCGCGGGGCCATCAGCAGCCTGCCGTACGGCTCGGCAGTCGAAACCAGTTGTGTCATCACAAAAGACGGGCCGGCCCCCCTCGCTTTCTGCGATCTGCCGGTGGCGGTCCGTGGCCTCATCCAGCAGATAAAATCATTCGAGCGCATCAGTGCAGAAGCTGCTGTGGAAGGTGATTACAATAAGGCGGTGCTGGCGCTTACAATCAACCCGCTGACGCCGTCCGATAAGGTTGCGAAAGACATCGTCGATGAAATGATGGAAGCCCATAGAGAGTATCTGCCGCAGTTTTTCCAGGCGGTAAAATAGAGTGAAACCAGGTATAATGGAGTACAGATGCGCTAGTCGAGGAGGATTATATTGACAGTAAAATTGATTGCTGTGGACATGGACGGGACATTCCTGAATGACACGAAGGAATATGACCGGGAAAGATTCACAGGGCTCTATGGAAAGATGAAGGCCGCAGGCATCAAATTCGTCGTGGCGAGCGGTAACCAGTATCATCAGCTGAAATCATATTACGGCGATATCCAGGACGAGATCAGCTATGTCGCTGAAAATGGGGCATTTGTCGTGGACGGGGGCGAGGAAGTATCCTCTGTAAGCATCCCGAAGGCACATGTTGAAGTGGTGACCGGTGAAATTGCCAAACACGACAAACTCGAAACAATAGTCTGCGGCAAAGAAAGTGCCTATGTACTGGATTATGTGACGGATGAATATTTCGAAATGATCCGGAAGTTCTACCGGCGTCTCAGGCGGGTGGAAAGCTTTGACGACATAGATGATCAGGTATTGAAATTTGCCCTCTCATGTCCGGCGGAGGATACCGACGGGTTGAAGGGTTTTCTCGGGGACATACTGGGAGATTATGTGACACCGGCATCCAGCGGCCACGGCAGCATCGACCTGATTGTGCCCGGGCATCACAAGGCAAGCGGCATAAAAGCACTGCAGGAGCGGTGGAACATCAAAGACAGCGAGACAATGGCATTCGGTGACGGGGGCAATGACCTGGAAATGCTGGCCCACGTGGAATACAGCTTCGCCATGGAAAATGCACCGAATGATGTGAAATACGCGGCAAAATACACCGCCCCCCATAATAACATGAGCGGTGTGCTTGAAACGATCGACCAGTACTTTAAAAAAGAAGGGCCGTTCAGGTAGAAGTTCAAAACTCCTTTGGGTATGATTGCCCAAAGGAGTTTTTTATATGTAGTAGCCCAGCACCTGCCAGCCAAAATAGAATGAAACGAGTGTCAGAGCGCTGAATATGAGATTTTCAGCCAGGCTTCCGGTGCGTATCGTTACCGGAAACCTGACTTTGAAGCTGATCGGAAAGAACAGCTGGATGCCGCTCCTGGTCGCCATATCGAGCACGAGATGGCTGATCATGCCCACCATCAGACCGTTTTTAAGCGCCTCGTACGGCAGGAGCCTGTCCATCAGAAATGAGATGATCACCAAAAACAGCAGGCTGTGAGTGAACGAACGGTGGCCGAATATCAGGTTTATCAGTTTTGATATTATGGGCAGTGCCCTGCCCATCCTGCTGCCGCCGTGGCAGATGTCGGGAACGAGGGAGCCTATGATGCCGGCACCGACCATGATGACGGGGTCCAGTCCCGTTAGTTGTGCGAATGCAAGGCTTGAGGCGATGCCCCCGATGATATGTGTCTTACCTGTCATGATGTCTCCTCCTCCAGTCTGTATATGATATCACGATGGATATACCAACGATAGGAGATGTGTAATATTGGTATAAAACAAGTTTTTGGAAATAAGAAAAGGTTCATCGATCTGCTTCTCCTCGCCGATGAAGAGGAGGAGATGATCGACCGCTACCTCGGCCGGGGTGATATGTTCATCCTGGAAGCGGCCGGGGTGAAGGGAGTCTGTGTCGTGACGGATGAAGGCGGCGGCGCGTTTGAAATAAAGAATATTGCCGTGGCTCCCGGTGAGCAGGGGAAGGGATACGGCAAGAAACTGGTCCGGCATATTCTGCATTTATATAAGGACAGGGGCACTGTCATGTACGTCGGCACAGGCGACAGCCCGCTGACCCTCCCGTTTTATGAAGCATGCGGCTTTGAGAAATCGCATCAGATCGATAATTTCTTCATCGACAATTACGCAGAACCGATATTCGAAGCGGGGAGACAGCTGAGACATATGATCGTATTGAAGAAAAACCTTTAAAGGAGGCAGGACGGATGCAGCATATTAAATGGGTGGAAAACCGGTTTAAAGGCAGATCGCAGCACATGAAGTCTGTGGATCTTTACTCCGCAGAGCGGATGGAAAAAGTGAATGATTTTCATGCATCGATGCCGGGTTATGAACAAACGCCCCTCCATGAACTGAAAAATCTGTCTGAATTACTTGGAGTCGGCAGCATCTATGTAAAAGATGAGTCTGAACGCTTTGGTCTGAACGCGTTCAAAGGTCTCGGCGTATCCTATGCCATGGCTGGATACTTTGCCGGAGAACTGGACATTGAGCTGGATGATTTCACATTCGATCAACTGCTCGGGAAGATCCTGGACCGTCCTCCTGTCATCTTTTCGACAGCAACAGACGGCAACCATGGCAAAGGTGTGGCCTGGGCATCAGAACTGTTCTACCAGGAGGGCAGAGTATACATGCCGGAAGGCACTGCAAAATCGCGGCTGGACGCCGTACTGGAATACGGCGCTGAAGGGGTAATCACTGAAATGAACTATGATGAAACGGTTGAATATGTCCAGGAGATTTGCCGGGAAAATGGCTGGGTCCATATTCAGGATACCGCATGGGAGGGCTATACAGAGCTGCCGAGGTATATAATGCAGGGATATACGACAATCGTTGCTGAACTAAAAAGGCAGCTGCAGGGCACAAATCCTAGCGAAGTGACCCACGTCATCCTCCAGGCGGGTGTCGGCTCATTCGCCGGGGCAATGGCTGCTGCCATATATAATCTGACAAACGGCCGGCCGCCCCGCATCATTGTGGTTGAACCCCAAAAAGCGGACTGCCTGCATCAGTCAGCAAAAAGCGAGGACGGCAGCCCGGTCCGGGTGCACGGCAGTCTGGATTCGATGATGGCAGGCTTGTCATGCGGAGCACCGAGCCCGGCCGGCTGGGAAATATTGAAGTCCGTCGCAGACGGCTTCGCCTCGTGTGGCGACTCCGTCAGTGCAACAGGTATGCGCGTACTCGGAAACCCGGCAGGGGAGGACGAAAAAGTGATATCAGGCGAATCCGGTGCAGTCCCGCTCGGCTTCCTGTATGAAGTGATGACGAAGGAAGAATACAGGCGTCTGAAAGAACAGCTCGGGCTGGGTGCAGATTCAAAGGTATTGACGATCAGCACAGAAGGCGATACAAATCCGGACAACTACAGAAGAGTGGTATGGGACGGCAAAGACGGATACGGATGAAACAGACGGCCGCCCGGATGTTATAATGAATGTATTAAGCTATGATCCAAAGACGGAGATCAAAGGAGAATGAATATGCAGGGAACGAGAAGAGCGGATATAAAACCGGGACAGACGGTAAAAGTTGTCCAGAAGCAGGATCAGAGGTCGGGGAAGCTGACCGAAGGTGTTGTGGCGAGGATACTGACGAATTCACCGCAGCATCATCACGGCATCAAAGTAAAGCTTGAGGATGGCACTGTCGGCAGAGTGAAGGAAATCATGGGTTAGACATATAAAAAACTTCCCGAAAATTTTTCGGGAAGTTTTTTTAATCATGCCTTCATATCCGACTGTTCCATCGTCATGCTGTCAGAAGGTTTGGCACGATAGACGAAAAACGACATGATTACAGCAATGATGGAAATGGTGAAGGCGATGAAGTATACGAGTTCGACGCCTGCCACCATTGCCTGGTCGATTGTGGCAGGATCATTTGGATCCGATGCATTCCCCAGGAAGTTCATCTGTCTGGCATTCATGATGCTGATGAAGACGGACACGCCGATGGCTCCAGCCACCGGCTGCAATGTTGAAACGACGGCGGTGCCATGGGGGTAGAGCCTTTTCGGCAGCTGATTGAGCCCGTTCGTCTGTGCGGGCATCATTGTGGCAGAGACTGAGATCATCAGCAGCATGAACCCGACGAGGATGACCCATGGCGGGCTTTCTGTATCCAGGCGGCTCATCATGAACATCGTGCCGCTCAGTATGAGCGTTGCGGGTATCATGAGCGGCCGGGGTCCGAGTTTATCGAACAGCGCCCCCATGAAAGGGGACAGTGCACCGTTCAGAAGACTGCCGGGCAAAAGCAGTATGCCGGCAGCGGCCGCGCTCAGCGCAAGCGGCCCCTGCATGTAGATCGGCAGGATGATTTCTGAAGCGAACATCGTCATGATGATGATCAAAAACAGGATTACTGCGTGGGCATACATCGGGTACTTGAACACACGCAGATCCATGATCGGTTCATCCAGTCTGAGCTGTCTGAAGGCGAACAGTCCGATGCCGATCACACCGGCTGCGATTGCAACCATCACTTCCGGGCTCATGAATCCGGCGTCACTTTTACCGACGGAGCTGAATCCGTAGATTGTGCCGCCGAATCCAATTGTGGAGAAGATGATGGATGGAATATCGATCTTCGGTTTCGTCACTTCAGATACATTCACCAGGAAGATGAAGGCGAATATGATTGAGAACAGTGAGAACGGGATGACCGTGATAAACAAAAATCTCCATCCGAGATATTCGACGATGATTCCTGACAACGTGGGGCCGATTGCTGGCGCGAACATGATGACCAGGCCGACGATGCCCATGATCTTACCGCGCCTCTCCGGCGGATAGAGCAGCAGGAAGACGTTGAACATGATCGGCATCAGCATGCCGGTGCCGATCGCCTGTATCAGACGGCCGGACAGGAGTACCGGGAATGTCGGTGCCATTGCACAGATGGTGGTGCCGACTGTGAATATGATCATCGTCCCGAGGAACAGCTGTCTGGTCGTAAACCACTGGAGCAGCAGGGCCGAGACAGGGATGACGATGCCCATGACAAGCATGAAGCCCGTTGCCATCCACTGTACCGTCGGCAGTGTAATATCAAACTCATGCATCAGGGTTGTCAGTGCAATATTCAACAGCGTTTCATTCAGAATGGCGAAAAATGCACCGATGATCAGAGACAGCATGATAGGGAGTGTTTTTACGTCCGGGTTTTCGGATAAGTATCCGTATTTGGTGGTATTATCCATATATGTTACCTCGCTTTAATGATTATCGGCTGCAAAAGGATGGCAGCTTAAATCAGCCGACATTAGATTATAATATGCACATAAAATAAAAACAACAAAAACAGATACTGGAAAAGAAAAATATTTTTTCTGACTTTTACGGCAGACCGACTCTGTTCTAAATTGGGCAAAGCTTATGTATAATGGGTATATAAGCAGAGGTGAATGCCATGGAAACAGATTTTCTTTCAAAGTGGCCGCAGTATAAGACGGAAGTCGCAAGGATCATATTCGAACGTTTCCATCTGGATGAGCGCAGGAAGGGGACATTCAAGGAAACAGTGAAATTTTTTTCACAGTCGGGGATCACGGACTATCCGATCACCATGATTGCGCTGAAGGGCGGTAAATGCATCGGGACGGTCTCCATATACAGGAACGATCTGCCGGAACGGCCGGAATACCAGCCCTGGCTGACGGCATTGTATGTCCTGCCGGATTTCAGGGGCCAGGGCGTGGCCGACAGGCTGGTCCGGGATATGCTCAATCATCTCTCGGGCCTTGGATATGAAACCATCTATGCGAAGACAGAGACCCAGTCAAGATATGACTACTACTTGCAGAAGGGCTGGAAACTGCTCGAAACGGTTGATGTTGACGGCCGGGATAATTATATATTCAGGAAAAGGAATGACTGATATGAGATGCGGGACAAAATGCTTCATCGTTACAATTGAACAGGATGATGAACAGACTGTAAAGGAAGTGCCGGCACGTTCACAGGTGGATGCGAGAAAGATGGTGCGGAAGCGTTTCGGTGAAGATATGACAATCAGATCTGTTAGAAGAAAGTGATCCGTGCGCGGGAATCGTATCCGGATCATTTTTTAATCAGGATATCAGTTTTTAGTAAATTGAATTTCTGTTACTCTTGTAGATGACAAGAAATGAGGAGGGCTCAATTTGGCTGAAACAGCGATGGAACTCAATGGTCTTACGAAGAAAATCGGTTCCAAAAAGATCATTAAAGACCTGGATTTTGAAATACATAAAGGGGAAGTATTCGGATTTCTCGGACCGAATGGAGCGGGGAAGACGACAACGATCAGAATGATGGTCGGATTGATGGGCATTACGGGTGGTGACGTGCGGATTCTCGGCAAGAGTGTCAAATCGGATTTCAAGGACGCCATTCGAGAAGTGGGCGCGATTGTGGAAAACCCGGAAATGTACCCGTTCATGACCGGTATGCAGAACCTGAAGCATTTTGCGCGGATGAGCCCGGGAGTGACGAAGGAACGCATCAGCCAGGTGATCAGGCTCGTCGGGCTTGAAAATGCAATTAAAACAAAAGTCGGGAGATATTCCCTCGGCATGCGCCAGCGACTGGGAATTGCCCAGGCGCTGCTCCATGATCCATCGGTGCTGATACTTGATGAGCCGACCAACGGACTCGACCCTGCCGGCATACGCGAGATCAGGAAGTATATCAGAAGGCTTGCCGACGAAGAGAATGTGGCCGTGATCATATCCAGCCATCTGCTGTCCGAGATCGAGTTGATGTGTGACAGGATCGGCGTCATAAAAAACGGCGAACTGATCGGCATCCAGTCTGTGCATGAACAGCAGGCAGAAGAGGATCCGGTGCGTGAAGTTCGGGTGGAGGCCGACCCGGCGGACTCAGCGGTCCAGGTGCTGAAAACCCATCATGGCATTGAAGCCGGAGAGGATCAGGGATTCCTCACTTTCAGTGCGAAGAAATCACTGATGCCAAGCATCGTGACCAGTCTGGTTTCAGCCGATGTACTGGTGTACCGGGTCGAAGTATCAAGCGCATCACTCGAAGATAAATTCTTCGATCTGATTGGAGAGAATGTCATTGGGTAAAATATTCAGTCTGGTTTGGAATGAAGTTTCGAAGATATTCATACAGAAGTCAACGTGGATCATGTATATCTTCCTCGCCCTGCTTGTGATTGCTGTTGCCCTCATCACAACAACAACTGATATGGCGGGCAAAGAGTACGGTGCGGACTGGCAGGAGGAACTCGAAGCCGAAAACGAACAATTGACAGAAGAGATGCAGGAAGAGGAATTCCTGACTGAAGTGAATACCGGGGAGATCGAGATGAATCAGTATCACATTGATAATGATATCAAGCCCGTGCCGTATGATGCGTGGCAGTTCGTCATCGACAATGCCATGCTGTCGTCGGTCATCAGTCTGCTGACGATCATCGTGGCCGGCGGTATTGTGGCGAATGAATTCAGATGGGGGACGATTAAGCAGCTTCTCATCCGTCCGATTCCAAGGAGTATGATCCTCTTATCCAAATACATTGCTGTGCTGATATTCGCCCTGATCACCCTGGTCTTCCTGCTCGTCCTTTCATGGCTGACGGGCGCGCTCGTTTTCGGAGTGGCGGGAAGCAACCCTGAACTTGTGATCAGAAACTATGAAGGCATCGTGAGTGTATCGGCCATCGGCGAAGTGGTGAGCGGATATGGATTCAAGCTGGTCAACCTGTTCATGATGGCGACATTCGCGTTCATGATCTCGAGCATTTTCAGGAACAGCGCGCTGGCAATCGGTACTGCTGTGTTCCTGATGATGGCGGGGACTTCAATTGTCCAGTTCTTCGCAGATAAGGCATGGTCGAAATATATACTGTTCGCGAACACGGATCTGACAGTCTATGATTCCCGGCCGGGACCGGTCTCGGAAGAGATGACGATGGGCTTTTCAATCGGTGTGCTGGCCGTATACTGGATAGTATTCATGGCCGCGGCCTGGCTCTTCTTCACAAAGCGGGATGTTGCAGGACAGTAATGGCAAATGACGGACCGGTGCTTCGGCGCCGGTTTTTTGATTTCAGCCGTAAACTTTAACAGGGGTAATATGGTAGAGTGTTAAGTAAATATTTCGGGACGGGTGATTTTGTGCTGGAAAGACTGAATGGTTTCATACAGAAGTGGATTGCCGTCATCACGCCAATGAGCCTGGCGGTCGGGGTGATGCTCGGTGATTTCGGCGCGCAGTTTTTATTCCTCATTACGTTCCTGTTTGCATTCATGACGTTCACAGGCGCATTGGGGATGGATTTCAAAGATTTCAAAACAGTGCTGCATCACCCTGCAGCGATCGTGATCACCCTCGTCTTCCTGCATATTCTGATGCCTGTGTGGGCATGGCTGCTGGCATCGGCGATATTTGACGATCCGCTCTACACCATCGGCTTTACACTGGCGGTCGCAGTGCCCACCGGCGTTACATCGGTCATCTGGGTCAGCGTGACACGGGGGAACCTGCCGATCACGCTGTCGATCATACTGATTGATACACTGCTCGCGCCGATCATCCTGCCGCTTGTACTGAGCATCATCTCCGGTGAAGCGGTGGCCGTGGACAACCGTGAGCTCATCATGGGGCTGATATGGATGATCGTGCTGCCGACACTGCTCGGGGTGATTCTGAACCATCTGACAGGGGGAAGGGTCCGGGAAACACTCGGCAGACCGCTTGCCCCGTTTTCAAAGATGAGCCTGATGCTCATCATCATGATCAACGGCAGTGTGATTTCCCCGTATTTCTACGACTTTTCCGGGGAAATAATCGGGGTACTGCTGCTGGTGCTGTTCATCACCATATCGGGCTATGCCTTCGCACTGCCGGTGGGCCACTATCTGCTGAAAGATCCGGGAGTCATCACAGCCTTCACATTCAACGCAGGAATGAGGAACATCTCCGTCGGCGTCGTCATCGCCACTGCATATTTTCCGGCAAAAGTGGCGATGCCCGTCGTATTCTGCATGCTGTTCCAGCAGGTCATGGCCTCGCTTTTCAGCAAAGTGATCGAAAGGTATCAGGCGCGGGTGGGCTACTGATGCAATTTGCATTTAATCGTGCTATGCGTTATGATAACGAACATAACATTTTATCAAATATTCAGAATTTGATATCTGATAAAATGTTATAAATAAAAGCACCATAAATTATGGAGGAGATTTATTTACATGTCCAAACTTTGGAGCGCTGTGGACGATTATTTCAACGCAGAATTGAATGCCGACGACGAAGTGATGACCGGCATTCCCGCACAAAACGAGCACGGAGAGGAGGAGTTCGCCGCCCAGAGCAAACACCTTCATCTGCTTGCCAAGATCAAAGAGGCAAAGTCGATCCTTGAAATCGGATCTTTGGGAGGTTACAGCACCCTGTGGCTTGGGAAATCACTTCCTGAAGAAGGGAAGATGGCGTCGCTCGAATCCAACGCGGAATATGCGGAAATTGCTGAAAGGAATATCACAGCAGTCGGACTTGAAGACAAAGTTGAAGTGATTCATGCACCTGCAGAAGACACACTGCCAAAATTGCTTGAAAGAGGATATCCACGCTTTGATTTCATCTATATAGATGCAAACCAGGCACTCTACCCGGACTATCTGGAAGCGGCAATCGATATGGCAAAATGCGGATCTGTCATCATAACAGAGCGCAAGATCGAAGACAGATTCGAAGAGGAGGCAAACGGTCCTGAGATGCAGCGGTTCCTGAAAATCTTAAAAGACGAACCACGCATCGATGCAACTGCATTACAGACAGTAGGTGCCAAAGGACATGACGGATTCATAATGGCAGTATTGGATTAGATATAAAGAGGAAGCGGGCGGAGACTCAGTCTCCGTCCGCTTTTTAGAGTTATATGGACATCGCGGCACCGGACGGCGTCCGGAAACCTGCTATCCTTTATCAGACGGGCTGTTGGCGGAGATGGTGAACGCCATGGCTGTATGGCCGACGCTCTCTGAAACATTGCTGAAGGATTTTTCCAGTATCCTGAATATATCGCCCGCTTCCCCGTCGAGGCGTGTCGCCCCCTGGGCGGGTTTGACACTGATATCCGATTCCGCCGACAGGTCGGTCTGCGCTTCGATTTTTTTCATATAATCCATATCGCCGAGCGGATAGAGTGAAAATTTGGCACCGGCCTTCTGACTCACTTCTGCAGATTTCCCACTGTTCAGCGGTGCACCCTGCCTTGTAACGCCTTCTGGCGACGAGCCGCCCGGGCACCCGATCGCACAAGTCCCGCTCAGCGCAACGTGCTCACCGGTGCCTGCGCCATGCAGGAATATAGACTGCATCACATCGAAGATGTTGTCGATGGATCCCCTGATTTCAGTGCTGACGTTGTCGGTCTCGATCTCCACATTTTTGGTGTCTGTTTCATCCAGCGCGCCGAGTATGATGTCCGCAAAATTCCCTGACATCGGAAACAGTGTGAACTGTGCGCCTGCTGTTCTCTTTTCTGCTGTCATATAAATCCCTCCAGTAATTTTTGGAATAAAAAACTGCACCCGGCAGGGGCGCAGTCATCTATAACGAAACGGATCATAGTGTTCACTGCACTTCCCCACGCTGGTGTTATCCAGATCGGGTGATAGGGGTCCGGTTTTCCGTCTCAGCCATTTCAGGCGCCCCCAGTGTCTTCAGGTATGCAGTTTTTATTCATCCCAATCATAACAGCAGGAGAGTCCGGCAGTAAAGCGGACGGGTTCCGACAGGCCTTCAGCCGATACAGCGGAATGCATATGTATTATAATGGGGGTAACTTTGATACAAATGGAAAGGGTGTATGTGTACATGGATCGTTTCAAAGCGCTTGTAGTGGATAAAGTGGATGAGAAGATGGAGATGGAAGTGAAGGAGATCGGGCTGGATGACCTTTCGGAAGGGGAAGTGACGATAAGAGTCGCGTACTCCAGTGTCAACTATAAGGACGGTATGGTTGCGGTCAAGGGCGACCTGGCTGAAATCCTGCCGCTCGTGCCCGGCATCGATCTGGCGGGAACTGTCATCGCTTCCGGGGACGACCGGTTCAAAGAGGGGGATGAAGTCATCGCCACAAGCTATTTCATCGGTACACGCCATACGGGCGGCTTCAGTGAAGTGGCCCGGATACCGGCGGAATGGATCGTTCCGCTGCCGGAAGGCCTCACGCTGGAGGAATCGATGAAGCTGGGGACGGCGGGGTTTACCGCCGCCCTGTGCATCCAGCGGCTGGAGGACAACGGCCTCACGCCTGAAAAGGGGCGGGTGCTGGTCGACGGCGCGAGCGGCGGTGTCGGAAGCATCGCTGTGAATATGCTGGATGACCGCGGATATGAAGTCGTTGCAAGTACGGGCCGGACAGAGGAGGCCGAATACCTGAAATCCCTCGGGGCGGCGAAAGTCATCCACCGAGACCAGGTGACGGATTTCAGGGGCCGGGCGACGCGGACAAGGCAGTGGGCGGCTGCAATCGACCCGGTCGGCGGGAAGACGCTGCAGTATATACTGAGCAGTCTGGACTACGGAGGCTCGGTGGCGACATGCGGCCTGGCCGGAGGCGTGGAAGTCCAGACGACGGTGCTGCCTTTCATCTCCCGTAACATCAACTGGCTCGGCATCGATTCGGTGAAGCATCCGATGGAGCACCGCCTCAAAGTGTGGGAGAGGCTTGCAGGTGATATGAAACCGTCCGCCCTTGAGACCGATATTTCACATCAGATCGGCCTCGACGACCTGCCGGAGACCCTCCACGATATTCTGAAAGGGAAAATACGCGGCAGAATCATAGTGAAGATGTAAAAAACGCGCCAATCCGGTTTGGATTGGCGCGTTCAGCTTATCTGGCGTAATATCCCTCTTCGAGTTCCTGAATCCGTTCCTGAACGAATTCTGAGGACAGTTTATTGTCAATGACATATCTGTTTTTCGGGCTCTTTGTACACTCAATGCTGCAGCCGCCAAGATGCCTGTCCTCGTTTTCCTTAGAAGCGAGGATCTGTGCATTGCAGTCCGGATCGGCACAGTTGATATAGCGTTCACAGGGAGTGCCGTCGAAATGGTCCTTGCCGACCACCGTGTGCTCGACCTGGTTGACCGGTACTGTCAGCCTCTCGTCGAAGACATACATCATGCCGTCCCAGTTCTGGCCTTTTGCCACAGGATCCTTGCCGTATGTGGCAATACCGCCGTGGAGCTGTCCGACATCATCGAATCCTTCGCGTTTCAGCCACCCCGAGAATTTCTCACAGCGGATGCCGCCGGTGCAGTATGTCAGTATGCGTTTGCCCTCCAGCATTTCACGGTTCTCTTCAACCCATTCCGGCAGGTCGCGGAATGTTTCCACGTCCGGACGGATGGCGCCCCTGAAATGGCCAACGTCATATTCATAAGTGTTCCTGGCATCAAGAACAATCGTGTCGTGATCCTGCATCTGGCGCAGGAATTCGGCCGGTTCAAGATATTCGCCGGTCAGTTCCCGCGGGTCGATATCATCCTCCAGGCTCAGGTTGACGAGCTCCGGACGCGGACGCACATGCATCTTCTTGAAAGCATGGCCCTCTGCCGGATCGATCTTGAAGGTGATGCCTTCGAACAAAGGATGATTCTCCATATATTCCCTGTATTTTTCAGTATCTTCGACAGTACCCGAAACGGTACCATTGATGCCTTCTCCCGCTACAAGAATCCTCCCTTTGAGGTTCATGCCTTTGCAGAGTCCAAGATGTTCCCGGGAAAATTCCTCAGGATCTTCAATGTCTGTGTAGTAGTAGTAAAGTAATACTTGATATTCCATATTCGGTTTCCACCTATCAATTATATTTGCAGGATATACCTGATAGAACGCATGAAACTTCTTTCATGCAATATTAGATTATATCAAGTTTACGGGAACTTTTAAAGAGTTTTTACATCATTCGGCGCCTCTTGCATCCCCCGGGCGCGGGGAATCGGCCACGCCGTAAAGCAGATGGCCATCCGTCTGGTCGATCATTATGGCCTGCACATCCCCGAGTCTCGTATCGGCGGATTCGACTCTGAATGACTGGGTGAATTCATACCCGAGTGTCTCAAGTTCCTGCATCGCCTCTTCATTTATGCCGTCTTCCCACTCCCTGCCGAGCTCCGGCTCAATGTAGACGCGCGGTTCTTTGATCGCATCTTCGAGCGGCATATTGTAATCGATGACGTTCAGGATCGTCTGGGCGACGGAGGCGATGATGGTCGGTCCGCCGGGCGAACCGAGAGTGAAGAACGGTGCATCATCATGGAACATGATGGTCGGACATTTGGAGCTGGTCGGACATTTGTTGCTGTCCGGTTCATTGACCTGTCCGGGTTCAGGTTCAAAATCCGTCAGATCATTGTTCAATAAAAATCCGTAATTCGGAACCATGATGCCCGACCCGAATATCCTCTCGATGGAGGAGGTGCAGGAGGCAATGTTCCCCCATCGGTCGACGGCGGTAAAGTGTGTGGTCTCATATCCTTCGTTGTCAGTATAATGATTGTTCTTTACACTGCCTGCACTCTTTTTCTGGTATTTCCACGGATTGCCGGGCTCCACTTTGCCCAGGTTTTTTTCCAGGCTGATCTCACCGCAGCGCTCTTTTATATAATCTTCGTCCAGCAGCCCCTCAAGCGGCAGATCATGGAAACCGGGGTCGCCGATATAGCGCTGCCGGTCGGCAAGGACGAATTGTACCACCTGGGACACAAGATGATACTTTTCCCAGGAATGCGGTTCGTAACGGGAGATGTCAAGCGCCTCAAACATTTTCAGCTGTTGTGCGACCCCCAGGCCCCCGCCGCTCGGAGGAGCGGGGAAAGCGATCTTGTACCCTTTATAGCTGCTCCACAGGGGCTCATCTATTTTGACCTGATAGTCGAGCAGGTCTTCACGGGTGAGCGTGCCGCCGTGTTCCCGCACGGTTTCCACTATGGCATCCGCGATTTCACCTTCATATACGGCATTGAAGCCATCTTCCCTGATGATCTCAAGGGTTTTCGCGAGCTCCAGCTGGGTGATGGTATCACCCTCCCGCAGCGGCGTCCCTTTCGGCACGAATTTTTCGCGCGCCGTATCCTTGAGCCGGTGTTTGAACAGCTGGATGGTACGGTCCCACAGGGAATTGACCCTTAATTCATTTTTGGCCAGTGTGATGGCGGGATCGATCAGCTGCTCGAGCGGCAGTGTCGCATAATTTTCATGGAGGTATTCCATGCCTTTCATGATGCCGGGTACGCCGATCGATACGGCACTCTTCGTGCGCTCGTCAAACGGCATCGGCTCCCCGTCACTGATGAAGCACTCCGGTGTCAGCCCGGCCGGGGCACGCGAATGGGCGTTCACCACTTTGGTCTCTTTTTTATCGTTGTCGTAACAGAGTATGAAACCACCGGCCCCGATGCCGGTGTTCATCCCTTCCACCACCGCCAGTGACAGCTGGACGGCAATGAGTGCATCGAAAGCATTGCCGCCTGACTCGAGCATTTTATTGCCGGCTGCCGAGGCTTCTGCAATTGCACTGGCGACCATGCCGTCACGACTCGTATCCCCCTTGTTTTCATTGTCCATCTTATATCTTTTCTGTGCTTTGAATATATCTCCAATATCTGCCATCTGTATCACTCTTTCTCTGTATTGATTTGAATGCTGATTACCTCTTGATTACCTTCCGTGCCATTTATTAAACAAAATCATATATTTTTTACGGCGGCCGGACTGTGCGGTGGAAATGGCCGGTGAAAATTGTTAAACTCATATAATTACCATTGAATTGCTGGGGGACACTATAGAATGAGAGAGAAAAAAGCACTGGTAGTATTTTCAGGCGGGCAGGACAGTACGACATGCATGTTTCACGCGATGGCGCATTATGATGAAGTGGATCTCGTGACATTTGAATACGGGCAGAGGCACAGCCTTGAAATCGATGTGGCAAAACAGATTGCATCAGAACACGGTCTCAGGCATCATGTGCTGGACATGTCGCTGCTCGGACAGCTGAGTCCGAACGCACTGACCCGTCATGATATGGAGATCAGCGGGGAAGATACGGAGATGCCGAACACATTCGTACCGGCACGGAACATGCTTTTCCTGTCGTTCGCTTCGGCGCTGGCTTACCAGACAGGGGCAAAAACGATCATTACAGGCGTATGCGAAACAGACTTCAGCGGCTATCCGGACTGCCGGGATATTTTCGTCAAATCCATGAATGTCACCGCCAACCTCGCCATGGATGGGAATTTCGTCATTGAAACGCCTTTGATGTGGCTGGATAAGAAAGAGACGTGGGCGCTTGCCGACCGCTACGGGAAGCTAGATTACATAAGGGAGAAGACGCTGACATGCTATGAGGGGATAATCGGCGACGGATGCCGCGAGTGCCCCGCGTGCAGGCTGCGGAGCGATGGCCTGGATGCATATATTGAGGAAAGGGAGGGGGATTCATGATGTACCAGACACCTGTGCATGACTTTGAATACGAGCTCAATAAAGATCTCAACTTTTCGGCTGCACACCATATTCCCAATCGCCGGGCAGGGAAGTGTGCCAATATACACGGGCATACCTATTTCGTGAATATGACCATAGCAGGTGACATGCTGGATGACCTCGGGTTCCTGGTGAACTTTTCGGATGTCAAGAAACTGATCGATGAAGCTTTCGATCATACATTGCTGAACGACCACCCGCGATTTCTGGATATACCACCGACTTCGGAAACTCTGGCGAAGACGATCCATGAAATGGTCAGTGAATATTTGGCGACGCTGGATAACCGGCCTGTATGCCTTCAGGTTTTTCTGAGGGAGACACCCTCGAGCTATGTAATCTATCGTCCAAAGGAGTTCAGGAAATGATGAAAGTGCCGGTACTTGAAATATTCGGACCTACATTCCAGGGAGAGGGTGCAGTCATCGGGCAGAAGACGATGTTTGTGCGGACTGCCGGCTGCGACTACAGCTGCAGCTGGTGCGATTCGGCTTTTACATGGGACGGATCCCAGAAGGAGAACATCCGGATGATGACGTCCGAAGATATTTTCCGCTCACTGGATGGATTGGCGGCAGGGAACTATAATCACGTCACGATTTCAGGCGGCAACCCGGCTCTCCTTAAAAATCTGGAGCCGTTTGTGACGGCTGCGAAAGACAGGGGGATTGCACTCGCCATGGAGACCCAGGGAACAGTATTCCAGGAATGGATGGGCCGGGTGGATGATGTCACCGTCAGCCCGAAGCCGCCGAGCTCGGGCATGGAAACGGATTTTGACCGGCTTGACCGCGTCCTTGCAGGGCTTGAGGCGGGTTACGGGGCTTACAACCTCAAAGTGGTGGTCTTCGACAAAAGGGATTTTGAATACGCGGCATATGTCCACATGAAATATCCGTCGGTTCCGTTCTACCTCCAGACGGGCAACCCGTATCTTGGGGAAAATGTTGTGAACCATACGGAAAAACTTCTCGGACGCTATGGTGAACTGGTGGAGATGACGATGGGTGATGCGCGCATGAATGACGCGCGGGTGCTGCCTCAGCTCCATACGCTGCTGTGGAGCAACAAGCAGGGAGTCTGAGCGAGGCAGACAACAGGATAAAGGCCGCCGGGCCTGTTACAATATACATAAATAACCGGTTTTTACAAACCGGCAGGGAGGCATGTATATGAAAGTGGAAATCTGGTCGGATATCGGCTGCCCGTTCTGCTATATCGGCAAGCGGAATTTTGAAGCGGGAGTAGAGGAATTTGCCGGGAAGGATGAGCTGGAGGTTGTCTACCGCAGTTTCCAGCTCGACCCGACCGCAGAGAAGGAACCGGATGAGACTATGGCTGAGCTGCTCGCCAAAAAATACGACAAGAGTGTCAAGGAAGCGGAAATCATGAACAGTCAGGTCGCTGATACAGCAAAAGCTGCCGGACTTGAGTTCAATATGGAGAAAGTGGTGCCGTCAAACTCGAGGGATGCCCACCGCCTTGTCAAATTTGCCCGGGAGGAAGGGCTGGATGCCGAAGCGATGGACCGTCTCTACAAAGCGTATTTCACAGACGGCGTCAATGTCGCTGATACAGAAGAGCTGGTCGAGATCGGCACCGGTCTCGGACTCGACGAGGAAAAAGTCCGTGAAATGCTTGACAGCGATTTGTACAAGGAGCAGGTGATCGAAGATCAGAATGTGGCGAACCAGCTTGGTGCGCAGGGTGTCCCTCTCTTTGTCATCAACAGGAAGTACGGTATCTCCGGCGCACAGCCGCCCCAGGCATTCAAGGAAGCGCTGACCAAGGCCAGCGAGGAGTAGGAAAAGCATTCTTCCAATTGATGAATGGATATAGTATAATATGCCAGGTGCAAATGAATAGTGAAGAGGTTCTTAGCCCAAACCCTCTATAAAAAACTAAGACGCGGATCGATCATTGATGCCATGTGCCTTAGACGGGGTGCATGGCATTTTTTATTGGAAAATGCATTTATCTGAAAAGGAGAATCATGATGAGTGAAGATTATACAAAAGACTTGAGCCTGCTCGGCAGCCAGGAGGTCAAATATGATTTTGACTATAACCCGGATGTGCTGGAAACTTTCGAGAATAAGCATCAGGGCCGGGACTACTTCGTAAAATTCAACTGTCCGGAATTTACGACGCTGTGCCCGATAACGAACCAGCCCGATTTCGCAACGCTGTACATCAGCTACATACCGGACATCAGAATGGTGGAGAGCAAAGCTCTGAAGCTGTATCTTTTCAGCTTCAGGAATCACGGCGGTTTCCATGAAAACAGTGTGAACATGATCATGGATGATCTGATAGAACTGATGGACCCGAAATATATCGAGATATGGGGCAAATTCACGCCGCGGGGCGGTATCTCGATCGACCCCTTCTGCAACTACGGGCGCGCCGGGACGAAATATGAGCGCATGGCTGAACACCGCATGATGAACCACGACATGTACCCGGAGCACGTGGTCAACCGCTGAGTTTTTAGAGGGCTGATAAGGATTTCTTCCTGAAGATATGAGGAGGAAATGATATATGTTATTTTATTTGACCGCACTTTTCTCAGGACTGCTGGTCGTCTCCAACATCCTGGGAGTCAAGCTTTTCGCGGTGGGGGAGTTCATGCTTCCTGCTGCAGTCATCGTCTACATGGCAACGTTTCTGATCACCGATGTCGTCGGGGAGGTATACGGCAAAAGAAACGCAAGGCGGATGGTACAGGCGGGGTTCTTTACGCAGCTCGTCGTTCTATTGTTCATCTACCTGGCGATAGAGCTGCCGCCGGCCCCCGCCTTCACCATGCAGGCGGAATATGAAATGATACTTGGCGGGAGCTTCCAGGTCATCGCTGCCAGCCTCGTTTCGTACATGGTTAGCCAGCATCTCGACGTATCGATATTCCACAGGCTGAAAGCCCGCCACGGCAAGCGCAGGCTGTGGCTCAGGAACAATGTGTCGGCTGGTGTCACGCAACTCGTGGATACGGTCATATTCATCACCATCGCCTTCTTTGGCACAGTGTCTTTTGAAGCGATGGTCGGGATGATTGCGGCGCAGTACGCCGCCAAGATGGTCATTGTACTTTTTGATACACCGATAGTCTATCTGCTTGTCAGGATGGCACGTGTGAGGGAAGAGGGAGATGCGGGTTATGAAACCCGGGTCCAGATGTGAATTATCGGGCAACAAAGAAGAGCCGGCGCCAAGATGCGCCGGCTCTTCCTTCATTTATATCAGTTTTCCGCAGTTTCCGGATGCTTCCCGAATGCAGCGGCTTTATACAGGTGGTAGGCTGCCCCGAACAGTACCATGAGCGGCACGATTATGAGCACCAGGAAGAACAGTGATCCCCCGAATTCACGCAGTCCGAACGTTGCGAAAAAGTCCCCTGATGTCACTTCGGCAATGGGCGGATAGAAGCCGTATACGTAGATCAGACCAATCACAACCAGTGTGAACAGGTAGAAAATCATGTTTGAGATGTGGTAGGCCCTCGTATACTTATCGAATTTAAACATTTTACAAAACCCCTCTGTAATAATTCTCAATCACATTATACACTATTGATATGCACATATGAACAGTAAAATAGTGAAAATAGAGATTTGTGAGAAAATTGAAGGAGAGATCAATATGACTTTGAGGAAAGCGGAAAGAAACGATCTGGCGCGCGTGATGGAAATAACAAGGGCGGTCGTGCCATTGATGCAGGCTGCGGGCAATACGCAGTGGAGTGATGCATACCCCGGGCTGCCGCGTTTTGAGCAGGACTGTAATAACGGCTCCCTCCATGTATACGAAGAGGAAGGGGGAATAATGGGTTTCGTCGTGGTTGATGATGAACATCCGGAAGCCTATGGCAAGATTGGATGGAAGGTTCCGCAGTCGAAAAGCGCAGCGATGCACAGGATGGCGGTGGACCCGGAAAGCCAGGGGAAAGGATTTGCAGGACATATGGTGAAAAGTGTAGAATCCATGTTGGTGGATGCAGGATATGCGGGTATTCACACCGATACATCGTTGGAAAATGAAAAAATGCAGTACCAGTTTGAAAAGCGGGGCTTTGAATTCAGAGGCCGGCTTCATCTGGATGAAAATGAAGACGATTGGTACGTTGCGTATGAAAAGGTTTTCAAAATGGACAAATAGTGTACAATTTAAACCTTCTGTTATCCATGCCAATGAGGTAATATGGAATCATTACATAAGTAGGGGGAATTTTAGGTGAAGTTATTACTTAAGCTGATTGCTGGTATCATCGTCGGTATCACGGTCGGTTCACTGTATTATGGGGTGGATGCAACAGGGGGGCTGGAAACATTCCTTACGCTGCTTGCAAGGTTGTTCGTAACGATAGAATCACTGCTCGGCGGATTCATATTCTTCATGATTCCACTGATCATCCTGTTCTTCATCACGAACGGTATTTCAAAAATCGGGGAAGGATCGGGCAAAGTTGTCGGTGCGACGCTGGGTACGGCGTACCTGTCAACTTTGGGAGCCGGTACATTGGCTTATCTCGTGGCGATGTTCGTAATGCCAAAAATCACGGACGGCGGCAGTGTGCCGGAAGAGTCCGGCGGACTTGAACCATTTTTTGAATTTGAAATCGCGCCGCTTATGGATATTCTGACAGCGCTTGTGCTGGCATTTGCGTTCGGCATTGTCATCACACTTACGAAGTCACAGCTGATGGCAAAATGGTTCGAAGAAGGGAAGAACATCACCGAGTTCCTCATCGAGAAAGTGGTCATCCCGATCCTGCCGTTCTACATCGCGGGAGTGTTCGCGGGAATGGCTTCAGAAGGGACAATCTTTACAACACTTGCAGTCTTCGGTGTCGTCCTGCTTGTAGCTGTACTCTTGCACTGGGTATGGATCATTGTCCAGTACTCGATTGCGGGTGCCGCACTGGGCAAGAACCCGCTCAGAATGATCAGGAACATGATTCCGGCCTATTTCACAGCCCTGGGCACGATGAGCAGTGCTGCAACAATTCCGGTAACGCTCAAACAGACCAAACAGAACGGCATCCGCAACAGGATTGCGGACTTTGTTGTTCCGCTCTGTGCAAACATCCATCTCTCGGGAAGTACGATCACGATTGTCAGCTGCTCAATCGCAGTGATGTCGGTGCTTCCGGAATATGACCTGCCAGGATTCGGAGCCATGTTCGGCACGATCATGCTGCTCGGTGTTGTAATGATTGCTGCACCGGGGGTGCCGGGCGGCGCAATCATGGCTGCGAGCGGCATACTGATGTCGAACCTCGGATTCAGTGAGGCGGCGGTTGCATTCATGATTGCGCTCTACATGGCGCAGGACAGCTTCGGCACAGCTGCAAACATTACAGGCGACGGCGCTGTCAGCGCAATCATCGATGCATATGAACAAAAATTGAATAAGAAGGCGTGAATGACACAGCCGCCGGGTGACATACCGTTACCCGGCGGCTGGTTTATTTTCACACCTCTACAAAATGAGTGTCATCGCCTGAGCCATCCAGTCCCGCCGGCGTTGAAAAATTGTTATAATACAGAGTGGCAGTAAAAATCAGTTAAAGGAAAATTCAAATGCACAAATTTTTATATATAATTATTGTAATATGCTTCCTGGATCTGTTCATCCAGCTTCCGATCATCACACCGTTCGCGATTTCCCTCGGAGCGAGTGAATATACAGCCGGTATCATTGTTGCTGTGTATTCACTGTTCAACATGGCGGGAAACGTTTTCGGCGGGTATTTTTCAGATAAGATCGGCCGGAAGAATATGCTGGTGTTCGGCATGGCGCTCCAGGTGCTGATCATCCTGACGTACACGATTGTGCCGTCAGTGAGCCTGCTGCTCCTCATACGGGTGGTCCACGGGTTTTCAAGCGGTCTTTTGACACCGGCTGCATTCAGCCTGGTGGCGGACATATCCAAAAAGGCGACAATCGGCCGTTCCATGGCGCTGACCGGTGTCTCGATCGGCACAGCAGCGGTAGCAGGCCCCGCCCTTGGCGGAATCATCTCAAGCCAGGCCGGCTACCAGATGGTCTATCTTGTCCTCGCCTGCATATTTATCTTTGGGCTGCTCCTTCTGCTGCTGACGGTGAAGGAAAGTACGACAGAGGAGACGAGAGAAATCCACTATTCCACAAATTACTGGGAAATCATCAAAAGGCCGTCACTCATCGTGGCATATGTCTCTGCGTTCACGCTGATGATCTCCAATGGTTCCCTGGCTTTCGGCCTGCCGCTGAAGACCGCGGCCCTCGGTCTGTCCGACCAGTCCACGGGGGTGATGCTGAGCGTCTTCGGCATCACGGCCATCATCGTATTTGCCACGCCGTTCAACCGGATCTACAGCAGATACAGTCCGGTCGTCCTCGTAAGCACGGGCATTTTCATTGTTGGCATATCGATGATACTGCTGCATTTCATCCCTTCGGCAGCACTGGTGTATATGACCATGGTGATATATGGCGCAGGGTTCAGCCTCATCTTCCCATCAATGAATAAGATCATCGGACAGAATACGGAGATGCACGAGCGTGGCAAAGCGAACGGAATATTCTATTCCTACTTTTCGATCGGTTCCGTGGCAGGATCGTTCCTGTCAGGGATTTTCGCCACCTATTTCGAAACGCCTTTCCTGTTCATCGGCATCACGATCATCCTGCTGCTCAGCATCATCTTCACTGCCCACAGGAAATCGATGGGGAATGTTGAAGCACTGTAATGGTGTTTTTAAATACTGCATACGCGGGTAATCAGTACTAAGTAAGGAAGTGAGACTATGGAAAACCTGCTTTTGATGGGGATACACGGCAGAATCGGCCAGCATCTCTACCATGAACTGAAAGACAGTTATAATCTGTTCGCCTTTTCCAGTCCGAACCAGGATGACAGCAATCTCGACATCACGCTTTTGAAAAACGATCTGTTCATCCTTCCGGAAGTGGAAAAGGCGCTGTCGGATATCGATGCCGTCATCTTTTTCGAAGACCCGATCATGCGGCTGAACCGTCTGACACAGGGGCGTTTCGAAGATCTGTATGTGCTGATTGCGGATAATATCGCACGGGCGTGTGAAATGAATGAAGTCCATCAGATCATATTTGTGGAGGATGAAGTCAGCCCGGATTACATGAAGGATGTACTCGGTGCATACGGGGCGGATGTGAATGTCACTTCCACACCGGTGAAGAGGTACGGGAAGAACCTGTCGTACAAGACTTCGGATTACAACAATGTGAGGAGTGTGCAGCGGGCGCCGCTGCCGCCGGGCTGGACGGTGAAGGATGTCGGGCAGTACTATTTCGAATGGCTGGATGAGATACTGTACGGAATGATCAATGTGGAATTTTCCGGCCGACTTATAAAAGTGCATTTTGCCAAAATCGGCCGTCCCGTCCTGATCATCGAGTATGACGGGGAAGCAAGCTACAACGGCGTGGAAATATACCGCATAAAAGGCGGCGGGCTGTCGAAAAGGGAACCGAACAAGACACCGAGACTCGAGTTCCGTGCACTTACCGGCAGGAACGAATTCATCACAGCACTGCACGATTTTGAACCCAAGCTGCCGTGGGCAGTCTACATGATGACACAGGCACCGATACACAGTCTCGTCAACCGTATATACCAGGTGGAGATGATCATCAATACCGAAGCACCGAGAAGCGGATCAAAACAGCGCAGAAACGGACCGGGACACTAAAGAATCCCCCTCAGATCAATCTGAGGGGGATTTGTCATTAATGGATGAAGTTGTGTCCGGATACCTGGGAGGAACTGATTGTCCTGAAAGTCTTGACGCCCTGGCCGCTGCCAAAGTTCATCTCAGAAACAAGGATGGAACCGTCGGAGTTGATTCTTTCTACTACCGCAACGTGGCCCATGCCCCATGCGAAGTTTGTCCATGCATTCGCCTGCAGGATTGCGCCCACTGAAGGTTTGCTGCTTACTGAATAGCCCTGACTTCTTGCCGCGTTGTCCCAGTTGGATGCATTGCCCCAGTTGTTGCCGACCGGTTTGCCGAGCTGCTGACGGCGTTCGAAGACGTACCATGTGCAGTCTCCCCAATAGTAGTAGTTCTTACCGTAGGATACGTTGGACGGTGATGGAGCAGATACTGACGGGCTCTTCGACTCTTCTTTTTTCTCAGATGCAGAAGAGTTGTTTGAAGAAGACTGGGAGCTGCTGGAACTTGATGAAGAGCTGCCGTTCACAGTAAGCTTCTGACCCGGATAGATCAGGTGTGATGAAATATTGTTGTTGTTCATCAGAGTCCTGTAGTTCATGCCGTGGGCCCTTGCAATGCTGCTGAGCGTGTCGCCGGATTTTACAGTGTATGTACCGCCTGTCTGACTGCTTGAACTGCTGGAATTGTTTGAGCTGCTGGAACTGTTCGAACTGCTGGATGATGAAGATGAACCTGCGGAGCCGCTTTTGCTCACTGTCAGTGTCTGGTTGATCAGGATCAGATCTGAAGACAGGTTATTCCATGATTTAAGCTGTGAAACGGATACACCGTTTTCCTGGGAAATCTTCCAGAGTGTGTCCCCGCCTTTTACTTTATATGTAGATGATGCTTCAGCGTCGTCCGCCATGCCGTAGGCGGCAAAAGCAGCTGTTGCTGTAAGTGCTGTGATGACTTTTTTCATTTGATTTGTTATCCTCCCTGAATTCTAATAATATTATATGTATTCCATTATGTTTATGTTCAAAAACTTTCAGATGTCTGTAGTTCACTTTGAATATGATAGCAGATACTGAAAGATAATGGCGCTTTGTAATGCAATTGTAATATAAATAAAATATTTGGTATATAATCTGAAAATTCCAGCAGTGTAAATGTTGTACTGAGACGTTAACAGAGGAAATTTCAGGGTAGTTAAAGATATATGAATGGAGGCATTGGATGGCCAACTCAAAAAATCTGAAGCTCGTATGGCTGTATTTTGCCTATTACTGGGTAATTTTCGGCATCGGTACCTATTTCGGCCAGTATCTGCCCGATGCATGGCGGCCGACGGCATCCATGGTGGTGTTCGGCATCCTGATGATTTCGCTGTTCGTACGCGGATTCAACCGCAGCGGCCCGATCATCAGCCATATCTATGCAATCCTGATCGGGCTGGTCTCCTACGGCCTGTTCGAATCGTTCATCAGGGATTTCGGCCCCGGGGTATTCTACCGCATCGTACTGCTCGGGATACTTGTCTTCCTGTTCTTTGGTGTCATCGGCTATTTTTTCCTGCGGGACATCACGCACTGGGGCAGGTATTTATTCGTCGCGCTGCTGGTACTGATCTTTGCATCACTGATGAGCTTCTTCATCGATCTGCCATATCTGCACCTGGGCATAACGATTGTGGGACTCATCCTGTATGTGCTGTTCACCATGTATGACTTCAACAGGATGAAGAACAGGAAATTCTCCGAAAGGGAAATGGGCTTCAATCTGTTCATCAACCTGCTCATCATCATCAAACGCATGCTGAGACTGTACCGCTACATGAATAAAAATCGTTGAGATGGTATATTATATAAAAGAAATCTGATTTGAAGGAAGATAAGAACATGGGAAGAAAGTGGAATAACATTAAAGAGAAAAAGGCTCAGAAGGACCAGAGCACGAGCCGGGTGAATGCAAAATTCGGCCGTGAGATATATGTCGCGGCCAAAAAAGGCGAGCCGGACCCTGAGAGCAACCAGGCGCTCAAAGCGGTACTGGACCGCGCGAAGACCTATTCCGTACCCCGGCACATCATCGACAAGGCGATTGACAAGGCCAAAGGCAGCGATGATGAGTCATTCGATGAACTGCGCTACGAAGGCTTTGGACCAGAGGGTTCCATGCTGATAGTGGACGCCCTGACGAATAACGTCAACCGGACAGCCTCTGATGTACGGGCCGCCTTCGGTAAAAACGGCGGTAACATGGGTGTCAGCGGAGCAGTCAGCTATATGTTCGAATCAAGGGCGGTATTCGTCTTTGAAGGGTTCGATTCAGAAGAGACGATGATGTATCTGATGGAGAACGATGTGGATGTCGAGGATGTCACTGAAGAGAATGGATATACAGTCGTGTATGCAGTGGCCCAGGCCTTCCACGAAGTGAAGCGCGCCCTGGACGGGATGGGTGTCGATGAATACGAAGTCGCGGAGCATACGATGATTGCACAGAATGAGGTCAGCCTGGATGATGAAGCGCGTGAGCAGTTCGAGAAACTGGTCGAGGCACTGGATGATCTTGAAGATGTGTCGAACATCCACCATAACGTCAATCTGGGAGCTTAATTCACAAGGGGGAGAGCATATGGATTTCGGATATGAAGGCAAAGTGGCGGTAATTACAGGATCGAGCAAAGGCATCGGACGTGAAACAGCCGGCCAGCTGGCCGCGCTCGGGGCGAAAGTCATGCTTGTTGCCAGGGGTGAGGAAGAACTGATCAGGGCCAGAGAAGAAATCTCACAGCATGGTGAGGTGGATTATATCCAGATGGATGTGACAGCCCAGGATGCTGCGGATGAAATCATCGATGGTACCATCAGCAGATTCGGCAGGATCGATGTCCTCATCAATAATGCCGGCGGTTCGTTCGCCAAACCATTTGATGAAGTGGATATTCCAGACTGGGAACAGGACATCGACCTCAAGCTGATGGCGGCGGTAAAGGTATCCAAGGCAGCCCTGCCGTACTTGAAAGAACGGGGCGGAGCGATACTCAACATGACGGCAGTGCTCGGCAAGACGCCGCCCGCCTCCTCCCTTCCGACCACGGTTTCCCGTGCAGCGGGGATGGCTATGACAAAAGCGATGAGCAAAGACCTCGGACAATATGGCATCCGGGTCAACACGGTGTGCATCGGTCTGATCAAAAGCGACCAGATCATGAAAAAATGGCAGAATGACGCGCCCGAATTGAGCTGGGAGGAATATTCCCGGCTTGATAAGCACAATATACCGCTCGGCAGTATCGGTGATACACATGAAGCGGCAAATGTCATCACATTCCTGTGTTCGGACCTTGCATCATACGTAAGCGGGGCCGCTGTCAACATTGACGGCGGTGCCGGGCACGCTTTATAAGAAACACCTTCGGGTGTTTTTCTTATTGTCAAAAATCATTTCAGCTGCCGAATTAGAAGCTTCAGCTGTATACATGATACCTGGTGTTGAATAGTGCAGCCCTTCCGGGGTCATTTCCCTTCACATTCTTTCTGCGATTTCTGTATAATTGGGGGAAGGAGATGAGTGTGATGAAGACC
Source organism: Salinicoccus sediminis (assembly GCF_000986795.1). Classification (GTDB taxonomy): domain Bacteria; phylum Bacillota; class Bacilli; order Staphylococcales; family Salinicoccaceae; genus Salinicoccus; species Salinicoccus sediminis. The sequence continues at coordinate 83,550 of NZ_LAYZ01000004.1, read as the reverse complement.
AAGTATCTCGATAAAAGAGGGTGGAGACGTCTCCTCCAATCCGATTACCATGAAAAGATCATCCAGTATGACGGTGAAAAGATACTCACAGGCATCATAGAGATAAAGGCAGTCCGGTCGCCGCTTACGGTGCCTATACTTAATCAGGATGTACTGGTCTGCGATGCGGGTTTCCGCTGGCTGCAGATTCTGCCGGAGGGCCGCAATTACAGCATCACAGTGATGTATGATAAAGAGTGGAATGCGCTCCAGTACTATTTTGATATCAACTACAAACATTTCCTGGAACTGGGGAAGGCCCGCAGGCAGGATATATATCTGGATGTGCTGGCACTGCCTGACGGACAGTACGAGCTCGTGGATGAGAGTGATCTGAAGCGTGCATATAAACGCCGGGAAGTGTCAAAGGAGCAGTTCGATTTTGCCTATGCGGCAGCAAACGGGGTCATGGATGAGCTGGAAAGGGATTTCGGCTGCTTCGAGAGAATGGCGTCACACTGTTTGGAACAATTGGATATGAAACGATGAAACGCCGGTCCGATGACCGGCGTTTCATCGTGCTCGTCCTTAACTTGTCATATAGTCCCCGCCGTTTATGTGGATGACCTGCCCGGTCATATAGCTTGCGTCCCGGGAGGCGAGGAATACATAGGCGGGTCCGAGTTCCGACGGCTGACCGCGGCGTCCCATCGGCGAAGTGCCGCCGTGATGTTCCACTTTTTCAGCGCTGAAGCTTGCCGGGATCAGCGGGGTATAGATCGGGCCGGGGGCGACTGCGTTTACACGGATGCCTTTTTCTGCCAGGTTGCCCGCGAGTGAACGTGTGAGCGAAGTGATGGCCCCGTTTGTCGCTGAGTAATCCATGAGGTCAGGCGAGCCGTTGTATGCTGTAATGCTCGTCGTGTTGATGATGCTGTCGCCTTTTTCGAGGTGCAAAAGGGCAGCCTGTGTCAGGAAGATGATGCCGTAGATGTTGGTTTCGAATGTCTCCCTTACCTGCTCCTCCGAAATGTCCAGGAAATCCGTAGTCGGATACTGCACGCCTGCGTGATTGACGAGGATGTTCAGCTTCCCGAATTTCTCGAGAGTGAAATCCACAAGTGCACCGCATTCCTCTTTCTTCTTCACATCAAACGGGTAGATGGCGCATCTGACACCGTGGGCTTCGACCATTTCCTTCGTATCTTCAGCGTCTTTGTGCTCGTCAAGGTAGGCGATGACGACATCCGCCCCTTCCTTTGCATAGAGCAGTGCGACAGCACGGCCGATGCCGGAATCGCCCCCGGTGATTATGGCTGTCTTATCCTTCAGTTTCCCGCTGCCTTTATAGTACTCCGCCTCGTATAGGGGCTTGGGATCCATTTCCCGTTCAAAGCCCGGCTGCCGGTCCAGCGTGTAACCGTCAATCTGTTCGTCTATTTTCTCGAATTTGTTCTTCTCTGCCATTTTTAACATCAACTCCCGTCTTATTGTATGTGTAAGGCATATACCCATACAGGGCTGAATCCACACAAAATTACAGCTTGAAGATTGAAAGTGGTGGAATTTATGATAAGATTTCCTTATGTATGAAAGGATGTTGGCCATGAAAGTCGATGATTATAAATTGCTGGTTACACTGGATGAAACGAAAACATTGAGGCGTGCTGCTGAAAAGCTGTTCATCTCCCAGCCTGCGGTCAGTCAGAGATTGAAATCGATCGAGGATGAATGGGGAGTGAAAATCTTTGTCAGGACAAAAAAGGAGCTTTACGTCACGGGCGAAGGGGAAAAGATCATTGAACACGCAAGAAGTGTGGTGGAGAAGGAATCGCTCGTAAAGGAATATATAAGGATCAACCAGAATTCCATACAGGGTAACCTGTCCATCGGCGTGTCCTCCCTTATCGGGCATACAATACTGCCGGAGATCGTTGCGCAGTATCTGAATCTCTACCCGAACGTCAACATCAAGATCAAAGTGGGCTCCTCACAGCAGATCATTGAAGAGCAGAATGACTTCCATATCGCGATTGTGCGCGGAAACCGTATGATGAACAAGCAGAATGAACTGCTGTTCATCGACAAGCATTACCTTGTGACGCCGAAATCGAATGAAGGGGACAGATCGCTCCCGATCATCGAGTTCCAGGCGGATCCCATCTATCTGAGTGAAATAGAGCTGTTTTTCGAGCAGCGGTTCAACCGGAAATATGATCCGCAGATCAAAGTCGACCAGATTGCAACATGCAGGGCACTGCTGCTTGAAGGCATCGGTGTGACTGTACTTCCCGAAATTGTGCTGGATGATTTTGATGAGGACAAGTTCAATCTCGATGAAGTGCTCTTTGATGGCCGGCCGATCACAAGGGACACCTATATCGCATTTGATAACAGTGTGCTCGAACTGCCGCAGGTCAAAGCATTCCTGACGCTCGTCCGGACTTTTGTCAACGCCTCCTGAATCAGACTGAATGAAAGAATGGTATAAATGATCAGAGACCTTTTTCAAATACAGAACTATAAACTGTTCCTGTTCAACATGACGCTCCTCGGCATGGCCGTCTCCCTGACCGCGCCGTTTCTGGTCATATTCATGACGGAGACACACGGCATGCCCACTTCCACGTACGGTATTTTCATGGCGCTTGTTGCCGTCGGCAGCTTCTGCATGAATACGATCATAGGGAGGAAGAGTGACACCCTGAACTTCGACCGTAAATACCTGATACTCGCAGCACTTGTGATGATGGTCATTGCTTTCTCGACCTTCCTCGTCATCGGCAATGTCTGGCTGCTCGCTCCGGCGTACATCCTGTTCGCAGCACTCGGGGCGCCCGCAATGCCCCAGCTGTATGCCTCGGCGCGTGAATCCATAAACGCCTACCGCTCGAGTCTTGCTGTGATGGCCAATACAGTCCTCCGTTCCATGTTTTCGTTCGGCTTCCTCTTCGGGCCGCTGATCGGCTCGGTGCTGCTTGGCATATACGGGTTCAAGGGGCTGTTTTCCGGTACGGTAATCATGTTCATCGTCGTACTGGGACTGTCGTTCTTCATAAGGCCGGCGACCGGGAAAGTTGTGCCGGAAACGGCGCTTGATGTCATGAATTATGAAGAGCCAAAAGCGCCGAATCTGATGAAGAACATGATGCTTCTGATTCCGTTTGCAGCATTTACCATGCTTCATGTGGGACAATGGATGTACCTGCTCAACATGCCGCTCTACGTGACGAACTATCTGGGCGAATCGGAAAGTGCGGTGGGTATACTCGCAAGCCTCTGCGCAGGGCTTGAAGTGCCCTTCATGATATTCACCGGCTATATAGCCGGTAAGGTGAGCTCGAAAACGCTGCTGATTGCTGCCGGATTTTTAGGAAGCATGTACTTCCTCTCCATCGGGGCTTTCAATGACTTCACCATGATGGTGATCGGGCAGGTGCCGCTTGCTATGTTCCTTGCCGTGCTCCTCGGCCTCGGCATCAGCTACTTCCAGGATCTGCTGCCGCAGTTTCCCGGATACGCATCGACACTGTTTGCGAATGCCATGATCATCGGCCAGCTGCTCGGCAATCTGCTCGGCGGGGCGGCAAGTGACATGGTGGGACTTGAGAACTCATTCTTCATCTCCGGTGCATTTCTATTCGCGGCGTTCATATTGTTTTTCTTCACTAAATCAGAAATTAGAAAAGGAGAAGTTTGATGGATATACTTTGGTGGATTATTATTGCTGCTTCGATCATCCTCGGTTTTGCGGGACTCGTGTTCCCCGTACTGCCGTCCATACTCATGTTCTGGATCGGCTTCCTGGTGTTCCATTTCGCAGTGGACCCGGAGGCGCTGTCATGGATGTTCTGGGTCATCGTGTTCATTCTGACACTGCTCGTCCTGTTCAGTGACTTCATAGCAAACAGCTATTTCGTCAAACGCTACGGCGGCACAAAACGCGGAGAATATGCGGCGATCGCCGGTGTCATCATAGGGATGTTCGTATACCCGCCGTTCGGTGTCATCTTCGTGCCGTTTGTCTTCGTGCTGATTGTCGAGCTGATCGGTTCCAGGGATATGGACCAGGCGTTCAAAGCCTCCCTCGGCTCACTGCTTGCCTTCCTGTCCAGTACGATATTCAACGCACTGATCTATCTGTTCATGACAATCTGGTTCCTGCTGGACGCACTCGTCTTCTGATAATGAAAATACCGCCTGCACAGCTGATGTGCACAGGCGGTATTTTTCAGTTTTTGGCGTCTTCGCGTTCCTTCGCCATGCTTTCATTGTCCATGCCCTCTTCATCAAGGACTTTGCGGACGTTCGTCATTTCGTATTTCGCTTCATGCTTACCGGACTGGATATCAAGGGCATAGTGGCATGCCACCGTGTGTCTGCCTTCATAGATTTCATCCTTGGCTTCCAGTACAGGGATTTCTTCACGGCATTTGTCCGTGGCGAACGGGCACCTTGTATGGAATCTGCAGCCCGACGGCGGATCGATCGGTGACGGTACATCCCCGCGCAGGAAGATGCGTTCTGATTTCTTTTTCGGATTCGGTACCGGTATCGCCGACAGCAGCGCTTTCGTATACGGGTGCTGGGGGTTTTCAAAAATGCTTTTCGTTTCACCCATCTCAACGATCTTACCGAGGTACATGACGATGATCCTGTCGGAAATATGGCGGACGACACCGAGGTCGTGCGCGATGAACAGGAAAGTCAGATCCATTTCGCGCTGCAGCCTTTTCAGAAGGTTCAGCACCTGCGCCTGGATGGATACGTCCAGTGCACTGACCGCCTCGTCACAGATGATGAGCTTTGGGTTTACGGACAGTGCCCTTGCGATACCGATCCTCTGGCGCTGGCCGCCTGAGAACTCGTGGGGGAAGCGGTCGATCTGGTGCCTTTGGAGACCGACCGTCTCCATCAGTTCAATGATCTTGTCGTTGCGTTCTTTTTTGGGTACGACGTTCTGGATCTCCATCGCCTCATTCAGCGTCTGTCTCACCGTTTTACGCGGGTTGAGGGATGCGTAAGGGTCCTGGAAGATGATCTGCATATCCGACCTCATTTTGCGCATCTCGGCTTTGCTCAGCCCGAGAACATCCTGACCGTCAAATTCGACGGTCCCCTCTGTCGGCTCGTCCAGCCGCAGGATGGCGCGGCCGGTGGTTGATTTGCCGCAGCCCGACTCCCCGACGACCGATACGGTCTCTCCTTTGTTGATGGTGAATGTAATATCATCCACAGCTTTGACATGGTTGACGGTACGGCCGAGGAAGCCGCCTTTGATCGGGAAGTATTGTTTAAGGTTTTCCACCTTAAGAAGTTGTTTCGTTGTCATAGACTTTTACCCCCTTCTCTCCGTCCCACTGTTCAGTATAGATCCAGCACCTTACGTCATTACCGTCTTCCTGGGTCTCCAGTTCAGGCAGTTCGCTGCATATGGCCGATGCATGCGGGCAGCGCGGTGCAAAGCGGCAGCCGGAAGGCATTTCGTCCGGCGCCGGCACATTCCCTTTGATCGGCACGAGTTCATCCTGGTCGATATCATGACGGGGCAGTGAACTGAGCAGCCCGACGGTATATGGATGTCTCGGATTTTCGAATAAAGTTTCAACGTCCGCGAATTCAACGACTTTACCGCAGTACATGACCGCAACGTAGTCGCATGTCTCGGCAACGACCCCGAGGTCGTGTGTGATCATGACCACACTCATGCCGATTTCTTCCTGCAGGTTTTTGATGAGTTCAAGGATCTGCGCCTGTATGGTGACATCGAGTGCCGTGGTCGGCTCATCGGCAATGAGCAGTTCAGGTTTGCAGGCGAGTGCCATGGCAATCATGACACGCTGCCTCATGCCGCCCGAGAGTTCGTATGGATACTGGTCCACGCGTTTTTCCGGGGAAGGGATGCCGACAAGCTCCAGCATTTCAATGGAGCGTTTCGTCCCTTCCTTCTTGCCGAGCCCCTGGTGGATCTTATATGCCTCCCTGAGCTGCTGGCCGATGGTATACACAGGGTTCAGTGAAGTCATCGGCTCCTGGAATATCATGGAAATTTCATTCCCTCTGATATTCCTCATCCTTGAGGTTTTGGCTGTCGTGAGCTCTTCATCCTTGAAGCGGATGCTTCCGCCGACGATCTTGCCCGGATCATCAATGAGCTGAAGGACCGACAGTGCGGAGATGCTTTTCCCCGATCCGGACTCCCCGACAATGCCGAGTGTCTTGCCTTTTGGCACCTGGAAAGTTACACCATCGACCGCTTTGATTTCATTACCTTCCACGAAGAAGGAAGTCCTGAGATCTTTTATATCGAGTATATTTTCTGACACGTATGTCACTCCCAACTTAGTTTAAATCTACACGCTTGTTGAGGAACCTGTAGGAAATGTCCACGACCAGGTTCACTATTACGAAACTGACAGAGATGACGAGGATTGCACCCTGCACGACAGGGAAGTCCCTCTGCAGTATTGAGTCGATGATCAGACGGCCGAGGCCGTTGATTGCGAATACACTTTCGGTCAGTATGGAACCGCCGAGGAAATAGCCGAACTGGAGCCCGATTACTGTGACAACCGGAATCAGGGCATTTTTGAGTGCATGACGGAAAATGACGATGCGTTCCTTGACCCCTTTGGCGCGGGCGGTCCTTATATAGTCCTGCGACAGGACATCCAGCATGCTGCTCCGTGTCATACGCGCAATGATCGCGGCGCCTGCCGTCCCCAGCGCAATTACCGGAAGCGCGATCTGATTCGGGTCCCCCCAGCCTGTCGGTGCAAACCAGCGCAGTTCGATGGCGAACCACTGGATGAGCATGAGGCCAAGCCAGAAGTTCGGCATGGAAAGGCCGAACAGAGCAACGACCATCAGTGCCACATCAGAGAAGGAGTACTGGCGGGCTGCAGAAACGATGCCGACCAGAAGTCCGAATACGACTGCGAAAATAGTGCCGTAGATGGCAAGTTCCATCGTGATGAAGAATCTTGGCCTGATGTGGTCGAACACCGGAATGTTGTCACGGATGGACACCCCGAAATCGAGCTGCAGGGCATTGGACAGGAAATTGAAATATTGTATATGAAGCGGATCGTTCAGGCCGAGCCGCGCTTCGATCGCTCTGACCGTCGCTTCCGGTGCACTCTCGCCGGCCATGATCACTGCCGGGTTACCCGGAGTGAGGTGCATCAGACTGAATACGAGTACCGTCACTCCGAGAAGTACCGGAATGAGTTGTAAAAGCCTTCGGATTATAAAAGTAGTCATGTAATGCCTCCTATTTTTTCATTTTCGGATCGAGAGCGTCTCTCAAACCGTCTCCGAATAAGTTGAATGCGAGTACGATAATAACGATCATCATACCAGGGAAGAATGTGATATGGCTTGCCTGGTACATATAGTTTCTACCGTCGTTGAGCATGGCACCCCATTCAGGAGTTGGAGGCTGTACGCCAAGACCAAGGAATGAAAGTCCGGCAGCAGACAATATTGCCGTAGCGATGAAGAGTGTTGTATTCACGATGATCGGTGACATGATGTTCGGGAGGATATGCTGGAAGATGATCTTCCCGTTTTTCGCACCGAGTGCACGAATGGCATCCACATATTCGAGTTTCTTCGTAGTCAGTGTAGAACCGCGTACAATTCTGGCAAACTGGGGAACGGCCCCGATTGCGATGGCGATTGTCACGTTGATGGTGCTTCCGCCGAGCACACTCACGATTGCAAGAGCGAGCAGGATGCCCGGGAATGCGAGCAGGATGTCCATGAGCCTCATGATGACCGTATCCACCCAGCCGCCGAAATAGCCGGAAATGATGCCCAGAGGGACACCCACGAGACCGGCGAGGAAAGTGGCTGCAAAGCCGACACCCAATGTTATGTACATACCGTGGAGTATACGTATGAATATGTCACGGCCGAGATGATCCGTGCCGAACCAGTACTCGGCTGACGGCCCCTGAAGTTTGGCTGTCAGGTTCGTCGCGTTTGAACTGACGCCGGTTATACCATAATTCGCATCTATCGCGCCGAATATCGAAACGAAAAAGAAGAATAATAACACGTAGAAACCTACGAGGGCAGACTTATTCTTTTTAAGGCGCTTATAGAAATCTTTCATGCTTTTCACCCTGGGATTGACCGGTTTGGTCTCCAGGACGCTTTCTTTGGAAACGACTGCCATTTGTTGACCCCCTAATAATTCTGATTGAATTTAAGAAAAATTCTAAAATGTCCTTTAGTAATAATAACGTTACGGGGGCAAGATAGCAATACAGTTTCAGTAAATTCTGAATGGGACAACATTACTAATTATGCAAAAATTTAAGTTTAGTGTAATAAGTTTTAGTTATTCCGAGTCATAAGGTATAGTAAAGTTAAATATTAAACTATTTACATGGTAGAAACAGGGCCGGATGAGGGTTCTGTAAATAATTTTTAACATTTCTGAATATTTGGTATTGCGGGAAAACTCAAGCTGATATAATATGGCATTATCCATACAGGATTTAATTGAAAAATTCCGGGGATGGAATCAAATGGATACATAGTTCAGGAGGGGGAAAATCATGAAGCATTTCTGGAAGATATTGTTGATGGGCGTTTTCGTAATGGCGCTTGCCGCATGTACGGATGACAGCGAAGTTGAACCTGAAGGCGGGGAGGGCGGTGAGGCTGCATCCGGCGGGGATATGACGCTTGCGTTCCCGAGCGATGCTGTGTCGATGGATCCGCACGGCAGCAATGACGTGCCGTCGGAACAGGTCCGTGATACCATTTATGAACCGCTGGTGACACAGGATGAAAACCTTGAAATCGTACCGGCGCTCGCGAGTGAATGGGAGCATAAGGATGATACGACATGGGAGTTTACACTGCAGGAAGGTGTCAAGTTCCATGACGGCTCCGCCTTCAACGCGGAAGCGGTGAAGGCGAACATCGACCGCCTGCTGGACCCTGCGATGGCGTCACCCCGTGCATTCCTGCTTGAAATGGTTACTGAAGTGAATGTGATCGATGAGCATACGGTTGAGATCGTTACGGAATATCCGTTCGCGCCTCTGCCGGGCCACCTGTCCCACGGGGCGGGCAAGATGATCAGCAAGGACCTCATCGATGAGGACTATCAGAATGCGATTGATGAAGCCGGTCTCGATATGACGGTGGAGGGATATTACGAGCTCCGTGCCGACGGGGGATCGGAACACGAAGAAGCGGCTGATGCAATGGGGCAGTACATGGGTACAGTCGTCGAGCAGAACCCGGTGGGAACCGGCTATATGAAGTTCGAAAGCAGGACACCAGGCGAGAGCACAAGCCTTGTTGCCAATGAAGACTACTGGGGCGGGGCGCCGAATATTGATTCGGCAACGTTCAAAGTGGTATCCGAAACCGGTTCAAGACTCGCCGAACTTGAAACCGGCTCATCCGACTTCATCGCTCAGGTTGAGTCCAGCAATATCCAGAGGGTCGAAGAGAATGAAAACGTGACGCTGGAGCGTACGGATTCAGTCTCCATCGACTACATCGGATTCAATACCCAAAAAGAACCTTTTGATGATAAACGTGTCAGACAGGCGATCACCCATGCATTCGACAAGGAAGCAGTGCTTTCAGGCGTCTACAATGATTCAGGTACACCGGCTGCCGCACCTCTCGCCCCGGGAGTGCTGGGTTATGATGAAAACCTGGAAGGTCCTGAATACGATATGGACAAAGCCAGGGAACTGCTTGCAGAAGCAGGCTATGAGGACGGTTTCGATGTGAACCTGATGGTGAACGATGACAACCCTGAGCGGATCGATATGGCTGTCTGGCTGCAGGAATCACTCGCAGAACTGGGCATCAACGTCACGATCGAACAGGTTGAGTGGGGCGCATACCTTGAAATGACAGGCAGCGGAGAGCATGACATGTTCATCCTCGGCTGGTCGAATTCCACAGGTGATCCGGACAATGGCATCTCACCGTTGTTCCATTCCGATATGGTGGGCGCCCCGGGTAACCGTTCATTCTTTGAAAATGATGAGCTCGATGCCCTCCTCGATGAAGGAAAACGCGAATCTGACCAGGACGCAAGGGAGGAAATCTACAAAGATGCACAGGAACTTCTTGTAGAGGAAGCGCCGGCCATCTTCGTCAGACACTCTGAAAACCTGAATGCCTATCAGAATTCTGTGGAAGGGCTCGGCATCGACAGCTACAACATCTTTGATCTCAGGGACGTGTCAGTGGAATAATTTCAATTTATTTGAGAAAAATATGAAAGTTTGGAAAGAGGCTGTATCCCTTGTGCCAGAAGGCATCGGGGAATAGTCTCTTTTTTGTTATGGTTTGCATAATTGTAAAAAGTTTGAAAATTCGTCTTGAAGCGTTTTCCCGCTTCAGGTATTATGAGGGTAATTAAATACATATTATTTAATTAAAAATTATTAGGAGGAAAGAAAATGAAAAATTTAAAACTGCTTCTTATGCTGAGCATGGTTTTAATTTTGTCATTTGCTCTTGCAGCCTGTACGGACGACAGCGAAGTCGAACCTGAAGGCGATTCAGCCGAATCCGGTGAGGGTAGCGGAGAAGAAGCGGCTGGCGGAGGAGAAGGTGGAGAAGGCGGAGACCTTGTCATTTCCGAGACAAGCGACATCGTCAGCCTGGATCCACACGGAAACAATGACGTACCGTCAAGTAACGTACGTTCCAACATATACGATACGCTGACAGTACTTGATGAGAATATGGAAGTTCAGCCGGGTCTTGCGACTGAATGGGAAGAGGTTGACGATACTACATGGAGGTTCACTCTCAAGGAAGGCGTCACTTTCCATGACGGAAGTGATTTCACCGCTTCTGATGTTGTAGCCAACTTCAACCGTATTCAGGACCCTGCAATGGCGTCACCGCGTATGTTCCTGTATGAAATGATCACGAATGTGGAGGCAGTGGACGATTATACTGTCGAAATTACGACGGAATATCCTTTCGGACCGCTGCTTGCACATCTGGCGCATGACGCCGGCGGTATGCTGAGCGAAGAAGTCATCGATGCAGACTACGAGCAGGCGCTTGCCGAGGAGGACATGACCGTAGAGGAATACTATGAACTCCGCAGCGAAGGCGGCGAAGAACACGAAGAAGTTGCGAATGCAATCTCTGATAATATGGGACAGCATGTGTCTGAAAATCCTTCAGGTACGGGACCGTTCAAACTCCAGTCACGTTCAGCGGGTGAGAATGTGGTCCTTGAAAGAAATGACGAGTATCATGAAGATCCGGTTGCGCTTAACACCGTAACTTTCAAAGTAATACCTGAGACGGCAGCGCGTATCGCAGAAATCGAAACAGGTGCAAGCCATATTGCGGGGCAGGTCGGTTCGAGCAATATGGAGCGCGTGGAATCCAATCCGGATACAACGCTCGATAACACTGAATCACTGTCTCTCTCATATATCGGGTTCAATGTTGAGAAAGAGCCGCTGGATGATGAAAAAGTGCGCCAGGCCATCTCTCATGCAATTGACCGCCAGGCCATCATCGATGGTGTGTATGAAGGTGTAGGTACCCCTGCAAAAGGACCGCTCGCGCCTGATGTGTTCGGTTATGATGAAGATGTAGAGGGTATTGAATATGACCTTGACCGTGCAAAAGAACTCATGGCAGAAGCCGGTTATGAAGACGGCTTCTCAATCGATCTCTGGACAAACGATGAGCAGCAGCGTATAGATACTGCGGTATACCTCCAGGAGGCACTCAAAGAAATCAACATCGATGTGAATGTTGAACAGCTTGAGTGGGGTGCGTACCTTGAAAGGACTGCACAGGGAGACCATGATATGTTCATCCTCGGCTGGTCCACTGTAACAGGTGACGCTGACTACGGCATGTATCCGCTGTTCCATTCAGAAATGGTCGGGGATCCGGGTAACCGTTCATTCCTCAAGAATGAAGAGCTCGATGCACTGCTTGAAGAGGGACGCATGTCCACAGATCCTGATGAAAGACTCGAAATATACAGAGAAGCACAGGAAATGCTCGTGGACATTGCTCCGATGGCGTATATCCACCATCAGAACTACCTGACAGGCGTGCATAACTCAGTTCAGAACTTTGAAGTCGACGCACTGGGTATCTATCAGCTGGATGAAGTGACTATGAGTGAATGATGAATCGAAGGCTTTCCGCTTAATGCGGGAAGCTTTTTTTCTTGGCTGAAGTTTCTCTTGTATCCAATGAAGTGCTATAATGTTAGGGAAGATGCGTGAAGGGTGATTGGATGAAAAAATTGGCAGGCGCAGCATTGGTGCTGACACTCGCACTTGCAGGATGCGGCGGGGAGGAGAGCCAGGCTGAGAAGGATCTGGATAAGATCAATAATCAGATCGGGGACCTCGAAAATAAGATCAAGAATCTCAAGAGCGAGAACGATCAGCTGGAAAAGAACATACAGATAAAGGAAGAAGAGCTTGAGAAGCTGCAGGAAACGGAACGCAGCGGTGAAACAGACGGCAGTGACACTTCCGAAGAAGGTTCTCAGGAAGAAGAAGACCCGGAATCCTAAACGATTACAATGTTGCCTGAGAGGGAATGCAGTATATAGGAAACCATGAGAGTGAGGAGATTTTAATGCACGAGAACAAATTCAATATCGTGGAAGGCAGGGTCATGTCACTTGATGAGCTGCGGCATGAGATCGGAGAGATTACCGGCATGCAGGTGAAGCGGTTTGAAGGCATGGAGTCCAGGGTGGTTGCCCAGAAGCCGAGCCCTGATCAGGAGTTTGAAACATTCAATATCAGATTCGATTTTGAAGAATCATACGATTTCGTGGATGTAGTGTTTACTACGGACAGGAAAAGCCGCATCGAGGATTACGACTTCAAAAAAGACAGGGTCAAAGTGCAGCTGATGTCCTACAAAAGGATGGACGCGCCAAAAGAGAACGAAAGCAGCAAGGTGGAAGAGTAGGAGAATAATTTCTTCTTTCTCTTTCATTTTTATTTGAAGCGGGCTTGGAATCAATAATATACAGTAGAGAGTGGCTGAGATCGTCATGAAATATATCAAGACAAAAAGGCTGATAATGAGAGACTGGAAGCAGAGTGATATCCCGGAATTCGTCAGGATGAACATGGACCGGGATGTCAGAAGATACTTTCCGAATGTCCTGTCAGCCGGAGTTTCGGAGAAACTGGCCGTGGAAATACAAAAGGACATCGAGGACAGGGGCTTCGGGCTGTTTGCTGTGGAACGCCGCGATACCGGCGAGTTCATAGGCTTTACCGGCATGCAGGTGCTGGAGGAGGACGGACCGTTCCGCCTGGAAATGCTGCCGGGCATCGAAATCGGCTGGAGGTTCTCGAAGAAGCACTGGAACCAGGGTTTTGCCACAGAAGCTGCCCGCGGCGTCCTGAAGTTTGCCGAACGGCATACCGACATAAAGGAAATATATGCGCTTGCAGCAGAGCGCAATCTGCCATCCATAAATATCATGAAGAAGATTGGCATGGAAAAGATGGATGAATTCGATCATCCGCTGATCGTTGATGGCCATTCTTTGAAAAAACATGTCATCTATCATATAGAATTGGAAAAACGCCGACGATTCCCATTGTAATCATCGGCGTTTTATATCGTCATAAGTCCTGACTTCCACAGGCGTAAAACCTTTGAATTTCCGGAGCAGCTCGCTGCCGCTTTGCCCTGTGAAAAGCTGGTCCATGTATTTTTCGTGGAGGAATCCTTCATCGATCAGTTTTCCGAACAACCGCAGTAGCTCATCATAGAAGCCGCCTGCATTCAGCAGGCCGATGGGCTTTTCATGAAGGCCGATCTGCCCCCAGGTAAATACCTCAAAAAACTCTTCGAGTGTGCCGGCGCCGCCGGGAAGCGAAATGACTGCATCCCCGAGCTCCTCCATCAGTTCTTTACGCTTATGCATCGTCTGTACTATTTCCATGTGCTGGACCTTTTGGTGCGCCATCTCCCGGTTCACGAGAAACCGGGGGATGACACCGGTCACTTGTCCCCCGTTATCAAGGGCACCGTCGGCGACAGCACCCATGAGACCGACGGCACCGCCGCCGTATACAACGCCGATGCCGCTTTTCGCAAGGTGGGCCCCGAGTTCGTAGGCGGATTTGATGTAGATGGGATCATTCCCCGTGCGTGCGCCGCAGAATACTGTGATGTTCTTAATCTCCATTCAGCAAACTCCTGTCATTATTAAAGGTGCCGTCTACTCAGGAATGGTGTTTATCCAGATGCCTGTCTATTTTCCTGTCGAGCTTCTGCTGATGTTTCGATCTGGACATTGCACCCGCGACACCCGTTTTACGGCCGTGTTCAGTCACCTTCTGCTCCTGCATCGCACGGTGCCTGTTGAACAGGGAGTTTTCAGGTTCACTCTGCGGTGCCTCATTATACGAAGTGCCGCGCGGATCAAGAGCCTGCTTATGCTTCCTGTGGAGCGCGCCGCTCTCATAGCTTTCCTCCGGATGACCTTTTACTTTTTCTTCGATATATGGATTGATACTGTCCGTCATGCTGCCCATTCCTTTTTCTGTGATATTTTCTTCATTATAATTCTCTTCTGAATACTCCCTGCTGTCAAGACCAAGGCGTTCCTCATCACGTTCACTGAGACTGGAACGGCTGTCCGGATGATCTTCCTGATAGGATTTGGCTATGCCGTAGTTGTCGGGAAGCGATTTTTTCTCTGCATAGATCCGAGGGTCGGGTGAGGAGGCTTCCATATGTCCGCTGTCCACCGTCATCAGGTCTGATTTTTCATCATTGTCCGGCTGGCTGTGGGACTGCATGATTTTCGGCACTTTGACCTCCGCGCTGTCAGACAGCCGTTTCCTGCGGTGCTTCTCTTTTTTCTTTTCGAACTGTCTGAGAAGGGAATCCTCTTCCTGTACACTTTTTTGGTAGGATTTCATCTCTTTTTTGTAGGCCGTCATGCGGCGTCTGTCGGAGATTGCACCGCCAACTGTGGAAACTGCAGATTTCCCTGTATTGTATGTGCTCGTGCCCGCACTTTTGACAGCCCGGGCAGCCGTCGTCCCCCTGTTTTTGGCGGTGTGGTATACATCAGCAGATGCGGATCCGAGCTTCTGCATATCCGGATGCTCTTTTATACGGTTCCGTTCATTGAAAAGGGGAACAAGTATGACAGGTAACAGTGTTACAGCCATTCTCACTTTATCATTCATCACTTCTACCTCCAGCATTACTTATATCATGATTATAATATACCCATGCAAATGTTGCATTAAACTGTGTGCCTCACTATCATTCCCTGTTTAAATTTCCTGTGATTAAGGTATTAGGAATAATAAATGAGGAGGAATGCATGGTGAAAACGATAACTGGAAATATGACGCTGGGTGAAACCGTAACCGAAGTCCCGAGGGCAGGGAATATACTGAGGGAAATGCATATAGATTTTGTCAACGGCGGAGACCGGAAGCTTTCCGATGCCGCTTTCGAACAGGGTGTCCCGCTGGAGAACATCCTATACGAGATAAACGCACTGGATACAGAGAACGCGGACGGCATCGACATAAAATATATGGATGAGCTGAGCATCATCAAATATATACAGAGGCGGTACCACGAAGACCTGAAGGACGAACTGCCTGTGCTTGCCCCCTATGTGGAAAAGGTGGCGGATGAGAACGAAGCACTTTCAGAAGTGGGGGAAATATTCAAAAGCCTGAGAAAATCGATGGCGGAACACAGTGAGGAGGAGGACGTCAATGTATTCCCGCTGCTCGAATCCTATATCGACGATCCGTCGGATAGTAAGCGTGAGGCGCTCAAACCACGCGTGGAGAAAATCAGGAATGATCACAGGGACATCACCGACTTCTTCCACAGGCTGCGTGAAATCACGAATGACTTCACTCCCTACGCCGGAGCGAACGGGGTTCTGCGACTGGTCTATGACAGGCTGGAGAGGCTCGAGAGGGACACGCTCGATCACATACATCTCGAGAACAATATACTGTTCCAGAGGGTGAAATCAAAAGTTCAGGGATGACGGATAAGGCCGGACCCGGGGAGGCCCGGGTCTTTTTCATGACTTCACCACCTAATGGTATGCCCGGCCCCGTTCACCCAAAAAGATGGGCGTAAATAAACACGGCCTCCCGCAGGATGCCGTGTTGTGAATCTATTTTTCCTGATCCTGCGTTTTCGGCAGGATGACGGTGATGGTTGTACCTTCCCCTTCGGTGCTCTCGATTTCGATGCGCCCCCTGTGTGATTCGATGAGGTGCTTTACGATTGCGAGTCCGAGGCCGGTGCCGCCTGAATGGCGGGAGCGTGCTTTATCCACTCTGTAGAAGCGCTCGAAAATACGGTCGAGGCTCTCCTCGGGGATGCCGATGCCGTTGTCGGCGACGATCATCCTGACTTCGTAGAGGTTCTCCCGGAGACTCACGCGGACAGTGCCGCCTTCCGGTGTATAGTTGATGCCGTTGGCGATAAGGTTCAGTATGATCTGTCGCAGCCGGTCGCGGTCCGCTTCGAGCATGACCGGCCGGTCTCCCCCGGGCAGCACGAGCTGTGTCTGTTTCTGTTCTGCCGATCCTTCGAGGGTGACCGCTGTTTCATGGATGAGTTCTGCAATATCCACCCGGTCGATGTTGAGCGGGATTTCCTTCCTCTCGATTTTGGAGAGGTTGAGAAGGTCTCTGATAAGGCGGTCGAGCCGCTGGCTTTCATCATGGATGATCTTCAGGAACTGTCTTTTTGTCGCGTCATCTTTGACCTCGCCGGAAAGGAGCGTTTCGGAAAATCCTTTGACGCTTGTCACCGGTGTTTTGAGCTCGTGCGATACGTTGGCCACGAAATCACTGCGCATTTTTTCAAGACGCCGTATATCCGTTATATCGTGCAGTACGATGATGACGCCCTTTTTCTGCCAGCCCTGACCGTAATACGGGGCGAGGTGTGCATCCATGATGCGTTCCTCCGGATAGTACGAATGGACTTCGTCATGCACTTTCCTGTTGTCTTCGAACACCCGGCGGATCAGTTCGCCGAGGCCGATGCCCTCTCCGACTTTGTCAAACCGCTGTCCGACGATATTTTCGGAATGCTGTGAGAAGAATCTTTCCATCGCTGAGTTGACCAGTTCGACCCTGCCGTTCTGGTTGACGAGCATGACGCCGCTGACCATGTTGGACATGATGCTGGTGAGCTGCTGTTCGTTTTCCTGGATTTCCGTCATCTGGCGCTGCAGACTGGAGGCGAGCGTGTTCACAGCTGTCGAGAGTTCTCCGATTTCACCGCTGACTTTCGTGTTCACGCGGCTGCTGTAGTCTTTTTCACTGAGACGTCTGGTGACGTCCATGACCCGTCCGATCGGTTTCGTAATGCCCCGTGCGATGAGGATGCCGGCTATGGTCGTCAGCACAAGCATTATGCCGAGAACGAGGGTGAGCGACAGCCAGAGCCTGTTCATGGCCTGGTCGATGATCTGCAGGGAGAGGGAAGTGCGGATTGCCCCGACTGTTTCCCCATCCCTTACTACAGGCGTCGCAATATACATCATGCTCAAATCCTGAGTTTCACTGTAGCGGATGGTCTCCCCGTATTCATCGCCGGATTCAAGCACGGCTTCGAATTCCGGGCGGTTCCGGTGGTTGTCCATTGTGGCGGGATCATTCTCCGAATCCGCAATCACTTCACCCCGGTCGTCAATGACGGTGAACCGCATTTCGATAGGGGCGTCAAAATTGCTCACCCACTCCTGCAGCCGCTCCCCGTCTTCGATTGCCTCTGTAGCGATGATGATCTGTGACACCATCTCCGCGTTTTCAATCAGATGTTCCCTCGTGGTTTCCGTATAGGCATTCTGCATGATTGATGCCAGAAGGAACCAGAGCACCAGGGTGAGGGCGAGTATGAGCCCGAAGAACGCCAGGGAGATTTTCAGCCAGAGGCTTTTCATTCCGCCGGTCCTTCGAGTTTATAGCCGAAGCCCCGTATTGTGCGGATGTATTCGGGGCGTTTCGAGTCCTCTTCGATCTTTTCCCTGAGGTGGCTGATATGCACATCCACGATGCGCGTATCCCCGTCATAATGGAAGTCCCAGACACCGTTAAGAAGCTGGTCGCGGCTCAGGACCCTTCCTTTGTGATTCGCCAGGTAGAGCAGGAGTTCGAATTCCTTCGGTGTGAGGACGAGCAGCTCCCCTTTATGATAGACATCATACTTATCCAGGTGTATTTCCAGGTCGCCGATGGTAATCACTTCCTCCTCCGCTTTTTCGGCAAGCGCCTCCACCTGGCTCCTTCTCAGGATCGCTTTGACGCGGGCGACGACTTCGCGCGGACTGAAGGGTTTTGTCATGTAGTCGTCGGCGCCGAGTTCGAGGCCGAGGATCTTATCGAACTCCTCATCTTTTGCCGTCAGCATGAGGATGGGGGTGTTCATCTTCTCCTGTCTCAGGGTTTTGCAGACGTCCATGCCGTCCATACCGGGAAGCATCAGATCGAGAACGATGAGATCCGGCTTTTCATCAAGTGCAAGATCAAGGCCTGTGTCGCCGTCCTCTGCAGTCAGCACCGAATAGCCGGACTGCTCCAAATTGAACTTCAAAAGCGTTACGATTGATGGCTCATCATCAACTACCAGTATCTTTCGCATGCCAGTGGCTCCTTTCATTTTGAGGGAATCATTTTATTATGTACTTCACCTGTTTCAGTTTATCATAGCTTAACGGAAGTATACGAAATCTTTACAGTACTGTAACATACTCTTAAAAGCGTGCGGGCAGGAGCCTCGGCAGGTGACGGATATTAAACTTTTTGATTCCATTTATAATGGTCTATAATGAAGATTGAAAGCATCAATAAATTTACACAAAATGAGTGTGATGAAGTGAAACAGTATTCAAGGCAGATTCTATACAGAAATATAGGCAGTGAAGGGCAGAAGCGGGTTATGGAGGCGACGGTGCTGATCATCGGTGCCGGGGCGCTTGGTTCGGTATCGTCGGAAATGCTGGTGCGTGCCGGGGTGAAGAAGATCATCCTCGTAGACAGGGACTATGTCGAGGCATCGAACCTGCAGCGGCAGACGCTGTTCTCCCGCCGCCACGCCCGGGAAAAGACGCCGAAAGCGGTGGGGGCGAAGGAGCGGCTCCTCGAGGTCCGGCCGGACCTCGAGCTCGATGTCCATATCGGCCATTGTGACGGCCCGCTTCTCGAATCCCTTGCAGCAGGGGCGGACATCATCCTGGACGGAACGGATAACTTCGATACCCGTCTCCTCATCAATGATGTGGCCTGGAAACTCGGCCTCCCGTGGGTGTATGCGGCGTGTGTCGAGGCCTCATACAGCAGCTGCGGCTTCGTGCCGGGAGTAACGCCCTGCTACCGCTGCCTGGTGCCGGTCCTGCCGTCTTCTACCCTGACATGCGATACAGCGGGCATCATTGCTCCGGCGGTCCAGATGGCGGTATCGGAACAGGTGACGACGGCGCTCAAAATACTGACCGGGCAGTACCATGCGCCGCATTACATGCGGATAGGGGACATATGGGAAAGTGAACACAGCCGGTTTTGCATCGACCGGATGAAAGAGGAAGCGTGCCCGACATGCGGCGGGCATCCTTCGTATCCTGCGCTCAGCGAACCGTCCGGCCAGACGATGAAACTGTGCGGCCGTGATACGGTCCAGGTGATGGATGCGCGCATCACCAAAGCGTCAGTGGATGAAGCGGTGGATAAAATGGGCATTAAAGTCAACCGGACGCCGTATTTCAGTGAGTTCTACTATGATGATGCACGGCTGGTCTGCTTCAACAACGGACGGATACTGATCCATGATACCGACGGTATCGACCGGGCGCGGACGCTGGTCGACCAGCTGTTTGGCTAGACATACAAGGGGGGAATGATTATGAGCATCATAGACAGGGTGGAGGGCACCATCAAGGCGGCCGTCATCACCATCAGCGATACGCGGACGAAGGAGACGGACAAAGGCGGCAGGAAAGTGCTTGAATATTTGCGGGAAATGAACGTGGAAGTGGCTGCGGAGGATTATATCGTCGTTACGGATGATATGGAGGAAATCAGCCGTACGGTGGAGGGTCTTGCCGCCGGGGGCATCGACGCCATCATTACGACGGGAGGCACCGGCATTGCGGCCCGTGATGTGACGATAGAGGCGGTGCGGCCTCTATTCGACAAGGAGATTGAAGGATTTGGTGAAATATTCCGCATGCTCAGTTTCACTGAAGACATCGGTTCAAGGAGTATATTATCAAGGGCGGTGGCCGGCGCCATCGGAAGCACTGTGGTTTTCACACTGCCCGGTTCGACCGGGGCGGTGAAGCTCGCCATGGAGCGTCTCGTCGCCCCCGAGCTGAACCATTGTGTGCATGAGCTGCATAAATGATTCAGTTCCGTCGGTAATCCCCCGACTTCCCGCCGGTTTTCTCCATCAGTTGTGTGTCCCTGATGATCATGCCCTTATCCAGGGCCTTGCACATATCGTAGATGGTGAGTGCGGCAGCCGAAGCAGCTGTCAGTGCTTCCATTTCGACGCCGGTTCGGCCTGTGGTCTTCACGGTTGCCGTAATGTGCAGCAGATATGAACCGCCGGTCTCCCATGTGAATGAAACATCGATGCCCGACAGGGGCAGCGGATGGCACATCGGGATGATCTGGGCAGTGTTTTTCGCAGCCATGACCGCAGACACCTGTGCGACCGCAAGTACATCCCCCTTTTTGACAGTGCCTTCTGTAATCCCCTGGTAAATTTCCGGAGTGACTTCGAGTATGCTTTTAGCGACGGCGGTCCGCACGGTTATATCCTTATCCGAGACATCGACCATGCGGGCCCTGCCTTCCTGATTGAAATGACTGAATTCTGACATTTAAAACACCCTTTCCATTATAATGAGTATAACAAAATAACTGTGATGAAAGTAGGAATAGAATGACGATCAACCGTATACCAATCAGCGTCCGGGAAGCCCTGGGCCGTGTAATTGACAATGTCGGGCGGCTGCCGCATGAGAAGGTCCCCTATACTGAGAGCTACGGGCGCATACTGGCGGCTGACCTTACAGCGACAGACGATGTGCCGCTGTTTACCAAGTCTGCGATGGACGGGTTCGCCATCCGTTCGGAAGACAGTACAGGGGCATCGGGCGAGCGCCGGATCGCCTTCAAAGTGGTGGAGGAAATCCCGGCCGGCGCGAGCAGCGACTACGTACTCGCACCGAATGAGGCGTTCAGGATCATGACCGGTGCGGAAGTGCCGAAAAGTGCGGATGCGGTCGTCATGTTCGAACAGGCGAAAGAGACAGCGGATGGTTTTACTGTCAGGAAAGCGTTCCGTCCGGATGAAAACATCGCGCTGCAGGGTGAGGAGTGCAAAACCGGCGATGTAATCGTGCCGGAGGGGACATTCGTCAATCCGGGGACCGTCGCCACACTCGCCACTTTCGGCTACAGCAGTGTGGAAGTATACCGCCGGCCGGTGGTCGGCATCATGTCGACGGGCAGTGAACTGCTTGATGTCGATGCACCGCCTGAGCGCGGGAAGATCCGCAATTCGAACGGGCCGATGATCCAGAGCCAGCTGAAGCGCATGAATATCGACGGCAGGCTGTATAAACTTGAGGCGGATGATCTGGATACGCTGACGGCGCGCGTCCGGGAGATGCTTTCGGAAGTCGATGCGGTCATTACGACCGGCGGCGTGTCCGTCGGGGATTACGATCATCTGCCCGGCTTGTACAAAAATCTCGGGGCTATCGAGCTGTTCAACAAGGTCGGCATGCGTCCCGGGAGCGTGACGACGGTAAGTGTCCTCGGGGATAAGCCGCTGTTCGGCCTGAGCGGCAACCCTTCGGCCTGCTATTCGGGATTTGAGTTGTTCGTGCGTCCGGCGCTCCTTAAGATGATGGGGCACGATAAGATCTATGCGCCGGTGGTGGAAGGCATCCTTGATGAGGACTTCAGAAAAGCGAACCCGTTCACCCGCTTTATCCGGGCGGAGCTCGAATACCGGGACGGCCGGATCATGGCGCGTCCATCCGGGTTCAATAAATCCAATGCCGTGACCTCGATTGCCAAAAGCAACGGTGTCATCGTGCTGCCGGGCGGTACACGAGGTTTTGAAAAAGGGAATGCCGTCAGGGTGATGATGACCGATATGACGACCGGAACGGACCGTTTTGACATATGAAAATACTGCAGATTACAGGATACAAAGATTCCGGGAAGACGGCCGTGGTCAACCGCATGGTTGAAAGCCTCAAAGCAGAGGGGCGTACAGTCGCGGTCATCAAACACCACCATGATGACGATGTGGTTATGGAAGGCAGGACCGACAGTGAATCTTTCACCCGCTCGGGCGCCGACTACAGCATACTGAACACCCCCGGGATGTCGATGCATGTGAAAAGGGAGGCACCCGATCTGAAGCAGCAGCTTGCACACCTTGAGAATCAAGGGGTCGACTGCGTACTGATCGAAGGCTACAAAACGCTTGGCTGTCCCAAGATCTTTCTGAGCCATTCATTTCGGCACGGTCATACAAATGTTGATAATATCGGCCTTCAGAATGTGTTAAAGACCTTTGATATAAGGTATGATGTAGAGAGAATAATGGATTGGTTCAAGGAATGGAGTTCTGACATATGAAACAATATGAAATTACAGAAGAGCCGCTGGATATCAGTAAATATCATTCATATACAATCAACGCGAGCCAGGGGGCGGTCTGCATGTTCACAGGCCATGTCCGGGAGTGGACCAAAGGTACGCGCACCGTCCATCTGGATTATGAAGCCTACAAGCCGATGGCGGAGAAGAAACTTGCAGAGATCGGTGAGGAGATCGGTGAAAGATGGCCGGGGGTGATCACGACGATCGCCCACCGCACAGGCAAGCTTGAAATATCCGACATCGCGGTGGTGATCGTCACGAGCGCTCCGCACCGCGCGGACAGCTACCGTGCCAATGAATATGCCATCGAGCGCATCAAGGAAACTGTACCGATATGGAAAAAGGAAATATGGGAAGACGGCGAAGAATGGATCGGGGATTCGCGCCGGTATCATTCCAGTCTGGAGGAGGATAAGTGATGAATGTACTGCTTTTTGCCGGCCTGAAGGAAAAGATCGGAAACAGCCGCATCACATTGCCTGTTGAGGAAACGATTACGGCAGGGAACCTGAGAAAACTCATGTATGAAGAATTTCCGCAGATAACAGGAGATGTGTTCCAGATTGCCTGCAATGAATCATTTGTCAAAGATGCCCATATTATTTCACCGGCTGACGAAGTGGCACTGATCCCGCCTGTGAGCGGCGGATGATGAAAACCGTCGGAGTGATCCTGGCGGGAGGGAACTCCACCAGATTCGGTGAAGATAAGGCACTTTATGAACTTCGGGGGAAACCGATGTATGAACATATTGCGGAGGCGATGAAGGAATCGGGCACAGTCAAGGAGATCATGGTGAGCACCAACAGGAGGCTCGCCGGCTCATTCAGCTACGAAACAGTGACGGACTTGCCCGGGTTCCTGGATAAAGGCCCGCTCGGCGGAATCTATGCTGCCGCAAAACACCGCCCCGGCTGCAGGCTCATGGTAGTCTCGTGCGATACGCCCTATGTGCCGGCCGGATGGCTTCTGAAACTGCACGGGGTGGCACAGGCTTATGAGGAGACGCTCATACTTACTGAGGAAGCAGGGCAGATCCATCCTCTGATCGGCATCTATCAGGGGACGGATCTCGCCGGAGCACTGAGAACACAGCTTGAAACGGACAGACTGAGCATGCGTGCATTTTTTGAAAACAGGCAAACGGCAACACTCGACGCAACAGCGCACGGAGTGCATGGGGACGCACTGGTAAATATAAATCGGAGGATGGACATCCTCTAGGGAGGGGAAGCTATGGTCGAATCAATTACAGATAAATTCGGCAGACCGATCAGGGATCTGCGCATATCGGTCACTGACCGGTGCAATTTCAGGTGCAGGTACTGCATGCCGAAAGAGATTTTCGGTGATGATTTTGAGTTCATGAAAAGAGAGGAGCTCCTGTCATTCGAAGAACTGGAACGTATCGCCCGTATATATGCGGAACTCGGTGTGAAAAAACTGAGGATCACAGGCGGTGAGCCGCTTCTCAGAAAAGACCTCCATGAACTGATTGCAAAACTTGCCGGCATCCCGGGAATCGAAGATATCGGCATGACGACCAACGGCATGCTGTTGAAAAAGCACGGACAGAAACTGTATGACGCAGGGCTGAGGCGCCTGAACATCAGCCTGGATGCAATGGATGACCAGCTGTTCGGTGAGATCAACGACCGGGGCATCGGGACATCACGCATCATAGAACAGATAGAATATGCGATATCCATCGGCTTTAAGATAAAGATCAACATGGTCGTGCAAAAGGGGCTGAACGAACATGAAATACTGCCGATGGCACGCTTCTTCAAAACGCTGCCGGTAACGCTCCGTTTCATAGAATTCATGGATGTCGGAAATGACAACGGCTGGAACTTCGATAAAGTAGTGACAAAAAAAGAGATACTTGAAACACTGCAGGGCGAATTCGACCTGGAACCGCTTGAGCCGGCGTATTTCGGCGAGGTGGCGAAAGTTTACCGACACAGGGATGCAGAGTCCCGCCTGGGCTTCATCACAAGTGTTTCAGAGAGCTTCTGTTCAACCTGCACACGGGCACGGCTGTCATCCGACGGCAAATTCTATGGCTGCCTGTTTGCAACTGACGGTTTCGATATACGGACGCTGCTCAGGGAAGGGATATCCGATCGTCGGCTCAAAGAAACGCTGACAGGTGTATGGAACAAAAGGGATGACCGCTATTCCGATCTGCGGACGGAGATCACCGCAGAACGCCGCAGACAACGCAAAAAAATCAATATGAGTTATATCGGGGGATAAACGTGGAGGCAACTTCACGTTTTTTGTAACTGGAAAGGAATGTTATGAAAATCAATATACCCGTAAGACAACTGGCACTGTATGTGCTGATATGCCTCGGCGCCGTCAGTGCGTTCATATTATTCGGGCATAATATTTCAGAGGTGCTGTCGGATATCGTGATCGGGGGCAATGCTCCCCGGACAGCCGATGTCGTGTGGATGGCCGTCTTCTTTGTGCTGTCTGCCCTCCTTACGTTTCTGTACAGGATTGTGAGCAGACGGACGGCGAATGCGCGTATTGAAAGGCTCGGGCAGAAGGTGCTCGGGAAAATTGACGACAGTACCATGAAATATTCAGAATCCATGATGAATGCCGTCTTTGTGCACCTTGAAAAATACCGTCCGTTCGAGAAGGTGTTCATCCCGACGATCACCCAGACCATGGTGCGGCTTTGTGCCATCATCATCGCCATGTTCTTCATCCACAGGGCCGCGGCTTTCATCATGCTCTTCACCGCACCCTTTGTGCCGCTGTACTATGTGCTGGTCGGGCTCAGGACTGCGGACGAATCAAAAGACCGTGCCACCCAGTTCGATGCGCTCGGGACTTTATTCCTCAACCTGATCCGCGGGAAGAACACGGTGAGGAATACGCAGTCGGGACAGACCGTGGCGGACCGCCTAAAGGCGTTCAATGAACGGTATGTCAAAGACACGATGGCCATTTTGAAGTATGCCTTCCAGTCCACCCTGATGCTCGAGTTCATCACGATACTTGGCATCGGGCTGATTGCACTTGAGGTGGGTCTCGAGATCATCATCTTCGAAAGCATCACTTTCTACGCAGCGTTCTTTACGCTGCTGCTCGCCCCGGAGTTTTATAATGCGCTGAAAGTGCTCGGCATAGAATTCCACAACGGCAAGCTCGCGCAGGGGCATCTGGAAGTGATCGCGGAATGGCTCGAAAAGGAGAGCCCGGAAACGGATTACCGACTGATCGGGACGGGTGATGATGCTGTGGAACTGAAGAACATCAGCATCGGACACGGTGACACCAATTTCCTTGCCCAGACGGACATGAGAGTGCCCTCCACCGGGTTCACGGCGATTACGGGTCCCTCGGGCATAGGCAAGACGACACTGCTCAGGACCATTCTGGGACTGCACCGTCCGGCAGAAGGTGAAGTGTGCGTCGGGAGTGATGATATCGGCTATATATCCGACCAGGTGTATTTTTCGGATACCACCATATATGATTATGTGTCAGAAGGTAATTACGAAGAGGCGGAGGTTTCGGCCATACTTGATGAACTCGGCATGGCAAAAAGCATCAATAACCTCGATGAGGGCATCCATACGCGGATTGTGAACCACAGCATCCCGCTGTCCGGCGGTGAAATCGTCCGGCTTAAAATGGCGCGGGTGCTGATCCGGCGGCCGGGAATCATCCTGATGGATGAACCCACCGAGTTCCTGGACGCCAAAACCGAACAGCTCGTCATGGAACACCTCGAAAAACTCAAACAGGACGCTGCAGTCATTGCCGTCGTCCACCGCAGGCAGCTGCTGAAGATAGCCGACCGGCATTACACCTTGAGCGGCGGGCGTATCGTGCCGCAGGAAGGAGGATACTGATGGGATATCTTACAGGTGAAAGGAAACAGATTTTCTACAGCATCCTGCTCGGTCTCGCCGGCGGACTCGTCGGTGTGGCGCTGTTCGGCCTCAGCGGCTATATGATCAGTCTGAGTTTCTTCGAGCCGCCGTTTTTCGTCATCATACTGATCATTGCGGTCATCAAGCTGTTCGGCATGATGAAAGGGGCCTTCAGGTATATCGAAAGGCTTCTGTCACACGAAGCGACATTCCAGATGATCGGCAGGCTCCGCCTGAACTATTTCAGGAAGTCCCTTGCACTCGATGAAGACACGCACAGCGCCAGGTTCATCCAGCGGCTGAACCAGCACTTCGACCGCGTGGAAGACTACTACATCAGGATCATCTATCCGTATATCACAGCAGCGCTGCTCACGCTCATCCTCATCATGCTCGCCTTCTATATCAATATTGAGAGCGTGCTCCTGATGACGGCAGCATCGATCCTGCTCCTTTTCGCGGTTCCGAAGCTTTTTGAAAGGCTGAACTATAAGGAAGCCAAACAGAGGGAGGAGACGGACAGCACATTCTATATGAAGCTCTATCACTATATCCATGACTATACCGACCTGTTCGTGACAAAAAAGGCAAAAAGCCATAAAACGAAGCTGGACGGCTATCTGTCCCGGATCAGGCATAGTGAAGACCGTCAGGACCTATTTGACAGCCTGATGGTCCTTGCTGCGAATATCATCCAAATTGCCGTACTGACCCTGATCATCTTCATCATGTACCGGGAAACACCAATGCTCGTTCCTATGGTCATGCTGCTCGCACTGAGCTACTTCGACCAGGTGGTCCCTGTCATGCAGCCGGCAAGCAGCTATCGTACAGTGAAAGATGCAGTCGGGGAACTGGATGCCCAAGGTACCACCCCGGATCCTGCAACGGAGGCATCGGAAGGCATCGGAAGGATATATATAAAAGATCTCCGTTATAAATACCGGGGCACGGCCGCTGATGTGTTGAAGGATGTCACTGCCGTTTTTGACGCAGGGCGGAAACACGCAGTCATCGGCAGCAGCGGATCGGGCAAGACGACGCTCCTTAACAGCATCATAGAGGGTGGCGGCAGTGTCCATATTTACAAAGGGGGCGGCGAAAAGGCAGGCACAATCCGGCGGGATGCATCGATCATGCCCCAGCACCTCGATTTCTACAATGCCACTGTAGAAGACAACATCACGATGTTCGGCCATATGGAAGCCTCCCCCGGAACCATACGGCATCATCTCGAAACGCTGGAGATGGCATATTATGCACCGGAGACGATGATCACCCATACAGGCATGCTCTCGGGCGGCGAGGAGAAGCGGCTTCATTTCATCCGCATGATGGTGGAAAACCAGAAATGGTGGATCATGGATGAACCGACCGCGCGCCTCGACGACAGGCTGAAACAGAAGATCTGGGACCGTATAATGACGCAGGATACCGTCATCGTCAGTACCCATGACCTCAGCAGACTGGATGAATTCGACCAGATCCATTATATGGAAGAGGGCCGCATCATCGAATCCGGGGACTACAGCAGTCTGATGGTCCGCGGGGGTGCCGTATATGAGGCTGTCATGCGGTATGCCGATAAATTATAGTAAACGGAAGCCTTAAATGCTAAACTTGGAGTAAATCAGAATGATTTCGGAAAGAGTGATTTAATGAATAGAATCGCAATTGTTACAGATTCTGCCGCGGGTCTGTCAAAGGAATATATCGACCGGCATGATATCAGGGTGCTGCCGATGTCAGTGATCATTGACGGAAAAGCCTACAGGGAAGGTGCTGATGCAACGACAGGTGAGATCTATGACATGCTGAAAGACAGCGGGGAGGGGGCGAAGACATCGCAGCCCCTGTTCGGTGAGTTCATGGAAGTATATGAATCACTCGATAAGGATGAGGCGTACGACTCCATCGTGGCGATCCATGCTTCAAGCGAACTTACCGGCACATACCAGAGTTCGCTCAGCGCTTCGGCCGAGGTCCAAAAGACATTGCACGTTATAGATTCACGCATCGGAAGCTATCCGCTCGGAAAAATGATAGATACCGTAGTCGAAGCGCGCAGTTCCGGCGAATCTCTGCCTGGTGTGGTACAGAGAGTGAAGGATATGGCGCAACAGGCACAACTGTATCTGCTCCCACAGAGTTTCGGCCAGCTGAGGAAGAGCGGGCGTGTATCCGCCTCACAGTCCATGCTGGCGTCGCTCCTTAATATCCATCTGAAACTGATGTTTGAAGACGGCAAAGTCATCGTCGGTGA
The DNA here is from genome assembly GCF_000986795.1 of Salinicoccus sediminis. Taxonomy (GTDB): domain Bacteria; phylum Bacillota; class Bacilli; order Staphylococcales; family Salinicoccaceae; genus Salinicoccus; species Salinicoccus sediminis. Next base: position 54,718 of record NZ_LAYZ01000004.1, on the reverse strand, counting down.
AAAGGTCCGTACGAAAAAGAAACTCATCAACGCCGTGATGAACAGTCTGGAAGAGCATGTGAAAGAAGATGCAGTGCGTACGCTCGCCATTGTCCATGCGGGCAATGAATCGCTGATCCATGACTGGAAAGAGCGCATCGAATCCCGTCTTGAAAACCTGGAACTCATCGTAGAACCGCTTGTCCCGGTTGCTGGTGTGCATACCGGACATGGTACAGTCGGGTTTGGATTCATAAAAGGATACTGACTCAAAGATCCGGTGGCGGCCGGATCTTTTTCATCCATGAAATATTTATGAATGTTATGTATATAGGTGGTAAAAGTGCATGAAATTATGATAGAATACCCTTAATTATTATGGCAAAAGTGGAGGTGACTACAATTGGGAAGGCGAATTTGAAAGCTGATATGCAGAATCAAGTGTTGATGCGCAATATTGACAGCAGGACAGAAGTCAGAGTAGAAAGCGCTTTTATGGAAAATTGTAGTCAAAATTACCGGAGGTGAATCCCTTTATATAAAGGGAACTAATTGGACATATCCACTTTAATAAATTTAGTATTATTTACATTGCTCATACTGCTTACAATGCTCTTTGTAGGCTCTGAATTTTCATTGGTAAAGTCAAGGAAGTCACGCATAGACCACCTTGTGGAGGAAGGGAGCAGGCCGGCAAAGCGTGTGCAGGGGATGACCGCAAAGCTGGACTATTACCTGTCCGCCTGCCAGCTCGGGATCACAGTGACAGCCCTTGGACTCGGGTGGATCGGTGAATCGACATTCGAAGTCATTCTGCATCCCCTGTTTTCGTTCTTCGGCCTGCCGCAGGAACTCAATACAGTGTTCACTGTAGCGGCTGCATTTTTCATCGTGACGTTCATACACGTCGTCGTCGGTGAACTTGCGCCAAAGACCGTCGCCATACAGTACGCAGAAAAGATGGCCATGGCATTTTCAGGACCGCTGTATTTCTTTGGTGTCATCATGAAGCCGCTCATCTGGTCCATGAACGGTACATCCAGACTGCTGCTCAGGATCATCGGCTTCAAAGACGTGCCGACAGAACAGGCCCACTCAGAAGATGAGCTCAAGATCATCATGACCCAGAGCTATCAGAGCGGGGAAATCAACCAGACGGAACTCGCATACATGCAGAACATCTTCTCATTCGACGAAAGACTGGCCAAAGACATCATGGTGCCGAGAACACAGATGATCACCCTGACAGATCCGGTGAACATCGATGACGTCCTTGAAACCGTCAAGGAGCATAACTTCACAAGGTATCCCGTCACCGATTCAACCGGCGACAAAGACCAGATCCTCGGCTTCATCAATGTAAGGGAGTTCCTTACCAACCACGTATCCGATGAAGACGTCACACCGGAAGAATACATGCACGAGCTGCCGCTCATCACAGAAGTGTCACGCATCAGCGATGCACTCGTCAAAATGCAGAGAGAGCGCGTCCATATCGCACTCATCATAGATGAATACGGCGGCACGGCAGGCATGATAACGATGGAGGACATCCTTGAGGAGATCGTCGGCGAAATCCGGGATGAGTTCGATGAAGACGAAGAACCCGAACTGGTCAAAGTCGAAGATAACATCTACCACATCAACGGCCGCGTGCTGCTCGATGACCTGGAAGAGAAATTCGACATCACATTCGACAAGAGCGAAGACATCGATACAATCGGCGGCTGGATACAGAGCATCAACACAGACATCGAAGTCGATGACTATGTAAACACAGAAAACGACAAGTGGATCGTGCTTGATATGGAAAACCACCTCATCAAGCAGGTCGCATTGCTGAAAGATCATAACCGTCAGGATTCGGATAACACGGATGATGACGAGGAATAAGATTAAAACGAGTTGCGGATCATTTTCCGCAACTCGTTTTTTTTTAATGGGTATGTGCCTCGAGATATCTATAGATTTCGTAATCCAGAGCATGCTCCATCATCATATTCATGGTGACGACGGGCTTGCCGTCTTCCAGGCCGTTCATTGTGGTTTCCTTGAGCGTATCATAGTCGATTTCCGCTTTCCCAAGATAGTAGAAATCCTTTCCTTCGTCATCATCCTTTTTGACGAAGATATAGATCGGGAGCCCATTTTCCCGGTGATCATCCAAAATATTTCTGATCTCTTTAGAATCCAACCTGCGATTGCTCCGTGTAAACCATCTCAGCGTATGCTGATCGAGGAATTGATCCTCATATTTTATCGTCTCTTCGATTTCATCATCTTTATGGTAAGTGATGAAGATGGGGCACGTCCCATGCTTATATTTATAACCGTACATGGTGGACGCTTCATCCTTGACCCAGTTCAGCAGACGGCAAACGTCCTTCCGGCCATATTTACTGTTCAATGAGAGTTCTTCTGACTGATCATAATTCTCCGAGCCGAGCAGTGCCAACTGGAGGACATCTTCAACCTGACCCTTCATGATGTCGTCTTCCAACATTTCGGAAAATTCAGGGGTGAGTGAAAGTGTTCCATCATCAACATCCACAAGCGGATAGCGGTATTTGTCCTGTTCCTGCTTTTTGAAGAATCGGTGGGTCAACACGCCCATGATCGACGCCATCGTCTGGTCTGTCATGTGGTAGCCTTCCTTCACCATCTTCAGTTGGAATTCCCGTACATTGACCGGACCTTGCATCGCTTCAAATATCAACAGTGTTTCCTGGACACGTTTGCCTGCAGACATTTCCTGGGAAATGAACGTCAGTATACGATGATGGCTATCGGGCATTGTAACGTCGACCTCTTTTATCTTCTGAAGGAATTCGATGTAGTGATTGAATTTGCTGAAGATGATGAGCGGCTCCATCGTATCCTTGTCCCTTTTGAAGTCTACCAGGCTTGGGCGGTGGCCGAGCTTATTTTTCAAATAGACATACATCTCGCGCATGAACTTCTGGGAATTCAAGGTGGAGGTGTTGATCGATTTATAAATTTTCTCTTTGGCAATCTTTTCGAAATTTATTGTTGAAACCCCGGATATCATATTGCGTGTATTGATCGATTTTCTAAGCCGGTCTTTGTCGTAGGATTTATCACCGGTAAGTGCAATGGGAATCATGTAATTGTTCTTATAGTTCCCGATGAAATCTATAACAGTCAGATAATCCTTATTTTCATGCTTCCTGAGTCCACGTCCAAGTTGTTGGACGAATATGATGCTGGACTGTGTCTGCCTCAGCATGACAACCTGGTTGATCGAGGGGATGTCGACCCCTTCGTTGAATATATCGACGGTGATGATATAGTCCAGCTGGTTGGTCTCGAGTCTTCGGACAGCTTCCCGCCGTTGTTCTTGCGAATTCTTCCCGGTGAGGGGGACGGTCCTGTAGCCACGTGCATTCAGCATGCCGCTCATTTCAGCAGCCTCCCGTCTGTTGGAGACGAACATGAGCCCCCGGCGCTCTTCTCCGGATTGGCCGTAGTATTCGATTTTTTCTGTGATGTGATCGATGCGTTCGCTATTTACCAGTTTGGAAAGTGGCGAAGTTTCATCGATTACGATCCCGTCCTGTTCAAAGTCCGTGACGCCGAAGTAGTGGAATGGTGAGAGTATCTCCTCTTCCAGCGCCCGCTGCAGCCTGATTTCATAGGCGATGTTATAGTCGAATAAAGAGAATATATCCATATCATCGGTTCTCTCGGGAGTGGCGGTCATTCCCAGGAGGAAAGCAGGTCGCAGGTAATCGATGATCTTCTTGTATGTTGCAGCACCGGAGCGATGTGCTTCATCGATGATGATGTAGTCAAAGTCACTTGGGTCGAATTGTTTCAGATTCTGCTCCTTTGAAAGCGTCTGTACTGTTGCGAAAAGATATTTGGCATCGGTATCCTTCTGGTTTCCACTATAGACGCCGAAAGCGGAAGATGGTTCATCGATCAGGGAAGAGAAATCCTTCCTGGATTTATCCAGTATCTGCTCGCGATGGGCGAGGAACAGCATCCTTTTCGGCTTGTACTGTTTTACATCAAAAGCTGAAAGGTAGGTCTTCCCTGTCCCCGTCGCTGATATGACCAGCCCTTTGTTTTTATCCGCGGCCCGCAGGTTCCTAAGCTGTATCAGGGCTTCCTGTTGCATCAGATTCGGTTCGATCCTGTCTTTGGTGATGGCTTTATATTCATATTTGGATTGGTCTTCAATGATCTGGATGATCTTCCGGCGTTCTGGCTCTTCTTCATATTCGGCCTCGTACTTTTCAATCCATATTTCATCCACAGGGGCGGCCTCTGCCCAAAGCGTTTCGAAATTCTCATTGAAATGGTTGATGACTTCGCCGTTTTCCAGGCTGGTGAGTTTCAGGTTATACTCATAGTTTTTCTTGAGAGCGGTATCAGTCAGGTTGGAGCTGCCGATGAACATCGCACTGTATTTCCTATTATTGAATATGTAGCCTTTCGCATGGAAACCTTCCTGGTCTGTCACTTTCACATCGACATTCTCCAGCTTCATGAGTTCCCTGAAGACTTTGGGCTTGTTGAAGTTCAAATAGGTGGAAGTCACTATCCGTCCCCTGACATTCCTCTTTCCAAGTTCGTACAACGTTGATTTCAAGGTGGCAAGGCCGCCTTCAGTGATGAAAGCGACAGAGATGATGAAGGAATCGCATATTTCCATTTCATCGAGGATCGGGGACAGGATATTTTCTTCATTGGAATTGATGATCAGTTTGGGAGGGTGGTGTGAAACCTTGTTGGTGTTTCTGTCCAAAAACCCTCTTTCATACGCATTCAAAAGATTGTCCGGATTCACTTGCATCTAAACCCCACTTTCTAAAGGATGATTACATCAATTATAAGTAAAGGGAATACCATTTTAAAGATCCGGCTGCATATTTATGGAAAGAGGGGCATCCGGATGGACGGTATGGTAAAATGTGACTAACAGGATAAGAGGTGGGCAGATATGGGCATATTAGAATTTCTGGTCGCTACAATTCCGGTCGTGATGGTTTTTTCCATACCGCTGTATGCAATCAGCCGTACGTTTAATCAGAAGGACAAGAAGCTTGAACTACGGGAGCTTGAAGAGAAAAAAGAATTGGAGCGATTGAAACAGGAGAACTATATCCTGGAGAACAAACAGATGCAGATAGAACTGGATAAGTTGAAAAAGGAGCGGGAAGAACGTGCACTTTCAGATTCCAAAAAGGATCGTTGGCTGATTGAAGAAACCCGCAAAGAGGAACGTTTCTGAACAAGAAACTCCCTCCGGGACTTTTGTCCGGAGGGAGTTTTTGCGTTCGTATTATGCTCTGCTTCCGCCCATCGCTTTCATGATGAACGACACAATCAGAATCAGGATGATTGCACCGATCAATCCGCCGATGATGCTTACACCGCCGAGTGTAGGTCCGAAGCTGAGTCCGAGTGCGTTTGCAATGGCTGCACCGACGAGTCCTGCGATAATGTTGCCGATGATGCCGAACGGTACATCTTTACCTAGAATAAGACCTGCGAGCCAACCGATGATACCGCCTACGATCAACGTTATAATCCAACCCATTATCAATTCCTCCTTAATTAATAAAGAATGAATACTTATGAACTTCTGTTCTAGTAAATAAGTTCCCCCTTATGCAGAGGGTTAAACTAAAAAAGGGGAAATTTATATGCCGGGTGCATTGGAATTTTGCTCTTTGTTGAACCTGTTCATCATGATGAGGAACAGGATGAGCGACAGTGTGACGCTGAACGCGCTGGTGAAATAGATGGTGCTGTAGCCGAATGCTTCTGCAACGAATCCATATGTCATGGCGCCGAAACCGACGCCGAGGTCGAAGGCGGAGAAGTATGTGGCGTTTGCCATGCCGCGCCTGTTGTTTTCTGAACGGTTGACGGCCCACGCCTGCAGCGCGGGCTGCACGCACCCGAAGCCGAATCCGTAGAGTGCGGCTGCAATGAACAGGTATGCAGGGTTCGGCAGGAAGCCGAGCATGATCATGGCGACGATGATGGACAGTGACCCCGGCACGAAGACGACGGCGATGCCGCGCCTGTCATAGAGCCTGCCGGCAAAGAGTCTTGAGAGCATGAGGAATGCTGCATAGATCACGAAGTAGAACTGGATGTACTGTGAATCGAACCCTTTTTGGAACGTGTACACGGGGAGGAATGTGGCGATGCCTCCGAATGTGACGGTGATGAAGAACAGGAGGGATGCCGCCGGCAGTGCCCGTTTTTCAACAATGTCGAAACGCGGGACATATGTGTCTTTGGTCTTCGGATCCTGTTCCGGTTTCTCCCCTTTTTTGTATCTGATGTTAAGTGCGAGCATGAGTGCGGTGAAACCGAGTATGCCGCAGATTGAAAAAAGCATCGTGAATGATATATGATCTGTCAAAAAGAGTCCGAGGGCCGGACCGAAGGCGAGCGCGATATTACCGCTCAAACCGTAGTATCCCAGCCCCTCTCCGCGACGTTCTTTCGGCACCAGGTCCGTTGCGATCGTACCGGAGGATGTGCTGGAAAGCCCCCAGCCGGCGCCCTGCATGATACGGACCAGCAGCAGGATGGCAATCGTGTAACTGGCCGCCAGCGAGAACATGGAGATGACGAAGATGACGAGGCCGGTCAGGAAGACGGGCGCCCGTCCTTTCGTATCGAGCATCTTGCCCGCCGTCGGACGGATGAGGAGCGCAGAGAATGTGAATATGCCGACGACGATGCCGATCCAGCGGTCGCTTGCACCGATTTCCTGGACGAACAAAGGCAGGGTCGGAAGCGTCATCTGAAACGCGGCAAAGATGAAGAAATTGGCGATGACGATGAGGGTGAAGTCCTTTGTCCATATTTTCTGTTTTGTTTCTGACATTAAATTTCAACCTTCTTCTTAAGATTTTATATATTCCGGAATATTTTATTTCGATTTCCGAAAAGGTACTGTCATCTATTGTACAATACAGTAAATATTTTTTCATCCATCATAGGACTGAGAGGAGCATGTTTTTGCAAGATGCGATTCTGTGGTAAAATGTAGAAAATAAAATGCAGAGGGAAATCGTGAAACAATGAATATTCTCATGATAGACAACCATGACTCGTTTACATATAATCTGGTCCACTATATGGAGGACAGCGCCAGTGATATTGAAGTGATTGTCACAAAACCGGAGGCGCTCTACGGCGGCATGATGGAGGAACTGGATATTTCAGGGATTGTCATTTCGCCGGGCCCCTCCCATCCGTCGGACAGGCCGGAAGTGATTGATTTCATAAATGATGCATGGGGCACTGTGCCGATTTTGGGAATATGCCTCGGCCATCAGATGCTCTGGCACATGGCGGGCGGGACTGTCGGACGCGGCGCGCGTCCCATCCACGGACATGTATCGGCCGCCATTCATGACGGCGGATGGATGTTCGGGGATATTCCCTCACCGTTCAATGTGGCGCGCTATCATTCACTGGTGGCGGAGGGCGAAGTCCCGCCGGGCTTTGAAGTTTCCGCCTGGACCGGGGACGGTGTGGTGATGGCCATCCGCCATAAGGAACATGATATTGCCGGACTCCAGTATCATCCGGAAGCGATCCTGTCCGAGCATGGCAAAAAGCAGCTGGAGTCATTCATCAGGACGGTAATGGAAGGTGGACACCATGTACGTACACACGAAATTCAAAAGAAATGATATGGTCGAGGATCTTTATTTCCACAGTCCGTTGGAAGTGATGACGCCTGAGCGGTATACATACGAAGCGGCGCTGCGCCGGGCTGCGGAATATTCGGCGGAAGGCAGATATGTGGTTCCCGCACTGTCCTATGAAGCAGAATCCGGTGACTTCATCATCGGGGTCTTTGACAAACCGGCGGACAGGGCCGGGTTTCTTGAACGGTATGCGGGCACGGGCTTCTACCGGATGGGGGAGGCCGGCTTCCTTGAGAGCCGGGATTCTTTCATGGAGAGCGTGGAGAAGATCCGGCAATATATAAGGGACGGCCATACATATCAGGTGAACTATACGACCCGTCTCGGCGGTGATTTTGAAGGCGATCCGCACGGATTGTTCCAGCAGCTCACCGCAGGTGACAACGGAGACTATGCAATGTTCATCGCGTGGGAGGGGAAGGCGATCGTCAGCTGTTCCCCGGAACTGTTCTTTGAAGTGGACGAAGACCGTTGCATAAGGACACGTCCGATGAAGGGGACTTCGAAGCGGCACAGCGACCCGGTGACTGATGAGGAAAGTTTCCGGTTTCTGAAGACGTCCGGAAAGGACCGGGCGGAGAATGTGATGATCGTGGATCTTCTGAGGAATGATCTGTCCAAAGTCGCCAAAAGGGGGACGGTGTCGGTGCCGCATCTGTTCACGATCGAAAAGTATGACACGGTCTATCAGATGACTTCAACGGTTGAAGCGAAACTTATGGATGAAGCGGGGCTGCCTGAAATTATGAAAGCTTTGTTCCCGTGCGGCTCCATTACCGGTGCGCCCAAGGCGATCACAATGGACATCATCGAAGAGCTGGAAAGCACACCGAGGGGATTCTACTGCGGCACGCTCGGAATCATGTTCCCGGGAGGCGCATCGGTGTTCAACGTGCCGATCCGGACGCTCTATATAGAAGACGGCCACTTCACATACGGCGCCGGCGGGGGCATTACATATGATTCCAATCCCGCGGCGGAGTACGGGGAGATGGTCGCGAAAACAAGGTTTCTCGCAGGCGGCATCTACCGTCTGATTGAAACCATGCGCCTCCGTGATGGCATAGTAAGGCGCTTTGACCTCCATGAATCGCGCATCAGGGATTCCGCCGCTGCGCTGTCGTGGCAGGTGCCCGATCTCAAAAAAGCAGCCTTCTCCCATTTGGAAGAGAATGGACTGGCAGCGGGGGATTTCAAACTGCGTGCCGAGGCGGACAGTACCGGCAGGGTGTCGCTCAGCCATGCGCCGCTTGAAGAAATGGAGGCGGTGCAAGCGAAAATTGCGGACGCGCCAATCATTGCACCTGCTGAATTCCTCCGCCATAAGACGACGGTGCGTCATCACTATCACAGTGCGGACGATGAATTCCCCATCGTTTTGTATTATAATGAAAATCACCGTATCACAGAATTCAATATCGGCAGCCTGGTCGTGGAGGAAGCGGGGAGTTTCCATACGCCGCCGCTGTCCGAGGGACTGCTCGGCGGTGTGATGCGCCGCTCTTTGATGGACCGAGGGGTGATTTCGGAACGCAGCTATACAAAGGAAGAACTTGTCGCCAAATATACAGCCGGGGCTGTACAGATATATATGATCAACAGTCTGAGGGAATGGGTTAAAATCAGTTTGGATGTTTCGGGGTGAAACCATGATAACTATACTATTAATATTGCTCGTCATCGCCATCGTGCTGTTCACGCATTTTGTGGTGACATATCTCATTGAGAACGACGTCAAGATTGTGGGCGTATTGTTCGCATTTGTCGGTGTCATCGCCGCTATTGTCGTCATGCAGTTCATAATCAGCGGCATGGCGGAGTTCGTTGCAGGGGAACTCGCGATATTCTACAGGGATAACTAGCTGTAAATAGGAGGAAGAAAGATGATTTTTGCAAATGGAGACTGCTACATCACGTACCAGCAGGAAGGGTCCATCAGCGATTCTGAAAGGGCGAGGATTGCGGATGGATTCCTAAAGGGAACGCATGAATACTTAAAGGAACTGCAGACGACAAAACACACGCTCACGTTCCTTTATTCGCCGGTCAAAGTGATGGAGGCGCACAATACAATCGAGCCGTGTGACCTGGTGATAGAGGAAGTCAGGGCATTCCTTGGCAGAATGGAGGTGGCGGCATGAGCATCATAGTACAGGACAGCGGGCTGCTCACGATTCTGCAGACTCTGGACCCGGAACCGTCCGCCAAAGGCAACGAATATAACGGCGCGTGCGACCGTCTGGCGCACCAGCTGGCAAACCAGCTGGTCGGCAACGACAAGGCGGCACCGACTGTGGAAATGACACACCAGCATTCAGTCATTAAATTCACGGAACCGACGGTCATCGCCTTCAGCGGCGCCGGGTTCAAAGGGAAGTCCGGCGACCGCGAAATATACCTCAACCGCATCTATCTTTTCGACCGCGGGGATGAACTGGAATTCATCCCGCAGAAAAAAGGCAACCGCATCTATCTTGCCGTGGCGGGCGGATTGAAGACCGAAGGTTCGAACGTCATGAAATCCGGTGACGAAATCATCATGTGCCGCGACTATACGGCACATCACGATGAACTGTTCAACATGATGAAGCGGCGGAGCGAGGTGAACTGGGGCGTCGATACCTACGCGCTCGTCGAAGTCTATCTTTCGGATGTCTATCATATTGTCAGGCGTCCCGATGTGCCGGATGAAATATATGAGAAGCTTGAGAGCGGAGAGTACACGGTGAGGAATGAAAAGAACAGGGTGGCGCTCTATGTGGACGGCCCTGAAATCGCGCTTCAGGATATCGGCATTGAACACGCCGGCGTCAAGGGCGGTGTGCATATCGCGGACAGCCAGCCGGTGCTTGCGCTGAATGATTTCAACAAAGTGACGACGGCACCGCAGGTCGGCACGATCCCTTCCTACCATCTGCACAAGCTCTCACAAAAGAGCACGGGTTCTAAAATCCAGTTCAAAGTCATCGATGCAGCAGATGCACATGCCAATCTGTACGCCCACCACCTGTGGGTGAAGAGCCTGTTCAAGGCGATAGACTACAAACTGTCAAAAGAGCTTGTCAAAGAAAAAATGTAGAATGAAACTTCGTCCGGAACAGGAATGTTCCGGGCTTTTTTCATTGGCGCAACAAAAATTTCATACTGAAAAATGATCGCGGGAACAACAAAATACTCCGGAAATAATGTATAATTATATATCAGTAAAAACGAATGCCGGCATCGGCCGGTATATGGTGGGAATGGTTTTGACATGAGAAATATTCTAAAACAGTATTTTGGATTCGATACATTCAGACCGAGACAGGAAGAGATCATCGGCTCGGTGCTGGCCGGCAACAATACGCTTGGTATACTGCCGACGGGGTCGGGGAAATCAATCTGTTTCCAGGTGCCGGGGCTGAAACACACAGGGCTCACACTGGTGATCTCCCCGCTGATTTCCCTGATGCGGGACCAGGTGGAATCATTGAACAGCCAGGGCATTCCTGCTGCCTACCTGAACTCCACACTGAAAAAGAAGGAAATAGATTCACTGATGACAAACCTTGAACGCGGAGACTACCAGTTCCTCTACGTTGCCCCTGAGCGCTTCAACAGCGAAGCGTTCAGGAATCTGATCATGCGTCTTGATGTGCCGCTCGTGGCATTTGATGAAGCGCATTGCATCTCCAAATGGGGGCATGATTTCAGGCCGAGCTATCAGAGCATCATACCGGTACTGAAAAAGCTTCTCCCGGAGGCAGTGACCATCGGCTTGACTGCCACCGCGACACTTGAAGTCCAGGAAAATATCCAGGAACTTCTCGGGATCGACACGGACAATGTCTTCACCACCAGTGTGGCGCGGGAGAACCTGCACCTCAGTGTGAACAGGACGTATCAGAGGGAACAGTTCATCCTGTCCTATATAGAGGACCATCCCGGCGAGGCCGGAATCATCTATGCAGCCACGCGGGCGGAAGTGGAGAAGATTTCTTTGTTCCTCGCGGACAACGGTGTGGATAACGTCATATATCACGGCGGGCTCGGCAAAGAGGAGCGCAACGCCAACCAGCGCGAGTTCGTATCGGGCGGCAGAAGGATTGCCGTTGCAACCAACGCTTTCGGCATGGGGATCGACAAGCCGGATATCCGCTTCATCATCCACCATAACCTGCCGGGGGATGTCGAAAGCTATTATCAGGAAATCGGCCGTGCCGGACGGGATGGCAGAGTGAGCGAATGCATCCTCCTGTCCAGCCCGCGTGACGTCAACCTCCACCAGTTCTTCATCGACCGCTCCAGTTCATCCGACCAGTACAAGGATCATATGCGGGCAAAACTCGACAGGATGATCCAGTACAACCGGACATCGAAATGCCTGAGCAGCTTCATCACGAAATATTTCGATCCGGACGAATATGTGGAGGAATGCCTCACCTGCTCCAACTGCAGGGATGAAGGCCGTGATTATGATATGACGCCCGAGGGGGCCGAGGTGACGAAACTCATCAAAGAGTGCACGCTGCCGCTGACCCGCGAGCAGACGATCCAGATATTAAGGGGCGAGATGAGTGAGAACGTCACTTCCCACAGCCTTGAGGAACTGGCGTCCTTCGGCAATATGGAAAGCTATCTGACAGGGGAGATCAGCCATGTGCTTGATGAACTGATATTGCGGGGCTATCTCCATATAGAGGAGGAGCATCTCTATACCGTCCAAAAAAGCGAAGCGGTGCTCGGCGGAGATGCCCGACTCATGACAGTGCCGTTCAGGAAGCACTTCAATGAGAAAGTGGATATCAGCACAGCCTCCTCCCCGAATGAACTGCTGTTCGGCAAGCTTGCAGATACAAGGGAGCGGCTTGCGGATAAATACGGGGTGTCCCAGGAGGATATCTTTACGGATGCAACCCTCCGGGAATTTGCCAAAAAGATGCCCCGGAGCAAACAGGACATGGTGAACATCCAGGGTGTCGGCAACTATAAGCTGAAGCATTACTGTCCGCACTTCCTTGAAACGATCGAAGCGCACAGGGAAGGGATCTTTGTGACTGAATGAAGCCGTAAAAATAAGCCGGTCCAATTCCTTGGGCCGGCTTGCCTGTTTGCGGCATCATATTCTGCCCGGTCTGTTCTTCATGTACATATAGTAGCTTGCGGCAAAAATGATGATGTAGCCGATGACTGACAACGTGTCCGGAATATCCCCGAAGACGACGATGCTGAAAACGGCTGTGAACAGTATTGTCGAATAGAAGAAGATGGATATCTCCCTGGCGGGTGCGAAACTGTAGGCGATTGTGAGCCCGAACTGGCCGACGGCCGCAAATACGCCGGAGAGGATCAGCGCCCAGAACTGCATGGTGGTCATGGGCTCGTACTGCCAGATGAAAAACGGCAGCAGGACGGCGCATGAGAAGAATGAGAAATAGAATACTGTCGTATAGAACTTCTCACGGCTGCCCAGGACGCGGAGCACCGTATATGCCCCGGCTGCAAACAGAGCGCCCAGAATACCGATCAGTCCGTACACCGTATCGCTCGACATCGACGGCTTGATGATGAAGAGGGCGCCGGCAAAGGCGATGATGATGGAGATCACCTGGTAGCGGCGTACATATTCCTTTAGAAATATTGCGCAGAGGATGATTGTGAAGAAGGGACTGAGTTTGTTAAGTATGTCGGCATCACTGAGGACCATCCTGTCGATGACGAAGAAGTTGAGCACGACACCGATGACGCCGAAAGTCGAACGGGTGATGAGAAGGAGCTGGTTCTCCTTATGCCCGAAAAACTTCTCCCTGTAGTAGATGACAAAGCCGAGTGCCATCAGCATGGACACGATGTTCCTGAAAAACACCTTCTGGACGGTGGGCAGATCGCCGCTGTATTTGACGAAAACCGCCATCAGGCTGAAACCGAGAGAGGAAATGACCAGGGCTATGATCCCCTTGACTGTGCTGTTCATTAAAAGCGGCCTCCAATTGAAAATATAAAATTTCATACTTTATCACATAAAGAATTTTACCAAAAATATTTTTAAAAATCATGGATACAGGCTAACATATGAGTGGAGGGACTTCGGACCATTTTATGTGAATATGGACTCATGAAATTACAAATCTTTCCTTTGCCTAAACATATAATGTATGGCATCATAGAAGATGCGAAACAGCACATATGGTGTTTAAATTTACAACAAAACACAAGATATAGTGTTTATCACCCCGATTATATGTGTATTTATAAAATGAAGGCAAAAGATCTAATCGAACGCGCGTTCGTTTATTTTATTTTGGCCAGTATGATGGAAGGGGGGATGGCATGATAATCGCATTCTATTCCATGACGGGGAACGTGCGGCGGTTCATCAAAAATTCAAAGGCCGGCGAACACTTCGGAACATACGAAATCCGCGCCGCGAACAAAGATGAGCCGGTGGACGAACCGTTCATCCTGGTGACGAGCACCTACGGCTACGGTGGCGTGCCGGCGGAAGTCAAATCCTTCCTCCGTGTCAACCACCGGAGGATGGTGGCGGTGGCATCAAGCGGAAACCGCAACTGGGGCGCTCATTATGCCATGGCCGGAGAGCATGTCAGCAATGAGTACAGTGTGCCGCTCCTGATGAAATTCGAGCTGCATGGTACTCCCGGAGAAAGAGAAGAATTCATTGAAAAGGCAGGGGCTATACATGAAAGTATTAGACGAGAAGAAATACAATCACATTGAGCTGAATAACGAAGTCACGAAACGCGACGAGACCGGATTCTACCAATTGGACAAGGATCAGGAAGCACTTCAGGTATTCAAAGAGGAAGTGAAGGACAAGTCGATCCATTTCGGAAGCGAGCTTGAGCGTCTCCATTACCTCGTGGACAATGACTTCTACTATGACCTGTTCGAAGAGTATTCCGAGGACGCTGTGATGGAAATCGTTGAATATGCAGAGTCCATCCCCTTCGAATTCAAAAGCTATATGGCTGCAAGCAAATTCTTCAAGGACTATACGCTTAAGACGAACGACAAAAAGCAGTATCTTGAAGACTACAAGCAGCATGTGGTCATCGTGAGCCTGTATCTGTCAAAAGGGAACGTGGAACAGGCGAAACGGCTCATCCTCTCAATGCTTGAACAGCGCTACCAGCCGGCGACACCGACATTCCTGAACGCAGGACGTGCACGCCGCGGAGAGATGGTTTCATGCTTCCTGCTTGAAGTGGATGACAGCCTGAACTCCATCAACTACATCGACTCCACTGCAAAACAGCTGTCCAAGATCGGCGGCGGCGTCGCAATCAACCTGTCAAAACTGCGCGCCCGCGGTGAAGCGATCAAAGGCATCGAAGGTGTGGCCAAAGGCGTACTGCCTGTTGCCAAGGCGCTTGAAGGCGGCTTCGGCTATGCCGACCAGCTCGGCCAGAGACCGGGAGCGGGTGCTGTCTACCTGAACATCTTCCATTACGATCTGCCGGAATTCCTGGACACTAAAAAGGTGAATGCGGATGAAGACATCCGCCTGGCAACGATTTCCACAGGCCTTGTCGTCCCGTCCAAGTTCTTCGACCTGGCGAAAAACGATGAACCATTCTACCTGTTCGCACCGCACACAGTGGAACGCGAATACGGCCAGACGCTCGATGACATGAATCTGGATGAGATGTATGACGAGCTCGTGGCCAACGACAAAGTGAAAAAGCGCAAGTTCGATGCGCGTGAAATGCTGAACACGATCGCGCAGACACAGCTGCAGTCCGGCTATCCTTACATCATGTTCAAGGACAATGCCAACAAGGTGCATCCTCTGAAGGAAGTCGGCCAGATCAAGATCAGCAACCTGTGCACTGAAATCTTCCAGCTGCAGGAAACATCCACGATCAATGACTACGGCACGGACGATGAAATCCGCCGTGACATTTCCTGCAACCTGGGATCGCTCAACATTGCGAACGTAATGGAGTCCGGCAAAGTGCGCGAATCCGTCCATGAAGGCATCGAAGCGCTGACGGTGGTCAGCGATGATACGGCCATTGCGAATGCGCCGGGTGTCAAAAAGGCGAACGATGAGCTGCACTCGGTCGGTCTCGGGGCGATGAACCTGCACGGCTACCTGGCCAAGAACAAGATCAACTATGAATCCCGTGAGGCGCGCGACTTTGCCAACGTATTCTTCATGCTGCTCAACTACTACTCGCTCGAGAAATCCATGATGATCGCCAAAGAACGCGGCCGGACATTCAAGGATTTCGAACGATCCGACTATGCAACAGGTGAATACTTTAAAAAGTATACGGCTCAGGCTGTGGAACCGGAATCGGATAAAGTGGCTGCTCTGTTCTCGGATATCCACATCCCGACGACGGAAGACTGGAAGGCGCTCTCAGAAGAGGTGAAGGCACACGGTCTCTTCCACGCGTACCGTCTGGCAATCGCGCCGACGCAGAGCATATCCTATGTACAGAACGCGACAAGCTCCGTCATGCCGATCGTCGATATGATCGAACGCAGGACTTACGGCAACTCGGAAACATTCTACCCGATGCCGTTCCTGTCCCCGGAGACGATGTGGTACTACAAGAGTGCATTCAACACGGACCAGATGAGACTCATCGACATGATCGCAACAATCCAGCAGCATGTGGATCAGGGCATCAGTACGATCCTGTACGTGAACTCTGAAATCTCCACAAGGGAACTTGCGAGACTCTATATCTACGCACACCATAAAGGGCTGAAATCCCTGTATTACACAAGGAACAAACTGCTCAGCGTGGAAGAGTGCACAAGCTGCTCCGTATAATCTAAACGATCTATGGCAAAGGAGTCATTAAAATGATTGCAGTAAACTGGAACAAAGAAGATGACATGACCAACGTATTCTGGCGTCAGAACATTTCACAGATGTGGGTGGAGACGGAATTCAAAGTCTCAAAGGACCTGGCTTCATGGGAAGGCATGTCGGATGATGAAAAAGATACATTCAAGAAAGTCCTGGCCGGCCTGACCGGCCTCGACACCCATCAGGCGGACGACGGCATGCCGCTCATCATGCTGCATACCGAAGATCTCAGGAAAAAAGCGGTGTATTCATTCATGGGGATGATGGAGCAGGTCCATGCCAAATCATATTCCCATATCTTTACGACGCTGCTGCCGTCCAAAGAGACCGATGATCTGCTGGATAACTGGGTGCTTGAAAACGAAGAGCTCAAATTCAAGGCGGATAAGATCGTGGGCCGCTACCATGAGCTGTACGGCAAGAATCCGTCCCTGTATGACCAGTACATGGCGCGTGTCGCAAGCGTCTTCCTGGAATCCTTCCTCTTCTACTCAGGGTTCTATTATCCGCTGTACCTGGCCGGACAGGGCAGGATGACAACAAGCGGTGAAATCATCAGGAAGATCCTGCTGGATGAATCCATCCACGGTGTATTCACCGGTCTTGATGCACAGATGATGAAAGCGGAACTGACGGACGAGGAGCAGGAGCGTGCGGACAAAGAGATGTACGAACTGCTCAAAGAACTGTACGCTAATGAAGAGAAGTACACGAAAGACCTGTACGACAAACTCGGGCTGACGGAGGATGTGCTTAACTATGTCCAGTACAACGCGAATAAAGCGCTCGCGAACCTGGGCTATGACGCATATTTCGAAGAGAAGTCATTCAACCCGATCATTGAAAACGCACTGGATACGACGACGAAGAACCACGATTTCTTCAGCGTCAAAGGTGACGGCTATGTGCTCGCGCTCAACGTCGAGCCGATCCAGGACGAGGATTTCGTCTTTGATGAAGTAAGATAAAAAGATTCACGGCCCCTCCATGCCGCCGGCATGCAGGGGCTTTTCTGCTGCCGGGGAACGGCCGGAGCAATTGTGTTGACATTTCATATATATGTCATATGATTAAGGTAGAGTTTTTCAACTGAATACTGCGATTCTTTCGGGGCAGGGTGGAATTCCCAACCGGCGGTAAGCTTTGAAGCGAGCCCGCGACCCGTACTGTTTATACGGTACGGCTGATTCAGTGCAAGTCTGAAGCCGACAGTCAGAGTCTGGATGGGAGAGAGAAGACATGCAGCGTATATCGGGAGCGCTTATTTGCGTTACCCGGAAATGATACGCAAGGTTCGGTATTGCTTTTTGCAATGCTTATTTCTGCATACATTGATCGACGCCGGAGGATATTATCATATCCCCGGCGTTTTTATATTCAGGAGGGAAAAACTTGAACCGATTTATGAAGATGGCACTTGACGTTGCCATGATGACCAAAGGGCAGACGGGGAAGAACCCGCCGGTGGGCGCAGTCGTCGTCAAAGACGGCAGCATCATAGGCATGGGGGCGCATTTCGGCTACGGCCAGCCGCATGCCGAAAGGCAGGCGCTCGCCTCATGCAGCGTGGACCCTTCGGGTGCTGACATCTACGTGACGCTGGAACCGTGTTCCCATCACGGGAAGACGCCGCCGTGCACCGATGCGATCATCGAAGCGGGGATCAGGAATGTTTTCTACGCTGAACAGGATCTTAATCCTAAAGTGAGCGGGCATGAGGTATTGGCCCGCGCGGGGCTCCATGTCGAATGTATGCCGTCGGATGAGACCCGGGCGCTCTACAGGGAGTTCTTCAATCACCTGGAGCGGGGCCGGCCGAACATCACGCTGAAATGTGCGGTGAGCGCGGACGGCAGACTGGCACTGGCGGACGGCACAAGCAGGTGGATTACAGGGCAGGCGGCGCGGACGGATGTCCATTACGAACGCAATGTGCACGACGCGATACTCGTCGGGGCGCATACACTGCTCGGGGATGATCCTCTGCTGACCACGCGGATTGAGGGCGGCGGCCGTTCGCCCAGGCCGGTCGTTCTGCTCGGCAGCGGGGCGCTCAGGGAGGACCTTGAAATTTTCCGTCACCCCAAGCGTCCTGTCATCTACACGACGAATGAGGATAACTTGAAATATGAAGACCGGTGTGATGTGAAAATCGGTGACTGGAGCCTTGAAGATGTGCTCCGGGACCTTTATGAAATGAAGCTGACGTCACTTTTTGTCGAGGGCGGAGCTTCTGTCCACACATCGTTTATAAAAGAAGGATTGTATGACCGGATATTTTTATATGTTGCCCCGAAAATATTTGGTGAATCTACGCACAGCCTGTTCAAGGAGGGCATACCCTCCATGGACGGGGCGGTGCAGCTGGAACTGGTGGATGTTGAAAAGCTCGGGCCGGATTTGAAAATAACCTACAGAAAGGCTTGAGCAATATGTTTACAGGAATAATCGAACAGGTTGGCAGAGTGGAGAGGACGACGGATACAGGAGAACTTACGGTTTTTGAAATTGAATCGGGAATCTTCGGCGATACCGCACTCGGGGATTCCATCAGCGTCAACGGCACGTGCCTGACGGTGACGGAGATAAAAGAGGGATCATTCACAGTGGAGATGGTGAATGCGACAAAACGCATCACGAGCCTCGGCTCTGTGGCGGACGGAGATGAAGTGAATCTCGAGCGCGCGCTGACCCTGTCGACACGGCTCGGCGGCCACATCGTTTCCGGGCATGTCGACGGCACCGGGGAAGTGACGGATATCAGCCATGACGGCGAGGCGATGGTCATGCGCATCAGAGTGCCGGATCACCTGATGAAGTACATGCCGGAAAAGGGGTCGGTGGCGGTGGACGGCATCAGCCTGACGCTGTTTGACACCGCATTGGACTCATCTGAAATCATACTGAATCTGATTCCGGAGACGCGCGTGCGGACGACGCTTGCTGATAAAGACCGGGGCGACATTGTAAATATCGAAGCGGATATGCTGATGAAGCACGTTGAGCATCTGCTTGGGGCGGGTGCTGGTCATGTTTGATTCCATAGAAGATGCAGTCCGTGATCTGAAACAGGGCAGACTGGTGATTGTCGTGGATGATGAAGCCCGTGAAAATGAGGGGGATCTCATCGGCATTGCGGATTTTATCACAGCGGATGAAGTGAACTTCATGGCGACATATGCGCGAGGGCTGATCTGCACGCCCGTGACGGCTGAAATTGCCCGCCGGGCGGGGCTCACTCCGATGGCGGCACAAAACAGCGACCCTTACAGTACAGCATTCACCGTATCGGTGGATCACGTATCGGGGACGACGGGCATCAGCGCGCATGAGCGGTTCGATACGATCCGTGCCCTGGCGGATACGGATATGAAGCAGACGGATTTCAATACGCCCGGCCATGTCTTCCCGCTTGTTGCAAAAGACGGCGGTGTCATTGAGCGCATGGGGCACACGGAAGCGGCTGTGGATCTGGCAAAACTTGCCGGCGCCTCGCCGGTCGGCGTCATCTGTGAGATCATGAATGATGACGGCACGATGGCGCGGGTCGATGACCTTGAAGTGTACAAAGAGAAGCACGGCCTGAAAATGATTACGATTGAGGATCTGCGGAAATACATGGAGAAATATTCCGGTGTGACGCTTGAGAGCACGGTCAAGCTGCCGACGGATTTCGGGGATTTCAAAATGTACGGCTTCGTGGACAACACCACGGGCAAGGAGCATCTGGCCCTTGTGCACGGCGCTTTGTCCCCGGAAATGAACGTCCGGATCCACTCGGAATGCCTAACGGGTGACGTCTTCCACAGTCAAAGATGCGACTGCGGGGACCAGCTCGAGCGGGCCATGAACATCATGAGCCGCGAGGATGGTGTCATCCTCTACATGAGGCAGGAAGGCCGCGGCATCGGGCTGATCAACAAACTGAAGGCCTACGAACTGATCGAGCAGGGATACGACACGGTCAGCGCCAACGAGCATCTCGGCTTCGATGCGGATCTCAGGGAGTATGATGTTGCGGCTGAGATGCTGAAACAGCTCGGCATCGGCACCGTCACACTGCTCAGCAACAATCCGCGGAAGATCAGAGGTCTTGAAGCCGAAGGGCTCACCGTCAACCGCCGCAGCCATATCATTGAAGCCAACGTTGTGAATAAGGATTACCTGAAGACGAAAAAAGACAAACTTGGACATCTACTCTAGGAGGCACCCTGAAATGAATAAGATAGAAACGAAAATGATCGGTACAGACTTGAAAATCGCGATAGTCGCAGGAAGGTTCAACGATTTCATCACCTCGCAGCTGGTGGACGGGGCCGAAGGCATGCTCGTCAGTCATGATGTAAAATCCGATGATATCGACCTCGTGTACGTGCCGGGAGCATTTGAAATCCCCCTTGCGGCGAAGACACTCGCCGAAAGCGGCAAGTACGATGCAGTCATCGGACTCGGCTGCGTCATCCGCGGCAGCACAACCCATTACGACTATGTCTGCAACGAAGCGGCAAAAGGCATTTCCCAGGCAGGTATGGCGACAGGGGTGCCGGTCATGTTCGGAGTCATCACGACAGAGAACATCGAGCAGGCCATCGAGCGCGCCGGCACTAAAGCAGGCAACAAAGGCGCCGACGCCGCAGCCGGCGCCATCGAAATGGCGAATCTGATGGCGCAGATCAGAAAATAAGCGGTTGATTGAGGGATATTTGAGACCGGGAGGCTGTAGAAGGCGGCTTCCCGGTTTTTTTGGTGCGGCCGGACTGGTGGTTTCGGGCGGAGCTTGGACCGCCTTAACGTTCCGCGATCGATGATGTGAGCGTGGTGCGGTCGCCTTAATGAATGTTATTCGATGAGGTGAGGAGGGACAGGTCACCTTGATGTTTTGAAATCGTTGAGGTGAGAGGGGTATTATCGAAATGGAATCGTTAATAAGAGGAGCCCGGCTCTTATCATCGAAAGTGAATCGACAATAAGAGAATGGTCTGCCTTATCATCGACTGAGAAACGATAATAGGAGAACGGATCCCCTCATCATCGAAACCAAATCGGCAGTAAGAGCCCGCCCCGGAGAAAGCCATCCTGCACACATCTGTCAAAATTACTTCAACCAACTTTCATATATCGGTCAAATTCTGATATATTATACGTGCTAAAATGGATATCAGGTCTTTGGACTGAAAACCGGGACAGAATAGCAGGAGGAGATTCGGATTATGAAGTCAAAAATATGGATGACGGCTATGCTCGCAGCTGTGATGCTGCTTGGGGCATGCGGGAATGATATCGATTCAGAGAACAGGGACCATGGTTCCCACGAGGAGGCGGACGAAGAGGTGCGGTCCCTCGATGTGAATCTTGAAGTGCCCGGGACAGCAAAAGCGGGCGAAAATGAAAGTTTCACCGCACATGTCACTTCAAACGAGGAGGATGTGACGGATGCGGACAAGGTGAGGTTCGAGGTGCTTGATGCTGACGGCAACAGTCTGGACATGATTGAAGCGGAGCATTCTGAAAATGGCCTGTACACAATCGACTATACTTTCGACGAGGCGGGGGATTATTCCGTGATTTCCCATGTGGACGCCTACCAGCTTCACACAATGCCTGAAAAACAGGTCACTGTGAGATAAAAACCCCCAGGTCTGCGTGTGTCTGAACAGCGGCTCATAATTGTATTGTGGGACGTTAAGGTTTACAATATATATATAATTCATTGCAGAAATTCAGGAGGTAGCCATGGAGTTGCAGGATAAGACGTATGTTGTGTCAAACGCCGCGAAATCACTGGGCAGAGAGCTGTCGATGGATTTGGCGGAACAGGGGGCGAACGTGATTTTGGCCGGCGTCGACCATATTGAGCTGGACAACCTCCTGGAAGAACTTCAGGAAAGTTCGGAAGGGAAACATAAGGTGGTCATGCTCGAGCAGTCGAAGGAGATCGACTGGATGGCCATCATGGAGGAAATACAGGAAGAGTACAGTACACTGAACGGCATCATACTTGTACATACGATTTTCACTGAGAACCGCTCGGTGTATGATGTTTCTTTCGACGAGTTCAACCAGGTGATGTATGAACATGTCTGGGGGACATATCTCGGCATCCGCACGCTCCGTCCGATGCTGAAGGATGAACGGGACGCCAAGATCATCAACGTCATCGAGCCTTCATTTGAAGATGTGTTCGAAAGGAACCTGTACTACACGGTGACGGGCGCAATCGAAGCGCTCACGCATTCCACGGCGATTGAACTCAGGAAAGAGGACGTGGATGTTTATGCACTCAGCTACCGTCCCTCTATCAGAGAAGGAGAGTCGCCGGAGCGTTCCAATCCGGAGGCGCTCCGCACAGTGATGTCCATCCTGTCCGGCGGGAGGAGCGCCCCGACAGGGGAAACAATCATCATCAACTAGACAATTGTTAATGTTTTGTGAACAAAACGGGCCGTCATAACAGACGGCCCATTTTTTTATATGTAAATATTCAAACTTCAGTTGAAAATCAAATATTTCAATGTATAATTGGAATCATGATTATCATTGATAATCATTATCAGTTAAGGTGGCTTTCTATGATAGGAAAATTATTCAGATTAGACGTACTCATAGTATTACTTTTGCTTTTATCGGTTCTGTCTATGTTTGTAGGCGTTGTTGAACTGCATCCGAGAGATATATTCAGCCTGAGTGAAGATCAGCAGAGCATACTTCTGAACAGCC
Source organism: Salinicoccus sediminis (assembly GCF_000986795.1). Taxonomy (GTDB): domain Bacteria; phylum Bacillota; class Bacilli; order Staphylococcales; family Salinicoccaceae; genus Salinicoccus; species Salinicoccus sediminis. The sequence continues at coordinate 31,492 of NZ_LAYZ01000004.1, read as the reverse complement.
GGCTGCCTCGTACTGTATCGATTATCATTGCCGGGGCATCGCTTGCAGTCTGCGGGCTGATCATGCAGCAGCTGACGCGTAATAAATTCGTCTCCCCGACGACAGCAGGCACGATGGACTGGGCGCAGCTCGGCATCCTTATCGGCCTTGTGTTCTTCCCGGGGGTGAGCATGCTCGGCAGGCTTGCATTCGCCTCCATCCTGGCGGTCGCCGGCACATTGCTCTTCATGCAGATCATCAACAGGATAAAGTTCAAGGACATCATATTCGTCCCGCTCATCGGTCTGATGCTGGGCGGTGTGGTTTCGAGCATCAGCACCTTCATCGCGCTCCGGACGAACATGCTCCAGGCGATTTCCGGCTGGATGCACGGCAGTTTTTCCACGCTCGTTGCCGGCAAGTATGAAATTCTCTACATCAGTATTCCGCTGTTCATACTGGCGCTGTTATACGCAAACCAGTTCACTGTTGCAGGCATGGGAGAGGACTTCTCCAAGAACCTGGGTCTCAACTACCAGAAAGTACTTTACATAGGTTTGTTCATCACAGCAGTCATAACCGCGCTGGTCGTCGTATCAGTCGGTATGCTGCCGTTCCTCGGGCTGATCGTGCCGAATGTCGTCTCGGTGTTCAGGGGCGATCATCTCCGGAGCACCATTTTCCTGACGGCGGTGCTGGGGGCGGTGTTCGTCATGATATGTGATGTGATAGGCCGTGTCGTCATCTACCCGTATGAAATCTCAGTGGGGCTGACCATTGCGATCATCGGCGGCTTCGTTTTCCTATTCCTGATATTCAGGAGGGCCGGGGCCAATGCTTAAAATGACGAATAATAAGGTGTTATTGATATTGACGGCTATTACCATCGGGGCTGTCGCCCTGTACATGCTCTATGACCTGAATCCGGCAATCTACTTCTATCAGCTGCCGTCGAGGGTGAAGCGGATTGCGGCGATTGTCATCGTGGGTGTTGCAATCGCGGTCTCGACGGTGATATTCCAGACGATAGTCAAAAACAGGATTCTGACGCCGTCCATAATGGGGCTCGACTCCGTTTATGTATTCATACAGACATCCATGATATTTTTCGGCGGTGCATCTTCGGCGATTGTGCTGAACAGCAAGGCGAACTATTTCGTCAGCATGCTGCTGCTCGTAATCTTCACGCTGTTTGTCTTCAGGTTTTTATTCAGATTCACGAAGAACAATGTGTTTCTGCTGCTGCTCATCGGTATCATTCTCGGCACCCTGTTCGGCAACCTGGCCACATTCATGCAGATGATGATCAGCCCCGAGGACTTCCTCATCCTGCAGAACAGCCTGTTCGGCTCGTTCAGTGCAGTCGATGAGTCACTGCTCGGAATCACGGGCGTCATCGTTGTCCTGTCCGTGCTCTATGTACTCAGGGATTTCAATTCACTCGATGTCATGTCGCTCGGCCGGGATCATGCCATGAACCTCGGTGTGGACTACGACAGGAAAGTATCCCAGCTGCTCATCGTCATTGCGATCCTGGTTTCGGCGGCAACAGCGCTTGTCGGTCCGATGATGTTCCTGGGACTGCTGGTCGTGAACATCGCCCATGAGCTGTTCAGCACATACAGGCACCTCTACCTGATCATCGGTTCGGTGCTGATCAGTGTCCTCACACTGGTGCTCGGTCAGATGGCGATACAGTTCATGTTCGACGGCGGAGTGGAACTGAGTGTCATCATCAACCTGGTTGGTGGATTATACTTCATTTATCTAATGCTTAGGAGGAGTAAAGTATGATAAAGGTAAGAGATATTGCTAAGTCATATGGTGAGAAGAAAGTAGTCGACGACGTGTCACTGTCAATCGAAAAAGGTAAGATCACTTCTTTGATCGGTCCGAACGGCGCAGGTAAAAGTACTGTCATTTCAATGGTCACCAGGCTGCTCGATAAAGACAGCGGCGAAGTGCTGATCGAAGGTGACAACATATTCACCCAGCCGAACAATGCGCTGGCCAAACGGATATCCATACTTAAGCAGACGAACCATCTTGAGCTGAAGATCACGGTGCGCGAGCTGGTCAGCTTCGGGCGCTATCCGTATTCCAAGGGCCGCCTGAAGGATGAGGACCACAGGATCATAGACGAAGCGATAGAATATATGGAACTCGGGGAACTCGAGGACCGCTACATCGATGAGCTCTCCGGCGGACAGAGGCAGCGCGCCTACATTGCGATGACAATCGTCCAGGATACGGAATATATCTTCCTGGATGAGCCGCTCAACAACCTTGATATGAAGCACTCCGTGCAGATCATGCAGATTCTGAGGAGGCTCGTGCGCGAGAAGGGCAAGACGATCATCATCGTCATCCATGACATCAACTTCGCCTCCTGCTATTCCGACAATATCATCGCACTGAAGAACGGCAGGGTTGCCGTCAGCGGGACGAAGCATGAAGTGATCAAGAAAAACATACTCGAGGAAATATACGAAATGGAAATCAACATACAGTGTATATTCGGTCATAACATCTGCATATATTTCGATGACCAGGCGGGTGACGTTACAGAAGATGACGCACAGGAATATGCACAGACGGTGGCGCATGAGCAGCTGAGAGCGTGATGCGCCTGACCCTTAAAGGAGGTGGTGGCGGCTTTAATCGGATGTATTTATAATTTTAGCGGGGGCTGAAAATATACTTAACGGGAGAGGTATTACAATGGATTTTAAGAAATTTTACTTAATGTCCGCCATGGCCATGGTGCTTGTACTTGCAGCATGCGGCGGAGAATCATCGGGAGAAGGCGCTGAAACTGACGAAGCAGGTGCGGAGGAAGGTTCAGGTGAGACGATCACTTATGAGAACAGCTTCGAAATGGGACCTGCAAGAGGCGAAGAAGGCGATACAACAGAAGTAAATGAAACGGTTGAGCTTCCAAAGAACTCCGATAAAGTTGCCATCTACGACCTCGGTGTGGCATCCACTTTCAAGGCACTGGGAATTGAAGAGAATATCATCGGTCTGCCGAAAGGCGACAACAATGCATCACTTTCAGAGGTGAATGAAGAATTCGAATCCGATGAGTATGCAAACCTCGGCGGTCTGAAACCGGATGAATTCGAGACACTTGCGGAACTGCAGCCGGAAGTGATCATGATCCACGGACGCCAGTCAAACACCCAGACCGTCGAAGAGATGAAAGCTGCGGCGCCTGATGCGGAGATCGTCTTCGTCGCTGCTGACAGCAACAGCTACTTCCAGGACATCATGGATATGACAGAATTCCTCGGAGAAATGTATGATGTCGAGGATAAAGCAGACGCGCTGGTCTCTGACATGCAGACAAAACTCGATGAAGTGAATCAGACAGTGACCGAAGCGGACAAAGATATGCTCTTCATCCAGACGAACGGCGGAGATCTTTCATTCCACGGTGTGGGCGGCCGTTACGGCTTCCTTTATGAGGACCTCGGATTCACTTCCGCGGGCGATCAGGAGGAAGACGAAGTGACAGATGACCACGGCAACCAGGTCAGCTTCGAATTCATCGCTGAGACCAATCCGGGCGTAATGCTCGTGATGGACAGGGGTGCCGCTGTTTCCGAAGGTGAGGCGACACCGGTTGATGTTGTCAAAAATGACGTCACACAGGGTGTTGAGGCCGTTGAGAACAACAATATCATCGAGCTTAATCCGCAGTCATGGTACCTGAACTCAGGCGGCTACCTGAGCGGCATGGCCCAGCTTGAGGAAATTGAAGCGGGCATGGCTGAAATGAAATAGCTGAATGCATTGAACCACCCCGTCCGGGTCTCCGGGCGGGGTGGTTTGCTCTGTGCATATCATTTATGCCTGTCTGCACGTTTATATACGGGGTCGCCGATGATCCGGACTTCCCGGTTCAGCTGTACACCGAACTCATCCAGTATGACGTCCTGGACATGCCGGATCAGGTCTTCATAGTCACCGGCTGTACCGCTGTCGACATTGACCATGAAACCGGCATGTTTCGTCGAGACTTCAACGCCGCCGATGCGGTGTCCCTGGAGTCCGGCCTCCTGGATCAGTTTCCCGGCGAAATTGCCCGGCGGGCGCTGGAACACGCTGCCGCATGACGGGAATTCCAGGGGCTGCTTCGATTCCCGGCGGTATGTGAGGTCATCCATGATGGCTTTTATGTCAGCAGCATCCCCCGGTTTCAGCGCAAATTTCGCTTCCACTACGACATAGTCGTTCTCCTGGACGATGCTTTTGCGGTAGCCGAGTCCGAGCTCCTCATTTTTGAGGGTGATGATTTCGCCCTCCCTGTCTATTGCAGTGACTTCGAGGAGGCAGTCTTTCACTTCCCCGCCGTATGCGCCCGCATTCATATAGACCGCGCCGCCGACGCTTCCGGGAATGCCGCAGGCGAACTCCAGGCCGGCGAGCGCCCGCTCGTATGCGAAATTGGAAACATCGATGATCGCCCTGCCGCTGCCTGCAGTGATGATGCCCGCCTCTTCCTCAAGATGATCGAGTTCGAGCAGATTGAGGACGATGCCCCTGATGCCGCCGTCACGGATGATGATGTTGGAGCCGTTGCCGAGGTATGTGACCGGTATGTGGTTCTGGGCACTGTAGCGGAGCACCCGGCAGGCATCCTCGACATTATGGACCGTGACGTAGTAGTCGGCGGGTCCGCCAGTCTCTGTATAGGTGTAGTTTTTTAATGGTTCATATACTTTGATATCAGGATCCAGAAGGAGTGCCTTCAGATCTTTTTCGGTTTGCGTAGTATTCACCGTAGTAATTCCTTTCGAGTGGGATTGACTATGTATATTATAATGGAAGTGGCCCGTTTTTGGAAATGGGATGGTAGATTAAGCGCATTGTACACTAATCTGTTGTGTGCTATATTTTGTTTAGCCACTGACAGCAAGTGTAACACAACGATACTAGAACAAGGGTGTGACACCTTTTGCATCATTCTTTGAAAAATATGTCGGGACTTATCCTCATGGTCGGCCTGATTGTCCTATCCGGGTGTTCAAATGCACTCGCAGAAGATATGGAGAAATACATGGCGGATATGGAGGAGATCCATGCGCTCGATGAAGAATTTACATCAGCGGCCGACTCACTCGATTACGAGTATCTGCCTGAAGAGCTGTCCTCTAGAAGTGTGGATGTCGACACGGAACGTCTGGAGTCGATCAGCACGAAATTGGAGGAGGACATACTGCCGGTCGCCGAGCAGATGGCGGAGGAGATCGAAGCCGTTGAAGTGAACAATGAAGAACTGGCTGAAATGCATGATTCATTCAGTGAAAGCGTGGAAATCAAACAGGATTTTGCGCGCCAGCTGGATGAGTATGTAAAAGCCTATCTGATGTCGGTCCGATCGAATGAGGAACTCATCGAACTGAGCCAGTCCTTTATGGAAAATCAGAAGGAGCGGGACGAAATCATAGAGAACACCGACGACAGGGAGGCGGTCCGTGAGATCGACGGCCTCATAGAACAGATCAATGAGAACAGCGAATCGCTGGAGTCCGAATCACAGCTGCTCCAGGGGGACGAATCCATCGATGAAAAACAGAGGCATATCGATGAGGAGATGATGCCCGTCATTGAAGCGCACATCGAATCACTCAACCAGATGAACCTGGAGACGGAAAGCGCAATCCGCATCCGGAGCCTGTCGCTTGAAATGTACTACGGGTTTGAAAAGTATTACCAGGAGCGCAAGAATACCATGACTTACAATGATACTCTCCAGGGCCTGCAGCTGCAGAGCATCATTCCCATGAAGGAGACATACCAGAAGCTGGATGAGAATTATTACGGCCGCATAGACGAAATTGAGAGTGAACTCGAATAGTCCACTCTCACTCTTTGGTGTTATTTTTTTGTGCGGCCTGCCCGGGATGCATTGGGTGGTTCGGGTCGTTCATGACTTTCGTGATGAAGACGTTTCTCAGTATGACCGTCACAGCCCAGAATGCAAACACTGCAAGCAGGATCCACGATACAGTCGCATTATTCTGGAAATCGAGCATGAACAGTACGACCACGATGAGCAGTGCAGCATTTATCGTATCGAGGAAAGTCCAGCGTTTGAGCGATTTGTTATTCATGGGTAATACCTCCAATCCCTGTCATTATAACATATGGCAAAAGACAGATTTGCTTATTTTCAGGATAAATGATAAATTAGTAAAAGTTTACTGAGAAGGTGATGAAATGTTAACCAAAACGACAACGATTGACTCTTTTCAAAAGCTGTTGGATGAAAAGAAGACCTTCTTCTTCATGAAGCACAGCAGCACCTGCCCGATTTCGGCGGCTGCATTCGAAGAGTTCCAGAAGTTCCACTATGAAAGGGACATGGACGGTTACTATCTGGTCGTCCAGGATCACCGGCAGCTTTCCGATCATATAAGCGAAGCTTTCGGCATCAGGCACGAATCCCCGCAGGCCTTCTATTTTGTGGACGGGGAGCCGAAATGGAATGATTCCCATCAGAAGATCACATTGAGCACTTTATCATCTGTAGAAGATTAAAGCCAATCCCCGGCGGGATTGGCTTTTTAACTTAGATAGGGGATGAACATCACCCTGTTCTGCCCCTGTTTTTTTGCTGCGTGAAGCATATCGTCGGCATCTGTGAACATCCTGCCCTTCGTAACATCGGCTTCATCCTTGTAGCCCACGCCGATCGACACGGTGAGGCTGATGGTCTCCTCTTCGCTGATATGGAAGCTCGCCCGCTCCACACTGTTGCGGATCGCCTCGCCAAGCCGCACCGTCTTATCGAATGACAGGTTCGGTATGACCATGGCGAACTCCTCGCCGCTGTTGCGGAATAAAGACCCGCCGCCCGGAACATGGTTGTCAAGCAGGTTTGCCATCTGCCTGATGAGGGCATCGCCTGAAGCGTAGCTGTGCGTGTCGTTGACGACTTTGAAATTATCGATGTCGATGAGCAGCAGGCTGAGTGTCTCACTTTCGTCTATCAGCAGGTTGACTTCCTCATCAAATGATTTGATGTTGCCGAGCTGGGTCAGGTAATCCTTGTATTCGTCTTCCTCGTAGCGTTTCAGAAGCTTCAGTATAGCATTGATGTCCTCGTACATCATCATCGCAAAAAACATGACGGTGGTGCTTGTGGCGACGAATATCAGCATCTGCCACAGGGTCAGGTCACTGATCAGCAGATTGATGCCGAGTACATACAGGATCGAGAAGGCGATGCATGCAGAGGTCAGTGTCCTGAGCTTTTCAAACTTAAGAAAAGGCAGTATTGCCATGACGAAGATGTACAGTACGGCGAAGATCAGATAGACCTGCCAGCCGTAGCCGAATATCAGATGGTGGAACAGATAGACGACAACGAGTGAGCCGAGCATATAATAGGGCACGCTGTACTTGACCAGTATGAGCAGCGGTATGAAGTAAAGGCTGAAAGTGATGCCTGATACATGGATGGGCACCATCAGAAGGAGCACCGCAAGCGTCGTCATGAGCAGTGCCTGGAAGATGCCCGAATCGATGAGACGCCTGTCTTCCGCATACTGCAGGCGGTGGAATAGATATATGCCGCTTATCGTCAGCGATATGTTGAGCACAAAATCAATCAGCATATACTATCCCTCCCTGTCTGCTGTTATTCTTCGAGTTCCAGATTCTGACGGAGCTCGGACCTTACATCATTGTAGGACTGGTCATCCGGGAAGAAGTACCAGAGACCGTCCTGGCCGCGGTCGTCGACCCCTTCAAGCGTCAGGCGCTCGACATTCTGTGCCGCGTCCTGATAGTTGGAGCGGAGTGCATTCATTTCCCCGAACGGGATGTTCGTCCGTATGTTGTCGCTCAGTACATCCAGTATCGAATTGAAGTTGGTGATCGTCTGAAGGCTCACCATTTCGCCGGCAATCGCCTGGACCACCTGCTGCTGGCGCATCTGTCTGCCGGAGTCGCCGCCTGCACCTGCGGATTTCCTGCTTCTTGAGAAGGCAAGGGCTTCCTCACCGTCCATGTCGTATGTCTGGCCTTCTGTGAATGAATAGCCGGACTGCTCGAAAGTATCCTGGCTCGTAACCGTGACACCGCCGACAGCATCGACGATGTTTTCAAATCCGTCCATGTCTATCGAAACGAAATAGTCCATAGGGGTATCGAGGAAATTCTCGACCGTCCGTTTGGCGAGTTCCGGTCCGCCGTATGCATAGGCGTGGTTGATCTTTTCAACAGAGCCCCGGTCCGCGATTTCCGCCTGTGTATCCCTCGGGATGCTCACAATTTTGCCTTCATCTGCATTCGGGTTCAGGGTGACTACCATGATCGTATCCGAACGCTGGCCCATGGATTGTGATTCACGTTCTGCGTCGCTGTCTGTACCGAACAGCACGACTGAGATCGGGTCGCCGTCCTTGACGCTGACCTCGGTCTCCCTCATCTCCGACGACGAGTCGGCGAAGTCATCGTCATACATTTTGTCGGCCGCACCTTTAAGATTGATGTAGACGTAAGCTATGATCCCTGCGAAAATCAGTACCGAAATAATCAAAAACGCAAGCAGCACTTTGAGTGCCGGATGCATTCGTTTTTTGTCAGTTCTTTTCATTATGAATCTCCTTTTTCATATTGATACAATTATACAACGAAACGGGCGACATGAAAATTATTATTGTGCAAAACACGATATACATTCCATATTTAAACAGTAATATGATATAGTAAATTGGAAATCTTACAGATGGTGATGATATGTATACTTTATTTTTACTCACGGTGTCTTTCTTAATAACGCTGATTCTGATGCCGATATTCATATGGGGAAGCCGCAAATTCGGGTTTGTCGACTACCCGAACTTCCGGAAGGTCCACGCCAAACCGATACCGTATCTCGGGGGCGTGGCAATTCTGATTTCCATGGTGATCGGGATCATGATCGCGCGTCCGATAGAGGCGGAATATAAATCCATCATCATCGGCGGCACCATCATTGTCATCGTCGGCATCATCGATGACAAATATGACCTCAAGCCGCTTCTGAAACTCATCGGACAGCTGCTTGCGAGCAGTGTGCCGATCTATTACGGCATCGTGATCGACAATATCACCCCGTTCGGCGTGTCGATCGACTTCGGCATGCTGACGATACCGATAACGCTGATCTGGATGATTGCCATCATCAACGCAATCAACATCATCGACGGGCTCGACGGCCTGGCGACGGGCGTATCGGTCATCGCGCTGTCAAGCATCGGACTGATCACGATACTGCAGGGGAATCTGTTCGTCATGATGATCTGTGTCATACTGATCGGATCCTGTCTCGGCTTCCTGGTCTACAACTTCCACCCGGCGAAAATATTCCTCGGGGATAACGGTGCGATGCTGCTCGGCTTCGTGCTGGCGGTCGTTTCACTGATGGGCTTCAAGAACATCACGCTCATATCCCTGTTCTTTCCAATCATCATCCTGGCGGTGCCTTTCATCGACATGGCATTTTCCGCCCTGCGGCGGTACCGCAGCAAAGTGTCCCTTTTCAAGGCGGATAGAAGCCATATGCACCACCGGCTGAGAAACCTCGGCTATTCCCATATGGAGAGCGTGATCCTGATCTACTTCATCGCTCTGCTGTATGCGGGCGGCAGCATCATATTGTATCTGTCGACGATTCCGGGCTCGGTAATCATCGTGCTGCTGCTGATCTTTACAACAGAAATCGTCGTCGAGGCGATCGACCTCGCGGAGTCGGACCGGAAGCCTGTGCTCAACTTTGTGCGGCGGTTCGTGCATAAAATATTCTCATAAGTATCAGACGGCGCCCTCGGCCTGGATGACATCGTGTTCATCAAGGTCGTGGGTGTTTTTTGTGATCTCCTGCAGACGCTCTGTGAAGGCATCCCTGTCGGCTTCCTTCACATGGAGGAGGTAGGTGACCCTGTCTGTATAGGTGGTGTCCCTGATTTCAATATCAGTCTCACCGAGATAATGCTCGAAACGGCTGGTGTTCGTGTACTCCATCGTCACTTCCATCGGGACTACCGGTATTTTCACCACTTTACCAGATGCTTTTACGGCACTTGAAGCAGCACCTGAATAGGCCCGGATCAGTCCGCCGCCCCCGAGCTTGATGCCCCCGAAGTAACGGGTCACGACGATGGTGGTATCATACATGCCTTCCTGCTTCAGCACTTCAAGTATCGGCACGCCGGCAGTACCGCCGGGTTCGCCGTCATCGTCGGCCTTCTGGATCAGGGCACTTTCGCCGATTATGTAGGCGCTGCAGTTATGGCTGGCACCTTTATGAAGGTTTTTAATGTCGCTGATGAACGCTTTCGCCGACTCTTCTGTCGGTGTGCGCCGGATGTATGCAATGAAGCGTGATTTGCTGATGATGGTCTCCGTATCTGTATCGAGTCTGTTCAAATACTGCTGTTCCATTAGATTCACCTCTCCATTGTATTTTAACACATGGCCGGACGTGGACGGAAACGGGCAGTGTGTAGTAGAATATTTTTAAGTGTGAATGAAGAATTGGAGGAACCCATATGAAGATTGCAGTCGTGGTGGATTCGACATCCTATCTGCCTGATGCATTGAAGGAGAAATACGATATCCGCACAATTCCTCTCAGTGTAGTCATCGGTGATGAATCATACAAGGAAGATGAAGAGATAACGCCCGATGAATTTTATGACAGAATACGCAATATGGAAGAACTTCCACGGACGAGCCAGCCTTCGATCGGGGATTATATACTGCTGCTTGAAACATTGCGGCGTGAAGGATATACGGACGTTGTAAGCGTCCACCTTTCCAGCAAAATCAGCGGCACCTATCAGAATGCGATTGCAGCCGGACAGAGCGTGCAGGGGATAGAAGTCCATGCCGTGGACTCCGAAGTGGCATGCTATGTCCAGGGTTTCCTTGCCTTGTATGCAGCGCAGCACAAAGACGGCATGGAGCTCGAGCCACTGCTTTTGGAACTCGAGGAAATGAAGCGCAAGAAAAATACGAATGCGTACTTCATCGTCGATACACTGACGAACCTCCAGAAGGGCGGCCGTCTGACGAATGCCCAGGCAATGATCGGCAGCCTTCTGAAAGTGAAGCCGATTCTTGAGTTCCAGGAGGCACAGATTGTGCCGTATGAGAAGATCCGGACGAAGAAAAAGGCGATGAAGAAAGTGGAGGACGTTTTTGAAACGGAGATGGAACGGCACAAAGGCAAACCGGTCACTGCCGTCGTCATCCATTCCAATGCCGAAGCGGAGGCAAAAGAGTGGCTCGCCGCGCTCCGCGAAAAGCATCCCGGGGTAACCTTCAGGCTGAGCTATTTCGGACCCGTCATCGGGACGCATCTTGGTGAGGGTGCGCTCGGGCTCGGATATACGACATATGAAGTGGACACAGAAGTATAATACAACCGGATATTCATGACGCAGCTTATTTGGCTGCGTCTTTTTTGTGAGGAGATGGAGACATGATCATCAAACATATGAAAGGCGAAATCTACATGGACCGGGGAGTGGACCCGGATAAGTATATTTGCCACCGCTGCAGCAACGATATGAAACGGTATTTCTATAAATATCACTCCGCATATCACGGCACGGACGTTGTTTATTGCCTGAAGTGTGTAAACATCGGCCGCTCTGACAGCGTCACGCCGCTCCGGGTGATCCATACGGCAAGGAAACCCGAGCCTTGCCGCTATCATCTTGACTTTGAGCTCAGCGAAGCGCAGCAGGCTGCCTCAGACCGGATTGTCGAAGCGCTCTCGGCACATTCAGACATGCTGCTCTATGCTGTGACGGGGGCGGGCAAGACAGAGATCGTTTTTGAGGCAATCTCACTTGCCCGGCGGCGGGGGATGAATGTCGCTTTCGTCTCGCCCCGGATCGATGTGGTCAAGGAAGTGCATCTCCGGCTGAGCGGTGCCTTCAGGGATTCTGACATCGACCTGCTCTATACCGGGGTGAAGGAGACGTTTGAACACAGATTTACCGTTTGCACTGTGCACCAGCTTTATAATTATATCGATCATTTCGGCCTGATCATCGTGGACGAGACGGATGCATTCCCGATGTCCTCGGACAGACAGCTGTTGAATGCAGTCCGCCGGGCCGCCGCCGCATCGTCCACCACCGTCCTGATGACAGCCACACCGGACAGGGGCATGATCGAATTTGCGGGAGCGGAAAATGTGGTGACCCTTACACGGAGATATCACGGTCATGACCTGGCCATACCGAAGGTCGTGTGGCAGGGCATTACAAAAGATGTCAACAGGCGCAGGCTGCCTGCCGGGCTGGAAGGGCTGATTACAGGCATACTCGAAAAAGGGCGCAGGGTCCTTGTATTTGTGCCGGAGATCAGCCTGATGGAGAAGCTCCAGCCGCTCGTGGCCGCAAAATTTCCGGGTGCCGACTCAGTCTACAGCGGGGATGAGGAAAGGTACGGGAAAGTGGACAGCATGCGCAATGGCCGGACACGGGTGCTGCTTACGACGACCATACTGGAGCGGGGTGTGACGTTCAAAAACCTGGATGTGATCGTCGTGGGCGCTGAAACGTTCAATTCGGACAGCCTGGTCCAGATATGCGGCCGGACCGGGCGCAAAACGGATGACCCCGTAGGGAATATATGGTTCCTGGCTGAATACAACACCGGCCATATCCGCCGGACCATCAGGATCATCAAAAACTTCAATGCCGGCAGGACGACATTATGATCTGTCTGTACTGCCACTCGCGCATCAGGGAGGAAGCCGATCTCATAACGATGTTCAAACGCCGGAAACCGCTCTGCATGCCGTGCAGGAAAAAGCTTTCCCTGTGGCGTTCCGGCGGGCGGTGCGGCTTCTGCCATCGCCTCGTGGACAGGGAGGAGGACACTTGCCCGGACTGCCGCTTCCTCGCGGGGAATTACAGGCGCCCCGGGAAGATCATGTGCATGATGGACTATACGGGGGAAGTGAAGATGCTTTTCCACCGGTATAAATTCACAAAAGATGCGGCACTCAGTGAAGTGATTGCGATGTTTCTGAAATGCCGCTTCGGGGAATATGATATGTCCATACCGATCCCTGTATCTGCCGCAAGGATGGAGGAGCGGGGGTACAATCAGACTTCCATGGTGCTTCGAGCGGCAAAGGTCCCGTACCGGGATATCCTTGCCACAGACAAGGCAGCACGGCAGTCCGAACTCGGCAAGCGCGCGCGTCTTACGGCGCCCAATCCGTTTTATCTCAAGGAGGGCCGGGCCGCTTCAAGTCTAGCGGGGAAGCGGGTTCTGGTCGTGGATGATATCTATACCACCGGTATCACTGTACATCAGGCACTTGAAAAAATTTACACCATGAAGCCTGACGCGGCGGATGTGTTAACGTTTTCAAAAGCCTGAATACTCTGATATAATGAAGGCAGGAAGTATAACGCATTGAAGGAGGGGTTTCACTATGATCAGATGTGAAATTCGAGGAGAGAATATCGAGGTAACAGATGCAATCAGGAACCACATCGAGGAAAAGGTCAGCAAGCTGGAACGTTACTTTACAAATGCTCCGAACACACATGCACATGTCAATATCAAGACTTACAGCAACAAGCAGGGCAAAGTCGAAATCACAATTCCGATGAAAAACCTGACCCTGAGGGCGGAAGAAAAGCACGAGGATCTGTATGCGGCGGTCGACCTGATCGTGGACAAGCTCGAAAGGCAGATCAGGAAGCATAAGACGAAGATCAACCGCAAGTTCAGGGAAAAGAATCCTGAGCAGGACTTCTTCGCCAAACTGGAAATGGATGCGAACCATGAATTCCGGGATGAAGAGGACGACAAGGCCGATACCGGAAGCTATATCGTCCGCTCCAAAAAGTTCCAGCTGAAACCGATGGATTCTGAAGAGGCAGTATTGCAGATGAACATGCTCGGCCATGATTTCTTCGTTTTCAATGACAGGGAGACGGAAGGCACAAGCATTGTATATAAACGCAACGACGGCAAGTACGGACTCATCGAAACGGATCAGGACATATAAAGCTCCCACGGGTTGGGATATAATCCCCGGCTGACGCCAGCCGGGGATTATTTGTGGGTTTCCTGCAATGCGTACATATTTTATTTTGCGCCGTTTAGTGGTATTATAATGAGATGAATTCATAGTGAGATATAACGAGGGAGAGAAATCCATGGGTATTTTGGACAAAGTCTTTGACGGTAATAAAAGGGAGCTGCGCTCCCTCCGAAAAATCGCTGAAAAGGTCGAGGGCTACAAGGAAACGATGGCCGGTCTGGATGATGCAGCACTGCAGGCTAAAACCGACGGGTTCAAGGAAACACTTGCCGGCGCGGAAGATGACAAGGAAGAAGAGAAGCTGCTGGATCAGATTCTGCCCGAAGCTTTTGCCGTCGTCCGGGAAGCCTCCAAAAGGACGCTCGGCCTCGAACCCTATCCTGTACAGATAATGGGCGGGGCCGCACTTCATAAAGGCGACATTTCCGAAATGAAAACCGGCGAAGGTAAGACGCTGACGGCAACACTGCCGGTCTATCTGAACGCCCTGACGGGCAAAGGCGTTCATGTCATCACGGTCAACGAATACCTTTCCGCTACCCAGATGGAGGAAATGTCCGTGCTCTACAATTTCCTGAAACTGACTGTCGGGCTGAACCTGAACGCCAAGAACAGCGAGGAGAAAAGGGAAGCGTACGCTGCTGATATCACGTATACGACAAACAATGAACTCGGCTTCGACTACTTGAGGGACAACATGGTGACCTACAAGAAGGACCGGGTGCTGCGCGGCCTCAACTATGCGATCATCGATGAAGTCGACTCCATACTGATTGACGAGGCGCGTACGCCGCTGATCATCTCGGGCAGGGCGAGCCAGACGAATACACAGTATATACAGGCCAACCAGTTCGTCAAGATGCTCAAAGAAGACGAGGATTTCACCTATGATATAAAAACGAAGAACATCCAGCTCAATGATGACGGCATGGAGAAGGCGGAGAAATGGTTCAAGGTGGATAATCTGTATGACGTGAAACACGTCAACCTGCTCCACCACATCAACCAGGCGCTGAAGGCGCACTTCTCGATGCAACGTGATATCGACTATGTCGTCGAGGAAGACAAGATCGTCATCGTCGACCAGTTCACCGGCCGTAAGATGAAAGGCCGCCGCTTCTCAGACGGACTTCACCAGGCGATCGAGGCGAAGGAAGGTGTGGAGATCCAGAATGAATCCCGCACGATGGCATCGATCACTTTCCAGAACTTCTTCAGGCAGTACAATAAACTCTCCGGCATGACCGGTACCGCCAAAACCGAGGAAGAGGAATTCATCAACATATACAACATGAAGGTGACGGTCATCCCGACGAACCTGCCGATTGCACGGGAGGACAGGACGGACAGGATCTATTCGACCAAGGACATCAAATTCAAGAATGTCGTAGATGAAGTGGTGGAACGCCACCGCAGCGGACAGCCGGTGCTGATCGGTACCGTGGCGGTTGAAACAAGTGAATACATCGCGAATCTCCTCAGCAAGAAAGGCATCCGCCACAACGTGCTGAACGCGAAGAACCATGAAAGGGAAGCGGACATCATCATGAATGCAGGCAAGAAGGGTGCCGTGACGATTGCGACCAACATGGCCGGGCGCGGTACGGATATCAAACTCGGTGAAGGTGTCAAAGAAGCGGGCGGCCTGGCCGTAATCGGTACGGAGCGGCATGAATCGAGACGTATCGACGACCAGCTCCGTGGACGTTCCGGACGTCAGGGGGACGTCGGTATCAGTACGTTCTACCTGTCGCTTGAAGATGACCTCATGAAGCGTTTCGGTTCGGAACGAATGCAGGGCATGATGGGACGGCTCGGAATGCAGGAGGAGGAGATCACATCCAAGATGATCTCGAGGGCGGTCGAATCCTCCCAGAAACGTGTCGAGGGCAATAACTTCGATTCGCGTAAGAAACTGCTCGAATATGATGATGTACTGAGGCGCCAGCGTGAAATCATCTATCAGGAGCGTAATGACATCATCGACCAGGATGATGTGCGCGAGCAGCTGATGGGCATGATCGAGGCATCAGTGGAACGCACGGTCAACTACTACATCCTGGATGATGACGAGCTGATCGACTACGACCAGTTCATCAAGACGATCGAGGATATGTACCTGTCGGAAGAGTCCATTTCGGTGCCGGATGTGCGGGGCAGGGAAAATGAAGAGATCTCGGCACTCATCCTCGAAAAGATAAAGGATGAGCTTGAGCAGAAGGAAGAGAAGCTTACCAGTGAGAAAATGAGGCTGTTCGAGCGGATGATGATGCTCCGCACCATCGACCAGAAATGGGTGGAGCACATCGACAGCATGGACCAGCTGAGGACGGGCATACATCTCCGTTCATATGGTCAGATCAATCCGCTGCGCGAATACCAGAACGAGGGGCTGCAGATGTTCGAGGACATGCTCGTGTCCATTGAAGATGATACTGCAAAATACGTCATGAAGACCGAACTGAAGTCCGACGAAGAGATCAAGCGTGAGCAGGTCGTCAAGAAAAATGAGATGCAGACGGGCGACGGCAAGGAAAAGGTCAAAAAAGGACCGGTCAAAAAAGAAGTCAGGGTCGGCCGCAATGACCCCTGCCCGTGCGGCTCGGGCAAGAAATATAAAAACTGTCACGGACAATAAAGAAAGAAGGAAATTTTATGGAGTTGCATGAAGTGAAAAATTTCGTCCAGGATATGCACGGCAAATTGGACGATTTCAGGGGGTCTCTTTGACCTCGAGGAAAAAGAGACCCAGATAAGGGAATATGAAGAACGCATGGCGGATCCTGAGTTCTGGAACAATCAGGAGAAAGCCCAGGAAGTCATCGACGCGAACAACCATCTGAAGAAGATCGTCGAGGGCTTCCGTGAGATAGAGGCGGATGTTGAGGATATCGAAGTATCCCATGAGCTGCTGAAGGAAGAGAATGACGAGGACATGAGGGAAATGATCGAGGAGAACGTCCGCGAGACTCAGAAAAAGATCGATGCCTATGAACTCAATATCCTTCTCGACGATGAACATGACCATCTGAGTGCCATACTCGAACTGCATCCCGGCGCGGGCGGCACAGAGTCCCAGGACTGGGCTGAAATGCTGCTGCGCATGTACCATAGGTATGCAGAAGGACAGGGGTGGAAAGTTGAGACGCTCGATTACCAGGACGGAGATGAAGCCGGCGTGAAAAGCGTGACACTCTCCATCAGGGGTGTGAATGCATATGGGCTGCTGAAAGCGGAAAAAGGCGTCCACCGCCTTGTGCGGATATCGCCTTTCGATTCATCCGGCAGACGCCACACTTCGTTTGTCTCATGCGAAGTGACACCGCAGTTCGACAACACGGAAATCCAGATTGAAGTGAAGAATGAAGATATAACGATCGACACGTACCGCGCCAGCGGTGCCGGCGGACAGCACGTCAACACGACCGACTCCGCCGTCAGGATTACACACCATCCGACAGGTATCGTCGTCACATGCCAGAACGAACGCTCACAGATCAAAAACCGTGAACAGGCGATGAATATGCTGAAATCCAAGCTCTACCAGAAAGAGCTCGAAGATCAGAAGGCGGAAATCGCGGCAATCAAGGGCGAGCAGAAAGAGATCGGCTGGGGCAGCCAGATCCGTTCCTATGTGTTCCACCCGTATTCCATGGTCAAGGACCACAGGACCAACTACGAAGTCGGCAATACAGACAAAGTCATGGACGGCGGACTGTCCCCGTTCATTGAAGCCTACCTCAGGCTGAATATGTAATGTATGATGAAGGGCGTCTCCTTTGAGGCGTCCTTTATTTTGTGACAAATGTCCTGAAGCTGTTTGACCGTGATGGGTTTAGGGGTATGATATATGTGTATCTTATATAACATCAAGTCGGGGGGCTTTAATTATGAAGAAGTTCTGGTTACTTATGAGTTTCGCCCTGGTGCTCGTACTTGGCGCATGTGGCGGAGATGGCGAGGGCGGCGAAGATGAGTCCGGCCAGCCGGCGGATGAAGGCGTCACTACTGAAGAAGGCGGAGATGAAGGCGACGGTGCAGACTCGTCGGATACCGCACTGGCTGAGCAGACATACGAGCAGAATAACTGCATGGGCTGCCACGGTGAAGACCTGTCAGGCGGTTCCGGACCACCGCTCACAAATGTGGGAAGTGAGTATTCCGAAGATGAAATCCGCACCCAGATCGAAGAAGGCGGCGACGGCATGCCGGGCGGTCTCGTATCGGATGAAGAAAAGCTCGATGCACTCGTGACATGGTTGGCATCACAGAAATCTGAATAGGTTTGAGAAAGTCGCGGACGCAAAATCCAACAGGATTTTGCGTTTTTTATTGTTTGAGTGCGGGTTCACCTCATCGACAGTGTTTCATTAAGGTGAGCGGAGGCGTCTCCTGTTTTATCCCGGCAACATGGTAAAAGCCCTCTGTAATCTATTTTGAAGTAAATTCCATGTAAAATAACACGTGCGAAAGCATAACCCCGGCACAGCAAGCATCACATGGGTGTAAAATTAAACTGCAATATTACTGGATCTAAAATGTCATTTCCTTTCGTTTACAAGTCAGTTACATCCCACAAAAAGGGGGTGCTGTGTGCTATAGTTCTGGACGTGGTCAAAGAGGCATGCACTTTGATCGACTCTAAAACTGAATACCACATAAGTGGAATAATTAAAATTGCTCAATGTAGAGATATAGAGAAATGACTTGAATTTTGGGAGCAGGGAAAAACAGGAGGATTTACTTACTATGAAGAAAACGTTATTTTCATTGGCGACAGTCACAGCGATTACAGGAGTGGCAACAGGAAATGCAGAAGCGGGAGGATACAGTGAAGGACAGAACAGCACTGTAAACAATACGGAACAGGCGGCAGCTTCGGCAGTTTCAGAGTATGAAAGCTATTCATATTCCTATGATGAAAATGGATATACTTATTCCTATGGAGACCAGGCTTCCGAGGAAACGCAAGATGCAACATATGAAGCACCGGCTGTGCAGGAAGAAGGACCGGCAGTCGAGGAATATAACGCCCCGGCAGCACCTGCGCCACAGGCTGCGGAATATGAAGAACCATCAGCACCGGCACCTGCTGCCCACACAGCAGCTTCCGCTGCGAACTATTATACCGAAGGAGACTGCACATGGCACGTATATGAGCGTCTGAACGAAATGGGAATATCCATCGACAGTAGCTGGGGCAATGCATCCAACTGGGACAGTGCAGCCCTTGGTTCGGGGATGACCGTGAGCAATTCACCATCAGCCGGAGCAATCATGCAGCTTGATCCAGGCCAGGGCGGCGCCGGCGGCATGGGACACGTCGCTGTCGTTGAAGCAGTCAATGCCGACGGCTCCATCCAGGTTTCAGAAATGAACTGGAACGGCGGATTTGGTGTAGAATCGACGAGAACGATAAGCGCGGCCGCTGCTGCGTCATATGATTTCATAAAATAAAATAATTTGTTTCGGCCGTCATCACCTCCTGAATATGAGTGATGGCGGCTTTCTTTTGTCTTCGATCTCGAAACGATAATAAGGCAGGGCGTTCTCCGGCCTTCGATCGCGAAACGACAATAAGGCAGGGCGTTCTCCGGTCTTCGATCGCGGATCGATAATAAGCGGAAATACGCTCTTATCATCGAAATGAAATCGGCAATCAGACGAATAATCACTCTCAAATAACCGCAAAAACGCGGTTTACATAATAATCTCATATGTAATCTTGCGGCACCGGGAACGGCACGAAAAATATATGCAACACTGTATAACCCTGTCATGCCGGACGCTCCGGCCTTTCATCTGAATTGTCTCATCTTTTACAGCGCATTTCAGTTTTTTTCGTTTAGGTTACAAGTGGGTTACAAAGAGGCAAATCATGTTTTATGTGTGCTATAGTTTTAATCGTGGCCGAAGGGAGATCCCTTTCAGGACTATTTGCAAACTGAATATCAATTGAATAATCAATAATAAAATTTACCCAATCAAGGGACATAGAGAGACAAGAGTTGCGTTTTGGGGCAAGGAAAATTAGGAGGACATTTATTTATGAAGAAGACGTTATTTTCGATAGCGACGGTTACAGCATTGACGGGAGTGGCAGCAGGTAATGTGGACGCTGCGGCATACGGCGGCGGAAACGACAGCACGGCGGATTACTCCGGGCAGTCGAATTCAACTTCAGTATCGAATTATGAGAGCTATTCTTATACTTATGATGCAAATGGGTACGATTATTCATACGGCAATGAAGCTTCCGGAACTGTGGAAACTGAACAGTCCTATGAAGCACCGGCACCTGCGGTCGAAGAAGAAGCACCTGCGGTCGAGGAGTATGATGCACCGGCTGCACCGGCTCCGGCTGAAAGCACAAATGTGTCAGGCGGCAATGCGGCATCCGTCGCCCAGTCTGTAGCGGCGGGTAAATCCTACGTATACGGCGGAAACTCCGCAACAGCGGTGGACTGCTCAGCCCTGACCCAGCAGTTCATGAAACAGTTCAGCGGCAAGGATATTCCGAGAACTGCTGCGGAGCAAAAAGCGGCGGGTACACCGACTTCCAACCCACAGCCGGGTGACCTCGTATTCTTCAATGATGGGTCCCATGTGGGCATCTACATCGGCAACGGCCAGATGATCGATGCACTGAACCCTTCTGAAGGTGTCGGCGAGCGTGCTGTAAGCTACGTAAGCGGCACAGTGGACGGCTACTTCACTTACTAATACCGGTATTTAGAAAGACTGGCATCCTGCACATTGTGCAGGATGTCTTTTTGTGCGCGAAAAACTGAATACTTAGGGCACTTGTGTTAAAATGGTTGAAATAATAGAGTTAGGTATGTTGTATCCATGAAAAAGAAAAATATCATCATAATAATTGCACTCGCGGCTTTCTTCATACTGGTCGGCGCGGGTATACGGGCGGTGCTCAATGTTTCGGATGAGCGGCTCGAGCAGCAGTCACTCGAGACGCTGCAGAGTTCGGAGGGCCGGGACAACCACCATGCCGTGGGACGGAACATCCTTGACGGGGAATTCACCGGGGTGATCAACGACAGCGGATCGTTGCATGAAACGATCACATCCAATGAGGTCACGGTGGTCAATTTCTTCGCCTCCTGGTGTGATCCATGCCGCCGGGAGACGCCGGAGCTGATCGAATATCAGGCATCCCGCGGCGGCGGGTCACTTGATGTCGTCGGCATCAACATCGACGACAGCGACAGCAACCGGGATAAGTTCCTCGAGGAATTCGGGGTTACATATCCGGTCTACGAGTTCTCAGATGAGCCCGCGGCAATCGAATCATACAAGATCCATCTGATGCCGACGACATTCTTCGTTGACAGTGAAGGCACGATTGTACGCGCCTATATCGGCGAGGTCGGCACGGACTTGATAGACAGCTATGTCAACTATGTGAAGGAGGAGTCATAATGGGTGTACATCAGTATTTTAAGAGCCTGAACGACCTTGAGAAGCTGGTCCGCTGCCCGGGGAAGTTCAAGTACCAGGAACATAACGTCGCCGCGCATTCCTTCAAGGTGACGAAAATCGCCCAGTATCTGGGGACAGTCGAGGAATACCACGGCAATGAGGTCAACTGGAAGGACCTTTACGAAAAGGCGCTGAATCATGACTATCCCGAAATCTTTACGGGGGACATCAAGACACCGGTGAAATACGCGTCGGGCGAACTCAACATGCTGTTCATGGAAGTGGAGGAGACGATGACCTCGCGCTTCATCGAGGAGGAATTCCCGGAGCAGTATCAGGAGATCTACAAGCGCCGCCTCAAGGAAGGGAAGGATGAGACGCTGGAAGGGCAGATCCTCTCCGTGGCGGATAAGATCGACCTGCTGTATGAATCGTTCGGGGAGATACAGAAACGGAACCCGGAACCTTTATTCTTCGAAATATATGAAATGTCGCTCGTGACGATAAAGAAATTCTCGCATCTGGCATGTGTGCAGGATTTCCTCGAAAACATACTGTCGGATATTCTGAAGGAACGCTTCATCCCCCGCACGGAACTCATGGAAATCACCGAATCGATAATGGACAGGGAGATATAGAGCCAGTGGATCTTTACTGGTATATGATGGCCATGGTCGTACCGGCTGTGACCGTCGTGTTCTTCACCCGCATGACACGGAACAAATACGTTGCGGTAATATTGACGTTCATCATTTTCGGCGTTTCCATATACCGGGGATTCTATCCTTCCGAGTGGGTGATTTTCATCGACTCGCTGTCGATTGTCATCGGCTACATGCTTGTGGAATTATATAATCTGGATAAAGTGGAAGACGAGTAGAAATAACCGAACAAATGTTTGTTATTTCTATTTTTTATTTGGTAGAATGATAAAGTACAGAATAAAATGGGGGGAAGAGAATATGGCACAATTTGAGATCGTCTCTAAATTCGAACCCGCCGGCGATCAGCCGAAGGCGATCAGGGAACTGACCGAACAAATACGTTCCGGCAACCGCCACCAGACGCTGCTCGGTGCGACGGGCACCGGCAAGACATATACGATGAGCCAGGTGATAAAGGAAATCGGCAAGCCGACTCTGATCATCGCCCACAACAAGACGCTGGCAGGACAGCTGTACAGCGAATTCAAGGAATTCTTTCCGAATAACAGGGTAGAGTACTTTGTAAGCTACTATGACTACTATCAGCCGGAGGCATACGTCCCGCAGACCGATACATTCATAGAGAAGGATGCACAGATCAACGAGGAGATCGACAAGCTGCGCCACTCCGCAACGAGTGCACTTTTCGAACGTGATGATGTGATCATCATCTCATCCGTCAGCTGCATCTACGGCCTCGGTAATCCGGAGGAATACAGGGAGATGGTCGTGAGTGCGCGCGTCGGCATGCAGATGGACCGCAATGAATTCCTGCGCCAGCTGGTCGACATACAGTACACACGGAACGACATCGATTTCAAGCGGGGGACGTTCCGCGTGCGCGGCGACATCGTCGAAGTGTTCCCGGCATCGGAAGATGAACAGTGCATCCGTGTGGAGTTCTTCGGGGATGAGATTGACCGCATCAGGGAGGTCAACTACCTGACGGGTGAAGTGCTCGTCGAGCGCGAGCATACTGCAATCTTCCCGGCCTCCCACTTCGTCACGCGTGACGAGAAGATGAAGGTGGCTATCGAACGCATTGAAAAGGAACTTGAAGAACAGCTTGAGAAACTGCGTGCGGACGAGAAACTCCTCGAGGCGCAGAGGCTCGAACAGCGCACGAACTATGACCTTGAAATGATGCGGGAGATGGGATTCTGTTCAGGCATCGAGAACTATTCCGTCCATCTTACGCTGAGGCCGATGGGGTCCACACCCTATACGCTGCTTGACTACTTCGATGATTTCCTCATCATGATCGATGAATCCCACGTCACACTGCCGCAGGTCCGCGGCATGTACAACGGGGACCAGGCGCGTAAGCAGGTGCTCGTCGACCATGGCTTCAGGCTGCCGAGTGCTCTCGACAACCGGCCGCTGCAGTTTGGCGAATTCGAATCCAAAGCACAGCAGCTGCTCTATGTGTCGGCCACACCGGGCCCTTATGAACTTGAACATACCGAGAAGATGGTCGAACAGATCATCCGGCCGACGGGACTTCTCGATCCGGAAATCGATGTCCGGCCGAGCGGGCATCAGATCGATGACCTGCTTGAAGAGATCGTTGCCCGGGCCGAGAGGAACGAGCGGGTGCTGATCACCACACTGACAAAGAAGATGTCGGAGGATCTGACGGATTATCTGAAGGAGGCGGGTGTCAAAGTACAGTACCTGCACTCTGAGATAAAGACGCTTGAACGCATTGAAATCATCCGGGATCTGCGCATGGGGACATTCGATGTGCTCGTGGGGATCAACCTCCTGAGGGAAGGGCTCGACATTCCGGAAGTGTCGCTGGTTGCGATACTGGATGCGGACAAGGAAGGGTTCCTGCGCTCCGGCCGCTCCCTCGTCCAGACCATCGGGCGCGCGGCGCGTAACAGCGAGGGCAAGGTGATTATGTACGCGGACAAGATTACGGATTCCATGCGCTATGCACTGGATGAAACCGCGCGCCGCCGCGAAACGCAGATGG
The DNA here is from genome assembly GCF_000986795.1 of Salinicoccus sediminis. GTDB lineage: Bacteria > Bacillota > Bacilli > Staphylococcales > Salinicoccaceae > Salinicoccus > Salinicoccus sediminis. The sequence goes on along the minus strand of NZ_LAYZ01000004.1, from coordinate 7,320 downwards.
CGTTCAACGAGGCGCACGGCATCACACCGACGACCATCACCAAGGAGATCCGCGATTCCATCAGCGCCGAAGTGGAGATCAAAGAGGATGCACACAAGGAAGACGTCAAGCCGTCCAAAAAGATGACGAAGAAAGAACGCGAAAAGACCATCGAACAGCTGGAGAAGGACATGAAGCAGGCTGCAAAAGACCTCGATTTCGAAACGGCCTCGGAACTGAGGGATGCATTATTCGAACTGAAAGCAGAAGGGTGATTCAATCGTGAGAAATACTCATATCAGCATCAGAGGTGCGAAACAGCACAACCTGAAAGACATAAATGTGGACATCCCGAGGGACAAGCTGGTCGTCATGACCGGCCTGTCCGGATCCGGCAAGTCTTCACTCGCCTTTGACACGATCTACGCAGAAGGACAGAGGCGCTATGTGGAGTCGCTCAGTGCATATGCCAGACAGTTCCTCGGCAACATGGAGAAGCCGGATGTGGATTCGATCGAGGGCCTGTCGCCCGCAATTTCCATAGATCAGAAGACGACGAGCAACAACCCGCGTTCGACCGTCTCGACAATTACCGAAATCTATGATTACCTGCGCCTGCTCTATGCCCGCGCGGGTACACCTTACTGCCCGATACATGGTGTTGAAATCACATCACAGACGATCCAGGAGATGACGGACCGGGTGATGAAGCTGCCCGATCGGACAAAAGTGCAGCTGTTTGCGCCGGTCATCCGCGGCAAAAAGGGCCGGCATGAGAAACTGCTCGAAGATCTGGGCAGGGAAGGCTACGCCCGCGTCGTCGTGGACGGCGAGATGCATGACATCGAAGCGGTGCCGGAGTTGAACAAGAACAAAAAGCACAATATCGATGTCGTCATCGACCGCCTGGCAGTGCGCGAAGGTGTCGAGGCACGGCTCAGCGACTCGCTTCAGACGACGCTTGACAAGGGGAACGGCAACGTCGTCGTCAACGTGATCGACGGCGAGGATTTGCACTTCTCCGAGAATTTCTCGTGTCCCGAGTGCGGCTTCACGATATCCGAGATGGAGCCGAGGCTCTTTTCCTTCAACGCTCCGTACGGCGCCTGCCCGGATTGTGACGGGCTCGGCATGAAGATGGCCGTCGACGAGCGCCTCGTCGTGCCTGACGCCGGCCTGACGCTCGAGGAAGGGGCGCTCCAGCCATGGCAGCCAATCAGTTCCAACTACTATCCGACGCTGCTGCGCCAGACATGCGAACATTTCAACATCGATATGGATGTGCCGTTTGAAGAGCTGCCGGCGCCGGACAGGAAGCTTGTGCTGCACGGTTCAAAAGGGGAGACCGTCGACTATGTGTTCAAACAGGACAACGGCGTCACCCGCCGCAGGACGATGCCGTATGAAGGCATCATCAACAACATCGAACGCAGGTACAAAGAGAGTCCTTCCGAATATACGAGGGATGTAATGAGCAGGTACATGCGCGAAATCACATGCAAGACGTGCGACGGCTACAGGCTGAACGAAGAGGCGATGGCCGTAAAAATCGACGGCAGGCATGTGGGCGAGGCGGTCGACCAGTCCGTCAGAGAGGCGCTGGATTTCTTCGAATCCCCTTCCCTCTCGGCACAGAACAGGCAGATCGCCGCGCCGGTACTGAAGGAGATCAACGAGCGCCTGCTGTTTTTATTCAACGTGGGGCTGGATTACCTGACGCTGAACCGACGGAGCGGGACGCTCTCGGGCGGGGAGGCGCAGCGGATCAGGCTGGCCACCCAGATCGGCTCACGCCTTTCCGGTGTGCTCTATATACTGGATGAACCGTCGATCGGCCTCCATCAGCGCGACAACGACCGCCTGATCGGGACGCTCAAGAGCATGCGGGATATCGGCAACACGCTGATCGTCGTCGAGCACGACGAGGATACGATGCTTGCGAGTGACTACCTCATCGATATCGGCCCCGGTGCCGGCGAGCACGGCGGACGGATCATTTCCCAGGGGACGCCCGGGGAAGTGATGGAGGATGAGAACTCCATCACCGGCCAGTATCTGAGCGGCAGGCGGGAGATTCCGCTCCCTGAAGAATACAGGAAGCCGGACATGTCCCGTGCACTGGAAGTGCGCGGCGCCAGGGAGAACAACCTCAAAAATGTGAATGTCAAAGTGCCGCTGTCCGTGCTGAATGTGGTGACGGGGGTTTCCGGCTCCGGGAAAAGCACACTGATCAATGAAATCCTCTACAAGGGTCTGCATACGAATCTCTACAAGTCCAAGCAGATCCCTGGTGAGCACAAGGAAATCAGGGGTGCGGAAAACATCGAGAAGATCATCGACATCGACCAGTCGCCGATCGGACGTACGCCGCGGAGCAATCCGGCGACATACACCGGCGTCTTCGACAGCATCCGCGATGTGTTCGCCCAGACGAATGAAGCAAAGGTCCGCGGCTATCAGAAAGGCCGCTTCAGCTTCAATGTCAAAGGCGGCCGCTGTGAAGCCTGCAAAGGCGACGGCATCATAAAGATCGAAATGCATTTTCTGCCGGATGTATTCGTACCATGTGAAGTGTGCGACGGAAAACGTTATAATAGAGAGACACTGGAAGTGAAATACAAGGACAAAAGCATTGCGGATGTCCTGGCGATGACCGTCGAGGAATCCTATTACTTCTTTGAAAACCTGCCCAAGATCAAACGCAGGATAAAGACACTGCTCGATGTGGGTCTGGGATACGTCAGGCTCGGACAGCCGGCAACGACGCTGTCAGGCGGTGAGGCACAGCGCGTCAAGCTCGCGTCGGAACTGCACAGGCGCTCCGACGGCAAATCGCTCTATATACTGGATGAGCCGACGACCGGCCTCCACTCGGAGGACATAAGGAAACTCATCGACGTCATCCAGCGTCTCGTGGATAACGGGGATACGGTCATCGTCATCGAGCACAACCTGGATGTCATCAAAGTGGCGGATCATATCATCGACCTCGGCCCGGAAGGCGGGGACGGCGGCGGCACGATCGTCGCAGCCGGCACTGTCGGGGACGTGATGGCGGAGCCGCAGAGCTATACGGGGTATCACCTAAAAAAATGGTTGGAACGAAACCATCAGGAGGTTTGAAATGGACAATAAAGACCGCATACTGAAAATGCTCGAGGAAGGCAAGATCAGTTCCGAAGAAGCCATCAGGCTGATGGAGGCGATGGATCGGAAAGAGGACGGGGGACAGCAGGAACGAAAAGATGAACCGGACGCCAGGCACTCAAACAGCCAGACCGGCCGCAGCACCAAGTCATCCGGCAATTTCGCGAGTGCCTCGGAGGCCTGGGACCAGCTCGTCGGCGAGTTCCAGAAGTACATCAACCCAGACAAGGCGAATGAAACATACAGCAACGTCAAAAATAAATTTGAAAACCAGAAGTACGCCTCGCAGGTGTTCGGTTCGCTTGAGAAGGCGTTCGACAGTGTCAAAAATTCAAACATCGACTCCATGTTCTCCTCAGGCGGCAAGAACCGTCTGATCGAGACCGTCGATGAAGACTTCTCCAACATTTCCGTGGACATGACCAACGGCAACATCACCATCGTGCCGACGGACAGGGTGACGACGGCGAAATTCGAAGTGACGTCCTTTTACCGCAAGCTGGACAAGAAACGCAACTATTTCCAGGACATCATCTGCGAAGTGAAGAACAACGAGCTGATGATCGTCTCGGATATCCGCTCGGCACGGGTTAATGTCGAGCTGCAGGTCAACCCCGCGCTGGTCAACCGGCTCATCGTCTCAAGCTCCAATGGCAATGTGACGGTGGAAAACGAGGAGTTCAGCGATTTGACCGTGGACATACTGAACGGCAGCATCACCCTTGAGAATGTTTCTGCAAAGAGTGCGTTCGCAAGGACGTCCCGCGGCAATGTGAAAGTCGAAGGCGGCGGATACGGGGCGCTCGAACTCGTCTCCATGGTCGGCACGGTGGACACCGACAGGCTGAATGCGAAAGATCTGACGGTATCATCCAACGGCTCTGTCAACCTGTCGCTCAAAGAGGAGACGGAATCGGCTTCCATCAACACGAACATGGGGAGCATCAATATCAGCGTGCCGAAGGACCGCGCGCTGGAAGGCAGGATAAGCACCGTGGTGGGGCAGCTGAATTACCCGCCGGACATCAATGTGAGGTTCATGAAGCATCAGGATATCGGACTGAAGGAGCTCATGCTTGTCAATGATACAGATGAGCGCGGAATGATCCTCGAAGTCGGCACCAAATTCGGCAGTGTGACACTCCACCGCCATTAACAGGATAAACGGACTCTTGGCCCGGCCGGCGCAATTACGGCCGGGCCGTTATTTATGCTGTCACAGGCCCGACATATACATTAAATTATCATTTCATTCCATTTCGGATGATTGAAAATACACATGCATTTCTTTATAGTTGAATTATTAAAGAGCCGAGGTGACGATATGCTCACAGTAGAAGCATTGGTAGATACATTTGACCTGACGGTCAAAGCCGGAAAAGACGGTCTCGGCAAAGAGATCGTCAACATAGACGTTTCACGTCCCGGCCTGGAAGTGGCGGGATATTTTTCACACTATTCATCCGACCGTGTTCAGGTCCTCGGGATGAGTGAGACTTCATTCTTTGAAAGGATGCTGACGGATGAGGAGCGCGAAGACCGCTGCAAGCGGCTCTGCCGCAGGGAGACGCCCTGCATCATCATCACCCGCGGCCTGTATGCGCCGCTTGAGCTGATCGAAGCGTGCAATCAGACGCAAACCCCATTGCTCATCACAGAGGACAATACGACGAACTTCATCGGCAGGGTCTCCAATTTCCTGGAGAAGGCGCTGGCTCCGGAAACAAACCTGCACGGCGTGCTTGTCGACATATACGGTATCGGCGTGCTGATCACGGGTGAGAGCGGTGTAGGCAAGAGTGAGACCGCCCTTGAACTCGTCAAAAACGGCCACAGGCTGGTGGCGGATGACAACGTGGAAATCAAGCAGGTGAGCAAGAACGTGCTGATGGGCTCGGCCCCTTCACTGATCCGGAACCTGCTCGAGATCCGGGGCCTGGGCATCATCAATGTGATGACCCTCTTCGGAGCGGGGAGCATACTCGAGGAAAAACGGGTCATGCTGAACGTCAACCTTGAGCCCTGGGAGGCGGGCAAGACGTATGAACGACTCGGTCTCAACCAGGAGAAGATAAAGATCCTCGATACGGAAATCGACCAGAAGACGATTCCGATCCGTCCGGGACGGAGTCTCGCCGGCATCATCGAAGTAGCTGCAATGAACCACCGCATGCAGTACATGGGATATAATGCGGCAGAGGAATTCAACGATCGGCTGAATGCACAGATCATGGCAGACGGCCGTCAGGGGGGACAGCAATGATATTCAGCACCACTCCGCTCAGTCCGGTTGCACTTGATCTGGGCCCGCTCGAAATCCACTGGTACGGTATCATCATCGCCGCGGGCATGCTGCTCGGATTCTATCTTGCAGATCGTGAGGCGAACAGGCGCGGCCTCCCGGAAGGCATGTTCATGGACCTGATGTTCTATATCATCATATTCTCCATCATCGGAGCGAGGCTGTACTATGTCATATTCCAGTGGGAATACTACAGCAGCAACCCGATTGACATCATCATGATCAACGAAGGCGGCATGGCAATCCACGGCGGTCTGATCGGCGGGGCTCTCGCCGGTTTCATATTTTGTCGTGTGAAGGGCTACAGCTTTTTCAGGATAGCGGATATTGCCGCGCCCAGCCTGATTCTCGGGCAGGCCATCGGCCGCTGGGGAAACTTCATGAACCAGGAGGCGCACGGCGGTGAAGTGACACGGGGGTTTCTCGAGTCCCTCAGACTTCCGGAGTTCATCATCAACCAGATGTACATCGACGGCGCCTACTACCATCCGACATTCCTGTACGAATCACTGTGGAATCTGCTCGGTTTTGTCATCCTCCTCATGCTGCGGCCGAAACTTAAAGTGGGGCAGACGATCCTGCTCTATCTCATCTTTTATTCAGCAGGCAGGTTCTTCATCGAAGGAATGCGCACGGACAGCCTGATGATCGGCGACGTCCTCCGCACGGCACAGGTCATCTCGATCCTGCTCATCGTTTTGGCAGCTGCAGTGTGGATCTACCGCGAGATGAAATATGACCTGCCGAAATACGGCAGTGTACAGGGCATATACGGCCCCGGGGGCGCTGAAGCCGCCCGGGGGAAAAGAAAGCAGGCCGGTCAGACGGTCAAGAAAAAGCAGGGTCACAAAAAGGGTAAAAACCGTAAAAAAGGGAGATAGCGATGAGAAGGCTCGAGATCACAAAAGCAGGGAAAGTCAATCCGCTGTGGAATATGTACAGGACCATCTCCAGGTTCAAAGTGATAAAAAACTTCATATTCATCGAGCTCGGACGCTACGCACCTTCCACAAAGATCAAGCATGTACTGTACAGGAAGGCGCTCGGCATGAAGCTCGGGGCCAACGTATCCCTCGCATTCCGTGCCATGCCGGATCTCATGTACCCTGAGCGCATCCATATTGGCAAAAATAGTATAATCGGGTATAATACAGTAATATTGACCCACGAATATCTGGTCGACGAATACCGCATCGGTGATGTGAGGATCGGCCATGATACGATGGTGGGTGCGAACGTGACGATTCTGCCGGGTGTGGTGATTGGAAATCACGCGGTTGTCGGTGCAGGGGCCGTCGTTTCAAAAGATGTCCCCGACCATTCAACCTGCTACGGGAACCCGCTTGTTATAAGGAGCAGGAATGATGAATGACAATAGGAAAGTAATCCCCTTCAACCAGGGTGGAGAGTTCCATTTCAATCAGGGGATGAAAAAATCAGGACAAAACAATAAGCATGATGCTCTGAGGAGTTTCCAGAAGGCGATTGAACTCGAGGGGAACAATCTTGCGTACCTGTCCCAGTATGCCTATCTTCTTGCTGAGGTGGGCCGCGGGACGGAAGCCGAACATATTCTGATCAATGAGTTCATTCAGCATCAGTACGATGCTGAATTTTATTTTATACTGAGCCAGCTGTACATCATCATGAATGATCCCAACAAGGCGTTCCTCTTCGGTGTGCAGTATGTGAAGCATGAACCGGACTCCGGGTATGATGAAGAGCTCGAAAACATGTTTGAAGTGAGCATCGATGATGAGGAGGAAGTGGAGAAGGAGGCGGTCCGGTTCACCGGCCAGCACCTGTTCCAGCATCTCTTCATGAATGCCCGCATCGAAGAGGCGCTCGAGCTGCTTTCCACACTGCCGGTGGACATACAGGAGGAGCGGGAG
>NZ_LAYZ01000003.1 GCF_000986795.1 Salinicoccus sediminis | reverse complement strand
CTCTTCTGCACTCAAGTCTCCCAGTTTCCAATGACCCTCCCCGGTTGAGCCGGGGGCTTTCACATCAGACTTAAAAGACCGCCTACGCGCGCTTTACGCCCAATAATTCCGGATAACGCTTGCCACCTACGTATTACCGCGGCTGCTGGCACGTAGTTAGCCGTGGCTTTCTGGTTAAGTACCGTCACACAGGTAGCAGTTACTCTACCTGGCGTTCTTCCTTAACAACAGAGTTTTACGAGCCGAAACCCTTCTTCACTCACGCGGCGTTGCTCCGTCAGACTTGCGTCCATTGCGGAAGATTCCCTACTGCTGCCTCCCGTAGGAGTCTGGGCCGTGTCTCAGTCCCAGTGTGGCCGATCACCCTCTCAGGTCGGCTACGCATCGTTGCCTTGGTGGGCCGTTACCCCGCCAACCAGCTAATGCGCCGCAGGCCCATCCATCAGCGACAGCCGAAACCGTCTTTCAACTCCCCACCCCGCGGTGGAGAGGATTATCCGGTATTAGCCACGGTTTCCCGCAGTTATCCCCGGCTGATGGGCAGGTTGCCTACGTGTTACTCACCCGTCCGCCACTCGATCAGAGGGAGCAAGCTCCCTCCTCTCGCGTTCGACTTGCATGTATTAGGCACGCCGCCAGCGTTCATCCTGAGCCAGGATCAAACTCTCCATAATTGGAAAGCCCATCTTGAGCTCGTCTCGATACTGTATTCAGTATCGCCTGCGTTTGTATTGTCCGCCTCAATCTGTGACACACGATGTGTGTCGCTTTCTCGGAATTAAACGTTGACATATTGTCATTCAGTTTTCAATGTTCTCTTTTTGACTGCTTTACTAGTATAGCATGAATGAAAATCAGATGCAACACCTTTTTTACATTTCTTAATGCTTCCAGTAACATTTGTTGTGTCGGTGCTTTATTTCGTCCGACAAGATATTACTATACAGGGTTTGTTCGATTTGCGCAACCCTTTTGCAAAAAAAGTTTTGCTTTTTACTGTTTAATTTTACGCTGCCTTTGAGAAATCCTTATATGGCAAGGGTTCAAGGCTTTTCATCATATTCGATCCGCTTGTCATCACCAGCAGTTAACAGCTTTTTGAGCCGGATTCACAAAAACGGGATAGTGTATTTATACCCTCTCATCAGTTTTTATAACATCTTTTTTGATATTTTTTAAATTGAAGAGCCGGGCGGCGAAGGATGAAAATAGCCGCCCGGCTCTTTCATAAATGACACTCTACAGTTCGGTCCGGTGTTCTATCGCCTTGGACAGGGTGACTTCATCTGCATATTCCAGATCGCCACCTACCGGAAGGCCGCTGGCAAGCCGGGTCGATTTTATACCGATCGGTTTGACAAGTCTCGAAATATACATCGCTGTCGATTCACCTTCGATATTCGGATTGGTGGCCAGGATGATCTCTTTCACTTCATCATCCTTCAGACGTTCTATCAATGATGCTACATTGATATCCTCCGGGCCGATCCCGTCCATCGGGCTGATGGCACCGTGCAGTACATGATACAGCCCTTTATACTCCCGCATCTTTTCCATGGCAATGACATCTTTTGTATCCTGGACAACACAGATGACACTCCGGTCCCTGTTCTTATCGCTGCATATATAACAGGGGTCTATATCCGTGATATGTCCGCAGACTGAACAGAATTGAAGGTCCCGCTTCACCTCCATGAGGCTCCTCGAGAAGTTGACGACATCGTCTTCCTTCATATTAAGAACATAAAATGCCAGGCGCTGGGCTGTCTTCGGCCCGATACCCGGCAGTTTCATGAAGCTGTCAATCAGCTTGGATATTGGTTCTGGATAATGCATATTACATCATACCTGGGATGTTCATGCCTTTAGTGTGCTTGCCCAGACGCTCACTTGTGAGCTCATCCGCTTTCGTCATCGCTTCGTTTGTTGCAGCAATGATCAGGTCCTGCAGCATTTCGATATCATCCGGATCGACTACTTCTTCGGAGATTTCCACATCGACGACTTCCTTATGGCCGGATACCGTCACTTTGACCATACCGCCGCCGGCTGTACCTTCAACTTTTTCGTCTTTGAGCTTCTCCTGCTCCTCCTGCATCTTCTTCTGCATTTTCTGCATCTGTTTCATCATGCCCTGCATATTGTTCATTCCGCCGCGCATATATATTCTCCTCCAAATGTGTTTAGAATTATCATCTATATATTATATATGAAATAACTGGTTTAATAAACCGATTACGACCGCGTTTCTACTATATCATTGCCGAATATCTCTTTGGCGACATCGGACGGCTTCTTTTCATTGGAAGTGTCCTTCTTTTCCTTGCCGGCCTTTTTCTCCTGGATATAGTCATGCCGGACCTGCAGCCAGCTGGAATCCGGCACCCCGACCACTTTGACCGTTTTGTCTATAATGGTAGGAATGAGTGTTTCCAGCTCTTCCCGCTTCTTCTCGTCCTTATTGATCAGGTCGCTGTGCAGATCACTTTGGAACTTGAGCAGCACATGCGTGTCGCTTGCTGCCACCGGTTCCGAATCCTTGATCAGGGATCTGAGTGAATGATAGCCTTTCTCTTCAACATGCTGGTAGACTTTCGGCCAGGCATCCTTCAGTTTCACAAGGTCTTCCTTGTTGGCATGGTCGAGCACTTTCTCTATCTGACGCAGGGAGAACCCTTTCGAAGAGGCGTTTCTCGTCTGCGCCTTCTCCTGCACCGGCGCCGCATTCGTCTGCGGCTGGCTGGCCAGGCGGCGTTCAAGTTCAGTCAGCTTCTGTTCGATGTGCGACAGGTCGACGTCCTGCACCTGAACCGCCTGGTCATTCCTGTTGAGCACCTGTATCAGCTTCACGATGACCACTTCGAGGTGGACGCTCGTATTTACAGAAAACCGCATCATTACCATGGCATCATTCAGGACATCTATCATTTCATAAAGCACTTTATCCTCGGTATGGTAGAATGCGAGGTCTTCATCCGCTTCTCCCGAATGCTTCATCAGGATGATGTCCCTTATATAGTAGACAAGCTCATGGATCAGACGGGTGGGGTCCTTCCCTTCATCGATGAACCGGTGATAGGTGATAAAAGCTTCCCTGGAATCCTTCTGTTCTATCAATTTGAGCCAGTCATTCAGCTCCTCGGATTTTATGCCACCGGTAATCATTACAGCGTCATCGAGCGTGATCAGGTCGCTGCTGTATGCGATGACCTGGTCCATGATGCTGAGGGCATCGCGCATCCCGCCTTCTGATGTACGTGCAATATAATTGATTGCCTCATCTTCATATTCCAGGGATTCCGCATCGGCGACGTATTTCAGCCGACCGATGATCTCACCGATTTCAATCGCCTTGAAATCAAAGCGCTGACATCTCGAAATGATCGTCGCCGGTATTTTATGCGGTTCCGTCGTTGCCAGGATGAAGACAGCATGGCCCGGCGGCTCCTCCAATGTTTTCAGCAGCGCGTTGAATGCGCCGGTCGTCAGCATATGCACTTCATCGATGATGTATACTTTATATCTAGCTTCAGAAGGTGCATATTTGACCTTTTCCCTTATATTCCTGATTTCATCGACGCCGTTGTTGCTGGCGGCGTCGATCTCTATCACATCATTGGCAGAACCGTCGGTAATGCTCATGCAGATGTCGCATTCATTGCAGGGCTCGCCCTCGGAACCAAAGCGGCAGTTGAGGGCTTTCGCAAATATTTTTGCAATGCTCGTCTTGCCGGTCCCGCGGGGGCCGTTGAACAGATAGGCATGCGATTCCTTATCCCTGATGATGGCATTGCGCAATGTTTTGGTCACGTGCTTCTGTCCGACGACATCCTGGAATGTCTGCGGCCTGAAAGCCCGGTACAAAGCCTGATATTCCATTCAACAGCACCTCCGTAATTTAGTATTTTCTGTCCATTATTATATCACATGTCACACTCTGCCCCTAATAACTTAGGGCAAATAAAAAATGACTGCATCATCAGATACAGTCATTCGATATGTAAACCGTGCACCGTTTCTTTGAACACCCGGCACAAGCGTTACTCAAACCACCAGCTCAACTCCGGCTGCCCTACGGCACATAGAATGGGCCACTTAATGCTGCTTCCTTCCGGACCTGACATGGTTCATGACGTTCTATTGCATAGGACCGGAATCTCAACACCGGTGAGTTTGAGGCAGTCCTCACACCGAATGTCCTCGGAAACGGAATTCAGTCCTGCTGGAGCGGATTGCAGGTACAGGGCACCGCTACCTCCCCACTTAGCACGGCACACTAAATCATACCAAAATCAAAACTCCAATGCAAGTGAAATTATCACTCCCCGTGGAAGCGTCTTGAAAATTCCACGAATTTGAACTCACTCGCAAGATGTTTGGATATATTGTACTGGAACGGCCTTGCGTCATTCAGATGCACGACGGAGCGGACTGTTGCCACATACGGCGGTCCGCTGTGATCAAAAAGCTCAGTCTCCTCGTCCGTCATGGCATCGAATGTGATCTCCTTGTGGGAATAAGCAATCGTCAAACCCAGTTTTTTCTCTATATATTCATAGATCGAGTCTTCTGCAATCTTAGTGCTGAGACCGGGGAACATCTCCACGGTGAAATAATCCCTATCGACAATGTGGGTCTGCCCCTCATGCTTTCTCTGCCGTATCAGCTGCCAGACCCGGTCTTCCGGCGAAAGCCCCAGAGCCTGCATCACGTGCGGAAACTGTTCGGCCGGATACTGTTCAAGCTCCACTGCCAAAGTCGTATACCGCTTCGTTTTCAGCTGCTGGATCTCTTTGAAGCTTGTCAGATGGGAAACTGTAAAATCCATTGAAGAATCGTATATGACGACAGAGCCCTTGCCTTTCATCTTTTGGATGAAGCCGTTTTCCTGGAGAAGATTCAGGGCTTTCCTCACTGTTTCCCTGGAAACATCAAACGTTTCAACCAGACGATGTTCAGATGGCAGTACATCGTCCTTTTCATATCTGCCTTCTTGAATGTCATTGGATATTTCGCGGTAAATCTGGTTGTATTTGTTCAAACTCATGTCGCTCACCCTGTCACTTTCCGGCATTATTGAAATCACAGCCTATGATACATCTGTTCACTTCGTTTGTCCATGCAGCATCAGTGCTTCAAAAGGCCTGAGTTCCCCGGCTCTGTCACCATAGTTTGAAATGAGGGTGGCGCCCGTCGTATCCAGTCCGTCCGGGTACGGAATTGTTTCCTCCCTGAAATTCGCGATCACCGTTATCGTTTCTCCATTATATACACGTTCGTATGCGAACAGCGCATTGTCTTTCATGAGATGCGGTACAACACTGCCGTATGTGAAGTGGTCCATTTCATGGCGCAGGCTGATCAGTTTCTGATACGTGTAGAATATGGAGTCTTTGTCTTCAAGCGCTGATTCGACGTTGATGTTCCCGTAGTTTTCAGCGATATCCATCCATGGCTCACCCGATGTGAATCCGGCATGGCGGTCTTTGTTCCACTGCATCGGACTCCTGCCGTTGTCCCGTGATTTCGTGCCGAGGATCTCCAGCACGCGGGCATTATCCATGCCCTCTTCTTTCAGTTCGCTGTATGCATTCAGGCTTTCAACATCCCTGTACTGGTCGATCCGTGTGAATTTAGGGTTGGTCATTCCAATCTCCTCACCCTGGTAGATATAAGGGGTGCCCTTCAGACCATGGAGGGCAATCGCCAGCATCTTGCCGCTCCTCACACGGTTCTCCTCTGTATCATCGCTGCCGAACCTGGAAACGATGCGCGGCTGGTCGTGGTTGCACCAGAATATTGCGTTCCATCCGCCGCCTTCATCCATCGCGACCTGCCAGTCCATCAGGATGCGTTTCAGTTCAATGAAGTCGAAATCCGCAAACGTCCATTTCTCTCCGCCGGGATAGTCGACTTTGAGGTGATGGAAGTTGAACACCGAATTCAGCTCATTGCGCTCAGGATTTGTATATTTGAGACAGTGTTCAATTGTCGTGGAGGACATTTCCCCCACGGTCATGATCTCTTTGTCCCCGAAAGTATTGCGGTTGAGTTCGTTGAGATATTCGTGGACTTTCGGACCGTCAGTGTAGAATTCCTTGCCGGGACCGTCGGAATCCTCGAATGCCCCTTTTGAAATGAGATTGACGACATCGAAACGGAACCCGTCCACCCCGAAATCTATCCAGTAGTTGACCATCTCATAGATTTCCCGGCGGAGGTTTTCATTCTCCCAATTCAGATCTGCCTGGGAAACATCGAAAAGACGCAGGTAATACTGCCTGGTCGCACTGTCGTAGGTCCATGCATTGCCGCCGAACTTGGATTCCCAGTTGGTCGGCGGCGCATTGTCCTTCCCGTCTTTCCATATATAGTAATCACGGTATGGATTGTCTTTGGATTTTCTGGATTCGACAAACCAGTTGTGGGATGTCGACGTATGGTTGATGACGATGTCCATCATCACTTTGAGTCCGCGGGCGTGTGCCGCCTCCAGCAGATTTTCCAGATCCGCCTTCGTACCGAATTGCGGATTCACTTCATAATAGTCGCTGATATCATAGCCATTATCATTCATCGGAGACTTATAGACAGGCGTCAGCCATATATAATCGACACCCAGCGTCTTGAAATAATCCAGCTTTTCTATGATGCCTGGAATATCTCCTTCTCCGCTTCCGGTCGTATCATTGAAAGATTTCGGATAGATCTGATAAACAACTGATTTTCTCCAGTCATTGGATGCCAATATAAAAACTCCTTCATATAGTTAGTCTACGTCCACCATGTCTTTCGCTTTATCCTTGGCAAATCTTGAGAACAGAAGCGTCAGCAGGAAAGGCACCACAATCGCAATCAGCATGCCGATCGAGAACAGCAGCCAGAAGCCGTCAGTAATCGAGATGACGCCCGGAACACCGCCGACGCCGACACTGTATGCCGTCAGCATATTCGCCCCGAAAATACCGCCCACGACAGAGGTCGTGAGGATTGCGGCCAGGAACGGATATTTCAGCGGCAGGTTCACACCGAACATCGCCGGCTCAGTGACACCCAGCCAGCCGGAAATACCGGAAGTCATTGCCAGACCTTCTTCTTTTTTCTTTTTCTGGCTGCGGTAGATCATCCATGCGCCGAATGCTGCAGAACCCTGTGCAATGTTTGAAATCGCCAGTATCGGCCACAGGAATGTGGAACCTGTTGTACCGATGAGCTGCAGGTCCACCGCAAGGAACATATGGTGCATACCTGTGATTACGAGCGGCGCATAGAACAGACCGTATACCGCTCCGCCCAGGATGCCTGCAGTTTCAAACAGCCAGATGATTGCATCTGTAATGAGCGTACTGCCCCACAGCGTAACCGGGCCGATGATGGTATAAGTAAGGATGCCGACAACGACAAGTGCCACAGGCGCAACCACGAGCAGTTTGAACATATCGTGTACGCGTTTGTTCAGGAACAGCTCAACTTTCGCGAGCACCCATGTCGCCACAAGCACCGGCAGTACCTGCCCCTGGTAGTTCAGCTGCTGGATTTCCAGGCCGAATACGTTCCACGTGGGAATTTCCGCAAGTTCCCCGGCTTCACTGTCGAAGAGCCCGTACTGACTCGCGAGATCCGGGTGACATAGGGCCACACCAAGCGCGATACCGAGCAGTGGATTCCCCCCGAACACTTTCATCGCAGACCAGCCGATGAGGACCGGCAGGAAGATGAACGGCGCCACGGCAATGAAGTTGATCATGCTCGCGATGCCTTCGATGCCAGGGAAGCGTGTAATCACCGAGTCAGCTTCCCAGAAAAGCCCCTCCAGCGTAAGCAGGTTGTTCAGACCGAGCAGGAGACCTGCTGTAACGATGGCCGGCAGGATCGGGATGAATATATCCCCCAGCATCTTGATGAACCTTTGAAGCGGGTTCATCTTCTGGGCGGCAGCAGCTTTGACCTCATCTTTCGAGCCCCCGCCTTTGCCCGTCTCCTCTTCGAAAATCTTGAATGCCTCGTTGACCGTCCCCTGGCCGATAACAAGCTGGAACTGGTTATTCGCTGCGAATGAGCCTTTGACCAGATCGATGGAATCCAGTTTCTCTTTGTCCACCTTGGATTCATCATCCAGAGCCAGGCGCAGCCGTGTAACACAGTGTGTCGCCGCATTGACGTTCTCCTCGCCGCCGATTGCATCGATTATCTGTTTGACCTCGTCACGGTTTACCGCCATTCTTTCCACACTCCTTCTATTTTGGATATTATCGCCTTAACTATAACATGTCTATACAGTCGTGTAAAGGCTTTCAAACCTGGTGAAAAGTAACGTATACTAAAACTAACCCGAGTTAAAAAATTTAACATAAAATAAAAAAACCGCTCGATTGAGCAGCTTTTTAAACATTATTATAAGTTTGAATACTCATATGCCTTTTCTCCGTGGAATGCATTGTCCAGTCCTTCCAGCTCTTCTTTATCGTCTGTACGAAGCGTTGTGAAAATACTGATGACTTTGGCAATGCAGAACGTCATAATTGCACTGAAGAGTATTGTGGCTGTTACGGCTATAATCTGGACCAATACCGGCATGAGTCCGCCGCCGGACAGTAAACCATCTGTGATTCCCGGGTTCACTGCGCTTGTCTGAAATACTCCTGTACCGATTGCACCGATAATCCCTCCGATGCCATGCAGCCCGAATGCATCCAGTGCATCATCATAATTAAGCAGAACCTTCAGCTTTGTGATGGCAAAGAAACAAATGGCACCGCCGATGATACCGAGTGCCACAGCTCCAAAATATGAGACAAAACCGGCGGCCGGTGTAATGACGACCAGACCCGCCAGCATGCCGGACAAGGTTCCGATCAAAGATATTTTTCCCTTCACCATTATTTCAACACTTACCCAGCCTGCAATACCTGCAGTTGAAGCCAGTATTGTGTTAACGAAAGCTGCCATCGCAATCGAATCGAATGTAAGCGCGCTTCCCGTATTAAATCCAAACCAGCCGAACCACACAAGAATTGCGCCAATCATCGTAATCACCAGATTATGCGGCGGTTTTTTATAATCAGGCTTTCTGGACCCCAGCAGCAATGCCAGTACAAGTCCTGAAACACCGGAAGATATATGAACAACCGTTCCTCCCGCAAAATCTATTGCACCGATAGAGTGAATCCATCCGCCGCCCCATACCCAGTGTGCGACGGGACTATAGACCAGCAGCACCCATAAGGCCATGAAAATGATAAATGGTAAAAATTTCATACGTTCTGCCACAGAGCCCGTAAGTATTGAAACTGCAATCGTACAAAACGTCAATTGAAACAGCATATATAAAGCAAATGGTACAGTCTCGGAAAAAGCTGGATTCGCTTCAAATCCCACGTTTTTTAATCCAATAAATGATAAATCTCCAATCCAAAGATTGCTCCCTCCGAAGCTTAAGGAGAAACCAAGTGTCACCCAGGTAAACGTTACAACGACAATTGCAGCGATACTGTGCATAGAAGTATTCAGCACATTTTTGGATTGCACCAGACCCCCGTAGAATAAGGCAAGACCAGGCGTCATCAGCCAAACGAGCAAAGTACAAAGAAATAATAATAGTGTATCCATGTTCAACCACTCCTTAAAAGTATGTGAACATTATACAACCATTTTCTGAATCTTCAAAATTCATGTAAGAAAGCCTGACAGGACATGTTAGGTTTTCTTACATCAACACTATTTTATCTTCGCAAAGCCTTTACTATGAATAAAATTGCAATAATCGCCAGAAGTACGACACCGACAAGAATGACCGTCATGTTGTTTGTTGGTTCCGTGTCCTGATCCGACATCACCTGATCATCCGTCTCTATGCTCTCCTCAGTTGGCGCTTCTTCCATTACGAAAGTGACGCCCCGCTTGCCGCGGTCATCAACAGTCAGGCTGAGTGTTTCTTTTTCAGCAGTGTATCCTTCAGGCGCTTCCACTTGCAGCCCATATTCGCCGGATGGTACTTCTGTAAATGAAAATTCCCCATTCTCATCCGTCGTCACTTCGTCTTCCTTCTCTCCCAATAACACAACAGTGACGTCCTCAAGCCCGGCATCATCCACAGTTACTTTACCTGCAATGGAAAACTCCTCCACCGCCGCCTGGTTGATCGTCACGTCAGCTGGCTCTTCCACTGTCTCAGGTTCAGCAGTCACTTCCTCCGTCGGCGTTTCAGTTGCTTCCTCAGTAACCTCTTCCGTCCATTCTTCCACAGTTTCCTCTGCAGTCTCTTCTTCATAATAGAATTCCTCAGCAGGCTCCTCATAGCTTTCATAAGGTGCTTCAGTCGTCTCTTCATATTGAGGCTGTTCATTTTGCGGCGGTACATATTCATTTGAGGATTCCTCAGTTGTATCGTTATTCCCTTCAACAGACTCTTCAGCAGACTCCTCATATCCCTGCTGTTCCGTCGATTCCTCACTCACCGGCTGTTCTGCCGACTCCTCCACAGCCGGAGCCTCCTCAGTATTCGCCGATATTCCGTGAGCCGGAAGGAGCACCAGCAGCAACAGGACCAGCGCCGAGCGTTTGATGATATTTCCCATGACAGCCTCCTAAATCGTTTCTGATAACCTATAATATACCAGATTTTTGAAAATCAACCTATGGTTGCTTACATTTCCCAAGTGAAATTTCATCTGAATCCTTTTACAGAATCATTTTTCTTATATATATTGAATATAAAAATACGGAAGGGAGCGCCTCCATGATTACACCTATAACACCGGCTGACCTGCATGAACTGCAGAAGATCAGCCGGGAAACATTCGATGAAACATTCAAAGATCAGAACACGTCTGAAAATATGAACGCATACCTTGATCAGGCGTTCACCGAGGAAAAGCTGATCTCAGAACTTAATAACCAGTCCTCCCTTTTCTTCTTCATCCGTCACGGCGGACACAATGCTGGCTATCTGAAGGTGAACACCGGTGATGCCCAGACAGAAAGTATGGGACATGACGCGCTGGAGGTCGAGAGGATCTATGTCAGCCGCACCTTTCAGAAACTCGGCCTGGGTAAAAAACTGCTGGACAAGGCATTTGAAATCGCATATTCATCGGACAGGGATAAGATCTGGCTCGGCGTATGGGAACATAATGCCAAGGCCCTCGCTTTTTATAAAAGACGGGGATTTGTTCAGACGGGTGCCCATTCATTCTTTATGGGAGACGATGAACAGACAGATCTTATAATGGAGAAAAGATTGAAATGATATGGAGGTCACGACATGTTTATTCCAAAGCACTTTGAAGTTACCGATATGGAGGAAATAAAGACATTCATTGAAAATAACTCATTCGGCGTCATCGTATCCACACATGAAGGAAGGCAGACTGCGACACACCTGCCTCTGGAACTGCGGGAAACAGGGGGAGAGTATTATATTACCGGCCACTTTGCCAAAGCGAATCCGCAGTGGAAAACACTCGCAGAGCAAAAAGAAGTGCTGATCATCTATCAGGGGCCGCATGCTTACGTCTCATCCACGTGGTATGAAGACGAAAACGTATCGACATGGAACTACCAGGCGGTCCATGCATACGGCACACCGGAAATTCTGGATGAAGCGGAACTGAAAGAAGAACTGAAACATCTCATGCATAAATACGAAGAAGATAAGGAAAACGGTGCTGTGTGGGAAAACACGTCCGATGATACCAAAAACAGATCCACGGCATCGTCGGCTTCCGGGTGAAAGTCACGGCAGTCCAGGCTGCATATAAGCTGAGTCAGAACCGCAATGAAAAAGACTATGACAGCATCATCGAAAAACTGTCCGCCGGAAAAGACCCGAATGCCCGCCAGGTTGCAGATGCCATGCAGGGATTGAAGGAATAGATATTCCCCGGGAAATATAAAAGGCCCCATGCCATAAGCGGCACGAGGCTGTTACAATCTTTATTTCAGCGCAGGCAGGATCCTGTCGCCGATCCTCGCGAATATGAACGTACCGACAAACGTCGTGATCAGTGTCGAAATCGTAATGGTGACAAAGCTGAACCAGAATGGGATACCTGCCACCATCCACAGCATCAGGCCGACAAAGATACCGCAGAGCAGACTGTACTGTGCCGCGTTTATCCAGACATTTTTAATGAAGTAGCTGATCGTATACGCTATGACGGCGATGCCGACACCGACGATCACATCCATGACACCAAGTCCGGAAAAGAGGTTGGCGATACCGACTCCCAGGATGATTCCCGGAATGTATTTACGGTTGAAAAACGGGATGACCGCGAGCATCTCGCTGACCCGGATCTGTATCGCCATCGTACCGATGGGGTTGACCACCGTCAGCGCAACATAGATTGCCGCAAGCAGGGCATTATAAACAAGCGTTCTGTTTTTGATAATATCAATCTCCTTAGTTTTTTATACAGGGAGTTTGCGAACCTGTGATAAAAACACTTCCAAATTTAACCTTATAAATTCTATACCATAAACGATCCATTTACAATATGAAATGGGAAATATGCAAAAAGAACGCGCAATCAGCTCCCTACAATTTCCGTGTATGCCAGCTTCTGAAGCCGACAACCCTTTTCTCTTCCCAGAACTCTTTGAAGAAAGCCAGCGCATCCGCATACACGACCCCATCGTTCACATAGATCTTCCCATAATCGTCGGAACCCTCAGGCGGCAGTGCCTCAACACGGTAGAGACCATCTTCACCCAAAGCCTGCAGGCTCTCAATTTCCAAATCTGAATTCAGGCAGCTCAGACATATAAATTCCCCGGCAGAACCATCTGCAGCAGTCTTCACCGCTTGTTCAACCTGCGGCCAGTCAGGTTCCACAATTTCTCCATCACCACCCGCCAGCAGCCAGTACTTTTCTGCAGGCACCGTATCTTCCTGACGTTGATTTTTATCCTTCCTGAAAAAATCAAAAAATCCCATACATATCCGCTCCTTTTTAGGATCAGTTCTAAATCAACCTTACATCATTGGCATAAAAAATTTCCATACATTACTTCTGTGCGGGTAAACTGTACTTAAAGGATGTGGGAGTAATGAAGCTGGATGCGGTTGAAGTCCTGTTCATGCATTTCGTCAACGGCAGGACCCATGATGAAGCGGTGATGCATGACTTCTGGCTGACTCAATATGGGGCAGAAGCCGAAAGCCTGATTGAAAGCCTTATGGATAGAGATATCATCTGCAGGAATGACGATTTGCCGGTCACTTTGAAAAAATTGAAAGTGCCGGAGCTAAAAAATCTGCTGAAGCGCAATGGTATGAAGGTCTCCGGAAACAAGAATGCACTGATTGAAAGGATCACAGACAGCAGACACATCATAGATTTCAGAAACGAAAACCTTAAAAGTGTCTATACTGTCAGAGATGCCTGGAGAGATTTCCTTGAACAGACCCGTTTCATGGACTACTTCCATTTCAATGGGCACATCAGTATATATGAGGCCTATGGCTACTACAGGGCACATCCTGAAAAGTCTTCAGACGAAGTCGTCACCGGCGTCCTGAGTGAAAAGGTTGAAAACACCGTCCGCGCTAAAAATAAATACAACGCAATCAAATCCTTCCAGCTCCTCTCCCACTTCCACCAGGAGGAGCTGAAAGATACGGGTGCCACCATATTCTACCTCAACAATTTCACGATGCTCATCATACTCCAGTCGATAATGAGTTATCCGTCATACAAAATCATGCTCTCGGGGAGCCATTTCAACATCGATAACTTCACTGCCGACAAATACAGACATCTTCTTGAAACCGGACAGATGAGCCCTTACACGCTGTATCATTCACTCGTGGAAGATACTGAATTCCTCCCCTATCCATATGTGACACGGAAAAGGGCAGCCAGATTCATCACAGATTATGTGATGGGGGATGAGGATGCTGAAATCAAGCTGAGAAGCCTTCTGGATGATGGAGAATGATTTGTCATCAGTCTGAAAAAATTACAGAATTGAAAAGAGCAGCGTCTGCCATTTTCCAGGCAACCGCTGCTCTTTCATGCTTTCTTATGCTTCTATTTTTCTTCTTCTGTATCCGGCGCTGTTTCATCCGGAAGTGTCTCTTCGAAAGCGACACGTTTTTCTTCCAGTTCTTTTTGCGTCTCTTCTCTGTAGCTCGGCTCATATACAAGCTGCTTTCTTTCAAGCTCGAGAATATCATATTCACTGCGCAGGGCTTTGAACAGTGATATGCCGAGCAGTATGACAACAAATGTGAACGGGAATGCCGCAATAAGCATAGCCATCTGTATAGCACCCAGGCCACCTGACCAGAGTAGTACAGTTGCAGTACCCGCCAGGATGATTCCCCAGATCATTTTGATCTTAAGTGGCGGGTTCAGGCCGCCGCCTGTTGTCAGCATACTGAGTACGAATGTACCGCTGTCTGCAGACGTGACGAAGAACGAAGCAATGAGTAATACTGCAATACCCATGACAAGGGCCGCTGCCGGATAGTTTTCCAGGAAGGCGAACAGTGCCACTTCGTTACCCTGGGACTCGACGAGGCTGTAAAGTCCTCCGCCGAGGATATTATCCGATTCAATGCCTGCAACACCAAAGATGGCGAACCAGATGGCACTGAAGAGAACCGGTACACCGGTCACGCCCAGGATGAACTCACGGATTGTTCTTCCCCGTGATACACGGGCAATGAAACTCCCGACAAACGCAGCCCAGCCGATCCACCAGGCCCAATAGAACAGTGTCCAGCTGTTCAGGAATTCCCTGTCGCCGACAAATGAATTCATGTTGAATGTCATGCTTGCCAGATTCTGCACGTAATTACCTGTATTCGTCATGAATGCTTCGATCATCTGTATGGATGAACCAAAGATGAAGACGAACACCATCAGTGCAATAGCTGTCACTACGTTCGCCATACTCAAATAGCGTATACCTTTGTTTACACCTGTAGATGCTGAAAGAATGAACGCTATAGTAATGAAAATGATGACTAATGTCTGAGTAAACAGATTGTTCTCTATAGCATCAAAGCTGTAGCTTAAACCAGCCGTAATCTGTGTCGCACCAAGTCCAAGGGAAGTCGCGATACCGAAAATTGTGCCAAATACGGCTAAAACATCGATGCTTGACCCCAACCAGCCGTTTGACCTGTTGCCAAGGACCGGTGTGAGCGCTGAACTCATCAGCAATGGTGCCTTATGACGGAAGTTGAAATATGCCAGGGCAAGCCCGACCACTGCATATACTGCCCAAGGATGGAATCCCCAGTGGAATAGCGTATACTGCAGCGCCTCCTGTGAAGCTGCAGCAGTTTCGCCCTCTGTAACAGGCGGATTATAATAGTGAGTGAGCGGCTCGGTTACTCCGTAGAAGACGAGGCCGACACCCATACCCGCTGTAAACAGGAATGAGAACCATGTAAAATAACTATACTGCGCCTTTTCATTCTGTTTGCCCAGTCTGATTTTACCGTACGGACTGATGACCAGGAACGCCGCGAAAATGACAAAAGCTGTCATTGCCAGCATATAGACCCAGCCGAATTTGTTTGAGATGAAGTCATTGATATATCCCAACACTGTCCCAACATTTGCGGGGAAAAATGCTCCCCATAATATGAATACAAATGCTATGGACAGAGAGACATAAAAGACCGGTGTGACCTTTGGTTTGTTAATCATTGATAAACCCTCCTGAATAGATTTGTATTGAGTGTTTTTCCTAAATAAGCAAACCCCGGCCTGCATTCAGAGACTGTCATAGTTGCGGATGATAACATGAAGTGTAAAACTTCCTGTAAAAAAGACCTCTGTATCGAGTGCATCTCAAAATGCCGTTTCAACCCTGAGCCCGGACATCACTTAGTTTATATAGGAAAAAAGAAATAATTACAACATTATATAGCGTAACATGGAAATATTACCAAGAGAACACCTCTCACGAAATGAATCCGCTTACCAATTATTTTTTGTGTATTTATACAACTTCAGGATGAGAGGACACCGCTGGGTACTCCTCATGATGATATATACTTTCATCACACTCCCTGTTTTTCAGCGAGACGTCTCTTTTCAATCTCCAGCGCCTGCTGCTGGAGTGAAGACTCCGATTCTTCACGTCTGTCCTGTGCAACTTCCGCCACTTCAGAATCCCTCGCGTAAAGATTGAACAGCTGCGACTTTTCATCCAGCAGTTCCATCATGCTCACATCTATGCTGTCTTCAGTCAGCAGTCTGTAGACCACCACATTACGGGATTGACCCATGCGGTATGCCCGGCTTATCGCCTGTTCCTCCGTAGACGGCTTCCACTGGGGTTCGCATAAAATGATGATACTGGCAGCCTGGATATTCAGCCCCACACCACCTGCAGTAATCTGAGATACCAGCACCGCTCCAGGTTCCGCTGCTGTAAAGTCATCGATGATATGCTGTCTTTCGGCATTGGGTATATCTCCTGTGATTGCGGGGAATGACGGCCCAGTCAAACGGTCCTGGACAACATCGATCACATCCCTGAAGAATGAGAACACCAGTACCTTGTGACCATTTTCCTTTGCCTCGCCGCAAATATCCAAGAGAGATTCAAGTTTGGGAGACGCTTCAGGACTGCCACCTGCCCATGCCGCACGCCGCATCTTCATCATGTTTCCAGATGCGACTGCACCATCATATATCTTCTGTTCCGCTTCACTGAATTCAGACCACCGTTCGATCACTTCAAGCTCAGGCAGCTCACCCAGTACATCTTCCCGGTTACGGCGCAGATAGACCGGTGCAATCTCCCGCTTGAATTTCCTTGGCTCAAGCAGATGCAGTTCGTTTGATAGTCTGGCAGCTACACCCGGCTGCAGCACACTCAAGAGCTGCTTCATCTCACCCAGCTGGTTTTCAAGAGGAGTGCCGCTCATATATAGGCCGTATTCCGCCCGCTCCGACAGCTCATATACACTCCGGGACCGCTTCGCCCCGGGATTTTTGACAAAATGTGCCTCGTCCACGATCAGCATATCCAGTTTTTCAATCTTCTCCTTTTCCATGCGTCGTGTATGGCTGAAAGTCGTAATCAGCACTCCCGCATGATCCAGCCAGGCATCAAATGCTTCGTCCCTGCCTTTCCCATGGAAAATGTAAGTATTGATATCCGAAAACTTTGTCACTTCCCGCTTCCAATTAGCAACAACGCTGAGCGGACAGACGACAATCGAATATGGTTTTCCTTCCCGGCTCAAATGATTGATTGCCGCAAGTGCCTGAATCGTCTTCCCGAGCCCCATCTCATCTCCAAGTAGTATCCTTTTATTGGAAAGGATATATTTCGCGCCAAACTCCTGGTAATGTCGCAGGGTCAAATTCTTCAGACCTGCCTTATCCAACGGAAAGGCATTCACCGACTCCACGATTTCAGATGGTATGTCATCCGCCATCTTTTTCCGTGTATAACCGGTCACATTCTCGATTTCAGTATAGTATTTGATGTTATTGGATATGAAGTCCTCCCGGAGAAATTCGTCGCTGACATCAAATCGGACGACCGCATCATACCTCTCCCTGATATCACCAAGCTTCACAGAAAGATCACTTTCATTCACAGCTTCGATTTCCCGGGAAATTTTCTGTCTTTCCTCCCTGGGCTGGAAGAGTCCCATGAAGAAATTCCGCTGTTCCTTAATGACTTCAAACTGTCCGGTGAACCTTTGCTTCAACTGATCGATCTCTTCCAATAAATGCTCGCTGTCGATGAGGATCCGCTGCTTAGAATAGATGGCCCTCAGCACTTCGTAATCCAGATTTGACAGATTGTCCGGGTTGATCCTTCCCTGTACCCGGGCATGGACGGATTGAGCTATCCTTGAGACCGCATCAGCCAGAGGATAGGCGGACTTCTTCCCCACGCCACGGATTTGCATGAACTGTTCCGGCGTATAGTTGGCCACATCATGGATGGATTTGAAACCGGCATCGATCAGGTTGTTGATCGGCATACCCTTCTCAATCGTTGAAATCGTATCGATATGCATCCCTTGCAGCTTATCCCGCGCAATAATCATTTTGACTTGCTGCCACAGTCCGCTGATTATCGGATTGAAATAATCCTCATCATACTTCCTTAGTTCTGCCGTTTTCGATTCAAGCTCTTTTTCAATTTTTATGACATCTTTTTTATTGTTGATCATAGTGCCCTCGCGAAATTTGTCCTGCTTATCCTGCGGAATATTTGGATTTAAAATTCACTTTATGAAAAGCTATTCCACTTCAATGACATTCAGCTCGTATATGAACTCTTCATCGAAGCTGATGTTGATGTAGTTCGCTCCGTCCACCGCCGGAATATATGCCGGTGCATCTTCAATTTCCATCGTCTCCATGAATTCGCTGCCTCTGTAGTAGCTGATTGATGCGGGTACGGTAATGGCATAACTTGCTGATGGGTCATATTCCAGCGCCTCGGTTACAGCATGATCCTCTTCCTCGACAAAATTGCCATTTTCATCGATGACTTCACCCCGCATCAGGTTCTCCTCCGCAAGGAATTCCTGGCCGAACATGATCTGCCCCGAGAGGTTCTCCTCGACAAGCCTGCCCCTTCCGACAAATTCTTCAGGTGTCGTATTCACTTCCTCGCCCTTGGCGGCCCCTTCCATTGCGGCATCATAAAATTCAAGCTCATCCGACCTCACCTTTTCGACACTGATGATCACCCGGTCCGCTTCGGGCACCTTTTCTATGATCTTGGGGCCGCCGTGGCCATAGCTGTTGGTCTTGATGAACTCCTCCCCGTAATAATAGGAAACATATGATGCCACTGTAACTGTATAATCCTTTTCCGGATCATAATCGATGTAATCCGATCGCATCATATGGTTACGGGGATCATCCTCACCCTTGTAGTTTATCCAGTATCCATCTTTGAAAGAGGTCCCGCCCAGAAGATCCTCCGGAGGCTTTTCCTCACTCTCTTCCGGATTACCGTCACCTTCGATGTTGTCATCCTCCGGCTCGCCAGAAGAGTCAGCCATCGCTTCCGATTCCTCTGAAGATTCCTCCTCTGATGTATTATTTTCTGCGCTGTCCTCTTCAGATGTCTCATTGCGGGTTGCATTCTCATCCTCTGACTGCTGCTCCTGATTACATCCAACGATGATGATGCCACTCAGTATTACAAATAATAAGAGTCTCATCCTTTTCACCCCTGCCCCTAAACATGCTTTAAATCAATCATACAATATTATAAGATGAATCTGAATATTTAATTAAATTATATTGTTGGCGACTGCCCTTGGCCCTGGTGAAATTTCCAGTCATTTTTTCAAAACTGACGTGTCCCAAAGTAGACACCGTGATCTGTTCAGGTTTCATAGAGAAACTGTTTTCCCTTTATATTTACTGTATCCACCTACAGTATAACATGCGCCACACATAAAAAAGCCCGAACACCGGACGGCATTCGGAACACATTCACAACAGCTGTTAATGCCCTTGATCACGCATCAAACAGGATCGCATTCAATTTCAGGGGCTCTATATATTCACCGGATTTATAGACACGCATATTGCCGCCGGAAATCTCATCGATCAGCAGCACTTCACCGGTTTCATCATCCCGTCCGAACTCCAATTTGATATCGTACAGATCAAGACCCCGCTGTGCCAGTTCATCTTTGACGACTTCGCTGATCTTCACAGTCAGTTCCGCAATCTCCCCGTACTCACCCGGTTTCAATATACCGAGGGTTTCCAGGGCAGCTTCATTGATCAGCGGATCCTGACGCTCGTCATCCTTCAAAGTCATTTCCACATAGGCCGGCAGTTCCCCACCCTCTTCAATATAATCACCATAACGGCGGGTGAAGCTGCCCACAGCTTTGAAACGGCAGATGACCTCCAGCCCTTCCCCGAACACAGATACTTTTCTAACCCGCATTTCACGCGCTTCAATATCCGCATCCACATAATGGGTCGGAATACCCGCAGCATTCAGTTTCTCAAAGAAGAAACTCGTCATCTGAAGTCCCGCTTTCCCGGAACCCTCAACCTGGAGTCCAACCTGATTCTCGCCCGGATCGAACACACCATCCTTGCCGGTCATATCATCTTTAAAGTACAGTACAATCTGCCTGTCATCATCCTGATATACATCCTTGGTCTTGCCTTTATAAATCAACTCCATATGTATCCACCCCATTCAGTTAGTTAATTTTCATTTTAACAGAGTGACGAGGGCCTTACCTGTAAAATAAAAAATTCCAATCTACTGTTATAGAAACGCTAGTTTCCAAACATACTAAGCCTCAGCATTTTCGAATAAGCCGTTTATGTGGCATGAACTTAGCAAACAGCCTGACCGCACACTCTGAAACCAGTGGACTCAATATTCCTGGAATGTCTATTTAGGGCCATCCGTTCCAACGTCTTTTCACTCACATGACTACTAATCAGCGTCTGTAACAGTTGATTTGGGAGTTTTTCTCTGTACAATTTTCCATGATATAAATATCCCTTTCTTTAAGAAATATACAAAAATCATGCACCTTACCCAATATGTTCTTTACTGGGCGCTTAATACGTACATTACTAGGTAAAAATGCAAGTTTTTTGTGTTTATGCCAATATTATCAACACTTAGAGTCAGTTTTATCAAATCGAAATTATGACATATAGTATCAAGTTCAAAAACCTAAACTTTTAAGCTAATCTCTATGAAGAGAAAGGAAAATTATAAAATACATGACGGTTTGTCAATTTAAGTGCAACAGTTCTTCCTGAAACGCTTCGTGTGTTGTTTTCCATCCCAAGCATTTTCTGGGTCTCTGATTGATCAGAGACAGCGCCTTGCGAACGGATTCATCTGAAATCAGTGCAAGATCTGTGCGCTTGGGAAAGAATTCCCGGAGCAGGCCATTGGCATTTTCATTACTGCCCCGTTGCCACGAGGCATAGGGATCAGCGAAATAGACTGAAATCCCCAATGTCTGTTCCAGTGTTTTATAACACGCGAATTCTTTGCCCCGATCGACGGTTGCCGTCCGGAAGGCACCAGCAGGCAACTGATGATGCAGTGTGCTTACCGCCTGTGCCATGGCGCCGGCGGAACGGTCTTTCATTTTCAGCGCGACATACCACCGGGTTTTCCGTTCGACAAAGGTAGCCAGGCAGCCCTTACTTTTGCCCCGGCTGGAAACGACCGTATCGAGTTCCCAATGGCCAAACGTGTTCCGTTTTCTGATCGATTTCGGCCGCTTGCGAATGGAAGTGCCGATATTGAACCGCCTCCGTGTCTCTTTGGGTTTCTGCCGCTTGCCTTTGTGCCGCAGTCACCAGGTGTCTGTTTCAGGCAACAGTCTCTGGTAGAGCCACCGGTAGATGGTTTTGAAGCTAAGCTTACCTTGAAAGCACCGGCCGATGATCTGTTCCGGCGACCAGGTGGCCGCCAGTTTTTCCGACAGGATCATCGCCAATTCCGGTGTCCATTTGCCGATCCGACCGCAGTGTGTTCTGCGTTCCTGATAGATGGATTCTGCTTTCTCAGCGCTATATTGGCGCCCGGCGGCATTGCGTCTGATTTCTCGGGAGACGGTGTATACATGCCGTCCGATGCGCCGGGCAATGGCCCGCATGGACAGCCCGGCAGACCGCAGCGTTTCTATGCGTGTCCGTTCGAATGTGGTAAGATGTTGATGGCTCATGACAGTCCCTCCGTGTCGGTGTTAGGTGTGGTTATCTACATTCTACACGAAACTGTCATGGGTGTTTTTTATACCATTTTTTCAGGTGTTGCACTTAATATTACAATTCGTCATTTAATAAAACTCCTATGTATTTTAAAGTTATTATTTGTCGTTTAATATCCATTCATATTGCAATATGAGATACCGAAATGTCTGCGTTCAATTGAGCTTCCAAACGATGATATAGTAGCTGCGTTTGAAGATATTAGCATATAACAATTTCCCTTTATAGATTGCTTCGGGCTTGTTTACACTTTGAGTTCAGTAGTATCAGCACCATCACACTATTTATTTAGGGTCACCCCAAAAAGGTCATTTATAGTTCTTTGATTTCGACCAGGTACACAAGCATCAGAACTCAAAAAGGAATATATTTCTTCATTGGAAATCCACTTGTAATTAATTGTTTCATCTTCTTGTAAAACAATGCTGTCCTTTGGAATATCCACATGAGCAATAAAAGAGACGAAAATGGTATTGTATTCTTCAAAAATATAGATGTTCCGTTTTTCTAAGCTCGTTATTCTAATACCTGTCTCCTCCAGTGTCTCTCTTTTAGCAGCATCAGTCGGGTCTTCATCTTTTAAAACACTCCCACCTGCTGATACTTCATAAAAACCGGGGTACGACGCTTTATTATAATCTCTCTTCATGGCTAAAAAGTTCCCATCTAGATTGATTACTATCACTTCTGAAACCAAATGAAATACATCATCAGGAATGTTCTCTCCTCTAGTTAAATCAAAATTCAACTTTTTTAACTTACTGTCGTAAGCATCCCATTTCTCCATAGTAATAACTCGTTCCTTTGAAAAATTTCTAAAAATTAAGATTAATTTGTTATACTCATACTATACCAAATAATTACATATACTGAAATGAACCATAAACGTAATGAATATACCGGAGGCGATTAAACGAATGGAGATCAGACAGTTGAAATTTGAAAGAAGACAGGGACTTCTGGTAAATTTGAAGTAATTGTCATTGAAAATAATATTATTGAGGCTGAGCTATATATAAGTAATATCATTGTTAGCCTATATTTTATGAATTTCTCCTATTATGTAAAATTCTTATCCTGAGTTTTCCCTTAAAACTAAAAATAATACAAAAAGAAACCTTATGAACATTGTTTTCATAAGGTTTCTTCTTTATTTATCGTTATTCCCACTCAATGAAGATCTCCAATTCCCCCTCTACAGGGGTTAACAAAAATCCTTTTAAATCAACCTTTCTCAATCATTTCCTTAAGAAAAATTCCAATGCTATTTGCCCTTTTATTGCCCTGAAATTCATTTATTTTAAACTGTCATAGTCAGGTTTTAATGTAAATGCTTTAATTAAATTACTACGAAAAAAAGTAATATCAACACATATAAACTCATCTTCAATGATTTTATTTTTAAGACCTTCCCCAAGATCCTCAGCGACACTCTCAGCCTTTTCCATTCTTTCATGAATATTTTGTCCATCATGAAAGCTGACAATATCTGATATTACTGCATTTGTATCTTCGCCCTCTGTAAACTCAAAATCAATTGTAAATTTTACAATCTCCTTTTTCTTTGCCAATATTCACACCACCAAATAATTTATTTATATAAATGTATTATTGAATTGCTATAGTTGTTACCCGATACTACAAACTTCTTATTTATCATTTGAATATATTAATCAGAATGATATAATATAAGTAACAAAAATCAGTTTCATGGTGTTATTGAACCCCCATTCTATGCTAGTAGATTGGGGGTTTTTTGATGTGTCAGTTCTACACCTTCCTTGCTATCAGCAAAGAATTGAACTGGTTGATGGTAATAATTTTAGCATAATTTTTGATTCACTTCTTTAAAGACAAGTTGTTCATTTACGATAGAACCGGATTATTTCTCTAAAAAATCTTCTCAGTACAAATTTTCTAACACTTCCATTGATTGATCTAAGTTTTAATTAAATGATTACATACACACAAAGCCTACCTTCATAAAACTTCTTCTTTGGCATGATCTTATCAAACACCCTAATCACACACTTGGAAACCAGCGTAATCAATATCTCTGTAATGTCTATTTAGGGTCTACCATAAATAGACGTTAATAACATAACATCAAAAAATATAAATATAATTGATAGGAAAAAGATAGTTGCGATTGTGTATCAATTAGAATGAGAGGCTTGACAATAATGCTAGATATTTTTAATATATGACTATATATAGATATACCAATATTAATATTAGACCTACTTAAATAGGGAGAGGTGAGTAATCATAAAAGACATGGAAGAAAACGAAACAGTGGTTAATCATAAAGATCTTGATGAAGAAACTTTATTTGTTGTTTCCCAGACTTTTAAAGCATTAAGTGACCCGACGCGAATCAGAATACTAAATTTGCTGTTTCTTAAAGAATATTCCGTAAATGATATCGCTGAAAACTTACATTTAAGACAATCTACTGTCTCCCACCAATTACGGTTTTTGAAGAATTTACGCTTGGTCAAATATAGAAGAGCGGGGACGACTCTATATTATTCCCATGACGATGCACATGTAATGAACATGTTGAAAGAAACAATTGATCACGCTTGTCATCACTGACCAAAGAAATATGAAAGAACTATATATATAAATCGATTTAATATATCGATCTGCAAATATTCAGAGGAGGGGATTGGATGAGTCAGGAGCATGACCATACACATGGTGCGAACAAAAAGACCTTGATGATCAGTTTCATAATTATCACAGTTTATATGATTATTGAAGCAATTGGAGGATTCCTGACAAATAGTCTCGCCTTACTAGCTGATGCGGGACATATGTTAAGTGATTCAATTTCGCTGGGTGTGGGATTGTTGGCTTTTATACTTGGAGAAAAAGCGGCCGATTATAGTAAAACATATGGATACAAACGATTTGAAATTCTTGCAGCAGTATTTAATGGCGTTACTCTGGTACTGATTGCTATCTACATTTTTTATGAGGCATATCAACGTTTTGCGAATCCACCTGAAGTGGCCTCTACTGGCATGTTGATAATTGCTACCATTGGGTTATTGGTAAATATACTTGTAGCATGGCTCCTCATGCGAGGAGGAGATACAAAGGAAAACTTGAACATACGTGCAGCATTTTTACATGTGCTGGGCGATCTGCTTGGTTCAGTAGGAGCCATTATTGCGGCGCTGATGATCATCTTCTTCAACTGGGGTTGGGCAGATCCGTTGGCGAGTGTGATTGTTGCAGTGCTTGTATTGATAAGCGGATGGCGTGTGACAAAAGATTCCATTCATGTACTGATGGAAGGCACACCCAAAAATGTTGAGATCGATGCAGTGATTAGAACCATAGAGCGCATTCCCGGTGTAAATAACATGCATGACTTGCATGTATGGAGTATAACAAGTGGTCAAAATGCACTCTCGTGCCATGTGGTAGTGGATGGCACCATTCCTATTCAGGAAAGCGAAGAAATACTGAGAACAATTGAACAAAAGTTGGAAGACGAGAATATTGGGCATGCAACTATTCAGATGGAAAGTGAAAATCATCCTCATAAAAATTCTGTAATGTGCAAGGATGAAAATCCGGAGCATGAACATTAAACAGTAGAATATATTGGATTGTAAAAAAGCTGTCATTATATTCTGGCAGCTTTTTTAGCACGTTTCATTACCATATATTTGACGATTTCATTACAACTTTTATAGCAAACATTGTATTAATTGTTTAAGTGATATCATTGCTATATAAAATATGATAGTTTGAACAGGAGAATGATACATGTTTGATTTGAGAATAATATTTATGGTTACAGTGGCCACACTGTTATTCGTTGCGATTCCATTTGAAGAAGCCAGTGGTCACTCTGTTTTAGAATCAGCTGATCCAAAAAGTGGAGAAAAGCTTGAAGAAAGTGTAGACACAATGGAACTCTCTTTTAGTACAAAAATTGAAAATGCAAGCACCCTTTCTCTTATTAATGAAAATGATCAAGAGATTCAACCTTCTAAAATTGCTATAGAAGGTAATGTTATGAAAGTAACATTTGAAGATTTTCTTGACCCGGGAACCTATAAGGTAAATTGGAGAATAATTGGAAGTGATGGACATGTGATTGAGAATAACTATATTTTTTCAATCTCCAAGAATAAGATGAGTCAGAATGATTCTGAAGAAAATAAAGACGGTATTGGTACAGCCCCGAAGAAAGATAACCAGAACAGTGATAGCACCAGAATAGAAAATAAATCTAATAATCAAGCAGCAGAATCAAAAGATACATCTAATGAAGAAACAAAGAATATGGAGGAACAAGATTCTTTAAGTATAGTAATAATAATTTTTCTTCTTATGTCAGGTATTATATTGATTATTTGGATATTCGCGGATAAGCGGAAGAAATCGGAGGGGCGTTGAATTGCTTTTAGTTTCCTTGACTGAATTTATATTATATATCTGTTTCTCGGTTCTCATCGGTTCCTTGGTTTTATACATGGTCCCGAGAGATAAAAAGACAACTTTGTACATACCCAAAAAGTTACTGTATTTAACGGCTGTTTCCATACCCATAGCCGCCTTTTTCCCAATTTTTCAAACTGCTTACTTACTATCAGCGGATCTGAGTCTTTGGTTTACTTTGAAAACTGTAGTATTAACCTTTGAAATAGGAAAGTCATGGTTATTTATTAGTTTTATTGCTGTTATACTTCTCTTTGTTTTAAGAGCAAATCACTTTACGATAAAACCGCATTTAAAAATATGGGCGCTGACGCTGACTTTGATGATGTTGTTGGGTTATACATATTCTGCTCATGCTTCGACTATTACTGAATGGCGAGGCTTTATTGTGCATACACTTCATTTTCTCTCAACTACCATATGGATAGGAATCCTTTTTGTAATCGGCTGGTTTTCTAAAGATAAACAAAATTGGTCTTCATTTTTGAAGTGGTTTACTCCCGTTGCAATAATATGTCTGACAATGGCAATTGTCACAGGTTACTTTACAATGGAGATTGATATTGATTCATATGATGATGTAAATGCTTCTGTTTTGCAGGAATATCAAAACAGTCTTATAGTGAATTATGGCCAAGCGTTGATTTTAAAGCATGTGTTTATTATTTCACTTGTAATATTCGCTTTAATTAATGGAATCTTGTTTAGGAAGAATCATAATCGCAATTCATTCAACCCTTTGAAATGGGTGAAATTAGAAAGTGTTTATGCCCTAATTGTCTTCGGTATAACAGCATTTATGGGACAATCATGGCCGCCTCATCAAATTTATAGTCTAATAAAAGCAGAGGGGGCTTCTCCCCTGTTCAACTTATTTTACAATGGAGATATTGTAAATACCATTCAAAATGCTGAACAGAAGGACATATTTAACGTCACTATGTTATTTGGTTTAGAAAACTACCTGCTGTTTGCTTTAGGTTTGTTATTTTTATTACTGACTATATACTCGGCTGTACGAAAGAAGTCTGTCTTCGCTTCTACGTTCTCCTCTTTCCTAATGTCTGTATCCATTTATCTTGGGATTATTTTAGGTGTGCAATAGGTGCAGTAAGATAAGTCGATGTATAAGTAAAGGAGGTGCCATTTCAATTCAATGGCACCTCTTTTAATAATGAGTGCCTATATATCTATGACACCTGCAATAACCGATATCACAATGACTATGGTAGCAATTACGATAAATTTAAATGTAAAGGATTTGTTTCTTTCCATTAAAACATCTGTCTATTTTTATTTAAAGAGATCATAGAACAAAAAACAATCACTTTGACAAGAGTAATCAAAGTGATTGTGTATTAGGAGTAGATTTAATTAAGGTTTGAAAATAGATCTTTTTAATTATTATATAGTTCAGATATAACCCCTTAAGAGATAAGCGAAATCAAAGCATTAAATGTACCGTTCTCAAACATAATATAAATTCCTAATCCTATAAAAACGATGGGAACAATCCAACGTTTATATTTCTCGATTTTATCAGAGACAAAA
Organism: Salinicoccus sediminis; assembly: GCF_000986795.1. Taxonomy (GTDB): domain Bacteria; phylum Bacillota; class Bacilli; order Staphylococcales; family Salinicoccaceae; genus Salinicoccus; species Salinicoccus sediminis. The sequence goes on along the minus strand of NZ_LAYZ01000003.1, from coordinate 133,954 downwards.
TCCAACGAAGCCAATCGATAGCTGATTAGACATAGAACACCGACCATTATCAGAAAAACAATAATGGCAACAATGATTTCCATCATATTCAAGGTCGTGAAATATGGTATATAGATAGAAAAATCATCCGCACTGGAAGCCAGTACAATGAAAGTAACTGTTATGAATAATTGGTTGAACCTGCCTGAAGAGAAAAGGGAGAGAATATTACCTTCATCTTCATCCTCTTCACCTTTGACCCATATTTTTATACCCAGGTAGAGTGGTAGCAATCCAAGCAGGCCGATCATCCATTGTTGAGGAATAAAATTGGCTACTCCCAATGCGACCAGAAGACTTGCGCCTATAATAATGACTGTCCCTATATATTGTCCAATCCAAATATGTTTTATTTGATTACTCTTTTTGATTTGCGAAAACAGAAGAATCAATATAACGAGGTAGTCGATTCCTGTCGCTACATAGACGGCAGCAGCTGTGAATGCCGTTACAATCATTGTTCCATCTCCAATTTTTTGACATCAGTCCTTGTATTTATCCGGGAAGAACTCAACTCTGATTCATCTTCCTCCACGCGCATGAGTCTCATACCATTGAGCGCAACTACCAATGTCGCACCCATATCCGAGAGAATTGCGATCCAAAGTGTCAGCCACCCCGGGATGACCAGCAACAGAGCAATCAGTTTGATGCCAATGGCAAAAGCGATATTCGCTTTGATGATGTTCAATGTTTTGCGGCTGAGTTTAATGGTAAAGGGCAGTTTCTTCAGGTCATCGCCCATTAAAGCGACATCTGCTGTTTCAAGGGCAGTATCTGTCCCGGCACCGCCCATGGCGATACCCACAGTAGAAGCTGCCAATGCTGGCGCATCATTGACCCCATCACCGACCATTCCCACATGGTTATATTCAGTTTTTAATTGCTTGATTACATTCAATTTATCCTGTGGGAGCAATTCCGATTGAACATCTGTGACACCGACATGTTTACCAATCGCATTGGCAGTACTATGATTATCCCCCGTAAGCATGACTGTTTTTTTGATGCCTGCCTGATGCAGTTTCTGAAGTACTCCTTTACTTGATTCGCGTACTTCATCCGCGACTGCAATGAGTGCCTGAACGGTGTTTTCTGTCCCTGCAATCATGACCGTTTTTCCTTGTTCCTGAAGTGTTTTGACATCTCTTTCGATTGTATTACTGAAATTGGATGCCTGTATCTCTTTAAACAATGCCGGGCTGCCAATGTAATACATCTCTCCATTGACTTTGCCTCGTATTCCTTTACCTGTAATGGAAGAAAAGTCTTCGACAGATATATCAGCATAAGGCACATTGTTGCTGTCCGCTTTCTTTATGATGGCTGATGCCAATGGATGCTGGGAACGATCTTCCAACGCCGTGATGACTGACAGCATTTCTTTTTCATCAGTTGCATTGTCGATTAAACGATAATCGGTTACAACCGGGACGCCTTTTGTGAGTGTGCCGGTCTTATCAAATGCAATGGCTTTTAATCCACCCATTTCTTCGAGATAGACGCCGCCTTTTATAAGGATTCCTTTCTTGGCAGCATTTCCGATTGCTGAAACAATCGATATCGGTGTGGAAATCACCAATGCACATGGGCAACCTACAACAAGGACTGCCAATCCTTGATACACCCAAGTCGACCAACTGGCACCGAAGAATAACGGGGGTACAATCGCCACCAGCACTGCGACACCCATAATGATGGGTGTATAATATTTTGCGAATTTATCAATGAATGCCTGGGCAGGAGCACGTTCACCCTGTGCTTCTTCTACCAGATGAATGATTTTGGCAATGGTCGTATCTTCAACCAATTTAGTGATTTTGACTTCCAGTAGGCCTTCTTCGTTCAGTGTCCCTGCAAACACCTCATCATCGAGGGATTTTTCAACCGGCACCGATTCACCTGTGATTGCTGCCTGGTTGATTGCAGAGTAGCCATTGACAATTACACCGTCCATGGCAATTTTCTGTCCCGGCTTAACAATCATGATATCGCCCACTGCAATATCATTGACGTGAACCGTCATTTCCTGCCCGTTGCGTTTGATAAGTGCCTCTTTGGGGGCAATATCCATCAATGAACTGATGGATTGCCTTGCCCGATCCATCGAGAAACGCTCCAACGCTTCGCTGATGGCAAACAGGATTACGACAATGGCGACCTCGGCCCATTCTCCGATGATGACACCGCCAATCACTGCGACGGTCATCAAAGTTCGCATATCAAATTCCAACCGGACTAAATTCTGTAGACCCGTTTTCAGCATTGAAGTTCCACCAACGAGCATGGAAGTGATGAATAGCAACGGCGTAAGAATATTGTCATTGCCATTCACAAACATGGAAATAAAACCGAAAGCGATAAATAGTAGCGAATAGAGCAGAGTACTGTGTTTTTTATAAAACGGAATAAGGGCTTCCTTTTCTGATTTGTCCTCTCTATTGTCTTCTTGAACATTCTCAGGTGACACTTTGAGATTTTCAAATGCCCCTGCTTTTTCCAATTCTTCAACTGTTGCCGACCCATAAACAGAAATTTTCGACGCACCGAAATTCACTTTTGCATCTTGAACATCTGGTAAGTTCTTTACATTCCCCTCAAATTTCCCGGCACAATTTGCACAAGAAAACCCTTGGACACGGTAGACATTCTTTTCTTTATTAATCTCTGGCTGCGCTTGACGTCTAGGCTTTTCAGGCGACACTTTTAAATTTTCAAATGCACCTGCTTTTTCCAATTCTTCAACTGTTGCCGATCCATAAACTGAGATTTTGGATGCACCAAAATTCACTTTCGCATCTTGAACATCTGACAGTTGCTTCACATTCTTCTCGAATTTTCCTGCGCAATTTGCACAGGAAAACCCTTGCACGCGATAAATGTTCTTCTCTTCCTTAGTCAGTTCTGCAATGCTATCAGACATTGGTCATCACTTCTTTCCTGTGTGTTAAAGCGATTATCATTATCTCTTTGATATGTTGATCTTCCAAAGAATAGAAAGCGAGTTTGCCCTCTTTTCTAAAGGTAACCACCCCTTGTTTATAAAGAGTCCGTAAATGATGGGATGCATTGGCGACAGTGATACCCAGGATATTTGCGATATCACACACACATAATTCCTCATCCTGGCATAAGGCATAGGTGATTTTTGCCCTGTTTACATCGGCAATGGATTTCAACATCTCCGAAACACCAGAAATATCAACAGTTTCTATATCTTCCTGAATTCGATTCACCTTTTCCTCATCATAACAAAAAATTTCACAAGCCTCTGTCTTATTCATAATCCACCTCTTCATTCAAATTTTAACTTGAATAAAGTATAAACTTTATATCTTTATCATTCAAGTCAATACTTTATTGAAGAGAAAAAGATGAGACATTCTAGCGTTACAGAAAAGCCCTCAATATCCTCAGCCCATTATTGAATTTCTGATTTAAAATGCGATCCAATTGCAGAATGAACAAACTCAAATGTCATAGAAAGTTCTCATGCATTGGTATAAATTATATAATCACTCCATTCATGTCTGATAGAATGACTGTGAATGGGGGTATTTTATTGGGTAATGAAGTGACGTTTCTCCTTGCATTCGGAGCCGGTGTTTTAAGTTTTGTCTCGCCCTGTGTGCTTCCGGTGTTCCCTGCTTTCATTTCTTATATAACAGGCATGAGCTATAATGAAGTGGAAAATCGAACATTCAATGCAAGAGCAATATTACATACACTTTTCTTTCTCGTTGGATTCAGTCTAGTATATATTGCACTTGGTTTTGGTACGGCATTTTTGGGCGGCTTATTAATTGAGCATGCAAATTTAATTAGACAGCTCGGTTCTATTTTAATCATTTTGTTTGGATTGATTATTGCTGGCATATTAAACTTCAATTTTCTTATGAAAGACAGAAAAATACAATTCAAAAATAGACCATCAGGGTTTATTGGTTCAATTTTTATCGGTACGGCATTTGGTGCTGGATGGACACCATGTAATGGGCCTATTATAGGTGCTATTTTCGCAATGAGTGCTACTGATCCTAACGATGCTTTAACTCTAATGGTTGTCTATTGTTTTGGGTTTGCAGTACCATTTTTCATTTTGAGTTTCTTTGTATCCCGTACACGCTGGATGCTGAAATACTCTAATATACTTATGAAGATTGGCGGAGTCATAATGATATTGATGGGTATCCTGCTCTATTTTGATGGGCTGACTCAAATTATTATTTGGCTGCAGCCATTCTTTGGCGACTTCCAGGGTTTTTAGCTATAAATATGGAGAATATAATATTTATAATAACGTCTTAAAATAAATATTTTTATGAAAATAGTTTTAAGATAAAGAATAGCCTTTAAAAATGAAGAAAAATAAGCGTCAAATAATTTCCATCTAAAATCAAGTGAAGTTATTTGACGTATATCAATCTAATATTAAGAGAGTGTGCATTCATTGATGCACACTTTTTTATGTTGAATTAAAAAAACAGAACCTCTCGGCCCTGTTAGAAATTATTGTGATTCCTCCTGAGAGAGCATCTCTACATCGGACACAATATCAGAAAGTGGAAATTCTGAATCTCCCTGATCAAGGCCGGGATAGTCCTTAATGACTTTGCCGTTCTGATCGATCAGGTAAAAGCTGGTGGCGTGTGTAACCTGGTTGCTGCCTTTTGGCGGCGGAGCGACGATGGTTTTAAAATTCTTTTCAGCGAATCCTCTGATGAAATCATAATCATATTCGCTAAGCAATTTCCATTCTGTATCTTCCGGTACATCATAGTACGAAAGATAATTTGTCAATACTTTGGGTGTATCGGTTTCAGGATCTACCGTAAAACTGACTACACCGTAGTCTTCCACCCCCCTATCTTCCAGTTCATTGACCACCCGAGTCATATTGGCTGTCATAGGTGGACATACAGTGGCACAGTTGGTGAATATGAAATCAAGCAGCCAAACTTTGCCTTCCATATCCTCTCTTGTAAATGTCTCGTCATTCTCATCTGTAACTTCAAAGTCATCTATATTATTTCCGTATCTAGACATCACTTCAACGTCAGAGGTATTACATGCAGATAGAATCATCGATAAAATTACAACAGAAAACAACATTTTTATCATCTGACAGATCTCCAATTTAAATTTCTTTTAATCATAACAAATAATTGATTATGAGCAAGGCCGAAATCCAACTTGTTGTGAAAAGTTTGTGGGGCGGGGCATTGGTATTGAACCCTCAATAAATTTACACGGTTTCTTTCATTTGATATTACCGATAGATTCAGTATATAAGTCCACTATTTCTTATTCTCATTCCATTTCACTGCACTCTTTATCATGAGATATCGCACATACGTGCACTGTTCAGCACTATCATATGATTTACTGGAAAATTGAAAAATCAATTCTTTTCATGTGCTATTGCGTTATGCGTAGGAATGGAGTCCTGCAACTAGCAGATTGATGGCAATCAGGTTGAAAAGGATGAGCAGGAATCCGATGATGGCCAACCATGCCGATTTTTCACCTTCATATCCCCGGTTGAGCCTAAGGTGCAGGAAGATGGTATAGAACATGAACGTAATAAATGCCCATGTCTCTTTGGGATCCCAACCCCAGAATCGACTCCAGGCAATTTGTGCCCATATGGAAGCAAAGAATATGCCGCCGAGTGCAAAAATCGGGAAGCCGATGATGACCGAACGGTAGCCGATTTCATCCATAAGGTTGAGGTCTGCCCTGTTGGACCATGGTTTCAGCACTGCGATGATCCGTTTTCTCAGAATGAGGCGTATAATTCCATACACCATCAAACCAAGCAGAAAGGACCAGAGAACGGTGTTCAGTTTCTGTGAATCGATGAGCGGCGGCAATTCGATGCCACTATGGAAATGATTTGCTTCCTCATAGTTGTTCTCTCCCATATGTTCTACAGGCACAGCCCCCTCGAAATTGATGAGACTCGGCAGATGATATTCAGCAATCTGATTCTGTCCCTGCTTATCCTGGTAGAGGAAGTCATCCTGGTAGCCGATTACATTCTGCATGAGCACTGTTGTCGCAATGAAGACAAGCACTGTCACTATACCCGCCATGATTGCTTCCAAAAATCGTGCACGCCAAGATTTTTCATCCGCCGGGACAGCCTTCAACAGATAGATCAGGCCGGCGACGGCACTCATCGACAGTATGCCATAAGCCAATGTGACTGTAATGACATGAATGGCGAGCCAGTTACTCTGCAGGGCAGGAATCAGTGGTTCCACTTCTCTGGAGAACATGCTGCCGTATGCCATGAGAAGCATGGAGACCGGAAGCGCGAACAGGCCGAACAGCTTAGTCCTGAAATAGAAATATGTAATCAGGTAGCCGCCGATGATCATGATGGCGAACATGGTGATGAATTCATACATGTTCGATACGGGTGCATGTCCCTGGGCAATCCATCTTAAAATGAAATAGGTCAGTTGCAGGACAAAGCCTGTAATCACCATGGTGATGGCAATCTTGACAAGCTTATCTGACTTTGACTTGATACTTGCCGCCAGGGGCAGCATCGCGATGAGGTATAGTATAAAAGCTGCATAGAGCAGCGTACTACTGATTGATACAAGTTGAGATGCCATATAATATTACTCCTTGTTTTTGTCGTTGTCTTCTTCGTCCAATTTGTCATTGACTGCCTCGAAACCATTGGATTCCAGCACTTCATTTATTTCCCGTTTCATGCCAAAATAGTTTTTGTTGGTATGTGCTGCGAACATGAGATCACCGTCTGCTCTGATCCATATCCTTCTATGGTTGATATAGGAACCAACTGAGAGGCCAATCAAAAAGATGACGAACCCGGTGGCGATGAATGGTATCGTATAATCTTTTTTAACTGTAAGAACACTGGCAACGTGTTCTTCAGCACCGACGAACCTGATGTTGTATTCATTATTTGCCGTTATATCAGTGCTGTTCATAATCTGCAAGAGGCTTAATTCGCTTTCCTGCCCATTTATGACTTCGAATACGAAAGCGGGATTCGTCGGTACAGGCGTCGCCGAAACGAGCGTTCCATTGTCAGCCACTTCAAGGAAATCAGGCGAATACGCTCTCATATTGACGCTAATATCCTCAGAGACAGCAAATTGTGATTCCGGATTATCCAGATTAATGGTGAAATTATCACCGATTGTATTGCCTGATGAATCCTCCACTCTGAAAGTCATCGCCTTAAGTTGGGAATTGTCATAACTCGATTGATATAACTCATAAGAACCAAAACTGAACGGGTGATTTACACGGATGCTGTATTCGTCAATTTCTTCGAGGTCTGGTGAGGATCCGGCGATGTCAGTACTATTATTCTTATAGAATACGATGTCAGTCTGAAAGTTACTGACAAGGTCTGACCCTTCCGAAAGTGCCTGCTGGAAAACTTCACCATCTTCTTTATCATATGTGTCAATGACGAAGCGTTCATTTTTGACATAATATTGTCCTTGGGTAGTCGGTATTTCTTCCGTTTCCCCTTCTTTGAGATAGAGGATTTCGTCTACATACATTCCAGGAAAAAACCTTAACATACTACCGAAAAGCAGGAGGATCAACCCCATGTGATTGATATAGGGGCCATAGCGTGAGAGGCGCCCCTTCTCGAGCAGATAGCTGTCCCCATCCTGCCTCACTTTGTAGCGTTTTCTTGAAAATGCATCAATAAGGCTGCTGGTATCGGCAGGACGTTCCGTATTCAGAAATAGACGCTGTCTGCGAAAAAAGCTACCATGCTTCTTGACATGTTGCCTGCTCAGCGATTTGAACAGCGGTATCCCGCGGTCTATGCTTGCTGCGATGATGGATAATGCCAGCAGACCGTTGAGGACCAAGAACCACCAGGAGGAATATAGATTATGAAATCCCATTGAGTAGTAGAGATACCCAAGTGTTCCGTAGTTTTCCTGATAATGTTCGCCCGGATCGACACCGATTGGTATGTAGTATTCCTGAGGAAAGATTGTCCCGATGGCAGCCGCAACGGTAATGGCCAGTATGATGGACACACCGACTTTGACAGAAGTGAAGAAGATCCATATCCTGTCAAAAATACTTTTCGATCTCGTCTTTGACCTAACGGCACTGCCGTCATATCTCATCAGGTCTTTGATTTTATTCTGGTCGTAGTCACTGTCAATCATCTTGCCGCAGGACTGACAAAGCTGTGTGCCGGGTGGATTGATGTGACCGCATGATTCACATTTTATTTCTTTTAGCTCCATTGCTTATTCATCCTATTCTGTGGATTCACTGATAAATGTCGAAATATCTTCTTTAGTAAGTTGATATTCCTGCTTTTTGACGACGATGCCTTCTTTGTTTACAGCAATGGTCGTTGGTAATGGACCAATGTTATAGGCGTCCGTCACACTTTTTTCACGATCCAGTGCGATGGGGAATTCAAGATCAGCGCTGAGTCCAGAGATGAACTGGCGAATCTGCTGCTCGTTTTCGGCTACATTAACAGCGACGATTTCATAATCCTCATGTCCCTGTGTATAGATGTCATTCATATCCGGCATTTCTTCCCGGCACGGTTTACACCACGTGCCCCAGAAATTCAAGATGACGCCTTTATCTTCGGTCAGCTTGGACAACTGGATCTCCTCCCCTTCAAGTGTCGTCAGTTTGAAGTCCACAGCTTCATCACCGACTTCGACAGCTTTTGTCCCTGAAGTCAAGTTGAACCACAGTGTAATCCCGATGAGCAGGGCGATGGTCACTATGATACTTACCCTGAGGATATTGCGTGTACGTCCCTTCATATTTATCACCTGCCTGTCATTCTGATTCATGGCTTCATTATAGCATTCTATAAATGTATCCTGTATGACAGTGTCATGACAATTGTAAGACCAAATTTTTCTCATTCTAGTCTTTCAATTGTGATTTTTTAAGGAGAAATATCGGGAAAAGCGTAAGTAATAAAATAGTGGAATAAAGGTCTGGAAATATCATCTGAATGCAATATTAATTAGATAGACAATCAGATTAAGAATAATTATTATAACTGAAAATGATGAACTGATTCGATTTCTGTTGGGAACATGAATTTCATTTCTTATAATTATTTGTATAACATAATCACATCAAAGTATGATTCAATTTTCGGAATTAGAGGAGAGGTTTAATATATTTATAGAAAGGATGAAATTCCAAACAACGACCGTTAATTGGACGATTTGATGTATGCGTGAAATCGTCCTTTATTCATATAGATTGAGTCCAAAAACATGTATAATAATCAATTTACATATTATTCAAAAGTACATGAGTTTTTGAACGATACCATGCACTGTGAGACCAGTTTTGTGAAGTGGAACTGGGAGATAGTGCATGTTTCATGCGATAAAATGGACTGTAAAGGAGCTAAAACATGGCAAAAGTGGGCTATGCGCGGGTCAGTACCGGGGATCAGAACTTGAATAGTCAAATCGATGCATTGAAATCGGTCGGGTGTGAGCGCATCTTTTCGGAAAAGGTCAGTGGGCGCAAATATAAGAGAACCGAATTGGATAACTGTCTGGATTACTTGCGATCAGGCGACACCCTGGTCATCACGAAATTGGATCGATTGGGGCGGACCACGAGACAACTAATCGATTTGTCCCAACACCTTGAAAATAATAATATAGAGTTGGAAATTATTGATATGAACATTAATACAAGAGATGCGATGGGGAAAATGTTCTTTACCATGATGAGTGGCTTCGCGGAACTGGAGGCGAATCTACTCAGTGAAAGAACCAAGAAAGGATTGGATGCAGCCCGTGCACGGGGTCGGATTGGGGGGCGTCCCCGGATTACACAAGAGAAAGTAGCATTGATTGTATCCCTGTACCAAAGTAAACAGCACTCTATTAAGGAGATTATGAAGCTGACTGGGGTCTCAAAGGGGACCATATATAACGTGATCAATCACCATTCCTTGAATAGTTAGAGTGTCAGGATGACAAGATTGATACATTAATAGAGGACAAGTCACATAAACAGGCACAAGATATTAAATTATAATGTGATTAAGGTCAGATACAGGGTCTAGTAGACATCCTATATCAATTATTTCATTATTTACATTATGGGAATATTAATTTTATATTTTAATTGTAAATAATAGGAGGAGATTTATATTATAAGCATAAAATTTAAAGGCTACAAAAACTTCTCAAATAACCATTTTGTAGGTTTAGATGATATAAAGAATGTTAATGTTATTATCGGTAAAAACAACATTGGTAAGACTGCTCTCTTAGAATCTGTAAAAGCTCAAGAGTCTTTAAAGACATTGGCGAGTTTTGGGTTTAATACAGAAGACATCGCTTTTTATTATCGCCTTAATGAAAAAGATATAGACGGAATTATAAACGTTAATAGTCTTTTGGTTAACAAGAGTGGTAGTATAACAGGTTACTATGATAGAGGTTATTATCACTTTAATAGGAAAGACTTTGAATTTTTGGTAGATAAAAAAGTAAAATTCACCTTAGATGATTCCTTTTTTAATGGTAAACAGAATATAGTTCGCCACCCACAAAAATTGGAATTAGAATGTTATGGTACATTTTTTAGTAAAAATGAAAAGCATAAAGAACTATTAAATAGTTATTTAAATGGATTTATTTATTCTATAATTCCCAAAGAAATGAAGAAAGAAGTAGTTGAGTTATCTGCTGATCGAGATTTAAAACCGGAACCACCAACCAATGTTTTACAAGTGAATCCAGATGGCACCGGGGCAACTAACATAATACAAAATTATTTGAACAAGGCAGATAAAGACAGCAATGTAGTAGAAGTCGACATGTTGAATGCTCTTAATCGAATCATGATGAATGATATTGAATTCAGCAGAATATCGATACAAGATGTTAGTCGTGATGAGGATGAATCCCAACTATGGGAGATATTTCTTCATGAAAAGGGAAAGCCACCTATATCGCTATCAGATTCAGGCAGTGGACTTAGAACAGTCTTGTTAGTGTTGATAAAGTTATTATTAGAGTGTAATACTGAAAAAACTCATATTGTTATATTTGAAGAGTTGGAAAACAATCTGCACCCGGCAATTCAAAGGAACTTACATCGATACATATTTGAATGGGCAAAGAAGTATGAGCAATTTGTATTTATAACAACACATTCCAATGTGCCCATAGATATGGTATTACAAGAAGAAAAGGCTCAATTAGTTCATGTCTTTAAAAAAGACAACCTTGTTTACACTGCCACGTTATTAAGTTCTTTAGATAGTGATAATATATTCAATGATCTCGAAATAAAGGCCAGTGATCTCTTGCAGTCGAATGGAATTATTTGGGTAGAGGGCCCCTCAGATAGAATATATATCAACAAATGGATAGAGTTAATTACAGATGGCGCATTGGTCGAAAACAAACATTATCAAATAATGTTCTATGGTGGAAAGTTGCTTTCCCATCTTTCTGGTAATACTAACTTTGAAAAATTAACAGATTATGAGGAAACTAATTTAATAAACCTTCTTTTGACTAATAGAAATGCAGCGATTGTAATAGACAGTGATAGAAGTAAACCTAAAAAACATATCAATCAGACAAAGAAAAGAATAAAAAAAGAATTTGAGAATAACGATAAGTTTGTATGGATTACAGAAGGAAGAGAAATAGAAAACTATTTGTCTGAGAATACTCTAGGTAGTAAATATACAGTAACAAGACAGATTGGAAAATACGAAAATATTGGAGACTATTTGATAGAGCAAGGGAATAAGGATAATTACAGCACGAGTAAACCAGATAAAGCTAGGAAGCTTATAGAGTTTATGGATAAAAGTGATTTAGAAATATTAGACTTAAAAAGTAAACTAGAAAAACTAGTCAATACAATAAAGTGTTGGAATAATCTATAAGGTAATAAAGTTATCTTTAAAGATCTGCTCGATTAAGAGGCACTATCTACAACATAGTTAACAGCAAGTCTGAGAAAAAGATCGGAGAGAAATGATTTTATGAAAACAAAACTCCAGCAAGAAATAAATGAAGTTTTAAAAGGATTTCCTGAATATTGGCATGAAGATACGTTATTAAAAAATAAAGTAATCGAAGATATACGATCTTACAATGAAAGATTAATAGAAGCGCTTCTATCGAACGTATTGATAAGAGATACATACTCACTGCAATTGTCACCAGGGATAGTGTTTAAAATAGAAGATTTTATTAGTATGTTAAGATACAAAAGCTATTGGGATAACAGCTATACAAAGTATACGAATGAAATTGGTTTAACGAGTGAAGGAAAGTATCTTAAATACAACACAGATGTTGTTATCGATTTTCCACACAAAGATTCTGTTCTAGAAGGAGGGATGTCTTCATTTACACATAATTATTGACGGTCTCATTATAAAATGTGGGTTCGTCCTCTAAATAAATATTATTTTTATTTTTTTCAAGAACAATTATTTTATCTTTTTCTTGATTTTTATTGTGTATTACAAATGGAGAGTGTGTAGCTACAATAAGCCTGGATAATCATTTAAATTTAGAGTACAATAAAAATCAAGTAGCGGTGCATCTCTGCGGAATGCACTTGAGGCTGACTATTGCGACGGTCGCCTCTTTTTTTATGTAAAAATTAGCCTACTGTCTTTGAAATATTCTATATTTGCCCTCAAATCGCCCTTTTTATAGTCCTATCACCACAAAATAACCCTCTAACCACTATGGTTAAAGGGTTTATAATTATTATCTAGTTATTCCCACTCGATCGTTGCCGGTGGCTTGCTTGTTATGTCGTAGACGACGCGGTTGATGTGCTTGCTTTCGTTCACTATCCGTTTGGAGATGCGCTCGAGGACGTCCCAGTCGATCTTGGCGAACTCGCTTGTCATGCCGTCGATGCTGGTTACGGCGCGGATGCCTATTGTATGGTCGTATGTCCTGTAGTCGCCCATGACGCCGACGGAGCGGATGTCGGGGAGGACTGTGAAATACTGCCAAATTTCGCGATCGAGTCCTGCTTTTGCGATTTCATCACGCAGAATCCAGTCGCTTTCTCTGACGATTTCCAGTTTTTCCTCTGTAATTTCCCCGAGTACGCGGATGCCGAGCCCCGGTCCGGGGAATGGCTGTCTCCACACGAGGTGCTCCGGGATGCCGAGTTCGATGCCGAGCTGCCTGACTTCATCTTTGAATAGAGTGTTGAGCGGCTCGATGAGATCGAACTGCATTTCCTTCGGCAGTCCGCCGACGTTGTGGTGTGATTTGATCGTCGTGGCGGTTTCTGTGCCGGACTCGATGATGTCTGTATAGAGCGTACCCTGTGCCAGGAAATCCGCGTCTCTTAGTTTTGCGGCTTCGTCGTCGAATACATAGATGAATTCATTGCCGATGATCTTGCGTTTCTGCTCCGGATCGGAGACTCCTTTGAGCTTTCCGAGGAAGCGGTCTTTGGCATCGATCTTGATGATGTTCATGTTGAAGCCTTCTCCGAACTGTTCCATCACCATGTCGCCTTCACCTTTGCGGAGCAGGCCATGATCGACAAAGATGCATGTCAGCTGGTCGCCGATGGCCTTATGCATCAGCACTGCTGTAACGGAGGAGTCTACGCCGCCACTCATGGCACAGATGACCTTGCTGTTGCCGACCTGTTCACGGATCTTCGCGACTTCGATGTCGATGAAGTTGTCCATGGACCATTCACCATGGCATCCTGCAATATCGCGGATGAAGTTTTTAAGGAATGTATCACCGTTTACAGAGTGCTTGGATTCCGGATGGAACTGGACACCGTATATGTCTTTTTCCTTATGCCTGATTCCTGCATATTTGCAAAGCGGTGTCTGGGCAATCTGCTCGAATGCATCGGGGATGCGCGTCACTTTGTCGCTGTGACTCATGAGCACGGTCTCTATCTCAGAGAGGCCTTTGAACAACGTGGACTCTGTATTGATATTGATCTCCGTAGACCCGAATTCCTTTTCGTCTGAAGGTACAACTTCACCGCCGAGCATCTGGGTCAAAAGCTGCATGCCGTAGCATATGCCAAGCACTGGCACACCCAGCTCGAAAATCGCCGGGTCTGCGGTGTATGCATCATCTGCATACACGGATTTCGGTCCGCCGGAGAGTATGATGCCTTTCGGGTTCAGTGCTTTTATCTCTTCGATTGTAATGCTTGGATTATGGAGTTCACTGTAGACCCCGAGATCCCTGATACGGCGGGTGATCAGCTGGTTGTACTGGCTGCCGTAATCGATGACTAGAATAAGTTCCTGCCCTTTCGCCATTTCCATCTTTCAACTGTTCCCTTCTTATCTAGTGTAGTTTGGAGATTCTTTAGTGATCTGTACATTATGCGGATGGCTTTCGATCATACCCGCACCTGTAATCTTGATGAACTGTGCCTCTTCCCTCAATGCTTCAAGATCTTTAGAACCCGTATAACCCATACCGGATTTCAAACCACCCATAAGCTGATAGATAGTATCGCTGAGCGGACCTTTGTATTCCGTGCGTCCTTCGATACCTTCCGGAACGAATTTCTTCGCTTCTGAATCCTCCTGGAAATAGCGGTCTTTGGAGCCCTGCTCCATGGCCCCCAGTGACCCCATTCCCCGGTATGTCTTATAGCGTCTTCCCTGGAAGATTTCCGTTTCTCCCGGTGATTCCGTCGTACCTGCGAGCAGGCTGCCGAGCATTACTGCATGTCCGCCGGCTGCCAGAGCTTTGACAATGTCCCCGGACAGTTTGATGCCGCCGTCGGCGATGATCGCCTTGCCGTGTCTGCGCGCTTCTGTGGCAGCATCATAGACGGCGGTAATCTGTGGCACACCGACGCCTGAAACGACACGGGTGGTACAGATCGAACCTGGCCCGATTCCCACTTTGACAACGTCCACGCCGGCTTCTATCAATGCCCGTGTACCTTCAGCAGTGGCTACATTTCCTGCAATCAATGTGACTTCAGGGAATTTGTCACGGATGTCTCTGATGGCTGAAAGGACACCGGCGGAATGGCCGTGTGCAGTATCGATGACGAGTGCATCCGCACCCGCCTCAACGAGCTCTTTTGCACGTTTTTCGGTTTCTTTTGCGATGCCGATCGCCGCAGCGACAAGCAGACGCCCCTGGCTGTCTTTGGCTGCTTCGGGGAATTCAATGACTTTCTCTATATCTTTGATTGTGATGAGCCCTTTCAAGATGTTGCTTTCATCGACAAGCGGAAGTTTTTCGATTCTGTGATTCTGCAGTATTTCAGCAGCCTGCTCAAGTGTCGTGCCGACACCCGCAGTAACCAGGTTTTCCTTGGTCATTACATCATCGATCGGTTTTGAGTAGTCTTCGATGAATCTGAGGTCGCGGTTGGTGATGATGCCGATCAGTTTCTTCTCTTTTGGATTATTCACGATAGGCACACCGGAAATACGATATTTGCCCATCAGATGCTCAGCTGCGAACACCTGCTCCTCCTTCGTCAGGAAGAACGGATCTTTTATGACACCATTTTCAGAACGTTTAACCTTCTCGACTTCGTCACGCTGGCGCTCGATGGACATATTCTTGTGGATGACTCCGAGTCCGCCTGCTCTTGCGATTGCAATCGCCATGGCAGATTCAGTGACCGTATCCATCCCTGCGCTGAGTACCGGTATATTCAGCTTGATGCTGTCTGACAGCCGGACAGACAGTGAAACCTCTTTCGGCAGTATTTCTGAGTGTGCCGGTACCAGCAGCACGTCGTCAAATGTCAAACCTTCTTTTTCAAACTTCCTTTCCCACATTCTTATTGCCTCCTATTTTTTAATCCTGCACCCTTAAAAAAGATATATGATAGGAACAATCAAAATACAGTCAGTGACCGTGTATCCAATTGTAATTTCATAGTAGCTTTATTTAAGGTAAAGCCTAGAAACTCATAATCCATATTATTATGATTATATGAAATGAAATAAAATAATTAATTATATATGATAACAAAAAAGCGGCGCGGATACAACAAGGTTTTCGGCTTTCTTTACACTCTGTATTATAGCCCGGAAGTGTTTGGAAAGAAAGGGCCGGGGGAATAGTCCAATATACTTAAGAGAAGTCTCACAGGAGGGTGCATTTATGAATTATTTCGAGCTGTATGATGATCAGGAGGCTGTACTTAACCGGATAGAGCAGCTGAAGGACGAAGATTACTACGAAGAGGATATCCATCTCATCGGACGGGACGATATGGAATTCAAGGCTCTGGATTATACAGAGGTCAACTTCCACGCCCACGCAACTCATGAAAGGGGTCTGCGGGAGATACTCTCCAACAATGAACCTGCCGAAAGGTTCCTTAACAACTTCGAACTCGGGGAAGATGAAATCGAAAAATACCTGTTCAAGGTCAGCGAGGGGAACTACCTGATCTATTATGACGATGATGTCCTGCAGACGCGCGCCGAGGAGGCTGAAGGCACCGCTGCTTCCTCAGAGGCGGATCTGACAGACAACGATGACAGATGACCCATAAAGAAAACAGGCCGTACGGATGTTACTCCGTATCGGCCTGTTTTGGTTCCAGATGATATGTCTTATCCTCTTTGACCAGCTGAAGGGGAAGGGAAGTGCCGGGGTCTGTGAAATCCACAAGGATGGCTTCGGAAACGCCTGCCTCTTCCCCTTTTCTGATGCATATGCTCCTGATTTTATCTTCATCCAATGTTTCATCTGAACCATGTTTCATATAGCTGTTCATCATTTGGTTGTAATGGTGCAGCGTCAGTCCGCTTTCTCCATTACCTTTTTGGGGCAGCTTCCCTTCTTTGTATTTATTTAAAAATTCATAATAGGTATAATATGGTTGTTCGATATTATTACCAGCATCAAATCCATCAAAATATATATGATATTCCTTTTTTATGTCCCGTTGGATTTCATCATCCAGTTTCCGGATCGAACCCTGGATTTTGCAGAAAATCTCCAGTATCAGTTCCACATCCTCCGATACTTTGATCGGGACACCTGCCCCGCCGAAACTGATCGACTCCAAAAGCACCGGATATTTCTTTTCAATGCCATTTACGATGATGTCCTGGTAGTAATCATAAGAATCCCCTTCATCGTTTCTGCCTAATAAACTCATGATTTTGTACTGATTGAACATTAATAGACGTATTGCTGAATTTTCAAGACTTTGCAATTTCATTCTCCGCCTTCATAATTTAGTTGTTAAAACCTGAAACCAGTATCCATACATCTCCTTAATTTGATGGTTGATCCAGTAATTATATTTTAATAGTATACCAACTAAATTATTAATACCAGCATTTATATCCTCTTTTACATATTAAAATCAATTTTGGTAAAATATTCTGTTTCTGGGTTCCATATTTTCACCACCCCTTCGGAAGAACGCGTAGTATCGCATGATAGTTTACATTGAGCGGTTCAGGGTAGATATTTAATATATACCAGATTGAAATCCGTAGATGAATATTATGACGAAAACTGGAGGAATCAATCATGCGAAATATCGAAACATATCAAAATGAAGACGAACTGCTCGGCAGGATAGAACAATTGAAAATCGACGGCATACAGGAAGAATCCATCACTGTAGTTTCCAAAAACCCTCTTGAAAAGTCTTCTTTCGAATACACGAATATCAATATCAAATCGGCAGAAGGCACTGCGTGGGACAAAATCGTGTCGTTCTTTTCATCAGATGATTCAAAAGACCGTGTCATCGCCGGTCTTGATCTCGACAATCAGGAGGAACAGAAATTCAAAGATGAACTCGATCGCGGCAACATCCTTCTCTATGTGAAGGCGGAAGGCTCCGGAGCAATTGCCAAAGAGCCTGTGGCGGATGATACTGAGGATACGCTGCAGCCTGACGAACAGACCAGGGAGGATGCTGCGAATATGACGGCGGCCGGAACAGCCGGCGCTGCAGGTGTTGCGGGCGTCACAGCACAGGATGATATTGCGGAAAGGACAGAAGCCGGCGGATCATCCGGACAGGATATTTCCCGGGAAAATGAAGGCAATGTCAATCAGGATGATGGCACAGCCAGTCCTGAAGATACTTCATACAAGGAAACGGCCAGCGGTGCATATGACGATCCGCATGAAGATTCTTCCGGACAGATCCATAATCCGGCAAACGAGGAAGGGGTCACGTTGGACAAATCCCGTGTAGCCCATGACCACAGCAGCAAATTGGTGGAAGATGATGAACAGCTCGCGTATGGCGAGGGCACTGATGAACACATCGCAGTGGATCCGTCTGTCGAGACTGACAGGGAAGAAACCGATACAGAAAAAATCGAGCACCATAAGGAACCGGATTACCTCAAAAACAGCCGTGATGACTTCGACTTCGGCAACAAGGACACCGTCATCAATGAGTATAAGATGGATAACCGGAGAAACCAGCACCTGGTCGACACCCATAACCATCCTGAGCTTGCCGAAGAGGTTTCACCTGAAGAAGAGCTAAGTCCTGAGGAGGACAGCCGTGAACTGATCGATAAAAACCCTGATGAGAAAGACAGGGACTACAGCTTCAAAAATGACGTTAACGGCGAACAGGTCATCAGGCTCAATGATGAGGAACGATGATATGAACAGGCCGGTCAGTTTTGACCGGCCTTCTTTATGTCCTGTCAGCTTCCGATACTGCAAAATAATTATCTTCCGCATCTTTGAAGTTGAACACTTTACTGCCGTCCATCTCCGTCATTTCACCGACTGTAACTCCCCTGGCTTTCATTTCCTCATACAACGCCCCGGCATCATCCGTCTCAAACATCAAAGAGGGTGTTCCTATATGAAGTTCCGGGCTGTACTTTTTGATGAACGCCTTATCGAAAATCGTGACTGTCGTTTCAGATCTGCTGTCGGGTGCCACTTCCACCGCCTTATAGCCTTCGGGGAGCTCCTCTTCCGACACGACTGTGAACCCCAAGGTCTCTTTCCAGAACTTCACCGACTCTTCCTGGCTGTCTACGTAAAGCATTACCCCGGCCAGTTTTTTGATCATGTTTCCATCCCTCCAAATATAATATTTATAAACCGCTTTCAATTTTATTCTACAGAAAAATGTTCATGTATACAAAAAATAACAAATTACAATTATTTTTCCGGTGGATTTTGATCTGCTATGTCATTCGATAAATAATTTTCCTGAAATCGGGTATAGGAATAGTGTTTTGGGATAAAAATATTTCCAAATTGTCAATTCAGCAATCTGCTGAAAAGAACATACAAAATAACGAGGAGGATTCATCAATGGTAGTACCTTACAGTGCAGAACCAGCTACAGATTTTACACAGGAGGAAAATAGAAAAGCTTTCAAAGCCGCTTTGGAAAATGCTAAAAATGACTTCGGCGTCAAACGTCCGCTGGTCATTGGCGGTGAGCATATAGAAACGGACGACCAGATCACTTCCTATAACCCATCCGATAAGGAACAGGCCGTCGGTCACGTTTCGAAAGCGACACAGGGTCACATTGATGCAGCATTCCAGGCTGCGGAAGAGGCTTTTGAAACATGGAGTGAATGGGATCCCAGAGACCGCGCTGAACTCCTTATCAGAGTTGCCGCAATCATCCGTCGCCGCAAACATGAGTTTTCCGCACTGATGGTTTATGAAGCAGGTAAGCCATGGAATGAAGCAGACGGCGATACGAACGAAGGCATCGACTTCATTGAATACTATGCCAGATCGATGATGGAGCTGGCTGATGGAAAACGGGTGCTCGACCGTGAAGGCGAACACAACAAATATTTCTATCAGCCGATGGGTGCGGGCGTCACAATCACGCCGTGGAACTTCCCGTTTGCAATCATGACAGGTACGACTGTGGCCCCAATCATCGCGGGAAACACCGTCCTTCTGAAACCGGCGGAAGATACGCCGTTGATTTCATATAAATTGATCGAAGTGCTCGAAGAGGCAGGTCTGCCGAAAGGCGTCGTGAACTTTGTTACAGGCGATTCCGGAGTGATCGGGGACTATATGGTCGACCACCATAAAACCCACTTCATCACATTCACCGGTTCCAAAGCGACCGGGCTCAGAATTAATGAACGTGCTTCAGTCGTTCAGGAAGGGCAGCATTTCCTGAAAAGAGTCATTACAGAGATGGGCGGCAAAGACACGATCATCGTGGACAAAACAGCCGATCTCGATCTTGCGGCAGATTCCATCGTGAATTCCGCTTTCGGTTTCGCGGGCCAGAAATGTTCAGCCGGATCCCGTGCGGTCATTCATGAGGATGTATACGATGAAGTGCTGAGAAAAGCCGTTGAACTGACCGAAGAGCTGACTGTCGGCAACCCGGTGGAAGACACGTATATGGGACCGGTCATCAGCCAGAAACAGTTCGACATGATCAAAGGCTATATCGATATCGGCAAAGAGGAAGGTACGCTTAAGATCGGCGGAGAGACGGATGATTCCAAAGGCTACTTCATCCAGCCGACAATATTTGCAGACCTTGATCCGAAGGCGCGCATCATGCAGGAAGAGATATTCGGGCCGGTCGTCGCTTTCGCAAAAGCGAAGGACTTTGACGAATTGCTTGAAATCGCCAATAATACTGTATACGGTCTGACTGGATCAGTCATCACGAATACGCGTGAAAACTGGATTAAGGCGCAGAAAAAATTCCATGTCGGCAATCTGTATCTGAACCGTGGATGTACTGCAGCGGTAATGGGCTACCACCCATTCGGCGGCTTCAAACTCTCCGGTACAGACCAGAAGACAGGAAGCCCTGACTATATGCTCAACTTCCTTGAACAGAAAGTCGTCTCAGAGATGTTCTAGAAAAATATATTTGGACATTAAAAAAGCTCCAGGTCAGTGACCTGGAGCTTTTTTGGTATTACTGTTCTTCTTTTACAGACAGTCATTTTTAAGGTATCTACACTTAAGAGAAATCCTATTAAATCAGCATTTTAGAAGAATTTCATAGATTCCATTTCCGATACCGTTTGCCCTTTTACTAAAAACTTGCCCTGAGATTGCCCTGAAAAATGCCCTTGCTATATATCAAAACTATCTTTATAGAAGTTAAATCCTCTAACTTTGATTAATAACCGCTTAACTTTCGTATATTCCACTATGATTATGTATTTTTCACCTTTGTCTTTGAGGCTTTTAACGGTATATGGAAGGACTTCAAGATAACTATCCAACTTTTCGATACCAATATTGCTTATAGCTGGTTCATTTAAAGATATAAAAACTCTTTCTTCTTTGCCTGGTAGTATAGAGATCCCTTTTAATTTGTTCTTCAATACTTTTTCTAAATCAATGTAGTAATTTCCGGGAGTATCTCCAATCTGTTCAAAACCGTATTGTTTATTATTGACGAAGATTCTTGTTTTACCTTTAGCTTCTATATTATTCATCCTTGCCGGATACTTCCCAAGGTTCTCTATCACGATATATCCATCAGAAATATTACCCTCATCATCCCTCATGTCATCCAAGTAGACATATATATGCGGTCTGATGCTATCATTTCTATTCAAGAAAGCAATCAAAACAGTCGCCATTGCAATCAATAATGAGATGCTGGATAAAATTAAGCTCCACACTTCAGAACCAGACATATATTCACCTCTTGCTCGTATTCAGCTCATAAAAGCCTGCACAGAAGAATTCAAGAATTTACAATTTATAACTCTTATGGTCTGTGCCAATAGCTCTCTGTGCCTCTTCCATGTAATCACTTTTTAATTACAAAACCAAGGGGACAGGACTTAACTATATATAAAAGTAAAATGTTTACAATCTTTTAGAGTTGATATTTTTTTGCATTTTTGCCATACGATCTTTCAAAGTTCCTTTAGAATTTCTTTGATTCTTTTTCTTTGGATCAAATATATTACTTCTTCTTTCTTGAACTTCTTTATTTATTTTTAATCTTTCATTATCATCTTTTGTTATGTTTCCTGCTACTTCGTTCCAACCTATAACATTTATATTTTTAAACTCACTTAATGAAACATCATCCATAAATTCATTATCTTCTGAATGTATAAATACTATATCCTTATAATAAGCAAAATATAGAGAAACATACTCACCTAAATTTTTAATAGTTTTATCGCTATTATCTAACTCATTGAAGCCCCTTCTTTTCAATTCCATGACAAAATGAGGTTTCATATCTCCTAATTCGTCAATCTCTAATACTTTATAGTCTTTTTTACATTCATCATAATCCTTAAAAATTTTATGAGTGTTTTCACTATTTTTGAATTTTACTATTTCATTATGTACTTGTTCTACAAATCCTACTATTCTGTAACAATCAAGGTATTTAGTATGTCGATTGATACATGATACATTAATCCATATGTTTGTATCACATAGACAATTCAATTCATTATTCACCAAGATTCAACTCCTCTGAAAAGAAATCCAGAATTTCTTCTATCCTTTCTTCGGAAACCCTACCACTCTCTAAATTTGAGCTTAGAGTTTCAAAGATACTAGGGGTAATATAATCAAATTCAGGAACTTCGGAGAGCTTAGTAGAAAGACTAGTGTCTTTTGTCTTTTTCAATAAATCACTTCTCCTAGGCAATTTTCCTATTGCAAACATAACTGGGTTGAATTCATCTGGAAACATCTGTTTTAGCACAAAAGCCATATTACTATAACTAACATTGAAGTAATTATGCATCCTAATTAAATCTACATGACTTAGAAATTCTATATTCACTCTATTTTCATCTATATATTTTTGTACAAGTGACCGGTCCATTAATAGTCTCGAAGCGAAAGCGTCTGCTAAGTATTCACTTTCAATATATTCAGACTCACCTTTTAAATGAACTCCCAAGCCTACTCCGGAATATAAATGGAATACCTCGTGAAATAGTGAATGATGTTGTCTTCCTAAATCATCGTTATTGTTAATCAATATGTATCCATCGTCTCCAATTTTGTATTGTAGACCGGCAATCTCACTCTCCACTTTTTTGGCAATAATAAAATACCCCAATTTCTCTACTTCTGCGAAAGGATCATTAATAGGGTATTTTACAAGAGGATATTCTGTTTTAAACTTTCTCACCCATGTATCAGCTTCTCGATTTAATTCTTCTTTTTTCGTTTCCGAGAGTCTTAATTTCTTCATAACTTATACTTCACCTTTTAATTTTCTTTGTTCCGCCACCAATCTAAATAGTAGCTTTATTTCTTCTAATTCAGAACCATCATTATTATTTCTATAGACCAAATCACTTTCATATTCGTATGCAAATACATCCTTTTTATCAAGTTCAAGCAATTCAGCAGCAAGTCGAAAGTGCTCTTCTTTAAAAATGATGTCACCTGATATGATATCTTTATAAAGTTCTTGGTCCTTTTCGTTTATGTCGATTGCTGATGAACTTTGGTTCCTCACTAATGAAGTAAGCTCGTATTGTGAATACTTAGGTAACATTACTGCATTACTCATGTTAACTCTCCTCCTCTTAACAACATAACCTATTTACTAGATCATACTGTTTAGTAGACAAAAAAGAGCAGACAATACGCATGCTGCTCCTCGATGTCTACACTTATTACTAATAATACCCTAATTTAACTCGTTGTAAATCTCTATTTTAAAAATGTCAATAAATTTTCTTAATTTAATTATTTTCTAATATCCTCAAAAACTAATAATCATTTGTGAGGTCAAATAAGCCATTTTAATCCGTTTTTAGCATTTTATGAACATTATATATCAATTGAACTACTAAACGCTTCACACAGTCCATCCTATGTGGTCATTTTTTAAACAATCCGTATTATCTATACAGATCGGACTCCTCGTATTGGTTCATTTACTATAACTAGATAGTAGTCTATATTAAAAATATCACTACTAATTGGAGGTACATTATGAGAACACCAGAGGAGACTTATAAAGAATTAGTCGATTTATTCAAAAAGTGCAAAGAAGGAAATATAAATGGAGATACAGACACTCATGTAGTTAATAAGTTGCATGAAAGTAAAATTTTTAGGGATCTCCGTTTCTTGATGATGACAGAAGATATTTCTCTTTCAGAAGATGATTTCATTTATTTCGAGACTGAGCAGGCTTTGATTGTTACAAAAAGTCATATCACATATTTAAGTTATAAAGATAGCCAATTATATACTCAAAAAAGTAAGCAGGCACTAACCGACTATACTTTGGTATATTCTGATGGAATCGTAGATGACTTGAATTTAACTGAAATACATTTTTCTATTGCGGATAATACAATTAAACTGACTTATGATAATGCATACTCCAAGAATAACTTTAACAACTTAAAAGATAAGATTTCAAATTTGTTGTAACCAAAAAGCCGCCTTTTACATTAGAAGCTGGCTTTCAATATCTCTTAGGAGAGACTCTCTGATAATTAAATTTTTATGCAGTTTGCATATAAGTTAAAGATTTAAAACCTACTCTTATGCAAAGAATAATCATTTATTCTTCTTTGCCTCATCCCACTCTTGTTTTAAATAATTACTTATCTTGTTAGTAAATTTATTTACTTTACCTTTAAACTCCACAGCATTTACATTTTCTTTATTTTTCACACCATCTGAAATCATTAATTTCAACTCATTCATCATGGATAATAGTTGTGCATGATCATCCTCTTCAAGACTTTTCTTTGGATTTTTCGGCAAGTAAAGAGTTAATAATTGGAAGTTTTCGTTAAATTTATCTTGTTCTTCTATTAACAATTTTGATGATTTTTTAATAGAAACGTATAAATCAGCAATATTCTTTCTATAAGTTTTATTAGAATCTTCGTGACCAGGGCAGTCCACTTCATAATCTACTGGTTCTTCTGATTCTGAAGGATACCAAATGTCATCATAAACTTTAATCCGTTTTCTCAAATCAGTAATTGATTGGTTAGAACTCTCTATTTGTTCCAATATTGATTTACAATTACTCATATGCGATAAATATACCGCTGCATGTTTCCTCACTTCTTGTATCCAATTTATTCTCGATTGCGATACTACTAGGCCATTAAACTGCTTTTTATTATTCCACCAACCTACTATAGCGGTTAGTATCACGCCAATCAATGCAATTAAGGCAGTAATTATCGGTATGTATATTGGAACTATAATAGTGTATAACATTGTTCTCATTCCAATCATTAAATAATATAAGTTAAAAAAAGACCACCTGCAGTGGGGTAATCTTGTATATCCCATCTCAACAGATCGAGAAAAACGCATAAAAAGAATTAATTTACTTATAGGCATCTTCTTCAGAAAATCGATTCTCTTGTTTTATAAATATCATATCAATCATGTTACTTATAATTAAGATGCAAGATAAAAGAAAGATAATTTGAGAAACTAACATCAGTATTAATAAGAGATTTCTAATAGGCATGTATATTAAACTCAGTATTGTTAATATAAGTATAATTGCAATTAAACCCGATAACATAGTAATATACAAAATTCTTTTAAATTTATTTCCATGATCATTCATATAATCATTTACAATCGTAACATTTCTGATTGCTGCAATTATACCTATTAATGTGATTAGAAACCCTATTATTGTAGTGTTTATATTTACTAAATTATCTAGGACTCTTTCTTGCGATTGACAATCTGCAAGATAAATATTCCAATTCATAAATAAGAGGGTAACCACAGCTATAATTACCGAGATATATTTAATAATATTCATCTCCTCCCAAAATCTCTAAAAAATTCATTAATCCTTTCTTTAAATTCATCTTCATAGTTAAATCGTATTTTATTTAAAATTGCATCCTCTCTTAAAGTAGCTCTTTCTGGAATATCAAAATCAACGATACTATTCATCTTCATATTAAGTAAATCTGCTAACTCAGGTTTTGAATCCATTTGTTCTTTGAACGAGACTTTAGCTTTCGGAACTATTTCTTGATTGTTAACTATATCTTCAATAAGCAAATTAGATTCTGTATCTTCTAATGTTTCATTTTTAATTTGGCCCATAGAGAATGTAAAACTTGTCCTTACAGCATTTATAGATCTAGCCTCTTCATACTTTTTAAAAAAGATACCATTCCTATTAGTCTTTTCTGAAACACCACTATTCAATAACATAGAAACTTCAAACTTGGATTTCGTTTTTGATTTAACTCTTTCATAAAATTTTCTATTGATTAAAGGTTCCAACTTTAAAACATAATCATCATGGACGAATAATTCATTAAAATATTTTTCTATCTGACGTACATTCATTGAATTAAAGTTCACTTGTACCAATAGAATTTTATTCACATCATCATAAATAGCGCAAGTTAGATTCCCAATATTTTTATCATCAGAAATATTATCTTTCATATCTGAGAAATTACCTTCCTCATCTATAATTATAGGGAAATCTGTAGAACTCAATTTATTAAAAACAAGTTCGTATTGATTGTTTTTTTTATTCGCCAAAAGACTCAGCTCATGTTTGAATAAGCCATGTAAAATTTGATGGTCTTTCGCTTCTTTCAAATCGTTATATTTATCCTCGATATTTCTTAATTTAAAGTATGCCCAATTTTCATTATTAATATCTTCTTTTTTAAAAAGTTTCATTTGATAAGCTTCAATTTTCATGTATTTCTTTTTAGCACTCATTCCCCGAACCTCTTTCATTGTGTAGTTAACTAAATATTACAGATATTTACTTGTTTAGGCAATATCTGGGGAAAAAAAGAGCCATCAGCGGGGAATGCTGACAGCTCGACTACACAATTTTAGTATACTACGAAAAGAAAAACATTTCCATTCACCTCTCTCAAATAATAAGACTGTTAACTAGCAATATCTGACAAACTCGCTATAATCACTTCTGGAATATAACTTTTAGCTGCTGCAGCGGAAACTGTAGTGGCTTTTTTTTAATGCTTTTTTAGCCGGCGCAATTTTGCGTTGGCTAGTCATTTTTGACTAATAGCTATCGCTCAAAATTGAACACATCTACAAAACCCAAAATTGGGTTCTGACCTGACGTATCGATTTGGTACATCAGCTTATCTATGGGGTCACTACTACCTACCCCATCTATAAACACAAAAAGAAGCCCATACAGCGCATTTAAGCGATTCACGATATAAGTATTATGGACAACGCCTATCATCGCTATGTGGGCTTACTGTGAAGTTACTTTAACGATATCGTTAAATCATCCTAAGATATAAAAATACCACCAGCAGGAGGGCTGGCGGTATGAAGGACAAAAAATTCAGTTTTTTTGTAATGCATTGTTTTTTAAGCGAAGGTACCCATATCTATCTAATATTATACCAGTGTTGTTAAGTGAAATCATTCATAAATCACACAACTCAATGTCCATACGAAGCACTTCTTTTTCTTTTATTTCGTTATCTAAGGATTCAATTTCTTCTGTAAAAAGTATTTCATCATCCTGGAATAATCGAATATTGCTACCTTCATTTTCATTCATGGAACTAATTACAATACCTGAGATGTTACTCAACTTAGTGACTAAAGTATGTTCATCCTCTATGGATTTATAATAATTCCCCCGCACTCCTACTCCGGTTATATTACTGATTCTTATGTTTTCAATGAGGTCCGGAATATAACTAAGTGGCTCATGTAATTGAAGTATAAACAATAGCCCCCGGTCATTCGTTCTTACTTCCAGGAGACCGTTCCTTACACCACCGAAAGGCATTCCGTTAGTATCGATCGCCTTAGTTTCTGATAAATCAGTACCTTCCAGACACCCCTCCTTATAAACCCAACCCTTATTATTTCTATATCCATATTTCAATGCATATCCTGCTGCTCTCATTGAGTCACACCTCTCACTTACCATCCTTTATAATATTTTTGATGTATCGCAAGCTTCTTCTTTTCCAGATTCTTTTCAAATAATCTTTTGAGGGAAGTTAT
Source organism: Salinicoccus sediminis (assembly GCF_000986795.1). Taxonomy (GTDB): domain Bacteria; phylum Bacillota; class Bacilli; order Staphylococcales; family Salinicoccaceae; genus Salinicoccus; species Salinicoccus sediminis. The sequence goes on along the minus strand of NZ_LAYZ01000003.1, from coordinate 105,965 downwards.
TGAAGTAGCCGGCATCCCTTTCATGATGTAACCGTAATACTTGCCTGAATCCCAATCCATAGATTTTTTGTACTGAAAAACATAATCATTCCCTTTTGGCCACTTTTCAAAGTCATCTTCGAGTGCCGTCTTTTGCATGAATTCATATAACTTTCTCGCTTTCACTACTTTGCGTTGAGCTTCCATGATCTTTTCATATCGGTCAGCAATATCTTCAAGCTCACCTTCTAGGGCATCATATTGCATCTTAACTTCTCTTTGTGCATCTGACAGTTCTTGATTGTAAATGGATTCTATTTGTTTTTTTGATTCATCATCCAATAGATGACCATTTTCTTCATCAAGAATTTCTTCAGATGTTTTCAATATTTGAGACTCAATTCGTTGAAGCTCCTTGTTCATCCTCGCTGCATTTAAGAAGCCGCTGCCGTCTCCCATCAACTCAATTTCTTTTTTCTTCTCGTTATATGCTTTTTGAAGTTCTTCATATCGATTTAAAATCTTGCGTTTGCCGTCCAACTTCGGTTGAACATCCTCTTTAAAAATTTGATAAAGATCTTTTTCTTTTACTTCCTGGATACCTTCGGGTTCAGCATTATTTTTCTTAAAATTTAACATGTGTCATTCTCCTTTTGATTTTAGAATATTAATTCTTCATGATATGAAAGAATAAGTTTTAGTGATTTCGTGCTTTTTTGAAAAACTTCTCATTCTTTCTAATTAGTTCAGTTTAAAAGTGTTTATTTGGGGAGATTTTCTCGAAGACGGGTATGACGTCGGTATATCAACTCTCATACCCACGGGGGGTTAAATCGATGGGGGACTTCATCAAAAAATTATCCCTCAATCATTTGCTCGCCTCATTTACTTTTGGCTTTTTATTTTTTCGTCTCTAGTAATTTCACTATTGCCACAGAAAGCATTTAGAGCCATTCTGACAATCATTAATCTATTCTGGTGTGTTTGGTCATGTTTGCTATTCCTTTAATCACAGCAGTCACTCTATAAGTCTCACACATCACAGAAGTGATTGGTTTGATATAGTTGTCATTGCTTTATCACATTTGTCATAAAAAGTTCTGTTGGAGATGGGTATTATCTGTTTGATTTGTTTCACGGTGTACCCTCGTCTCAGAAGGTTTAAGATCCAATATATTTTATCGTCTTCAATCAGTTCGATGTTCTTATCAACATAAGCAACCTTCTCTTTTAAATCGTTTACCTCTTGGTCGAATCCCTGGTTAAGCATCGAAAGAAACGGATCGTTTGAGTATTGTTGGGCCAGTGATTCTTTTTCTTCAATCAGCTTCTTCATCCATCTGTAATCCTTAAACAGTGTAAAGATCTCTTTATTGTGTTCGTTCAAGCCTGCACCTCCTATTGCTTTTAATATCCCGGCTGCATCACATTGCATGTGTCATCTGAGAGTCTTCTTGGTCTGCTGGTATGTTATCTCCCTCTTTGTCCACAACCGCCCACAAGGCTTGGCAGATGGTATTCAGCTGATTCTTATTAATGGCTTGAAGGTTCATCTTGGATTGAGCAGCATGCAATGCTGCTTGGTACTTGCCAGGCATCCGGGTTAAAGCAATCTGTAAATTAATACAGTGTTTAGCTGCACTACTTTTTAGTTTCTCCAGCATCTCCTTACGTTCCACAATCATTATTGCTATGTCTTCGACACTGTAACTCATAATCATCAATTCTCCGATGTCACTATCCGTAACTGTTGAAGTCGACAAATGATACATCTCTTCAATTTCGTCTTCCATTTCTTTGAACAATCTTTGATAGTAATGGGGGTTGTATTTACTCAGCAACATGGCATGGGAGATATAACACTCAGACAAGGTATACACCAACTTTCAGATATAGAATTAAATATTGCTGCTATGCTTTGGTAGCTTTAGTTTTTTTAAGTGCTAAAAATACCCTTCATGATGTAAGCATCGCTTGCACACTCACCCAACCTATTCTTACTGCGGTATCTTCCATGATCTTATTCCTTTTCCTCAGTACAGCATTCCGACTGACCACTCTGTCATCCTGGCGCATCTTAGTCAGCTCATGTGCTATGTCCTCCCACTCATAACAGTCCACGTTCGTATCGAAGTAGCGCGCATGTATGATGAACTTTGAATCGTCATCCAGGTTATGGTATACCTTATCAATTGATTCTGTTATTCGTTTCAGGTTGTTGTACAGCTCATCCTGCGTCAGCTTGATTGCTTCTTGTTCTGTTGGTGCTGTTGGTATGTTCGACTTACCCCCACCAACGTTTGTATCCGGCTGATAGTACAGCAGCTCGAACCTTCTGAACTGTAATTGTTTCTTCAGCTCTGAGTGATTGATCCAATACTCTTCTAACTTTGGTATATCATTCCTGCCAAGCTTCAATGGCCTGCCTCCTCTCAATGCTATTGCATTGTTTTTGTCAAAGCGTTTATACATGCTACTGATGAGAAAGTGTTGTATAATCAAGACAACGAAGCCGTTTCTATATGAGGTCTGCTTATCCATTTAAGCGGATCTCTTTTTTATATACTGATGAAACACTTTTTCTGTATAATCCAGGGTTGGCTGATTGTTGCTTCTCAGATATGCATTAGCGACTTTGTAATGATCCGGCAGCTGATACTTCCCCGTGTATTCCTCCCACTTCGTTATCGGATCAGACAACTTAAGCTTTCCTGTTTGAATCAGGTACAAGAAAGAATACTTCCAGACAGTATGAATTTTTATAACCAGCTCACTTTTATAATCTCTATGCCGCCTTGAATCTTTAAATCTTTGAAAGTCTCGCACATTACTATCAGCGGCTTCCAAGTATAATCTTGCGGTCTTCATTTCATCACCCCTTTAATAAATTCTTTGAATGTTTTTGTAGTATTCAAGTTTGGCCGTACCCACTTCTCCATCTTTATTTTTAGCGACAATCACATCAAGTTCACTCGGCGCCCCTGGCTGCTTGTCTTTAGGCTCGTGATAATAATCATCACGGTAGAGCATCATAATCATGCTGGCATCCTGCTCAATGCCCCCTGAGTCTCTTAAGTCGGACATCATCGGCCGTTTATCCTGACGTTGCTCTACTCCCCGGTTAAGCTGCGCAATGGCTATGATGGATATGTTCTGGAACTCCTGAGTGATTACCTTCAACTCTCTGGAGATCTGACTCACTTCCTCATATTTGCTATTATGTTTTTTGTCTGAGTGCATCAGCTGCAGATAGTCGATGATGATAAATCCATGTTCAGCATCACTCATGCTATTGGCAATGCCACGAATTTCACTTGGACTTATTTGGGGTTTCTCCACAATCTTCAAATTCATCTTGTGGTAGACACTCATGGCATCCGTCACCCGGTCGACTTCTTCTTTGCTCATATCCCTGGCTGCATTTTTAAATTTTGAAAGAGAAACTTTAGCAATATTGGCCAGTAGTCTCTGGGTTAGATTCTTCTCCCTCGTTTCCATCGAGCAAAATACAACCTCATTATTATCTTTCGCCAATTGTTTCCCCAACTGGAGTGCAAGAGCGGTTTTCCCTAAAGATGGACGTGCAGCAATAACATTCAACTGACCATCCTCAAACCCTCCAATGAGTGAATCCAACGTCTTAAAACCTGTAGGGGTAACAGGAGTTTCATTGACATTATGCAAATCATCTAAAATCTCAGACATAATTTCTAACTTAGAACTGTCTTCATGGACTTCAAACTGATTTAATTCCTGAATACGGCCGCTCATTTCAAGAGCATTTTCATCTGAAGGGTCCGCCTCGTAGTCTTCCCATTTTTTCTTTATTTCGCGTTGCTTATAGTAGTGATACACTTCCAACTGATCGTTTGTCATACCATGTTTTGAAGGTATTGGGTAGTTGATTAAAGTATCTACAAATTCATAACCTCCAAATGCACTTTTGTTCCTGATTGCGTCATTCATCAAATGCGCATCTGTTAATCCCGGGTTGTTTATCAATGCTTCAACAATGGCCGCATGCCTGTCATCCCAAAAGTGCTTGGGCTGGAGCTTAAGGTCTTTACGGAGTTCCGGCCATTTTATAAGCCTGGCCAGAATATTCTTCTCTGGATATTCAAAATCATTCAAGCGCATTTGATCAATGTTGTTCACTGTCTTTTCAGCTCCTCGAACATCTGACGTGCATTTTCAAGACTCCTTTCACGTTTCGCCCTCATTTCGGGATCAGCCATTTCTTTTTCGACCGCCGCCGTAGCTTTGGCAATCTCCGTTTCCTCCGGTGGAGTAATCTTAGGTTCAATGACCAAAACATCTGCCAGGGATGGAGGGAATCGACTATCTTGGGTGTATTGCTTAACCTTCCGCATCGTTTTCTCATAATCTCCCTCAGTCAGGCGCTCAATCCACATTTCGTTAAATGATTCTATTTCTTTATGGTTGAAGTTTGGGTAAAACGCATATAGAATTTTTAATATTTCCAATGCCTGGGGCTTCTTCATATGTTCACCTGCTTCCTTGATTAATCGACTGCATTTTCATAATGTCTTACATCTGCAAGGGGATCTTCTTTTTTACTGCGTTGGATATTTTCTGCTGGCTCATTCGTTTGAGCATTATCTCCATCAATAATATTTCCGTTTACAGGACGATGTTCATCCATATATCTTTCTTGATTTAAGAATGAAGCCGGATAGGGTTGGTATTGCTTATCCGTAATAGTTTTTAAAAAACTCTTAGTACCATTCATGATTGTTTCAAAGTCATGTTTCTTTAACGCTCTCTTAAATGCCTGCTCTGCTTTCGGTCTTGCCTTCTTTTTGTCATAGAGATCATAAAACTCTAAGAACTTTTCTTCTGTATCTTCTTTCGACTTATCCACATGTGCATAACTTTCATTTAAATCATTTTCAAGAGCACGTATAGAGTTATTAACATTATTACCTTTATTAACATTATTCGTTATGTGCGTTTGTTGTGCATTTGATGTGCCGTTGTTGTGCGAGTGTTGTTCACTTGGCTGTTGCGATTGTTGTATCTTTTGTTGTGCCTTTCGACCTTCATCACTCTGGTAAAAGTCATAATTGACAACGGTTATAACGGTATATTTCGTTGTGCTTTTGATGTGTACCATGTTGTCTCTTTCGAGCATCCTTAAAAATGCATCTAATTTTTTTCTGGACCAATTAAACTTTTCTGACAATTTAAGTTTAGAGGTGAAAAATTGACCTCTTTCTATAGTTACAATTTGGTTTCCTATTGGTTGTTTAACCTCTGAATGATTGGTTTCCATGAGGATGAAGAACCATGCTTCAAACCGTGAATATGTTCTCTCTTCCTGAAATAACCAGTGTTTTTTAATACTTCTGTGAATCGAAAACCAATTCGTCATAACCTCCCCTCCTTGAGATATCCAGCTGCTATGAGTTCTTTTTTATATTCCTGGAATTCTTTTCGTGGTACATCTAAAAACAGGTTTACCTGTTCACTCAATGTTCTTTTGTCCTTACTTGATAAGGGGTAATGAAGTAGACAATAGTAAACCTGCTTCGCTTCAAAAGATAAGCTTTCATCCGCTAGTGCTTTCAAAAATGAAACTCCTATTTCTTCGCTTTTTAAATCAGTGACTTTTATATAAATTTCATCTTGGAAAGAATCTTTTGCATTTGTCATAATCCACACCCCCTATTTTTCTGCTATAATTACAGGACAGTTAATTTAATTTCTCTACCGATTGCAGTCGGTAGCTAGTCGGTACATTTTGAATGTATCGGCTTTTTTATTGCTCTGTATCTTCCATTTCTACACGCAGGTATCTATTAGTAACGTCCAGTAGTGACCGCACTGTTTGTATTTTTCGAGCAATTAAACTCTTCGTATCTTTAGGGTGTAAATACGCATGAACCTTTTCTACTTCTTCATACTGTTGTTCAATCGTCAGCAGCATATCTCTAGTTTGATTCAGTAATATCTGCATGCTGTCCCGGTCATCTTCCATCTTCAAAAGTTCATCTTCCAATTCGTTTACTTTTTGTTCAGTCATTTGTAATCCCCCTAGTGAAATTATTGTATTCAGTAAATTGTGCGTTTAACTCACTAATCAATGTTTCAAAGTCCTCATTGCTCACCTTATTACTATTCATGAATATATCGAGCGACCTCAATGATTCTACTGCTGCCTGGTGCGGTTCCTGGATTGAGATAGCATTGGTATGAATCATGCTGATTTCTCCAAAGAGATCCGCTTTAAATTCCTCATCTCCAGCTGCATGTTCCTCCAGCAGATAAAGCGTATAATCATCCAGTAAGTTATTAAAGAATCGCTCATGCCTTTCGCTATCAGGTACGTCTTCATCTAGGAAATACAAAAGCGTTTCGAGGTGCTTAGTTTCCGTTACTTCATAGACTCGCATGTCTCCTTGCGTTTGATGTGTATCGACCGTTGCATGAAGCTTTCCGTCTCTGACTACATAGATCATGTCGAATGGATCTTCATCTAATTTAAAACTGGCGATTCCTTCGTATTCTTTCAATATTGAGAAGTTCCTTATCAAGTCTAAAACTCTGTTTTGAAATACATTTTTTACTGATTCAGTCATTTGATATCCTCCTTTAGATTCATTATTGTTCTTCAACTTCCACACTCATGATCTCGTTTAAATAGTTCGCTACTAGAATAAGCACTGCTCCACCGAATATAAGAGCGATCTGCCAATTCATGAATAAGATCATTCCTGTTATTACGCTTAGGGTTCCAGTTAGAAAAGTAAGTTCTGGAAGAATGGATAAAAATAGCTTCATGATTTCAACTCCTTTATAAAAATGATTTGTTCTTACTGATGATGAATTTTTCCAAAGTGTCTAAGTGCAGCAAGGTGATACTGGAGCTTGGACGTATAGAAAGCCCTGGCCATTCCCCGGACTCTTCAGCAGTCTTACACCATTGATATATAGTGCTTTTTGAAACTGAAAACATCTCAGCAGCAACTTTCTTCGATACGTACACCGGACGGGTCGAAACTGCTTCAGGCTTTAAGAGACTGTTTTGCAGTGTCGGCTCTTCGTAGATTCTTTGTACATTGCTCATGATCTACACCTCCTCTCTAATTGATTCTTTAACTTCAAAGATGTCCGAGATTTCAACATCTAAAGCCTCAGCGATTCTTTTTGCTACCAATCCACTGCAAGCTCTGCCGTTTAAAATATTAGACATATAGGTGTAACTAACATCGATTGAACCAGCAAAGCTTTTGATGTTGTGGCCAGATAGACTAATTTCTTTTCTGACTTTATTTTCATAACATGTCAGCATATAAATCCCCCTCTTAAGAGATATTTAGAATAATATTTTATTAATTTTATTCTTAAACATAGATTACACTATCTTTTTTGGAATATCAAGGATAAAATAATATTGATAATATCTTTAAAGGAGTGAGTAACATGCCAAAAGAGGAAAAAATCAAAGAATTAGGAGACTATTTAAAAAGGCTCAGAAAGCGGAAAAAGCTTACTGCTAAAGAGTTAGGGGAATTAACAGGCTATTCTCAATCCCATATATCCGGCATCGAAAATGGTCAAAAAGGAAGACCGAATGAAGAATTTCTTCGAAAATCCTTATTATCTCTTTCTGATTCCAGCCATGAGTATGTAAAACATATAGAAGATATAAATGAAATATTCCAACATGAATTAATAACAACTGAAGAATTTAAGAGCAAATTTAAAGACACGTTTGCAAATAAAGAAGCTCCTTCTAAATATTTGAGATGGGGAGATGAGGAAAAAGGTTATATCAAAGCTGATGTATATGACTTCCCTATCAACGACATTGAGTACATGATCAGTGATAAATTCAATGATAAATTTTATAAAGATAACATCATAAAATCTGAAGATAAAAAAATAATTACTGATTCTTTAAATAGTATGATGTTATTTAGACAAGAACATGCATTAAGAGTTTTGGCTGATTTAGAATATGAAGGCTTAATTAGTGAGGATACTTATAATAAATTTGGTTGGAAATATGCACCTGATGTGATGATTCCGAAGCTGAAAAAAGAATAATCAATCTGGACCAACTCTCAGTCCAGTTAAAAGGAGGGATAAACCATGTGGAAAGAATCATTTGAGGATAAGACAGGCAAGGTCAAACACCGCTTTTATGAGCGATACATTGACCCCTTGACAGGCAAGCGGAGACGTACCAGCGTTGTAATGAACAGAGATACCAGGCAGTCCGAAAAGGAAGCCCAGAAGCGCCTAAATGAGCAAATTGAGCAACGTATTAAATCAAATGAATCACATATGCCCGGTGTAGACAAACTCACGTTCCACCAGCTGGCCGAAGAATGGTTTGAGCGGTATAAACTCGCATCCGGCAGCAAGTCCGGCACGTTGCGATCAAAACGCTCCAGGCTCAATGTCATTTTAAAAAGCATCGATTCAGACATCCTTTATAAAAATATCAATACTCAATTCATTCAAAAGTTCATTGATTCCAAACATAAAGAAGGCATGGGTAAGGCTACACTGTCCGATTATCTGACGGTCATCCGATTTATCATCAGACATGCTAAAAAGACCTGTGGCATTGCTTCTATGGTTGCCCTGGAGGATGTAGAGATCCCCACAACGGTCAAGACCATTGAAGAGATTAAAAGTAAGCGGAATAACTTCCTGGAGCTGCATGAGGTTAAAGAGATATTGGAGTATGTCGATTACAAGATTAAAAATACCAAACGTGCGGATGTGACCAGGAACTTGAACATGATGAAATACATTATTGAGTTTCAAACTCTGAATGGTATGCGGATTAGTGAGTTGTTGGCCATTGAGACCCACAACATAGATTTAGAGAATAAGAAGTTAGAAATAGACGGTTCCATCAATTGGATTACACATGAAGGATCTTTCGGAGTTAAGGACACGACCAAAACAGAAAAATCATACCGTGTCATTGATATCACCGATCGGAGTTGTGAAATACTTAAAATGGTCATGTTGGATAATAAGAAGGAATCCATGTGGAATGAGAAGTTTACTGATAAAGGGTTTGTATTTACCAGTGTGGCCGGCTCCCCCTTGTTTAAAGAGAAGGTCAATATATTGCTAAAAGAAGCCAGTGAGTGGTGTGGCTTGAATAAGAGGATAACAACCCACACATTGAGACATACACATATTAGCATGCTGGCATCGTTTGATGTGAGCCTTAAAACGATCATGGAACGTGTCGGCCATACAGACCATAAGACCACGCTGCAGATCTATACACATGTTACTCAAAAGATGAATGATAAGATGATGGATAACCTGGAGAAGGTGATTATTTAATGGAGCATACATCAGAAGGAATACCAGAAGAGCTTAAAAACCTTAAAATTATAGTTGGTCAAGAGCCTTATAAAGAAGATGATAAAGTTAAATGTGAAACAAAACATTTAAAAGGTATTGATTGTGAAAAATTTTATCAATATTTTGATACCGTCGCTTTCGTCACTGGTAAACTCTCTCCTTTTAAACACACATTGGAAAATGTATTAAACCTTCTATATTATAATAAAAATTGTAAAATCAGGGACGAATATATTCATATAGCCACAAATAATAATTGGTTGAGCTTCGTCAATAACATGTACAAAGATTATAAGATGGTTTTCATCAACCAAAATGAACTTGATCTTAAATGCAATACTACAAATCAAATAATAAATTATGCGGAATCTATATTAATGTGTGGAAACCAGGCAGAAAAAACAATAAAATCTATAACCAAGGCTACTACTTCTAATGCCAAGTTATTTCTTTCTGTGCATCCTTCAACAATAACTTCTAGTAATACAAGATATATTGATGATTGGATTTCCATTCAAACTAATGGCATTTTATCAATACACCAAAATAATTATGACCATTCCGTTAAATTAGACTTTATGCTTTAAAACTATACTATATGCTTTATGCTTTGTTTTCCGACACTTTGCCCTGAAAGTGCCCTGAGAATAGAAAAAAGACATAATAAAAACCCTTGAAACGTTGTCGCATCAAGGGTTTTCGTAACTCTATTTATTACTGTTCTTCTTTTACATATGGGAGTAGTGCCATATGACGTGCACGCTTGATTGCTCCTGTGAGCTGGCGCTGATACTTCGCGGAAGTACCTGTAACACGTCTTGGAAGAATTTTACCACGTTCTGAAATGAACTTTTTAAGAAGGTCTACTTCTTTGTAGTCAATGTGCGTAATGCCATTGGCTGTGAAGTAACAAACCTTTTTACGGCGGCGACCGCCTCTTCTTGGACCTGCCATGATTTTTCCTCCTCTGTGATTATTTTATCGCTGATCCGTCTCCGGGATCATTTCCGGACACTATACTATCAGAATGGTAGATCGTCGTCGCTGATGTCAACCGGTCCGTCTGCATTCGCAAACGGATTTTCCTCAGCCCTGTCCTGTCTGGACTGCTGTGGCGCCGGTCTTGATCCCGTCGACTGGTTGCCATATGCATTCGTATAGCTGTCTGCGGAATTATTATTGTACTGCTGTTGTTGATTACCGCCTTGCCCTTTCGGTTCGAGGAATTGTACACTGTCACACACTACTTCAGTTACAAACACTCTCTGACCGTCCTTATTGTCATAAGTGCGGCTCTGCAGTCTTCCGTCAACACCCGCAAGACTTCCTTTTTTCAAATACTGATTGACGTTTTCCGCCTGCTTGCGGAATACAACACAGTTTATGAAGTCGGCACCGCGTTCGCCGTTCGAACTCGTGAACGGGCGGTTAACCGCCAAAGTAAAAGTTGCTACGGAAATGTTGTTTTGACTGACTTTAAGATCGGGGTCTTTTGTGAGACGACCAACCAATACAACACGGTTCAGCATGTAATCAACTCCAATGTGTTTTTAATTACTTGTTTTCTGCTTGTTCATCGCGGACAACGATGTGACGAATGATATCGTTGCTGATCTTGGCCAAACGGTCGAATTCGTTCGTTGCTTCAACTTCAGAATTCAATTTGATGATCTGGTAGAAACCTTCTTTGTAATCTTCGATTTCATACGCAAGACGACGTTTGCCCCACTCTTTTGATTCGACGATTTCCGCGCCATTTGAAGTCAATAGGTTATCAAAACGCTCAACGAGTGCTTTTTTAGCATCTTCCTCAATGTCTGGACGGATTACATATAGAATTTCATATGCTCTCATCTTCTACACCTCCTTATGGTCTTTAACGGCCTGTTTCAATGGAAACAGGCAAGGAATAATTTTCATTACTCACAATCCGATATTATACCAGTGTTTTGGTCATTTTACAATATATATTACACATTAAATCTGAAATGGACGACGTCCCCGTCTTTCATGATGTACTCTTTTCCTTCGAGGCGGACCTTGCCCGCTTCTTTCGCTTTGACTTCGCTTCCTGCTGCCACAAGATCATCGTAGCTCACCGTTTCTGCACGGATGAAGCCTTTCTTGAAGTCGGTGTGGATGATTCCGGCGCATTCCGGAGCTGTCATGCCCTTTTTGAATGTCCATGCACGCACTTCCTGCACGCCTGCAGTGAAGTATGTCGCAAGTCCCAGCAGGTCATAGGACGCCTTGATCAGTTTATCCAGACCGGATTCGCTGATGCCGAGCTCTTCAAGGAACATTTCCTTTTCATCTTCGTCAAGGACGGCAATCTCCTCTTCGACTTTTGCCGAGATGACGATGACTTCGGAGCCTTCCTTATCCGCATATTCCCGGATGTTCTCCAGGTGCACGTTGCCTTCCGTACTGCCGATATCCTCTTCCGCCACGTTTGCGACATAGAGCATCGGCTTCTGTGTGAGCATATGGAAGTTCTTTACGTATTTCGCTTCCTCTTCGGAAAACTCCATCGAACGCACCGGCTGGTCGTTCTCGAGCCCTTCCTTGATCTTCTGGAGGATGGCCACTTCCGCCATGGCATCCTTGTCTTTCTGCTTCGCCATTTTCTCCAGGCGCGGCAGTCTTTTCTCGACGCTTTCAAGGTCGGCAAGGATGAGTTCCATATTGATGATTTCAATATCATCCACAGGGTTCACCTGGCCGGATACATGCGTGACGTTCTCGTCGTTGAACGCACGGACGACCTGGCAGATTGCATCCACTTCCCGGATGTGGGCGAGGAATTTATTGCCGAGCCCCTCACCTTTGGATGCACCTTTGACGATGCCGGCGATATCCGTAAATTCAAATGCTGTGGGAACGGTCTTTTTCGGGTCGACCATTTCTGTAAGCTTGTTGAGCCTCACGTCCGGCACTTCGACGATGCCGACGTTCGGATCGATTGTTGCGAACGGGTAGTTCGCGGCAAGCGCGCCTGCCTTTGTTATTGCATTAAATAATGTGGATTTACCAACGTTCGGCAACCCCACGATTCCTGCTGTCAGAGCCATTTATAATCACCTTTACACTTCATTTTTTACTTCACTGATTTCATCCGTTTTTCAAAATCACGCCGCGGCATCATGACGACACGGCCGCACTGTTCACATCTGATCTTGATGTCGGCGCCGAGCCGTGTGATACGGAACAGTCTGCTGCCGCACGGATGCTGCTTTTTCATCTCTACTATGTCATTCATCCCGTACTCTTTTTCCATATCATTCACCTTCTGCTTTGTCATTTACCTCGAAATCCTGAATGTCCATTTTAGGAACGGAAATATATATACCTTTGGTTGCGAGATGGTTTTTGATCCTTTTTCTCATGCGCCTTGTTGCTCCGAAATGTTCCATCGGTTCTGTTTCGAGCATCACTCTCATGATGGCCTCGCCGTTTTCGATGCCCTGCAGGCCGAGGACTTCAGGCATGGAGACAAGCGTCTCTTCATCCCTCCATCTTTCCTCGAAATAGCTGCTGAGGATGCCCTCCACTTCATCAAGGTCCTCATCAAGCGACAGATTGATGTCCAGCATGGAAATCGCATTGTAGCGTGAGAAGTTGATCACTTCACTGATTGAACCGTTCGGTACGACAATCAGCTCGCCTTCCCAACCCTGTATCTTCGTGGATCTGAGGCTGAAGGCGATGACTTCGCCTTCCCCGATCGGTGTTCCGCTTGTGTTTATCCTGACAAAATCACCTTTGTCGAACTGGTTTTCCAGAATAATGAAGAATCCTGTAATCATGTCCTTCACCAGGCTCTGTGCACCGAAACCTACAGCCAGACCAACGACACCGGCACCGGCGAGCAGCGTGCGCACCGGCAGGTTGAACGTTTCAAGCACCATCATGATGATGACGAACCATATGATGACCGTGGCAGCATTCTGCAGCACATTGATCAGTGTCTTGTTGCGTTTCTCGCTGCCCCTGATCTTTGTTTTCGACTTCGATTTATAACTGAAGAAGTTGTCTATGATCCGGTTGGCAATTTTGACCAGGATCAGTGCAACGATAATCAGAACAATCGCAGTAAGTACTTTCCCGCCCAGTCCAAGCCAAAGTTCAGGATCTGTCAGATCCGCCATGAGCTGCTGAACGACTGTAAGTGTCTCATCCGCTGTGTTACCCAGTATAGAAAACAAATTTACACATCCATTCTATGAATTTTCAAGTATTGAAATGATCCTTTTGAATTCCTCTTCATTCCTGAATTCCAGGGAGATCGTCCCCTTTTTCCGCTGTCGGCTGATTTCTACATTCGTTCCAAACCGTTCCTTCAGCTTCGTTTCATGCCGGTTGATGAAAGCCGGCTTTTCCTGAGCCTTCCTCCTTCTCTTCACGGAAGGTCCGGACAGGGATTTCACATAGGCTTCGAGCGCCCTGACGCTCATTTTCTCATCCACTGCCTTTTTTGCTGCCGCTTCCAGCTGCAGCGGATCTTTGAGCGACAGTAAAGTCCTGCCGTGCGCCCCCGAAAGTTCGCCCGCGCTGATCATCCGCCTTACACGGGGCGGCAGGCTGAGCAGCCTGAGCATATTGGCGATATACGGTCGCGATTTGCCCAGCCGTTCTGCGACGGCATTCTGTGTGAGCCCGAGTTCATCCATCAGTTCACGATAGCTTCCCGCCTCTTCCAGCGGGTTCAGATTCTCCCGCTGCAGATTTTCGATGATCGCAAATTCCATCATCTGCCTGTCCGTCAGCTCTTTGACGATGGCCGGGATGGATTCCTTTTCTGCAAGCCTGCTTGCCCTGAACCGGCGTTCGCCGGCCACTATGTCGTATCCTTTGACTGATTTCCTCACAATGATCGGCTGGATTATACCATGTTCAGATATGGAATCGGCGAGTTCCCTGAGTTTTTCGTCATCGAATTCAGTCCTCGGCTGATATGGATTGCGGCGGATTTCTGCCATGTCCAGCATGGAGACTGTTTCATCGTCCCCCGGGGTTCCATGTATTCCATCAAGTTCTCCGGCCACTGCCGTCACCTCCATCACCTGAAACGGCAGTGCTGCCGTCATTTCTGTTTGGAATCACATATAATATTATATCAGCCTGCCGGCGTTTGTGACACCAAAACAAAACACCCACCGGAGTCAGTGCCTGTGAGTGTTTTATTTGAATATCTTTATATTCACTTCATGGAATTCCTTCTGCTCGGAAGTATCGTAGGATACGTCCATGCCCCTGTTCCTGAGTTTTTCAATTTCACGGTTCAGGTCATTCAGCATGAATGACACGTCATCCTTGAAATCAATTTCCCCGTTGACATGTTTCAGCCGGTTTTTGACGGCTGTTTCAGTGTCCTTCACCGTCAGATTCCCGCCTTTGATATCTGCGAGCACTTCTGTCTGCGATTCATCATCCAGACTGAGCAGACTTCTCGCGTGACGTTCTGAAATATCCTGGCGCTGCAGCGCTTCGATCACATCATCGGACAGTTTCAGCAGACGCAGCTTATTGGCGATGAACGACTGGCTCTTGCCCAGATTCTGGGCAAGGTTCTTCTGTGTGATGCCGTCCATCTTGAGCAGCTTCCGGTATGCCCTCGCCTCTTCGATGGCGGAGAGGTTCTCACGCTGGATATTCTCAATGAGGGCGATTGCAGCCGATTCGGTATCCGTCAGATACTTCACGATGACTTCCGCTTCCTCGCGGTTCATCATCTTCAGTGCACGGAAACGCCGCTCCCCCGCGATGATTTCATACATGCCCTCTTCGATCGGCCTGACAGTGATCGGCTGCAGAAGGCCGTGCTCCCCGATGGAATCCGCAAGCTCTTTTATGCGGTCGCGGTCAAAATCTGTCCGGGGCTGATACCGGTTCGGGACGATATTCTCCAGCGGAAGAAGCTGCAGTGACACATCTTCTTTTTTCTCGTCACTTTTGTCAATGAGTCCAAAAAGTCTGGAAAAAGGCTTTTTCATCTGCCTCACCTGCCTGTCATTTTAATGGTGATTTGTTCGGTGTACCCGGTTTTCTCGGATACTTCTTCGGTGTCTTGCGTATTTTTTCTATATCCAGTATATACCGTTCGCTGTCCTCTTCGGGAAGCACGAAACTGTAAGTCTCCCGCACCCGGCCGCCGAGCAGCTCGAGTGCAAAGCTGCTCTCCTCAAGTTCCGCAAGCCCTCTTTTGCCTTTCAGCACTATGAAGCTGCCGCCGGTCCGGACCAGCGGCAGACAGAGTTCGGCAAGGACATTCAGCTGTGCAACCGCACGCGCTGTCACGATATCAAAGTTGTGGCGCTGGGCGCCCTGCCCGAACGTCTCTGCCCGGTCGTGGACGAGATGCATCCTGTCGATACCCAGATTGGCCGACAGTTCATTGAGGAAGCCGATGCGTTTGTTGAGCGAATCGACGATTGTGACTTTCAGATCCGGACGGACGATCTTCATCGGTATGCTCGGAAAACCTGCCCCGGCGCCCACATCGCATATATCCGCATCCTGCTTGATATCGATGTTGAACAGCGGTGTCAGGGAGTCGTAGAAATGCTTCAGATACACTTCCTCCTCCCCGGTCACAGCGGTCAGGTTGATCTTTTCATTCCATTCCACAAGCATCTCGAAATATGTCCTGAACTGGCTGATCTGGTGCGGTGTGAGACCGATGCCCTGTGCCTCAAGTGCGTCTATGAATTGTTGTTCCGTCATGCGTTTACCCTTTTGATGTTGCCCTGTTCGATATAGACGAGAAGGATGGAGACATCGGCCGGGTTCACGCCTGAAATCCTGGATGCCTGTGCGATATCCAGAGGCTTGACTTTCTTGAGCTTATCAAGCGCCTCTGTCGCCAGGGAATGCACCGCGTCGTAATCGATGTCCGCCGGAATCTTCTTTTTCTCCATGCGTTTCATCTTCTCGACCTGGGCGAGGGATTTGGCGATATAGCCGTCATACTTCGTCTGGATTTCAACCTGTTCGTACTCCTCTTTGGAAATCATGATGTCCTCTTCCAGAATCTCCATGATGGATTCATAGTCCATCTCCGGACGTTTGAGCAGATCGAATGCAAGGATGCCGTCCTTGAGCAGCGTTCCGCCTCTTGACTCGATTACAGACTGTGCTTTTTCGTTCGGCTTGATGCGGACATTCTTAAGACGGTCGATTTCCGCTTCGATATTCTGTTTCTTCACAAGGAACGCATCATAGCGCGCATCCCCGATCAGGCCGATTTCATGGCCTTTTTCAGTCAGACGGAGGTCCGCGTTGTCATGACGGAGCAGCAGACGGTGTTCCGCCCTGGACGTAAGCAGACGGTAGGGTTCATTCGTCCCTTTGGTGACGAGATCATCGATCAGTACGCCGATGTAGGCATCGGAGCGGCTCAGGATGAGCGGTTCCTCGCCGAGCAGCTTGGCTGCAGCGTTGACACCGGCAAGGAGCCCCTGGCCCGCCGCCTCTTCATAGCCGCTCGTACCGTTGATCTGACCGGCGGTGAAGAGGTTCTCTATTTTTTTCGTCTCAAGTGACGGCCACAGCTGTGTCGGCACAAGTGCATCATACTCGATGGCATAGCCGGAGCGCATCATGCGCGCGTTTTCAAGGCCCGGCACGGAAGCGAGCATCTCGCGCTGGACGTTTTCAGGCATGCTTGTGGAAAGCCCCTGTACATAGACTTCTTTCGTCCCCCTGCCTTCTGGTTCAAGGAAAATCTGATGCCGCGGCTTATCGTTGAAGCGCACGATCTTATCTTCGATTGACGGGCAGTAGCGCGGACCGGTGCCCACGATATTCCCGGAATACATTGCTGAGAGATGCAGATTGTCATTGATGATCTGGTGCGTATTCTCTGAAGTGTACGTCAGCCAGCATGGCAGCTGGTCCATGATGAACTCTGTCGTCTCGAAGCTGAATGCCCTCGGCACATCGTCGCCCGGCTGGATTTCAGTTTTCGAATAATCGATGGAATCCGAGTTGACGCGTGGCGGCGTACCCGTTTTGAAGCGGACGATATCGAAACCGAGCTGCTTCAGCTGATCGGCAAGCGGCACGGAAGGCATCTGGTGGTTCGGACCGCTGGAGTATTTCAGATCCCCGAGGATGATTTCGCCGCGCAGGAATGTCCCTGTCGTAACGATGACCGCCCCGGCATCGTAGATTGTGCCGATATTCGTTTTCACACCTTTGACCACATCATCCTCCACGATGATCTCATCAACCATGCCCTGCAGGATGTCCAGGTTCGGTTCATCCTCGAGTACACGTTTCATCTCCTGCTGATACAGCGTCTTGTCCGCCTGTGCGCGGAGTGCGCGCACTGCAGGCCCTTTCCCTGTGTTCAGCATCCGCATCTGTATGTGCGTCTTATCTATTACTTTAGCCATCTGCCCGCCGAGTGCATCGACTTCCCTGACGACGATCCCTTTGGCCGGGCCGCCTACAGACGGGTTGCATGGCATGAATGCGATATTGTCCAGGTTAATGGTCAGCATCAATGTTTTAAGCCCTTTGCGTGCAGAGGCAAGTCCCGCTTCGACGCCTGCATGTCCTGCACCAATGACCACAACATCGTATTTCATATTTCCTGTCATAGTTTTCCTCCTCTTATTTTCCAAGACAGAACTGGCTGAAGAGCTGGTCGATCAGCTGTTCGCTGACATCTTCACCAATGACTTCCCCAAGCAGTTCCCAAGTTTTGACAAGGTCGATCTGTATGATATCGACCGGTACGTCCATCTCCGCTGATTCAATTGCGTCACTGATTGCCCGCTTCGCGTCTTCCAGCAGGCCGATGTGCCTGTTGTTGGAGACATAAGTCGAATCCGTGGACTGGATGCTGCCTTCAAAGAACAGCTCAGCAATCCTGTCCTCCAGATCGTCAACACCCGTGCTGTTTATGATCGATGTACCGACGACGGGCATGTCCGGGTAGCGCCTGCCAAGATCCTCTGTATCAAACTTCGTTTCGAGATCGAGTTTATTCACAATGACGATCACTTTCTGGTCGGATACGGAATCAAGGATCTCGATATCCTCATCTGTGAGCGGTTCGTTGTTGTTTACCACATACAGGATCAGTTCGGCCTGGATGAGTGCCTGGCGGCTCCGCTCCACGCCGATCTTCTCGACGATGTCGTCGGTATCCCTGATTCCCGCCGTATCGACGAGCTTGAGCGGAATGCCGTTGACGTTGACGTATTCCTCCAAAATGTCCCGCGTTGTTCCGGCGACGTCCGTGACAATCGCCTTGTTGTCCTGGATGAAATAGTTGAGGAGTGAACTTTTACCGACATTCGGCTTGCCGACGATGACGGTGCTCAGACCTTCCCTCAAAATCTTTCCCTGCGAGCTGCTTTTCAGAAGTTTTTCAATCTCTGTTTCCACTTTTTCCGCTTCTTCCAGAAGAAACGATGTTGTCGCTTCCTCGACATCATCGTATTCCGGATAGTCTATATTCACTTCCACCTGGGCAAGGATGTTCAGAATGCTCTGTCTCAGGCTTTCGACGTATGTCTTGAGCCTGCCCTGCATCTGTTGGTTGGCCACCTTGGACGCCTCGGTCGTCTTCGACCTGATGAAGTCCATGACCCCTTCAGCCTGCGAAAGGTCGATTCTTCCATTTAAAAATGCGCGCTTTGTAAATTCGCCGGGTTCGGCCATGCGGGCTCCATGTTTCAAAGTGAGCTGCAGCACACGGTTTACGGTATGGATTCCGCCATGGCAATTGATCTCAACTATATCCTCCCTGGTATAGGTCTTCGGCGCGCGCATTACAGCTGCCATGACCTCCTCCACGGATTCACCAGTTTCGGGATCAACAATATGCCCGTAATTGATCGTATGGGAATCCACCGACGACAACGGTCCCGCCCCTTTGTAGAGGGTGTCGGCGATTTCCACGGCATCTATGCCTGACAGACGGACAATCGCAATCGCACCTTCGCCCACCGGGGTCGAGATACTGGATATAGTTTCTAATTGCATAGTGCAGTACTCCTTTTATTTCTTTTCTATCACTAAATAGCGGTTCGGCTCGGAACCTTCTGAATATGTTTCAATATTTTCAATGTCACTGAGCACATGATGCATGATCTTGCGTTCGAATGAAGGCATGGGCTCCAGCCTGAGCGGCCCGTTTGACCTGAGTGCCTTTTTTGACATGTTCATCGCCAGGTTCTCGAGGGTCTCCCTGCGCTTTTCCCTGTAGTCCCCGACATCGAGGATGATGATGCCGTAGCTTCTGTGGATGGAATTGAAGTAGTTCTGGGCGACTTCCTGCAGTGCATTCAGCGTCGCGCCCCGCTTGCCGATCAGTTTGGCGGCCGCCGGCGACTCGATGTCTATCCGGATCTCATTGCCTTTTATAGCCGTCCCGCTCGTACCTTCAAGATTCATATCCCTGATGATGCTATCTATATAATGTTGTGTCTGTTCCGCCGCTTCCCGCATAAGTGCCTTGTTGTCCCTCGGGGGGGCGCCGGTGTCAGACTCATCCGCAGTCACTTCTCCAGACGGTTCCGGCGTGGTTTTTCCGCCGGTTTCTTCCATAGAAGAGCCGGCATCTTCCGGAGCCGTTTCCGCCGCTTCTTTTTCAGCAGGCGCCTCCGCGATGACGCTGTCCTCTTTTTCAACGTCCCTTGAAATGAGCGCCTCTATGGATCCATACATCTTCAGTTCCGGGTTGATGACAGTCAGTCTGACCGCCGCATCCTTTTTGCCGAAACCGAGAATCCCGCGCTTCCCTTCATCTTCGACATCTATCCTGATATCCGATTCGGTTACTTGCAGTTCTTCCAGACCTTTGGCGATTGCACGATCGACGGTTTCTTCCCTATAAATCCTGTACATGGCAGTGACCCCCGTGTCATTTTATACATCTCGCGATTTTCAGCACATGCAATAATGATTTCTCCATCTGATGATAGTCCATATGGCTGACAGGCTGCCTGGCGATCACGACATATTCCCTCGGGTTGAGTGAATTCTGATGCTTCTGGAAAAACACCCGGATGCGCCTTTTGATCTTATTGCGTTTTACGGCATTACCGAGCTTTTTGGATACA
Source organism: Salinicoccus sediminis (assembly GCF_000986795.1). GTDB lineage: Bacteria > Bacillota > Bacilli > Staphylococcales > Salinicoccaceae > Salinicoccus > Salinicoccus sediminis. The sequence continues at coordinate 85,554 of NZ_LAYZ01000003.1, read as the reverse complement.
CTGATTCCGAGGCGCATATGATCTGTTTTAGGATTGTCTGTCAGGTAGACTACAAATTGTCTGTTTGCAAAAGATTTTCCTTTTTTGAAGACGAGCTGAAAATCCTTTTCCCTTTTAATTCTGTATCTTTTCTTCATCATCAATACGCTCTTTCATATGATATTCCATTATACAAAATCCGGCGACATTTATAAAATATCCCGCCATATACATAAAAAAAGATCACCTGTTCAGATGATCTTGGGGTATTAGGCTGAAAGAACTTTTCTGCCTTTTCTTCTGCGACGGGCTAAAACTTTACGTCCGTTCTTTGTGCTCATTCTTTTACGGAAACCGTGCACTTTGCTGTGTTTACGTTTATTTGGCTGGTAAGTACGTTTTGTCATTTTAAAATACACCTCCATGATACTTCTGCCTGTATATAGCTTCTAAATTAAGCTTCTAAAATTGTAACTATTAAAGAATAACAGAAACACCCCCTGATTTCAACACAATTTTCACTTTTAACCAGCCGGAAATTTCTGTGGATAACTTTTATCGTGCACACCCGCTGTGGATAATAATCCGGCATTTTTATATTTTCCACAGGTTATACGCCCGTTTATCCCCAGATGCACAGATGTGAACAACAGCCCTGTGGATAACTTGTGAATTTGTGCATATCTCCTCTGAGCTGTTGATATTATACGCTGGATTCGATATAATTCTGTTTACGTAATTGTGGAAAAACGTCCTGAATACGAATGTTATCCACAGAATGTTAATAACCTGTGGACAGTTATCAAAGTTCGTGGAAAATCTTTATCCACAGCCTGTGATTATGTGAATAAGAAAAGAGGACAAACCTAATGAGCAGTTTAAATGATATATGGAACAATACATTAAAAGGGATAGAAGAACAGATTGCCACCGCCAGCTATTCGACATGGTTCAAAGAAACGTCGATGACCCACCTCGACAACGACCAGGCGGTCGTCAAAGCTGAATCCCAGTTCCAGCGTGACTGGCTTGAGAAAAACTACAGCCAACTGATTCAGGAACAGCTGTATGAAGTCATGGGGGAAAAGCCGGACATCCATATCGTCACCGAGGATGAACAGTCAAGGGGGATGACGGAAGCTGTCGGAAAGGAACCTGAGGAAACACCTGATTTCCCGGTCCATAACCAGCTCAACGTCAACAATACATTCGAGACTTTCGTCATCGGCAACGGCAACCGCTTCAGCCACGCCGCTTCACTCGCCGTCGCCGAGGCGCCGGCCAAAGCATACAATCCGCTTTTCATATACGGAGGCGTCGGTCTCGGCAAGACGCACCTGATGCATGCCATCGGGCATTATGTACTGGAACACCGGCCGAATGCGAAAGTCGCCTACCTGTCCAGTGAAAAATTTACGAATGAATTCATAAACTCCATCAGGGACAACAAGACCGAAGCTTTCAGGAACAGGTACAGGAATGTGGATGTGCTGCTGATTGATGACATACAGTTCCTTGCCGGCAAGGAATCGACACAGGAGGAATTCTTCCATACGTTCAATGCGCTGCATGAAGACAACAAGCAGATTGTCATTTCGAGCGACCGTACACCGAAGGAGATCCCGACGCTTGAGGACAGGCTGAGATCCCGCTTCGAATGGGGCCTTATCACCGATATCACCCCCCCCGACCTCGAAACACGCATTGCGATACTGCGCAAAAAATGCGAAGAGGAAGAAGTCGAAATACCTAATGAAGCGATGATCTACATTGCGAACCATATACAGACGAATATACGTGAACTGGAAGGGGCACTCACGCGTGTCGCAGCCTATTCGAAGCTGGTGAACCAGCCGCTGACGCCGGAGATGGTCTCAGAAGCCCTGAAGGATCTCGTCACCCAGTCCAGTTCGAAGAAGATTACGGTCGCTGACATACAGGAAGCCGTCGCAGACTTCTACGGCATCCAGATCGAGGAATTCTCATCCAAAAAACGTACAAAATCCATCGCTTTCCCGAGGCAGATCGCAATGTATCTCTCACGTGAGCTGACCGACTACTCACTGCCGAAAATCGGTGAGGTTTTCGGCGGACGGGACCACTCCACCGTCATCCATGCGCATGAAAAGATTTCCAAAATGCTGAACCAGGATGAAATTTTCAAGCAGGAGCTGGAACAGATAGAAAATAAGATCAGCTGACGGATGTGCACAGTGTGGATAAATGTTACACTGGAGCCAACAGATTATGCACATGTGGATAACTTATATATCAAAGGTCTTCACGACTTATCCACAAATCCACAGGACCTACTGTTATTATTACTTTATTTAATTATCAATATATATAATAAGGAGTCATTATCATATGAAAATCAGCATTAATCGCCAGTATTTCATTGAACAATTGAATCATTGTCTCAAAGCGATATCACCAAGGACGACACTCCCCATCCTCAATGGTATAAAAATGGAAGTGAAGGACAACCAGCTGCTCCTGACGGGCAGTGACTCAGAGATATCCATAGAAATCACAATACCTACGGAAATTGATAATGAAGAAATCCTGGAAATTAATGAACCCGGCGCTGTCGTATTGTCCGGCAGATTCTTTGTCGACATCATCAAAAAGCTCTCCGGTGATTTTGTACAGCTCGAAACGAATGATTCATACCAGACAAAGATCACTGCTTCTAAATCCGAATTCAACCTGAGCGGCAATGATCCGGACCAGTATCCTCTGCTGCCGGAAGTGAATGATGACGAAAGCATCGTACTGAAATCGACAGTGCTCAAAACGATTATCAACCAGACCAATTTTGCGGTTTCCATGTCGGAAACACGCCCTGTCCTGACAGGTGTGAACTGGGAATTCAATGAGGAAGGCATAAAATTCACAGCAACGGATTCACACAGGCTGGCGCTCCGCAAACTAAGCGGGGAACAGTTCTCCATGGGAACCATGAATGCGATCATCCCCGGTAAATCACTGTCCGAACTGAATAAGATCATCACTGATTCAGATGAAGAAGTGGAAATCCATTTCTCCCAGAACCAGGTGCTGTTCAGCTACGGCAACATGCGCTTCATTTCAAGGCTGCTTGAAGGGAACTATCCGGATACTTCAAGGCTGTTCCCGGAAAACTACGAAACGAAGGTCACTGTGGACAACTCAAGCTTCTATCATGCGATCGACCGCGTCTCCCTCCTGGCACGGGAGGGCGGCAACAACGTCATCCGCATGACGGTGGAGGACGGCAGCGTGGAACTGTCCTCCAACTCGCCGGAAGTCGGCACGGTGAATGAAGATGTGAACACAAACGGCGTGGAGGGCGAAGGGCTTAAGATCTCCTTCAACTCCAAGTACATGATGGATGCACTGAAAGCCGTCAATGATGATGAAGTGACGATCGATTTCTTCGGTACGATGCGCCCGTTCACACTGAGCGCCGCGAATTCCGACGAAGTCATCCAGCTGATCCTGCCGATCCGCACGTATTAGGTATAAAAATCTTATAAATGGCGACTGAGGCCCAGAAATTTAAAAACAGGGCTTCTCAGTCGCTTTTTTATTTTCAAAGGGGAAAACCCTAAAAAGCCCATAAAACGCTCTGAAGGCTTTATTTGCCCTTCTGGAGTGAAATTTATCCAAAAATGTAGTATAATATAGAAGTGAGAGTTAGGAGGATGAGTGAATGGAAAGTATCCAATTCGATGAAATCATTACGCTGGGTCAGTTCCTCAAGCATGAAGGGATAATCGGTACAGGCGGGGAAGCGAAATGGTTCCTCCAGGAAAACGAAGTGTTCCTGAACGGCGAGCCTGAGAACCGCAGGGGCAAGAAGCTTCATGACGGCGATGAACTGGACCTCGGGGATGCCGGGCACTACAGGATAGAATACCCGAAATGATCCTGAAAAATATACATCTGGGAAATTTCAGAAACTATGAGTCGCTGGATCTCGAATTCCACCCGAAGCTCAATGTCTTCATCGGCCGGAACGCCCAGGGCAAGACGAACCTGCTTGAGTCCATCTACTTTCTGGCGCTGGCCAAGAGCCACCGGACCGCAAAGGACAAGGAACTCATCCGTTTCAAACAGGAGGAGGCTTTCGTCAACGGCAGCATCAGGACTGCATACAGCGACCTCCCCCTGTCGATCAGCGTGAGCTCCAAAGGCAAGCGCGCGAAAGTGAACCATATGGAAGTTGCCAGGCTGAGCCAGTACATCGGCCATTTGAATGTCGTCCTCTTTGCACCGGAGGATCTGAATATCGTCAAGGGCTCGCCCCAGGTCAGAAGGAAATTCATCAATATGGAATGCGGTCAGATTTCAAAGGTGTACCTCAACATGCTGAGCGGATATCAGAAGGTCCTGGTCCAGAAGAACAATTATTTGAAACAGAGGAATGTCGATCAGGTGATGATCGATGTCCTGAACGCACAACTTGCAGAATATGCAAGTTTAATTATTTTAAAAAGGCAGCAGTTCATCCGGACCATTGAGAAGTACGCAAGCCGGATCCACGGGGATATTTCAAACGGCAATGAATCATTGGCGGTCCGCTACAGGCCGAATATCAAATTCGAATCGGAAGATGAAAAATCCCTGGAGCTTGAGATCAAGTCGCTGCTCGATGACACACTTGAAAAGGAAATCGAGCGCGGACAGGCCCTGACCGGCCCCCACAGGGATGATATATCGTTTTATATCAATGATTTCGATGTCCAGACATACGGCTCCCAGGGGCAGCAGCGGACGACAGCCCTGTCGGTGAAACTGGCGGAGCTCGAGCTGATCCATGAGGAGATCGGGGAATACCCGGTACTTCTTCTGGATGATGTCCTGAGCGAGCTCGACGAGACGCGGCAGTCCCATCTGCTCACCTCGATCCGCAACAGGGTCCAGACGTTCGTCACAACGACATCGATCAGCGATATCAATCACACAATCATGGATGAAATGCAGTCATTCAGCATAGATGACGGGAAAGTTAAAGTATAGCGGAAGGTGATAACATGGCTGAAACAAATCAAGAACAGTACGGCGCCAGTCAGATACAGGTACTGGAAGGCCTGGAAGCGGTCAGAAAGCGTCCGGGTATGTACATCGGATCCACAGCATCGAAGGGGCTCCACCACCTGGTGTGGGAAATCGTCGATAACAGCATCGACGAGGCGATGGCCGGGTATGCCACGCGTGTGAACGTGACGGTTGAAAAGGACAACTGGATAAAAGTGACCGACAACGGCCGGGGCATCCCGGTGGACATACAGGAGAAGATGGGCCGTCCGGCGGTCGAAGTCATCCTGACAGTACTCCATGCCGGCGGTAAATTCGGCGGCGGCGGCTACAAGGTCTCCGGCGGCCTGCACGGTGTCGGTTCCTCCGTCGTAAACGCACTGAGCGAGACACTCGAAGTGTACGTCCACCTCGATGGAAAGATCCATCATCAGCAATACAAGCGCGGTGTGCCGCAGTTTGACCTCAAAGTCTTCGGCGAGACGGACAAGACGGGCACGATGATCCGTTTCAAGGCGGACCCGGAAATATTCACCGAAACGACAGAATATGAGCTGGACATCCTGCAGCACCGCATCAAGGAGCTTGCATTCCTGAACAAGGGGCTCGAGATCAATCTGACCGACGAACGCGGCGAAGAGGATGAAACATTCAGCTACCACTACGAGGGCGGCATCAAGTCCTACGTCGAGCAGATGAATGAAACCCGCGAAGTGCTCCACGATGACGTGATCTACATGCACAGTGAAAAAGATGACATCGAAGTGGAAATCGCGCTCCAGTACAACAGCGGCTTCACGACCACGCTGCTGTCGTATGCAAACAACATCAACACTTACGAAGGCGGTACGCACGAAGACGGTTTCAAGCGTGCGCTGACGAAAGTGATCAACAATTACGGCCTCACCAACAAGATCATCAAAGAAGGCGAAGTCCGGCTGAGCGGCGAAGATGTGCGCGAAGGGATGACGGCGGTCGTCTCCATCAAGCATACCGATCCGCAGTTTGAAGGGCAGACTAAGACGAAATTCGGCAACTCCGAAGCCAGGCTGATCACCGATCAGCTTTTCACAGAAGGCTTCGAACGCTTCATGATGGAAAACCCGCCGGTCGCAAAAGTCATCGTCGAAAAAGGGATCACAGCCCAGCATGCAAGGCTTGCCGCGAAAAAGGCACGGGAGATGACACGCAGGAAATCCGCGCTTGAGATATCCAGCCTGCCGGGTAAACTTGCGGACTGTTCGAGCAAGGATCCGGCGGAAAGTGAACTGTTCATCGTCGAGGGTGACTCAGCGGGCGGTTCCGCGAAATCCGGCCGGGATTCGACCACACAGGCCATCCTGCCGCTCCGCGGTAAAATACTGAACGTCGAGAAAGCGCGTCTTGACCGCATCCTCAACAATAATGAAATCCGTTCAATGATCACAGCGCTCGGTACGGGCATCGGCGAGGAGTTCGACCTTTCCAGGGCACGGTACCACAAGATCGTGATCATGACGGATGCCGATGTCGACGGCGCGCATATCCGCACGCTGCTCCTGACATTCTTCTACCGCTTCATGAAGCCGCTGATAGAAGCGGGGTATGTATATATCGCCCAGCCGCCGCTCTATAAAGTCGAGCAGGGCAAGAATAAGCACTATGTATTCGATGACAGGGAACTTGACAGGCTCAAAAGTGAGCTCAAGGATACACCGAAGATTTCCCTCTCCAGGTACAAAGGTCTCGGCGAGATGAACGCCGACCAACTGTGGGAGACAACGATGGATCCCGGCTTCCGGTCACTGCTCCAGGTGTCCCTGAAGGATGCCGTGGATGCCGACCAGACATTTGAAATGCTGATGGGCGACATCGTCGAGCACAGGAAGACCTTTATCGAAGAGAATGCAATGTACGTACAGAACCTGGATGTTTAAAGATGGAGGTAAATATGAATGAGTGACGAAAAAGACAGACTGCAGCAGGTCAATATCAGCAAGGAGATGCGTACGTCATTCCTGGATTATGCAATGAGTGTCATCGTCTCGAGGGCGCTCCCCGATGTCCGGGACGGCATGAAGCCCGTGCACCGGAGAATACTTCACGGCATGCATGACAACGGCATGACCGCTGATAAACCGTATAAGAAATCCGCGCGTATCGTCGGCGATGTCATGGGTAAATACCATCCGCATGGCGACTCGTCCATCTATGATGCCATGGTCCGCATGGCGCAGGATTTCAGCTACCGCTATCCGCTCGTCAACGGCCAGGGGAACTTCGGTTCCATGGACGGCGACGGTGCTGCGGCGATGCGTTACACAGAGGCGAAGATGAGCAGGATTTCCATGGAACTCATGCGGGACATCAACAAGGATACCATCGATTTCCAGGATAACTATGACGGCAACGAACGCGAGCCGGTGGTCCTTCCCGCCCGCTTCCCGAACATGCTCGTCAACGGGGCGAGCGGTATTGCCGTCGGCATGGCGACGAATATTCCGCCGCACAACCTGAAAGAAGTGATCGATGCGGTGCTTGCCTTGTCAAAAGATGATGAAATCACCCTGCCCGAGCTCATGGAACACGTGAAGGGTCCGGACTTCCCAACTTCCGGCCTCATCGTCGGCAAGGGCGGCATCCGCAAAGCCTATGAAACGGGCAGGGGCTCCATCATCATGCGCGCAAAATGCGAAATCGAAATGATGAAGAACGGCAAGGAACGCATCATCGTCTCTGAAGTCCCCTATCAGGTCAACAAGGCGCGGCTCGTTGAAAAGATTGCCGAACTGGCACGGGACAAGAAGATCGAGGGTATCACCGATCTGCGTGATGAGACGAGCCTCAAGGAAGGCGTCAAGATCATCATCGAGATCCGGAAGGATAAGAATGCCAATGTCATCCTGAACAATCTCTACAAACAAACGCCCCTTCAGACATCATTTGGCATCAATATGCTGGCGCTTGTCAAAGGCCAGCCGAAGATCCTCGGCCTGAAAGAGGTGCTGCACCATTATCTCGAGCACCAGAAAGTCGTTGTCCTCAGACGGACGAAGTTCGATCTGAAGCGTGCCGAAGACCGGGCGCACATCCTGGAAGGTCTGAAGATTGCGCTTGATAACATCGATGCCATCATCGCACTGATCCGCGGCTCACAGAATGATGAAGCGGCGAGAAGCGGCCTGATGGAGAAATTCGACCTGTCGGAACGCCAGGCGCAGGCCATCCTGGATATGCGTCTCCGCCGCCTGACCGGCCTTGAGCGTGACAAGATCGAGGACGAATATAACGAAATACTGAAGACCATCGAAGAACTCAAGGCCATCCTGGCGGATGAGGAGAAACTCCTTGAAATCATCCGCGAAGAACTGCTCGACATCAGGGATAGATACGGCGATGACCGCCGCACGGAAATCACCCTCGGCAACCTTTCCGACATCGAGGATGAAGACCTGATCCCTGAAGAACAGATTGTTGTGACACTCAGCCACAACAACTACATCAAACGTCTGCCGTCCTCCACATACCGCGCGCAGCATCGCGGGGGCCGCGGAGTACAGGGCATGAACACGATCGAGGATGACTTCGTCAGCCAGATCGTGACGATGAGCACGCATGATTACATCATGTTCTTCACCAATAAAGGGCGAGTGTACCGTCTGAAAGGCTATGAACTGCCTGAACTGTCCAGACAGTCCAAGGGCATTCCGATCGTCAACATGCTGGAAATCGACAAAGATGAAAAAATCAGCACAATGATTGCCGTGAAGGATAAGGATCCTGAGGAATTCGAAAATATGTTCCTTGTATTCGCCACGAAGAACGGACTCGTCAAACGGTCCGGCTTGGAGAACTTCGAACGAATCAACAAAAACGGCAAGATTGCGATTTCCTTCAGGGGAGATGATGAACTTCTGGCAGTACGTCTGACAGACGGCACGAAAGAAGTCATCCTGGGTACAAAATACGGTGCCCTCATCCGTTTCCCTGAAGAGCAGATCCGCACGATGGGACGGACAGCTGCCGGTGTCAAAGGGATCAGGCTCCGTGAAGATGACGAAGTCGTCGGCCTTGATGTGCTGGCGGAAGACCAGTCGATCCTTGTTGTAACGGACAACGGTTATGGCAAACTGACGCCTGAAGCGGAATACCGCATTACGAACCGCGGCGGTGTCGGCGTCAAGACGGCAAACCTCACCGACCGTGTCGGTGAACTGATCTACATCGCCTCTGTGAACGGCGATGAGGACCTGATGATCGTGACCAATCACGGTGTCATCATCCGCCTTGTGATGGAAGAGGTGTCCGTTCTGGGGCGTAACACACAGGGTGTCAGGCTGATCAAGCTGTCCGGCGACCAGAAGGTCGCGACAGTCGCCAAAGTGAAAGAGGAAATCGAAGAGGAAGAACTCACCCTCGACAATGAAGCGGCGACGGAGGAAGCGGCTGAAGATGTTACAGAAGAGACGCTGACTGCAGAAGAATCACTGAATCCTTCTGAAGATGAAACTGAAGAATGATCCATCAACCCGCAGTGAAAGCTGCGGGTTTTTTCGTACATTGCCAATCACCCGTGTAAGCGCTATAATGAAAACAGTCATTAGTGAATTCAGAAGAGTTATCAATAGAAAATAAGCCGGTTTAAAAGAGGTATTACCGATGAGCAATGAAACACATCAGAAAGCATTTGGCAAATATGCGACGCTTTCGGCCCTGCTGGGCGAGAAGACGGCGCTCGGACTGATGCCTGACCACAGAGAGTTCAGTGTGATCACGGGCAAAGTCGGGTCGATGGATCTGAAAAAAGTCATTTCATCCGTTGAAACGGCGGCAAAGCGCAACGAACTGATCAATCCCGATATCTACCGGGAAACGCATGCGCTCTATCATGCGATCATCGAGGCGGCCGAGGGCGTGACGCGCGGAAAACTGAGCGTCGGCGAAGTCATGCGGACGGTAGGGCTTTCATTCTCCGTCGTCAGGGGATATCCGTATGAAGATCAGCATGAGGGCGAATGGCTTGCGGTCTGCTTCTACGGCACCATCGGTGCACCGATCAAGGGGAAGGAACACGAAACCCTGGGTCTTGGAATCAACCATATCTAGACAATAGGATAATACATGTCACAGACATCAGCTATTAGAGACACTGGAATCCCGTAACGGGATTATTGTGTCTTTTTTTATTGCCAAAAAGGAGGAGACAGAATGACAGTTTTAACTTTGGAAGGCCACGGCCTGACGATCGACAAGATGAAATCATTTCTTGCGGATGCAGGCAGCACAATCGAAATATCGGAGGGAGCATATGAAAATGTGCGGCGCTCAAGGAGGATCGTCGAGGATATCATAGAGCATGAAAAGACGATCTACGGCATTACGACGGGCTTCGGGCTGTTCAGCGATGTAAGGATTTCGAAGGACAGGACACAGGACCTTCAGGTCAATCTGATCCGTTCGCATTCATGCGGTGTAGGCAGGCCGTTTGGTGAACACACGGTGCTCGCCATGATGGTGCTGCGGCTGAATACGCTGCTCAAGGGGCACTCCGGGGTGACCGTCGCACTCGTCGATCAGCTGAAGACGTTCATCAATGAGCGCATCATACCGAAAGTGCCGGAACAGGGTTCTCTCGGGGCATCCGGCGACCTTGCCCCGCTCTCGCACCTCGCGATTGCACTCATCGGCGAAGGCGAAGTTTACCATAAAGGGGAACTTCGTGAATCTAAAAGTGTGATGGAATCGCTCGGCATCACGCCGCTCACTTTGGAGGCGAAGGAGGGGCTCGCCCTGATCAACGGCACCCAGCCGATGACGGCACAGGGGCTGATCAACTACATCGAGGCCGGGAAACTGATGGATGACAGTGTCTGGATCGCCTCCCTCACCCATCAGGCGCTGAACGGCATCACGGATGCGTTCAACGAAAAGGTGCATACTTCAAGGGGCTATCCGGAGCAGGTGGAAGTGGCCAGGCAGCTCCGCAGCTATCTGGAGGGATCATCCCTCACGACGAGACAGGGCGAAGTGAGGGTGCAGGACGGCTATTCGCTCAGATGCATCCCGCAGGTTCACGGGGCATCACTGCAGACACTCGCCTATGTAAAGGACAAGCTTGAAATCGAAATGAATGCGGCCAACGACAATCCGCTCGTTTTCGGGGAGGATGAGGTCATTTCCGGCGGGAACTTCCACGGCCAGCCGATCGCCATCGCCATGGATCTGCTCAAAATCGGCACGGCGGAGATTGCGAACATCTCAGAGCGCCGCATCGAGCGTCTGGTCAATCCGAGTCTGAACGGTGATCTGCCGGCATTCCTCAGTCCGGAGGAAGGGCTGCAGTCGGGCGCGATGATCCTGCAGTATTCAGCTGCGAGCCTGGTGTCCGAGAACAAGACGCTCGCCCACCCGGCAAGCGTCGATTCCATACCGTCGTCTGCGAACCAGGAGGATCACGTATCGATGGGGACGATCGGATCGAGGCACGCACGGGATATCATCGACAACATGCGCAATGTTCTGGCAACGGAGCTCTTCATCGCGTTGACAGCCGTCGAGATCAAGGGGATTGACGGCCTGTCGCCTAAAACACGGGAGAAATTCGACACTTACAGGGGAATCGTGGATTTCATCGGCCACGACCGCAATTTCAGCAAAGATATAAAAATATTATCGGACGCACTCAGGGTGGTTGACTGAGGGAGCTCATAGGCTGAAGCTATGGAACCATCGTATTTTGATATTTGTTTTTTATAAATCCGCCCCCTACACTTGATATAAGAAGTGAAAACGCTTACCAAAAAGGCGGAGGGGTGGATGATTTTGACCTATGTAACCAGGGAGGAAATGAAGCAGCAGAAAGGTGCCGGCATGTGGCGCTTTTTCCTTTACAGCGCGATCGGCATCATCCTGTTTTTCGTACCCGTCACACTTTACGGGAGCAGTTCGATACTGCTCGACCATTTTGTCACTCTGGTTGGAAATATTTTCGGCGATTCGATCAAATACTATACCCTGCTCGTCATCATGGCAGGTGCCCTCTATCCGTTCATGACCGGCGAGTGGAATAAAAACAGGCTTGAAATCGTGATCACCTTCTTCAAGATTGCGGGTGTCGCAGTCGGGTCCATGGTGGTCTTCCAGTTTGGACCGGCCTTCGTGCTGAGGGAGGATATCGGACCGTTCCTGTTCAACTCGCTGGCGGTCAACCTGAGCATACTGATTCCGGTGGGCGGCGCCGTACTGGGGCTTCTGGTCGGCTACGGGATGCTGGTGTACATCGGTGTCATCATGGAGCCCGTCATGCGGCCCATATTCAGGACACCGGGAAAATCCGCCGTCGATGCGGTTGCCTCGTTCGTCGGAAGCTACTCGATCGGCCTGCTGATTACGAACCGTGTATATAAAGACGGCCAGTACAGCAGGAAAGAGGCGATGATCATCGCCACCGGATTTTCGACGGTATCGGCGACATTCATGATCGTCATCGCAAGGACGCTCGATCTCATGAATCACTGGAACCTGTTCTTCTGGACGGCGCTCATCGTCACTTTTGCCGTGACGGCGCTGTCGGTGAGGATTCCGCCGCTCCGCACGGAGGAGGATTACTACTACAACGGCCGGGATAATTCCGAAAAAGAGGGTTTCGAAGGCGGCCGGCTCCCCTATGCATGGTATAAGGCGAAGCAGCAGTCCCATGAGAGCGAGCCGCTTGCAGCCAACATCAGCCGGAACTTCCGGGATGCCTTCAGGATGACGATGACGGTGGTGCCCACCATACTGTCGATCGGCCTGCTCGGGCTCGTCATCGTGGAATTCACGGATATCATCTATTGGGTGTCGTTCATCTTCTATCCGGTGCTCTGGCTGTTCCCGCTCGGGGATGTGCCGCTGCTTGCCGAAGCGGTCACAGTATCCATCATCGAGATGTTCCTGCCGTCCCTGTTGGTGGCTGATGCCGCGATAGAGATCAGGTTCATCACAGCCGTGATATCCGTATCATGCATCATCTTCTTCTCTGCGTTGGTGCCGTGCATACTGGCCACGGATATAAAGATGAAAGTATGGAAGATGGTGGCTGTCTGGTTCATACGGGCAGTGCTGTCACTCATCATTGTCATACCGGTCGCGTTATTTTTATTCTAAAAAATTCTTATACAGGGAGTGGATGATATGTCCAGAAAAATAACTGCAAAAAAAGGTTTGGAAATCGAATGCAAAGGCTGGGAGCAGGAAGCGGCACTCCGCATGCTCTACAACAACCTGGATCCTGAAGTGGCTGAGAGGCCCGGGGATCTTGTGGTATACGGCGGCATCGGGAAGGCTGCCCGCAACTGGGAATCCTTCGAAGCCATAGAAAATACGCTCCGCAATCTCGAAAAGGATGAAACGATGCTCATCCAGTCGGGCAAGCCGGTGGCTGTCTTCAGGACACATGAGGAAGCGCCGAGGGTGCTGCTGTCGAATTCTGTGCTCGTGCCGAAATGGGCGAACTGGGAGCATTTCAACGAGCTCGATAAGAAAGGTCTGATGATGTACGGGCAGATGACTGCGGGAAGCTGGATCTACATCGGTTCCCAGGGCATTGTCCAGGGGACTTATGAGACATTTGCGGAACTTGCGAACCAGAACTATGGCGGCTCGCTTAAGGGCACGGTTACACTGACTGCCGGCCTGGGCGGCATGGGCGGCGCGCAGCCGCTCGCCGTGACGATGAACGAAGGGATCGCAATCTGTGTCGAAGTGGATGAGACGCGTATCCAGAAGCGTCTGGATACGAAATATCTGGATACGAAGACGGATTCGCTTGAAGAAGCGCTGAAGCTGGCTGAAGAAGCGCGGGAGAAAGGTGAGGCGCTCTCCATCGGACTGCTCGGCAATGCCGCGGAAATCCATCATGAAATATTGAAGGGCGGCTTCAAGATCGATATCGTGACGGACCAGACATCAGCCCACGACCCGCTGAACGGCTATGTGCCGGAAGGATACAGCCTGGAGGAAGCGGCAAAGCTGCGTGAATCGGATACCAAAGAATATGTGAAGCTGTCTTCAGCCTCCATGGCGAAACATGTGGAAGCGATGCTTGAATTCCAACAGGGCGGCTCCGTCGTCTTCGACTACGGCAACAATATCCGCCAGGTGGCGTTTGACGACGGTGTGGAGAATGCCTTCGGCTTCCCGGGCTTCGTACCGGCCTACATCCGCCCGCTCTTCTGTGAAGGCAAAGGCCCTTTCCGCTTTGCGGCACTGAGCGGCGATCCGAAGGATATAGAAGTGGCCGACCGCAAAATGCGTGAACTCTTCCCGGATAACGAAAAGCTGCTACGCTGGCTCGATATGGCCCAGGAGAAGATCGCCTTCCAGGGGCTGCCCTCAAGAATCGCATGGCTCGGCTACGGCGAGCGTGCGAAGATGGGGCTTGCACTCAATGAACTCGTGGCGAGCGGTGAAATCTCGGCGCCGGTCGTCATCGGACGGGATCACCTGGACAGCGGCTCTGTAGCGAGTCCGAACCGCGAGACGGAGAGCATGAAGGACGGCAGTGATGCTGTCGGCGACTGGGCGATCTTGAACGCGCTCGTAAACACGGCAGCAGGCGGTTCATGGATCAGCGTGCACCACGGCGGCGGCGTGGGCATGGGCTATTCCCTCCATGCCGGCATGGTCGTTGTGGCGGACGGCACCGAAAATGCGCAGCGCCGCCTGGAACGTGTACTCACAAGCGATCCGGGTATGGGTGTTGTAAGGCACGCCGATGCCGGGTACGGCACTGCGGTTGAAACAGCGAAGAAGCAAGACATCAACATACCAATGCTAAAGGAGAATGAATAATGAACGATACTATCATCAGAAATATAAAATCACTCATCCTGCCGAAAAAGACGGACAGGCCGCTCAGGGGCCGGGAGATGGATGAACTCAATATCATCGGTGATGCTATGGTCGTCATCGACGGCGGCAAAGTCGTCTATGCGGGAGCGGAGACAGACGGATATGAGGCTGAAGAGACGATCGATGCAGCCGGCATGATCGTCTCCCCTGCCCTCGTCGATCCGCATACCCATGTCGTCCACGGCGGCTCCCGTGAACATGAGATGGCGCTGAAGCGCCAGGGTGTGGATTATCTGACGATCCTTGAAAAAGGCGGCGGTATCCTGAACACTGTCGAACAGACGAGGAAAGCGACACATGAAGCGCTGTTCGACAAGGCATCAAAGAATATCACGCGCATGATCCAGCACGGCGTGCTCACGGTCGAAAGCAAAAGCGGCTACGGCCTCGACCGCGAAAATGAGCTTAAGCAGCTCAATGTTTCCCGGGAAATAGCGGAAAAATTCCCTATAGAGATGAAACACACATTCCTCGGACCGCACGCCATCCCGAAAGGGGCGGACAGCGAAACGTTCCTCAACGAAATGATCGGCTTGCTGGATGAAGTGAAGGACATCTCCGATTTTGCGGACATATTCTGTGAGACGGGTGTGTTCACCATCGACCAGTCCAGAAGATACATGGAAGCGGCAAACGAAAAGGGCCTCCGTGTGAAGATCCATGCCGATGAGATCGATCCGCTGGGCGGCCTTGAGCTGGCGATCGAACAGGATGCAATCAGTGCGGACCATCTGGTTGCCGCAAGCGAAACGGGGAAATCGATGCTTAAGGATTCGGATACGGTGGCGGTGCTGCTTCCGGGAACGACGTTCTATCTCGGCAAGGACAAGTTCGCCGATGCCCGCGGCATGCTGGATAACGACGGTGCCGTGAGCCTCGCGACTGATTACAACCCGGGCAGCTGTGTGACGGACAACCTCCAGATGATCATGGCAATCGCCGGTTTGAAACTTAAGATGACACCGAATGAAATCTGGAATGCGGTGACGGTCAATGCGGCGCATGCAATCGGGGCAGACCGCGGCACACTGCAGGAAGGCGATGCGGCAAACCTTGTCATCTGGGATGCACCGAACCATGAATATATCCCGTACCACTACGGTGTCAATCATGCCCATACGGTCGTTGCGGACGGCAGAGTGGTCTACGAGCGTCCGGGATTGCTGTAGCCTCCCCCTTGCCTTTTTACAGGATTCGTATTAGAATGGTTCTTAACTTGAATAGAAGCCGTCAGAAGGAAGCAGTAATGATCACTTGATGATAGAGAGGCCATGGTTGGTGGAAATGGCCGGAAAGTATCATGAATTTCCATCCTTCACAGATGACGGGCCGGTATCTTATCCATACCGTTAACAGTGAAGAGATGATGTCCTTGACATCAAATTAGGGTGGCAACGCGTATACCACGTCCCTTTCGGGGCGTGGTATCTTTTTATTCATAAAAACTACAACGATGGAGGCGGTCGCAATGCTGGATATCAAAAAAATCAGGAATGACAGAGAGAGTGTCAGGGAGAAGACGGAAAAACGGGGGATGGATCCTGTCGTCATCGATGAGATTCTGGAGCTTGACGGTGAGCGCAGGGAACTGATCCAACAGAGTGAGGCACTGAAGGGCAGGCGCAACAAAGTGTCCGAAGAGATCGCAGCCAAAAAGAAGAACAGGGAAGATGCGGATGATGTCATCCGGGAGATGCGCCGGGTCGGCGATGAAATCAAGGAAATCGACAACAGGCTCCAGGAAGTCAAAGAAGCGTATGAGTACCGCATGCACCGCATACCGAACCTGATCCACGATGATGTGCCCGAAGGTGCGGATGACACTGAAAATGTTGAGATCAGGCGTGAAGGCACACCGAGGGAATTCAGCTTCGAGCCGAAAGCGCACTGGGACCTTCTGGATACTCTCGGACTCGCCGATTTCGAACGTGCGGCGAAAGTGTCCGGCGCCCGTTTCGTCTACCACACCGGGGACGGTGCAAGACTCGAGCGGGCCCTGATGAATTTCATGCTCGATGTGCACAACAAAAACGGCTATAAAGAGATGATGACACCGCAGATCGTGCGCGGGGAAGCGATGTTCTCAACGGGCCAGCTGCCTAAATTCGAAGAGGATCTCTTCAAAGTGGAGGACATGGACATGTACACGATTCCGACGTCGGAAGTGACGCTGACCAACTTCCACAAGGATGAGACACTGGATAACGGTGAACTGCCGGTGAAGTTCACCGCCCAGACGGCCTGCTTCAGAAGTGAAGCCGGTTCTGCCGGCAGGGATACGCGCGGACTGATCCGCCTCCACCAGTTCAACAAAGTGGAGATGGTCCGTGTCGAGCGTCCCGAGGATTCCTGGGATGCCCTGGAAGAGATGACGGACCATGCCGAAAACATACTGAACCTCCTCGCCATCCCCCATCGTACAGTGCTGCTCTGCACCGGGGATATCGGGTTCGGCTCTTCCAAGACGTACGACGTTGAAGTATGGCTGCCGAGCTACAATGACTACAAGGAGATCAGCTCTGTCTCCAACATGACCGATTTCCAGGCGCGGCGCGGCAACATCAAATTCAAACGCGATAAGGCTGCCAGGCCCGAACTGCTCCATACACTGAACGGCAGCGGTCTTGCCGTCGGCCGTACGATGGCTGCACTGCTTGAAAACTATCAGAACGAAGACGGCACCGTGACGATCCCCGAAGTTTTAAGACCGTATATGAGTGGTCAGGAAAAGCTTGAAGCGTTATAATAGTAATACTGGATGCTCCTATTCATTTAGGGGCTTTATTTTATGGTTGGAGGAGTGAAATATTGAATAACAAAGTTTCGTTGCTTCAAATGATGATCGCCCTCCTGATGGTGTTTGTTTTCATCACACTGACTGACATCAGCCTGATCCTGGGCGGAATCATCCTCCCCTTTACCGTCTATTTCCTGGTAAAATTGAAGCATGAGTCGAACTATCATTTTTGGCTGACATTCGTCAGTTTTCTCATACCTGCAGTGTTCCTGCTGTCGGCCACTGTATGGCTCTGGTACCTGCTGCTCTATCTGCTCGCAGTGGTGCTGCACCGCACACTCACACAGAACATGTCACAGGAGCTCACGCTTTTCTATGTAACGGCGGCGCTCGCACTCGGCACGCTCGGCGGGTTGAACATCATGCAGTGGACGGGTGCGATAAGGCCGCTGTCCGATGTTTATATGAATTTCCGCGACTGGTATATGGGACAGCTCGACATGTACGGTGAATTTGCCGTCTCACAGATGGACACGGGACTCATCAGCCAGACGCTGGACCAGATTTTCATCAGCCTGCCTGCATATATCACGCTGATTTCCTTTGCGCTGGCACTGTACACGGTACTGATGCTGCGCCTCATCCTTAAGCCCTCTTTGGTGAAGCTCTGGGAATACCGTTCATTCAAAGACTGGAAATTCCCGCGCTTCATACTGTATTTATTTTTGATTTCATTTATAGTATCATTCTTTACAACCGAAGGGACGACGTTCTTCTCGACGATGAATAATATAATCATCGTGCTGGAATGGGTATTATATATACACGGTTTAAGTTTCGCCTACTTCTTTTTCAGGGAAAAGAGATTGCATGCGGCACTGTCGGTTCTGCTGCTGATCCCGCTGGTCATACTGAAGCCATTGACATTGCTGATCGGTATATTTGAAATGATCTTCAGACTGAGGACGATAATAGAACTTAAAAGGAAGTGATGATGATGTACAACGTGCTGGATAAAAGAATGATATTCATACCTTTTGGTATCGCAGCGTTCCACGTTCTCGTAATGAACATATTCATTACGGTCAATCATTTTAATACCGGCCTGTTATTCTTTGTTGTCAGCATCATCCTTCTGACACTGCTGTTTCTGTATCTCTACCGCTCTCTCAAAGTGAGCGAAATCAAATTCAGGCAGATGGCCCTTGATGTGGCCGGCAGCAAGCAGTATGCCATCGACAATCTGCCGATGGGTCTCATCCTGCTCAATGATGCGGATGAAATCGAATGGATGAATGACTATATGGGCAGAGTGATTCCGGCGGACAATGTGGGTGAGCCGATCAACAAGCTGTTCCCGAACATCATGACGACGCTGAAGGCGAATAACATCCAGATGACGGAATCATCCTTCAACGACCATCATTATAAAATCTACTGGGATGAGAATCACCAGGCGCTCCACCTTCTGGACATCACCAGCCAGCGCAACAGGGAGCTTGAACTCGAGGACAAGAAACCGGTCATCGGTATCCTGTTCCTCGACAACTATGACGATGTGACCCAGAATATGAGCGAAGCGGTAAAAAGCGAGCTCAACAACTCGATCACAAACACGATCAATGACTGGGCGAATCACCATCACATCTATATCCGCAGGTTCTCCCAGGACAGGTTCATCATTGTCCTGAACAGTAAAAGCCTGAAGGAGATAGAAGCGACACGCTTCAATCTGCTCGATGAGGTCCGTGAACGCTCCCAGGAAATCGGTGTACAGATCACTCTGAGCATCGGTATCGGGGAAGGCTCGAGCGACTACATCGAAGTCGGGGAGCTTGCCCAGTCGAGCCTCGATCTTGCACTCGGCCGCGGCGGGGACCAGGTCTCCATCAAGGCGGTGAACGGCAATGCCCGTTTCTACGGCGGCAAGACGGATCCGATGGAAAAACGGACACGCGTCAAGGCGCGCGTCATCTCCCATGCCCTGCGTGACATCCTGCTTGAGGGCGAGAACGTCCTGATCATGGGGCACAAGCATCCGGATATGGACGCGCTCGGTTCGGCGATCGGTGTGGCGAGGATCGCCACCATGAACGGCATCAAGGCCAACATCATACTGAATGATGAAGATATCGACGATACGCTCCAGCGCATGTTCAAGGAAGTCCAGGAACGCGAGGAGCTCATGGATCTCTTCGTCACGTCTGATGAGGCGTGGGACCTCATGAGCACCAAGACGACGGTGGTCGTCGTGGACACCCACAGACCGAGCATGGTCCTTGATGAAGTCATCCTGAACAAGGCGACGCGCAAGGTGATCATCGATCACCACAGGCGTGCCGATGACTTCATATCCAGCCCCCTGCTCGTCTATATGGAGCCCTATGCTTCAAGTGCGAGCGAACTTGTGGCGGAACTGCTGGAATATCAGAATAAAGAGCAGAAGCTCTCCCGTCTGGAAGCGACGATCATGCTTACGGGGATCATCGTCGATACGCGCAACTACACACTCCGCACAGGTTCGCGGACATTTGATGCGGCAAGCTTCCTGAGAAGCAACGGTGCGGATCCGGTACTCGCCCAGACGTTCCTGAAAGACGATATCGATACGTATATCGCACGCAGCGACCTGATCAAATCCGCAGAAATCCATGACAACGGCATGGCGATCGTCAAGGCGGATCCGTCCATGACCTACCATCCGGTCACGGTTGCCCAGGCCGCGGACCAGCTGCTGCAGATCGAAGGGGTCAAAGCTTCGTTCGTCATGGCCATCAGGGAAGATGAATCCATCGGCATCTCCGCACGCTCACTGGGTGAAATCAACGTCCAGATCGTCATGGAATCGCTGGGCGGCGGCGGCCATCTGTCCAATGCGGCAACGCGTGTCACGGACAAGTCGATGGACGAATTGTACGATGAACTTTTAAGCGCAATAGATGAAGTACTTGATAATAGGAGTGAAGAGGAATGAAAGTGATTTTTCTAAGTGAAGTCAAGAACAAAGGACAAAGAGGCGATGTCAAGGAAGTGCCCAACGGCTATGCACAGAACTACCTGTTCAAGAACGGACTTGCAGAGGAAGCGACACCGGGCAACCTGAAAAAGCTGAAGGAACAGCAGGATGCAGCAGCAGCGGCGGCGGAACAGAAACTTGTGGATGCCAAACTGCTGAAAGATGAAATAGAACAGAAAGAAGTCGAGATCAAGACCAAATCCGGTGATGACGGCAGGCTGTTCGGCTCCATCAGTTCCAAACAGATCGTAGAAGCATATGAAAAGCAGCACGGCATCAAGCTGGATAAAAGGAAAATCGATATGTCCCAGCCGCTGAAGAGCCTTGGCTACCACAAGCTGGAAGTCAAACTCCACCAGGAAGTGACAGCGGTCATCAGGGTCCATGTCGTTGAACAATAGACTGTAAAGGAGGGATTGGTTTTGGACATACATCAACAGATGCCGCATAACATGGAGGCGGAACAGTCTGTTCTCGGTGCCATACTGATCAATCCCGAAATCTTCATTTCCACGGCCGAAACGCTGGACCCCGAAGATTTCTACCGACGAGAGCATCAGAATATATACCGCGCGATGGGGATTCTGAGTGAAAACCATGAAAATATTGACGTAGTGACCCTGATCGATCAGCTGAAAAGCATGGAACAGCTCAACACGATCGGCGGGCCGCGCTACCTTGTCGAACTCTCCAACGTTGTGCCGACGAGCCGCAACGTTGGTTTCTATGTCAATATCGTTGCGAAATACTCACTCAAACGGACTCTGATCCAGACTGCCGAAGAGATTGCGAGCGAAGGGTTTTCCGATGAGACCGATGTCGAAGACCTGCTGACCGAAGCAGAGGGGAAGATCATGTCCATTTCGGAGAGCCGCAGGAACGAAGGGTTCAAATCGATGAAATCCGTCGTGCACGAAGTCTACGAACAGGTTGAGGCGCGGGCGGGACAGACATCCAGTACGACAGGGATCCCGACAGGCTACCGTGATCTCGACTTCATGACTTCAGGTTTCAACCGCAATGACCTGATCATACTCGCCGCCCGGCCCTCCATGGGTAAGACGGCATTCGCACTGAACATCGCAGGCCACGTGGGCACATCCGCAGACGGTTATACCGTCGCCATATTCTCCCTCGAGATGGGGGCGGACCAGCTCGTTTCCAGGATGATCTCGAGCCAGGGGATGATTGATGCGACCAAGCTGCGCCAGGGGAACCTGGGACATGACGACTGGGACAACTTCACCACGGCCATCGGCAGCCTCGCAGACTCGAAGATCTTCATCGACGACACGCCGGGCATCCGCGTGAACGACATCCGTTCGAAGTGCATGCGCCTCAAGCAGGAGCATGGCCTCGACATGGTCATCATCGACTATCTGCAGCTGATCCAGGGGTCGAGCAATAAAAGCAGTGACAACCGTCAGCAGGAAGTATCCGAAATATCCAGGATGCTCAAGGCACTCGCGCGTGAGATGGAATGTCCGGTGATTGCACTGAGCCAGCTTTCAAGAAGTGTGGAAACCAGACAGGACAAGCGTCCGATGATGAGTGACCTTCGTGAATCAGGCTCCATCGAGCAGGATGCGGATATCGTCGCCTTCCTCTACCGTGAGGACTACTATGTGCGCGGCGACGGCGAGGACGATGCCGAGGGAGCACAGAAAGAACAGGATGAGATAGAGATCATCCTGGCAAAACACCGTAACGGCCCGACCGGCACGGTCAAACTGATATTCAACAAATCCTACAGCAGCTTCTTTGACCAGGACAACAGGGACTACGGGGACGGATACATTCCGCCAAACTAATTTACGAATGTTTTTATATGGTGCATATAAAAACGTTCGTATTTTTATTGCAATTTTTCTCTCCTATTGGTAGAATGGTTACGGTATTTCAAAGAAGAAATTGGGGGACAATCAAATGTCTGGAACAGTAGTAGTCGGAACACAATGGGGCGACGAAGGTAAAGGTAAGATCACTGATTTTTTGTCTGAGGATGCTGACATCATCGCACGCTTCTCCGGAGGCAACAACGCGGGACATACGATACAGTTCGGCGGTGAGACTTACAAGCTGCATCTTGTACCGTCAGGAATCTTCTACGACGATAAGATATCCCTGATAGGAAACGGCGTCGTCATCGACCCGCTCTCTCTCATCAGGGAACTGGATGGTCTGATCGAACGCGGAATCTCCGTGGACAACCTGAGAATCTCAAACCGTGCGCAGGTCATCCTGCCCTACCACCTGCTTCAGGATGAACTGGAAGAGGAAGCGCGCGGTGAAAATAAGATCGGCACGACAAAACGCGGCATCGGACCGAGCTATGTGGACAAAGTACAGCGCATCGGCATCCGCATGGCGGACCTCATCGACGACGAGACATTCAGAAGGCGCCTTGAGGAGAACCTCAGGATAAAGAACCACACTTTCGAAGCATTGTACAACCGTGACGGATTCACATTTGATGAAATATACGAACCATATAAGAAAGCGGCGGAGCGTCTGGCACCTTACGTTACAGACACGGCAAAAGTACTGGATGATGCGTTCCAGGATAACGGCAAAGTACTGTTTGAAGGTGCCCAGGGTGTCATGCTCGACATCGACCACGGCACGTATCCGTTCGTTACCTCCAGCAACCCGGTTGCGGGCAACGTCACTGTAGGCTGCGGCGTCGGCACATCGTCCGTCAAAAACATCGTCGGTGTATGCAAGGCCTACACTTCAAGGGTCGGAGACGGACCGTTCCCGACGGAACTGTTCGACGACAGCGGACACCATATCCGTGAAGTCGGCCGCGAATACGGTACGACGACAGGACGTCCCAGACGTGTGGGCTGGTTCGACAGCGTAGTCGTCCGCCATTCCAGACGCGTGAGCGGCATTACAGACCTCTCACTGAACTCGATCGACGTACTGAGTGGCCTGGACACTGTAAAGATCTGTACCGCCTATGAAATCGACGGTCGGGAAATCACAGAATATCCGGCGACACTCGATGCACTGAAGCGTGCCAGGCCCATCTTCAAGGAGATGCCGGGCTGGCAGGAGGACATCACTGGCGTGAAGCGTCTTGAAGACCTCCCTGGGAATGCACGGAACTATCTCGAAGAGATCGAAAGGCTTTCCGGCGTGAAGATTTCAATCTTCTCCGTCGGTCCCGACCGCAACCAGACCAATCTGCTCAAAGATTTCTGGGCATAATAAAAAGTTCGGCCGGACATTGCCTGTCCGGCCGAACTTTTTTTGCTGCGCCTGAATAGCCGCCGGCCTAGTCGCCCGAGGAATGCAGGCCGCATTCCGTCTTGCCGGTCCCGGCCCATCTCCCGTCGCGGGAGTCGCCGCCTGAAGCGACCTGCGAAGTGCACGGTATGCATCCGATGCTCGGATAGTTGGAATCATGGAGCGTGTTATAGGGAAGATTGTGAATGGCGATATAGTCCCAGACATCCTCCCATGCCCAGTGGATCAGCGGGCATACTTTGATGGATTTGAAGCGCTCATCCCGGTTGACGAAATCGGTATTCCGGCGCCCGGGCGACTGCGCCCTCCTCAGGCCGGATAGCCAGGCGTCAGCACCGGATAAAGCTTCTTCGAGCGGTTTGATCTTGCGTATATAGCAGCACTGGTTCGGATTGCTCTGCCACAGGGCCTCGCCGTACTCCTCTGCCTGCTTGTCGAGGGAAAGATCCGGTTTTTTCATTTCAATACGGAGTGATGGATATTTCTCTTTCATCCTGTCGATCAGATCATAGGTTTCCCGGAAATGAAGATCTGTATCCAAAAAGACGATTTTGGCATCCCTTTTCACCCGGGAAATAAGATCTATGAGCACCATGGCCTCGGCCCCAAAACTGCAGGAATAAATGAGCGATTCACCAAAGTGTCCGTATGCCCAGTCCAGGATCCGGGCGGCCCCTTTTGTTTCATCATCGGGAGAGAAATCCTGAAAAGGATCAGCTGTAAAGTTTTCATAGCTCAACTTCGTTTCTGCCATGTTTCATTTCCCCTTTTCAGCATGATGTCCAAAAATATATAACTATGATGATTAGCCTATATGATAGTGATTTTCGTGTCAAAGGAAAACTATATCATCATACTCGGATTTAACGTATTTTTATCCTCTGCAGCCCGGGGCTGCGGGATTGGGAAACTTTCCACATTTAATTGATCTTTGCTTAAAATTTCAGTTGAAATTGAAATTTACCTCATGGTATAATAATGCTTGTGTCAAAGAGGATAATCAATATGGCCCGTTGGTCAAGCGGTTAAGACACCGCCCTTTCACGGCGGTAACACGGGTTCGAGTCCCGTACGGGTCACTTTACATAATTATATAAATCAATCATCATGGTCCCGTGGTGTAGCGGTTAACATGCCTGCCTGTCACGCAGGAGATCGCGGGTTCGATTCCCGTCGGGACCGTTTCGAGAGCCTCCAGCATACGAAAAGCTGGGGCTTTTTTGTTGTGCCGTCGTGGATAAAAATAATAAAAAGTGATACATTTATAATGGATAACTATGAAAAACGTGACTCCGAAGCAAAGTGAGGGAAAGAAATGGCTAAAAAAATTGTTGTAGTGGACGACGAGAGACCCATTGCAGATATACTGGAATTCAACCTTGAAAAAGAAGGGTATGAAGTACACTGTGCCTATGACGGCAATGATGCGCTTGAACTGATACTTGAGGTTGTGCCGGATATCGTACTGCTCGATATCATGCTGCCGGGCATGGACGGCATGGAAGTATGCCGTGAAGTCCGCAAGAAGCATGAGATGCCCATCATCATGCTGACCGCCAAAGATTCCGAAATCGACAAGGTGCTCGGTCTTGAACTCGGCGCGGACGATTATGTTACGAAGCCCTTCTCCACACGCGAGCTGATCGCCCGCGTAAAGGCGAACCTGAGACGGAACCAGGAGACCGCCCCCAAAGAGAAAGAAGTGGAGACCAACAATATACAGATCAAGGACATCACGATACTGCCGGATTCCTATGCGATCAAAAAGCACGGCAGGGATATTGAACTCACCCACCGTGAATTTGAGCTGTTCCATTATCTTGCGAAACACCTGTCCCAGGTGATGACCCGGGAACACCTGCTTGAAACGGTCTGGGGATACGACTATTTCGGCGATGTCCGGACAGTCGATGTGACAGTCAGAAGACTGAGGGAAAAGATAGAGGATGATCCTTCCCATCCGGAATACCTGATGACGCGCAGGGGTGTGGGTTATTATATCCAAGGCGATGAATAAAGGAGTTAACACGTAAATGAAGCAGTTTTTCAGGAACCTTCAGTCCCTCCATATAAAGCTTGTCATCATCTATGTCCTTCTCATCGTCATCGGCATGCAGATCATCGGCCTTTATTTCACGAATACGCTTGAGAAGGAACTGACAGGCAACTTCCAGGACAATATCGAAACACAGGTCAGCCTCATCGATACGCGCATCAATGAACTGTATACGGAATATGGAGATGACCGTGAAGCGATGTGGGAGGAGATCCAGAAGCTTCTCTCCGACTACGGCAATCGGCCGGAGATCGAAGAAGTGCGTTATGTCAATTCAGATAACCTGCTCGTGGCAACGAGCAAAATATCCAATGAATCCAATATCGGTTCAAGGATAAATGCCCCACTCACCGAGGAGTCCATCTCAACGGGAACGCGGAACGACGAGATCTATGTAAACGTCGAACAGAACCATCAGCGCATATGGCTTCTGAACCAGCCCGTTATCCAGGACAGTCAGATTCTCGGTGCTATTTATGTTTCCTCGAATATCGAAACCGTGTATCAGCAGCTTGAAGCGATCAACAACACTTTCATCATCGCTACCCTGATATCGCTAATCATTACGAGCATACTCGGCATATTCATCGCGCGCACGATCACGCGCCCGATCACGGATATGAGGAACCAGGCGCTCCTGATGTCCGAAGGGGACTATACATCGCGCGTTAAAATATACAGCAATGACGAAATCGGTGAGCTTGCAGGCTCATTCAACATACTTTCAAAACGTGTCCAGGAGGCGCAGGCGAATACTGAGAGCGAAAAGAAACGCCTCGACTCCGTCATCACACACATGTCGGACGGTATCATCGCGACCGACAGGCGGGGCCGTATACGCGTAGTGAACGATATGGCGCTTGATATGATCAATATGCGCGGCGGGGACATATATGGGGAAAGCATGCTCGAACTGCTCGGGCTCGATCAGGAGATGCACCTCGAGGACATCCAGGAGATGAATGAAAGCCAGCTGATGTTCCTCGAAAAGGATGATGAGGAGACGACCATCCGCATCAACTTCTCGACGATTGTGAAGGATACGGGATTCATCAACGGCTATATCGCCGTGCTCCATGACGTTACGGATCAGGAACGGATCGACAATGAGCGCAGGGAGTTCGTGGCGAATGTCTCCCATGAACTGCGTACCCCGCTGACATCGATGCGGAGCTATCTCGAAGCGTTGCAGGAAGGGGCATGGCAGGATGAGGAGCTGGCACCGAAATTCCTCAGTGTGACCCGGGAGGAGACCGACCGGATGATCCGGCTGGTCGAGGATCTGCTGCAGCTGTCCAGGATGGACAACGAGGCAGAGGAACTGACGAAGGAAATCGTCGATTTCAATATGTTCCTAAACCGTATCATCGACCGCTTTGAAATGACGCACAAGGACGATGTCGACTTTGTCAGGAATATTCCGGACACGGCCATATTCACCGAAATTGCGATGGACAAGGTCGGCCAGGTGCTGGACAATGTCATTTCCAATGCGATCAAATATTCCAACAGCGAGAACAAGAGAGTCGAGTTCCATGTCAAACAGAACCGGCTCTACAACCGCATGACGGTACAGATCAAAGATAACGGGCTCGGCATCCCCGGCAGCAAGGTGGACCGCATATTCGAGCGGTTCTACCGCGTTGATAAAGGCCGTGCCCGCAAGATGGGCGGTACAGGCCTCGGCCTCGCCATCTCCAAAGAGATCATCGAAGCGCATGACGGCAGGATCTGGGCGAACAGCGTAGAGAATGAAGGTACGACGATCTTCATCAATCTGCCTTGTGAAACGCTTGAGGAGGATGTCTGGGATGTTTAGGGAAACAGCCAAATCAGTGATCCTTTTCGTGCTGGTGATCACGAGCGCCGTCCTCACCTACATGGTATGGAGCTACCAGCCCGAGTTTTCACAGGTCGATACATCCGTGGAATCCACCCCGAACATCGGCGGCGGTGAAACGGTATCATTCAAAAATGTCATGCGTGCCTATCAGCTTATCTGGGCGGACGGCAGTGACGTTCAGGGCACGATAGAAGAGGATGCTGTCGTCGGTGTCAGGGAATTTCTCGAGGGTACTGAAATACAGGACATAAACGTCTACAACAATATGAACAGGCTCGACCCTGCTGTGAACGAGGATGGGCAGGAAGAATTCCTCATCGTGGACTATCCGTCCGAAATGCCGGCAAAATCACTGTTCCAGGTGCTCGGTTTTGTTTATGACAGCGCCCTCCCCGACTACAGCTTTGACCGTATCATCGTGGATATGGCTTCTGAGAATGTGACGTTTTTCATGCTCAATGAATCACTGGACAAAGTCGCCGTGGCAAATACCGATATAGAGAGTGAGTACCTGCTGTCCATCGTTGAAAGATATGAGGATTCATTCGAGGATTATACAGGCATCATCACCAACCAGCAGACATCGAACAACAAGACGGCCATTTACGGTCCGAGTGACCCGGGAGAGGTCAGCGTCGAGAACTTCCTCTCCACCCAGTACAGTGTGGACGTGGTGAATGACATCCTCTTCATGGATGATGAAATATCGACCACGCGCAACGAGGATGTCTATGTGTATGAGGGCGAGAGCAATATCGCAACATACAGCAGCGACACCTACAGCTATTCGTATACGAACCTGGATGAAACGCTCTCTTCCGGCAGGAATCCGCATCAGACGATACAGCGGAGCTTCGATTTCCTCAATTCACATACGGCACTGGCCAACGAACATATACTGTTCGACTACGAAGAGGAATCGAATGAGTCCATCTACCGGTTAACCATGAACGGCTATGTCGTGTTCAGCGGTGAAATGCAGAATACCATTTCAGTGAAGTACGGCAATAATGCGGTGTATGAATATGAACGGCCGCAGCTGCACATTGATGCACATGTGCCCGGGGACCAGACGAAGGAGCTGACCACGCTTGAAAATGTCAGGTATCAGATTGCCCTGAATGAGGAGCTGGATCTTCAAAAAGTATCCAAGATCACCATCGGCTATGACATGGGCTTTGCAGAAAGCCAGACAGAGCTGAACCTTTTGGAGTTCACACCTGAGTGGTATGTGAAATATGACGGGGAATGGATGCGTTTTGATGAAGGGGGTCTTTATTAGATGGATTGGAAGCTGACAAAATCCCTTTATATACTGGTATTCCTCATCATCAATCTGGCACTCGTTTTCATGTTCTACAACAAGCAGCAGGACAGCGTGAAAAAGATCGAGGATGCACCGAGTGTCCTCGAAGAGACCGATATAGACGTATCGGCTGTCCCTGAGCATGAACCGATGAAGCTTAACGTGCTGACCGGAGAGGCGGAGGATTTTGAAGATGTGGAAGACGTTGACGCATCCGATGTAGAATCGTCCGAGAACAGCCACAGTCTCGTTGTGGAGTTCGAAGAAGGGGACCCCGCCCCGTCGATGGATCCAGAATCGCTTGAGCAATATAAGTCGGAGAGTATTTACAGGGGCGGGGATTACGAGTATGATGAAGTGATGAGCAAAGGGAACAGGCGGATATTCAACCAGCAGTTCGAAGGTCTGCCGATCTTCAATCATGAATCAGCAAGGCTCATCTTCCGCGGGGAAGGACCCGAAGCGGAAGTGTATGAACAGGCACATCTTAAAAACCTGAGAGAGAACTCATACTCCACCCCGGCTGCGGTCAGGGATCCCAGACAGGGTGTCATCGATCTGTATCAGCGCGACAGGATTTCAGAGGAAGCCGTGGTTGAAAATGCGCGGCTCGGCTACTACGTCATCCTGAACGACGGGGATCAGGTCATGCTGAGGCCGAAATGGGAATTCAGGATTTCCGACCAGGGCGTCGAGAAGACGATCTATATAGATGCCATCAGTGAAACAGAAGATATAATCGAAAGTGAGTGAAAGCAATGAAAATGAGCGTGTTGGCCAGCGGTTCCACAGGGAACAGCACGTACATCGAAACAGAAAAAGGCAGCCTGCTCATAGATGTCGGACTTTCATGTAAGAAGATAGAGGAAGCACTGAATACGTTGGGTACTTCATTGAGTAACATAGATGCGATACTTATCACACATGAGCATTCGGACCATATCAAAGGGCTGAAAGTGACCGCCAAACGGTATGACATCCCTATTTTTGCGAATGAAAATACATGGAGACAGATAGAGAAAAAAGGGATTGAAATCAATCCCGGGCAGAAGTTCCATTTCAATCCGCTTGAAGAGAAAGAGATCGTGGGCATGGACGTCAATTCATTCAGCGTCTCCCATGATGCAGTGGATCCACAGTTCTACACATTTGCACGCGACGATAAGAAGATATCGGTCATCACCGATACGGGGTACGTTTCCGACCATATGAAAGGCATCATCAAAGACAGCGACTGCTTCGTCTTCGAAAGCAACCATGATGTCGACATGCTGCGCATGGGAAGGTATCCGTGGGTGACGAAGCAGCGGATACTTTCAGACGTCGGGCACGTCTCCAATGAAGACGCCGCACATGCGATGCGTGACGTCATAACCCCCCGCACCAAACGGATCTACCTCAGTCATCTGAGTCTCGACAATAATATCAAAGAGCTGGCAAAGATGAGTGTGGAACAGGTTCTCAACCAGTATGATATCGATACAAAAGACGAAATAATGCTGTGCGATACAGACAAGGCAGCACCGACGAAGATATACACAGTATGAGTTATCCACAGTTTATATACAAAAATGTGTGGATAACGTTACAATAACGTGGATAACTCCGGTACAGTTGTGTACAACCGGTGGAAAAGTGGAAAACAGATACAAAAACAGAGAGGGGTACATCACAATCAGATGTACCCCTCTTTTTTACTGTTTATCAGAAAACGTCTCTTTGACCCAGGACCCGTCCACATCATTTTCGCTGATGCCATTCTCACTGAATACAATTTCCCCGTATTCATTGAATTCATTGTCAGTGTACCGGTAGACGAAAGGAATGCCCGCCTTCTCGTAAAGTTTATACATCAGGGCGCGTACCCCCTTGCCGGCCGTCATGAAGCTGATCTCATGCTTATCCTCATCCACACTGGTATTCATCGCATACCCTTTCATGCCCCAGTGTATTTTCGTCCACTCATAAGCATCCGGCACGCCGAATTCAATCAGATTTTTATAGTATTTTTCGCCCAGGTCAATACGCTCCTCAGCAACAAGGATCTGTTCCTGCTCCTGCACAGCCGCCTCGCTTAAAATTTCATCAAGATCGACAAACTCACTGGCCTCGAGATCCTCGACCAGCTTTTTCTTTCCATCATCATCGAGTGTATTATAATAAGAGGCAATCGCAGCATCCTGATAAGGCGCGGCGTGGATATCCAGGCCGTCAGGGATCCTCTCAATCACATTGAAGTCCATTTCCTCATCATTGTTGAAGGCGAAATCTATCATCTTGTTAAGGTCGTTTAATTCATGAAATTTAAGTATACTATACGCAAGACTCGGCATAGGAACACTCCTTTACATATTTTGGACGTTATCTTAATTATTTAACAATTCACACGAACAGTCAAGATATTACAAATGGGACGAAAGGATGAAACAGTATGAAAATCATTGTAATCACAGTGGGGAAATTGAAAGAGAAGTATTGGCAACAGGCGGTTGAAGAGTATAAAAAGCGCATCAGCGGGTATGCCAAACTCGAACTGATTGAAATACCGGATGAAAAAGAACCCAACAACGCCGGGGATAAAGATATAGAAATCATAAAGGAAAAAGAAGCCCGGAAAATCCTCGCCAAAATCAAAGACACACAGCACGTCGTCACACTCGAAATCAGGGGCAAAGCATACACCAGTGAAAGACTCGCCGAAGAATATCAGAAATGGATGAATACAGGAAAAAGCGACATCGTATTCATCATCGGCGGCAGCAACGGCATAGGAGACAGCGTAAAGCAGAGATCCAACCAGGAAATCAGCTTCGGCTCCCTTACCTACCCCCATCAGATGATGAAAGTCATGCTGCTCGAACAGATTTTCAGGGTGAATAAGATCATCAGGAATGAGAATTACCATAAATAAACCGCATTGCAGACTGATACGATTACTATCTCTCTGCAATGCGGTTTACTTGTTTGTTTTATAGTTTTTAAATTGTAAAACTCCTCGCATAAGATGCTTATTGATGCGGGCTTATATAAATAACATTGAGGTAAGAAAAGATGGAACCTTAAAATTTTATTGAAATAAATGTTATCATTGTATATAATGTATGGTAACAATATAATAAAAAGTGAAATTTACTGAGGTCATATGTATGAGAATCCTATTATCAAACAGCTCCAAAGAACCTTTTTACAACCAAATTTACGAGCAGATCAAATCTTTTATTTTGTCAGATGAGTTAAAAGATGGTGAAAATCTGCCTTCGATGAGAAAACTCGCACACGATCTTGGTGTCAGTGTCATCACTGTCAAAAGAGCTTATGACGAACTAGAAAAAGAAAGTTTCATTTATTCAATCGTCGGCAAGGGTTCTTTCGTTTCAGAAAATAATATCGCACTGATCAAGGAGAAGAAAATGCAGGCTGTCGAAGAACAGCTTCAGGCCGTGGTTTCAAACAGCAAGGAAATCGGTATCAGTTTGGAAGAATTGCAGGAAATGCTAAAAATTTTTTATAGGGAGTGAGTACAATGGATAAAGTCATCGAATTCGAAAATATAAGCAAGGAATATTCCGGATTCTCTATCAAAAATATTGATTTAAACATCAACAAAGGGTATATCACAGGCTTTGTCGGAGCGAATGGTTCAGGAAAATCAACTACGATAAAAATGATCATGAATCTGGTCAAACCGGATTCAGGTGAGGTAAATATATTCGAGATGAACCATAATAATGATGAAAAAGACATAAAACAGAAAATAGGGTTTGTGTACGATGACAATATATACTATGAGGGCTTGAATTTAAGAGATTTACACAAAATCGTTGCACCGGCATATAAAAATTGGGACAAGAAAGCATTTCAGCATTATATCGAAACATTTGATTTACCGTTGAATCAGCCGATAAAATATTTTTCAAAAGGCATGCGTATGAAAGCTTCTCTTGTGCTTGCCCTGTCTCACAATCCTGAACTGCTTATCATGGATGAGCCCACAGCCGGTCTTGATCCTGTTTTCAGAAAGGAACTCCTGAATATACTTCAGGAAATAATGATGAATGAAAATAAAACCATATTCTTTTCTACACATATAACTTCGGACCTTGAAAAAATTGCTGATTATATTGTCTTTATTAAAGATGGGGAAATCATATTCAACCATTCAATCAATTCATTACAAAATGAATTTGCATTGGTCAAAGGTGATCGTTCACTGATTGACAGAGATACTGAAGATGAATTTGACTATATAAATTATAAAGGTGAGTATTTTGAAGCGATGACGCAGAATCCCAAAGTCATTTATGAGGTATTTGGTGATGAAGTGTCGATAGATAACATTTCTTTGGAAGAAATAATGTATTTTTTGAATGGAGCTGATTAATGTGATTTATCTATTGAGAAGAGATCTGATATTACAGAAAAGGTTACTCTGGCTGTATATTCCTTTCATTTTAATTTTTGTATATTCATTATCATCCCCTTCTCTGATATATACTCTAGCTGCATTGTATATACCATACAATGCATTGGCGTATGATGAACAGGTAAATTCAGACAAATTGTTGAATTCACTTCCATATACTCGATTGGAAATCACATTATATCGTTACCTCGGCACTTTGGTATATACGTTCGTATCTGTGATACTGGTCAGTCTGATACTTGTACTATTTAATAAGTCGTTTTCACTTTTAGACATTGTGATAGGTATATCATTCTTTCTCATTATTGCTGCTTTCACCTATCCGCTGTTCCAAATATTCAAGCAAGGCAACATAGCAACAATCATCATTGTTGCATTTGTGCTGAGCGTTGGATTATTGAGTACTTTTTCAGAGCAGATGATTGAATTCGGCAATCTGTTCCTAAACAGCTCCGTCAGCAATGCTTTACTCTTTTCTGCATTGTTATTATCTGTTCTCGTCATATATTTTGGTTCATGGGTCCTCACTTACAGTATTTATAAAAACAAGGATTTTTAAAATAAACAGTATAAAGGGGATGGATCAGTATGAAGAGGTGTTAAATAGATGATTTCAAGACAATTTCTACTAAGTGCACTTGGGATTTCATTATTGGCACTTTTAATTTTAAGTATAACAGTGTTCATGTGGAATCGAGGAGAGCCACTGCAAGAAATCATATTTCAATTTTTGTTTGCTGCAGTTCTCTTTGGCATCTCTGGTTTGTTGTTTTATAAAGCATATGGAACCAAAAATTCGGATGACTCGGAAAATGTAACAGAGTATACGGATATTATGCCATTCAAACGATTTCTTATACATCCTGAGGTACATGCCATCAATCAGCTGATTATTTATAATGAATACGGAAATATGGTTGGCAGACTTTTTCCCGGTCAATCTTGGTTAAAATATCTGGAACCATTAATCAACTTTCTCCCATTCAAACATTATATTGAAAGTGAAAATGGTCATTTAATGACACTGGATGTTCGAGGTTTTTTTAATAAGAAAATATTTATACTCAACGAATCTGGACATAAAATAGGTACAATCAGACAAAATTTCTTCAAGTCGTTATTCAAATTTCATGTGATTATTGAAGTGAATGGCGACAGGTATGAAACCAATTCAGATGTTTTATTTGGAGAATTAGAAATTGAAAATATAGTGAAAATTAATTCGTTCAATGTACCTGTTGAAATCACTGAACGTTTCAAGCGATTTTCTGAACGGTTATTTATTATAGAAGAAAAGCTTGAAACAGATGAAGGAAAAGTAGGACTTGCAGTATTGTGTTTTTACGCAGCATTTTCGCGAGGAAAATAATCATCAAAGTATTGCAATAATATTGTTCTGTTCTCAAATATTTCAATTTTAGCTTGGTTCCCTTCAAAATACAGTGTTAAGTGTGGAATTGCATATGAAGATATAATACAGTGATGGGCTCGTGTGTTAAGGTGAAAGAAAGGTTCTAAAATCACCATTCTAACTAATCAAAAAACCGCATCGTAGACCGGTACGCAGAAGCATATCATCGTTGATGAGATTTTTAATCATTCTAAGAAATTGTTTATTAAATTGAAATAGCTATTAAATGAGTTTTTATAAATTTGTTTATTGGTTGCCTTACGTATAATAACTCAGTATTGTTGGATCTAATTTCTTATAAGGCAACTTTAACTAGTATTCCTTATCTTCTTTTGTTCTCTCGGGAGTCTAAATATAAAACAGAAAAAACTCTCATTCATAGTATTAAAATAATATAAGAAAGCCCATTTCTATATTATTTCAAGAGAAATGGGCTTTCTTCATTTAATCAAGAAGTTACGTTTATACTTCTTTTGTATTTATATAGTTATCATTGCGGTTTTAAAATGACTTTAATATTGTTATCTTTTTTCTGATCAAAAATATCATAAGCTTGACTTGCTTCTTCTAAAGGCATTGTATGCGTTATAATTTCTGTTGGATCAAAAACCTCATTTTTAATCATTTCATATAATTTTGGCATTTGATGAATAACTGGCGCTTGTCCACTTTTTACTTGGACATCTCTATTGAAAATTAAATCTATTGGAAAATTGTCTGCAGGTGTACCGTAAATACCAGTTAATTGAATCGTTCCAAATTTTCTTACTGATTCAGCTGCTGTAATAATGGGACTAATATTACCTCGTTGCGCTGAATTTGAACTTATCTCTAAATCATCTTGAGCAACTTGGCCATCCATTCCAACACAATCTATAACGACATCTGCACCACCGCGTGTGCTTTCATGAAGTAATTTTCCTATATTATCTTCTTTAGAAAAATTATATACTTCAGCGCCATTGGATTTTTTGGCATGGTTTAATCTATGTTCTACATTGTCAATGGCAATAACACGTTCAGCGCCTTTTAATTTAGCAAATTTTTGTGCCATTAAACCGATTGGACCACAACCGAGAACAATAACGGTATCTCCAGATTTTACGCCTGCATGTTCAACACTCCAATAAGCTGTTGGGACCACATCAGATAAAAATAATACTTGTTCGTCTTTCAAATCACTATCTGGAACTTTGAAAGAGGAAAAATCGGCAAATGGCACTCTTAAATACTCTGCTTGACCTCCCCAATAGTTTCCGTGCATGCCACCAAAACCGAAGAGTCCACCATTATTCATTTTCCAACTTGCCGGTGATGGATTAGAATTATCACACTGAGACTCCATTTCATTATTACAATAGAAACAATCGCCACAACCTATGTTAAAAGGTATAACTACTCTATCTCCCTTTTTTAAGGTTTTAACCTCTTTTCCTACTTCTTCTACAATTCCCATTGGCTCATGTCCAATAACAAAATCAGAATCCATAAATAAATCGCCCTGATGATAAAGATGTAAATCAGAACCACATATACCTGAAGCTGTTATTTTTATAATTGCGTCTGTTGATTCTTCTATTGTTGGATCATTCACTTCTCGAACTTCCATATTTTTATGACCTTGATAAGTAACTGCTTTCATTAATATCATCCTCCTTGAGTAAGTTTACCCATCCGTAACACCTTATAAACACAGTGTAATAATACGTTATTTTTTAAAGAATATAAATATCTTCAAATTTGAGGCTGCTTTAGTAGAATAGTGAATAATTTATTAAAGACTGCAACATAATAAAGTTAAAGAATTTTTTAATATTCATAAAATCGTATCATTAGCCGATACATAGAGAGCTATCATAAATAAGCTTTACACGAAATTCGACCTTCATATGTAATTTTAAAAGAGATATAAATATAAGAACGTCAGTTCCGTTTTGTGGTAAAATATACAATTATAAATCCATTATAAGGTGGTTTGAAATTGAGCAATATAAACTTTTTAATGTACCAGACTGAAGATGGAGAAACTAAGATAGACGTACGTTTAGAAGATGAGACAGTTTGGATGACTCAAAAATCAATAGCAGAACTTTACCAAAAAGGTCTGCCGACCATCAATGAGCATATTAAAAATATTTATGATGACGGAGAACTTACTGAATTTGCAACTCTTCGGAAAAACCGAATAGTTCAAACCGAAGGTAACAGAGAGATTGCCCGGCAGACTAATTTTTATAACCTTGAGGTAATCATTGCTGTAGGTTACCGTGTAGGATCTCATCGGGGTACCCAATTCAGGCAATGGGTAACTAACCGTCTGAATGAATATCTTGTAAAAGGCTTTACAATGAATGATGATAGATTGAAGGAAATGCGTAATATTGGTTCTGATTATTTTGATGAACTGTTAGAACGAATTCGTGATATTCGTGTATCAGAGAAGAGATTTTATTTAAAGATCACAGATATTTATGCTACATCAATTGATTAGGACTCTCAGTCATCACTAACCAGAGAATTTTTTGCCACGGTACAAAATAAATTACATTACGCCATTCACGGAATGACCGCAACAGAGTTAATAAATGCGAGAGTGGATGCGTCAAAAGATAATATGGGGTTGCAGACTTACAAAGGTGATAAAGTTCGTAGAAGTGATGTAACAGTTGCGAAAAACTATTTAAATGAATCAGAGATTAAATCAATGAATAGGATCGTAACGATGTATCTGGATTATGCAGAAGATCAGGCTGAGAGAAAACAGCCGATGTATATGAGTGATTGGAAAGAAAAACTGGATGCATTTTTAAAATTTAATGATAGGGAAATTCTCGAAAATGCAGGGAATATAAAAAAAGAAATTGCAGATGCCTTGGCTTTAAAAGAGTATGATGAGTTTAATGAAAATCGTATTATGAATGAACAAAGTGACGATTTTCTCGAGTTTATAAAAGAAGATGATATAAAATAAACCGTATGCAGACTGATGCGGCGAGAGCCATCATAAATGATGGAGTTTTTATTAAATTTCAATACAAATCAGCTGAAATGAATATTAGTCTGGCGG
This sequence comes from Salinicoccus sediminis, assembly GCF_000986795.1. Taxonomy (GTDB): domain Bacteria; phylum Bacillota; class Bacilli; order Staphylococcales; family Salinicoccaceae; genus Salinicoccus; species Salinicoccus sediminis. Next base: position 47,572 of record NZ_LAYZ01000003.1, on the reverse strand, counting down.
ACACCTCCGGTAACTTAAACGAATTCCTTAAAGTAATTATTATTTTAAGGAGTTTTTTGTATGCTATAAAATACTTATGTATGCTATATTGATAACAACGATGAAATTAAATTTAAGAAAGGAGTTAAGATGGAAAACATATCTAATAATATCAGCAGCAATCTCCAATCATTACGGCAGGAACGGGGACTCAGCCTGGATAAAACTTCTGAAATAACCGGTGTCAGCAAAGGCATGCTTGCACAGATTGAACGCGGTGATTCGGTACCGACGATTACTACTGTCTGGAAAATTGCCACTGGATTCAAAGTTTCGTTCTCATCATTGATTTATGACCAAAAGGGAGAAGTGCAAGTGGTTAGAAAAGATGAGGGTGTGCTGATCACTGAAAACGACCAGAATTACAGGGTGAGGAATATTGTCCCCTTTTCACCGGAGAGGCATTTTGAAGTATTCTCAGTTGAATTGACAGAGGGAGAAACGCATGTGGCAGAACCGCATGGCCCTGAAGTGGAAGAACATATTTTTGTGAATTCCGGCACCCTGGAAATGGTTATAGACGAGCAGTCAATCATGCTGAACAGAGATGATGCAGTCATTTTCGACGGCAATCAGCCACATATCTACAAAAATGCCGGTGAGGGTACAGTTCAGTTTAAAGACATACTATTCTACAAAAAATAGTTTCACAATGGAGGTGTTTCCAATGTCATTTGATAACCATATTGCCACATTAAAATACGCCTTTCCTAAAACAATACCGATACTTGCAGGTTTCATGTTCCTCGGTATATCCTACGGTATTTATATGAACTCTTTAGGATTCGGGCCGGCATACGCAATATTGATGAGCATATTCATTTTCGCAGGTTCCATGGAATTTGTAGCCGGAAGCCTGCTTCTGGGGCCATTCAGTCCGCTGAGTGCGTTTTTCCTGACTTTGATGATTAATGCGAGGCACCTTTTTTACGGCATTGCCATGTTGGATAAATTCAAAGGCTCAGGGAGGAAAAAGCCTTATTTGATATACGGCATGTGCGATGAATCATTCGTCATAAACAGCACGACAGATGTGCCTTCATACATAAACAAGGGCTGGTTCATGTTTTACGTCACGTTTCTCAACCAGATCTACTGGGTGGGCGGCACAACACTCGGCAGCCTTTTCAGTTCGGCAATTTCATTTAACACCGACGGGCTTGAATTCGTCATGGTTGCACTTTTTGTCGTCATATTTTTGGATCAGTGGATGAAGGAACGTTATCATGTGAGTTCAGTTATCGGTATTACTGCATCGGTTTTATGCCTGGTTTTATTCGGCCCGGACAATTTCATCATACCGGCCATGATACTAATACTGCTTGCATTATCCTCCATTAAAAAAATACTGGAAAAACGGGAGGTGATTTCCTGAGATGTCGGTAACACAGCAGATTCTCATTATCGTCGTGGTTGTAGCTGGAACAATGATCACAAGATTTTTGCCGTTTCTTATCTTCTCCCGGGATAAAGAGACGCCGCAGTATATCAAATATCTGGGTTATGTACTCCCCCCTGCAGTATTTGGCCTCCTTGTCGTCTATGCTTTACGGAATGTTTCCTTTACGAGTTTCGAAAGTTTTTTACCCGAGCTTCTTGCAGTCGGATTGATCGTCATTCTGCACTACTGGAAGAAAAACATGCTGATTTCAATAGCGGGCGGCACACTTTGCTATATGATTCTGATACAGTTTGTTTTCTGATAAAGAACCTCGATGGGAAATTCGTACAAGAATGGTGCTGTTTCCATTCCTCCTCCATGAATGATCGAAACACATCCCTATAATTCAGCCGGCTCCATTGTTAAACTTGTATATGTATCGTAAACACATACTTTCCAGAAGGAGCATATGTATGAAGGACGCTAAACAACTTGAAGCTGTACTGAATAAATTGGACGGACAGAAATACGGTGCCTACAAGCAGTTGAAGGGTATTTACCAGTTCAAACGTTTCAAACTGGCGATTGATCATATACAGGTCGACCCATATGCCCCGCCATCCAAGATGCGGGTCATCATGAACCGTGAAACAGCAGGAATTCCAGCGGATTTGCTGGATACAAAGGATAAAATCACGGCAGTGGCAGACTTTTTGACGCGTGCATTTGGAGAAAGCATTCAAAAGCAGAAGAATGCCGCTAAAACGAACAGTAAAAACATCAAAATACTGATTGACCGTCCCGGCCAGGAAATTTTGGAGCGAACATCTGTTGTCATTGATGAAAATGAACTGGAGGTACGATTCGAAGTCGGTCTGCCGGCTGCAGGCCGGAAGATCCTGGGCAAAGCGGCAGCCGGCATCATGACCGGCATACTCCCCGAAATTGCCGATGATGCACTGCTCTACCAAAACCTTGATCAGGAAGGGCTTAAGGAGCAGGTGGCTCTCATGCTGGACCAGGTGCATATACGCAGGGAACTGGAGCAGAGGAGTCTTGTCGCATTTGTTGCCGATGATGCGATCCTCCCCCGCCACAGCGGTGTGTCGGATAAACCTATGAAAGATGCCGTTCCATTTTCAAGCCCTGACAATCTCAAAATCGAAATCAGCCTTCCAAGCGGGCAGACAGTCTCAGGTATGGGGCTTGCCGAAGGAATCACCCTCATCGTCGGCGGCGGCTATCATGGCAAATCCACCCTGCTCCAGGCCTTGGAACGCGGCGTCTACAACCATATCCCGGGCGATGGCCGCGAGCTGGTCATCGTAAGGAGCAATGCTTCGAAAATCCGGGCTGAGGACGGCCGTAATATTGAAAAGGTGAACATCAGCACATTCATTAATAATCTGCCGGCAAAGAAAGATACCATTAAGTTTTCGACAGAAAATGCGAGCGGCAGCACATCCCAGGCAGCAAATGTGATGGAGGCGCTGGAATCAGGTTCCCGGCTTATGCTGATTGATGAAGATACTTCAGCGACCAACTTCATGATCCGGGATGCCCGCATGCAGAAACTCATTGCACCGGACAAGGAGCCCATCACGCCGTTCTCGGAGAAAGTGAAACCTCTGTACGATGACAAGGGTGTTTCAACAATACTGATTGTCGGGGGATCCGGCGATTATTTCGATGTCGCCGACCGTGTCCTGATGATGGATGAATACAGACTGAAGGATGTAACCGGTGCTGCCAAAGAAATTGCCGATACTGACGTCCATCGGAAAGAAAATATGTCAGACAGCATATTCGGCGACATTACACCGAGAATCCCTTTGAAATCCGGGTTCCGGAAGTCAGGCAAAGATGCCAGGCTGAAAGCAAAAGGCCGGACTGTCATCATGTACGGCAGGGAACCGATCGAAATCGCTGGCCTGGAACAGCTTGTCGACGACAGCCAGACCAATTGCATCTCTGTGATGATAGACTATCTGAAAAATGAAGTACTGGATGACAGACTGACATTATCCCAGGCAGCGGACCGAATATATGACCATATAGATAAGAACGGCATGGATGCCATTTCACCCCACTCCGGCCATCCCGGTAATATGGCACTGCCGAGGAAACAGGAATTCATGGGTGCGCTCAACCGTTACCGCGGATTCAGTATAAGATGATGCATCGATATCTGCTGATCGCACTCACATATAATTGAATAATCATACAGTTAGAAGCACTCTCCGAATCTGATCGGAGAGTGCTTTGTTGATATGCTACTTCTCTTTCAATTTGTCATTGATTTTTCTACTGTCGAGCAGAGAGAGAAAATAGAATGCGAAGAAGATGATGAGCATGATGACAAATATTGCACCGGCATAGAAGAGAATATCCGCAGGATCGACTGTTATCCATCCGTTCAACAAGGCAACGGCTGTAAATGCTGTAATACCTACAGCAAACTGGATTACTGCAACGAGTGACTCTGATATTTTTGTGTAGTACAACGTAGATGCAACACCTATGAGGGCAGAGGCGATCCATACGGAGATGATTTCTTTCGGCTGAATTTCGTTAAGCGGACCGGCTACACCATTCAATAGATAGATAAAGCTCCCGATACCTATTGATAGAGCGAGACTTTTCAATAGATTCTGTAACATCATATTCCCAGCCTTTCCTTCAGTTTTGAAACGTAGCGTCTTGAAATGCTGACTTTCCTACCGTTTTTCATACGTGCAATTAAATTCCCTGAAAATGAAGGCTCTACACGGTCGATCATCTGGGTGTTTAACATTTCTGCTTTTGACACTTTCAAAAACGTTTCAGATTTCATTTCCTCCATAAAAGCACTCAAACTTTTTGAGGTCACGATCCGGTCCGTCTTCGTGTAGACTGTCAACGTCTTATCCCGTACTTCTGCACAGATGACATCGGACTTCTGTATCATCAGAAACTCTTCCTCCGAGCGGATGATCAAATTCTCCTTATCCGTCGTAAAGTGATCTATATAAGATAAGATCCGTGCACCGGTTGTTGCAGTTTTAGTGTGGATTTTGACCTCATCATCATTTAACTGTTCGTCAATAATCAATTCGGTATTCATAATCAGCCTCCCCTCTGAGTTGTTTTTTACAGTATATAACGAATCAATTATCCAGTGGGTGGTTTTTCCGCAAGTGGTCTGTGATCCATCGCAACCGGTGATTTTGTATCGTTCAAAAAACCTTGTCAAAGGGTGACAAGGTTTAAGTGTTCTTATATAGAACCAAGCTATTTATCCGGAAGTGAATCCACATCTTTCTGTCCCACTTCGGCCTGCTGGACTTCGTGCAACATGCTGCCCACAGATGACACACGGCCACGGTCATCTTTGTAGGCCAGGTGTTTCCGTTCCAGTTTTGTCGGCGAATCGACACCGGCGGCTGCGGCAACATTGAACAGACCGGCACGGAGTGATGTCACATAGTTGGTGACCCTGTAAAGCTTTTCATCCACTATTAAACCGCTCTGGAGCTCGGGGTCTGTCGTTGCTACTCCAACAGGGCAAGTATTCGTATGGCATACTTCAGCCATGATGCAGCCCACGCTGATCATAAAACCACGGGCGATATTGATGAGATCCGCCCCCATGCCTAGCGCGATTGCTGCTTTGTCCGGAGTGATCAGCTTGCCGGAGGCGATCAATTTGACGCGGTCCCTGATATCATACTGTCGGAGCAGTTCATCCACGATTGGCAGAGCTGTCATAACCGGCAGGCCGACAGAATCCGCAAGTTCCTGATAAGTGGCGCCTGTCCCGCCTTCACTGCCGTCGATCGTGATGAAGTCCGGTCCTTTGCCGGAATCTCTCATGTACTTCACCATTTCATCAAGTTTTTCAACATCTCCGACCACTATTTTCATCCCCACCGGTTTTTCGCCGACTTCCCGCAGTTCTTCGATAAAATCGAATAATGACGAAAAAGAATCATAGTCGACGAAACGGTTCGGGCTGTTGACTGTCTTACCGGGTTCAATCAACCGTATTTTAGCGATTTCTTCAGTGACTTTCTGTCCCTCAAGATGGCCGCCACGGGTTTTGGCACCCTGGGCAAGTTTGACCTCGAAGGCCTTCACCTGTTCCATTTCAGATTTTTCCCTGAATGCCTCCCACGAGAATTCGCCGGAAAGTGTCCGGACGCCAAACAATCCCGGTCCGATCTGCATGATCAGATCGGCATTACCGGCCAGATGGTGATCGGATATTCCGCCTTCCCCGGTATTCATCCATGTGCCGCCGGCAGCAGCAAGTCCTTTTGACAGCGCTGTAATCGCCCGTTCCCCAAGGGCACCATAGCTCATCGCAGACATTCCCACCTGACCTTTGACATGGAACGGCTCGCGACATTTTCCTTCCCCGAGTACAACCGCATCTTCATCCCGTAGAAAATACGGATCGATCTGCGCTTCCTCGCGGTGTTCTTTGCGGGAAAACAGACCTTCATTATCCACGAGATATTTATACGAATTTGTTTTCTCTGTATTGTCGACCCTCATTTCAGTGGCAAGTTTCGGGAACAGACTGTTCCGTATATAATAGCCCTCTTCCTCGAAAACGCGGTTGGAACCGAAACCCAGCAGCCGTTCATTGTATTTCCCGGCTTTCACCACGTCCTGGTACTGAAGTCTTGAAAAGGGCTTTCCTTCATTGTCGTCCGAGAACAGGTACTGTCTCAGTTCCGGCCCGACATGTTCCGCCATGTACCGTACACGTCCAAGCAGTGGAAAGTTACGCAGAATCGCATGCTGTTTCTGACGGTCGTCCTTTCGGTAGATATAGGCAATATAAGCAAGCGGCGCCGCCACCGAAGTACTCATAATGGCTGACGGCAGATATTTTGAAATTTTCCCCATGAGAACCACCTTTCAGTTCTGTCATTATTGTATTTCAGAGTGAATCCAGTGCATCTTTTATCGAAGATCTTCCTTCGGTTATGTCGAAGGATTTCCTGAATGTATTCTGATTGTCGATTGCAGCAACAAGAACCGCAGCCACATCTTCATGCGGAATCTCGTCATCATCTTCAGCAATCGTTTCTGCTGCTTTTATCGTCCCTTTTCCTGGCTTGCTGACTTTCTTTGCCGTTCGGATGATTGTGTATATCAGTTCGCTTTTCCTGATCCAATCTTCGGCTTTATACTTTCCGCCGGTTTCTTTGGATTCCTCTGATTCATCCGTGCGCACAGGGCTTAAGTAAACGACTCGTCCGGTTTCCTGACGCTGCGCTTCTTCAAGTGATTTTACCACTGCTTCGTAATCAACCAGTATTTCCTGGTCTTCCCCTGCACCGAAACTGGACCCGGCAATGTAGATGATCGCATCGGAGCCGCCGATTCCTCCGGTGAAATTTTTATTCTTTTTCGAAACGATTACATCAGTTGCCCCAAGCATTCTCAGTGCTTCAGCTCTGTTGTCAGTTTCCGCAACAGTCACGGTTTCATGACCTTCTGCAGCAAGCCGCTTGAAAACATGCTCCCCGACACCTTCACTGCCGCCAAAAACAAATACCTTCATCCAATCCCCCCTCCATCTGATACATTTATATCCTCTGTTTCCCTATTCAGTCTGGTTGAAACCCTGCGTGGGGAAACCAGGCATTAACGTGCAGAAATTTGTATCCAAAGCAGCCGGAATCTGCTATGCTAACGGAAATACTTTTGTATAAGAGGCTGAGCCCTTTATCCATCAGGAAGAAAAGGATGTGTATATATGTATAAGAAGATTCTGCTGCCTTATGATTTTACGAATACGTTCGACAACGTGCCTGACCAGCTGGTAAAACTGACGGAAAACAATGACGAGGCTGTAATCACCGTTCTTAATATTGTTACAGATGGCGAGATGTCCGGTGATGTCAGATTCAATGGTAAATCTTTCAGCGGAATTACCAAAGAAAGAGCCGACAAGCTTAAACCGTTCACGGACAAACTTGATGAACGGGGCTTGAATTATGAAGTGCGCTTCGAGGCAGGTCGTGTAATTACAGAACTGCTGAAAGAGATCAAGGAAAACGAATACGACATCGTCCTGATGAGTAACAGACGTTCGAAAAGAGAAATTAAACATGTGCTTGGCCATGTGACACATAAAATCGCCAAACGGGTGAATACACCTGTAATGATCATCAAATAATAGATTTATGTAATAAAAAAACCCTGTATTGCCCGGGAAAACCGGGCAATACAGGGTTTATTATTTCAGCTGGTCAAGATCTTACCACCAGTTATTCGCTTCACGGAATTGGATGGCTTCTTCAACTGAACCATAACGCTCTTGAGCATAGTTGATCATGCCTTCTGTCTGTTCCTCAACAGAGCCAGTGCCCCATGATTCTTTAGTCTGACCCAGGCCTTGGTAGCCCAGTTCATTGACTGCATTCGGGTCACCGCTTGATTCAGGCATTACGATGTTTTGCCACATAGCTTCTGTACCGCCGGCATTAAGGAATTGTTCCTTAGTGGAGCCGCCGGCTGATTCAGATGACTGGGTATTTTCTGCAGGTGCAGCTGCCTGGACATCTTCAGTTTGCTGTTGTGTGCTCTCGGCAGGCTGTTCTGCTTGTTCCGCATTTTCCTCAGTTACCTGCGGTGCATTTTCCTGCTGCCCAGTGTTCTCGGCAGGCTGTTGAGCCTGTTCTGTATTTTCTTCAGTTACCTGTGGTGCTTCCTGTGTCTGCTCTGTTTCAGCTGCTTCATTCTGTGGCAGTTCAGCATCGTAGCCACCATAGGACCATACATAGTAAGTGCCGTCAGATTCGAAATTATAGTTAACGCCGTCAATCGTGAAGTTGTAGCTGTACTCCCCTTCATGGATCGGCGCATTATTCAATTCGTTTGATTCGGACTGAGCCATCTGTGCAAGCTCGTCTTTATTGATTTCCGATGCTTCTGCATTCTGATCTGCCGCGACACCAGTTACTCCCAAGCCTAATGCCAGTGTCGTAGTTAAGATTGTTTTCTTCATAAACTTTAATTCCTCCAGATAATCTATACTGATCTTGGATGTTTTAACCGTTATAAGCTGTACACTTCATAAGCCTTGTTTTTCAAGACAGTGCCTAATATATCACACATAAATCCTCTGCAGGTTACACTCAAATAATAATGCAATTACATTCACCGGCATGGGCTGTAAAGGTGTGTAATATTGGTAAACTGCTGTATTATTTCTGAAAATTGTTTTAAGTGGCAGATGTATCCATATTTTTGGATTAAGAAAAAACCCGTACGATCCGGGATCCGGATAATACGGGTTTATATCAGCTGGTTAAGATCTTACCACCAGTTATTCGCTTCACGGAATTGGATGGCAGCGTCGACTGAACCATAACGCTCTTTTGCGTAGTTAAGCATACCTTCAGTCTGTTCCTGGACAGAGCCTGTTCCCCATGATTGTTTAGTCTGGCCAAGGCCTTTGTAGCCATTCGGGCTTACAGCGTTCGGGTTACCTGTTGATTCAGGCATAACGATGCTTTGCCACATAGCTTCTGTACCACCGGCATTAAGGAATTGTTCCTTAGTGGAGCCGCCAGTTGATTGTGTGCTTTCTGCAGGTGCAGCTGCCTGTACGTCTTCAGTCTGCTGAGCAGGCGCTTCATAGTTTTCTTCAACCTGTGGCGCTTCTTCAGTCACCTGAGGTGCTTCCTGAGTCTGTTCTTCCTGCTGTACTTCTTCAGTCACCTGTGGCGCTTCTTCTACCTGCTCTGTTTGAGCAGTTTCATTTTGTGGTAGTTCATTACTATAGCCGCCATAAGACCATGTGTAGTAATAGCCATCGGATTCGAAGTTATAGTTAACGCCGTCAACCGTGAAGTTGTAGCTGTACTCCCCTTCATGGATTGGCGCGTTATTCAATTCGCTTGAATTGGACTGAGCCATCTGTGCAAGCTCATCCTTATTGATTTCTGATGCTTCAGCGTTCTGATCTGCTGCGACAGCAGTTACTCCCAAACCTAATGCAAGTGTTGTAGTCAAGACAGTTTTCTTCATAACTTTTACTTCCTCCAGTAATTGTACTTTATATAATAGTTATTGTTTTTTATATCGTGATGTGCAAGAACACGTTTAAGCTTTACTTTTTTCAAGACAGTGAACAATATATCATAAAAAAATACATAGTGTGTTACAGCCTAATAATAAAGAAGTTACAAAACACGGTTACTTATGTAATGTTGAGATATTCCTGTATTATTTCTGTATTATTTCTGAAAATTTTGATATGTGCAGGCTGTTTTGTGTCTTTTATATGTATAAAACCTGAAAATTTGTTAATTTCCGAGAGAGGAATTAAAATTGAAGCTGGTGGAATTGAAACCGGGGTATCAGTATGATGATAGTAAACAGATAGAATGAGGGGATCCTATGGAAATACTGCCGGTCATTGCTGTATTGTTTGTCGGCGTCATTGTCGGTTTCGTCAACATCGTATCAGCCGGCGGCTCGATGCTGACGCTGCCGTTGTTGATATTCTTCGGACTGCCGTCGAATGTTGCAAATGGGACGAACAGAATCGCGATCATGGTCCAGAATGTGTTTGCTCTGTATCAGTTTCAGAAAAAAGGCCACCTGAACTGGCGGCTGGGCCTGCTGCTTGCAATACCGGCAACAATCGCTTCGATATATGGTGCTGAAATTGCAGTCAATATTGCACACGGTACATTCGATACGCTGCTCGCAACATTTATGATCATATTCGTGATATTGCTCATCATCAAACCCCAGCGTTACATAGAAGGCAAAATCAATCCGAAAGTGTCACTGGTGCTGTTGTTTTTGGCATTCATACTCATCGGTATATACGGCGGGGCCCTGCAGGCGGGTGTCGGATTCTTCATCATTCTCACACTGCTGGTACTGGTGCCGAGGATACCGATGGCGGACATGCACGGCATAAAGACTATGGTTGTCACAATCTACATATCCGTTTCGACCTTCGTCTTCATAGCCAATGACCTGGTCAATTGGAAGTTTGCCGCGGCGTTATCCGCAGGTTCTGCCATCGGCGGTTTCATGGGTGGCAAGTACGCGAGTGTTCTGCCTGATAAACTGCTGCAGAGGATTCTGATCATCGCTATCATCTTCTTCGCAGTCCTCCTCTTTATCCGTTAAATATGAAATATGTGGAAGGGCCGGTTTTGCCTAATGCCGGTCCTTTTTTGAGCTGGGCATCTCCATGTTCACAAATGGACGGTCATACCGGAGCATTCCTTTTATCCGTGTAACGTTGACATTGTCTCCACGGAGCCATTTGGCGAAGTCGAAAATGACCGGCGCCCTGTCGGGTCCGATGACAAACCACGCCTTCAGTTCCCCGGGGAGGTATACGGAGGTGTGTATCGTTCCGGCTGCTGCATCGTATTTTTCTGAGAACACACCTTCCGCGGGACTGTTCATCACTTTAAATGCCTGGTAGGCATTCGTGGAACCCTGCTGCCGGGTCTGTATCGTCTGCTCCCTGCGTCTTGTCTCTTCCTGGCGGTAGCGGTTTTCTTCATTGAGTATATGAAAATGATTCGTGCATACATTGGACTGCCTGACTGCAACTTTTCTCGGCGAAGCTTCGACGACGTAGGTTTCTCCACCCGTATCCAGGAGGACATAGCTGAACGAGTGCCGGTGGGGGATGTTTTCCAATAAAGAAATGGCCTCTTTTACGTCTGCACATGTCTCCAGTATGAGCCGGGCAATCATGCTGCACATGAAGCCATCGCCCGCCATCTTGCTGTGGGTGAAGTTATACCCCGTCACCAATCCTTTTTCATTCATGCCATCTATCCGTCCCGTAATCTGCATGGAGGGTGCGATAAAGGCATAGCCCCCATCACTCGGGGCATAGAATACATAACGGCCTTCATACGCCCGCGGATGGCTGTCGTAATTGCGCACCATGTAGTCTGAATCTGTGAAAATGGAACAGCCGCTCCGCTTGAATTCCAGGTAGTATCCGCCAAATGAACGGAATACCTTTTCCATGTCCATATCGAGTGCATCGGCAAGACCGTGAATTTCATCGAGGATGGCGGGAGCGATCTCAGTTATGATTTTCAAATACCTTTCCGGGTCGATCATGAAATGCCTGTCCCTTTTCGGTCCCCATTGTTTTTCACGATTGGGCAGAATCGGGCTGTCCCTCAAGATCTCACCCTGGTAATAACCAAAATCATAATGGGTACCCCTGAACTGAATGATATCACTGTAAAATTGCTTCATTGTATTCTACCTCCATGGTTCATCTTTATAATACTGTAGAAAAACCAGAGGCAGTCCTCATGAATAATGAAGCTGCCCCTGGCTGGAAGTTGTTTCTGATACTATTTTACATCATCGTGGTCATCATGGTTGTCGTTATCTCCGGTGAATTTATCCCCGGATGAGTCCGTGTCTTTTTCTTCTGCTTCATCCACTTCACTGAAATCCGCTTCTTCGCTGTTTGAGAGATTTCCCAGGAAATTTTCCAGGTCGAATCCCGTCATCTGGCCCATGCTCTCCTGCAGTTTTGCCATTGTTCCGGTGACGGTATTCGGCAGTGATTTCAACTGGTCACCGCTGCCGCCGTCCAGGATGCGGATGGATTCAACGTTGCTCATGGAGTCGCTGACGGCCTTGGCGAATTCCGGCATGATTCCGATGAGCTTTTCAAGGATGATGACGTCTTTGTGTTCCGCCATTGCCTTGGCACGGCGTTCGATCGCTTCAGCCTCGGCCAGGCTTTTCTCCCTGATGACTTCCGCTTCCGCTTTACCTTCAGCCATGCGGGCTTCGGCTTTTGCTTCGGCATCTTTGGTCTGGGCGTAGTAATCCGCCTCTGCCTGCTGCCTGCGTACTTCAACCTGCTGTTTCTCGAGTTGAACGTCATTTTCACGTTCCATCTGCCGCAGCTTCAATTCGTTCTGCTTCTCCTGCTCGCGTATTTCCAGACGCTGCCGCTCGACTTCAAGCCGGCGCTCTTCTTCTTCGAGTTCTCCGGCTGCTCTTGCTGCTGCATTCTCCTTCTCGGTCTCAGCGAGGATGCGGGCATCCTTCAGGTCTTTCTCTTTACGGCTGTCGGCAATATTCATTTCCCGTTTATATTGCTCATTTGAGATGGTCTCGTTGTCTTTGGCCTGCTGGATTTCGGTCTCACGTCTATTTTCGGACTCGGCAATTTCTGCTTCTTTCTTCACCCGGGCAATTTGCGGACGTCCCAGGTTTTCCAGGTAATTCTCGTCATCCCTCAAGTCGGACAGACCAAGTGAGGTAATCTTGAAGCCCATCCTGTTCAGCTGATCCTGTGCAATCTCCCGGACCTGTTCGTTGAAACTCTCCCGATCCTTGTTGATCTGCTCCACCGTCATCTTGGAGAGGATTGCACGGAGATTCGAATTCAGGACTTCAGAAATTTCATGTTCAATATCTTTCTGGTCCTTGCCCAGGAACTGTTCGGCATATTTGACGATGCCGTCGAGATCGTCAGCCACTTTTACCGTAGCCACGGCTTCACCGTAAATCCCCACACCTTCAAGCGTGTAGACCTTCGGGGTGGAAATTTGCAGCTGGAATGATTTCAGAGACACCCTCGTGCCGGTCTGGAACAGCTTGAGCCTGTGGCCGCCGCCCCTTATGACCTTCATGTAGCGCCCCTGGTCATCCTTGTAGATGTTCGTCTCCTTCGTCTCATCACCCAGATTCGGGCCCGTGACGATAAGCGCTTCATTGGAAGGAACCGTACGGTATCTGGCTTTCATGAACAAGTACCAGCCGACAGCGGCGATAATGAGCACAGCGATAACGAAGATTATCGCAAGTAAAGTACCTGTAACCTCAAACATATGTAGCCTCCTGTTCATTTTCCTTTTTGCGCAACTGCTTAATGATAAGGATAAAACCTGCCCTCTCCCCAAGTATTCTATAAAAAGAAAGCGACTGCAATGATAAATGCGTAATTTTCTTTATAACTTTACCATCATCTATCATTTCATTCTTTGCAGGATAAAAAGCACTCATGATGCATGAGTGCTTTAAAACGCCAGTTTTTCAATTGGCTACTGCCCGTCGGTCCGCGGCAGCGGATAGAAACCGTTGTAAAGTTGTTTCCAAAGCGGTTCCGGCAGTTCATATCTGTCCTGCCTGTCCGGTTCGAACACGTTCGCAATTTCATCTTCCCGTCCGTCTCTGATCTTGCCGACGAAATTGTAGTCGAGCAGCAGTGCACGGCCCAGCGCGATAAGTTCCAGATTGCCGCCTTCGATGGCCCCGAGCGCTTCATCTGCCGTAAATACCGAGCCGATTCCTATCAGCGGCATGCGCCCTCCGATCCATTCATGGAGCAATTCTATGCGTTCTCTTCCCGCATACGTGCCGTCACGCGTTTTTGAGTGCACATTTCCGAGTGAAGCATGCAGATAATCGAGCGGTTTCCCGGCCAGCCTGGTGATGAGTTCTTTCGTAACTTCCATCTTTATACCGGGCGTTTCCGCCTCTTCCGGTGAAAATCTGTACCCGATGATGAAATCATTTCCGGCATATTCACTTTTTGCTTTTATGACTTCATCCACGACCCTTTCTGCAAACAGGTAGCGGTCCGCGCCCCATTTATCTGTTCGTCTGTTGAAATGCGGGGACACGAACTGATGGATGAGATAATGGTTGGCACCGTGTATTTCAATGCCGTCGAATCCGGCTTCAACCGCTCTTCGTGTTGCCTCGCCGAATGCTTTGACCGTTTCCCCGATTTCCTGGTCCGTTATTTCACGGGCATCATGCGCCTTGTGTTCATCAAAGCTCTGCAGTGTAATCGGGCTCGGTGCGGCAGAATCTCCGCCCGGTGTCAGCCGGGGCAGTGCCTGGGCGCCGCCGTGATGGATCTGGAGTATCGCTTTCGCCCCGTTTCTCTTCATGGCATCAGCGACTTTTTTCAGCCCTTCTATATCTGAATCATGGGCCGCAGACGGCTGGCCCGGGAAAGCTTTGCCCAGGTCAGTGACATTCGAGGCTGCGGAAATTGCCAGGCCGGCATCTTTCGACATCTTTCCCATATAGTCGATTTCCATATCCGATGCCGTGCCATCATCATTTGATGAAACATGGGTCATCGGAGCAAGTACAAATCTATTTTTGAGTTCAGCGCCGTTCGGCAGCTGAACATTTTCAAACAACGGTGCGTATTTTTCATTCATGTTTATCTCTGCCTCCTCTACAGCCACCCTATCACTACATCATAACGATGTGTAATAAAATGCCTATACTGCATAACTGGAGGTTGTACAGGGTAAAAATAAGCAGAAGAAGTTTTCGAATAAATATTCAGGAGGATTTTGAATGAGTGAAGAAAAAGTACTGATTACAGGCGCCGGAACCGGATTCGGCAAAGGCATGGCTTTCAGCCTGGCGGAAAAAGGGAAATCGGTCATTGCAGGAGTGGAAGTCATGTCACAGGTTTCTGATTTGGAAAAGGAAGCGAAAGAACGCGGTGTGACGATGCAGATAGAGAAACTGGATGTTACTGATTCCAAAGACCGGGAAAAGGCATGGGATTGGGATATCGATATACTGGTCAATAACGCAGCGGTAAAAGAAGGCGGTTCGCTTGCCGATATACCTGAGAAGAATCTCCGTCATCAGTTTGAGGTGAACACCTTTGCCCCGATTCTTCTGACACAGGGCTTTGTGAACCGGATGGTAGAGAGACAGAAAGGCAGGATTGTTTTCATATCCTCTGTTTCCGGTTTTATGGCAGACCCGTTTTCCGGCCCCTACGGCGGCTCCAAACATGCGCTGGAAGCCTTTGCGGAATCACTGAGCAAGGAGCTGCAGGAATTCAACATAGAAGTTGCCACCATCAATCCGGGACCTTATCTGACTGGCTTTAATGACCGCGAGTTCGAAACATGGAAGGACTGGCAGGAAAAATCGGATGAAACGATATTTGACTACGAAAAAGCATCCTTCCCTTATGAACAGTTCGATCCGGAAGAAGTTATTGAACCGGCGGTGAAAGTCATACTCGGCGAAACGAAAAATTACAGGAACGTGATACCTGAGAAAATGATTCCGATGGTGAAGGAACGAAGGGAAGAATTGTGGGATAAAAAGACTGATGAAAACCTCGGTCAGAGGCACGAGATGGTACAGAAATCCTACGATATAGAACCGGGCACTTCGGCAGGCAAGTCGTGATAAAACAGGGTTTCACGTAAAACAATAGGCATAGAGCCGGGAGCACTGTTGTGCTCCCGGCTCTGTATTTATATATCTTTATCCTGTTTTTCCATATATGCATTGAAATCCTCAAGGTAGGATTTTTCCGCTTCAGATGCCCTGTCGCTTGTATTCATCGCCCTGTGCCATATCGGATAGATCGGCTCGGGAAGGGTCAGGTCGTTTATCCGGGCGGTCTCTTCATCACTCAGCTGCAGGTTATATGAGGCGACGTTCTCATGCCACTGATCTTTGTTGCGCGCGCCGATGATTATGGAATCGACATTCGGCCTTTCCCGCATCCAGGCGAGCACTACCTGCGGCACCGTGGCATCGTGTCCGGACGCCACATCCTGGAGCAGCTCCACAAGGTCATAGAACAGTTTCTTGTCCTTGATATATGGTTCGGGCCAGCCTTCGCCCTGCCGCGTGCCCGGCTGCGCTTTCTGATTCCGCGTAATCTTGCCGGTCAAAAGCCCTTCCCCGAGCGGTGACCATATCGTATTGCCGATGCCGAGCTCTTTTCCTGCGGGCAGCAATTCGTATTCCGCTTCCCGGGATTCAGGTGTGTAGTAGATCTGATGGGCAACCGGCGGAATCAGGTTGTTTTCCACCGCGAAGGTGTGGGTTTTACCCAGTGCCCATCCACTGTAGTTGGAAACGCCCCAGTAGCGGATTTTCCCTTTTTTGATCAGGTCGTTCATTGCCAGTACCGTTTCTGCAACAGATACCTGGCCGTCCCAGACATGGACGTAATATAAATCGAGGTAATCGGTGCCGAGCCTTTCCAATGTCGCGTCTATGGATGCTTCAATATTGATGCGGGTTGCACCGACATCATTTGGACTCTCGGTAAGCTGGAACCCTGTCTTGCTGGCAATCACCATATCCTTGCGTTTGTCGCGGATGGCCTTGCCGAGCATGATTTCAGCGTCCCCTTTGGCGTAGAGATTTGCAGTGTCAAAATGATTGATGCCGTTATCAAGTGCATGATCGACCAGTGCATCTGCTGTCTCCTGAGCCATGCCTGCTGCTGGCTCAAAGCCATTTGTACCGCTGAACGGTATTGTGCCAAGGGCATATTTGGAAACATTCAGCCCCGAATCACCCAGTAATCTGTAGTCCATCATCATCCCTCCAATATACTTTATCTTCCCCTCTGTCATACATGTGAAACCCCGGTAAAATCGTCATCAGTGTAGAATTCCGGGAAATATGATTCTCTTTAATCCGCACAGATGTTATATTGGATGTTAAAGTTTTTCCAGTGTCCAGTGCATCTGTTGCGGCCGGGCATTAACTATGTGCATTTATAAAATAGGAGTGAATCAAGTGCATATCAATGTACTTTATGAGGATAATCACCTGCTCATCGTTGAGAAACCCGTCAATGTTCCGGTGCAGGGCGACAGTTCAAAAGATGAAGATCTTCTGACCGTTCTGAAGCAGTATATAAAAGAGAAATATAATAAACCGGGTGATGTCTATCTCGGGCTGGTACACCGGCTGGACCGTCCTGTCGGCGGTGCGATGGTTTTTGCAAGGACGTCGAAAGCTGCCTCCCGTCTGTCGGACGAACTGAGGAAGCACCAGATCTACAGAAAATATCTCGCTGTAACGAGAGGGCATCTGCCGAAGGAGAACGGGAGACTGACGGATTATCTGAGGAAAGATCGCAGCAAGAATGTTGTCAGCGTAGTGAAACAGAATGAGAAAGACGCCCAAAAAGCCGTGCTTGATTACGTAGTCCTGAAAAACGATGACAACGGCAGTCTTGTCGAAGTCAATCTTCAGACCGGCCGTTCACATCAGATCAGGGTTCAGCTGGCCAATCAGGGGGCCCCACTCTACGGAGATCAGAAATACGGGCAGCACGTAAACAGGCCCGGACAGCAGATTGCTTTATGGGCGTTCCGTCTGAGCGTCAAACACCCAACCAAAAAGGAAATGATCACTGTCGACTGTCCGCCGCCGGATAAACATCCGTGGTCTGAATTTGCCTGAACCGCATGTAAACTTAAAAGCCCATCCGGAACTTTTTCCGGATGGGCTTTCTGATCAGTTGAACAAACGATACAGGTTGTTGCACGCTTTGGCAGCTGCGATGTCTTTTTCAGTCAGTGCATTTTTGGAATGTGTCGTCCATGAAACGGTGACCGTTGTATAATCGATTGAAATGAAAGGGTGGTGCTGCACGCTTTCGGCATAGGTGCCGATCTTTTCTGCAAAAGAAATGCCATCAAGATATTTAACGAATTTGAACTTCCTGATGACCACCTCATTTTCGACTGACCAGCCATCCATCTTTTCCGCCTGGACTTTCACATCTTCCATAAGTAATCCTCCTCCATAAATGTCCTTTAGTCCTCTCTACCCTGTTTCAAATGCAGTGAATCAGCCGTAATTAGAAATGATGCCGGGCGTTACGTCAGCTATTATAACTCCCGTAATCCCTTTCATGTCAATGGTTTGGGCGGATAACGCATGGCGTTATAATCTGTCGGTATAAAAACGGGGCTGATCCGGATCAGCCCCGTTTCACTAACATATTATTTTTCAAATACTGCATCCACGACTTTTTCTGATGACCTTCCGTCATCCCAGCTGCAGAATCTTTCATGGAATTTCTCATATCGCTCCTTGTATTTCTCGCTGACTTCATCGATATTTTCAATCGTATCCATTACGTCGTCATTATTCATTAGCAGCGGCCCGGGCAGCTCTGTCTCCATATCGATGTAGAAGCCGCGCAACTGTCCCTGGTATTTTTCAATGTCGTAAGTGTAGAACAGTATCGGACGTTTCAGATTGGCATAATCAAAGAATACCGATGAATAGTCTGTGATGAGAATATCGGACATCAGATACAGTTCGCTGACATCACTGTATTTTGATACATCATATGCGAAGCCTTCCAGATCTGTCAGATCGATATTGGAAGCGACGACATAATGCATCCTGAGCAGGATGATGTATTCATCCCCGAATTGCTCTTTCATCCTGTGCAGGTCGAGGTTCAGATCGAATCTGTACTTTCCGACTTTGTAATATTCGTCATCACGCCATGTTGGTGCGTAAAGGATGATTTTCTTGTTGGTCGGCAAGTAGATTCTTCTTTTAAGTCTCTTCATGGTTTCTTCATCATTGCGGTTCGTCAAAATGTCGTTTCTCGGATATCCGGTCTGGAGCATCGTGTTGTTGAACCAGAACGCTCTTCTGAAAATATCAGAGGAATACTGGTTGGGAGCAATCAGATAATCCCATTTATCCGTTTCACGGTTGAAGTTCCTCTTATACCGGGCAGAATTTGTGCCGGGCATATGGACATCAGCCATGTCGCCTGCAAGCCTTTTGAGCGGCGTGCCGTGCCACGTCTGAAGATATGACTGGCCATCCCTTTTGATGTAGCTGTTGGGCATCCTTACGTTGCTGACGACATATTTCGCCCTTGCAAGATAGTAGTAGTACCTGAGTGAGAAGCGTTTTACAGTCTCAGGATTTCCCGGTATCTTGCCAGGATTGTTCATCACCCATACGAATTTATAGTCCTTTTTGTTTTCAAGCATGTACTCATAGATGTATTTAGGGCTGTCGGAATAGGATTTACCCTGGAAACTCTCAAAGACTACGAGGTTGTCTTTGAAATCCATGTTTTTGAACACACGTTTATAAAGCAGTTCCTTGCGTCCTTTTCTGGAAGTGAATCCTTTTTTGATATCCCTCAGAAGATGGTTGAAGTTGCTCAGTTTCCGGAAGATGTTTTTCCGGTTCGACTGTATCGCTTTTACGTCATTTTTCAGGATGAAGTCTTTGTTTTCCAGTCGTTCCGGATCAATTTTCTTTATACTTTCCACAAGGCCTTCAAAGTATTGATCGATGGTGGAATCGTCCTTGAATTCGGGCACCAGCCGCTTCCTGTAGAAGTTGAGGAGTTTGTCATCCAGATATTTCCGGGCTTCCTCACTGAGTTCCTCTGTCCTCAGCTGGTTATAGATGCCTAAGAGATCGGGTGTCAGCTGTTCCAGGGGAGACTGTCTGAGAGACGGATTGTTGATTGGATCATTCCTTCTCCTTCTGAAGTAGATTGCTTCGTAGGAATAGGGTATCATTTCAATCTCTTCCATCAGCGGAATCATGAAAGTCAAATCCGAATATGTCTTGAATTCTTCGGAAAACCGGAGGTTCATGCGATCGATGACTGCTTTTGAAATCAGGAAGTTGATGGCTGAATTTGTCCGGAGCAGATTGTATCTTCTCGTTGAATACATCTTTATCTTGTTCGTACCCGGCAGTATGATGACAGAACTTGAACTGAAGTCCGTCGATTTCATCCTGCCGCGGATCATTGGGAATTCACCTATGTTATCACTCAGGAGCTGCAGCATGTTCTCGGATATATAATCGTCACTGTCCAGGAAATATATATAGTCTCCTTTTGCTTCTTCGATCCCGATATTGCGCGCAGCGCCCACGTTCAAATCCGCAGGTGTATCGATGAATCTGTATCTGTCATCATCCAGGTATGCATCATCAATCACTTTTTTCAATGAGTCTGTATCTGAATGGAGGACCAGTACTTCAAAATTTGTGTATGCCTGTTTCCTCAATGATTCCAAGGCAGTATTGATATACTCCTCATTTTTTTCTGCCGGCGTGATTACAGAAATCAAATTATTCATTGCTGTTGCTCCTTTCTTCTTTTTCCAGCAGCTTACCTGCGAGCGAGAACCATAAATTCTGATAGTTTTCCCTGCTGAATTTCGTCTGCATTGTCCTGCCTGCTTCACTGCCCATACTCTTTGTTTCTTCAGGGTTCTTAAGCATATGGATGATTCTTTCTGATAAGGCTTCTATGTCCCCTTTTTCTATGAGGAACCCATTTGTCCCGTCCTCAATCATATCAGAAGGACCATATCTTATGTCATAACTGACGACCGGAGTGTTATTCGCCATGCTTTCCATGACGGAAAGGGAGAAGCCTTCAGCGTTGGAGGTTACGACGGATAACGCAGCGCCCTGGTATACTTTTTCAGGGTTCTGGGTATACCCTTTTATCAATACATTATCCCCGAGCCCAAGTGATTCTATCAAGTCGGCATATTCTTCCTTTTTATCCCCGGAGCCCCAGATTTCCAATCTGGCTTCCGGCACTTCACTGACGACATTTTTGAATGCCCTGATGGTATGGTCTATGTTTTTGACACTTGAGAATCTTGATACGATTGAAACTTTGGACATGTCCCTTTCACTTTGGCCGCTGTAGTGTTTTACATTGGCAACAAAAGATCTTACACCTCTGATTTTCGGGACATTCACTTCATAATAGTTCGGGATGACAAACACTTTATCCTCATGGCCGAAACGGTTCACGATGTCATTCTTCTGTTTTTCTGTCAGGACGATGAGCGCATCGACATTTCCTATATTCTCCACCGCATATCTGTTCCGTTTATTCAGCTCGGAATCAGGATCATCCGGGTTCCTCAGATGATTGCTGTGAGGGCGAAGTGCTCTTTTTGCGAGTGGATTATCCAGTTTGACGAGCAGCTCATCGGTGGTGCGTGTATCCGAAATGGCCACTACCCGGGAATCCGCTTCGTTTATGACACTGTTCAACCAGTGCAGTTTATGGGGCACGGCATCGCCGGTCGTTTCACTGAGCACTTCCTTATTCGAACCGAAATGGGTAATCCGGCTGGTTTTTCCGGTGGAGGGTTCATGCCAGAAATTCAGGAAGGCCGCCCCTGATTTATCAAAGAATACTTCCTGTCTGACCTTGTTCTCTTCAAAGCTGAAATACTGCACTCTGCTTACATGTCCGTAATAGTTGTGGTTCTCCCGTCGCACCCTGTACCGGTTTTCATTGAAGTAGTCTGTGAAATCGAGAGTGCCATCATCCCGGAGCGCGATGTATTTTTCATATATGCCGTTGTTATAAAGTCTGTAGGCATTGTAGTTCTTTCTCTGGGTTACGGCATATTCCCCCGCATAATCGGAAAGGTCTATTTTCATTTTGCGGACATTGATCTTATCCCGTCTCCCGTATAAAGCTAAATCCTCAAACATGTTACGTATGATTACTTTATTGCTGACTTTACCCATCTCCTTGAGTTTTTGACAGATGACGGGGAAGCGTGGTTCATAGCTGAATGTCAGTATCTGGGTATCATAGCCTGCATCAGCAAAAGTGCTTGCCTGCCTTAAGGATGCATGTGTGAGTCCGCCCTTGTTGACACCTATGGAGTTAAGTAGAAAAATAATCCTGGGTTTCATAAAACCATCCTTGTCTTAGCCTCATTCATTTGAGGATTATACTATATTATATTACTTTAAGTATATACTAAAAGAAAAACGATAAACGTACAGGTCGATAAAAACCTGGGAAAGGGCGAATACATGATTAATGAGTCGGACAGGATCTATTTGAAACGCTGTGTGGAACTGGCTGAGGAGGCGCTTGAAAAGGGCAACGCCCCCTTCGGCTCGCTGCTCTTATCCAGTGACGGTGAAGTTCTCTTTGAAGATCATAACCGAAACGCCGGAGGTGACGATACACGACATCCGGAATTCGAGATTGCCAGGTGGGCGGCTTCGAATCTGAGTGAAGAGGAACGGCGTGCTGCAACGGTCTACACTTCGGGGGAGCACTGCCCGATGTGCGCCTCCGCCCACGGGCTCGCGTCTCTTGGCCGCATAGTATATGCCAGCTCATCAGAACAGCTGAAGCACTGGCATGAGGATCTGGGTGTCGCGGCCGGAAATCTCCGGGGCCTCTCCATCCCTGAGGTGATACGCGGCGTGGAAGTTGACGGCCCCGATGAAGAACTGTCGGAAGCGGTCCGGAAATTGCAGTACACTTATCAGAAATCATAGAGACAGAAAAAGAGGTCCCGATTTTGGGACCTCTTTCACTTTCTCAGCAATATGAGGGGGATCATCATCAAAGCGCCGGCACCTGCCGCCAGCGCGTAGCCATACGGCTTTTTTTGGCCTTCTGCATGATCGTTTTCCTGTTCATCCATTTCACGTTCGGGATTCCGCACCCGTTCGGTCTGGGGTTTGATGTGCTCCTCTTCATCTTTCTGGGTGCCCATGCCCTTCAGTATCTGAAGGAGGACATTGGCGCCTTCCACCACTTCCGGATCCTTCAATGCGCCGATGAGGCCGGCATATCCCGCCTTCTCATTCCCGTGCTCGTATTCAGCCGCTTTTGAAACTCCGGTATTGATCTTCAGTACGAGCGGTTCAAGCTCAGTCATATTCACCGTCCCGAGCAGCTGGAACAAAAGAAGTGCATTCTTGATGGACTGGGGCGTTTCGGAATCATCGAGTGCGGTCACTATCCGGTGTACGATCCTGTCCCCCTGTCCGAGACCGCTGCTCATCATATCCAGCAATTCGCGGTCCTTCATCTTGTCCGCTATCGACAGGATATCCCCCAGGACTTCCTTATGATTCGTCAAAAGCTGCTCCAGCTCCCGGAGTTCACATTCGTGCCGCACTTCGGGATCGGTTTCCATCTTATGGATCACTTTCGTCGCTTTGGCCATTATTTATCCCCCCTTCTCGCCTTGACGATGTCTCCCGGGAAGATATAGTCGCGGCGCGCCCATTTCTCTTCCACGTTTACACCGATCTGCGGCTGCGGATTGCCGTAACGGTGGTTGGTTTTTGGAAGCGGGCTTTTTCCTTTTGGCTCCAGCACTTCCATCTTCACAGAGACTTCTTTGTATGCAGGCGTGTCCGTATCTTTATCCGAATGGGAGCTTGTCAGGTGGTTGATCGCCCCTTCGCCGGCTGTGTTCATCGGCAGATACAGCTGTTTGCCGAATACGCGGTCTGTGACGATGCAGCTCACTTTGACACTGCCGTAAGGGGAGGTCAGTCGGACTTTGGTCCCGTCTTCGAGTTTGCGCTCCGCGGCAAGCTGTGGCGATACTTCAAGGAATACTTCAGGTGTCTTCCCTGTGATGGCTTCCGATTTGTATGTCATGTTCCCTTCGTGGAAATGTTCCAGAATCCTGCCGTTGTTGACGTGCAGATCATACTGATCTTCGAATTCGAGCGGTTTCGTCCACTCGACCGGCCAGAGCCGCGCTTTGCCTTCAGGCAGCGGGAATTCCTTTTCGAACAGAAGCGGCGTATCCGTACCGTCTTCAGCGACCGGCCACTGCAGGCTGTCATATCCTTCAAGACGGTCATAGCTTACCCCTGCGAAAAGCGGTGTCAGGGAAGCCGCTTCATCCATGATTTCACCCGGATGGCTGTAGTCCCATCCTGCTCCCATGCGGTTGGCGATCTCCTGTATGATCTGCCAGTCCGGTTTGGATTCACCGAGCGGATCCATCACCTTATAAAGGCGCTGGAATCTTCTTTCCGTATTTACGAATGTGCCGTCCTTTTCCAGGCTCGGGCTGGCAGGCAGTACCACATCGGCGTACTGGCATGTCTTAGAGAAGAAGATGTCCTGCACGACGAAGAATTTCAGCTTTTCAAACGCAGACTGGACATAGTTGATATTGGAGTCTACGATGCCCATGTCCTCGCCTTTCAGATACAGCATCTCGAGGTTGCCCTCGTGGATGGCCTCGACCATTTCATGGTTGTTCAGCCCCGGCTCTGTCGGTATTTCCGCGCCCCAGTTCTCTTCAAAGCGTGCGCGCACGTCATCATCCGTCACGAACTGATAGCCCGGGAAACGGTCGGGCATGCTGCCGAAGTCACTCGCCCCCTGCACGTTGTTGTGTCCGCGGAGCGGGTATGCGCCGGCGCCCGGCTTCATATAGTTCCCGGTCACCAGCAGCAGGTTGGAGATTGCGGTACTCGCATCACTGCCGCCGCCGTGCTGTGTGATCCCCATCGCCCACAGGATGGATGTCGTCTTTGCTTCATGTATCGATGTCGCGATTTCAATCAGTTCTTCTTTTGTCATTCCTGTAACGTCAGAAGCATACTCCAGTGTGTATTTGTCCAGGCTCGCCATGTACTCATCGACGTCGTTCACATGGTCGCGGAGGAATGCTTTATCATCCCAGCCCTGGTCGATGATGTATTTTGTCACGGCTGACAGCCATACCAGATCGCTCCCCGGTGCAGGTCTGACGAAGAGGTCCGCACGGCCTGCCAGTTCATTTTCACGCAGGTCGGCGACGATGACTTTCTGTCCGTGAAGTTTCTGCGCACGCTTCACACGCGTCGCAAGCACCGGATGGGATTCTGCGGTGTTGGACCCGACGGAAATGACGAGTTCCGCCTGTGCGATATCACCGATGCCGCCGGAGTCCCCGCCGTACCCCACGGTGCGCCAAAGTCCCATTGTTGCCGGGGACTGGCAGTATCTTGAACAGTTGTCGATGTTGTTGGTTCCGATGACACCTCTTGCAAGTTTCTGCATCAGGTAGGATTCTTCATTCGTACATTTAGAAGATGAGATGAAAGCGAGTGAGTCCGGTCCTTTTTCCCTCCGGTTTTCCTTGAATTTCTTTTCGATGAGATAGAGGGCTTCTTCCCATTCCGCCTCCCGGAATTCATCACCTTCGCGGATCAGCGGCTTTGTCAGACGTTCCTCGCTGTTTACGAAGTCCCAGCCGAACTTGCCTTTGACGCAGGTGGAAATCCCGTTTGCCGGGGCCTCTTCCTGCGGTTCGATCTTCAGGATCTCACGGTCTTTCGTCCATACATCGAATGAACAGCCGACACCGCAGTATGTGCAGACGGTTTTCGTCTTTTTGATCCGTTCTTCGCGCATTGTCGCTTCGACATCCGAGACGGCCATGAGCGAGCCGTATCCCGTTTCGATATCCTTTGTAATATCGACCATCGGGCGGAATGTCTCTTCAGCCATTCCGGTCAGGAAACCGGCCTCCCCTTCCATGCCGACTTCCATCATCGCGTTACACGGGCACACTGTGGAGCAATGACCGCAGTTCACACATGATGATTCATCTATCGTAGTATCGTTATCCCAGATGACGCGCGGCCGTTCAAGTGTCCAGTCAATCAGGAGGGTCTCATTCACCTGGAGGTCCTGGCATGCCTCGACGCACCGCCCGCACAGGATACACTGGTCAGGGTCATAGCGGTAGAATGCATTCCGCTGCACTTCATGGTCCTTTCCTGTGTGCGGCGTATCCTGGTGGCTGATCCTCATCTCTTTCACCGTGTTATGTATTTCACAGTTTCCGTTGTTGAAATCGCACACCGTACAATAGAGTTCGTGATTGCCTAAAATACGGTCCATGGCGATGAGCTGCGCTTCGTGGATATCATCCCCGACAGTCTCCACCACATCCCCTTCATTTATGGTAGTGGAACAGGAACGGACGTATTCACCGTTGACCTTGACGATACATGCATCACATGTTTCAAGGGCACCGAGGCTTTCGTGGTAGCAAAGGTGCGGCGGCTCTGTCCCATTCTCCTTCAGATGACTCAAAAGCATAACGTCATTCTGAACGCTCTGCTTTGTTCCGTTCAGCGTAATTTCAAGATGGTCATTCATGTCTATATCTCCTTTCCCGAGTCTTTATCTTTCATGTTTCCCCTTTTGCATCCGTTTAAATCATCAATATCAGATTATTCAGAGATTAAGTGAGAATAATAAAGGAAACGGACGTTTTAGCCCGTTTCCTTCATTCACTGATGTACCTGCCGAGGTGTTTTGCCGTGGGCGAGCCGCTGATGCCGGGAAGTCCGCCCGGGAATCCGCTGTACATCACGCTGCCGCCGCGTGCGCCGGGTCCCGGGCCGACGTCGACAATCCAGTCCGCATGGGTCATCATTGTGAGATTGTGCTCGATCAGTATGACTGTATTGCCCTGTGAGATCAGCTGTTCGAAACATGCGAGCAGTCTCGGGATATCATCCTCATGAAGCCCGGTCGTAGGTTCATCGAAGATGAAAATCTGCCCTGTTGCCTCGCTGTCCATATATCTGCTGAGTTTAATGCGTTGGATCTCCCCGCCGGATAGCGTATCAAGTGACTGTCCCAGTGTCATATAATGAAGGCCTGTCGCTTCGAGGTGTCTGAGACGGGTGATGACGCCGGTGTTTTGTCTGAATACTGCCAGTGCCTCCTCGACGGTCAATGCCAGCACATCTGCGATGGAGTATCCTTTCACTTTCGCTTCAAGAACCTCCGGCCGGTAGCGTGTGCCGCCGCAGACTTCACAGACCTGGGAGAAATCGGGCATGAATGCAAGCTCGGTCCGGATGACGCCCTTGCCGCCGCATTCCGGGCATGCACCTTCCGAGTTATAGCTGAACATGCCTTTTTTCAGGCCGGTCTGACGGCTGAAGAAAGAGCGGATGTCGTCGAAAAGGTCCATGTATGTCAGCAGGTTGGAACGGCTTGAAGCGTGCACCGGCTTCTGATTGATGAATATGCTTTCTGATGAATTTCCGAGACCCGCAAAAAGCAGTGTGCTCTTTCCGGAACCGGCAACGCCGGTGATGACGGACAGTGCCTCTTTGGGTATATCCACGGATACATCCGTCAGATTGTTCCGCGTGATATTTTCAAGACGGATGAAACCATCCGGCTGCCGCGGAGCTTCCTTCAGCCGGTGCTTCCGTTTCAGCGCTTCGCCGGTCGGTGTTTCCGACTCTGTCAGTTCCTGATATGTGCCGCGGAAGATGATTTCTCCCCCGTGCCTGCCCGCACCGGGCCCGATATCGATGACATGATCTGCAATGCGTATGACGTCGGGATCGTGTTCGACAACGAGGACGGTATTTCCCTTATCCCGTATCGAACACATGATGCCGTTGATCTTCTCTATGTCCTCCGGATGCAGTCCGACGCTCGGTTCATCGATGATATAGACAAGGTCTGTAAGCGGGCTGTTCAGATGACGGATCAGTTTTATCCGCTGTGACTCGCCGCCCGAGAGTGTCGGTGTTTCCCTATCGAGCGTCAAATAGTTCAGACCGACATAGGAGAGGGCCCGGAGCTGTTCGAGCAGCGGCTTGATGATGAAGACCGCTTTTTCATCTTTCCGCGCTTCAAGGAAAGAAATGGCATCATCAATGGACAGGGCGGTAAATTCGGCAATGTCCAGTCCGGCTACTTTACAGCTCAGCACTTTGGGGTTGAGTCTTTTACCATCGCATGCGGGACATTTATGAGAGGTGACGACCCGATTCACATCTTCCAGGAACCGCTTCTTTTCGAAATTGTCATTCAGCAGGAACGAGCGCCTGAAACGGTGGATGAGCCCCTCGAATTTCGCAGTCCGCGGCCAGTTTTCAGGCGGGTCCTTCAGTTTCCTCGGTTTGGTGTAGAGGAAAGTATCCATCTCCTCTTCCGTATAGTCTCTGAGCTTCTTGTCGTTATCAAAGAGACCGCTGTATAAATAACGTTTCCCCCGCCAGCTGTCCGGTCTGAAAGACGGAAATCTGATGGCATCCTCATTCAGTGAACGGTCAAAATCCAGCAGCTCGCAGAGATCGATGTCCTCCACATAGCCGAGCCCCTGGCATTTTTCACACATACCGCCGGGGTTGTTGAATGAGAACACATTGGAATAGCCGACGAACGGTTCGCCGATGCGGGACCAGAGCAGCCTGACAGTGGAGTATATATCCGAAATGGTCCCCACCGTCGACCTGGAGTTTCCTCCCAGTCTTTTCTGGTTGATGATCATCGCCACCGGCAGATTTTCTATATGGTCGACATCCGGCTTTTCGAAGCGGGTCAGCTGATGCTGCATATAGCTGGAATACGTCTCGTTCAACAGGCGTTCTGATTCGGCTGCAAGCGTGCTGAATACAAGGGATGATTTCCCCGAGCCGGAACGGCCGGTGAATACTGTGAGCCGATGCTTTGGTATATCGACTGACACATTTTTCAGGTTGTTCTGATTGGCGCCGATTATGCGTATCTCTGACATGGCGTTTCACCTCTCTGATGTATTTCACATCCGGAAAAATCTATGCAGACTCTCCGCTGCCGTCATACGGATTTTCTTTGGGATGGATGTACCGGTACCGGTCCGTATCGCCGGCCCCGATTGTCCGCTCGGTGACTTCATATGCCTCAACGAAGTTCATCTCGGAAATCTCAATTGAGCCGTCATCGTTCACGGCCTCGATATAGGCGACATGCCCCAGCTCGCCCCGTTCGGTCTGGAGGATGGCCCCTTCAGACGGTTCTGCATTGACCGTATAGCCGTCTTCTTCGGCCTTCTTTGCCCAGTGTTCTGCGTCACTCCAGCCTTTTTCGATCATATTCCCGTCTGTTTTCACCCGTTCGAAAATATAGTGGGTGCACTGGCCTTCGTCATATCTGTTGTGCTCCATCGGGTCGGGCATTACGGCATATTCAATCTCTTTGACAAGTCCTTCTCCAGACCGGTCATTAAAGGCGATGAACCCTGTCACCGCCAGGATCAGTATGAGTGCTGTAAGAATTGTCCTTTTCATTCATTTTCCTGCCCTTATATTTTACTGGCTGACATTATACACAGGTAAAGACGATATTTTAACCTATCTGCTCATGCGCTGCTGGACCACTTTCACAATTTCCATCATGATGACGGAAGCGAGGGCGAGTCCTGTTGCATACAGCCATTCCACGATACCGAATTCCGGCGGGATATTGAAGATTCCCCTCACGAGAGGCAGTGTTGTCATACCATAGAGGGCAAATCCGAGGATCACCGCACCGATGACATATCTGTTCTGGAAAAATCCGGCGCCGAACGCCGTCTGTGTATTGGATCTTGCCGCAAATGTCTGGAGGGTCCTGGACAGGATCAGAGTCGTAAACGCCATTGCCACGCCGATTTCCACAGAGGCACCGAGTCCGATATGGAAGGAGATGATAACGGCGATACCGATCAGGATGCCGCGGGTGATGACGGCTTTCATCGTTCCGCCTGCGAAAATCCCCTCATCGACATCCCGCGGTTTGCGGTCCATTACATCCGGTTCGGATTTTTCCATGCCGAGTGCAATCGCCGGCAGTGAATCATTGACCAGGTTGATGAAAAGCAGCTGCAGCGCCGTGAATGGATTCGGCATGTTGAGCGTTACAGCATACAGTATGGCGATGATGGCGCCCAGGTTCCCCGCGAATAAATAGCCGATTGCCTTTTTGATGTTATCGAACACTGTCCGGCCGACGCCGACGGCATTGACGATGGAGACGAAGTTGTCGTCGGTCAGTATCATCGCTGATGAATCCTTGGCGACTTCGGTACCGCTGCCCATGGCAATGCCGATATCCGCCTGCTTCAGTGCCGGGGCGTCATTGACGCCGTCACCGGTCATGGCTGTAATGACATCCCTGCGCTGCCATGCACGGACGATGCGGATTTTATTCTCCGGTGATACACGGGCGTATACAGAGATGCTTTGCAGTTTGTCCTCAAGTTCCTCCTCTGTCATATCGTCGAGTTCCCTGCCTGTAACGGCGATATCACCTTGTTGCATCAGACCGATTTCACGGCCGATTGCCTGGGCGGTGATCTTATGGTCACCCGTTATCATGACGGTACGGATGCCGGCTTTCCTGGATTCTTCGATGGAGCCGTACACCGCTTCGCGCGGAGGGTCCATCATGGCGATGATACCGGTGAGCACTATGTCATATTCATCATCATGGGTGATTGCGGCATCTGTGGAGTCGAGTTTCCTGTAGCCGAACGCAAGTCCCCTCAGTGCCTGTTCTGAAAATGTTTCATACGCATCCTGGAATTTCTGGAGCATGTCATCGTCAATCGGGCGTTCCTCACCGTCCACGAGGACATATCCCGCACGTTCGAATACGACATCCGGTCCGCCCTTGACGAGCATCATCGGAGTGCCGTCAATCTCATGGACCGTGGACATGAGCTTACGGTCGGAGTCAAACGGCAGTTCCGCCTCTCTCGGGTATCTGTCCCGTATCTCTTCATAATCCCCGTTGCCGGCATTCGCAAAGTTGATCAGTGCGACCTCGGTCGGATCGCCGATCGGATTGCCGTCTTTGTTGATATATGAATCATTGCAGAGTACGCCGATATTGACGAGCATCCTTTCGGATGTACTCCAATTCTCAGGGTTATCCGGCAGACTGCCACTGGAGCCGTCCGGTATGAAGTGATCCGTCACTGTCATCTTATTCTGCGTCAGTGTTCCGGTCTTGTCCGTACAGATGATGCTCGTTGAACCCAGTGTTTCAACCGCCGGCAGCTTCCTGATGATGGCGTGCTGCTTTGCCATCTTGTTCGTTCCGACTGAGAGGACGATGGTCACGATGGACTGCAGCGCCTCCGGTATGGCGGCCACCGCAATGGCCACAGAGAACATCAGGGCGTTGAGCAATGCCGTCGTTGTATCGGCGTTACTGTCGCCAAACCAGATACGTGCGGCCTGTACGGCAAAAATCAATATACAGAGTATGAGTATGCCGATGCCGAGCTTTTTACTGAAGCTGTTCAGCTTAAGCTGCAGCGGTGTCTGTTTCTGTTCCGCGGTGGAGAGCATGTCGGCGATCTTGCCGATTTCGGTCTGTTCGGCAGTGCCGGTAACGACGAAGGTGCCGCGGCCGTATACGACCAGGGAACTCGAGAACAGCATGTTGTGCCTGTCTCCGAGCACAGCCTCTTCCCGGATAGTTTCTATGCCTTTTTCAACCGCTTCGGATTCACCGGTGAGCATGCCCTCGTTCACTTTGAGCGAGCCGCTCTCGATGACACGGCCATCGGCCGGCACATAGTCCCCCGCTTCGAGGAATACGATATCCCCCGGCACGAGCTCTTTTGCCGCCAGTGTCATCTTTGTGCCGTCCCGGAGGACATTCGCCTCCGGAGCAGACATGTCCTGCAATGCCTCGAGTGAGCTTTCCGCCTTTTTTGTCTGGACGACGCTGATGACGGCGTTGATGATCAGCACCAGGAAGATGATCGCGGATTCCGCAATTTCACCGAGTGCAATCTGGACACCTGCCGCGACGAGGAGCACGATGACCATCGCATCCTTGAAAGTCTCCAGGAAAAGTTGCAGCGTCGAAGCCTTCTCCTTTTCCTTGATTTCGTTATAGCCGTATTCTTCAAGACGGTCTGCAGCCTCCGGTTTCGACAGACCTTTTTCTGATGTATCCACATCATCGAAAACCGCGCCAATGCTTTTCTGGTAAATGGCCATT
Source organism: Salinicoccus sediminis (assembly GCF_000986795.1). Classification (GTDB taxonomy): domain Bacteria; phylum Bacillota; class Bacilli; order Staphylococcales; family Salinicoccaceae; genus Salinicoccus; species Salinicoccus sediminis. The sequence goes on along the minus strand of NZ_LAYZ01000003.1, from coordinate 15,809 downwards.
TAAGATCGCTTCCTCCTTTTGGGATATGGAAAGAGTAACAAAAAACGAGACTTTCACCCCGGGGGGCAAAGGTCTCGCTGAGCAATATCTGCTAATAAAACCGATGGATTCCTCCATGAACTGACGGCTTTATTTTGAAAAAGAACGCATCTTTTCCAACGCTACTCCCCTTTGACGGTCAGTCAAAGAATAATGTGATTAATTGGATTATAACACGTCCATCTCCAAATTGATAAAATAGCGCACTGTCATGCGCTATTCAATATACCGGTAGGACATCAGCTTTTTGAGCATCCTGATCTCCTCCTGCAGCTTTTCGCCGATATTGGTGTCGCGTACTTTCTTCCTTTCCAGCTCCTCATCGACAACACGCCTTACAGAGAGCACATCGGCACCGTCGAGCAGGACATTCTCCTTGGAGTTGAAATGCTGATGGGCGACAAGCTGCATGCCGAAGGAGTTATAGAGCAGTGTGTAGCCGGCTATTCCCGTAGTGGACTGGTAGGCTTTGGAGAAGCCGCCGTCGATGACGATCATCTTGCCGCTCGCCTTGATCGGATCCTCCCCGTCTATTTCCTTCACCGGCGTGTGGCCGTTGATGATCCTGCCCTGGTCCGGATCGAGTTCGAACTCCGCGAGCATCTTGCGGCACATGGCACTGTCTTCCCGCAGATGGTAGTATGGGTTCTTTTCCTCCTTATGGGATGCTTTGTCCTTGATGAAATAGCGTTCAAATGTGGTCATTGCGCGCTTGCCGAAAAGGGAGGAGTATTTCCCGGTCCAGAGGTACCAGACAAGGTCGGTCGCCAGGTCATCTGTCGTCTCTTTGTCCTGGAAAGACTTGCGGAGATAATCCTCGAACTGGTCCAGCAGCTCCCGGCCCCCGTATATCCTACCGTCGATCTCCATCTGTTCCATCTCACCGTTCTCATCCACAGGGATGCAGCCGTGGATGAGAAGGTTGCCGTTATACTTCAGGTACAGGCTTCCCTTTTTCATCAGGAAATTCATATGGCGCCTGAGCTTTTCGGACTGCTGTACGGAAAGCAGGAGCTTGTTGATGACCTCTTCCTCCTCCGGAAGCATCCTGGCCGGGTCTTCCCGGTCCACGGTGGCAAAGCAGGTGTTTTCAAGCGGATACGTCTTGTTGTAGACGGTGATCTCCTGCCTGTCGTAATCGACTTTCTCCAGTACAAGCCTTTCCTCCATGTCGAAGTACGGCCGGCGCTTGATGATCGGGCTTTCCAGCTTGAACTGGATCATGGCGATCGCCTGATGTATTTTTGTAATCTGTAGCTTCTCCACATCCGAAAGCTCCTGATCGGCGGTTTTCTTCGGGTGGAAGGCAGGGTTGTCACCATAGTATTTTTCCGCCAGGTTGACCAGCGGCCGCAGATTGATGCCGTATGCATCCTCGATGATATCCAGATTGTCATAGCGGGCGCATATTCTGAGGATGTTGGCCAGGCAGACTTTGGAACCCGCATATGCGCCGATCCAGAGCACGTCATGATTCCCCCATTGTATATCAAGGGAGTGGTAATCGATCAGAGTCTCCATGATCTTGTCCGGCTCCGGCCCTCTGTCATATATGTCGCCGACGACATGCAGGTGGTTGACGACAAGGCGCTGGATCGTGTAGGACATGCCGATGATCAGCTTGTCGGCCTGGCCGAGGCCGATGATCTGCTGGACGAGTTTTTCATAGTATGGTTTTTTATTGCTGAACTCGTCGCTCTTATAGAGCAGCTCCTCGATGATGAAGACGAACTGTTCCGGCAGCGCCTTGCGGAGTTTGGAGCGGGTGTATTTGGACGAGGCATACGCAATAAGTTCGATCATCTGATCGATCTTCGTGACATACCATGCATCCAGATCTTTTTTCGATTCGAACTGGTTTCTGATCAGCTGGAGCTTTTCTTCCGGGTAGTAGACCAGTGCCGCAAACTGGCTGATCTCTTCCTTGCTAAGCGTGTCTTTGAAAATATCAGTGATCTTCTGCCTGACATTCCCGGAGCCATTTCTCAAAACATGCTGGAATGCCTGGAACTCTCCGTGCAGGTCGCTGACGAAATGCTCAGTCCCCTTGGGCAGGTCGAGAATGGATTCCAAATTGATTATTTCCGTGGCCACTTTTTCTTCCTGGTCAAACTTTTCAGCTAATAAATCCAAATACTTTGTTTCCAAGACTGCATATCCTCCTCTGATTGACGGCCGGAGTGAATCCTCAGGCGGCCGAAGTTGATGTATCACTAACATTATACTAGATTTAGGCGGTCAAGCGCTTCCATAATAAGAATAACATCTATCCGCATATAAATTAACGGTGTGTTCAGTCAAAAAAGCACGGACCGGCGGGTCCGTGCTCTGGTGGCTATATACCTTTTGTTTCATCTTCTTTTTCTTCAATATAGGTTTCGATGTCTTCCTGGTGTTCTTCCGGTGTGCTTTCCATGTAGGCCTGCATGCGTTTCTTGTTCGGCGTGATGGAAAGACCAAGGTATTTTCTTTCAGTATTGGCATCTTTGTAAAATGCGACAACCATCAGAATGACCACGATACTGAAAGGCAGTGCGGAAATGATGGCAGCCGACTGAAGGGCATTGAGCCCAGTCTCCCCTCCGGCTAACAGAAGGATGTAGGCAATTGAAGAGAGCGAAATACCCCATACGATCTTGACAATGGCAGGCGGCGTGAGTGACCCGAATGTCGTCTGCATGCCGAGAACGAAAGTAGCGGAATCTGCAGATGTGATGAAGAATACTGAGACAAGTATGATGGCGACAATGGAAAGCAGTGATCCCACAGGCATTTCATTGAATATCGCAAAGAGCTGTGTTTCAGGAGCCATGTCGAAGATGCCCGGTGTATCCTGTCCGACTGTGATGCCGGTCATGCCGAACACGCTGAACCAGATGATGCTGACAATCGTCGGGACGAAAAGCACGGCACCGACGAATTCACGGATGGTGCGTCCGCGAGAGATCCTGGCGATGAAAATGCCGACAAACGGACTCCAGCTCATCCACCAGCCCCAGTAATATATGGTCCAGTCCTTGAGCCATGCGCTCTTCTGTTCATTCAGCGTTGCGACATCAAAGCTGTTTTCCAGGAATGTCTGCAGATAGAGGCCTGTGGATTGGGTCATCATGTTGAGGATGATCATTGTCGGACCGACTATCAGTACGGTCGCAAATAATATGCCGGCAAAGACCATGTTGGTGTTACTTAAATACTGGATGCCCTTGCTCAGACCGCTCCATGCACTGATCAGGAACAGACAGGTGACGACAGCGATGATGACGCCCTGTACGATGATGTTATTCGGCAGACCGAACAGGTAATTGAGGCCGCCATTGATCTGCAGCGCGCCAACGCCGAGTGATACGGCGACCCCGATGATGGTGGCGAATACTGCCAGGACATCAACAACGGTGCCCAGGACGCCATCGACCCGGTTCCCGAATATCGGACGGAGTGTCTTGGAAAGCAGTCCGCTTTCCCCTTTTCTGAACTGGGAGTATGCAAGCGCCAGTGCCACAACACCATACATCGCCCAGGCGTGGAAGCCGTAGTGCAGGAATGTGGAGCGCATAGATTCCAGAACAGCTGCATTCGTCTGTGGATCGGCGGAAGGCGGTGCTATGAAGTGCGATACCGGTTCTGATGCCCCGTAGAAGACGAGGCCGATACCCATACCTGCGCTGAACAGCATGGCAAACCAGGAAATCGTCCGGAATTCCGGCTTGTCATCCGGTTTTCCCAATTTCAGCTTGCCAATCGGGCTGAGCATCAGGAAAACGCAGAAGAATACCAGCAGTGTGGTGAGGATCATGTAGTACCAGCCAAAATATTCAGTGACCCATGCAGAGATAGAGCCGGAAATGTCACCGAATTGATTCGGGAATATGGCACCGAGAACTACCAGTATGCCGACTATCACTGCAGAGTATGTGAAGACGTTGGAAACGGTCCGTTTACGGTCTTTCGTATTTTTGTTCATCATTTTCTCCCCTTAATTGGATTGCATTAAAAGCTACTGGACTTTTATAAAGTAATTTACAAACATTAAGAGAATAACAATATTAGCGCTCCATTTCAAGTGCCCATTTCGGGAATGCCAGTAAAAAAGACCCATAGTTTAAACTATGGGCCTGTCAATCGTGTTCCGTTATCTTCTGTAATCATCATTTCCCGGGAAATTCCTGTCTTCGTCGTTGATGTTCCCTTCGGTATCCCGGTTCCTCGTTTCACGGTCCTGATTGTCCGTTTCATTGATATCCGCTTCTTCACGGCGCACATCCTCTGAAACATGTTCCGTATCTCTGACCTTATCTTTTTTAACCACGACTTCTTCGTTGACCACATTTTCCTTTTCTACATTGACGCGCTCTTCACTGACCGGAATGTGGACGGAATCATCACTGCCGGTATCATCAATGGATCCCGGTCTCGCATCATCTTCAACCGGCCGCCTTTCCACGGACACTTCCTCACGTTCAACAGGCACATCGAATTCCTGGTGGTCTGTTTCGACGTGTTTGCCTACATTCACTTCGCCCGTCTGCACATTTTCCTTATCCACATTCAAGTGTTCTTCGCGCAGCTGGAGCCTTTCCTCTTCGGAGAGATCTTCGCGTTCACTGTCGCCAATTTCGCGGTCCCTGATTTCATTTTCATCGTAATCATAACCTTCGTCAGTGCTGCCTGCGAGGCCTCCGCTGGTGTTCAGTGCCCTTTCATCGACACTGTAGTCGCCTTCCTTGTCGCCGAGCGGGTCATCCCTGTGTGTGTCCATCACGTTCTGTTCACGCTGGCCTTCTGCGGCTTCACCTTTGCCGACGGTCCGGTTGTCCCGGGTCGTATGCAGCTCCTCATCGTCTTCAAGAGCATCGTCTTCTGCATAGACCCCCGTGCCGCGTTCCGCATCCATATTTTCAGACTTCTCGTCTTCCGGGTAGATGCCGGTGCCGCGCTCCGGATAGACTCCCGTACCGCTTTCTGAGCTGTTTTTGACATGAAGCAGGATTTCTCCCCGGTCCAGGGCTTCCTTGTATTCACCTTCCTCGCGGGAATCCACATCCAGCTCCGTCATGACACGGTCTTCGGGATTTTCATCGGAGAACCAGGAGACGATCTTATCCCAGGCGTTCCCTTCCGACGTCCTGAAATTGACGCCTGTATATCCAACCGCACTGCCTGCAAGCTCCTCTCTGGATACGACTGTTATATCATCTTCGTTGACGCCTTCTGCTTTCAGCTGCTCAATTCTGCCGTTCAGCTCTTCTTCATTGGTAAACGTTTCGATATTACGCATGATCAATACCTCCGTCTATTTAAATTCTATATTGCTTCGTTCCATGTTGATTGTCTTAATGGATTACTCTTGCATGTATTAGGGATATACCCGCACATTTTCTTAATAAACTTTGCCTCCAAAGATGATAGAATGATATTTATTATTTACTATATAGGGATATTTTAAGGAGAAGATGAGCGGTGGCTGATAAACATCAAACCGATTTTACCAAAGGCGGGATCCTGAAACCTCTGATACTGTTCTCGGGTCCCATCATGCTGACGAATCTGCTGCAGACATCATTCCAGATCGTGGACAGTCTGTGGGTGGGGAACCTGCTGGGTGCAGGCGCGCTCGGATCGGTGGCGGTCGCCACCACCATACTGGTGACTGTGCTGTCGTTCATACTCGGGATGAACAATGCGGCACTGACGATCCTGTCACAGCAGTACGGCAGAAAGAATGAGGAGGGGTTGAAAAGCTATCTGAATGCTTTTGTGGTGCTCATGACCGCAATGGCCATAGTATTCGGTGTCTTCGGATTTATATTCTCGGAAAAGCTGCTCCTTTTGATCGGCACGCCGGAATCGATACTCGCGGAGGCAAGGATCTACCTGCAAATCAGCTTTTTGGGAATGTTTTTCCTGTTTGCATATAACTTTGTAAATACAGTTCTGCGCGCCATCGGCGACAGCAGGACCCCTATGAGGATCGTGCTGATAGCGGTCGTGATGAATGCACTGCTTGCCCCTCTGTTCATCGGTGTATTGGACCTTGGGATTGAGGGGGCGGCATTTTCCACGGTGGCAGCCCAGGGCATCGCATTCCTGTATTCCATATACTATTCGGTGAAGAACCGGCTGATTCCGTTTACGCCGCCATCATTGCCGAAGCGGTCGGAAGTATCGCTGATATTGAACCTCGGCATACCTGCCGGGCTGCAGATGGCAGTGATACATGCGGGGGTCGCTGCCATCCTCAGTGTCGTCACCCAGTTTGGGGGATATACCGTTGCTGGTTTCAGCGCGGCCCAGAGACTCGACAGCCTGATCATGCTGCCCGCCATGGCGCTCGGCACCGCAGTGAACAGCATGGCCGGTCAGAATATCGGCATCAATGACTGGAACCGTGTCAGGAAAATCGCAAAGCTTGCGGCAGTATATAATTTCGCAATCATGGTCGCTGTGGCAGTGGCTGTCATCATTTTTGCAGAGGCGGGTGTCAGGCTGTTCATCCAGGACGATGCATCCGTCGCCTTCGGGACCGAATACCTGCGCATAGTCGCACTCTGCTATCCGTTCCTGGGACTGAATTTCGTCCTGAACGGTATTGTGAGGGCGGCGGGGGCCATGTATCAGGTGCTGGTGCTGAACATCATCTCATTCTGGGTACTCCGCTATCCGCTCACCGATCTGTTCTCTTCGATCTTCGGCCAGACAGGCATAGGTCTCGGGATGGGTGTGAGCTTCATCATCAGCAGTCTGTTCGCCTTCATGTATTACAAATTTGGCAAGTGGGACAGGAAGCAATTATTCAAAAAAGAAATACAGACATGACAAAATCCCCGGAATCCGGGGATTTCATTGTATATCAGCTGATGATGGCGTTGTTCACCACGGTGTCCTCTCTGGCACCAAGTACCAGGAGGAATATTTCCGGAGCGTCAGCATGCTCATTGTCATCAAGGAGCTTCAGGAACACTTCGAAATGCGGCATCGCCTTCAGTTTGCCGACTTCCACAATCAGCAGTTCAAGGACGGAGGCTTTGATGAATTTCGGTTCCGGTTCGACGGATTCTCCGGTTATCAGATCCGCCAGGTATCTGTATTTCACCTGAAGCTGTCTGGCAAAGCTTGTTACATGCTGGATTCGGGCGTAAAGCTCGGGGTATTCGTGACCTATATAGTCCAGTTCCTGCTGCATTCCGCGTACTGTTTTCTGGCTGGCATACATGAAAACCACTCCTCTCGTTTACTTATCCCATGGTTTGTCGACACTGATTTTTTGTGTGAGCTCCTTGCTGTGTACGCGCCTTTCCCTTCGCATCGCCGCCCTTTGTGTGCCGGACTGGTAAAGGTATTTCTCTTCGTCGGTCTCCGGTGCAACACCGGGCACTTGTATCGGCTGCTTGGAGTCATCCAGCGCCACAAATGTCAGGAAAGCTGTTGCGGCGACCTTCCTGTTCTCGGTAATCATATCTTCGGTGACCACTTTGCAGAAAACTTCCATGCTCTTATTCCCTGTCGAAGAGACGAAGGCCTCTATGCATACCGATTCCGACTGGGTAATCGGATGGAGGAAATCGATGGAATCGATTGAAGCGGTCACGCATTCACGGACTCTCGCATGGCGCCTGGCCGCAAGGGAGGCGACATTGTCGATACGCTTCATCAGTACACCGCCGAAAAGCGTATTATAGTTATTCAGGTCGTTTGCAAACACCTGGTCGATACTGGTTACTCTGCTGTCTCTGGGGTTTTTTGTTTCTGCCACTTTGCTCTACCTTTCTTTCGTCTGATAAAGCCAGTATGGGGGATGCAGCGGATTAAGAAAAATAGCGGTATTTCATGGGAAGTATGCATAAAAACTATGAAAGCGGCGCCAATCCATCAGGTATAGTGATGCTGAAAAAATCTGAGCCACTCCTTGGTGATGAAATTTATATATTTATCTCTGTTCCAGATGAGACCGAGACGCCAATTCAGCGGAGGATCGTCAATCTCCACTGTGACAGAGGAGCTTTTGAGGAGCCCCGCGACACTTTGAGGCATGATGCATATGCCCAGCTCCCGGTCGATCATTTCCTCGATGAAATTCCATTGGGAAGTCTTCGATATTATGTCAGGTACGAAGCCGGCATTTTTACATGCGGAGGTGATGATCTCATTCAGATAGAAGTCCTCGCTGAACATGATGAAACTCTCATGTTTCAACTCTCTCAAATGTACAGACTGTCTTGGGGCCAGCGTATGGTTCTCATGTACTACAAGGCATAGTGATTCACTGATGAAATTGAAATTGTCAAAGTGGTCACTTTCTGTCGGCAGGACGGTTATGCCGACATCGATTTCATTTTGGATCAGGCGGGACTCGATTGTCCGGCTGCCGCTTTCTATGAGCTGGAAAGTGATTTTCGGATACAGGTCGTGAAAATCTCTGATGATTGCCATCAGTTTGCCTGCATCCATGATGGGGGGCAGGCCGATTTTTATATGACCCTGCCGCATCCCCACCATATTTTTAAGGTCGTTTGGCAACTCTGCATGGAGCCGGAGGATCTCCTCGCACTGGTCGAAGAAGATTCTGCCGGCATCAGTCAGGGCGATTTTCTTTTTGTTGCGGTCGAACAAAGACATGCCGAGTTCTGTTTCAATGTCCTGTATCGCTTTGCTGATCGTCGGCTGGGATATGTAGAGCCGTTGTGAAGCTTCGGTCATGCTGCCGTATTTTACAATAGCCACGAAATACCGCATATGTTTGATATCGATGGCAATCACTTCCTTTCAGGCCGGTGTCAGTACCATTATAGACTGAAGCACCGATTTTTGATAAAAAACAGCAGAGCCACCGGCTGGATGGCTCTGCTGTTTGAGTTACAATGCATCTTCAATGGCAGTGTCCCCACCGATCAGGTAGTAGGTCTGGCCGGACAGGTTGTTCCTGTCGACAATCTGCTCAAGGACTTCGGCTACGTCCTGTCGCGGCACTCTGCCGTCAGTCGACTCGGATGACGCATTGGCATGCTCATCTATCCGGACTTTACCGGTCTCAGCATCATCTGTCAGACGGCCAGGCCGTAATATTGCAAAGTTCAGGTCGGTGCCCTTCAAGTATTCATCCGCCCTGTGTTTGGCGTAATAATAGTGCTTCATATTGTCTGAAGTGTTTTTCGGACCATCTGACGGCAGGCCGCTCAGCATGACAAAGTTTTTGATACCTTTCGCGACCGTATTATCGATGGTCTCGATTGCACCTTCCTGATCGATGACGATCGTTTTATCCGGTCCTGTGTGCGGCCCGGATCCGGCCGCAAAGACAACGGTATCCACATTGTCAAATGCGTGCGAGAAATCCTTCTCAAGATCTGCGAGCACTGTTTCGATACCTTCATCCTCAAATTGGGAAACCTGCTCCTCTTTCCTCACCATAGCCACAGGATCATGGCCTTTTTCTTTGAGCTTGGCAGTCAGGTGGCTGGCCACCTGGCCGTTTGCTCCGACTACGAGCACTCTTGACATAATGCATACCTCCTCAGTACTTTATAAGGAATATGCTATCACGGGACCCGGGAATGGCAAAGGAAGTTGTTTACAGGGTCAACCTGTTGAAAAGTTTCCCGGGAAATATCCCGGTATTATTCATCCATGTCTGCCACGACCGTCTGCTGATAGTCGATCAGGATGATGGACCGGACACCCGTTTCCTCCGGTCCATCGCCCTTCTCTACCGGACTTACGTAATGACTGACTTTGGAATCGTAGACCCCGTATGATTCAAGAGGTTTTTCCAGTTCGAAGATTTCATGGATATCCCCTTTTGGTACATCTTCAGGCCGGCTGCCCCTGACAGCCGGGATGCCGATTGCATTTGTACCGCCTTTTACGTTCCCGCGCTTTACGAGGTGGGCGAAAGTGAATGGCTCTCCGTCCTGGTGGAGGCAGTCGGGTGATGATACGGCTTTCTCACCATCCTGCCTGACCAGAAGCTTTACAAAATGGACACCGACATGGATCGGCATGATCTTCTCTTCCTCTTGCCAGAACGTTTCGTGGTAGTCGGCCATGATGATTTCCCGGAGCAGTTTATTATTGCGGATATTTTCATCGATTGAATGGAACTCCCTGTAGGAGCCGCTGTGCTCGGGGTTGAATTTGCCCTGGAAATAGGCGGCATACTCAGTGCCGTCCCTTTTTACGGTCGGCAGCCACTCGATGCCGCCCGATGATGGCAGGACAAGCGCCCTTGAATATCGTCTGTATCTATTTAAGCCCGGGGCATAGTCATCCTCCGGCAGATTTTCGAAATAATTGAGTATCTCATTATAGTCTTCCTCTATACCATCGTAATGCAGACTGTGCATCATATCATATTTTTCATAACCATTTTCTTTCAAATTACCCATTAAAAATCCCTCACCTTTTGTAGTATAAGAATTATTATTGAAGCCATTCCCCATTTTATCACAGACGCTGGATATTGCTGTACAAGGGCCGGCATTAGAAGTATTTTATAGACAAATGAAATTATAGGAGAGATTATCATGGTGAATTTTCATTACCGGGAGAATTTTTTTGATTCCTCCACAAAGGCGATAGACGTCTATGATGAAGGGGATAATCCAAAGTATGCTCTCAGCCTGTACTATACTTCCGAAAGGCAGAAGACATTCGCCTATCTGGGCCGGCAGAAACATAATTTTAAAATCGAAGGCGGAGATGCCGGATACGCCACAAAACAGGAGAAGTCATTCGAAGGAAAGTTCAAGACGCCCTTCAGAACCGTCTGGGGTGTAATGAAGGACGGCGAGGTAATCGGTGAATTTACGACTAAGATGGCATTCCGTCCGAAAATGACATTCGAAAGTAATGAGGGGAACCGTCTTTTTTTCCAGTCCGGTTTCTTTTCGCGTTCAGTTACCGTCACAGACCGTGACGGGCGTGAAATAATGACGACGAAGTCCGAGTTTTTCAAACTCGCATCCAGACATGATCTGGAGATACTGGACGACACATACGATTCCGCCCTGCTGATTCTGCTCTTCCAGGTGTTTTATGAATATCAGGAGCACATGAGAAAGAAATCGAATTGATGCGGCGCAAAAACTTCACCTATTATTCAAATTGAACCCATGGTGAAACAACTGCATTTACTCTATCATTATAAGTGCATAGGAAAATATGAAAACAGGAGGATATGAAATGATCAAAGCTGTAAACACCATACGTCTTAAAAAAGGGACGGGGGATGAAGTAGCCGAAAAGTTCAATCAGGCAAAATCAGTCCACACGTTCGACGGCTTCGTGCTGATGGAGGTGCTCATCAAGGAAAACACCGAGGAATTCGATGAAATCCAGGTCTGTACAACGTGGGAAGACCACGCCTCATTTGAAGCATGGCGGGAAAGCAGGGCCACAAGGAAAGCGCATGAAGCCCAAAATAACCCAAAAGACGACAAAGCGGAAAGCCCGATCCTTGGTGCAGAGCTGACCACATATGAAGTTCACGTGCAGCATCACCCGGCAAAATGACTATAAGACACCATTCCATGTTGGAGTGGTGTCTTAATATATTGTAATATTTAGGGATAGTATATTTAAGTTTCCAGGAGGACAGATTTATGACAGCAGCACTTATCCACGGCATCATTCTGGCATTCGGGCTGATTCTCCCGCTGGGTGCCCAAAATGTCTTCGTCTTCAATCAGGGCGCATCACAGCCGAAATTCAGGGGCGCAGTCCCCGTCATCATCACCGCTTCTCTGTGCGACGCTCTGCTCATACTGCTCGCTGTTTTGGGTGTTTCGGTCATTGTGCTCACTGTGCCGGTGCTCCAGATGGTCATCTTCTCTGTCGGCATCATCTTTCTGCTTTATATGGGCTGGTCGATATGGAACAGCGACCCTGCCGGCCTGGATAAAGAAGAAGCGGCGCTCTCGACCAGAAAACAGATACTGTTCGCCATGTCCGTCTCCCTGCTCAACCCCCATGCGATTCTGGATACTATCGGAGTGATCGGTACGAGTTCACTGAGTTACGCAGGCGGTGAAAGGATCCTCTTTACCGCTTCCTGTATCGCCGTTTCCTGCCTTTGGTTCATCGGGCTTGCAGTCGCGGGAAGGACAGTCGGCAATTTCGACACTGAAGGGAAGCTGCTTGGTCGAATAAACAAAATATCAGCAGTCATCATATGGGGCGTGGCAATTTATCTGGGCATACAGCTTTACAGAGGCTGAAATATGTTCAATAAGTTCAAAGATCTGCGTGCCTGTTTACTGGTACAATACATATAAAGGTCATAACAGGAAAGAAGGAAGCGGGATGTCGGCGAGAAGAGCCTTAGGGATATTGGGATTACTCATGCTTTTCATGACAGCGTGCGGCAATGAAAGTGCAGCGGACGGATCCGGATCGGAAGAGACCGTTGAAGGGACCATCACCATCTCTGCAGCGGCAAGCCTGACGGATGCGATGAATGAGATTGCTGAAAAGTTCATGGAAGAATACCCGGAAGTGCAGGTGGACTATAATTTCGGCGGTTCTGGCGCCCTGAGCCAGCAGATCATCCAGGGCGCGCCGGCCGACCTGTTCTTATCGGCGTCCGGGGAACATTTCCAGACGGTGATGGATGAGGGCTGCATAGATGCGGAAAACTCAACGGAGTTGCTTAGAAATGAGCTGGTACTGATTGCCCCTGATGGCAACGATTCAGTGACATCATTTGAAGGACTCCGTGAAGCGGAGCAGATAGCCATGGGCACCCCTGAATCCGTGCCGGCGGGCGCATACGGGGCCGAGGCCCTTGAATCCATGGGAATGATGGAAGATCTGGAAGGGGTTTTCGTTTATGCTGAAGATGTCCGGGCGGTGCTGACCTATGTGGAAACAGGCAATGTGGACGCCGGCCTCGTATACAGGACAGATGCTGAAACGAGTGATAAAGTGGAAATCATAGAGACAGCACCGGCGGATACCCATGATCCGATCGTTTATCCGGCAGGCATGATCAACGAGTCGCAAAACCCGCAAGCTGCCGAAAAGTTTTATGATTACCTTCAATCTGAAGAGGCATTAGAGGTATTTAAAGATTATGGTTTTGTTATTGAGTAACTTAACAACCGAACAATTCACAACGCCGGTATTGTTATCACTCCAGGTGGCGATAATTGCCCTCCTGATCGTATTTGTCCTTGCCACTGCAGCCGCACGATTCATGGCAAGGACGGAATTCAGGGGCAAGGTCATAATCGAGACACTGTTGATGCTGCCTCTGGTGCTGCCGCCGACAGTCGTGGGTTTTCTGCTCATAATGATATTCGGAAACAACGGCTTCATCGGTGATCTATATGAGACTCTCTTCGGCGGCACCATCATGTTCACATGGTATGCAGCCGTCATCGCCAGTACAGTCGTCGCATTCCCGCTGATGTACCAGTCGGCAAAAGCGGGTTTTTTGAACGTGGATGCGGATATCGAGAACGCAGCAAAAGTCGACGGGGCAAACAGTCTGCAGACATTCATAAAAGTAACCCTCCCTCTGTCCACAACCGCACTGGTAACAGGAGCGTTATTAAGCTTTGCCCGTGCAATCGGTGAATTCGGTGCCACACTCATGGTGGCGGGCAATATTCCCGGCCGTACACAGACGATGCCGACAGCGATATACACAGCGTTACAATCCGGAAATATGACCCTCGCCTGGGCATGGGTCATCACAATCATTGTGATCTCCTTTTTGATGCTGATGTTCATAAGAGTAAAAGCTAATTCATGAAAATAACGGCCTCCTGTAAGTTCAGGAGGCCGTTATTTATCCGTGAGTGAAAAATATCAGAAAGGGTATTCTTCCCTGTCGTGTAACTCAAGGAGTGAAACCTGAAATATAATAGTAGTGATAAATGCCAGAGCAACTAAAGGGATATGAATCTGCCATGGAACATTAAAAAATAGTGGAATGAAGAATACGAATGTCATTATAAAAGTTGTTGAAACGCTTCTCTTTCTATAACGCGGCGAAACAAATTGATCTGCCCCGCAATATGGACAGGGCATTGCCGGAGAAAAAGAGGCCGATTTTTTTGCTTTGTCTTTAAAAGTCCATTCAGTCTCACAATTTGTACATGTAGCCATGATTACCTACTCCTGATGAAATGTCTTAAGAATCCTGTTTCTTTTCTTTCTGCCTTTTATGTTTATCCAGGACAATTGCAGCGATGAATAACAATATGATCGTTCCTATCCATGCGGCTGTGGAAAAGCTGTCCGGTATGGCCGGTATAAAATTGACTGCCAGAGGCAGAAATCCTGCTGCGAGCATCAGGATGATTACTATGGTTACTTTCATTTAATTGTTCTCCCGAAAAGTCGATTTACATTAATTGTCTCATAGTATTGTTTAATATTCCAAGTTTGTTTGGATAACTGTTCCAGAGTCCATGTAACAATGATATGCTTAATAAAATTTCCTCATGAGGAGTGGCTGCATGAAAATTATACTTATCTTCGGTCCACAGGCAGTTGGCAAGATGACTATAGGAGAAAAGGTCGGTGAATCACTTGGTCTGCCTCTATTTCATAATCATGTAACACTGGATGCTATATGGCCGTATATCGGCTGGAATGAGCGCACATTCGAATTATCAGATCAACTGCGGATGGATATTTTTGATCATATTTCTAAAGATGGGGATCACCCGGGTATTGTTTTTACTTTTGTGTGGGGATTTGACTTGAAAGATGATTGGAAATACATAGACAAACTGAAATCGTTATTTTCCGATAAACATCATAAATTATATTTTGTCGAGCTTGAAGCGAGCCTAGAGGAAAGATTGAAAAGGAATGGATCAAGTTACCGTTTGGAAAAGAAACCGTCGAAACGAGATATAGATCTCTCTAAGAAAGAACTTTTACATTCTGTGGAAAATCACCGCTTAAATTCCTTACCAGGAGAAATCGAGGAACAAAATTATTTAAGGCTTGATGTAACTGAAATAGATGCTCAAAAAGCGTCTGAGAAAATAATTGAATGGATAAATTAAACAGTGACATTCCAAGGGAATGCCACTGTTATTCTTTATTTCAATTCAACATTGTAATGTTCGAGAATGTACCGTGGAACGAAGAACCGTGCGGTTTTCTTCGGATCGACGACCTGGTTGATCTGTGTCTGGCCGGCGAGGCTCATGAGCATGGTCATTTCTGACAGTGGTAGATTGGTGTGGGGCTGCAGCAAATCTGTCATCTTATGGACCGACTGGTCGACGGCGAGGTTGAGGTCTTTGTCTGACACCATCATGTAGACGCCGTCTTCGTCTGTGATGACAGGATGATAGGTTCTGAGTGTTTCTGCTTTTTCGAGCTTTACTGTAACATCCGCTTCGACTTCAAGCCCTGATACGCTGATTTCCCCGTCTCCCATGGCTGCATGCACGTCTCCGAGCCCGAAGAGTGCGCCTTCGTGATACACGGGAAGGTAGAGTACTGCACCCTCTGTCACTTTTACCGAATCCATATTCCCGCCATGCGTATCGGGTGTGCCGTTGTTGACGGCGGCGTTGGGCGGTGCGACTCCGATGACGCCGATCATTTTATTGACCGGTAACCGAAGGCCGTCAAAATCCACTGTACCTTTCTCATTATCCACATCGAATTTCCGTACGTTCATGTCCTTGAGCCTGTTTCCCATGACACCCATCCCGGGTCCTGTGACCATGACGCCGGTATTTGCGATATCGATTTTTTCTATCGTGACTTTCAGCACGTCACCGGGCTTTACATCATTGATATAGATG
>NZ_LAYZ01000002.1 GCF_000986795.1 Salinicoccus sediminis | reverse complement strand
CTCTGCGCATTTCACCGCTACACATGGAATTCCACTCTCCTCTTCTGCACTCAAGTCTCCCAGTTTCCAATGACCCTCCCCGGTTGAGCCGGGGGCTTTCACATCAGACTTAAAAGACCGCCTACGCGCGCTTTACGCCCAATAATTCCGGATAACGCTTGCCACCTACGTATTACCGCGGCTGCTGGCACGTAGTTAGCCGTGGCTTTCTGGTTAAGTACCGTCACACAGGTAGCAGTTACTCTACCTGTCGTTCTTCCTTAACAACAGAGTTTTACGAGCCGAAACCCTTCTTCACTCACGCGGCGTTGCTCCGTCAGACTTGCGTCCATTGCGGAAGATTCCCTACTGCTGCCTCCCGTAGGAGTCTGGGCCGTGTCTCAGTCCCAGTGTGGCCGATCACCCTCTCAGGTCGGCTACGCATCGTTGCCTTGGTGGGCCGTTACCCCGCCAACCAGCTAATGCGCCGCAGGCCCATCCATCAGCGACAGCCGAAACCGTCTTTCAACTCCCCACCCCGCGGTGGAGAGGATCATCCGGTATTAGCCACGGTTTCCCGCGGTTATCCCGGACTGATGGGCAGGTTGCCTACGTGTTACTCACCCGTCCGCCACTCGATCAGAGGGAGCAAGCTCCCTCCTCTCGCGTTCGACTTGCATGTATTAGGCACGCCGCCAGCGTTCATCCTGAGCCAGGATCAAACTCTCCATAATTGGAAAGCCCATCTTGAGCTCGTCTTGATACTGAAATCAGTATCGCTTGCGTTTGTATTGTCCGCCTCAATCTGTGACACACGATGTGTGTCGCTTTCTCGGAATTAAACGTTGACATATTGTCATTCAGTTTTCAATGTTCTCTGTTGGTAATTAATTAATGGAGCGGGTGACCGGAATCGAACCGACGACATCAGCTTGGAAGGCTGGGGTTATACCATTTAACTACACCCGCATAATTTATAATAAATGTTGCGAAGAATAATGATGCGGCTGAGAGGACTTGAACCTCCACGGGATTAACTCCCACTAGGCCCTCAACCTAGCGCGTCTGCCGATTCCGCCACAACCGCATATGTTGTTTAAAACTTTCAAATCACTTTTTAGCGACAAATAATATCTTACCACGCTGACTTTTCAATGTCAACAATTTAGTTATCATTTTTTGTCGAAGTGTTTTTTAAGTAAGTGACCCGTACGGGATTCGAACCCGTGTTACCGCCGTGAAAGGGCGGTGTCTTAACCACTTGACCAACGGGCCATTGATTAATGCAACGATATTTATAATAAAGGGATACAGGGATAAAGTCAATACGTTTTTAACATATTCTTAATATAAATTGATGTTTCCATTGCCCTTTTTGAAAAATGTCGTCTTTCTTCCTATATAATGTCCTCCAAAATTTCAGGGGTGATAATTATTTGCCTTCATTGAACTTTTGCTGCATTCCATAAAAATCAGCGCCCCTCCCTGTTTAAGAGTGACTGATACAGGGGTAATATTACTAATATGGAACTGATATAATAATATACTTTTCCCTCTGGAGTTTTTACATGTGCCAAAAAACATGCCCTCTCTGATAGAGCAGAATATTTCCCTTTGGTATTTGGCCGGGGTATAATTCTTATTGTCAGTGTAATATTATAATATATTAATTGGTTGTATATCTCAATATATGTTGTAAATTTTAATATTAATTTTGTTTATTTTTATGCTTTAGTGTTGTTTTTTAATCTGTTTGTGTTAAGATTTATTTATAATCATTCTAAATAAGAATATGGTTAATACTTAATTCGGAGGGATTTTTAGATGGACAAAGAAAATCAGAGTCAACACACTGGCGACATCCGTGCCGGAGGCGGCGACCAGGCGGGAGAACAGTCCCAGAATCAGAACAGCGATCGTCTCACTACTCTTTTCGGTAATCCTGTAGGTGACCGTGAAAATACGATGACTGCAGGCCCGCGCGGACCAATCGTTATGCAGGACCCTTACTTCCTGGATATGATGGCGCACTTCGACCGTGAAGTCATCCCTGAGCGCAGAATGCACGCCAAAGGTTCAGGTGCATATGGTACATTCACTGTAACACATGACATCACCCAATATACAAAAGCAAAAATCTTCAGTGAGATCGGCAAGCAGACTGAAATGTTTGCACGTTTCTCAACAGTTGCCGGCGAACGCGGCGCAGCTGATGCAGAACGCGATATCCGCGGATTTGCACTGAAATTCTATACAGAAGAAGGTAACTGGGATCTTGTCGGTAACAACACTCCTGTGTTCTTCTTCCGCGACCCTAAGCTTTTCCCAAGCTTGAACCACGTTGTCAAGCGTGACCCTAAAACAAACATGCACAATGCACAGAGCAACTGGGACTTCTGGACTTCCCTGCCTGAGGCTCTTCACCAGGTGACGATCATCATGACAGACCGCGGCATTCCAAAAGGTTTCAGAAACATGCACGGTTTCGGCTCCCACACTTACAGCATGATCAACGACGAAGGCGAACGTGTATGGGTCAAATTCCACTTCAGGACCCAGCAGGGTATTGAGAACTACACCGGTGCTGAAGCTGAAGATGTAATTGCGCAAGACCGTGAATCCTCCCAGCGTGACCTTTTCGATAATATCGAAGAAGGAAACTTCCCTAAATGGAAGCTGTACATCCAGGTCATGACTGAAGAACAGGCAAAAAATCATAAAGATAATCCGTTCGACCTTACCAAAGTATGGTTCAAGGACGAGTATCCGCTGATTCCGGTTGGTGAATTCGAATTGAACCGCAACCCTGAAAACTACTTCGCTGAAGTTGAACAGGCTGCGTTCGCGCCAACAAACATTGTACCGGGTCTTGGATTCTCACCTGATAAAATGCTGCAGGGCCGTCTGTTCTCCTATGGTGATACACAGCGTTACCGCCTTGGTGTGAACCATCATCAGATTCCGGTAAACTCTCCGAAAGGTGCGGCAAACGTCTGCCCGTTCAGCCGTGACGGCGCAATGAGAGTTGACGGCAACCTTGGTTCCCATATGAACTACTACCCTAACAGCTACAACAAATACAACAGCACTCCGGAAGCTAAAATGCCGCCTCAGGAATCCATGGGTGCCATCTATGAACATGACTTCCGTGAAGATGACAATAACTATTATGAACAGCCTGGTAAACTCTTCAGACTGCAGTCTGACGAAGCGAAGGAAAGATTGTTCCAGAACACTGCATCTGAAATGCAGGGCACTACAGAACAGATCCAGCACCGCCATATTAGAAACTGCTACAAGGCAGATCCTGCATACGGCGAAGGTGTAGCGAAAGCACTGGGTGTCAATATCAGTGATGTTGACCTTGAAGCACCGGATTATCCATTCTAAAATAATAATCAAAGGGACCCGATCGACTGATCGGGTCCCTTTTTCATGCATATACCACCTTATTGCGCGAAGACGATATGCCAGACTTCTTTTTTGTCAAGCATGCGCCTGGCGATTTCCTGTGCCCCTTCAAGGCTGTGGCTCGCAGCCCAGCCGCACTGCACTTCGTTACACGCAGGCACTTCGGTCGCAGCCGTGACATCCTGCAGTGTCTTTCCGACTACATCGGTCACGTTTTCAAAATCATCATCGTTTAGGAGAGACAGATAGAACCCGGTCTGACATCCCATCGGACTCAAGTCGACAACCTTTTCATGATGGTTGCGGATATTCTCTGCCATCAGGTGCTCAAGAGAATGCAGTCCCGGCATCTCCATATGCTCTTTATTGGGCTGGCAGAACCGGATGTCATATTTGTATATGACATCTCCATGCTCACCTTCACTTTTACCGGCCAATCTGATATACGGTGCAGTTACTTTTGTATGATCGAGGTTGAAACTTTCCACATTCATCTTTGACATTCAAATTCTCCTTTGCTTCCTAAATTAGTTATCATGATATATGAATTACAGACTGTCCTCAACAATCCAGTCTCCTAATTTTTCATGGATAGTGAGATCCGTCCCTTACCGATATCCACTCCGGTGACTGTGACATCAACTATGTCTCCGACACTCAGGACTTCCATCGGATGTTTGATGAAGCGGTTTGTCATCTTGGATATATGAACGAGTCCGTCCTGTTTGACCCCTATATCCACGAACGCTCCGAAATCCGTCACGTTTCTCACGGTACCTGACAATTTCATCCCTTCTTTCAAGTCTTCCATGGAAAGTACATCCGACTTGAGCAGCGGTGTTTCAAAGTCATCACGGATATCCCGCGTCGGGGATTTAAGCGCCTCTATGATATCTTGCAGTGTCGGTATACCGGTGTCAAGGCTGGCAGCCATTTCACCAATATTGATCTGATCAAGCTTTTTAGATATATCATCCGTACCGATATCCTCTTTTTGAAGGCCCAGCTGCATGATCAGTCCGTATGCCGCTTTATAGTTTTCCGGATGGATCGGGGTCTGGTCAAGCGGCTCCCCGCCTTCCGGAATCCTAAGGAAGCCGATGCATTGTTCAAATGTTTTCGCTCCGAGCCTCGGCACTTTCCCTATATCCTTCCGGGTGTTGAAGCCGTCATTCTCATTACGATATTTCACGATGTTTTTACTGATTGAGGGGGACAGGCCTGCCACATGCTCCAAAAGTGTATGAGAAGCCGTATTCACATTGACACCAACCCGGTTGACCGTCGTTTCAACGACGAAGTCCAGAGTTTCCGCAAGATTCTTCTGGTTAACATCGTGCTGGTACTGGCCGACACCGATTGATTTGGGGTCGATTTTCACCAGCTCGCTTAGTGGGTCCTGCACACGGCGCGCTATTGACACCGCACTTCTTTCTTCAACATTGAAACCGGGGAACTCCTCCCTCGCAATTTCCGATGCGGAATAAACACTCGCCCCCGCTTCATTAACAATGATGAACTGGGTGTCGAGGCCATTCTCTTTGACGAGTTCACTGACGAAAAGTTCTGTCTCCCTCGACGCTGTTCCATTTCCGATGGCAATGAGAGAGACTTCATACTTCCTGACCGTTTCCAAAACGCTTTTTTTGGCTGCATCATATTTCTTTTGGGGTGGATGCGGATAGATGACACCCTTGTCGATGAACTGGCCCGAATGATCGATGACAGCCATCTTGCAGCCTGTCCTGAACGCCGGGTCCAGTCCGAGTATCACTCTGCCTTTGAGCGGCGGCTGCAGCAGCAGTCCCTTCAGATTCTCTGCAAAAATATCAATTGCATGCTGCTCTCCGTTCTCCGTGAGGCCATTTCTCACTTCACGCTCTATGGACGGCATGATCAGGCGCTTAAGAGCATCTGCAACAGCAGTTTCCATATATCGCCCGGTGGCTGACTTCTCTTTTATCTCCTGTTTGCCGATATAGCGTTTCAAGCGTTCCAGATCGTATTCCATCCTGACACCCAGGATTCCGAGTTTTTCTCCACGATTTATGGCAAGCACCCGGTGAGGTACAATCTTTCGTATGGGTTCCTGATAGCTGTAGTACATCTCAAAGACCCCTGTCGGGTCTTCGGCGTTCTTCTTTTTAGTAGTCACCATATCAGCAGTATCCCTGATGACTTTCAATATATATGAACGGTATTTGGGCTCATCGGATATTTTCTCCGCAATGATATCGAGTGCCCCTTTGACTGCAGCCTCGGCAGTCTCCACTTCTTCACCCGTAAACTCCTCAGCCGCCGCTTCAACATCCATCGGTTCCTGCAGCAGGATGCGTTCCGCAAAGGGGCCGAGTCCTTTGCGTTTTGCCTCTGTCGCACGTGTCTTCTTCTTTTGCTTAAATGGACGGTACAGATCCTCCACCCGGTTCAGGACAGTCTGCTTTAAAATATTCTTTCTCAGATCTTCTGTCAGCAGCCCCTGTTCATCTATGAGACGGATCACTTCCTGCTTCCGTTTCTCCAGGTTTTCGAGATAAGTGAACCTGTCGGAAATCTCCTTGATCTCCTCCTCATCCATTCCTCCTGTCATCTCTTTGCGGTAGCGTGCGATAAAAGGGACGGTGTTCTTCTCCCCGAGAAGCTCCAGTACATTCCTTATGTATTTGGCTTGCTTTCCTGTAGTGCTTTGCAGTTCTTTGACAAGTTGCTCATTCATGAAAATCTCTCCTATACTACTCTCGTTCAGTTAAACCATTACCATTATAACATTGATACCCCCATCCTTCTCCCGGACGGGGGTATCTGAAAAATCATTCGTCTTTGCTCACTGCCTGGCGCAGTTTATTGATCGCGGTGCGCTGAAGTCTCGAAACGTGCATCTGGCTCAGGCCGACCCGCTCACCCGTCTCCTTCTGGCTCAGTCCCTCCATGAAGGTGAACTGGATGATTTCACGTTCCCGTTCGGAAAGTATCGGGAGGACTTTTTCCAGGATCAGACGTTTTTCGGAAAGGTCATAATTATCATCCGACTGCCCCATTACATCGAGCAGAGTGACCGTCGAGCCGTCTTTGTCGGCTTCGATTGAATGATCCACGCTGAGGGCATTGTAACTCTGACCCATCTCCATCGCTTCCAGGACATCTTCTTCTGATACTTCAAGATGTTCTGCAATCTCACTGATCTTCGGGGAACGCTCCAGCCTGTTTGTCAGTTCATCATTGGCATTTTTAATCTTTGGCCCAATTTCCTTTATGCGCCTTGGCACATGGACGCTCCAGGTCTTGTCCCTGAGATAACGCTTGATTTCACCAACCACCGTCGGCACCAAGAATGCTTCGAATCTGCGGTCGAAGGATGCATCAAACCGGTTGATTGCACCGAGCAGACCGACCATCCCGACCTGTACAAGGTCTTCATGATGGCTTTTCCCTTTCGAATATCTGTACGCAAGCGACTCTATCAGCTTCTGATAGTGCTCCACGAGTCTCGTCTGGGCTTCCTGGTCCCCTTCTTCCTGATGGCTGCGTATCAGTGCATTGATATCATCCGGTGTGAGTCCTTTATCGATTGACGGTTGTTTCTCCATTCGAATGCACCTGACTTTCATTAATAAACTTCGTCATGCTGATGGTTACTCCAGGGTCTTTTTTGATATAGACTTCATCCATTAATGTTTCGATCAAGAACAGCCCCAAACCTCCTTCTCTCAAGAAGTTCACATTATCGTCTTCCGTGTACGGCCCGAGTTCTTTCCTCACATCTTCATAATTGAAGCTCTGACCATGATCTGCAACGATTATTTCCACTTTATCTTCATAGACTGCAAAACCGACAAGCACATCACCCGTCTGGTCTTCCCCGTATGCATGCTTCACTGCGTTCGTCACCGCTTCTGAAACAGCAATCTTCGAGTCTTCAATCTGGTCGTAGGTGGCGCCCGCCCGCGACAGCACGCCTGAGAGAGTGAGTCTGATCAGACCGACATATTCTGCGCTGGATGGAAATTTCATCTCTATATAATCATACTGCAATGGCATTCTATTCAACCTCCGACGCTTCGTTGATATGCATCAAGTCACGAAGTCCTGTAATCTCGAACAATCTGAGAATCCTGTTCGAAACTCCTGTCACGCGGAGTTCACGGTCATGCTGGTTAAGGTCCTTCAATGTACCGACAAAAATACCGAGTCCGGTGGAGTCCATATAGCTCACGTCCGTCAGATCGATTGTGACGTCATGACTGCCGGACTGCCTGATGGGATCCAGAACTTTCTGCAGTTCAGGCGCTGTATACAAATCAAGTTCCCCATCCAGCACAATCAGGTATTCTTGTTCTTTTTCAGTTGTATCGATATTGATATTCATTAAGATTACACTCCCATTTTCCATAAATACATAGACCTTCCGGCTTTTACCCGTTAAAACATGGGTCGAAACATAAATTTTATTCTTTATTGTTTTTTAATATGAAAAGCGTCAAATCATCTTTTTTATGCGGATTCTGCATGCGCATCAATGACTCGTATATATACTGGACGATGTCCTGGGGATGGTGGTCTCTGACTTCCCGGATCATATCTTTGACGTCCTCAAAATCGATGAAGGTGTCATCATGCTTCCTGAGCTCGGTCACACCATCCGTAAACACGATGATCATATCGTTATTGCCGATTTCTATTTCCTTCTGTTCATACCTTGCATGATCTTTGACTCCGAGGACAATCCCCTTCGCATCGATCTCTTCGAATTCATCCATTTCATAGCGGTACAGGAGCGCCGGTTCATGTCCTGCGGAGGAATAATAGAGCATATTGGTATTATGGTCATACAGTCCGTAGAACATGGTCACGAACATGTTCTGGTTGACGTTCTTCTCGACAACACGGTTCAGTTTTTTCAGACTGTCGCTCGGCAGCTGGGAATAGCCGTAGGAATCCATACCGAATTTGATCATCGTCATGGCAATTGCAGCGGGAATTCCCTTACCTATGACATCCGCCACAGCGAAACTGAGCATACCGTCATTGTGATCGATGATATTGAAATAGTCACCGCTCACTTTTCTTGCCGGCACACTGATTGCACCGATCTTCATCGTTTCAAACGTCGGGATTTCAGCTTTCAGCATCGTCTCCTGAAGACTGGAAGCGACATCCATCTCTTTGTCATGGATTTTGAGTTTGTTCATCATGGATTTATAATCCCTGTATGTAAAGCCGAAAGTTATGATGACTTCCTGCAGTATATCAAGGGACTTTTTTACAAGTTCGCCATCCTCGACTTCCATATCCTCAAGCAGATCGATGTGCAGCGACACGATTTCCTCGGGCGAGGTATCCATCTCGATTACTTCCTCACTGAACGACTGGCACCAGTCGAATGCTTTGTCAGCATCTTCGCCATAGAGATACAGATTGAGTATCTCTCTATATTTATTAACAAGATCGTCTATATACGTCAAAATAAATCACCTCGGACTGAAAAAAGACTTTTGCGCACAAAAGTCCATCAGGTTTTCGATTCAGATTTTCCGGACTTGGGAGGCATGAGTTCCAAACTGATCTTCAAAGCCTTGTCCACTTCCTTCATCTTATCACTATTCAAATATGTAAGCTTCTCTTTAAGCCTTTTCTTATCCACCGTTCTTATCTGTTCAAGAAGTATTACTGAGTCTTTGTCCAGATTGTATGTATCCTTTGATATCTCCACATGGGTCGGGATCTTGGCTTTGTTGATTCTGCCGGTAATGGCCGCAACTATCACAGTCGGACTGTGATAGTTGCCGATGTTGTTCTGTATGATCACCACCGGGCGTTTACCACCCTGCTCAGAGCCCTGGACCGGCGACAGATCCGCAAGATATACTTCTCCTCTTTTCATCTATTCACCATCTTTACTGTAGACGAGAAAATCCTCGTTCGACTGCCAGGCTTCACATTCCAGTTCTTCGCTCTCACAGGCGATTGATAGATTAATCTCGCTCATTTCGATATATCCGTGTTCAAGAGAAAGTTCAATACTGCCAAACAATGCTGCGCTGCTCATTACGTGACCACTCCCCGGTAACATTAAACTTATGTCAACTATAACATGGATAAAATATCATTACTAGTTCATTTTAACACTTCATTATGCACGAATCCTGCATTTCCCCCTCGGTATATACGGGGGATTCTCCTGGATAATGCCGTCAGTGATTCATAGGAAATCGTGTCCGAATGTACGCTGTAGTTTTCCATCGACTGGTCTGATTCCCTGTCCGGGTCTACGATGATCACCCTGTCACCGATTTCTGCAGATTCAGGTACACTGATCATCGCCGAGTCCATGCAGACCCGGCCTGTAATCGGGCAATTCGTGCCGTCTTCAAGCCGGACTTCATATCCCGTCTGTCTCCGGAGGAGTCCGTCGGCATATCCTATCGGCAGGGTGGCAATCTTCTCCCTGCCCCGCGCATGGTAGGCCAGGCCGTAGCTGACCCCTTCACCTTCAGACAATGTATGCATATCCATCACTCTGGTCGTGAGCGTGACAGAGGGTTTCAGTTCCACTTCAGCAATACTTTCGATATATTCGGAGGTATAATACCCGTATAAAGAGATGCCGACACGGATTGCATTGCAGAAGTCATCTCTGAGCCGGAGTGCCCCGGCGGAATTCTGGATATGCACATACTGCGGCCTTTTGACTGCCCCTGCAATCCTTTTGAATTCATCATATTCCCGACCGTTCACGTCCGAACCAATGTCGGCGGAACTGAAATGGCTGTAGATCCCTTCATATACGAAATGCTCATTGCTGTCGATTACTTCGATCATGCGGGTGATTTCCCCGATATCGGAAGTTCCGAGCCGGTTCATGCCCGAATTCACCTTGATATGGATCCACACTTCCTTGTCATATCTGCCGTCTATGCTGTTCTCTGCCTCCTCCAGCCATTCCAAATTGGGTGCAGTGACGGCAATGCGGTGCTGGATCGCCTTGTTGATATTTTCAGGAGGAATCGCCCCGAGCACAAGCATCTTTTCCCGTATGCCGTGCATGCGGAGTTCGATTGCCTCATCCAGTGTGGCAACTGCGAAAAAACCGACGCCCCGCGCGGCAAGGTGCCCGGCCACAGTCACGCTGCCAAGTCCGTATGCATTGGCTTTCACGACAGCAATGAATGTCTTGTCCGGATGCAGGTTCTGTATCATTCTGTAATTCTCATGCACCGCTTCCAAATCCACGTCAACCACGGTATGTCTATAGTATTTTTCCGACACGTACAGGCCTCCTAAATTTCTTCTAGAATCACGGTTGCTGTTGCATATTCATCGGCATGTGAAATAGACACATGCGCTCTTTTGTCACCTTCGATAAACGGTTTGCCCCTGGAATCATTCATGCATATGACATCCTGGAAGGCAGCACTTTTTCCGATCCCGGTCCCAAGCGCCTTGCTGTATGCCTCCTTCACCGCAAACCGGCCGGCCAGGTATTCCATCCTCCGCTTTTCAATTTTCAGTGTATCATAATGCGCCATCTCAGAGTCTGACAGAATCCTCCTCGAGAGCCGGTTGCTGCGCGACTCGATTTCTCTTACACGGCTTATCTCTATAATATCCGTACCCAGTCCAATAATCATATTTCCCGCCTCGTATTCTCATTAATAAGTGCCCTTATGTCATTTCTGAGCCCGTCCGCCCGGTCCGCTTCAAGCTCGGGAATTTCGATTCTCTCGGCAGACGTCCGGAGGGTAATGCTCTTCAGCCCGAAACGTCTCATCAGCGGGCCGACATGCGTATCGATGTTCTGTACGCGGAATAAAGGGACCGACAACTGTCTTTTGATCCATATCCCGCTGTGTATCTTAACCTCGTCTTCAAGCACCTTGTAGCGGAAGTATTTATATTTCAGCGCAGGAAACAGCCAGACCTGGAATATACATCCGTAGAGGAAGAAACCGAATATGATCAGCGAAATCCACCACGGCAGCCAGTCCCACACAAAC
The DNA here is from genome assembly GCF_000986795.1 of Salinicoccus sediminis. Classification (GTDB taxonomy): domain Bacteria; phylum Bacillota; class Bacilli; order Staphylococcales; family Salinicoccaceae; genus Salinicoccus; species Salinicoccus sediminis. The sequence goes on along the minus strand of NZ_LAYZ01000002.1, from coordinate 486,032 downwards.
TGCGACAGGAGGAATGCTCCCAGGGCCAAAAGGAGCACTACCCCGGCAACTATCGCTTCACTGATCCGCCATACTCTGATCGCTTTCGGCGATATCTTCTCCATTTGAATGCCCCCTTTCCGCCCAGTTCCAAATCTTTTCGATGTCTTCTTTATCTATGAATTTCAAAGATGCACTGGAGCCCATCATGCCGGCGGCTGTGACAAGAGTAATGACACCAAGATCCGCACGCCTGAGGAATGGATTGACCACCCGTTCCGCCTGGATCACCTTTTCATGCTTGATTACGAAATGGGATCTTGAGAAGAACCCCGTCGCCATCATATTGATTTCATCTTCATGGATCTTGTATCCTGTATTCCTTGCGCTGTATATCCCTGAAACGATAAATACCGCCGCGACTGCCAGACCGATGATCCATGCATAACCGAACCAGAAGTACTGGACAATGCCGGTGATGATGACGATGATGGAGAGCATCACCTGGAAATATCTCCTGTAGCCTCTGAACGGAACGGTTCTCTCCGGCAATTCAACATGATAATTCGGGAATATTTCATCAATGATTTCATAAAGCCGCTTTTTCCTGATGAACGGCAGCAGTTCCACTTTGCCGTCGATCTCCTCACTGTCCAGGGAGTCACTTGTTATCGTCACCGACAGGGAATAATAGCCGATCATGCGCCGGATGAGCGAGTCCTTGATGATGATGTTCTGGACTCTTGTGACATTGACACTTCTGTGCTTCTTTTCAAGAAGTCCGTATTCCACGACAAGATCATCAGATTTCATCTTCAGTGTGTAGTTGTAGTATTTGATGGACAATATCAGAATGCCCATTATATATCCTGCAGTGATGAAAATGAGGACAGCTATGCCGAGGGCCAGGAATATGTTCTGCACCAGCCCTTCGAAAACTTCGAAATAGCGTTCTATGAGGAAGTTCGCCCCGATGAGGTTGATGAACCCGAATACTATGGCCAGGAATGCTCCGAGTGCTCCGCTTGTCATGCTCATGAGAATGAGGGCTTTGCCGGTCATCCGATACAGCGTAACGAATTGCTCAGACTGGCTTTCGCCAGGCGCCTCTTCTCTCGGCCACCGGCTGTATGCACCGATTTCCACCGCACTGTCCAGCTGATCCATTTCATTGTACAGGATGGATTGGATGGACTGGGCCTGTGACTTTTTGATGGTATCTATCTTAATGCCTTCCCCGGGGGTGATGATATCCAGCTTGACCGCCCCGAATATCCTGTGGAATATCGGTTCGTTGAAATCAATGGACTGTATGCGGCTGATATCCAGTTCTTTTTCCCTGTTGGAGATCACGCCGTCTTTGTATATGAACTTGCCGTCCTCGATCCAAAAACGCGTCCGGAACTTGTTGAGGAAATCATATCCCCCGAAAAGCACGACAGCGAGGATGAGGATGCCCCCTGAAATCAGAAAATATTTCAGTGAGATATTTCCTGAAAAAATGGCCTCCCTCGAATTGAACAGAACAATAATAATCGGTATCCATAAATTTTTGAAACCGTTGACCACACTGCCCAAATAGGCAACAGGATGGAGTTTTTCGGGACTATACATCTGTTTGCTCCCCCTTCACCATGTTGATGATCTCAAGTTTGAGCCGCTCTGCCTCATGTGTTTTCAACGGGGGCATATGGAATACCGTACTCGCAGTCTTCACTGTGAGGTTCGCCAGATCATATTTTCTTGAAACCGGTCCTGTTGAAAGTACAGCCCCCTGGATCCGCCGGAGCGGAATCATTTTTGTGGAAATCCTGAAAAACCCTGTCCGTACAATCAGGACCTCCCCCCGGAGAACATACCGGGTCACCCTGTAATATACAGAGGGCCTCGTGAGCCCGACAATGAGGAAATCAAGTGCCAGCACGCCCGCAACCGCCCAGTATATCCAGTCAGGAAGATCGAAATATACAGCAGCAGCACTCACACCTGCACCAAGAGCCGCCCACAGCAGGAACTGCCAGAAATGGCGCACTCTCAAATAATGAACAACATGTTTATGTATCTCGTTCATAAGTACCCCCCGTCAATATATTTATCTATTATAACTCTAATTCAAATTTCATTTTTCTTCAATTATATATCGAAACGGGTCCTCATATATAATAAAACACCCACGTAACGGAAAAATTCCGGCACGTGGGTAGCATGAATCCTATTTCATATGGTCTTTGAAAGTACGTCCGCCCTGGCTGCTGCCTCTGCGCTGCCCTTTCTGCTGGCGGCCGCCACTGCGGTCGTTACGCTTGCCGCCGCCTCTTCTCTGGTCGCCGCGGCCCTTCCTGAACGGTTTTTTGCCGCCGCGGCGGTTCCCGCCTTTTCTTGTCAGCGGTTTTTCGAATGACAGCTGGATGCTGTCATCCGTTTTGCTGAAGAAGAATTCATTCAGCAGTGCTGCAACCACATCTTCAGATCCGTTTTCTTCAAGCAGACGCCTGGCGATATCCTTTGTATGATCACTGTCATTTTGGGATATCCAGAGCTGGATCTTTTCGAAAATCTCTTTCTCTCTCGCTTTTTGGACTTCCTTTTTATTCGGCGGTCTCAAAGCAAGGATTGTTTTCTTCTTTTCGTTCTCGATCATTCTGAGATAATCCATCTCAACCGGGTTGACGAAAGTGAGTGCCATGCCTTCTTTTCCTGCACGGCCCGTACGGCCGATCCTGTGCGTATAGCTTTCTGCATCCTGCGGGATGTCGAAGTTGTATACGTGGGATACGCCTGAAATGTCCAGACCCCTTGCAGCCACATCCGTCGCTACAAGGATATCGAGTGCATTATTGCGGAATTTCTTAAGCACTTCAAGCCGTTTTGACTGGGTGATGTCCCCGTGAAGGCCTTCTGCGCGGTAGCCTTTGGCAATCAGTGCACTTGTCAGTTCATCAACACGGCGTTTCGTACGCCCGAAGACGATTGCAAGTTCCGGCTGGTGGGTATCCAGGAAATTCGTGAATACATCCAGCTTTTCAAGTTCTTTCACAATTGTATAGAACTCTTCGATCTGAGGGTCGCTTGCGCCCTGGTTCATTGTTTTGACAATCTGAGGATTGTTCATGAACCTTGTGACAAGCTCCTGTATCGCTGCAGGCATTGTTGCAGAGAACAGCAGTGTCTGCCTGTCTTCTTCCGGAAGACCGGACATGATGAATTTCACATCATCGATGAAGCCCATGTTCATCATCTCATCCGCTTCGTCGAGGACAAGTGTCTTGATGCTTTCAAGCTTCAGTGTCTTCCTCTTGATATGGTCGATGATACGGCCTGGTGTACCTACGATGATTTCCGGACGTCTTTTGAGGTCCTTGATCTGGCGTTCGATGCTCATCCCGCCGAAAATTACATTTACACCAAGTTTCTTGTACTTGGCGAATTTTTTGAGCTGTTCGCTCACCTGTACTGCCAATTCGCGTGTCGGCGTCAGGATCAGCACCTGCGTGCCGCCCTGCTTTTCAGTGTTTTCAATGATCGGGATACCGAATGCACCAGTTTTACCAGTACCAGTCTGTGCCTGGCCTAAAATATCTTTTCTTTCAAGAGCAAACGGGATGCTCTCTTCCTGTATCGGGGTTGGTGTCTCAAATCCCATTTCTTCCAGTGATTTTAAGGTTTCATCACTGACACCTAATTGTTTAAAAAACTTCAAATTTAGAGTCTCCTTTGACTTTTCGTTTCTCATTTTCGTTACGCATAACTTCTCTATTCTAACATCATCGGTGTGTTTATACAAGTGCGGTTTAGCCGTCTTTGAAAAGGAACCTTTCCGCTGATATGTTCAGTTCAAGCTGGCTCTCCTCCGTATAGGCAAACAGGTGCGGCGCGCTGTCCAAGAGTTCAAGTCCTGCCCCGGGAATCCTTTCCGCTGCCCGTATACTCGATTTATACGGCACCAGGAGATCCAGCTTTCCGTGAACGATCAGAGTATCCGCTGATATATTCTCCAAACCCTCTTTCTTCGTTTCGACAATCGCTTTGAATTCCTGGAAAGCTCTGAATGGAATATCTTTGACCCTGCCTTTTATCTTTCCGTACATGTTCAGTTTCATGTGCTCACTGAAATGTGTCGGCGTCAGCCCGAGTTCCCCGAGCTTCGTGATCTTCGTATAGTCGAATGCGGGCGCAATCAGCAGCAGTTTCTCCACGTTCTCCTTTTGCGCAATATGCGCACCAAATACACCGCCCATGGAAAAACCGATGACATAGATCCTGTTCACCCGTTTCCGGAGCTCAGTATAGGCATCCCATGCTTCCTGGTACCATTCATCGCCGGTCACTTTCTTCAGGTCCAGAACTGTACCGTGCCCCGGGTAGACCGGGAATTCATATTCGAATTCATAACGGGATTTAAGGTAGACGAACAACGGCTCGAGTTCATGTCTGCCACCCGTATATCCATGCAGGAATAAAATCCCGATTTTAGCCGAGATGATCGATCACCCTTTCGACAGCCATCCCCCTTGAACCCTTCAGCAGGATGACAGTGTCCGGTCCGAGATGCCCCTCCAACGCTCCGGCGAGTGTTTCCAAAGAATCAAAATGCGCTTTTTTTGTGCCAACAACCGTGTCATGGATCATGCGTGCATCGTCTCCGTACGTCAGGATCAAATCAAATTCATGGGAGGATGCGTTGATATGCCCGCCGATTGATTCGTGAAGTTCCTTTCTGTATGTGCCGAGCTCGAGTATATCAGCCAAGACGAGGATTTTGAAACCGTGCCCCATGTTGCCGACAGTATCGATTGCGCTTTTCATGCTGGACGGACTGGCGTTGTATGCATCGTTTATGAACAATGTTCCCGTACTGTGCTCTACCCTCTGCATGCGCATGTCAGTCACCTGCAGGCTTTTGAAATGCCCTTTGACCTCTGCCATGCCGAGCCCCAAAGCCTCGGCAGCAAGCAGTGCAAGCGTTGCATTGGAAGCATTATGGGCACCGAGCTGAGGGATTTCAACAGCTTCGTCAATGCCCGGGACATTGAAGTGGGTACCGTCATCGGTCTGCTCAACATGGCTGATTTGAACGTCATTTGCCCTATCCATGCCGGCCGTCCTGATCCTGTAATCCGCTTCCCGGTCGACGATCTGCTCGAGCAGCGGATAATCGCGGGAATAGATGAAGGTCCCCGAACGTTTCAATCCGTTTACGATCTCATACTTGGCTGCAGCGATGTTTTCCCGTGAACCAAGTTTTTCGATGTGGGACTCCCCTACATTGGTGATGACCGCCACATCAGGCGCAGTCATTTTGCTGAGGAAGTCTATGTCCCCCTCTGCATCCATCCCCATCTCGAGTATCGAGATTTCAGTATCAGCATCGAGCTGGAGTATCGTCAGAGGCAGCCCGATTTCATTGTTGTAGTTGCCGATTGTCTTCTGTACCCTGTAGTGCGGCGCCAGCAGGCATTCGAGCATATCCTTTGTCGTCGTTTTACCGTTTGAACCAGTGATTGCAATGACTTTCGGCCCCACTATATGCAGGTGCTCACGGGCAATCGTCTGCAGTGCATCTAGTCCATCCTCCACTCTGATCAGCGGTCTCGGGTCCCCTTCATCAATTTCATGTTCCGTAAGGGAGATGGAGGCACCTTTCTCAAATGCATCATCTATGAATCTGTGTCCATCCGCATTTTCGCCCAAAAACGGGATGAAAAGGTTCCCTTTTTCTATGGTACGGGTATCTATGGAGACACCTTTCACTTTTTCATTTTTAATTGCTTCAGCAGCTTTGTTGGGTTTTCCATTACAAAATTCTGCAATTTGCCCTATTGTCACTTCGATCATAAGAAATTACCATTCCTTCTGTTTATTATATCAAGCCGGGAGTCCTCTACATTATAATACAGTCACCGGTCTCTATCACTAATGAAGTTCACGGAAATGACAACACAAAGCTGTGGAATTGTCCAAAGTTGTTATGATAATATTAAAAACCAGAGTCATAATAGTGTATAATTAAAAGATGATTTCAATATGGGTAAGGTGAAATTCTTGGATAACAAACAAGGATATAAAAGACAAAATACAAATATACTCGCCCGGGTCGACTGGCTGCTCCTTCTGCTGGTCACAATCCTTGGTGTAGTGAGTATCATAATGATCCGTTCTGCGATGACAAGCGGCCAGTATGGGACAGATTTCAGCGTCCGCCAAATAATTTTCTATGTGTCGGGCTTCTTCATGGTCTTTGTGCTGACTTTCATTCCTGTCAAATGGATGAAACAGTATGTATGGATCATTTACGGCGTGGGGGTCCTTTCACTCATGGTACTTTTCTTTGCGCCGGTTTCACCGGTCACACCTATCATCAATGGTGCAAAAAGCTGGTATCAGTTCGGATTTTTCAGCATCCAGCCGTCAGAGTTAGTCAAAATCATATACATACTTACTCTTGCTTATGTTGTCAGTCAGCATAACAGATATAAGTTGACGAATGATTTGACCGATGATGTCAAATTGCTGTCCAAGATGTTTATCGTCTCGATACTTCCCATGGTGTTCATTCTCGTCCAGAATGACCTGGGTACAACACTCGTGATGCTTGCCATACTGCTTGGTATGATTGTCGTCTCCGGCATCAGCTGGTGGCTGATTCTTCCAACTCTTGCTGTTGCTGCAACAATCGGCGGTGCCCTGATACTCGGCATTCTGTACAGACCGGATTATCTGGAACGATATCTGGGCATCCATCCCTATCAGTTTGAGCGGATCTATTCCTGGCTGCAGCCCGAAGACTACGTCACCGAGGGCGGCTTCCAGCTCAGCAATTCTCTTAAGGCAATCGGGTCCGGTGAGATCACCGGCAAAGGGTTCAGTGACGGCATCATATATATCCCCGAAAACCACACCGATTTTATCTTTACAATCATAGGGGAGGAATTCGGCTTTCTGGGATCCACTGCAGTAATCGTCCTTCTTTTCATGCTGATGCTCCACCTGTTCAGAATTGCAGTGACAGTCAATGACAGTTTTTCTTCTTACTTCATCATAGGCTACCTGTCCCTGCTCATGTTCCATGTATTCCAGAATATCGGCATGACGATCCAGCTTCTTCCAATTACAGGCATCCCACTCCCTTTCCTCAGCTACGGGGGAAGTGGCTTATGGGCGAACATGATTGCAATCGGCATAATCATGAGCATATATTTCCATGAGTATCGCCGGGAAAGCATAAATTAAACCGCAGCCGGAAAACCGGCTGCGGTTTAATTTAAATGTTCTGTTCTTTTAATCGCAGTTTCTCATTGTGTGCGATGCGATTCATAATTTCAAATCTAGATCTCGAAACCTTGACTTTGACCCCGAGTTCATTTAGCATCGTGACGACTTGTTTGACTTTTGAATTGTCGTTTTTATGCATAATGACACTCCTTCATATACGTCTTATATATATTTTACCCTTTTAAAGCCGCTTTTTCTATACATTTTACAAAATAAATATTACAAAATTTTAAATATCCATCGAAATATAATAGAATGGTAATGAGGTGAATATCATGGACTGGTTAATATTCGACTACTTTTTCAGCACAGGTGTAATGACTATCATCACCCTGATTATAATCACCATCAACTTTCTGCTCGCCCTCGGCCTGATTTTCCTGGAACGGCGCAGCGCCCAGAGTGTATGGGCCTGGATACTCGTCCTGTTTTTCCTGCCCGTCATCGGCTTCTTCATCTACATCCTTTTCGGCCGTACGATATACAACAAGAAGCTTTTTGTCATTGACGAAAATGAAAAAGTGGGGCTGGAGCACCTGGTGGAGGAACAGCTGGATGAATTAAATGGTGACACTCTGGATTTTACGAATCCGGTTGCCAAAAAACACAAGAAACTGATTCACATGCTCCTGTATAATAACCAGTCTTTTTTGACATTCAATAATTCCATCGAGACATTTGTAAATGGACGGGATAAATTCGACAGTCTGCTCGCCGACATCCGCAATGCCAAAGACCACATCCATTTCCAGTACTATATTTTCAGACTTGATAATCTTGGCAAAGAGCTCTACGACGCATTGCTCCAAAAGCAGAAGGAAGGGGTCACCGTCAGAATTCTCTACGATGATATAGGTTCCAGGGGCCTCAGTCTTCGTAATTTCAGGAAATTCAGGAATGAAGGCGGACAGGTTGAGTCATTTTTCCCAAACATGCTGCCCCTGATCAACCCCCGGATGAATTACAGAAACCACCGGAAGATTGTAGTCATCGACGGTGATGTCGGATACGTCGGCGGTTTCAATGTCGGCGACGAGTATCTCGGCCTGAGTAAAAAATTCGGTTTCTGGCGGGATACACACCTGAAGATCAGCGGAGAAGCTGTTAAATCCCTGCAGCTCAGATTTATGCTGGACTGGAACTCACATTCCGGACGTAACAACCTGACCCGGGAAGAGAGGTATTTTCCGGATAACATTCCCAACCATGGTGAAAATCCGATACAGATCGCTTCAAGCGGCCCTGATGAAAAATGGCAACAGATCAAATACGGTTATATCAAAATGATCTACCATGCCAAAAAGCATATCTATATCCAGACGCCCTATTTCATACCGGACCAGTCGTTTCTTGAAGCAGTCAGGATTGCTATCCTGAGCGGCATAAAAGTCAATATCATGATTCCAAATATGCCGGACCACCCATTCGTCTACTGGGGTACCTATTCAAATGTCGGCGCAATGGTCAAAATGGGAGCGACGGTCCATATTTACGAAAAAGGATTCCTCCACCAGAAAGTCCTTATGATTGATGACGAAGTGATCAGTATCGGAACGACGAATATCGATAACAGAAGTTTTCTGCTTAACTTTGAAGTTAATGCTTTCATATACGATGCAGAACAGGCGGCGGCATACCGGAAGATTTTTGAAAAAGATGCAATGGATTCAACAATTCTCACTGAAGAGATATACGATTCAAGAAGCAATTGGATACGTATCAAAGAAAGCTTTGCCAATCTCATTTCACCAATTTTATAAAACACAACGCCCCTTCCATGTATCTGGAAGGGGCGTTCTGGTCAGCAGGTATTATTTTTTCTTCTTGCGCTTTTTCTTAGGCATCACTTTCGCATTTTTTATACGCTGTTCTTTTTCAGCTTTCTCTCTTTCATGCGCTTCGATGATCGGTGCCATCTCTTCGGCTACTTTTTTCTTGTAGAATGTATTACCTGCCCACGTCTGGAATATCAGGAATATACCGCCGACTGCCCAGTATAATGGGAGTGCGGAAGGTGATATCAATGAAATCCAGATGATCATGATCGGGGAGATGTACATGAACAGCTGCATCTGTTTGCGCTGTTCTTCCGGTACGAACTGCATGGATACAAATGCCTGGCCGGCATATACGAGACCTGCGATTGCGACCATGAAATAATCGGTCTCTGTCAGGTTCATCCAGAGGAATTCCGGATACTCCGTAATACCGCCTTCTGAAGGGAATCTGAGAGCGAAATACAATGCCATGACAATCGGCATCTGGATGAAGATTGGCAGACAGCCCATGTTAAGCGGATTGATACCGTGCTTTTTGTACAGTGCCATCATTTCCTGCTGTGCTTCCATCTTTTCTTCCTGTGTAGTGGCAACTTTCGTCTTCTTCTGAATTTCTTCCATTTCAGGTTTGACTATCTTCATCTTCTCGCGCATCATCATCTGGTTCTTATATGTACGCATCATGAATGGGAAAATAGCCAGACGGACAATAAGTGTGATAAGGATGATTGCCATACCATAGTTATGGCCGAGATTATCACCAAGCCAATGCAGCAGTGAATCCATCGGCTGTACGAATGTATTAAAGAAAAAACCGTCCCTGTTTTCTTCCTGGGAATAATCACAGCCGGAGAGTACAAGCACCAGGCCGATCATTACGGGGAAGAGCCATTTTTTACTCATTTTTTCACCTCAAAAAAAATATCTCACATAAAAAGCATTGTACCATAAACAGGGATGTAAAAAAATCAATTTCCAAAGGTTAATTGAGTATATTTAATGTCCGGCAGATTACAGGAACCCTTCAACCGCCCTTTTTGTGTCCTTCGCCGCAGCGATTCCAGAAATGAGTGACACGCCGTCTGCCCCGTAATCCAGGCATTCCCTGTAATTTTCACGGGTTATGCCCCCGATGGCCACCATGGGGAGCGTGCCGATCATTCTCCTCATATTTTCCAGGCCTTCCACCCCTATCGCTTCACCGGCATCATCCTTTGACCCGGTGGCAAAAACCGGCCCGGTGCCGATATAATCCACCTTGCTGATATCACTTTGCCCAAGCTCACTCCGGTCCCTTACAGAAAGTCCGATGATCTTATCATCGAAATAAGGGGGGAGCAGTGCAATATCCATATCATCCTGTCCAAGGTGGATGCCATCAGCCCCCACCTTTTCAGCAAGATCCGGCTCATCGTTGATAATGAATGGCACATCATATTTCCGGCAGAGTTTTTTAATATCAAGAGCAAAGTTGAAAAGTTCCTCTCCTGCCAATGCATTGGCGCCTTTTTCCCTGAGCTGGAACATGGTCACACCATGCTTCAATGACTCTTCGATGACATGAAGCGGTCTGTCTCCTGCATTACGGCTTCCGCAGATGAAATATAACCTGAGTGCGCCTCTGTCCATCAATAGACCTCCACCATCTTTTCTTCAAGCAGGCTGTCTTCATTCAGGTACAATTCATCGATGAGTATGGTCATGAATGAGCCTGGTGCCGGCACCCGTATTTTACCGGCGGCCGCTTCGGCACAGAGATTGTAGTAACTGACTGCATCCACTACCGCTTCCTCATCAAACCGCCCTTCAATGCCGATGAAACCTGCTGTCAATGCTCCGAGCAGGCATCCTGATCCAGTAATTCTTCCCTGCAGACCGTGACCGTTGGCCATAATCATTTCATTATTCCCTGTCACAAGAGCGTCCCGTTCGCCTGTTACAAGAGAAGGAACGCCGAATTTTCTATAGACTGCCCTGGCAATTTCCATGGTATCTGTTTTTTCCATCGAGTCGACACCTTTGAGGCTGCTTTCTTCTCCGGACAATGCATGCATTTCACCCGCATTTCCCTTGATCAGGGAAACCTGATGACGGGCGAGCAACGTATCCGTGATACTGACACGGAAACCGGATGCGCCGTAACCTACCGGATCAAAGACAATAGGTACACCATTATTATCCGCTTCCCTCATCATTTCATCCATGAGTTCATATTTTTGCTTATCTGCTGTCCCGATATTGACAAGAAGCGCGGAAGCCGCTTTCATGAGATCCCCCGCTTCTGATCTTTCTCCGCTCATGATCGGGGAAGCCCCGGCCGCCAGCATGCCGTTGGCCGTGAAGTTCTTCACTACATCATTTGTGATGCAAACGACAAGAGGTTTTTCTTTCCTCAGTTTTTCAATACGTTCCATGATCATTCTCCTTTAAAACTGAAATGATTGACCGGACCGCTGCCTTTTCCGATGCCGGGACTATTTTTTATGGCTGATGTTATATATTTCTTTGCCGTCCTGAAACTCTCTTCCATCGTTCTCCCTTTGGCAAGTTCAGCTGTCATCACAGCCGAAAAAGTGCACCCGGTACCGTGGGTGTGGTTTGTATTAATGCGGGGAGAAGATACTGTTATCTCTCCGTCTTTCGTAAACAGATAATCGACGGCATCCCCGTCAAGATGACCGCCCTTTATCGTTACACTCCGGATTCCAAGCTCATCCAGGAAGATTTTGGCTGCCTTCCTCACACCATCTCCATCGTTGATTTTTATACCCGCAATCTTTTCCGCCTCATGTATGTTTGGTGTCACATTTGCTGCAAGCGGCAGGAGCGATTCCCTTAAAAATTCGACTGATTCCTTTTCAATCAGTGCGTCTCCGCTGGTGGCAATCATCACCGGATCAATGACATACGGGATATCATGCTTTTTCACGGTTGCTGCAATCACTTCCATCATTTCAACTGTCGCAATCATACCGCTCTTCATGGCGTGCGGCACTTCATCACTGAAGATGCTGTGCAGCTGGCTCTCCAGAAATTCAGCAGGTATATTATATACATCCTGCACCCCCATCGTGTTCTGGGCAGTCAGGGAAGTCACCGCCGCCATGCCATATACACTTCTTGCATGAAACGCTTTACTGTCGGCAAGTATACCTGCACCGCCTGTGGGGTCGTTTCCGGCTATTGTCAGTGCAATCGGGAATTTATGCATTCACGCCCACCTCCATCCATCTTTCTTTGGTTGCGGCCATATTGAAGAACCTCAGCTCATGTTCCGCACTCTCCATGAAATTTTTCCTGAGTACTGCCACTTCTTCAGTCATCATTTGGCTTTCATTGTCGATGATGTCGAACATGACACCCACCGTCGCGTCCATATCATTATTATAGAACTCAAACCATTCACGGTAAGGGTGGTCTTCTTCAAAATCGTTATTTTCCATAGCCAGCCCTGCAATCCGCCGGTATACGTATGGACATGGTGCCATCGCACTGAGAGTGAATGCTATATTGCCCCTTGCATACACATTATAATACATATGCTTTATATAATGATCCGCAGAGGGGAACCACTCACCCGATTCGATGATTTCTTCGTACGGCATGCCCACAGCCTGTGCCAAAGTGTCATGTGCCCCGCTCTCACCGTCGAACACGAATTCCATCTGTCCCAGCAGATACTTTATCATTTCCCTCGATCCCGTTTTGGCAATCAGCATCGCATATATTTTTGCAAATTCATCCAGATACAGGGCATCCGCCTGCAGATAATGGATGACAGAGTCCCTGTCAATATCCCCTCTGATGAGCCCCTGTATGAAATCGCCGTTGTAAATCTCATATATGATAGGTTCAGCATCCGTCGTCATTTTGTCAGTCAGCATGTTATGTCTCCTTTTCCATAAAATAAAACCCGTTTCCAGAAACAGGAAACGGGCTCAGGTAAATGGGCATGAATATGCCGTACCGACCCGCTTCCCTACGCTGGTATTATCCAGATCAGGTCCAAGGGATCAGCCGGCCGGCCGTCTCAGCAAAAAGCACCCCTAGCGGTATTTCTATCCGATTAGTTCCAATATTAATAAACCTCACCACCAAAGTCAATTGAATTGAAAAAGCACCGGGCGTATTCGCCTGGTGCCTGAGATGGCTATTCATATTGAAAATTTGGTACTACAGTCTTGAGCCGCATACAGGCCAAGGCTGGGAACCTCTTTGGTCAAACAGGATCTGCGCTCTCTTAGTCTGTTCGGCTGCAGAAGCCTGGGATGGCAGTCCGCTGCCGCCTACTGATTTCCAAGTCTGAACATCAAACTGGTAAAGACCGTGATAAAGACCGTTGGAGCTTACAACACTTGAGTTTCCACCGGATTCACACTGGGCCAATGCTCCCCAGTTCTGGCCACTGCTGTTTGCAGAAGTGGACTGGTTTTCAGTTTTCACCTGCTGTTTTTCCTGTTGCTCCTGTTGCTGTGCGGCTCTCTCGGCTGCACGTTCTTCAGCCGCCTGTTCTGCTGCACGCTGCTGTGCTGCTTCTTCCTGAGCCTGCTGCTCGGCTGCATCCTGTTCTGCTTGCTGTGCCTGGCTGTCTGCTTCATTTTGCTGTGCAGGCTTAGCTGGCTGTGCCGGCTCTTCTTCAACCTGCGGCGCCTCCACTGCCGGAGCCTGTTCTGCATTTTCACCGGATACAGTGATTGTTTTGCCTGCAAAGATAAGGTCTGACGACAGATTGTTCCATGCTTTAAGATCGGAGACTGTTACATTGAACTGCTGGGCGATTTCAAATAGAGTGTCGCCCGCTTTTATAGTATAAAGACCTTCTTCAGCCGTTTCAGCTTTTTCTTCTGCTTTCTCTTCGCCGCCGATTTCAAGTACCTGGCCAGGCACGATGATATCTGAAGAAAGATCGTTCGAACTTTTAATTGATTCTACTGAAGTATTGTTTTCCTGAGCAAGACCCCATAGAGTATCACCCGTATCTACTGTATGGCTTGCTGCTTCTGCACTGTATGCCAGGGTTCCGGATACAGCAACCGCTGCACCTACTGTAAGTACCTTCTTCATAAGAATAATTTCCTCCCGTTAATCGGTATGTAATATTTTAAGATTAAACATCTGTTCTGTTAATCAACTAGGTAATACTATAGCAGACAAAATCATCCAGTAGGTTACAGGAATATAAAATGTTAAGCGTTGTTTTACAGTTGTGTTACAGTAAGGTTTCCGCCGGAAATGCATTGTTGCAGATAATCCCGGTTTAAGTGCCATTTTTCTCCGCTTTCCATTTCTTAAAAAGTTATCATCCGTTTTTCGCCGTCCTCAAATGCTGATACTTAAAGCATTTGTCAGGAAATTCATTAAACCCGGATAAAAAAACGAATTATCCTTATTATCTGACAGCCGTAACAATACAGGGCCGGCTGTAATAAAACATTCCCAGGAAATGCTTTACAATCTTGATAAACACAAAAAAGCCCTGCAGAATGCCTTTTCGCAGCTTTCAGCCTTCTGCAGGACGGGTGAGTAGTGTGTGAGTGTAGAATTTTTCAAAGATTGGGTGGCGGTGCGGCTAACAACTATGCAAGTGATTTTTCTTCATCGTGCTCATTCTCTTCATTTTCAGCATCAGGTTCTGCTTCTGCAATGGAACCATCCATATCCGCCGGGGCGGATACTTCACCAATGATTTTTTCAATGGCTTCCAGATGATCATCACGGCCGGATGTGAGCTGCTGGTCCCCGCCATCGTTCAATACATGGACAGATTTCTGTGTGACAATATTATGATGGTCGTAATACCTGATGGCATCGCCGATCATTTTTGACGGGTTGCCCAGGTCCTTTTGCTCCGACATTTTCTGCGGCATCGGTTTTACGCTCTCTGCCCAGATTTCCATGCCATATTCCTTTTCCCCATTCGGCTTTGTATGGGTGGTTGATGCAACCTGTCCGCTGACACACAGTATCTCGCCTTCCTGGGCCCTTGAAAGCACTCCCGGTATCGCCTTTCCGAACGCTTTGCAGTATATGAAGTGGATTTCCTTACCCTTCCGCTCGTCCTTGGGCACACGTATCGTGGCAATGATGAAAGAATTTATACTTCCATTTGAAGTCTGGGACAGAGTAACATTCTTTACAAGCTCGCCGACCAGCAGAACTTTGTTCATCATCTTTTTCACCCCCTTCCTGTATACAAGATAAGCGGCGGTGAAATTTTCTGCAAACGGCGGATATTTGATTTTATCTGTGATTTCTATACAATTAAACTGTATCTGCAGTTATTTCTGCTCCCGGCAGAATTTTATCGTGCAATTATATATATTCTGCTGTTTTTAGCTTTACAATCGAAAGGGGTACATGAATGAAGTCTTTTAAGATCGTCGAAGTCAAAATCGAGCGTGAAGGAAATTTCATCATCCTGGATCTCATTGACGGCATCATCATCAACAAGGAAACCAGCGAAGATTCATGGCTGCTGGAGATCTCCACATCACCTGATTTCAAGGATATACTGGAACCGTATGTGGAACAGGAAGTCGATCTGCTCGTCACCATCACCAGACCGACTAATGAGCCGGCCAGATTCAAAGGTGTCTTCAATGAAATGAATGAAATTGATAACGCAGTCTCCCTGATTTTCACCGGGGATATCATTACACAGAATCCGAACTATGCAGAGGATCTGCTCGCACAGCTCATTGATGAAGGGTTTGAAGGGGACGAACTGCTCAATGAGTTCACAGCGATGATGGAATCCAAGACAGAATTGAAAACATCCGATGATTGATTAGTCATCGGATGTTTTCGTATCCTGTATGGCAAATGTGATTTCACATTTGCAGGCAATTTCGCCGTCGACTGTGGCGACTGCCTCGCCTTTGCCGATCGGACCTCTGATTTTTGTGATCTCCACAGTCAATTCCAGAGTATCCCCCGGCGTCACCTGTTTTTTGAACTTACATTTATCTATCCCGGCAAAGAATGCCAGTTTTCCCTTGAACTGCTCTTCCTGAAGCAATGCCACGGCACCCACCTGCGCAAGCGCTTCTACGATAAGTACACCCGGCATCACAGCATATTCAGGAAAATGTCCCGGGAAGAAAGGCTCATTTCCGGAAACTTGTTTGATGCCTGTACATTTTACTCCCGGCTCTATATCCGTCACTCTGTCAATGAGCAGGAAAGGGGGACGGTGCGGGATGATTGCTTTGATCTGGTCATAAGTCAACATTTAAATATCATTCCTTGGTCAAATTGATGATGTGTTCCCACGTCTCCAGACGGAATACTTCGATGGGATTATCGAGTATGCCAAATCCGATCATAAGTCCTACAAAAAAGACGATGACAGCGATATAGACGAATAAAAGGATCCGGACGATCAATGGGAATCTGCGGTGTACCAGTTTTTTAGATTGCTCCGCCATATTCATACCTCTTTACTTCTGTGTTACCGCACTTTTCTGTGCAGTGTCATCACCTGTCCGTTCAATGTCCGCTCCAAGTTTTTCAAGTTTCTTATGGAAATCGACATAGCCGCGGTCCAGGTGCTTAAGTTCGGTAACTACAGTATAACCATCTGCTGCCAAACCTGCAAGAATCAGGGCAGCTGCGGCTCTCAGATCGGTCGCGCTCACTCTGCCGCCGTTCAACTGCCTGACGCCTTTGATGATGGCGTGATTTTCCTGCAGATCGATATCGGCATTCATTTTAGCAAATTCGTCAACGTGCATGAACCGGTTTTCAAAAATTGTTTCGGTGATGATGCTTACGCCATCCACCGTGGTAAGCAGTGCCATCATCTGACTCTGCATATCGGTCGGGAAGCCGGGATGCGGCATCGTTTTAACCTGTATTGCTCTCAGTTGCCCATCGGGTACTACGCGCACGCTGTACTCACCTTCAGGTACAATGCGCACACCCGCCTCTTCAAGCTTGGAAATCAGAGCAGTCAGGTGTTCCGTCATTACATTTTCAAGCACAATCTCACTCTGGGTAATCGCGCCGGCAATCATGAATGTACCTGCTTCTATGCGGTCCGGTATGACTGTATGTTCAGTTCCCCTGAGACGCTCCACACCTTCGATGGTAATATGCCCCGTACCGGCGCCAACTACATCGCCGCCCATCGCGTTGATGTAGTTGGCGAGATCCATGATTTCAGGTTCCCGGGCAACATTTTCAAGGTGTGTCGTACCTTCTGCCAGGCTGGCCGCCATGATCAGATTCTGTGTGGCTCCGACACTTGGGAAATCGAGGTAGATCTTGGCTCCCTGCAGGCGTCCGTCTGCCGTACCCTCAAAGCTTCCATCCACCGTCCTGAAGGTGACGCCCATTTTTTCAAGTCCTTTGATATGCTGCTCGACAGGCCTTGAACCGATAGCACATCCACCCGGCATCGCCACGTTGCAATATCCGTATCTAGCAAGCATCGGACCCATCACAAGCATGCTTGCCCGCATCTTGCTGACAAGATCAAACGGCGCTTTGCAGTCGATCTTCCCTGTGGCGTCGATCTTGACTGAACCGTCTGCACGTTCCACATCGGCTCCCAGATATTTGAGCAGATCGGCAAGATTATCCACATCGGATAACAGCGGTACATTGACGAGTTTGGATACACCGTCCTCTGCAAGCAACGAAGCCGTCATTATCGGCAGCACTGCATTTTTCGAACCTTCTATTTTCACGGAACCAGACAGTCTGTTTCCACCCTTTACAATTATAGACTCCATAACAATCACTCCATACATTTAAATCACATTTTCACATTACACTATTCACTATTTTAAAGTTGTATAAACATGTTTGTAAAGCATTTATTGGAACACCAGGGAAGCTTCCTGCACGAGCCTGAAGAAATCCATGATGAAATTGCTCAATGCACTTCCAAGAAGTACGGCTAGCAGAATGAGGAAAAGACGTATCCTTCCCGTTTCCCCCCGCCGGAACCATCCGTCCACATTGAGTGCACCGAGTACCCGGAAGGCAAATATGACACAGAAAATATGAAGTACGATGTGTATGAAGGCAAGTTGTGAAATTAACATTTTTACCACCTTAAAAACCCAGGCCGGAGCCTGGGTAGTCTATGAACTGTGCTTTGCTATATCTATTCTGTTGGTCGCCCTCTTCAGAGCGAGTTCCGCGCGGAATCTGTCGATTTTCTCATCGCGTTCCATGGCGAGCAGCGATTCTGCCCGTTCTTTCGCAGCAACAGCCCGTTCAGTATCGATGTCACCTGCAAATTCGCCAGCCTGAACAAGTACAGTCACTTTATCAGGACGGATTTCAACGAAACCGTCTGTCACTGCAAAATACTCAAAGCGTCCATCAACTTTTACGCGGAGGCCTCCGATTTTGAGTGCAGCTACTGTCGGGACGTGGCCGGCCATGACACCGAGCTCACCTTGTTTGGTCTGGAGTATGATGATTTCACAGTTCTCTTCGAAATGGACAGAACCGTCAGGTGTTACTACATCCAGTGCAATTGTATTCATTTGCTAACCCTCCCGATTTTAAACTTCTACACCCATGTCGCGTGCTTTATCAAGCACATCTGAAATACCACCGACAAGACGGAAGGCATCTTCCGGGATATTGTCATATTTACCATCAAGGATTTCCCTGAAGTCCGCAACTGTCTGCGAAACCGGCACATATGAACCTTTCTGCCCCGTAAACTGCTCCGCAACGTGGAAGTTCTGTGACAGGAAGAACTGAATGCGGCGTGCGCGGTTTACAGTTTTCTTATCATCGTCGGAAAGCTCATCCATACCGAGGATTGCAATGATATCCTGCAGCTCACGGTATTTTTGGATTGTCGCCTGGACTTCACGCGCAACTTCATAGTGCTCTTCCCCGACAACAGCCGGCGTAAGCGCACGGGAAGTGGATGCGAGCGGATCCACCGCAGGGTAGATACCCATCTCGGATAGGCTTCTTTCCAGGTTCGTCGTCGCATCAAGGTGTGCGAACGTCTGTGCAGGAGCCGGGTCGGTATAGTCATCCGCCGGTACGAATACTGCCTGGATGGAAGTTACTGAACCGACATTCGTAGATGTGATACGCTCCTGGAGCTGACCCATCTCTGTTGCCAGTGTCGGCTGGTAACCAACCGCTGACGGCATTCGTCCGAGCAGGGCTGACACTTCTGAACCAGCCTGTGTGAAACGGAAGATGTTGTCGATGAACAGGAGTACGTCCTGCCCTTCTTCATCGCGGAAGTATTCCGCCATTGTCAGGCCTGTAAGTGCAACACGCATACGCGCGCCCGGCGGCTCGTTCATCTGGCCGAAGACCATTGCAGTCTTCTCGATTACTCCGGAATCTTTCATTTCGTAATAAAGGTCGTTCCCCTCGCGTGTACGTTCTCCGACACCGGCGAATACTGAAATACCGCCGTGTTCCTGTGCGATGTTGTTGATCAGCTCCTGGATGAGGACTGTCTTGCCGACACCGGCACCGCCGAAGAGTCCGATCTTACCGCCTTTTGTATAAGGGGCAAGCAGGTCGACTACTTTAATGCCTGTTTCCAGGATTTCAACTTCAGTTTGCAGTTCATCAAATTTAGGCGCTTCACGGTGAATCGGATCTCTTCTTTCAGATTCAGGAATTGCATCCTCGAGATCGATATGTTCACCCAGTACGTTGAACACGCGACCAAGCGTTACCTGACCGACCGGCACAGATATAGGTTTGCCTGTGTTCGTTACTTCAGCACCGCGCTGTAAACCGTCTGTCGAGCTCATCGCAATTGTTTTTACGACGTTGTCTCCAAGGTGAAGCGCGACTTCAAGAGCCAGGGTGGTAGTCTCGCCGTCTTTTTCAATATCGACGAAAAGCGCGTTATTCAGTTCAGGAAGCTCTCCCTCGTTGAATCTAACGTCAACTACCGGTCCCATGACTTGAATTACTTGACCTAAAGCCATTAGATTTCCTCCTACTCATTCTTGTTTATTCGAGTGCAGCTGCGCCGCCCACAATTTCAGTGATTTCCTGAGTGATTGCCGCCTGCCTTGCACGGTTGTATTGCAATGTAAGATCATCAACCAATTCTTTGGCATTGTCTGTTGCCGCCTGCATGGCTGTCATTCTCATGGAATGTTCACTTGCTTTGGCATCAAGCAGTGCGCCATATATGAGACTTTCGGCATATTGGGGAAGAATCGTTTCAAGGATGGACTCCTTGTCCGGTTCGAATTCATATGTTGAAAGGCTTGATGCCTGTGATTGGTTCGAAAGGTCACTGTCGGCAAGCGGCAGTACTTTCCTCATGTCGACTTCCTGCTGCAGAACAGAGATGAATCGGTTATATACAATGTAAAGTTCGTCAAATTCTTCACTGGAAAATGAAGACACCGCCTGCTGCGCAATTTCTTTCACACTGCTGAAATCAGGCTGGTCCGCCAGTCCGGTACGTGAATTCACAACAGGGTAATTGCGGTTTTCCAGGAACTCGAGACCCAAGCTTCCGATTACAAACAAGTCGTAGGAGTCCGGATTGTTGTTATGACGTTCTTTTATTTCGTTCGTCACCGCTTTCAGCACGTTGGCGTTGTACGGCCCTGCAAGACCGCTGTCCGCTGTGATTACAATGTATCCTGTACGTTTGACCGGCCGTTCCTCGAGCATCGGGTGGGAACTGGTCGTGTCGCCGGATGCGATGGCCTGTACCGCCTCCTGGATCTTGTCCATGTAAGGCTGGAACTTCTTGGAGTTCTCCTCCGCCCGCTTGAGCTTGGAGTTCGCAACCATCTGCATCGCACGAGTGATCTGACTCATCTTCTTAGTAGATCCGATACGGCCTTTTATTTCTTTTATTGAAGCCATGAATTCACCACCTTAATAATTATTCATCTTCATTACTTGGAAGGGTTGAATAGTTTCTTGAAGCTGTTTATCGCGCTTACAAACGCTTCATCATCAGGGAGCTGCTTCGTATCACGGATTCCGTCCAGCAGTTCCTGATTGTTGGAATCCAGCCAGCTGAGGAATTCATCTTCGAAACGCGTGATGTCCTGAACAGGAATGTCATCCAGATGTCCGTTGACAAGTGCATACAGGATTGCTACCTGACGCTCTACTTTCAGCGGCTTGTTCTCGCCCTGTTTGAGCACTTCAACAGTACGCTGTCCGCGGGCCAGCTTGGCAGCAGTCGCTTCATCAAGATCGGAGCCGAACTGTGCGAACGATTCAAGTTCACGGAATGCTGCAAGGTCAAGGCGCAGTGTACCCGCGACCTTCTTCATCGCTTTGATCTGTGCGGAACCGCCGACACGTGAGACTGAAAGTCCGGCGTTGATTGCCGGGCGCACACCTGAGAAGAACAGGTCTGACTGCAGGAATATCTGTCCATCTGTAATCGAGATGACGTTCGTCGGTACGAATGCACTGATGTCCCCTGCCTGTGTTTCAATGAACGGGAGTGCAGTGATTGAACCGCCGCCGAGGTCATCATTGAGTTTGGCCGCACGCTCAAGCAGGCGGCTGTGAAGGTAGAAGACGTCACCAGGGTATGCTTCACGGCCCGGCGGACGGCGGAGGAGAAGGGACAGTTCACGGTAGGCAGCTGCCTGTTTGGTCAGGTCATCATAGACGATGAGTACGTGTTTGCCGTTGAACATGAATTCTTCTGCCATGGAAACACCCGCATAAGGTGCGATGTAAAGCATTGGTGCAGGCATTGAAGCACCTGCTGAAACAACGATCGTGTAATCCAGCGCACCGTTCTTACGGAGTGTTTCCACTGTCGAACGGACAGTTGATTCCTTCTGGCCGATTGCTACATATACACAGATCATGTCCTGGTCTTTCTGGTTCAGGATCGTATCGATTGCGACTGTCGTCTTACCTGTCTGACGATCGCCGATGATAAGCTCACGCTGTCCGCGTCCGATCGGCACAAGTGCGTCAATCGCCTTGATGCCGGTCTGCAGCGGCTCGTCAACAGATTTACGATCCATGACTCCGGTTGCAGGGCTTTCAATCGGTCTTGTTTTTGTTGCGCCAAGTGGACCTTTGCCGTCGATCGGCTGTCCAAGTGGGTTCAGTACACGGCCGATGAGTTCTTCACCGACAGGAACTTCCATGATGCGCCCTGTACGTTTGACTTCATCGCCTTCTTTGATATCATCATACGGTCCAAGAATTACGATACCGATATTGTTTTCTTCGAGGTTCTGGGCAAGCCCCAGAACACCGCTAGGAAATTCAAGCAATTCTCCAGCCATTGCATCATTAAGACCATGAGCAAGTGCGATACCGTCACCAACCTGGATGACTGTTCCCACATCGGATACTTTCATATCCGCTTCATAGTTCTCGATCTGGCTTTTAAGAAGAGCGCTTATTTCGTCAGCTTTAATTGCCATCAAATATCACTCCTTAATTAACTGATAGTCCGTTCATTGAACTGGGTTTTCAAGTCAGCGAGCTGTCCTCTCAGGGAACCGTCATAGACTTTCGTCCCGATGAATACCCTGAGGCCGCCGATCAGTTTCTCATTTATTTTATTCTCGATGAGCAGTTTGGAAAAACCAGTCTTCCGGATGAACACTTTCCCGATGGAATCGATCTCTTCATCAGAAAGTTCGTACACTGATTCGATCACAACATGCTCCTGGTTGTAATGTGCGTTATATGCCTCTGTGAAGTGGGTGTGGACGGCTTCGATTTCAGACAGAAGATTCCTGTCCGACAGAATCAGCAGAAGATTGTAAAGTGGTTTCACGACACCACTGAAGGCCTGCTCCACCGTTTCCTTGCGCCTGTTTTTGGCGACCTTGGGATTGGCCATGAATTCTGTGAAATCAGGTATTTCCCGTACTGCCTTTATCACTTCATCGAAATCAGCCTTCACTTCATCAAGCTGGCCGCTTTCTGAGACACTGCTGTAAAGCGCCTGGGAATATTTTTGTGCTGAACCTGCCATTATTTATCCCCTGCTTCCTGCAAGTACCTTGAGATCAGATCTTTCTGATCCTCTTGATTGATTTCTTTGGAAATCATCTTCTCGGCAATCAGGACGGAAAGCTCCGACACCTGACTGTTGATATCACGTATTGCTTTTTCTTTTTCCCTTTCGATGTCAACCTTCGCGTCGTTCATCATCTGATTCGCACGCGTGTTGGCATCGTGGATGATTGCTTCCTGCTCTTTTTTGGCCTGCTGTTTTGCATTGTCCATCATAGAAGAGATTTCAGCCTGCGTATCTCTCAGTACTGCTTCATTCTCTTCTTTGAGACGTACAGCTTCAGCCTTGCGCTGTTCGGCATCATCAATTTCTGTATGGATCAGGTTCTCTCTCTCGTCCATCACTTTTTTAAGCGGCTTCCACACAAAGTAGGAAAGGGCTCCGAGAAGAACCAGGAAAGTGACCAATTGTACCAGACTGCTTCCAATAGCTGTCGGAACCGTATCCGCAGCTCCTAATATAAGAAATTCCACGTATGTACACTCCTTTCACGAGAGTTTCATTCTTTATTCATAGTCGACATAATAAGAGGGCGAAATCTTTGATAGAAGACTTCGCCAAATGTAACGATTCTTAGAACATGAACATAAGCATGAATGAAATAACAATCGCGATGATCGGAACGGCCTCAACAACACCGATACCGATGAACATGACTGTCATGAGCGGACCACGTGCCTCAGGCTGACGTGAAACCCCTTCAACTGTTTTGGAAACGATAAGACCGATACCGATACTTGCGCCGAGTGCCGCGAGACCTGCTGCAATACCTACTGCGAGTAAGTTCATCATAAGATATAGTTCCTCCTAATATTTTTGAATGATATTTAAAAATTATATATTAATGGTCGTCGCTAACTTTGTGGGATAGGTAGACCATTGATAACATAACAAAGATGAATGCCTGAATTGCACCGATGTAGATTGAGAAGCCCTGCCAGACCATCATCGGGATAAACCCTCCGATAAATCCTATTGCACCGCTCATCATCACTGTTGTGAGTAATGCCAGAAGAATCTCACCTGCATAGATGTTACCGTAAAGACGGAGCCCCAGTGTCAGGTTATATGTGAATTCTTCAAGTATTTTGAAGGGCACCATAAATCCAAAAGGTTCTGCGTACGATTTGATGTATGCTTTCGTACCGCGCATCTTAACACCATAATAGTGTGTCAGCACGATCATCACACTTGCCAGCGTCAGTGTGACAGCTGGATCCGCTGTCGGCGATTTCCACCAGAGTGTGTGATTTTCATCAGGTGCCACGAAAGCGAATGGCAGTCCGAGGAAGTTCGAAACGGCTATGTAAAGAATCAGTGTCAGGGCCAGGAAGTGAAATCTTCCTCCTTGTTTCCACGCCATATTGCCGGAAATGATACCTTTAACGAAGTTCATCAGTACTTCCATAAGTACCTGGCTTTTTCCTGTCGGCCGCACCGCAATGTTCCTTGTCATGAAGAATGCAATCAGAAACACTATTAACGACGACACGATGATCATCAGGGATGTCGACAGGTCAAATGTTACAGGTAAACCAAAAACGTCAATTGTCCATAACGGAGTTCCATGTTCCATTTTCTCACCTCTTTCACTTCGTCAATTCTTTAATCGCACGGAAAATGATCATGATATAGCTGAGCAGAAGCCCGCCTGCTATACCGAAAATGCTGAATACATCAGGGAATCTCACCCAGAAAAGACATGTAACTATTACAATCAGCAACCGCGCAACAGTACCGGTTCTTATTTTACCCTCGCTCCCGTAAGCTCTTTCAAGGTTGTAGTACCAGTTCCACAGCAGGAAAATGGACGCAATGGTGCCCAGGGCAAACCCGGCTGCAATGGAAGATTTGGTAAATAAATAGATGAGTAGGCTTAAAACCAAGGGGAAAAGTAAAAACTTCAGGAAATGTCTGTAAAATCGTCTGAAAAATGGCACTATTAACACTGTCTCCTAGTGTGTTTTACGGCTGTGTCTGGAAACCGTTACATTACTCTTGTAATGATATATGAGTGCTTTTTTTATGTCAATAATATGTACGAAAATATTTGTCATGACGGTGTTTCCGACATATTATTGACATATTTTTCACACTCTGAAACTTTGCGGTTTCGCGTCCAGTATTTCGTAATAATATTTTATGTTTTGACAGATGCGTTCCGAAGCGCGGCCGTCGCCATAAGGGTTCGCAGCCGAAGCCATTTTTTCGTACATCGCATCGTCTGTGAGGAGTTTTTTTGTCAGGTTGTAGATATTTTCTTTCTGGATGCCGGCAAGTTTCAATGTACCTGCCTCCACGCCTTCAGGACGTTCTGTCGTATCTCTCAGCACCAGCACCGGTTTGCCGAGTGAGGGTGCCTCCTCCTGTACCCCGCCCGAATCGGTGAGAATGATATGGCTCTTTGCTGCGAAATTGTGGAAATCAAATACATCAAGCGGTTCGATGATCTCAATGCGGTCATGCTCTGCGAGGTATTTGGCTGCGATTTCACGGACTTTCGGATTTTTGTGGATCGGATAGACGACTGTCACATCATCGAACTCTTCAACGATCTCCCTTACGGCGCTGAAGATGTTCTCCATTGGCATGCCGATGTTCTCACGTCTGTGGGCAGTGAGCAGGATCACTTTTTTGTCCTTGTGCTTCTCTATGATCTCACTTTTGTATTCTTCATTGACGGTTGTTTTAAGTGCATCGATCGCTGTATTACCTGTGACAGAAATATAAGTTTCGTCTTTGTTCTCTTTGAGCAGATTTTCCTTCGATTGATCTGTCGGAGAGAAATGAAGGTCCGCAAGCACGCCCGTCATCTGACGGTTCATCTCTTCGGGGAACGGTGAATATTTGTTATAGGTCCTGAGTCCCGCTTCAACATGCCCGATATCGACTTCGTTATAAAACGCTGCCAGACTGCCGGCGAAAGTGGTGGTTGTATCCCCATGGACCAGGATCATATCCGGCTCTGCTTCCTTGATGACAGATTCCAGGCCTTCAATCACCCTGCCCGTCACTTCAGAAAGTGTCTGTCCCTGTTTCATGATATTAAGATCGAAATCAGCGGTGATTCCAAAAATATCCATCACCTGATCCAGCATTTCCCTGTGCTGCGCCGTCACTACCACAATCGGCTCAAGCTCCGGATCTTTTTTCAGTTCCAGTACAAGCGGGGCCATTTTGATGGCTTCAGGGCGTGTACCGAAGATTGTCATGATTTTCTTCATTCTTTTTCTCCTTGTTGGTCCTATTTTGTTCCGAAGAGTCTGTCTCCAGCGTCTCCGAGTCCCGGGACAATATAGCTTTTCTCATTCAGTTTCTCATCCAGTGCAGCAATGTATATGTCCACATCAGGATGGGCTTCCTTCAATACCTCCACACCTTCAGGCGCCGCGATCAGGCAGATGAAACGGACTTTTGTTGCGCCGCGCTTTTTCACTGCCGTAATCGCTTCAACCGCGGACGCTCCGGTTGCGAGCATCGGATCGATGACAAAGATATCCCTTTCTTCGATGTCACCCGGGAATTTGGCATAGTATTCGATTGCCTCCAGTGTCTCAGGATCACGGTACAGTCCGATATGCCCCACCCGGGCTGAGGGAATCAGCTTCAGTATTCCCTCCTGCATTCCGAGACCGGCACGGAGTATGGGAACAATCCCCAGCTTTTTGCCGCTCAGCCTTTTTGCCGTCGTCCTCTGAACGGGTGTATCCACTTCAACATCTTCCAGTGACAGATCGCGCGTCACTTCATATGCCATCAGCATGCCGACTTCATCGACAAGTTCCCTGAACTCCTTTGTAGATGTCTTCTCATCACGGATATAACTCATTTTGTGCTGGATCAGCGGATGGTCCATTACTTGCACTTTGGACATAGTGTTCCTCCTGTCTTCTCAATTGTGCCGGAATAAGTGATCTTATTCCGGCATCCTTTTTATTGGTATAGTGGGTATTTGCCGGTCAGAGCAGATACTCTTTCTTTGAGTTCAGCGAACTCCTGGCCATTTTTGACAGCAGTGAGTACTTCTGCCATAAGATCTGCCACTTCTCTCATGTCCTCTTCATTGAAACCGCGCGTTGTCATCGCCGGTGTACCGAGACGGATACCGCTTGTGACGAACGGGGATTCCTCATCAAAAGGAATAGTGTTCTTGTTGCATGTGATGCCGACTTCATCCAATGCTTCCTCCGCCTGCTTGCCTGTCAGGCCGAAAGTCTTCACATCAACGAGTAACAGATGTGTATCCGTGCCGCCGGAGACGACGCGCAA
Organism: Salinicoccus sediminis; assembly: GCF_000986795.1. Classification (GTDB taxonomy): domain Bacteria; phylum Bacillota; class Bacilli; order Staphylococcales; family Salinicoccaceae; genus Salinicoccus; species Salinicoccus sediminis. Next base: position 458,759 of record NZ_LAYZ01000002.1, on the reverse strand, counting down.
TCCTTTCTCCGTCAGCCTTTCAGCAAGCGTACGGGCATTTTTGATGACCTGTTCCTGGTAGACTTTGAAGTCAGGATTCAATGCTTCGCCAAACGCCACAGCTTTCGCTGCAATGACGTGCATCAGCGGTCCGCCCTGGATACCCGGGAAGATGTTCTTGTCGATTTTCTTGCCAAATTCATCTTTTGTGAGAATCAGCCCGCCGCGCGGCCCCCTAAGCGTCTTATGTGTTGTGGAAGTGACGAAATCTGCATGCGGTACCGGATTCGGATGAAGCCCTGCCGCAACCAGTCCGGCGATATGCGCCATGTCCACCATCAGATAGGCACCGACTTCATCTGCGATTTCACGGAACTTGCTGAAATCGATCGCTGTTGAATAAGCACTTGCACCGGCAACGATCAGTTTCGGTTTGTGTTCCTTCGCTTTCGCGAGCACATCAGCATAGTCGATCTGCTCATCCTCCTCCTTCACCCCGTAATCGACAAAGTTGAAAAGTTTACCGCTGAAGTTGACCGGACTGCCGTGTGTGAGATGTCCGCCATGATCCAGTTTCATACCGAGCACCGTGTCCCCCGGCTCAAGCACTGAGAAGTAAACAGCCATATTTGCCTGTGAGCCGGAGTGCGGCTGCACATTGGCGTGGTCTGCTCCAAATAGTTCTTTTGCACGTTCACGTGCGAGGTCTTCGACTACATCCACATGTTCACAGCCGCCGTAATAGCGCTTATGCGGGTAGCCTTCTGCGTATTTGTTGGTCAATGTTGAACCTTGCGCTTCGAAAACAGCTTTTGATACAAAGTTCTCCGATGCAATCAATTCAATATTATTGTTCTGACGATCAAATTCTGCTTCCATTGCTTCAAAAAGTTTTGGGTCCTGTGACTCGATATGTGACATATTCTCTCTCCTTGAACTTGAAATTTATTATTAATAGTGGGCTCTTGGTCCACCAATTAATTTCGGTCTGGAAAATGCTATCGTTACATTCGCGCTGCCCACCGTCTTCTGCTCCGTCCTGAACGGAACAGCAACATGGCGCACATGCATGCCAATCAATGTCTGTCCAATGTCAATGCCGCGGTCCGCCGTCACATGCTCGACGACTGCCGGGTTGCCAAGGTGTTCATATGCGTATTCACTCAGGCTCCCCCCGGCTGCCCTGTACGGCACAACATTTACAATCTCGTAACCACGTTTTTTTGCAACATCGCGGTCGAGGGTCACGGCACGGTTAATATGTTCGCACCCCTGGAACATGATGTTGACATCAAACTTTGCTGCAACTTCGCTGAACGCATCAAATATCAATTCTGCGACTTCCATCGAACTTTGCTTTCCGATGTGGTGACCGACCACTTCGGATGTCGAGCATCCGATGAGCAGGTCTTCTCCCGGAACAAAAAAATCTGCATCTTTAAGATTTTCAATCAAAGTATCGATATCATTCTTCAATCTTGCAAACTCTCCGTTCATGTCTGCCACCTTCATATTCAGTATTCAGCCAAATATCGACAATATCATTTGCCAGCCCGGAGCCAATCACTCTCTCCCCCATAGCCAGCATATTCGAGTTGTTATGCTGTCTTGTCGCTTTTGCCGAAAAGCTGTCGTGTACAAGGGCACAGCGGATGCCCTTTACTTTATTCGCCGCTATGCTCATCCCTATGCCTGTACCGCAGATGAGGATCCCGCGGTCAAAAACACCGTCTGCAACTTTCTCCGCGACCGGTTTTGCGTAATCGGGGTAGTCAACAGATTCACCCGAATCCGGACCGAAATCCGTAATGTCGACTCCTTTTTGCACAAGGGCTTCAACAATCGCCCTTTTGAGATTTATACCACCATGGTCCGAAGCAATGACTATTTTCATAAATTCACCTCTTTGCTGATATTATATATCAAATGTGCATGCAGCCAAATAATTTATAAATTTCTACAGATTAAATTTATCGATATATGACTTAAGTTGATTGTACACTAATTCGTATTCCTTCGCAGAGCCGCCATAGGGATCCGCGATCGGTTTTTTCGTCCCTTCCGCAAACTCACTGATCATCCTCACATCAGCGCCCGGATAGCGCTGTATGACCATCATCTTGTGTTCTTCCGTCATTGTCAGAAGCAGGCTGTCCGCCACATCTTCCGGCCTCAGCTGTGAAGGGCCAGACGGTGGGACAAGCGATTCACGTTCGATTATATCAATAGTCTCACTGCTTGTTTCCCCGGAAAACGCCATCAGTCCCCGCGATTCAAACTCTCCGCCATCAAATTTTGTCCTGGCGTAACTTTCAGCGAGCGGGCTTCTGCATGTATTTCCGGTACATATGAATATTATCTTCATAGATGATCATCCTTAATCACTTCATCGCCCGCGGCCTTGTATATCCGGTTCATCAGCGCCTCGGTTTCATCATTTTTAGGGAAACCGTGTATATAGATCAGATCGACATCCGATTTATCCATCCGCCTGAGTGCAGCGTAGAGGTTCCTTGCCGCCTCACGGTAATTTTCATCACTCGAGCAGAGACTTATGAAATAGGAGCCTTCCGGGATAAAGCCCCTGCAGTTCTCCGGAGCGATGATTCCTATTTTTTTATCGTCATCCGCTTCAATATGCGTATTGTTCTTCAGGCCGCCCTCGATGACTGCAAGGGGCTGGCGGGGGGCATAATGCTTATATTTCATGCCCGGGGATATCGGTTTCTCCGAATCTGATACATGCCGGTCCACTGTTTCCTTCAGCACGTTTTCAAGCGCCTCCTTGGTGATGCTGCCCGGCCTCGCCACACGGTAGGGATACTGCGTGCAGTCGAGGACCGTGCTCTCCAGACCGTATGTCGCCGGGTCACTTTCCACGACACCGTAGACTTTTCTGTTCAAATCATCAATGACATGCCGGTAGTCTGTGGGGGATGGTTTGCCGCTCAGGTTTGCACTCGGCGCCGCAAGCGGGAATCCAACGTGCTCCAGTATCGCATGGCCCACGGGGTGGCTCGGCATTCTCACAGCCACAGAGTCCAGCTCCGCCACAGTATTGCCTGCGAGCATGCTGCCCTTCAATGGGAGTATGAACGAGATCGGCCCCGGCCAGAAATGGTTCATCAGGGACTGGACTTTGGGGTCGAGCGGTTCTGTGAAGTCTTCCAGCTGTTCCATGCTGTGTATGTGGACGATGAGCGGATTGTCGCCGGGACGCCCTTTTGCCGAAAATATTTTATGGATGGCTTCAGAGTTTCTCGCATCTCCTGCGAGGCCGTATACTGTTTCGGTGGGAATGCCGACAACTTCACCATAGGTGAAGGCTGTTCTGATTTCATCGAGTTTCTCTCTTGTGTCCCTGTCTTTTAGCTGGTCAATATAGATTTCCCAAACTTTTGTATCCATTTTCAATCCTCCCACCTGAAGAAAAGTATCCTGTCCTGCCCGTTCATGTCTTTTTTAAGCTGCGGCCGGGTCTTCGGCCAGACCTTTTTAATATAGCTGCTGAGTGCCGTGTACTGCCGCCAGCCAATCTCAAAATAGACTGTGCCGCCCTTGGCCAGTACAGCGGGCAGCCCGTCTATCATCTGTTTATAGAGCGCCAGGCCGCTGTCATCCGCAAAGAGCGCCAGATGCGGTTCATGCCGGTAGACAGAAGCATCCATCTCACCCTTTTCATCATACGCTATATACGGCGGGTTGGACACGATGCAGTCAACCGTGATCCCTCTCTCTGTCAGCGGTTCAAACAGGCTGCCGCAAAAAATTTCCGTCGACACTCCCAATGCCCCCGCGTTATCCTCTGCCACTTCAAGCGCCCGGAGCGATACATCCGTCAGTACCACCCGGTTTTTGTGCCAGTGTTTTTGCAGCAGGAGGCCGATGGCGCCTGTACCCGTCCCGATATCTGCAACAGTCCTGCCGTCGTCCGGCTCCTGCTGCAGCACAAACTCGACCAGTTCCTCTGTTTCATTCCTCGGTATCAGCGTATTTTCATCCACTTTCATTTTATATCCGCAGAACCAGCAGAAACCTGTCACATATTGATATGGCTCACCGGCAGCAGCCCTTGCGACCGCCTTTTCAAACATCCCGCGTCGCTCCCTTGGGACTTCCTTATCACCGTGCAGCATAAGATATGTGCGGTCGATACCGAATAGATCTTCGAGCAGAAGTGACGCAATCCTCGGTTCTCTGTCAGATAAAATTAAAGAGGCTTCCGCCTCTTTGATCATTCTTTTGTAACTATAGTGTTGCATTGTTCAACTCTTCCAGCTTGCTCGTCTGCTCCTCGATGGTCAGCGCATCGATCACTTCATCAAGCTTCCCTTCAATGATCTGGTCGAGCTTCTGTATGGTCAGTCCGATGCGGTGGTCTGTAACGCGGTTCTGAGGATAGTTGTATGTCCTGATGCGTTCCGAGCGGTCCCCCGTCCCTACAGCACTTTTCCTCTTTTCTGCATATTCCGCATGGGCTTCCTGTTCTTTCAGATCATATACGCGTGCCTTCAGCACTTTCATCGCGCGCTCACGGTTCTTGATCTGGGATTTTTCATCCTGTGATGTCACAACCAGCCCTGTCGGAAGGTGTGTAATCCTGACGGCGGAATCGGTCGTATTGACGTGCTGGCCGCCAGCACCGCTTGAACGGTACGTATCGATTTTCAGGTCTTCATTGCGGATGTCCACTTCAACATCCTCAACTTCCGGCAAAACTGCGACTGTTGCGGTCGAAGTATGGATCCTTCCTCCTGATTCCGTTTCGGGTACGCGCTGCACGCGGTGTGCACCATTCTCATACTTCAGCTTTGAGAATGCGCCCTGGCCCTGGATCAGGAAACTGATCTCCTTATAGCCACCCTGGTCGTTTGAATGTGCTTCGACGACTTCCGTTCTCCATCCCTGGTCTTCAGCAAACCTCGAATACATCCTGAACAGGTTGCCCGCAAAAATCTGCGCCTCATCGCCGCCTGCAGCACCACGGATTTCCATGATGACGTTCTTATCATCATTCGGGTCTTTCGGGATGAGCTCGAGCTTCAGTTTTTCCTCCAGATCTGGAATCCGGGATTTTGCTCCCGAAAGTTCCTCTTTGAGCATATCGAGCATTTCTTTATCATCAGTTTCATTCATCATCTCTTCGGACTCTTCAATCGTTTCCTTCTGGAGCTTGTATTCCCTGTATATATCCACAGTTTTCTGAAGATCGCTCTGTTCCTTGGAATACTCCCTCAGCTTATCTGAATCACTGACTACATCCGGGTCGCTCAGCAGTTCATTAAGCTGCTCGTAACGATTTTCTATGATTTCAAGTTGATCATACATAAATTTTCACCTTTTTCGTCCTTTAATCCTGTTAATTATATCATATTTCAGGCATAAAAAAACTGCATTGAAGTACAACTTCAATGCAGTGATTTCCGCTATTATTCGTTTGCGCTTTTGAAACCGAATTTTTTGTTGAATCTCTCAACACGGCCATCTGCAGATGCGAATTTCTGACGTCCAGTGTAGAATGGATGGCATTCAGAGCATACCTCTACTTTGATATCCTCGTTGTTCACTGAACCTGTTTCGAATTCGTTACCGCAAGAGCACACAACTTTAACTTTGTTATATTCCGGATGAATTGCTTGTTTCATTACTTTCAGCTCCTTTGCCCTGAACCATCTGGAACAGAGTTGATTAGTGGCATCCGCCACTTCGACATTAATACATTATACACCCTGCAGTGTAAAAAATCAAGAGATGCATTTCATTTTTAAATGACGGGTTTCCCTGTATTCTGGGAAGACAGCATGCGCTGCCTCAGGACGTCGAAAAACTCTTCGTTGGTCTTTGTCTGCTTCAGTATCCTGAGGAACCTTTCAGTGAAGTCCGGCGCATCAGTAAACAGATTTCTCAGCTGCCAGAGTACATCGAGCTCTTTTTTATCAAGCAGCAGTTCTTCCTTCCTTGTGCTGGAGCGCCTGATATCGATCGCCGGATAGATGCGGCGCTCGCTCAGGTTCCGGTCCAGATGGAGTTCCATGTTTCCTGTCCCTTTGAATTCCTCATAGATGACGTCGTCCATGCGGCTTCCGGTGTCCACGAGTGCTGTGGACAGGATTGTCAGGCTTCCGCCCGCCTCGATGTTACGCGCGGCACCGAAGAAATGTTTAGGACGGTGCAGGCTTGCGGGATCCAATCCGCCGGAGAGTGTCCTGCCGCTCGGCGGGATTACCAGGTTATATGCACGGGCAAGCCTTGTGATAGAATCCATCAGGACAATGACATCCTCACCCATTTCCACAAGCCTTTTCGTCCGTTCAAGCAGCAGTTCAGCAACTTTCACATGGTGTTCCGGCGGCTCGTCAAAGGTCGAATGCACCACTTCGGCATCTTCAACCGATCGTTCAAGATCCGTCACCTCTTCGGGACGCTCGCCGATCAGCAGTATGAAAAGCTTCGTATTCGGATGATTTTCAGTGATTGCATTGGCGATTTCCTTGAGCAAAGAAGTCTTGCCTGCTTTTGGCGGGGCAACGATCATACCACGCTGACCAAAACCGATCGGGGTGACGAGGTCCATTATGCGTGTGGACAGATCATTCGATTTGTTTTCCAGGTGGATGCGCGTATCCGGATAGAGCGGAGTCAGTGCCTGGAAGTGGGGCCTTTTCTTCACATCTTCTGCGTTCTGGTCGTTTATGAAGTCGACCTGCAGCAGCCCGTAATATTTTTCACTGTCTTTGGGGCGGCGCACCTTGCCGGTGACCTTGTCCCCTTTTTTCAGTTCAAACCTGCGGATCTGTGATGCCGAGATGTAGATATCCTTCTCCCCTTTTGAGAAGTTCACTGTTCTCAGGAATCCGTAGCCGTCCTGCTGTATGTCATCCAGAACCCCTTCCATGTAATAGTTGCCTTCCTTTTCCATTTCGGCTTCCATTATTGCCAGGACCAGCTCTTTTTTATTGAGCCTGCTGTAATTGGTGAGTCCCAATTCTTTGGCACGTGCTGTCAGTTCTTTCGTATTGTTCTTTTTATAGAGTGCATCGAAGGATTCATATTTCAACCCTTTCTTTTCTCGCTCTGCCATAAATTCACTTCACTTTCATATAGTAGGGACCCTCGGATAATCCAGAGGTTTTAAACAAGTGGAAACTTTTGCGTTTTTGACAATTTCATATTCTACACCATAAACATTTAAAATGAAAGAAGCGGCGGAGATGGACAAAATTTATACAAAAAATACCGGCTCATCCAAAGTGAGCCGGCTGTTCATGATCAGTCTGCGGAGATTTCCTCGCGCCATATATCGGCACCGAGTGTATCCAGTTTCTTAACGATGTCCGTATAGCCGCGGTCGATATGGTTGACGTTATGGATTGTAGTGACCCCGTCGGCAAGCAGTCCTGAGATGAGGAGGCATGCCCCTGCCCTCAGATCGCTTGCGTAGACATCTGCGCCTTTGAGCTCTGACGGATAGATAAGCGCTGAACCGCCTTTCTGCTCAATTTTGCCGTCCATCCGGTTCAATTCATCGACATGCCGGAATCTCGCCGGATAGATTGTTTCTGTTATTTTGCTCACGCCATCCGCTTTGAACAACAATGGGGTGAGCGGCTGCTGGAGGTCTGTGGCAAACCCCGGATAGACCTGGGTCTTTACCGATACCGGCCTGTATTCGTCCGGTTTTGTAATCGTCGCATAATCATCTCCGATTTCAATCTTGACACCGAGCTCCTCGAGTTTTGCAGTCAGTGACTCCATGTGTGTCGGAATGATATTGCGGACGGTGAAGCTGTCCCCTGCAGCTGCACCGGCGATCATGTAGGTGCCGGCTTCGATCCTGTCGGGGATGATATTGTGTGTAGTACCATGCAACTCTTCGACACCGTTGATCTTGATAGTGTCCGTGCCTGCTCCACGTACGTCAGCTCCCATATTGTTGAGCAGGGAGGCAACATCCACGATTTCAGGTTCTTTCGCCACGTTTTCAAGGACCGTACGCCCTTTGGCACAGCTGGCCGCAATCATCAGGTTGATTGTTGCACCGACGGACACCACATCGAAGAAGATCTTTGCACCCTTCAGTTCTTCAGCCACCAGATACATCGCACCGTGCTCATTGGTCACTTTGGCGCCGAGTGCTTCGAACCCTTTGATGTGCTGATCGATTGGGCGCGGGCCGAGCGGGCACCCTCCCGGCAGGCCGATTACACATTTCTTGAAACGCGCAAGCATTGCCCCCATCATATAATAGGATGCACGCAATGACTGCACTTTCGTGTTCGGCAGAGGCATGTTCTCAGCCTCTTCAGCATTGATTTTCAGCACGGTACCCTCGAGGTCCGTTTTTATATTGAGGTCATTCAGGAGGCTCATCAATGTCTCGACATCCGAGATTTCCGGAAGCCCCTCCAGTACCACCTCTCCTTTTTCAGCCATCAGTGAAGCAGGGATGAGTGCTACTGCACTGTTCTTTGCGCCGCTGATTTCGACTTCGCCGGAGAGTGTTCTGCCTCCCCTGACTTTTATCACTTCTTTACCCATAATCCTTCTCCTTATACGGTAGGCCCGTCTATTGGTCCTTGATGCTGTTCCAGTCGTTTAAGAACTGGTCGATCCCTTTGTCTGTAAGCGGGTGCCTTGTGAGTTTCTTCAGCACTTTATACGGAATCGTCGCAATGTCCGCACCGCGCAGCGCAGCACCGTGGATATGACCTTCATCCCTGATCGATGCTGCAATGATTTCCGTATCTATTTCGTGAAGCGTGAAAATGTAATGGATATCTTCAATCAGGTCCAGCCCTTCCAGACCGATGTCATCCAGCCTTCCGATGAAAGGTGATACATAAGTCGCACCGGCACGTGCTGCAGTCAGCGCCTGAACTGTATTGAAAACAAGCGTGACATTCGTTTTGATACCCTCTGATGCAAGCACTTTGACAGCTTTCATGCCCTCTGCAGTCATGGGGATCTTAACGACGATATGCTGATGGAGCCTGGCAAGCTCCCGTCCTTCGGAAATCATGCCTTCCGCATCGAGTGCGATGACCTCACCGCTGACCGGACCGCCGACAAGCTCGCATATTTCAACAAGACGATCATGGAAAGAGATCCCTTTCTCCTTGGCTACAAGTGACGGGTTGGTCGTGACACCGGCCAGTACACCCCACTCATTTATTTCTTTGATTTCATCCATATTCGCTGTATCAATAAAATATTTCATTAATCGGGCACCTCCGAAATTTATTGGTTATTCCATTATAAAGTAGTTGGGATGGAATGGGCAACGAATTTGACGGCTTTCTTCTGTGTATCCGTTTCCCATGCATGATGACGGCATTTTTAGATCCCGTGGCAATAAAAAAAGTCTGTCCCCCATGGGACAGACTCACAACCGGCAGAAAATCATGCCTTGTTTGAAGTACCGAATTCCTTGATTTTACCCTGTACAGTCGCTTTGACAGCTTCGCGTGCAGGTCCGAAATATTTACGTGGATCATAAACTTCGGAATCATTGTTCAGAGTGTCCCTTACAGCTTTTGAAGAGGCAATCTGATTTTCAGTGTTGACGTTGATTTTGGCAGTTCCGTAGGAAATCGCCTTTTGGATATCATGTGTCGGGATTCCTGTCCCCCCGTGGAGAACCAATGGGATATCGGACTGGTTGCCGATCTCTTCCATTTCTTTGAATCCGAGATTCGGCTCACCTTTGTAAGGGCCGTGCACTGAACCAAGTGCAGGCGCCAGGCAGTCGATGCCTGTACGTTCCACAAGCTCACGGCATTCTTCAGGATCCGCATAGATGACGCCGTCTGCGACTACATCGTCTTCCTGGCCGCCGACAACACCCAGTTCCGCTTCAACGGAAACACCTTTAGGGTGCGCATATTCAACAACTTTTCTGGTTGTTGCGATGTTGTCCTCAAAAGGACCGTGGGAAGCGTCGATCATGACGGAAGTGAATCCCGCTTCAATCGCTTCGACACATTTCTCATAGCTGGAACCGTGATCAAGGTGGATTGCCACCGGTACAGTGATGCCGAGGTCTTCAATCAGACCTTCGATCATTTTGACAACCGTCTTCATACCACTCATGTATCTTGCGGCACCCTCGGATACACCAAGGATGACCGGAGCATTCTCTTCCTGTGTCGCCATCAGGATGCCCTGGGCGAATTCAAGGTTGTTCACGTTATACTGTCCGACAGCATAACCTTCCTTCCTTGCTTTATTGAGCATATCTTTCATTGATACTAAAGGCATTGTAAATTTCCTCCTAAAATTCGTTACTTCTAATTGATTATAGCAAAAGCATTTAATTATTAGCAATCCTTTGGTAATATTGCTGTACTATTAAAAAGAACGGAGAGAGCGTCATGGATAAGATTCTACAGACTCAACTCGTAAATATTTACAATCACATCGATGCCCAGTCAGAGGAGATAGAAATGGCTGCAAGACTCCTCGCCCAGGCCATCCACTCCGAAGGCGAAATATTCATGAAAACATTCCACGATATTGCAGGGATGGAAAACTACCTGACTGAAGGCACACTGTCCTTGGCGAAAGCAAAGCGGCTCGATGATATCTCCCGGGTCGGGACTCCCGACCGCGTACTCGTTGCCGCCGACATGTTCGATGAGGAAGTCAAAGCATTTACCGAATCACTTGAATCCGCGGGTGTCGAATTCGTCCTCATATGCAACTTCAACAAGCATGAATCTGAAAGGCTGAACCAGATCCATCATTATATAGACCTGTCATCCCCCCGCCCCCTCATCCCGACGCCGAATTTTGATAAGATCGTCAATCCCTACATGAGTGCCTTCCTTTATATCTATAATCACCTGTATGTACTTATAGACGAGATGACAAACGAAGATTACTGAATACCGGAGCGGGAAACCGTTCCGGTTTTTGTATGTGGGAGCATTTGCACCTCAATGGCCGACATTCATTGAGGTGAGGAGATGCAGCTCGCATCAATGATTTTTGTGCGATGATGCGCATCCTCCTGTTATCGTTCCGGAATCGATGATAAGCGGTGAGCTTCTCTTATCATTGATCCACAATCGATAATAAAAGAACCGCCCAGGTTATCATTGAAAAGGAATCGACAATAAGAGGGGAACCATCTCTTATCACCGAATTAAAATCGATAACAAGAGAACACCCTGCCTTATCATTGATTTGAAATCATTGATGGGAGCCCTGTGCCCTCTCCTCATTGATTCGCAATCGACAATAAGAGCAGCCCTTCCATTATCATCGAAACCGAATCCATGATAAGAGACCTCCACCTCTTATTCCCGAACCAAAATCGTTGATAAGGCAGCTTCAAATCCACTCAGAAAAACCCCGTGGCCATTACGGCCGCGGGGTCAGCTATAATATATTCTATTTCATGCTTGCCTGGATCAGACCCTGGAACAGCGGGTGCGGCCTTGTCGGCCTGGACTGGAATTCCGGGTGGAACTGTACCGCGACGAAGTATGGGTGATCTTTAAGCTCGATCATTTCCACAAGCCGACCGTCAGGGGATGTTCCTGAGAATATCATGCCTGCTTCTTCCAGCTGTTCTTTGTACTTGTTGTTGAACTCGTAACGATGTCTGTGTCTCTCGTCCACATTTGCCACCCCGTACAACCGTCGTGCGGCCGTACCTTCTTTGATGTCGCACGGGAAGCTGCCGAGGCGCAGTGTGCCGCCGAGGTCTACGACATCTTTCTGATCAGGCATGAGATCGATGACAGGGTGCTGCGTTTCGGGATCGAGTTCGCTTGAATGCGCACCTTCCAGTCCGACGACATTACGCGCGAATTCCACTGTTGCCAGCTGCATGCCGAGGCAGATGCCGAGAACCGGCACTGCATGTTCACGGGCATAACGCAACGCGTGGATCTTGCCTTCGACACCGCGCTCGCCGAAACCGCCCGGCACGAGGATGCCATCTGCGTCTGCAAGCTCATCTTCATAATTGTTTTCATCGAGATGTTCAGAATTGATCCATTTGATATCGATGTCCGCCTGCTGCTCGTATCCGGCGTGTCTGAGTGATTCCGCCACTGAAAGATACGCATCCTGCAGTGAAACATATTTTCCCACGAGGGCGATTTTGACCGTACGGTTTATCCTGCTCAGGTTGTCAAGAAGATGTTTCCAGTCTTCCAGTTCCGCCTCCTCGGTACTCCTGAGACCGAGCCTGTCGATGACGAGAGAATCCATGCGCTGTTCCTGGAGACGGATGACGATATTGTAAATGGTCTCCTCATCACGCGCTTCGATCACGCTTTCGGTATCAATATCACAGAAAAGTGCAATTTTATCGCGCAGGTCTTCAGCCATTTCATACTCTGAACGGACAACGATCATATCCGGCTGTATGCCCAGCCCTCTCAGCTCTTTTACGCTGTGCTGGGTCGGCTTTGTTTTCATTTCACCTGCAGCTTTGATGTATGGAAGTAAAGTACAGTGGATAAACATTACATTTTCAGAGCCCAGGTCACTTCTCAGCTGCCTGATCGACTCCAGGAATGGAAGTGATTCTATATCCCCGGTCGTACCGCCGATTTCTGTTATGACGATATCCGCATTGGACTCTTCACCGGCTTGCAACAGACGGGATTTTATCTCGTTCGTGATGTGCGGGATGACCTGCACCGTGCCTCCGAGATAATCTCCGCGGCGCTCTTTCCTGATGACTTCAGAATAGACTTTTCCCGCTGTGACGTTGGAATACTTGTGAAGGTTGATGTCGATGAAACGCTCGTAGTGACCGAGGTCGAGGTCGGTTTCGGCCCCGTCTTCAGTGACGAAGACTTCACCGTGCTGATACGGGCTCATTGTCCCCGGATCAACGTTCAGATATGGATCGAACTTCTGGATCGTAATGGAAAATCCTCTGTCTTTCAGCAGTCTTCCCAGTGACGCAGCTGTGATGCCTTTGCCCAGGGAAGAGACTACTCCGCCTGTTACAAAAATATATTTAGTCATTGCACTTCCTCCTGTAAAAATAAAAATAGCCCCCTTCCACACTTGGTGAAAAGGAGCCGTTCTTTACAATCCCTGTTTCAGGGAGCCCAATAAAAATAATATCACTTTTAGAAGGAAAGTCAACTGGAAACTCTGTTTTAGAGGTCTGACTCGTCTTCGTAGCTGTCTTCCAGTTCATCAGAATCATCGTATTCGATATTGTCATCGATTGATTCGTCAAGCGCATCGTCCAGATCTTCCTCAGTCTCGACTTCATTCTCATTGATCGGTGAATCAATATTCTCCGTATCATCCTCGACCAGCTCTTTATCCTGATCGAATGCATCATCCTCTTCGTCATAGACCACAGGATCCTCATCGTCGACAGCAAGCTCGATCTTGTGGATCGTCGGTGCAATCTTGTCTGAAATATCATCCACAGAATACCAGTCCCGGAGCCCCCACACGCCGTCGCCGGTGCTCAGGAAACGTCCATCGGTATTCAGATCTGTATAGAATTGAAGTATACGGTTCTCGATCTCCTCATCTGTGTAACCGCCCACTTTCTTAAACTTATCAATAATATCGTAGAGATTCTTTTCCTTGCCTTCATCCTCCAAATAAATATGGGACATGTCGATGAAAGAATTCTCATCCATCATTTCCTTCGTGTATTCATCCAGTCGCATCCAATTCATCCTTTCAAGTCTGGAATATCAAAAGATATCATACAGTTAAACACCGTATGAATCAAGCACTAATTTAATAGTTTATATACTTCTTGTAAAGCCTGGCATTTTCATCTTCATCAAATTTAACAAAACCGACACGTTCAAATAATCTTATTTTTTCTGCAGCATCATCCACGTTCACAGTCAACTCCCGGATATCAGGCATATTCCTCCTGAGAAACGTCCCCAGCTGGCGCAGTGCAGTGGAAGCGATGCCCCGGTTCCGCTCTGCTGCCTCAGTATAAAGGTGGATGATCCTCAATACTTCTTTATCCGCTTCCCCCTCTATATAACCCACTTTTTCTTTTTTATTCAAAATGATGTCCACCCTGACATGAGGCAGGTCCACAGACTCATCAAGTTCAAGCTTTACATTATGTACGTACTTCTGATCCAGATCCAGGTAATAAAGGCGCTCTTTGCCAATCGGCCCATCCTCTTTAGTCGCAGTATGCATGAAGCCGGCGCGTTCATACAGATTCCACGCCCCCTGATTCTCTGCATCCACCACCAGGTAGAGATGATCGAGCGATGTATACTTCCCCTGGACATACTGCGGCAGTGCCATGGCAACTTTAGTGCCGTAGCCCCTCCCCTGCTGTTTCTCGTTGATGGATAAAGACCTGATGTATACGACTTCATGCGGCGTATCATACCCTTCATGCTGATAGTATTTATGAAGCACGAAAAAACCTACAATCTCGCCTTCTTCGTTTTCCACAACGCATGCCGTACGGTCCGGGTCATTGACTGCATCCCCCAGCACATCCTTCGGCAGGCTGGAATAGACCTGCTGTTTCACACTCAGTTCAAATGTCTCAAGACTTTCCCTGTCTTCTTTTCTATACTCACGAATTGTGATGTCATTCATATTGAAACCCCTTTTTGACAAGTTTTATCATTTTGTTATGATACTAACTATACCCTTGTGAAGATACAATTGTCACCCAGATGAAAAACGTGATTGATTGCGTTTATTATACAGTAGATGGGGGTAAAGCAAAAAGAATTTACGGAATTTAGGGGGAGAAATTTTGGACAATGACAATTTAACAAAAAACTCGGACGACGAAATCCCGAAAAAGCCAGCCAAGGCTAAACCCAAACTCGGAGTCGTCTTTTGGACATCATCAACCATCATACTTGCAGCTGCCATAGTTGCCATGCTGATCCCGGCAAGATTCCAGGTAGCGTCGGAATCTGTCTATGGATGGATTTCAAACTATTTCAGCTGGTTTTTCATGCTTGCTGTCTTTGGCTTTGGTGTATTCCTGATATTCCTTGCACTTTCACCTTACGGCCGTCTTAAATTGGGCGGAGACCGGTCAAAACCGGAGTTTTCATTCCGCTCTTGGATAGGCATGCTGTTCTCTGCAGGTCTCGGTGTCGGCCTGGTGTTCTTCGGTGTGGCAGAACCGATGAGCCACTACATGATTTCGCCGTTTACGGGCGGGCCAGTTGAAGATGAGGATGCAGCTAAAATGGCAATGGGATACTCCTTCTTCCATTGGGGTATATCACAATGGTCAATATTTGGTGTAGCAGGACTTGCCATCGGTTATTCTCAATACCGAAAGCAGAAAAACGGGCTTGTTTCCACTTCTCTTGAGCCTCTGTTTGGAAGTGAATATAACCAGAGGGCGAGAAAAGCCATCGATGTCCTCGCAGTCATTGCTACTGTAACAGGTATGGCAACTTCTGTAGGGCTGGGCATCATGCAGATGGATGGCGGTCTTAACATTGCATTCGGCACACCATCAGGCGCTCTGACCCAGATTATACTCACATCTCTCATGACAGGGCTTTTCATACTGTCCACAACAACCGGTCTTAAGAGAGGGATCAAATGGCTGAGTAACCTGAATATGATTCTCGCTGCGGTCATCACAATTTTCGTAATGGCAGTCGGTCCTTTTACTTTTATTATGGAAAGCATCATTGTGGGACTCGGCGACTATCTTTCAAACTATGTAGGGTACTCACTGAGGATGCAGCCTTATTCCGGAGAGGTATGGGTTCAGGAATGGACTGTCTTCTACTGGGCATGGGTAATTGCATGGAGCCCGTTCATAGGATCTTTCGTTGCACGTGTATCCAAAGGACGTACCATCCGTGAATATGTCCTCGGTATACTGATTGTACCGCCTATGCTGTCGTTCCTGTGGATAGGTGCTCTTGGAGGAACTGCTCTCTATTCTGACCTGTTCAACGGAACAAACATCGGCGAGCTTGTCCTGGAGAATGACACAGCAGCACTTTTCGCACTGTTCGACCAGCTTCCGATGACAGCACTCTTCTCGGCACTGGCAATTCTGTTGATCTTCACTTTCCTTGTGACATCAGCCGACTCTGCAACCTTCATAGTGGCAGGCATGACATCAGGTAATACTGAAAGTCCTGACATACGCCTCAAAATCATATGGGGAGTGCTGCTCGGGCTGCTCACTGTCACTTTGATCATCGCAGGCGGTCTCACCAGCCTCCAGGCAGCTTCATTGCTTGCAGGGCTTCCGTTCGGCATCATTCTGATTCTCATGATTGTCTCCGTCTCCAAGTCCATGAGACGTGAACCGAACACCTCGATGACCCGCAGACAGAAAAAAGGTCAAAGATAAAATCGCTTAATTTCGTATTAAAAAAGAGGGATGTCATTGGTATAATAAAAGCCAATGACATTCTTTTTTTGCTGGAGGCTGACTATGAAAATCGGAATCGATGCAGGCGGGACGCTGTTAAAAATCGTCTATATTGAAGACGGAAAAAGACGGTTTGAGAAAAGACCGTCCTCAGAAATAGATTTACTGATTGAAGATCTGGGTACCTGTCACTCAGAGGATGAAATATATTTGACCGGCGGCAAGGCCGAATATATGGCCGAAAACTTGAATTGCACAACCCGCATGTCCGTCGAATTCGATGCGACATACCGCGGGCTCTCGAGACTCATGGAAGAACAGGGGCTGTCAATCGGGCGCTTTGTCTACCTTAATGTAGGGACTGGAACGAGTTTCCACCAGGCGGATGAAAACGGACAGAAGAGGGTCGGGGGGTCCGGCGTCGGCGGCGGCACACTCATGGGGCTGTCCAACCTCCTGACAGGCGTGGATTCCTATGAAGACATCATCAGACTCGCCGGACAGGGCAGCAGGGATATGGTGGACCTCCAGGTCCACCATATCTATGCCGGACATCCGACCCCTATCCCGGGTGATCTCACTGCAAGCAACTTCGGCCGCGTCCTCTCGGGAGACGTCCGGAATCTGAATGATGCCGATAAATTACAGGCGGTCATCGGTCTGATTGCTGAAACGGTCACAGCGGTGGGCCTCAGCCTGGCGGACGGTTTTGGCACAAAAGACATCGTCTTCATCGGCTCCACCCTGCTCGGCAACGATGTGATGATAGAAATCATAGAAAGGTATGCGGGTCTCAAGGGCGCAACCCCACACATCATTGAAAACGGTGAGTATTCCGGTGCGCTGGGGGCGGTACTATAGGGCGTGGAACACCCATGGTCTCCCCTCCCGCCTTTCGACCGTCAGTGGGATAGAGTAGCAGTCCGAAAGCATCGCCGACGTGACATCTTCAGGCCCGATCCCCTGTACTAAGACCTTACCGTCCCTCATCATCGTTATAGTATCGGCATAAGTCATTGCAAGCGGCACATCATGCATGTTTGCGATGACTGTTTTTTTAGCCGCTTCGCCTTTCATCCATTTCAATATCCGGTGCTGGTATTTGAGATCCAGTCCCTGCTCCACTTCATCCAGCAGGAGGACCGCTTTCTGTTCCATCGCAATCTGTGCGCACTGCACCCTTTTGAATTCACCGCCCGACAGCTCTTCCACCGTATTTTCTGAGAGAGGTTTCAGATTAAACATCTCAAGCAGGCTGTCCTGAAGCGCACGATTCCCTGCATCTGCAGTCAGACCGGTATATTCTCTCACACTGAGGCGGAACCGGGGGTTGTTTTGAGGGAGGTAGCTCAAAAACCGATGCGTCTTCAGAACCCGTTCCCCTTCATAATATACAGCCCGTTTCGTCATCGATGCGCCGCCGTAACCGATAATCCCCCTCATCAATGAGCTTTTGCCGCTGCCGTTCGGACCAAGTATGACATGCAGCCCCTGCCCAAAATCCATATTTTCCGCCGTCATCTGAAATTTTCCATAATCCATTTCAAGTTTTTCGATTGTAAGCATGCGGGTCACCTCCGCTAGTATTTTGTGAAACTGTCCCCTATAATCATACTTAAAGAGACCGAGGGGGTTTTAGATGTCATTCATGTTGGATCACCCTATATTGCTGATTGCTGTGCTCCTTATTGCCGGCGTCGTCATGACACGGTTTGCGTCGGGTATCGGCGTACCTTCACTGGTCCTTTTCATCATCATCGGCATGCTGCTGAACCAGATAATCTACTATGATAATGTACAGCTCACCCAGACCATTGGTATGATCGCTTTGACCATCATACTTTTTGAGGGCGGCCTGCAGACGAAAATATCAAACATTACAAAGGTGGCCGCCCCGGCGCTCCTGCTTGCCACCGTCGGAGTACTGCTTACCAGCTTCACCCTGGGTATTTTCGCCTACTTTATACTTGATATGGAGTTGATGACCGCCTTCCTGCTCGGCGCGATTGTGGGGTCGACAGATGCAGCAGCAGTATTTGCGGCTTTTGGCAGTAAAAGCATAAAAGACAAATTGGCCTCTACACTGGAAACAGAATCCGGAACTAACGATCCCATGGCCGTCTTTCTGACAGTGACCATCATTTCCGTCATCCAGATGCCCGGGGAAACCAACGTCCTGATCCTGATTCTCACATTCTTCTGGCAGATGGGAGCGGGGCTTGCTGCGGGACTCCTGATTGGTATGGCCGGCATATACGCCATCAATAAAGTGAGCCTCGAGTCTTCGGGACTATATCCTGTACTGTCCCTCGGTTTCGCAATGTTTGCATTCGGCATCACAGAACTTGCAGGCGCAAGCGGCCTGCTCGCCGTCTATGTCATGGCGGTCTTCATGGGCAACCGTTCCCTGACATACAAATACTCCATACTGCGCTTCAGCGAAGGACTGGCGTGGACGATGCAGATTGTCATGTTCATGATGCTCGGACTGCTCGCTTTTCCCGAGGAATCTCTGAATTACGCCTTTGAAGGCATATTAATGGCATTGATACTGATGTTCATCGCAAGGCCAGCCGGGGTTTTTCTGACCCTTCTGGCATCCCGGTTCAACTTCAAGGAGAAGCTGTTCCTGTCATGGGCGGGACTCCGCGGTTCAGTCCCCATAGTACTGGCTACCTATCCGCTTGTCGATGACATCGAAAACGGCTACATGATTTTCAACATCGTCTTCTTCATCGTCATGTTTTCCGCCCTGCTGCAGGGGAGCACCATCACTCCTGCGGCCAGATGGCTGGGTTTTGAGAAAGACGGCGGCGCTATGCCGGAATCCATGGAATTACTGACTCTCGGAGAGTCCAGGAAAGATATATACGGAATAAGGCTGCCGGAAGGTTCCGCACACTCCGGCACGGCACCGGAAGATCTGGATCTGTCTGCCAATATACAGCTCATAGGAGTTCTCCGCAACGATGAGCTCATTACTCCGGGACAGGGAGCCTCGCTCCAGGCAGATGATTTCATCTACGTAATCATGCCCCGCCGTCTGCGCGGGGAAACAGAGGAATATCTCGGCAGGACAGCGGAGCAGGAGACGGACAGACACCCCCGCCAGAACACAGAGAACACTTAAAGGAGCAGGAGCCTGATAACATGAAATTTTTTCTGATGCTTTCGTTCATACCATTTGCTTTCACCGCCTGCTTCGGCATGTCCGGCGATCCGGCGGATGACAGGACAGACGAAGAACCCCCAGAGGAAACCCAGGAGGAAACTTCCTCCGAAGAATCTCAGACGCCGCCTGAGATCAGGCCGATAGATGTCACAGGCCCCGCCTTCATTTCAAACTTCTTTAACGGCAGTTATGAATACAGGACAGTGACCGTCCACTCAAGCTATGACTACATGGTGAATACGCTGGGTGAGCCTTCCGGCAAAGGCAGTATTGTCGACGGCACCTATTACCACTATGACCACATCGGATTCAATTTCCCAACTTCTGCCGAAGACTCGGAGGATACAGGGGAACTGAAAGTTGACGGCATCATCATCTTCCCGGACGATTTCTACAAATCCGATGCTGTTGAGAATTTCGGATGGCCGACAAGGGATGAAACCTCCGATTTCCGCATGATCTATGACAGTGACACGGACAATGGCTATTACGTGATGATGAACTATACACAGGAAGACCGCATTTCAGAAATCATCATACAGTTCAAAGAGCTGTCGGAAACAGATTTCTATGAAAATTAACATAAAGAAACCGGTGCCCCCGAAAATTCGGATGCACCGGTTTTTCCTATTGCAGTTCACCGTTCAGTTCAAGGCGGGTGACCACATCTGCATTCAGGGAGTTGATGGCGGAACAATATTTATCCGCTGAAAGATCCACTGCACGCTGCGCAACTTTTGCTGTCACATCGCCTTTGATCCTCACCGTCAGGTCCACTTTGGTAAAACTTTTGGGCTCAGTGTCCCTTCTGTCTCCATCAATGTCTATTTCAATGGACTCTATTCTTTCCATCTCACGGCGCATGATGACACACAGATCGATACCCATGCATCCCGCCACGCCGTGAAGGACCATCTCCATCGGGCGGTGGCCGCTGTCATTGCCCCCCACTTCCCCTGAAGCATCCATCGTCACATCATAGCCGGAACTGTCGCCTGTCGAATTGAACGCCATGCCGCCCGTCCATTTTGCCTGTACTTTCATACCTGCTGACACCCTTTCTAAAAGTTCTTACATGAATTATAAATCAAAACGGCCCGGGTTTGAATCGATTCAGCCTACAGAAATACAGTCACGGCATCCACAAGACTGTATATCCCGAGGAATGAGACGACAGCCGCAACCGCCCAGCCGACTATGTTCAGCCACAGCGGATTGATATGCTCGCCCATGAAGTTCTTTTTGTTGATCACGATCATGATGAGGATTGCGATGATCGGCAGTATCAGACCGTTCAAGGCCTGGGCAAACAAAAGTACCTCGAGCGGTTCCAGACCAAGCGCAGATGTGACGATACCGAGGCCGATGACCAGTGCAAACACAATTTTATACTTCGTATTGTCAAAGCCGCCCTCCCATCTCATGAAACTGCTCACAGTGACAGCTGCACCCATGGGAGAGGCCGTAGCAGAGGAAAAGCCCGCTGCAAACAAGCCGATGCTGATGAACAGTGGAGCAAACTCCCCCATCAGCGGTTCGAGCGGAGCTGCCAGTTCAACGATGCTGGTCACTTCCCTGCCATGGATGAGAGCACCGGCAGTGATGAGGATTGCAGCGGTAATGATGCCTCCGACAGTAATGGTTACGATCGTATCCCAGCGGGACTCCTTCAATCCCTCGGCACTGTCCCACTTCTCACTTACGGTCGTTGCATGTATGAAGAAATTATAAGGTACTACAGTCGTGCCGATCAGAGCGATAATCATCAAAATCGAACCGTTCGGGGTACCGGGGATGAATGCCCCCTTCAGCACTTCTGCGATTTCAGGCCCGGATACGATCATTGTCGTGATGAAAGTGACACACATCACTGCTATCAGGAAAAGCATGAGCTTCTCGATGATCTTATAGCTTCCGCTTAAACCAAGCAGCAGGATGATGACACCGAGGACCGGTGCCACATAATTTTCCGGTATGCCGAATAAGTATGCTACGCCGAGTGATGTACCGAGCAGGTCTCCGCTGATATAGGCGGCACAGCCTACACAGACTGCAATCATCACGATCCAGACCGCAGCAAACCTTAAAATGACATTATCAAAAAGGTCGCGGATGTTCTCACCCAGTCCCTGCTTCGTGATGATTCCGATTCTGGCGACCATCTCCTGCAGTACAATTGTTGCCACGATTGAAAAGATTATGGCCCAGAGCAGCGCAAAACCGAATCCAGCTCCTGCGCGGGTCGCTGTCGTCACTGTCCCCGGGCCGATGAATGATGCTGTAATGATGGCACCAGGGCCGAATACCTTCAATTTCTCTTTTATTTGTGCAAGCATTTCTTCCTCACCCCTAGTTTTAAAAAGGAAGGGTCTCCCCTTCCTGCACTTATTTATTGTGGCCGCCGTGGACATGCCCCGCAAGTACATAAAGCACTGCAGTGGACACGAAGTGCGCCGAATTCTGATTGGCATCCTGCTGAGGATAGACTTCAACGAAATCCATGCCGCAGAGCCCGCGTTTTGCAAACTCATAGATCATCGTCAAAAGCTCATATGAAGTAAGGCCGTTGCCATCCACTGGTCCACCCGGATTGAAAGCAAAATCGAGGACGTCACTGCAGATGGTGAGATAGACCACATCCACATCTTTTGCAGCCATGTCATATATCTCATTGGCGTAGGCCCTTAAGTCTTCTGCTTCCCTGATATCATTGATCGTCAGTGTGACGGCGCCATTCTCCTCGGCATACTTTCCTGTCTCCGGCTTATTCCTCGGCCCTTTGATTCCTGTATGGATGAGGCTTTCATTCCTCACACCTTCGGTTTCATACAGACGCATGAACGGCGTACTGCGTGCAAATTTATCACCTTCATGGTGCGGCATATTGTCATAGTGGGAGTCCAGGTGGATGATGCCCACTTTTTTACCAGAGTTTGTCAGTGCTTTGACAACAGGATAGGTGATGCCGTGATCTCCGCCGAGTCCGACAAGGAACTTCCCTGAATTCCACAATTCCTCAGTAAATTCTTCAATGCGCTCCATTGTCCCCGGGACATCGTGAGGTATGACGCTCACATCCCCCACATCACCGATGGACATATGATCTTCCACATTGATGTGGTCAAGCTCCGGAAGATATGTGCTGTATCTTGCAGATGACAGCCTGATCTGTTTCGGCCCCATCTCACTGCCCGTGTAATCTCCCCATGTACATGCACCTTCCCACGATACACCGTATACCAGTACATCAGTATCATATACATGCGCACTGGTCAGATTTTTTCCGCCGAGCATCGGGGGAGTATTACCATAAATATTCGAACTCATTGATGATTCCTCCATTTAATAAATATTCACACAACATGATACACTTCTAACCTCTTCACTCAGGATGTAAACCTTTATTTTGATCATCTTCAATATGCGTTCATCTGAAACGAAGCAAACCGCTGATCAGGCGAACGCTCCACTGCGTTTCCATTTAAGATAATTCATGCCAAAAAATACAATTGACTTTAGCTCATTGACCATATAACCATTCGCTTATATAATATTTTTGTTGCACGAATATGGTCTGTATAGAATGGAGCATGAAAATTGGAGAAAATAAAGAGCAATATTTCAGAAACCGCGGAACTGTTTAAAACCCTCGGTGACACATCCAGGCTTTCCATGGTCGCCATGATGAACAGGAAAGAATGTTGTGTATGTGATTTTACCGAATGCTTCGGAATGAGCCAGCCGGCAGTAAGCCAGCATTTGAAAAAGCTGCGGAATATTGGACTTGTAAAAGCCAGAAGAGATGGATACTGGACCTATCTTTCACTCGATGAAGAAAGCCGGTTTTATGACATGGTGCCTTATCTCATTGGAGCCATACCTGGAATTGATGAACATGTCGATCGGCTGTTTTCAAAATGTGAAGGGGCGTCATGCTGCTGATGGATAATTTCACTGCTGTAATAGCCATAATCATATTTCTCGTCACTTTGTTCCTCGTCATCAGACAGCCGAAAGGGCTCGGCATCGGATGGTCCTCCTGTGCTGGTGCACTCATCGCCCTGATTTTCGGGGTTGTCAGTTTCGATGATGTCGCCACTGTCTGGGGAATTGTATGGAATGCAACTCTTACATTCGTTGCTGTGATCCTGATTTCGCTCGTACTGGATGAAATCGGATTTTTCGAATGGTCGGCTCTTCACATGGCACGGATCGCCAACGGCAGCGGTCTGAAGATGTTTGTCTATATCATCCTCCTCGGCGCAGTTGTTGCTGCATTATTTGCAAATGACGGGGCTGCGCTGATTTTGACACCGATAGTACTTGCGATGGTCCGGAACCTCAATTTTACGGAAAAGATGGTCATGCCATTCATTATGGCGAGCGGCTTCATCGCGGATACCGCATCACTGCCCTTTGTTGTCAGCAATCTTGTAAATATCGTCTCCGCGGATTTCTTCGGCATCGGGTTTATGGAGTATGCATCAAGGATGGTTGTCCCCAACTTGTTCTCCATTATGGCAAGCATCATTGTACTATACATCTTTTTCAGAAAAGACCTTCCATCTGACTATAATGTCAATGAACTTAAAGAGCCTGTTGAAGCGATCCGCGACCGCAGGCTTTTCAACTGGTCATGGCTGGTACTCGCTCTTCTGCTCATCGGCTATTTTATGAGCGAGCCGCTTGAGATTCCTGTGTCGGTCATCGCCGGAATCATTGCTTTATCCTTTGTCGTCATGGCCAGGAAAAGCGATGCGGTTCCGGTCCGGCAAGTAATCAAAGGGGCTCCATGGGACATTGTGTTCTTTTCCCTCGGTATGTACGTTGTAGTGTATGGTCTTCAAAACGCCGGCCTGACGACTCTTCTAGGAAAGTTCATCGGAATCGCTGCCGATCAGGGGCTGCTTGCCGGCACGATGGTGATGGGTTTTACCGCTGCGATACTGTCTTCTGTAATGAATAACATGCCCACTGTCATGATTGATGCACTGGCCATTGCGGAATCGGGGGCAACGGGACTCGTCAAAGAAGGACTTATCTACGCCAATGTGATCGGTTCGGATCTCGGACCGAAAATTACACCGATCGGTTCACTCGCTACACTGCTCTGGCTGCATGTCCTCAAGAAAAAAGGTGTCCGTATTTCATGGGGCTATTATTTCAAAATAGGTTTGTTGCTTACACTCCCTGTTCTTTTCATCACTCTACTCGGCCTGTTTGCATGGCTGTTGATAATTTCTTAATTAAAGGAGACTGAATATGTCAAAACCAATCGTTTATTTTCTATGTACCGGAAACTCCTGCAGAAGCCAGATTGCAGAAGGCTTCGGCCGTAAATATCTCGGAGATGAATACGAAATATATTCAGCCGGCATTGAAGCTCATGGCATGAACAAGAAAGCAGTTTCCATCATGAGAGAAGCCGGCATCGATATTAGCGGGCAGGAGTCGAGTGTCATTGATAAAACACTGCTCGACAGATCGGATTACGTCATCACACTTTGTGGAGATGCGGATGATAATTGTCCGATGACCCCTCCGCATGTCACGCGCATGCACTGGGGATTCGAAGACCCGGCAAAAGCGTCCGGCACGGATGAAGAGGTTCATGACGTATTCGAGAGCGTCAGGGATGCAATCGAGAAAAGAATCATCAAGTTCAAGAAAAACGGAAAATAAATCTTTGTCCCTTCAATCTGAAGGGATTTTTTATTGGAATCGAGCCTTTATCTTTGATGTTTAATCCAGTTTCCGTAACAATAAAATTAACATTAAAGGAGGAATCTCTGATGTCAACATTATTTGAGCCCTACAAAATCAAGAACCTGGAGCTCCGCAACCGTGTGGTCATGGCCCCGATGTGCC
Organism: Salinicoccus sediminis; assembly: GCF_000986795.1. Lineage (GTDB taxonomy): Bacteria > Bacillota > Bacilli > Staphylococcales > Salinicoccaceae > Salinicoccus > Salinicoccus sediminis. Next base: position 433,407 of record NZ_LAYZ01000002.1, on the reverse strand, counting down.
AGTACAGCGCGGAGGACGGCATTCCGAATGAATGGCACTTCACCCACTATACCTCCCGTGCGGTCGGTGGCACCGGCCTGATCATGATGGAAATGACAAATGTCGAAGAGCGCGGCAGGATTACCGATCACTGTCTCGGCATATGGTCGGACGGCCACGTCCCCCACTACAAACGGGTGGTCGACGCCTGCCACAGGCAGGGTGCGAAAATAGGCATCCAGCTCGGCCATGCCGGACGTAAGGCCCAGGATGCTCCGGAACCCGTCTCCAGTTCTGCGATTGCCTTCAGCGACAAATTCAAAACACCCCATGAATTGACGACTGAAGAGGTCGATGAGATGGTCGATGCCTATAAATGGGGTGCGGTGCGTGCAGTCGAAGCAGGGTTTGACACGATTGAAATTCACGGGGCCCACGGCTATCTGATCCACCAGTTCCAGTCCCCCCTTACCAATAAAAGGGATGATGAATACGGACAGGACTACGCTCTGTTCGGCGTCAGGGTAATCGAAGCGGTCAAATCCGTCATGCCGGAGGACATGCCCCTTGTCATCAGGATTTCCGCTGTGGAATACGCTGAAGGCGGATACGATCTCGAGCACGGCATTGAACTTGCCAAACGCTATAAGGAGGCGGGCGTGGACATGATCGATGTTTCCGCCGGCGGGGAAGGCGCACCGTCCAAAGACCGCTTCCAGGGTCCCTACCCGGGCTACATGGTGCCTTATGCAAGAAGGATAAAAGAGGAGACAGGCATCCCTGTCATTGCCGTCGGACTGCTTGAAGATGTCAATGTCGCCGAACATGTCGTCGCTTCCGGAGATGCTGACCTTACGGCAATCGGCCGCGGACTGCTCCGTGACCCCTACTGGGCGATGAATGCAAACCGCAAACAGAATCCGACGGACAGATCATTCATCCCCGAGCAGTACGACAGAGGTTTCAGAAAGATTTAAAGGGGTGTTTACGTGCAGCATCAATTGAACAGTTCCCGTCTCTACCATGAAATGTCTGCAACTATTGCACCGGCACTCGAAATCGATGCCGGCGACACTGTCCATATCCATACAGTGGACTGTTTTGAAAATCAGATCACCTCAAACGATATGGATTTCGACACTGTAGACTGGGAGCGCCAGAACCCGGCCACAGGCCCTGTTTTCGTAAGAGGCCTCTCTGCCGGTGATGTTCTCAAGGCCACCATCGAAAGAATCGAACTGGACGGCAGAGGCCTGGCAACCGTCGGACCGCAGGGCGGTGTCATGAAGGATTACATCGAGGAGCGCCACGTAAAATTTTTCGACCTCGACACAGAGAATAATACGACGGAATTCAACGGCATGACAGTGCCCCTCAGCCCCATGATCGGTGTGATCGGCAACGCCCCCGCGACAGGTCACGTGCCAAACAGTACACCGGGCGCCCACGGCGGCAATATGGACTGCCGGAAAATAAATGAGGGCGCTGTGCTTTATCTCCCGGTTTTCCATGAGGGCGCGCTGTTCGGGCTCGGTGATGTTCACGCAAAGATGGGCGACGGCGAAGTCGGCATCAGCGGACTGGAGACGGCTGCCAGAGTGACAGTCAGGCTGGAGAAAGCATCAGGCATCAGTACAAATCATCCTGTCCTGATTGATATAGAAGGGATAAACATGATGGTTTCGCATGAAAGTCTGGACGAAGCGGTCGATGAATCAGTCAGACAGATGATCAAGCTGCTCAGGCCACACACCGGTCTGTCACTGCCGGAGATCGCCATGCTGATGAGTCTGATTGGTGAAACACAGATCAACCAGGTCGTCGATCCGTTGAAAACCGCACGCTTTTTTGTCCCCCATTACCTTTTGGAACACTACTCGATCGATCTTGGCAGGGAGTTGAAACCATGAAGATTGTCCTGGCCCCGGATTCATATAAAGGGACGCTTGACCAGAAAGAAGCTGCGGACATCATGGCACGCACACTTAAAGAAATTGGCCACCTCGCCGTCACCAAACCGATGAGTGACGGCGGGGACGGTCTGCTGAATTCTTTTGTCGATGAAGGATATGAAAAGATAGACCTGAATGTCACCGGCCCTGAAGGCGGTACGGTGCCGGCAGTCTATTATATGAAGGCAGATATGGCAATCCTTGAAACTGCAGAGGCGTGCGGTCTGCATCTTTTGACACGCTCGGAGCCCGGACGCCGCACCTCGTTCGGTGTCGGCGAACTCATACTCCATGCCCGCGACCGGGGCGCCCGCCGCATCATACTCGGACTCGGCGGTTCCGCCACCAACGACGGCGGTTTCGGCATGTTCATGGCCCTCGGCGGCAGGGCAAAGGATGCATCGGGGAAACCTGTATCTGTGATGAATGAAGATATAGGAAAAATCGATGAACTGCTCACCGACAGCCTGCGCGTGCTGGACGGTGTGGAGATGACAATCGCCTCTGATGTCACCAATCCATTGCTCGGTGACTGCGGTGCAATTGCCGTATTCGGACCGCAAAAAGGTGTGAAACCTGAACAGCTCAGCCAGTTTGAAGACCTGCTCGGCCATCTGCACCATAAAGCAATGGATATATTCACAGAAGACCACAGCAGTACACCGGGCGCCGGTGCAGCCGGCGGGCTCGGCTGGATGCTTATGAACATGGGTGCAACCATGAAAAAAGGCGGCACACTGATTGCAGAAATGATCAGTCTTGAAGACGCTGTCAAAAATGCTGATCTGATTATTACAGGGGAAGGCAGGAGCGACATCCAGACGATGGATGGCAAAGCCCCTTCGATCGTGGCCGAAATCGCAGCCAGGCACGGTGTGCCGGTCTACCTTATATCCGGCCAGATCACCGAAGACCTGTCGGCACATTTCGCACAGACCTGGTCCCTTGCTGATGACAGCAAAGACGTCAATGAAGTCATGGAGAATACTGAAGAACACCTTGCAGAACTGATCAGAAGAATATTTGGATGAATTCCAAAAAAGTGGCCGGGATATTCGTCCCGGCCACTTTTCTACGGACGCGCGCTTCAGTCATCAAAACTGAAATTGTCCGGATCTTTCCCCAGCCTTTCATGCGTGTCCAGGGTGTCCAGGCGCTCCATGTCTTCTTTTGTCAGTTCGAAGTCGAAAATATTGATGTTCTGCTGTATGCGTTCAGGCGTCACTGACTTCGGTATGGTGGATACGCCTGTCTGGACGTCCCATCTCAGCACGATCTGTGCAGGCGTTTTGCCGTACTTTTCGGCGAGTTCCCGGATAACGGGATCGTCGAAGAACGCCCCGCGTTTGAGCGGCGCCCATGCTTCGAGTTGAATTTCATGTTCATCACAGAATGCCCGCATTTCCTTTTGGGCGAGCTGAGGATGATATTCCAGCTGGTCGACCATGGGTTTTACCGTCGCGAAGCTGAGTACTTCCTCAAGATGCTGACTGTGGAAGTTGCTCACACCGATGGCTCTCACACGTCCTTCTTTGTAGAGCTTTTCGAGGGCCTTCCATGATTCTGTATACTTCCCTTCAATCGGCCAGTGGATGAGATAGAGGTCGAGGTAGTCCATCTGCAGTCTTTCAAGGCTTGTTTCAAAAGCCTTCAGTGTTTCTTCGTATCCCAGGTCATCATTCCACACCTTTGTCGTGATGAAGAGTTCTTCACGTGAAACATCCGTTTTCTTCAGGGCGTCCCCCAGTGCTCTTTCATTCTCATAGAAAGCGGCGGTGTCGAAATGGCGGTATCCTGCCTCAAGTGCTGTTCCAATCGTTGCCTCCATCTGCTCTTCCGGAATTTTATATACGCCGAATCCGATTACCGGCATTTTCACGCCGTTATTCAATTCATAAGTATCCTGCTGTGAAATCGTCATTTTTGAATCCTCCTTCATATTTTAATCCAGCCTGAATGATCGGACGTGAAATTTCTTCACTGAACTTCCTTTTAGCATCCTTGTGATCGTATCACCGGCTCTGTGGGTTTCTTCGTGCGGAATACCCTCCATCAGCGATGCCGGCATGCTGAACAGATCATTCATAGGTGTTTTTCATCTCTTCGTTTGTAGCCGTCTCTTACCTCTTTTTACCATTCAAAAATTTCTCCATGCGATCGGCGGCTTCTTCAAGATTCTCCATGCCTGTCGCAAATGAAATTCTTATATGCCCCTCTCCGTATTCTGAAAATGCGGCACCGGGCACTACGGCGACTCCTGCTTCTTCAAGCAGTTCCACCGCGAAATCGAATGAGCTTTCATTGTACTCTTTGATCGACGGGAATATATAGAACGCCCCTTCAGGCAGTACCGTTTCAAGGCCCATATCCACAAGGCGTCTGTAAATGTAATCCCTTCTCTCTTTGTATGCAGCATTCATTTCCGCCGGTACGTCCGCAGCGCCCGTCAAAGCCTCAAGCGCCGCTATCTGGCTCGGCATACTGGCGCACAGTGTGTTGTACAAATGGACGAGCGTCAATTTCTCGATCATTTCGGCACTGGCCAGCAGCCAGCCGATCCGCCATCCCGTCATCGCATGAGACTTGCTCAGCCCGTTCACAGCGAGCAGTCTGTCCTTGATCTCAGGGTAGGAAGTGAACGAATGATGTTCCCCGTCCAGAGTATTTTCTGCATACATTTCATCCACAACGACGAAAATGTCGTGTCTTTTGAACAACTCCACAAGTGAAGCGACCGTTCCTTCCGGATATACTGCACCTGTAGGGTTGTTCGGATAGTTGAGCAGCACCGCCTTAGTCCGTTGTGTCATAGCGGCTTCGAGCTTTTGGACGGTGGGGATAAAACCCGTCTCCGTCGTATCGACCAGCACCGCAGTGCCACCGAGCATCGTGACGATGGGTTCGTAGCCTGTATAGATCGGGGCCGGCATGATGACTTCATCTCCGGGATTGATGATTGTCCGGAAAATCGTATCGAGCGCCTCGCTTCCGCCGTTAGTCACAATGACTTCATTAGACGGCTCATATTCCGCTGAATATTTATCTTTGTAGAAATCTGTGATTGCTTTGCGCAGTTCCAGTGTCCCGCGGTTATGCGAGTATTTCATGGGCTCGTTGTCCACTGCCTGCATCACACGATTTCTGACTGCCTGTGGCACAGGGAAGTCAGGCTGGCCAAGTGTCAGATCGATACTTTCAGGTTTGCCGGCCACGCGGTTCGCCATCTGTCTCGTTCCCGGCACGCTCACATTTTTCAATAGTCTGTTCAATTCAGGCACGTTCATTCTCCTTTAATACTCAGTATATCTTCTTACAGCAATATTGCTCCGTACACGAGACCGAAAATAATCACCAATGCAGGATGTATCCTGAATTTCTTCAGCATGACAAAGCTCGCAGCCATCAGAATGACAGTGTGGACTGTCCCTGATTCAACGAACGAACTGGCGAAGAAATCGAAAGCAATCACACCGAGCAGTATGGCGATGACCGGTCTGATCAGCGTCGTCAGTGTGTCGAACTTCTTCGTCCCTTTCATCTTGTACAGCACGCTCGCCAGAAACACCATCAGCATAAGTGATGGCAGCACTGTCGCACCCACTGCCACCACCGAGCCGAAGATGCCTCCGACTTCAAAACCGATATAGCCGGCCATCTTTGTCGCAATCGGGCCGGGTAGTGCATTGCCGAGTGCCAGCACCTCCGCGAATTCCTGTGAAGTCATCCATCCGTAGTTCTGCACCACCTCTTCTTCAACAAGCGGAATGGATGAGGGGCCGCCGCCGTAACCGAGTACGCCGGGGATGAAAAATGCAATGAATATCTGCAGGTATATCATATTCTCCCTTCCTTCCTGAACAGACTGAATGCGATGATCAACAGGATGACAAGCGCAGGGTGGATATCGAGTACGGCGAGCAGCAGGAATGACAGGATCGTGAAGAGTATGATGAATTTCCATGTCGTCTTCGCTTTCGCCTTCTCCAGAAATTCATACGTCAGTATGATGAGCATGACACCGACGACCGGTATGACTCCGTGGCTCATCCCCTGCACCCAGTCCAGATCCTTGAACTCCGCAAACAGTTTGAGCAGGACAATCATCAGAATGATCGTCGGCAGGATTGCTGCAAAGATTGCGTTCATCATGCCCAGCCACCCTTTTTTCACGAAGCCGATATAGCCGGCGAGCTTGGTGATGATGGGACCGGGCAGTACATTGGCGATTGCCAGTGAATCCTGGAATTCCTCATCCGTCATCCATTCATATGTATCAACCACTTCTTTATGGACCAGCGGAATCGAGGCCGGGCCGCCCCCGTATCCCAGCATGCCCACTTTGAAAAACGCCCAGAATATCTTCATCTGCATAATTTTCACCTAATATATTGAAATTGACCCATCAGTACGGGATTCGCTGCCCCCGATCAGGACGCCGTTCTCCCCGCGGATGATGATCTGCCCCCGGCCGAAGCTGTTCGGTTCCAGGTTCACGCTGACTTTATGGCCGCGCCTTGCGAGCGCACGTGCAACATCATGATCAAAACGATCCTCCACTTCAACTTCGAGCCCCGATTTGAACTGCCACCTCGGTGCATCCAGGGCACTCTGCGGATTCATACCGTAATCGATCAGATTCATCGCCACCTGAAGGTGTCCCTGCGGCTGCATGAAAGCACCCATGACACCGAACGGACCGACCGGTCTGCCGCCTTTTGTAATAAAACCCGGGATGATTGTATGATAGGGTTTCTTGCCGCCGCCCACATAGTTCGGATTATCCGGATCCATCGAAAAATTATGCCCGCGGTTATGTAATGCAAGACCCGTACCCGGGACCACCACACCCGATCCGAAGCCCATGTAGTTGCTCTGTATATAGGAGACCATGTTCCCGTCCCCGTCAGCCGTGGCCAGATAGACCGTTCCGCCCTGCGGGAGATCACCGTGTCCCCTGAGGGCAGCCTCCTCACCGATTTCCGCGCGGCGGGATTGCAGGTAATCATCATCGAGCAGCTCTTCTGCCGTCACTTTCATATGGTTTTCGTCCGCCACGAATGCCGTCGTATCGGCGAATGCCTGCTTGATGGCTTCAATCTGGTAATGATACGCTGCATCATCCAGATGGCTGAATACATCTCCTTTGAGCATACCGAGTGCCATAAGGGCTGTTATCCCCTGACCGTTCGGCGGGATTTCATGAATCTCGTGACCTTTATATGCCACGCTGATTGGATCAACATAATCCACTTCAAACCCTCTCAGATCTTCATGCGTAAGCAGTCCGCCGGACTTTTTGCTGTATGACACAATTTTATCAGCCAGCGTTCCTTCATACACACTCCGGGCATCCGTCTCTGCAATTTCTTCGAGCGTATCGGCATGCTGCGGAAGTGTCCTGATCTCCCCGGCTGTCACTGTACCGAAAATTTCGAGCCATGGCCGGATCTCTTCGAACTTCTCCACTTCCCTGCTGAAATTATCATACGCCGCCCGCCAGTATCTCGCAACGGTCGGTGTAATCGCAAAACCATCCCTTGCCGCCCGTATGGCGGGGGCAAGCACCTCTTTCAATGTCAGATTTCCGAACCTGTCTATAAGACTTGCCCAGGCTGCAGGCACCCCCGGCACGTTTACGGGCAGCCAGCCGTACTTGGGCATGCCGGCGTAACCTTTTGACCTGATCGTCTCCATCGACAATCCCTGTGGGGAGCGGCCGCTTGCGTTCATGCCGTGCAGTCTGCCGTTCATCCAGGCGATCATGAAAGCATCTCCTCCGATTCCGTTGCTGGTGGGCTCCACCACTGTAAGTGCGGCCGCCGTGGCGACTGCCGCATCCATAGCGTTTCCGCCCTTCTTCAGCATGTCTATCCCCGCTTCAGTTGCCACCGGATGTGTTGTCGCCACCATCCCATTTTTGGCATAGACACTGAAACGTCTGTTTAAATAGGGATATTTATAATGGTCCATTCCTCTTCCCCTTTCTGAAAATTCAATCATGAAATAATATAAATGAAGCCCTGCCTTCCCCGCAGGGCTTCACTGAAAAAGATTATGCTCCGCAGCACTTCTTGTACTTTTTGCCGCTGCCACATGGACACGGATCATTCCTGCCCACTTTGATTTCTCTGACGATCGTTTTCGTCTGCAGTTCCGATTCCTTATGTCCCCGGAATTTGAAATGTCTCGTATTATTCACGATTCCAGCGATGTTATCGAAGAAACTGCGCCGCTCTCCGTCATCTTTGAATTCCACACCGAGTGACACCAGGTACTGTATGACTTCATCCTGGTTTGCCCCTCTCATGATCAGCTGCAGCAGGGAGATATAGATATTGCGGTGCTGCTCTTTGGGTGCATCCGTATTTTCTGCAATCCAGTCCCTCAGCTCTGTGTGATGGACGGATTCATCGATGAAATTCGGATCGCTGAACTTGATGAACTTCGCAAATTCAGGCTCATAGTAAGGCCGGTCTCCCTGCAGTCTGCGCACCATCTGATACTGCTCGTCATTCATGTCATCTATGACAATTTCCCCGTTCTCCCCATTGATTGTGATATCGTAAGGGGATGCGCCAAGAAAGTCTGTAATCTCCTCGGCCGTAATGTCCATGTCATAGTATTTTTTGAACAGATGGATCAGCTGTTTGAAAGTTACAATGCCGTACAGATGCAGTGACGCCCGGATCAGATTCAGTTTCCTCTGTACGCTGATGCGCACTTCCCGGTTCCCCTCTGTATCGGCTCCGCCGAACAGGCCCGCTGCCGTATCCGTAATGAAATAGCGGTCCTCCTGCTCCATGTCCTCGACTGCATATCCCATGATGTAGAGGCCGAAAACCTGCTCGAGGCTGTAGTGATCTTCGTTCCCGCCCTTTGCTGCATCTCGCCAGCTCTCAAAAGATGCATCATCGATGTAACGGTAGGCATACGCTGCGGTTTCAGGCTGCTTCTGTTTTTCGACGATTGCATCAATCAGTTCCTCTTTTTTCAATTTGGAAAAATTCTTCACCGAAATCGTGCGGGCCATCTGCTTCAGATCGCTCATATTATACACATTCAAGTGCTCATTGATACTGACCATACTGGAAATCTCCTTCGTCCCGTTTATCTTCCCTCCATTTTACCACAACAGGGGCACTTTTGATAAATCATCAGAATATGCTCATGGCGGCATATATGACGAAAGACACTGTCGCAGCACTCAGAAGCGTACTCATCATGACGATTTCAGCTGCATACTCAGGATCATCACTGTACTGCTGGGCAATGATTGAACTGTTCACAGCCGCCGGCATTGCAGAGGTGATAAGGATCGCCTGCGCTGTGGTTCCTTCAATGCCTGACAGAAGCAGCATCGCAAACGCCACTGCCGGACCGATTACAAGCCTTGAGAGGCTTGCTGTGAATGCACTGAACCTGAGACGCCTGAATTTTATGCCGGCAATCTGGGCACCGAGTATGAACAGCACGATCCCGATCATCGCATTCCTCATGTAATCGAGGGCGGATGTGACTGGGGGCGGCATGCCGATATCAAAATAGTTGAACAGGAGTCCGAGGGCAAGCCCGTAGAATATCGGCATTCTGAAATAGCCAAGAAGTGCCCTGCCCCTCCCTGAATTTTCCGCACTCAGCGAGAATATGCCGTATGAATATGCGAACATGTTCTGAAAGACGACCATGATGACCTGCACGCTCATCGCGTACGGGTCGCTCCTGAATACGAGATCGTTGACCGGCACACCATAGTTCCCCGCATTATAGAACAGGTTGGAATTTGTAAAAAGGATGCGCTGCCCCCTGTCGAGACCGAGAAACCGGGCGATGAAACGCGTAATCAGGAATGTTACGAAAGCATACAGGCTGAGGAATAACAGGATTTTCACGAACAGCGAAAAATTGATATCCGATTCATACAGGCTCATGAATATGAACGCCGGCATCACATAATGGATCGCAAGCTTTGCCAGGGTCCCGCGGTCGAGCTTGAATTTGAGCTGGATGACATAGCCCGTGGATACTATGATGATGATCGGGAGTATGACATTCATGAATATGAAGATGAAACCGCCCATTCCACTTCCCTCCTACAGCATGATGAGATATACGAAGACGATCGGACCCAGGACGATGAAGAACAGAGGAATCCTTGGAGAAAGGATGAGCCGGTCCGGGAGAGATTCATGCTTCTGATTCATAATTCACTTTAAAAGACATGGCAAAATGTCTAGAATTAAGTATGGATACTGCCGGGATGACCGCCGCGGCACCGCCGGTGTTCAGCATCTGAAGTACGAAAAAACGGCCTGCTGGTATCATAACACCCAATTTATAATGATAAATAATACTGAATATTTTAGCACAACAATCCGGTTTACGGCGGAAATACACTGATTTTAATATATAACTTTGACGAGGAGACGACAGAAATGAAAGCAATCGCCCTGGATATGGACGGTACAATACTCAACCATAAAGCAGAATTCCCCCTTACCCTGCCTGATACACTTGCAGAGCTGAAAGAAAAAGGGATGTATATATTTTTTGCCACCGGCAGGACAAGCCACGAAATACAATCCATCACACCGGACAACTGTCCGCTTGACGGATATGTCGCCGCAAGCGGCATGGGGGTATATGTAGACGGCGTACAGATTGACGCCACTTCGTTCAGTCCCGACACTGTCGAAAAGATAATCGGTGAAGCCCGGAAACGTGAAATCTATTATGAAGTCCATACCCTGGAGAATTCCTCACGCACCCACCTGCAGGACAGGGATTATATAATCAGGGATTTCCAGCTGGAAAGGCCGGCTTCACTGAAAGCCTTTGAAATCGACTTCACTGAAACAAGCCTGAAACAGGATGAACAGTGGGTCGATGCCCTGCCCTATGAAGATGTCGTCAAAATGTTCTTCTTCAGCGTGGATGAAAAGAAAATCGGCGACTGGTACAATTTTCTGGAACAGAACCGGGACTCAGGAGATTATGCGCTCTATACGACCAGTGTCCATAATGCCGAAGTGATGCAGAAGGGGATTGATAAGTCGACCGGCATAGAGACACTGCTCGAGCATTTCGATATCCGCTTCGAAGATGTGCATGCCATCGGTGATTCGATGAACGACATCCCCTTGTTTGAAAAGACGGGCAAAGCAACGGCGATGAAAAATGCCGATGATGACATCAGATCCGCCGCCGGGGATATTACAGACTATACATGTGATGAAGACGGACTGGAAAAATACCTCAGGAAAACATACCTATAGTTCATCCATCATGCCATCCACTTTCAAATACCATACATGGCCTTCCATGAGCTCTTCGGAAACGATCTCATGGCCGCCATCTGTGAGCTTCACTTCAACGGATGCACCTTTCAGTTCAAGGGACTGCTTCAGTTCGTAGGCTTCGCCCGCTGTGGCTGTCATGTCCCGGGCACCCGCAGTGAGCAGTACACTGCTTTGGAGCAGTATATCTCTCTCAATCAGTTCACTCCTGTAGGCAGGGTGCATGAGCATTGCCCCGGCCACGGCGATATCGTGGTTGAGCAGCAGATGGGCCGCCATGTTTGCGCCGTTGGAGTAGCCTATATAGACCGCTTTCGCCATGTCCAGTTCATATTCAGAAGCGAGCTCCCTTATCAAAGAGGCGGTCTTCATGCCTTCCTCACGCAGGCTCTCCTGGTCATATTCCCGGGGAGACAGCCGTCTGAAATATCTCGCCTGTCCATTCTCTTCCACCGCACCGCGCAAAGCCAGTACGTTGGCGGAAGCATTCACCATGGTTGAGACTTCGAGCAGGTCCGTCTCCCTCCCGCCGGTGCCGTGGAAGAGGACCAGCGTCCGGTCGCTTCCATTCCTGCTTTTTATAAACAGATGTTCCATTTAAGATCGTCCTCCTTTATTAGAGTTTAACCCATCTCTATTATATACTGATAGTAATAGACTTTAAGGAGCGATAGCCATGACAGTCAAAGGCATTCACCATGTATCGTCCATCACGAAGGAAATACTCGACAACCATGATTTCTATACAAATATATTAGGGCTCCGGCTCGTCAAAAAGACCGTCAACCAGGATGACACCGGCATGTATCACCTCTTCTACGCCGATTACAAAGGGACGCCCGGGACGGATATTACGTTCTTCGAGATATTCAATGCCCCAAAATTCCAGCCCGGCACCAACAGCATATCAAGGACCATATTCAGGGTACCGTCCATGGAAGCACTGGAATTCTTCAGAAACCGCTTCGATGAAAAAGGTGTCTACCACGAAGGTTTCACAGAACGTTTCGGCCATATGTCCATGATTTTTGAAGATCATGAAAAACAGCGCATGGCACTCATGGTCGATACTGAATATGATGATTCCGAACCCAATTCAACCGATGAAATACCGAAGGAGTATGCCATCACTTCAATCGGTGCGGTTGAAATCACCGTCCAGTATTTGAAAGCGGCGCTCCAGCTGCTCGAACTGCTCGGCGGGGAAACAGCAGGAGACCTTACCGACGAAAGCACAGAGGCCGAAGTCAAGGTCGGCCGGGACTCCGTCCATGTCGTCGAACAGAGGAACAGCCAGCTTGAAAAGGAAGGCTACGGCAGCGTCCATCATTTCTCGCTCAGGGTCGCAGATGAAGACCACCTGCAGGAGATGCTCTTAAAACTGCAGGAGGAAAAGTGGCCGAACTCAGGTATCGTCGACCGCCATTATTTCAAGGCAGTCTATATCCAGGCGCCGGGCGGCATCACGATCGAGCTCTCCACAGATGGCCCGGGATTCACTGTTGACGAACCTCTGGACAGCCTGGGTGAAACCCTCTCCCTTTCGCCTAAAATCGAAGACCAGCGGGACTTCATAGAAACCTATCTGAATCCCCTCAACTGAATTTGACGGGGCTGTATAAAGACGGCGGTATATCGGCATTGACTAATCGTAAGAAAAATCTCCAGAACACGGTTCTGGAGATTTTCTATTCATCAGCCTGTTCATTCTTCCATTTACTGAACTTCCGCAGTATCACGTCGAAGACGATGTGGTAAGGCAGGAAGCTGGAATTGTTGATGCCGTTGAACAGATAGAACGGCGTGCTGTTTACATATATGTTGAACATCGCATTCTGTGCAAGAAGGTTGTCTTTCAGCGTCGTGACGCTGATGTACTGTACATTCCTCGCTCTGATCAGATGGATGATATCCTCGAAGTTTTTCGTCTCCCCCGAAAGTGAAATGATCAGAAGAATCTCCCCATCCGCCAACTGTTCGATGCCGTTCATCAGTTCCCGTTCATTTTTCAAAACCATCGACCGCTTGTATAAAGACAGGAGCTGGCGCTGCACGTCGTTTGCCACTTCAAGCTGGGCGGTCCCCGTACCGTAGATGTAGATGAAGGGCGCTTCATCGATCATGCGGTTGAGTCTGTCGAAGTTCAGCTGGTCCAGGTGCTTCAATGTCTGTTTTATATCATGCTCAAGCAGTTCCATCAGATCCTGGGTGTCCTCCCCCGCTGCATCATTCAGCTTGATGTATGACTTCAGATCGCTGTAGCCGTCGAAACCGAGTTTCTTTGCCAGCCGGTGTATCGATGATATCGATATATGCGAGAGCTCTGCCAACTCCTGTATCTTCATCACCTTCATATCGTCTATATTGTCATGTATCACTTTGATGACGTAGAGATCATTGTCACTTAATGCATCATAATACTGATTCACGAGCTTATCCAGTACCATTATCCTATCCCCTGTCCTTGATGAAAATATTTCCGTCTCCTGTAAATATAATCATATCGTACTATTCTATTCCTAAATGCGTCAAACGTGTTGGAAATTGAAAACGCTTCCTTTAAAGTGGCCATTAAGACATATACAAGGAGTTTTTGCCTATGAATGCTGTTAAGAGATTTGGAAGCGCCATGATAGTTCCCGTGCTGTTGTTCGCCTTCTTCGGGATTATCGTAGGGCTTGCGACTTTATTCAAAAATCCGAATATCATGGGGGATATCGCGGTGGAAGGGACGATGTGGCACAGCATCTGGTCGATCATTGAAAGCGGCGGCTGGACAATTTTTGACCACATGGAACTCGCCTTCGTCATCGGGCTGCCGATTTCACTGGCGAAAAAAGCCCAGGCCAGGGCGACGCTCGCAGCACTGATGATCTACCTGGTGTTCAACAACTATATAAATACGATACTGACCCTCTGGCCGGAGACTTTCGGCGTCGACCTGTCACAAGGCGTTGAAAATCTCACAGGGGTCAAAGAGATTGCGGGCATCGCCACGCTGGATACGAACATCATCGGTGCGATACTTATCTCGGCCATCGTGATATGGATCCACAACAATTTCTATGATACGAAACTCCCTGAAGTCCTCGGGATATTCCAGGGACTGTCATTCGTTGTGGTCATCGGATTCTTCATGATGATTCCGCTGGCTTTCCTTGTCGCATTCGTCTGGCCGTATGTCCAGACAGGCATCGCCTCACTGCAGGAGGTCATGCTCCAATCCGGTTATATCGGCGTGTGGATATTCCACTTCCTTGAGAGGATCCTGATACCGACCGGCCTGCACCACTTCATTTATACGCCGTTCGAATTCGGCCCTGCTGCTGTAAATGAAGGGCTGAAGCCGCTCTGGATTTCAGAACTCTCCGAGTACAGCAGCTCCGATGCGCCGCTCAGTGAGCTGTACCCTTACGGCTTCCTGCTCCAGGGCAACATCAAGATATTCAGCTGCCTCGGCATCGGTCTCGCCATGTACTACTCCACTCCGAAGGAGAACAGGAAGAAGATGCTGGCGCTCGTACTGCCTGCAACGGCTACAGCAGTATTTGCAGGAATCACCGAACCGCTGGAATTCACATTCCTGTTCATCGCACCGTATCTGTTCGTCATACACGCGCTGCTCGGTGCAACAATGATCATGATCATGAATATGTTCGGCGTCGTCGGACTCATGGGCGGCGGCCTGATAGATATCGCAGCAATCAACTGGATACCGCTTGCTGCGAGCCACGGCGGCATCTATATCACGCAGGCAGTCATCGGATTCATCTTTACGGGCATCTATTTCGTCACATTCAAGTACCTGATAGAGAAATTCGATATAGCCCTTCCCGGCAGAAAAACCGGTGAAGAAGCAAAACTGTATACCAAAAAAGATTATCTTGATCAGAAAACCGGTGAACCCGCCGTTGCAGCCAAAAGCACCGGCAATGAGTACGAAGATAAGGCTGTCTATTACCTGGAAGGTCTCGGCGGCAGTGAAAACATCAAGGATGTCACAAACTGTGCCACTCGGCTCAGGGTAACTGTCAATGACCCCGGCCAGGTCAAGGACAACGACTACTTTACAAACGGTCAGATGGCCCATGGCATCGCAAAGAGCGGCACGAGTGTGCAGGTCATCGTGGGCCTGAGCGTCCCCCAGGTCAGGGAATACTTCGAAGCAATGGTCTGAACACAATAAAAAAGATACTCAGGAGGAAATGACAATGAAAAAATTCAATATTACAATCGCAGGCGGCGGAAGCACCTTCACACCGGGAATCATCCTGATGCTGCTCGACTATCTCGATGAGTTCCCGATTGATACCATCAAACTGTATGACAACGACAAAGAGCGCCAGCAGACAATTGCTGATGCATGCGGCATTCTGTTGGAAGAGCGTGCGCCCTGGGTGACACTCACAGCCAGTACGGATCCTGCGGAAGCCTTCACGGATGTCGACTTCGTCATGGCCCATATCAGGGTCGGCAAATACGCGATGAGGGAGCAGGACGAAAAGATTCCGCTCAAACATGGTGTCATCGGCCAGGAAACATGCGGACCCGGCGGCATCGCCTACGGCATGCGCTCCATCCCGGGAGTGCTCGAGCTCGTTGACTACATGGAAAAATATTCACCGGATGCGTGGATGCTCAACTATTCCAATCCGGCAGCAATCGTGGCCGAGGCGACACGCAAACTGCGCCCGGACGCAAGGATCCTGAACATCTGCGATATGCCTATCGGCATCGAAGAGCTGATAGCCAAAAACCTCGGCCTCTCTTCCCGCAAGGAGTTTGAAGTCGACTACTACGGACTGAACCACTTCGGCTGGTGGACGGATATACGTGACAAAAAAGGCAATACCCTTATGCCGGAAGTCATCAGCCATGTTAGTAAAAACGGCTATGCGACGGACGGCAGCTCCGAACTCGAGCAGCAGGCAAGCTGGAACAGCACGCTGAAAAAGGCAAAGGACATCCAGGCGTTGGATCCGGATACGATCCCGAACACATATTTGAAATACTACTTCTTCCCGGATTACGAAGTCGCAAATTCAAATTCAGAACGCACGCGCGCCAATGAAGTGATGGAAGGACGTGAAAAATTTATCTTCAGCGAGTGCCGTGCAATCATCGAAAAAGGCACTGCGGAGGATACCAGGCTCACGATTGATGAACACGCCTCTTACATCGTGGACCTCGCCAGGGCGATTGCATTCAATACGAAGGAACGCATGCTGATGATCGTTGAGAACAACGGCGCCATCCGTAACTTCGATCCGACAGCAATGGTGGAGATACCGTGCATCGTCGGCAGCAAAGGCCCTGAAAAACTCGTGGTCGGAGAGATTCCGAGATTCCAGAAGTCCCTGATGGAGCAGCAGGCCGGTGTAGAAAAGCTTGTGGTGGAGGCGTTCGAGGAAGAATCCTATCAGAAACTCTGGCAGGCACTGATTTTGTCCAGGACAGTACCGAGTGCCTCGGTTGCCAAAGACATTCTGGATGATCTCATTGAAGCCAACAGAGACTACTGGCCAAAACTGAAATAATCCAAAACAGAAAGAGGATGCCCGGCCGGCATCCTCTTTCTAGTTTTTGTAGTAATAGACGGCAAGCTGGGTCCTGTCACGCAGTTCAAGCTTTGTCAGCATCTGTGAGATGTAATTCCTCACAGTCCCCTCACTCAGATACAGTTTCTCTGCAATCTCCCGGTTGCTCAGACCGTCGGCGACTTCCCTGAGTATCCCCTGTTCCCTTTCGGAAAGATCTGCCATTGCCCGGCCATGTGACCGGGTGGACATACTTTTTACGATATCGCTGTCAAAGACCATGTTGCCGGATGCAACCGCCTGGATGGCGGGCAGTATCCCTTTGAAATTATCTTTGAGCAGATAGCCCCGGCAGCCGATTCTAAGTGCCTCGTGTATGTACTCATCATCCTTGAAGGTAGTGATCAGCAGGATGTTCGCCCTGCTGTCTTCATCCAGTATCTTCCTGCTCGCTTCAAGCCCGGACATGCCGTCCATCCGTATATCCGTCATCAGGAGATCCGGCGTGTGTTTCCGGTAAAGGACAACCGCCTCCCGCCCGCTTCCGCCCGTGGCCACAACAGTGTGTCCGGAACCCTCCAATATCGTCCCGAGGGCATTAACAACCAGTGCATCATCATCTACTATTATTATATCCATCTATCTGATGCCCTCCTTGTAAAGCGTAATATGGACCGTAAATCCGCCGTCATGGAATGTATTGAATATCCCGCTGTATTTCGCTACGATTTCCCGCATGGACAAAAGCCCCATGCCTTTGCTCTGCTCCGGTTTCCTGCTGCCGTTATCTTTTATGGAGAGTGTCAGAAAATCATTCTGTTCTTTGATGAAAACATTCACTTCCGACGCTTTAGAATGCTTTTTGACGTTCGTAAGTGCCTCTTTCACTATGGAGAGGATATCTATTTTAACCTCATGTCCGATTTCCATATCCACATCATAGTACAGTTCTGCATCAAACGGCTCCATCTCTTCCATATAGTCTTCGATACGCGATTTTAAATCGATGGATGTTTCATACAGATGGTGGATGCTCATGCGTATGTCATCCATGCCCGACTTCAGCCTGCCCTGCAACAGGCTGAGCGATTCCTTCAGCTTCTCCTCATCCCTGACATACTGCAGAGACTCGATCAGCAGGATGCTGCTGCTCAGTGAATGACCGAGTGCATCATGCATGTCACGGGCGATCCTGTTCCGCTCATTCAACCCCGCCATGTATATGTCTTTTTCATGATTTTTGAGCAGTTCGTTATGCTGCCGCCTGAGCAGCAGGTTATCGCTTGTCAACTGGTCTCTAACCTTTTTGTTCTCCAGTTCCAGCGACGACATCCCCTCCCGCAGATAGACCATGTATATGACGATGCCCGAGAGCATAATCAGTGAAATTTTCGGTTCTGCCAGATGGAAGATGAACGTGGCAATGGCCCATTTTCTGTAGCGGCCGGCCACCGAGAAACTGAGCAGAGGCACATAATAGATCCACCCCGTGCCAAGCAGGAGGGATAAAGTGAAAATCCCCGTGGCGGCCAGTACGGTGAACCGGTGTTCCGACAAGTCCAGGGAAAAGAACAGTATGAAAGCAAACAGTGCGATGATCAGGCTTGCCCCCTCAGCATCCGCGAAATAGAAACCGGTCAGCACTATGTACAGCAGCAGTTTTTCTATGATCACTCTCATACCCTCACCTCCGATTCATGACATCTGTCACCCTTTATCATTATTTTATACACTAACAACTGATTCAATAACAGTATAAACTTAATGTAACAAAGATTGAACGGGGAGGAATCATAATGATCATGATGGATGGAGTTGTCAAAAGATACAACGAACTGATTGCACTGGACCATTTTTCATTCAACGCGCAGGACGGAGAGATCGTCGGTCTGCTCGGTCCCAACGGCTGCGGCAAGACCACGGCCATAAACTGCATGCTTTCACTGCTCAGATTTGACAGCGGTGACATTGAAATCTTCGGTAGGAGAGTTGATTCCAACAATAACGACGTCAAGCGGCGTATCGGCATTGTACCGCAGGAACTGGCGATTTTCGATAAATTGAATGTTTATGAAAATATTGATTTTTATTGCGGGCTGTACATTCAAAACAGCAAAGAGCGGAAAAAGCTGGTGGAGGAAGCGATTGATTTCGTGGGGCTGGACAAATACCGTCGGTTCACCCCGGGCAAGCTCTCCGGCGGATTGAAGCGCCGGCTTAACATCGCCTGCGGCATCGCCCACAAGCCGGAACTGCTCTTCATGGATGAACCGACCGTTGCAGTCGACGCACAGAGCAGGAATTTCATACTTGAAGGTGTCAAAAAGATGAAGGCGGACGGCAGGACAGTTATCTATACGACCCACTATCTGGAAGAGGCGGAACAGCTGTGCGACCGCATGGTCATAATGGATCAGGGCCGCAATATCGCCCAGGGCACAGTCGGGCAGCTCCAGGAATCCATTTCCACGCAGGAGAGGGTGGAGGTCGGTTTTCTGACAGAAGACCCCGGGATGAAAAAAAGACTTTCGGAACTGCCCCATGTTGTCAAAGTGACGAACAAAAACGACAACTACCTCATCCACTTCGAAAAGCAGGAGAACAACCTGGCTAATCTCATCAAGTTCATAGAATCCAACAATCTGACGTATACGGACCTCACAAGCGAACGGGCCACCCTGAGTGACATCTTCCTGGAGCTTACAGGCAAGGAGTTGAGGGACTGATGAATATATTCCGCATGACCTATTATCTGGTCAGTATCAGTTTCAAGGATTTCGGTTTCTGGTTCTGGACACTCTGCTATCCGCTGCTGCTCACCGGCCTGTTCATCATGGCGACTTCAAACATGACGGTCGGAGAACTTGAAAACATTGATGTCGGTATCCAGGAAGACCAGGAATTGACCGAAGTGATTGAAGAGATTGATTTCATAAATATGACCGTCATGTCAGAAGAGGAAGCCGTGTCGGAAATGAAGCAGGGCGATATTTCAGGTTATATACACGGAGACAACACACTGCTTGTGACCGAAAGTGGTTTCGACCAGACGGTACTCGAGATGGTCATCAATCAGATTGAAAAGGTCGCAGGCTCCGGCATACCCTATGAAAACTATGATTTTGAAGCCCAGTTCATAGAAGAGAACAGCCAGGAAGCCCAGCCGGAAGCTGTGCTCTTCTATTCCTTGATTGCCATGATCGCGTTCTACGGCATCTTCTCCGGCATTGAATTCATGTCGTCGATGCAGCCGAACCTGGATCCCATGGGAGCACGTTTCGCAGCGAGCCCCTACAGTAAAGTCAAATTTCTGTCAGCCAGCGTACTCGGCGCACTCATTCTCAATCTGGCCACGAATTTCTTAATATTGGCCGTCATCATCATTCTGTATAAGATCAATCTGTTCACGGAATTAGGGCCAACACTCGGACTGCTTTTCATCGCCAACCTGACCGGGATCGGACTCGGGCTGATCATCGGGCTTCTCCCGAAAATCAACGCCGGTATGAAAACCACGGTGTCAGTAATATTCATCATCGGGCTTGCCGCACTGTCAGGACTCATGGGGCCTTTCATAAAAATCATCCTCATAGAAAATAACCTGACATGGGTGAATACGCTCAACCCGCTTGCAAGACTTACGGATACGATGTATAAAATCAATTTCCTCGGCAACTATGATGACTACTGGGCGACCATCGGCATGCTGATCGGGTATGCGGCCGTCTTTTTCTCCATCACATTACTTTCATTGAGGAGGAAACAATATGACAGTATTTAAAGGGATTCTCCTCCACTTCTGGAAATACAGAATTCTAATTGTTATTCTGCTCTCTGCATTTTTCATCTTTGCAGTCATGTTCTCACTGGGCAACTCAAGTGAAAACTATACTTCAGAGTCTCTGAGAATCGACATCATCGACAATAGCCGTTCTGAAATCAGCCGGGGACTGATCGACTACCTGGATGAAAACAACGAAGTCACGGTCTCCAATGAGGAAAATCCGGATATTGAGGCGCTTGAGGAGAAGATATTCCTCAATGCCATAGACGGTTTCATAACCATTCCCGAAGATGCAGAATCAAGGTTCACTTCCGGCAGCCCGGTCGTCGAGACTACGGCAGACCAGCGGTCGACACAACATTTGCAGATGCAGACCGCCATCCGGCAGTATTTCACATTTCTTAAAGCGGATTTTGACACCACGGGCGAACTTCACACAGATGCGGTCACAGAGCTGCTTTCAGACAGTATAGATGTAGAAATTCATGAATCGGTGGATGTCGAGGCACAGAGTAATTTTGAGTATATGAGAAACTACACCAACTTTGCCGGGTACTGGATTATGCTCTTCCTGCTCATACTCGTGGGCAACATCATGTCGGAGTTCAATTCACCTGAACTGAAACAGAGGATTAATGTCTCTCCCATGAAGACAAGCACCTTCATGTCCCAGATGATCCTGTCACAGATTGTCTTCGGCCTGTTCGTCGTCGCATTCATGTTTTTCGGAGCACTGGCACTGCGCATGGACAGTCTTTCGGGTGTGCCGCTTGGCAAAATGTTCACAGCGCTGCTCCTGATCACTGCATTCACCCTGTCAATTCACTATGTAATTGCTGCTTTTACGACAAACAAATTCATCATCAACGGGCTCGCAAACTTTATCGCGATCGGCATGGCGTTCCTCTCAGGTATCATGATACCGTTCGAGGTGATGGGGCAGACGGCGCAAAATATCGCCCAGTATCTTCCCCTCTACCATTTCACACAGATCTACGCGGAACCGGACATCACATGGGGCGAAGCGGCATTCCCGATGCTGGTCACAGTCCTCTACACGGTTGCATTTCTGATCATAGGGATGATTCTTGAGAACAAACGGAAAACATCCTCATGAACATGCGAAAAGGCGATTCTGACGAATCGCCTTTTTCATGTCATATATGTGATTTTAAGTACTCCGTAAATTTCCTCTGTGTTTCGATGTAATTTTCAAGTTCCCGGTCGGGAATCAGATCCATGTATTCTTCACGCAGTTTCTCGGCGTGCTTTTCTGCCCGGGCGATTGTTTCCAGTCCCTTTTCCTCAATCACCAGGTACCGGTTCCGCCTGTCCGTCTCCTCCACTTCCCTTTTGACAAGTTCCTTGTTTTCCAGGTTTTTGATGATCTGGCTGACCGCCCCCTTGGAGATCACCATCTTCTCAGCAAGCTCATTCTGTGTCATCCTGCCGAATGTCTGTAGTTCATTGAGGACAATCAGCTGGGTGAGCGAGACATCCTCCCCGAATGTCTTATTCCAGTGCCTCATTGATAAGTTCGTCAGTGATTCGTTTAAATTGAAAAGATTATAGAAATGATTATTTTCTACCAATTTTATTCCACCCCTTTCATATTATTTAAACATACTCAATTTAAATTTAAACTGTTTTTCTAATATTTCTTCAATTTTAATTACATATAAGAGAAGCAGGACAATGTATCATTGCCCTGCTTCTGCTCAATTCCTGACTTTTTCAGGTATTTCTATATCATCATCATCGATGCTGTTGAAGGATCTGAATTCCACATCGGCGGTCAGTTCGAACGGACCGGTTTCCGTCTCACCCTCCGCTTCATAATCTATTTCCTTTATAGTGTGCTCTTTTGAATCCACTTCAATTTCCAGATTGTTGTCTATTTCAGAGAGACTGATATTGCCGAAATTTTCAGCGAACAGCTGTTTGAACGTCTCAAACACTTTCTCGCTCTTTCCGTCGTAACTGTAAGTCACCGTATTGCCATCCTCTTCTTTCTCAAGATGATCCCTGATGTCGGCAAGTGACAGCACGGCGTTGTTGTAGGTTACCTGATACAGGGAACGGGCCCCCGCGGAATCGGAAATATTTACCCAGTCTGTGCCGTTGTAATAGAAGGTTTCCCCATCCTTCGAGAAGGTGCGGTCTTCTCCTCCTGATTTCAAATGCAGCGAAGGCGGCCCGTCTTCCTTCCCTTCCCTGAAGCGGACATCTGCATCAAGAGATTCAGGACGGGCGTCATCAAGCTTTCCTTCGAGGTTCAGAAGCGCCTGATAACTTTCTATGTCCTGCGACTGCCCGATGACGGCATTGAGTATTTCATCATCTGTCTCTCCCATGTGCGAAAGCTTTTCCTTTACAGTCTGTGTCGGGACAACCTCTTCATCCGGCCCGCCTGCCTCAGATGCTTCTCCTGATGTTTCATTTATATCATCTTCCACCTTACCCGCTCCGGAACACCCGGCGAGGATGAGCGAAACAGTCAATGTGGTAAGTAAATATTTTGAAACTTTCATTCCCTCTTAACTCCTCACACCTCAAATTGTCCATAAATCATAACACGATTCCCCCATCATAACTAATGATATGCTAGCTGGAGACGCGGCGCCGTGGATTTTTCCCAGCTTTTTTCTGCATCTGCATGAAACGGCTGAGCGTATAGAGGATGAGCCCGCTCCAGATCAGTATATATGCCACTCTGTGGATATCTGTAAATGCCTCATCATACATGAACACCCCAATGAGCAGCATGATCGTCGGCGCAAAATACTGCAGGAAACCGACCAGCGACAGCCTTATCCGCTGGGCGCCCAGCGCAAACAGCAGAAGCGGGACCGCTGTTGCGACACCCGTGCCCATCATGACCAGGCTGTCGATGTTGAATCCGAAATTCCCCTGCCCACTGCCTTCCAGAAAGACTATGAAAATCAGTGCAAAAGGGGCCAGTACGAACGTCTCAACTGCCAGTGCAAAAATGGCATCCAGGTTGATCACTTTCTTGATCAGACCGTAAACACTGAACGATGTCGCAAGGTAGAGCGAAATCCACGGAGCTGCTCCGAGACCTGCGGCAAGATATGCGACTCCCGCGAATACGATGATGATTGCCATCCATTGGACTCTGGAGAAACGCTCACCGAGCAGCGCGAAACCAAACAGTATGCTGATCAGAGGATTGATATAATAGCCTAGACTTGCATCGAGGATATGACCGGTGTTCACCGCAATGATATAGACCAGCCAGTTTGACGTGATGACAGCCGAGGCGAAGAAAAGGGCCGCCACCTTCTTTTTTTCTTTGAAAATGAACTTCAGGTCTTTTTTGAAAAGACGCAGCCTGTTTGTGGCAATGATGAAGACAATCATGAATATGAAAGACCAGAAAACCCGGTGTGAGATGATCTCATAGGGGGATATATGTTCAACCTGTTTCCAGTAGATGGGGAGGAACCCCCATATTATGTATGCTCCAAGCGTAAAAATGATGCCTTTGTTATTTTCACTCACTCTACCACCTCTTCCCATGCATTTATAACAAGTTTACTCCTAAATTGATTATTTTCAAGGAATTAAAAAAGATCGGGACCAAGAAGTCCCGATCTGAAAAAACTCTCCATGGACACGATCGTCAGAGCGGCCTCAGGCCATCGTCCTCATCGTATCGCTGTGCCTCTTCATTGCTTTCATAGCCGTCATCCCTGACAGGATTCTGCGGCCTTTCGCTGTATCTCCTGTCCAGCGCATCACGGCACTCGAAATAATAGGCCGTGAGACTGCCGGTCATGTAGTACATGACGTAGCAGAACAGGGCGATGATGATGAGTGCCGCCAGCGGCACAAGGATTATCATCATGTAGCCAAGGGTCTGTTCATTATCCACTGCTATTGCGAATATCGCAATTCCGGCAAACATCAGGACGTAGAGGACAGTCGGCAAAAGCATCAGCAGGAAGTTGCTCACAATCAGACGGATCAGGCCGCCGCCAGCTTTGAACATCACATCCCATGCAATCCTGAATTTATCCAGCGTCGCGATCATCGGCTGGTCGATGTATGTCATGAACGCAAGAAACATGTAGATTCCCATCAGTATATAGGGTATATACGAGATGACGATGACCAGGACATTGAGCAGGACCAGTGAAATGATCAGACCGATTTCCCCTCCTGAAGGCTGGCCGGTTCCGCTCGACATCCCCTCGCCGATTGCTATCAGCGGCGTATTTATCGCCATCACGATGAATTGCACGAGGAAACCATAGATTAAGGAAAATCCGAAATGGATGAGCAGCATCAGCAGACTGAGTTTGATCACCTTGCTGTAATTGCCTTTTTGGAAAGTGATGAAGACATCTTTGAACTTATATTCTTTCTGCCTGTAGGCACTTGCAAAGAATCTCAGGACACCGATGCCGACCGGATAGATTACAAAGACCGAAATCAGCAGAATGACGAAGATCATCGGAAATATCCAAAGCAGCACCCACGCAGAATCGAAAAATGCCGCAGGGCTTATCAGCAGTAATGCCACGACGATCAATGCCACATAGATCAGAATGAACGTCAAGACAGTATACCAGAACGTCTTCCCGTGAAGCCCGGAAGCATTCCGCTTATACACAGACTGGTATTCGAACATAAAGCCACCTCTTCTTACAAGAATTTTAATGCGGCGCTCCGGCACGGGGTGCGCCGTAAAACCCCTTTTGTCACTGAATCTGTGCCAAACTCGCATTTTGTCCCTATTGTAATAGTACTATACCCTTACTATGATTGAATTACATATAAAATATTTATAAATATATTCCAAGGGGTGACAGACATGTCAGAACAAAAAAGCGGTATTTCCCGCAAAGTACAGGCGTTCGGCTCATTTCTGAGCAGTATGATCATGCCGAACATCGCAGCCTTCATCGCCTGGGGGCTCATCACAGCCATGTTCATCGATGTCGGCTGGTTCCCAAACGAAGACCTCGCGACCATGGTCGATCCGATGATCGTCTACCTGCTGCCGCTGCTCATCGCCTACACCGGCGGTAAGCTCATCAGTGATGTACGGGGCGGTGTCGTCGGTGCGACGGCCACGATGGGTGTCATTGCGGCATTCCCGGATTCTCCGATGCTGCTCGGTGCCATGATCATGGGACCGCTCGGCGGTTATCTGATGAAACAGGTTGATGCCGTACTCGTACCCAGAATCCGCCAGGGGCTCGAGATGCTGGTCAATAACTTCTCGGCCGGTTTCCTTGCATTCTTCCTTGCACTGTTCGGCTACTATGGCCTCGGACCGGTTGTCTCTTGGCTCACGCAGCTTCTCGGCAGACTGGTCGATGTAATCGTCGATGCCGGGCTGCTGCCAATTGCCAGCATCTTCATCGAACCGGCAAAAGTGCTCTTTTTGAACAATGCGATCAACCACGGTGTACTGACACCGCTCGCATCTGAAGAAGTACGTGAAGTGGGCCGTTCAATCCTCTTCACACTCGAATCCAACCCCGGCCCAGGTTTCGGTATCCTTCTCGCCTACATGATATTCGGCAAAGGTACCGCCCGTGCAACCGCACCGGGTGCGGCAATCATCCATTTCGTCGGCGGTATCCATGAGATATACTTCCCGTATATACTGATGAAACCGACACTCGTGGTTGCTGCAATCCTCGGCGGTGCGTCAGGCATACTGACATTTTCACTGCTAGATTTCGGACTTTCAGGTCCGGCTGCACCAGGCAGTATCCTTGCTTACATCGCAATGACACCGCGCGGTGAATATCTGACGATGCTCCTCGGTATACTGGCGGCAACACTCGTTTCATTCCTTGTCGCAGCAGCAATATTAAAATTCTCCAAACAGAAGGACGAAGCGGATCTCGAAACTGCAACAGCACAGATGGAGGAATCCAAGGGCAAAAAATCCTCTGTCGCCGGCTCCCTGACCAAAGCGGAAGAAGCGGAAGCGACTGAAGTGGGATTCGACTACAAGAACGTGGATAAAATCATCTTTGCATGTGATGCAGGTATGGGTTCAAGTGCCATGGGCGCAGGCATGCTCAAGAACAAGTTCAAAAAAGCAGGTCTTGATATCGAAGTGACGAACTCCGCCATCAACCAGCTCAAAGGTGATGAGGACATCATCATCACGCAGAAAACTCTGACAGAGCGCGCCGAGAATAAAGTTCCGACAGCAAAACACATTTCAGTCGACAACTTCCTCAACAGCCCTAAATATGACGAGCTGCTTGAAGAGCTCAAAGAGGAGCAGGACCCAGCCCAAACAAAAGAGGCCGCAGAGAGCGAGCCTGCCGGTTTCGATTATTCCAAAGTCGGCAAAGTCGTCTTTGCATGTGACGCAGGCATGGGTTCAAGTGCCATGGGTGCGGGTATGTTAAAGAATAAGTTCAAAAAAGCAGGTCTTGATATCGATGTCACGAACTCTGCAATCAACCAGCTCAAAGGTGATGAGGACATCATCATCACACAGAAAGTGCTGACAGAGCGCGCTGAGAACAAAGTTCCGGATGCCAAGCACATTTCAGTCGACAACTTCCTCAACAGTCCGCATTACGACGAACTGACCGAGGAACTTAAAAAGCATCAATAATTAAATAGCATTATATGAAGGGGTGTCATTATGATCAGTTCTCGGGAAAAGAAAATCATCAACGAGCTAATATATCATAATGACACCTTTATGCTTATTAAAGAACTTGCCGGCAAACTGGGTGTCTCATCCAGGACCGTCCACAGGGAACTCAAAAATGTGAGGGAGACCCTCAGGAAGCTGAACATCGAACTGATCAGCGAATACAAAAAGGGTGTCAAACTGGATCTTGCGCAGCTCGAAATCGACGCACTGACAAAATATATAACAGAAAATGCGGACAAGGACCTGAGTGGTGAAGAAAAGAAAGTGGCGCTCATCTACAATCTGATGCTCAACCCCGAGGGGCTCAAAAAAAGCGCCCTGGCCGTCGAGCTCGGCGTGGGTGAGCATACGGTCGATGAGCTCATCAGCCAGATGGCAGACGAGCTCCGCGCCTTCGGCCTTGAGATCAGGAAGACGCGGGCAATCGGTGTACAGCTTGCAGGCGACCCGCTCGGCAAGCAGAATTTCCTCGCCAGCATGATGATCAGCGAACTGAATTCAAACAGCATCTATTCCGTCATCGAGAATAACTTCGTCTTCAGTTCCCTTGTCAACAACAAAGTCATCGGCATTCTGGAGGCGGACAATATATTCAAAGTGGAGCGGCTGCTCATGGATGAACTCGTTGTCCTCCCCTACACACTCACCGAGAATGCATACCTCAACCTGACGCTCCATATCGTGCTTGCGATCGACCGTACGGAGCATGAACAGAATGTTTCCATCAAAGAGGAAATGAAAGAGGAGATGAAGGATTCACAGGAGTTTGAAGTCTCCCGGTCACTGACGGAAAGAGTGCAGGATGAATTCGGCATAAAGTTCCCGGAGGAGGAAGTTTATTTCATAACCATGCACCTGAGGGGGAGCAAAAGGAAGTCCCAGAGTGCACTCGGTCCGGACTCCATCGAGAACGTGATCATTGCATTCATCGACCAGGTCAGCCGCGGCATGGATTATCCCTTCTATGCCTACCCTGAACTGAAGGACGGCCTGCTGCTCCATATCGAGCCGATGCTCCACCGCATGGATTCCGGTATCATCACCGTCAACCCGCTTGTCGGAACGATAAAGGAGAGTTATCCTATCCTGTTTGAAGTCATCGGGGAAAAGTTCCGCCGCCATTTCAACCGCAGGGAGCTGGATGAATCCGAAATCGGCTTTTTGACGATCCATTTCGGCGGCATCATGCATGCCAATCCGAGGATAGAGGTCACGACTGTCTGTTCAAGCGGCATCGGCACCAGCCGGATACTTGCCAATCAGCTCAAAACGAAGTTCAACAATCTGTACATCCGGCAGGAACTGTCCATATCCGAACTGTCCGACACGAAAATCCATGAGGATGAACTCATCCTCAGCACTGTTCCGCTCGACATGGACGGCTATATACTGGTCAGTCCCCTGCTCGATGAACATGATGAGAAGAAAATCACTGAAGCGATATCGAAGATCGGGTCCACAACTTATGACTACAGACCCCCGTCCGCGGTATCCGGGCTTTCACACGTCGATCCCGACCGGGTCATACAGGCATCCGAGCTCTACCTCAACCGCGCCTTCACAGAATCGGATACGCCTCTCGGGACGATGGATTCCGTCAGGAATATGCTCGCGGAACATTCCTCTTTGGAAAGACATGCGGCTCTCGATACCGTCCGCCGCCTGGCTGAACGGTTTAAAATAACCGGCCATGTCATAGGGGAAGCCGGTTTTTCATATCCGCATATCAAGTCGCCGTTCATCCGAAGCCACCAGCTGATCATCGTCCATAATTCAGCCGGCATTACCGACAGGAATTATAATGGCGATGCTGTCACTGTGAACTATCAGATCATCCTCCTTGTTCCGGAGGAATCACTCATATCAGATCTGATCAGTGAAATCAGCGTACTCCTGGGTGAGCACCATGAAGATATCGGATCATTGCTTAAAGAGCCATCCATGCTGGATGTTCTATTCAAAAATTATATTCAAAACATTTATGTAACAGGAAGGAATTGATGAACCATGTTGAAGAAAGAGAATATCGTACTGAACCAGACTGCAGGAGCCAAAGAGGATGTCATCAGACAGGCCGGCCAGCTCCTTGTCGATCAGGGAGCCGTGGAGCCTGCCTATATCGACTCCATGCTCGCACGTGAGGAAGTCGTTTCCACATTCATGGGCAACGGTCTCGCGATACCGCACGGCACGGATGAAGGTAAAACATCCGTCATCGAAAGCGGCCTGTCCCTGATACAGGTTCCCGGCGGTGTGGATTTCGACGGAAATGAAGCGAAAGTGATCCTCGGCATTGCCGGCAAGGAAAATGAGCATCTGGACATGCTTCAGAAAATTGCCGTACTATTCTCCGATGAGGATAATGCAGAGAAAGTCATCAATGCATCTTCCGCTGATGAAATCATCTCACTTTTTGAAAACGAGGACATATAATTATGAAAGCAATCCATTTTGGCGCAGGAAACATTGGCAGAGGGTTCATTGGCAAAGTATTGCACGATAATGGATATGAAGTCACTTTCGCAGATGTCAGCAAAGAAATCATCGATGCACTCAACGAAGAGAATGGGTATACTGTGCATATCGCCGAGGAAAACGGTGCTTCCTACGACATCACCGGCGTCAATGGCATCAACACAGCTGAAAATCCAGAGCAGCTGAAGCAGGCAATCCTTGAGGCCGATATCATCACAACAGCTGTAGGAGTGAATATTCTGCCGATTATCGGCAGAAGCATCGCTCCCCATCTGCCCGGGCGGCTTGAGGATCCGCGTCCGCTCAATATCATCGCATGTGAAAATGCTGTGATGGCGACAGACACACTCAAAGAAGCCATCATGGAAGAAACCGGTGAACTGGCGGGACCGAATATCGGCTTCCCGAACTCGGCAGTGGACCGGATCGTACCGGTACAGAAGAACGAACGCATCCTTGATGTCAAAGTCGAACCGTTCTATGAATGGGGCATTGAAGAAACAGAGTGGAAGAGCAACAAACGTCTCGAAGGCCCTGTCTATGTGCGGGAACTGATGCCCTACATCGAGAGAAAGCTGTTCACGGTCAATACGGGGCATGCCGCGATAGCCTATTACGGCAGGACACTCGGCTATGATACTGTCTATGAAGCGATGACAGACAGCAAGGTCCAGAACTTCCTGAGCGACGTACTTGCGGAAACGCTTGAGTATATCACTTCTGTTTACGGCTTTACTGCCAAAGAGCAGAACTCCTACATTGGCAAGATCACAGAGCGCTTCACCAACCCTCATCTTTCAGATGACCTCAACCGTGTCGGCCGCGGTGTAATGAGAAAACTCGGCCCGAATGACAGGATCATCAAACCGCTCGTCCATCTTCACAACGAAGGAAAGGGCCACGGGGCATTATCAAAGCTTGCATTATATGCAGTGAAGTTCGATAATGGGGATGATCCGGAACAGGTCGAAATGAATGAAATCATCGCCGAAAAAGGTCTCCGGGGCTTCCTGATGGAGCACAGCGGTCTGAAGCGCGATGTCACAGATGAAATCATAAATGCTCTATAGGCATAAAAAGGTCCGGCTGCAAAAGCAGCCGGACCTTTTCTTATACCCCCGTAAAGTCTATGCAAAACCGTATAACACAAATACATGCAAACAGAATATAACCATGTTACGTTGTTCTAAGTAAAGCATTACCATACTTTTCAAGGGGGGTTGTTTTAGAATGAGTAAGAAGAAGGACGATCTGCAGAAAGATACGATTGACAATACAAAGAAAGCTCCGCTGACTACAAACCAGGGGCTGCCGGTAAGCGAGGATGAATTTTCCCTGAAAAACGGCGAAAGAGGCCCCACCCTGATGGAAGACTTCCATTTCCGCGAAAAAATGACACACTTCGACCATGAACGGATTCCGGAACGCGTTGTACACGCCCGGGGGTTCGGTGTCCACGGTGAATTCGAAGTCTATGATTCGCTGGAAAAGTATACTAAAGCGAAATTCCTGACAGAACCGGGCAAGAAGACTCCTGTATTTGTAAGATTCTCCACAGTCGCCGGGAGCCGGGGTTCAATGGATATTCCCCGGGATGTGCGCGGATTCGCCACCAAATTCTATACCGACGAGGGGAACTATGACCTGGTGGCCAACAATATGCCGGTGTTCTTCATGCAGGACGCCATCAAATTTCCGGATTTCGTGCATGCCGTCAAACCTGAACCGCATAATGAAATGCCGCAGGCAGCTTCAGCGCACAACACTTTCTGGGACTGGGTTTCTGTAAATACGGAAAGTGCGCATATGGTCATGTGGCTCATGAGCGACCGCGCCCTCCCCAGAAGCTTCAGCATGATGGAGGGGTTCGGCGTCCATACATTCAGGCTGGTCAACGCTGAAGGAAAGAGCCACTTCGTCAAATTTCACTGGAAACCAAAAGACGGCATGCATCAGGTGATGTGGGACGAGGCGCAGATGATCAACGGCAAGAATATCGACTTCAACCGTCAGACCCTGTGGGAGAATATTGAGAAAGGCAACCCTGCAGTGTTTGAGCTGGGTATCCAGGTCATAGATGAAGAGGATGAGTTCAACATGGACTTCGACATTCTGGATCCGACCAAACTATGGCCGGAGGAAGACGTGCCGGTACAGATTGTCGGCAAGATGACACTGAACCAGAATGTGGACAATTTCTTCGCAGAGACTGAACAGGTCGCTTTCCATCCGGGCAGTGTAGTTCCGGGAATCGATTTCACGAACGATCCGCTTCTCCAGGGAAGACTGTTCTCATACACCGATACACAGCTGATCCGTCTCGGCGGGCCAAATTTCCATCAGCTGCCGATCAACCGCCCAATCTGCCCGTTCACCAACAACCAGCGTGACGGCTATAACCAGATGTCCATCCACAAGGGGCAGACCGCCCATCATAAGAACTATATGAATGACAACCAGCCGGAACCTCTCAGTACAGAGGAAGGCGGTTATGAGCATTATCACGAAAAAGTCGAAGGAAGGAAAATCCAGGCCAGGAGCGACAGCTTCAAAGACCATTTCAGCCAGGCGAAGCTTTTCCTGAATTCACTGTCCAAGCCTGAAAGACAGCACCTGTATGATGCATTGAGCTTCGAGCTCGGCAAATGTGATGTGGAGATAAGGAAGCTGGCCATATCCGAACTCCTGAACAAGATCGACCGTGATATGACGGAATACGTCGCTGGCAGGGTCGGTGTCGAAGCACCTCCTGAAGTGGAAGAGTCCACTTATGAAAAGAGTTCCCCTGCTCTGAGCATGATGAATACCAACTATTCCCTCGACACGCGCACTGTCGGTGTCATCGTCATGCCGGATGTGGCAGAGGAAACATTGACAGAGGCAAAATCCAAACTGGAGGACAAAGGACTCCAGCCAACCTTCATCTCCGATAACATATACCAAATCGGAAGTATGACACTCGACGCGACATTCGATACCGTCCATTCCGTCCTGTTTGATTCAATGATTGTGATCAGCGGCAGACAACCGCTCCCTGCGCCGGCAATAGAAAACCTCGAAATTGCCTACAAGCACAAAAAAGCAATCGGTTTCGGTACAGATTCCGCCAGCATATTCGATTCCCTTTCATTCTCAGAAGATGCGAAAGGTGTCACGGATATAGAAAAAGATTTCGATGGCTACCTGGACGATGTCAAGCATCACAGAATCTGGGACAGATAAACCCGAAAGTTCAGGGCTTCCCTCACGGGAAGCTCTTTTTTTTATCTTAAAAACTTAACATTACTGTCACACCATAAATTTTGACCCGCCTGCAGGTTAAATGCTAAACTTAGCTTTGTTTCTTTTTAGTTTAGCACCCTAAACTAATACTGGAGGTCCTGTCCAAAATGGATAAAAAACTGAAGATCATAGAGAACCTGCGCGATATTTACGGCTATGGATACACGGAAGTCTTTACCGAAGTCACCGACTCAATCACCATCCGCCACATTTCCAGAACCCAGATGAATATCATCCAGCACATCTATCTGAGCGGATCTGCGACGCCGTCGGAACTGGCAGAAGCGCTGAATGTACAAAAAAGTGCAGTCACCCATACTGTCAAAAAGCTGGAGCATAAAAAACTCGTCACCGTCAAAGAGAATACGCTCATCAATGACAAGCGTTCGAAGCTCGTATTCATGACGGAGGATGCAAAAACCCTTCTCGAAGAATTTCTGGATAACATTCTGGAGAGGATCCGGTCGGATCTCGGCAGTCTGTCAAAAGACGAGACGGACAGACTGTATACCGCAACACTGACAATCCTGAAATACATACCTGGAGGCAATCAAAATGAAGTACATTCTTAAATTCAAATGGCCGGTGACAGTGCTGATGATACTGTTTGCTGCCGTCACTTTCCTCATCTCCCCCAACCTGACCCAGCTTGCCACTGAAAAAGGCGATGTCCAGCTGTCTGATGAGCAGCCAAGCGAACAGGCCCGTGTATTCCTCGAGGAATACGGGGAAGATAATGAAATGATGTCGCTTGTCCTTGAGTTCGAGGGCAATGTAAGCGAGAACGAATCCGACATCAATGACTATATAGAAGAAATCGGCAGTATCGACGGTGTTGACAATATCGTCAATCCGTTCGATTTTGCTGAAGAAATGCAGACAAATTTCATCAATGATGAAAACGGCGTCATACTGATCCCGATGGAATACACCGGGCCTGTCAATGAAATCAGCGACGTGTCTGCCGAAGTCGAAAATCTGAATTCAACTGACGCCAAAACATCGATGACCTCAAACGAACTGATACAGAACACCGTGGAACAGGACGCGATGGAAGGCATCCAGTCCACTGAAATCTTCACAGTCATCATTGTCATAGCAGTGCTCCTGGTCATGTTCCGTTCAGTGGTAACGCCGCTTGTACCTGTAGCTGTTGTCGGCCTGTCCTACCTGATCGGCCAGTCATTCGTCGGATGGTTCGTCGAGTGGTTCGGCTTTCCGGTCTCGCCGCAGACACAGAGTTTCCTGATCGTCATACTGTTCGGCATCGGAACCGACTACTGTATACTGCTGCTCAACCGCTTCAAGGAAGAGCTGCAGTTCCATGATAAATATGAATCCGTGCTCCGCACATTCAAAACAGGCGGCAAGACCGTATTCATCAGCGGACTTTCCGGGGCAATCGTATTCGGTGTCCTCTACTTCGCCAATTTTGAAATATACCGTTCGGCAGTCGGTGTGGCGATCGGCATAGTATTCCTGCTGCTGTCACTGTTTACAGTGCTGCCGATACTCATGCAGCTTCTAGGCCGTTATATTTTCTGGCCGAACATCAAAAAATCAGAATTCAATGAAAGTAAGCTGTGGACGCCGCTCGGCATCTTCTCACTGAAGTATCCGACCCGCATTATATTCACAGTCATTGCCATACTGATTGCCGTTGCGTTCTTCTACAATGATGAAGTGAACTATGATTCCCTCGAGGAACTGGATGATTCATATTCCGCAGTCCATGCGACCAATGTCGTAAGTGAAAACTTCGATGAAGGACAGCTCTTCCCCGTGGAAGTCATCATTTCAAACGGCGGTGACCTTCTGACATCACAAAGCATGTCCAGGCTGGAAGCTGTTGCTTCAACGGTAAGCAACATCGACGGTGTCAAAGAAGTACAGACGCTGACGCGGCCTTCGGGCGAGGTCATCGATGATTTCCTCGTCCGCAACCAGCTTGAACAGGCCAACAGCGGCATGGATGATATGACTGAGGGCCTTGCCGAGATTTCGGACGGCCTCACCGAGGCGTCTGAAGGCATAGCCGGCAGTGAGATGCCCGGAGGGGACCTGAGCGAACTCAATCAGGGCATAGACGATATCAACACAAGCATCAACCAGATCAGCACCTATATGGCCCAAACCGGTGATGTCCAGGGCGCCTCCCAGCAGCTCGGACAGGTCCAGCAGGGACTCAGCACCATGTCAGAACAGGTTGCCGCAGCCAATGAGCAGATGACACAGCAGCAGGAAGCCGCCTCCGCACAGATGGAGGAACTCAGCACCGGCCTCGAAGATGCCACAGCGGGCATCGATGAAATTCAGGGTGGCCTCGAGGAAGTGCAGACACTGCTCGGCAATATCAATGATAACGAAGCCGTCGATCAGACAGGCATCCACGTACCGGAGGAATTCCTTGAAACAGACGGTGTCGACGATGCAGTCGACCAGTACTCATTCGGCGATGATAAAGCGCTCAGAATGAACGTTGTCCTAGATGTGGACCCTTACTCACACGAGTCCATGAACGTGCTCGATGATATCGAAAGCACCGTCAACAATGAACTTCAGAGGCTCGGACGTGAAGATACGACCGCCTACTTCTCAGGCGTCACCAGCATGAACCGTGACCTTGATGAAATTTCAACGGACGACTACACGCGCGTAGTCACGATATTCATTGCGACACTGTTCGTCATACTCGCTGTCATATTCAGATCGCTGATCCTGCCGGTTACGATGATCGGATCCATATTCGTCACGTATTTTGCGTCCCTCACCATCACACAATGGCTGCTCGGACTGCTCGGCATCGGAGATCTCAACTGGGCCGTGCCGTTCTTCAGCCTGATCATATTCGCCGCCCTCGGCATAGACTACTCGATATTCATCATCGACCGCTTCAGGGAGGAGCTGGCAGATAAAAGCATCAGGGATGCAATAGAGCATTCGATCAGGCGCATGGGTGTCACCGTCATCACAGCTGTCATCATACTGTCCGGAACATTTGCAGCACTTCTGCCTTCCGGAATGATCATACTGATCCAGGTCGCAAGCATCATCATATTCGCCCTCTTGTTCTATGCATTCATCGTACTGCCGCTCCTCGTGCCGGCATTCGTCATCACCTTCCGCCGCGGAAACTGGTGGCCGTTCAGGATGCCCGGCGGCAAAGAGCGTGAAGACAGGTTTAAAGACGAAGACTGAAGGGTATAATAAACACAGAAATGAGGAGTGAATCAATGCGACAGAAAAGTTCAGGCTTAGCCGCTGTACTCAGCTTTTTCATCACAGGTCTCGGCCAGATCTATAACGGTGAGATTTTCAAAGGCATCATCCTGATGCTGATACAGCTTGTAAACGGTGCTTTGACTGTAATACTGATAGGTTATCTATTCCTGCCGATTGTATGGCTGTACGGCATCATCAACGCCTATCGTGCAGCTGAACGTCATAACAGGATAAATCAGCGGAGATACGGCTGATAAGCAGGCAGGCATCCGACATAACGGGTGCCTGCTTTTTGTTTTAAAGCATCGTTGGGCTGTGCTATAATCCCACTAAAGGATGTGTTAGAAAATGGAACTGTTCGGTCTTTTCGCAGGACTTGCCATCATCGGTATACTGCTGCTCCTGTTTCTCTTCCTGCTCGGAATCATCAAATGGCTGCTGCAGGGGTTCTTCCTGTACCAGGTGGCCGATGCAAAAAATCTCGACCTGCCGATTCTTGGCTTCCTGCCTTTCGGCACCTTCTATCTCGGCGGTCAGATGTACGACGGCAATCTGATCCAAAAAGGTCAGTTCAACCCGAAGACCATCGGACTAATATTTGCCATCGCCGGCATCATCGTCTACATCACGGGACTATCCATCGGTGATATCGCCATTTCGTACATCATCATGGAATCCATCGCATTTTTAGGCATATTCAAAGCCTACTCCAGAAGTACGGGAGTGGCGGTGCTGCTTGCATTGCTCAATATCATCACAGCAGGCATCGCAGCCATCGTCATCCTCTTCCTCTACAGCCGCAGGCTTGCATCAGAACTGTCGGATCCTGTGGTCAGGGATTTTGAAGCAACTGCTGAAAGGCATGACGAAGCAGAGACAGACAGAGATACGGATTATGACAACAGAATGTAGCATGCCAAAAGGCGCCGCCGTGATATCACGGCGGCGCCTTTTTGATTATTCCAGATCGAATTCCAGGAGGCGGTCATCATCCGCTTCCGGCTGTCCCCTTCCATCGGTGTTGTTCGTGATGGCGTACAGTGTATCCCCTTCTATATATACATCACGGAAACGGCTCCCTTCGTCATAAAACGTCTCCACCCCGCCCGTTTCCACATCGAAGGAGATGATGCGCTCACCTCTGAGCGCGGCGATATACAGGCTGCCTTCGTGATAGGCCATGCCGGAAGGCGCCCACGTCTCCTCGCCGGTATGATGGAGGGGCGTTTCCATGCCATCTGCCTCTTCATCGCCCTCTATCTCCGGCCAGCCGTAGTTGTTCCCGGCCTCTATCCTGTTGATTTCATCATGGGCGCTTGCACCGTGTTCCGCGGCATACATATTGCCGTCCCCGTCCCAGGCGACCCCCTGCGGATTACGGTGGCCGTAACTGTACACCTCATTGCCGAACGGATTATCCCGAGGTACAGTACCGTCCAGGTTCATTCGCAATATCTTTCCTGCCAGGCTGCCGGTGTCCTGGCTTGCTTCTTCGTCCCCTGCATCACCGGTCGTGATATACAGATATCCATCCGGCCCGATTTCCAGCCTGCCGCCGTTATGGACGCGTCCGCCGGGAATGTCCTCCACAATGACGTTTGATTCATTCCATGTATCCCCGTCCCTCGCGAGTCCCACCACCCGGTTCTTTGCACCGCCGTCCTGGTAGCTGTAATACAGGAATCCTTTGTCCGGATTCTCAGGATGCAGCACGAAACCGAGCTGTCCGCCTTCACTTTCCCCGTCGACCGGCTCCGAAAGGTCCACCGTCTGCTCTTCTTTCCCTTCGGCTGTGACACGGGTCAGTCCACCGTTTCTGCCGGATATATAGAAGCTGTCTTCAATCTTCTCAATCATCCAGGGTGCTGAGAGGTTTTCAGCCACTGACTCAGGCTGTGCTCCCCCGCCCCCGTCTGTTCCTCCTGTCTCTTTGGTATCTCCACCGGCGCAGCCGGCGAGCAGGGAGGATAAGAACATTGCCAGGAAGTATTTATACATTGACCGGCCTCCTTTTTGAAGTTCTTTATTCCACGTTCAAAACAGCCTGGTACAGGATGTCTGTGCCGTTCTTGAGCGCATCGTGGTCGAATGTCATGTAAGGGTGGTGCAGCCCCGGCTTCAATCCGCATCCGAGACCAAGCATCGCCCCTTTCAATTCCGGATATTTCACCGTATAGAAATGGAAGTCGTCCCCGCCGCTCGTAATGATCGGATCGATGCATCTTTCCTCCCCGAGCACATCCACAATCGATTTTCTGAGCAGTCCGATGGCGTCCTGATGGCTCTCGCTCGCCACGATGCCGGAGTAATTGACGTCTTCGATGGAGACGTCGTACAGCTTCTCTATGTTTTCGAGGATATCGGATACACGGTCCTTCAGCTTCTCCATCTGTTCGTTCGTCTGGGACCTCATGTCTATGCCGCATTCGGCACTCCCCGGGATGATATTCAGGGATTTTCCGCCCGAGAGGAAACGCGTCATCTTAACAGAGGAGGGCACTGTCGGATTGATATGGATTTTGGACAGCATGCCCACGATATCCGTGCCCACTTCGATGGCGTTATGGTTCAGGTGCGGACGCGCGCCATGCGCATCATCTCCGACGATCCTGAACTCCAGGGAAGAAGCCGCGCCATGTTCGATGCTGGGGGAGGCCACACCACTCAGGGCTTCCTCCTCAGGCCTCAGATGTACGCCGATGAAGTAATCCATCCTTTCGATCACACCCTCATCCGCGACGGAGAGCGCCCCGGTCCCCACTTCCTCAGCCGGCTGGAAGATGAAGCGCACGCCCGCGGATTCCAGTTTTTCATGCCCTTTCAACTTGAGCATCGTACCGATCACCATGGACGTGTGTGCATCATGTCCGCACGAATGGTTCGCCTGCTGGACACCGTCCACCTCCTGCCAGAGCGCATCGATGTCCGCCCGGACGCCGATTACAGTAGTGCCGGGATCAAAATTCCCCATATCACAATAAAGGCCGGTGATATTTTTGAATCTGACAGGTTTGAACCCTTCACTTTCCAGGAAATCATATATGTAGTCCGTCGTCCTGTACTCTTCATTGCTCAGTTCGGGGTTCGCATGCATATGTTCAAAAACCTGCTTCATTTTTTCTTCTATCATTTCAATGGGCTCCTTCTCATACGATTTATTGAATAACAATCCAGTCTTCTTTATAATATATTACTAATTACATGAAAATTCAAACAGGGAGGAATACATATTGACTGAAGAGAAGAATGGACAGGAAGAAAGAATTGAGAACAGGAAGAAAAAAGGAATGCGTCTGCCCGATGCCTACATCATCCTGTTTGTTTTTCTTGTACTCGCAGCCGCCGCCACATACATAATACCGGCGGGTGAATTCGAGACCGAGGAATCATCCGAAGGGATTGATGTCATCGTCCCCGACACCTACAGCGTCATTGATTCCAACCCTGCCGGTTTCCTTGATATATTCTCCGCCATCGTGGATGGTCTGATCAGCACTTCCAACCTGATATTCCTGGTGCTGATCATCGGAGGAGTATTTGCGGTCATCGAAAAGACAGGTGCCATCGATGCCCTCGTGACCAAGATCATACGCATCACCAGGAATAAGGAATGGATGCTCATCATGCTTGTCATGATCATCTTCTCGATTTTCGGCACACTTGGTATCATCGTCAATGCCGTCATCGCATTCATCCCGCTCGGCATCATTCTGGCCAGATCAATGAAGATGGATGCCATCATCGGTGTGTCCATAATATATCTGGGCGCCTATACCGGATTTGCCGTGGCGATACTCGACCCGCTCACAATCGGTTTTGCCCAGCAGATTGCGGAAGTCCCTCTATTCTCAGGGGCGGGTGTACGTGTTGTTATGTACACAATCACATTGATCGCAACGATGGCATATGTCATATGGTATGCGAACCGCATCAAGAAAGACCCTTCCCGCGGTATTCTGAAAGACAACCCATTCCCGAAGGATTCGAATGACGGCTCGGAACTCGGCAGACAGGAAATGAAACCGAAACACATACTGGTGCTGCTGGCACTCCTTATTGGCATCGGGGCCTATGTAACCGGGGTTTTCACTGCCGAATGGAACCTTGAGGAAATGGCTGCTGTCTTCCTTGTGGTCATGGTGGCAACTGCCATTATCGGACGGATCCATGTCAACGACATGGTGACGACATTCATGCAGGGGGCAAACTCCGTCCTGTATGGCGCGCTCATCATCGGTATGGCCCGCTCCATCGTGGTCATACTGGAAAACGGCATGATCCTTGATACGGTGGTCAACTTCATGGCGGTCGTAACAGAGCCGTTCACCAGCACCATGGGCGCAATCATGCTGTTCATCGGAAACGGACTGTTCAACCTCATAGTCACTTCAGGGAGCGGCCAGGCAGCCATCGTCATGCCGATCATGTCACCCCTTGCGGATATCATGGGATTCCCGAGACAGATTGCCGTACAGGCCTATACGATGGGCGACGGCTTCACCAACATAATTACGCCGCTCTCCGGTGTCCTGATGGCGAACCTTGCGATTGCAGGGGTCCCCTACACTAAATGGATTAAATTCGCCCTGCCGCTTGTAGGAATATGGTATATTCTTGGAATTATCTATATAATCATACTTGTAGCTATAAATTGGGGACCAGTATAAGGAGGACGTAAATTATGAACATTAAAGAGATAAAACTCCATCAGCTCATGATGAATATGAAGCATCCGTTCACAACGAGCTTCGGGACTCAGCAGGACCGTTTCATCACGATCATTGAAGCTGTTGATGAAAATGGCCTTTCAGGATTCGGTGAATGTGTTTCCGGAGAAGATCCACTCTATTCCGAGGAATTCATGGATGCCTCCCTCATTGCGATGAAAAAATACTTCGCACCGCTGCTGCTTCAGAATGAGATAAAGCATCCCGACGATGTGTGGGAACTGTTCAAACCGTTCAAACGCAACAATATGGCAAAGGCCGGCATTGAAGGCGCGGTGTGGGATCTCTACGCGAAACAGCATGATATTCCCCTGTCAAAACTGCTCGGCGGGGTCAAGGAGAATGTTGATGTCGGTGTCTCCCTCGGCCTCGAGGAAACCGACGAGCTGCTGCTTGAAAGGATTGCTGAAAAAGTCGATGAAGGATACAAGCGCATCAAGGTCAAAATCAAACCCGGCCGCGACGTTGAAATGATCCGCACGATCCGCGGGAAATTCAAGGACATCCCTCTGATGGTGGATGCGAATTCTGCCTATACGCTTGATGATATCGACACACTCAAGGCACTGGATCAGTTCAAGCTCATGATGATAGAACAGCCACTGGCAGCAGGCGACCTCATCGATCATGCAAAATTGCAGCGACAGCTGAAAACACCTGTATGCCTGGATGAGAGCATCGATTCCTATGAAGCGGCAAGAGGGGCGATAGAGCTCGGCAGCTGCCGGATCATCAATGTCAAAGTCGGACGCGTCGGCGGACTCACACAGTCGAAGAAGATCCATGACCTCGCCCAGAAGCATCACATTCCTCTGTGGTGCGGCGGCATGCTGGAAGCAGGCGTCGGACGCCTTCACAACATCGCCATCACTACCCTCGGCAACTTCACACTGCCGGGGGATACTGCATCATCCAGCAGATACTGGCATGAGGACATCATTACGCCGGAAGTGACCGCAGAGAACGGTGTTGTCGAAGTCAGCCACGAGCCGGGAATCGGTGCGGAAGTCGACTTCGGTAAGATGGAACAGTATTTGCAGAAAACGGAAACCA
Organism: Salinicoccus sediminis; assembly: GCF_000986795.1. Classification (GTDB taxonomy): domain Bacteria; phylum Bacillota; class Bacilli; order Staphylococcales; family Salinicoccaceae; genus Salinicoccus; species Salinicoccus sediminis. The sequence goes on along the minus strand of NZ_LAYZ01000002.1, from coordinate 391,445 downwards.
TCACAAAAGAAGACACACCTGACATGATATTCTACGATTAAAAAAACAGTACATCGGGACGATGGCATCGTCCCGATGTACTGTTTTATTTCTATAGATTCGCTTCACGTTCGAGATCCACTATGACGATTTCAGGATGGTTGAACACCCTGAACGGGAACCTGCTGTTGCCGAGCCCCCTGCTGATTACGACACTCGTACCATTTTTCGTATGGACCCCTTCAGTATATTTCGGCAATATTCCCTGGTGCGGTGCGTAGAGCCCTTTGACAAAGGGCAGTCTGATCTGTCCGCCGTGTGCATGGCCGGTGAACACAAGATCGATCGGAAACCTGCTGTACAGATCGATCTGATCCGGTCTGTGGGACATCAGCAGGGTCAGTCTGTCATCTTTGTCCTGCAGCCTCTCCCTGAGTGACATTTCAAACCGGTCCATGATCATCGGGTCCTCTTCATCACCATAGAACCAGAGGTCTTCGAGACCCAGCAGATGGATGTACTCATTACCGATATACAGCCGGTCATCCGTCCGGCTGATGTTCTTCATATCCGATTCTCCAATCGCACGTTCGAGCTTTTCAAAATGTTTGTAATGGGCTTCGTGGTTTCCCGTCACATAATATGTCGGCAGTATTTCAGTCAGCTGATCGATGAAGCGGATCGACCGCTTCAAATAAGGGGTACGGCGGTCGATGATATCACCGGTGACGAATATCACGTCACCATCCGCTTCTTTTATTTTCTCCAGAAGGTCTCTTGAACGCCTGCCGAACCTCGCATTATGGAAATCGGAAACCTGGATGATCCTGTAGCCGTCAAATGCATAGGGCACCCTGTCCGATTTGTACACATAGCGTGTCGTGACGATGTCCTTGTCCTCTTTATACAGAAAGCGCGACAAAGCGATGAGAAATCCCAGTATGATGTGTGAATATTTCATATTGCTACCTCAGGTTTTTATATTCATTATAAGGCAAAGTGGTGAATCATGAAACAATTATCAATCGCCTACCTGCATCCATTCGTTTATCGATACTGCAGCTGCCGTGTACTATGGTATTATCATATTTGAGGTGATATAGATGGAACAGATAAATTTAGATGGTTCGGAACTTTCGGCCTCCCGCATCGTTCTGGGATGCATGCGCATCAACCAGATGGATGACCGGTCGCTGTCTGAGCACCTGCGTACAGCTTTGGATCTTGGCATCAACAACTTCGACCATGCGGACATCTACGGAAAAGGAGAATGCGAGACGAAGTTCGGTAAAATCCTGAAAGAAGAGCTGCAGCGGGAGGATATTATTCTGCAGAGCAAATGCGGCATAAGGTACGGCCATACGGCGGGAGAGGATATTGAATACTATGACTTATCCCGAGAACATATCATCGATTCCGTCGACGGGATCCTCCAACGCCTCGGCACCGATTACCTCGACCTGCTCATGCTCCACAGACCGGACACTCTGATGGAACCCGAAGAGATTGCGGAAGCGTTCGGCCGGCTGGAACAATCGGGAAAAGTGAGGCATTTTGGCCTGAGCAATTTCAATGCCCCCCAGTTCGATTATGTACAGAAATACACCGATCAGAAACTGATCACGAACCAGATGCAGTTCGGGCCGGCAGAGCCGAAAATCATCAGCAGCGGGCTGCAGGCCAACACCCCTTTCGCAGGAGCAGCCGACAGGGACGGCGGTCTCCTGGATTATGTGCGTCTCAATGATGTGACGCTGCAGGCATGGTCCCCGTTCCATTACGGCTATTTTGACGGCATCTTCCCCGAAGACCCGAAGTATAAGGTCCTCAATGAAAAGCTCGAAACAATCGGCGAAGCCCACGGCATATCTAAAAGTGCAGCGGCGGTGGCGTGGATACTGCGGCATCCGGCCGGCATGCAGACCATCATCGGTACGACAAACACCGAACGTCTTACGGAAATTGCGAAAGCGGACGATGTAAACCTTTCAAAAGAAGAATGGTACAGCATCTATAAAGCGGCGGGACATGTGATTCCGTAAAGCAACACCCCGACTCAATCGAGCCGGGGTGTTTGCAATTCCTTATTTTTCATCTGCAGGATACAATATGCCTGCACTTTTTCGGGCGGCTTCCAGGAATTTCATCACTGTCGCTGAATGATCAAGCAGCTTCAATGCTTCATTGCCGTCCCCGGCTTCAAAAATCTTCACGAATGCTTCAAGCTCCGCAACCATATTGTTCGGGTTCTGCCCGAGATCAATAGTCTCGTTTTCCTCGCCGGCATGGATTTCGATAGAGTCTATCGTGTTGGCCGCCCCCTTGACATGGATATACCCCTCGTCGCCCTGAAGCAGCACGAAGTTTTCAGATGCAGTGTCCTTGGAACCGACGCATGTGGCGAAAAACCCCTCATAATCCAGGACGCTGACCCCCGATGTATCAACGCCATTTGCATGTCTGTTCGGCACATAGGATATTTCTTTCGGCCCTCCGAACAGACCGATCATGAAATGGAGGTTGTAAATATTGAGATCGGAAAGTGCACCGCCTGAAAATTCAAGATTGAAAACGTTCGGACTCTCCCCCGCCTTCAGCTTATCATAGCGGCTGGAGTATTGTGAGTAGTTCGACTGGGCGACTTTGAGCTCGCCGATTTTCCCGAGGTTCTCCCTTATCTTTTTGAAATGGGGAAGATGGATGGTCGTAATCGCCTCAAACAGAAACAGCCCCCTTTTTTTGCTCAGGGCGATCAGTTCCTCCAGTTCCCTGAGTGTCGATGTGAATGGCTTCTCGCAGATGACATGCTTGCCATTCTCAAGCGCCCGCTTTACATAATCGTAATGCAGGCTGTTCGGCGAAGCCACATAGACCGTATCGTAGTTCGTGTCCTCCATCATCCTATCCATATCCGTAAAAGTCATAACTATCCCGAATTCATCAGCAAGCTTACGGGCCTTTTCCCCAGTTCTCGAATAAACACCGTAGCACTCCACACCTTCGACCTGCCCCACTGCATCCAGAAAGCGCTCTACTATGAACCCCGTACCGATCGTTGCTATCTTCATATTCCATATCCCCTCTTCTGCGGATTTTCATAATCAATCCTATCACAAAATACATTCAAACGTTCATTTGATTGTTGGAGCGTTTTATTATACAATCATATTCAAACTTACATTTGAATGAGGTGTATCTCATGACAGAGACAAAACACATGTGTGAAGTGGAAAGTGTCGATACAGAAAAAGTGAATCATGCGAAAGAATTCATAGATGCAGATGCCGTATCCAACGTTGCAGCCATATTCAAGGCGCTCGGCGATATCAACCGGTCCCGGATTGTCCGGGCTTTAAGTATAGAAGATGAGCTTTGCGTCTGTGACCTCGCCAACATAATGGAAGTGAGCACGGCATCCGCCTCCCACCATCTCAGGAGCCTCAGCAGGCAGGGAATCACAAAATCCAGGAAAATGGGTAAGATGGTCTACTACTCCCTGGATGACGATCATATCAGACAGATCGTTGATATGGCATTCATACACCAGGAGGAGTTGAACGGTAATGCAAAATGAACAGAAGACATACCGGATTGACGGTTTTTCCTGTGCCAACTGCGCCAAAACATTCGAACAAAATGTGAGAGATATCAGCAGTGTCGAAGATGCATCGGTCAACTTCGGTGCTTCACAAATAACAATCACCGGGGATGCCAGTGTGCAGCAGATAGAAAAAGCAGGAGCTTTTGAAAATCTTAAAGTGGTGGATAGAAACCAGCCGGAACCAAAAAAGCCGCCGTTTCTTCAAAAACACCGCAAAGTATTGATTTCGTCACTCTTCATGCTGGCAGGCTTCGCCCTGGTTATTGCAGGCAGCGGACAGACTTGGACCACGACAGGACTCTTCCTCGTGTCGATCCTCACCGGCGGACACCGTATGTTCCTGACGGGGTTTGGCAACCTTGCAAAGCTCCGTTTTGATATGAAGACACTCATGACCATTGCTGTCATCGGGGCTGCACTGATCGGGGAGTGGCCGGAGGCTGCGGTCGTCGTCGTTTTGTTTGCAGTGAGTGAATCACTCGAAAGGTATTCAATGGAAAAGGCCCGGGCATCCATCCGCTCATTGATGGATCTTGCACCAGACACGGCAGTCATCAAAACAGCTTCGGGGACAAAAAGTGTTCCTGTAGAAGAAGTGGAGATCGGAGACATTGTTATCATCAAACCCGGTGACAAACTTTCCATGGACGGCATCATCAGATACGGTTCCACCGACATCAACCAGGCCGCCATTACGGGGGAATCACTGCCTGTTATGAAACTCGCAGGGGATGAAGTCTTTGCAGGCACACTGAACGGTTCCGGCTACCTTGAAGTAGAAGTCACGAAACACAATGAGGATACCACGCTCTCAAAAATCATCCGCCTTGTCGAAGAAGCACAAGGAAAACGGGCACCTGCACAGCATTTCGTTGATCAGTTCGCAAAATATTATACACCTGCCATCATGGCCGCCGCCCTGCTCGTGGCAGTCGCACCGCCGCTGTTCTTCGATGCCCAGTGGGCCGTCTGGGTCTACCAGGGCCTTGCGGTCCTGGTCGTGGGCTGTCCCTGCGCCCTGGTCATATCGACCCCGATCGCCATTGTATCGGCCATCGGAAATGCTGCGAACAAAGGCGTCCTCATCAAAGGCGGTGTCTACCTTGAGAAAATCGGCCAGAGCAGGACAATCGCATTTGATAAGACGGGCACCCTGACAGAAGGACATCCGCATGTCACAGATTTCGTGACATATGAAAATGTAGAAAAGGAGACCACCCTTGCCATCGCCGCCGCCCTGGAATCAAGGTCCGGGCATCCTCTCGCCTCTTCGATACTGGAATATGCGGAATCAGAAAACATTGATCATACCACACTCAACATTGAGGATTTCATGTCTGAGACAGGTACAGGCGTCACCGGATGCATAGATGGCAGAACATATACGATAGGAAAGCCGGAAAAGTTTGAAGATGCCGCACGTTATCAGGCGGATGGCAAGACCGTCATGATAATGAAAGAAGACGGGCATGTAGTCTGCCTGTTTGCAGTGATGGATCAGCTGAGGGATTCCAGCAGAGAAGCTGTTGAAAAACTGCACGGTATGGGTGTGAGTACTGCTATGCTCACGGGTGACAATCAAAGGTCGGCGGGAGCCATTGCAAAATCAATCGGCATTGATGAAGTGTTTGCTGAACTCATGCCCGAAGATAAACTTGATGCAGTCAAAACAATGAAAGTGGAAGATAGGGTGGCAATGGTCGGCGACGGCATAAATGATGCGCCTGCACTGGCCACGGCAGACGTAGGCATCGCCATGGGGAAAGGCACCGATACAGCCCTTGAAACCGCTGATGCCGCACTGATGGGGAATGACATCAGGCTGCTGCCGTTTACAGTGGACTTGAGCAGACGGACACTCCGTATCATCAAAGCCAACATCACGTTCTCACTGGTCATAAAGCTGATTGCGCTGCTGCTCGTCATTCCGGGCTGGCTGACTTTATGGATTGCGATACTGTCGGATATCGGAGCAACACTCATAGTGGCATTGAACGGTATGAGACTGCTCAGAGTAAAAGAATGATCGATAAAAAAGCACAGGGCCATCCTCATGGAAGCTGGCCCTGTGCTCTTATGTTGCACACTATTCTTCTTCGTCTGTCTTCATGATATGGACTTTACGTATCATCTGGTCTTCCATTTCAACCACCTTGAACACAAGACCCTCCTCTGTCAGAGTATCCCCCGCTTCAGGAAAATCGTTGAATTCCTTGAAAAGGTAGCCTGACAGTGTGTCTTCTTCCTCCGGAATACCGGTACGGAAAATCGAATTCAGCCTGTGCAGTGTAATCTTGCCGTCGCAGACGATCTCCACTTCTGACATGGATTCGACGAGCGGGTCATTCCTAAGATCCGTTTCGTCTTCTATCTCGAATCCGAGCATCGCCTCGATGATATCTTCATGGGTCAGAATTCCTTCTGTGCCGCCGAATTCATCTATGACGATGGCCATGTGACGGCGTTCTTTCGTCATTTTCCTCAGAACATACTCCACGGACTGGAACTCGTGGATGATGATCGGATCATCATCACAATATTCCATCAGCGGTCTTTTTGGATCGGTGGACCATTGCAGCAGATACTTCGAATGGAACACACCGATGATGTCATCCATATCCTTATTGTAAACCGGATAACGGGTATACATCTGATCAATGACGAAATCACGAACTTCCTCATATTCCGCATTTTTTGAAAGAGCTTCTATCTCTGTCCGCGGGGTAGTGAGGACATCCTTGACATTCAGTTCACGGAAATCCAGCACGCCGCGTATCCTGTATGATTCATGCTTCGCAAATACACCTTCGGAATCGGCGATATCCACAATTGTCCTGAGTTCATCCTTTGAAACCGACGATTTCTCAATCTCCCCTTTTGAAAGTACCCTGGTAATCGTATCCGTCAGCCAGTTCAGCACGATTGTTATTGGCTTGAATATGACTACGAAAAACGAAATTACCGGACGCACCGTGAGGGCTACCCGCTCCGGGAATGTTGCTGCCACCGATTTCGGTATCACTTCCGCCAGAACGATGATGGAAATCGTCAGTGAAGCCGAAGCGACCGCAACACTGATACCGTAATCGATTGCCATTGCAGTCACGAGAGTCGGAAGCAGTATGTTCGCTATATTATTGCCGATCAGTATTGTCGTTATGAATTCACTCGGTTTTGAAGTAAGGGCAAGCAGTTTTTGCGCCCCGGTATCTCCATTTTCCGCTTTTGTGCGGAGTTTCATCGTATTGACGGCCGTCAGGGCCGTTTCACTTCCTGAAAAGAAGAAAGAAGTGAAAAATAGTATTATGATCGCTATGATCAATTTGTCTCCTCCTCATAAATCTTCCTGTATAAAAACAGCCAGTCCATGACACGGACTGGAAATTTAGCGACATGTACCTATTTTAACATTTTATAACAACATTGCTCATCTTGCAAAATGAATGACCGCCGACGGCTAATGCCGTTGGCGGTCATTTTGTGTCAGTAACACTTTTCCCTGATTACTGAAACTCATGCATGAAATCACATATATCCATTTTCATCAGGGAATCAGTATCCTCAAAAATGTTTTTAATCTGTCTTATCTTATCTTCGCCGAAGTGGCTGCCGAGATTGTTTTCAAATTTCCTGTCAATGATCGGGATGACCTCATTCCGTCTGAACCTGTGTCCGATGGGATATTCCACTTCCACTTTTTCAGATTCCTGTCCATCTTCAAAAATCAGCCGGACCGCATTCGAAACGGCTCTTTTCGCCGGGTCCAGGTAATCTTTTGAATACTGTTCATCCTCTTTGACAATCATCCTGCTCATGAGATGATCGATCTCCGGATGGCTGTCATGATAGCTGTCTGCATAATACTCTGTCTTCAGGCCCCCGTTCAAAAGGCTCACAGCAATGATATATTCCAGGGAATGATCTCTGTCCGAAGGATTCTTCAGTTCCACCTTACCGGCGATGATTCGCACTGCCGATTCATGTGTGGCAACCCGTATTTCCCGGATGAGCCCGAGTTTATCCCGGTATTCCCTGTGCAGTGCCATCGCCGCCTCTGCTGCTGTCTGGCCGTGGAATTCCGCTGGGAAGTCCGCCTTGAACAAAATGTTGTTCACTACATAATCATCCAATTTTCGTGGCAGGGTGATGGCATTGCCGCCCATCATATTTTCATTGAATCCCCAGTCCGGTTCACTCAGCACATTCGGATAGCCTTCGCTCAATTTATCAGTCAGCAAAGCCAGTCGCACACCCCTCATCGTCGCATCACCCGCCGCCCAGGATTTCCGGGTGGTTACGTTCGGCGCATGCCTGTATATGCGGAGGGGCGCTCCGTCAGTGAATGCATTACTTACTGTACTTTTCACTTTTTCCGCATCTCCGCCGAAAATTTCTGACACGACGGCCGATGTGGCAATTTTGACGAAAAACACATGATCGTATCCGGCTCGGTTAAGGCTGTTGGAAAGCGAAAGGACACCCTGTATTTCATGCGCCTTGACCATCGATTGAAGCACGTCCATCACCGTCACTTTCGTACCTCTGGAGGAGACGTGATATGATGCGGCAAGGATGCCGCCGAGATTATCGGACGGATGCCCCCACTCCTCCGCTAAAAAGCAGTCATTATAATCCAGCCACCGTATGAGCATCCCGATGTTCCAGCTGGCATCCAAAAGCCCGAGCGGCCCGCTGATACCGGGGATCGGCATGCCGTCCTCACGGAAACCGCCCGCTTCCACGGGACCGAGCATCTTTTGACACTGCGGGTTATCCAATGATTTGATCATGCATCCCATACTGTCTTTCAAGATCAGCAGTGCAATATCCAAAGTATCCGCACTGAAAGTCCTATCTTCGGTGACATAACCGGAGATCTCCTCAATCACATCATCATACTTCATCTGTTCTCCTCCTGATCATCCGGCAGTACTGTACGATCGATTTTGGAGTCCATTTCTTCGTACTCATGCAGCCTCAGAATTTCATACAATTTTTTGCGGGTCTGCAGCTTATCCAGCATAGATTTCTGGGTACCCGCTTCATGGATCACTTTATATACCTCTTCCACATTATATGCAGCCGCCCTGAGTGAAGTTACAGGGAAAATCACCAGATTGATTCCTATCTCAGAAAATGTCGCCATATCAATATAATCCGTCTTGCCGAATTCAGTCATATTTGCAAGTACAGGTATATCTATCTCTGTCCTCACATGACGGAAATCTTCAATTGACTGCATTGCCTCGGGAAACACAATATCCGCGCCTGCATCTATATATGATTGCAGTCTCCGGACCATGCCTTCCATCCCTTCTATGGCATAGGCGTCCGACCGTGCAACGATTTTCAAGGTCGGCGCCGTCTCCTTGATCATCTGGATCTTTTTGACCATATCGGCCTCCGGTATCAGCCTTTTACCGTTCAGATGCCCGCATTTCTTCGGAATCTGCTGATCTTCGATCTGCACAGCAGCCACGCGGGCCTCGACCATTTCACGGGCCATCAGCGCCACGTTCAGAGGTTCCCCGAATCCATTATCAACATCGACCAGCAACGGCATGTTCGATGCACGGACGATTTCACGCGCCCGTCCCGCAACATCTTCAAGTGTCAAAAGTCCGATATCCGGGATACCTTTGCTTGCAGACAGTGCACCGCCTGAGAGATAGATTACTTCAAAACCTGTCCTTTCTGCCAAAAGGGAGCTCATGCCATCATGAGCTCCTACTATGGGTAATGCGCTATTTTCCTTTACTTTTTCCATGAAGCCGGAAGCCAGCTGCTGCTGGCTTTTCGGCTGTGCCACTATCCATGTCATTTTTCATCATCCTTTATTATCGAATTTCACCCTGGACAATCGGCTGAAGAATGCCGGCAGGAAAACGGATGCCACTGTCAATACAGCAAAGAGTATCGCTATAGGTGACGCCGTTATCATTGCCCACAGACCGTCGTAGCTCACACTCGCCATCCTGTAGTTCTGCTCCATCTGGTGACCGATGATCACTGCCAGAATCAACGGCGCAGTCGGAATGTTCAGTATCTTCATGAACAGCCCAATGATACCGAAGATGACCAGTATGAAGAAATCGATGATGCTGTATCCTAGAGTATATGTCCCAATGAATGCGAGCACGAGTATGATCGGATACAATATATGCGGCGGTGTCTTCAGTATTTTGATCAGGAATCCGATGAGAAGAATGTTCATGATGACAAGCACTATGTTACCGATGAACAGGCTGTTGATGAATGTCCATGCAACATCAGGCTGATTCTGGAACAGCATCGGACCCGGCTGCAGCCCGAGCATGATCAGTGCACCGAGTATTACTGCGGTAGTCCCGGAACCCGGGATACCCATCGTGAGCAACGGTATGAATGCACCAACAGCCGCTGCGTTATTGGATGATTCCGGTGCTGCGACCCCTTCCGGCGCTCCTTTTCCGAATTCATCACTCTTTTTAGAAAGCTGCTGTTCAGTGGAGTAGCTGATCATAGATGCGATTGAACCGCCCGCTCCCGGGAGTATTCCCACCAGGAAACCAACCGGCGCCTGACGGATCATCGGCCAGAACGAGCGCGTCCACTGTTCTTTCGTAATCCATGTCTTCCCTACATCATCCTTAATACGCTGATCTTCATCCTTGATGAGAAGTATATTATAAAGTACTTCACCGACAGCATAGATACCGATAATGACAACGAGAAAATCGATTCCTTCACTCAGATGCGGAATGTCAAATGTGTAACGGTAGACGCCTGACTGTGAATCCACGCCAATAGTAGTGATCAGCAGACCGAGAACCATTGAGACGAACCCCTTGATCATATTCCCTTTGGACAGCGACACGACTGCTGAAAGCGTGAAGACAAGCAGGAAGAAATATTCCGCCGGACCGAACTGCAGTGCGAAGCCTGCAAGTGGCTTGGCAAGGAATACAAAGCCTATGATGGCAACAAAACCACCGATCAGTGAAGCCAGGGTCGCCAGCGTCAGCGCCTGTCCCGCCTGGCCTTTCCTTGTCATCGGATAGCCGTCGAACGTCGCTGCAATTGCCGAGCCGTCACCCGGGGTATTGATCAGGATCGAACTTCTGGACCCACCGTACATCGCACCGTAATAGATGGCTCCCAGCAGAATAAGAGCACTCGTCGAGTCCATGCCGAAGGTTATCGGAATGAGGACAGCGACGGCTGTGGCCGGGCCCAATCCCGGAAGCATGCCGACAACTGTCCCGAGAAGACCCCCGATGATGATGAATATCAGGTTCTGAAAGCTCATGGCTGTGGTGAATCCTTCTAAGAAACTATTCCAATCTACTCCCATCGATATACCTCCCTATGGCAGACTGACGCTTAACAGTTCCGCGAATGTATACCATGAAATGAATGAAAACAGGATTGTCACGATAATATTCATCAACCATTTGCGTCTTCCGTTTATCAAGAATAGTAATGCGCCTAAAAATAATATTGTAGAAATTAAAAAGCCGATGCGTTCAAATATGAATGTGTAACCTAAACATAATACCAGCACAATGATTACCTTGATTGTCAGTTCCCTGTCCGAAAAAATCTTATATGCATCAAAGATTTTCTTCCTGTCCTTGATCTCTGACAGGATGTAGAGAATGGACAATCCTAAAAGGGAAAATCCTATCAGCAGCGGATAATTCATCGCTGCTGTAGGGTTTCCTACTTTCGATTCAGGCAGATTGAATGTGAGTATCAGATAGATTACGGAAATTAACAGTATGATTGAAGGTACTATGAATCTGATGATCTCCACCCACTTTTTCCGTATTTTGATATGTTATTCAGTCAGACCTGCAGTTTTCATAAGGTCTTCATACATTTCGTTCTGCTCATCCAGGAACGCTTTCGTCTCCTCGCTGTTCATGTAGTAGTCCTGCCAGCCGTTGTTATCGAGGACTTTCTGCCACTCCTCGCTTTCAACCATTTCGCTGAAAGTTTCATCCCAGTATGCAATTTCTTCCTCGGTCATATCAGGCGGTCCCATGATGCCTCTCCAATGTGGGAAAGTGAAGTCAATTCCCTGATCCTGCCATGACTCAATGCTTTCATCTTCCGGAATCGGTTCATCAGCAGTGGTTGCAATAATGTCAAGGTTGCCGCTCAGATGCTGTTCCAGTGATTCTGAAATGGAAAGTGTCGCTACGTCGACATGACCGCCGAGAAGTGCCGTCAATACATCGCCGCCACTTTCATAGATCATGAATTCAAGCTGGGATACATCCACACCATATTCATCAGCAACACGGACGAATGACAGATGATCATTGTTGCCGAGTGCCGGCCCGACTGCGATTTTCAGTGACTTCGGATCTTCCTTTAGTCTCTCAAGCATATCCACGCCGTCTTCAATGTCAGAATCGGACGGTACTGCAACCGAAATCCATTCGGTAGCGAGTACAGCAAGCGGTGTGAAATCTTCATATGTAAGGTCGCTCTGACCCAGAAGATTATTTGCAATCACAAGGCTTGAGTTGATTGAAAGTGAGTGGCTGTCCTTTCCTTTAAGGTACTGCCAGCCGACTTCACCGCCGCCGCCCGGTTTGTTTACAACGTTCATGTTCTGCTCGACAAGCCCTTCCTTATCCAGAACATTCTGCAGAGCACGAGCTGTGGCATCCCAGCCGCCGCCAGGTGTAGCAGGCGCCACAATTTCAACGTTTTTACTCGGATAGTCAGATTCAGCAGAACCATTGCCGCAGGCGCTGAGCACGAGCACCACAGCAAGCATGATTACGGAAAGAAACTTCATACGACTTTTCATAGTTACATCCCCCTAAAAATATTCCTAATATTCTTTTTATTGCCTGAGTCCATATTAAACAGGGCCAGCGCTTATGTAAACGCTACCAAAATTAAAAATATAAAGAACTTTATGTCATTAAAGAACATAAAGTTCACAGCATGATTCTCTTATACTTTTTTTCAGGCCGGCCCTTATCCCCAAAATCCTGTGAGACAGTCAGTTTTCCAGACTTCCTCAAATACTCAAGATACCGTCTGACAGTCGTCCGCGATGTTCCAAGATAGTCTCCGAGATGCGAGGAGGTCCATTCCTCTTCTTCTGAGAAAACATTTTCTATCTTTTTCAGTGTCACCGGGTCGATACCTTTTGGCAGTTCATCTTCTTCGATGTGCTTCCCTCTGCCAAAATAACGGTCTATCTTCTCCTGATCCATCTCAGCGGATTCTGACAGCCCCCTGTTCCTCGCGGCATACTCGTTTACCGTCTCGCCCAGTTTGTCCAGCTTCACAGGCTTCACTAAATAATAAAGGACACCGAGCTGCATCATGTTCTTCACTTTTTCACTTTCCTGGCTGGCAGTGATGGCTATGAAATTCACATAAGGGTGTGATTTCAGAACCTCCTCTATCAATCTGTCCCCGTGCATATCCGGCAGATAGACATCGACCAGCATAAGATCGATGTCCTTCTCTTCCAGCAGACCGAGGCTTTCTGTTGCATTAAGAGCAGTGTATATTTCTTCCGCACATGTATTTTTCAGCAGATACTCCCTGTACATCTCCCCTATCCTGAAGTCATCTTCAACTATAAGGATCTTCATCATCCTCTCCCCTTTCCTGTGTCATAGGTATTTCGGCAGTAAATATGGTTTTCCCTTCCCGGGAATTGATATCTATATATCCTCCCAGCAGTTCGACATTATTACGCACATTGTAGAGACCGTACCCCCGGCCGGGGCCGCCATTCTTGGTCGAATATCCCTTCCTGAACACTTTGTCCGTATCGCTTATCCCACTGCCGTTATCCTTTACTGCGATTTCCAGCCAGCCGTCGAACCAGCCGGTGTAAAATTCTATTTCAGATGATTTCCTGCCCGCCACTGCGTCAAAGGCATTATCGATGAGGTTGCTGATGATCGTAATCAGTGCATTGATGGTGACCTTGTCGGATATATCCTCCATCCGGCTTTCCTCATCCACCCTGAACTTCACCCGCTTCTCGGCGGCCGTATTCATTTTGGCGATCAGAAGCGCTTTGACCCGGTCTTCCTGTATGCCATGGAGATTGTTCTGGTAGGAATCCAGGTTGTTGATCTCATCGTTGAGCACCTCTCTTATGCCTGTATACTTTTCCATCTCCAGCAACCCGGAAATCAGATGCAGCCGGTTCTTATACTCATGGCTCTGTGCCCGGAGGTCGTCAAAGAGGGACTCTACGATGGTGAGCTTATTGGAGAGCTCCGACATTTCCGTCATATCCCTCAATATGATCACATGGCCTGAAAGCTCCCCTTTTATATACAGGTCATTGATGATGACTATGATTTCCTTGTCGCTCAACTGTGTCTCAAAATAGCGGATTCCAGGAGCGCTATCCTGAAGCACCGAATCCATGTCATGTCCGAAATAGCTGCGTATATTACGTGCATGCCAATCGGCTGATTCCGGGATATCAAGATATTTACGGGCAGCTCCGTTCAGATAGATGATCCTGCCGGATAGATCGGCCCCGACGATACCTTCGTCCAGAGCAGAGAATATATTCTCCCTGTTCTTCAGGATCATTGTGATCTCTTTGGGCTCATAGCCGAGGGTCTCCGACTTTATGTATTTCCCGAACCATCTGCTTATGAAGAAACTGAGAATGATGAATACCACGACAATGAAGGACAGCTGGGAAAGCTTTGCCATTATTTTTTCGATGATCTTACTCTCAAAATAGCCGACTTTCACTACACCGCTCAATTGTCTCGCCTCATCACCAGCGTAGATGGGGGCGATAGCCAGAATGGCAGGTTCTATATATTTGTCCGTCTCTTCGGTGTAATATGCCCCGAATATGTTTGCCCGGGCATCATTGCTGAATGGTTCATGAGTTCCGATCATTTCAGGATCAGGGTGTGACATGATGATGCCTTCCTTATTTTTGACGATGACAAAATCTATGTCATTTTCAAAAATATACTGGTTGGTGAGCGTCTGGATCTTTTCATTGTCGCTCAGATCATCCCCGTCGACCAGTGAGGGCATGAAAGAGATGGTTTTTGCAGATTGGAGCGTAAGCCTTCTGGCATTGTCATAGTATTCACTTCCGGAGTGGTAAAGGTAGAACACTGACAGCGAAATGATGATCAGACTCATCACCCCGATCAGTATGCCGTTTATCTTCGTTTCAAGACTTACATCTAACAATCTTTTCATAATAATCATACTTCCCCGGATGAATTAAGAACCATTATACCAGTAATACATGGTTCATTGAAGATGCCCCGTCCATTTTGAAGCAATATTCAAACAATTATCCCGCCTGCACTACTGCCACAGCATCCAATATGATGCCGCAGCAATAATCGCGGCCATGATGAATATGCAGGTGGAGAACGAAGCGATGATGTAATGGTCCTTTTTACTGAGTACACCTGTCTGGAATGCGAAATATGACGTCGGTGAGTGGATTGGAAATATGTTGGTCCCGCCAACAACCATGATTACGAGAAATGCGATGCTCATGACAGGTATGTCCGTCATATCCGCATAGGAGATGATGACAGGGAAAATCACGATGATTGCAGAGGACGGAACGATGAATATCATTCTGAACAGGAAAGTGATGAGTGCGAGGATCATGATTTTGAAAATCATTCCGGAACCATCAGGCACGAACTGCAGCATCTGTTCCGCTATTACGGAGGCCGTCCCATTCTGATCCAGCAGTATCCCTATTGAAAATGATGCACCCAGAAGCAGGAAATTCTCCCAGTCGAAGGCCCGGATGTCCTCATTGCCGAGCAATCCCACTTTAGGAAGTGAATAGATGACCAGTAGAATCATGGGTGGCAGCAATGTCGGTACAGCATCATTATTTATGACAGCCCATGTGAGTATCATCAGGGCGAAGGTGATGATTACGAACCAGAACTTCTTCTTTTCAGAAGTTGTTCCGAATTCCGATTCCGGCCGGGATTGTTGATACTTGCCATCTGCAGGAATTTCCGACGGATAGGTGCGTTTCAAATATTTCCATGCAAATACATTCACCAGCAACAATGCTGTCCAGAGCGGAGGAGCAACGATCAGAAACCATTCCAGCCATCCCAGATCCGCAACATTGTAATCTTTCAGCAGCTGGGCTGCGAGAACCGGGAAACCGCCGCCTGTATAGACGATGATCGTGCCATTCTGGTTCATCAGACCGACCACGTACATTGCATACTTCCTGAAGATGCTCCGATGTGAAAACCCGAACGTATCGTTCAGCCGGTCAATGAACGGAAGCAGCATTTTCAACCTGGCAAACGCAGACGGCATGAGCACAGGCAGTATCGCAATCATGAGCGGTAATGCGACAGCTATAACTTTGGGACCTTTTCTATTCAGCCGGAGCAATTGTGAAGCGACGACCTTGTCCACCCCGGCCTTTACGAGTACTCTCGCGAGTATCGTCAGAATGAGGATGAAATACAGGGCTTGGGACAGGAAACCTGTCATCGCCCCCTCCACCGAATCCACCAGGCCGAGTATCATCATCATGGCCAGAAGCAATATGCTTGCAGCACCGGATGGCAGCGGCGAAATTGTCCAGAGATATATCGCAAGCACAAGCAGCCCCACCGTCCTTTGCTGTTCCGGACTGAAGTCCGAAAGAAAGGTCGATGGAGCTATGATTGCGAGGGCTGCAACAGCCGCCAGTATTAAGATGTTGAATGTTTTCGTGAAACGTATCCTGGTAATTTGCATGGATGTCACCAGCCCCGATAAATCCTGACTGCTATTTGTTAAGAGTCTTACCCTTGATCAGTTCCGCAGCAGACATTCCCGCAGTCCTTCCGAAGACCGAGCCTGACATCAGCCCTGAACCGCCCGGATAGTTGTGGTAGAACAGTTCGCCCACCATTTCCCCGGCGGCATACAGCCCTTTGACCGGCTCTTCTTTGTCATCCAAGACTTCCGCTTTACTATTCACCTTTACCGCTCCGAAAGTGAATGTGATTCCGCATGTTACCGGATAAGCATAGTAAGGTGCCTGATCGAAAGTCAATGCCCAGTTCGTCTTCTCCGGTGACAGGCCCCGGGTCGACTTGCCGTCCTTGACGCTCGGGTTGTAATCTCCCTCCTGCACTGCCCTATTATATTCCGTGACAGTTTGTAGGAATGATTCTTTATCCACCCCCATCTTCACTGCAAGTTCTTCGGGCGTATCCGCTTTGAATACTGTCGCTTCCTCAAGATCATACTCGACTCTGAGCATCGGACGCACCTGGCTGTCATACAGCTGGAACGCCTTATGACCCGGCTGCTTCAGCGTCTCTTTACCATATTTGGCATAGGTATAGTTACGGAAATCGGCACCTTCATCCACAAAACGCTTACCTTCCGTATTCACGATCAGGCCAAGCGGATAGGATGATTTCTTGTAAATATCCCCCGGCTTACCGTAATCGCCGAATCTTGGGGCATTATAATCCGTCGTATGTGCATGACACCCGTCGTACTGTCCGGCCCGCACTGCTCCGGCTTCAAGCGCCATTTCAATGCCGTCGCCCGTATTGTATTCACTGCCTCTGACGACAGCATCCTTCCACTCATCACCGAGGTGCTCCATGCGTTTTTTCTTACTTGCTTCAAATCCTCCGCAGGCAAGGATGACGGAATCTGTCTTTACAACAGTCTCCCCTTCATGTTTACGGTCGACATGTATGGTGGAAATTTTCCCGTCTGTCTTCTCAAGTTTTACCGCCGGGGATTCATACCAGATTTCCACACCGTTTTCCTGCGCTTTTTTGAACATCGCTTCAACGAGACCGATACCTTTGTTGTCTGTCTTTACAGGCAGGCCGCCCCAGAAAGTCTTTTTGCCGTCTTTTTCAAAAAACTGGTTTTCATTCATGATGAACTTGACGCCTTGATCTTTCATCCACTCTATCGTCTCATATGATTTGGAAACAAGGTGATCCGCAAGTTCCGGTTTGCTTTTCCCCTGCGTCACTTTCATCAGATCGGCATGGAAATCATCTGTTCCATATTCAGGCATTTCAATATCATCGTCTTCAGACAGACCGTCAACGATCCGTTTTATACCATCGAGATCCCTGTATGCAAAACGGATTGCGCCGTCGGTGAAGAACGAGTTGCCGCCGCGTTTATGCTCAGGTCCCTTCTCTACCATCAGGACGCTTGCCCCATTTTCACTTGCTGCGACTGCAGCACTCAATGCCGCGTTCCCCGTGCCGACTACAACCGTATCAAACTGCTTTGCTGTATCTGTCATCCTTCATCCCTCTTTTATAAATATTCTTAATTTAAGATTAGAAGAATGCTTGACATAAGTAAAATATATATTTTCAATGGTTATAGATAGAATAATTCAATGTCAGGATGATGATCATGAATGAAAAGGACTGGCAGCTGCTCACAATCCTATACGAGGAAAGAAATATCACAAAAACCGCAAAGAAACTCTACATCTCCCAGCCTTCGCTCACCTACAGGCTCAAACAGCTTGAAAAAGAATTCGGCATTTCTCTGATGCACCGCGGAAACAGAGGGATAACCTTCACCAGTGAAGGAGAATATCTGGTAAGGTACGCTGAGAAAATGCTCAGGGAACTGAAGAACACTGAAGATGCACTTTCAAACATGAACAGGGAAGTGAGCGGAACGCTGAGGCTCGGTTCTTCCAGCAACTTCGCACATTATGAGCTGCCAGACATACTTGAAGGTTTCATCAGCCGATATCCGGACGTCGATCTTCAGCTCAAAACCGGTTGGAGTTCAGATATCATCAGTCATCTGCAGGATGAATCCATCCACGCAGCGTTCCTCCGCGGTGATATCAGATGGAAAGGCAAAAAGATCCTGATCGCAAGGGAACACATGAGCGTCGTTTCAAAAGAGGAGATAACGCTTGAAGAACTGCCCCGCCTGAACTATATAAAATACCGGACCGACCCGCTTCTGAAAAACACATTCGATGAATGGTGGCTGAAAAACTTCGACGGGCCCGCTCATACATCGATGGAGGTGGACCGTATAGAAACATGCAAAGAGATGGTAAAAAGGGGCCTCGGGTACTCTTTGATGCCGAACATCAGTATCCATGATGAAGATGATCTTTATACTCTGGATATGAAAACAGACGGCAGAAACATCGTCCGCAACTCCTGGTTCCTGTATAAAGAAGAGACATTGGATCTGAGAATAGTCAGCAGTCTGATGCAGTTCGTCAAAGAATATTACAGTATTTGAAGACACTCATCCGAATATCAGCGAAGACAGCATCCAATGGATACTGTCTCCGATTTCATCCATCAATTCATTTTTGCCGCTTCCTGTCTGTGGAGCGCATTGGTCACCTCTCCATGCTCGCTTGCATGGGGTCGGTCATCACCGTCTTCATATCCGTAGTCAAGCATGCGATTGCGGTTCAGTGCCAGTTTTGTGAATGTCGGCCTCAGCAGGTCGAACAGTTCGAATCTGTCGTTCAAGTGTGGAAATCTCCCCTGATAGGTAAGTATTTCCTCCCTTGCCATCTGCCAGAAGCCACTCTCTGGAAGCCCTTCGTAATCTTCGAGTATATCCGCCAGGTAACGGAAATGACAGATGAAAAGCCCTGTAAGTATGAACTGGGTCAGCCCTTCCGGTTCTTCTGTACGCAGGACTGCTTTCAGATTGTCCGAGAGTGTGCCCAGTTCCGGCAGCGGCCGGTCACTAATGTTGACGTCGTCCACAAAATCTTTCATGATTATACGTTCCGGAATGAAATCTTTCAGTACGAGCACCGTATTCTGTCCGTGTGGCGAGAACACGGTACCATACTGATACATGAAGTGCACCAGTGGCGGCAACAGGGCATGCATCAGTCTTTTCACCCACTCTTCTGCCGTCAGCCCTGATTTCTCAATCAATTTTGAAACAAACGGTGTATCTTCATGATCCACGTGCAGCAATGCTGCCAGCGTAATCGCATGTTCACATGTTTCGAGCGCCTTGTATATGCTCTCCCGCCACACGACACCGAGCAGTTCCTGATACTGGTAAGGCACACCGTCAACTTCACTGAAGACCGGATGGTCTACATTCATCGTCGCCACTTCCCCCAACAGCCCTACCCTGCATTCATCTTTCAGGTACGCATCACCCTCAAGTATATCTTTCATGAAGGCTGTAACTTCCGGGGCGATGACCGTGCGTTCTCCGGGCAACCCTCTGTAGACCAGTGTATTCAGTATGCTCATGGGCAATTTCACATGGAATTTTTCT
Source organism: Salinicoccus sediminis (assembly GCF_000986795.1). Lineage (GTDB taxonomy): Bacteria > Bacillota > Bacilli > Staphylococcales > Salinicoccaceae > Salinicoccus > Salinicoccus sediminis. The sequence goes on along the minus strand of NZ_LAYZ01000002.1, from coordinate 371,602 downwards.
TTGTCACTCATATTGACGAATGTGCGGATCGACTGCTGGGGGAGATATACATCAGCGCCTTCGCCAAGCGGAACAATACTATTTTCCGCAATCTCTCCTGCAAACATCGGCACGATGGAATGGTTCCATTGCCATATGTGGACCGGCATGAAATAATACTCTTCCGGCTTGAGGCTTTTGTTCTCAAGCGTCTTGATGAAATCGTCAACCGCCGGCCCACCGAGTTCCTGTCCGATGACCTCGTCATAACAGACATCTTCAACAGAATGGAATGTTCCGATATTACGGTGGACGGCAATCCATGAGATTTGAACCTTTTCCTGCTTTTCCGGTGCAAACCTGAGATAATCCTCATACCCGAAACCGATGCGCCCTTTATTGTACGTGATCCAGGGATGACCGGTCATCTCTCCTTCAAGCTCAGCATAATCCAGTTCAACAAGCTCCTCTGCCGTTTTCGACTTGTCTGAGATGACCGTATCTGCAAGCAGCGTATGCAGGTATTCCCGTACCAGATGTCCGGCAGTGGACCCTGTCATATCTGCCTCTTCCCTGATACTGAACAGGAATCTCATTGATGACGGCATGGACCTGTTCTCATCACTCAGCACTTCAACGGTTTCAGACAGGACGGAAACACTGTCAAACATGCGTTTACGCGCCCTGAATCGGTAGACTGAACCTTTTCTGTCCATCCACTCATAAGTAAGCACACCATTTTCTTCACTTATCATTTCCGGAATGAATATCTCTTCATAAATGAATTCCTGAAGCATTTTGGATAATAGATTCCGGTCGGCCTTCCGCCAGTTCTCTTCGTTCAGCATTGATAAAGGTGTTTCTGATATCCCCACATTTACAACTCCTTTTCATGATTCCACTGTCACAGTATTTTTACTCGCTCCGAACTTCTGGAATGCATTCTGTTCATGAATCTGATAGATCTCTTCGTCCGCAATCTGGTTGATAATGCACGCGCTCCTGAATGCTCCGAGTCCGAGATCGGGTGCCCCCACCCCGTGAGTATGCAGTTCCCCGTTCTGGATGAACAGGCGACTGCGGCCGGTCTTTGCCTTCGCTTCATAGTTCTCCTGTATAACCAATCGTCCTGCCCCGTCCCATTCCAGCAGATGCTCGACGCCTTTCAGGAAATCCGGGACATACTGCCGGTAGCCGGTGGCTAATATGACAATATCCACTGTCTGCTCCATCTTTTTTTCCTGTTCATGCTGATGGAGCAAAAGTCTGTACCCATCACTCCACTCTTCGACTGAGTCCAGTTCCGTAAGGGGCTGAAGATGCACGTCGGGACAGCCTCCAATTGAACGCTCATACAGCAAATCGTATATATCGGATATTGTTTCAAAGCTGATGCCCTTATACAGCAATGACTGTTTTTCCAGGACATCCGATTTCTTCCATTTCGGCAGCTGATAGAAATATTTCGTATAATCCGGAGTAAAGTGCTCCAGCCCGAGCTTTGAATATTCCATCGGATAGAATCCCGGAGACCGCGTATACCACGATAGCCGGTAAGCATGTTCAGGCTGTCTGGACAACAGGTCATAGAAAATCTCCGCCGCACTCTGGCCGGACCCGATGACCGCCACCGATTTCGTTTCAAGTGCCTCCTGTCTCCTTTCCATATACGCTGATGAATGGAATACACCATCCCTGTCTTCTATACAGAATTTTTCCGGAACATATGGTTCTGTTCCGATTCCCATTACTATATGTTTCGTTTCATACGTTTCAAATTTCCCACTCTCATCTGCTACCGTCACACGGTAATTGTCTTCCTCCGTCACACTGACATCCACAACTTCGGCGCCGAACTGAAGACTGGGCAGCTCCCCGGCCACCCACTGGCAATAATCGTTATATTCAATCCTCGGAATATGGAAATTTTCATAAAAGTAGAACTGATATAACCGGTTGTTTTCGTGCAGATAGTTCAGAAAACTGAAACTGCTCGTCGGATCCACCATCGTCACCGCATCCGCCATGAACGGCACTTGAAGACTCGTCCCTTCCATAAGCATTCCGGGATGCCACTGGAAACCGGACTTTTTATCGAAAAACATGGAATTGAGCCCTGTTTTTTCAAGCAATGCCGCAATACTCAGGTTGAACGGGCCGATACCGATCCCAATCACATCTAAAATCTGTTTCCCTGCCAATCCATCCATCTCCTTTCAAAAGCTTCCCGGGTGCACATCATCAACAGCGCCGTCTTATCAGGAAGCACCACTTCTTTTTTTGGAATGAAACCGCACTTTTTGAATACATGGATCATCTTTTCGTTTCTTACGTCAGGTTCGGCCACCACCTTTTTCGTCTCTGTTTTTTGGAACTGGAGGTGGAGTGTCCTCATCAGCAGAGGATAGATGAATCCTTTGCCAAGATGCGCCCTGTCACCTATCAGCAGATGCACACCCTGGTCGTAATCATCGAAATCATAATAGCCGCCGATGATATCTTCCCTGACCCGGTATATTTCCCAATAGCTGACGGGACGGCCGTTTATTTTGCCGATCAGAAGCTTCTGATGATCATCAGAAAGGGATTTTTCCAAGTGCAGCTTATACTCCAGAAAAGGGATATCCAGTCGCCAGTATGGAATGACATGTGCTTCGTTCATCCACCCATGGAGCATCGATGCATCCGCCATTGTCACACCGCGGAATGATACCCGGAATGCCGTTTTAAATTCCCGCACCGGATCATATTGCCAAAACAGCACCGGCTGTTCAATATCCTGTTCAAACTTCATAAAGTCCACCTGCCGTTTCATAAAGCGGGTTGCCCGCAGGAGCATAGACCGATTGTGTCTCAAGCGTTCCCTCAAGTTCGTCCATACCGTAAAATCTTGTCAGCAGATTCGCCTTGCACGGGAGCGTTTCTTCATTCAGCAGTGAATTTATCAGGTCTGTTGAATCCCCGTATTTCCTGAAAAGCTCCAACAGTTCGTCCCTTAAAATACTCAGCAGCTGCTGCTCATCGGCCAGCCGGTTGACACCGAATGCATTGATCAGACCGAACAGATTATTGAAGAAGAAATAATAGCGGAAACGCTCCTCGGCAATTCCGTCTGCACATATGGTGTCACTTTTTTCGTTAAGCCCCGGCACTATCTCTCTGAGATTCTGCGCCTTGGATTCCATGAAATAATACCCCTGATTATCCCTCGAATAAAACCTTTCGGGATAGCCGGATACATTCATTTTCACGACTGCGTTCTGCTGATGCGGTTCAAGGGCGATGCCGTATGTCGTATACATCCGGTAAAGCGGCCTCAGACTGATTTCCAAATAGCGCCGAAACCAGTTTTCACTTGCCCGGCCAGTGGAAATCTGTTCATTCCCTGCAATTTTTTCAATGATATTCGCAAGGTGTGATTTCCCGCCGGCGATATGGTCCTGGCAGAGCCCTGCAAGGAGTGTCGTCCTCTCTTCTCTGTCATTTTGAAACGGATTGTCACGGATGACGACTTCAAAACCCGATTCATTGCCTCCAAGATCCAATGTGATATAGGCCGGATCTTCAATGATCTGGAATTTTGGGTGCAGCGCCCCCATATCACTCTTCATAACTTCCCTTAGCAGATGACTCACTTCAACTCCGCGGTCAAGCTCCTTGCGTTTATTCATTCTCAATGAATTCGTGATTTTCACCGGAATCGAAAATTTATACATATAATCCGCATTCCGGTTATAGACTGTACGCACAGATGATGTGGGGTGATATTTCCTGCCCTTTGGCCCCAGGTAGATGAGTCTTCCCGCTTCGATATGATGCTTTACATCGTCCCTTCCTAAAAGTTTCCGTGCCTGGAGAGGATGCACCGGAATCAGCGGTGCCGCATCCTCCCGGCAGTACCTTCTTTTGAAGTCATCAGTGGCCAGTGGATCTCGCTTCAACTCCTCCTTGATGATGGTGGAGGCCCGGTGCCTGGCTGCCGAATCTTCTTCAACCAGTTCTTCTTCTGCCAGGAAATAATGAAGCTGGAAAGCCCCTTTCCTCTCCGGCAGGTAGATCCCCAGTTCCTCTTCATCGATTCCCTGCAGGCTTTTCGGTGTCGGATGCAGCTGATGGCCGGCAAGAAGAGACTGTTCCGACTGCAGGAATGTCTTATCTGTCTGATAACATTCATCGTAATCCCGGCTGCGGCAGGAAAGGTTGCCTTCCATCGTCTGATAGCTCAGGATTGTCCTCAGCACCATTTCCTCCGTATGTACATTCTCCGTGGTCATTTCACCCAGATCTTTCTGCATGACATGGATGAGTGTGAGAAAATCAAGGCGCTGCAGTTCACCTTCCAACAACCGGTAATACATATCTTCCGAAAATATATGCCTTCCTGTCTCCGATCTGTAGCGTACGGGTATATATAAGATGATACTCTGTCTGTCGAAAGGGACTGTGAGTATTGATTCATGTTCATCTGGGAGTCCCGGCATGGTTTGTTCCTGCCATTCTCCTCTGCCGGTTTCTTTGATATAACAATTCAACAGGTTCTGCATCGTCAGATGTTCAGCTATGAAGTGAGTATCCATATGCTTCCTCCTTTTCCCTTTGCTCAATATGCGCGGCAACCCGCTTCATCTCCCTGATGTGGCCTTCCATCCGGTCTGCCGAATTCAGCGGGTTAAGCATCGTGAATTTCAAAAAGACCGAGCCATCGTGTTTCGTCTTTGCCATTATGAGTTCACCGCTCCGGTAGAAATGATTCTGCATCTCCAAGTTGATTTCATCAATCTGAACCGGACTCATGTCGTTTTCAGGGATATAGCGGAACAAAACAGCGTTGATGACCGGCCTGCGCGGCACTTCAAACCCAAAGTCGTAAAGACGTTCCGCTGTCTTTTCCGCCAGGTGGATGGTGTGATCGATTATGTCCCCGAATGCATCCGTCCCCATCATTTTAAAAGTCATGAGTATTTTCAAAGCGTCGAAACGCCTGCTGGTCTGCACACTCTTTCCTACAAGGTTGGGAATCCCCCCGGTATCATCCTCCTCAGGATTCAAATAATCCGCATGGTGCTCAATCAGCGTGAAAGAATCCCTGTCCTTTACAAAGAATGCCCCGCAGCTGATGGTCTGATAGAAAAGTTTATGGAAATCTACAGCAACTGAATCCGCATTGCATATGTGCTCGAGATAATTGGCGTAGTCATGGGAAAACAGCAACGCCCCTCCATACGCCGCATCGACATGCATCCATAACCGGTGGGCATCCGCAAGAACTGAAATGCTTTCCATGTCATCTATACTTCCAAAATCGGTTGTGCCCGCAGTGGCTACAACCATGAAAGGAATCAATCCTTCCAGATACATCTCTTTCAATCTTTCTTCTGCATCCTCCATAGAAAGCCGTCCCCGGCTGTCCGCCTTCACTGTTACAACCGCGTCTGTTCCCAGTCCGAGCCGGGCCGATGATTTCTGCACTGTGAAATGGGCATGCTCGGAACAAAGTATCCTTAATTTACGCGCATCAGGCGGCAGCCCTTCCCTGTGGACATCCACATTGAAGTGCGTACTGCAGGCCCTGTTCCTTGCAAGCAGCATCCCCATATAATTGGACTGGGTTCCTCCGCCTGTGAATACGCCGTCAGCGGCCTCTCCATAACCGATTCTTTCTCTGAAGAACCGGATCATCTCCTCCTCCACATATGTCGCCGCCGGACTCTGGTCCCAGGAGTCCATCGATTGGTTTATGGCACCGATAAGTGTCTCTGCTGCGACCGACGGGATGAGCGGCGGACAATGCAGGTGGGCCATGGCGGAAGGATTCGATACATTCATTGAGTTCCGGATGATGCTGTCGCCGATATCCTCCATCACATCATCCATATCCTCTCCCTCAGCCGGTATTTTGCTCACCTCACTCACCAGGTTCCGGATTTCATGCCGTGAACAACCGGAAAATGGCTGCCCGGATGCCATCAATTCCTCCGAAATCAGATTGATCGTACTATCCATCAGTTCAGAAAATGCTTTCGCGCTTTTTTCACCTGTGTTCAGAAACCATTTTTCATATTCGGCCTTCATATCCACACACCTCTATTGCAGTCCGAAATGGGCTTCTGCAGTTTTTATCGATTCATGGAAACGCATCAGTACTTCATCAATCTGTTCTTTCGTAATGATAAGAGGGGGGAGGAGACGGATGACCGATCCGTTGCGGCCGCCGACTTCAAGTATCAGCCCTCTCTTAAAGCATTCCTGCTGGATTTTTGAAGCCAGTTCAGGCGCTGCAGGATAGCTGCCGATCTGGTCCGGACGGGCTTTCGGGTTGATGATCTCAATGCCCATCATCAGCCCGCGGCCCCGGACATCTCCCATTGATGACATATCAGTCTGAATCTCATTCAGTTTTTTCATGAAGTATGCACCGTTTGTGGCCGCCTGGTCCGGAAGCGCATTTTCCCTGATGTATTTCAGGCTGGCCTGTCCTGCTGCCATCCCCATCTGGTTTCCTCGGAATGTACCGATATGAGCACCGGCTTCCCACTGGTCCAGACGCCCGTCGTATAGCATGACCGACAGCGGCAGGCTGCCTCCGATGGCTTTGGACAGAACAAGGATATCCGGCTCGATACCGGCGTGTTCAAACGCAAACATCCTGCCCGTACGGCCAAGCCCCGTCTGCACTTCATCAATGATGAGCGGGAGGTCCCGTTCCCGGGTGATGCGCCTTAATTCTTTCAGCCACTCGATCGGTGCAGGCACCGATCCGCCTTCGCCCTGCACCACCTCGACAATGATTCCGGCCGGACTGACTATGCCGCTTTCCGGATTGTCGAGCAGGTTTTCGATGTATGTGCTGCACACCTTATGACCCTCTTCTCCGATGCCAAAAGGACAGCGGTATTCATATGGGTACGGGAGGAAGTGAGTATCCGGCACCAGCGCGTGAATATCCTCTTTCGGACCGAGAGTTCCACTCACGCTCAATGTCCCGTGCGTCGAACCATGATAACCGCCCTGGAAAGATAGTATCGAACGGTTGCCCGTTGCCGTCTTAACCAATTTCAGCGCCGCTTCTATGCCGTCTCCGCCTGTCGGACCACAAAACTGTATTTTCGCTTTTTCCGCAAAGGAATCCGGCAGCGCATCAAACAGTTCATCCACGAACTTCTCTTTCACCGGGGTTGTAAAATCGAGCGTATGCAGCGGAAGCCCCGAATCAAGCACATTCTGCACCGCATCCTTTATCACTTCATGATTATGGCCAAGGGCAAGTGTCCCCGCACCCGCGAGACAATCTATATAATCTTTTCCGTCCATATCCGAAACATATATACCCCCGGCTTTATCCATGGCCAGCGGAAGTCTTCTCGGATAGGAACGGGCATTCGATTCCCATTTTTCCTGAGATTCCAACAGTGCTCTATTATTCAAATCTGGTGTCAGAACTGATTTCATTTTATCCACTCCTAATCTTTAATTGAGAATGATTATCAATCTCGTAGCGTATGTTACGTAAGTCATTTTTGAAAGTCAAAGATTTTCTGAAAAATCCGTCTACAGAAAATAAATATTATTTCCTTGTAACTTGATTTGGCGGGCTTTCCCGGAATCAGAAAATTTTTTATGATGTATGTTTGCAAACATGAAAAAGACACCTCCCTTTTACAGAAGATGTCTTTTTAAATCATTTCTTACATTTGCTTTTTCCACAAATGAACCCGGCGATGCCGGATGATCATATTGCACTGAATATGCTGCGTATAGCCCTGAATACCAGACCGACCGTCCCCAGGAATGCTTCAAACATGACCGAGTACCAGGCATCTTTCTTCCATGCCTCCTGCTCCTCCGGCGATTTTTCCGCTTCCCTGTCCAGTTCGCGCCGCGTAATATTCCATTCAGAATCCCGTTGCATGGCATCGCCTCCTGTAAGAATATTCTATCTCAGTCCTCTATACCCTGATTTTCTTGAATTAGTTTCATTTCATTGATGTTTATCAAGAAATTCGAGCATGGTCTCATAGACCTTTATCTCATTCTCTTTTTTGGAGAATCCGTGCCCTTCATCGTCAAGCACCAGGTATTCCACTTCCCTGCCGGCGTTCTGCAGCTTTTTGACAATCTGATCCGATTCTTCTTTGACCACCCTCGGATCCTTCGCGCCCTGGATGACGAGCATGGGTTTTGTCATGGAGTCAAGGTAGGTCACCGGCGAATCTTCCGTGAATTTCTTTATATCGCGCTCGGGATCACCGACCCATCTCTCCATGATCGGTTTCCAGTGCTCAGGCACTGAATTATAGAAAGTGAACAGATCCGACACACCGAATATGTCCACTACGGCTTTGAAATATTCAGGATGCCTGCCGTGCAGCAGCAATGCCATATAGCCGCCATAGCTGCCGCCGACAAGAAACAGTTTTTCCGGCGAGGAAATCCCCTCATCAAAAAGCCATTTTATGCCTTCGACGTTGTCCAGCCTCGGACCTTCGCCCCAGTCCTGTTCCACCATCTTCACGAAACTTGCCCCGTAGCCGGTGCTGCCCCTGAAGTTCGGACAGAAGATATTGTATCCTCTGTTGAGCAGCATCTGGAACATTGCGCGGTAGAACTTCCGCTCTGCGGCCTGAGGCCCGCCATGCGGCCAGAAGATCGTACAGCCGTTGCTGTTCTCCTCCTTCGCCCTGAACAGCAGCGCCTCAATCGCGAGACCGTCATATGATTCATAATTCACGATTTCAGGGTCCACCATATCCTCTTCTGTGACACCCAGAACTTTATTCTCCGTCAGCTGTTCCCATGAATCCCCGTCGTATTTCCAAATGTTGAACGGGGAAACGGCACTTCTGGCCAGTACGAAAACATCCCCCGTCTGTGCTGTCTCAAGCTGATCGATGGATTCAAACGGTATTGAAATCGCCTCGCTCGTCTGTGCATTCAGATCATAATAATAAAGCTTGTCCGTCACCCCTTTTTCAGTGACGAGATACAGCCTGTTCTGCTCTTTGCTGAACGTCACAGAAGTGACAGATTCATCACCAAAATCCATCACTTTGCGGAATTGCTTTTCCGTCAGACTATACTTTGCCAGATAGGAATACTCACTGTCATAATTCGTTGCGAACCAGACTTCATCATCATTGATGAAGCTGATATCCCACACCGTATGGACTGCATTCCTGTCAGGAGTGATATATTCATACTCTTCCCCCGACTGGATCATGCCGAGCATATATGTGTTTGCGTACATCTTCAAATAGACAATGTGCCTGTCATCCGGCGAAATATCCTCGATATACGTCGCCGCATCATCCCCCTCAAAAAGCAGGGTATGACTTTTTGTTTCCAGGTCGTAAACTTTGGAATTCAGATAACTCTCATTCCCTTTTGAAGTGTTGTAGTATATTCTGTTGCCGTCTCCGGAGAGTTTCGCGAAATAATACTTCTCCCCCTCTTCACCCGTTATCAGCGGCTGCGGAACCCCGCCATCCGGAGCAATCGCATAGATCTGATAATTCTCGTCTCCATCATTGTCATATCCCGCAAGGACAAACCTGCCTTCGGGATCATACTTTACAAAATTTGTATCTTCATTCTTTTCAGCAAATAAATAAGGGTATCTGCCCACTGTATCCATCGCCCATATATTTACTTTGCCATTCATGTTTGTACTGAAAAAAATCTTCTCACCATACGGACTTACGCTGAAATTGCTGATGTTATATGACGTAAAGTATTGCTCAACGGCCGGTTTCGGAAATTCGATCATCGCTGCATCCCCTTTTCATAAAAAAGAATATTTACACCTTCAATTTTAGTTGAGCGCTCACAGAGTTACAACAAATAACAAAACACACCCGGATACAATATTGATCCGGATGTGCTTCCATGAAACTTATTTAATATTGATTACTACATCATCATTTGAAACGGCGCCGTTTTCTCTTGCTGCGATTTCCGTGCCTGCCGGTCCCGTGATGATGATTGGTGTGATGTCGCTCTTGGCATTTTCCCTGATATATTCAAGGTCCACTTCCATCAGAACGTCACCTTTTTTAATCTTGTCTCCTGCTGCAACCTTCAGATCGAAACCTTCGCCCTTAAGGTTCACTGTATCGAGTCCGAAGTGGATGAGGAGTTCCAATCCGCCTTCATTGACAAGCCCGAGGGCGTGCTTGGTCGGGAAGTCAGTAACCACTTCACCGTCGAACGGAGCTCTTACCGTACCGTCAATCGGTTTGATTGCGATGCCGTCCCCCATCATTTTCTCACTGAAGACCTGATCCGGTACTTCTGCAAGATCGACAGCTTCTCCTTCGATTGGAGAAAAGATGTCTTTATTTTCATCCGTCATGATCTGTGATGTCGCTTCACTTACACTCTCATCATCTTCTGTTACCGTCGTTTCTTCAGGCGAAGTGATCACGCCGTCCATGATCTGCTGCATATCATGCTTGATCTGGTCGGATTTAGGACCGAAGATCGCCTGCATGTTGTTGCCGACTTTCATCACACCGGAGGCTCCGAGTGCTTTCAGTTCCGCTTCGTTTACAGAACCCGTATCCGCCACTTCAACACGGAGGCGTGTGATACATGCGTCAAGATGTTTAATATTTTCCTTACCGCCCATCGCTGTAAGGACATTGAAAGGAAGCTCCTGTACATTGGATGAAGCTGCTGTTCTTTCCTCATCTTCGCGTCCAGGTGTTTTCAGATTCATCACTTTGATCAGTACGCGGAAGAGTACATAGTAGACAACCGCATAGACCGCACCGACTATGATGACCCACCACCATTCGGTTCTGTTCTGCAGAATACCGAAGAGGAAGAAGTCGATGAAGCCGCCTGAGAATGTATAGCCAAGGTTAAGGTCCAGAAGGTACAGAATCAGGAAGCTGAGTCCGTCGAGCAATGCGTGCACGACATAAAGTACCGGTGCTACGAACAGGAATGAGAACTCGAGTGGTTCTGTAATACCTGTCAGGAAACTTGTCAGTGCACCGGAAGCCATGATACCTGCAACATATTTCTTATGCTGCGGTTTGGCTGCATGGTACATCGCAAGAGCTGCTGCAGGCAGACCGAACATCATTACCGGGAATTCACCCTGCATGAAGTTACCTGCCGTCAGTTCTACACCGTCACGTATCTGCGCAAAGAAGATGTTCAAATCACCGCGGACTATATTGCCGGCAGCGTCGGTATATGTACCGAACTCGAACCAGAACGGTGCATGGAATATGTGGTGCAGGCCGAACGGAATGAGCAGCCGTTTGATCATACCGAATGCGAATACGCCGATAGCCGTGTTTTCTTCCATCAGCCACAATGAAACTTCGTTAAGGCCAGTCTGGATCGGCGGCCAAACAATGTACATGCCGAGACCGATCAGGAATGAGAATACTGCCGTAACGATCGGCACGAAACGCTTCCCGGCAAAGAATCCCAAAAATGCCGGCAGATTGATGTTGTAGTATTTGTTATACGCCCAGGCGGATATGACACCGATGATGATACCGCCGAACACCCCCGTCTGGATTGTCGGCACGCCGAGTACTGTGGCGAATGCCGGGTCATCTGCAGCCATTTCAGGTGTTACACCTGCGATCTGACCCATCGTCACGTTCATGATCATATAACCGACGAATGCCGCAATCGCTGCAACACCGTCACCTTTGGCAAGGCCAACGGCCACACCAAGTGCAAACAGCAGGGCCAGGTTGTCGAAGACGACGCCGCCCGCTGCCTGAAGCATATCGGACAGGGCAACAAGCCATCCCGCTTCAAGGAAAGGCAGCCAGTCTATCATCGCTTCTGTCTGCATTGCCGCACCGATACCGAGCATCAGACCGGCAGCAGGCAATATCGCGACCGGCAGCATGAGCGCCTTACCGATGCGCTGAAGCTGGCCAAAAAGCTTCTTGAACATAATATTTCCCCCTAAAATTTCAATTTATAAAGAATCAACAGAAAAAGGCATGAGTATACAGGTACAGTTAAATAAACCATTCCTATAAACTCATGCCCTTGCGGTAACACGTCTATTTAGAATAATGCTCGAAATGTTGTATATGCATTGTCAAATAAACAACTTCAGATTCATAGACTTTCCTCTGAAGTTTGTTCTGTATCATCTTTACTATTTTCACTGCTATATTATAGCACACCGGATATTGCGCTTTCAACAGGGAATCAAAATGTTCCTGTGTAGGCACACTCTCACCATTCATTACACGCTGCACACAAAAGCTGATGTGGCGGACGAAACGGTCATACTGGATGGAGCTCTGGTCCACCTTCGTATCAAGTCCGTACTCGATCATGGTAATGGCCTGGTGCACGACTTCCGACAGCATATTCATGTCCCTGACGGAACGGTTGTAGATGGACGAATGCACATGCAGTGCGATGAAGCCAACTTCAGCCTCGGGCAGATGGATGCCGTATTTCCGGTTGAACATATCCACGACCGCTTCAGCTATTTTGTATTCCTTCGGATAGAGCGCCTTCGTTTCATTGACGAACGGATTGGAGATTTCCATCCCTTCCTCCATCCGCTTCATCGCAAACAGCAGGTGATCCGTCAGTGAAAGGAGGATGCGGTTGTTTATCTTCTCGCTCGTCATATCGTCGATGAGCTCGATAGCTTCGAGTGTCGACTGGAACAGCGTTTCATCCGCCATTGTAAGGAGTGTCTGATATCTGCTCGTATCCTGCTGTCCTTCGAGTTTATACACTTTTTCAGCCTGATCTATCTCAAGGGTGTCCCCGGCTTTCTTATTGAAGCCGATGCCGCGGCCGATAAGGACGACTTCCTCAAATTCATCTGTGCCTATGACAACATTGTTGTTTAAAGCCTTTTCTACAGTGACCACCATATATCCCACTTTCATTTTCTGCTAGTTTCAATATATAGGAGGTGCTGCCAACTTACAAGAACACAGGATGGAAAAAGCCGGATTTCTCCGGCTTCAGGCTTTCGGTTCCTCTGTCACAAAATTGACGAGTGCATTGATGGCGGTCTTTATGCTTGTTTCCGAGAAGACGACTTCAGGGCTGTGCAGCGAATATCCGCTTGCCTCCACATTCTTCATCTTTGTACCGACACGGAAGGCCGCGCCCACATAATCCTGCATGTAGAAAGCAAAGTCCTCTGAACCCATGGAAGGCTCTGCGAGCTCATGGAACACTGAAGTATCCCCGCAGCTTATGAAATCCTCCACGAGCTCCTGATTATTGATCACCGGCGGGCAGTAGCTGCTGTACTCGATTTCATAATCGGCACCCGACATCTCAGTCAGCTCTTTCGTATATTCCTCGATCATTTCCTTGGCAAGGTTTATCGATTTTTCTGAAAAGCTGCGTATCGATCCGCCGAATGAACATTCATCGGGAATGACATTATTCTTTTCTCCGGCCTTGATCCGCCCCACTGTAATGACCACCGGTGTTGCCGGATCGTTGAATCTCGACGCAATCCCCTGGATGAACTGGATGATATTCGAAGCCAGGTAGATCGGATCAGCCGTGGTATCAGGATGGGCCGCATGGCCCCCTTTGGCCGTCAGTTTCAGATCAAAGCTGTTCGAACCGGCCATCATGTCCTCCTCCCTGTACCCGATCAGACCTTCCTCGAGGGTCGGCCATGTATGGAACATGACGATTTTATCGACGGGAATTTCAAACCTTTTAAGCTCATCCTTGATATACTTCGCCCCGCCGAGTATCTCTTCAGCCGGCTGGAAGATGAAAACGAGATTGTACTTCAGATCGTCGTACATTTCATTTATCACTTTAGCAAAACCGTAGACGATGCTTGTGTGTATGTCATGGCCGCATGCATGCATCACCCCGTCCTTTTCCGATTTGAAGTCAAGATCCGTCATTTCCGTCACGGGAAGAGCATCCATATCCGCCCTCACACCGATGTAATCAAAGGAAGGGTCCTTTTCCATCACACCTATGAGACCCGTTTTTTCACTGAGTTCGTGGAACTCTATTTTTGTATCCTCAAGCCCGTTTTCTATAAGATTAGTCGTCTGGAATTCCTCGAAACTCAGTTCGGGCTCCCGGTGCAGTCTCCTTCTGAAATTTATAATATGCTCAATGTGATTATCCACCACGTCATCTTTGACAGTCATAATCAGACCACCTTTTTGAATTATATTAAATATGCATATAATACTCATATCCGTTAATGACCATGTTAAACTTTTTCAGCCCTTCCGTTCCATTGACCATAAGAAAACCGGCGGACTCTTTACAGTCCACCGGCATACATTACTGGTTCGAAGCGATGCCGCAGGATTCAGCGACCACTTCCACTATATGCTTCACTTCAATCGGTTCATTCATTCCATCCAGGTTCACGTCCGTCTGCATCTGGGCACACCACACAGGGTGAGAGGTAATCACCAGATCCGGCTTTGCCCGGTCTTCCTCATACTTCTTTTCAATATAATCCAGACCCGGTATCTGCTTGAGGATCTTGACGGGTTCATCAAACACCTTCACCATATCAGAAAGATGGTCAGGAGACTGATATACAGCTCTTCTCCCCACTTCATGCTTGAATTCAAGCTTCGCCATCTTCATGATATCCGATATATCCCGGACCCGCTCAGTAAACCGTTTTGCACGTTCATACCAGGCAGTCCCCGGAACAAATAATTTATCATATTCCTTCAGAGAGGTGCCGGGGCCGCCGATTGTATTCACAATATAATCAAAGTCATGCTCCTCAAAGACCCTGATATTTTCCATGGCCAGTTCCAGAGTCAGATCAAATTCCCCCGTCATGTCCCTCTCCGCATTCAATTCCGCAGGGAATTCCATGCTGGTCACCCGTACATTCCCCGCTTCCATAATCCTGATCACCAGTTCATTGATCTCGGAAAACGTCGGCTCTGAAACAGGATCTTCAAATAACCCCACAGAAATAGTTTGTCTCATACACTCCTCCCCTTCATGATGAATGCGTTTACATTAAAAGATAAAAAATTTTATCCAGTGAGGATATCTCCTAACTGAATGCAAACCATCATTTTGTATACGCTTACATTATACCCCGAAAAATGGTTAAATATCAAACTATTTTAAGTGAAATTTCGAACATTTTATGACAAAAGACAATATTATGATGAAGTAAGTAAAAAACGGAAGATGAAACCATCATCTTCCGGGGCAATTCACCGTATTTTCTTTGCAAATCGTTCCACTATTTCCCTGCCTATCTCTATTGAACATGTTGCGGCAGGGGAGGGCGCATTCAGTACATGGAGACTCCATGCATTTTCTTCAAAATGGAAGTCATCCAGCATGCTGCCATCTGGTTTCATCGCCTGCGCCCGCACACCCGCTTCCATTGGTTCGATATCTTCTTCCTTCAGTAACGGAATCAGTTTCTTCGCTTCTTTGACGAAGGCTTTCCTGTTGAACGAACGATAATATTCTCCCACAGCCTCTTTTATATTCTTCAAACCCATTTTATAAAGGCCGGGGAAAGTGAGTATTTCTTTAGTTTCTTCAAAATGGAACCCCAGTTTTCTATATGCCTCTTTCCTGAAACCGAGCACCGCATTAGGCCCGACATCGACGCCCCCGCCTATCATATTGGTGAAATGCACTCCCAGAAATGGAAGTTCCGGATTGGGGACCGGATAGATCAATGTTTTTACATAGTGTTCAATACTCTCATTCAGTTTGAAATACTCTCCTCTGAAAGGTATGATTTTCACATCTGTATCCACACCGCTCATTTTTGCCAGTTTATCACTGTACAGCCCGGCGCAATTTATCAGATAGTCTGTTTCATACTGAACGGCATCCGTACATACAGTGATTTTTCCGTTCTCTTCAGTGATATTTTGAACCGATGTGTTGTAATGTATCTCTCCGTCGTTTTGCTCGAATAATCCACCGAATTTTTCCGTCACAGCTTTGAAATCCACAATGCCGGTATTTTTCACAAGAATCCCACCCACTGTATTCACGAATGGCTCAATCTCCCGGACTTCATAACCGTTCAGCAGTTTGACATCCAGGTGGTTCTCCAGCCCGCGCTCATACAGTTTCTTCATCCTCGGTATCTCTTCTTCATCTGTTGCGACTATGACCTTTCCGCATTGTGCATAATCAATATTATGTTTGTCACAGAATGCCATCATGGATTTGGAACCATTGCGTGCGAACCTTGCCTTGTATGAACCTGGTTTATAGTAGATTCCTGAGTGGATTACACCACTGTTGTGTCCAGTCTGATGCTTCGCCGCCTCACCTTCCTTATCCAGAACAATGATTTTTCTGTCCTTGAATTTTTCTGAAAGGTGATATGCTGTGCTGAGACCAATGATCCCTGCACCTATTATTAGTATATCCGTTTTCAATTTCCACCCACCCCGCAAGCTTCTGCTATTACTTCCACAATATGTTTCACTTCAATTTCATCAGTCAGACCTTCACGCTCCACACCCAGTTTCATCTGTATGTGGCACCCCGGGTTCGATGTAATGATAAGATCCGGCTTTGATTTTTTTACATTCTCCATCTTGAGATCAAGGATCTGCATGGATTCATCGAAATGGAGAATATTATAGATACCCGCCGATCCGCAGCACAGTGATTTCTCATTCATTTCCATATAATTCAATCCCGGCACCTGACGAATCACATCCAGTGGCTCTTCAAACACCTGCTGGACATTTTCAAGGTGGCAGGAAGGCTGGTATACAGCATTCCTTTTAATATCATGCTTGAAATCAAAATCGATCATCGCCATGATCTGGGAAATATCCCTCACTTTTCCGGTGAATCTCTTCGCCCGCTCATGCCAATCTGTGCTCGGATCGAATAATTTGTCGTATTCTTTCAGTGTCGCTCCGCAGCCGCCGATCGTGTTGACAATATAATCGAAATCATATTTTTCATATGCCTCTATGTTTTCCATCGCAAGCTTCAGTGTCTCTTCCGATTCCCCTGAATGGTGCTGCAGGGCGCCGCAGCATGTCTGGTTCGGTATATTCGTAACCTGGATATTATTTTTCTGCATTATATTCACAGCCAGCCTGTTCACCTGAGCGAAGAATGTGTCCATGATGCATCCTTCGAAAAAACCGACCGACAGACTTTTTCTTCTGAAAGGATTGATGTTTCTGGTAATGCGTCTGCTCAAGATGATGTCAGGCATCGCTCTGTTCATCTGATCCATCTTTTTCGATTTCCCCAAGATACCTGTCCTTTTCACAGCCTTTTTCATGCCGGATAACTGATAGGCATAGATGCCTCTGTTGACCAGCCCGAGGACTCTCTTATTCTTCAGCGCAAACTTGAATGACGATGTCCTGGCCGCCTTTTCCACGACGCCCATCTGTTTGTTCTCTTTCAATACTTCCACCGCTGACATGAGGATGTCACCGTACCTTACATTTGTAGGACAGACCGTCTCACAAGCCCGGCATCCCAGACACAGATCGATGCCTTCCTGCATGTCCTCAATCGATATCTTCTCTTCCGCTGCAAGTTTGACGAGATTGATTCTTCCTCTCGGAGAATGTTTCTCTTTTTTAAAAGCAATATATGTCGGACAGACCGGCAGACAATAGCCGCATTGTACGCAGTCAAAAGTCGCTTCATAATCCAGCTTTTCAACCAATGATTCAGTCATTGCGCAACACTAACCTTTTTTCTCCTTTTTCAGGAAATATTTTTCCCGGATTCAAAATGTTTTTTGGATCCAGGGCACGCTTTATCGCCTTTTGGAATTCCACTCCCTCTTCACCCATCTCCCTGACAAGAAAGGCTTTTTTCATCGTTCCTATGCCGTGTTCGCCCGAAAGTGTTCCACCGAGTTCAATTGCATAGTTGAATATCTCTTCAACAGCCTGTTCCACCCGCTCCACTTCTTCCGGGTCGCGCATATTCGTATTGATTGTCGGATGCAGGTTACCGTCCCCTGCATGGCCGAAAACGACGATATTCAGATCATACTTCTTTTTAATCTCATCGATTTTCCTGAACATATCCGGAATTCTGCTGAGCGGTACGGTCGCATCCTCTGAGATTTTCGTATAGCCGCTGGAAACGACTGCAGGGGACACCAGTTTACGCACCTGCCAGAGCCTGGCTTCCTCCTCTTTATCCGAGGCCACCTGCACATTTTCCACCCCGATTTCGCTCAATGCCTTCTCGACGATACGAAGCTCTTTCACAAGTACGTCCGGATCACCATCCACTTCAACGAGTATGATGGCAGCTGCTTCCCTTGGCAGATCGAGCCCGGCGTAGTCTTCCACCTTATTGATCGCGTTATGGTCCAGTATTTCCATTTTAGATGGCCTGACACCCGAAGTCAGTATTTTTGATATGGATTTCCCGGCTGTATACAGATCTTCAAAAATGATCATTGCCGTCCTGGTGTCGGACGGTTTCGGTATCAGACGTAAAGTTGCTTCCGTAATGACAGCCAGTGTACCTTCAGATCCGACAATCAGCTTCGTCAGGTCATAACCTGTCACATTCTTGACCGTGCTGCCGCCGGTCCTCAGAACTTTCCCATCCGCCGTAACAATTTCCAGGCCGATCACAAAATCTTTGGTGACCCCATATTTGACGCCCCGTGGACCGCCGGCGTTTTCTGCAAGATTCCCGCCTATGGTGCAGATCGAAGAGGATGAGGGATCGGGCGGATACATCAGGTTATGTGCTTCGGCCAGTTCGTGTATGTCCCCCGTCCTGACACCCGGACTGACTTTCATGATCAGATCATCCGGGTATATTTCAAGTTTCGTATCCCATTGTGAGAAATCGAGTACAATACCGCCGTGGACCGGCAACGGTCCGCCCGACAGACTCGTACTTGCCCCCCGGGCACAGACAGGAATTTCATGTTGGTCCGCAATTTCCATTATTCTCTGCACTTCCTCAGTGGACATGACCTGGGCCACACAGTCAGGGATGTACTGGCCGAAAGAACCGTCGTATCCATAGGACGTCCTGTCGTCAATTTCAGTCAAAAGACGACTTCCAATCATATTTTCAAATTCCTTCAAAACAACATGTTCCATAATTGCCTCCCGCTATATTCTGTCATCACCAAGTTTCCTTCTCATATTGAAAAGGTGTTCCTCCATCCTTCGAGATGCCATTTCAGCATCACCATCCTTGATCGCTTCAAACACCCCGGCATGCTCACCGTAGACCATTTCCCGCTTTCTCGGTTTACCTATGTTCAGTTTTAATGAGAATTCCAATGCATCACGGTGAACACTCTGCAGATTGCTGAATGTCTGGATCATAAAATCATTTTTGGTTGATATGACGATTGCCTCATGAAAATCATAATCTGCTTTCATTCCTATGATCCGCTGGTTCTGAGTGATTTTTTTAAATTCATCCAGAGCGGCTTCTATTTTCCTCAAATCTCCTTCGGTGCGCCTTTTTGCTGCCAGTCTTGCTGACTGCACCTCCAATGTGGTACGCATTTCCAAAAGATCGAATAACTCCTTTTTATCAAAGTCACCATAGGTATATTCCTTCATCTCATCGGCTATCGATATATTTTTGACATACGTCCCTCTACCCTGGCTGGATTCCACGTATCCCATGGAAATGAGTTTGCTGATTGCCTCTCTTACAGGAGCCCGGCTGACTTTGTAATATGCTGCCAATTCATTTTCTGAAGGCAGTTTGCTGTCTATTTCGTATTCACCGCCCTTGATCAACTCGACTATATTTTCATAGATGAGTTCGGATAATTTCTCTTTTCTTATCGGCTTCATTTAATTTTGCGCCTCCACTACTCTCTTACTTTTTACATAATGAACGGTCATCACACCAATGAACAATACGATGCCCACCAGGTCAAGCATCGGATCTGTCGTAATCAACAGGAACGCCACTGCAACAAACAGTATTCTTTCAACCATATTCATCCTCGTCCTTACAAAGTTGCCCATGCCTACAGCAAGGGCATATACACCGACGAGTGCTGTAGCGACTACTATTGCGAATCTCCAGTAATTGACCGGCCCCTCAGTTGTATCCAACAGCAGGATGGGATCGTAGGCGATAATGAACGGGATGATGAACCCCGGCAGCGCGAGCCTCAAGGCCGTCCATGAAGTCTGCATCGGATTGGAGTTTGCTATCCCCGCTCCGGTATAAGCAGCAAGGGCGACCGGTGGTGTTACGTTGGACATGGCACCGAAGTAGAATACAAAGAAATGCGCCGCAAGCGGCGAGATTCCCGCTTCCACGAGTGCCGGTGCTGCTGTGACAGCAACTACAATATACAGGGCCGTAGATGGAAGGCCAAAGCTCAGGATGATACAGGTCGCCATAACCATGACAAGTACCAGGAAGATGTTGCCGCCTGCAATATCGATGACATTATAGGCGAGCATGGAACCGACACCGCTCATGGAGACGACTGCAATGATGATGCCGACTACAGCACAGGCAATAGCCACCTGTATGGAACCCCTCGCCCCGTCTGATAATGCCCCGAAGAATCTTGATATGGTGATGCGGTTACTCCTGTCCTTGGTAAGATAGGAGGTAATGATGGAAGTAATGATACCGGCAAAACCTGCAAATATTGCCGTTTTCCCTGCAAGAAGCACTGCAAACACCACTAATATAGGCAGCAGCAAAGCGCCTCTTTCCATAAGCACTTTCTTAACTTCAGGTATGTTGTCCCTGCTCAGACCTTTAAGCCCCTGTTTTTTTGCTTCTGTATCCACTGCAAAAATGAGCGCAATATAGTATAGGAGAGCCGGTACAATACCTGCGATCACAATGGTCGTATAAGGCACACCCAGGAAGCCCGCCATGATGAAGGCTGCAGCCCCCATTATCGGCGGCATGATCATTCCCCCGGTTGATGCCGCCGCTTCCACACCTGCTGCAAATCTTCTTTTAAGGCCGATGCTTTTCATCAAAGGAATGGTGAATGCGCCAGTGGTTGCCACGTTTGCCACTGCACTCCCGTTCAGCGTACCTGTCAGAGCACTCGTGATTACTGCAACCTGTGCAGGGCCGCCGCGCCTTTGTCCCGCAATTGCAAGTGCGAGATCATTGAAGAGCCTGCTTGCTCCACTTGCGCTCAGGAAAGCACCAAAAAGTATGAAGAGCACAATGTAAGTGGATGCAATGGAGAGTGTGCTCCCAAAAATCCCGTTCGAAGTCATGTACACCCTGTACAGCAAGCGTTCCAGACTGAACCCAGAGTGCGCAAAATCAATCGGGAAATATGCACCATAAATCGCATAGACCATAGCAAGAACACTCAGTATCGGTATGAACCATCCAATCGCCCGTCTTGTTATTTCGAATAACACAAGTATGCATAGCACTGCGAAAATATAATCGATAGTGTTTGCCTGCGACATACGGTCAACGTGCAGGTTGGTATAATTCAATGTAATATAACCGACTGAGATGACTGACAGGACAACCATCCCGATATCCAAATATGAAAATTTCTGCCCCGGTTTCTTTTTATTGAACGGATAGATGAAAAATCCAAGTACCATTATCAGCCCTATGAAAATGGTATTACGGTAGAAACCCTGCATGTTCAGATAACTGGATGTCAATAATACAAAAATGGATAAAATGATTCCTATTACAGCCGCCGCTTTGGCCGGCCATCCTTCAAGCCTTCTTTGAGTCATATCCATCTCAGCCTCTTCAGCAGCGGCATACTGTTGGTTGTTTTCACTCATTTTCTCCATCCCCTTCCTGCACTTCTTCAGGAACCAGCCGTTCGTCGATTTCTATCCCCTGTTCCTTGAAATATCGATATGCGCCTGCATGAAGTGGGGTGTTCAACCCATCAAGTGCAGTTTCGACCTGCATCTCCCTCGCGGAATTATGTACACCGATCATGAAGTCCCTGTTCTCAAATAATATTTTTGTCAGGTTGTACACCATCTCTTCATCCATCTCCGTCGTTGCTACAAGGACGTTCGGCTGGGCGATGGTTTCGATATCTTCCTCCTGTTTCGGGTATGTTCCGGCTTCAATCGTATACCTGTACCAGGCATCGACAACTCCATTAATTTCTTCCAGCTGTTCATCAGTAACTTCAAGGATATCTGCCGAAAGCCCGCTTGCATACATATCTGTTATGGCTGAAACAGGTGTGCCTGCCGGCAGTGAACCGCCATCCAGACGCCCGTCCCTCATCGATGAAATTGTATCATCATAACCGAGGTATTCAGGACTGATATTACTCTTATCCATCCCCATGCCTTCCATCATCGTGAGGGTAGATTGCTCTGTCCCACTCGCCTGCGGCCCGACTGAAAATGAATTCCCTTCAATATCGGAAATGTCTCCTGATTCTATTTCCGAATCCATCATTACAAAATGTTCAACATTTGGCCAGATCATTCCAATCGCTCTCAGTTCTCCGTAACCTTCCCCTTCATAGATTCCGCTTCCTTCAGAGGCCTGTGTGGAAATAAGATTCTGTAGTATGGCCATATCGGCCTCTCCATTTTTCATCAGATTGATATTCTCAACAGAACCTGCTGAAGACTGGCCATTGAACTTGATATTCTGATCTCTGTAGTGCTCGGTCCATAGCTGCCCCATCCCTACACCGATAGGATAATAGGTGCCGCCTGTTGATGCCGTTGCAATATTGTATATCTCCTTTTTCTCGAAGTTACATCCGGCCAATGACAAAGACACCAGCATCAACGACAGGAACATGATGATATTTTTCCTCATTACTCTTCCCTCCCACTATATGAATGCGCTTTCACTTGTATGACAACAAGACCACATTACAACATAAAAACAGAAATTTCAATATATTTAAGAGCGAAAGTTTTTTCTTTCCGAACCATATTCATTTGTAAAAATACTATATGTAGGGTTATAATGTTCTGCAAGGAGTGATTAAATGGATACTTCAATCTGTCCAAAATTTGAAAATGCCATGGGTGTCATCGGTCAGAGATGGACGGGTCTGATTATCTTTCAATTGATTGACGGGCCTAAACGTTTCTGCAACCTCGAATCCTCCATGGGTGTGAGTGGCCGCGTCCTGTCCGAGCGTCTGAAGTCGCTGGAAGCGGAAGGTATTGTAGAGCGCGAAGTTTATCCGGAAACACCGGTGAGAATAGAGTACAAACTGACTGAAAAAGGGAAAGCCATCGAACCGTTCATGAAAGAACTCCAGAAATGGGCTGAAGAATGGTGCGAACCTGATAATAGTCTTCAGGAAGCGTAATAGAATAGCTTATTCATGACCTGCTCCCTTTCAGGGGCGGGTTTTTATTTGTAGAAAATATTCTAATTTATCATTTTTTTGAAAAATCTTATTGCTTTATAATTGGTTCCATGTTAAACTTTCTCTAAATCATTAAACAGACAACTGCATATTATTTCTTATCAAGAGAAGCGGAGGGACTGGCCCTGTGATGCTTCGGCAACAACTCGCGTGAGTGATGTGCCAAATCCAGCAGGCATTGTGCCTGGAAGATGAGAAGAAACTTTTTATAAATATATAAATATAAGTCCTTCTCTTCTTATAAAGAGAGGGACTTTTTTTATGCGGCTGAAAAACGGAATGGTTTAAGGAGCGTTTTATATGATCGAATTCAAGGGACTGGAAAAGACTTTCGAAGGGAAGCATGGCACAGTCCATGCTTTGAAGGATATAAACCTGAAGGTGGATAAGGGTGAAATCTACGGGGTGGTCGGCTTCAGCGGTGCAGGCAAAAGTACCCTGATCCGATGTGTCAACTATCTGGAACAGCCCACGGACGGCAACGTGATTGTCGACGGCTCGGATCTCACCCGGATTTCCACAAAAGAAATCAGGAATATCAAAAAGAAGATCGGCATGGTTTTCCAGCACTTCAATCTGCTGAATTCAAAGACTGTATATGCCAATGTTGCGATGCCTCTGATACTGGAAAATGCCCCAAAAGCGAAAATCCGGGAAAGGGTGACGGAGCTTCTCGATTTTGTCGGTCTGGCCGACAAGGAAAAAATGTATCCTGACCAGCTTTCGGGCGGGCAGAAACAGAGAATCGGCATCGCCCGTGCGCTGGCGACCCGCCCTTCCATACTGCTGTGTGATGAGGCGACTTCTGCTCTCGATCCACAGACGACCGACTCAATTTTAAAACTGCTCCAAAAAATCAACGAGGAGTACAATATTACCATCCTGCTGATCACCCATGAAATGTCAGTCGTCCGGGAGATATGCAACAGGGTTGCCGTAATGGAGGATGGCAATGTGATCGAGGAAGGCACTGTCTTTGAAATTTTCTCCACTCCGCAGACTGAAACGGGACGGAATTTCGTCAATACGGTAATGCACACTGAAATCCCGAAATATGTAACCGATATGATTGCCGCTGATGACAATGTCTACCGTATCAATTTCGTCGATCATACTGCGGCACGCCCTTTCCTGTCGCAGATTTCAAAGAAATTCGATGTGGAGGTCAACGTCCTGTTCGGCAACATCACTGAACTCCAGGGTGTGCCTTTCGGCAATCTGATTGTGACATTCCAGGGGGCCGGACAGGAGATTTCAGGTGCCCTGTCCTACCTCGGAGATAACAAAATCGTCTACAGTGAGGTGAATGCATATGCTGGTTAACCAGGATCAGATTTTAACCGCAGTCATTGAAACCGTACAGATGGTCACAGTGTCATTCATTTTTTCCATACTGCTCGGTCTGCCGCTCGGTATCGCACTTTTTGTGACGCGGGCGGGGCAGATTCTTGAAAACAGGGCGGTGTTCAGTGTCCTCAACATCGTCATCAACGTTTTCAGGTCCATCCCGTTCATCATCCTGCTCGTTGCAATCATTCCGTTCACAAGACTCGTCGTCGGCACTTCGATCGGTACAGCAGCAGCAATCGTACCGATGATCGTCTATGCAGGCCCCTACATAGCAAGGCTTGTCGAAAGCTCTCTGCTAGAAGTCGATGACGGTGTCCTTGAAGCCGCCGATGCGATGGGTGCAACCCCTTTCCAGACAATCCTGAGATTTTTATTGCCGGAAGCTTTAAGCTCCCTTGTCGTCAATTTCACCATTGCAACAATCGGGCTGATCGGCGCCTCTGCCATGGCGGGAACGGTCGGAGGCGGTGGTGTCGGTGACCTCGCCATCACATACGGCTACCAGCGCTTTGACACGGTCACCATGGCAATCACGGTCATCATCCTCATCGTCATGGTGCAGGGACTGCAGTCCCTCGGAAACTTCCTGTCACGCACTGTCGGAAGAAGATAAAAAAGGAGAAGATATATCATGAAAAAATCAATTCTACTCACATTCATTATTGTATTGTCAGCTGTTCTTGCCGCCTGTGGAGGCGGCAACGAGGAGACGGTCAAAGTCGGAATCAGCGGAACGGACACTTCGACATGGGATTTTGTTGCTGAAAAAGCGGCGGAGGAAGGCATCAACATCGAAATCATTTCATTCAACGATTACGTTCAGCCGAATACTGCACTCGCTGACGGGGAGCTTGATATCAACTCCTTCCAGACCGTCGCCTACTTCGATGAATTCATCGAAGAGCGCGACCTGGACCTCGCGCCGATTGCGACTACATACCTTGCACCGATGGGACTCTACTCGGATTCGCTTGCAGCTCCTGAAGAAATTCCCGACGGCGGAAAGATTGCACTGCCGAATGATGTATCCAACCAGGGTCGTGCCCTGATGCTGCTTGAGGATGCAGGGCTCATCACTCTTGTTGACAACTATGACGGACTGGGGTCAATTTCCGACTCTGTTGTTGAAAATCCTAGAAACATTGAACTCGTCGAGACAGCGCCAGCACAGATTCCGAGGGCACTCGGTGATGTGGACGCCGGAGTGATAAACAACGGTATCGCAAGGGACGCAGGATACAATCCGGTTGAAGACTCCATCTACCATGAAGATGAAACGGCCACTGATTACGTCAATATCATAGCTTCAAGAAGTGAGGATACTGATGATGAGACACTGCAGAGAGTGGCTGAACTCTTCCAGGAAGAGGATACGAAACAATTCATAGAAGAAGAGCACGATGGCTCCCTCATCCCGGCCTTCCTCCCACTTGAGGAAATCGGCTGGTAACAAAAAAGCTCCCAGTTTCTGGGAGCTTTTTCATATTCTCTGTTTTCTGGATTCGTACCTGCCGTAGACAATGTAGTAGACCAGAATCCCGAGTGCGACAAGCACGACCATTGAACTGTAGAGGCCGCTGTAGCCGAGTGTCGGTACGAGTACGCCGAGTATATAGGAACCGACACCGAGACCGAAGTCGAGGGCGATGAAATAAGTGGATGTGGCGAGCCCCACGTTTTTGGCATCTGCAATTTTTATGCAGAGTGCCTGGGAAATTGACTGGAAGTTTCCGTAGCCGAAACCGATCAGTACACCTGCCAAAAGCAGCATGAAGCCGGATCCTGTCTGTCCGAGTACGAGGTAGCCGATGGCGAGTACAATCAGCGATGGATACATCACTACATTGGCACCTCTCTGGTCCATGATCCTTCCGGTGATCGGGCGTGTGATCAGGATGACGATTGCGTATACCAGGAAGAAGTAGGAGGAAGCGGCGACAAGACTCTGTTCTTCTGCAAACAATGCAATGAATGACAGGACCGTTGAATAGGCCATGCAGATGAGCAGCACGACAATCCCAACCGGCATCGCCTTTTTATCAATCCATTCGAACTTCGGCTTCGGTTCTTTTTCAAGATTGACTGTCGTATTATCCGTACGCACGAAGAGTGTAAATACACTGGCGGTCAGTACAAGGACGAAAACGATCAGAAACAGCATCTGATATTCGATGAACTGCAGCAGGTAGAAGGCCATGAACGGCCCGAGCGCTGTGGCAATGACGAAGCTCAGACTGAAATAGCTGATGCCCTCCCCTCTTCTGCTCTGAGGCAGGGCGAGTGCCGCAAGTGTCCCGACAGCCGTCGTCGCCACACCGTTTGATAGTCCGTTGAAGAATCTCACTATGAGCAGGAGCGTCAGGTTGTCGGCGATAAAATAGAGGCCGTATGTAATGACGAACATGACCGTTCCGATGTACATGATCTTTCTCGCTCCGATCAGACTGAGCTGATGGCCGGTCAGTATCCTGCCGATCAATGATCCCACGATGAAGATTCCGGCCACCAGACCGGCGGTGCTCGTGGATATGCCGAATTCATCCACGGCATAACCGCTGATCGTCACCATCAGCAGGAACATCGCCAGCATGATGAAGAAATTAAATATGAATATGATGATGAAATCTTTTGTCCAAAGCCTTTCCTTTGCCATTCAACCATTCCTTAAACTAATATAATAGCATTTCAAACCATATGAGAATCATATCATACTGCACTTTATAACTCCCATGAATTTTAGAGAGGTATGCAACTCAACTCCACAGATTCCAGTACAGGAGCGCCGCAAGTATCGACATGACCAGGAATGTAAGACTTGAGAACACTGCCATCACATAATGATTCTTTCTGCTCAGGACACCTTCTTTGAATGCGAAATACAATGTCGGGGAATGGATCGGCAGTATATTCGTACCGCCGATTATCATGATGACGATGAAGGCAAGGGTGAGGGCCGGTACACCGGTCATATCCGCGTATGAAATCATGACAGGGAATATCACGATGACAGCTGAAGTCGGCACGATGAAAATCATGCGGAATAAAAACATCATCACTGCGACTATAATGATATTGATGACTGTACCGGCATTCTCCGGCACCAGGACGATCAGCTGCTCTGCAATCACACGCGCGGTACCATTCTGATCCAGTATTACGCCGATGGACAGCGATGCACCGATGAGCAGGAAGTTTTCCCAGTTGAACGCACGTATATCCTCGTTGGTGATCAGCTCTATCTTCGGCAATGCATACAGCACTAGGAGGATCATCGGCGGCAGAAGCGTCGGCACTTTCTCCGGATCCGTAAATATCCAGGTCAGTATCATCAGACTGAATGTCAGAATTACGAACCAGAAGCGCTTCGTCGGCTTATATTCATGATAATCCGTGCCGGGCGGATCTTTTTCCATGGTGAAATCCTCCGCACTTTCTGATGAATAGGACAGTTTCAGATAGATCCATGAAAACATGCTTGCAACGATGAGTGCACACCACAGTGGCGGCGCGATGATCAAAAACCAGTCAAGCCATCCCAGGTCGGCAATTTCATAATCTTTCAACAGCTGGGCCGCAAGTACGGGATAGCCGCCGCCGGTGTACACGATCATCGTGCTGTTCTGATTGACGAATCCTGTGACATACACAGCATATTTTTTGAACACACTGTCCTCCGGGAAACCGAATGCCTCATTCATACTGCCAACAAAAGGCAGCACTGTTTTCAGCCTTGCGAATGCAGAAGGCATCAGTACCGGCAGCAAAGACATGAAGACCGGCAGAGTCAGTGCGATTTTACGGGGTGTGATGTTTTTAAACCTCAGTATTTTTGAAGAGATCACTTTATCTGCATCCGTCCTGATGAGCACCTGGCTCAATATGGAAAGGATCAGTATGAAATAGAGCGCAGAGGAAAGAAACCCGGCCATGGCATCTTCCACCGAGTCTGTCAGGTTCAGGATTATTATCACCGCAAGTATCAGTATGCTCGCCGCACCGGTCGGCATTTTCGAAAAGGTCCACAGATAAATAGCGAGCAGCAGGAGCGAAACGGTTCTCTGCTGTTCCGGATTGAAATCACGGAGAATGGTATCCGGGGCAAAAATTGCAAAAAGGATGATGCCGGCAATTATTGCTGCGTGCATCGTCCGGGACTTGAACCTGCCTTTAAACTTCATGTTCATCACCTGTTATAATCCGGATTCATGTCACTTCCCAGATGCCGTCTCCTTTAACATTACCCTTTACAGCACATCCAGAACCCAAAAACAGGATGCCCGCCGGGCATCCTGTTCCTCTGAACCTTAGCTTGTCTTATGGAACATCTTGTTCTGCACGGCGAACTTATGGGCCGCTTTGGCAACGCCGCGGCCTTCCTTGATGGCCCATACGACCAGACTCTGTCCGCGCCTTGCGTCCCCTGCAGCGAATACTTTCCTTCTGTTCGTCTTATAGTTCTCTTCGTCTGCAGCAATCTTGTTTCGCTCCATATGAAGGTTGAAGGCTTTCGGCAATTCACTCTCCACACCTTCGAAGCCGATGGAAAGGAGGATGAGGTCCGCCTTGAAATACCTTTCCCGATCCTCAAGTGTCATCCCGGACAGTGATTCCTGACCGAGCACCTGGGTATTGACCCCTTTCAGATCACCGATCATATCCACATCATACCCCATGGTCTGTACACCATAGGCACGCGGTTCGATGCCGAATTTCTCCTGGTACTCCGCATGCGCGTAGTCCAGTTTGAACGTCTGCTTTTCGAGCGGCCAGAATGGATTGCCGTTCACTTCATCGGGCAGACGGTCGTATTTATTGAACTGGAAAACGGACTTGCAGTCTTCACGCAGTGCCATGGCAACGCAGTCCGCTCCTGTGTCTCCGCCGCCGATGACTACGACATGCTTCCCTTGGGCGGTGACCCCGGGCTCATCAATCTCACCGAACTGGTATTTCGTCTGCTCGGTCAGGTAATCCATAGCAAACTGGATATCACGGCTCTGGCGCCCCTCAAGTTTCAGATCTCTCTGTTTCCTGGCGCCCACTGCGACAATCACGGCGTCATATTCTGTGTCGAGAGTGTCGTAAGTGACATCGGAACCGACATTCACGTCACAGATGAACCTGATGCCCGCTTCCTGCATGATGCTTATGCGTCGTTCCACCACTTCCTTATCCAGCTTCATGTTCGGGATGCCGTACCTCAGCAGACCGCCGGGTTTCGCATCACGCTCGTAGACATCCACATCATGGCCCCACGAATTCATTTCATCGGCGGCCGTAAGACCCGCCGGCCCGCTGCCGATGATGGCGATGCGGGTGCCCAGACGGTGCTTCGGTTTTCTCGGCTTCACCCAGTCCTGTTCGTAGGCCTCATCTATGATGGTGCGTTCTATCCCCTTGATTGCCACCGGTTCGCTGTTGATGGCGAGGACACATGAAGATTCACACGGTGCAGGGCAGACACTGCCTGTAAACTCAGGGAAGTTATTCGTCTCCGCCAGGCGCTGGTAGGCTTCCCTGAAATCTCCCTGATGGACGAGGTCATTCCATTCAGGGATATAGTTGCCGATCGGACAGCCAATCGTCTCTTTGCCGACACCGGTGCCCGTCTGGCAGAACGGGGTGCCGCAGTCCATGCAGCGTGCACCCTGCTCACTGGCCTCATCATTGCAGAAACGGTGCTGGAAAGCATCATAATTGCCGATCCTTTCCTTGAGGTCCGCCTCGCCCTGTTTCTTTCTGTCATATTTTAAAAACCCTTTGAATTCTCCCATGCGGCAGTGCTCCTTTCTAATGGATATTCATCTTTTCAAGTTCATCATCCGCTACTTGCATTTCATTGTTGAATGCATTCAGTTCCGCCTCTTTTCTGGATTGTTCCGCACTCAGTCCGAAACGGATCTTCTGCTGCATCTTTCTGTATTCTGCCGGAATCACCTTGATGATCTCCAATTCACCGCTCTCAATACGTGCGAGCGCCGTCCGTGCCTTATCACTGCCGGTGAAGTAATTGTGGCCATACAGCAGATGCTTCACCTTCTCTTTTTCCTCAGCATCTGTGACATGTCCCAGTTCAATCATTTCACCGTTCATATTCACTTTGTTTTCCGCAATGGATTTCTCATTGATGATATATGCAATGCCGCCGCTCATCCCCGCAGCAAAGTTTTTACCAATCTCCCCGAGTATTACAGCGCGCCCGCCGGTCATATATTCAAGACCGTGGTCTCCTATCCCCTCGACGACAACTTCCGCACCGCTGTTCCTTACACAGAAGCGCTCTCCGGCCATGCCGTTGATGAAAGCCTGGCCGCTTATGGCACCGTACAGGCATACATTGCCTGCGATGATTTCATGGCTGCGGTTCACATTCGGCGCCTGTACTATGATGCGCCCGCCGGAAATCCCCTTGCCGACGTAGTCGTTCAGATCCCCGGTATGGTGCAGTGTGAGTCCCTTGGGTATGAAGGCGCCGTAACTCTGACCGCCGTGTCCGAACGTGTTCACCTTATAATGATCATGACCGAGCGTATCCATGCCGTGCGTATTGGTGATGAGGCTTCCCAGTCTCGTACCGATGTTCCTGTGCCTGTTCCTCACATGATAGGCCGCATCGTGGCTTTCTCCCGTTTCCACCTGTTCTTTGAAATCCGGCAGCATTGTCAGATCATCGAGCGACCATTCGAACGGATGCTCCTGCCCCTTCGTCTTCCTTCTGTCCCCTTCGATCTGCATGAGCAGCGGTGCGAGATCAAGCTCACTCATCTGGTGCTGCGCGGTCTTGGCCGTATCGACCTCAAGATGTTCAACAGCACCGACAAGTTCATCCATGGATTTCAGGCCGAGTTCCGCGAGGATCTCCCTGATGTCTTCAGCAATGAAGTGCATGAAGTTGACGACATGCTCCGCTTTTCCGGTAAACAGCTTTCTGAGGTCGCCATTCTGCGTCGCTATGCCGACAGGACATGTGTCCTTATGGCACACACGCATCATGATGCAGCCGAGGACGACGAGCGGTGCTGTGGCGAATGCGAATTCTTCCGCGCCAAGTGCACACGCCACCGCGACATCGCGACCGGTCATCAGCTTGCCATCCGTTTCGAGGCTCACACGGGACCTCAATCCGTTAAGTTGAAGCGTCTGATGCGCTTCTGTGAGGCCGAGTTCCCACGGCAGGCCGGCATGCTGTATGCTCGTGATCGGTGATGCCCCCGTACCGCCGTCGAAACCGCTGATGACGATCTTATCGGCATATGCCTTCGCCACCCCTGCAGCAATCGTACCGACACCATCTTTTGCCACCAGTTTCACTGAAATATCCGCGTCCTTGTTGGCGTTCTTCAGGTCATGTATGAGCTGTGCCAGATCTTCGATAGAGTAAATATCATGGTGCGGCGGCGGTGAGATCAGCCCGACTCCCGGTGTGGAGTTCCGGATCTCCGCCACCCACGGATACACTTTCTGGCCGGGCAGCTGGCCGCCCTCGCCCGGTTTTGC
The DNA here is from genome assembly GCF_000986795.1 of Salinicoccus sediminis. Taxonomy (GTDB): domain Bacteria; phylum Bacillota; class Bacilli; order Staphylococcales; family Salinicoccaceae; genus Salinicoccus; species Salinicoccus sediminis. Next base: position 339,483 of record NZ_LAYZ01000002.1, on the reverse strand, counting down.
CCCCTGGGCAACTTTGATCTGTATCTCTTTGGCACTGTTCAGGTACTGGCTGTTCACTCCGAAACGGCCGGATGCCACCTGTTTGATGGCGCTGTTCAGATTTCTGCCATCTTCATCCGCTTCAAAACGTTCGGGATTCTCCCCGCCTTCACCACTGTTGCTTTTGCCCCCGATCATATTCATCGCCTCGGCGAGCGTTTCATGTGCTTCCTGGGAAAGTGAGCCGTAGCTCATCGCCCCCGTCTTGAAACGTTTGACGATCTCCTCTTTCGGCTCCACCTGGCTGATGGGAATCGATTTTCCCTCTTTAAACTTGAGTAGATGCCTGATGCTCGAATGGTGGCTGTCGTGCATATAGTCCCTGTACTCCCTGTATGACTCCCCGTCATTTGTACGGCATGCCTTCTGCAGCAGGCGTATGGACTCCGGATTGATTACATGATGGTCGCCCTGCTGCCTCCACTGGAACTTGCTGCCCGCTTCAAGATACTCGAGCCTCACGTCCTGCATCTTTTTATTCCTCATGTCAATATCCCCGATGGACAGCCCGCCGATTTTGGACGTTGCGCCACCGAAGTATTTCTCCATGACCGATCTTCCGAGACCGACCGCTTCAAATACCTGCGCACCATGATAGCTCTGGACTGTAGAAATGCCCATTTTCGCCATCACTTTGATCAACCCTTCGGTGAGGGCCTTATTGTAGTCGGTGACAGCTGTATCATCCCCGCCGGATACACCCGCCATCGTCTCCTGTGCAATGTATGGGAGGACTGCATTCGCACCAAAGCCGATCAGCGCAGCCACATGGTGCACTTCCCTCACCTCGGCAGTCTTCATGACGATGCTGGTCCTTGTCCTCAGTTCCTCTCCGATCAGCGCCTGATGCACTGCACTCGTTATGAGGAGGGACGGCATGACATACACACCATCATCTGAAAGTATCCTTTCATCCGTGAGAACCAGCACGCCATGCGTTTTTGCTTTTTCCACCGCTTCAGCGGCGGTCTGACGGACTGCCTCCTCAAGCGTTCCTGTATACGTGATGTCGATTTCGGCAACACCGAGCTTCAGTACATCCTCACGGTCGAGTGTACGGTGATCAATGACCGGACGTTCTATCTGCACCCTGTCCAGCGCGGAAATATCCGGCGCAACCAGGTGCCCTTCGCCGCCGAGATAGGTGATTTCACTCGTCACGATCTTTTCCCTGTAGGAATCAAGCGGCGGATTCGTCACCTGTGCGAAATGCTGCTTGAAATAGTCGAAAAGCAGTTTCGGACGTTCCGACAGGAAAGCAAGCGGCTGGTCAAAGCCCATCGCGCCGATCGGATCCTTCACTGCACTGGTCAGCGGCTGCATGTACTTTTTAATGTCCTCTTTCGTATAACCGAAGCGCACAAGTACATTATGCAGTGTCTCTGGCTCGATCTGTCTGCGCTTCAAGGGGGGCAGATCCACAGACCCGCTGCGTTTCTGATCCATCCATTCACTGTAGGGTCTGTCCGTTGCGATGCGGTGTTTCAATTCATCATTTTCGATGATCCTTGAAGCATCAAAATCGACAAGCAGCAGTTTGCCCGGACTCAGCTGGCCTTTGTACATGACATCATTCTCTTCAACATCGACTACGCCGACTTCAGACGAATAGATGATTTCATTATCATTCGTGACATAGTAGCGTCCCGGCCTGAGACCGTTCCTGTCTGTCAGCGCCCCCAGTTTATGGTTGTCGCAGAAACTGATCATCGTCGGACCGTCCCACGGTTCCATCAGATAGCTGTAGAACTCGTAGAAATCCTTGACGACAGGATTGTCGTAGGACTGGTACTTCCACGGTTCCGGAATCATGATCATCGCCGCCTGCTCCGGCGTCATCACAAGGCTCATGAATTCCAGCACATTGTCGACCATCGCAGAGTCACTGCCGTCCATGTCGATGATACTTTCTATTTTCCTGCCTTTCTCGCCGAAAGTGTCAGTGAGCCACTGCTTCGTACGCGCCTTCATCCAGTTGGCATTCCCTTTGATCGTGTTGATTTCACCGTTGTGCATCAGCAGCCTGTTCGGATGCGCCCTGGCCCAGCTCGGAAAAGTGTTCGTGCTAAACCTTGAATGGACCGAGCCGAACTTCGACACGTAACGCTCATCCTTAAGATCCACATAGAACATCCTGATCTGGCCGGCACGCAACCACCCTTTGTACACGATGGTTTCACTGGAGAAAGATGCCACATAATGTCCCACATCCGCTGATTCCAGATTCTGTTCAATCATCTTCCTCATATAATAAAGGTCGAGCGCACCGCTCGTGTCCGTAATCACCTGGATGAACTGCGGCATCGTCTGCTGGACATGGGAGGCAATCGCGTCAACATTGACCGGGACTTCCCTGAATGCGATCAGTCCATGCCCTTCTTCATCCACCGTGTTTTGCACGACTTCCTTGAATGACTCAATAGAGGCGTCTGCATCAATCAGATACATACCCACTGAATATTCACCGAACCGGGGAAGTTCCGGGTACACTTCTTTTAAAAGATCATGGGGAATCTCGGTCATGATGCCGGCGCCGTCCCCTGTCACTCCGTCAGAACCGATGCCGCCGCGGTGATCCAGTCTCTCCAGCATTTCGAGGGATTTCTGGACGATATTGTGGGAGCGCCTGTTATCCATATTTGCATAGAAACCGATGCCACATGCGTCGTGTTCGTTTTTAGAGTTATACAGACCTTTTTGTGTGATCGATTGATATAAACTCATTTTGAGTCACCTCTTTTTTTCAGAATATTTATGTAAGTCTATATTATCCATACATGATTCGATATAATCAATATATCAATGATATAATATCGATATCATAATTAGATTGGTTGTGAGCGGATGGAGATAAAACAGCTGAAATATTTCGTGGAAACCGCAAGACAGGAGCATATGACGGAAGCTGCCATGGTACTCAATGTCGCCCAGTCCGCCCTTTCCAGGCAGATCGGCCTTTTGGAGAGCGATCTGGGGATTGCATTGTTCAGAAGGGAAGGCAGGAATATCAAACTTACAGAGGGCGGCAGATCATTTTATGAAGATGCGGTGCAAATACTCGATTCCATCGCAAAATCCAAGGAAAGACTCATCGATGCAACAGACAGGAAGGAACATACATTCAACATCCACATCACCCGGTCGGACATGACGGGCAAAGTGCTCCAGTCATTCAACCACTTCATAAAGCAGGACGGGGCGATCGAGTTCACCATCCATTCCGAATCAGAGGAAACACTCGGGGAAAAGCTGCTGGATGAATCCCTCGACCTTGTCATATCACCGCAGAAATTCAATGACGGAGAGCTCCGGAGCACGTTGCTCTTCGAGCAGAACTATTATTATGTATTCCGGCAGAAGGGCGGGCTCAACCTTCCCGTGCAGGCTTCATCCAGTGAACTGGAAGGGCTGCCCCTTGCGGCTTTCGATCCCGTCATAGAGATGGAGCGCCTGTTCAGAAACAGCAGGATACACAACTACAAAGACCTTTCAATCATCCAGCATCTCCTCATCGACCACGGATACGTTGCAATCGTCACGAGTGATGAAGCCAGGCAGCTGACCTACAATTATCCGAATTTCACTGTGCACAGCCTGAAGCACCTGAACATAAAGCACCCGATGTACGCAAGCATGCACAAGGACAATGAAAAGCCCTTCGTCGTAAAATGGTACAGCCGGCTGAGGCAGGAGTTCATGTCGATGCATTCCTCCTATACAGACTGACCCCCTCTTCTCATGATTAAGCATTTCTACAGAGGGTATTTGGAAAGCATATTGACTTTACAGGAGGAATATCCAATGAACAGAGAAGACTTCACAAAAGAACTCCAAAAGATACTCGATGATAATAATATCGGCACGATGGCGACCGTAAGGGATAATAAGCCGATGAGCCGTTATATGTACTTCTATAACGACGGACTCACGCTTTACACCTATACTAGAAAAGGGACGTACAAAGTGGAAGATCTCGAAAAGAACCCGAACACCCATATCCTGCTCGGCTACGAAGAACGCGAAGGACTTGGTGAGCGTTATGTGGAAATAGAGGGCAAGGCGAGCCTGCCCGAAGACGTCACCCCTGATATCGATGAAGTCATGGCCAAAGCAGGAGAGCTTTATGAAAAACTTAAAGGCGAAGATGACATGCAGGCGATCCGCATTGACATTGATGAAGTCAGGATTATGAATGACGGCGGCAACGCGCCGGAGCCTGTCGATCTGTAGAAACTCAGACAAATAACAAGTAAAAGGTGCGGGCCAGTTTCGAACTGGCCGCACCTTTTTTGGATCATCTCTTCAATCTTCCTATTATCTGTTCCGTCACTTCGTCCATGGTGTTGGTCCCTCCGACGTCCGGTGTGAGGAAACCGTCCGCCGTCACACTTTCCATCGTTTCAAGCAACAGTCTGCCCATCTCTTCCTCCCCGTGGTGATCGAGCAGCATCTTCGCCGTCCAAATCTGGCCGATCGGGTTGGCGATGCCGCGCCCGACGATGTCCGGCGCCGAGCCGTGGACCGGTTCGAACATCGACGGATGCCTGCCGTTCAGGTTGAGGTTCGCCGAAGGCGCGATGCCGATGCTCCCCATGATTGCCGCCCCGACATCCGTCAGGATATCTCCGAACAGGTTGCTTGCGACCACTACATCATAACGTTCGGGATGGGTGACGAAGGACGCTGCAAGGGCATCGATATGCCTTGAAGCCGTCTCTATCCCTTCAAATCCCGCTGCCGTCTCCTTGAACACTTCGTCCCAGAATGGCATCGAATGGAATATGCCGTTGGATTTCGTTGCACTGGTCACATGCCCCCGCCTCACTCCGGCCAGCCTGAAGGCATGTTCCATCGCCTGCTTCGTCGCGCGTTTCGAGAACACGTTGTTCTGTATGGCAATCTCATCATCCCCCTGGTACATCCGGCCGCCGACCGAACTGTACTCCCCTTCGCTGTTTTCACGGACGACCATAATATCAAAATCCTTCGGGTTGACAAGCGGTGAGCGGATGCCGCTGAAAACCTTCGCAGGGCGCACATTGATTTCAAGCTCGAACTCCCTCCTGATCTTGAGGAGCAGTCCCCAGAGGGAAATATGGTCCGGCACTTTCGATGCATCGCCCACCGCTCCAAGGAATACACTGTCCGACTGACCGAGCCGCTCCATGCCGTCAGGAGCCATCATGCTGCCGTGCTTCAGGTAGTAGTCACATCCATACTCAAACTGCTCATATTCAAACTTCATTCCGCCGTGTATATCAGCGATCGTATCCAGCACCTTCAGGGAAGCGGGCACCACTTCCTTCCCGATTCCGTCCCCGGGTATTACAGCAAGCTTTATGTTCTTCATATGCATCCTCCAAAATTTTCATATTTTCTACGGCCAGAAGCCGATCCATCTCCAGTAAGTATACGCAACCAGCGTCATGATTACGATACTTGCAAGCGTCGCCCATATGCCCGGCCACAGGAAATCCTTCTGCGTCACCCGGCCGGTGCTGTGGGCGACAACGTTCGGCATTGTCTCCACGACAAGCAGGAACCCGAGGAGCAGCGAGACCGCCGAAGCCACGGACATGACGGCAGGATCCAGACCGGCCTGTTCCGAAACGCTGATGAGGACAGGCAGTATCGTTATGACCGCCGTCGAGACATTCGTTACGCCGAGGTGATAGACCTGGGACAGAATGATCACGATCGGTATCGCAAGCCACGGGTTGCTGAACACCTCTATGAATCCCTCTGGCGACAACAGCGTCTCGAGCAGGTCGATTGCGCCGGATTCGATCAGTGAGTAGCCGAGGGACAGCGTCGCCCCGAGCAGTAGGATCATACCGAAATTAACATCCAGAAGCCTCCTCCACTCTATGAAGCCCGTGCCCGGCATGGCCATCAGGACAACCGCACAGAGTGCCGCAAACGTTGGATGATAGCCATGGAGTGATTCAGTCAGCCACAGGATGATGGTGAAAACCAGTATCGCCAGACACTTTTTCTCATCCATGGTGAACTTCCCGAGTTCCCTGTTTTTACGCTTCATTTCCTTATGGAGGTTCTCGAATGATTCCACCTCCGGCGGATAGCACTTCCAGACGATATACATGATGACCACCACCAGCAGTATCCACATCGGCGCTGTATAGATGAACCACTGCAGATATGAAATCGACACATCCGCATACAGCCTGAGTATTTCGACGGCAAGTATGTTCCCGATGGCAGCAGTCAGTACCGCCACCCCGCTTATATTGCCGCCGAAGGCGGAACCGATATACAGCAGTCTGCTGAAATTCGAATTTTTGCCTGCACCGGTTTCTTCTATTATATTCGACACAATGGGCATTATCAGAGTAGCACGGACAGCGGTGGCCGGGATGAAGAACGCCTGGACCTGCATCAGTATGATAAGAAGCCCTTTGCCGATTTCCCCATCACAGCAAGCAGGGAATACGTCATCCGCCTGATTAGCAGCGTGTGATTCACACCTATTGCCATCATCATGCCGCCGATGATCAGGAAAATCGCCGGGGAGGCAAAGCCGCTGAAAATGGTTTCGATATCAACAGGTTTCAGCAGCAGAAGGAGCACCAGGACGAACACAGCAGTCAGGCCGATCGGAATCGGTGCAAACGCCCACAGCACCAGCGCATACACCATGATCGCAATCGTGCTCCGCGCCGGCCATCCGATGCCCTCAGGCAATAAAAAGAGGACTGCCAGGAAAAGGACCGTGGCAGACAGAAGGATGAGCCATCTGCTGATCTGATGACGTGTTCTGCCTTCGGACATCGTTCCGCCCCCTTCCAATTTCCTGAATATTTTATCATTATAACCATTATGCGCCTAGTATTGTTTCGGAAACAAGTATTTCTGTCACATCCCAGCAAATTAAACACTGTATAAAAAAGACACTGAGTGCCCTGTTTAAGCATCAGTGTCTCTCTTATCACCCAGGGTCTCTACTCCAGCCCAAGCTCCCGGGAAGTTTCTTTCCTTATCTTCTTCATCAGCTCGCTGTCTTCTATCAAAGATTCGCCGAATGAAGGGATCATTTCTTTTATCTTCGGGGACCATTCCTCCATATACTGCGGGAAGTTGTTTTCCAGCACCTCGAGGGCGACGGAGACGGAGGTGGAGGCTCCCGGTGATTCTCCGAGCAGCGCCATGACAGTGCGGTCTTCTGAATTGACGGCTTCTGTCCCGAATTGTATGAACCCTTTGCCATACTCTTTTGTATCTTTGATCACCTGCACGCGTTTGCCGGCGACAAGGAGATCCCAATCCTCATCTTTGGCATCGGGGACGAACTTGCGCAACTCTTCCATCCGGTCCTCTTTCCTCATCATGACCTGCTGGATGGAATATTTGACCAGGGGCATATTCTTGACACCGGCCGAAAGCATGGTCAATACGTTGCTCGGGTTAATAGACTTGAAGAGGTCCAGGTTGGATCCGTTTTTCAGGAACTTGGGACCAATGGCCGCAAATGGCCCGAACAGAAGGCTCTCCTCGCCCTGAATATATCGCCTGTCCAGATGAGGCACAGTCATCGGAGGCGTGTTCGGTGGCTCTTTCCCGTACACTTTGGCACCGTGCATACTTACCACTTCCGGGTTGTTGCATACTAGGAACGCACCGCTGATCGGGAACCCGCCAAGCTGCCTGCTCTCCGGTATTCCGGTCTTCTGCAGCAGTGGAATCGCGTTGCCGCCTGCCCCGATGAATATATAATCTGCGGTATGGTATTCAATCTTCCCTTCCCTGATGTTGAGTACCTTGACTTCCCACCTGCTGTCTTCCAGCTGTTTGAAGTCAAGAACCTCGTGCTTGTAATGGACTTCTGCCTTATCATGCTCGCTGATGTTCTTTGCCAGTTTCCGTGTGAGTTCTCCAAAATTGACATCCGTACCATAATCTATCCTGCTCGCTGCGACCGGGATGCCTGGGGGACGCCCCTCCATCATGAGCGGCATCCATTCCGCTAGCACATCAGGATCCTCGGAATATTCCATTCCCTCGAACATATCAAGCGGATGCATCGCTTCATAGCGCCTTTTCAGAAAATCCACATTATCCGCGCCCTGGACGAAGCTCATATGCGGCAATGGCCGGATGAATTCCCCCGGATTTTCTATCTCCCCGTTTTTAACGAGATAGGACCAGAATTGCCTGGATTCCTCGAACTGCTCATTTATTTCCTTCGCCTTTTCAATATCAATGGAGCCGTCCTGCTGCTCAACTGTATAGTTCAGCTCACACAGTGCAGCATGCCCAGTTCCAGCATTATTCTTTTCATTCGAGCTTTCTATCGCAGGCTTATCCATCCTTTCAAAAAGCTTGATATTCCAACCCGGCTCTATATTTTTCAGCAGGGAACCAAATGTAGTACTTAAAACACCCGCACCTATCAGAATCACATCTTTTGATTTTTTGTTGACCATTTTACGGCCGCCTTTCCAAATTTGTATTCAGTCTTTCTTTATATGATTTCAAGCCTGCCCGTCACCCTTCGGCATTTGCTTCCTTATGTCTGTATGAACGGATGATCATGATCAGGATCAATGCCAGTATGAGGACGACAAGGATGAAACCGATATTGAAACCTAAACCGTTCACCCACGCAAAGCCGATGGCACCGGCAAACACAAGATAGAATGCAGTCGGTATGAGCAGTTTTGTAATGATCGTACCCTCTTTACCGACCATGCCGACCGCCGCACTCGCAGCGACGACGTTATGCACACAGATCATGTTGCCGGCTGCACCACCGACTGCCTGGAGCGACACGATCACAAGCGGACTCATATTAATCTGTTCGGCGACACCGAACTGGAACAGTCCGAACATCATGTTGCTCACCGTGTTGCTGCCTGCAGCGAAGGCCCCCATGGCCCCGATTGTCGGTGAGATCAGCGGCCAGCTGTCCCCGAACAATATTGCCGCACCATTTGCCAGGACAATCGGCATCGAATCATAGCCGGCACCGTTTATCCCAGAATTAATGAACACCTGTACGAGCGGTACGGAGACGATCAGGGCTGCCATCGCAGAGAGTATGGTCTTCCAGGACACCCTGAATGCGTCCCCCATCCCTTTCATCTCAAGTTTGTGTATCCATCCTGTAGTCACTGCCACAACTATGAATACGAACCCTGGAATCATGAGCGGGGTCAGGCTGTGTTCTATGCCTGTACCAAGGATATCATCAAATGTAATCGTCCATGAAGACATCAGTGCATTCAGCCCCAGCAGTTCGATACGGGTGATTACCAGAAGGACCGCAACCAATACGTACGGCAGCCACGCCTTGAACATCGATATCTCCTTCGGCGCCCGGGCCTCACCCGACATTTCGCTGACCCATGAACTGTCCCAGCTGGAGCGGGGTTCAAAATCGAACGTCTCCTTCGGCATGAGAAACCCTTTCCTGGCCAGTGGTATGACGATGACAAGCCCCACCAAACCGCCGATGAGCGAAGGGAATTCAGGTCCCAGGAAGTTTGCGGTCAGTGAATATGGGATGACGAACGAAAGACCGGCGAATAGCGCAAACGGCCAGACCTTGAGCCCTTCTGAGAAACTGCGGTTTCTTCCGAAGAATTTTGTCAGCATCGCAGACATGAACAACGGTATGAATAAACCGATCATGGCATGGAAAATGGATACCTGTCCGCCGATGCTAAATACGAGCTCGGATATGTTCAACCCTTCGGAATCCAGGAAAGAGTTCACCACTGGCTGATTTTCAAGGCTGGTATTCACTCCGACCAGTATCGGTGTGCCGACGGCGCCGTATGATACCGGTGTCGATTGCAGCATCAATGCAATCATGACCGCGGCGAGTGCCGGGAAACCGAGAGCGATAAGCAGCGGTCCGATCACCGTTGCCGGCGCACCCCACCCGGCGGCACCCTCCAGAAATGTCCCGAACAGCCATGCAACGATGATTGCCTGCACGCGCCTGTCGGGGGAGATGCTGGTGAAGGATGCACGGATCGTATCGACCGCACCGCTTTCCTTGAGTACATTGAGCAGCAGGACCGCCCCGAAGACGATGACGCCCACCTCGAGTGCCGTCAGCACTCCTTTGAAGGAAGCGGCTGTAATTTCAACAGCCCCCATCTGCCAGCCGAAGAACGCAATGAGTATGGTAATGATGAAACTGTAGAACATCCCCCTTTTAGCCGACCATCTGAGTATGACCAGAAAGAAAAAGATGGCAAGAATCGGTAGAAGACTTAAAAATATAAGCAAAATGCTGCCCCCTTGTGTGAAAAGAAATTATACGAGTCATATAGTCATCTGATGACTCAATGTTATGTAGCCATTTTATGTAATCGCTTTCCAAATGTCAAATATTTTTGGCAAATTAAAAAGGACCCCTCTCAGGGAGTCCTCAGTAATTGGTCAGCAGTACATCCTCCACACCCTTTAGATGGTCGTACATGCTCTTTGCCGCCGCTTCCGCGTCTTCATTTTTTATCGCTTCGAAAATGAGCTTGTGTTCATCATAGATCTTCTGGATGGATTTCTCCGTCTCATACAGCCATATCCGTCTGGTCTCCTTCATGGTGCGGATCATCGTCTCGGACACATCTTCGAGCAGGTTGGCGAGCAGCGGGTTTCCGGTTGAGACGGCGATCGCCATATGGAAATCGTAGTCGGCCTGTTCACCGAGCTCATTGTTTTCCACTGCAGTCCACATCTTGCCGAGCGCCTCTGCCATTCTTTCATGGTGATGCGCTTCAGCTTTTTCACACGCTGCCCTCACGCAGCCCACTTCTATGATCTTCCTCAGATCCAGAAGATTGGCGATATCCGCTTTTGTAATGATTTCGAAATTCTGCTCAAAGCCGAGGGGCATCTGCTCATTGATGAAAGAACCCTGACCGTGCTTCACATGGATGACATCCAGTACTTTCAGACTGTTCAGCGCCTCCCGTATGGATGCCTGCGACACCTGATACGATTCCGCCATTTTCGTAATCGCGGGCAGCTTGTCTCCGGGTTTCAGCTTTCCGGATTTGATTTCAGACAGTATGATATCCGCAATCTCTTCATATATTTTTTTCCTCGCCAGTGCCACTACCATCACATCCGATATCGTTATTCTCGTCTCCATGATAGCATAAATCACGGGTTTCTAATCATGCCGAACATGATTTTTCCTCCGTCACAATAAAAATTTTACACCCATCTGAAACATTGTTCATATTTTGTAACACAAACGAAATCAAAATTATCTGAAAATACATTGATTTCTGTGCTTAAAATTGTTAAGATATAAACAATTTTTAATTAAAGGAGGCATTCGGATGTTAACACTTATTTTCGCAATCATACTGCTCATTGCAGGCTATATGGTATACGGAAAGATTATTGAGAAGATTTTTGTCATCGATGACAACAACGAAACACCGGCTTATAAAAGCGGAGATGGTGTTGATTACATTCCAATGCATCCAGTAAAGGGCTGGCTGATCCAGCTGCTTAACATCGCAGGGCTCGGCCCGGTCTTTGGTGCGGTGGCGGGTGCATTATATGGACCTGTCGCACTCATCTGGATTGTTTTTGGCTGCATCTTTGCCGGGGCGGTGCACGATTATTTCTCGGGGATGCTGAGCATCCGCAACAACGGTGCGCAATTCCCCGCCCTCGTGGAAAAATATCTTGGAAAGAGTGTCAAAGTCTTCGTCTACGTGGTTTCTTTGGTACTCATGATCCTGGTCGCTGCGGCATTCACTGCCGGACCAGCTGAACTTATCGCTCTTAAAACAGGCGGGGCGATTCCATTTGCAGCCGCACTCGTCATCATCTTCAGCTATTTCGTGATCGCTGCAATACTGCCGATCAATAAGATCATCGGCAGGATCTATCCTGTCTTCGGCGCCATCCTGATCATCATGGCCGCCGCTGTACTTGCAGGACTGATGTTCTCGGGGACCAAAATACCGAACCTGACACTGACAAGCGCACACCCTGAGGAACTGCCGGTCTGGCCGCTGCTCATGATCACCATTTCATGCGGCGCCATTTCCGGGTTCCATTCAACACAGAGTCCGATCATCGCAAGGACGGTCAGGAAAGAATCCGAAGGCAGGAAGGTCTTCTTCGGTGCGATGATCGCAGAAGGCGTCCTCGCCCTGATCTGGGCCACTGCCGGCATGACATTCTTCGGCGGTACCGGCGGCCTTGCCACAGCACTCGCAAACGGCGGGCCGGCAGGCGTCGTGGACAGCATTTCCATCGGTTATCTCGGCTCTGTCGGTGCACTGCTCGCATTTTTAGGCGCCGTCATCCTGCCGATCACTACCGGGGACACTGCCCTCCGTTCATCAAGGATGATTCTGACCGAAGCCGTCGGCGATTATGTTAAAGTGGGAGCAAGACCCAAGCTCTTCATCATGACAATCTGCGTCGGCGTCCCTGCATTCCTGCTCGCAACCATAGATTACATGTTCCTGTGGAGGTATCTCGGATTCTCCAACCAGATGGTTGCTGCCACAATGCTCTGGGTCGCAACGGCCTATCTCATCAAGGAAGGGAAGTTCCATTTCATCTCGGGACTGCCTGCAATCTTCATGACCGGTGCAGTCGGAGCCTACTTCTTCTACGCACCTGAGACATTGAATATGAACTATGAAATATCTCTCGCTCTTGGAATGATTCCTGTCGCTGTGACAACCGTGCTCTATATAAGGGCCGTACTCCGACAAAAATCAAGGAGCTTGAAAGAAAACACCCAATTAGGATAATAATCGAGGAGGAATCGTCATGTCACAAACACTGCAAATCGAAAGAGCCAATGAACTGAAGCATAAACCGGATGTTTCCACGGTACAGTTCGGGACCGTCTTCACAGATTACATGTTCACAAACAGATATACACCTGAATACGGATGGTCCGGTGCGTCCATCGTCCCCTACCAGAACCTGCAGCTGTCACCGAGCGCCCAGGCCATCCATTACGGCCAGTCCGTATTCGAAGGTCTGAAAGCCTACAAGCAGGGGGATGACATCCTTTTATTCCGCCCCGATCAGAACTTCAAGCGGATGAACGAGTCACTGTCCCGGCTGTCCATGCCGGAAATCAATGAAGAGAACGCGCTGAATGCGCTGTACGAACTGCTCAAATTGGAGCGTGACTGGGTGCCGGATGGCGAAGGACAGTCCCTATATATCCGGCCGTTCGTTTTCGCCGATGAGCCGTTCCTCGGTGTAAGGCCATCGGAAACGTATCAGTTCAACATCATCCTTTCCCCGGTCGGCGGCTATTACGGTGCCACACAGCTCAACCCGACAAGCATCTATGTGGAGGACGATTTCGTCCGCTCCGTCCGCGGCGGCGTAGGCTTCGCCAAAGTGAGTGGCAACTATGCAGCCAGCCTGCTTGCACAGAAGAAGGCAAATGAGCTCGGCTATGAGCAGGTGCTCTGGCTGGACGGTGTCGAACAGAAATATGTGGAGGAAGTCGGCAGCATGAACATCTTCTTCGTGAGAGACGGAGAACTGGTCACACCCCAGCTGAACGGTTCCATCCTGCCCGGCATCACGCGGAAATCCATCATCGAACTTGCCAAGTACAAAGGCTATACAGTAAAAGAGGAAAAGATCCACATCGATGATCTTGTGGAAGATATTCATGGCGGCAGAGTCACGGAAGTCTTCGGTGCAGGGACAGCGGCAGTCATCGCACCTGTCGGCAAGCTGAACATCCACGGCGTCGATTACATCGTCAACGACAACCAGGTCGGTGAAGTGTCGCTTGATCTGTTCAATGACCTGACGGACATCCAGTACGGCAGGAAAGAAGATCCATTCGGCTGGGTCGTCAGGCTGTAAAAGCAAAAATAACGCAGACAGTTCAACTGTCTGCGTTATTTTTATGCCCCCACTGTCATTGTCCATGAAATGGGGCATAATATATTCCTATTCCGTCACTTCAAACTCCACTTTGCCGATGTTTTCATATTCTACTGTATATTTACCCGCTTCAAGTTCGACCGGGATATTGAAAGTTCCGGCAGAGACGAACAGGCCGGCGTTCAGGGTCCTGCTCCTCCCGGACAGTGCTTCGGCGAGCCACTTCACTGCTTTTGCAGGATGTCCAAGTACTTCCGTGGACTGGCCTTCCTTGATGATTTCGCCGTTATGCGACAATGTTCCTTTGATGTCATCAAGGTCATCATACTCAAACTTCCGGGGTTCACCGAAAATCACGGCTCCGTTCACCGCCCCATCCGAAACGACTTCATAAAGGTCGATGTTCGGGAACCAGTCTTCGTATCGACCATCCGGAATTTCAGCCCCCGGCGCCACCCTGCATTTCCTCATGATATCGTCCACATTATCTTCGGGAAACACGATTTCATCCACGATGAATACAAGTTCCATCTCAAGTAGCGGGATATTGAAATCTCCGAGTGACACTCTATCCAGGATCGTACGGTCGGTCATTGCGCCGTAGAGTGGCTGGTCACTCTTGAACAGTTTTTGTGTTTCCTCGCTCGTTAGACTTATTTTATAGCCGCTCAGTACTTCTCCGGATTCTATTTTAAGGTCCAGCACCGCATCCTGGACCGAGTATGCTTCCTCCAGGTCAGTGACCCCGATGACTCCGCGCTTCAAAGGCTCATTTTTGGCATATGCATCATATAGTTTTTTTACAGCTGACATATCAATACCTCCGGGACGTTTACTCTAAATATAACACAGTTGTTTTATTTGCAGACAAATCATCTCAGAACACCACGGCAAGAAATTTCAGTTCCATATCTCCGCTGTTCCTGATGCCGTGCGACTGCCCTTTCGTTATCAGGCATAGCTCCCCGGCACCGACTGTCTTCACCGAGCCGTCGGCATCGGTGAATTCGGCGTCCCCCGACAGGATGTAGTATCCCTCCGAGTCACTCTGATGGGTGTGGTAACCGATGCTCGCACCTTTTGGGACGGTGACGACCGCAAAAAGTTCCAGCCCTTCGGCCACCCCTTTATCAAGCAGTCTGCTGATTGTAACCTCGCCTTCACCGCCGTGCAGCTCATAGTATCTGTCTGTTTCTTCTATATTAAGTATCATTTCGAACACCTCTTATTTGAACAATCCTGGCAGGAATGTGGAAATGGCCGGGAAGAATATGATGATCAGCACCATGATTGCCACGATGACCAGGACATGGAGCACATACGGCAGTGTTTCCTCTATCCCCATCTTCCTGTCGGTGATGCTGCAGCCTGCTATCAGGGACAGTCCGACCGGTGGTGTGATGTTCGCCAGGGCAAAGTTCATGATTAGCACCATGCCGAAATGAATCGGGTCGATGCCGAATTCTGTGGCTATCGGCATGAATATCGGACTGAGCAATATGATCAGTGACGTTACTTCGGTGAGTGTGCCCAGTATAAGCAGTATCAATGATACAATCAGCAGGAACATGAGCGGCGAGTTCGCAAACCCGAGGAAGAAATCGGTAATCATCGCCGGGATATGGTTTACCGTCAACACGTATGTAAATGCATTTGCCGCGGAGATTATGATCAGTATGGTTGCTGATGTCACGGCCGAAGTGACCATGATGTCCTTGTATTTCCTGAAATCAAGCTCCCTGTAGAGCATTGCCAGAACCAGACCATATGCCACCGCAATGACGGCGGCCTCTGTTGCCGTAGCAAGCCCGCTGAATATACTGCCGATGATGAATACCGGAGTGAGGAGCGGGAAGAATGCCGCGCGCCCTGTTCTCCATATTTCCCTCCCCGTCACCTTCTCTGTTCTGATTTCCCCGTAACCTTCTCTTTTGGCCATGAATGCCACGTAGATGCAGAGTGCTGCAGTCAGCAGTGTTCCGGGAATGACGCCGGCGATAAACAGGCTGCCGATTGAAATGTTTGCTGTAATCCCCAGTATGACCATCGTAATGCTCGGCGGGATGATCAGTCCAAGCACCCCGGCCGGCCCCATTATACTGGCGATAAATGAATTGCTGTATTTCTCCTCCTGCAGCCTCGGCACCATCACCGAGCCCACAGCGTATGTTGTCGCCACTGTCGAGCCTGAAACCGCGCCGAATAATGCCGTAGTCACGACGGTGGTTATCGCCGTACCGCCGGCCAGCCTGCCGACCAGGGCACTGGAGAATGCCATCAGTCGCCTGGTCAGTCCGCCTTTGCCCATGATGTTTCCAGCAAGTATGAACAGCGGCAGTGCCAGATAGGAGAAATTGTTGACGCCGGCGAACATCCGCTGCACCAGTATCTCAAGCGGTACGCCGCCCATGAGCAGCATCGCTATGGCAACGATGCCGATGACATAGCCGATCGGCATCCCCAGAAACAGCAGTCCGAAAAATACGACCAGTATCCCGAATATCATCATACCGCTCCCCTTCCTTCATCTTCCGTAGGAGATTTCTTCATACCGCTCAGGATGAAATAAAGGGAGAACAATCCACTGACAGGCAGTGCGAGATAGAAAATGCCCATCGGCAGCTGCAGTGCCGGCGACGATGATGACATGGAATCCGCCGCCAGTCTGAACCCGTACACAGTAAGAACCGCGTAAAAAAGGGAGAGCAGTATATTGACGAATAGATGGACGTATTTCCTTTTGTCCTTCCCGACTTTCCTTACAAAATAATTGACCGCAAGGTGCATCTTTTCATGTATTGCGAGACTGCTGCCAAGAAACGTCAGCCATACAATCAGCAGCCGGGCCAGCTCTTCTGTACCGGGCACGAAGATGTCCGATACCCTTGAGATCACCTGCAGCAGGACAATCCCCGTAAGCAGAGTGATGGAGATGATACAAAGCCACGTCAGTATATTGACAAGTATTTTTGTGAATTGCATATGTACGATTCTCCTTATTTTAAAAGGAAGGGAAGAACGATCATTCTTCCCAACCAGATGCATCATTATAGATTCCCATTAATTCCTCTCCGAATACTTCCTTCTCCCATTCTTCATAAATGGGCAGCATCTCTTCCCTGAATGCTTCAGTATCGACATTATCGTTGATCTGTACCCCGTACTCTTCGAGTTCGGCCAGATACTCCGCTTCAGCCGCATCATTTTCCTCAATCACTTCATCCGAGGCTTTCTCTGTTTCATCCAGGATGAGCTGCCTGTCCGCTTCTGAAATCTGCTCCCATACATCTGTATCCACCGCAAGCATTACAGTATTGTAGAAATGGCCGGTCAGGGATAGATAATCCTGGACTTCATAGAGTCTCGGAGCGACTATATTTGCAAGCGGATTTTCCTGGGCATCAAGGGCGCCCTGTTGCAGTGCCCCGTACACCTCACTGAAAGCCATCACAGTCGGCAGTGCCCCGAGCTGTTCGAAGGCGTCGACCCTGAGTGCCGTTTCGGCCACCCTGATCTTCATCCCTTCCAGGTCTTCGGGTTTTTCAATCGGCCCCTTATTATTAGTGATATGACGGTTTCCCCACTCCATATAGCCGATTCTGGTCATGCCTTCCTCTGCCATTATGTCTGCCAGATAGTCTCCGAATTCCCCTTTATACGCCTGTCTTGCGTGGTTCACATCCTTCCACATGTAGGGCAGGTCTTCAATGGCCATCCTCAGGTCGAGATACTGCATGGAACCCACCATGATCGCTCCGGCCTGCATGGAGCCGATCTGCATCTGTTCCAGCATTTCAGTTTCGGACCCCAGCTGTCCGTTGCCGTAAATTTCGAACTTGACCCTGCCTTCTGTCTTCTCTTCGATCACCTGGGCAAGTTCATCGATATTATCGGAAGCCGGGGTGCCGGGAGAAAGCGCATGCCCCAGCTGTAGCGTTACGGTTTCCTGGCTGGCGGCCTGCTCTTCATTGCCGCATCCGGATAAAACAATCGTCAGAACCAGGAATACAGCCAGCGCCAAACATTTCTTCATCAGATCCCCGTCCTTCATTTTCTCAAGAATATGTATATTTTATACAAAAAGGTTACAGTATGCCTTTAGTTATGTCAACATAATTATAAATAAATATTAATATATATGAATTACTATACAATTAACGGAACATTTTATGTATACTGTATACCAAAGGCTACGGTAACGATTTTCAGCCGTCAACAAATTATTAGAAAAATGAGTCAAATCTGATTCCTTTGCAAAAACTTCCAGCAATGGTTTGATTTTTAGAATTTTCAGTTTTATAATTGCTTTATGTATACTGTATACAGGAAATGAGGTGCAGAAATTGGATCATCGTATAAACCCCACAGCAGCTTCTCTGACAGTGCCCGGCATACGGGTTTTTGCCAACAGGGTCGCCGAATTTGAGGACGGAATCAACCTGACGATCGGCCAGCCGGATTTCCCAACCCCGGAGAATGTCAAAGAGGCGGGTATATCAGCCATCAGGGAGAACAGGACGGGGTACTCACACAATGCAGGCCTGCCCGCTCTAAGGGAAAGTGTCACCGGGTTTTTCAGGGACGCCTACGGATGCAGCTATGATCCCGGCAGCGAAATCGTCATTACCAACGGAGCCAGTGAGGCTCTGGACTCTGTTCTTCGGACGATCATGGTGGAGGGCGATGAAGTCATACTCCCCTCCCCGAGCTACTCAGGATACGAACCGCTGATCCGGCTGAATGGCGGCACACCCGTGCATCTTGATACCTCGGAGAGCGGCTTCATGCCGGATCCGGATGCACTCGCAGCTCTGATCAATGACAACACCAAGGCGATCATATTCAACTATCCCTCCAATCCGACCGGTGTATCCCTGCCTTGCGGACAGATGGAAAAGCTTGCAGAAATGCTCGCTGGGAAAGAGGTCTTCATCATATCCGATGAAATATACAGTGAGAACACATTTGCGGATAAGCATATATCATTCGGCTTCTTTGAGAATATTCACAGCAGACTGTTCATCATTCACGGGCTGTCGAAATCCCATGCCATGACCGGCTGGAGGATCGGCTATGTACTCGGGCCGAAAACAGTCATGAAGCATGTGCTTAAAGTGCATCTCAACAACTCGATCTGCGCGTCGCTCCCGAGCCAGTACGCAGCGATCGAAGCATTGGATCACACGCGTGAGTTTCCCCATGAAATGAACATGCAGTACGTTGAACGCCGGGACTATACATACAGGCGTCTTGAGGACATGGGGCTGCCTTCCAAAAAGCCCACTGGGGCCTTCTATATTTTTCCGGACATTTCCACAACCGGCATGGATG
This sequence comes from Salinicoccus sediminis, assembly GCF_000986795.1. Taxonomy (GTDB): domain Bacteria; phylum Bacillota; class Bacilli; order Staphylococcales; family Salinicoccaceae; genus Salinicoccus; species Salinicoccus sediminis. The sequence continues at coordinate 320,250 of NZ_LAYZ01000002.1, read as the reverse complement.
ATGTCTCATTCGCAGCAAAACTGCTGGACGAAGAGCATGTTGCAGTCGTTCCGGGGTCGACATTTTCCAAGGACGACCACAGCCATGTCAGGATATCCTATGCCAGTTCATTGGATAATCTGGCGAAAGGGATGGACAGGATGGAGCGTTTCATAGCACGGCAGAAATCATGAGTGCCATCAGTTGGACGGGACGGAGTTGATTTTATGATGCGGAAGATACCAAAAAGCACAAGCCTGTCAGATCAGGCGTATGAAATTCTGAAGGAATCCATACTTCTTGGCGAGCTGAAAGGCGGTGACGCTCTGCATGAAGAGAAATATTCAAAGCAGCTGGGTATCAGCCGGACCCCCTTCAGGGACACGCTGGCCCGGCTTGCATCCGAAGGGCTCATCATCCAGGAGACGGGGGCGCCCGCGGTCGTTGCCACATTCACCAGAGAAATGTCCCTTGAGCATATGGAGCTGAGAAACCTGCTCGAAGTGCATAATATTGAAAAAGTGATCATGAAGATGGATGAAACGCTGATAAACAGGCTTAAAAAGAATCTGGAAATGCAGAAAAAGGCGATTGATGACAACCGGTATGCAGAATTCATGAAGTATGACAAGGAATTCCATCTTACTCTGACGACCCCGAATATGAATTCCGAGTTCAGAAGAATGGTTGAAAAGCTCAATGCCGACCTCAGCCGGGCCTTCCTGATCCTGTCGAAGACAGTCGAACAGAGCGCGGAAGATGCCTATCAGGAGCACTGCGAAATTGTGGAAGCCATCGAAAGAAAGGATGCTTCCGCATCCAGGGATAAGATGATAGTGCATCTGAACAACGTGGAAAAACGCTTCCTGCAGTATTATCAAGGATAGGAACAATAGATTTATCAAGGGGAGATTTTTTATCATGAATTGGAATACAGAGAGTCAACTGGAAGATCTTATATGCCAACTGGTTTCATGGGACAGCAGGACCGGCACCGAAGGAGAGATCCTTTTCCCGTATAAGCTGAAGGATGAACTGTTCAAGCTGGATTATTTTATGGATAACCCTGGATTCCTTGAGCTCCATGATGCCGGCAGGGAACGGAATGCCCTATCAGGGCTCTATAGGTCCGGACAGACTGACAGGACGATTATACTGATCAGCCACTTTGACACTGTACACACGAAAGAGTTCGGTTCCAGAAGCCGGTTCGCGTTCTCACCGCGTGAACTGACCCAGCACTTCCGGGAAAATATGAATGACTTCTCCGGAGAAGTGGAGGAAGATATAAAATCCGGCGACTATCTTTTCGGACGTGGAACGATGGACATGAAGATGGGACTCGCTCTCCACATCCACCTGCTTGAAAAGGCAATACAGGAAAGATGGCCGGTCAATCTTCTTCTCCTCACAGTGCCGGATGAGGAAGTGGATTCCGCCGGTATGCGGACAGCTGTTGAAAAGCTTGATGGATTAAAGAGAAAACACGGCCTGGATATATCCCTTTTCCTGAACAGTGAACCGAGCTTCACCCAGAGGCCGGAAGATCCAAACTACTATATATACTCAGGCTCCATCGGGAAAATCATGCCTTCGGCACTTTTCTATGGAATCGAGACCCACGCAGGGGAACCGCTCCGTGGTTTGAACGCCTATTATATGGCATCATTTCTCAATCAGAAGATGGAGTTCACGGATGCTTTCTCCGAGGAGGAATACGGTGAGAAGACACCGCTGCCCCTGACACTGAAAAGCTATGATCTGAAAGAAGACTATTCCACCCAGACGTCACATCATGTCGCTTCCCTGTATAATGTCTTTACCATGAGGCAGAATGCAGAGGATATTTTCGTCAAATACGACTTCCTGGCCAAAGAAGCCATGAAGGAATGCCAGGAGCAATACGAAACGATCTGCCGTCGGGAGAACACCCGGCCGGTCGGGCAGATCAGAACGATGAGCTACCGCGAGCTTTACGAATACACACTGAAAAAACTCGGGGCTGAGAAGACGGATGCCATCCTCGATATCTATGTGGACCGGGACGACTTGGACGACCGGGAAAAATCCATGAGGATTGCCAATCGGATGGTCACACATTGCAAGGAACTTGTCCCGCTTGCCGTAACTTTATTCGCGCCGCCCTACTATCCTTCAGTGAATGCCTCCGAAGATGGCCTGATCAGGGATATCGTCGGTTACACAAAGAGCTATATGGCGGAGCACCATTCGATCGACCCGATTGAAGTCCACTACTTCAACGGCATATCCGACCTCAGCTATGTAACGTACGACAGCCACGATGACAGCTGGGAAACCTACCGGAACAATACGCCGGTATGGGACCGGACATATACGGTTCCATTCGAGGAGATGCAGAAACTCCAGGCGCCATTCATCAACATCGGTCCGTTTGGAAAGGACGCACATAAGCTGACAGAACGGCTTCATAGGAAAAACGCCTTCCAAGTAACACCTGAGCTGCTTGAAAATATATTGAAAGAATTCTTTTGGGAAGCATGACAGGATCAGCAACTGAAATCGTAAAGGGGACTTATTATGGAATTTATCACAGCAGTATCAGATTTTCTCTGGGGATATCCGGTTGTAATCATCTTACTCCTGACAAGTATATACCTCACTGTCAAACTGAAGTTTTTCCAGTTCAGATACCCGGTTCACATATTCAAACAGACTGTCGGTCAGATCGGCAGGAAAACCAGGGGGGACGGCACAATCACCCCTTTCCAGACGCTGACCACAGCCCTCAGTTCGACAATCGGCGCCGCCAACATCGTCGGTGTACCTGTAGCCATCATGCTCGGCGGTCCGGGTGCGGTATTCTGGATGTGGGTCATCGCCATACTCGGTATGGGGCTAAAATTCGGTGAGATCACTCTAGGTGTCCACTACAGGGAGAAGAATGCGATCGGCGAATATGTCGGCGGCCCGACATACTATATGAAGAACGGCATAAAGTGGCCGCTGATCGGTAAAATACTCGCCGGCTGGTATGCCATCTTCCTGATCCTCGAACTCATTCCGAGCATCATGGTGCAGAGCAATTCGGTTGCCAGTACGATTGAGGACACATTCGCTCTGAGTCCGCTTGTTACGGGTATCGCCGTTGCATTCTTCGTCGGGATTGTCGTATTCGGCGGCATCAAGCGTATCGGCGCAGTCAGCTCGATATTCGTCCCTGCAATGGCGCTGTTATACATCATTGCCGGACTCATCGTCATACTGATGAATGTGCAGGCGATACCTGCGGCATTCGCGCTGATCTTCACAGAAGCATTCAACCCGACCGCAGCGCTCGGCGGCGGCGCAGGCGCCGTGCTTGCAGAAACCATACGCTGGGGATTCGCACGCGGCATCTACAGCAACGAAGCCGGGCTCGGTACATCACCGATCGCCCATTCCGCAGCCAAGACAGATCACCCTGTCAGGCAGGCGCTGTGGGGCGTCATTGAAGTCCTCGTGGATACACTGGTCATCTGTACAGTCACAGCGCTTGTCGTCATCGTTTCCGGCGTATGGCAGCATGAAGATGCCGCAGACGGAAGTGTGAGGGAAGCACTCACAGCCCGCGCATTCGGTGAAGCATTCGGACCCGCCGGCAGCACAATGGTATCCCTCGCCCTGATCCTGTTCGTGTTCTCCACAATCACCGTCGTCGTATTCTACGGCTCAAGACAGGCAGAGTATCTCTTCGGTTTGTGGGCAGGCACCGCGATGAAAACAGTGTATGTCATTTCAATCATAATCGGTGCCATCGGAGGGGCCACTACACTCTGGACCTTCCTCGACATCATGCTGTTCATGATCCTCCTGCCGAACATAATTGCAATTGTACTGATGTCGCCGAAAATAATCGAACTCAAAAATGAATACTTCAAGTCCGATCACTATTACAAAAAGGACATCAGGGAAGAAAAGGAATTGAAGGCAGGGAAATAAAAGAGAGTCCGGCACCAGACACTGTTCTGGCACCGGACTTCTTTATGGTTAATTTTTATATTTGGCGGACACCGTAAATTCCGCCGTGTCCGGTATCCCTCTTTGGCGGACACCGTAACTTCCCCCATGTCCGGCATCCCACTTTGGCGGACACCGCAAATTCCGCCGTGTCCGGCATCCCACTTTAACGGACACCGTAATCTCCGCCGTGTCCGGTATCCGCACCCCTCAAAACACAGAAATCCCGGGACCGAAGTCCCGGGATTTCTGTGTATCTGGCTAGTCCATCTTGTAATCCTGGACCGCCTCATGTGTATCATTGATCTTCTCAAAAATATCGTCACCTGATTTGATCGCCGTCCTCATGAAGAGCACATCGACCAGGTAGAGCTGTGAAATTCTTGCTGTCATCGTGCCAATTCGGATATTGTTCTCTTCGAGTGATGTACTCATGACGATGCTTGCGATATTTCGCGCCGGCGAACTGATGGACTGCGTGATGAGTATGGTCTTGACACCTTTGCTGCGGCACTTCTTCAGAATGTCGATGATCTCTTTTGTCCTGCCTGATGTTGAAAAGAGGACAACCACAGATCCTTCTTTAAGCACCGGAATCTTTGTCAGCAGTACATGGTTATCAAACGGAACGACCGACTTGATGCCGATTCTTGAGAGCTTGAGATAAAGGTCCTCACTTGGAATCCTTGACGCTCCGATGCCGAACAGTACGACTTCATCGGCGGAGGCAAGCGTCTCGGCCGCTTCCTCGACCGCACCATAGTTTACCGTCTTGTGTGTCCCGTACAATGCACTTACCGTATTATTCAGCGCTTTGTCCATCGTGACGTTGACATCGTCTTTTGGAGACAGTGATTTACTGTAGACTTCCTGCTCCGACTTCGTATGCTCTTTTGCAAGTTCAACTTTAAGTGACCTCAGGCCCTTCAGCCCGATCTTCTTTGAAAACTTGGTGATGCTGGCCTGACTTACCCCTATACTGTCTGCATTTTCGGCGATGCTCGCAGTCAGAAAATCCTCACTGTTTTCAAGGATGTATTTCGCAATCAATCTCTCTTTTCTGCTGAAAGCATCCATCTGACCCCGGATTTGTTTTGTTACTGAATACATGATCTACTCCCATTCAATTGGACGGTGTACTCTGGCCCGACCCCATACAAACGCATAACCGTTCAATTTTACAATTTTGTTATACTTATTTCTTACTTTAGCATACTCATGTACAAATTGTAATCATAAGATTCCGGTTTTTTTAAAATTTTATTTACAATCATACCTGGGTATTATTTATCCAGGTTCTCGACCATCTTTTCCTTGAAGCCGAACATAAAGGTGAATATGAATCCGCCGGCATATCCGAGTATCAGACCGATGATATAATGTATATATTTACCGTCAGCAATAAGCGGGACGAGCGATATTCCGGATACGCCGATGTTGATGGCACCTGTTGTCATCAGTGCCTGGTATGCACCGCCGAACGCTGCGCCGAGGCATGCGGTCAGAAATGGTCTGCCGAGCGGCAGGGTCACGCCGTAGAGAAGCGGTTCGCCGATGCCAAGAAAGCCGACCGGAAGCGTCCCTTTTATGATATTCTTCAGCCGTTTTGATTTTGTTTTGACGAAAATCGCCACGGCAGCCCCGACCTGTCCGGCCCCGGCCATGCCGAGGATGGTGAATATCGGTGTATATCCGATATCCTGTATGAATTCAAGATGGATCGGGGTCAGACCGTGATGCAGCCCGACCAGCACCAGTGGCAGGAACGTTGCTGCAAGTACTGCCCCTGCAAATATGCCGCCGATTTCAAGCACCCAGTTGATGGACACGATGATTCCTTCAGACAGTACCGCACCGACCGGCTGCAGGCCGATGACTGTCAGGAGCCCGACGATGAACACCGTGAGTGTCGATGTCACAATCAGATCGAGTGAATTCGGCACCACTTTCCTGATCTGCTGCTCCAATATGGCCATGAGGAATGCGGACATCATCACTGCGAATAAACCTCCGCGCCCGGACACGAGCGACTCACCGAACAGTACCATATCATCCAGTGCAGGGTTGAATATCAGTGCACCGCTGATTGCCCCGAGGGCGGGCGTGCCGCCAAATTCCTTTGCCGTGTTGAAACCGACGAGTACACCTATGATTGTGAAAAATGCGCCCCCGATGAACTGCAGCACCTGGACCCAGGCAAGTTCAGTGTCCACGCCTGAGTTTATCGCAAAATTCACGGCGCCGTTGATCAGCCCGGAAGCAACCAGAGCTGGGATCAGCGGGATGAAAATATTGCCGATTTTCTTGAGCAGATACTTTATCCCCTTCTTCTTCGGCGCGGAACCGTCCGTTCCAATCTCCCCCATCTGCTTTTCCATTTCCCGCCGTGTCTTCTCTGCGGCACCGGGCCCCAGGATGATCTGGAATTCATCGTCATCGACCACACCATTGACGCCGTCGAGACTCTTGATATTTTCCATATCGATCTTACTGTGATCTTTTGCCACCACCCTCACGCGTGTCATGCAATTGTATATGCTGTCTATATTCTCTTTGCCGCCCATCAGATCGAGCAGCTGTGAAGCCAAAATTTTAGACATACTATTTACCCCTTGTCTGTAGTCAGTATTTTCCTGATATCCGGCTGCTCTGACAGCAGTGATTCCGCCTGTTCCCTATCCACATCCAGCATGACCATCAGCACCGCCGTCTTGACACGCCTCCCTGATGCACTCAGTGCATCCGCGGCAGTACGTTCATCCGCCTCTGTTATTTCCCGGATCATATTGATTGCACGCCTTTCAAGCTTCCAGTTGCTCGGATTGACATCCACCATGTAGTTCCCGTAAATCTTTCCCCTTTTGATGTTGATGATTGTCGAAATCATGTTGAGGACGAGCTTTTGCGCCGTTCCTGCCTTCAGACGTGTCGATCCCGTCAGTATTTCAGGACCGGAAGCCACTTCCACCGGAAAATCGGCAAGATCCGATATGTCACTCCCCTTATTATTGGAGATGCTGCCGGTCAGGGCCCCCGCTTCCTTCGCCGCCCGGAGCGCCCCTTTGACATAGGGCGTCCGGCCACTCGCTGCAATGCCTATGACGCAGTCCCGGGGCCCCACTTCTAGATCCAGTACATCCGTTTCACCGAGCCCTTCGGAATCTTCCGCCCCTTCAATCGCAAACCTGAGCGCCTTATCACCACCGGCTATTATTCCAATGAATTCATCCGGGTCCGTATTGAAAGTCGGGGGACATTCGGATGCATCCAAAACACCGAGCCTGCCGCTCGTCCCCGCTCCGGCATAGATGATCCTGTCTGCATTTCGTTCGATAATCCCAGTAATCAGGTTTTCTATACTCTCCTTTTCCCCTTCCACAGCTTCCAGGGCATACGCCGTCTCCTCGTTCATGAGAGTGATGATCTCACCCACACCCAGCAAGTCCAGTTCCTTTGATTTTTCGTTTCTGTTCTCAGTTCCCATAGATTGTCACTCCCTTAAAATCAGTATATGGGAAAACGCTACCAAAGTAAATAATATTTCTATTATAATTTTATATATGATAAATATATTATTGAAAAGAATAAAAAAACCAGGACCTCTCTGTCCCGGGCTCATCCTCCATCATTTATCCTATGCGTTCAACTGCTTTTCTTTTGCCAGTTCCTGGGCGACACCGATGATCCAGTCTTCCTGGCCTCCGACTGCGCCAATCTCGGCTATTCTTGTCAGTATGTCCCTGGCATCCACACCGTATTCCTTGCCTGCGCGTTCTGCAAAAAGCAGGAAACTGGAATAGACGCCTGTGTACCCAAGTGTCAGGGAGAGTCGGTCTATCTGTACCGGTCGTTCCATCATCGGTTTCATCAAATTTTCAGCAGCGTCCATCGTCTTGTACAGATCCAGGTTATGATCGATATTCATCCTGTCCATCACTGCCACGAGCTGGTCTGTTGCGGTATTTCCTGCACCTGCGCCCATGCCTGCCAGACTCGCATCGATCCTGTCGGCGCCTTCCTCGATCGCGGCTATTGAATTCGCCACACCGAGTGACAGGTTGTTGTGTCCATGGAAACCTACCTGGATTTTGCTGTTCAGATTCTCTTTAAACAGGGAGACTCTGCGTCTTGTACCATCCATCGTCAGCGCGCCGGCGGAATCGACGACATAGATGGTCTGTGCACCGTAGGATTCCATCTTCTTTGCTTCCTCAAGAAGGTTTTCAGGTTCCGTCCGGTGGGACATCATGAGGAAGCCGACCGTATCCATGCCGAGTTCTGCCGCTTTTTTGATGTGCTGTTCGGATACATCCGCTTCTGTACAATGGGTTGCCACGCGTGCGACACGCGCTCCCCAGTCATGTGCACGTTCAAGATGCTCGATCACACCGATTCCCGGAAGCAGCAGTACACCGACTTTGGCATTCTCTGCATTGGCAACTGCTGTTTTGATGATGTCCTCCTCGGATTCCTTTGAAAAACCGTACTGGATGGAACTGCCCCCCAGACCGTCTCCGTATGTCGCTTCGATGATGTCTGCGCCTGAATCATCGATCGCCCGTGTCAGCCTGGCGATCTGATCTGTTGAATACTGGTGCCGGATTGCATGCATTCCGTCCCTTAAAGTCACATCATTGATAATCACTTTTTTGCTCATCATTCAGCCACTCCTTCCTTTAGCATGTTCTCTGCCATAACTTCCCCCTGTCCTGACTGCTGCGGAAGTTATGATGTCTAGATTACCTGCATATTCCGGCAGGAAATCCCCGTTCCCTTCCACTTCAACAGATACCGTAACGATATTTCCTTTGATGACCGGATCCGCTTTGAATCTGTAGCCCGGTACATATCCCTGTACTTTTCCAAGCATCCTTTCCAGTGAATCCTTTATCGCCCCGGCGTGTGCTTGTGCATCACCCGCAGTCTGTACATGGATCGTATTCCTCATCAGAATCGGAGGATCCGCCGGGTTCAGAGTGATGATCGCCTTCGATTCTTTAGCCCCGCCGACCTCTTTCAATGCATTGGCTGTAGTGACAGTGAACTCGTCGATATTCTGCCTTGTCCCAGGTCCTGCGCTTCTGCTTGATATTGAGGCTACGATTTCGGCATAGCCGACCGGCAGTACATCCGATACTGCCTTGACCATCGGAATCGTCGCCTGTCCGCCGCAGGTGACCATGTTTACATTATCAAGCTTTGGGATCTCTCTCTTTCAGGTTCACTGATGGAACAAGGAACGGACCGACTGCCGCCGGTGTCAGGTCGATCGCTTTCTTTCCGAGATCCTTTAAAATCTTCGCATTATGCAGGTGCGCTTTTGCAGAAGTCGCCTCATACACAATATCCGCAAGCTCCGGACGCTCCACAAGACCGTCTATTCCGTTCGATATTGCGACAAGTCCATTCTCTTCTGCCCGCTTCAAACCGTTAGATTCCGGATCTATGCCGATCAGGGCAGTAACTTCCAGCTTTTCACTTCTTAAAAGTTTGATCATCAAGTCTTTTCCGATATTGCCGGACCCGATAATTGCACATTTGATTTTTTCGTTCGTCATTGGATACATCCCCTTTTAAAGTAGTTTCTTCCCATTGCAGCAGTGCCCACATGCTTCCTCCAGATGTTTCCTGAGAAGCATCTGGGCTCTTTTCACATCCTGCGCCGCCATTGTGCTTCGACAATCTCAACATGCTGGTCTATGATTTCAGACTGGTTTGTAAACGTCACCTCACTGGTTATATCGATCAGCGTCCTGAAAATATTACGCTGGGCGGTCCACAACATGCTATATGCCGATCAGGTACAGGAAGAACGGTATGGTCAAAAGGCTCAGCAGTGTTGTGACCAGCGTCGAGAATGATACCAGATTCGGCTTTACATTGAATTGTACAGCAAGCATCGTGGAATTGGCGGCCACAGGCATTGCGTTCAGTATGATGAAGACCATCTTCATCGTCTCGTCCACAGGCATGAACATGACGAGCACCATCGCTGCAATCGGCGAAACGACCATACGGATGAGGACGACAGCGTTGATGTTCCTCAGTTCAAAATTCTCCTTCCTGATCTCGGCGAGCTGCATGCCGAGGATCAGCATGACGACCGGAATTGCGGCATTCCCCGTCATCTGCAGGATGTCCATCAGCTTTTCATCGATTGTGATACCCATCAGCTGGAACAACAGCCCTGCTGCGGCACCGTATATCACCGGTATCCTGAATATGCTCAAAATGGCATCTTTCACGGAAATAGTGCCCCCGCTGCCGAACGATGCGATGAAGATGCCGACTGTACTGATAATGAAGCCGTGCAGCACCATCAGTACGATGGCATAGTCGAAAGCCACTGCACCGAGCGCAAAAAGCATGACCGGCGCACCGTAGTTCCCGCTGTTGGGGAACAAAGTTCCGAGCAAAATGGCCGAAACATCCTCTTTCGAGGATTTCATGAACCATCCGGCGAGGACGGTGATTCCGATGAGTATCAGTGTAATGAACACAGAGAATATGAACAGATAGAGATAGTCCACCGTCAGTTCATTGCGGTAGAACGTATCGAATGTCAGAAGAGGAAGCAGTATGTACAGGGACATGGCCGATATCGATTTGATATCCATCTTCAAAAGTTTCTGGGAGATGTAGCCGATGCCGAAGATGAGGAACACCGGCAGTACAATCATCAATAGTTCCATGATGTTCAACTTCCTTTGAAAAGATTTGGATTGCTACCCTCCATGATAGTTGAAAAGAATCCATAAAGGTAGCCATTGAAGCAAAAACAGAAGCCCTGAGTAGTGTCAGAGCTTCTGTCTCATGCTTATCATTTCTTCCTTTTCCATATCAGTATTGCCGATATGATTGCCAGAATGACCAGTACGGAGGACAGCAGAATCATGAATATATTATCATTTGATGCTTCTGCCTGTGAACTGTCCGTCTGGGATTCGGTTTCCTCTGCGGATTGTTCTTCCGTCGATTCTTCAGCCTCTTCTGAAGCGGGTTCTTCAGTTGTTTCCTCTTCCTGTGAAGTCTCTTCCGTCGCTTCCCCGCTTGTCTTCTCTTCTGTTGATTCCTCAGCCGACTCTTCCTCGGCTGCTTCCAGTTCTTCCCGGTTTTCTTCAAGGGCAGAGGATAATGCTGTCTCGGCTTCATCCACCTGCTGCTGGTCGGCTTCATCGTTGTCAATTATGTTTCTGGCATTTTCAAGGGCAGACTGCAGACCAGGGCTGCGGTCGGCTTCACTGACCGCTTCGGCTGATTCAATCACACTTTCCAGTTCAGCCGTGTCCACTTCCGGGGCATCCTCCTCCGCCTGGGTGGTCGTCGTGCGGAAGTATGATGTCAGAAGCGGGTTGCCGGATGAATCCACCGGTTTGATATAGTAGTTATAGTTTGTGGAAGTCTCGAGATCCTCATCCGTGAAGCTTGTCTTTGTGGTTTCATCGATTTTCTCATCATTCCGGTAGATTTCATACTTGGCTGCGCCGTCCATCTCATCCCATGAAACCTTTGCAGTGTTCCCGGTCACTTCATCGACCGTCACCAGCCTGTTGTGGAAATGGCTGATAAATTCATATGTCTCAGGTGCACGGTTCTGGAGTTTGCTTCGTGCGTCACCGCCCAGGTAGTACATCGCAAATACTTCTGCAAAGTATTCTCCCGGTTCGTCAAAATACTCCGACACTTTATGGTCGCCGAATAATGCGTCCTTTTCGCGATTCATGATCTGGCGGAATTCATCCGACCCGCTCACGGTGAAACCGGCGGCATATGAATCGACTGCGTGACCGTATTCATGCAGCTCCAGATTGATCGTAGAATGGCCGTTTCCCGGGTCGCTGTAGCCGATTCTGGCAGCGGTTGTATGCCCGCCGGCCCCAGGCACTTCCTCCCATGTGGAATTTGTGTTTTCCCAGCCTCTCGGCACCTTGCCGGAAAGATAATCGAACTCAGACAGTTCTGTGAGCGGCATGTCCATAAGTATGATGCTCACCCCTGCACTGTTTGTATGCTGCAATATGCGGTCGTCCACTCTTCTGAGCCTGTCAATCATCGCCTGGACCTCCGCCGAGTCATACTCTCCGTCATCCGACCTGATATCGATCATGCTGTCCAGTGCGCTGTTCGCTGATGCCTGTTCTGTGTTTGCGGTTAGTAATGAAAGGAAGAGAACAGCCAGGATAACAAGACCGAACTTCCAGAGGGAGCTGCCTTTCATAAAATTCCCTTCTTTCTTTTTGCTGATTCATATTCATATTTTTCCCGGAGTCAGAAAAAACAGTCATGATATGAACAACCTTTTAGCAAACGTATCGCTATTGAGAAACAAAGTCAATTAATTCACTGTCATATAAAAAGCCCGTTTTTGGAAAACCGCCTCAAAAAAGCCTCCATTATTCACATCCAGCCTTTATATTTGAAGAATCCGAGCATGGATGCGCTGATGATCAGCATCAATGCCAACGAGAGATAGTACCCGATATCCCATTTCAGTTCCGGCATGATTTCGAAGTTCATGCCGTATATGCCGGTAATCAGCGTCAGCGGAAGAAAAACCGCTGAAATGAGCGTCAGGACACTGATAATCTTATTCATCCGGTAGGTATTATAGGATATATAATTATCCTTCAGTTCATCTATCATCTCTTCTGAGAACTGGATGATCAGCTTCTGCCTGTCTATTTTGGAATTCACCCTGTCCAGAAGGTCCCCGCTCTGCGTGCTGTTGAAAATATCATCCTGCTCCTCAAATTTCTCCGCCAATTCCTCCATCGGGATGATTACACGTTTGACCCGGAACACTTTCCTTTTCACATCAAATATTTTCGAGGTCAGATCCCTGCCCTTTTTCTCATCCGCATGCTTCTCCTCAAAAGATATAACCTCATCTTCGATGTCGTGCACGATATCAAAATATTGGTCCACTGTCGCAAGCAGGATGTGGAGGGCGATATCGACTTCCAGATCGTCCTGTTTGTTTTTTATGATTTTGGCGATATCGATGAATTCATCAAGGACCCCGTTATGAAAGGTGATGATGATATCCTGCATGACGCATATATTCACCGCATGCGCCTCAAGTGTCTCCTGATCTATGACATGGCAGATCAGGAGCTGGTAATCCTCATTGTTGAAATAGGCCGGCCGGTAATTTTTAACCATTTCATCTTCGAGCTTTATATCTCGAAACCCGAAATCATCGACCAGCTGCTCCTTATCCCCGAAACTGTTGTAGTCATACCACGTGAATGTCACATCTCCCGGCACATCCCCGCCGCGGGACGTTTTTTCTATAGTGTCATCTTTCGTTATGTACTGTATGGAAAGACCCATCTCATCACCCCACTATCCCTAATACCCGAATTTTCAGATGTAAAGCCGAAAAAGGCAGTGAAACCGTGAGGTCCCACTGCCTATTAAGATTGAATATATCATTTATCAGACTTTTCCCGCCCGGAGCAGCAGCCATACGAAGTACGGTCCGCCGATCAGGGAGACGACGATGCCTGCCGGTATGATCATCGGTGCAAGTAGGAGCTTGCCCAGGAGGTCCGCTGTGGTGAGCAGCAGTGCGCCCATCACAAACGATGCAAAGAACAGAAGCTTCATGTTATGCCCGAACATCATTCGGGAAATGTGCGGGGCGATGAGGCCGATGAAGCTGATGGCGCCGCATACGCTGACCGCAAGGCTCGACAGCATCGCCGCCAGCACGATGAGCACGATCTTTTCCCTGTTGACATTCATGCCGAACCCTGTGAGCATCTCATCATCCAGATTGAGCATGTCCATTTCACGGAGCCTCGAGTAGACGATGACCAGTATGATCAAAATATAAGGGACTGAGACAAGGACAAAGGCCCATGTATCCCCCCATATATTCCCTGCGAAGTAGCGGTTGAGCATTTCCATCTGCTCGGTATCGAACATCGATGTGAATACATAGACGAAACCGGTGACACCCATCGCGGTCGCAATACCGATCAGGATGAAGATATTGCTCTTGAACTCCCCGCTCATGAAGGACAGGGAGAAGATGATGAGTACCGTGAGCAGCCCGCCTGCGAAACTCATGATCGGCAGGGCGTACAGGTGCTGGGTCAATGAACCGCTGATGAAGGTGATGAATAAAACCACCCCAAAGCCGCTTCCGGCGTTCACTCCGATGATGCCAGGATCAGCCAGGGCATTCCTAGAGATCGCCTGCAGTATGAGACCGCTGACAGCAAGCGCCGCCCCGCAGACGAGCGTGATGATGATCCTCGGCATCCTGAAATCAAAGAAGACGGTCATTACATTCTCATCAGCGCTGCCCGTCATGAGGGCCGCGAGATCCTGGAATGTCAGGTTGAATGTACCTGTAACAAGGCTTGTAATGACCACAGCTATGAGCAGGATGACCGCAGCGGCCAGTTTATATGAATTACGCATACTGCCCACCCCGCTTCTTGATGATGTAGATGAAGAAAGGCAGACCGATCATTGCGATGACAGCATTGACAGGCGCTTCATTGAACACCCTTGCGAACATATCGGACAGGGCAAAGATGATTGCGCCGAACAGCCCGGTATAGATGATTGTGTATTTGTGCATATTGCCGTATATCATCTTGACGATGTGCGGCACCAGGAGACCGAGGAATACGACGTTGCCCACCATCGCAACAGCGATGCTTGAGAGCATGACGGCAATGACGAGCGTCAGCCATTTGTACAGTCCGCGGTTCTGACCGAGGGAGACCGCCATTTCATCACCGAACAAAAGGACATCCAGTTCTTTTGCCATCATATAAAGTGCGACGACGAGCACGGCCGCCAGCGGAATGACAATTACGAGGTTCCCTATGGACTGGCCGCTGGCGCCGCCGGCGGTGAAGAATGTCATGTACTGCCCGAGGTCATTTGTAATCACAAGGAAGTCCGTGATGGCATACAGGAACAGTGAAATCCCCGCCCCTGCCAGAATCAGATGGAGCGGGGACCGTGTACGGGTGACCGACAGGATGACCAGGCCGACCAGCATGCCGCCGACAAAGCCGCTCACCATGATGGCTACGAAAGATAATGCCGGAACAAGCAGTGCCGCCAGTATGATCGCAAGGTTCGCTCCGGCATTTATGCCGAGGATGCTCGGTTCACTCAGATCATTATGCGTCACGGACTGGAGCACCAGACCCGCAATGCTGATCATGAATCCTGATACGAGCGCCGCAAGTACGCGGGGCATCCGGATTTCATAGAGGATCTGATGCGTCTTGTCTGTCATATCAAGGCGGGTTATGACACTCCATACCTCACCGGGGGCATAGTTGCTTGCCCCGAACATCATCGCAAGGATGAAAGAAATAAGAACGCCCATCACAATGATGGGCAGTGTATACCATCTACGATCCATATTTGACGCCTTTCACCGTTTCACAGAACAGATCGTAATCTGCAAGAATCGGCTTTTTAGTGATGGGATCGATGGATATCTTTCCGTTGATATTGAAAACGTCATTCAGGATTTCGTTGGTCAGGACTTCTGCAGGGTGGCCGCTGGTGATGATATCCCCGTCTTTCATGACGACAAGATTGTCAGAGTACTTGATTGCATGGTTGATGTCATGCAGCACCATGACCACCGTCTGGTGGGACTGCTCATTGAGCTCTTTTACTATATTCAATGTTTCAAGCTGATGGTGAATGTCGAGATAGGTCGTCGGCTCATCGAGCAGCAAAACATCCGCTTCCTGTGCAAGCAGCAGACTGATCCATACACGCTGTGCCTGCCCGCCTGAAAGCTCGCTCATCATGCGTTTGCGGAATTCATCCGCACCGGTTTCCCTCATCGCCCAGTTGATGATCTCTATATCATGCTCCTTCAGACTCTGGAACCGCTTCAGATGCGGATATCTGCTGAAGCTGACCAGATCCTCCACTTTGACATCATACTGCAGCTTGTTGCGCTGTGACAGTATGCTGACCTTTTTGGCGACTTCCTTAGATTTCATCTGACGGATGTTGATGTCATTGATGTAGACACCGCCCTCTTTTGCTGAAATGATGCGGGAAATCGTCTTCAGCATCGTCGACTTGCCGCAGCCGTTCGGACCGATGATCGTAGTCACCCTGCCTTCCATCAGTTCCATGTTTATATTGTGTAAAATCGCTCTGTCGTTCAGTTCCACTTTTATATCTTTAAGCGCCACACTCGTCATTGTTAGACACCTGCCTGATTTATTTCGTTAATGCATCGACCAGAAAGTCTTTCTGATGCTCGAGGGAATATGGGTCATTGTAGTAGAAAGTCGGCGAATCAAATTCAATCACCCGGTCGTTCTCCACTGCATCGAGACCCTGCCATACCTCTGTATCCTTATAGGCATTATCTGCGCCGGAATCACCGGTTCCAACGAACATGAAGTCACCGGCATATTTTTCTATCTCTTCGGCTGATATGCTCTTCCATCCTGTTTCCACGACTTCATTCTGAATTTCTTCCGGTACTCCAAGTCCAAAACCCTGATACAGTATCTCTGTACCGCGGCCCCAGTTCGTTCCATATACATATATATCTTTTGCGTATTGTTCCATTACTGTTGCGGTGACGTCTTCACCAACCGCTTCCTCTACTGCCTTCTTGTCTTCCGCAAGTTCAGCCTCAAAGCCTTCAACCCATTCAGCCGCTTCCTCTTCCTTGCCGACTATCCGACCCATTTCCTCATGGATATCCAGATAGTTCCACTTGTCATAATCCACCGGAATCGTCGGGGCAATCTCTTTCAGCTTGTCCAGATTTTCATCTGTCGAGAAAGTGATGATGAGGTCGGGATCCAAATTCATGACCTGCTCCACGTTGCCGACTTCAAGCAATTCCACATTACCATCTTCGGCTATCGGCTTCAATACTTCACTGCCTTCAATATCGTTTGAAACGCCTGCCACATTCGCATCAAGCTGCATCAGGTTGCCGAAATAGCTCGACGCCAGCACGACGATGCGCTGCGGGTCTTTCGGAATTTCAATCTCTTCGCCGCCATCCGTCGTATACGGCACCATCTCCGGCTCCCCGCCGGAAGCCTCTTCAGTCCCGGCATCCTCGGAATTGCCGCACGCTGCGAGGATCAGAGCCATCATTGTTGCAATCATCCATATGTACTTTTTCATTTTCCTGCCTCTTTCCTGTTCCTAAATTATATTTCTCATTGATAATCATTATCATTGATTATATAATAAATGAGAAACCACCCAATTTCAACAGAAAAGAGGATGGAGCATGAAAATTTCTGATACGCTGATCATCGGCGGCGGCCCTGCGGGCCTTTACGCAAGCTTCTACGCCGGACTCCGCGGCATGAGTGTCCAGATCATCGAACACCATCCGGAGCTTGGCGGCAAACTCAATATATATCCGGAAAAGATCATCTGGGACATCGGCGGCATTCCACCCGCCCCGGCCCAGGACATAAAGAACGACATGATTGAACAGGCTAAGACGTTCAATCCCGGCATTTCTGTTTCCACAACATGTGAAACAATCACAAAACATGAGGACTATTTCGAGGTTATCACTGATAACGGTATCTTTTACAGTAAAACCATCATCATCGCGTCCGGCCGGGGCATTTTCACCCCGACGCGTCTCAAAGTCGAAGGCGCGGATAAATTCGAAATATCCAATCTCCACTATACAGTCAAACGTTTCGCCCGCTTCAAGGACCGGCATGTGCTCATTTCGGGCGGCGGCAATACCGCCATCGACTGGGCAGCCGAGATTTCCAATATTGCCGCGAGCGTCACGATGATATGCCGGAGCGACGCCATGCGCGGACACGAAGCGATGGCCGAGGAACTCCACCGCCGCGATATCGACATACAGTTCAACAAGTGCATCGATCACCTGACACCGAACGAGGCAGGCGACCGCATAGAATACGTCGTGCTCGATGACGGCAGCCAGGTGGCAGTCGATGATGTCCTCGTCAGCCACGGCTACGATTCCAACTGCGCCTTTCTCGAAGCGATGGAAGACCAGTTCGATTTCAATGAGCATCAGATGCTGAAAACCGAGCATATGGTCGACACGCCGGTACCCGGCATCTTTGCATGCGGCGATCAGGTCGAATACGACAACAAAGTCAGACTCATCGCCGGCTGCTTCTCAGAAGCCGCCCAGGCGGCGAATCATGCAAAACTCTTCCTCGATGAAGATGCCCTGGCTGAGGGCATGGTATCTTCACATAACGAAGTCTTTGCAGAGAAGAATAAGGAACTCATGAAGAAGATGTAAACCTTATAGAATGAGGAAGGCGCCCAAGGGCGTCTTTTTTTATTTCACACATAGTAAAAGCCGGGATTCTTATCCCGGCAGAAAGCAATCATATCAAAGCTGTTATGAACACGAAGAGTATGATTACAGGAAGCAGGTATCTGATGATGAACACCCATGTCCCGAATATCAATCCCTGTTTCACATTCAGTGCCTCAGAGACTCTGTCGAGGTCGACTTTCCATCCGAGGAAGAGTGTGGCGAGCAGCGCTCCGAGTGGCATGAATATGTTGGATACGAGCATGTCCATGGTGTCGAATATGGACCTTGAGAAGATCTCCACATCCGACAGCACGCTCATGGAAAGGGTGCTCGGTATGCCGAACAGGAAGATGAGCACAGCAAAGAGCCATGTGGCCTTATTCCGCTTTTCCTGACGCCCTTTGATGACGTTGCTGACATTGATCTCAATCATCGAAATGGATGAAGTCAGCGTCGCGAAGAGGAACAGCAGTATGAACAGCAGGTAGAACCAGATACCGCCTACGATTTCAGCGAATACCTTCGGCAGTATGATGAACAGGAGACCCGGGCCCTGGGCCTCGTCCTGCATGCCGAATGATGCCACGGCCGGGAAGACCGCGAGCCCTGCAAATATCGTGATGATGATCGTCGTGAGGACGATATATCCCGCACTGTGCGGAAGGTTCACATCATCTTTTACATAGGATGCATAAGTGAGCATCCCCATTGCCCCGATGGACAGGGCGAAGAATGACTGGCCGAGCGCGAACAGCACCGCTTCACTTGTAATCGCACTGAAGTCCGGCATGAGCAGGAACTCCACGCCCTCCATTGCACCGGGCAGTGTCATGCTGCGCGCAATCAGCAGAAGGAATGTCAGGAACAGCATCGGCATCATGATTTTCGATGCACGCTCTATCCCTTTCTCGATTCCTCCCGTCACAATCCATGCCGTGATGAGCATGAAGGCGGCCTGGCCTGTGATGACCATCCACGGCGTGCCTGTCACCGCATCGAACAGCCCGGGTGCTGTGACATCCGCCATGCCGAAAATGTCACCGATCGCCAGTACAAAATACACCATGATCCAGCCGCCCACTACGCTGTAGAAGCTGAGCAGTATGAAGGCGGCGATATTGCCGAGCAGGCCGATCAGCCCGTATGCACGGTGTCCGCCCAGGAATTTGAACGTGTCGATCGACGGCCGTCTGCCGAGGCGGCCGAGTGTGAATTCCACCATCAGCATCGGCAGACCGATGAGCAGTGTGAATATGAGGAATATCAGGAGGAACGCGCCCCCGCCGAACTGCGCTACCATGTATGGAAATTTCCACACGGCGCCGAGGCCTACCGCCGAACCCGCCGCAGCCAGTATGAATCCGAGCCTGGACCCCCATTGTACCTGTTGTTCTTTCATTGTATGAACCACCTTACCTGTCATTTTCCATTCCAATAAAAAAAGCCACCCGGTCCGTCCGGATGGCTGGTAAAGTGTGCCATCCAAAGAGATCAGATGGCCGATTCCAATTCCTCAGCCATCGCAAGTACAAGACAAGATGACCTGTACTTACGATGAGTAAATACAAGTCTACATGCGATAGCTATACCAGATGTTTATGTTGATGGTGCGGAACATGGAAATCATCCTTTTCAGGAAATATTAGAATGTCACTATTCTACTCACATGTGAATCTCTTGTCAAACATCAGATAATTCTGTGTCTTCCCGGTTTTGTCATATGAAATCATAGCATATGGGTGGAGTTTCGCACACCCCTATTGACACAGGAGGTTTCACGCGTTAAAGTAAATGAATTAAATGAATATTGAATGAACATTGATCTTATCAAGAGAGGTGGAGGGACTGGCCCTTTGAAGCCTCGGCAACAGCTCATGTGAGCCAGTGCCAATTCCAGCAGCCAAAAGGCTGTAAAGATGAGAAGAGATACAGTTTTTTTGTGGCCTCTTCCATATCTGAAGGGGCCTTTTTTCGTCCTGAAAATCATTAAAAGAGGAGCATTATTATGAAATCTGAACAATCCAAAGGGAATCCGGTCGCGCTGCTGCCGCTCTTGGTGTTTGTACTGCTGTTCATCGGCACGGGCATCATTACGGGTGACTTTACAGCCATGCCGATTCCTGTCGCACTCGTCATAGCAATCATCGCGGCGCTGCTCATCAAACCCAAGGACCGTCTTAATGAAAAGATCGGCATCATCACAAGGGGGGCCGGCAAGGAAAACATCATGCTCATGGTGCTCATCTTCCTTATGGCCGGAGCGTTTTCAAAAGTCGCCGAAGGCATGGGGGCTGTGGACTCCACCGTCAATCTCGGGCTGACACTGCTGCCGGGAAGTCTGCTGCTCGTCGGTCTGTTCATCATCTGCTGCTTCATCTCCATATCGATGGGGACTTCCACGGGCACAGTCGTCGCTCTTGCCCCGATTGCGGTCGGGATCTCCGACCAGACGGAAATCGGCCTGGCACTTGCGCTGGCGACGGTCATCGGCGGTGCCATGTTCGGCGATAACCTGTCTGTCATTTCCGATACGACGATTGTTGCGACACAGTCCCAGGAAGTGAAGATGGCAGACAAGTTCAAAGTGAACTTCTTCATCATACTCCCGGGCGCAATCGCAACAGCTGTCATCCTTTATTTCATATCGACTGGGATCTCGACAAATGTCGGGGAAGGGATGGAATATAGTCTGATTAAAGTCATCCCCTACCTGGCGGTGCTCATAATCGCCCTCTGCGGCGTCAATGTACTGACTGTCCTCGTCGGCGGGACGGTGCTTGCCGGCATCATCGGATTCATCGACGGTTCGTATAATTTCACATCCTTTGCCGGTACTGCCGGCGAAGGCATTGCCAGCATGATGGAAATCTCCATCATCGCCATATTGATCGGCGGAATGATCGGGCTCATACAGCATTACGGC
Source organism: Salinicoccus sediminis (assembly GCF_000986795.1). Taxonomy (GTDB): domain Bacteria; phylum Bacillota; class Bacilli; order Staphylococcales; family Salinicoccaceae; genus Salinicoccus; species Salinicoccus sediminis. The sequence goes on along the minus strand of NZ_LAYZ01000002.1, from coordinate 299,077 downwards.
GGAATCGACTATCTGCTCCATTTCATCACAAGGCGCATCCGCTCCAGAAAAGGTGCTGAATTCGGCATCGCCTCGCTGGTCAGCGCGACGGATGTCAGCACTGCCAACAACACGATTTCAATCATCATCACAGGCCCCCTTGCAAAAGAGATTGCGGATGAGTACGGCGTTGACCGGAGGAAATCCGCCAGTCTGCTCGATATTTTCGCAGCAGCGTTCCAGGGTCTGATCCCGTACGGCGGACAACTGCTTGCAGCGGCGGGCATTGCGGCGATTTCACCGGTCGCCATCGTCCCTTACTCAATCTATCCGGCCATGCTTCTCATCTGTGGCATCATCGCGATACTCGCCGGCTTCCCGAGAAAGCTGAAGGCATAGAAAAACTCACTCCACTGAGGTGGAGTGAGTTTTTCAGTTTTCATATCTCGTGTGGATATTATTGTGCTTGTACGTCTCGTTTTGGAACTCATACAGTTCCATGGACAACGCGATATACCTCGATTCGAAAATATGCACAAAGTGTCCCTTTATCGTCTGGAACAGATTATCGCATACCGCTTTCTTCTGTTCATCCGTGCGGCCGGGGGCAAGCTTCAAAGTGACATGCACGAAGGCATCATCCTCGGTGCCATCAGCGACAATATAATCGCTGAGCTGGATTGCCCGCGTCCGGAGTCCGGCAGCCGGTATGATGTCGCTGTGACCGAGCAGTGTCTGATTCACCTTTTCCAGAAGACCGGCAATATCCGCTTCCCCTTTGATGTTATCCGTGTATTCGATATACAAGTGCGGCATCCAAGACCTCCCTTATATGAGTGTGCTTACGAGGGCCCCGTCAGTATGATATCCCCTTTATTGAGCGTCATGAAACCACTCAGATACTCGATCAGAAAGCCGGCGCATCCATCATCCCTGAAGCCGCACAACGTAAGAACAACCTGGCGGGCATAATGGCCCTGAATATCGCAGACAGTAATATGTTTATATCATTCCGTCATTTCAAGCGCAACGTACACCATCATTTTCACCCCGTCGATGAATCCGTCTTCGTCCATGCCGAATTTCGGATGGTGGTGCGGATACTCCATGTCCTTCCCGGGGTTTCTCACCCCGATCATCGCATAGGTCGAAGGTACAAGCCTTGAGAACGAAGAGAAGTCCTCCCCGCCCATGACAAGCGGAAAATCAAATACTTTGTCCCCAAACTTCTCTGTCGCAATCTGCCTCACTTTATCCGTCATCCCGTCATCATTCACGACGGCAGCATAACCAAACTGGAAGTTGAAATCATATGTCGCACCGTACATTTCACAGATATTTTTCACAGCTTTCTCCATTTTTTCCCGGACGAGCAGCCGTGTATCATCATTGATAGTCCGGACACTGCCCGACAGCTCTGCTGTATCCGGAATGATATTTTTTGCGCTCCCGGCATGGAAATTCGTGGTCGAGATGACGACAGAATCGAGCGGCGATGTGATGCGGGATACGATTGCCTGGAACTGGCTGATGATCTGCACGCCGATATTGACCGGATCGACTGTCAGTTCAGGCTGGGATGCATGGCCGCCGCTGCCCTGTATGATGATTTCGAAACCGTCCGAATTGGAAGTGACCGGCCCGTTGGTGATGCCGATTTTCCCCACGGGCACTGGTGTGAACAAGTGCTGTCCGTATATGAAATCCAGATCATCGAACAGCCCTGTTGCGACCATCTCCTGTGCACCACCGGGAATCAGCTCTTCGGCATGCTGGAATATAAGGTAGACTTCACCATGCAGCCTGCCTGCATTACCGGACAGGATCTTCGCGGCACCCAGCAGTATCGCCGTGTGCCCGTCATGCCCGCATGCATGCATCTTACCGGAAACTTCCGACACAAAATCAATGTCCGTCCGCTCTTCCTCTACAGGAAGCGCATCGATATCCGCACGGAGACCGATCTTTTTCCCCGGATGCGCCCCTTTGATGATTCCCAGCACACTCGTCGGGGTCGGACGGCTGATTTCGATGCCGTCCATCTCCTTCAGCGCATCTTCGATATATTGACTCGTCCAATGCTCTTCGAATGACAGCTCGGGATGCCTGTGCAGCGTCCTTCTCCATTCAAAAACGTCAGACATCACATTATCAATCTGTTGTTCTATACTCATTTTTCATAATACCTCCAAAATTTTATTATTCCGGCAGATAGATCGGCCCTTCGACACCGAGCGGTATGCCGATCAGATACCATACGATAAGCAGGATTGTCCACGCAAAGAAGAGTACGATCGAATATGGGAGCAGCGTCGACAGCAGTGTGCCCAGCCCCGCATTTTTGTCATAACGCTGTGCAAACGCAAGTAGCAGCGGCAGATAGGGCAGCATCGGAGTAATAGGATTCGTGAATGAATCACCTATGCGGTAGAGCATCTGCGTAAATGCAGGATCATAACCGAGCAGCATGAACATCGGTACGAAGACCGGCGCCAGTATCGCCCATTTTGCCGATGCACTGCCGATCAGCAGGTTGATGAGTCCGGCCAGCAGTATGAAACCGATGATCAGCGGGATCCCCGAGGCATTGACAGCTTCAAGTACGTTCGCACCTTTTATGGCTATGATCGGACCGAGGTTACTCCAGTTGAAATAGGCCAGCATCTGGGCTGCGAAGAACACAAGGACAACATAGCTTCCCATCGTGCCCATCGCATCACCCAGCATGCTGCCGAAATCCCTTGTCGTCTTGATCGTCCCCACTTTCAGGCCATAGACGAGTCCAGGCACGAAAAAGAGTATCGTCAGAACGAAAATGATTGAATTCATGAACGGGGAGTCCTGTATTATTGATCCCGTTTCCGGATTACGGAAAATCGCATTCTCCGGAATCAGAAATACCATGAAAACAAGGAAGGTCAGCACCGCTGAGATATTTGCCCATCTGAGGGCCGTGATTTCCTCCTTTTTCAACGGTTCCTGGTCGGCCGCAGTTTCACCTTCATATGTACCAAGCCTCGGTATCGTAATCTTTTTCGTCACGAAGTAGACGATGAAGAGCAGGAAGAATGTAGCCACTGCTGTGAAATAGTAGTTCATCAATATGTTACCCGAGTATTCCGGGTCGATCAGCTGGGCAGCCGGCTCGGTAAATGCTATCGCCAGTGCCTCTGTCATCCCCGGAATCACATTCGCGGCGAATGCCCCGAGAGAGGCGGCGTACGCCATGACCAGTCCTACGAATGGATGATAGCCGAGCTTCATCACAACCATCGCCGCAAGCGGCGGCAGTATGATCGGTGCTGCATCACCCGCTACATTGCCGATGATGCCGACCAGGATGATGGCAGGCAGTATGAGCTTCTGCGGAGACACTTCTATGGCGCGTTTCATAGCCGTTTCAAAGTATCCTGATTTCTCGGCGATGCCGATACCGATCATGACGACCAGCACCATGCCGAGCGGTGGAAATTCGCTGAAATTCGTAATTGCTTCTGTAAAGATACGTACAATCCCTTCACCATTGAGCAGGTTCACCGCCTGGATGGTTTCACCATCCGCCGGGTTGACCGCCTCCCATTTCATCATGCCGCCGATGAAAGACGCCCCAAGTATCGTGAACATCAGGATGATGAAAAGTACGATCGGGTCAGGCAGTTTATTACCCACCCGCTCAATGACATCAAGAAAGCGATTGAATATCCCTTTCTTCGCGCTTTTGTGTTCCATGTGCACCTTCCTCTTTGTTACAATTTTCTAATTATTAGACCATTATTCCAAACTGGGCGGAAAAGCACAAGGTATATTTCTAAACTGATAATAAAAAAATTCTCCTCTTACACATATTGGTGTAAAAGGAGATTACAGGCATTTTCATGCATCTTTAAATTTCCGTACCGTCTCAGCAAATCTTTCCAGCATTCCCCGCTTCCCGGAATCTCTGGGCCAGATGAAATCCGTCGAGATGTCATTGTAATGTTTTGGAATATCATAACTGTAGAGCGCGCCTGTCTCAATGAGTTCAGAAACGCTCGCTTCCGGCACCAGGCTTATGCCGAGTCCTGCCCTTACACTGCCGAGTATCGTTTCCATCGTTCCGAATTCCTTGACCTTCGTCTTCTCTATCCCCGCATCAAGCAGCCATTCTTCCAGTTTCGCCCTGTAGCTGCAGCCTTTTTTGAAAACAAGCATGGGTTTCTGTTTTAGATCTGCCATCGTAATTTCCGGTGCATTCGATATCAGCACCAGCCTCTCCCTCAGTATTTCCATCTTGTTGATATTCGGGTGATCGGTGAAATCAGCGACAAACGCACAGTCGATATCCCTGCTCATGATCTGGCGGGTGATATTTTTTGTCACGTCGGTATACACGGATATATTTACTTCAGGATTGCAGAGCTGGTATGCCGTCAATATTTCCGGGAGTCTGGTGATGGTCTCGACAGTCCCCACTGTGACGCTCCCTTTTTGCGACCCGTCATCAAAGTCCTCGTGCAGAGCATCGACGCGAGCAAGTATACCATCAGCATGTTTCAGCAGTTTTTCACCGTCCGGGCTCAGCACTGTGCCCCGGGCGGTACGCAGAAGCAGCTCTGCATCAAGCTCCGCCTCCAGCGCCTTCATCCGCGTTGTAATATAGGATTGTACAAAATTCAGTTCTGCGGCCGCCCTGCTGATGCTGCCCTCAGCAGCCACGCTTTTGAATATCCGAAGGTCCTTGAGCTCCATCATACCCCTTCTCCCTGATTTTACTGTCATCTTCATTCAGGTCAGTATACAGTAGTGTTTCACAGGAACACAATGGAAAAGCTCTGCCTCCGATGGATATCATATGCCGCTCTTATCCGGGTACAGCGCCTGTCGCCCGGCTGAAAACGAGGAGATGTCCCGACTGGTTCCGCCTTTTGTCACAAGTGCGCTCAGAATCTCCCCCACCACGCTGGAAAATTTGTAGCCATGTCCGGAAAAACCGGCGGCAATCGCAATATGGTCATATTCAGGGTGCAGATCGATGACAAAATCTTCATCCGGTGTGTTGGTGAACATACACGTTTTGCCGACATTCAGTTTCCCGTTCGCCTGCGGCATATATTCACCGAGGAAATAACGGAGATCCGCCTCATCTTCCCCATATGCGCCGAATTCCCGGTTCATATACTCCGGCGCGCCGTCCACACCGTTATCAAAGCAGCCGACTTTCACGCCGGTCCCCTCAATGCTCGGGAATCCGTAAAATGTCCCGCCCGGCATGTCACATATGAAACCGGGGAATTTATCGGCTGCATAAAGCCGGTCTTCGGAGTCGAACCAGCCGATGACACGCCTGCTCGGCTGTATCGCTATTTCCAGGTCCAGGTAGGAGAGTATTTTTTTATTCCACGCGCCGGCGGTGATGATGAGTTTGTCAGCAGTGAACACACCGTCCCGGGTTGAGATGCGTACAGAATCCGTTTCGACATCAATCGACGTCACCGGTGAATCCGTCATGAGTTCCGCACCGTTCTCGAGCGCAAGCCGGCGGAACGCCCGGATGCAGTTCCCGGCAAAGAGCACCCCGGCATCAGGCTCGTAGCAGCCGATATTATCCTCCGGCAGCGTGATGCCGGGCCAACGCCCCATGATCTCATCCGCCGACAGTGCTTCGATGTTCATATCATACCTGCGGCCGGACGTGACCGCCTGCTCCACAAACTCAGAACCCTTTTTGCCGAACGTCAGTACCCCCGTCTTCCGGAAGAGCGATTCGGATGTTTTCCCCTGCAGTTCATCCCAAAGCTCCTGTGACCTCAGGCCGAGCGGCGCGTACTCGGGCCCTTCACCGCATGCATGGCGGATGATGCGCGTATCCCCGCTGTGGCTCCCGTTCTCATGCGGCGGATCGAACGCATCGATCATCAGTGTCCCGATGCCCTTTTGTGACAGATAATATCCCGCAGCCATGCCCATCGCTCCTGCACCGACGACAATTACATCATAATGGTTATTCATGTTACCTCCCCTTCCATTTCATCTGTTAATGAAATCATACTCCATGGAGATATGGGTTGTAAAATTACTATACAAGATGGGAGGCATCTCCATTTGAGATGGGATACTAATAATCTTTAAAATACCACTTCCAGAGTGACAGGCTGATAACCATAAGCGAAACTATGGACCCGTACAGCCAGATGGTCAGCATTTCGTTTACAAACATCATACGCCCCCTTCCTCTGCATGGGTCCTGCCGTCAGTCAGACGGATGACCCACGTGGCGATATTGATCGTGGCAATGCCGATGAATGTGGATACCGCACCTGCTGTCATCGTACTCGGTATCACTCCTGTGAAGTAGAGCAGCAGATATGACCCCAGGCCGCAGAACATGGACAGCTCGGCAGCTTTTGCCGGCGCCCTCCTTTTGGCGTATACCGCCTGCAGTATCGGGCCCATCGTCCCGGCTGCAATGCCGGATATGCCGATCCACATGACATCACCCATATATTTCGGCGGTTCAAGAACAAGCAGAAATGCAAGAAGTCCGATTACGGGAACTGTCATCCTGCTGATCCTGAAGGCGATCTTCTGCGCTTTGTCGTCACTCACTTTCACGATTTTGCGTCTGACCAGGAATTTCAGGAAAATGTCGTTGGCGAAGACGGTTGATATGGACACAAAGATCCCGTCCGTCGTGGACATTGCCGCTGCGAGTATCACCACACCGAACATGGCTACGAAAATGGCAGGAAATGCCCATATGATATAATCCATCAACGCAAGATCGGCAGCAGCTGCGGAATCGCCAAGTGCCGCCCTGCTGTATAATCCGCCAAACAATACGAGGACACACAGGGTGGCGACTGCCACGTAGGTCGCTATCATTTTCCCGAGGTCCTTCTCATTCCTGAGACCGAGCACCTTATTGAACAAGTGCGGGGCGGATGCGAATGCCCACTGGATCGTGATGGCGCCGACGACCGCACCGAAGGAATAGAAATGCAGTGATTCCGGATTGAAGACGGCGACGAGGTTTTCATTCTGTCCAGCAAGGTTGGCTGAAATCCCCGAAAATGTATCGGTGATGCTGCCTTTCCAGAAGATGACGATGCCGGATACGAAGACGGCAATCCCCGCAACGGCCATGATGACCACCTGGATGGCATCCGTGTAGATGTCCGCAATGGCTCCCCCTGCGAACACATATACGACGACGACTGCGGTGATGAAGATGAGCCCGCCGGTATAGGACATGCCGAGAAGATATTCAAATATCTTGGCGCCGGCGACGAACTGTGCGGCGATATAGAATATATTGAACAGCAGTATGAGGGCTGTGCCGACACGCAGCACATCACTCTGGTAGAAATCCCCCAGCCAGTCGGGAAGGGATATGGATTTCTGTGTCGTATTGAGCTTTCTGATCTTCTTCGCGACCATCAGGACACCGACCGGCCCGCCGAGTATTATTGCGAGAAACAGCCACAGGTTTGAAAACCCCCATTCATACGACCATCCCGGGTAGCCCAGAAACGTTGCCGCACTCAGATAGGTTGCCGCAAATGACAGACCGAGTACGTACGGTCCCAGCTTTCCGCCACCTGTGGCAAAATCCGCGATGGTCTTCATCCTGCGGGCGCTCAGGTAGCCGATCACAAGCATCAGCAGAAGGAAGGCGATAAAACCTATCCATGTATATAGCGTAATCTGCTCCATATGATTCCCCTTTCCGTCATGTCAATTTTGTAACCGTACTTTCCGCTTTGGCCGGGTGGTTCTCCGCAATAAGATTCTTTCCGCGGCCGAACATGTTTTCACGGAGCGTCTTCCCTTCATATTCCGTCCGGTAGATGCCGCGTGCCTGCAGTTCGGGGACGACATGATCGACGAACTCCCGGAATGTTCCCGGCGAATAGCTTTGCGCAATATTAAAGCCGTCCGCTCCGCCGCGCACTGCCCAGTCTTCCATCATGTCTGCAATCGTTTCCGGCGTGCCGATGAATTTTACGGTGCCGTTGCCGAGACCATGATTTTTGACCGCTTCACGGAGTGTCCATTTTCTGTTGGGGTCTTTTGTATACATATCCAGGTTACCCTGCACGGCTTCCGTCTCAATATCCTCGATATACTGGTCCGGGTCGTAGCCTGAAAAATCTATGCCGGTGTGCCCGGAGAGAAGTGCTGCCGTCCCTTCATAACTCACATTCTCCTGAAGTTCCTCATATTTAGCGTGAGCCGCTTCTTCCGTCGCTCCGATTATCGGGAGTATCATCGGGAATACCTTCACGTCATCCGCATTCCTCCCCTGGGCAACCACACGTTGCCGCAGGTCTTCAGTATAGGAAGCCAGTGCCTCGAGCGAATGGTTTTTCGTAAACACCGCCTCGGCATGCCTGGCGGCAAAATTCCGGCCGCGCGAAGAAGCGCCCGCCTGGAATATGACCGGGGTCCTCTGCGGGGACGGTTCGACAAGGTGAGGCCCGGGCACATTGAAAAACCTCCCTTCGTGATTGATCTTATGCACCTTCATTGGATCGGCAAACGCATCGTGCGCCCTGTCATGCAAAACTGCACCGTCATCCCAGCTCTCTTCCCAGAGTCTGTAGACCACTCTCAGAAACTCGTCCGCCCTGTCATACCGCATCTCTTTAGGCAGGCGTTCAGCCAGACCGAGATTCACCGCTTCACTCTCGAGATACGAAGTGACAACATTCCATGCCAGACGGCCTTCCGTCAGGTGATCGAGTGTCGATAATTGACGGGCCAATGAGTAAGGTTGTGCATAGGTAGTTGACACCGTCGGGGCGAATCCCAGATGGTCTGTTGCCGCAGCCATGGCAGGAATGACGAGCAGTGGATCGTGTGCGGGCAGCTGCACAGCATGTTTCGCAGCCGGCCCGTGCGTACCACCATAGACGCTGTATGTGCCGAGCACATCCGCTATGAACATCGCATCAAATTTTCCGCGCTCAAGAGTTTCTGCAGCATCTATCCAGTAATCCAGCCTGTTGTGATCCGTCCCCTTATCCTTGTCATGTTTCCATAATCCTGTCGAATGTGGCGAAGGCGAGTTCTGGATGAATCCGTTAAGGTGAATCTGCTTTTTTGTCATCATAAATCCTCCTGTCAAAAGTTTTTGGATATAAAAAAGCCCTCTTTCAATGGATAGAAAGAGGGCTGAATTATAAGATTCTCCGATTTCCTCCTATCTTCTAGCAATACGCTACTGGAATTGGCACAGTTCTTAAAAAGTCTGCTGCCGAAGCTTCAAAGGGCCAGTCCCTCCGCTTCTCTGGATAAGAAAATTCTGAAATATTAAGTTGTTCCGCTTAATATATATCATCACGGCTGCATGTGTCAATGAATTTATAGTAATTTAGTACGATATATTTTACCCACTGTATGTTAATATGTACATAAAACAAAAGTGGTGAAAAATATGCTCTCTCAAATCTCTCCCCATGTCCATATCCTGCCTTTTGAGGAAGAACGTGACAGGCCGAACCTTGGATATATCCACGGTGAGGACTACAGCATGCTGATTGATGCAGGCAACTCACCTGCCCATCTGAAGGCAATGCTTGGAGCAATCAGTGCGTCTGACCTCCCTGCTCCCAAGGCTGTCCTCATCACCCACTGGCACTGGGACCATACTTTTGCGATGCACGCGTTCCCAGGGCTGACCGTTGCCCACGAGAAGACAGACAGTATACTCGGCACGCTGACAGAATGGGAATGGACAGAGGAAGCCATGGCTGAGCGCCTCCGCACCGGTGAAGAATGCGAATTCTGTGACACCCATATCAAAATTGAATACGGAGACATCGCAGAGATCAGAGTCGTGCAGGCCGACATTGTATTCGATGGCAGTGCCACCTTCAACCTGGGCGGTGTCACCGTGGAAGCAACACCCATCACAAACCCGCATTCAGATGACGGCATCGTCGCTTTCATCAGGGAAGACAGAGTGCTGTTTGCAGGTGATGCCGACACAGGAGACTTCTACAAACTGGACGGAGGATATGATTCCGACCGTTTCCACCATTACATCAATGAAGTCGATCAGATAGACTATGACACGTATGTCCACGGCCACCTTGAGCCAATGTCGCGGGCAGAGACCAGTGCTCTGCGCAAACAGATAGAAGCGGAAGAGCTTTAGTAAGAAAGCGTTCGCATGGGGTTCTCAAATATTTCCCGGGTAATGCCACAGTATGCTTTTGAGAACAGAGTCACTTATGATACACTCATCACCATACTTAATTCACTGCAAAATGGGAGCGATTTTTCCGATGAACCCAATCAGTCAACTTCTGGACAATAACGTCAAACTTGCATTATTGCTTGTCTTTGTTATACATCTGGCGGCCATTGTCGTAATGGTACTGATGCAGCATCATTTCCATACCGAGGAGATCAATCTCCTCGTGAGCGGCGCTGTGGCCAGGGATGAAAATTATGAACTTGTGATCCACAACGAACTGACGAAGTCGTACAGTTTCAAGACGGAATGACCGAAAAAACAGGGACCGGATTTTCCGGTCCCTGCTTCTATATATATAATCATTTTTCCTTATCTGCATGTCTAATGCCCTTTAAAGAATAAGCCCCCGCGCATTTTCATTCATCCAACCGGTTTCCGCTTACTTCCTGCGGAATGTCTCTGCAAAGCTCAGTGTGTTCAGACCAAAGAATTTAAGTGCATTTTTGCTGCCTTCATAACCGTGCCCTGCTTTATAGTGTTTGAAGATTGCCACACCCAGTACAGTGTTGATCATCACTGTCCCGATCCTGGTGAATGTCTTACCCAGGAATGAAGCGAACAGGAATGCTGAACCGATCGTCTCAAGATATCCGGCAACCTTCATCTGGTTGCTGTCCACCTTGAATTCACTTTCAAACTCTTCCCCCATCTGTCCGTCATTCTTCACTTTGGCAAGTCCGCCGTCGATCATGCTTTTACCTACATAGGCATTCAGTAAATATTGGATCATATCAATATACTCCTCTTTATATAAATTTATGCGTCGCTTCTATTTCAGTCTTTATCTGGTGATATTACTTGTTCAGCCAATTTTTAGCTTCCATAGCCACTTCCTGTGTCAGGCTGTGACCGTTCACCCATGCGGTCGTGACGTCTGCGCCTCTGTCTTCGAAGAGGCTGATGACCCTCTCACTCTCAGATTCGGGCACGATCGGGTCGCCCTTGCCGAGTGACAGGAATACTTCCGTCCCATTGAAGTCCTGTTTCTCTTTTACATCAGCCGGATAGAGCGGTGCGAACAATGCCGCCTTCCTGAATGTTCCAGGCTGCCGGAGCATCATCTGTATCGCAATGTTCGAACCATTGGAGAATCCGACGAATACGACATCTTCCAGTTTGAAATCATACTCTTCTGATTTCTTGACGATGAACTCATAAAGTTCGTTTCCGCGGAAATCCAGGTCCTCCCAGTCATACTGCCCTTCACCATGGCGTTTGAAGTAGCGGTTCATGCCGTTCTCCTGCACATTTCCCCTGATTCCCAGGATGTTGTACCGGGGATTCAGCAGTTCCGCGAGCGGGACGAGATCATTTTCCGTGCCTCCTGTGCCATGCAGCAGTACGAATACCGGTGCACCTTTTTCCTTTTCTTTATAAATATGTTCCATTGATTACACTCTCCATTCGTTGGGTTATTCAGGACGGTCCACTGTGAACATCCTGCCTATTTCAGCATAGTCATTGCCTGCAAGGCGACTTACGGCTCCGAGTTTCAGCGGGTCGATATAGCCGTCCTTATATATCGCTTCATCAATATGATAGTGCTTCACTTTCAGCAATAAAATATCCGTCGTCGGCACTCCGTCATCGCCCAGGATGAGGATTGAATCATAGAGTTCAGTTTCGAATCTCACTTTCGCCTCACTGACCCCGGGCACGCGTACCGCTTCCGACTCCGTCCGGGTGAAGCCGGATATTGTGAGTTCACTCTCATCCGGCCCGAGTGGCGCGGAAGCGAGATTCGCCATGGCGACGTTGTCACTGTCCACAATCTGGACGACCACTTCCCTGCTTTCAAGTGCATTCCTCGCGGTATCTTTGCTTTTCCCGCCCGACCGCTGCACTGCCACGGACAGCATCGGCGGATCATAGGTGACGATGTTGAAATAGCTGAAGGGCGCCACATTGACGATGCCGTCACCGGACATGGTGGAAACCAGCGCAATGGGTCTCGGTATGACCGAACCGATCAGGAATTTCTTCTTCTCTTTCGCAGTCAGTTCCCCGGGGGAAAAATCGAGCATCCTGTCCATAAATTACAGTTCCAGCTTCGGCAGCGAGCGTTCGTATTCCGGACGCCTGTGCTCGTATTGTTCCGGCAGCTTCAATGCCGAGCCGAGTGACTCCATATCTTCGTCGGCAGTGAAGCCGGGGCCGTCCGTCGCGAACTCGAATACGACATTGCCGGGTTCTCCGAGATATATGGATTCGAAGTAGTTCCTGTCCTTGACCACTGTGACACCGAACCCTTCCCCTCTCAGGGCGGACTGCCATGATTCAAGTGTTTCGCGGTCCGGCACGGACCATGCGATGTGATGGACAGTGCCGATGCCGAACCGGCCCGGCGCCATCGGCGGGATGGCCGTGATGATGTGGTGCCGCTCTTCACCGAGGGTTTCGAAGTGCTGGTTCTGGCCTTCGGCATCAAGGGATTTCAGTCCCATCTTTTTGGTCAGGAGTTCTTTCGTCCCTTCCGGGTTTCCTGACAACAGCACCGCCCCGTGGAATCCGAGGATCTTATCGACATCGGAAGTCTCGCCGCCTTCGACGATGGCGAGCTCAAGCCCGTGTACATCATCAAACTCGAGGGTCTCCCTGCCAAACAGCCGGGTCTCTTTCGTATTAATACTGTGATTGTCCAGATGCTCCTTCCAGGAGCTCAGGCTGCCTTTTGGCACTCTGAAGGCGATCCTGCCGACCTGGCCACTCCCTTTGCGGCCATAATTGTCATTCGGCCAGGGGAAGAATGTGATGACCGTGCCCGGTGTTGCGTCATGATCGGCAAAGTACAGGTGATAGACGCCCGGATCATCAAAGTTGACGGTCTGCTTGATCAGTCTGAGACCCAGCACATCGCGATAGAATTTAAGGTTTTCGTTCGGATCGCCGACGATTGCCGTGATGTGGTGGATCCTTTTGATTGGTTCCATTTTGATTTACCTCCATTATTTATGAGCGTTTCGTGTTGAATGGACGGATCTGCGCTTCGATATATTCACGTTTCGGCTCGAGGAATGGCGGCAGTGCAAGACTCTCACCGAGCGTTTCATAAGGCTCATCATCCATGAATCCCGGGCCATCTGTAGAAACTTCAATGAGGATGTGGCCAACGCGTGTATAGAGGGCTTCGAAGTAGAAGCGGTCAACATTGCCCGAATGTCCCATGCCGATTTCGTCATACTTCGCTTCCCACTGCTTGATTGCGTCGTGGTCTTTCACCCTGAATGATACGTGGTGCACCTGGCCGTAACCCTGGCGGCCGGCAGTTGTTTCGTCCTTCCTCAGAATGACCTGCCCGCCGTTGCCGCCTTCACCAACGTTGAAAACTGTCACATTCTCTTCCTCTATGAGCGGTTTCATACCGAATATATCGGTCAGCACTTTCTGGAAATCCTCGAAGTAGCTGACTGTGATCTCAATCGGACCAAGACCGTATATCGCCTTGTCTTCCGGCACAGGACCATTCTTCCAAGGTTTTCCTGGTGCAACACCTTCGTTGTTTTCATCGGAGAACAGCTGGTATCTCTGTCCATCAGATTCCTCGAAAGGAAGGACCTTTTTGCCGAAGAGCTCCCGGATGCCGTCATGCTTCACGCCGAATTCCTCGAAACGTTCCCTGTAGTATTCAAGTGCGGCATCATCCGGCACTCTGAAACCCGTCCTTGAAATCGAGTTCGTTCCCGGCGTACCTTTCGGATTGTTCGGAAAGTCGAAGAATGTCATATCCGTACCGGGCGAACCCACATCATCCGCGAAGAATGTATGATAAGTGTGGATGTCGTCCTGGTTGACCGTCTTCTTGACCAGTCGCATTCCAAGTACATTTGTAAAGAAATCATAGTTTCTCATTGCGTTATCCGTCATTGCTGTAACGTGGTGGATTCCAAGCAGTTCATTTGCCATTGATAAAAACTCCTTTGTAATTATTGTCCAATTATCTCGAATTCAAGATAATCACTTTTATAAAAGCCCGTGTCCTTTTCAGGCACCAGCTTATTTCAACAGACTTTCTGCGTGTATGCCGATGCGTTTGAGGAGGTTGATCGCATCTTCGACTTCACTGTCATCCCATTCATCAAAAATGGTGTTAATCAGCGCTTCCTGCTCCTTCACACGGGTTTCCATGTACTTCCTGCCCGCATCCGTGATGCAGGCAAACATCTTGCGGCGGTCCTCCGGACACGGCTTTCTGTACAGGAAGCCCTTGTCCTCAAGCTTGTCTATGACGTAAGTGATACTGCCACCGCCCATGAGCACCCGCTTGCCGATCGACTGGATCGGCTGGTCGCCCTTGTGATGCAGCAGCTCCATCACCGCATACTCATTCAGGTTGATCTCCTTTTTCAGGAAATCCTGCTTGATCAGCTTCTGCACCGACTGGGACGATTTGATAAAAACTGTAAACGCCTTGATGCGTGGGTCTTTTTCTTCCATCTCTGCACCTCCCCAAAATTAAATCGAAATTAATTATATTAAATTTAATATATTTGAAACTAATGTAATTATAAGGCAATAACTTACAAAATGCAAGTATGTAATTAAAAATATTTGTTGAGATTTATTTTAAGCATGATCAGCGGGCAAAGAGGGAACACTGTTTTAATGAAAGGAGTGGACGAATTGGGCATAGTAAGAGGCATGAACCACATCGGATTAACCGTCCCAGATATAGACGAAGCAACAGAGTTCTTCAAAAAGGGGCTGGATGCGAAAGTGGCGTATGACAGCCAGACGCCGCAAGATCCGCCGAGAGGCGGGAGTGAAGTCGAAAGATTCCTCGGAATACCGGAAGATTCCAAAATAACAAGGAAGCGGATGATCGTCATCGGCAACGGGCCGAACATAGAAATGTTCCAGCTTGAAAATGCATCCCCCGACCGGCCGCCGGGCCTCGGGGACCACGGCTACACCCACCTCTCGTTCTATACGGATGACATAGATGAAGCTTATGAAAAAATGAAAGCCGCAGGCGGAGAGCCTCTGTCGGAAATACACCAGAACACGAGATATGAGGACACAGAAGGCAATGGCACCGTCTATTTCAGGACACCGTGGGGCAGCCTGATTGAACTGCAGACACTGCCGAACGGCTACTACTATCCAAAAGACAGTGAATCGGAAGTGTTCGTTCCTGAATAATCTTCTAAACATGCGTTTTGCATATACTCTACAGGGAATACACCTAATATACGAACATTTGGGAGTGAACTTATTTAATGGGTGAATATTCGAAAGAGGATATTTTACGGATTGCAGAAGATGAGAATGTCAGATATATAAGACTTCAGTTTACAGATATACTGGGCACTATAAAGAATGTGGAAATTCCATTCAAACAGCTCGGCAAGGCGCTGGATGGCGAGATGATGTTTGACGGCTCCTCCATCGAAGGGTTTGCGCGTGTGGAAGAATCGGATATGTATCTCAAGCCCGACCTTGATACCTGGCTGATTTTCCCCTGGTCGTCGGATGATGCCAGGGCAGGCAGGCTGATCTGCGATGTATACGACATCGACGGCACACCGTTTTCCGGCGATCCGCGCTCCAACCTTAAGAGGCTTGTGGGTGAGATGCAGGATATGGGCTATGATGACCTGCATCTTGGGCCGGAGCCTGAGTTTTTCCTTTTCAAACTGGATAAGGAGGGCAATGCCACGACGGAACTCAGTGACAACGGCGGCTATTTCGACCTGCAGCCGATTGATTTCGGTGAAGACTGCCGTCGGGACATTACGCTGACACTTGAAGACATGGGCTTTGAAGTCGAAATGTCCCACCATGAAGGGGCGCCCAGCCAGCACGAAATCAGTTTCAAATACAGCGATGCAGTGACCGCTTCTGATAATATCCAGACATTCAAGCTTGTAGCGAAGACGATTGCACGCAAGCACAATCTGCATGCCACATTCATGCCGAAGCCGCTGTACGGCATCCCCGGCAACGGCATGCACTATAACGTATCACTGTTCAGAGACGGAGACAACGCGTTCTATGATGAAAACGATGAATTCGGCCTCAGCCCATGCATGAGATATTTCATGGCAGGTGTGCTCGCCCATGCCAGAGGATTTACCGCGATATGCAACCCGCTCGTGAATTCCTATAAAAGGCTGCAGTCCGGTTTTGAGGCGCCGAAATATGTCGCCTGGAGCGGCAGCAACCGTTCTCCCCTTTTGAGAATCCCGCCTTCCCGCGGACAATCGACACGCGCGGAAGTGAGGTCCCTCGACCCTTCGGCAAACCCTTACCTGGCGGCGGCTACCATACTGAAAGCGGGGTTGAACGGTATCCAGAACAAGCTGGAACTCGATAATCCAATCGACGAAAACATCTATGAAATGAGTGCCAGACAAAAGGAAACCGTGGAAGATCTCCCATCCACACTATACACGGCATTGAAAGCACTGAAAGCGGACGATGTCATCAGGGAAGCGCTCGGCGACCACATCTTCAAACAGTTCCATGAGAATAAAAGCATCGAATGGAACATGTACAGTTCCCAGATTACACAATGGGAAATTGATGAATATCTGGGACAGTACTAGGAACAGGAGAAAACAGCGGAATCCCCATGAAGCTTCGGAGGTTCCGCTGTTTTATACTTTATACTTTCATCAAGAAAAAGGTTCCGAATACTGTACAGTCCCCCGGACATCATCCAGCGCATCGTCAACAAGTTCAATCGCCATGAACGCTTCATCAGGCACATCGAACGGCGCGCGGATCCCCCACCCGCTGGCCGGTTTGAAGCCGAACTTCGGATAATATTTGTCATGCCCGAGGACAACCACCGACTGATATCCCAACCCCTGGGCTTTCTCCAGTGAAGCACGTATCAACTTACCGCCGATCCCTTTATGCTGCCAGGCAGGGGCTACGGAGACAGGCGCGAGCGCAAGTGAGCCGGTCGTCCTGCCTTCCTCTTCTATCGCTATCTTTGAGAGCATTATATGCCCCAATATTGAGCCATCCATCTCTGCCACAAGTGACAGTTCCGGGATGAAAGCATCCGTCTTCCTAAGTTTGTTCACAAGGTGATGCTCATCAGGGTCGTTCCTGTCCCCGCTCGTGAAAGCAGCCTTTACCAGTTCCTCAATTTCCCTGTGATCATCCGGTGTTTCCGGTCTGATTTTAACATCCATGCTGATTCCCCATTCCCAAACAGTTTTATAAACCTTATTATACAGAGGTGATGAAATTTGAAAAGTATACATGATAACCCCGTGAAATCTTTTTACTACGTGTCTGAGACATCCTATGGTCATATAGAACAATACTTGATACACAGAACCTGTATCTCCGCCAGAGGACTGATCAAAATCGAATTTTCACGACGCTGCTATCCATATGATGACAATGAATCACTGCCGGCCAGTGTGATATACAAATACAAAGTCCACCCCCAGAAAATCAAAACCCTCTTCAGAAATTATGACTTTAAAAACTTCAAGGATAACAGTTCACCCGTCGATGACGGCAATTCATTCAAAATGAGTGTCACCTACGAAAACGGTGAAATATACAAGATCAAGGGAAACATCTCACCTGCAGGTGATACCGACGAGCTGAGGGAGGAGATCCTGAAGCTGGTGGATTTCAAGGAAGTCCCTGATATTCTCTAAATATCCCTGTTGTCATGACGTATAACAACGAAAGCCGGAGCATTGGATTCTTTTATTCTCATCAGTTTTTAAATTTTTCCTGTAAAATGTTTATAAGGATGGAAACAGGCTAATGGGTATATAAGTATTTGTGCGCTCGAAAGTTTTAAGTGTACAATATCTTCAATAATATGGGGGCGTGTTAAAGATATGGATGAGTATTCAAGGGATGACATTTTAAGGATTGCTGAATCAGAGAATGTGAGGTACGTCAGACTGCAGTTCACCGATATTCTGGGGACAATCAAGAATGTGGAGATACCGACGACCCAGCTGGGCAAGGCACTGGATGGTGAAATGATGTTTGATGGATCCTCAATCGAAGGGTTTGTCCGGGTGGAAGAGTCTGACATGTACCTTAAACCTGATTTCAACACCTGGAGGATTTTCCCTTGGTCGGATGATAATGCAAAATCCGCAAGATTGATCTGTGATGTATATGATATCGACGGCCAGCCTTTTGAAGGCGATCCGAGATCGAATTTGAAAAAGGTCATCCAGGAGATGGAGGATATGGGTTACACTTCCTTCAACCTGGGGCCCGAACCGGAATTCTTCCTCTTCAAGCTGGACAGCGAAGGGAATCCGACAACTGAGATGAATGATGAAGGCGGTTATTTTGACCTTGCACCGATCGACACCAGTGAGGACTGCAGGCAGGAGATTGCAAGGACACTTGAAGAGATCGGATTTGAGGTGGAGATGTCACACCATGAAGCCGGCCCGAGCCAGCATGAAATCAGCTTCAAATATGCAGATGCGGTGACTGCATGCGACAACATACAGACTTTCAAGCTTGTTGCAAAGACGATTGCACGCAAACACCATATGCATGCAACGTTCATGCCGAAGCCGCTCTATGGCATTGCCGGAAACGGAATGCACTTCAACGTCTCCCTGTTCAAGCAAAGTACGAATGTATTCTTTGATGACAGTGATGAATTCGGCCTGAGTGCTGATATGAGGCATTTCATGGCAGGCATACTCGATCATGCAAGAGGGTTCACGGCGGTCTGTAATCCACTGGTCAATTCATACAAGAGGCTCCAGTCCGGATTCGAGGCACCAAAATATATCGCATGGAGCGGCAGGAACCGTACGCCGCTCCTCAGAATCCCGTCTGCCAGAGGACCGGCGACAAGGGCTGAGGTAAGGTCGCTCGACCCGTCAGCCAACCCTTACCTCGCCACAGCAGCGGTATTGAAGGCCGGACTCGACGGCATCCGTCAGGAACTTGACCTCGATACACCGGTCAACCAGAATATATATAAGATGAGCCAAAAAGAACGCGAGATCGAAAATGTGGAAGACCTGCCGACGACACTCTATACCGCGCTCAAGGCACTGAAGGAAGACGAAGTGATCCAGGATGCACTGGGCGAACACATATACAAGCAGTTCCATAAGAACAAACTGGTTGAGTGGAACGCCTACAGTTCGCAGATTTCCCAATGGGAAATCGATGAATATTTGAAGAACTACTGACACATTAAACTCTCCCGGAATCGATTCCGGGAGAGTTTTGCATTCATTATGAGAATATGACTTCCACTTCACCGAGACCCTCGAAAGTCGCTTTAAAACTGTCCCCCGCCCCTTTAAGCCATAGGAGAAATCAAAGCCTGCCACTGCATGAACGGTGCCCAACTTCTCCAGATATTCCCGAACAAATTCGCCGGGACCCAGGGAAGCGAATACCTTCGTAAACTTTACGGTATAGAAACGGTCGACCCCCATCTTCTCAAGCACACGCGCCTTTTACTCAAGCGGCATCAGATAGTCGACACGCTTTTTTCCATTTGAAATGACGGTCTTCTGATGCGGGAAAAAGCTCATCACATCAAGTGAAGCATCACGTTTTTCTGCTTGCCGCTTTGCCTCTGCGATCACTTTCTGATGTCCCCGGTGCACCCCGTCAAAAAAACCGAGTGGCATCACATTTTTACTGGATTTACGCTGCCATGCCTTCAAATTCATATCATCAACATAAATGATTTCCATCTGATCCGCCTCCCCTTTGAGAAATTCCTGCATATCCGGCGTTATTTCGCCACTGCTTCCAGCGCTTCGAGCCTTCTGTACTTGCCGCAGTTGAAGATGAGCGGCTCCCCCTCTTTCAGTACGAGATCGTTCACTTTGCCGATGAACAGCACATGATCCCCTTCCGTGTGCTCATTGTATACTTCGCATGACAGCTGGCACAGTGCATCTTTTATGACCGGCGCCTCACCCAGGCAGTCGAATTCAAATTGATCTTCAACTCCTTCTGTCCGGCAAACCGCATGGAATCCTCCTGCTGCTCACAGGACAGGACGTTGACCGAGAACGTTCCGCTCTGACGGATCCTGTCCAGCATTTTCGCCTGGTCCCCGATTGAAATGACGATAAGCTTCGGGTCCAGTGACACCGACATGAATGCATTGGCAGTCATGCCATACACTTCACCTTCCACCTCTGCTGCGATAACGTTCACGCCTGTTGCGAATTTCCCATTGCATTCCTGAACTGACGATCATCCATTATAATTTCCCCCCTTACTATTGAGTGCCCGGTTTCCGGACGTCATATGAATCCATTCAGTTTCCGTGCTGCCAATCATGTAATCCAACATTATTATTCTGAATTTACAGATAATTGTTTGCAAAAAATGCGCTGAACTCTTATAATGAAATCGATTCCAAAATGAATGATGTTTAAGGTACTGTGACTGAAGCACTTCTGAATAGGTTAACTAAATGCTATCATCCGGCTGCGTTATTTATAACCTATGATAAATAGCAAATTATGATAATTATTAGCATGAAATATGATATTTTTCCGAATTTTCGGATGATTCATGGGCTATTTCAAACCTAAGGAGTGCATGGGGATGAGTATGATACCGAAGAAAAACAGATTACGCGATGTTTTTGAGATGCCGAAGGAACAGACAAGGAAGATGTTCCACGACCGGATGGTCAGCATACCGGTCCCTGCCCTGTCAGATTTAAAGCGCGAATTGATTGCAAGTATAGGAGAAGAACGTTCTAAAGTGTCGTTCAATTTCGTCACTAAACGGGAACCATCGCTTCAGAAGGAATTCTGCCGCCAATAATCTCATCAAATTTTTGGGTGGGTGCTTTGTCATACAATTTTGGAACGCTATAAAGCTGTCTTGTCGTATAGTAGTCATAAGGAGCACTCCTTCAGTATTTTCATGGTTCTTTTGACACTTAAAAAATTTGGGGCGGCGCTTTTTTCAGCCCTTACCCGTCAAGGGCTGAGGATTGGGTACAGTTTTACAGTCCTTAATTATATCTATAAGCGGATACAAAGAATTTTTTGGCATAATGGTTTAATTATATGTTTAAATCATTTAAAATCATCCATAACGTCAACAAAAACAGGTTATAAAAAGATATGTTGAAAATACAAGAAAAGGAGGTACTATATGGAATCCAAGACTTTAGGGTTGATTACGGCACCAGGATTGGCAAAAAGGATGGTCAAAGATTTGAAAGAGGAACTTCCCGAACTTCTCAAGTATTATGTTAAAGATGATTATGAATGGGAAGTCATCCCCTTCGAAGATACTCTGACGGGGGGAACGAATGATTCCAGGGAAATCCTTAAAAGAGCTCGTAGCACAAAAGAAGATAAGAACTGGGACTATTCAATCGCACTTACTGATCTCCCTCTCTTCAGTGGTAAAAAAACTGTCATTGCTGAAGTTTTGAATGATGACAATGTTGGAATAATCAGTCTCCCCGGGCTCGGAATGACTCCCTTGTACAAGAGAATACGGGAAGGCATCCTTCAGCTTATGAATGAAATATATCACGGCAGTTCTTCTTCTGACCGCAGAGACGCTGAATCAAGAATACAGAGTAAAGATGAAGGTCAATATGATGAAGTGCGGGGACAAAGATCAGACCGCCTGATGGGCAAACGGTTTTTTGAATCTATATTTCCGCTGAAACGTGAAACAACACAGGAGGATGAAAGCATCAATGTCCGGTTCATAGCCGGGTCGCGTACAAGGGGCACAATCCGTCTCGTCTCCGGCATGGTGAACGCAAACCGCCCCTGGGAAATGTTCCCGGCGTTCATAAAAGTTCTTGTCATAGCTTTCACCACTGGTGCTTATGCTTTGGTATTCCCTACGCTATGGACCCTCAGCAGTTATTATACGAATTTTCGTTTGATACTTCTGATGGTCATTGCCATTCTCGCACTCGTCGGATGGATCATCATTGCCCATAATCTGTGGGAAGGCAAAAAAGATGAAAAAGCATCGTTCATCCGGAGAATATATAATGCAACGACATTCTTCTCGCTGCTTTTCGCAGTAGTCATGTATTATTTACTGTTATTCATACTCTTTTCCCTGACCACGTTCTTGTTCATTCCAGGTGCACAGTTGGAATCACAACTTCAGACTGATACCGGCCCGGCTAAGTACTTCTACATCGCATGGACCGCCACCAGCATCGCCACAATCATCGGTGCACTCGGTTCCGTGTTCGAGAATGAAAGTGTTGTTCTCGACAGCATGTATGGCTACCGCCAGCGACAGAGGCAGAATGAGATGAGACAGAAGAGAGAAGAAGATAAGCAGAAAGACTGATTGTAAAGTTACTGTGTTACAAACACCTTCTTATATCCATTAGATAATTCAAGCAAAAAAGAAGGACTGCCATCACCCTCATCAGGCATGGCAATCCTTCTTTTTTTGATCGAATTGTGCTACTTTTACTTCACCCAAACCGCTTCCAGTTCTTCGAGTGTCTTGCCTTTTGTTTCAGGGACAAACTTCCAGACGAAGACTCCGGAAAAGACACACATCAATGCGTAGAAGCCGTATGTCATTGAACTGCTCATTTCCATCATGAATGGATAGAAGGAAGTGATTGTGAAGTTTGCCAGCCATTGCACTGCAACTGGGGCTGGGACATTTGTCCCAGCCTCTTTTCTAATCCTGTTTCTAAACATATCCTCTTCTCATTCTATTCTCCAGTCTGTTCATCAGGTACGTCAGCAGCCCACAGATTGCCCAGAACACGAGTGCTGCGGCGACAAAGGCTTCCAGATAGCTGAATGTCTGTGCCCCGACGAGCCTTGCCTGGGCGAAGATATCGACCACGGTCACCAGGAATGCAAGTGACAATGCTTTGATGATGATCAGAAATGCGTTCATGGTGTCGGGCAATGCCTCTGTCATCACCTGCGGCACGATGACTTTCCTCAACGTCTGTGTCGTACTGTATCCGAGCGACTGTGCCGCTTCTATCTGGTCTTTATCCAGTGAGTGCAGAGCGCCTCTGATAATCTCTGATTGGAATACTGAATAGCAGATGCTGAAGGTCACGATGACAACAGCGGCGGAATTCAGGGATGCCGGGTCGAAAGCCACACCGAATAATGACAGGAAATACGAAGCGGCCAGCGGCAGCGAATAATACACCAGATACAGAAGTACTACATTCGGTGTTCCCCTGAGGAATGACTGCAGCACATCGAGGATCTGTTTGATGACAGGGATGTTCAGGCTCTGGATATAAGTGAGTATGGCACCGAGCATGAATGACAGTAAGAGAATGATCAATGCCAGAAGCAGTGTTTTGGGTACGACCTTGATGATTTCAACCAGACTTTCGAAGACTGTCATGATATCAAACATTGTATCCTGCCTCCCTCGTCATATCATAACCGGTCCTTCTGAGCACTCGCCTCTTCCTCTTTTCCAAATATCTGATGAGCTGCTCTGAGGCGAATGATATGCCCCAATAGATGAATGCCACTGTCAGGAAGACCTCCACCTGCTGCATGCCGAATGACCCTGAACTGATGATGGTCGCAAGTCCCATGATGTCCACGACACCGATGGCGAACACGAGAGAACTGTCATGGATCAGATGGATGAGTGCGTTACCCAGACCCGGCAGAGCAATGGGCGTCATCTGCGGAAGGATTATCCTGGTGAACTTCTGAAGTCCATTGTATCCGAGGCTGTCCGCCGCTTCATGCTGCCCTTTTTCTATTGCCATGTATGCCGGTCTGATCACCTCCGACATATATGCACCGTTATATATTATCAGGCAGACGATTGCAGCCGTCACCGCACTTATATTGCTTACATTGAATCCAAGCATCTGGAGGAACACCGGAATCCCGAAAAAGAACAGGAACAGCTGCAGCAGAATGGGGATGCTTCTTGTAAAAGATATATACAGGTCGGTCATGAAATTGAGCACCGGCACTTTCTTTATCCTCACTGCTGCCACAAATATGCTCAATAAAAACCCGGCAACTGCTGAGACCACTACGATGAGCAGTGTCACCGGGATGACCGATAGAAATTCCGGCAGGATTCCGATCATATATTGAAGATCCACTATTCACCCTCCTATCCATGCGCCGTCCGTAAATTATTCGTACTGGAAGATGCCCTCTCCGTAAAACTCATTGGAAATATCGGACAATATCCCATCACCTTTCAGTTCCGCCAGAGCTTCCCCGACCTGTTCGTTCAGCTCGGCATTTTCATCGGAGTCGTGAATCATGAAATAGGTCAGATTCACTTCAACGGGTTCGGTTATATGTATGTCCAGTCCACCCTCTTCGATAATTTCATCCTGCCCGAGATTGGAAGGATTGACGAATGCATCATATGTACCCGTATCGACTTGCTTCAGCCGGTCGGAAGTGGGGGTGCCGCCGTCGGACGTTTCGAAATCAATCTGATTATCCGGATGCCCCTCGTTGTAGGCTGTCAACAAGTTGAAGACCCCTCCGGTCGGTGTCACAGGTGCCACTTTTTTCCCTGCAAGATCATCAAGTGTTTCAATCTCACCGTCCATGTTACCGGTCGCATAGATTTTCATAAGGCTGAAGCCGTTATGTTCAGATGGAATCAGATAACTGTCTTCACGCTCTTCAGACAGGATCAGTCCCTGTGCAATCATGTCATATTGCCCGGTATTCAGACCGATTTCTGCTGCACTGTCACTCGTGCCCTGTATATTGAATTCATAGTCTTCCAGTTTCTCGTCGACTTCTTTTAAGATTTCAACTTCATAGCCGGTCAGTTCACCGTCTTCACCCGTATAGCTGAGTGGTTTCGATGACGAAGGCACAGCCACTTCCACTGTTCTTGTTCCATTTTCATCGGCTGTGGCATTTCCTTCAGCCTCACTGCCGCAGCCGGCAAGAGCGCTCCTGCGAGTGCTGTAAACAATAATAATTTTTTCATCATCTATTCTCCCGTCCTTAATGAACAGCTGTATAGAATTTATTCAAAAACTGCTGTGTCCTGGTGTTAGTCGATTGACTGAAAATTTCTTCCGGGGTGCCCGATTCAGCAATCCGGCCCTTATCCATGAACACGATCTTGTCTGATATATCCCGTGCAAACGACATTTCATGCGTCACCAGCATTATGGTCATGCCTGATTTCGCCACTTCCTCGATGGATTTCAACACTTCGCCGACCAGTTCAGGGTCCAGCGCTGAAGTCGGTTCATCAAAAAGTATGACTTCAGGTTCCACTGCAAGCGCCCTGGCAATGCTGACACGCTGCTGCTGTCCACCGGACAGCTGGCTGGGATACGCATCCACTTTTGCTTCGAGTCACACCCTCTTCAATTATTGCATGCTTTTTTCATAGGCTTCCTTCCTGGATTTTTTCTGCACAACCATCTGGGCATCCATCACGTTTTCAATCGCCGTCTTATTTTTAAAAAGGTTGTATTGCTGAAATACCATCGCTGTTTTCCTTCTGAGGTTCAGCGCCTCCTTTTTACTGATCCTGCTGTAATCATAGTCCAGGCCACCAAGGGAGATAAATCCGCTGTCCGGCCTTTCAAGAAGGTTGATGCACCGGATCAGACTCGTTTTCCCTGTGCCGCTGGGGCCGATCAGTTTAACGACTTCACCCTTTTTCACATCAAGATTGATATCATCCAGTACCTGACTGCCATCAAATGACAATTTCAGATCTCTTAAACTAAGCATAATGTCACCCGCTGTATATGTATCCTGAACAATTTAAATAT
Source organism: Salinicoccus sediminis (assembly GCF_000986795.1). GTDB lineage: Bacteria > Bacillota > Bacilli > Staphylococcales > Salinicoccaceae > Salinicoccus > Salinicoccus sediminis. The sequence continues at coordinate 273,164 of NZ_LAYZ01000002.1, read as the reverse complement.
ACGCTTCATTATAAACTCTATAACCTACTTGTTAAGTAGGGATTGATCAAACCCCGTCTATTGAAATCATATGTCGAATAATGTAATAATAGAATAATTCATAGTATAATTGTGGGTTTTTGAGAGGAGTCATAATGTGGGTACATTACAGGAAATTGATATGAAAGAACGGCTGGAACTCATGGAGGAGACAGCCAGCAGATTCAGTGATACTTCGAGGGAGCATGATGAGAATGTCACCTTCCCCTTCGAGAATTTCGAAGCCTTGAAGAAAATCGGCTATCCGCAGGTGACCATCCCGAAAGAGTACGGCGGTGGCGGCATCTCTTTATGGGAAATGCTGAAACATCAGGAGATCATCGCCAAGTATGACGGGGCGACTGCCCTGTCAATCGGCTGGCACATGGGCATCATCATGGACCTTGGAGAGAAAAAGTCCTGGGATGAGGAAAAATACCGGAAAGTTGCGGAGGATGTGATTGAAAACGGAGCACTCATCAATAATCTTGCGACGGAACCCGCAACAGGGAGCCCGACCAGGGGGGGCAGACCTGAAACGTCCGCCCGGAAGGATGGCGGCAAATACATCCTCAACGGCAAAAAGACATTTGCCACACTGGCCCCCATCCTTAAATACGCTGTCGTCAGTGCCACCATCGAAGAGACGGGTGAAGTCGGAAATTTCGTCGTGGATACCGATCTCAAAGGCGTACATGTCGATGAAACATGGAACTCAGTGGCCATGCGGGCCTCCGGCAGCCATGATTTCATAATGGATGATGTCGAAGTGGAGGAAGAAGACCTCGTCTCCTTCAGGACACCCGGCAGGAAATCACCGGCGGGGTGGCTGCTGCACATACCGGTATGCTACCTCGGCATTGCACGCGCAGCACAGGAAGCTGCTGTGAGGTTTGCATCAGTCTATTCCCCCAACAGCATCAAAGGGACCATTTCAGAACTGCCCAATGTACAGGAAAAGCTCGGCCGCGTTGAACTGATGCTTCTCGAGGCGGAACACTTCCTTTATTCCGTAGCAAGAAAATGGGATGAAAGTGACGAAGATGCAAGACAGCAGATGGGCAGCGAACTCGGCGCCGTCAAGACATCCATCGTCAACAAGGCAGTCGAAGCCGTCGACCTTGCCATGAGAGTCGTCGGAGCGAAAAGCCTCTCTGCAGACAATGAACTTCAGCGGCACTACCGGAACGTCCGGGCAGGACTCCACAACCCGCCGATGGACGACATGGTCATCATCGGACTCGCCAAGGGATCGATCGAGCGTATTAAGGACACAGAAAGAGAAACAAGTGGTATACAGTGAAATCCGGGCACCTGGGAATGATTCGTCATTCCCGGGATTTTTATTATTCAATTTTTAACTCATTGTAAATTTTCACATAATTTGTTTTGTTATATAGAATACCTCCAAATCCTGTGCTACTATGTATTAAACACTTCATACAGCGCAAAGGGGGCATTCAAAATGATAAATCTGGATACATTTGTTGCAAATGAACTCGGTATTTCATTGAATAATTTCATTTATAATTCCATCAGCGTTTTCAAGTACGACAGGCGTGAATTGAATGATTACATTACAAACAAATGTGATGAAAATCCGCTGGTCTACATAGATGAAGATAAACTTCCGCTCTCCGCCATCTCATCCAGAAGCGAAGACTCCCCGGGCATCCTCTCCGAACTGTCCACCCATTTCAACTGTACGCTCGATGACCGCAGGAGGGAAACAATGCAATTCATTCTGCACTCTCTGAGTCCATCCGGTTTTTTGGAAGCGCATCCAAAAGAGGTTTCTAGCATCTCCGGTGCGCCTCCCGGAGAAGTAGATGAACTGCTGGAGCTGCTGAAAGCATACGAGGATAAGGGGATCGGATGCACAGATGTCTATGATTTCCTGGCTTTTCAATTAAAAAATCAAGGTATATATGATGAAAAACTATTCAACGTATTCATGTCGAACCTCGACTCCATCAACAGGGGCAATTTTGATTTTCTCGAGAACAATGCCAGGCATGAGCTGTTGGCGTATGTCCAGCTCATCACTGAGTGCTGCATCCTCTCCCCGATAGATGGAGGAGAATCTGAATATCTGGAACCGGATGCCACCATCTCCATGGATAGAAATACCTTCAGTATCAGCATCAACGACTATCTGTCTGACTGCATCACATTCGAACCATTTGAAGTACAGCCGGATGACAAGGATTTCAAAAAGAAGATGGAGAAATACAGGCAGGATTACGAAGAACTGGCTTCGATTCTGAATGCCAGGAAAATGTATCTGAGCAGTGTATTGACAATCATTGCGAACACACAGAAATCTTTTCTGATGGGCGAGGCCGATTACCTCAACCCACTCGACCAGAATGATCTAGCCAAGTCGACTTCTTTGAGCCCCGCCACAATCAGCAGGCTTCTCGCCAACAAATTCATCGCTACATCGAAGGGGACTCTGCCGATCAAGTCTCTATTGTCGAAAAAATGCTGCAACGGCACCTCCGTCAGCTATGCGATGCATCTGATCAGAAATTTTTCAGGGTTTGAAAAAATGTCGGACAGTAAAATTTCAAGGAAACTGGGAGAACTTGGTGTGAATCTCTCCAGAAGAACCGTGAACAAATATAAAAATGAGATATTAAGTCAAAATTAAAGGAGTAGTCCAAGGGGAACGGACTACTCCTTTCTCTATGTGTCATACGGGGATAGTGCTCTGTGCGTTGCTAATCCAGTTTTTCCATCAGGGACTTCAGCTGACTGACCTCGTCATCGGTGAGCCCCAGGCGCGGCTTTCTGGACGGCCCGCCGTTCAGACCTTTCAGATCCATCGCCTTTTTGACGATCTGAACATACTTGCCGGAGTCCTCCAGGAACTCACAGAGGGGCAGCAGATCTTTATTGAGTGCCTTCGCTTCATCGTACTTGCCGGCCTTCACCAGCTCATACAGTTTGGCCGCGCTGTTCGGTGCAATGTTGGCTGCCACGGACACCCAGCCCGTCGCCCCCTGCACGAATGATTCGAATGCCAGATCATCCGAGCCGCAGAACAGTACAAGATCCGCATTATCTGCGATGGCCCGGACTTTGCGGATGTCCCCGCTGGACTCTTTGATGTACTGCACTTTATCGAGTTCTTTATCAATCTTATAAATCGTTTCATTTTCCAGATCGATATTTGCAGTGAATGGATTGTTGTACATCATGATCGGTTTTGTCACCTGGTCATTGACATCCTTGAACTGATGGAACGCCTCTTCCTCCGTCGGCGTCTGATAGAAGGAGTTGATGAGCAGCAGGCCGTCCGCATGATTGTCTTCCGCATGATTCGCATACTCGATGACCTTGCTTGTCCGCTCGTCGGCGATGCCCACCAAAAGCTTCGTATCGGTATCCTTCACCATCGGGCCCACCAGCTCCACGATCTGTTTCTTCTCTGCCTCGTCCAGTGAAGCAAACTCGCCGGTGCTGCCGACGATGACAATCCCGGCCGCGTTCTGGTCCAGATAATACTGGACGTTCTCTTTCATTCCGTTGTAATTCACGCTGTAATCCTCATGCATCGGTGTGATCAGTACGGGGAATGCCCCTTCAAACTGTTTTTTCATAGGTTTCATATCCTCCATTTTCTTCATGATCTTCATCCTTCGCTTTTTCATGATCATCTTTCTCCATTATGAATAATCCGAAATAACCGTATATCAGTGAAATTATTATCACTAAAAATCCATACCAGAAAAATGGCAGGTACGCTAATGTCGCTACGCCGAGCGTGGTTGCCATGAAAACACCGCCATCAGACCACGGCACCATGGGAGTGGTTACTGTTCCTCCGGCTTCAACGTTTCTTGACAGCAGTGTGCGGCTGACATTTTTACGGTTATAGTTCTCTTCTGTGATTTTGGTGCCGGTAAGTAAAGAAACATAGGCTGCCCCACCAAAGAATACACCGAAGAATGATGCCAGCATCGTTGTAAGCGTAAGATTTCCGGTATTGTTCGCCCATTTGGCGAACAGGTTGCCAATCACTGTAAATGCACCGATTGACTGAAGTAAACCTCCAACGCCCAAAGCCAGAATGATCAGTAGGATGACTTCGAGCATGAATGTGATTCCGCCTCGGTTGAGCAGATTATCTATAAATGCGATGCCCGTACTCTGCTCACTGCCTGAATATAAGGTCTGGATCGCTTCTATGAATCCGTAGCCCTGGAACAAGGTCGCCCATAAACTGCCCAGTAATGCACCAAATAGGATGACTGGAACTGACGGCAACTTAAACGCCAGCATAACGATGACTACCACTGCTGGAATCAGCATCATCCATGACACATTGAAATTCTGCTCCAGACCTGTCAGTGTATTTTCAGCAATCGACAGATCCCCCCGGCCATCGTACATGACTGCACCCACAATCCAGTAAAGAACCGCTGAAATTATAAACGCTGGTATCGATACGAATGACATGGACTTAATATGCCTGAAAAGATCCACTCTTGAGAGCGAAGCTGTCATTACAGTTGTATCTGACAAGGGCGACATCTTATCTCCTACATAGCACCCGGAAATGACTGCTCCCGCAACTAGATAAGTCGGAAGCCCGAAGCTTTCCCCGATACCCATCATCGCAATACCCGCTGTACCTGCAGAACCAAATGAAGTCCCTGTGGAAAGTGCAGTAATCGCACAAATAATCATGGCAGCCATCAGAAAGATACTTGGACTGATAATATTCAAACCATAATAAATCATCGTCGGCACTACCCCGCCGGCAATCCAGGAACCGATCAGGGCGCCGACCGCAATAAGTATCAGAATTGCCCCCATGCCTTCATAGATACCTTTTAAAAGTCCTTTTTCCATTTCCAGATAATTGTGGCCAAGGTACACCCCAAAGCCCAGTATCACAAACCAGACTACAAGTAGAGCCAGTTGTATCGGCAATTTCAAAATAACTATAAAACCAAACATTATGACAACAAACAGCCCGAGTATCGTGAGCAAGACACCGAGACTCGGCAGTTTCTTTTTCTTTGTCATATTAATCCCCCTTAATTATTTAATGACAAACCCTTCTGTATATATATCAGTGTGATCGATGTAGAACTGTGAATTCGATATCAACTGATATGTATGTTTGAACTTGCCATTTTGGATTTTGATATCATCCCAATTCAATGTTGTTATTCCCTCAGGTCTCGCTTCTCTGTTTAAAAGAGAAATCACCTCTATGATTGGATAAGGCAGGATATCATTGTTCTTATTCGCTGTTGCATGTTTCCCCTCATTGTTTAAAATCAGATAATCATAAGTACTGTCATTCAGTTTTTCAATTTCCTTTTTGATCGAAGTAATATATTGAATATCCATATGCAGCCCGGTTTCCACCAGTTTTATCTTTTTGTGATTCACTTCATATAAACCATCAGTCAAACCGACCTCATATAATGGCGTTTCAATGAGCTCATTTTGGCCATATTTCTTCGTTCGGCCGTTGAAGTCCAGAGAGTAGCTTTCCTTTTTTTCAATCCGGCCCCGGTCGACCAATGATGAAACAAATGATTTCAACAGAACATCTTCGTTTTCAATACCGGTGATTGAATCAAGAGTGACTGTCAAACTTCCCGAAACTTCATCTTCATGAAAAATCAGCAGATTCATATATTTACTTCCTCTCGGCTCGTTCAGAAGCAATTTTTTTACATCGAATCCTTCAGGTCCCGCCCTCAGCTCGTTTTTTTCAATTACCCGCAGAAGCTGGCCATGTATGTGGATGTCATAGCTGTTCACTGTTTTCACAATCATATTTTCACCCCTATATATCCGGTATCAGCAAATAGCCATTTTGTAATGGATCTGATTCATTCATATAAAAATCATGCCTGCCCATGATCCAGGCGGAACCGGTAATCGACACTTTGTTGAATGTGATGCCATTTTCTTCTTTAGAGCTGATGAGCCGTGCCTTGAACTGTGATCCTGTAATACTTTCATGAATAAAGAGATCATTCTCACTGATCCTGCCCTCTTTATACAAAGTCGCGACTTTCGCACAAGTGCCTGTCCCGCACGGTGAACGGTCGATACCGCCAGGCGGAACGACCACAGTGTTCCTGACCACCTCTCCCTCTTCATACAATTCCATATGTGTCAGCTTATTGATGAAGGGATATTCAGGATGCCTGACGTCATGTTCACTGTTGATGACATCCCGCAATTCCATTGCGGCCGCCACAATACCCTCGGAATTTGCGATATCGAGTGACAAGCCTAAATCTTCCGCCCTGATGATCCCGTAGAAATTACCGCCGTACGCTATGTCACACCTTACATTCCGGCCTTCAAACAGGACATCGACCGTTTTTAAATGAAAGGATTCCGTGCTGACAAAAGTTACTTCTTCAACTTTACCGTTTTCCACTTTGCATTTTGCTTCAACGACACCCGCAGGCGTATCAAGCACGACGGATGTAAACGGTTCTTGCCGCTCCACATATCCCATTTCGACTAAAGCAGTGCACGTCCCGATCGTGTCATGTCCGCACATCGGAAGATAGCCGCCCGTCTCTATGAATATCACACTGTAGTCCGCTTCCGGCCGCAAAGCCGGCAGCAGAATCGTACCACTCATGACATCATGGCCCCGCGGCGGATTCACAAGGAATTTCCTGATATGATCATGGTTCTCTTTCATGTCGAGCATCTTTTCCTGGATGGTATCCCCCGCGAGCTCCGACATTCCGGCCAGGACAGTACGTGTCGGATTTCCGCCGGTATGGGTATCCAGTGTGATAAACTGCTTGCTGTTTTGATTCATGCGTGCACCTCCCTGAACCTGTTGATGTCAAGCGGACTGATGTCGTCCTCGAGTGAGTCTGTCACCATCTGGGATACCCAGAGTCCGGTTATTGCCGACAGCCCGATGCCGTCTCCCTCATGCCCGGCTGCAATGTAGAAGCCCGGAATCTTCGTTTCGGACAGGACGGGCAGATGGTCCGGCGTCCACGGCCGGAGGCCGGCATAGCTGCGGATGATATTCATATCCTTCATCTGCGGGAAATATTCGATGGCCCGACGGGCGATAAGCTGGATGATCCTATGATCCACTTTTGTGTCAAAACCCGTGAACTCCCGGCTGCTTCCGAGCAGGAAATTCTGGCTCTCGGTCGCCTCATGGACGAGCGCGATGCCGTAGTCGTTCATCTCCTTCGATGCCTTGCGTTCCTTGCCGAACTTCGTCATCAGATAGCCGAATTCCTGAATTTTACGCGTTCCCATAAGTTCCGAGCGGGATGCCACAAGAATGTGACCTTTCCTCGGTTTGATCGGAACATCCATGCCGACCATATTCGCAACTTTCGGGGCATGGACACCGGCGGCGTTGATGACCTTCCTCGTTTTGAATACATCCCCGTGGGAAAACACTTTGAAGTTCCCATCATGCGTCTGCTCAACATCCGTCACCGGGGTGTTCTCAAATAATGAAAAGTCATATTTCTTCGCCTGGTGGACCAGTGCAAAAGTAAGCATGTAAGGGTTCACCGTCGAATCGTTCGTACATTCGATGCCGCCGACAAGATGATCGGAAAAATATTTGGAGTCATTTTTCAGGTCCTCCTTCGTCAGTTTCCTGAAAAATTCATCCTCACCATTTTCAGCATTATGCAGGTCCACCCACTCATGTGCCTGTTCGAGTTCATCGTCATCCGCACACAGGAAGATGCTGCCGGGATCCCGGAATTCAAACTTCATTTCCAATTCTCCGGACAGCTCGCTGATCAGAGCCTGGCTCTTTATCGCCATCCGGCTGTCGAACCCGGGTTCCTTATCGATCAGCAGCACATTCCCATCGCATTTGGAACTCGTACCTGAAGCGAGCGTACTCCCTTCCAGCAAAGCCACCTTCAATCCGGTTTTCGCCGTATAGTAGGCAATGCTTGCGCCAATGATTCCTCCGCCTATGATCAATACATCGTAAATGTCTCTGTTCAATGAATCACCCCACCTCCTTCAATTACTACTAAGAAAAAAGGATGCCAGCCTTAAAAACTTAAATTATTAGAAAGTTTGATTAACTCTGTAAATATTTATATAATTATTATTAGTAATTTAACAATAAGGGGATGTTAGAAATGCTGGAGAAGGCGCTTATAAAAGAACTGATCAATTTCCATAATCATTCGTTCACGATCATCGATAAACAGGAGAACGTCATCTACTGGAGCGACAGGGCTGCAGAGATTTTCGGCATGAGCAATGAATATGTCATCGGCAAAAAGATCACGGAAGTCTTCAGGGAAGAACACCTGGTCATGCTGGAATCACTCAGGGATAATAAGACAATCGTAAAAAAACAGCATAAGGCGACAAACAATATATATGTAGATATAAAGTCCATGCCCATTCTGATCGACGGGGAAGTTGAGGGCGCCATCGTCTCCGAAGTCAACGTTACCGAACAGAAGCGCCAGAAGGAGCAGATTGAGACACTGAAGAATAAAGTCAGCGTCCTCTCCGATAACATGAAACAGCTGAAGAATGGTAATTTCAGGAATATCATATATAAGAGTTCCGTCATAGAACATGTCAAAACCCGGATTGAAAAAGCGGCGAAGACGAATGCAAACATACTGATCACCGGAGAGACCGGTGTCGGCAAAGAACTCTTTGCCAAATCAATCCATGATACCAGCGACGTATCAGGCGAGTTCATCCCGATCAACTGCGGTGCCATTCCGAGCCATCTGTTCGAGTCTGAACTCTTCGGGTACGAAAAAGGGGCGTTCACGGGAGCGAACCGGGAAGGCAACAAAGGGAAGATTGAACTCGCAGAAGGCGGGACTTTATTTCTCGATGAGATGGGGGACATGCCGCTTGATATGCAGGTGAAATTCCTCCGGGTGCTCCAGGAAAAGCAGTACTTCAAACTTGGCGGCAACAAAGAGAAGTCGGCGGACTTCAGGCTGGTTTCGGCCACCAACAGGAAGATTGCCGACCTGCTTGCATCTGACGATTTCAGATCCGATCTGTTATACAGGATCAATGTTGTCAACATCCACATACCGCCGCTCAGGGAACGGCCGGATGACATCGAATCATTATTTTTCTACTATCTGTACAGTCTGTCTGAAAAATATGGAACGGACGTCAAATATGCGAACCAGCAGCTGATCAACCACCTGAAGGCATACCACTGGCCGGGCAACGTCAGGGAACTCATCAATGTCATCGAAAGACTGGTCATCTTCTCGAATGAGGAAGCACTGAATAACGAGATTTTCGACCAGTATCTGACCGAAGTCGGCGAAGATGCAAAACAAGCCACACTGCCCTCGGTCACTGAAGAACTGGAACTGAAAGACTACGTGGAAAAGATCGAAGCGGATTATATCAGGCATGTGCTGGAGGAGAATGGCCAGAATGTAGAGAGAGCCAGCAAAGCACTCGGCATCAGCCGCCCTACCCTTTATGCCAAAGTGAAGAGATTCGGGCTGTAGCTGGCATCTTTTTTTCTTACTGATGGATAAAAGGGAAAAAGAGGTGTTCCATATGAGGCAGGAAGACGATTTTGTCGTATGCAGATGTGAAAATGTCTATTATTCAGATCTTATAAATATAATGGAGAACGGAACGAATAATTCAAGGGAACTCAAATTGAAATCACGGGCAGGCATGGGATTCTGCGGTTCGCGTACATGCGGGCCGTTCCTCGAAAAGCTGACAGGGGATCAGAATGACGCGTCTCCCGGCTATGTGCATCTGAAATCACAGCCGCCAATCCGGACCATTTCATTGAAAGAACTCTCAGGGGAGGGCGAATCATGACAGAACGGATACTGAATCATAAAATACTAGGGGCCATCCGGCACGAATTTGTCCCTTTCAAATGGAACGGAGAAACCATTTACGGTGTGGAGGGGGAAAGCCTGACAGCCGCCCTGCTCGCCAACGGCATAAGAACACTCAGAACCCATGAAAAGGACGGCAAACCGAGAGGCCTCTACTGCAACATCGGCCACTGTTCCGAGTGTCGCGTCACCATCGGCGGAGAAAAGAACCAGAGAGCATGCCTGACACCAGTGAAAGAAGGCATGAGTGTCAAACAGCAGACAGAACTGCCACATCTGGTGAAAGGAGATGACAGCCATGTTTGATACGATCATCATCGGTGCAGGACCGGCCGGGCTGAGTGCCGCAAAAATACTGCAGGAAAGTCAGAAAGTGCTGGTTCTGGATGAATACTTCCATGCAGGCGGCCGACTCCTCGGACAGCTCTACGAAGAAGAAAAAGGCAGATGGTGGAACGGGCTTGAAATCGCCCGCCGGCTGATCATGGAGACAGAGGGGAAGAGTGAAATCCGACTGAGCACCTCCGTGTACAATGTGGAACTTGATGACATTTATACCGTCCATACGACAGCAGGCGTCTTCAAGTCCAGATCACTGATCATCGCCACCGGCGCACGGGAGAAATCCACACCCCTCCCCGGCTGGGATCTGCCCGGTGTCATGACCGTCGGCGCCGCCCAGGTGCTCACCAATTTCAGCCGGGTCAAACCGGGTAATAAAGGCGTCATCATCGGCATCAATCCATTATCCATGGTCATCGCCATGGAGCTCGGCTATACGGATATCGAAGTTGCGAAAATCTGCCTGCCGCCGAAAAATAAGATCAACGACCAGACACCTAAAGACGCATTCGAAACACTTGTCTCACTCGGCAATTCCGCCCCTTCAAAGTTCATTTCATTCGGAACGAGAGTGGCCGGCAGAGTAAAGCCGCTTCATCCCGCAGCATTGAAACTGTTCCCTAAAGGCGGCGTCAAAGCCATGGGGCTTCCAATCTCAATCAAGGAGAAGATCATCCGTATAAACGGTACAGAGAAAGTGGAGTCAGTTACAATGCAGAAGACCGATTCTAAAGGCAGGCCCGTTGGCAGGAAACGAGAAATCCAGTGCGACTTCGTCTGCATATCAGACGGACTCGCCCCGCTCAGTGAAATCGGATCTTTGCTCGACCTCAGGCACGTATATTCAGAACCCCTCGGCGGGTATGTCCCGCTTCACAGTGAGATGATGGAAACAGAACTCCCGGATCTATATGTCGCAGGCAACGTAACCGGCATAGAAAACGCCAAAGTCGCCATGTACCAGGGACAGCTCGCAGCCCACCGGATACTCGGGGACGAAGAAGCAGCCATATGCACACTTGCAAGCATCAACAACGAAAGAAAGAACGCAAAAGTGAAATTCCACAAAGACCTGATCCACGGGAGAGAGACAGTGGAGGTGATGTGGAAGGAGATCGAAAAAGAAAGGCAGATGAATTAACTATATGACTATCGACTACTTCAAAAGAATCAGCACACTGACGGAACATCTGAAAAATGAAAATACCGGGATGGCTGTAATCACCGACCCGTCGAACATCTATTATCTCACCGGATTTTATGCAGACCCACATGAGCGTTATATGTCGCTTTTCATCGATACTGGATCTGAAGAAACCTATCTTTTCCTGCCTGCACTCGATAAGGAGATTGCAGCGGGTATCGCCAAGGTGGATTTCATCATCCCGATATCCGATGAACAGGACCCTTTTACAATCATTGAAAGCAACATAAAAGAAAAAGCAGCGAAAATCGGCATCGAAATGAACGTAGTGACTGTAGCGCATCATAATGGATTGAAAGGAACATTTCCGAATGCTGAATTCATCGATATCCAACCTGTCATTAATCATCAGCGGGCATTCAAAAGCCGTGAGGAAATAGAAGGTTTGAAAGAAGCGGTGAACATCATTGAAAAAGTGCTCGAAGACGGACTCAAAACAATCAAAGAGGGGATGACGGAAGCAGATCTAGTGGCGGAATTCGAATACCTTATGAAGAAATACGGGGCAGGAGGACCTTCATTCTCCACTATGGTCCTTGCAGGGGAAAAGGCGGCCTTGCCACACGGTACACCCGGGGACAGGGAGCTGAGGAATGGAGACTTCCTGCTCATCGATTTCGGAGTGATCACCCGTGACCGGTATTGTTCGGACATCACCCGGACATTCATCATCGGTGAAGCCTCCGACAAGCAAAAAGAGATCTACAATATCGTCAAAGCATCCACCCAGGCGGGGGTCGATGCAGTCAAAGCAGGCGTACCATTAAAAAAGTTCGATATCGCCGCACGCAACGTCATCGAAGAAAATGGATATGGTGAATACTTCAACAACCGCGTCGGTCACGGACTCGGCATCGAAGTCCATGAAGCCCCGTCAATCCATCACCTCAATGAAGATATTGCTGAGAAAGGCATGTTGTTCACGATTGAGCCCGGCATCTATATCCCGGGATATGGCGGCGTTCGCATCGAAGAGGAAGTCTATATTAATGAAAACGGAGAAGCGGAATTGCTGACAACCTTCCCGAGAGGCTTGCAGATCATAGAACTGTAAAAAGGTGCACTCAAATTAAGAGCGCACCTTTTTTCATGCCTTGATCAATTCTGATTAGATGACACCAAAAGCAATACCGTTACCTCATTGGTATCGTTATACCAGTGATGGGCCAATGAGGAATCGATATGGATGGATTCATTCTCGTACAGTGTTTCTTTCGTCCCTTCCAGTTCAACCTCCAGCTGCCCGGATAATACATATACAAATTCCTGACCGCTGTGGGTATACGGCACTTTCTGTGATTCTCCCGCACTCAGCTCAATGATTGCTGGAGTGAAATCCGGATTTTTCATCTGCCCCACCAGACTTGTATAGGAAAAATTTCCGGAATCGGCTTTTTGCTTATTGATCTTCTTTTTGATGCTTGTACCACCATTATCGAAAAAGAAATTAATATTCACTTCCAGAGCTTCAGAGATTTTTCTGAGCGACGTAAAAGTCAGTGTCCTGAGCCCTCTTTCTACCTGTGACAGGAAACTGATGGATAAACCACTCTTATCACTCAATTCCTGCAGGGTCATCCTTTTACCCTTTCGTACTTTCTTCAGTTCACTGCCCAACGTATCATCCATATTGCACCTTCTTACGCTTTAGTCCTGTTTGATATTAACAAATACACTCTTCACTTCAACATAGTTGGAAATACCATAATCTCCGCCCATTTCTCTGCCGATACCGGATTTCTTATATCCGCCGAAAGGCATTGTTTCCAGTTCAAGTCCAAAATCGTTCACCCAAACAGTACCCGACTCAAGTTTGCTTGCGATGTAATGGCCTTTTTTAATGTTCTCCGTCCATACGCTTGCAGCGAGACCGTATTCACTGTCATTTGCACGCCTGATCACTTCATCGACTTCATCAAATACGAACACTGACATTACAGGCCCGAAGATTTCTTCCCTGGCAATCGTCATATCATCTTCAACATCCGCGAAGATTGTCGGTTCAACGAAGTAGCCTTTATCACCCTTACGGGCGCCACCGGTAAGCAGCCTTGCCCCTTCCTCTTTCCCTTTTTCAATGTAGCCGAGGACAGTATCCAGCTGTTTCTCAGAAACCAATGGTCCCATCTCCGTATCATCATCGAGACCCGGTCCTACAACTGTCTTCTCCGCTCTCTCCTTAAGAGCTTCAAGCACTTCATCATATAAATTCCTGTGGACGTAAATACGCGTTGTTGCGCTGCAATTCTGACCCGAGTTATACATTGTTCCATCAAAGATGCCATCCAACGTTGTCTCAAGATCTGCATCCTCAAGCACGATGGCAGGAGATTTCCCGCCAAGTTCGAGTGTTACACTCTTGATATCATCCGCTGCCTTCTTCATGATCGAACCACCTGTTTTAGTGGATCCCGTAAATGCCACTTTATCCACTTGAGGATGTGTAACCAGAGCATTACCTGCGATACTGCCCGCACCTGGAACAATATTCACAACACCATCAGGGAATCCTGCTTCCTTGAATAACTTCGCAGCATACAGCATCGACAGTGGCGTTTCAGATGCCGGTTTAAGCACAATGGTACAACCCGCAGCCAGTGCAGCACCAAGTTTCCATCCAGCCATCGCCAGAGGATAGTTCCATGGAATGATCTGCCCGACCACCCCGACGGGCTCATGAACGGTATACGTCACATAATCCGGAGAAACATTAGGCGTCTTGCCCGAAATCTTCGTAGCCCAGCCGGCATAATAACGGAAATGCTGCACCGTACCGTCCACATCATCCTCAAGCGCCTGCTGATATGCCTTTCCGTTATCCAGCGCCTCAAGCTGAGCCAGTTCCTCCCTGTGCTCCTCAAGAAGACCTGCAAATTTATAGATCAGGTGCGAGCGGTCAGCAGGCTCCATCTTCGTCCATTCCCCTTCGTCAAAAGCCTCCCTCGCAGACGCGACCGCCTTATCGATATCAGACTCATCCGCCTCGCTTACCTGCGCAATCCTCTCTTCAGTCGCAGGATTCAAGACATCAAACGTCTTACCACTTTGAGACTGCACATACTCTCCATTTATATACAATCCCATTTCACCATCAAGGAACTCATTAACACGCTGCTTCAGATCTGCAATTGCCATACCCATCCATCTCCTTTTGTTTAATTAATAATAATTTTAGAAAACGCTAACAAATAGAGTTTTAAATATTCTGTTAAATATATTCTAGATGATGCATTGGGAGAAAGCAATCATTTTTTCACACAGTGTGAAAAAATGAGCAGCAAAAAACCTGAGAAATCAGTCCTCAGGTTTTAATATAATTATTGGGAGACAGGAACGACTTTCTTTTCCACCCTTATTTTGTCCATATTCAATAGATTATCTTTTATTATTTCTTTTATATCATGACGATTTAATATGTCGATTACACTTACTCCGGAAACCTGATTCAGCAATTTATTAGAGTTGGTATATGAATATCTATTCACAATCATTCCATTATTTTTTTCCAACTCCATGATTGCTGCCAAAACGCCTAATACCAACTCCTTATTAGACACTATATTACTTGATAAAAAAGCTACAGAGTTTCCTCGATAACTATTTTTCACAAAATAATCTGCGTAATGATAAGGATTTTCTCTGTTGGATTCATCATACATATAATATCCAATCCACCACAAAAGTGAAAGGTTATTTAAAACTAAAGATCTTTTTTTCGACCTCGTAAACACTGTCCTAGCTTCAATACTCTTTTCAGGGGCATTCTTTAATTGATCTAGATGATAATTTAAATAAAAAGTATTCTCCAATGCCACCCATAATTTTTCATTTTCTGCTTCTGCAACCGTTAGATGCCCCAAACTTTTCCGTATTAATCTTATATTTCGAGAGGCAGCTTCGGGGTTTTCCGTTTCATTTTCGAGAGGAATAAATTCAAAAGTTTTTGAACTATACCTAATATTTTCTTCTTTCTTGAAAATACTTGAAATCTTCTCATAATCTTCATTAATATAGAACGACAAATATTGTAAGTTAAAATTTGTTTTATATTCATCTAAAAACTCATCAGTAACATATGGTAATTTATCCACTATAATCCACCTCTGAATCATAAAAGCTATATAAAGTATTCTTGAATGGGTAATCAAGGAGTTGTTGTGCAATCTCTAAAGAATTATAGTTACTTAACTTTTCTATATCTATTTTCAATTTTTTTAGCATTTCCTTCAAGGTCAAGAACCACTCCAGATTTTCATCTTGTTCTTGGTCTTTCACTCTTTCAATTGTATAACTTAAAGCAGGTAAAACTATTGTTGCTAATAGTAATCTCTGTCTTATATCATCCATCTGAGAGAGATAGCTATAAGCTTCGTGCTCTTTTAGAGGCAAGTATACTCTAATGATATCACCGTCAATGTCTACACTCATCATTTCTTGTTCTTTTGCTGCTATCCTTATCATCGATTTTGCATTAGGATTTTCTTTATTAGAAAACTCCAACTTTATTTCTGCCATTACATCAAAAGCCAAAATATCTCCTTTGTGTATAGACTTCACGGTAAAGTCTTTTCCATAGAATTCATCATTGAAATTGGGATTACTATAATTAGAAATTTCCTCTATGGCAATGACCATCATGTTCGCTTCAATTTTACCATTCACTTGGTCAGATGAAATCATTACACTGATATAGTCTTCATTTTTACCCAAAGTAAAAACCTTTCTATAGCTTGATGACTGACCTTCTAAATGGACAGAATAGGCCGCTTTACCTGACCTTATCAAACCCATAATAGTTTCATCGTACAATTCAAACTTTATATTCAATTCGATTTGGGAGTCATTTTTCCTTTCCGATGTAATATAGGCTTTAAATGAACTTTTATTGAAGTCATCGAGATTTGAATTTAACACCGGATAAGGAAATAAGTCAGCTTTTAATCTCATAGACTACACTCTCCATCTTTATTCTTATTTTACTGTCGATTTCTATATTAATTCTAAAATATTCATTTTTCTTTATATTAGTGATCAAGATATCATTATTTTCTATAGTGGCAGAATTTTCATCCATTTCAGAAGCGACCTCTAATAATGTCATTGGAAATGCTCTGCCATCACCACCAATTGAGCTCAATTCTATCCGGCACTTATCAATGTTTTTATCTGATTTACCTACTAGTTTGAACCTTCCTTTTTTAGAATCTCTTTCCAACACTTTCATTTTAACATTCTTTGAAACAGAAATTTTATTTCTTTTGCTTATCACAGCTGTACTACCAGACTCATCGGGTCCCGTATTACCATCTGCTTCTCCAAAACCATATTCATTTCCAGGAGAGTTTCCGCCAGCTTCCCCTGTACGATTACTTCCCGGACCTGACGTATCTCCCAAGCCGACCCCTGTTAGTTCTAAATCTTCTTTTACCTCTTCCTCCTCCCTTTCTCCGTTTTTCACTTGATTACTAGGACTTTTCCTGTCTATATAGATATTGCTGATTTTATTTATGATTCCTGAATCTCTTGATTCTTCATCATTTTCTTGAGTTTCCTGTTCTCTTAATGGTAGCAAGTCTTTCACACCAAACGCTTCAATATCATCCTCCATTGTTGTCTCATATGCTTCTTTTACGCTTTCTTTATACCACTTATATAATGCCTTCAAAAACTTTTCCGCTTCGGCTTTTCTACTACCTCTTAATCTATCAGTGCTCCAAATGTTATGATTCGCATTCTCCATATCTTTAAGTAATGTGTTCAATTCTTTACCATCTGCTTTAAATACACCAGTAAAATTAATGCTTCCGCTTATTCTGTTCCTTTCATAAATTTTCATGCCTGCTTTACGTGTTTGCAATACAGTTCGAGTAGCATCGCTATGTTGCAAAAGAAATAACGTAGCATCCTCTCGGTTTTCAATGAAAGAAAATTGATCAAAGGTTTCATTTAAATTCAATTTAATAGTGTTCTCATTGGTCATTACATCATAAAAGCTCAAAGTGCTAGAAAGAATGGCTCTTTCATGACCTTTTAACTCCTTTTGCGTAAGGTTTTTCAAAATTTTTTCAAGACTATTGTTATTTAACACTACTTCTCCAACTTCAATTTCTAATTCATTCTTGATAATTGATATGAGAAAATTATTTATAGCAGAAAGCAGAATAGAGGTCCCCATGTCTTCTAGTTCTTTAAGCCCTATAATAAATAAATCTGTACCATATTCATCTTCCGCTCTTTTTTTCAAACCAAAAGTAGTCTGTTCTGGTATAAAATCTTTATCATTTAAAATGAAGGAAGCTCTTTCTTGAGTAATATGGTTTTCATTTTCTTCAAATAAGAATGAAACAAAATTCATTATGCCAACTGATTTTATTACATCGTGGGTAGGTACTGTATTATAAAAAACCATTCTTAAATCAGAAGCAGCAAATGGGGCCGCTTTACCGATTCCTTTGCTTCCAGCGGAATCTGCATTCTCTTTTACAGAATAAGCATTTCCAATGACCAAGGATTCATAACTATTTTGATTCAATCCTCTTGTATTATAGTCACTGATTTTAAGCACTTTAATATTGCCACTAGTCAAGACTTCATTAAATCTACTTAGATAATCCAATGTGTCTTCATTGTTATGTTCCGTCCACATTTCTATGGCTCTCGGTAATGCAAAATCTTTAATTTCATCATAACCAGGGATATCATTTTTGCTAATTAAAAACTCGTTGAACGTCACTTTGACCGGAGCACCCATTTCTGGATTATGAGCATCTAATGAATTCTGCACTACCTCTCGAGTTAAGGAGTTTATGATATTATCCAGAAACATTTCTATAGCAGTATTATTGTGTCCCGAGGGAGTGAGATCTTTTCCATTTGGAAATTTCCATTTTTTCATATTTTCAACCTTTTCCTTTTCTAAATTTAAATTGCGAATCATTTTTTTCACTCTCTAATTCAAACATGTTTTTAGTTTTTTTCAATTCAGAATCTATAGCATTGAAAATCTCATTCACTTCTTCGGAGCTATAATTATAGTTTTTCTTATTCGACAAATTTCCTATTAATCTTAGTTTATTTAAAACATCATTAGTCCTATGCTCTGCTAATCTAATGAATTTATCATGTTTGTTCTCCAAATAATCACCTTCTGTTCTATATTTTAATTATTAATACTATATATATTTTATATAACAATTATAATGTATTTATAACACATATTCTAGTTTTATATGACAAAAAAACAGGAGAGATGATTCATCTCTCCTGTTATAATTATATTATTTTAATTTTTTCCACACGGATTGTTAAAGTTAACAATAATCATAACAATTCTATTTGAGTTATATTTTCTGGGTATTCTATATCTATTCTCTCTATCTCGTTCCCCATCCTAGTTACCAAAGGAACTACTAGCGCATTCCCCATGCAGAAATATCTCGTTCTTTCTGGCATTGTGTCTGTCCAATTGTCAGGGAAGCCATTCAATCTTTCTGCCTCTACTGGAGTCAGGGTCCTATAATTATCATCGGTTTTCAGCAGATGTGTGCTTCTGTTCACTGACCCTTCGCTTGTCAGCATTGTCCTGCCGGGCAGGTTCAAATCATCGGTTTCACTCATGCCACCTTCAGTATAGAAATACTTATGCCCATTTTTAGCAGTCCGCTCTTCACGCTTTTGGCCCCTCAGATATTTGAACTTATCCAGCTTTGCTCCTTCTACGATATATTTCTCATCGTAGTTCGCTTCAATGATTTCCTTCAATGGTGTCGCTTCTTCTGAAACCGGCACTGTATGAATTGTCGTTATTCCACCATTCCTCATGATTCCGGTATTATAAAATTCAAATGAGAAGTTATCCGACACTTCTACAATATCACTGGAAATGCTTGTTTCAGCTTCTCTGTTTTTAAATGGTTCCCCTTCAACTGGGAATGCCTTCGCAAACATGCCCTCTTTATATATCAAAGATTTCGGCGATACGTCACTCATCGCTTTTCCGTATGCCATATTTCTTCTATACGCAAAAATAAAAACCCTTCTGCGTCTTTGTGCATTCCCATATTCTGCAGCATTGATGACACGCCATTCAACGTCATATCCCAATTCGTTAAGGGTAGAAAGCATGACGGCGAAATCCCTGCCACGTTGTTTGGAAGGTGATTTCAACAGACGGTCCACGTTTTCCAATAGTACATATTTCGGAACTGTGTTCTGTATGAATCGGGTGATCTGCCAGAACAGGACCCCTTTTTTACCCGAAATCCCGAGTTCACCATTCAGTGACCTCGCTACTGAATAATCTTGGCAAGGGAATCCACCTACTATCAGATCAGCACTCGTATCGGCCATCTCCTTATCCGACACTTCAGCTATATCTTCATTGACGTGTATCCCTGTATCAAATCTTGTGGAGTAGCAATCAAATGCATGTTGTACTTTTTTGCCTGGTTCCCACTGATTTGCCCAAGTAACTTCAAATTTATTCATTTTTGTATTCTCAAGTCCAAGGCGAAATCCACCTACACCAGCAAAAAGTTCTGCAACTTTCAATTTCCTCAAAATGCATTTGCCCCCACTTCAAAGCTTATATTATATCTAAATATTATATCATAGTAACACTCTGTGATCAAGTATATAATCCAGGAACAGAACTTGAAAAAAAATTCAAAATTTGTTCCAATTATTTTATACATATATTATAGGTGGTGCACTATGGATAGCTATGAAATCTCAAAAAAAGAATTGGAAAGTGTACTGAATTCCGTCATTAATAAAACATTGGGCGATGTAGATTCGAAAGGAGTTTTTGAAAAGGTAAAAAATCATAAAAAAGTTACAGGGATAGCAGGGGATGTCATTGAGCAATCAGTCATAGGATTTCCTGCCAATTCCTACCAAGCTCCCGACTTAATTGTAGATGGCGAAGAAATAGAAGTGAAAACGACTGGTATTCGTTTCTCAAAAAAATCACCTAAGAAATTCGAAGCCAAAGAGCCTATGACCATTACCGCTGTATCACCAGAAACAATCGTAAACCAGGACTTTGACACTTCTCATTTTTGGAATAAACTAGAGAAATTATTATTAATCTATTATCATTACGATTCTGAATCAACAGTGACCGTCTCAGATTATGCAGATTTTTATATCAAGGGGTTTGAGATATTCGAATTTCCTGAAGAAGAGAGGAAAATCCTTGAGAATGACTGGGCAATAGTAAAAGACTACATAGCCAATATACATAAAAATCATGATGATCCTGAAGAAATGTACCCCACGCTTTCAAGCGCCTTAAGGGACCAGCTTATGTTCATAGATACATCGCCAAAATGGCCAAACAGGCCCAGGTTCAGACTAAAGAGAAATGTTGTATCTACCATCGTGGACAGGTACTTCAGTAATGAACTCGAGGATTTGGATGAAGAAATATTATCCTTCAGAGACTTTGATAATAAGTTGAAATCATTAACACAGCATTATCAGGGGATGACATTAGATGAAATAGTAGAAGTCTTGAATATTGATGTGAAAAAATCTTCCAATAACAACGACTACGATAAGGCGATTGGCGAAAAAATTGTTCTGTCCATGTTTGAATCCAGTGAAAAGAAACTATCCAAAGTCAAACTTTTTGAAGAGGTCGGACTGACAGTCAAGACCATCCGGCAGACCGTAGAAGGATACAGGACAGAAGACACCAAACTTATGGCAATAGAATTTGATGAATGGCTGGATAAAACTTTGAATTTCGAGGATTCATCTTTACATGCATACTTCACAAACCCTTTCTTATTCATAATTTTTGAAGAACCTTATACTAAAGCACCACTTTCAGAAAATGTCTTCAAAGGGTTCAAGAGAGTGAACTTCTCTGATGATTTCATATATAATAACGTCGAGTGTGTCTGGAATATCGTACGGGATTTGATATTCAATGATAAATTGATTGATGAACCTGTTACAAAAAAAGTGGCGAGCAGATTATAAACAAGAATGGTATAGCCAGTACCGCTCCAAACTTCCCGAAAGGTTCGGAATACGATATATTTTTCAGGGGAACAGGCACCGATTCATCTAAAAAACCACTGACTATAAACAATGTCACTATGTATCGGCAAAATCTATGGATAAAAGGCACAGTCATCAATAACTTGCTCAGCAATCATGACTTTATCTGATTTTCGTAAAGGGAAATTATCAGCTTGAAAAAATACGCCATCGGACCAGGAAAATTGTCTACACCAAATTAAATTAGTGCAGACCTCTGCATTTCTACATTGCAAAGCTCTGCACTTTCATTTTGCCATACACATCGTTCTCTTTAATCATGATCGTGAACAGAAGCTCACTAACTATAAGTTCAATTCCTTTTAGATTCATCTTTAAACTCAGCCAGATCTGAAACAACTTCATCCAGATCATTCCTCACCTCATGTTCCCATACTCTTTTTATATTCCATCCCCTCTCCTTATAATATTGATCCACCTCTTGATCCCGTTCTTTGTTTCTGGTGAATTTCCTTTCCCAAAACTCCACGTTTGTCCTTGGCATATTCCCATGGACCGGACATTGATGCCAGAAGCATGAATCTATGAATATGACGACTTTGTATTTCTTGATTGATATATCTGGAGTACCCACCATTCCCCTTGTGTTTCTCCTGAAACGGTATCCTTTCCTCCATAATTCATTCGAAACCATAGTTTCCAATTTGGAAACGGCTCTGATTTTACTCATTGTCCTTCTTCTCTGTTCGGAAGTCATGATATCGGCCATGACCATTCCTCCTTCAACCCATAAAATCTATATTATTATATACCCTCTTCATGAACCCCTAATTTTTACTCTTTCCTGGATATCCCACCATAATTCAAAGAATATTTTGACTGTTCTTTTTTCTCCCTATATACTTTTTATAAGCAAACCATCAACTTATAAAGGGGACGTTAAACATGCAACAGTTATTTTCAAGTTTGGACACCATATATGATGAGATTGTGGACATCAGGAGACATCTGCATAAGCATCCTGAGTTGTCTTTCGAGGAGGTTGAAACGCCGAAATTCATCGCGGATTTCCACAATGATCTTGGTCATGAGGTGAAGACGGGTGTTGGGGGCAATGGTGTGGTTGCCTACTTAAAAGGTGGGCTTGATGGCCCGACTGTTGCGCTGCGTGCGGATTTTGACGCTTTGCCGATCCAGGAGGATACGGGTCTTCCTTTCCAGTCTGTGAATGAGGGTGTGATGCATGCATGCGGTCATGACGGCCATACTGCGACACTGCTTGGTGTGGCGAAGGTATTGAACCGGATGAAGGGTGAACTGAAGGGGAATGTTGTCTTCATCCACCAGCATGCCGAGGAGCTGCCGCCGGGTGGTGCCAAGGCGATGATCGAGGACGGGTGCCTTGATGGTGTGGATGTGATTTTCGGCACGCACCTGCAGGCGCAGACGCCGTTCCGCGAGATCAACTACCGTACGGATGCGCTTCAGGCTGCGGCGGACAAATTTGAAATCACGATCAAGGGCAAGGGTGGTCACGGTGCGATGCCGCAGGATACGAAGGACAGCATCCTGATCGCCTCCCAGCTCGTTGACAATCTCCAGCAGATCGTCAGCCGCCGTGTGAACCCGCTCGACTCTGCAGTTCTGTCCGTCTGCAACTTCGAGGCTGCGGGCCCGTATAACGTCATTGCGAACTCCGCGAAACTTTCCGGTACAGTGCGTACTCTGAAAGAGGATGTCCGTGAACATATGGATCGGGAGATCCGTCGTGTCGTCGAAGGGACATGTCATCTGTCGGATGCTGACTTTGAATATGAATACAAGAAAGGCTACCCGGTGCTCGTCAATCACAAGGAAGAGACGGAATTCGTCAGGGATGTGGCGAAGACGGTCCCCGGCGTCAATGAAGTGAAGGAGATCGATCCGATCATGGGCGGCGAGGATTATGCCTACTACCTCCAGGAGGTCAAAGGGACGTACTTCTTCACGGGTGCCCAGCCTGACGGTGTGGAGGATCCGTTCCCCCACCACCATCCGAAGTTCGACATCAATGAGGAGTCTCTTTTGATCGCAGCAAAAATACTGGCCAAATCCACGGTTGAATACATGGAGAACAACTGACGGTCACCATGAAAGGGTGCATAATATGAGCAATGAACCAAGAGGGTTGTGGAAAGACTGGCGGCTGCATGCCGTCGTACTTGGAATCGTGATACTGACTGAACTGATCGGCACCTATGAAATCGCCATCGGGGCGGGTGTCATCCTGCTTTTGCCGATGCTCTACGCCGTAGTCATCGGACTCGGTACATTCTTCACACCGCTGATCAATAAGGCACAGTCCAAAAAGGCGGAGACACTGGTTTTCATGTCCGTCACGCTGCTGATTGCGAAGTTCGGTGTCGAGGCGGGACCTGCCCTGCCTGAACTGATAGAGGCAGGGCCTGCACTCATACTGCAGGAAATCGGGAACATCGCGACAGTGCTTATCGCACTGCCGGTAGCCATCTTTCTGGGACTGAAGCGTGAAACGATAGGCATGACCCACTCCATCGGACGTGAGGCGAACCTCGCTCTCATCTCAGAGAAGTTCGGCGTCTCCTCGCCTGAAGGTCGCGGTGTGGTTGCGATGTACATATTCGGCACGATTTTCGGGGCGATTTTCATGGGGCTAGCTTCAGGACTCCTCGCCTCCCTGCTGCCGATCAGTCCATTATCATTCGCCATGGCGACCGGAATCGGCAGCGGAAGCATGACCGCCGCTTCACTCGGGCCGCTTGTATCGATGTTCCCGGAACAGAGCGACATCATCACCGCCTATTCGGGCGCCAGCAACCTGCTTACATCGGTGACAGGACTCTACATGAGTCTCTTCATCGCACTGCCGCTGGCGGAAAAGTACTACTCGCTTGTCATGAAGATCAAGTCAAAGGGTAAAGGGGTGGAAAAATGAAAGAGAAGCTGATTGACTGGACACTGACCCTCACCATCGTGAGTGCACTGACACTCATCGGCAACATGATTGGCTACGGTGTCATGCCGCTTACCGCCCTGCCCGGCATCATCACGCTGATGGCTATCGTGCTGGCGGGCATGGTCATCCACCACTACCTGCCCTTCAAAGTGCCGAGCATCGCCTATATCGGCATACTCGGATTCCTGGTAACGATTCCCGGCGTACCGGGTGCGGAAACGCTCTATGCATGGACCGCGGAAGTGAACCTGCTCGCGTTGACCACGCCGATACTCGCATATGCCGGCATTTCCATCGGCAACTCATGGGCCGACTTTGCCAAGCTCGGCTGGAAGACCATCATCATCGGCATGCTGGTGCTCCTCGGTACATACCTCGGATCTGCAATCGTCGCCGAAATCATTCTCAGGATCCAGGGAATCGTATAATGACATTGATGGATTTACGCCCGGGCTGTCTGTTGACAGTCCGGGCGGTTTTTATGGTAAATGGAGAGAATATCGTGGCTTCAAAAGGGTATTCTGACTCTAAGAGGTGAATTTTTATGGGATTCTATACTGAATATAAGAATGAGATTACGACACTCCAGCTGATTTCTCAGATTCTCGGCAAGATCAAGCTTGAATATGCGCCACAGGAACCACAATGGGCACATGTGATCCTCGACATTACACCACGCGGGTTCTCCACCGGCCTGCTCAGGCGCGGGGATGCACACTTCGAAATCGAGGCGGACCTGTCGCGGGGGATCATCGTCATCAAAACCGGGACGCATGATACACACATCGAAATGGCAAGCGGCAAGCCGATCAGCGAGTATTACCAGGAGATCATCAACACCGCCGCTGCAGAGGGACTGAAGCTCTACATCAATACGAAGCCGCAGGAAATGGACTTCAAGACGCCTTTCGAAGATGACATCGGCCATCACCACTATAACGACCACGTCGCGAATATTGTCCTCGAATGGTTCCAGTTTGCACGGGATGCTGAGATGAAGTTCCTCGCACCGCTCCGCCACCGGAAAGTGTATCCGGGCCTGTTCTGGGGAACGTTCGATGTATCCTGCATCCTCATCCACAATGAATTCGAGCCCTTCCCGGACGACAGCAAAGTGATCGAGCGCGCCGCTTTCGATGAGCATATGATCGAGTTCGGCTTCTGGCTGGGGGATGACACTTTCGAATATCCCACATTCTTCACACTTCCCTATCCCTTCGTGGATGATGAAGCGCCTGCTACCGATGACACATTCCCAAAAGGCAGCTATTTTTCAGCCGATATGGCGGAGTATCTCTATGAAATGAAAAACGGCATGGACGGCGGGGAAGCTGAAAATGTGCAGCAGTTCCTCGAATCCTCCTTCAGAGGCGCGTTCGACCATCTGAAATGGCAAGGCTTCAACCACTGCAAGGAGCCGCTGAAGATGGAGGACAACCAGCACGGTGACGTCCAGGATTAGACAGGAATGGATTCCAAGACTGACAGAAAAGGACGGTGCGGCAATTGGAAACTTCACATATACTGATTTTGCTGCTGATCGGCTACATCGTATTTACCATCGATCAGAAACAGGATAATTTCCCAGTGCCGACCGTCCTCGTACTCATTGGCATCGGACTGTCCTTCATACCATTCTTTTCATCGGTTGAAGTGACGGGGAACATGATCTATCATCTGTTCCTGCCTGCACTGCTGTTCACTTCCGCCTATCAGCTACCGGCTGACGGATTGAAAAAGAATGCCGGCATCATCAGCTTCCTGGGGGTTTTCGGCATCATGTTCACCGTGGCCGCTCTCGGGGTTTCCATCTATCTGCTGAGCGGGCCGTTCATCCCGCTCTCACTGCTTGAATCCCTGATCATCGCAGCAATCCTCACACCGACGGACCCGGTCTCTGTGGTCTCCATCATCAAGAAATCGGTCGGCAGCGAAAAGATAGCGGATGTGGTTGAAGGCGAGTCCCTGATCAATGATGGGACAAGCATCGTCATCTTCACCACCCTGGCGGGCATGCTGGCAGATAGCCGGGCTTTCAGCATCGGCACATTCCTGGGTGAATTCCTGCTCGTGTCGATCGGTGGTGCCGGCCTCGGTATACTGTTCGGCTGGCTGATGGGCAAGGTGGTCAATGTGACACATGACCGCAAATACCAGGTCATGCTGAGCATCATACTGGCATACGGAACTTTCAACATCACCGAATACATCGGCGCTTCCGGCGTGCTTGCGGCCGTATTTGCCGGAGTCATGCTCTCCTTCAAGTATGAAAGCAGCGAGAGGGAGGAACACTTCAGAGAGTCACTGGATGGTTTCTGGGAGATTGCGGAAGCGAGCATCCTGTCACTTCTGTTCCTCCTGATCGGCATCGAGTCGGCTGAATTCCTCATTTTCGACGGATGGATTTTCGTCATCATCATTTTCATCCTGTCAATGGTCATCCGCTATATACTGGTTGCCGGAACTACCCAGGCGTTCCCAAAATGGCGCCATGAGATCAACCAGAAGGAGGCGGCCCTCATCGCCTGGGCCGGTCTGAAAGGGACGATGTCCGTCTTTCTGATACTGACGCTCTATTCGCAAAACACGGGTGACCTTGATATGATCATCTCACTGTCATTCGCCGCTGTGCTCATTTCACTCGTCGTCCAGAGCCTCGGTGTCAAACCGCTGTCAAAAAAAATTGTGAAATAGTCAGATTCACGACAGTGCCCCGAATCATTCGATCCGGGGCTTCTTTTATATCTTATAAAATTAATAATGACCGTTTTTTCTGTGGTGTTTTATATCATCTTTTATCGCATAGCTCATGATTATTGCGAGTGCGACACTCAGTCCGAGAATCAATCCTCCGGGCATGTAAAACCTCCCTTTATCTTCATTATAAAATATAAGCCGTTCCGCTGTAAAACGACGGGCTTAGCCACTTTGACCGGAGCCTGCCAGTATGCAACAATGTATATGAAATCATTCCGGTGAGGAGGCATCACATGGCAGAGGAAAAAGTGCAGAGCAAAGGCGTCGTTGTGGTGATCATTGCCGCAGCTTTTTTACTGACGTTCAACCAGTTCCTTCTCATTACAGCATTCCCCACCATAATGGCAGAGTTCGATATTAACGCCACACAGGTACAGTGGCTGACGACTGCATTCATCCTGACGACGATCGTCTTCATCCCGATGTCGGGCTACCTGTCGACCACCTATTCATCGAAAACACTTGTCATCATCGCCATCACATGTCTGCTCACCGGCACAATCATCGGCGGCTGGTCACCGAACTTCGGTGTACTGATACTGTCGAGGGTCATCCAGGCCATCGGTGCCGGAATCATATTACCGCTCATCCAGACCATCCTGCTGATTGTATTTCCATATGACAGACGGGGCTTTGCGATGGGGCTGCTTGGTGCGGTGACAAATGTGGCACCCGCTTCCGCCCCGTCGATCTCCGGAATCATCATCGACTACCTCGACTGGCGGTCGCTACACTGGGTGCTGCTGCCGTTCATCCTGATCACTTTCATCCTGGCCATTTTCCTTATGAAGAATGTACTCGAACAGCAGCGGACAAAGCTCGACATCCGTTCCGTCATGCTGTCTGCGGCCGGATTCTCATTATTCATATTCGGTCTCAGCAACATCAGCGTATACGGCTTCCTCGACCCGATGTCATACCTTCCGCTGATCACCGGCATTGTGGGCGTGCTGCTTTTCACCCGCCGGCAGTTCAACATCGGCACACCAGTGCTCAACCTGTCGCTGTTCCGCAACAGAACCTTCACCCTCGCGATCATCCTGATTTTCATCAATATGATGCTGCTCCTGTCGACGGAGACCATCCTGCCGATGTTCGCGCAGAGCGCACTCGGGACGAGCGCCTTCCTGTCCGGCTTCCTGCTCGTTCCGGGGACCGTCATCCTGTCCATCATCACGTTCATCTCCGGCAGCCTGTATGACCGCTACGGCGGCAAAACCATCGCCATCATCGGCTTTTTGTGCACGACGTTCTCCCTGGTACTGCTCAACACAGTCGGCATGGATGACTCACCCTACTGGATCATGGTGCACTTCTGCCTGTTCATGACCGGCTTCGGCCTGACGCTCATGCCGCTCGTCACCGTCAGCATGTCAGAGCTCGATGATAAAGACATCCCGCACGGCTCGGCCATCGTCAACACCGTGCGGCAGTTCGCCATGGCTTTCGGCATCATCATCCTGACATCGATCATCAGCATCACCGTCGCCCTGATGAATGCGCCCCAGGCGGAGAGCACATACACCGGTACAAGCTACGCCCTCGGCGTCATGGCAGTGCTCGCATTTGCCGGTTTCCTGATGACAATGCTGATCAGGGAGAACAGACACATATAGATTATAAATAAGGGGACCACCGCCAATCACGGCTGTGGTCCTCTTAAGTCAATTCCGGATATATTCCATTACCAGTTCGAATGTGTTTTTCAGCGCATCCGTATGCGTGCGCTCCATGCCATGACTGCTGGCGACACCCGGACCGATCAGTGCCGCCTTTATATTCGCACCGGCGCGAAGTGCCGCAGAGGCGTCACTGCCGTACATCGGGTATATGTCTACGGCGTAACTGAGATTATTGCGCTCTGCATGATTGATGAGCCCTGTCGTCATATCATAATCGTATGGACCTGATGAATCCTTGGCACAGATGGAAACATCGAATTCCGTACATTCCAGATCCATGCCGATGCAGCCCATGTCGACTGCCAGAAATTCCGTAATGTCCCCGGGGATCCACGCCGAACCGTGTCCCACTTCCTCATAGGTCGAGAAGATGAACTTCAGATTCGTCTCAGGGACGATGCTCTCCTCTTTCAATGCCTTCAGTACACTGACCAGGATGGCGACGGAGGCTTTGTCATCGAGGAACCTCGATTTGATGAAGCCTGAATCCGTAACCATGACCTTTGGGTCGTAGGCAACAAAGTCACCATTGCGGATGCCCAGGCCGCGTACATCCTCTTTGCTGCTCACACGTTCATCAATCTTCACGACCAGACCGTCTATATCACGTTCCTTCGTGGCGGCATCCTCATATACATGGATCGACGGCGACTTCGACAGGATAGTGCCTGTATAGACCCCGTCATGCCGTGTAATGATGTCGCAGTACTCACCATCAAGTGTCGGTGTCAGGGGACCGCCCAATTTCGTCAGCGACAGCGTACCGTCATCATTCACAGAACGCACCATCAGTCCGAGCGTATCCACATGCGCACTCAATCCGCGCGTCATTGACTCATTTTTCCCTGCGACACTCACCATCAGATTGCCCTTCGGTGTCATTTCCGTTTCATAACCGATGCCCCGGATCGTCTCTTCAAGCCAGGCCGCCGCGTTTTCTGTATACCCCGACGGACTGTTGATCTTGAGCAGCTCCGTCAGGGTTGAAACCGTTTCGTCAGTTTTGAACATATCGATATGTATGGACAAATTCCTATTTGTCCATTCCCTCCCCTCTTTATCCTCTGATAATAAAATCCCACACCTAAAATATATCACAATCATCCGCATACTAAAAAAAGTGACAGGTTTCCGCCCATCACTTCTGATCGATTGCCTTTCTATTTACCCCATACTTCCTCAGCCACTTCCCGGACGAGTGCAAGCTTTTTCCACTGTTCCTCCTCTGTGAGGATATTGCCCTCTTCAGTCGAGGCGAACCCGCATTGCGGGCTGATGCACAGCCTTTCTTTCGGGATATATTTCGATGCCTGCTCAATGCGCCCTTTGATTTCTTCCTTGTCTTCAAGGTCAGGGAACTTGGATGAGAAGAGACCGAGCACGACCAGTTTCCCGTCGCTCACTTTGGCCAGTGATTCGAATCCGCCGGCACGTTCCGTGTCGAACTCGAGGTAGTATGCCTTTACATCCTCTTCACCGAATAAAACTTCAGCCACTTTATCATATGCACCGGATGATGCCCATGTCGAGTGGTAGTTGCCGCGGCATACATGTGTAGTGATCGTGAGGTCTTCCGGATGGCCTTCAATCGCCTTGTTGTTGAGATCTACATGTTTCCGGCTCAGGTCCTCGACCGATACATTATCACTGAGGCTTTTCCAGAAGTTTTCATCAACGAGCAGCCCCCATGTGCAGTCATCAATCTGCAGGTTGCGGCATCCCGCTTCATACAGTTCCCTGATGAATGTCTGATAAGCTGCTGCGATATCTTCCAGCAGTTCGTTCCTATCGGGGTAAATTGCTTCAGTTGCGGCTTTATTCTCCGGACGCTCCAGTTCCGTCAGGAACTGTGCCGGTGCCGGAATCGTCTGCCTTGCGACCACACCCTCCTCCTCGAACTGCTTCACAAATTTGAAATGTTCGATGAAAGGATGATTTTCACCGCTGATCCTGCCGGACAGCCTCGCCGTTTCAGCGCGGGTTTCCTCGTCCTTGAACTGATAGCCTTTATCGACGTCCTCTTTTTCGACACCCTGCAGCCCCCACATAAAATCAAGGTGCCACCAGGAGCGGCGGAATTCCCCATCCGTGATCGCCTTCAAGCCCACTTCCTTCTGTTTTGAAATCAAGTCTTTAATCACCTCATCTTCCACGGACTGGAGATTTTCCCGGGAAATAGTTCCTGCCGCAAAACTCTTCCGTGCATCCTTCAATGTATCAGGTCGCAGGAAGCTCCCCACATTATCAAATCTAAATGGCGTTTCAGTCCGTCTGCCTGTCTCATAAGCTACTGTCATCATCAACCACTCCTTGTAATTTTGATATAGCTACAGATTAGCACAGAACAAATGATATAAGATAACTGTTAATATTCATGGTTCGTTATAGCTTTTGGCTATGTCGAAAATTCATCGTTGTTTGAGCATGCATATTTTAAGGATATTTTCCTCTTGTCACTCCCTGTTCAATTCTTTTCTTAAGTAACCAATAATCGAATCAGAAATTGGGATTCCATTGACTGTACGCTCTTTGACGTTCATCATCTCAATCTCTCCAGGCACATATATTCTCTCCACGTTTTTTGCAGGAGGTGCTTCTCTCAACTCTTTGATCATCTGATCAAGTCGTGAAGCGAATGTATCAATTGCTACGAATTTATCAGGATCAATGACCATGAAGAAATGTCCAAGCTCTCGGTTTTTATCGTAGTCCCCATACATCTTGGAAATATGCGGACCGAATGCCGCCCCGGTCAATAATGCGGTGAAGATCTCCACCACCATCGCAAGGCCGTAACCTTTCGGTCCTCCGAATGGCGTAAGCGCAGCTACTTCAT
This sequence comes from Salinicoccus sediminis, assembly GCF_000986795.1. Classification (GTDB taxonomy): domain Bacteria; phylum Bacillota; class Bacilli; order Staphylococcales; family Salinicoccaceae; genus Salinicoccus; species Salinicoccus sediminis. The sequence goes on along the minus strand of NZ_LAYZ01000002.1, from coordinate 241,498 downwards.
CAGGATTGTTCGTGTCACTGCCGTCCTCATCCACTCCCCACCCGCTCGGTATACTTTTCCCCTGTTCTTTTGCGTTAAGCACTTTTCCCAATGCGACTGTACTTGTCGCAAAATCCAGAATCACCGGTTCTTCCTTATCTGCAGGAAAACCGAAGGCGATAGGATTTGTTCCAAAAAAGGACTCTGAACCCCCAAAAGGCACTACTATCTTATCTGCATGAGTCATTGCTACCCCTATCAGATTCTCATCTGTCGCCTGCGAAACAAAATAAGATAGTGCACCGCAATGACTGCTGTTTTTGACAGCAACTGCTCCTATGCCTTCCGTTTTCGCTTTAGCTATTGCGCTTTCCATTGCCTTTTTCGATATGTAATGGCCAAAACCGTTATCCCCATCAATGGTGCTGGTCGAGGCCGAACTGTTCGACTCTTTCAAGTCGGGAGCAATGTTTATACCGCCTTCTTTCATCCTCTTGATATAATGCTCAACCCTGAGTACCCCGTGGGAGTCCACCCCTCTTAAATTTGCATGGACCAGCACATCTGCAATTGTTTCGGAAATTTCCTCTGACAGCCCGTACTTCTCAAATACCTTTCGCGCCATATCTTTCAATTCGTCTTTTCTTATCATAAAGCATTCCTCCTGTAAGCGTTTTAATTAATACTAGCATACTTGCATGGTAGTGTGGTAGAATGAATTTTCAGAAAGGAGGAAAAAGATGCTTAATCGGACCAAATACCAAAATTCTACGCGTGATTTTGTATATGAGACACTGAGGGATGCGATTGTATCTTTGGAACTGCCCCCCGGCGCAACGATTTCTGAAAAAGAAATTTCTGAGGAATTGGAAGTAAGCAGAACGCCGGTCAGAGAAGCATTTTTGAGATTGACTGAGGATGAATTGCTGACTGTTCTTCCACAAAGAGGCTCATATATATCACTTATCGACCTGAATCATGTCGAAGATGCACGTTTTCTGAGAGAACAGGCGGAAGCGGGCATCATTCGTCTTGCATGTGAATCTTTCTCTCATTCATACATAGAAAAACTTGAAAAAAATTTGAAGTACCAGAAATTTGCAAGAGACAACGATGATGAAAATGAATTGTTCATATTGGACAAGGAATTTCACCGTCTGATTGCTGAAGGTGCCGGGAAGACGAGAGTATGGGAAGTGATCCAGAAAATGGATACTCACTCCAATCGTCTAAGAAAACTCAGCCTGGCAATGAAACTTAACTGGAAGAAACTTGTCGATCAGCATAAAGAGATGGTTGCAGCCATCAAAGCAAAAAACCCCGATCAGGCAGAACAGCTCATGAGAGAACACCTTGCTCTTTTGATATACGACCAGAAAGCTCTGAAGGAATCATATCCTGATTACTTCAATTGATAGAAAATGGAGGTTTAGATAAATGGTTAAAAAATGGTCTTTATTCATTCTGCTATGTCTCATTTTTGTAAGCGGTTGCTCTCAAGAAAATGCCACAGCGAACGAAGATGACGTTACCACTTGGAAAATGACCCACATTTCCGACGCCAACCATCTTTGGCACAGGACAGCAGTCGAATTCGCCGAGCGTGTTGAAGAGAAGACAGACGGTAAAGTGAAAATTGAAATTTATCCCAACAGCCAGTTGGGCAGTGAAGTCGATAACATCAATTCCATACGTTATGGCGCGACGGATCTTACCATCACAGGTGAATCCATGGAAGTATGGTCACCGAATGCCGTCATGCTGGCTGTTCCTTACGCTTTTGACAACCAGCAACATATGAGGGAAGTGATTGAGGGACCCATAGGCAAACAGATTGAGCAGGAAATAGATGAAGATATCGGCCTGACACCGTTGTTTTATATGGAACGGGAGCCCCGTAATCTCACATCAAATACCCCTATTTCTTCACCAGAAGACCTGAACGGTTTCGGTATGCGCATACCAAACGTTCCCCTCTTCCTGGAATCCTGGTCACAGGCAGGTGCCCAGCCACAGGTTATGAGCTTAAGTGAAGTATTCACAGGTCTGCAACAGGGTGTAATTGACGGTCAGGAGAACCCGAATGACCTGATAATGAGTAATGGATTTTATGAAGTGCAGAATTACATCAATGAAACCGAGCATGTCCGTTCCTGGATCTATGTAGTTGTCGGCTCAGAACAATTGGAAGCCCTTCCCAAAGACCAGCAGGCTGAAGTCAAAGAGGCGGCTGCCGAAGCCGAGGCATTCTCCCAGGATTTAATGAAAGAAGAGGCTCAAGATGTCCGTAATCAGCTTGAAGAAACAGGTGTTGAATTTAACAGTGATGTTGATCAGGAAGCTTTCCGTGAAGCTATGCAACCGGCTCTTGAAGAGTATTTCAGTGAGGAACAGATGGAACTTTACCAGGAAATTGTAGAAAGTGGAAAAGGGGGTAGTGACGAATGAAAATGATGAACCGCGTTGATAAAATCCTTGGGATCATTTCTGTGTTATTTTTTTCAGCTCTTCTCATAGTGGTAGTCACTCAGATTCTGAGCAGATACTTCCCATATCAATTCACCTGGACAGAGGAGCTTTCAAGGTACTTGTTCGTCTATTCCATGGTAACGGCTGCACCGGTGGCGTTAAGAAAAAGTGAATTCATCACTGTGGATATGATGCCAACGTCATTGTCTAAAAATGCAGAGAGGATTTATGAGAGTGTCATTGCCGTTTTCATTATGGTATTTTCAATCTTCCTGTTCATCTATGGAATACAATTTACGAGCCTTGGTGTGGATTTCTACGCGCCCACCCTTGGTGTAGATATGGTCTATATTTATGCGTCAATTCCTATACTGGCATTATTGCTTTTCGTATATTCAATCGTTTATATAATTGACCGTTACCAGAAGAACGAACCAAGAAATGAGGTGGACGACATATGATGGCGTTACTTGTAGTAGGTATATTCTTATTCTGTATCGCAGCAGGCGTGCCCATCGCTTTCAGTTTAGGTTTATCAGCGTTGGTTTACCTTTTAGTTGCCGGTGTGCCGGTCACTGTCATCCCCCAAACGATGTTTGCCGGTTTGGATTCATTTGTAATGTTAGCTATCCCAGCCTTCATTCTGGCGGGTAACCTGATGAATGCCGGCGGTATCACAAACCGTATCATCGATTTTGCAAACGCTCTCGTAGGACATATTCGAGGCGGTCTTGCGTTGACAAACGTTGCATCATCCCTGGGATTCGGGGGCATTTCCGGAACTGCGTTATCAGATACGGCCAGCATCGGCTCTGTCATGATACCCGCTATGAAAAGGCAAGGTTACGGTTCCGGATTTTCAGCGGCTGTCACTTCGATTTCATCCACAGTCGGTCCGATGCTCCCTCCTTCCCTGCCGATGATCATTATCGGTACGCTCGCAAGCATTTCCATCGGCGACTTGTTTGTAGCCGGTGCAATACCGGGTGTTGTTCTCGGACTCGGATTCTTGCTCGTTACATACCTGATTGCTGTAAAACGACAATATCCTAAAGGCCGCAGGCATTCAGTCTCCGAAGTCGGCAAAAGCTTTTTCGGTGCTTTTTGGGCACTGCTCATGGTCGTCATCATTTTATGGGGGATCCTCGGCGGATATTTCACACCGACTGAGGCGGCAGTTGTGGTAGTATTCTATGCCTTTATAGTAGGTAAATTTGTATATAAGGAACTCGATCTGAAAGAAGTCCCGGGAATCATGATGGACACTCTGAGAACCACTGCATCCATCCTGATCCTTGTAGCTCTTGCGAATACATTCGGATGGATTCTGGTTGCAGAAGGTGTACCTATCCTTGTCGCTGATGGCATACTTTCCCTTACCGAAAATCCAGTAGTGATTACATTACTGATGATACTCCTGCTATTGATTGTCGGCATGTTTATGGAAACAATTGCAGCAATCGTCATTCTGTTCCCTGTGCTGCTGCCAATTGCTGACAGCATCGGTATGGATCCAATCCACTTCAGTATTGTCATGGTACTGGCATTGATGATCGGCCTGTCAACACCACCTGTCGGTGTGTGCCTGTTCGTCGCCTCTCAATTTGCCAACGTCAAGATCATGACTACTGTCAAAGAGCTTGTTCCATATTTCGTCATTGCCATCATCGTACTGATCATTGTCGCTTTTGTACCATCATTATCACTATTCCTGCCAGGACTGTTCGAATAAAGATAAGGAGTGTCAAGAATGAAAGCAATACAAGTAGAAAAACCAGGTCAGCTGAATATTGTTGAACTTGAAAAGCCCGTTATTGAAAAAGGTGACGAGGTTATAGTGAAAATAAAAAATGTAGGCATATGCGGCTCTGATGTCCACATATACCATGGCAGCAACCCTTTCACCTCATATCCAAGGGTCATCGGACATGAAGTTTCCGGCATTGTTGAACAGGTCGGAGAAGCGGTCACTTCCCTTGCACCCGGGGATCTTGTAGCATTGGAGCCCATCACATACTGCGGCGAATGCTACGCCTGTAGAAATGGCCAGCCTAACGTATGTGATTCCCTTGAAGTATTCGGTGTGCACAGAGACGGGGGAATGGCTGAATATCTGAAAGCAGACGAGAATAATTGGCATAGAGTGCCCGGGAACGTCTCTGAAGAAGCAGCTGCCTTGATGGAACCGATGACCATCGGCGCGCAGGCAACTTACAGAGGCGAAGTAAGGGAAGGTGATACCGTATTTGTAATCGGTGCCGGCCCAACCGGAATTGCCTGTCTCCTGCAGGCCAAACAACGCGGCGCCAAAGTTTTCATCTCTGACTTCAATCAGAACCGGCTGGATTACGCCAAATCCATCGGTGCCGATGCAATCATCCAGCCTAATGAAGTCGATGCTGAAGAAGAAATCAACAGATTGACGAATGGAGAACTGGCCAATGTAGTTATCGATGCCGTTGGGCTCCCTCAGACATTCCAACAGGCTGTCGAACTCGCATCAATCGCAGGCAGAGTCGTTACTTTAGGCTTCAATGAGCAGCCTTCATCCATTCCTTCATTACTGTTGACCAAAAAAGAATTGAAAGTGGCCGGGTCACGTTTGCAGACTCATCAATTCCCGAAAGTGATAGATCAGGTCGGACGTGGCGAAATCGATCCGACACAGATCATTTCCCAAAGATATTCCATGGATCAGATTCATGATGCCTTTGAATTACTCGAAAACAATCCTGAAGCAGTAAGGAAAATTGTACTTACATTTTAGAAAAGGAACTGATAAGACATGCGTATGACCTTTAGGTGGTATGGGGAAGGAAACGACTCCGTAACATTAGAACAGATCAAGCAAATTCCAGGTGTTGAGGGCGTAGTATGGGCATTGCATCACCGTCAGGCCGGTGAAGTCTGGCCTGAAGAGGAAGTGATGGAAGTCAAGAAGCAGGCGGATGCCCACGGCTTCCATCTGGATGTGGTCGAGAGCATCAACGTCCACGAAGACATAAAGCTCGGAAAAGCCTCAAGAGATGAATATATTGAAAACTACAAGATCAGTCTGCGGAATGTGGCAAAAGCAGGAGCCAGGGTAGTATGCTTTAACTTCATGCCGGTCTTCGACTGGACAAGAACAGATTTATTCAAAGAACTGGGAGATGGCTCCACTGCCCTGTTCTATGAAAAATCCAAAGTGGAAAATATGGACCCGGACGAACTCATCAAACAGACAACCGACTCCGGCTACACGATGCCCGGATGGGAACCTGAAAGGCTCAAAACTATTGAAGATTCATTCAGGGCATACGAAACTGTTGATGAAGAGCAACTGTGGAAAAACATGGAGCATTTCCTGCTTGAAGTCCTGCCGGTGGCTGAAGAGGAAGGCATCAAAATGGCCATCCACCCCGACGATCCACCATGGTCGGTATTCAACCTGCCGAGAATCATAAACAGTGAAAGTGCGATTGAAAGATATCTTTCAATTTCAGATAGCCCATCCCATTGCCTGACACTGTGCAGCGGCTCTCTGGGGGCAAATCCCGAAAACGATATCCCTCATATTATCAGACGATTTGCAGACCGGATCGCTTTTGCACACATCAGGAATGTAAAAACCTATGATAACGGGGACTTCATCGAGACGTCCCATCGCTCCCGGGACGGATCAGTGCCGATTGATGATGTCGTGAGAGCATATCATGAAGCAGGTTTTAAAGGGTATGTACGCCCTGACCACGGACGTCATCTGTGGGATGAAGACTGCCGCCCCGGATATGGACTGTATGACCGTGCACTGGGCATCATGTACCTGTGGGGACTGTGGGACGCATATGAATTGGAAAAACGGAAAGGAGTTGGATGATTTTGCTGCCTGAATTTGAAGGTCTTATGGGTAAGAATGCTGTAGTTACAGGAGGAAGCGGAGTTCTTTGCCAGGAAATGGCGAAAGAACTTGCACGCCAGGGGATGAATGTAGCCATCTTGAACAGAAACCAGAAGAACGGTCAGGAAATTGCAGATGAAATTACAGATGGAGGGGGCAGGGCAATCGCAGTTGCATGCGATGTTCTGGATGAAGAAAGTGTCCAAAAAGCATATGCAACAGTAAAAGAGCAGCTCGGGGAATGCGACCTCCTGATCAACGGTGCCGGAGGAAATCATCCCGATGCCATAACAGACAAGGAAACTTTTGAAAATGGCGACGCTGAGAATGATACTTTAAAATCATTCTTTGACCTTGAACTTAAAGGTTTCGACCATGTCTTCAGATTGAACCTGGTGGGGTCGTTGATTCCAACACAGGTGTTTGGTAAAGAGATGACAAATCGTGGTGGAACAGTCATCAATATCTCTTCCATGTCTGCCCCGTCACCTATGACAAAAGTCCCGGCGTACAGTGCCGCTAAAGCCGGAATAGATAACCTCACACAATGGCTCGCAGTCCATTTTGCAGAGGCAGGAATCCGGGTAAATGCTATTGCACCAGGTTTTTTCCTCACCAAACAAAACCGGGATTTATTATTGAAGGAGGACGGTTCATTATCTGAGAGAGCTGAAAAAATAGTTTCCCATACCCCTCAGCGACGTTTCGGAGAACCTGAAGATTTGCTTGGCACCCTTCTGTGGTTGGCCGATGAAAATACTTCGAAGTTTGTCACAGGTATTACAGTGCCTGTTGACGGTGGATTCATGGCGTACTCAGGAGTATAGAGGTGTAACCAAAACCCGGTAACCGTTTCATGAATTAAGGCCGCAGAATTATTACTGCGGCCTGTTTTTGTTCCCCAGACAATTAAAACTGTAGCTTAACCGATCTGTACATTACCTATCTCCCAACCATCAGTTTTGAATGCTCCTTGGTGAACGGGGTCAGAAATTCAAAACCATTTTCCGTGATGAGTATGCTGTCGCCGACCTGCGCGCGATAGTTCTTGCCGTCGGCGCCGCCGTCGACTGCGAATGTCATCCCTCTCTCAAGTTTCGTCTTGTCCCCATATGCAGGCTGGGGCGCTTCGTTGACTGAGAAGCCGATCGACCGGCCTGCCCGAAATGGTATCGGGTAGCCCGCACTCTGGATGACCTCCGCATATGCATGATGGACATCTTCGGCCACGGCGCCTGGTTTCACTTCATTGAGAGCGGCTGCCTGGGCTTTCTCTGCGGTTTCAAGCAGTTTTTGGGCTTCCTTGTTTACCTCTCCGACAAAAAGGGTCCTGTCAAACCCCGGATAGAAACTTTTGAACCGGGCCGTGCCGCAGTGGCAGATGAAAAGCGGTTCGCCATATTCCAGCCGCGTCATCCCGTTCCGATGATGGCACATTGTGGTCAGGCCGCCGGTTGCCATGATCTGCTGATTGCCGATGAGTCCGGCAAGCGTCAGCAGTGACTCGCCGAAGAACGGCTGCAGAAATTCAGTTTCCATGGGCTGATCGAGGAGCGTACCCATGCGGTTGAATCCTCCAATCTCAATGATTGCCAGAATCGGCAGTATGAACAGCGCAAATGCTATGAGAAACCCCTGGATGAAGTCGGTCAGTGCCACCGCAAAGAAACCACCCAGAATCGTGTAGATGATGGTGATGATGCCGCCGACAATGACACCCACGGAGAAGCTGACACCAAGGACGACTTCGAAGAGGACGCCAAATGCCACGAACTGGGCACAGACGTATACCGTCTGGAAAACTGTCATGACGACAATGGAAACCATACGCATCACATGTGAATGATCCTGGAAACTTGCCGACAGGAGGTCCGGGATGGTGATTGATTTTAATATTTCGGACAGGCGCCTGATTCGTTTCGCAAAGAAGAACCAGTTGAATATGGAGAATACGGCCGACACAGCATTCCAGACGGAACTCATGCCGGTGGAAACCCTTCACCCGGCAGGCCGACAGTCATGAAACCACTGCTTTCAGACGCCTTTTCACTCATCGACAGGACCCACGGCCCCATTTTCCGCCCGCCGAGAAAATATTCTGAAGAACCTGCACTGCTCGCCTTCGATTACCAGAACCCGACAGCAAGCAGGAACAGCAGATACAAAATGACAATGACCAATATACCTGTGTGGCTCATTTTCATTCACCTTCTGGATCATTTTTCCTTATCAGTTCATTTTCCAGTTTTTCCATCTTCACTTCCCTGACATACCAGAGCACTACAGAAAGAATCATCAGCACCGGCGGTACAATCATGATCAGCCAGTCAGCGGAAATCCACCCATGCATATCCCCTCTCCCAAAATCTTTGAAAACAAATATAGGATAGGAACCCTACGGTTCCCTTTTAAAGAATTTTCTCACTATTATGTTATTATGAACCGGTATAACATCTCTTTAAAATTTTATAAACACAAAAAGGCAGAATGTGAAATAGCATCACAATCTGCCTGATCTGACATATTTCATTTTGCCGCTTCTAACATATGGAGGTATTTTTCCAGACGGTCCGCCGCTTCCTCGAGCTCATGCATGCTGCATGCGAAAGATAGTCTGATATGGCCTTCTCCAAATTCCGAGAAGGAACGGCCGGGGACGACGGCGAGCTGGACGGTTTCAAGCAGTTCCGTACAGAATTTGAATGAGTCGTGTTCGTACTTTTCCACCGACGGGAAGATGTAGAATGCGCCCGTGGGCTTTTTGACCTCGAGGCCCATACCCGTCAGCCGGTCGTATATATAGTCACGTCTTCTGATATATTCTTTGTTCATCTCCCCCGGCACATGCAGCTGGTGCTTCAGAGCCTCGATGGCTGCATACTGGCTCGGGAGGCTGGCACATATCGTATTATAGAGGTGGACTGCAGTGACTTCCTCCATGATTTGCCGGTGGCCGGTGACATATCCGATCCGCCATCCGGTCATGCCGTGCGATTTGCTGAGCCCGTTGATGACGAGCACTTTCTCCTTGATCTCCGGATAGCCGGCCAGGCTGATATGGTCGCCTTCCAGCGTGTTCTCCCCGTATATCTCATCAGTGATGACGAATATGTCATACTTCCTGAAAACTTCCACCAGCCTGTCCATCTGCTCCTTCGTATACGTGACACCGGTCGGATTGGTCGGATAGTTGAGGAGGACAGCTTTCGTCTTCTCCGTGATGTTCCGCTCGATGAGTTCAGGCGTGGCAATCAGCCCGGTATCTGTCGTATCGACGAATTTCGTAATGCCCCCCGAGAGTTCGATGATGGGTTCATACCCGAGGTACGTCGGGGCCGGAACAATCACCTCGTCCCCCGGATCGAGTATCGCCCGGAGGACTCCGTCGATGCCCTCACTGCCGCCGACGGTCACCAGCACTTCGCCATTCGGATCATAATGCGCACCGTGCCGGTCTTTATAATAGTTGCTGATGGCCTCCCTGAGTGCGTAGAGCCCCGTATTATGGGAATACTTCATCGACTGCGTATTGATGGCGTCGATGGCAGCCTCTTTGATCGGCTGCGGTGTTTCAAAATCCGGCTGGCCAAGCGTCAGATCCACGCAGTCCGGGAATTCCTCCACCCGGTTGGCAAACTGGCGGGTGCCCGGCACCTCGATGTCCTGCATTCTTCTATTCGCTTTCGGCATGCTATCCCTCTTTCCAAAAATATTCCTTTCCAATTATATCAGAATATTATGGACTTTTCCCCTGCACTCCTCTATCATTGAATTATTCATATTAATACATAAAAGAGGGTTAATTATGCAATTTGATACAGCGACCAAAGTAAAGACATGGACCATTTCATTCATCGCCCTATTGCTGTTCATCGTACCCGTCAGCATCGGCGGCCAGTGGACGATCATACTGGGCATTATGGCAGAAGGCATTCTTGCCAACCTGGAAGGGGCGATACCCGCAATCACGACAATCGCCATCGTTGTCTTTCTGCTCATTACAATATACGGCACGTTTATGAATAAAAACCTGTTCAGCCATACGCCGAAGCTGCAGGGCATCTTCGTCCTCGGCCCGCTCTGGTTCATTCTCAGAGCCACCGGTGCGGTCATTGCAGTCATGGTCATTACCGGTTTCGGACCGGAGGCGATCACGAGTGATCTGACCGGCGGCACAATGATGTACTCCCTCGTGCCGATTCTTGCGACATGGCTCCTGCTTGCCGCATTCCTGATGCCGCTGCTGATGAATTTTGGGCTGATGGAATTCGTCGGCACGTTCCTGGAACCCCTCATCCGTCCGTTATTCAGGGTGCCGGGCCGCTCGTCCATCGATGCGCTCGCCTCTTGGATGGGCAGCAGCCCGGTCGGTGTCATGATCACGACGGAACAGTATGAGAAGGGATTTTATACTAAGCGTGAGGCACTCACGATCGCGACGAACTTCTCAGTACTGTCCATACCGTTCAGCCTGGTAATCGCCACCGTCATCGGCATCGAGCACTATTTCCTGCAGTTCTACCTGACGATGACGATCGCATGTCTGTTTACGACATTGATACTTGTGCGCATCCCGCCGCTGTCCGTCAAGGAGGAGACATACTATGAAGTGACCGGCAGTCGGGTCGACCAACGTACCGAAGGGGACAACATGCTTGAAACTGCCAAACTGCGCGCCTACAGAAGGACAGCCAAAAGCGACGGGCCGAAAGGACTTCTGAAGGCCGGCACGATAAACGTCATCGACATATACGGCGGCCTGATCCCGGTCGTCATCGCCATCGGGACCATGGCACTCGTCCTCGCGGAATACACGCCGGTATTCACGTTCCTGAGCTACCCGGTGCAGATGTTCCTCGAGTTGATCCAGGTGCCCGAAGCCGCAGCTGCCGCACCGGCGTTCATCATCGGTATTACCGACATGTTCCTGCCTTCTGTCATCGGCTCCGGCATTGAGAGCGATTTTACGAAATTCCTGATTGCCGTCATGTCACTGACACAGATCATCTACTTCTCCGAAGTCGGCGCCCTGCTGCTCAAATCTAAAATACCGGTCTCCGTATTCGAGCTCGTACTGATTTTCGTACTGCGGACCGTCATATCCTTCCCCGTCATCTACCTGTTTGCGTGGATATTCGTAGGGCTGTAGAAAGAAGCGCCCATTGATGTGGATCCACATCAATGGGCGCTTTTCTTTCTACTTATTGGTCAGCTTCACTGCAGAGGCGAACAGGGTCTCTACACCCTGCAACAGGCTCTTTTCATTGACGTCGAATCGTTCATTGTGGTGACCGGCGGCAAGATCCGTGCCGATGACGCAGTATGTCGCGTAGCCGTCCTGTTTCTGCACGGCATCCATGAAGAACGTTGCATCCTCCGACCCTGCAGATTCATCGCTCAGGACCATGCTCGTGAGCCCGTTTTCCTTTGCACATCCATGCAGGATTTCAGCGAGCTCAGTAGAACCTTTGGCACTGATGCCCTCTCCGACGAGTTCGATTTCGTAATCGACCTGGTACATGCGGGCCGCCCCTTCGATGACGCATTCAGCGCAGGTTTTCATATAATCATTGAGTCCGGATGTTTCACCACGGGTCTCAATCATAAGCTTCGCTTCATCCGCGATAACGTTGCGGCCGCTTCCGGCGTGCAGTTCCCCGACATTGATCCGTGTCATGCCGCCGGAGTGCCGCGGGATGGCATTCAGATTGATGACGGCATTGGCGGCTGCCAGCATCGCATTCTTTCCCTCTTCAGGTTTGCCGCCTGCGTGGGAGGAGACGCCCTTGAAGCGGACATCCATCTTCGATGTCGCGAGAAATCCATTGTTGGATGCAACAAAATGATCCTGTTCGACACCGATGCCGATATGCGTCGCGATGAAACAGTCCACATCATCGACTGCGCCGGCCTCCACCATGGAGATGGCACCTCTCGCCCCCTCTTCTGCCGGCTGGAAGATGAGTTTGACCTTCCCGTTCAGCCGGTCCCGATTTTCAGCAATTTTTACGGCGAGTCCAAGCCCGATCGATGTATGCGCGTCATGGCCGCATGCATGCATTTCCGTGTTCAGCGAGCGGAAGCCAGACTGGACCGGGACATGACTTTCATCCTCGGACTCATAGATGGGCAGGGCATCCATATCAACCCGGTAGGCAATCGCAGGACCAGGCCTCCCCGTATCCCATGTGGCCACAATGCCGGTATACCCTTCGGATACCCGGTCCATATATTTCTCCACAGCACCGTTCTCCCTGGCCCATTTCTCATGCGCTTTTGTCACATCATCATCCGGTTTGCCCATGCAATGCCCCGGGGACATGACTTCCCTGCCGATTTCAAGATCGAATCCGAGCGTCTCCAGCTCATTTGCCACTATCGTCGATGTACGCATTTCCAGGAACCCGAGTTCCGGATGCTTGTGGAAATCCCTTCTCCATTCAATCAATCTGTTTTCAAGTTCATTCATGATTCATGCGCCTCCATCTCAATTCTTTATTGCTCAAGATACACGCTGACACCCGGTCCGAGCGGCAACCCGGTGAAGAAGAAGATCAACAGCAGGATAATCCACGCTGCAAGGAATGTCAGAGAGTACGGAATCATGAGGGCCATGTAGCTGCCGATGCTTGCTTTCTTGTCATAACGCTGCATGAACGCGAGTATGATGACCATATACGGGAACAACGGCGTGATGATGTTGATCGATGAGTCAGCGATACGGTACGCGACCTGTGTGAAGGCAGGATGATAGCCGAGCTGCATGAACAGCGGCACGAAGATCGGTGCCTCAATTGCCCATTTTGCCGAACCGGACGTGATCAGGAAGTTCAGCAGACCCGTGAATATCACATAGCCGACGATGAGGCCGACACCGGTGAATTCGATGCTCTCGAGGAATTCTGCCCCGTTCACCGCAAGCCATGTGCCGAGATTGGACCACGTGAAATAGGCGATAAACTGGGCAATGGCGAACACGAGCACGATATAGCCGGCCATGTCCTTGATCGCCTCTGTCATGTAATGGGTGACATCTTTACTGGTCTTGATCCTGCCGACCGTAATACCGAATGCCATGCCGATGATGACGAAGAAAATCAGGATGATCGGCACGATGCCGTCAAGGAACGGAGATGGCGAAATACCGCCGTCCTCATTCGTCAGCGGACTGTTCGGCATCAAAATGACTGCGACGATGATCGCCCAGTATAAAGCCCCGGCGATGGCTGCAGCAAAGAAACCTTTCTTTGCGTTCGGCAGCTCTTCCGTGTTTTCATCTTCAACCGCATCTCCTTCGTATTTGCCGAGCCTCGGCTCGACGATCTTCGTCGTCACGAGACCGCCGATGATGGTCAGCATGAATGTGGATATGATGTTGAAGTACCAGTTGTCGACGGCGGTCACAGTCACTTTCTCATTTATAATCGCAGCGGCTTCCGTCGAAATCCCTGCAAGGAGTGCATCCGTTCCGGCAACGAACAGGTTCGCCGTGAATCCGGCGCCCGCTCCGGCGAAACCGGCGGCGAGACCCGCGAGCGGATGGCGCCCGAGTTTGTAGAAGACAAGTGCGCCGAGCGGCGGAATAAGGACAACTGCGGCATCCGATGCCAGGTTACCCAGAATACCCACGAACACGACCGTATAAGTCACGAGAAACGGCGGTGATTTCAAAATCGTCTTGCGGATGGCATAATCGAGCAGTCCGACCTTTTCCGCCAGGCCGATACCCAGCATCATCGCCAGCACAAGGCCAAGCGGCGCAAAGCCTGTGAAGTTCTCAAGCATCGAAGTGATGATGAACTGCAGCCCCTCACCCGATAACAGGTTCCTGATCGGCAGTTCTTCTCCCGTCCCCGGGTGGTTGACTGATGCATCAAACAGACTGAATATGTAGGACACGAAAATCATCAGCACAGCCAGTCCGATAAAAAGCGCAAACGGATCCGGAAGTTTATTCCCCACCCGCTCGATGACATCCAGGATCTTCTGGAATAGGGTTCTTTTCTCTGACATGATATCCCTCATTTCAAATTGGATTCATATAATATGATTAACAAGACCAGTCTACAGCATGCACAAACCGTTGTCCATATATTTTAAAAATTACAAAATCTTATATAACTGCTGCATGGCAGTTCCCCTTTCCGCAATTTTGTAAGCGCTTTTATGTAATTTTAACATATGCCTGGAAGGTATCAATAAATTTATGAACAGCGACGATGACGGTTCAGGAGTTATGACGCCAGTATCCATTTACATGGAAATTTAAAACTCCCTCCTGCGGGGCGGTCGATGACCGTCCGCACAGGAGGGAGTGATTTTCAAATGAAGCCAGACACTGTATAGACCCGTATATCCAAAATTTTCAGGACTTGCCGTCGGGCATGCCTACATAAGCCCCTTCATCATTCCCCGCCAGTACATGGCAGGCAGTCCATACTTTTTCACCATGTACATACTTTTCCTTTCTTTCGCCTGATTGACAGGAAAAGTTTCCGAGGGCACATTATCATACTTGAATTCTGCCATTATAAGGGAATTATAGCCCGTGACGAGAGGACATGAAGTATACCCGTCATACCTGCGGGAAGATCGGACACCGCCTTTCAGCATTGATTTGATATGTGATGCCACTACCGGTGCCTGTTTGCGTATCGCTGCACCCGTTTTCGAGGTCGGCGCACTGGAAACATCCCCGAGGCTGAAAATATTTCCGTATCCATTATGCTGAAGGGTATGGGGGTCTACGTCCACCCATCCATCAGAATTGGCCAGAGGACTTCTTTTGATGAAATCAGGGGCACTCATATAAGGGACTGCATGAATCATATCATAATCCAGCGTCTCTTCCTCCCCGCTGTCCAGGTCCCGGAAAACCGCCTGTTTGTTGGGACCGTCGACTTTGATCAGGTCTTTCTTGTAATCGGCCCTGATTCCCTTTCTGCTGATGACCTCATCAAGCGCATCAGCATATTTCTTAACTGAAAACACAGAGCCGTTTGCTGATTTGAAATTGATTTCCGTCCGGTTGCGGACTCCCTGATTCCGGAATGCCTCATCTGCAAGATACATGATCTTTTGTGGTGCACCCCCACATTTAATCGCCGAATCGGGATGAGTGAATATCGCACGGCCACCCTGGAAAGATCGTATTGTTTCCCATGTGTAATCCACATGTTCATACGAGTAGTTGCTGCATATGCCATATTTCCCCACATTTCCAGCCAGTCCTTCTATTTCATCCCAGTCCAGCTGTAAACCGGGACATACGATCAGGTATTTATACATTATTTCAGTGCCTTCCGAAGTGGTCACCCGATTTTCCTCCGGTTTGAATGATTCCGCCGATTCCTTGTACCATTTGACCCCTTTCGGGATCAATGAAGCCTCAGAGCGCCGGGACGCTTCCTTATCAACGACGCCGCCCCCTACAAGTGTCCATAGCGGTTGATAATAATGATTGTCAGCCGGGTCAATGATGGCCAGGTCGATATACTCGGATATGCGTTTCAGACGTGAAGCTACCGTTATTCCTGCAGTACCGCCGCCAACTACCAGAACTTCGTGAAATTCCACTGTAACACCCTTTCTGCCATTATCATTATAAAACTGTATCCGAAAATCGGTTCCGTAAACATCCAACGGACTGCCGGCAGAAAATACCTTCTCCCGATCTGGAACACTTCACATTACAACAGGATTTCCACCCAGATTTTAACAGCTGTCGCCAGTATCAGCAGTGCCAGAATCCACTGGAGGACCCCGGTATTCATCCTCTGTCCAGCTTTTGCCCCGAGTGGTGCCGCAATGAGACTTGCTATGATCATGATGGCGGCAGGTCCGTAGAGCACCTGATCAGCCGCCACTTTGCCGACGGTCGTACCGATGGAGGAAATCAGTGTGACAGCCAGGCTGGTCGCAATCGTCACGCGCGTCGGTATTTTAAGGATCACCAGCATGATCGGAACCAGTATGAAGGCACCGGCAGCACCGACAATGCCGGCGGCACTGCCGGTCAAGAATGCAAGTGATGCCGCAAGCGTCCTGTTGAAATGAAGGACATCGCCCCGTGAAAAAGGGATTTCCTTTTTGGGGATGAACATCATGATGGCAGCGATTGCCGCAAGCACGGCATATACGACATCAATCTGGGTCTCTGTAAGGAATGTCGAGCCGTATCCCCCGAGGAGACTGCCTGCAAGTATCGCGCTTCCCATGTATGCGATCAGCCGCATGTTCAGATAACCGCTGTTCCTATATGCCCAGACGCCACCTATCGTTGCAAAAAACACTTGTACCGCACTGATTCCAGATACTTCATGTGATGTAAACGCAGTGACACCAAGCAATGCGGGTATATACAGAAGCATCGGGTACTTGATGATCGATCCCCCTATGCCCACCATCCCCGAGATGAAAGATCCGACGAAACCGATCAGAAATATGACGATGATCGTTACAATATCCATCACTGCATCGCTCGGATGAGACCTGCGTAGCCATCTTTGATATTTACGACATTATCGTATCCCCGGGCCTTGAGTGCGCTCATGGCTATGGCTGAACGGACACCGGACTGACAATGCACATAGATTGTATCGTCCGCATCGAACGGCACCTCTTTCTCGTCAAGCTGGCCGAAGTGCAGATGGTGCGCATTTTCAAGACTGCCATTGTTATATTCGGAAGCAGAACGGACATCGAGAATATTCCTATCCTTGAAATTGCTGATGAACTCAGCCGCAGATACATTTTCATATGCATCGTCGTAATACTGTTCTGCCTCCCGTGCAGGGACGATCAGCTGAAGATTGTCATATCCGATGGAAGCGAGGTCCTCCTGCAGCACCCGGCTGTCTTCAGGGTTGCCGATAACAGTCATCGGCTGATCATAATCGATATACCATCCGGCAAACTGAAGGAATTTGTCATTGTACGGAATGTTTATCGCACCTTTTTTGAACCCTTTCCTGAATTCCTCCCGGCTTCTGAGATCGAACAGCTGTCCCGGCAGTTCATCCGGGGTGCCCACTTCAACATCCTTCACCTTGAATCCGGGCAGTCCTTCCTTGTTGACTTTCTTCATCTGGGCAAAATAGCTTGGCGGCTCCGGCTGGTTACTTGTCAGCTCTTTTATGAAAGCTTCCCTGTCATCATAGTCGAACACCCAGTTGTTCCTCAGTTCATAGCCCAGCGTGGAGAGCGGCACTGCACCGAGTGACTTGCCGCAGGCACTGCCCGCCCCATGACCCGGCCAGACTTGCATGAATTCCG
Source organism: Salinicoccus sediminis (assembly GCF_000986795.1). Taxonomy (GTDB): domain Bacteria; phylum Bacillota; class Bacilli; order Staphylococcales; family Salinicoccaceae; genus Salinicoccus; species Salinicoccus sediminis. Next base: position 223,896 of record NZ_LAYZ01000002.1, on the reverse strand, counting down.
GATACTTGTCCACTGTTTTCAATGAATCGAACATCGCTGCCGCGCCTTCCTCAGTCGTACCTTCCATCTGTGCCGCCTCTTCAAGAAGATCCGGCCGTCCAATGTCACCGACAAACAGGAAATCCCCTGTGAATATGCCCATCGGTTCATCGCTGCCGCCGCCTCTGTCTGTCAGCACAAATGAAATGCTTTCCGGTGTGTGACCCGGTGTATGGAGGACTTTCAATTCAACATTGCCGACATTGATGATGTCGCCGTCTTTCAGATAAACGGTGTCCTCAGGCATGTTTTCATATTTCCAACTCTCACCGCCTTCATCGGATACATATACCGTCGCATTGAAGCGCCCAGCGGCATCGCGCAGACCAGAAGCAAAATCCGCGTGGATATGCGTTTCAGTTACCTGTGTGATGTTGAAACCTTCCTGAGCGGCCACTTCCCCATATTCATCAACGACGCGTTTCGGATCGATGATGATCGCCTCTTTTGTTTGCTGGCATGCCACCATGTAGGATGTCTGCGCAAGTTTCTTGTCAAAAAATTGTTTGAAGAACATTATATACACTCCTTGGTATTCAATATACCGCTTATTATATGAAAAGATTCAGGTTGCCGTTTTCTGCATCACCGAGATAAGTGCCGACCCCTCCGAAATTGACATTCGGGAGCAGTTCATCTGCTTCAACCGCCATGATATCCATACTCATCGTGCAGGCCACCATTTTGACACCGAGGGAATCGGCCTTGTCGATCATTTCCGTCAATGCGTCGACTTTCTTCCTCTTCATGACATACTGGATCATCTTCGATCCGAGCCCGAACATATTCATTTTCGAAATTGGCAGTTTGGCGGCAGATTTGGGCATCATCATGCTGAATGCTTTGTCCAATCCCTTTTTGTCCTTCTTCGGTGCTTGTGGGTCCTTGATGACATTGAGTCCCCAGAATGTGAAGAACATCGTTACATCCTTACCCATGCTTTTGGCGCCAGTGGCAATGATGAACGAAGCAAGCGCCTTGTCGAGATCACCGCTGAAGACGACCATCGTTGCACCGTTTTTCGTTTCCACCATCTGATGGCCTTCCCCGGATGGGGCTGGCTGCTGATCATTCTTCTCGAGTACAGCAACAACCCTGTCACCATCCTTTTCGTTTTTTAGCACCGTGTTTCCCGTCTTTTTCGCCCAGGCTTCGACATCCGTGCAAAAACCGGGATCCGTCACCGTGATTTCCATCTGCTGTCCGGTTTCAAGCTGTCCCATCGTTTCGCTCACCCTGAGCAGAGGCCCCGGGCACTGAAGACCACTCGCTTCAATCCTCACCCTTTCCGGATCAATGTTTCTATCGCCGGATGCATCCGGTGCGCCTGTAACAGTTTTTGAACTGTCATACGTCCCGGTATATGCAGAAAAGCCTTCGTCCAGGTTCACTGCATCGTATCCATTCTGCTTCAGAATGTCCACGGCTTTGGCACCGCGTTTTCCCTTTTGGCAATATGCATGGATCCGCCGGTCCTTTGGCAGTTCATCCAGCCTGTTTTCCAATTCATTCACCGAGATGTTCCGGGCACCTTCAATATGACCCATATCGTATTCAAAATCTTCCCTGACATCAAGCAGGTACTGATTTTTTTCAATTATCCCATCTGCATCATTGATATGATAATCCGTTCCAGTTTTGTTCATTGTATAGAACCTCCTTGTTTTAAATACCCGTAAGGGTATAATAGCGAACACTCCGCCTCCTGTTAAATACCCTTATGGGTATTCAACAGGAGGAATAAAAACAGATGATTTATCATCTGCTCTTGTTCAACAGTTCGACCGCTTCCTTGACCAGTGCATCCGTATCCTGATCCGGGTCATCCATCGCTTCTTTCACACATTCCACCAGGTTTTCACTCACGATCACGTTCATGGTACGGTTCAATGCATTTTTGGCCGCACTCAACTGAGTGACCACATCTTTGCAGTGCCTGCCCTCCTCAATCATCTTCAACGCACCGTTGATCTGCCCCTGCAGACGGTTTATGCGGTTGACTACCGCCTTATCATAGACATACTTCTCTTCAACAGTCATCCTAACCCTCTTCTCTGTAATATTGATAACAACATTATAATAGATGGAACCTGCCCCGGTCAAATACCCCGCATGGTATATTGGGTGATACTTTGGAAAATGTCCGCTACAATGGTGACAGAGATGTAAAAGCGAATGGGGGATTATGATGAATCATTGGGATGAAAAATTCAGAACGGATGAATATATATACGGTGTTGAGCCAAACGAATGGGTCAGGACCGTCCTGGGTTCAGAACAGGGCAAAAGGATCGCTCTGCTCGCCGAAGGTGAAGGACGCAATGCCGTCTATCTCGCCAGACTCGGCAATCAGGTCACCACTTATGATTTTTCAAAAGAGGGGATTGAGAAAATGGAACGGCTGGCTGCTTCAGAAGACATGACAGTCGATACCAACCTGCGGGATATAACGATAAAAGACGCAGTGCCCCGTAAGACTTATGACATCGGCGTCAATATTTTCGGTCACGTTCCGGCGGAAGGCAAATTGCAGATGTTCACGAATTTGGTGGAATGTGTGAAACCCGGGGGCCTGATCGTATTCGAACTGTATTCCAAGGAACAGCTGGAATATAAAACAGGCGGCCCGCCGGACATGAACATGCTTTATGACCTTGATGAGATCAGAGGGCATCTGGAGCGCTTCGATGTGGAAGTGATCCACCTTGAAAAAGAGGTCGTACTCAGGCACGAAGGCAGGATGCACAATGGTAAAGCCTCCGCCATCCAGGGAAAGGTCAGAAAGCTGAAGTAAGCACTTTTAAAGCTGTCACTCCCTTATACAAAAACAAGAACAGCCAACGGTCTTAAGCTCGTTGGCTGTTCTAATATTTCAGTGTTCAATTGAAGGGCACCTGGAGTTCACACCGGCCGCACCAGACTGGCCGGAGGCCTCCGCTCTATGTCTCAACTTACTTTACGACGTCGTAACCCTGTCCTTCGATGGCGTCGACCATCGCAGCATCATCAACTTTATCTTTCTGATAGTCAACGCTTACCTGATTATCCTCCAGGCTCACTTCTGCGCCATTGACACCTTCCAGCTTATTCAGCGCACCTTCCACAGAGCTCTTGCAATGTCCGCATGTCATACCTTCTACTTTGATTGTCTTATTAGCCATAACTATGATTCCTCCTAATGAAAATTTGTAGCATATTATACCTTAACACGTTTGAGACGGAGCGAATTGGTTACTACGCTGACCGAACTGAATGCCATTGCAGCACCGGCCACCCATGGTGCCAGGAAACCGAGTGCAGCAATCGGGATGCCTGCTGTATTGTAGGCGAATGCCCAGAACAGATTCTGCTTGATATTCCGGATTGTCCTGTGGCTTAGGTTGATCGCTTTTGGAATCAGCGTCAACTCTCCCCCGAGAATCGTGATATCTGCCGCTTCGATGGCAACTTCGGTCCCAGTGCCGATGGCGATGCCGATGTCTGCTGTAGCGAGTGCCGGTGCATCATTGACGCCGTCGCCGACCATCGCAACCACTTTCCCTTCATCCTGCACTTTCCTGACCTGGGCTGCTTTTTCTTCAGGGAGCACTTCAGCAATGACTGTATCTATATTGACCTGTCTGGCAATTGCCGAAGCGGTACTGCCATTGTCCCCTGTCAGCATGATGATTTCAAGGCCCTGGTCATGGAGGGATTTGATCGCTTCCTTTGCAGTTTCCTTCACGGTGTCCTGCACGGCTACAATACCTTTCACCCGCCCATCCACGGAGATGATCATGGCAGTTTTGCCATCATGCTCGAATTGGCTCATGCTGTCTTCCAGGTCTCCAGTGTCCATGTTGTTCTCTGCCATCAGTTTACGCGTGCCGACAAGAATACGCCTGCCGTCAATCACAGCTTCGATGCCGCGCCCGGGGATCGCATTGAAGTCGTCCACATCGGCGAGTTCTATATCGTGTTCCGTTGCATAGCTTACAATTGCTTCGGCAAGTGGGTGTTCTGACCCTTTCTCTGCAGAAGCGAGCAGTCGGAGTGTGTCGTCGTCACCTGTGAAATCAGTGACTTCCGGCCTGCCCTTGGTGATCGTACCCGTCTTATCCATGATGATTGCATTGAGGGAATGTGTTTTTTCCAGGTGTTCCCCGCCCTTGAATAAAATCCCGTTCTCCGCACCTTTACCGGTCCCCACCATGATTGAGGTCGGTGTAGCCAGTCCAAGGGCGCATGGGCAGGCGATCACAAGTACTGAGATGGATGCGACCAGTGCAGCTTCCATATTTCCGGGGCTGACCAGGAAGTACCACACCAGGAAGGTGACAACCGCTATACCGATGACAATCGGTACGAAGTAACCGGAAATCAGATCCGCCATTCTCTGGATCGGGGCCTTCTTGCCCTGTGCCTCTTCCACTACTTTGATGATGGATTGGAGAGCCGTTTCTTTTCCTACTTTGGTTGCCAGGATTTCAACTGTACCGTTCTGGTTGGTCGTCGCACCAATGACATTATCATCCGCCGCCTTTTCGACCGGTATCGATTCGCCGGTAATCATGGATTCGTCCACGGAAGTACGCCCTTTGACAACCATTGCGTCCACAGGGAATTTTTCACCCGGTTTGACGATGAGTCGATCTCCTTCAATTACATCTTCTGCCGGAATCATCTGTTCCACGCCATCCCGGATCACGCGTGCTTCTTTTGCCTGCAGGTTCAGCAGTTCTTTGATGGCACCCGTTGTTTTTGTTTTTGCCCGTGTTTCCAAATACTTGCCGAACAGGATGAGCGTGATGATGATTGCACTGGTTTCAAAGTAAAGATGGGGATGCATGGTGGCGCCGGCCATCCATTTATACGTTTCATATAAACTGAATATGAAAGCGGCGCTTGTCCCCATCGCAACGAGCACATCCATGTTCGCAGTGAAATTTTTCAGGTTCTTATATGCACCGACATAGAACTGCCAGCCCAAAATGAATTGTACAGGTGTTGCGAAAGCCAGCTGGAACCATGGATTCATGAAAATCGCCGGCAGATTGATGCCGAAAAGGTGATCAAGCATCGTGACAAGGAGTGGCAGGGATAACAGTGCGGAGATGATGACCTTCCACTTCATCCTTGTGAGTTCCCGCTCCTTTTTGGATCCCTTTTCCTCAGTGCCCTGCTTTTGCCCGGCACCATATCCCAGATTGTTTATCCTGTCGATCAGAGCTTTCTCGGATACAACATTTGAATTATATTTGATGATTGCATTTTCCGTCGTCAGGTTGACGGAGGCGTTGGATACACCTTCTGTTTTGTTCAGTACCTTCTCGATTCGGGTGGAACATGCTGCACACGTCATGCCGGTAATGTCAAATTCCACTTCATCCATTTCCACTCCATATCCGAGGTTCGATATTTTATCCGTAATGTCATCGAGCTGAATTTTTTCAGGATCGTACGCCACTGATGCTTTTTCTGTCGCCAGATTGACTTTGGCATCCACATCATCCATTTTATTCAACACTTTTTCAATACGATTCGAACATGACGCACACGTCATGCCGGTGATATTCAAAGTTACATTTTTATCATTGGACAATTGTTTCCCTCCCTGTCATCTGCCATTTCCTATTTTGAAAACTGTTTTAAGACGGCCATCAGCTCCTCGATTGATTCGGCACCTTCACCTTTTTCAACCGCATCTGTGACACAGTGCTTCATGTGCCTTTCGGTCACGTTGTAGCCAACGTTTTTCAAAGCAGATTGAATCGCGCTGATCTGCACAAGTATATCGACACAATAGCGGTCTTCATCGACCATCTTCTGTATACCCCGGACCTGGCCCTCGATCCGTTTCAAGCGATTCAGCATTCTGTCCTTCTCTTCATTGGTCCTCGGCTCCGTGGCAAATTCCTGTAAATGTTCTGACATGTCCATCCCTCACCTTCTCTGGTTACGTTTTATATTGTATTTCCATTATACCCCCATAGGGTATAAAATTCAAGTATTTTAATCCTTTTTTCCCATCGATTGAAAATTCCAGTTCGGCGAACGGCATCACACAACATGTGCTCCGGGGCTGCAGGCAGCGCCAGACTGTTTTATTTAAGTACTGAATAAATATCCCAATCAGGATTTCAAACGTTTCCGCCACATGGAGGAAATTATCCCGATTCAAATGTAAGCGCTTTTAATTTAAAGTGTAAGACAGTTATATAACAATCAAAATTTCAGGAGGATTTTAACATGAAGAATATTTTACTCGCCTGTTCATCAGGTATGTCAACAAGTCTTTTGGTTTCAAAAATGGAAAGTGCTGCAGATTCGCTCGGTGCGGATGTAAAGATCTGGGCGGTCGGACAGGACAAGGCGATTGCCGACCTGCCGACGGCAGATGTTCTGCTCATCGGACCGCAGATGCGCTTCATGCAGAAGAAATTCTCCAAGGCAGCTGGTGAATACGATGTCCCGGTCGAAGTGATCGATTCTGTTGCATATGGCCGTGTGGACGGAGAGGCTGTTTTGAAACGTGCACTTGAACTTGCCGAAAAGTAAATAATACGGGGTGGAAATTATGAATAGATTCATGAGTTTTCTTGAAGGGGTACTGCTGCCTATTGCAGACAAGCTGAACAATAACAGATATCTGACGGCGCTGCGCGACGGTTTCATGGTCGCTCTTCCGCTGATCATCTTCGGTTCGATATTCGTCGTCATTGCGAACTTTCCGTTTCTGGATATGCTGATTGGCGAAGAGGCGTTCGCCGCCTACCAGAACGCGCTGGGGCCGGCTTCAGCTGCAACTCTCAGCATAATGGGATTGTTCGTCATTATCGGCATCGGATATAAATTGACCGAATCCTACGGTCTTGAATCGATATACGGCGGTGTTGTCGCACTCGCGGCTTTCCTGATCCTTACACCACAGACGCTTGAAGATACCACCGGTGTCATTCCGACATCGGTGCTTGGGGCCGAAGGGATGTTCCTTGGTATCATCACTGCTTTCGTGTCCGCTGAACTGTACCGTTTCTTCGTAAACAGAGGCTGGGCGATCAAGATGCCTTCCGGTGTTCCCGGTGCGGTGTCCAAATCATTCAGTGCATTGATACCTATTACACTGACGCTCTCGGTATTCCTGCTGATCCGGTTCCTGTTCAGCATCACCAACTTTGAAACGGCACAGACTTTCATCTATTCAATCATCCAGGAACCGCTGACGGTGCTCGGCAGCGGACTGCCGGCGACGATTGTTGCAGTGCTGTTCATCCAGCTGTTCTGGTTTTTCGGACTGCATGGACAGATCATCGTCAACTCCGTGTTCGACCCGATCTGGTATGCTTTGAATGACCAGAACCTGCAGGCATTCCAGAATGGACAGGAACTGCCGAACGTCATTACAAAGCAGTTCATCGACACGTTCCTGGTCGGTATGGGCGGTACAGGAATGACTCTTGCGGTCATCATCCTCATATTCGCCATCGGAAAAAGCAGACAGCTCAAGGAACTGGGCAAACTCGGGGCGCCGGCCGGCATATTCAATGTGAACGAACCGATCATCTTCGGCCTGCCGATTGTCATGAACCCATTGATTCTGGTGCCATGGCTCGTGGCACCGGTTGTCGTAACGATCGTCACATATTATTCGATGTCACTCGGAATTGTGCCAAAACCTGCAGGCATCATCGTGCCGTGGACGACACCGCCGCTTCTGAGCGGATTCCTGGCAACCGGCAACGCATGGCAGGGTGCTGCACTGCAGGCCGTCAACCTGGCAATTGTGATGGTCATCTGGTGGCCGTTCCTCAAAGTGATGGATAAACAGTATTACGAAAGTGAAAAATCTGCCGAAAATGAAGAAAACTAAGCGAAGACAGTCTTTCTGACGCTCGAGAGGTGAAAAATATGGATATGGAAAAAATCAATGAAATAGCGTTCCAGATCATTCTATACGGCGGCAACGGCAGATCGAATGCCATGGAAGCGATACAGCATGCCAAAGAGGGTGATTTTGAGAAAGCGGATCAACTGATTGAAGATGCAAACACAGAGCTCGGAAAGGCACATAACCATCAGACCGAACTGCTCCAGCTGGAAGCCAGGGGCGAAGGGGCCTCGGTCAATGTGATCCTGGTACACTCCCAGGATCACCTGATGAATGCAATGACTGTGAGAGATATGGCAATCGAGTTTATAGAACTGTACAAAAATGGAAGCAGGGGGTAATATAATGGCAGTAAAATATCAGTTTCCACAGGATTTCTGGTGGGGGAGTGCCACTTCCGCCACTCAGATAGAAGGCACCGGCGAGGACGATGGTAAAGGGAGATCCATCTGGGATCACTGGTATGGGACAGAACCCAACCGTTTCTACCAGAATATCGGCCCTGGGGTGACTTCCGATTTCCTGAATAAGTATAAAGAGGATGTCAGACTGATCAGAGATATCGGACACAATACATTCAGGATTTCATTCTCATGGTCGCGACTCATCCCGGGAGGCACCGGCGAGGTAAATCAGAAAGCGGTTGACTTCTATGACGATCTGATTGATGAACTTCTCAATCATGGCATCGAACCATTCGTCAATCTCTACCATTTCGATATGCCGATGGCGCTTCAGGAAAAAGGCGGATGGGAAGCGCGGGAGACGGTGGATGCATATGAAGCATATGCAAAGACCGCTTTCAAACTGTTCGGTGACAAGGTTTCCAAGTGGTTTACATTCAACGAGCCTATCGTGCCGGTGGAGGGCGGCTATCTCTATGACTTCCACTACCCTAACAAAGTGGATGCCAAAGCGGCGGTTCAAGTTGCATACAATACGGCAGTCGCCAGTGCGAAAGCCGTGAAGGCATTCCACGAAATGGATGGGACAGACGGGAAAATCGGCATCATACTCAACCTCACACCTTCCTATCCGAGAAGCCGGAACCCTGCGGACCTGAAGGCGTCGGAAGCGGCCGACCTCTTCTTCAACAGAAGCTTCCTCGATCCTTCCGTGTTGGGCAGCTACCCGGAAAAACTGAAGGAAATCGTGAAACTGCATGGCCTTGCGCCCACTGCTGAGCCGGATGACGAAACCCTGCTCAGAGAAAATACCGTTGACATACTCGGGGTGAACTACTACCAGCCAAGACGGGTGAAGGCGAAAGAGCACGTTCCAAACCCGGACGGTCCATTCCTGCCAGAATGGTACTTCGATGCATATGTAATGCCGGGCAGGAAGATGAACGAATACCGCGGATGGGAAATCTACGAAAAAGGAATCTATGACATACTGATCAACCTGAAGGAGAACTACGGCAATATCGAATCCTTCATTTCAGAAAACGGCATGGGCGTACAGAACGAGGAACGGTTCATCGAAAACGGTGAAATCCAGGATGACTACAGGATTGACTTCGTCAAAGAGCATCTGAAGTGGGTTCACAGGGCTCATCAGGAAGGTGCGAACGTGCGGGGATACCATATGTGGACAACAATGGACAACTGGTCCTGGTCGAATGCCTATAAGAACAGATACGGATTCATTTCCGTTGATATCGAAACGCAGAAGCGTACGATCAAAAAATCCGGCCGCTGGATCAAGGCAGTATCCGAGGCTCACGGCTTCGATGAATAGAATTGTCTGAAGCCCGGATCTCCTCCGGGCTTTTCTTTACAAAGGGATGAGGAAAAGGTGATCAAAAATGTTGGAACCAAGGCAGCAGGCGATTGTACAGGAACTGATGAAATATGACTTCCCGGTGTCCGGCGCCCATCTCGCCGGGCTGAATGATGTGACGGCCCGGACCATCAGGGAGGATATCAAACTCATCAATTCAGAAATCAATGGCGAGGGCGCAGAAATCCACTCTCTCATGGGCAAAGGCTATCTCCTTGCCATAGATGACGACCATGCCTTCAAATCATTTCTGAAATCATCGACGGGCCATGCTTACGGAAGACCATCCTCTCACGAAGACCGCGTAGCTTTCATCATATGCGAACTGCTCCTGGCCGGCAGATATGTAAAATCCGATGACCTCGCAGATGAACTTTTCATCAGCCGGTCGACGCTGCAGAATGATCTGAAAGCTGTCAAAAATATATTTGCACAGTACAATCTTGCAATCGAATCCAGGCCAAACTACGGCATGTATGCATCCGGCACTGAAATGGACATGAGATTCTGCCTGAGTCAATATGTGTTCGACCACCGGGTCTACAAATCCGAACCGGCATCAGCCTATTTCGACAGCGGAGAAACCCGCATGATACACGAAGTGGTGACAGAAGCACTTGATGAGAACAACCTCGTCATTACGGACATAGCCATCAACAACCTCGTCATCCACATCGCGATTGCACTGCACAGGATACGCGGCGGGCACTCGGTGGATGAACAGAATACGGCATTGAATACGCTCATGAACCACCGGGAACAAAAAATTGCGAAAAGAATCGTCGACAGGTGCGAATCTTTATTCCGCGTGGCTTTTCCGGCTTATGAGACCATCTATATCTCGCTCCATCTGTCAGGAACCAAAGTCATCAGCCAGACAGGCAGCGACATCGAAAAGGGCTATGACAGGGAACTGCAGCGCATCATAGACCGGACGCTCAGGGCGGTGGACAGGCAGTACACCATGCAGATCCGGAAAGATAAGGAGCTCAGGCCTTCCCTGCTGCTTCATCTGAAACCTGCCATCAACCGCCACCGCTTTAACATGAATGTCAGAAATCCGATGCTCGGAGACATCCGCAAGCATTATCCATTGGCATTCGAGATTGCCGTTTTCGCGGGCAAGATTATCGAGGCCGAGACGAAAACAGTGATGGATGAAAATGAAATCGGCTATATCGCCCTGCATATCGGCGGTGCAATCGAACGCAGCAAACTGAAAGCCGCACCGAAAAAATGCATTGTCGTGTGTGCATCGGGCGCCGGCACATCCCAGCTCATCTACTATAAGCTCAGGAACCATTTCGGCCAGTCACTTGAGGTTGAGGATACGCTGCAATACTACAAGCTTGGAGAGTATCCGCTCTCCGGGCTCGACTTCATCATCAGCTCCATCCCCATCGAAGCCGAAGTTCCGGTGCCGGTCATCGAAGTGAATGCGATCATGAATGATAGTGACCTGAAGAAAATCGAGACATTCATCGTCCGTCACGAATCCAATGCATTCAGCGACTATATCAGGGAAGACCTCATATTCATCAGACAGCAGCTGGATTCCAAAGAGGCTGTCCTATCCAATTTCGATGACAGGTTCAGGGACAGGGGTCTGACCGACGATTCTTTCCTGTCTTCCGTCATGGAACGGGAGGCAGTTCTGCCGACATCATTTGGCAATCTGATCGCCATCCCCCATCCAATTGTTCCACAGTCTGCGGAAACTTTCATGTCATTCATGACACTGGACAAACCGGTAACATGGGGGGAACATAAAGTGCAGCTCATCTGCATGCTTATGGTCAAAGAAGGAAGTCACGAAGATCTGCAGTCCGTCTATGACAATCTGGGTGAAATCATCGAAGATTCGGATAGAGTCAAAAATCTCATCAATGCAGACGACCCACATGACTTCATCAAAAAGATTATTAAGTGAATAATGTATTGAATAAATTCCGGATATGTCCTACAATAGGGTATGTGTTCAATACATAGGGGCCATAGCTCAGCTGGGAGAGCGTTGCGCTGGCAGCGCAAAGGTCAGGGGTTCGAGCCCCCTTGGCTCCATCGTTTTATATAAGACCGCAGGATTTCCGATTCTGCGGTCTTATTTTTTTACTGTATTTTATTGCCTGAAAAATTAGATATCTCCCTCTTTTTCGATTATAATCGGATTCATAAAGGGGGAAATACATAATGGATTCTTTGATTTCACCGGATGAAAGCTGGCTTTTGTGGGGATTTCTCGTAGGATGGGCGGCAATCTCCATATATCTCGAACAGAAATTCGAATGGGCATCGAAACTATCCGGTGCCATCATCGCGCTTGTCGGCGCGATGCTTCTTGCAAACTTTGGTGTGATACCTATTGAATCACCAACCTATGACATTGTATGGGCATATGTTGTGCCTCTTGCCATACCACTGCTTCTCTTCCAGTCCAACATCATAAGGATATGGAAGGAGAGTGGACGGCTGCTCATGATCTTCCTGATCAGCTCGATCGGAACAGTCGCAGGGGCAATCATTGCATTCTTTCTTCTGAAAGAATACATTCCCGCAGTCGATCAGATCGGCGCCATGCTTACCGGCTCATACACAGGCGGCGGAGTTAACTTCGCCGCAATGGCAACCCGTTTCGATGTTGGCGGGGAAACCGTGTCATCGACCGTAGTGGCGGATAACCTGCTGATGGCACTGTACTTCCTTGTACTCATCGCCATTCCGGCAGTCGGATTTTTCAAGAAGAACTACAGGACACCGTACATCGATGAAATCGAAAAGAACGGTGCCGATAACGGTAACCAGGCCGCTTCATACTGGAAGCGCAAGGAGATTTCACTCAGCGATATCGCCCTCGCCGTGGGCAGTTCATTCGTCATCGTGGCAGTATCATTCAAGCTCGCAGAATTTTTCACCAACGTCATACCTGATGATGCAAACATCTTCCTCACAGTTTTGCGGGGCATCATCGGCGATGACTACCTGATGCTCACGACGATCACCCTGCTGCTCGTGTCCTTTATCCCCAAATATTTCAGCAGCATAAACGGCGCGCAGGAAATAGGCACATTTCTGATATACATTTTCTTCGTGGTCATCGGCGTCCCGGCGTCCATACCACTGATCATTCAGAATGCACCGCTGATCCTGCTGTTTGCGGCGATCATCGTCTTCATCAACATGATTGTTTCCTTCTCTTTCGGGAAACTCTTCAAATTCAGTCTCGAAGAGATCATCCTGTCGAGCAACGCCAACATCGGCGGTCCGACAACCGCCGCAGCCATGGCAATCTCGCGCGGCTGGACAAAACTCGTCGGCCCGATTCTGATCATTGGTACACTCGGCTATATCATCGGTAACTATATCGGCACCGGGCTTGGAGTCTGGTTCGCCGGGATGATGTAGAGCCGAGTCCGAGGGCTAACGGTCATTCGTTTGCGATTCCAATGACTGTTAACGTCCTAACGGTCACTCGTTTATCATTCCAATGACTGTTAACGTTCTAACGGTCATTCGTTTACGATCCTAATGTCCGTTAAACCACAAACAACCTTCAAAATAAAAAAATCCAGGCATCGTCTCCCCCAAAAAGGAGGAGTCCCTGGATTCATTTATGGATGGGAGACGATGAGTTCCATATCTCCCCCGAATTTAATGTCTTTCACCCCGTTCGGCAGGATGAAATGAACGCCTTTGGCCAGCTTATACTCCTGGCCTGCCACTTCGATGCTGCCATGACCCTCTGTAACGTCTGCCTGCAGGAAGTCTGCGCTGATGGAATGTTCCGCTTCACCGTCAATTTCCCATTTTTCCACTGTGAAATACTCCTCTTTGACCAGCTGCTGGATGGTCATGTCATCCTTCTCGATGGTCCCGAAGTCCAGTTTCACGTCTTCATGGGGGATGTTGGTCACGGCTTTCGCCCGGTCCAGATGCAGTTCACGGGTGTTGCCGTCTTTATCCCGCCTGTCGTAGTCATATACACGGTAAGTGATGTCAGAACTCTGCTGCACTTCAAGGATCGTGATGCCGCGCCCGATGGCGTGAATCGTACCGCTCGGAACATAGACGAAGTCGCCTTTTTGGACTTTGACATAGCGGAACAGCTGCTCCCACTCGCCATCGTCCACCATTTTTTCAAATTCGCTCTTGTCTTGCGCATTGTGTCCGAGTATCAGGTTCGCACCCTCCTGTGCTCCAAGTACGTACCAGCATTCTGTCTTGCCGTAGGGCTCGCCTTCCACTTCCTGCGCATACCGGTCATCCGGATGGACCTGCACTGACAGGTCATCAGCTGCATCCAGTATTTTGACGAGGAGCGGATACTCGCCACTGGTCTTCTTATTGAACAGTTCACCATGATCTTCCCACAGCTGTGCAAGTGACTTCCCTGCAAACTCGCCTCCCGCCACTGTGGACGATCCGTTCGGATGGGCGGATATCACCCACGCTTCCCCCGTCGTCTCCGACGGGATTTCATAACCATATTCTTCACGGAGCTTCGTTCCGCCCCATATTCTTTCCTGCAGTACCGGCTTCAAAAATATTGGTTCCTGTAACATATTACCCTCCATTAACTGTGATAACCTGACTGGACCCAGACCCTTACCTCCCACGAGTGGACGATGAGCGGTTTCCAGCCCATACTGATGAACAGCCGGATCATCACCGCATTATTCACATCCACTTTCAGATAGGCGTCCTGGTAGTTGTCCTGAAGCATGTTCATACCTTTTGAGAGAAGGGGCATGCCGAGCCCATTTCCCTGGGACTCCGGTATGACGTTGAACCAGTGCAGCCGCCCGCGCAGCCTGTCCTTCACCGTGCCGTGCCATGCGGTGACGGTGCCGACCAGTTCCGAGTTTTCGTTTTCGATAAAGATCATATACTTGCCAAGGTCGGATACTTTATCAAATTCCCTGTGAAATCTTTTCAACGCATCCCTATGACTGTCAAATTCCCCTGATTCCAATAGAATGTGCGCCCAATCCTCTTCCAATCCTCTTTCGTAACGGACAAATGCATACCCTTCCGGCAGTTTGTAGACCTGAATGTCGGTCAGGTTATGCTGAAGATAAATCAGTGTTTTTCTCATGACAATCATCCTTATTTTACTTGTTCCAGCAGTTCATATACCCCTTCTTTCGAATCTGCTTCCAGCAACTCATTCCTGAAATCGTTATCCATCAGCTTGCGTGACAGCATCTGCAGTATTTTCAAGTGGGCGTCTCCGGCCGCTTCGGTCGGCACGGCAATCATGAAGATGAGTCTGGCGGCCGTACCGTCCATGCTGTTCCAGTCGACACCTTCTGTACTCCTGCCGTAGACCACTGCCGGATGCTTCACTGCGTCCGACTTACCGTGCGGTATGGCGATGTTCATCCCCATACTCGTCGTACCTTCCGCCTCTCTTGCGAGAATCGCTTCCTTGTATGATTCTTTCGATGAAAGGACACCCTTGTCATCCAGTTTCCCGATCAGTTCATCAATGACCGCATCACGGGCAGCTCCTTCGAGATTCACCTCGATCAGATCTTTGTCCATGATATCGGTAAGCTTTTCCACTTCGGGTTTTTCCGCAGTTTCTTCCTTCTCCTCCGGTGAGGGCGCGGGTTCTGATGCGGGCGCTTCCTCTTCTTCATCCATCGCCACTTCACCGACACCCGCGGCCTCAACACTCACCGTCTTCTTGAGTGCATTTACCATGAATGCCGTAACGACGACGCCGACTGCCGCCGCGACGAAGAACATCAGCACATTATCCACTGCACCGAGTACTGCGACGATCGGGCCGCCGTGGGCGACGTGATCACCGACGCCGCTGAGCATTGCGATGACCGCGCCCGTCATTGAGCCGGTGACGATGCTCGGGATGACGCGGAGCGGATCCTGGGCAGCGAAAGGAATCGCACCTTCCGTAATGCCAAACAGACCCATCGTAAACGATGCCTTGCCCGCTTCAATCTCCGCCGGGTTGTATTTCTTCCTATTGATGAATGTCGCAAGCCCCATGCCGATCGGCGGGATACAGATTGCGACCGCAATTGCACCCATAATCGCATAGTTGCCTTCAGCAATCATGCCGACGCCGAAAAGGAAAGCGACCTTATTGAACGGGCCGCCCATATCGACCGCAATCATGCCACCGAGTATGATCGCGAGCAGTATGGAACTTGCCCCCTGCATGCCTTCAAGCCATGTCGTGAGCCCGTCGAATAGCGCGGATACCGGCGCACCGATCACATAGATGAAAAGGAGCCCGACGATGATCGTGCCGATGATCGGCAGGAATATGATTGGCATCACGGGTTCCATCGCCTTCGGCACCTTGATCTTCTTGAGTGCCAGGACGATATACCCTGCCAGGAAACCGGCGATGATCCCGCCGATGAACCCTGCGTTCGCTTCCGTTCCGTAAAAGCTGCCGTTGGCTGCGATATAGCCGCCGACTATGCCGGGTGCAAGGCCCGGCCGGTCGGCGATACTGTAGGCGATATACCCTGCCAGTATCGGCACCATGAATGCAAAGGAGGCACCCCCGATCGCTTCAACCTGCTTCCAGAATGAACCATCCGGGATGACGATGCCGCCCTCCGTCTGTTCACCACCCAGTGTCAAAGCAATCGCGATCAGAAGCCCGCCGACCACGATGAATGGAATCATGTAGGAGACACCATTCATCAGGTGCCGGTAGATTGGGTT
The DNA here is from genome assembly GCF_000986795.1 of Salinicoccus sediminis. Classification (GTDB taxonomy): domain Bacteria; phylum Bacillota; class Bacilli; order Staphylococcales; family Salinicoccaceae; genus Salinicoccus; species Salinicoccus sediminis. Next base: position 207,509 of record NZ_LAYZ01000002.1, on the reverse strand, counting down.
CTCCTTCCGTTTCTTCTCATCCTTCACTTCATCCGCCGTCTTCATCCCGGCCTTATACACGGGGACCTCGTCGTTTTCAAACCGCCTGATCAGTTCTTCCGGCCTCCTGATGCCTTCCTGTACACCGACCGCAAGAAGTCTTTTGCCTGCAAACCGTTCTTTTGATACATCCTTGTCACTTGCGATGATGATGCCGTCCGCCGATTCGATATCGGCCGCCGTCAATTCGTTTTCGGCACCGATCGACCCCTGAGTCTCAACTTTCATATCGATGCCCAGTTCATCCGCCGCCTTTTGAATATTCTCCGCTGCCATATAAGTATGGGCGATGCCCACCGGACACGCTGTGACCGCCAACAGTTTCATATGTTTTTCCTCCCCCGTGGATTGTCCTCTCATCTGTTCGGCCCATAGACTCTCTTATCTATACCCCCTTCTTTGCCCATGAGACGTTTATTTAACGTATTTTTCCAATTATCAGCGAGCAGTTCACATGATGCCAGACTCTCCGCCAGACCAATGTTCCCCTTCTGCTCATACATCACTTCATTCGCCGCCCGGATTGTCCATTCCGGATAGGGGCGGCTGACGAGTTCAAGCGTATCACCGGCTTTGACCCTGCCCTCTTCAAGCACCCGGAAATACCAGCCCGTCCGGCCCGTCTTCTGTATACGGAGCGCAAGGTCCAGTATTCTGTGGCGCCTGGCCGGCTTCCAGCACGGACGCCTCGGCTGGGAGACCTGGACGCGCGCCTCCCCCATCTGGTAGGTATCACCGATGCACACGGATGATTCATCCATATTTGTAACAGACAGGTTCTCACCGTTGCCGCCGGGCGCAATACCAATCCCGAGCTCATGCCGCCAGTGCGCATAATGCTTCGCCGCATATGCGAACACCGCCTTCTCAGGCCCGCCGTGGTTCTTCTTGTCGGCCACCTCATCACCGGCAAAGCCGGTTTCCGACAAAAAGACCGATGAATCCGTCTCCATCTTGAAGATACCGCTCTCCCACGGCCGCTCCAGCTTGTCTTCAGCCTGCGGGTCGCCAAGCTGCTTCACTCCGCCGGTGAATAATCTATCAATGCAAGGTTTCTCCACTGCCATCCCTCCATAATACGAAATATTCTTTATTCTACCGTCTATTTTAACACGTCCCGTATGCAGCTGCAGTCCGCCGGCCGACAAATCATCTTTGTTTCATTCCAAATGCCGTTGTGAGATAATTGAGATGAATAAAAACCTCAAACGCCGATATTTTCTTTACCTGAAAGGAAGGATACATTATGGGAAAAGTCACAAAATTGATAGGTGCAGCGTGTGTCGTGGCGGGTGTTGCGTATTTATCTAAGGAAGATAACCGTGAGAAAGTGAAAAGTGGAATTGACAAGGCAGTGAGTGCGGCAGGCAGCTGGACGAAGGATCCTTACACACTCCACCTCGGCAAACCGGATGAGGAACAGGATGCGAACATGGTGGACGAAGGCGCCATGACCAGTGTCCAGTACTATAACGAACTCCGTTCCGAAGCATCGGCGGATGATGAGATATGAAAATGACGGCAGAATCCATTTCGGGTTCTGCCGTCATTGTTTTTACATATCCACGGTCGGGTCGTTCGACTCCGTTACCGGTTCTTTGCCCCGGAATATCTTCTCCAGGGTACGGTTGATTGACTTTTTGGGATATCTCTCCTTATAATTCTGAGATTTCGCCCAGAGCAGCCACTCTTCGTGTTCAGGATGCGCCTTGTCTTTGATCGTATCGTGCACTTCCCTGAATCCGTCAACGCCGCCAGAGTCCTCTACCGGCCCCGGCCCTTTATGGCGCAGGACTTCAGGAATGCCGGGAGCGTCCAGCGTCACTTTCTCGAGCACCTCGACTTCATGCATCCAGTCATCCCCGTAATCATAGACATAGGTGATGGCACCTGCCCGGGTGAGGAACGGGGCGATTTCCGTTTCACTTGCCAGCAGGTGTTCCGGGCCATCCGCCATCCGGAACCCATCCGCCATTTCAAGTGCATATACGAAAATTCTTTCACCTTTACCGAAGAACGATGACAGATGGCTGCCCTGCCATCCCATCGCCTTCTGGATGACGAGATGCAGTTCATAGAAATTGAAATCCCGAGGCACCATGACCTCCCGCCACACCGGTGTATGCGCACCTTCCAGCGTAATCCTGAGCTTCAGGGCATTGTATGCAGGCTCTGAAGATTGCTCCTTCTCCTCATACCTTTTCTCCGCTTCATGGATGTCAATGAGGCGCGAGAGCCTCCGGACCACTTCCAAGTGGATAAAACCGCTGTCCTCACCGCCCGGCAGTATGATACGGTTCTTGATCAGGTGAAAATATTCACCCGGGTTGATTGTAATCTCGTAGAAACCTGACAGCGGGCGGACCTTCATCAGCTTTTTGATCAGCCTGCGTTCGCCGGGCTTCATCTTCTCTGCGATCTTCGACATGAAATAGTCATCGTTGATGTATGAAACGGACATATCTGCAAGTGCGTCGTCCTTCAGAACCACATGGTAAAATCGTCTTAGATCCATTTTATCCTCCAAATATCAGATATTGAATTCAGTCACCGGATGGGCTTTGGCAAACTGCTTCGCGAGCCTGTTGTTGATCGCCGTCATCGGATAGCGTTCCCGGTAGTTCATCATGCGCACCTTCTCGAACGTCCGGGCGTAATCCGGATGCTGCCTGTCGCCGAGGATCTCAAGCGTTCGCTCGAGTCCTTTCGGGCCGCCCACATTCTCTATCGGCACCGGGCCGCCGTAGTCACGGATGGCCGGCACCCGGTAGTCGATATTGATCCTGTCCGCTATGCTGACTTTCACGACATACCCATCCACCGATTCATACTGATAATAAACTTCCCCGACCCGCTCAAGCAGTGCGTCAGCCTGGGTGAAACTCGCCACAAGTCCGCCGGGCTCCCCGCTGTCCGCCTGCGCTTCATTCATCAGCAGCAGGGATTCATATATGGTGAAGCCATCGGCTGTGAACCTTGACGGGCTGCTGCTCCTCCAGCCCATGATTTCCCGTATGATCAGATGGAGTTCGTAGAAATTGATCCCCGCCGGCACCTGTACTTCCCGCCATACGGGTTCATGTGTCTCCATGACCTCAAACATGAGGGCGTAGGCATTGAAATCGCCCCGCGCCGGTTTGTTTGCCCCCTGCGGTCTCCGCTCTCTGTTCACGGCGTCGAAATTCACGGTTTTCAGCGTATCCAGGACCTTCTGGTGCATCACAAAGTAATGTGCATGCACTTTGACGATCAGCCCCAGGTTTCTCGCTTCCTCCCACCTGGATTTCGCTTCATATACATTATAGTCCTTTTCCACGTTGTCCCGGATGATTCTGAATTCCTCATCACCGATATGGAGCAGTATTTCCGCAAGGAACTCAGGGGATGTGAGGAGGGAGGTGATATGGCGAAGATAGTCATCCTTCTGGTTGCCTTCAGTCTCACTGCCGAGCCGTCTGAGCATCGCTTTCAGCTCCCGCCATGTCAGATTGTTGTAGAGCCAGTATATCGGCCCCCTGTAGATCTCTTCAAGGCGTGAAATATCCCGTGGATTGAAATCCTCATCACGGTGGATGAACATATCCACTGCCGGCAGCACACCGGTGTCTTTCAGCGCCGCATCGATTGCCATGACGATGTCATGATGGATGACGCCGGCGCCATCTCCCTCCTCCAGTATGTACTGGTAGTCGATCAGCGCACCGTATTTCGATACATCATAATCGATGTGATGGAGCTTTTCCGCAGGCTCAATGTCAACAAGGTCGCGCACAAGCGCCGCCTCCCTCATCGATATATGACCCGCCACTTCGGACAGGATGTCCTGATCGGCGATGCTTTCCGTCTTGAATTCCGCCAGTGCGCCGATTGAATCGAATGATTCATCGCTCATCAACCCCGCCCGCACCAGTTCATTTTCCTCGAGAAAATGATCGAAAAAGCTTTTCAGATCCATTTTCCCACCTCCCTTTCCGTAATCATTTCCTGAGTTCCTGCATGCGGCCGTAAAACGCGCCGAGTGACCTGCCGATCTCTATATAGACGCTCATGACATCCTGGTATTTCATATAGGTCTCCTCATCGGGGTGATAGGCCTCATCTTCACCGATGAAACGAGACGCGGCAACAAGGCTGTCTATTTCGCCCAGCGCATATAATCCCAGTATGCACGCGCCGAATGCACTTGATTCATATGATTCCGGCACATGCAGCGCTTCGCCGAAAACATCTGCCATCAGCTGCTTCCACAGAGCGCTGCGGGCGAATCCGCCGCTCGCCTTTATGGAGCGCACTTCCGTCATCTGCTCCCGGAGCGCAAGGTAGACGCTGTACAGGTTGTACACTACCCCCTCCATCGCCGCGCGGATCATGTGCTTCCGTTCGTGGGAAAGTGTCAGTCCGTAGAACGATCCCACCGCTTTCGCATCCCACAGAGGGGCACGTTCGCCGGCAAGGTACGGGTGGAATATCAGACCGTCACTCCCTGCAGGCACACTCTCCGCCGCCTCGGTCATGATTTCATACGGATCACGCCTGCATGTGTTGGCCTCACTGATTTCCTGCTGGCACAGCTCATCCCGAATCCATCTTAAAATCACGCCGCCGTTGTTCACCGGCCCGCCGATGACGAAAGCACCAGGCGTCAGATGATAGCAGAAGGTGCGCATCTTCACATCTGTACGCGGTCTGTCGATTACTGTCCGGATTGCGCCGCTCGTGCCGACCGTAATGGCCACATCCCCCTCATGTATCGCATTGACACCGAGGTTTGCAAGCACCCCGTCACTCGCCCCGATGATGAGTTTCGTGTCCTGGGAAATGCCAATATCACCGGCTGCATCTTCATCCATGCTGAAAATTTCCGTCGTATCCACAAGCTCAGGCAGCTGGTCTGCCGACAGCTCCAGCATGGAAAGCAATTCAGTGTCCCACTCCGATGTTTCAAGATTCATCAGCCCCATGCTGCTCGCGATTGAGCGGTCTACCGCATATTCGCCGGAGATTTCCGCGAATACATATTCCTTTATACCCATGATTCTTCCAATCTGCGCATAAAGCTCCGGTTCTTCATTTTTAAAATGGAGCAGTTTGACGAGCGGGTTCATCGGGTGTATCGGCGTCCCCGTCCGGCGGTAGATTTCAAGGCCGTCCGCTTCATTCAGGCGGTCCGCATAATCACCCGCACGGCTGTCCGCCCATGTGATGCACTCGGTGAGCCGTTCACCTTTCCTGTCCAGCAGGATCATGCTGTGCATGGCGGATGAGAACGAAATGAATTCGATGCTGTGGCCGCATCCGTTGCGGGATACCAGCAGTCGGAGTGCCCGGAAGGTCCGTTCGAGTATCTCATCCGGATCCTGTTCCGCGGTTTTTGCATCAGGTGTATGGAGCGGATAATCCCCTGTCTCTTTATCTATAAAGGTGCCGTCCATATCGAACAGCACAGCCTTGACGGCCGTGGTGCCGATATCGAGACCGATCATATGTCTTTTCATAGAACAACTGCCTTTCGCCGTCAATATTAGTTTCATTATATGTGTTTTTGGCGCTGTATACAAAAACCCCGCCGGAAGGCGGGGAAATTTCGTTTTTTGTCAGATGACAAGGCTAAGTATGAATACGACGACAAAGCCCGTCAGTCCGATGATGGTTTCCATGACCGTCCAGGACTTCAGCGTCTCCCCGGTGGTCATGCCGAAGAAACGGTTGACCAGCCAGAATCCGGAGTCGTTGACGTGGGACAGCACTGTCGCGCCGCTCGCAATTGAAATGGCGATCAGGCCGAGTTCCGGCTGGGTGACCGGACTGATATCGATGATCGGCGCCATGAGCCCGGCACCGGTCACCATCGCAACAGTCGCGGAACCCTGGGCGACGCGCACGAATGTCGTGATGACGAATGCTGCAACGACAAGCGGCAGCCCGGCACCGACAACCAAGTTGCCCATGACATCACCGACACCGCTCTGAATCAGAACTTCCTTGAACACACCACCGGCACCGGTAATCAGGATGATGATGCCCGCGGGTTCAAGCGCCTTCGTCGCGACTTCCTGCACTTCATCCCTGGTGTAGCCGCGCCTTGTGCCAAGCGTGATGAATGTAAGGACGACCGTAATGATCAGTGCCACGAATGGATGGCCGACGAACTGGATCGTTTCGGCGAACAGGTTACCAGAGTCCTCGCCGACAATCGCACCTGTCACTGTGTTGACGAGAATGAGGACGAGTGGGATCAGGATCAGGGTGAACACCAGAGTGAAGCTCGGCAGATCCTTCTTCTCCCTCACGGATGAAACCTCTTCATCGAGTTTCTGATAATCCGGGACTTCAAGATGTATTTTATCGCCGATATATTTACCGAACACCGGCCCTGCAAAGATCATTGCCGGAATTCCGGCCAGTATGCCGAACAGGATGACCCAGCCAAGATCGACGCTGAGCATTGCGGCGACCGTCATCGGACCTGGCGTCGGCGGTACGAAACTGTGCGCTACGGCAAGACCGGCAAGCAGCGGAATACCATAGTACAGCAATGATTTCTTCGTTTTTCGTGCCAATGAGTAGATGATCGGAATCAATATGACCAGTGCGACGTCCAGGAAGACCGGAATCGACACGAGGAATCCCGTAAAGCCGAGCGCCCACTGTGAGCGCTTCTCGCCGAACTTGTCGATGAGCGTCAGTGCGAGCCGTTCGGCACCGCCCGACACTTTCAGGACTTCACCGAACATGGCGCCGAGTCCGACGACGACAGCGATGAAACCCAGCGTCCCGCCCATCCCCGTTTCAATGACGTCGATGATGTCGAGTGGACTCATGCCGCTCGCAACACCGATGAAGAGTGATGCAATCAGCAATGAAACGAATGCGTGCAGCTTGATTTTCATGATCAGGAAAAGCAGCAATGCAATTCCGATGATGGTGGCTATGATCAGCCATGTTTCATGAGACATTTGTTATACCCCTTTCATTATTACCATTCTGCGATACTGCCGTCTGCATGCCTCCATACCGGGTTCTTCCAGTTATGGCCAATATGGCTGCGTTCGCGCACATAGTCTTCGTTGATTTCTATGCCGAGGCCCGGCCCATCCGGAATCTTCACATGACCATCCGTATACTCGAAGACTGACGGATCCTTGATGTAATCCAATATGTCATTCCCTTTGTTGTAATGGATGCCGAGGCTCTGTTCCTGGATGATGGCGTTATGGCAAGTCGCATCCACCTGCAGGCATGATGCCAGAGCAATCGGTCCGAGCGGACAGTGCGGTGCAGCAGCGACATCGAAGGCTTCCGCCATCGACATGATCTTCTTGCATTCCGTGATGCCGCCGGCATGCGACAGATCCGGCTGGATGATGTCCGCGTAGCCGTCACGGAGCAGTGTCTTGAACTGCCATTTCGAGAACATGCGCTCGCCGGTGGCGATCGGGATCGCGGTGTGCATCGCGATATCCCGCAGGTTCTCATTGTTCTCAGGCAGCACCGGCTCTTCTATGAACATCGGACGGAACTGCTCGAGTTCTTTCGCCAGCACTTTCGCCATGGGCTTGTGCACCCGGCCATGGAAGTCGATGCCGATGCCGAAGTCCCTGCCGCAGCTCCGGCGGATCGAATCGACGCGTTCAAGCACCATATCGACTTTGCCGTAGCTGTCGATGTACTGCAGTTCTTCGGTCGCGTTCATCTTTACAGCCGTGATGCCCTGGTTCTTAAGCTCAAGCGATGCTTCACCGACATCCGCCGGGCGGTCGCCGCCGACCCATGAATAGATTTTGATCCTATCCCGCGCCCTGCCGCCGAGCAGTTCGTGGACAGGGGCACCGTAATACTTGCCCTTGATGTCCCACAGGGCCTGGTCGATGCCGGAGATGGCACTCATGAGTATCGGCCCGCCGCGGTAGAATCCAGATCTGTACAGCTCGTTCCAGATGCCTTCAATCTCAAGGGGATCCCTGCCGATGAGCGTCTCCATCATTTCGATGACCGCCGCCTTGACGGTGGCCGCCTTGCCTTCGATGACAGGTTCGCCCCAGCCGACAAGTCCTTCGTCCGTCTCCACTTTCAGAAACAACCATCTCGGCGGTACGGTGAACAGTTCATAGCTTCTGATCTTCATTCCAATGCCTCCCTGAATTTGATTGCTCGCGTGCGCACATCTTCGAGCAGCGATCCGTCAACTTTCCCTTTCGGCACAAGTGCCGAACTGATGCCGAGCGCAGCGGCCCCTGCATCAAGAAACTCATTGATGTTGCCGGGCGTCACACCGCCGGTCGGCAGCAGTACAAGCTCGTTCATAGGCGCCAGTACATCCTTGATGTAGCCGGCACCGAGCCCGCCGGCCGGGAACACTTTGATCATCCCCGCCCCGGCTGCGTGGGCGTTATAGATTTCCGTCGGTGTGTAGCAGCCCGGGATGTACAGAACACCCCTGTCCCCTGAGAATTCCAGGACCTCTTTACTGTATACCGGTGACAGCAGGAATTCTGCCCCCGCGTCGATGCAGTCTCCCGCATCCTCCGTGTTCAATACAGTCCCCGCGCCCAGCACGATACCGTCGCCGAACTCTTCTTTGATCGCCTTCACAGTCGCTTTCGCATGCGGAGAATTCAAGGCGACTTCGATCACATTGAAGCCGCTGTCCACCAATGCACCGGCAATCTTCAGTGCATCCTCAGTATCGTATCCCCGCAGAATGCCGATCATCCTGTGATCCTTAATACGTTCCAGAACAGTCATCATCATCTCTCCTATCTGCTGACTTTTTCATCATCAAAATTCTCCATGGCCGCGCTCAGTCTATCCCCGGACGGAAAACCCTGGTAGTCTCCGACAAACTGTGTGATATATCCGCCAAGGAAGCAGGCCTTCCCGACCAGTTCGTCCGCTCTTTCATCATTCAGCAGCCCGGATACAATGCCCGCTGCAAATGCGTCCCCGGCGCCGACCGGATCGATCTCTTCGAACTGCTTCGGATTTTCCACCGAGCCCCTGACACCGTCGAAGTCATACACCGCACCGTCTTTGCCGAGTTTCAGGACCACCTTGCTGCAGCCGAGTTTCCGGAAGGACTTGAGCGCCTCCTCCGGCCGCATCTTACCAAGCAGAATATCCACCTCATCCCTGCCGGCAATCAGGCAGTCGACATGGGGCAGGAATTCGAGGATTGTTTCCCGCGCTTCCTTTTCGGACCACATCTTGAGCCGTATGTTGGGATCGAAGACGACTGTTACATCATCCCCGGCCAATCGTACCGCTTCAAAGAGCATCTCTTTCGCAGAGCTGCTCAGGGACAGTGTAATCCCCGTCAGATAAAGGACTTTCGCACGCCTTATAACATCCATATCAATGTCCCGGATATCCATATTGCTCGCTGCCGAATCCTCCCGGTAGTACGTAACATCCACACTGCCGTCCGGCAATATCTGCTTGAAGAACACCCCGGTGCGCTTATCCTTATGAATTACATGCGATGTATCCACATTTTCCGCACGCACTTTGTGGAGGATCAGTTCCCCCAATTCATCCTCACCGAGGGCCGATATCCAGGACGTCCCATGCCCGAGCCGGCTGAGTCCGATCAGCGTATTCATTTCCGCCCCGGCAACATAAGGTTTGAAGCTGTCCGCATGACGGATATATCCTTTCGGCTCATTGACCAGAGCCACCATCGATTCACCGATTCCGATCACTTCCATCATATGACACCTCCCGCATACCCCTGGGTTTCGGAAATCCTTCCGGCCGCCCGGGTAATCTCTTCAATCACAGCCTGCTTTTTATCAAGCATCCTCGGCTTCGAACCCGCACAGCTGATGGCAGCCACCATCCTGCCCTGATCGCCGAAGACCGGTGCCGCAACACAGTAAACCCCGATATCATTCTCCTCATCGTCTATCGAAAAGCCCTGTTCCCTGTATTCAGCAGTCAACCCAGCAAGCTCCTCCCGGTCAGTGATGGTATGGGATGTATAGGAAGTGAGAGTAATGGTATCCATCAGTTCCCGTCTCACATCCTCCATCTCAAATGCCAGGAATGCCTTGCCGAGGCCCGTGCAGTGGAGCGGCTTGCGCATGCCAGGCTGTGCCGTCGTCCGCGCCGACTCATCACTGTCCACCTTCGCAAGGTAGATGATTTCATCCATGGAGCGGATCGCAAGAAAGACCGTCTCCCCCGTCTTTTGCACCGTTTCGCTCAATATAGAAATTGACGCGCTGTATATATCATTGCCCGTACGCGCCCTGTTGCCTGCAGTGATCAGCTTGTGCCCAAGCTTGTACACATTCCCTTCCGTACGGGCCAGGTAATCTTTGCGCGTCATCGTCCCCAGAAGCTGGGACATGCTGCTTTTCGGTATTCCCAGTTCACCGGATAATTCCATCAGCGTCGCCCCCTTCTCCGTTGCCGTCAAATAATCAATTATTTCCAAAACTCTTTCCGCTGACTTCACGGACATCCAATCGCCTCCTGTTCACATATATGAACTTAATTCTTGTATATGAACTTACTTATTAATATAATACTGCACTAAAAGCATGTCAACAGAAAATGTAAAGGCTTTCAAAATGATTGCTTCATAAAGAAAGAGGGGCTGGGACAAAACGATTCCCGTCATAAATAAGCCGAACGTCAGCTTTTCTGGGGCATCGCGTGAGCCTGTAGTCTCACGCAGATGCTATTCCCCTGGAAGTCTAACGTCCGGCTTATAAAGTATAACCGATTATTTATATATATCTTCAGGACTTATGTCCAGCCTCCTCCGTTCTTCCTCACTCCTAATGGTCCTGCAGTGACTGAATGGGTGATACTTCCACAGTATCCGCTTCCACATTCTCTCCTGCCGCATCTCCGAACACCAGGCTTCCCCCGGTGTATATTGCGAGATTCAGCATCAGTCCCCATATGCCGCTGAAGATGCCGAGCGGCTTCATGCCGGTAAAGGTGAAGAAGGCGGCCAGCAGGGTGCCGGCAAGCATTCCGGCAAAGACGGATTTCGCATGACTCCGCTGCCAGTATATGCCCAGGATTATGGCCGGTGCAACCTGGACCAGTATTTCCAGTTTAAGAACGAATACCTGGTATAATGTTGCCGGCGGATTCCACGCAATGACAAGCAGGAATGCAACCGCTGCGACCCCGAGAATTTTACCGACCATGATCTTGCGGCTGTCGGAGGCACCGGGATTGATGTATCTGCCGTAGAGGTCCTTGGAAATGATAGACGAGAAAGTAAGCAGCACTGAATCGGCTGTCGAGACGATTGCCGCGATAATCCCCCCGAAGAGCAGTACCATAGCGACATAGAATATGATGTTCTCGTTGGCTATAACACTCGCCATCATGCCGACGACCTGTTCGGATTCCGCAACAGACAAGTCAGGAAAGGCAGTATAGGCCAGTATCCCTATGATGAATACCACACCGGCTGTAAGGAATGGCATCCATGCCATCTGCGTCAGTGATTTCTTCAGCGCCCGCTCATTCTTCGCAGAGAAGATCCTCTGTATGGCGTTCGGGTAAACAGCTGCACCAAAACCGACAAGGAGCAGGAAATTGCTCCACGTGACCAGCCCGACACCTTCCGGCACACCGAGGTTCTCAGGAGAATATGTCCTGATGTAATCCCCCGCTTCCGGCAGCCCGCCAAAGTAGAGGATCGTACCGATCAGCAGCATGAACACGCCGACCAAAAGGGCAATCCCCTGCATCGTATCCGTATAGGCCACCGAACGCATGCCTCCGAGCCAGCCGTATATGATCATGATGGTAATGAAGAAGATCACACCAACCTGGTAGGGGACGGTGCCGTCTGTCAGGCCGGCCACCCCCTGTCCAATTGCGATCAGCTGCTCCAGAAGGAAATTCCCCAGGGCGTACAGCATGATGACGGCACCCAATATGGACACAGCCTTCGACTTGAAACGCAGTTGCAGCCAGTCCACCGGCGTCACAATATTATGCTTTCTGCTTATCTTATACAATCTCGGGGCATAGAGCAGATACACGAGGACAATCATGATGAAGAAAGGGACTGTGACCAGATTCGCGTAACCGACACGATATGCCTCTGCTGAATATCCGATGACCGTATTACCACTGTATTGCGTCGCAAAGAATGTAAAAAACAGTACCAGAGTACCGAGGCTTCTGCCGCCCAGATAATACTCGTCCAGGCTGCCATGTATTTTCTTATTCCGCAAAAACGTAGTGACACCAATCGCCAGCATCGTTATGCCGTAAAAAAGCATGATCAGGATGCCTGACATTCCTGAAAAAGCCAATTCCATCACTTATCCTCCTCCCTGTCTGGAACTTCATCCGATTCATCCCAGTGATACTTGATGACATAAGTAATATGGAGGGACAGCAGCACCGTGACTCCCATAATCACAAGTGCCCACAACGGCACACCATAAATAAGCACCGGGTCGCCGCCTGCTGGAAAATACCAGGGATTCAATAATATGAATATTATGCCGAAAACGATCCAGATCTTATAATTCCTGACCGGCTCCCGCTTCTCACGTTGCATACAACCACACTCCTCTTTTTAAGACTTGCTCATAAAACCATGTTCCATGACATTTATCGATACAATATCACTTTTTAATCCAATATTCTATATTTTCTGAATTATTAATAAATGAAAACGTTTCCTTATTATATAAAAGAAAACCGGACATGCTGCAGCATGTCCGGTTGGCTTCCTTTTCAATTATTCCATTGTCATCTTCGTCGAGAGACGCCCCAGCCCTTCTATCTCCACCGTCACTTCATCACCCGCTTCAAGCCACGGCTTATCTGCTTCATATCCCATTGCCACCCCTTCAGGCGTTCCTGTCAAAATGACATCACCCGGCTTGAGCGTCATGTATCTGGATGCGTAACTGATAATCTGCCGGCAGTTGAATATCATATCCCCCGTGTTGGACTCCTGCCGCCTCACCCCATTCACGCTGCAGCGTATACCCAGCCTGTCCGGATCTTCGATTTCATCTTTCGTCACGATGTATGGACCGAGCGGGCAGAACCCATCCAGTGATTTGCCGAGCAGCCACTGACCACTCCGCATCTGGAATGTCCGCTCAGACAGATCATTAGAGCAGGCATAGCCGAAAACATGGTCGAGCGCATCTTCTTCCGAAACGCCTTTTGCCTCTTTGCCGATGACGATGGCAAGCTCCGCTTCGTAGTCCACCTGTGTCGCTTCCCGGGGTATTGCCACCTTTTCCCCATGACCCGAAAGGGCGTTTTTATACTTGCTGAACAATATCGGATATTCCAGCGCCGGCATATTCGACTCATCGGCATGCTTCTGATAGTTCAGTCCCACGCATATGATCTTCTCCATGCAGTTGATCGCCGGGCCGTATTTCAGACTGCCCGTATCCAGAAAGTAATCCGAATTTTCCTCAAGCGCAAAATCAAGAAATTCACTCAATCCTTCATTTCTTTCAATCGCTTCAATCATAGTTGGATACGAACCGGAAATATCAAGCACACCCTTATCGGTTGATACAGCCGGTCTCGGTTTTCCATCTTTATAAAAGGTCAACAGTTTCATTCATTTTCCTCCTCAGCATGCATATACAATCCACTGCATTATATCATAATATTCTGAAATTATTGGCACATACTTTTAGATTTGTATATTTGACAATTAATAAAAACATTTTGACCAATAAACTTGTCATTATGACAAGTTTACGTTACGCTGAAGATGCAGAGGTGATGATATGAAAACAAGGATAAGGGAACTGCGTGCAAGGGACGGCCTTAACCAGACCGAACTTGCCAGACTCGCCAAAATCTCCAGACAGACCGTAAGCCTGATTGAACGGGAGGAATACATCCCTTCCCTCCTGATCGCAAAACGCATGGCGAAAATTTTCGACGAAACGATAGAAAGCATTTTCTTATTTGATGAGGAGGAGATCTAGATGGACAAGAAAAAGAAATCATTCCTGTCATTCGTCCCGTATTTTCTGGGCGGACTGATAGTCGGGATGTTCATATTGAATTTTGAGGCATTGAGCGGGATCGGAACCTTCACTACCGAACTGAGCATCACCGGCCTCGCTGCCGCCGCAATCTTTACAGCGCTCGGCATATCGGGGTTCTTCCAGTTGAAAAGCCACGCATCAAAGCGGGGTGGTGATATGGATGAAGATGAATCCGAACAGTATATGTACAGGAAATATGCCGACAATTCCCTCTGCATACAGACCGGGCTGGTTCTCAGCCTCCTGGTGACCGGCGTTGCCATCATCCAGCAGACAGATGCATGGATATTTACCGCTTCAGGGATCACGATGATCGCCGCACTGCTGTTTTTATTCCTCCTGCCGACACTGTTGCACGTAATGTACCCGGAACGCGACCTGCCATCATCCAGCGATTCGGACTTCGCAGACAAACTGCTGCATGCCTCTGACGAAGGTGAACGTCACGTCATGCTCGAAGGGCTGTACAAAACATTCAATACGATCAACGGCGCATTATTCCTCGGCCTCATAATCCTGATGATGTATTCCATATCCACAGGAGACAACCAGATATTCGGCATGATTGTCATCGCAGCAGTGCTCATCACCGCAAATGTCAGATATGTGACGTCAATCAGAGATAAGGTGTAAAAATAAGAAATCAGACTGCCACCCAGTAGTTAATGGATGGCAGTCTGATTTTTTAATTATTTATATTTTCTTTGAAAATGAAATTCATTTTTTAGGAGCCAGTTCTATAGCCTGATTCAGTGCTTCAAGCATGCTTCTTTCGTCCACAATACCTTTCCCGGCGATGTCAAATGCAGTGCCATGATCCACACTCGTTCTGATTATCGGCAACCCAACTGTAATGTTAACACCTGCTTCTAAGCCTAACACTTTGATTGGACCATGACCTTGGTCGTGATACATTGCCACAACAATATCGAAATCGCCTCTTTGAGCACGGAAGAATAATGTATCAGCCGGTAATGGACCCTCTACATCAACACCCGCTCCCAAAGCCTTATCTACTGCAGGAATAACCTTTTCCTCTTCTTCTCCATATCCGAAAAGACCGTTTTCACCAGCATGGGGATTTATACCACATACACCAATTTTAGGATTCTGTATTCCCGCTTTTTTCAAAGTATCGTTAGCCAAATTTATAACTTTTAGCACCCTTTCAGGTTCAATGCTGTTGATTGCATCAATAAGTCCCATGTGAGTTGTTACATGGATTACTTTCAGTTTTGGAGAAGACAGCATCATTGAAAAGTCTTCAGTATCTGTTAACTCAGCCAAAATTTCTGTGTGGCCCGGATAATTATGCCCGCCTTTATGCAAAGCTTCTTTATTTAAAGGTGCTGTACAAATGGCATCGATTTTTTCAGAATTAGCAAGCTCAATTGCAGTCTTTAAATACTGGAATGCCCCATCACCTGCTGTAGCAGAAACTTCTCCAAACGCTAGATCCTCGGGGATTAAATCGAGATCATAGCAATAAACTTTGTTATCTTCAAGCTTATTGAAATTGAAATCACTATCGATTTTAACGGTTTTAAAATCAGCTTGTAACAATCCAGCTGCTCTCTCCAACATCTTAAGATCCCCTATGACGATTGGATGACATCTCTCCAGTATATCGGTATGAGCCAAACTTTTAACTATAATTTCCGGACCAACTCCAGATGCATCCCCCATAGTAATTCCTATAATTGGTTTATTCATCTCTCAAAACTCCTTTAAGTTCCATCATTGCATTGTATATTGATCCTGTACGTCCAAAGGCCCCCGCTTTAGTAACAACGAAGTACTCTTCAGATGGTCCGATCAATGTCCCCAGTGGAATACCTGTTTCAATCTGTTTTATCAATTGTATTCCTATTCCACCCAGTTTAACTGCAGTATCTTTTGCCGTATCGCCACCGGTCAAAACAAGCCCGTTAACGTTTTGATTTTCTTTGATAATCTGGTATGCAAGCGAAGACACTTCTTCGGAAATGATATTGCTTATTTGATTTTCTTTAAATCCTTGCTCTAAACCTTTCCGCTTCGCTTCTTTTCTGACGTCCTCATTTGAAGGCAGATATATCACTAAATCTGAGTAATCGCTTAATATCCTTCTACCCATTTGAACAATACGTTTACTGTATTCACTCCAATTTCCATCAAATATTTGCACAGTATCAACTTCGACACTCTCTATGTTCTCCTGAGCAATTGCATATTTGATTTGCTTTTGAGTTACACTGGAAAGGCTCCCGCAAATAGTGAGGACTTGATTGGCTTGTATATTCCTTCGTTGAGAATCTAAATTGGAAATTCCTAATACTTCCGGTAATACCTCTGCTAAACCTGCTGAACCCGCCCATAATATATTGTTTGAGAGTTCCACCATATATTTTGCCGCCAGCTCTAAATCAGATTCCTCAACAGCATCACATACTAAATATGAAATACCTGCTTCTTTACATTTAGTTATTTTATCATTGAATTTTTCAAATCCATTTCTTAGATCATCAAGTGTCAATGTAGCCATTTCTACATCAATTGTATCTGAGAATATTGTTGGTATGTGTGACTTTGTCACAGGATGGACAGGGTCATTACTTATTTCAGTATTCTCTATTTTTTCTTCTTTTAAATAATGCGAGCCGTCTACAGTAGTCCTTTCCAAAGCAGGAAAAGCAGGTGCTACAAATACATATTCCGGTTGTATCTCTTTATATATAGCTTCTATCTCTCTTGCAATATGCCCTCTGATGGTTGAATCCATCTTTTTATAAATATACTGGTAATCATTGTGTTTGAGAAAGTTCGCAGCCAAGTTGCTCTTATTTACTGCTTCTTCAACAGAAAGAGACCTTGAATCTGTATTTATAACAATGGCTTCATCTAACTCCACTTCCCCTGTAGGCAAATCAAAAAATACAGAGGTCGTTAGTCCTTTTTCAGTCAACTGGACACCACTGTCATTAGCACCAGTCAGATCATCCGATATGATTCCGATTTTCCTCAATTGAATCCCTCTTTATAGCTACTTATTTTATGCTGTATGACGTTTTTCTTCTCCTGTCATATAATCGTCAGGGATTTTAACTCCCTTTTTCTCCAATCTTTTGACCAAGAATCCTATAAAGACAGGCAGTAATAGCGCAGTAGTTACCGTTGAAGCAGCAACTTGAACAGTTGCAATCTCCACATGTGTGGCGAAGGCTGAGCTTGCTGCTGCAATTGCAGCAGGAGTCGCCACTGCATTACCTGCAGTAGATCCTTCAGATGCGCCTACCACTGGGTTCCATTTCATAGCTTTGAACACAAAATAACCGGCTGAACCAGTAACAAAAACCGTCAATAATCCAAGTATTATTCCACCCAGACCGCCTTCGATAATTGCACCAAAGTCAATTCCCATACCTAATGCAAATGCAAAGAAAGGTATCAGCATCGCACTTCCACTATTTAAGAAGTCACGCATTTCATCATCCAGGTTTCCTAAGATCATCCCTACCACGATAGGCAGAAGAACAGCAATGAATGAAATTGGTGAAAATAATCCATCAACGAATCCCATTATCCCAAAGATGGAAAGAGCAACCATCGTTAGGAATGGACCATCATTCAATGCAAGCAAAGAATATGCTGCTCTATCTGTTTTATCACCATATTGACCAACGAGAGCGACATATAAACCGCCATTACTGTTCGTCATAGCTGCAATAATCGCAACAGGTGCAAGTCCCATAAATAATCCATTTGAATCCGCTAACATGAATGCCAGTAAACCAACAGTTCCGCCGACCAACCATTTAACAAACAACAACGTAGCACCTTTACCTAGACTGACACCGACATTTCTAAAATTGATTTGAGCGCCAGTACATAATAGGAACAATGCAATAAGTGCGTTTGCTCCATCAACAAATAATGCTTCGGTGAAGTTACCTATTCTCAGCAATTCCGGAAAGAAAGTATTTATAAGTGCAGCCAAGATTAATGGTACAACCATCATTCCTCCAGGAATTCTTTCTAATCCTGCTTTTATTCTCATCTCCACGCCTCCAATTGTATTATTTTGCAACATATAATTAATATAAAGCGTTTACAAAATATATTATATTCTAATAAGTTGTTATTTGCAACATGTTTGTATTTAAAATAATAAGAAAAAAACAAAAAAGCAACACAAGTTTTTCACTTGTGTTGCTTTTTCAATCATTTAATTTTCGCCAAAGAGTACTCCGATTTATCCCAAGTATCTTAGCGGTCTTTGATTGATTTCCTTTTTCTCTTTCCATGACTTTTTGTATAACTTGCTTTTCAATGTCTCTCAGATTACCTATTTTCAAGTTTATTTCATCATTATCCTTGAGCGATGAATAAATATTTAAAATCTCAACATCTTTCAGTTCAATGTAATGCCCCTGTATTGAAGAACTAATTTCATCGATAACCTGTTTCAATTGAGTGATATTCCCACTCCAGAAAAAATCTTCTAAATAGGCTAAGGCGTCTTCTTTCACACCCAGTATTTCCAATCCTTTTTTAGCATTCAATTCACTCAGATAATAGTTCATGAAATATTTTATATCTTCCGGACGCTCTCTCAGAGGGGGTAAATGTATGCTTCTCGCACTGACCATTCCACCAATATTTCCTACGACAGGATTTCCCTCACCATTTGTGACCTTACTTAAATTATAAGTCAGAAATACTTGAACGCCGTGGTTGATCAGCCTGAGAATTTCCTTTTGCTTTTCTGTAGAAAGGCTTACTACATTATTTATCATGATGCTCCCCCGTGCGACTCTGCTTACATGTGATCGTACTTCATCTGATATACCGTCCGTTAAATCTTGTCCATCTACTACATAAAAAGGGATGCCAGCTCCGAATTTCCTGTAATGGATGGCCTTGGCAACTGTATTTTTTCCTGTTCCATTCTCACCGATTAAAGAAATAACGCCTTCACTTTCACTGTATCTAGTGATTATTTCTTTTAGCTTACGCACACATTCACTATTTCCAATTAAATGTGGATTTTCTATGACCTCTTCCCTTTTAATAGTCTCCACATTAAACTGATTCTTTACAACCTCTATGATGATTCCTTGAATTTTTTCCGACGATTCCAAAGGAAACCCTTTTGCGATGAGACTCAAAGAATTATTCTTATCATAAAAAATATTTTCCTGGTTTTCATTTATATTTTTGAGAAAATCATAGAATTCCCGCTCCGCTGTTATACCAGTTTGCACCAGCTCGTTTGTGTATGCATTATTTTGAAAAATAATTTCTTCATCCCCGTTCAAGACTACTGTCGGTAAAGGGAAAGATTCAAATAATTTCTGGGTGGTCAAATATTTGGCTCTATTGCTTTTAAGCAAGTTAGACATACGGATTCCCATTTCAAATGAATCCAGGACAGCTTCTTTTCCTGATGTTAGTAGAATTCCTCGCATGCCTACTTTTTGAGCATGAGTGACCGTCACTACGTCACCAATGACCATGGAATATCCTTCTGTCTTTAAATCATGTAATGTTTCTTCTACTTCCTCCTGAGATTCAATAGTTACCAAAGTCACATCGTATTCCAGAATACTGCAGATTGTTGCCGCTCCTTCTGAAATGTTGGGGAAACCGACTAACGCAACCTTTGTATCGATACCGGTAATCATCGTGAATATCCGAAGGATGTCATAGCCTGTTATATCAATATGAATAACAGGAATAGATACCGTATTTTCAATTTTAGTCGCAGTTCCGCCGCGACTGATAATGAAATCAAATCCACCTTTTTCAGCCTCAGCTGCTATTTTGGCACCTTCATCCAAATTACCAACTTTGACTTCGACATCTAATTCATTTGGAAGTTCCATATTATTGACGATGTTAGCCAATCCTTGATATGGAGCGATAAACATTACTTTTCTTCTCATCTGATTACCTCTTTGTGTTGCATATTTCAACGCTAGCTTATCATATATTATAATACTCTTAAAATAACAAAATATATTTGTTACTAAATAGCCTATTTTTTCATTACGTAACTATTTAAGTTACAGTAATAGTAATGATTATCATTTAAAGGACGTGTTTTGATGGAAGGCAATGTCAGACATATAAGCGAATATTTGCGAGGAGCAACTAAATTAGTTATCCCTGTATACCAAAGAAACTATGATTGGCAAAAAGAGAACTGTATAAAACTTATAGAGGATTTAATCAGCCTACATAACGAAGGGAAACAAACGCATTTTTTTGGCACTATTGTTGTAAAACCAGGCGACTACTCTCAAGACATCATAATCATTGATGGTCAGCAACGCATCACCACAATATCCCTGCTGCTTCTGGCGATGAAAAACTATATGTTAGCCAACAAAATAGAGCAAAGAATTATAAACCCAAATAACCTAAATGATGGTTTTCTGATTAATAGTTTCAGCAGTGACATTGATAAGCAGAAACTAAAATCAAATCCTCGTGATTTTGAAGCCTATAAAAAATTATATGACGATCCGAGAGTGCACATTCAAGCCTCAAATATCACTATGAACTATAATTATTTTTATGAAAGGCTCGAAAACATCAACATCAGTCTTGATGAGCTGTTTGAATCTATCAACAAGCTTCAAGTGATGGTAGTGAACTTAAATTCACCTAACGACGATCCACAACTTATTTTCGAAAGTCTGAATTCAACCGGCGTTGACCTGACCAATGCAGATAAAATTAGAAACTATCTTCTTATGAATGAACCTCAAGATTCTCAGAATGAATTGTTCGTTAATTACTGGCAGCCGATAGAAGAAAGAACACATTTGAAAATATCTGATTTCTTCAAGGATTTTCTTACATTAAAAGAAGGCCGTACACCCGTTATCGCCAAAGTGTATGAGGCTTTTGTTGAGTATTATTCAAAAATCGAAACTGGAGCCGACTCAAGCTCAAATATTAAAAAAGACTTCTTTAAAGAACTGGCAGAGTATTCGATAGCTTATGAACATATATTGAAATTCAACACTGACAACAAAGACATAAACGAGTTTTTGAAACGGCTGAATTTCGTTAATGTCACAGTCGCATTCCCGTTTGTACTGGGAATCCTCAAAGACTACTCAGATAATAAAATTGAAGCATCACAGGTCACAGCAATCTTTAATATTATTGAATCCTATATAGCCAGACGCCTGATTACTGCAATTCCTTCAAACGCATTGAACAAAATATTCGCGACATTGTATAAAGATTTGAAAAAACATATGGCAAAAACAGAAGGCACTGTATCCGAATCCGAAATCGTAGCGTATATCCTGCTGTCCAAATCCAGCACCGGCAGATTTCCGTCCAATCAGGAAGTTGAAGAAAGTCTTAAATCCAGGAATATGTATAACATCAGCCCCAAAATCAGAACGTATGTATTTGAAAGGCTTGAAAACTATGACCATATGGAAAATCTAAACATATACGATGGGATACAGGAACAGATTTACAGCATTGAGCATATTATGCCACAAACTTTAAACAAGGAATGGATCAATGAACTAGGTACAAACTATCAGGAAGTCCATGACTCATATCTAAACTCGATAGGTAACCTGACCATCACAGCGTATAACTCACAGTACAGTAATCGGCCTTTCAAAGAGAAACAGTCCATTCCAAAAGGCTTTAAAGAAAGCCATTTTGCATTTTTGAATCGTCTCCCTGCAGAAAAAGAAAACTGGGGAAAAGCTGAAATCCTGGAAAGAAGAAACACAATAATCCAAAGAGCCCTGGATATTTGGAATTACCCAGCCACAACTTATGAACCCGTTAACGACAATCAAGAACTCGTCATTTTCGATGGGACTCAGACCTTCAATAATGTAAAAATCAAAGGGTATACCTTCATGGACGATAGATATGTACCAATAAATACATGGAGAGCATTCATGATTGAAATAGTAAAGATGTTAGCTGCAAAAGATGTTAACCCACTATTGGAATTTGTAAAAGCAAATGAGTCAGGTTTAGACCTCCAATTCTACGAACAACCCGGTAAAGGAAGAGCACAAATACTCCCAGGTATATATATGAATATCAACTATGGCAACAGCAGTAAAATGCGACTTTTAAAGATGATGTTTGATGTTTATGAAATTGATTATGATGAATTAACTGTAGATATTATATCAAGTTAATTTGGTGTTATAACAAAGCATCCCGTGATTCTCACGGGATGCTTTTTAACACTTCAATCTGTCCATTCAAATTCTAATCTAACGATGACACACGCACATATCCTACTTTCATATTAACCATCTTCTCTGAATGTAATTAAAATACACCCTAACCATACACTCGCAAACCAATAGAATCCACACTTCTAAAATGTCTATTTATGGTCTACGGTAAAAATACAAATGTGATTATATAAAGTTACTTCAACACTCTGAATTATAATAATACCTTTTTTAAGTGAAGAACGAGTTAGAAAGACATCGAGAACACGAGATCTTGGGTAGTTGATTCAAATGTCATAGAAAGTTCCTAAACATTAGCTAACAGTGTGAAACTATCCTTATCTTATCTGTTAAGATGGATTATAAATGGAGGTGTTTGCATGGGCAGTGAGGTAACATTTCTCCTTGCATTCGGAGCCGGGGTCTTAAGTTTTGTCTCACCCTGTGTGCTTCCGGTCTTTCCTGCTTTTGTCTCATATATAACAGGTATGAGCTATAATGAAGTGGAAAATCAAAAATTTAATGTAAGAGCGATATTACATACACTTTTTTCCTCATTGGCTTCAGCTTAGTGTATATCGCACTAGGTTTCGGTACGGTTTTTTTAGGTGGGCTACTGATTGAGCACGCGAATTTGATTAGACAGCTCGGTTCTATTTTAATCATTATATTCGGGCTGATTATTACAGGTGTCTTAAACTTTAATTTTCTGATGAAAAACAGAAAAATACATTTTAAAAACAGGCCCTCTGGATTTTTAGGTTCAATTTTTATAGGTACGGCATTCGGTGCCGGATGGACACCGTGTAATGGTCCAATTATTGGCGCTATTTTTGCAATGAGTGCAACGGCACCAAATAATGCTTTAATTTTAATGATTGTTTACTGTCTTGGATTTGCAGTCCCATTCTTCATTTTGAGTTTTTTTGTCTCACGTACCCGTTGGATGTTGAAATACTCAAACGTAATTATGAAGGTCGGTGGCGTCGTTATGATATTGATGGGTGTCCTTCTTTACTTTGATGGATTGACTCAAATCATTATTTGGCTTCAGCCATTCTTTGGCGATTTTCAAGGATTCTAGTTGCAAATATGAAAGTGAAAAATTCGTCTTAATGGAGATTATATTTTCAATAGATAAGTTTTAATTTGGTCTAAATCACTCAAAGAAGATAAGAAGTAAAATATCTATTGTTCTTGTTGCATCTTTATCCATAATTCATATAGTTGCTATAATCTTGAAAAATGTACTTGAATAAGCTTGATATAATTAAACGGTGGGAGGTAGTCAAATGAAAAAATATTTAATGCCAGCTTTACTGGGTTTAACGATTATTCTAGCCGGGTGTGGCAATGATTCAGCCTCGAATGAAACAAATGTTAAAGAATTCGTATCACAGCTGAGTGCCAGTAATATCGTAGAATCGGCATCAATAAATGATAAGGACCTTATTGTTCAAGATGGTGGAGAGGAAGATATCTATAATCTTCCCGAAGATGAGTTTTTTATATCGGTAGCACCTTATCTTACATATACGCATCCATGTGAATTCCATAGTCTGACTGGGTGCCAGGGTGAGCTGGTAAATGAAGAGATGGATGTAAAGATTACAGATGAACAAGGTAAGGTCCATTTTGATGAAACAGTAACAACACTTGAAAATGGTTTTATGGATTTCTGGTTACCCAGAGATAAACAATATACCATAGAAATTAGTTATCAAAACAAACATGCTGAGTACGCTTTTTCCACTTTCGAAGGGGATAGTACTTGTTTGACCGACTTGCAATTGAAGTAGTTATTCCCGGTCTGAATCTCTGAACATCTTCAAGGTGTTCAGAGATTTTTTATATTTAAATTCAATATGAATTACTCGATGAGTCGTATGCTATGTTGAATATATCCTCGTATAAAATTCAATATTTGGAATCGTCTACTTGCTTCATTATACCCCCACAGGGTATAATGAAAGCGAGATAAAAGTTAGGGAGTGATAGAATGAATCATCGCAAAAAAGAGCCACATTCTGACCAGGAGGAAAATCACAATCATCATAGTCAGGAAGAGCATACCCATCACGACCATCATGATCATAAAAATCACGATGAGTCTCATGATGAACATGAGCACGATAATCATGGGCACGGTGCACATGACCATCACGGACATATGGTGACGGAATTCCGGAATAAGTTTTTTGTTGTTTTAATATTCACCATTCCGATCCTTCTCCTGTCTCCAATGATTCAGGATTTCATGGGCGTCGACTGGAGCTTTACAGGGGATATCTATATTCTAGCTGCCCTGTCCATATTCGTTTATTTCTATGGCGGTTGGCCTTTCCTCAAGGGTGCTTTTGATGAACTGAAAAACAGAGAACCCGGGATGATGACACTGATTGCCATGGCCATCTCCATCGCATTCTTCTACAGTCTGGCTGTTGTATTTGGATTTAATGGGGAGCAGCTTTTCTGGGAACTGGCAACCCTGGTACTGATCATGCTTCTAGGCCACTGGATTGAAATGCGATCGATCAATAATGCATCCAAAGCTCTGGAGTCACTTGCATCCTTGATGCCGAACACAGCAAATCGTATTGCTGAGAATGGTGAGACGGAAGAAGTGCAGGTTGATGCTATCAAAGCAGGGGATCTGCTCTTGGTCAAACCGGGAGAAAAGATGCCATTGGATGGAAAGATCGTTAAAGGAAAATCCCAAATCGATGAATCCATGCTGACAGGTGAGTCCGTTCCCGTAACCAAATCTGTTAATGACGAGGTCATCGGTGGATCGATCAATAGGGAAGGCTCACTTACAATAGAAGTAGAAAAACTGATGGATGAGTCCTACTTGAACCAGGTCATCGAAATGGTCAAAGAATCCCAGAAGACAAAATCCAAAACGCAGGACATCACGAATCAGGCGGCCAAATGGCTGTTTTATATCGCTTTGGCTGCTGGTATTATCACCTTTATTGTTTGGATAAGTATCGGAGCCACTGTAGATACGGCCATACAAAGAACAGTGACCGTCATGGTTATCACCTGCCCGCATGCTTTAGGTCTCGCAGCGCCCCTGGTCATCTCTGTTTCTACTGCTTTATCTGCAAAGCATGGTCTGTTGATCCGCAAACGTCCTCAGTTCGAACGGGCACGTAATATTGACGCAGTAATTTTCGATAAGACTGGTACGTTGACTGAAGGTAAATTTGGAGTAACAGACGTGCAAACTTTCAGTGATATGGATGAAAATAAGATACTAAGCTATGCAGCGACAGTGGAGAATGACTCTGAGCACCCCATTGCTACGGGAATACTCAATGAAGCAATGGAAAGAAAACTGAAACTGCATGAAATGACTCATTTCAATTCCATTACTGGTGTGGGAATTGAAGGGACAATCGATAAGAAGAATATCAAAGTTGTGAGTCCTGGATATATCAGTAAACAAGATATCACCTTTGATGATCGGAAATTCAACAAATGGTCCGAACAGGGAAAGACGGTTGTGTTCCTAATCATTGATGAAGAGCTGGCAGGCGCCATCGCATTGGCAGATAAAATCAAAGAAAGCTCCAAACAGACGGTTGAACAATTGCACAAGCGAAATATTAAGGCCATCATGCTCACTGGAGACAACCGGAAGGTGGCGAACTACGTTGCAGAACAAATTGGTATTGATGAAGTATATGCAGAAGTTTTGCCGGATCAGAAAGCAGAGAAAGTGACAGAGATTCAAAAGCGTGGTTTAGTTGTTGCAATGACAGGGGACGGTATTAATGATGCGCCGGCCTTGACGAAAGCAGATGTTGGAATTGCGGTAGGGGCAGGGACAGATATCGCTATGGATAGTGCAGATATCGTTCTTGTGGACAGCAATCCGAAAGATATACTGGCCATATTCAGCCTTTCCAAACGGACCTTTAATAAACTGGTTCAGAACTTGATATGGGCAACCGGCTACAACATTTTTGCCATCCCATTGGCTGCAGGCGTTCTGGCTCCTTGGGGAATTGTACTCAGCCCGGCTGTCGGTGCAATACTGATGAGCTTAAGCACCATCATCGTAGCAATCAATGCGCAATTGCTACATCGATTCGAAATGGATTAAAGTAAACTTATTTGAAGTATTATAGAGATAATATTTTTTATAAGAAGTGAAAATTATGCAATATATTATGGAAGGAAGGCGATTGCAATTTCGACTTCCTTCTTAATTTTATAAATTTTCTCACTTGTTTTTAACATTTTGGTATATTGGATTAATAACATATGGCCAATAGTAAAGAGTCTATCCGTTTTGGATAGACTCTTTATTCATCGTTGAAAATATTTAGAGTTATTCAACAGGCGCCAATTCGCTTTCAATTACCCATTTATGATTTTGTACTTCTTCTCCAGTATCTGTTGTGACAAAGTCTACCATGTAAACTGTTGTCTGTTCAGCTGAATCAATCGTAGCAGTGGCACCTTCCATACCTTCCATATGCGTGGCATTCATTACTACCTCATCCCCTGGTTCTAATGGGGCTTCACCCGGATTTTCCAATTCTTCGTGGATGACCCATTTATGATCTTCTACTGGTTCTCCACCATTTGTTGGTGTATACGATACGGAATAAACCGTTGTATCAAAGGCTCCGGAGATGGTTGCTTCAGCGCCCTCCATGCCTTGCATGTGATCGGCTTCAATAATTGCTTGGCTCCCTACTTCGTATGTAGGATTTTCTGCTTCTTTCAAATCTTCAGGCACTTCACCAGAACTCGACATTTCCCCAGCGGAATGGTTCATATGTCCACCGGAATGTGGCTCGGACTGCATATTCATGTGGTCCTCAGAATGGGATTCGGACTGCATATTATAATGGTGCAGTCTTTCTTTCAGCTCTTCCTTTGTCAGACCATTGATGTATTTCGTCTTGTCCCCATCTTCATTGACTTCATAGTAGTAGTGGCTACGAGCTCCGTTATAAGGGTAACCCAATTCATCTTCCAATTCTTTTTCAGTCAAACCATCAATGTACTGCGTCTTGTTTCCATGCGCATCGACTTCGTAGTAGTAATAACTTCCATCTTCATGGGCGGCAGTATCTGTACTACCTGCATTTGCTGCTCCTGGACTAAGCCCCAACGCTAATGCGAAAATCATTGCACCTGATAAAGAAATTCTTTGAAATTGTCTCATCTACCTAGCCTCCAATTTTTTGAGATACTAAAACCATACCCTTAGAATGTGCAGTTTAAGTGCAGATTCAATGAAAAGTGGATGTAATTAGCAAATATTAGAGAGTAATGTTTATAAATATATGCTTAGGTTTTCAATGTAGAGTTTCATAACTTAGATACAACATGTCATATCCTTATTAGAATCTGCACTAAAAATCGATATTTAAATAATAAAATGGTTGAGGGCTTCCAAGTTAATTAGTGAATAGAGGCAGGAGGAAACGACTATGGTATCAAGAAAGTTAATGATTAATGCAATGATAGTATCAGCGATATTTCTAGCGGGATGCAGTAGCGACGGAACAGGTGAATTCGAAGAAGCCTTTAACGGCAAAATAGAACATGTGCACGGAATGGGGTATGCTGGTGGGGATGATGGATTATATCTGGCGACCCATGGCGGTTTGAAAATATTCCGTGACGGGGGATGGCATGAAACCACCAGGAACTACAATGATTATATGGGATTCAATGCTGTAGATGAAGGATTCTATACTTCCGGGCATCCAGGTGGAGATTCCGATATTCCCAACCCTTTTGGTATTCAACGTAGTTTTGATGGTGGCAGGACACTTGAACATATCCAATTCGAGGGAGAAACGGATTACCATGCCATGGCGGTAGGATACGACAGCCATGATATTTTTCTGTTGAATCCTGAACCAAATTCAGCGCTGGGCCGAGGTTTTTATAAAAGTACTGATGATGGAGAAAGTTGGGAACAAGCAGATGCGGAGGGCCTTCAAGGGGGCGTATTATCATTGGCAATCCATCCGTCAGATTCCAACTTTGTTGCAGCAGCGACTTCTACCGGCATCTATCTGTCAGAGGATGGTGGAAATCAGTTTAAAGCATTAACAGATCCAAGGGAGGCAGGAATGACCGTATATTTTTATGGGGACGATTTATATTATGCGATAAATAACGAAAATGTTGAACTTCACAGAAGAAATGTTAAAAATGACGAAGAAGCCATCATTGATACACCGGAATTGAAGAATGATGGAATTGCATATATTGCTCGAAACCGACAGAATGAAAAAGAACTGGCCATCTATACCGTAAACGGCGATGTATATGTCTCTGACGCCGGGTCAATTGCATGGAAGAAAGTTCTAAATGAGGGTCAAACCAGGTAAGCGTAAGTTTTGAGGTCATCTTTTCACTCTGTTGTTAGGCACTCGAAGTATTATTGTCGAAGAGAGGGGGCTGTGATGCTAAATCAATTATCTTTGAAGATTGGGTTGTTATTTTTTGTAGTAGTTATTACTGTTGAAATCATATTATTCTCCATATTATATACAAACCTGGTCAATGATCGTGTCGACGAAGTGATGGGAGACTTGTTGGCCCGTGGAAATACCCATCGGGATGTGCTGGAAGAAAATTACACCTCATCAACCTTGAATCATGTCGCCATCATGGAATCCGAATCTGATTTTATTGTCGTCATTACAGACCGGAATGGAGAAGTGGTTACCAGCTCCAACCCAATGGAGCCGAAAATGGCAGCGGTAATCGAGCATACAGATAACGACCAAGTGCCAGATGAAGGCGTCATACTGGAGTCGGATTGGGCGGATGAAAAATATGTGGCGACAGACAGCCCGATTATCATGGAGGGTACACATAGTGGGCATGTATTCATGTTTGTCGAC
Source organism: Salinicoccus sediminis (assembly GCF_000986795.1). GTDB lineage: Bacteria > Bacillota > Bacilli > Staphylococcales > Salinicoccaceae > Salinicoccus > Salinicoccus sediminis. The sequence continues at coordinate 178,364 of NZ_LAYZ01000002.1, read as the reverse complement.
AGCAACCATATCAAAGAAATCATCAGCAGTCTCACTCGGCAATTTTTATTCATCGGATTGGTCACTGTCATTTTAACCATCATCACGGTGATTGTGCTTTCAAAAGTCATTACACAGCCATTGGTCAGAATGAAGAAGGCCACAGAAGCGTTGAGCAGAGGCAACCATGAAGTGGAACTATCCACCAGTCGAAAAGACGAACTCGGAGAGTTGGCAACTGCTATCACACGCTTATCAAACGATTTGAAGCGTTTGAAAAATGAAAGAAATGAATTCCTGTCGAATGTCTCCCATGAACTCCGTACACCACTGACCTATTTGAAAGGATATACAGATATCATCAATCGGGAGACCACATCCGAGGAAGATCGAGCCAGATATACAAAGATCATCCAGGAGGAGACAGAACATCTGGCCGGACTGATAAAAACATTGTTTGAACTGGCCAAAATAGACCAGAATGAATTTGCCATAAAAAAAGAAAAAGTGGAATTTGATGCGCTAATTCAAAAGATCGTGGAACGGATTTATCCAGCAATTGAAGAAAGAGAGATAGAATTTTCATATTCCTGTCCAAGTAATGTGGTCATTTCCATTGACCCGGAAAGAATCCAACAGGTGCTGTTGAACATACTCGATAACGCCATAAAATACACTCGGCGCGGAAATCATGTCAGATTGGAAGTGGTTCAAACTAAACATGAGGTCTTAACGGTTATTTCGGATACGGGGGATGGCATTGCCGAAGAAGATATGCCGTATATATTTGAGCGGCTCTATCGTGCAGAAAAATCCAGGTCCCGTTCCAAGGGAGGATCCGGTCTTGGGCTGACAATCGCCAAAGAGATTGTGGAACTCCACAACGGCAGGATGGAAGTCGAAAGTGAACTAGGTGAAGGAACGGTTTTCAACATATCTTTGCCGAAGGAGGATGCGTATGAAAAAGGCATTGTTGATTGATGATGAAGAGAGGATGCTGGAATTGCTGGCGTTGTATCTGGAACCCTACCAATACGACTGCAGAAAAGCGCTGGGGCCGAAAGAAGGGCTCCAATACATCGAAGAAGAAAGATTCGATATTGTACTGCTCGATATCATGATGCCTGACATGGATGGGTGGGACGTATGCAGAGAAATCCGTCAGCATTCGGATGTGCCCATCATCATGGTGACTGCACGGGAGCAGAAGACGGATATCGTCAAAGGCCTCAGATTGGGGGCGGATGACTATATAACAAAACCCTTCAATGAAAAAGAACTCATTGCACGGATGGATGCATTATTAAGGAGAGCGAAACCTGGCAACCATGTTGAGGTGGATGGACTGCTATGGGACAAGGATCGATTCGAACTGTCCTATAAGAATCAGTATATCAAGTTGACCCCCAAGGAATTCTCATTGATTGGATTGCTCATACAGAACCCGGGGCGGGTATATTCCAGGGATCAACTGATCGATCTGGTGTGGGGAATGCATTCGGAAACTGAAGGCCGGACTGTGGATTCGCATGTTAGAAACATGCGGGAAAAAATCAGGGAAGTGGGGTTTCCCATCGATGATTATTTTCACACAGTATGGGGCGTGGGTTACAAGTGGATTAAAAAGTGAGGTTTGTATATTATCGATTGCTTAAAAGTATGGTTTTTGGGTGCATTACTAAATTAGTTTGTAATATTTTAAAAACTGCACACTAACTGCATAAATCATGGGCATATACTTAGAGGCCATTATTTCTGAGGTGATGCTAATGAACGAATATAAAAAAGACAGCTTATCTCTGACGGGTGCGATCGGTCTTGGGACAGGCGTGATGATCAGTGCCGGAATATTTGCATTGCTGGGTCAGGTTGCCGCGCTTGCCGGCATGTGGTTCCCGATCATGTTTGTCGTCGGGGGTATCGTAACTGGATTCAGTGCCTATTCCTACGTCAAGATGAGCAATGAATACCCCTCTGCAGGGGGCATCGGGATGTTTTTGGCAAAAGCGTATGGTCAGGGTACCGTCACTGCTTCTGCAGCGATGCTGATGGCCGTATCCATGGTCATCAACCAGAGTCTGGTGGCCCGTACTTTCGGCACCTATACATTACAGATTTTCAATATGGATGCAACCAGCTACCTGGTGCCTGTGCTCGCTGTTGGTCTTTTGCTCTTTGCATTCCTGGTTAATATTTCTGGCAACAGTTTCATTCAGACGTTTACTTCGATTGTGTCCCTGCTTAAAATAATTGGACTTGTCGTCTTTGCGATGGGCGGGTTATGGGTCGCCGGTTTTTCCATTACACCCGCAGAGGGCAGTGGAAGTACGGAAGACGCAACTATTACCAGCATGATTGCAGCTGTGGCACTCACCATCCTATCGTTCAAAGGGTTTACGACGATCACTAACAGTGGCTCTGAAATCGTTAAACCCCATAAGAATATCGGCCGGGCGATTGTCGCATCCATTTCCATCAGTCTTTTTGTGTATCTGCTGGTTGCATGGGCGGTATCCAGCAATCTGCCGTTAAACGAAATCATTGCAGCCAGAGACTACTCGCTTGCAGAAGCCGCAAGGCCAGCATTTGGAAACTACGCTGTATGGTTTACCGTCGGCATTGCGATCATCGCAACAGTATCCGGTATTATTGCCAGTGTCTTTGCGGTGTCACGCATGCTTGCCATGCTGACAGATATGAAGCTGATTCCACATAAGCACTTTGGCATGCCAGGACGGATTCAAAAGCATACGCTGGTATACACAATTGTACTTGCGATGGTACTGGCCGTCATTTTCGACCTCAGTCGTATCGCCTCAGTCGGGGCCATATTGTATCTTGTGATGGATATGATTGTGCATTGGGGTGTATTTAAACATCTGAGGGATAAGGTGGATGCAAATCCAGTCATTGTCATGACCGCATTCATACTTGATGGAATTGTACTGGCAGCTTTTATGTGGGTCAAACTGATGAATGACTGGCTGATTGTTGTCGTCTCCATCATTTTCATTATCATCATCTTCATAGGGGAGTATGTATTTCTTAAACACCGTAATGATGGGGAAGAAGGGCATGCGCATTAAAGCATTTTTAATCTCGAGCCATGCGTGTTCTTCTAAAAGGGAAGAGTATCACAGTTACAAAAGGGGGTGATGCTTTTTCAGGAAGGTGAATCAATAGAAATTTAAAATGATTAGAAGGCATTGGATTGCTTGTATCATTTAAGGTAAATATCTCTTAGAAAAAATACCAGGGAGGAATGTAAAATGAATAACAGATTTACAAAAATAGTCGTCACACTCGCAACCGTTACTGGAATCAGTTTCTCAGCAGGACAAGTTTCGGCAGATTCCATCAACGCAGCTCCCCAAGCCAATGGACAAGCACAGGGGGAAGCAAAGGTTGAAAAGAGACTGGATAAGGTTGAGAAGAAAACGGACGCTATCCAATCTGAGCTGGAGGCAATCGAAGGATCTATCGAAGGCCCTCCTATAACAGTTGATGAAGTACAGCTCTATAAAGAGTATCTGGACAAGCTGGAATCTCTGCTGAATCGCTTAAACGCCGCTGACAACCATTTGGATGCTGTGACCAAAAAAATGGAAAACCAGGATGCATCCATTGAAGAGACTGAAGCAGAAATTAATGATATACGCACCAGTATTTTAGAAGTGAAAGAAACGATTCAATCCATTTTTGCTGAACAGATGTCCAGCACTGGTGTAGTCCCTGACGGTCTGCAGGAAGCAGAAGATCCAACTTATGAAGTGGGTAGCCAAGCCATTATCAAAGCCGATCATATGCCAGGTATGTATGGCGCTGAAGCAACAATTGCAGGCGCATTTGATACTGTTGCTTATAGTGTCACTTATTACCCTACAACTGGTGGAGACCCAGTGGAGAATCATAAATGGGTCATCCATGAAGAATTGGAAGGTCCAGGAGAAGCACCACTGGAGCCCGGCACTGAAGTGACCTTGGATGCGGATCACATGAAAGGCATGGATGGTGCAACCGCTGTGATAGAATCTGCTGAAGACACTACTGTATATATGCTTGACTTCACAACAACAACTGGAGAAAAAGTAGAAAATCATAAATGGGTGACAGAAAGTGAATTGTCACCTGTTGAATAAAAACAGATGATATTAAAAAGCTTATCTTTACTGGATTATCTATCTCAAATGGATAATCTGCATGGATAAGCTCTTTTTATTATATGAATTAACAGATACATTAATGACTGTTTTGAAGGGAATTCGGTTTACTCCTCCTTGCAACGATGGTTCTAAGCGAACTCAACTGTTTTTTATAACCTTGTCTAAACTAAGGCGTCTCTTATAAGTATTGTCAAAATCAAGGGCGCTCTTAATTAATAATGCAAATACACCTTAATGTATATTTTCGTTAAAATGCTGGGTACAATCTTAACCGGAAATAAAAGAAGTGGTATGTCCAGAATAAGTTCCGACATACCACTTCTTTCTAAGTGTTGTGCTTAGGCGATTTCTTTACAAGCCTCTGCACATTTGAAGCACGCATCTGCACATTTCTGGCAGTGATCGTGGTCATGTTTTTGACACTCGTTGCCGCATGCTTCGCAGACCTTGGCACATACTGCCGCCAGATCAGAAGAAAATGGTGAATTTCTTGTCAGAGCCTGTTCTAAAAATGCACAGATATCTGCACATTCACGATCCAATCGGATACACTCCGCCATCATTTTTACGTCTTCTTCCCTCAGACAGGCATCGTAACAGTGGTTACAGGCTTCCATACATTCATGTAACGTCTGAATCAGTTGTTGATGTTGTTCATGAGCCATTATAAATCCCTCCTATAGAATTGAATGCACTTACATTAATTGAATTCCCATCCATTTCGCATATAAACCGATATGGTAAAACTCCATAGAAACTGCACATAATTTTAATGATGATTGTCCTTCTCCAACTTACTCAATATTGTAATTCGTCTAGAAAAAATCAAGAAATAGTTCCTTTTTTGTTATTAGATTGAAGCTTTGGAGCTTACTCTACTTTAACCTGTCCCATCATCCCATTGTCCTCATGTTCAAGTATGTGACAGTGGAACATATATATGCCTTTATTTTTAAACTGAATGGCAATTTTTACAGTCTCATCCGGGGCAACGGAAAAACTATCTTTCCAGCCTCTTTCGTTCTCAGGTGGTGCTTCTCCATTCCTGGAAAGGATCTTAAACTGAGCACCATGGATGTGGAACGGATGAATCATGCCGCCCATCATGTCAGGTTTATTATAGATTTCCCATACTTCTGTAACACCTTGTTCCTGCGTAAAATCAATTCTTTCAGGATCAAATTTTTTTCCGTTTATCGTTACCTGATCCATCATGCCGAAAAGTTCAATTTCTTTTGTCACTGGCAGGTTCTTTTCTTCTTCCGTAACTGAAAAGTCATTCATTTCATCAGGTATATCCATGTTCTTACCTGTTTGATCTGTGATTTCAAAAGGTAAGAGCGTGGCACCATCTTCATTCATTAACGCTATATTTTCATTACCATCGACTTTAGAAAAATCAATGATTATTTCGGCCCGCTCTGAAGGCGTGAGTGTGATTTCTTCCATTGAGACCGGTTCATTTAAAAACCCGCCGTCCGTTGCGACTTGTACAAAAGAATCCCCTGTATTTAGTTTAAAGGTGTAATTTCTTGCATTTGATCCATTTAAAAGTCGAAGCCTTACTTTTTCTTTATCTACAGTTAATTTTGGATTCAATGTGCCGTTAATTAATGATGTATCCCCGACTGTGCCATCTTCATTTGCTACGGCTTTGTAATTCAGTTGTTTTTCATCATTAAATACTTTGTCCTGGAAAACGAGAGGGATGTCATTTTCTCCATATTCACTTGGTAATTCGAGATTTTTTGAATTTTGGTCCTCGATATAAATTAACCCAGCAAGTCCGTTGTACACTTGTTCAGAGGTTTTTCCTTCCGGGTGGGGATGGAACCACAATGTGGCAGCTTCCTGTGTCACTTCAAATTCAATAGTACTCTCTTCGCCTGGCTCCAATACATTGTGTGGACCACCATCGTCATTCCCTGGCACTTCCAATCCATGCCAGTGAAAAGTGGTATTTTCATTGAGTTCATTGATTAAGTTTATTTTCACAGTATCTCCTTTTTCAAATTGAAGCATGGGACCTAGAAACGAGTCATTATAGCCATATGTTTTTGTTTGAACGCCATCAAATATTTCTGTTTCTCCTTTTTGCGCGCGTATTGTATACTCAGTTCCTTTGTTGCTGTCGCTTTTGAGTACAGGTGGGATACTCAGTTCGTTCTCTCCTGTCGAATCAATTAGACTTACCACATCATCATGATCCATATGGTCATTACCCATACCCATGGAACCATTATTCATTTCTCCTGAACTGGAGGAGCCATTCATATTTTCTTCCATAGAACTTTCATTGTCCTCATTCATGTTCATCTCTTCATTTAAATTCTTTTCATTGCTAGTATCTTCTACAGATGCTTCTCCGTCATTGCTTGTACAAGCTGATAAAACAATGACCATCATCAGAGAAAACAAGCTTATCAATAGGTTCTTTTTTCTCATACTTTACAATCCCTTCTTTCTACTTTTAATAAAGAACTTGTCATTCCTTTATGTATTAGACTAGATTATAATTTTCGAGAATTCGTGCATAAATTGAGTATTTAATATGACAAAAACTACATGTAAAATTAAGTTTAAAAAACGACCGTTAATTGGAATATTGAGAGTAGATAAAATATGGTTGGTGTGACTTTTGACTTTATTTTGCACTTATTTAAGTGATATTTTGCACTAAAATTAAGCCGATATCTCACATTAAAAGAGAGATATCGGCTTATAAAATTTTCTATTAAAATAGGAATGAGAACAGAGCGTTGAATGTGCCATTTTCAAATAGGATATAAATTCCTAATCCTATAAAGACGATTGGAACGATCCAACGTTCATATTTTTCGATTTTATCTGAAACAAAATTCAAGGAAGCCAATCGATAGCTGATTAGACATAGAACACCAACCATGATCATGAAAACAATGACGGCAATAATGATTTCCATCATATTTAAAGTCGTAAAGTACGGTATATAGATAGCGAAATCATCCGCACTGGAAGCCAGTACAATGAAAGTGACCGTTATGAATAATTGATTGAATCTGCCTGAAGAGAAAAGGGAGAGAATGTTGCCTTCATCTTCGTCTTCTTCACCTTGAATCCATATTTTTATACCCAGGTAAAGTGGCAGCAATCCAAGCAGGCCGATCATCCATTGTTGAGGAATAAAATTGGCTACTCCCAATGCGACCAGAAGACTTGCGCCTATAATAATGACTGTCCCTATATATTGTCCAATCCAAATATGTTTTATTTGATTACTCTTTTTGATTTGCGAAAACAGAAGAATCAATATAACGAGGTAGTCGATCCCTGTCGCTACATAAACGGCAGCAGCTGTAAATGCCGTTACAATCATAGTTCCAACTCCAATTTTTCAGCATCAGTACTTTTATTTATCTGGGAAGAACCCAAGCTTAATTCATCTTCCTTCACACGCATAAGCCTCAAACCATTCATGGCCACCACTAAAGTGGCACCCATGTCCGAGAGAATCGCAATCCATAGTGTCAGCCATCCTGGGATGACCAACAATAGAGCAATCAGTTTGATTCCAATAGCAAAAGCGATATTCGCTTTGATGATGTTCAATGTTTTGCGGCTGAGCTTGATGGTAAAAGGCAGTTTCTTCAGGTCATCGCCCATTAAGGCGACATCTGCTGTTTCAAGAGCGGTATCTGTACCGGCGCCACCCATAGCGATACCCACGGTGGAAGCTGCCAATGCTGGCGCATCATTGACCCCATCACCGACCATGCCTACATGACGATAATCAGTTTTTAGTTGCTTAATTACGTCTAGTTTATCCTGCGGGAGTAATTCAGATTGAATATCTGTGACACCGACATGTGAACCAATCGCACTGGCGGTACTATGATTATCCCCCGTAAGCATGACTGTTTTTTCGATGCCTGCCTGATGCAGCTTCTGGATTACCGCTTTACTTGATTCGCGGACTTCATCCGCGACTGCAATAATTGCCTGAACTGTATTTTTCGTTCCTGCAACCATAACGGTCTTACCTTGTTCTTGAAGTGTTTTGACATCACTTTTAATTGCATCATTGAAATTAGTTGCCTGTATCTCTTCAAATAATGCCGGACTGCCAACATAATACATTTCATTATTGATTTTACCCCGTATCCCTTTGCCTGTAATGGAAGAAAAGTCTTCGACAAAGATATCAGAATAAGGAAGGTTATAACTGTCTGCCTTCTTTATAATAGCGGATGCCAATGGATGCTGGGAACAATCTTCCAATGCTGTGATGACTGCCAGCATTTCCTTTTCATCAACTGCATTGTCGATTAAACGATAATCGGTTACAACCGGGACGCCTTTTGTGAGTGTGCCGGTCTTATCAAATGCAATGGCTTTTAATCCACCCATTTCTTCGAGGTAAACCCCCCCTTTTATAAGGATTCCCTTCTTGGCAGCATTTCCGATTGCTGAAACAATCGCTATCGGCGTGGAAATCACCAATGCGCATGGACAACCTACAACGAGGACCGCTAACCCCTGGTATACCCAAGTAGACCAACTGGCACCGAAAAATAACGGCGGTACAATCGCAACCAGCACTGCGACACCCATAATGATGGGTGTATAATATTTTGCGAATTTATCAATGAATGCCTGGGCGGGGGCACGCTCACCCTGTGCTTCTTCCACCAGATGAATGATTTTGGCAATGGTCGTATCTTCAACCAATTTAGTGATTTTAACTTCCAGTAAGCCTTCTTCGTTCAGCGTCCCTGCAAACACTTCATCATCGAGCGATTTTTCAACCGGCACTGATTCACCTGTGATTGCTGCCTGGTTGATTGCAGAGTAGCCATTGACAATTACGCCGTCCATAGCAATTTTCTGTCCAGGCTTAACAATCATGATATCGCCCACAGCAATATCATTGACGTGCACTGTCATTTCCTGTCCGTTGCGTCTGACAAGTGCCTCTTTAGGAGCAATATCCATCAATGAACTGATGGATTGCCTTGCTCGATCCATCGAGAAACGCTCCAACGCTTCGCTGATGGCAAACAAGATGACAACAATGGCGACCTCGGCCCATTCTCCGATGATGACACCGCCAATCACTGCGACTGTCATCAGGGTTCGCATATCAAATTCAAACCGGACTAAATTCTGGAGACCCGTTTTCAGCATTGAAGCCCCTCCGACAATCATGGAAGTGATGAATAGCAATGGTGTAAGAATATTGTCATCACCATTCACCAACATTGAAATGAAGCCAAAAGCGATAAACAGTAGCGAATAGAGCAGAGTGCTGTGCTTTTTATAAAATGGAATGGTTACTTCCTTTTCTTTTTTGTCTTGTCCACTTTCTTCCCGGGATTTCTCAGGCACCACTTTGAGATTTTCAAATGCTCCTGCTTCTTCCAGTTCCTCAACCGTTGCAGAACCATATACAGAAATTTTTGATGCGCCAAAATTCACCTTCGCATCTTGAACTTCAGGTAGTTTCTTCACATTGCGCTCAAATTTCCCTGCACAGTTCGCACAGGAAAACCCCTGAACACGGTAAACTTTTTTTTCTTCTTCAGTCAGCTCTGCAATCCCTTCAGACATTGGTTATCACTTCTTTCCTATGTATTAATGCAATCGTCATGATTTCTTTAATATGCTGATCTTCCAGAGAATAGAACGCGAGTTTCCCTTCTTTCCTGAATCTAACGATGCCTTCTTTGTAGAGCGTGCGTAAATGATGAGATGCACTTGCTACAGTCACACCGAGTATATTTGCGATGTCACAGACGCATAATTCCTCTTCCTTGCATAAGGAATAGGTGATTTTTGCCCTATTCACATCGGCAATAGCCTTAAGCATCTGTGATATACCGGCAATATCGACAGTTTGTAAATTCTCTTGCATCCGGTTAACCTTTTCTTCGTCATAACAAAAAACTTCACATGTTTCTTTCTTATTCATACATACACCCCGTCATTCAAATATTTTTTTGAATATAGTATATCATCTTGTTTTTCTTTATTCAAGCAGATGTTTGAATAATAATAAATTTGTATAAGTTTTTCGCGACATAGAAAGAATTTTCTGAAATAAAACTGAAAGAAATTACGATATCGTAAGTGAACTTTATTGTGATAAATAATTTATTCGTTCTTAAAAGTACATATAAAATGGAGGACGTTCGTAATTTATTTTTATATGTTTATGAACGATGATTCCTCTTTATATAGGGTCACTTATATAGTGTTCGTCAAAGTGTACTTTTATGAACCTTAATGGTACTGTAAAATATTTAATTCAACTTATATAGTCGTTTCCCAATCCATGACAGACGCCTAGATACTAAAGTATAGTCATAAATTTTATGCTTTTCTCAATAGATATGAGGTTAGCGATTACTATCATTACGATATTTCCTTTAGGGTCGCGCACACTTGCCCAGAAATGAATCCGAAAATTCATGCCAATCATGCAGACATTGGTGGCATTTATCATCTTGTTATCCGGTGTTTACTTGCTTATTTATTTGACACACGGGCCGATTTTTTAATGCATGAAAAGGATGGAGTTAGTGGCAGATACAAAAATATTGAGGTGTTAGGGGCTCATCTTGTATCCGAAAATGCATGAAATGTGATTTACACGATGACATTAGCCGTTAATTTGCTTAACCATAGAAGATTTAAAAGAAAGTCTTGCTATATATTTAACAATGTTGTGCGGGATAAAAACACAGTGAAGTCACCGTTTAGTTAAGACGCTGGATTTTTTCAAACTGTGGATGAAGTACAGGGTTTCATTAGACAAAAACAAGGAAAACTTATTAAAGAGTGATTTCTATGAGGAGGATAATGATGACAAAGAAATACGATCTCATTGTGATTGGTACAGGTTCTGCGGGGTCAATCACAGCAGCAAAATGTAATAACGCCGACTGGAGTGTAGCCATGGTAGATGACAGGCCATTTGGGGGCACGTGTGCGCTGCGTGGATGTGACCCAAAAAAAGTTCTACATGGGGCAGCCGATCTCATCGATTGGAATAAACGAATGATTAGGAACGGAGTACCATCAGAGGTCTCCATCAACTGGAAAGATCTTATGAGCTTTAAACGAACCTTTACAGGTGATGTCCCGGAAAAAAAAGAACAAGCATTGAATAATCAGGGAATCGATACGTATCATGGCAAAGCATCTTTCATTAGTGAGGATCAACTTGAAGTAGATCAAGAAATACTCGAAGGGAAGCATTTCTTGATTGCTAGCGGTGCGAAGCCTACCCCTTTGCCTATACAAGGGGAAGAACATCTTACCTATAGTGATGAATTTTTGGAGTTGGATAAATTACCAAAAAGAATCGTCTTTGTTGGTGGGGGATATATTTCGTTTGAATTTGCTCATATCGCAGCACGTGCTGGCTCAGAAGTTCATATTATCCATCGAGGTCAAAGACCTTTGGAGAACTTTGATGTAGACCTTGTAGATATTCTTTTAGCAAAATCGAAAGAGATTGGCATTCAGGTACATCTTCAACATTCCGTTGAATCCATTGAAAAAGACCAAGGAAAGTTTCATGTGCACGCTCGAAAAAAAGAGGATATAATTCGGTTGGAAGCAGACATCGTCATCCATGGAGCCGGACGGGTTCCAGCGTTAGATATAAATCTTGAAAAAGGGAATATAAAAAGGAAGAAACATGGTGTCCATGTTAATGAGTATTTGCAAAGTGTAAGTAGTCCGAACGTCTATGCAGCTGGAGATGCTGCAGCAACGGATGGCTTGCCCCTCACACCTGTAGCCAGTGCAGATTCTCATGTTGTAGCATCTAATTTATTGAAAGGGAACAGCAAAAAAATTGAATATTCCGTGATTCCATCTGCTGTATTCACCGTACCGAAAATGGCGTCGGTAGGTATGAGCGAAGAGGAAGCCAAAAATTCTGGCCGGAATATTAAAGTAAAACATAAAAACATTTCCGATTGGTTTACGTATAAACGGACAAATGAAGGGTTTGCTGCGTTTAAAGTGCTAATTGACGAAGATAGTGATCAAGTTGTCGGTGCTCATTTGATTAGTAATGAAGCCGATGAACTAATTAACCATTTTGCAACAGCCATTCGTTTTGGAATTTCAACCAAAGAATTGAAACAAATGATATTTGCCTATCCAACGGCAGCTTCGGACATTGCCCACATGGTGTAAGTTTACGTAATGTGAGATGTTTATAAACCACTTTATCGTCTAATCTTGTTATATGATCTTAGAATCAAAAAGAAAATAACTTTTTTGACAGCCGCATTTTTCAACGGAAGAATGTGGCTTCTTGGCGTGAAGAGCAGATAGCTTTATTCTTAAACTTCTAAAAAACTTATGTGAACAATTGATAAATAAGGTTTTTTATCTGATCTGTTTTATAAGATTATTCTATAAAAGAAAAATAATGTATGACTTGACCGTGTACTATGGTACAGAGTTTATACTTTTATTGAGGTGACAATATGGGGATGAAAATCAGTGAATTGGCTAAAGCGTGTAATGTGAATAAAGAAACCGTTCGGTATTACGAGCGGAAAGGATTGATAGCCGGACCTCCCAGAAACGAATCAGGGTATCGAATATATTCAGAGGAAACAGCAGATCGGATACGGTTTATTAAACGAATGAAGGAATTGGACTTCTCGCTAAAAGAAATCCACCTGTTGTTTGGTGTAGTTGATCAAGATGGGGAGAGATGTAAAGATATGTACGTCTTTACCGTTCAAAAAACCAAAGAAATCGAGCGGAAAGTGCACGATTTGTTGCGGATCCAACGGTTATTAGAGGAATTAAAAGAAAAGTGTCCAGATGAAAAGGCGATGTATACCTGTCCCATTATTGAAACGTTAATGAGGGAGCCTGATAAATGAATAGGGGAAGATTTGGATGAAAAGACGCATTTCCTTAGGTAACGGCTGGGGTGTGTGGGCCTTTTCGGTATATTATTGGTTCCTTTACTTTGTTGTGCAGGACCGATTCTCCTTGTTGCATTAGGAGGTACAGGGATTGGTACCCTCTTTGCTGGTGCGACAAGAAATTGGTGGTTGACTGGCATTTTCGCAGCATTGGCCGTTGTTATGATTGCTCTGATTCTTAGCAAGTTCTTGAAGAACAAATACAATTCTCTTGAAGGCAACGGAAAAACAAAAAATAAAACGGAATGCTATACGCCTCCAGAGAGCATGAATCGGAAGCATGAGACAAGATAAAAATGTACAGAACTGTCTATCAAACTTTAAATAGGAAGAGGGATTCAAATGACTCAAAATTCATATAAAATACCCATTCAAGGCATGACATGCATAGGTTGTGAAGCACATGTAACCGAAGCATTGGAACAAGCTGGAGCTAAAGATGTTTCGGCCGATTCCCAACGTGGTGAGGCCATTTTTGAACTCAGCGATGATCAGATCAAAAAGGCTAAGAAAAATATTTCGGCAGCCGGCTATCAACCCGGAGAGGAAGAAAGCCAGACCTCTGAAAACAGTGTAGATTTCAATCGGGATGGCGATTACGATCTTCTGATTATTGGTTCCGGCGGTGCGGCCTTTTCAGCCGCAATCAAAGCCAGTGAAAACGACGCGAAGGTGGCCATGGTGGAACGGGGCACAGTTGGGGGAACTTGTGTCAACATCGGATGTGTCCCTTCCAAAACCATGCTTCGTGCCGGTGACATCAATGGACTGGCACAGAACCATCCATTTAACGGTTTACAAACAGGTGCCGGTGCTGTGAACCTTGCGGGATTGACCGAGCAAAAAGATGAATTGGTCGGTCAAATGCGCCAAGAAAAATATATCGACTTGATTGATGAATACGGATTTGATCTCATTCGTGGTCAAGCCTCGTTTGTCGATGAAAAAACGATACAAGTCAACGGAGAACACATTACAGCCCAAAGTTTCTTAATTGCAACGGGGGCAGATCCTGCGGTTCCGGACATTCCGGGATTGAGTGAGATTGATTTTTTAACAAGCACGACGGCACTAGAATTGAAAGATGTTCCGAAACGTCTCGCTGTTATCGGTTCCGGTTATATTGCAGCGGAATTGGGCCAAATGTTTCACAATCTTGGAACAGAAGTGACCCTTATGCAAAGAAGTGAGCATTTGTTTAAGACGTACGAACCAGAGATTTCTGACGCTATTAATGACGCCTTAACGGAGAAGGGACTCAATCTGATCACTGGCGTCACCTATCAAAAAGTCGAGCAAAACGACGATACGAAAAGCGTTACGATTGAAGTGAACGGCGAGAAACGAGTCATCACAGCCGACCAAGTGTTGGTCGCAACAGGCAGAAAGCCAAACACAGAGTCCTTAAACCTAGAAACAGCAGGCGTGAAAACAGGTGAAAAAGGCGAAGTATTGACCAACGAATTTTTACAAACGACAAATGTCCGCATTTATGCCGCAGGCGATGTGACACTCGGTCCACAATTCGTGTATGTTGCGGCTTATGAAGGGGGCGTTATCGCGGACAATGCACTCGGTGTGGCCAAACGGAAAATCGATCTTCGCTTTGTCCCCGGGGTAACATTCACGAATCCATCGATTGCGACCGTCGGCCTAACCGAACAACAAGCCAAGGTAAAGGGTTACGACGTGAAAACTTCGATTCTGCCGTTGGATGCTGTTCCCAGGGCATTGGTCAATCACGAAACAACCGGGGTTTATAAACTTGTTGTTGATGCGCAAACCCGTAAGTTGATCGGAGCTCATATCGTCAGTGAAAATGCCGGGGATGTCATTTATACGGCGACCTTGGCGGTGAAATTCGGCCTGACCATTGAAGATCTTACGGATAGTTTTGCCCCCTATTTAACCATGGCCGAAGGTTTAAAACTCGCAGCCTTGACCTTTGGTAGGGATGTGTCGAAATTATCTTGTTGTGCGGGTTAAACTTATATGATTAATCTTCCTCAAACAGGTGCGATTGCTAAAACATGAGCAGTCGCTTTTTTATTAGACGGAACAGAATAGTTCTATAAATGTTTGGATGTAAATAATTAAGGAACCCAGCTAATCTTTTCATGTGAGGGGTAGCTAGGTTTTTAAAGTTGGATATGCAAAATATCACTTAAAATAGGTGCAAAATAAAACCAAAAGTCACAACCAGGGAACTCAATAGCCTTGTACTGTCTATTTAGGGTCTACCCAATTCATACTATAAACACCACCCTAATGGCAGTATGCTTATCACTTTTGATGTTATTTTGCACTGATTTAGGTGATAACTTGCACTATGCCCAGTTCATACAGACAGTGTACTTGAATTTATAAAATCCGTGTCTTGACTGTGGGGTCCACTTTATTACTTACTTAATATGCAATCATTTTCCTAATGCTTCTCTAATGAATAGATCTAGGTGACCACGATGAACAGTAAATTGCAGCGATACTGGCGCTACTAAATGTACCGAGTTGCCCATCCATCACTAGATTCGTTGGAGTCTCATTGAAAGTTTTTTCGACGCCGCATTTGGGACATTCAGTAGGAACACCTTTACGTGTTAGGTCATTAAGCACTTTTTTAAGTCCATATTCACACCTCCTATTTATATCAAAAGTAAAAATACCTTAATATAAGTTCAGAGTAAGTGATATTTAATAAGGACAGTGTATATGCAGTAACCAGTCTCGCTAAAGAAAATAATATATCTTTATTCACACGGTTAGAAGTATATCAAGGACAAAGAGGAACCAGAATGAATAAAAGAGTGAGGAGGTTATTAGTCCTCTTCACTCTTCTTGTTATCTTCAATGTATTTCTTTGAAGCTTTTTGTATTGGGTTTTCGTATACACTGTATAGAAGAGCAAACAAGTTAGTATCTGTTACAGCTGTGTACACCATTACAAACATGTGAAAATAAACTACTCCATGTGCAGCTGATAGTATCAATGATTTCTTTAGCTGCTCAAAATCAATTTCATCATCTTCAATATCATCAATAGTTAACATTGAAGAACGATAAAAAAGTGGTCTTGTCATCATTTCAGAAACATTATATAGATTATTGAACGACTGGTAAAAAGTACGACTAACATCTAAATTAATAGTACGTAAAATTTCTTGTGCTTTATTTGCTGTAGATCGCATTTCATGTAGCAGATTAAAATTTATATTTTCAAATATCGAAATAGTAGGGGCTGAATTTAAGACTATCGTTCTAAATCGATCACTATCAGAAAAGACATTTTGATAGAGACCTTTAGTAATATCTTTACTAATTGCTTGCATAAATTCGACATTGGATCTATTAACATTACTCACTGCATCTTGAACAACGTTTGTAACAGACATATTCATTTGCCGAGCCATACCGAGATTCACTTGATTCGCTATGCGTTGCATTCTATTGGCAGTTTTCGCCATATCCTTTAAGGAGTTATGGATATTGAAATCAATACCTTTAGAAACATCATCTCCATTAAGTCGAGCTTTAAATAATTCTAATCGTATTCTTGTTCTTCTATCAACCAAGCTCTTTATCGGAGTTTCGAAGTTCTGCACACCACC
Source organism: Salinicoccus sediminis (assembly GCF_000986795.1). Classification (GTDB taxonomy): domain Bacteria; phylum Bacillota; class Bacilli; order Staphylococcales; family Salinicoccaceae; genus Salinicoccus; species Salinicoccus sediminis. Next base: position 161,681 of record NZ_LAYZ01000002.1, on the reverse strand, counting down.
ATCTCCTACGCTTTTGCATAATATTATACCAGTTTATATTCGAACCTTATTTAAATATTATTAGAAACCCGGACTTTTGCCGGGCTATTCGCGTACTAATTAAGTACGAAGAATGAACACATTACACGATGTATCCAGTCGTTTATTGGGAGATTAGCTCAGATTAAAATCAACCTGTGTCACTTTCAATTTTATTTTGCACTGATTTAGGCGGTAACTTGTACTATAGTTAAAAACCCAGTTTATCTTTTCAAGAAGATAGCTGGGTTTTAACGTTGTTATGCAAAATAACACTTAAAATATATGTATTTTATCGTCATAAATGACACCTGTAAATATTTAATAAATGGCCGTTTTTAATAAAGGTTACCCAAGTCATATGGTATTCTCTTTCATTTTTCACTCTTTTTTTGTGAAAAGCAGTACTTGGGACACAATGGCAAGTACAGGCAATTCAATCGAAGGTCCGATAACCAAAGCCAAAGCAATGAGTGGCTGATTAGGAAATGCTGTAACAGCTATAGCCAAAGCAACCGGAGAATTCCGTGCAATAATCGTCAAACTTAAGCTGACCGAATCTTCATAGGAAAACTTCAAGACCCTTCCCACCAGACGGCCTAATACATAGTTGATAACAAAAAACACCAGAATAGGTATGATCAAAATATAAATGACTTCCAAGTTGGCAAGTAAATATGAACCTTGGGAAGCAAACATTGCCATAATGGCTAATGATAAAAAGAAAATCTGAGCATTGCTAAAAAAGGGTATGACTTTGTTGTTTAAAACTGTTTCTTTTCTTCTCAATAGGAATCGCGTAAGGTGAGCAAGTGCAAAAGGGATAACCAGTACAATCAATATACTCTCTATAAGCGTCGAGAGGGGTATCGTTTCAATGCTTCCAGCAAATAGTAGTAGATACACAGGCAAAAGTAAGACTTGTAAAATCAAATTAATCGGTAGAACGGATGTTGAAAGGGACACATTTCCTTTTGCTATGCCTGTAAATGCCAGATACCAATCTGTGCAAGGTGTCACCATAAGCATAATGAAACCAATCCATAAAGCCGGATGGTTTGATAAGAAAATAGCCCCTAAACCCCAGGCTAATACTGGTGTCCATATAAAATTAATGATAGTACTGGATCCAAGGAACCTGATATTTAAAAATGCCTTTTTTAGTTGATGCAGTGGAATCGTCAAAAACAATCCATAGAGCATTAAGAATAAGAACGGAACAACCAGAGTCTCTGCATATTGTTCAATTACGTCTAATTGTCCTAATAAAAGACCTGAACCAACAGCGAATAGTATAATAAAAGACCTGACCCAACAGCGAATAGTATAATAAAAGTTTGGAATTTTTCTAATGTCCCCATAAATAAATCTCTTTTCCATTTAAAAATTTTCTTATAAGATGAACCTTTCTGCAAATCAGTATAATATAATCTATCAATGATTGCCTTGATTTTCAATTGAAGTGATAGGAAAAAGATAGATGCAATTGTATATAAATTAGAAGGACAAATTTTATAATACTCAGGAGGTCTTGACAATAGTGCCAAACATTTTTAATATATGAGTATATGTTGATATAAGCATATTGGCATTGAAAGTTATCATTATAACCAGGAAGAGGTGACCAATCATAAAAGACATTGAGGAAGACGAAACTGTTGATAATAATAAAGATCTCGATGAAGAAACTTTATTTGTTGTATCCCATACTTTCAAAGCATTAAGTGACCCGACGCGAATCAGAATACTGAATTTACTTTTTCTTAATGAATATTCCGTAAATGATATTGCTGAAAACTTACATTTAAGACAATCTACTGTTTCTCACCAACTAAGATTTTTGAAGAATTTACGCTTGGTCAAATATAGAAGAGAGGGTACCACCCTATATTATTCCCATGATGATTCGCATGTAATGAACATGCTGAAAGAAACGATTGATCACGCCTGTCATCATTGACCAAAGAAGTATGATAGGACTATATATAGAATCCAATTAAATATACTTATCTGCAAATGTTAATTAGGAGGTAATCGGATGGGTCAGGAACATGACCATACACATGGTGCAAACAAAAAAATACTTTTGATTAGTTTTATCATCATCACAACATATATGGTTATTGAAGCCATAGGTGGTTTTTTAACCAACAGTCTCGCCTTACTAGCTGACGCGGGCCATATGTTAAGTGATTCAATTTCGCTAGGTGTTGGGTTGTTGGCTTTTATACTTGGAGAAAAAGCTGCCGATTATAGTAAAACATATGGATATAAACGGTTTGAAATTCTGGCAGCAGTATTTAACGGAGTTACTCTGGTACTGATTGCCATTTACATTTTTTACGAGGCATACCAACGGTTTACGGACCCACCTGAAGTGGCATCTACTGGTATGTTGATCATCGCTACTATCGGATTACTGGTAAATATCCTTGTAGCATGGCTCCTCATGCGCGGCGGGGATACGAAGGAAAACTTGAACATACGGGCAGCATTTTTACATGTGGTCGGCGATCTGCTTGGTTCAGTGGGTGCCATTATTGCAGCTCTGATGATCATCTTCTTCAACTGGGGTTGGGCAGATCCGTTGGCAAGTGTGATTGTCGCAGTGCTTGTATTAATAAGTGGGTGGCGTGTGACAAAAGAGTCCATTCATGTATTGATGGAAGGCACACCCAAAAATGTTGAAATCGATGCAGTGATTAGAACCATAGAGCGCATTCCTGGTGTTAATAACATGCATGACTTACATGTATGGAGTATTACAAGTGGTCAAAATGCACTTTCGTGCCACGTAGTAGTGGATGGAACCATTTCTATTCAGGAAAGCCAGGAAATGTTGAGAACAATTGAACAAAAGTTGGAAGACGAGAATATTGGCCATGCAACTATTCAGATGGAAAGTGAAAATCATCCTCATAAAGATTCTGTAATGTGCAAGGATGGCAATACGGAGCATGATCATGAACATTAAATGATAGAATATACTACGTTGTAAAAAAGCTGCCATAAATATAAGAGGCCACTGAAAACCTTAAGATTTTCAGTGGCCTCGTTTTGTTTTCACAATTGATATAAGTGTCATAAAAATAGTCAATCTCTTTATTGAACTCGTTAGTAATAGCGCATCATCCTCCATATTCTTAAATGGTTATATTAAATTTTACCATATAGTTGTTTTATACTAACTTTAAGGTCAATCAGTTTTACTAAATGCATCCTGCTCATTATCATTATTAGATTTCTAACTAAATTATACTATATGTGAGAAATCTCACAGTTAGGAAGGTGCTGTATCAATACGAGTTCACTGTTTCACAGCAGACTGAGCGTATATTGAGCATTTCTTGGTAAGTTATTACGCTCGAACTTAAGTGATCTTACTTTAATACGCATAATGAGGTAAGCCCTAAAGCGTACGCAACCGTAGTTAGAATGGACAGAGTAGTTTCAGGATCACGTATCGAAGGTGCCTTGCAAAAACTTATCAAAATTAGAGCTTCACAGATTAATGGATGTGCGTATTGCATCGATATTAATACTAAAGATGCTCGCAAAAAAGGGGAGAGCGAGCAAAGAATTTATGCTCTAAATGCCTGGAGAGAATCTAACTTCTTTACCGACAATGAAAAATCAGTCCTTGCATTGACAGAAGCAGTAACATTGATAAGTAACGAACAGGTACCAGATTCTATATACAATCAAGTACAGCAGTATTTCGACGAGGAAGAAATTGCACAACTTATTATGTAGATCATAGCAATTAATGCCTTCAATAGAATTGCCATCTCAACTCTCTTGATGCTGGAGACAGAAGAATAGTTTTCGCAAATAAGAACTATACATTTGTTGTTCAATAAACGACCGTTTATTGGAAGAATGAAAAATAGTTGATTTCATTGTATATTGCAGGTCCAAGAACCCGGATAATTATCTTTGTACAATAATTTAAAAACGTATTGAGTTTTTGTACTACATACAAAGCTTGTGAATGCAAATTAAAGGATAGAATATATATAAGCCCCCACTAAGAGAAATATAAGGAGGAAAAATCAGGAGCAAAATTGGTTATGCCAGGGTCAGTACAAGAGATCAGAACCTAAATAGTCAAATTGACGTCTTAAATAGACATGGTTGTAATCGAATATTTTCCGAAAAGGTAAGTGGAAGGAGATATAAAAGAACAGAACTGGATAAATGTCTCGACTATCTACGTGAATGAGACACTTTAGTCATAAATAAATTAGACCGGCTGGAACGTACAACGAAACAATTAATAGAACTAGTCCAACACCTTGAGGAACATGAAATAGGTTTAGAAATTATAGACATGAATATTATTACCAACGATGCAATGGGAAGATGTTTTTACCATGATGAATGCTTTTGTAGAACTTGAAGCAAATCTATTGAGTGAAAGAACGAAAAAAGGGATAGAATCTGCAAGAGCTAGAGGAAGATTATGGGAAAACCAAAAATAACTCAAGAGAAAATTATTGTGATTATGTCTCTTTATGAGAGTAAAGAATATACTATCAATAACATTATTAAAATGACTGGGGTATCAAGGGAACAATATATAATATGGTTAATAGACAGAAATCTGAGGCAAATAAATAAACATGATGATAATACCTTTGATAATCACCTTCACTATAATGATTTCCATTAAAATTCTCTCTTTTCTTTATTAATTGATATTATGCTAGAAAACAAAATTAAAAAACCAGCTCTACCTTCGGAAAAGATAAGCTGGATTTTTACACTGTCTATAAAAGTATCTCTTGAAATATCTACAATTCATCTTCAAAAATGATGCATATAATTTTCATCCGCATTTGAAACCCGTCACTCTGTCTTCCTCAAATCCCTGTATACTTCATCAATCACATCTTCCATCAAGTACTCTCTAAAGTCCGAATCCTCGAATATTCTCATGAAGAAGCTCTCATTACTTGTCATCCGGCTGAGGACAAAATCCGTGAAACTATCTCTGACACTTAACTTGAAGTTCTCCTTCGTATTGTTTTGCGCTTTTAATACCAGTTTTTCATCGGCTTTCATATCTTCGATGATTTGATCTCTCGACAGTTTATCAGCTTCTGTGAAGTCTGTTCCAAAACGGTCATTGATGCGGTCGATAATCGAAGACAGGCGTTCTTTTTCTTCTTCGACTCGACTGGCACCGCCATGCTGTGTCGGATACAGATGCTCTCCCCCGGTGCTATCCAGGGGTATGGTGCCTTCAAATGCTTTCTCATTACGATAATATTCCAATGCCACTTCATCAGAGATATAAACCGGGTCCACTGGTTTTTTTGGCAGCTTTTTCAACAATGAACTGAGGTAAATGAACCGTTTGTGCAGATCCAGATCTGAGAATGGACCAATCTGCAGGATAAATGCATACGTCCGCACAAATTTTACAGCTGCGGACTTAAACTGTTCCTGCGCTTCATCATCCAATTCCTGCTTATACCGTTCCACTCCGGGGTCCAGCGCAGCATTTAATCTGCCTTGGAAACGGGCATTTTTTGCAGACTGCTCACTATACTCCAAGTTTGCGACAGTCTCCACTTCTTCATCCGTATACACCTGCATCGCATCCAGTTCACTCTGCAAATCATAGAGAAGGTTCGGCTCGGTCGCTTCCCCAAGTCCGGTCACTTCGTAATAGGTTTGGAAGGCAGCTTGAATGGTTTCAGGATCATTTACAAAGTCCAGCACGAACGTATCGTCTTTCCCGCGACATGTCCGATTTAGGCGGGAGAGGGTCTGGACGGCCTTAATCCCGTCCAGAGGCTTGTCGACATACATTGTATGCAGCAATGGCTCATCGAAACCGGTCTGATACTTTTCAGCCACAATCAGCACCTGGTAATCATCCGAATGAAACTTATCCGGCAGTTCATTTTCACTGATCTCATTCATACCTGCTTCTGTATATTGTTCCCCAGAGTCCTCCACGGTGCCCGAGAATGCCACAAGGGTCTGGAGATCGGTGTATCTTTTTGCCTTTAAATACTTATCAAAAGCCAGTTTATACCGCACAGCATGGAGCCGACTGCTGGTGACGACCATCGACTTGGCGCGGCCATTAATCTTATGGCGGGTGACGTTTCTAAAATGCTCCACCATGATCTCTGCCTTTTGGGCAATATTGTGTGGATGAAGGGAAACGAAACGTGCAATCTGCTTGCTCGCTTTGCCTTTGGCCACCTCCGGGTCATCTGTGATGCTCTTTTCGATTTTATAGAATGTTTCATACGTCACGTAATTTTGCAGCACATCATGAATGAAGCCCTCTTCGATGGCCTGACGCATGGAATAGAGGTGAAACGGTTCGAACGTGCCATCCTGTTGTTGAGTGCCAAATCGTTCCACAGTCTTTGGCTTCGGTGTCGCTGTGAACGCAAAGAAGGAGATGTTCGACTGGTTACCACTCTTCGCGATGGCTTCAAGCATCCGTTCTTCTGCATCTGTTGCCGTTTCTTCCTCCAGTGCGCTTTGTTCATAGGCTTCTTCCAATGTTTTATTCGACAGCAGCGCCGTCATGGCAGAAGACGCTTTCCCGCCCTGGGAGCTGTGGGCTTCATCTATGATGATGCCATAAGTGCCCCGGTTGAACTCCCCGACTTTATCCAGGATAAATGGAAACTTCTGGAGTGTTGTTACAATGATTTTCGTTTTGTTGCGGATCGCTTTGGCCAGTTGTTCCGAATTCTCATCAATCTTCTCCACCATGCCCGCTTTGTGCTCCAATTGGTAAATTGCATTCTGGAGCTGTTTGTCGAGCACCCGCCTGTCCGTGATGACGATGATGCTGTCGAAGACCGGATTGTCTTCTGCATCATGGGTTTTTGCCAACCGGTGGGATAACCATGAAATGCTGTTGGTTTTTCCACTGCCTGCAGAGTGTTGGATTAAATAGTTTCTCCCGGCATGGTGTGTTTTTACGTCCGCCTCTATCTGACGCACGGCATCCAGTTGATGATATCTCGGGAATATGACCACTTCTTTTTCGTCAATGATGTCCCCGTTGCTGTCCCGGATGCTCTTTTTTTCGACATATAAGAATCGGAAAAGGATATCGAGGAGGCTGTCCGGCTGCAGTACTTCCTGCCAGAGGTAAGCAGTACGATAGTTATCTTCCACAGGCGGGTTCCCTTTCCCGCCATTGTTGCCTCTATTGAAAGGAAGAAAGAATGTACTATTTTTGTTGAGCTGGGTCGTCATATATACTTCATCGGTATCCACGGCAAAGAACACAACAGCACGTTTCTTGAACTGGAACAGTAGTTCTTTCGGATCCCGATCTTTCTTGAACTGTCTCATGGAATGCTCCACGGTTTGGTTGGTCAGCTGGTTTTTCAGCTCCATCACAATCAGTGGCAGCCCATTTAAGGAAATCATCATATCGATGGAGTTCTGATTGGAGGCACTATAATACACCTGACGACTCACAGTGAAAATATTATTCTCGTAGTTTTCAACGAGTGTCTGGTTCATCTCCGTCGGTGGTTTGTTATAGGCGAGTTTGAGTGTGGCCCCGTAATCTTTGATACCATGGCGCAGACAATCAATCATGCCCCGGCGCTTCAGCTCTTTGTCGAGACGCTCCATGATCTTGGATTGATACTCATCTTTGTAGACCTTCTGTAACTGTGCCAGAGCCTTTGGTTGTGTGGCTTCCAAAAATGTGAAAAGCACTTCCTGATCGACGGCCCACTTTTGGAACTTGGCAAGTGCAGGCCCCTTCAGTGTACGTTGGTGAAAGCCGGATGCTATTAACTCTCGTTCTATATTTTCTTCAAAACCTGTTTCACTTTTGTCGATACTCACGACGACGATACCTCCTCCTGCTCTGTTTCTTTCAGCATCTCCTGAACATCAATCTTGCCTGTGACAGCTTCGTAGATAAGAGATTGGCGGTATTCTTTGAGTTTGTTGATTTGCGTATTTACTATATTGACAGTAATATCGTAAGCTTTTGTTTTGTGATTCAAGTATCCAGTTATTTTGTTCTGTTCTTGTTTAGGAGGCAAAATAATATTAAAGTTCTTAAGTTGCTCTTGGGAAACCATGGGAACAGCTGTAGATGTAGTAAGCAATGTAACTAGGTTTGTAATATAGTTGCTGTTTAAATACCAATATAAGTGCTTAGTATTTTCAATATATTCTTTAATTATTAAAAGGCTTGGGTTTATGGTTATATTCTCTACTTTATCTTCTATAATACAGAAGCGCCCAACACTTCCTCTTTGTACAAATATTAAATCATTGGTTTGTACCATAATTTCGGGTGATTCATAATATTTTTCCCAACTAATGAAAGATTTCTGGGATAAGTCTAGTTGATTCAATTTATTGATATTTGAGGCCCCTAATGTTATAGCTCCTTTTCCTACATCAACGAGATCTTCTGTTGTATATCCTCTATAGCCAATTCTTCCTCTTATCTCACCTTTGCTTTTGAGTTTAACCACTTCCCAATGCTCCGGAATCTCCCCAATCCATTCCACACCGGAGTCTTTCATTTGAACGTCCGGATCAAGTCCTTTTGTAACGGCTTCTGTAATAATGGCTTGCCGTTTTTCTTCGAGGAGTTGAATCAGTTTTTCTTTGTCTTCGATCAAGGTGTCGATTTCTGAGGTTTTTTGGTTGAGAAAATTCGATATTAATTTTTGCTCACTATAACTCGTGATCGGTATTGAAAAATTACCTAACCCTCCCCTACTAATCCTTTTCATAGTTGTCCCTCTTGACATTATCGCGGCGTTTTCACTATATCCCACTGTATTCATACAATAGGATATATACTGCTTATCATACTTACTATCCGGCCTTAGTATAACTATGTCTACTGCCACAACATACCGTGGTTCGTCATACGGCAATATACATGCTCTACCTATTGGTTCATTTAGTCTAGAAATCGCTAAATCACCCGGGAGGGCCTTCAGACAATTCATAGAATGAAAAGTCTCTTCAGAAATATAATTATTTCCTTGTTTTTTAAATTTACCTGGCCCTATATTGCCTGTTGTTAGATATCTTACCCCAGTTTTTTGTATAACATCACTCTCAATCCAGTCACCATCAATAAATAATGACCCGTTATTACGAGCTAAGTTTTTCACTTTAATTATCTCCCAATGCGCTGGGATTTTACCAATCCAGTTTACACCCGATTCTTTATAGTGCTCCTTCACATCATCACCTTCTTCAATTTCTCCAAAATACTCTCCTCAAGCGCCTGTATTTCTGCTTTGATTTCACTGGAAGAGCGAAGCTCCTGGTACTTGTAGAAGTGTCTGGTGAATGGAATTTCGTAGCCGATTTTCGTTTTGTCTTCATCGATCCATGCATCCGGTACATGCGGCAGGACTTCCCGTTCAAAATAGTCATGAATGTCTTCTTTCAGGGGGACGTTTTCTGTATCACGTAAATCTGGATCTGGTTCCACATCCCCCTTTTTATTTTTCACACAGACATCCGCCGTCTCATCCTTCTCAGAGAGCGCTGCGAGCAGTGCCTTTAGCAAAGGTGCCTTCATATCGATGGCAGCATCTGAAAATGCAGTTTTCAATTTTTCGGTGAATACTTCCCGGTTCTTATAAAGCGTGTCTTCTTTCAGTTGCTGTAATACTTCAATGATAGCGTTTTGCACTTCTTCACCGGCTTCTTGCTCTTTGATGCCGGCGTCCCCTTTTTTCTTGGATTTAGCCAGGTTCTGGAACGCTCTTTGTTCGTAGAGACGCTCAATGCGTGCATCATCTATCTTGAAGTTCAGCTTCAACGGGCGCTCTACAACAATCTTCTGATAACCAAAATCTTCGTTATCAAAAATCTTCACATTGTCCTGCTCTTTGAGTTCACCATATATCCGGATAATCTCGTCGATTTGCTCCTGAGAAATCTCATTACGCTTTGCTCCCAAGCTTTTGCGCATCTTTTCATAGTAATCGACGGCATTAACGAGCTGAACCTTTCCTTTACGCCATTTGGATTTATTATTAGTCAGAATCCAGACATAAGTGGAAATACCAGTGTTGTAGAAAAGGTCATTCGGCATTGCCACAATGCCCTCCACCAGGTCATTTTCAATAACATAGCGTCGTATCTCGCTTTCTCCGCTGCCTGCATCCCCTGTGAATAATGGCGAGCCGTTCATGATGATCGCCATACGGGAACCTTGAGGATTGTCTTCGCTCACCGGCTTCATTTTTGATACCAGGTGCTGCAGGAACAGCAGTTGGCCATCACCAATACGCGGCAATCCGGCCCCGAAACGTCCGTCCATTCCTAAATCTTCATATTCTTCCCTGACGACTTTCTCAGCGGGCTTCCACTCGACGCCATAGGGTGGATTCGAAATCAGGTAATCAAATTTCTGAGTCGGAAAAGCATCTCTCGTTAATGTGTTTCCAAAGCGAATGTTCTGCGCATTCTCTCCTTTGATTAGGGTGTCTGCCTTACACATGGCAAATGATTCCTCGTTGAACTCCTGAGCGAAAAACTGCAATTCTGCAGAGTCATTCATGTCATGCAAGTATTCCTGGGCGATGGACCCCATGCCGCCTGTGCCGGCACATCCATCATAAAGGGTCTGGGTAATGCCGGGCTTGGTCAGAATCTCATCATCCTCATTGAACATGAGTCCCACCATCAACCGAACCACTTCCCTTGGTGTATAGTGATCCCCGGCTTCTGCGTGTTCAGAATAGCGACGAATCAATTCCTCAAAAATGTAGCCCATTTCAAGGTTAGATACCGTATCAGGGTGCAAGTCGACTTCTGCAAAGCGCTTCACTGTCAGATACAAAAGATCATTGCGGTCCATTTTTTCGATTTGCTTATCGAAGTCAAAGTACTCGATGATCTCTCTTGCTGTTTTTGAAAAGCCATTGATGTAATCCCGGAAGTTCTCTGCGATGTTATCCGAATCATTTAATAGCTTATGAAAATCATAATTGCTTGTATTGTTGAAACGCTGTTTTGATTGTCTGTTCAGTATTTCGTCCCGGGATTCTTCAGGCAAATGCTTGAATTGCTGGTAGCTGTCCAATACGTCTGCTTTTGTATCCTCCAGAACATTATCGAACCGGCGCAATACCGCCATCGGTAAGATGACCTTCCCGTAGTCTTCCGGTTTATATGGCCCTCTCAGTATTTCTGCGATGGTCCATAAAAAGTTTACTTTATCCTGAAAATTAACCATTTCTATCTATTCCTTTTTCTATAATATTGTTTATGTATTTTTTACGAAATGCAGGTAATCCAGTTTCATATTCCATCATTTGTCAGAGAACAAAAGAAGGGAATTTACAAACACCGTCCCTTTTAGCTTAACATAGGATTACATCAAGCCGTAAAAGATTATTAAAGCATATATCACCCAATATCCTGATAGACACTTTTGATTCAAACTGCCAAAAAGACAACGCCCTGAATAAAAGTGGTTACATCTTTCCCCACTTACAAAAAGACGTAAAATCTTGTTTGATTTTACGCCTTGGGATGTTTTCATCTGAATATTTCTTTGTACTATCTTCAGTCCACTATATTCTCTTCCACTTTTCCGGTGTCCATGCTTTTATCCCTGCTCTCATGCCTGCCGTACACGAAGTAGAATATCACCATCGCTGCCATGATCGACAATACGAGGAACTGGTACAGTCCGCCGTAGCCGAGTGATGGTACGAGGAAGCCGAGGAAGAATGGGCCGAACCCGAGTCCGACTTCGAGCATTATGAAGTATGTGGATGTTGCGAGTCCGACATTCTCTTTGTCTGCCAGATTGACGGACAGTGTCTGGGCCATGGACTGGAAGTTGCCGAATCCGAGCCCGATGAGTGCGCCTGCGAGCAGCATGACGAAACTGGTTGTGGAGTTGCCGAGGATGTAGAATCCGATGGCCATGAAGATGAATGTCGGATATATGACGATGTTTGCGCCTTTCTGGTCCAATATCCTCCCTGTCACCGGCCGTGTGAGCATGACGACTGCGGAGTAGACCAGGAAGAAGAAGCTGGCTGCTGTGATCAGGTTGACTTCTATGGCGTACAGGTTTAGGAATGACAGTATGGAGGCATACGCCAGTCCCATGAACAGAACGGAGAAGCCCATCGGCAGCGCCTTGCGGTCTATCATTTTGAACCGTCCTGTCTCCGGTTTATAATCCCCGCTGATATTGTTTATCTTGACCAGCGGCGTCATCAGTGCAACGATCAGTACTGCTGCCAGCACGAGGATGAGCATCGTATTGAAGCTCATGATTTCAAATAGCAGGAAGCCGAGGAACGGCCCGACTGCCGAGCCGAGGACAAAACTGAGGCTGAAATAGCTGATGCCCTCCCCTCTCCGGTTCTCGGGCACTGAAATCGTGGCCAGTGTGTTCAGCGACGTGCTGACCACCCCTGTCGCAAACCCGTTCAGGAGACGTGCTGCTATCAGCAGTGCCAGTCCGCCTTCTACGAAATAAAGACCGTAAGTAAGGAAGAAGAGGACTGTGCCGATATACATGATCTTCCTTGCACCGATGCGGTTCACCTGATGGCCGGACACTGCCCTTCCTATGAGCACCCCGACGATGAATATACTTGCCACCAATCCGGCGGTGCTCACACTCGCATCAAAATTCTCTATCGCAAAATTCCCTATTGTCACAATCGATACATACATCGAAAACATTATTATGAAATGATACAGGAACAGGATGACAAATTCCCTCGTCCAAATCCTGTCGCTCAAATATTCTTTGTTCGTCAAACTGAGGACCCTTTCTATATTTTCATTTTTTCAAAGTTGGTGATCATCGTTTCCAGCTGTTCCTGGTCTACATCCTGCAGCACTTCGCGCTGCATTTCGTCCATCTTCTTCCGTACTTCATCATAAAGATCGACCCCGTCTTCTGTCATCGTCAGGTTTTTGACCCGCCGGTCCTCGCCCTGCTCGGATTGTATGAGACCGAGCTCCAGCAGATGCTTGATCACTTTGTTCGCCGTCGGCTTCTCGATCTGCCGCCGCCTGCTGACATCCGCCAGAGTCGTCGTGCCGTGCTTCGCAATATCCTTCAGAATCAGCCACTGGGAGCTGTACAGGTTATATGCAGTCAGAATGCTGTTCGCCCTGTTGATATACGGGCGGTACAGAGCTACATATGCATCAAAGAATTCCTGTTCAATACGCATGGATACACCTCTTTAATTAGTTAGACTAACTAATTTTAAAGCATAGAGTCGATATAGTCAAGATTCAAATTATCTTAAAATATATATATCATAAAAACTTATCATTAATGATATTAATAATAGATTAAACTTATTATTAGATGTATGATACAGTATTTCTGATGAGTATTTTGAATCTTCTATCAAAATGATGAAGGGGATGATATGCATGGATATCAAACAGGATGTTAAAAACCAGTTCGGGCGCAGTGCGGGTCTTTATGTAAGCAGCAAAATACATCGCAGCGGCGGGGATCTTGCAGCACTGATTGAAATGGCACATGCTGAAGAAACGGAATATGCGCTTGACGTCGCCACAGGCGGCGGGCATACGGCGAATGCCCTCGCTCCACTCGTCAAAAAAGTGACAGCGATGGATATCACACCTGAAATGCTTGAGAACGCCGGGAAATTCATTGAGGGCAATGGCCACAGTAATGTAGAGTTTGTCGAAGGCGATGCCGAGAAGATGCCGTTTGAGGATGAATCATTCGACATTGTCACCTGCCGGATTGCACCCCATCACTTCCCGAATATCGGGGACTTCATAAAGGAAGTATACCGTGTACTGAAACCAGGCGGCCGCTTCCTGCTGGATGATAATGTTGCACCTGAAGAGGATGCGTTCGATGATTTCTATAATAAGATCGAAAAAATACGCGACTACAGTCATCACCGGGCCTGGAAGAAGACGGAATGGCTGCGCATGCTTGAACATACCGCCTTCGAGATTGTCGAGATGCACCGCTTCGAAAAACACTTTGACTTTGAAGACTGGTGCACCCGGATGCATTTGATGGATCAGGAGAAGAGAACACTGACCCGCATAATGCTTGAAGCAGATGAAAAAGTGACACAGAAGTTCCGCATCCAGTCAGATGCAGGTAAAATCGAATCGTTTCAGGGAGAGGCTGTACTATTAAGCTCTGTGAAATGGTGATTCAGCATACCATATAAATAAGAGGGGGAGGATATCATCATGATATCCTCCCCCTCTTTTGTTCCTGATCATCTCTCTATGAGTTTCCCTTTATAGCTGTTTACCATTTTGTCAGGTCCTGCTCCACCCTCGATTTTATCCATTAATGCCATATATGCATTTTTGGCGATCTCTTCGACCGGCTGTACAATCGTGGAAATCCGCGGGCGATATACATCTGCCAGCGGGACATCATCTATCGCAATCAGCTGATTTTTTTCAAGATCCAGGTGTACTTCATTCGCGAATTCCAGGAATGCCATAAGTGCGAAGTCATTGGCAAGTATGATGCCATTCGACTTCCCGCCTGCAAACTCTTTTTCTATATGTGAGTAGAGTGCATCGTTCTCCCCTGTGATGACTTTTTGTTCCGGTGCCAGTTCCTTGAACCGGGCCAGGCGTTCGACCCGCGGAGTAATGTCCATTTCATCCGAAGTACCGATATAATAGAAGTTTTCGATCTTTTTATTCTGCAGATATTCAAATGCCATTTCCATCGCATGGTGGTTATCCAGCTTGAAGGATGGTATATCCACATGCTCCATGAACCTGTCGACGAACACCACCGGGAAATTCTGGTTGGCGAGGCTCTTATACAGGGCATCATTCGCAGTGGTCGGCATGATGATCATGCCGTCGACCTGCTTTTCAATCAGGCTGCTGATGTACTTCCCCTCTTTCTCGGGATCATCGTCGGCATTGCATATGATCAGGTTATAGTTGTTTTCATCACAGTAATCTTCGATCTTCCTTGTGAGTGATACGGCAAAATGATGCAGGATGTTCGACACGATGATCCCCACCGTCTTTGTCGATCTGCTCTTTAGATTCCTGGCCATGAAATTGGGACGGTATCCGAGCTCGACCACCGCTTCTTTTATCCTGTTCCTGGTGGCTTCCCCCATATAGTTATACCGCCCGTTGAGATACTGGGAAACGGTGCTGACCGAGACGCCCGAGCGCTCTGCCACATCTTTGATTGTTATCCTTTTCATGTTATAATGCTCCCAAGGGTAAAACGTTTTAGTAAAACGCTCTATTTTTATTTCCAATCTACATTTAACCTAGCATGCAGTCAAGCAAATATCCACTTGGGAGTGAAGATCATGAAGAAATTCGACATTCTGAATAAAATCCGAAAGAACTATCTGATCGCCGTCGTCCGCGGCAAAGGGTTCGACGATACTGTTAAAATGATCGACAGCATTGTAGAAGGCGGCATCAGAAACATTGAAATCACCTACACTACACCGGGGGCGAGCGAACTGATCGAGCATTTCGCCGGACGCGGGGATATCTGCGTCGGCGCCGGGACGGTCATGTCACGGGAAACTGCCGACGAGGCGATCCGCCGCGGGGCACAGTATGTCGTCAGTCCGCATTTTGACGCCGGGGTTTCCGAACTGTGCAACCTGAACCAGATCCCCTATCTGCCGGGATGCGCCACCGCAACTGAAGTTGTCACTGCGATGAAATCCGGTGTCGATGTACTGAAAGTATTCCCGGGCGGCGTGCTTGGCACTTCCTTCATCAAGGATATCAAAGGTCCGATACCGCATGCCAACCTCATGCCATCCGGCGGGGTCGATAAAGACAACATGGCCGAATGGATGGAAAACGGCGCTTTTGCCGTCGGCATCGGCAGTGCACTCGCCAAAGGGTACGACGGGTCCAATCCTGAAGTTGTCAAAGCCAACACAGAGAGTTTCGTCGCTGTCTACGAAGCACAAGTGAAGGGGGAAGAATGATGCGCTTCATCACTTTCGGGGAAATCATGATGCGGCTCAGCACTGAAGCCGCCGATACTTTCAAGACTGCCGGCCATTTCAACATCAATATCGGCGGCAGTGAAATGAACGTCGCAATGAGCCTTGCCGCTTCGGGCGTGGACGTCTCGATGATCACTTCCCTTCCGGACAACGGTTTCGGCAGGCGGACTGTATCCATGCTCAAAAGCAATGACATCGAAACGGAGCACATCAATCTGCAGGGTCAGCGTATGGGGACATATTTCCTTGAAAAGGGATTCAATGTCCGCGGATCTTCTGTCATATACGACCGCAAATATTCCAGCCTTGAACAGTCCACCAGGGCCGACTACGCTTTTGACAAGGCGTTCGAAGGCTATGACTGGTTCCACTTCAGCGGCATCACCCCTGCGCTCAACACTGAAATGCAGGCAGTGCTCATGGATGCGCTGGAAGCCGCAAAGGCGCGCGGCATGAAGATCAGCGCCGACCTGAACTTCCGCGGCAATCTGTGGAGTTTCGAAGAAGCGAGGAAGACGATGACGAAGTTCGTCAAATACTGCGATGTCATCTTCGGCTACGAGCCGCTTGAGCTGATCGAGGACGGCAAAGAGATCAAAGACGGACTCGAACGCAATCCGGATGCTGATACACTCAAGCCGATACTTGAGCGGATCCACAAGGAATACGGCGTGTCGCACATCGCATTCACACAGCGCACAGTGGTCCATTCCAACAGGAATGTCATCAAGGGGATGATCTCAACAGGCGGTGCCATCCACGAGACAGATGCCTACGAAGTCGAAATCCTCGACCGCATCGGTACAGGGGACGCCTTCACGGCAGGCGTTATCCACGGTCTCATGGATGCTGAGATGAGTTACGCAGACACACTGCAGAACGCACTCGGCAACATGCTTTACAAGCATACGATCAGCGGGGATTTCCTGACCGAAGACATCGCCACGATGGGCAGTGTGCTCGATGCAACCAGAGAAGTGAAACGATGAAAAAAACAGCTGTCCGCCTATGCGGACAGCTGTTTTTTTGTTTTACACACCTGAATATGCCGAGAAACCGCCGTCGACAGGGATCGTTATGCCTGTGACGAAGCCGGATGCCTTATGATCGGCGAGGTAGAGCAGCGTGCCGAGGAGCTCCTCCGGTTCACCGAAACGGCCCATCGGTGTGGCACTGATGATCTTATGGCTCCTGTCGGTCAGATTGCCGTCACCGTCGAACAGGAGATCTTTATTCTGCTTGGTGGCAAGGAAGCCCGGTGCGATGCCGTTGACTCTGACGCCTGTTTTGGAAAGATAGACGCTCAGCCACTGGGTGAAGTTCGTCACCGAAGACTTCGCCCCGCTGTATGCCGGGATCTTCGTAAGCGGCGTATAGGCGTTCATGGATGAGATATTGATGACTGTCGCATGCTCTTTTAGCGCCATGTCACGTCCGAAAATCTGGGACGGGATGAGTGTGTCAAGGAAATTGAGCTTGAACACGAAATCGATGCCGTCGGTGTCGAGCTCGAAGAAGTCCTTGACGTTCGAATCG
This sequence comes from Salinicoccus sediminis, assembly GCF_000986795.1. GTDB lineage: Bacteria > Bacillota > Bacilli > Staphylococcales > Salinicoccaceae > Salinicoccus > Salinicoccus sediminis. The sequence continues at coordinate 144,147 of NZ_LAYZ01000002.1, read as the reverse complement.
TCGATCTTGTCGGTATCGAGGTATTCGTCGTCAGTCGATGCGGACGGGTTGTTGCCTCCGGCTCCGTTTACGAGAATGTCGCACGTGCCGAATTTTTCACTGATCTCGCTTCTCGCCGCTTCGACAGAAGTCTTATCCGTCACATCACAGCTGATTCCGACCGCTTCGCCGCCGTCCTTCCTGATCTCCTCCGCAACCGCTTCGCAGTTTTCAAGCGTGCGCCCCAGTATCGCCACTTTCGCTCCAGCTCCGGCCAGAGCTTTGCAGAAATGGGAGCCAATCACTCCCCCGCCGCCTGTGACAACCGCCGTCTTTCCTGAAAGATCTGTATTATTCATGTCATTACCTCCTGATAATTTGATATCGAATTGCTGATATTACTATATTTTGTTAGAATCAGTTTAATAAGTAAACCAAGATGAGGGTGGATATTCTATGCTTACCGGTGATGCGAATTATATAAAAACCATGAACCGCCGGCTTGTTCTTGAAGACATCATCCGGAACAAGTCCATTTCCAGAGTCAACATTTCCAAACGGACCGGGCTCAACAAAGCGACCGTCTCCTCGCAGGTGAACGAGCTGATTGAACAATCTCTCGTCATCGAGAAACCGGTGGAGAATTACCAGTCCCCCGGACGCCGCCCGATCAACCTTGAGCTGAACCCAATGAGCACCTATACCATCGGCGTCGACATCGATCGGAATCATATCCGGATCGTCGTCGTCAACCTCAGGGGCATGACCGTCTACAACAACATGCATGATTTCGATATCAGGCGCACCGAGCAGCTGATTGACATCCTGCCCGGCCTTCTGCAGCCGGTCATCAGCCAGTATGATGAAGTGCACAGCCCAAACAGACTCGTGGGCATCGGCATCAGTTTCCACGGGATTGTCAACGAAAGCAAGGAGCTGCTTTATGCCCCGCCGGACCAGATCCATATACAGCCGCTTCTCACAAAACTCGAGGATACTTTCAATGTACCCATCTATGCCGACAACAATGCCAATATGGCCGTCCGCGCCGAACAGGCATTCACCGAGTACCAGCCCAACCTCTATTGTGTGACATTATCCAGCGGTATCGGGCTCGGCATCCTGCTCAACCATGAAATATTCCGCGGATTCACCGGCTATGCGGGTGAAGTGGGACATATGATCATCAGGCAGGACGGCATCCCCTGCCGGTGCGGGAACCACGGCTGTTTCGAACGGTACGCTTCGGATGAAGTTCTTAAACGCTCCCTGTCGGAAAACGATATCGAACTCTACGACTATCCGACTTATGAATCGCTTCAGCAAAACGAGAAGGCGCGCGAAATTTTTGATGACTACATTGCGTTTCTCGCCGTAGGGCTGAACAACATCATCAATATATTCAACCCGAAAAAGCTCGTCATCAACAGCAGCATCTTCACCAAGTACCCTGAGCTTGTGGAGGAAGTCAAGCCGCAGCTGTCATCGTCATTCATAGACTATGATGAGATCGTCATCTCTTCACTCGGCGACCGTTCCAGCGCCCTCGGTGCTGCCATCGTCCCGCTCGCAAGGTTTTTGGATATCAACCACCTGGATCTGAATGAATACCACCATACACATTAATACGGATACCTCCCTGCAGATGCAGAGAGGTATTTTTGTGTGTGGATTGGGCGGGGTGGAGGGCAGGGTCTTATCACCGATCGGGAAACGATGATAAGAGGCACCCTCTGCCTTATTACCGATTCCAAATCGAAAACAAGAGAACGCCTTTGCCTATCATCGATCGGAAAACGATGATAAGAGGCACCCCCTGCCTTATTACCGATTTCAAATCGAAGACAAGAGAACGCCTCCTCCTATCATCGATCGGGGAACGATGATAAGAGACACCCCTGCCTTATTACCGATTTCAAATCGAAGACAAGAGAACGTCTCCTCCTATCATCGATCGGGAAACGATGATAAGAGACACCCCCTGCCTTATTACCGATTACAAATCGAAAACAAGAGAACGTCTTTGCCTATCATCGATCGGAAAACGATGATAAGAGACATCCCCTGCCTTATTACCGATTTCAAATCGAAGACAAGAGAACGTCTTTGCTTATCATCGATCGGGGAACGATGATAAGAGACACCCCTGCCTTATTACCGATTTCAAATCGAAGACAAGAGAACGCCTCCTCCTATCATCGATCGGGAAACGATGATAAGAGACACCCCTGCCTTATTACCGATTTCGAATCGAAGGCAAGAGAACGCCCGCGGGCTTTTATTCGCCATCTGGCTACCTTTTCAAAGTATCCAGTATGCCGTTCAGATAGGTCGCTCCGAGGGCGCGGTCGTACAGTCCGTAGCCGGGGCGGCCGGTTTCTCCCCAGATCATGCGCCCGTGGTCGGGCCGGATCGGGACGTCGACGCCTGATGCAACGAGTTTATCAATAATGCCGACCATATCGAGTGAACCGTCATGGACGGAATGTGATACTTCCTGGAATGAAAGTTCGCCCGTCCACTTCACGTTCCTCGCATGTACGAAGTGGATGCGTCCGGCGGCCGTGTCGATGATTTCGAACAGGTCATTTGCCGGACTGGAGCCGTATGATCCTGTGCAGAACGTGATGCCGTTGTGCACACTCGGCACCGCATCGAACAACTTCCTCAAGGCGGCGGCTCCCGTAATGATGCGCGGCAGACCGAAGATGCTCCATGGCGGATCGTCCGGATGGATGGCCATGAGCACATCCTCCTCTTCGGCAACCGGGATGATGCGCTCGAGGAAGTAGATCAGATTGCAGAACAGCTGATCTTCACTGATTTCCTGGTACGCATCGATGATTTCCTTAAGATCATGGGTCTGATAGGAAAGATCCCACCCCGGCAGTGTGAGCTCACCGCTCAGCGGGTCGATCCCTTTCACTTTCGCCTCATCGTATTTCAATGAATTGGAACCGTCTGCAAGCGGCGCGTCAAGCTCGATGCGTGTCCAGTCGAACACAGGCATGAAGTTGTAGCACACTGTTTTGATGCCCGCTTTCGAAAGGTTACGGATCGTCTCCTTGTAATTCTCGATCAGCTCGTCGCGGCGGCCGCGCCCCATCTTGATATCCTCGTGCACCGGCACGGATTCGATCACATTCAGGCGCATGCCGTGTGCTGCGATCTGGTCCCGCAGCTCAACGATGCGCTCATACGGCCACACTTCCCCGGCCGGTATATCGTATATCGCCGATACGATACCTTTCATCTCTGGAATCTGGCGGATGTTCTCCAGTGTGACCGGATCGTCATTGCCATACCACCTAAAACTCATTTCCATATGATTCTCTCCTCCTGATCAGTTTTCCAAACCAAAGTAATTTTTCGCATTGTTGTAGCATATATCCTCAACATATTCTTTCAATAAAGCCCGGTCATCCGGAATCATGCCGGACTCCGCCCACTGTCCGAGCAGTTCGCAGAGGATTCTCCTGAAATACTCATGGCGTGTGAAACTCAGCATGCTCCTTGAATCCGTCAGCATTCCAATGAATGTTTTGAATGCCCCCGCATTTGCCAACGTCTTCATCTGATCCATCATGCCGTCATAGTTGTCATTGAACCACCAGGCGGTACCGAACTGCACTTTGCCGGGGATATCACCCGACTGGAAGTTTCCGGCCATTGTCGCCATGATGATGTTGTCCCTCGGATTGAGTGTATAGAGCACCGTCTTCGGCAGCTCGTCCGTGCGGTCGATCGCATCCAGGAAACGGCTCAGCGGTTCAGCCACAAGCTTGTCGTTGATGGAATCGAAGCCGCTGTCCGGCCCCGTCCTGTCAAACATCCTCGTATTGTTGTTGCGGAGTGGCCCGATGTGCAGCTGCATCACCCAGCCGCGTGCATGGTACTCTTTCGCAAGGCTTATGAGTGTATGCGTCTTGAACTTGTCCACTTCCGTGCGGCTGACCGCCTCTTCCGAGAGGACCTTGTCGAACACTTCCTCCATTTCATCCTCCGTCGCTTCCTCATAGAACATTTCGTTGATGCCGTGGTCGGATGCCCGGCATCCCATTCCATCGAAGAACTCGATCCGCTTTTTCATGGCCTCCATGAACTTCCCGTAGCTGTCCACTTTGAAGTCCACTGCCGCTTCCAGCCTGCCGAGCCATTCCGCGTAGTCCGGCGCATCTATTGCGATGGCCTTGTCCGGCCTGAACGAAGGTGCGACATGGACATCGAACGTTTCATCTTCCTTGAGCAGCCGATGGTATTCCAGGGAATCTGTCGGATCGTCCGTCGTGCCGAGGAACTTCACCTTTTGTCGAGAAAGGATATTCCGCGGCCTGAGCGCCTCCTCTTTGAGCGCGGCATTCGTCTGTTCATATATCTCATCCGCGGACTCCTGAGACAGGAAGCGCTCGATGCCGAAGAACGTCCTGAGCTCCAACTGCGTCCAGTGGAGCAGCTGGTTGCCGAAGAGCTTCGGCATCGTTTCTGCGAATGCATCGAACTTCGCCTTTTCATCCGCCCCTCCTGTAATACGCTCCTCATCGATGCCCGCAGCCCGCATCGCACGCCATTTGTAGTGGTCGCCGCCGAGCCAGACATCTGTTATGGATTCATAGTTTTCATTGTCGTATATTTCCTTTGGATTTAGATGGTTGTGATAATCGACGATGGGCAAATGCGCCGCCACATCATGGAACAGCCATTTCGCAGTATTTGTCGTAAGCAGGAAATCCTTATCAATCATTCGTATCTCTCCTTCTCATTTATATCCTTACTGGGTCAGGCCGAACAGTTCCGGCAGGAACATGCTGAAGAACGGCGTGAACGTCACGATGACCAGCATGATGAGCAATGCGATGAAGAAAGGTATCAGCATCGGTACAACTTTCTCGATTCTGATATCCGCGACACTCGCACCGACGAAAAGTGCCGAACCGACCGGTGGTGTGATGTTGCCGATACACAGGTTGAACGTCAGGATGATGCCGAAGTGGATCGGGTCGATCCCCATCTCCATCGCGATCGGCAGGAATATCGGCGTGAATATCAGCACGGCCGGCGTAATATCTATGTCAGGCCGACAAACCCGATATCCTTTGAGGACTGGTAGATCGTCTCCGAAATTTCAGGATCGTTCATCTTCTCTTCGAACTCCTCTTCACTGTCGAACATATAAGGGACGCCGAAGATCGAATATTCCGGACGGAAGCTTTCGAGCGCGGCCGCACTCACTTTTGTGATGTCCACGGCACCCGTCTGCGTCAGCTCGATCACTTCCCTCTCATCTCCGAGTTCTCCGTTCGGATAGAGGCTGATGGTAATGTCACCACCCGAACGCTCTTCAACCTCTTCCTTGAACTTTTCAAGGGACGAGTGCACAGGGTGGCTCGTCGGATGGTTATGAGCAAGTGTGAGGTTATGTTTATCATCCTGGCCCGAAGCGCTGTCAGTGCATCCGGCAAGCAGGAGGATGGATACGCTTACAAAAAGCATAAAATATTTTCTCATAAACAAAACTCCTATATTTTATTAATGGTTTAATAGTACAACTAATTATAATATAAATCAATGTGTACCTTGATGAAAATTATTATATTTAGTTTTTCTATTAAACAATTGTCGCATCTCATTTTTTCAGTCTGGCAAAACCCTGCCCTCGCCTGGACGCTCGCCGACGGTGATACGGCTGGTGACATCGAGAAAGCGAAAGAGATGCTCATCAACCGGTGCAAAGAAAGTCATCACCACCGACCATACCGCAAAGGACGGCTCCCCGAAGTTCCTCAAGTAATGCACTTATCCCATTACTTCCACAAGGATGATTGATATGATTATTATGGGCCTCGCACTATTTGAAAGGAAAGGGGATGGTTTTGAATTGATCGAACTGATGGGAGATACCACACTTGAGGAAGTGACGGAGAAGACAGAAGCGGATTACACCATGGCAGAAACGCTGAAAGGGAGGGTCAGACAATGACAGGAGTCGTCATCATAGATGCGGTTCGGACACCGATCGGGCGTTATAAAGGGGCGCTCAAATCCGTGCGTCCGGATGACCTCGGAGCCATCGTCATAAAGGCACTCGTCAACAGGAATCCAGGTGTCGATGTGGATCAGATCGACGAAGTGCTGTTCGGCAACGCGAACGGTGCCGGCGAGGAGAACCGCAATGTCGCCCGCATGTCCGCGCTCATCGCCGGCCTGCCAGAGACGGTCGGCGGCACGACAGTCAACCGCCTGTGCGGCTCGAGCCTCGATACTGTTTCCATGGCCGCCCGCTCGATACTTACCGGTGAGATCGATGTCGCCATCGCGGGCGGCACCGAAAGCATGTCACGCGCGCCTTTTGTCATGCTGAAGCCGGAGAAGGAGTTTCCGCGCGGCAACATGGAAATGGTCGATACGACGATCGGCTGGCGGTTCCCGCATCCCGGGATCGAAAGTGAATACGGGATAGACTCCATGCCGCAGACGGCTGAAAACGTGGCGCAGCGCTACAGCATTTCAAGGGAGGCGCAGGATGAATTCGCCTACCGGAGCCAGCAGCGTGCCAAGGCGGCGGTCGAATCGGGCAAGTTCAGCGGACAGATGATCCCCGTCACGGTAAAAGACCGCAAAGGCAATGAAACGGTCGTTGATAAGGATGAGCACCCGAGACCGGAAACGACTCTTGAAAAGCTCGAATCCCTCCGGACGATATTCCCGCAAGGCACCGTCACAGCCGGCAATGCTTCCGGTGTCAACGACGGCGCCAGCGCCCTCCTCATGATGAGCAGGGAGAAAGCCGACGCACTCGGACTCACGCCGCTCGTGAAATACACCTTCTCGGCGACAGCGGGCGTCGAGCCCGCAGTGATGGGACTCGGCCCGATCGACTCGACGAAGAAACTGCTCCGTAAGACCGGGCGGACGATCGCCGACATCGGACTCGTTGAACTGAACGAGGCATTCGCATCACAATCCCTCGAGTGCATCAACCAGCTCGGACTCGATCCTGACATCGTCAACGTCAACGGCGGTGCCATCAGCTTCGGCCATCCGCTCGGAGCAAGCGGCGCAAGGATCCTCACAGACCTCATCTATGAGATGAAGCGCAGAGGAACTGAAACCGGTCTCGCCACAATGTGCATCGGCGTCGGCCAGGGAATTTCTGTAATGGTGGACAATGTGGAGTGACATCCAATATCGATGATGAAGAGGACGGAGAGTGCAGATGCTCTCCGTCCTCTCTTTAATTAGCCTCAGCTTTTCCCCGCTTCATTTTGATGGCAACCGAGATCAGCAGGAAACAGAGCCCGATGAACACAACGTTCATCACCACGACGCCATTCCAGCCGAAGTCCGCCCAGAAGACGCCGGCTGCCGTCCCGCCGACGCTTGACCCTGTGTAGTAGAAGAAAAGATACAGCGAGGATGCCTGGGCTTTATTGGCCGCGGCATTCTCCCCAACCAGTCCGCTGACGACGGAATGGGAAGCGAAGAACCCGTATGTGAACAGGCTGAGCCCCGCCACCATGACCGCAAGATTCGGTATGAACAGGAGGATGACCCCGATCAGCGTGATGCCGAGTGCGATATAGATGAACATCACCTTGCCGAACTTTGCGACCAGACTGCCTGTAATCATCGAACTGAATATGCCGATGATGAAGATCAGGAAGATCCAGCTGACGATGGACTGGCTGAGTGAATACGGTTCGGCGAGGAAGACGAATGTGACGTAGCTGTATATGGACAGGTTGGCGCCGAGCAGGAGGAAGCCGACAAGGAAGAAGCACACCAGCACGGGATTCTTCATATGGCCGAGCAGCGAGCGGCTGAGCTGCATGAAATTGAAGTCCCGCGCCTCGAAATTCCTCGGCGGCCTGAGACTCCGCCAGAAGATCACCGTGGCGATGATGCTGATGACACCGATGCCGAACATCGCACCGTGCCAGCCGATATAATCCGCCATGACTCCCGAGAAAACACGGCCGAATACCGCACCGAGGGCATTGCCGCTGATGTAGAGCCCCATGGCACCAGCCAGGCTCCGGGGGTGGACCTCTTCACTGATATACGCCATCGCAATCGACGGCACACCGGCCAGCACCACACCCTGCAGGGCGCGAAGGGCGATCAGCACATAGAAATTCGGACTGAAGGCCGTGAGGATACAGAGCAGCGATGCCGCGAGCATGGAGATCACCATGATATTCTTGCGCCCGAGCGATTCAGAAATGGAACCGAAAACGAGCATGCTCACAGCCAGCGCCAGCGTCGTGACCGTCATCGACAGGCTCGACAGCGTCGCGCTGACTCCGAATTCTTCCGTAAATATCGGCATGAGCGGCTGTGCGGTATAAAGGATTGCGAACGTGTTGAACCCTGCGGCAAAAAAGGCGAATGTCGTTTTTCTGAACTGCTGTGTCCCCTGCTCTATGTATTCCATTTCACTCGACTCCAAAATTTTATTTGGTTCAATACTAACACTTTTCGGTACAAAGTTTCTAAACCGCTGCCCGAAGATAAAAATAACCCTTCATTAAGAAGGGTTCAAAAAGCCAGTTCAGTCATAGGAGCGGCCGTATCCGAATCCGTATTCATTGCCGTTTTTATCGCGGTATGCGTATCCCGCCCGCTGGGCATGGCCCGGGATGTCACCCGGACTCCGGTCGAGTGTTTCCCTGTCCGCCGGCAGTGTGAACGGCAGCTTCCCTGACGGATTGTGCCTGCCGCGCAGCACGTCGATGAAAGCCTCGTGTTTCACTCCGAACGTCGCCAGCACCGCTTGTGCATCCGGCTCAATGCCCCCGATCAGCCACGGGTTGGTCATGTTGACGGCAAGGATTGTCGGCACCTTCCCCTCGATCATCCTGACCCGTTCTGTATCGATGCCGGTCGCGTCATCAAGGTCCACCGACAGCGGTTCATCCGGACGGTCCGGTACGGGCATCGGTGAGATGAACAGCAGGGCATGTGTCGCCTCCATCAGATCATCTGCCAGTCCAATTTCCGGATCATGCCTTTTGATCGTTTCCCTCACTTCTTCTGTACTCTTTTTGGCATCCGTTTTCTGAAACACCTCTACATACAGTTTCATGCTTCTGACTTTTTCATCTTCAAGCGGCAGCATACGCTCATCATTGCGCAGCAGCACGACGGATTTGCGGTGTGCCTCATCCGCCTGTTCCTGCGACTTCACATCTTTTGTAATCGCCGGGGCGCGGTCCGCTTCTACATACGGATTTTCAAACAGGCCGAGTTCCATCATTTCCGTAAGCAGGTATGTCACTGACTCATCGAGCCTTTCCTCACTCACATAACCTTCCTGGACCGTCCTGATCAGTGTCGCAGGATCCGCTTCATCGGAGAACATGTTCACACCTGTCCCGAGGGCCTTCGCATACCGCTCTTCCGGTGTAAGTGTCTCCACTCCCCACGCATCATGTTGATGATGCCCGTGTCCGAGTTGATGTAGCCTTTGAAGCCGAGTTCACCACGCAGAATGTCCTGTATGATGACTTTGTTGTAGGCGAAGCCGGTCTCTTCAAACGGGCTGCCGTCCGCGAGCTGCACTGTGCTGTGCGCGTTGCTCGGATAGGAATAATAGGGCATGATCGAAGTGGTCCCGGCATCAATCGCCGCTTTGAACGGCGGTGTATGATAGTCATAGAGGCTGCCCGGTGTCGGATAGGGATTGAAGCTGCCCCACGGATAATGCGGATCATGGCCGCCGTGCCTTGCGCCCCCGCCGGGGAAATGCTTCGTCGTAATGGACACGCTCCCGTCCCCCAGCCTGTCACCCTGGAAGCCGCGCACAATGGCGCTTATCATCCGCGCGGACAGTTCCGGGTCCTCACCGAATGTACCGTTATAGCGCATCCACAGCGGATCCGTGGCGATATCCGCCATATAGCCGTACAGCTTGTGGATGCCCGTGGCACGCCATTCTTTCGCTGCGATCTCCCCGAACTCCTGTACAAGCCCAGCGTCGAAAGTCGCCGCCATGCCGAGCTCGCCCGGCCACAGTGAAAATTCTCCCGAAGCCTCCATCATGCCATGATAGAGATAGCCGATATGGTTCCTGGGATTGGAGATCATGACAGCCGGTATACCCAGCCGCGAACTTTCTGCGAGCTCCTGGAGTTTATTGGTCCAGATTGCCAGATCATGCGATTCCGGATTGTCCCGGATGATGAAATAGCGTAGATTGAGTCCGCTGATTCCTTTAGTGGCGCCCGCTGTATAGAGCAGCGGCCGGGGCAGCTCATAGTTTTTGTCACCCGGTTCTGAGAACGGGTGGGTTCTGAGAACAATATCCGTCTCGTTCAGCAGGCCGCTGTCATCGGTCTCTTTGGACTCCGCCCCGCCCGGTATCTTTTCGGAATACGGCATATACTGGGATGAAACCGTCATGAGCCCGCCTTCTCCTCCAGCGTCATCCTGGATACGAGGTCCCGCACCCGCTCCTCGATCGGCAGTTCCCAGTTTTCATAAGGATCGAGGACGCCGTTGCCGTTCAGATCCCGGAACTCCCTGCCGTTTACAACAATGATTCCCTTCTTTCTTGACTGTACCTGTTTTTCCATCAATATATACACCCCGTTTTATAGTTTATCAGTCCAACTATCATTATATTATCATTCTTTTTATCAGAATTTTCAAATCCGGGATAAACTTTTCTGTTCGTGGGGAAAACGGTGCAGTGCTATAATGGGATGGATAGATGTAATAGGAAACGAGAGGTAATAGACGATGGAAAAAGGATATGTTGCAGAAAAAGAAATCCAGGTCATGTACGCAGACACCGACATGATGGGGGTCATCTACCACGGAAGTTATATAAAATGGCTCGAAGTCGGCCGGATGCAGCTGATCGCGGACGTCGGCTACGATTACGTTGCCATGGAACGCTCTGGCTACTACGCCCCGGTCTACAACGTCAACATCACCTACAAGAAATCCCTTAAGTACGGCGATCGTGCATTCGTCAGGACATGGGTGGCCAAAAACACCGGCATGCGCACGGATTACGGGTTTGAGATCGTCAACGGCGACGGTGATGTATGCACATTCGGCACGACGACACACATCGTCGTAAAGAAAGTGAACGGTGAATTCAAGCCCGTCGCCTTCAAAAAGGTCTTCCCGGAATGGTTCGGCAAATATGAGCAGATCAAAGTGGATGAGGAATAATATGGGAGATAGGACACTCGCCATCACAGGCGCCACTTCCGGCATCGGGAGAGCCACAGCCGAAGCACTCACAGCGGATTTTGATGAAATCATCCTGCTCGCCAGAAACGTGGTGAAAGCCGAACTGCTGAAAAAGGAGCTGAGAAGCAGTAATTCTGCTTTGAAGGTGACAGTCGTGGAATGCAACCTGGCAAGCCTTGCAAGCGTCGAAAAAGCGGCACTTCACATACAGGAGAACTACGACAGGATAGACTGCCTGATCAACAATGCAGGTGTTGTGTCACTGTCAAAACAGGAGACCGCGGACGGTTACGAGCTCATGATGGGGACAAACTATCTGGGCCACTACCTGCTCACGCATTACGTGATGCCCGTCCTCTTGAACAGCAGCGCACCGCAGATTGTGATCGTCTCATCCAACGCGTACGCCTTCACCACCCTGAAATCGGATTATTTCAAGGGAAAAGGCAATCCGATGCAGCTGTACGGCCGTTCAAAACTGGCCACACTGTATTTCATGCAGGAACTGCATGAGCAGTTCAGCCCCAAGGGGCTCAGAGTCACCGCCGTCCATCCCGGTGCAGTCGCCACAAACCTCGGCAAGACACAGCAGAATGAAAAATTCGGCAATCTGGTATACGGCGTCCTGAAGCCATTCTTCCTGTCACCGGAAGAAGGCGCGGAGTCCACCGTGCTTGCCGTGAGAGATAAAGAAAAATATGCCGGCATGTACATGCACGCCGGCAAAGAGATCAGCCTGAAGCCGCACGGCAGTAGTTATTACGCCAGAAAAAGGCTGATCGGAGACACCATATACGAACTGTATTTCGATGGATTCATGGAAAGGTAAGAGCAGATCTCCAGCGTTTCATCTGATATCATATAATGAACTTTCAGCAAAAATGAGGGAGGCTGGGACATAAGTCCTGAAGATATATAAAAATAATCGATTATACTTTAAAAGCCGGACGTTAGACTTCCAGGGGAATAGCATCTGCGTGAGACTACAGGCTCACGCGATGCCCCAGAAAAGCTAACGTCCGGCTTATTTATGACGGGAATAGTTTTGTCCCAGCCTCCCCCTTTTACATGCTCAATCTTTCAGGTCTTCACTTGCCGGGAACTTGTTATTTAAAAATCTATATAAATTGAGCTGTATAACTGCAACAGCAACCCAACTTATCATAAACACAAAAATGCTGTTGCTGATTCCAGGGAAATTTAAAAGAAGAATTACATATAAAACTGGAATAATTATACCGGTCCAGGCTTTCTTGTTTTCATTCGACATGGTGTTCAACCTCAAGTTACTTTTCAACTTAGTTCAGTCCATACGCTTCGGGACTTTCATAATATTCTTTGATGGCTTTGCGGTAGGACTCCAGATCGATATCATCTTCAATCCTGTCCAGCGCGGCTTCTTTGATCAGCTGGGCGACGCTTATGCCGTTCGACTGTGCATAATTGGCGATGATTTCCTTATCTGCTTTCGACAGGCTTATCGTAAGCGTTTCGTTCTGAGTCATCTTTAACACCCTCCATATAAAGCAGTGTAACATACAGCATTTTTTCTTCCGAGACTTTATTTCGAATTATGAAAACGCTTTACTGGAATTTAACCGATTATTAATTTTCCTTTAAGCCTCCTCAAACCATCCCTGTGTAGATTAGGTACCAATAAATATTACAGATGGGAGAGATTGATTATGAAAGTAGTTGTCATACCTTCAGGCTTCAAAGAGAGCCTGAGCTCTGAAGAAGTCGGTGCGGCGATTGAGAAAGGAATAAGGCAAGTGAATCCCCAGCATAAAGTGACTGTGATCCCGATGGTGGATGGCGGGGAAGGATTTGTGGAGACGATTGTTAAACTGAAGGAGGGCCGCGTGATTCCGACTGAAGTTGTGGGGCCGGTGGGAAAAAGGATTGATTCTTTCTTTGGATTGTTTACTGAAAACGGCGTGAAGACTGCGGTGATAGAAATGGCAGCAATCGCGGGACTCCGCCATGTGCCGGGTGATAAGAGAAATCCGCTGAAAACAACGACTTACGGCGTGGGTGAGACGATCATCAAGGCCCTGGACCATGGTGCGGAGCGCATTCTGATCGGCTGTGGTGATTCAGGTACTTCCGACGGCGGCGTTGGAATGGCGCAGGCAATCGGTGTGACATTCAAAGATGTTGAAGACAGTGAAATCTTCGTCGAAGGCGGCGGGGAAATCGATAAGATCCATTCCGTGGATATGTCCGGTATCGACCCGAGGATTCATGCCACGGATATTGATGTTGCCGTCAACTGGAAGAACGTACTTTGTGGTGAAAATGGTGTTGCCCACGTGTTCGGACCGCAGAAAGGGGCTTCGCCCGAAGACGTGAAAAAACTTTCCGAAAACCTCGATCATCTGGCCGAGCTGATTTTCAGGATGACTGGTGAAGATCTTTCCAAAGCAGACGGCGGTGGTGCATCCGGCGGACTTGGTGCCGGCCTTGTCGGATTCACAGGTGCAGTACTTCATCCCAGGTTCGATATCATCCGGAAATATGTCGAGATTTCCGATGCGATACAAAATGCAGACCTTGTCATCACTGCAGAAGGATGCATCGATTTCCAGACACCCAATGGTAAAATCCCGTCTGAAGTGGCGCGCATTGCCAAAAGCCATAACAAACCGGTCATCGCCTTTGCGGGTACCATCGGCAGGAAAGCCGAAGTCAATTATGAGAGCGGCATCGATGCGTTCACGAGCATCATCCCGAAACCGGCAACGCTCGAAAAATCCATGACAGATGCCTCAAAATGGCTGCAGAGATGCACGGAAAGCGCCTTCAGACACCTTGCGATCGGAATCACCCTCGCCGAAGCAATCAATGAGAATGGCGGCAAGGCTATGAAGGTAAGATCCTGATGTCCTCGAGAAATATCATATTACTCGGTTTATTCACAGGGTTTTCAATCGCAGTTTTCTTTGCCGGTGACCTCGGGTATGCAGGGAAATTAAGTCTTGTCATATTTTCCTTGTCGCTTGGAATGTTCATATTCTCCAATATTCCCGCCGGGCTCGCAGCCTGGCTGTCCCTGAGCGCAGGTGTCCTGCTCGGACTCCCTCAGGATATTCTGTTCACATCCTTCAGCCAGCACGTCGTATGGCTGATGATCGGGGCTTTCATCATTGCAGCAGTTCTGGAAAAAAGTGGATTGCTCGAACGTCTTATCAGGTGGGTCAGGCAGAACTGCTATTCGAAAGGACGGATCACTCTGTTCACCTTTGTGCTGGTACAGATACTGTCTGTCATAATCCCCTCCACCTCGGGCAGGGCATCCGCCCTCCTCCCTGTTTACCGGGCGTTCAGCAGACAATTTGAAGGAAGTAAAAAATTCTTCGGCCTTGCTGTGCCGGTCCTGATCCTGATGGGAGCGAACCTGACGCTGATTGGCGCAGGCAGCCATATCATCGGCATCGGCATACTGGAAGGCCAGACCGGACAGAAAATAAGCTACATGGAATTCCTGGTCTACGGCTTGCCGTTCGGAATTTTGATCGGAGGAATCTCCCTCTACCTTTTGTCAAAATGGTATTTGGAAGACATGGAATTTTCCGAGGTTGAGAACGAAGAGGGCGGCAAAAAACCTTTTTCAGCTCAGGAAAAGAAAGCATCATGGCTTATCGGCATCACTCTTGTCCTCTGGCTGACAGAAGCATTGCATGGTTTCGACATCGCATTCGTGACTATGCTGATGGCAATGATCATGATGCTGCCCCAGGTGGGTCTGATCAGATGGAAAGAGGGAATGAAAAGTGTTTCCTGGAGTCTCATATTCTTTGTCGCCGGCGCCACCCAACTCGGTGAACTGCTTGTCACATATAAAGTCACAGATTTCTTCCAGGATAGATTTTTAAACCTGTTCGATACGGTTGATGCCAATGATGAATTCATCATGCTCATGCTTATCATCCTGATCAGCGTCACCTCACACCTGTATATCACAAGCCATACAACACGTGCAGTCGTGTTCATACCCGTGCTCCTCATATTTTCGGAGATGTTCGGACTGAACCCGGTCGCAGTCGTCTTCATATCTCTCATCGGCATCAACTACTGTGTGACATTGCCGGTCAGTTCAAAAGCACTGCTGATCTTCTACGAAGAAGACGACAGACCGTTCGGGACACGCGATCTTGCCAAAATCAGCATATGGCTCATGCCGATCTACATCGCATTGATGATTGCCATGTATTACGTTTTCTGGCAGCATGTGGGGCTTGCTTTGATGGGCTGATTAATAGACATGTATCCTGTTCATCAGATACATGTCTATTTCCATGTGAAATTTATTTATATTATGTTATTCTTGGGCATCAAAGTTCATACATACTGGAGGGTTCCTGAACCATGGATATATTAATAATGATCCTGTATGTCATTTTCGGATTTTCTTTGTTCCTGCTCGGCTTCACTTCCATCCTGGCGCTCCTCAGGCTTCTGAAAATATGGGGGCCGGATGGTGTCAATGCCTATAAGCTGTTTGTGATTAACGCCGTGATTTTCACCGTATCGATTTTAGGGCTGGTCCTGCTTTATAATATTTCCTGAGGAAAACAGTTTAGTTCTAAATTTTTTGAAATTTCTTTCCACCCATTACTTACTATTGTATAATCGTTCCGAGGTGGGAAATATGGATAATACGAATGAAAATGTAAAACAGGAATTCAATTTTTTTGTGGCTTTACTGCCGCTTGTGCTGATGATAGCGGCGATGGGGATTACGGTGGTCTGGCTCGGTCAGGACCCGCATATCCCTCTTATTTTTGGTACCGCTTCCGCAGCGGTTGTCGCAATGATTCACGGCTATAAGTGGGATGATATAGAAAAGATGATGTTCAAAGGGATACGTCTTGCCCTTCCGGCTATTGTCATCATCATGCTGGTCGGTCTGATCATCGGTTCATGGATCGGCGGCGGGATTGTCGCAACGATGATCTACTACGGTCTTGCTCTGATCAGCCCGGCACTGTTCCTTGTGACGATCGTCATTCTGTGTGCCATCGTCGCGCTGTCGATCGGCAGCTCATGGTCCACCATGGCGACTGTCGGCGTTGCTGGGATGGGCATCGGCCTGAGCATGGAAATACCGGCTGCGATGATTGCGGGTGCGGTCATTTCCGGTTCGTATTTCGGCGATAAGATGAGTCCGATGTCGGACACGACGAATCTGGCGGCCGGCCTTACGAATACGAATCTTTTCGTACATATCAAGCATATGTTCTATACGACGATACCCGGACTCATCATCGCGCTCATCGCCTTCTTTTTCCTGGGGCGTCAGTTCGGGGGAACCGGGGCGGCATCACAGGAGGAAGTCACCGGCATGATGGAGGCGCTGAGGGAGAACTTCGTCATTTCCCCATGGCTGCTGCTGGTACCGGTGATCATGATCCTCGGTATCGTGCTCTTCAAGATGGCGGCCATCCCAGCGCTCGTCGTCGGAATCATACTCGGTTTTCTCTGCCATCTCTTTGTACAGGGCGGGGACCTCGGGGCTGCGGTCGGCGCGCTGCAGAGCGGGTACGTCATTGAAACGGACAATCAGATGATCAACGACCTGTTCAATAACGGTGGCCTGCAGGGTATGATGTTCACTGTGTCAATGACTGTCGTAGCGATGACTTTTGCGGGCATACTTGAATACAGCGGCATGCTGAAATCCATCATGGCCCAGATCATCAAAGTTGCCAAAGGCACTTTCGGTATGGTCGGTTCAACGATTGCTGCCGCCTTCACTACAAATGCAACATGTTCCGAGCAGTACATTTCAATCGTCGTACCTTCACGCATGTTCCTCCGGACGTATATAGAAAAGAATCTGCACTCCAAAAATCTTTCCAGGTCCCTTGAGGATGGGGGGACGCTCACATCCGTCTTCATCCCGTGGAATACTTGCGGCGTCTATATATATGGTGTACTCGGAGTTGCTGCATGGGAATACGCCCCCTTTGCAATCCTCAACTTCACAGTTCCGGTGATTGCACTGATCCTTGCTGCTACAGGCATTGGCATTGAGAAGATTACCGATGAAGAGAAGGATTCGTTCATCAGGAAATATTACAGTGATGATACGGATGAAGAGGCTATCGATCCAGTTTAGATACTAAAAGAACTCTCCGGACCGGAGAGTTTTTTTAGTATCATATGCTTTCTTCCACGGGCGTATCGCCTTCGATGAGATTGTAGACTTTATTGGCCGGCTGGTTCTTATCGATGGCATGGACGAGTACTGCCGCCACATCCTCACGCGGTACATTGCCGACTTCCGGTTCGCCTTCGAACAATTTCACCCTGCCGGTGCCCGCTTCATTCTGCAGCATGCCCGGACGGATGATCGTATAATCCAGCCCGGATGCTTTGAGGTGTTCATCAGCACGGTGCTTGGCGTACATATAATGCTTGATCTGATCTGCGTTTTTCGGATCGCCGGCGCCGATGGAACTGACGATGGCGAAGTGTTTCACGCCGGCTTCCCTGGCGTTGTCCACTGTCTCGATTGCACCTTCCTGGTCGATGACAATCGTCTTATCCGCCCCTGTACTGCCGCCGGATCCTGCAGCGAACACTACGGCCTCCATATTTTCAAATGCATGGGAAAAGTCTTTTTCCAGATCCGCAAGCACTGTTTCAATGCCTTTGTCCTTAAATTGGCCGACCTGTTCTTCCTTGCGTACCATCGCCACCGGATCATGGCCTTTTTCTTTCAGCTTTTCCGCAACCTGATGGCCGATCTGTCCATTCGCACCAACTACAAGAACTCTCATTTAAAAATCCCTCCATTTTAGTATACATTCATATATACCTCGATTCACAGGGAGTTAAACTTTATCCGAGCGCGACATCCAGGATCATCATGAGTGTAAAACCGATCATGAGGCTCATGGCCGCAACATCGGAATGACCATTTTTCTGGGTACTCGGTATCACTTCCTCAACGACCACAAAGATCATCGCGCCGGCTGCGAGACTGAGCGCATACGGAAGAACCGGGGACATGAGTGATATGGCAAGCACACCCACCATTGCCGCCATCGGTTCTACGATTGCCGACATCCAGCCAAAGAAGAAGCTTTTCGTCCGTGACATGCCGTCCCCTCTGAGCGGCATGGATACAGCCATGCCTTCCGGGATATTCTGGATGCCGATACCGAGTGCCAGTGTCGCTGCACCGGCGGCAAGCGTTGCAGGATCTGCATTCGAGGCGATTGCCCCGAATGCGATGCCGATCGCCATGCCTTCCGGAATGTTGTGGAGGGTCAGCGAGAAGACAAGTAGTGTACTCCGCCGCCGGTTCCCCGCTCCTATCCCTTCCATCCGGTCATCCGGTGCGTTCCTGTGTGTATGGGGGATCATTTTATCAAATCCATAGATGAAAAATCCGCCCAGGAGGAAACCCACGGCAGCCGGGAACCATTCTCCGATGAAGTGTCCCTGACTGTTTTCAATGGCCGGCGACAGCAGCGACCAGAAGCTCGCCGCAATCATAACCCCACCGGCAAAACCGAGCATGATATCCAAAAAGCGTTCGTTGACCTCCCTCGTCAGAAAGACGAAAGCTGCGCCCAGACCTGTCATACACCAGGTGAACAATGTCGCAGTGAGTGCCTGCTGCCAGGGCTCAAGCGCCATAAATATTTCAACCATTCATATGTTCCTTTCATTTCTCAATTCATTCATATGGAAATTATACTCCATAATGGCGTATATTATCTATAATATGAATTATACAGATAGACCACGGGGGTGTTTGTACGTGAGAGCGGGTTTGGCACCATTTATGATTCTGAGCGCTGCGGTGCTCTGGGGGACGGTCGGCACAGCGAAGACATTTGCACCGGCAGGCGCGGACAGCATATCCATCGGCGCGATGCGTCTTCTCGTCGGCGGCCTGGTCCTGATGGCAGTCGCCATTCTGATGGGTAAGATGACTTTGAAAGGCTGGCCTCTGAAAAGCGTGCTCCTGGCCGCCCTTTCCATGGCGCTGTTCCAGCCGTTCTTCTTCATCGCAGTCAGTCTGACGGGAGTCGCGGTCGGCACAGTGACGGCGATCGGCAGTGCACCTGTATTCTCCGGCATGATTGAATGGGTGGTCTTCAAGACCCGGCCGGCCGGTGTCTGGTGGCTCTCCACCTTCCTTGCTGTGACAGGCTGCATCATACTCATGTTCAACAGCAGTGCCGTCACCGTCGATCCGCTCGGCATACTGTCGGCACTCGGCGCCGGGGTTTCATTCGCCTCATTCACAATCCTGAACTCCGGACTCGTGAAAAACCATCATCCGATCGCCAGCGCCGCAATCATATTCATGACCAGCGCCATCATGCTGTCCCCTTTCATACTTATATACGACAGCTCATGGCTGCTTGAAACGGAAGGCTTCCTTGCCGCCATGCATATCGGTGTACTCGCCACAGGGCTCGCCTATTACCTCTTCGCCGTCGGACTCAGAAACGTCAAGTCCTCGACGGCTGTCACCCTGTCCCTGGCAGAACCCTTGACAGCCTCCCTCCTCGGGGTTTTTCTCGTCGGGGAAATACTCGATAGCTGGTCATGGACGGGGCTCCTCATGCTGCTAATGGGCATCGTGCTCCTTGTAGTGCGACCGTGGAGAAAAAGAGCAGGCGCTGAAGCATAACAGTTCTCCATACAAGAAGAATCTCCTTTCACCATAGTGTAAAATGTAATATAACGAAGTGGACATTAAGCACCTGATAGTGAAAATTGCAGACTTTGAAGCCATGTTCATGTTTTTAGCAGTCAACACCGTAAAAATTCATTGGCAAGGAGGAAATACTGATGAACTATCAAAGAATCGTCCCTCATTTATGGTTTGATGATGAAGCAGAAGAGGCAATGGCATTTTATACGGAGGTTTTCCCGGAGTCCAAACATATCCATACTTGTGTATTTCCGGATACACCCTCCGGAGATGCTGAGCAGATAACGTTTGAACTGATGGGCTACCGTTTCATGGGCATAAACGCAGGCCCGTATTTTACCAAGAACCCCGCCATTTCATTCCTGGTGACATATGCCCCCATTGAACTGGAACAGATGGAAGCCGTCTGGGAGAAGCTTTTGGAAGACGGAAAAGCACTCATGCCGTTTCAATCCTATCCGTTCAGTGAAAAATACGGATGGGTGCAGGATAAATATGGGGTTTCATGGCAGTTTTTAATGACGGATGAGGCGCAAGCGGGAAGAATGATCCCTACTTTCATGTTCATTAATGACAATCTGGGTAAAGCCGGGGAAGCACTGGAATTTTACACGAATATTTTTAAAGGTTCAAAAACGGATGGAGTCTACAACTATCCGGATGGGATGGAGCCAAACCTCCCATCACATGTAATGCACGGCGAATTCGAACTCGAGAACCAGCACTTTTCCATAATGGATAGTGCAGAACAGCATGATTTCAATTTCAATGAAGGTATCTCTCTGATGATAAATGCAGAAAACCAGGATGAAATTGATTATTACTGGGAAAAGCTGTCCGCTGTGCCCGAAGCAGAAGAATGCGGCTGGATCAAAGACAGATACGGGGTCTCCTGGCAGATTCTGCCGAAAGTTATGGACGATATGGCAGAACATGGTACACCTGAACAAATCGAAAGGTTGACTGCTGCATTTCTCAGGATGAAGAAATTTGATATTGCAGAGTTGGAACGGGCATTTGAAGGAATTAAAGAGAATTGAACCCCACAGGTACGGGGAGACAGAAAAGAGGCAGTCCCTGCCAGATAAGGACTGCCTCTTTTCTATACTTCTATCGTTATGCTTTCAATGTCTTTCGGGAATGATGTGAGGACCTCTGTCTCATCATCGATGTACAGCATGTCCTCGATTCGCACGCCGCCGAACCCGGCTTTGTATACGCCCGGTTCGATGGTGATGACATGGCCTTTTTGCAGTTTGTCCGTATTCTGTGAATCAAGCGACGGCTGTTCATGCAGCCCAATACCGAGGCCGTGACCGATGCGGTGGGTGAAATACTCCCCGTACCCGTCGTTTTGGATTTCATCCCGCGCCACTTTGTCGAGTGTGTTCATCTGCTCGCCAAGACGCGACTGGCTGATGCCGGCCTTGTTCGCTTTCAGCACTGCGTTGTATATGGCCGCCTGTTCTTCGGTCGGCTCCCCGATGATGAAGGTGCGGGTCATGTCGGATACATAACGGTCTTTGGTCACGACACCGAAGTCGATGAGCAGGAAATCTCCCGGCTCCACCACCGTGTCGCCGGATCTGCCGTGCGGCAGTGCCGCATTTTCCCCTGCCAGCACCAGCGGCCCGAATGACACGCCGGTTGCGCCGTATTCCTTCACCTTCTGCAGAAGGAAGTCCGCAATCTCTTTCTCACTCTTGCCGGATACCGGTCCATTCACAAGGTCGGCGAGTGCTTTTTCAGTGATATCCACCGCTTCCTGCAACTTTTCTTTATCCGCTTCATCTTTTCTGCCGCGCAGCGCATTGATCTCCTTGTCCACCGAACGGATCTGGTCTGCCGTATAGTTATCGAGCAGACGCTGGTAGCGGTCATATATCATGTGCGCGCCTTCGATGCCGATTGTTCCCGCCTGTGCCTGGTCCAGGTGCTCGAACAGCCTGTCAAACGGATCCTCTCCGTCATTGTGCGGAAGATGATTCGTCACGGTCGCCTGGCTATTCACGATTTCCTGGTCCAGCGCCGGATACATCAACGCAGTGTCTTTCGTCTTTACATCAATGAGAAGCGCAAGCAGCCTTTCATGCGGCTCTATGAAACATCCGGTGAAGTAGAAGACATTCACCGGATCGGTGATCACAACCGCATCCACATCGAGTGATTCTGCCAGTTTTTCCACTCTTTTTACATATTTTTCAGTAATGGTAACCATCCCTTTCATTGGTCTTTATCCCAATATACCATAGATTCCATCGTTATTAATTTACAGGAACTTGTGCTAATATGTCACTAATGAAACACGGAGGCCTGTCCATGTCCAAATTGATCGCCTATCTGAAAGATATCCACATAAATCTGAGTAAAAGCCTGGAAATCCCGCCTTTCATCACGATATCACTTCTAATCCTCTATACCCTCATATCAGGTGTGTTCGGCCATATCATCGGGATGGACCTCTTCGCCGATGACTATCAGCCGTTCACGCCCGGGTTTGAAATCTTTTCTCTCCGGATTGCGATACTCCTACTGTACATCATCCTGAACATCGCTTTCCTTTATCTGATGATACTCTGGTTCAAACGGGAACGGATGAGGATCCCTGTGCTGCTGTCGTATTACGCAATCGTCACCACAGCAGTATTTTTCGCAAGTCTCATCCTTTTCTCCGCCGTACTCGGGCTGTATCATTTCTTCGGGATGGGGGGCCACACCGTCTTCATAGTATTCGGCGCTTCCTTAGTTGCCATCTTCACGGTCCTGAACCTCTACCCGGGGTATCTGTTCTACCTGGCAGTGAAGGAGCGGCCGATCGATATCTTCTGGCCGTTCATGATGTACATCGCCGGGATCCACCTGATCTCCTACCTTCTGTTCAGACTGTGGGGCGCAGTGGATACGCTGAGTATGTGGGTGGCATGAAAAATGCCGGGGCTCCCGCCCCGGCATTTTTACGTTTCCACACTTTTTATAGGACGGCACGGATTGCCGGCCGCCACCATATTGGCGGGAATATCCTTCACAACCACCGAACCGGAACCGATGACCGCATTCTCCCCGATGGTCACACCGGGGTTCACCGTCACATCTGCCCCGAGCCATACATTATCTCCGATATTGATGGTTCGGGCATATTCTTTTCCGGCCCTGCGCTCTTTGGGGTCCAGCGGATGATTGACGGTGATCAGTGATACGCCGGGGCCCAGGAAGACATCATCCCCGATGTTGATCGGTCCGACATCAAGCAGCACACAATTATAGTTGGCATAGAAATTGCGCCCCACTTTGATATTGATGCCATAGTCGCAATAGAACGGCTTCCGGATGCTTATGCCTTCCGCCCTGTAGCCCATCAGCATTTCCAGGATCTGCGCTTCATTCTTTGCCTCCGGCCGGTTGTATTCGTCCATCAGCTTTTCTGCATTCTCACGCAGATGCTTGAGCGTCGGGTCGCCGGGATCATAATATTCGCCGTTCAGCATCTTTTCTTTTTCAGACACGCTGTCACCTCATCCCTTCTTTATTTCCCGGGAAATCCCCGAGATGGATCAGTCAAGATACTCTTTGAACCATTCCGTGAGATGGTTCAGCCGCTCCACCCTGAGATTCGGCTTCCCTGTCCTTGACAGATTATGGTCTGCATCCGGGAAGCGTACAAACCGTGTTTCTTTTTTCTGATACTTGAGTGCGATGTACAGTTGTTCCGCCTGCTCCATCGGGCATCTGAAATCGCGTTCACTGTGGAGGATCAGAAGCGGCGTCTTGATATCATCCACATATTTGATCGGTGAATGGTGCCACATCGCATCGATATCACTGAACTCGGCCTTGATCTGCCAGTCGCTGAAATAGTAGCCGATATCGGAGACACCCCGGAAGCTCACCCAGTTGCATATGCTGCGCTGTGTCACCGCCGCTTTGAACCGGTCCGTATGGCCGACGATCCAGTTGGTCATGAAACCGCCGTACGAGCCGCCCGTCACCCCGAGGTTCTCCCGGTCGATCCAGCTGTATTTCCCGGTGATGCAGTCGACGCCTGCCATGATGTCCTCATAGTCGATGCCGCCGTAGTTGCCGCGCACGGCATCCACGAACTCCTGCGAGTAGCTGTGGGAACCGCGCGGATTCACAAAAAGCACTCCGTAGCCGAGGGAGGACAGCACCTGCATCTCATGAAAGAAGGTATTGGCGTAGAAGGCATGCGGACCGCCGTGAATATTGGTGACGACAGGGTATTTCCCGTCTTCATCAAAGTTCGCCGGCTTCATGAACCAGCCATGCACTTCAGTGCCGTCGCCGCTTTCAAAACGGATATCCTCCGGATCGGCAAGCTCTGTATTCTCCTCATATTCCTTATTGAAGCCGGTCAGTTTTTCAAGGTTTCCTGAGCCGTAATCGAACCTGTAGAGTTCACCCGGCGAGTCATGCCTTGATATGGTTAGCATTGCATGATCAGCCTCTGCATCCATCCCGTAGATGTGATGCCTGCCGGTGAGCAGCGGTTTCACTTCACCGTCAATGTTCCCTCCGTACAGGTTCACACTGCCGTTTTCGGATACGACGAAGACGAAGCGTTCATCAGAAACCCATTTTGCAGGCACCATCTCCACCGACTGCTGCGTGTCTGCCGCTGCATAGTCGCCGACCGGCTTGTCCAGTTGCCCCGTGAGCTCCTGCAGCGTGCCCGACGCTGTATCGTACAGCATTATAACGCCATGCGTTGCATTCTCAAACTCGCGCCCCATATGGGTTATGAGGAGATTCGAACCATCCGGTGATAACGCCGCATCCAGCACGATCCCCTCGCCTTTTTCAATCTCCACCGGTACCTCTTTCCCCTGTTTCATATACAGTTTCTGGCTGAAATTGAAGTCCGGTTCGTCGCTCCGGTCAGTCGTATAGATCATAACGTCACCGGCTGCCTCCACAAGCGTGAAGTTCTCTTCGCCCGACAGGAGTGTCGTGACTTCCCGTGATGCGATGTCGATTGTTCTGACAGCCTGGTACTTCTCTTTGAGCAGCCCGAGGCTGTCGGCCTTGTATTTCATCCGGTCGATGACGACAGGCTCCGGCTTCCTGTCCTTTTCATCTTTCTTATCTTCTGCCCGGTCTTCTGCATCCTTCTCAATCGAGACATGATAGTGGACCGATTTCCCGTCTTTGGAAAATTCAGCGCTCGTGACACCATCCGCCTCTTCGGTCAGCTGTTCCCGTTCCCCGCCTGCGGCCCGGAGCAGGAATACCTGCTGCTTTTCTTCTGCTTTGGCGATGAATAAAGTGCCCGCGCCGTCCGGCGAATGCCTCACATTGGAAATACGTTCATGCTGGTATGTAAGCTGCACGTTCTCACCATTATGATGGCGGTACAGATTCGTCCGATATTCGTTCTTCTCTTCATCAAGCGTCGTTACAAGATAGGTGACGGCCCCCGTCCCCGGCACGATTGCCGGTGATGAAACGGAGCTGATTTTGTAAATGTCCCCGATTTCGACTTTGTTCTTCATCATGCATCCCCCCTAAATTAAGAAAAGACTGAAAGTTTCAGTCTTTTCATCCAGTTTATCACGAGGTTATCCAATTTTCCCGCCTTAAGCACTACTGTCTATGGGCCAATACCCGTTTCTGCATCAGGAATATGAAGAGCGGCACTGCCGAAACCATCACCATGACCCCCGTCGGTATTTGCACGGGGGCAAGAAGCGTGCGCCCGATCGTGTCGATGAACAGTACATAGAGCCCGCCGTACAGGCAGGACAGAAGCAGGAGCGGTCTGAACAACAGGGGTTTGAAATAGAGGATCATCTGCGGGACGATGATGCCCACAAGCGCTATGATGCCGCTGAAACTGATTGCCACGAGCGGCGGGATGGACGCCGCGGCAAGGAGCAGTACCCGCAGCCGTGCAGTATTCACGCCGAGGCTGAATGCCCGCACGTCCCCGAGATTGAGCAGGTCCAGCTGCCTGCCGTATTTATGGACGATGGTTCCGGATACTGCTGTAAGTACAGCGGTCACCAGGGCGTCTCCGTATGTGGCCCCGGCCATCGAGCCGAACATGTACCTGGCGATGGACTCCGTCTTATCGGGCTGGATGAGTACAAGTATATACAGTATGCCGGAGAGCATTGCACCGAGCAGCACTCCCGTTATGATCAGCGTTTCAGGCCGGTATCCGGCATCTATCCGGCGGGCGGCGGCAAGGACGACCAGCAGGCCGGCGATTCCGCATATGATGCTCATCACCGGCTGCAGATACAAAGGAAGGGCAAGGACGACAACGAGGGCGCTGCCGAGCACCGCACCGTTTGCCATGCCCAGTGTGAAACTGTCCGCCATCGGGTTCCTCAGAACGATCTGGAAGACCGCGCCGCTCATGGCAAGCGCGGCACCGAGGACGAATGCGAACAGTATGCGGGGTACTCTGATGCCGAAGACGATGCTCATGAGCTGGTCACCGTCCAGAGCTTCTAAAGAGGCGGACCCGGCAAACACACTGGCCGTGGCTGTCATGAGGATGACAGCCAGCAGGATGATGATGTGTCTATTCATACACGCACTCGGCCGTCTGCCTGAGTCCTTCCGCAATTCTCGGACCCGGACGGGTCAGCAGGTCCGGATCGATGTTGCACTGGTTTCCGGGGTCGCTGATGGCCATATCCTGCAACCCCGGCGTATCGCTGACGGAGCGTCCGAGTGCTTCATCGTCAAGCCCCATTACGGAAACAAGCACATCCGGATTCCTTTCCACTATATCTTCAGCGCTCACGGCCGGATAGCCCTCCATATCATCAAACGCGTTCCCCACATTGATCCAGGAGAGGGCATCATCCATGAATGTCCCGCCCCCGGCCGTATATATTTCAGGCTGATCCGAAATATGGATGAATGCCCGGCGGGTCTCTTCATCGCTGTACTGCCCCTTGAGATCGCCGAGGTCCCGGGCGATGCCGCTGATCACATCCTCGGCATCCTCCTCCACACTGAAGAACGATCCGATCTGTCTGATGGATTCATAGATCCCCTCGATGTCGCGGGCTTCTTCCACCGTCAGCACTTCCGCCCCCGTCGTTTCCGCCACACGGTCCAGCAGCTCCCGATGCATGCCGGCCGAAGCTTCATGGGCGACGATATGTGTTGGCTCGAGGCCGATGAGCTGCTCTTCATCAAGCTCGAATGTATCCAGCTTCGAAAGGTCCCCGTCGTCCGCCACCGATTCCGGATGGTCATCTTCGGTCGTCACGCCGACAAGGGCATCCTCAAGACCCAGTTCAGCAATGATTTCCGTGTTGCTCGGCATGAGCGATACGATGCGGGTCCCGTCCCCTTCTTCCGCCGGACTGCAGGCAGCCATCAGGAGCAAAGCGGCAATCATCAGTATTCCTTTCATACGATCCATTCATTCCCACTCCCCTTTTAAAAATAATCCCCCGCTTGCTGCGGGGGATTGGACGCTACATCCTTTCCGGTGCACTCACACCGATCAGACCGAGCGCATTCTCGAGAGTCTGCCTCACTGCCTCGATCATCGCCAGATAGGCGAGTGTCTTCTCCTTGTCGTCAGTGAGGACTTTGTCTGCATTGTAAAATTTATGGAAAAGTCCGGCAAGTTCCTGGATATAGTTCGGTATGCGGTTTGTGGCGCGGCTGTCCGCCGCCCCCTGCACCACATCCGGGAAGCCCCCGAGTTTCTTGAGCAGTTCCAGCGCCTGATCGTTAACGATCACATCGACGTTTACACCCCCGTCCACATCATACCCACGCTCTTTCGCCTGACGCAGTATCGAGCAGATGCGGGCATGTGCATACTGTGCATAATAGACAGGGTTGTCGCTGGATTCCGATTTCGCAAGCTCAAGATCGAAATCAAAGTGTGTGTCCGGGCTTCTCATAGCCAGGAAGTAGCGGCTCGCATCCACACCAATCATTTCGATGATGTCGCGGAGCGTGATCGCCTTGCCTGTACGCTTCGACATCTTCACTTCCTCGCCGTTTTCAATCAGGCGCACCATCTGCATGATCTGGATTTCCAAAGTTTCCGGGTCTTCACCGAGCGCCCCGAGTGATCCTTTCAAACGCTTGATGTAACCATGGTGGTCCGCCCCGAAAAGGTTGATGAGCCTGTCAAAGCCGCGCTCCACCTTGTCATAGTGATAGGCGATGTCCGGCATGAGGTAGGTGTAGGTGCCGTCGCTCTTGCGAAGCACGCGGTCCTTGTCGTCGCCGAAATCCGTCGTTCTGAGCCACAGGGCTTCATCCTCCTCGAACGTATAGCCGTTGTCCGTCATCTTGCCGAGCGCTTCCTCGACTTCCCCTTTTTCATAGAGGGACGTTTCACTGAACCAGTTGTCGAAATGGACATTGAAATCGGAGAGGTCCTGGCGGAGCTTCTCCATTTCGTAATCCACGCCGAGCTGACGGAATTTCGCCACACGCGCTTCGTGCGGCTGATCCGCATATTCCGGTGATTCCTTGGCAAGTTTCTCCCCGATCACTTTTATGTCTCTGCCGTTGTATCCGTCCTCCGGCATGTCGAGCTCCTGTCCGAGCGCCTCCAGGTAGCGCGCTTCGATGGACAGTGCGAGGTTGTGGATCTGGTTTCCGGCATCGTTGATGTAATATTCGCGTTCGACGTCATACCCGGCAAACGCCATCACATTTGAGAGCGTATCCCCGACACTCGCATTGCGCGCATGCCCGATATGGAGATCGCCGGTCGGATTCGCACTTACGAACTCAATCAGGATCTTTTCTGCATTTTCACGTACAGTACTGCCGAAACGCTCTTTTTCCTCAAGCACTTTGGCGATGATGCCTGTGAGGGATGCCTCCTCCATTTTGAAGTTTATGAATCCGGGTCCGGCGATATCGACGGATTTCACCTGTGCTCCGTCTTTATCCAGGTTGTCAATGACCGCCTGGGCAATTTCACGCGGATTGCGCTTCGCCTGTTTTGTGAGCACCATGGCGATGTTTGTGGAAAAATCCCCGTTCGCCTTATCCTTCGGCACTTCCACTTTTACCGGCGGCACCTCTTCAACAAGGCCGGATTTTTCGACTGCTTTTTCAATTGAAGTTTTCAAATGCTGTTTCAGATCCATCATCTATCCCACTTTCTCTAATTTGTAATGATAATTCCCTATGACTGTTCCGTCCTCGATCAGATTGTATTCGATATCCACCAGTCCGTCACCCACATCCAGCCGGGTCGTATAGATCCGGAAAAGATGCTTTCCTGCCGGGGATTCATAAAAAGTTTCCGTCGTACGGCCTTCTTCAAAATGAAAATTCATGTTGATCACGCCGCGCCGCTGGATCTTGACGAACCCGTCGCCTGCGCGGAGCACGACATCCATCTCATGTTCATCGAGCTTTTCCGTGTACCGGTAATACCTGTCCTTCCGTTCGATCAACTCGACGTCAAGATCCTGCCGGAACCGCTTCTTCTCACCGTTCATATCCACCGTCTGCCGCAGTTTGAATTGTGAATGTTTCCTGTCCATATGATCACCTTCAAGTAAGCTAAATTATAACATAATCAGAAAGCCCGAACATTTATATATGAGGCTTTTCAGCAATTGATGCATAAAAAAAGTGGACAGGATTCCTCCTGCCCACAGTGTCCTAGTTATACAGATGCATAACTATATACAATTCTATATTTCAATGTAAAAATCTGCAATGTTTTTATGACTTTGACACAATAACGTCACAATTAGTGATTTTCCAATATTTCTTTCAATTCTCGCGAATTCTCCCATATCTCCATATTGTGATTCTGGAGGAATTTTTTCAGTGAACTTTTGCTTGCCTCATCCATCATGCCGACGTCAATCTTGCCCTTCATCGCCCGGTCCAGCATATTGACATGCTCATGCATCATCTTATAGCCGCGGCGGCGCTCTTTATTGACCATCTGGTAGCATGCTGCGACACCGGCATACACCGGTCCGATATCCTTGCGTTCCACAGCCACCCAGACGATCCAGTATTCCTTCTGGCCGTCCCCTTCGACTTCGGACTTGTTCGCCACCCATTTCACACGCTTTTCAACTTCGGCGCGGGCATGGAGGCCGGCCATGTCGATGAAGGTCTCCTGCGTATCGATATCTATATAGACAGGGGCGATATTCTCCAGACTGATGGATCCGATATTCTGGCCCTTATGGCCGGTCAGCGGATCATCCTTTATGATGTTGAACTGGAACCCCGGTTTTTTGTTTTCAGATTCATTTGCCATATTATCATGCTCCTATGCCAATTCATTCAGCAGATTGATGATCTGCCCCTTCACTTCGGGGTCTTCAATCTGAAGTATTTTCTCTTTCGGATAATAAAGTTTCGAATCCATGCGGTGCATGCCTGTAATGCTGTGTATGATCGCAGACTGGCTGCTGATCTCCTTCAGTTCGCCGTTCCTCTTCTGGAGATGGATCGGCCGGCGGTTGCTCTTCGACCCCGGCCGGTCGTAATCGTAAGGCAGGTCCGAATAGGAATCGCTGAAGAAATAATACTCGGGATCCACCCCGCCTTTTCGGAACAGCTCTTCGATTTCGGTGATCGTGATGATCGAACCGTCGAACGGCAGGTATTTGAACAGGTCCCTGTTCACGAAACGGTGCGACAGGTCGGAGAGCACTTCGTCATCTTCATGTATCCACTCCTGGAGGTAGAAGTTGACCACCATTTCATCGAGCCTCAAATAGTCATGAACCGTGAGGGTCCCGTCGAAGAACGGAATGAAATACTTCGGCGCCTGCTTGAACACATAACCCTCTTCATGGAGGTATTTCGCACGCCGGAGCGCCAGGTTCAAGAGCACCTCCCCACCCCTTGAGACCGGATGGAAGTAGATCTGCCAGTACATCTGATAGCGGCTCATCAGGTAATCCTCGACTGCGTGCATGCCGCTGTCCTTGATGATCACCTCGTCCTTTGACGGGCGCATCACACGGAGTATGCGCTCCATGTCGAAATTACCATAGCTGACACCCGTGTAGTACGAATCGCGCTGGAGATAGTCCATGCGGTCCGCGTCTATCTGGGAGGAGATCATGCTGATGACCAGCTTGTTTTCATGCGTCTTGTCGATCACCTGTGCGACTTCCAGCGGGAAATCGATGCCCACCCTCTTCAGCACGGCATTCACTTCCGTGTTGCCGAGTATGATCTTGCGGGTGAACTCCTCATGATCCGTATCGAAGATTGTCTCAAAACAGTGGGAAAACGGGCCGTGCCCGAGGTCGTGGAGCAGTGCCGCGCAAAGTGCGAGCAGACGGTCATCATTGTCCCATTCCTCGAACTCCCGGAAGTTCACGACCATGCGGCGGACGATTTCGTATACGCCGAGGGAATGGTTGAACCTTGAGTGCTCCGCGGAATGGAAGGCAAGATACAGCGTGCCGAGCTGCTTGATGCGCCTCAGCCTCTGGAACTCCTTCGTCTTTATCAGGTCCCAGATGACCTGATCGCGGACATGAATATACCGGTGCACTGGATCTTTGAAAACTTTTTCCTCTGTCAGTTGTTTGTTGCCGTATTCACTTATCATCATTCCGCTGCCCTCCTGCATACTGCTATAATATCATATAAATACCGGTTGCCGAAAGAATAGGCAACCGGTTCTTATCCCTGCTGTCACAGGGTTCGGAAGATCATTCATCCTTATCGCTGTAGAGATCTTCCTTCCTCGTCTCCTGTTTCTGAACGTCCCTTTCACGCTCCAGCTCATTCTTCTGCTCATCGACCGGCGGACTGTCCGGCGGCACGTCTTCCTTCACTTCATCATGCGGACCGCTTTCCTCATCCTTTTTGCGGCGGGACAGCTCCCGTTCCTCCTCTTCAGTCGTCATTCTATCTTTTCTTTCATCAGCCATATCATTCCAGCCCCTTTTTCTTGTTCATATTCCCGCAGAAAAGGAGGTTAAACCCTGGTAGCGGTTGCGGGAGGGGCACAAGGAGAGTGTGGCGCTTATCATCGATTTCGGATTGAAGATAAGGCAGGGCGTTCTCTTGTCGTCGATCACAGATCGAGGATAAGAGGGTACAGGTCTCCTATTAATGTTTTCAGATCAATGATAAGAGAGGTGCTTCTCTTATCACCGATTCAACTTCGATAATAAGCAAGGCCGTTCTCTTGTCGTCGATTACAGATCGAGAATAAGAGACAGTGCCTCCACACCGTACCTCATCGGAAAATATCACTGATGCAACGACACCCGCCTCCACAATAAAAACCGGCCTCCCTCGGGAAACCGGTCCACCACAAATATGATTACAGGCCGGGGAAGATCTCATCATCTTTTTCCGCCCTGATTTTCTCATTCCGCTGTTTCATACGTTTCAGAAAGCCGTCATATCTTTCCCGCTGTCCTTCTGTGAGTCCCGGCAGATCTTCCAATGTGCCGCCGGAACTTCCGATGACGCCTTTCATCCTGCGCAGGACGTCCTCCACCCTGAAGTTTTCATCGAGCAGCTCGTTCAAGGAGGCCATGTCTTCGGGGTGGACGTCGGGGTAGGTGAAGCGTGTAATGTCATCCGCCTTGCTCAGTCGATAGAAGTCGCGCATGATTTCAGCGCGGAGACTGCCCCTGCCGCTCACACACAGGTAGATCTGGACTGCGATGCCCTGGCGGATCCTCCGCTGGGAGATGCCGGCGAATTTCCGGCCGCCGATGCTGAGGTCGTAACTGCCGGGACAGTAGCTGTTCACGATTTCATAAGCCTCGACCGGGGCATCGGGAAACGCCGCCCGCACCATCCCGAGTATCAGTTCATAGCCGTCATCAATCTGTGGTGCGGCGGATTTCGGCAGGATGAGTGAGACGTTCAGCACCCCGTCATCCAGCACTACGCCGAGGCCGCCGCTGTTCCGCAGTATATAGTCATACCCGGAGTCTTCAAGGAATTTCAGTCCGTCCTCCAGATAGGGCAGCCTTGCATCATGCAGTCCGAGAATGATGTACGGATCATGGACCCATGCACGCATTTTCGGGATGCCGTCCGCCGTCACCATTTCCTGCAGCAGATCATCGATTGCAAAGGACTGGTACGGATGGTTTGCCGCTTCAATCGGCACATACTGCCAGCGTCCGCCGAACAGTTTATCCATTGTTCTGGGTCAAAGCCTGTGTTGCCGTGAAGAGTGCGAGGTTAAACACTTCGTCTTTTGAACAGCCGCGGGAGAGATCGTTCACCGGCTGGTTCAAACCCTGAAGGATCGGGCCGTATGCTTCAAAGCCGCCGAGGCGCTGTGCAATCTTGTACCCGATGTTGCCCGCTTCGAGGGAAGGGAACACGAAGACGTTTGCACGGCCTTCCAGTTCAGAACCCGGTGCTTTCTTCTCAGCGACACTTGGAACGAACGCCGCGTCAAACTGAAGTTCACCATCGATCGGTGTGTCCGGCAGTTTTTCTTTGGCGTACTGCGCTGCAAGTTTCACTTTTTCCGTCTCTTCTGTTTTGGCGGAACCTCTTGTGGAGAAGCTGAGCAATGCGACGCGCGGATCCATACTGAAGCTTTCGGCGGTCTTGGCCGTCTCTACTGCGACTTCCGCCAGCTCTTCCGCATTGAGTTCAGGATTGATTGCGCAATCCCCCATCACATAGAGCTCGTCTTCACGGAGCATGAAGAACACGCCGCTCGTGCGGGAGACGCCCGGTTTCGTCTTGATGATCTGGAGCGCAGGACGCACCGTATCCGGTGTAGAATGAACTGCGCCGGAAACAAGACCGGCAGCACGGCCGGTATAGACCAGCATCGTACCGAAATAGTTCACATCATTCAAAATATCATCCGCCTGCTCGTGCGTGACTTTGCCCTTGCGGCGTTCAACGAATGATTCTGCAAGCTCAGCTTTATGTTCACAAACTTTGGGGTCGATCAGCTCAAGAGCGCTGATATCCAGGTTTTCTGTCTTCGCCAGTCCCTCGACCGCCTCTTTGTCACCGAGTACAATCGGATTCACGTATGTTGTTGCCGCGAGTTCGACAGCTGCTGTCAAGATTCTTTTGTCTGTACCTTCAGGGAAAACGATTTTTACATTTTTACCTTCCAGGTTAGATTTGAGATTGTTTAAAAAGTTACTCATAATATCCTCCTTGGTTAGCCTGTACACATGCCATATTATACTCTTTTCGACACATTATTTCATCCCCATCCGCTTTTAAAACGTTTTCTTTAGTAGTAGAATTGAATGTGACAATATAAAAGGAGAGATTTTGAATGAATGAAGCAGCACAAACACTGGATGGCTGGTACAGCCTTCACCTTCTTTATAACGTAGACTGGCCATCACTCCGCCTTCTCGAACCGGAAGAAATGAACAAGATGGTCACAGAACTTCAAAGTTTCCTGGAACGTCAGGAAGAAGTGCATCAGAAAAAAGAAGGCAGCTACTCTTTCTACAATATCACCGGCCAGAAAGCTGACCTGATCCTCTGGATGCTCCGTCCGACGATCGACGAACTCAATACACTGGAGCTGGAATTCAACAAACTCGCCATCAGCGATTTCCTGATTCCATCCTATTCATACGTTTCCGTCATCGAACTCAGCAACTATCTTGCGAAAGATTCCGATGAAGATCCATACCAGAACGAACATGTGAGAAAGCGCCTCTACCCTGAAGTGCCGAAATCACGCTACATCTGCTTCTATCCGATGGACAAACGCCGCGAAGGCAACGACAACTGGTACATGCTCGATATGGAAAAACGCCGTGAACTCATGTATTCACACGGCATGATCGGCCGCGGCTACGCAGGCAAGGTCAAACAGTTCATCACCGGCTCCGTCGGTCTCGATGAATATGAGTGGGGAGTCACTTTGTTCTCTGATGACATGATCCAGTTCAAGAAACTGATCTATGAGATGAGATTCGATGAAGTATCCGCACGCTACGGCGAGTTCGGTGACTTTTTCGTAGGTGTCCACCTGCCGGCTGAAGAACTTCCGGCTTTCTTCCAGTAATACCGGTGGTTTTAAGCCTTCCAGATTCGGTTATAAGTAAACAAAACCAAAGCGGGAGGAATCACGATGGGCCGATTGATCAGAAGAATCATATACATGGCACTGCCTTTTTTGATCAGAAAAATAAGAAACCGCAATAAAGGCGGACGTAAATGATATAAAAACCCGGTCCAGTGGACCGGGTTTTTTCATGCCTATTTGATCTTGACGGGAATGTTCCGGATCATATAATAAAGAGCTGCACATACAACGGCGAGAACGGCAAGGGTGACAGCCGCCACCGCCCACATGCTCATACCAGTCATGAGATCCAGGGAATCGATGGCCGGAAAGCCGGCAGCGCCCTCATCCCTCGACCACAGCACATCCGTTGCCATGAACAGGATGACATTCAGGACCACCGCGCTCATCCCCGGAACGAATCCACGGTAGAATCCCACACTGATCAGAAAGCCGCCGAGGAAGTAAAGCAGTGTCGACAGCATGTATCCGCCCACATGCACGATTGTTTCCGTACCTCCCGGCACGTCCGGAATACCCGTGCCGAACCACGGCATGAGGCCGAACACGAATGATATGGCCGCTGTAACCACCGTTACGAATAAAGTGACGATGACTCCTGCCGCCACCATTGCCCGGAAGAAGATCTTCCGCGTCAGCCCGAGGTTCAGCGACCACTCGAGGAAGGTGTATGCCGCCAGTATCCCGAGCACCAGCATATATATCCTGTTGGCTGACAGAGCCATGGCAAAGAATGACATGTCATTCAGTTCCGGTTCCCTTATGAATACATTCATAATGATGTAGACCAGGGCGAATATCGGTATATACCACAGGCTCCATTTGCCGAATTCCTTCGAATAATCCGTTGTGGCAAGACCTGATTTTCCACTCATTCCACACCCTCCTTGTCTTCTGTGAGTCTGATGAAGAGATCCTGCAGCTTCACTGTGCTTATATCGAGATACAGCCTGTCAATCTCCTGAAGTTCCGCTTCACTCAACCGGCCGAGCACCATGTCGGAACGGATCGGTCCGAGGCGTTCTGTCGACAGCAGTTCTTTACCTGCTGTGAACTGCGCCACCTTCTCCTCCGGCCCGCTCACCCTGAAGCCGCGTTCGAGCAGTACATCGAGCGGTTCCTGCAGTGTCACTCTGCCGTGATGCACGATGATCACTTCATCGAACAGGTAGTCCATCTCAGACACGATGTGTGTCGAGAGGATGAAGATCCTCGAACTCTTCTCCTTCGCTGCAAGCACCTGTCTATAGAAATATTCCCTGGATGGTGCATCCATGCCGTTTGTCACTTCATCGAATATCGTCACCTGCGAACCCGATGCAAGCCCGATTGCCGCATTGACCGCCGCCTGCTGGCCTTTTGACATCTTATGGAGCGCCTTGTCCACCGGTGCGCCGAACCCTTCCATCAATTCCAGCGCATAATCCATATCGAAATCCACTTTATACCTTTTTGTCATTCTGAACATCTTTCCGGCAGTATCATACTCGTCCGAGTAGTCCACTTCGTACAGGAAATCGACTTTCGGCATCAGCTTTTCATTTTCATACGGGTCCACACCGTCGATGGTCAGGGTCCCTTTTGTCGGTTTCCTGAACGATGCAACCAGCGACAGTATTGACGTCTTGCCTGCCCCGTTGCGGCCGATAAGGCCGTATATTTTCCCTGTTTCCATCTCAACGGAAATGTCTTCCAATATATTATCCTTTTTGATATCCAGGGACACCTTTTCAAGTTTCAGCACACTATTCATCCGCATCACTCCCTTTCATTTCGGTTATGAGCTGACTGATTTCCTGATCTGTCAGCCCAAGCTTGCGCGCTTCGTCCATCATTGGTTTCAAGTATTCCTCCTTGAAATTCTGCTTCCTTTCTCCCATCAGTTTCTTCTTTGCATCCGGTGCAACAAACATGCCGACACCCCTCTTTTTGTAGATTACGCCCTGGTCCACCAGCTGGTTGACACCTTTGGCCACCGTCAGATGGTTGACTTTATAGAACTGTACAATCTCATTGGTTGAAGGGACCCTGTCATCCTCCTTCAATGTCCCGCTAATGATCTGGTCGCTGATCCAGTCTTTGATCTGCTCAAAAATCGGTTTGCGGTCATTCAGCTGTCCACTCAAATCACCACGCCCTCTCATCTGCTTATATAGTTATGTATATAAGTATATACCATTGTGGTGGAAATTGTAAACCCTGCATCATAAGTTTTTTTGGAAAATAAAAGAACCCCGCCGTAGCGGGGTTCTGATACATATATCATTTTCTTTTCTTCTGCGCTTTTTTCTTCTTCAGCCTGTTGTCCATGTACACTGCCAAAGCCAGGAGCAGTCCGAGCATCGCCAGTATCTCAGCTATGCTGATTGTCTGTGTCATGACGAGGTTGATAATCCCCTTCCCTGCCAGAAAGACAGCCATGATCAGCAGGAATACTGTCAGATAGTGTCTGAAACCACCTTTTTTTGAAATAATCACACCACCATCCGGCTTAGATCTTCAGGATGCCGATGATCAGGCATACCCAGCCGGCGAGGAACAGCACGCCGCCGATCGGAGTGATGGCGCCCAGTATGGAAATGCCGCTGACCGCGAGTATATACAGTGAACCGCTGAAGAATATGATGCCGAGCAGCATCAGCCAGCCGGAGGCACCAAGCAGCGGTGCATTTGTGATCTGCATCAGTATGCCGACTGCCAGCAGACCGAGTGCGTGGTACATCTGATACTGCACCGCTTTTTCCCATACGCCCATATAGTGTTCGCTGATCTTGCCTTCGAGGCCGTGCGCGCCGAAGGCACCGAGCGCAACAGAAATCAGTGCGTTCACTGCACCGAATATTATGAATAGCTTCATTCCGTCTTCTCCTTTGATACCAGTTTGTTAAAAATCGAAAAGTGAATCCCCGTTACCGAATCCGTCGTCCGTATCGAGTGTTTCCGCCGGAATCTGTTCTGACCGCCTTGGACTGTCCCTGTGCCCTTCTGCGCTTCCGCCCATCATGCGGAGCATTTCCCTGTCATCTGCGCTCATGCTGGCCGGGTCCTGCCGGGAGGCCGGTGCCACAGGTGGGACAGCTGCACTGTTGTCCTGTTTCAGAAGGCCTATCAGCCGCTCCATTGCATACAGATGCTTGTCGAATTCATGCGGCTGGCTCGACACTTCCATACGGTGAAGTTCCTGCTTCAGTTCTGCTATGATCTGCTGCTTCATTTCTTCTCACTCCAGTCGACCGGTTCACGTCCGTGCTCCACCAGATAATCGTTCGTCCGGCTGAACGGCTCCGTGCCGAAAAAGCCGCGGCTTGCAGACAAGGGACTCGGATGCACCGATTTGATGACGAGATGCTTGTCCTTGTCAATCAGCTTTTCCTTCTGCTGTGCGGGTTTTCCCCAGAGTATGAAAACAACGTTTTCCAGATCATCCGATACATGTCTGATGATGTCATCAGTAAACGGCTGCCAGCCCAGTTTCCTGTGGGAGTGTGCCTCACCTGCCTCCACAGTCAGCACGGTATTGAGCAATAGGACGCCCTCTCTCGCCCAGTCCTTCAGGCTGCCGCCTT
This sequence comes from Salinicoccus sediminis, assembly GCF_000986795.1. Taxonomy (GTDB): domain Bacteria; phylum Bacillota; class Bacilli; order Staphylococcales; family Salinicoccaceae; genus Salinicoccus; species Salinicoccus sediminis. The sequence continues at coordinate 105,731 of NZ_LAYZ01000002.1, read as the reverse complement.
CCCGGACGATGCCGAGGTCGCTCTCAAGCTCCTTGTAGATATTCCTTAATGACGGCGGAATCTTCACACCCTCGTTCACGGAAAAGGCGAGGCCGTGCGACTGGCGTTCACCGTGATACGGGTCCTGTCCGAGAATCACAACACGCACATTCTCAAACGACGTCAGTTCGAAGGCTGTATATATCTGGTCGCGGGGCGGAAACACTTTTCCGCTTGCATATCTTTCTTCCAGTTCCGCCTCCAGCCCGCTGAAATCATGCGCTTCTTTTATCGATCTGAAGACATCTTTCCATTCCATTGAATATCACCTCTGTCTAAAGTTCGATTATACCATTACATCAGGCATGTCTCTAGAAATACGGCGTTTATTATAGTAGAATATTGTTATTAATCATATTGGAGGAAATTTCCTATGGCACTTAAAAAAACCCTTACAATTGCCGGCTCCGACACCAGCGGCGGTGCCGGTATCGCGGCAGATCTGAAAACTTTCCAGGAACATGAAACATACGGCATGACAGCCCTCACCACCATTGTGACCATGGACCCTGAAACCTGGTCCCACGGTGTGAATCCGATTCCTCTTGATGTTGTCGATGCACAGCTTGAGACGGCGCTGTCCATCTCACCTGACGCCATCAAAACGGGCATGCTCCCTTCCGAAGAGGTCATCGAGCGAAGCAAGAATGCATTCCTGAACAGCGATGCAGAACATTTCGTCATCGACCCGGTCATGGTCTGCAAAGGGGACGACGAAGTGCTGAACCCGGGGCTCGTCGATGCGATGGTCGAACATCTCCTGCCGCATGCGACAGTGGTTACTCCGAACCTTTTCGAAGCCGGGCAGCTTGCGGGATATAAGACACCGAAAACACTTGATGCTGCAAAGAAATGTGCAGAAGTCATCCACGAAAAAGGCGCAAAACATGTCATCATCAAGGGTGGCTCGGAAATCGAAGGGGAAAAGGCGGTCGATGTCTATTATGACGGTGACACGTTCCACATGCTGACGAGCGATAAGATCGATGCTTCCTACAACCATGGTGCCGGCTGTACTTTTGCGGCAGCCATCACGGCGAACCTTGCGAACGGACAGGCGCCCCTTGAAGCGATCCAGAACGCGAAAGCCTTCGTCACCTCCGCCATCAAGAACGGCTGGAAGATGAACGAACATGTCGGTGTTGTCCGCCACGGTGCCGCGAACACCGTAGAAAAGATCGACGTGCAGGACGAAACGATATAGAACGGGAAGAGATAGCTTGCCTATCTCTTTTCTATGGATCATTTTAAGGAGCGTCATCATTTATGGAAAAGATCAATCGCGAAGAAGTACAGACTTTATTGAACCGGTATCAGGATGAGAAAGTGTACGTCCACGTTGAAGTGACGAGCGGCATGTATGCCTCCCATATGGACGAGAGGGTGTTCAACGCCGGGATGTTCATGAGGAACGTGCAGGTCGTTTTCAGCCAGGGCGCAATCCGCGGCGGTGACAACGGTGAATTCCGCGTCGGCCTCAAACTGGACAACGGCGGATGGATTTATGTCCTCGGGCTCACCCATTTTGAAGTGAACGACAATGATGAATTCATCATGCACGGCTTCAACTATGACGGCAAACTCGCCAGTGCACTTGAGATTTCGACCGGGGAGTTCTTTAAATAGGAGGAAGCGTGATGGAAAAGGAAAGACAAGTTCTCGTCGTATTTCCACACCCGGACGATGAAGCGTTCGGGGTCAGCGGAACGATGAGCCAGTATGTGGATATGGGCGTGCCTGTAACGTACGCATGCCTGACCTTCGGCGATATGGGGCGCAACCTGGGTTATCCTCCGTTCGCAACGAGGGAATCGCTGCACTCGATCCGCAAAAGGGAAGTCGAGGAAAGTGCCCGCCTGATCGGTCTGACTGACCTGCGTCTGCTCGGCTACCGCGACAAAACACTGGAATTTGAAGAGCCGGGGCATCTGAAAGGTGTGATGAAGGATCTGATTGACGAACTGGAACCCTCCAGAATCATCACATTCTATCCGGGCTATTCTGTCCACCCCGATCATGAAGCGACGGCTGAGGCTGTTATTGAAGCAGTGAAAGAAATGCCGGAGGACGCCCGTCCGGCGCTTCAGCTTGTGGCTTTCAGCAATAACACGTTGAATGATCTCGGAGAACCCGATATCATTATAGATATAGACGGCTACCAGGAGCGTAAAGAGAAGATCATGGCAGCCCATGCATCACAGACCGGCCCCCTGCTCAAGTCCCTTGCTGCCGATACGCAGGAAGGGCAGGATGCTCGCGACATGTGGATGAAATATGAAACATTCTACAGTTATGATATAGATTAAGGAGTAGAAGCATGGAAGAACTGGACCTTACGACACGAGAAGGACGCTTTAAACATTTCGGTTCCGTCGACCCCGTCGAAGGAACCAAGCCAATAGAGAAAGAGCTCATGGTGGACCTCCAAAGCTCGAAAAAAGACTTTTTATTCGAAGTGGATTCGGTGGGGATCAATAATCTCAGCTACCCTGTAGTGATCGGGGACTTCCAGTCCGTCGGCAATTTCGAGCTCGCTACAAGCTTGAGGAAGAACGAAAAAGGCATCAACATGAGCCGGATCCTCGAATCCCTCGAAACCCAGAATGACGGCGGTGTCAGACTCGACTTCGGAACACTTGAGACTGTGCTCGGCACGCTGCGCGACCGCATGGACCAGGAATCCGCGGAAGTTACAGCAGACGGCAAATGGTATTTTGCGAAACAGAGCCCACATACACAGCTTTCCGGCATGGCGCATGCCGATGTGAAATACTCGCTGGAAATCGGCGAATCAGGCACCACCCGCAAGCAGCTCGGCATGACGGCCATGGTTACGACACTCTGCCCGTGTTCAAAAGGAATCAGTGAATACAGTGCACATAACCAGCGCGGTTATGTAAAAGTACTGCTCGATATCGACCCGGAGAAAGAACTGCCGGACGATCACAGGGAACAGCTGTATGAAGTGCTCGAAATCAATGCATCCTCACAGCTCTATCCTATCCTGAAACGTACGGATGAGAAGATGGTCACAGAACGCGCTTACGAAAACCCGCGTTTCGTGGAAGACCTCATCCGCCTCATTGCCTATGACCTCGTCGAACTCGACTGGGTGAAAGGGTTCGAACTCGAATGCCGCAACGAGGAAAGCATCCACCAGCACGATGCTTTCAGCAGGATGCGTTATCAGAAATAATATATGTTTTCCCCAAGAGACAGTTTCCGGTTTGATCCGGAGACTGTTTTTTTATTGCATGGATGGTGTTCATGATTTGTACATAAATATTGAGATTTATTTCACAAATTATATTGACTTCGTGATATATTTCACATATAATAAAGTCAAAGAAAAGAACGGAAAACCGAAAGGAGAAAACAAAATGATCAAAAAGTTGCTGGAGCACAAAGTGAGTGAGTACGTACTGTTATTCCTGAGGGTCTATCTCGGAGTCGGCTGGTTTACAAGCGGACTTGGAAAAGTTATGGGAGGAGGCTTCGACGCCTCAGGGTTCTTACAGAATGCTGTACAGAATCCGGTCGTCGGTCCGGACGGCAATCCGGTTTATCCATGGTACACATTCCTTGTTGAAAATGTCTTCCTGTCCATGACACCTGCGATAAATGTGATGATTCCCTGGGGTGAACTTCTGGTCGGACTTGCCCTCATCGTCGGCGGTTTCACAGCCTATGCAGCATTCTTCGGACTGCTCATGAACTTCTCATTCCTGTTTGCAGGCACAGTATCAGTAAACCCGCTCTACATCCTGCTCGGAGTCATCATCATTGCCGCAGGGTACAAAGCCGGCAGCCTGGGAGTCGACCGCTTCATCAAACCCGCGCTGGAAAAAGGTACATTCCGTATCTTCAGCCACCGCCGTCCTGAACGTAAGACAGCCTAAACCAGATATTCCCCCCATGAATATAAAAATTGCTTCAGACAGACTGTTATCTACGGTCTGTCTGAAGCTTTGTTTGTTGTTTGTGCTGATTTGGTATACGGGTTTTATTCGCAGACATGATACCGTCCTTTCGGGTACACAATCTCGAATCGAAGATCGAAAGACGATCATTGATATTATTTTTCAAAGATAATGTCCCGTATCATATAGAACTCCTTGGCAAACACACTGTCCTTGATATCATCGATCGTTTGTTCAATTTTCTTAAATTCCGCCCTCGCCTCTTCCTTTCTGTCCAGGTGATAAAGACTCAGAGGATATATACATGAGCGGACCGCCATGATGATGCGGTCGATCGGATGTTGTGCAATGGGCCTGATGTACATGTCGCCATGATACTGCTCCACCACTTCATGATAGTTTCCATGAAAATAAGTAAGTTCCAATTCAAATATCGATTTGTAGTATTTTGCAGAGGCATTCTTCATCGTATGCTCTTCCTGGAAGACAGCCACTCTGGATAGGTAAGATTCATAAAGCACAGCACGTGCCTCATTATCGCCCGTCAAAATATAAAAATAAGATATTGGATTTTCCAAATCCATGTAATCGATCCAGTCCGCCTTCTGTGTATTGAAAGCCAGATACTTTCTGAGATTCTCCTGGTAGATTTCAGCATTTTCCATATTTCCGGTATATCGGTAATAAACACCCAGTATTACGTTGAGTGATCCAAAATACTTGAAGTTTTCCAGTTCAAATGAGAGCTTAATCGCTTCCTTTCCAATCATGGCATGTGCTTCTGTATCAACACTCGCGGCCAGAATACTTTTAAAATACAAGTAATCCAATTCAATGTTCGAATCATATTCCTTAAACTTCAACACATCATCTTCAATCGAAAGTATTCTGGAATAAGCCTCTACATAATCCCTGCTATACATTAATGAAACCGCATCATCCAGCTTGTTCCTTACCGTTAGATGTTCCATGCCCATTCCTTTGTAAAATTCATTGATTTTCCCCGTGTACTGATCAGCACTTTCATGCTGCTCTCTAAGCCTGTGATACACCCGCAGTACATGATAGACTTCCATACCATTGCTGTTCTGTGCCACTTTATCCAAGTTCGGCAGAATTCCCTCTTCTATGAATTCAAACGGGAAATTGAATGAATCTGTAAAACCTTCGTATTCAAGAATCGCTTTAGTCCATTCATCATCCCCTTCCTGTGTCAAATAACCAATCGAAACTTCAAGGGTCTTCGCTATATACTGCAGTGTCTCCATAGAAGGTTTCGATTTATCATTTTCAATCAGACTCAGCATCCCTTTAGTGATTTCGTTTCCAGCGAGATCTACCAGAGTCATTCCTTTTGATTTTCTTAAACTTCTAATCCGCTCACCCAGTGTCATTCTTTCAGCTCCATTCTTATATGTTTAATTATATTAAACTTTAACTTGACAAGCAATGTCTTTCTTATTACACTAAGTTTAATTATATTAAACAAAGGGATGGTAATATGATTTTTGACAGCAAAATACCGCTTCAGGAACGTCTAAATTTCTTCGTATATGTACTCAGTCGGTTTATTCTCAGTGTGGGAAGCTATATCTATCTGTTCGCAGTCAGCTATTACATCATGTACGAAACGGGATCCGCACTCTACTTTTCAATCAACATGGCGATTTCATTAATAGTCACCGTTGCACTCCTGCCCTTTTCCGGACTTCTCAGTGATCTTGGCAATAAAAGAAAGATTATCATCACCGGGGAAACGTTGAATACGCTTGTGATCCTCGGACTTTTCGTCTATACGATCTTCTTTGACATCAATCTCGCTGCAATCTATATAGTTACATTTTTGAATTCATTGATTGAACCTTTTGTTTCAAACTCCTTTCAGACATCGATAACCGAACTCTTTCATAAAGACAGGGTGCAGAAAGTGATGGGGTACACTTCTGCCATTCTGTCATCCACTGTGATTCTCGGACCGATTTTAGGCGGGGTTTTATTCGGCCTGCTCTCGTTCAACCACCTCATCCTGATATTTCTAATCGGTTTCTTCCTGTCGACTATTCTCGACTTCCTGCTAAGATTCGATCTGTATTATCAGGAAGAAATGTATGAAGAGAATGACCATGGAGAAACAGGCTTTAATAAATTTAAAAAAGACATCAGGGCAGGTTTCAGTTTCATATTCAAAAGTGAAGTGTTCAGATCTTTGCTGATTATTGCAGCACTCATCAATTTTACTACTGGCATCGTTTCAATATTTCCCGAAAAGATGATGATCTATGAACTCGAATTCCAGCCTGAAACAGTCGGTGTGGTGAATGCAATTGCAGGAATCGGTGTGCTCGTCGGTGGCATCACTGTTGCCAGAATCAGACAGTTCAATAACCCATTTCTAATCATGAAACGGGGGTTCTTCGCAATGGCAGTTCTCTGCATCTTATTCCTGGCGCCACTCCACCTCGGACTCGGCATGCTGCCCAACATGTTACTGATCGGTCTCGTCGGCATAGGATTCACCGTCACTTTCCAGTTCATCAATGTCCCGCTCGGTGTGTTTATGCAGCTCGTCATCCCGCAGCATATTAAAGGACGTGTATTTTCGACCATCTCACTGTTCGCCATGAGTATCATGCCGCTCGGTGCAATCATCTACGGTTACCTCTACGACCTTGAAATATACTGGGCAATCAACATGATTACAGCGATGATGATCATCTCAATCGCCATGGTTTTCTTCAATAAAAAACTGATTCGTGCATCGAAAACAATGTACCAGGAAGCAAAAACCGAGGAGACAGAAGAGGCGAATACTTCAGTGGCTGAAGAAGATTCAAATGAAGGCACGGCTCTGGAATTAAATCCGGAGAGATGATTATTTCATTAAAGCCGCTTCCCCTATCATCGATTGGTATACGGGTTTTATTCGCAGACGTGATTAGCCTCTTTGAGATGTACGATCGCCAATCGAAGAGACGGCACGGCCCGCCACAACACAAAAAAACGGACCGACTCCCCAATATCCACAAGGGGGCCGTCCGTTTCACAGTCTGTAATATTTTTTAAGCGCCCGTCCCGTTCTCGGAATCCGAGGCCGATGCAGCAGCCGCTTCCTGGCGGGCCATTTCTGCCAGTACTTCCTCGATGGCGATGGCGACGCCGTCTTCCATGTTCGTCTTTGTGGTCTTATTCGCGATGCCTTTGACTTCTGAAGCGGCATTGCCCATGGCGACGGAATGGCCCACGCGTTTGAGCATGGAAATATCGTTCAGGTTGTCGCCGACCGCCATGACATCCTTCATGTCGATTTCCATGATTTCCGCAATGTGTTCGAGGGCGATCCCTTTCTGGGCATTTTCATGGGTGAGCTCGATGTTTCCGGCAGACGATGACGACACGGCGAGGTTCCCGATTTCATTGAGTTCGTTTTTCGCCCTGACGAGTTTCGCTCGGCTTGATGAAGTCGCCAGGAACTTGAGGACGTTCTCGTCCCCTCTTTCGAAGATCGCCTTGTAGTCATCCACTTCAACGAGTGTGCCGCGCTCCAGCCGTTCTTCCATGAACTTCCGGATGCGGGTTTCATTCGCTTTCTGTCCCATCTGTTCGGACAGGTCGATGAATACTTCTATATCCCTTTCAATACTTGTCGTATATATCGCCCGGTCCGTATAGACCTGGTAGAATATCCCCTCGGCTTTGAATACGTCGGACACTTCATCGATAAGTTCCGAATTCAGAGCTGAAGTCGACATGATTTCGCTGGATTCGTTACGGACTTCAGCGCCGTTCAGGCAGATGTACGGCACATTCATATCCAGTTTGCTGATGATGCCGTGGGCTTCATAGAATGCACGGCCGGTGGCAATCACCACCTGCACTCCTCTGTCCATTGCCTTTTCTATCGCTTCCCTTGTCCGCCCGCTGATATCATGATCCGGGGTCAGCAAGGTCCCATCCATATCCAATGCGATCAGTTTGACCATAAGCCTTCTAAAACTCCCTTATACTGTTTTGATTCCATTTTATCAGAAAATTTAATCTTCCGCTCTTCTTTTACGCCTTTCCCTCAATTTCCTGAAGAATAAAGTGAGCATGCTGCTGCACTCTTCCCCGAGCACACCGGCTGTGATGCGCGCCCGGTGGTTGAACCGGGGCTCGTCAAGCAGATGCATGAGGCTCTCCACCGTACCGCCCTTAGGGTCCTTTGCCCCATAGACGACATGCGGGATGCGGCTCATCACGATGGCGCCCGAGCACATGACGCAGGGTTCCAGCGTCACATACAGTGTGCACTCCTCAAGCCGCCATGATCCCATCTTCTCACTGGCAGCGTCTATTGCGATGATCTCCGCATGTGTCAGCGGATTCTGCGAAGTCTCCCGCCTGTTGTGTGCACGGGCGATGATCCCGCCGTCATGTACGATAACGGCACCGATCGGCACTTCACCGATCGCTTCTGCTTTCTTCGCTTCCTCAATGGCCGCCCTCATGAATTCCTCATGCATTTTATCTGCAGCCTTCTCCCATGATGAATTCACCATTCTCATACAGCTCTCCCACACTTTCGACGATGATGTCGGCACCTTCCAGATCCCGCTCACGGCATGTCCCGCTGAGCACCCCGATCGTCCGGAGGCCTTCCTCATAGCCTAACATCGTATCGGACCTGTTGTCACCGACCATCACCATGTCGTGAACATCGTAGCCGTGCCGGTCCATGAAGGGCTGAAGCATGCGGATATCGGGTTTATAATGAGGGACGTCGTCACCCGCCACGATGTCTTTGATCAGCGGGTGGAGATTGAATTTCTCCACGAAATATTCCGTACTCTCACGGCTGTCGCTCGTCACAATCACATTTTCAAAACCGTCATCCTGCAATTTTTCGAGCATTTCCCGCGAGCCTTCGATGAGTTCCATGCTGTCCAGTATCTCCTTAAGGCTCGCTTCATAATGCTTTCGCATCCAGGCGGCCGCGCCGGATTCATATTTTTCAAAGTGATTCTGGATCATCTCGCCGGTGCCGCTCGCAAGTATGGAGTTCGGGGCAATCTCACCGTCGATCAGTCCGAGCTCATAAGCGAGCTCGTCCTTGATATCATGCCTGTCGAATTCCTCTGCAAACTCCTGGATGACCCGTTTGGCATAAGGCGTCCAGATTTTTTGATAGTTCAGCAGCGTTCCATCTTTATCAAACAGGATTACACGCGTCATTTTGCCTCCCAGTTTTAGAAAAATAAGAAGGCTCAGAGCCTTCTTATGCCTTATTTCTTATCGCTTCCAGCATGACTTCCGTCATTCTGGCAAGATTGTATTTCGGTTCGAAATCCCACTGGCGAACTGCCTGGCTTGCATCAATGGCATTCGGCCAGCTCTCGGCGATGCCCTGACGCACAGGGTCGACATCGTAGTCCAGTTCGAACTCCGGTATGTGCTTCCTGATCTCATTCGCGACCATTCCAGGGTTGATGCTCATCGCCGTCACGTTGAACGCGTTGCGGTCCTCAAGCCTTGCACCATCCGCTTCCATCAGGTCGATGATTGCATCAACCGCATCGTCCATATACATCATATCCATGTTCGTATCCTTGTCGATGTAGGATGTATATCTGCCGTTCCGGATTGCTTCGAAATAGATTTCCACGGCATAATCGGTCGTTCCCCCGCCCGGCTCCTTGACATGTGAAATGAGCCCCGGGAACCTTACCCCGCGGGTGTCCACGCCGAATTTTTCAAAGTAGTAGTCACACAGCAGTTCGCCGGCGACTTTGTTCACCCCGTACATCGTCGTCGGGCGCTGTACAGTGACCTGTGGCGTGTTTTCCTTGGGTGTGGAAGGGCCGAATGCTCCGATCGAGCTCGGCGTGAAGAACTTCAGTCCGGACTCCCTGGCAAGCTCCAATGCGTTCACAAGGCCACCCATGTTGATGTCCCATGCAAGCTGGGGATTTTTCTCACATGTTGCACTGAGCAGTGCAGCCATATGCATGATTGTGTCCGGCTTGAAATCACGGGCAATTTCCACCAGGCGATCCATGTCCCGCACATCCAGTATTTCGAACGGCTTCCCCTTCAGCTGTTCATCTTCCGGCTCTTTGATGTCTGTCGGCAGGACGTTCTCCTCACCGTATTTCTCTCTCAGTTTCAAAGTAAGCTCCGTACCAATCTGACCGAGAGCCCCTGTTATAATAATTCGTTCCATTGTGTACTCCTTCGTTTTATGAGATTACATTGAGTTCCCTGCCGACTTTTTCGTAGATGCGGAGTGCTTCATCGAGCATCTCTTTCGTATGTGCAGCCGTCGGCATGTTCCTTACACGCCCCGTACCCTTGGGCACTGTCGGGAAGACGATGGATTTGGCATATACCCCTTCCTCCATGAGACGGCTGGAAAATTGCTGCGTCGTCTTCTCATCGCCGATTATGCACGGTGTGATCGGCGTTTCGGAATTGCCGATGTCAAAGCCGAGTTCCTTGAGGCCCTTTTTGAGATAGTCCCCGTTTTCCCAGAGCCTGTCATGCAGTTCTGTGGAATCCATCAGCATCTGTACCGCTTCCGTGATGGCACGGGTGTCTCCCGGCGTCAGAGAAGTCGAGAACAGAAACGGACGCGCCGCCACTTTCAGGTAGTCGATCAGATCCTGTGACCCGGCAACGTAGCCGCCGACCACACCGATCGCTTTGGACAGTGTACCCATCTGCAGATCGATATCGTTCTGCAGGCCGAAATGCTTCACGGTACCTGCACCTTTGCCCATCACGCCTGAACCGTGGGCATCATCCACATAAGTAATCAGATCGAATTCCTTGGCGATTTCAACGATTTCCGGCAGCAATGCAACGTCGCCGTCCATTGAGAAGACGCCGTCCGTAATGTACATCACTTTTTTATATAATCCGGACTCGACAGCTTCTTTCGCCTTTTTCCTGAGGTCGTCCATATCAGAATGGTTCACCCGGATGATCTTCGCACGTGACAGACGGCAGCCGTCGATGATTGATGCATGGTTCAGCTCGTCCGACAGGATTGCGTCCTCCTTGTTCATGACCGCCTGGATTGCTGCCATGTTACAGTTGAAGCCGGACTGGAATGCTACAGCCGCTTCTGTCCCCTTGAATTCAGCAAGCTTATTCTCCAGTTCAACATGCAGGTCGAGGGTGCCGTTGATCGTCCTGACCGCCCCTGCACCGACACCGTGGGAATCGATCGCTTCCTTCGCCACTGTTTTCAGCGTTTCATCTGTCGCCAGCCCCAGGTAGTTGTTGGAAGAAAGGTTGATCATTTTTTCCCCTTCGATCGTGATCTCAGGACCGTTGGCGCCTTCGACCACATTGATCTCATTATACAATCCGTTGTCTTTCAATTCCTGCAGGTTCTCCGTAAGATATTCGTCCAAAATTTTAGACATTCCAAATCGCCTCCTCTTTTCCTTATCATATCACAAGTGGACAGCGTCTTATAATTGAAAGATGACGAACTATAATGTTTATAAAACTCCGAAAATTTGATAAAATTATCTAATACGATTTATGGAGGCGAAAGTCATGGATATAAAAGAAATGGCGGAATCCATTCTGCCCGAAATGATTGAAACGAGACGTTATATGCACATGCACCCCGAAGTATCGTTTCATGAAAAAGAGACTTATAAATACATATTGGAACGTCTGAATAAATACCCCGGACTCTCCATAAAAGAGAATGTCGGCGGCGGCGGCCTGCTCGCAACACTAAGCAATGCGCCGCATCCGCACGTTGCCATACGGGCTGACTTCGATGCCCTCCCGATCCAGGATGAGAAGGATGTACCCTACAGGTCCACCGTGGAAGGTGTGATGCATGCATGCGGGCACGATGCCCATACAAGCACTCTGCTCGCTCTTTTGGATACTGTCTACCACAACCGGGACTCATTGAAAGGGAGCATCTCCTTCCTCTTCCAGTTCGCCGAGGAGGTACAGCCGGGCGGCGCCATCTCCATGGTGGAGGACGGCGTGCTCACAGGCATCGATAAAGTGTATGGCCAGCACTACTGGAGCCAGTATCCGACAGGGGTCATCAGGACGAAGCCGGGACCGCTTGTTGCCAGCCCGGACTATTTCGAGATCACCATCCGGGGCAAAGGCGGGCATGCAGCTCATCCGCATAATGCGGTCGATCCGATCGTCATTGTGTCAGAGCTGATCACAAGCCTGCAGACGACCGTTGCCAGACAGGTCGCCCCGCTCGATAATGCGGTGGTCACTGTCGGCAAGGTTCGGGCCGGGGATGCTTTCAATGTGATACCCGATACCGCAACCATTACGGGCACAGTCCGCACATTCAAGCAGGAAACGAAAGAGATGATACATGACATTTTCCACAGGGAAGCGTCTCTTACGGCTGAGAAACGCGGCGCGACAGCAGATGTCCTCTACAACTTCGGTTATCCGGCGGTCATCAACCACGACGCGGAAGCGGAAATCGTTCGCCAGGCGGCCGGGGAGGCAGGCATCGCGTTCGAAGAATCGAAGCCGCTGATGATCGGCGAGGACTTCTCGTACTTCATCAATGAACGTCCCGGCGCATTTTTCTTCACCGGCTCGGGCAACCATGAAAAGCTGAGTGATTTTGTCCATCACCATCCCAAGTTCGATCTGGATGAAGACGCAATGGTCAACGGGCTGACCATGTTCATGAAAATACTTGAAATCGAGCAGGTGATCGAATGGAAACACACGTCATTGAAAAACTGACACAGGAAAATTATAACGAGATGGTGCGGCTGCGCCGACATTTCCACATGTACCCGGAACTTTCATTCCAGGAGGTGCAGACGCCGGCATACATCGCAGAGTACCTGCGGGAGCTCGGTCTTGATGTCCAGGAGGGCATCGGCGGACGGGGTGTCGTCGCGCGGCTCCGCATCGACGAGGCGCTGCCGACGGTCGCCCTCAGGGCGGATTTTGATGCACTGCCCATACAGGATGCCAAGGATGTCCCGTATAAATCGACCGTGCCGGGAGTCATGCATGCATGCGGACATGATGCCCATACTGCAGTGGTGCTGACGGCAGCACGCATACTGGCACAGCACAAAGAGTCCCTTACGGGGAACATCGTCTTCATCTTCCAGCATGCCGAGGAGGTCGATCCGGGCGGCGCGATACAGATGATTGCGGACGGCTGCCTCGACGGTGTCGATGCGATATTCGGACAGCATGTGACGAGCAGCCTTGACGTCGGCACCATCGGCTATAAATACGGCATAGCGACCGGCATGCCGGATGACTTCACGGTCAAAATACACGGCCGCGGGGCACATGCATCCAAACCCCATGTCGCAATAGACCCCGTGGCTGCCGCCATCTCATTCTGCAATCAGCTGCAGTATGCGGTGACGAGGAAGTCGAAACCCATGGAGCCTGTCGTCCTGTCCATCACCATGCTTGAGGGCGGTCATCAGCACAATGTGATTCCGGATGTCGTAACAGTGGGCGGAACGATCCGCACGTTCACAAAAGAGGCGCAGGAAGTGATGATTACAGAACTGAAGAAATGCCTGGAAGGTCTGGTGACCACCACCGGCATCTCATATGACCTGGACTACATGAAAGGCTATCCGCCGGTTGTGAATGATGAGGAAAAGACGGACATTGTGCTCGCAGCCGCAAAAGAGATTTCGACCGTCAGGGAGACGATCGGGCTGGAACCGGATCTCGGGGGAGAGGATTTCTCCTACTATCTGGAGCGGGTACCGGGGACCTTTTATTACACAGGGACGCGCAACCCGAATTTCAAAGCGGATTATCCGCACCACCACTCCAATTTCGACATCGACGAAAAAGGTCTGGTCAATGCGGTCTCTGTCATGCTGAATTCCGTGTTTAAGTTTTTTGAGAAGGAGACGAATTGATGATGGACATAACAAAAGAGATAGAAGCAAGGTACGAAGATATGGTGGCGATCAGACGCCATATGCACATGTATCCCGAGGTTTCATTCCAGGAGGAAAATACGAAACAGTATATATACGACCAGATCAGGGACCTTGGCTTTGATATAAGAAGGGATGTCGGAGGAAACGGCATCGTCGCAAGACTCCATGTGGATGATAATTTCCCAACAATCGGTCTCCGTGCCGACTTTGATGCGCTGCCGATCCAGGACGGGAAGGATGTCCCCTACAGATCACAGATTGACGGCGCCATGCATGCATGCGGACACGATGCCCACACGGCGATGCTGATCACTGCCGCACGCATCCTCTCGGATCACAAAGAGGAGCTGCCGGTCAATGTGGTGTTCATCCACCAGCATGCCGAAGAGATGCTGCCGGGCGGTGCCCGTGCGATGGTCGAAGACGGGGCTCTGGATGGTATTGACTATGTATTCGGCCAGCATGTCTCAAGCAACTATCCTGTCGGAACACTGTCATATACATATGACTATGCATATGCCAATGCGGATTCATTCAATATCATCATACAGGGCCAGGGCGGCCACGGGGCGGAACCCCATGACGCAATCGATCCGGTAGTCGCGGCAGCCTCCCTGATCCAGCAGCTCCAGTCCATTGTATCCCGTACCGTGGATCCGCTGAAATCCGCCGTGGTCACAGTAGGCACGTTCAACAGCGGCTCGGTGTTCAATGTCATTCCGGATACTGCGGAAATCCGGGGGACAGTCCGTACTTTCGAAAGGGAAGTCAAGGAACAGGTGCAGAACCGCATCGAAAACATCGCCAGAGGGATCGAATCAAGCTTCGGGGTGCAGTGCACCGTGGAATACAGCGACGGCTACCCTGCCCTCCTCAATGACAATGCGCAGGTCGGGCATGTCGTCAGTGCGGTCAGGGATGCGGCATATGTAAAGACGGCAGAGGAAAATCCTCCGTCCATGGGCGGCGAGGACTTCTCCTACTTCCTGCAGAACAGGCCAGGCGCTTACGTATATACCGGTGTCGGCAACAGTGAACTGGGCGCTGACTACCCCCATCATCATCCAAAGTTCGATATTGATGAATCGGGCATGAAAGCCGGGTTGGAAACATTGCTCAGAACAATAATGGAATTTGATAATGCATAGAGGATCCGGGTGCATATGCACTCCAGTTCTTTTTCTTTGCACAAAAAGAAGCCTGGACATGATGTCCAGGCTTCAGCATTGTATATTGAAATTATTTAACGATTTCAGTTACAACGCCTGATCCAACAGTACGTCCACCCTCACGGATAGAGAAACGAGTACCGTCTTCGATTGCGATTGGGGAAATGAGTTCAACTGTCATTTCAACGTTGTCGCCAGGCATAACCATTTCAGTTCCTTCTGGAAGGTTAACAACACCAGTTACGTCAGTTGTACGGAAGTAGAACTGAGGACGGTAGTTGTTGAAGAATGGAGTGTGACGTCCGCCTTCTTCTTTTGAAAGAACATAAACTTCAGCTTTGAAGTTTGTGTGTGGAGTGATGGACCCAGGTTTAGCAAGTACTTGTCCACGCTGGATGTCTTCGCGTGCTACACCACGGAGCAGCGCACCGATGTTGTCGCCAGCTTCTGCATAGTCAAGAAGCTTACGGAACATTTCAACACCTGTAACAGTTGTTTTACCGGATTCTTCAGCAAGACCGATGATTTCAACTTCGTCACCGACTTTGATCTGTCCACGGTCAACACGGCCAGTTGCTACTGTACCACGGCCAGTGATTGAGAATACGTCCTCAACTGGCATCATGAATGGCTTGTCAGAGTCGCGCTCTGGAGTTGGAATGTAAGTGTCTACAGCTTCCATCAGTTCCATGATTTTGTTTTCATAATCTGCATCGCCTTCAAGAGCTTTGAGAGCTGAACCAGCGATTACAGGGATGTCGTCGCCAGGGAAGTCGTATTCAGAAAGAAGTTCACGGACTTCCATTTCAACGAGTTCAAGAAGTTCTTCGTCGTCAACCATGTCAACTTTGTTAAGGAATACAACAAGTGCCGGTACACCAACGTTACGTGAAAGCAGGATGTGCTCACGAGTTTGTGGCATCGGGCCGTCTGCTGCAGATACTACGAGGATACCGCCGTCCATTTGAGCAGCACCAGTGATCATGTTCTTAACGTAGTCAGCGTGTCCCGGGCAGTCTACGTGAGCATAGTGACGGCTGTCAGTTTCATACTCGATGTGGGACGTGTTGATTGTGATACCACGCTCTTTTTCTTCTGGAGCGTTGTCGATCTGAGCGTAGCTCTGAGCTGTAGTGTCACCATGTTTAGCAAGTACAGTTGCGATTGCAGCTGTCAAAGTCGTTTTACCGTGGTCAACGTGACCAATTGTACCAATATTGGCATGTGTTTTGGAACGGTCAAATTTTTCTTTAGCCATTTTGTTATACCTCTCCTTAAAGTAAGTTGTTTTTATTTGAAACTCAGGACGGGTCTTCCCCGCCCGGAGGTGTTTCTAAATCACTTATAAATGATTCGGGTGTAAAAATCAAGCCAGCTGATTATTCACCTTTGTTTTTCTTGATGATTTCTTCAGAGACGGATTTAGGAACTTCTTCGTAATGGTCGAATGACATAGTGTACGTACCGCGGCCCTGTGTATTTGAACGCAGGCTTGTAGCGTAACCGAACATTTCGGAAAGTGGTACGAATGCGTTGACCACCTGTGCGTTACCGCGTGCAGCCATACCTTCGACACGTCCGCGACGACTGGTTACGTCACCCATGATATCACCCATGTACTCTTCCGGCATTACGATTTCCACTTTCATCATCGGCTCAAGCAGAACCGGCTGACAAACTTTCGCCGCTTCTTTTAAGGCAAGGGAAGCTGCGACTTTGAACGCCATCTCTGAGGAGTCGACGTCGTGGTATGAACCATCGAAAAGTCTCGCTTTGATGTCCACAAGCGGGTAGCCTGCAATTACACCATTGTCGAGTGAATCCCTGAGACCCTGCTCAACGGATGGGATGAATTCACGCGGAACAACACCACCGACAATCGCATCTTCGAATTCGAAGCCGCCGCCCTGTTCGTTTGGCGTGAACTCGATGTGTACGTCGCCGTACTGACCGCGTCCGCCGGACTGACGGGTGAATTTCCCTTGTACGGAAGCACCCTGCTTGAATGTTTCACGGTAGGATACCATTGGCGCGCCCACGTTACATTCAACTTTGAATTCACGTTTCATACGGTCTACAAGGACGTCAAGGTGAAGTTCACCCATACCGCCGATGATAACCTGTCCTGTTTCGTTATCCGTACGTGCTGTGAATGTAGGGTCTTCTTCCTGAAGCTTGACAAGAGCTGTCGTCATCTTGTCCTGGTCAGCTTTGGATTTAGGCTCTACAGACAGGTGGATAACGGGCTCAGGGAATTCCATGGATTCCAGGATGACCTGGTTTTTCTCATCACAGAGCGTGTCCCCTGTACCTGTATCCTTAAGGCCGACAGCCGCAGCGATGTCCCCTGCGTAAACAGTGGAGATCTCTTCACGGGAGTTGGCGTGCATCTGCAGGATACGTCCGACACGTTCACGCTTGTCTTTTGTGGTATTCCTGATGTATGAACCGGAATCCAGTGTACCGGAGTACACACGGAAGAATGTCAATTTACCTACGAACGGGTCAGTCATGACTTTGAACGCAAGCGCTGCGAAAGGTGCCGAATCTTCAGGCTTGGCGATGATCTCCTCATCTTCGTCATCTTTTGCGTGACCGACGATCGGCTTGACATCAAGTGGTGAAGGAAGGTAGTCGATCACTGCGTTGAGGAGCAGCTGTACCCCTTTGTTCTTGAATGCCGTACCGCACATAACCGGGTAGAATTCAACATCACATGTCGCCTGGCGGATTGCTGCCATCAGTTCGTCTTTGGCGATTTCTTCCCCACCAAGATATTTTTCCATGATGTCTTCATTCACATCAGCAAGCCCTTCGATGAGGGACTCCCTGAGTTCTTCGGCTTTGTCTTTATACTCGTCAGGAATTTCAATTTCTTCGATTTCTGTCCCGAGATCGTTACCATAGTGGTATGCTTTCATATCGATCAGATCGATGATGCCTGTGAAGTTATCTTCAGCACCGATCGGGAACTGGATCGGATGAGCATTCGCCTGAAGGCGTTCTCTGATAGTGCCCACGGAATATTCGAAGTCGGCACCTACTTTGTCCATCTTGTTGACGAAAACAACACGCGGGACACCGTAAGTGGTCGCCTGTCTCCAGACAGTTTCAGTCTGCGGTTCAACACCGGACTGAGCATCGAGTACAGTTACCGCACCGTCAAGTACACGGAGGGAACGTTCAACTTCGACAGTGAAGTCTACGTGTCCCGGTGTATCGATGATGTTTACACGGTGGCCATCCCATTGAGCTGTAGTGGCAGCTGAAGTGATCGTGATTCCACGTTCCTGCTCCTGCTCCATCCAGTCCATCTGGGATGCCCCTTCGTGAGTTTCACCAAGCTTATGGATACGGCCTGTGTAATAAAGAATACGTTCAGTTGTCGTAGTCTTACCGGCATCGATGTGTGCCATGATACCGAGGTTACGAGTTTTTTCTAAAGAGAATTCTCTTGCCATTGGTATTCTTTTCTCCTTCCAGGAATGGGTTGAAATTTAAAGGCTGTATTACCCGCCTACTACCAACGGTAATGGGCGAATGCTCTGTTAGCCTCTGCCATTTTGTGAGTTTCTTCGCGTTTCTTGACAGCGCCGCCTGTGTTGTTGGCAGCATCAAGAATTTCGTTTGCAAGACGTTCTTCCATTGTCTTCTCCCCACGCAGACGTGCGTAGTTCACAAGCCAACGAAGTCCGAGAGTCGTACGGCGCTCTGCGCGTACCTCAACTGGCACCTGGTAGTTGGATCCACCAACACGGCGGGCTTTAACTTCAAGTACCGGCATGATGTTATCGATTGCTTCATCGAAGACTTCCATAGCATCCCTGCCAGAACGTTCCTGTACAAGATCAAATGCAGAATAGAGAATTCTTTGGGATGTACCGCGTTTGCCGTCAACCATCATTTTGTTGATGAGTTTAGTCACAAGCTTGGAGTTGTGGATCGGATCCGGCAGTACGTCTCTTTTGGCAACTGGTCCTTTACGTGGCATAGTTTTGCCTCCCTTCAAATAATTTTTTTCAGAACAGAACCGTTGGATACGGCCTGTTTATTTTTTAGCTTTAGGCTTCTTGGTACCGTATAGGGAACGGCCCTGTCTGCGAGTGTCGACACCGGAAGTGTCAAGCGCACCGCGCACGATATGGTAGCGTACACCTGGCAGGTCTTTTACACGGCCGCCGCGGATGAGTACCACACTGTGCTCCTGGAGGTTGTGCCCGATTCCAGGAATGTATGCATTCACTTCGACATTATTTGAAAGTCTCACACGAGCGTATTTACGGAGAGCAGAGTTCGGTTTCTTAGGAGTCATCGTACCCACACGAGTGCAGACACCACGTTTTTGTGGAGCAGTTTCGTTGGTAACGCGTTTCTTAAGACTGTTGAATCCTCTGTTCAGAGCTGGTGAGTCTGATGTTTTTGATTTAGACTGACGAGATTTTCTGACAAGCTGATTAATAGTTGGCATGTTCTTCCTCCTCTCTTTTCTTAATCCCACACATCCAGGTGGTTCATTTTTTGGGTATAAAAAATGTGTAAGAAAAATTCTTACATTTCAACATTTTGTATCTCCATATAAAGGCACAAAACCCCCACATGGAGTAACCTTAATTATAGTATCATCCGGACTTTTCAAAGTCAAGGACTATAATTTTCGGATCCTGATATTTTTATCGGATTTCTTAAAAGAATAAAAGCCGGGACGCTCCGCCCCGGCCAAATACCGCCGGTGAAGAATTACTCTTCGACCAGCACTTCCTCCTGCGCTTCTTCGACAGGTTTTGCTGCGACATCAATTTCGACATCACGGTATTTTGGCATGCCGGTACCGGCAGGAATCAATTTACCGATGATGACGTTCTCCTTGAGGCCGAGCAATTCATCGCGCTTGCCTTTGATTGCAGCATCTGTGAGAACTCTTGTTGTTTCCTGGAAGCTTGCTGCGGACAGGAAGCTTTCTGTTTCAAGAGATGCTTTGGTGATACCAAGCAGTACAGGTTTTGCTGTCGCAGGGCGCTTGCGTTTCTTGAAGATGTCTTTGTTGGAATCCGTAAACTGGTGGATGTCCACAAGGGCACCCGGCAGCAGTGAAGTATCCCCTGCATCGATGATCCTCACTTTTCTGAGCATCTGTCTTACCATGACCTCAACGTGTTTATCATCGATTTCAACACCCTGCATGCGGTATACCTTCTGAACTTCTTTGAGAAGGTATTCCTGAGTGCGGTTCAGTCCGGCGATTGTCAGCAGTTCCTTAGGTTCGATCGAACCTTCATTGAGCGGCTGACCCGGTTCGACGACGTCACCGATATCCACTATCAGCCTTGCAGTGGCAGGTACGGTATACGTCTTCGTCTCCTGTTCGCCTTTAATTTTGACTTCCTGCTGGCGGTCTTTGACGATTTCGATATCAGTGACCGCACCGCGGATTTCAGAGACGGCAGCCTGACCTTTCGGGTTACGGGCTTCGAACAGCTCCTGGATACGCGGCAGACCCTGGGTGATGTCGCTTCCCGCGACACCGCCTGTATGGAATGTACGCATTGTGAGCTGTGTACCCGGCTCACCGATGGACTGGGCAGCGATTGTACCGACCGCTTCACCGGCTTCGACTTTTTCGCCTGTCGCCAGGTTTTTGCCGTAGCAGCGTTCACAGACACCGTGGCGTGTGTTGCAGGTGAATGCAGAGCGGATATACATCTCTTCGACGCCGCTTGTCACGATTTCCTTGGCAAGATCGGATGTGATCAGTTCATTGGAACGCACAAGGATCTCGTTTGTTTCCGGATGCCTTACCGTCTCTTTTGAATAACGGCCTTCGAGGCGGTCAATCAGCGGTTCGATCAGTTCGGAACCTTCGGTAAGTGCAGAAACCAGCAGGCCTTTGTCTGTTCCGCAGTCTTCTTCGCGGACGATGACATCCTGCGCAACATCGACAAGACGGCGTGTCAGATAACCTGAGTCGGCTGTCTTAAGCGCTGTATCCGCAAGACCCTTACGGGCACCGTGAGTGGATATGAAGTACTCGAGCACTGTCAGTCCTTCACGGAAGCTTGATTTGATCGGAAGTTCGATGATCTGCCCGGACGGGTTGGCCATCAGACCACGCATGCCGGCAAGCTGTGTGAAGTTAGATGCGTTACCACGGGCACCGGAGTCACTCATCATGAAGATAGGATTCAGACGGTCAAGCGACTGCATCAGGCGCTCCTGTATGACATCCTTCGCCTTCGTCCAGAGTTCAATGACAGCACCATAGCGTTCTTCTTCTGTAATAAGACCGCGTGTAAACTGCTTCTGGACTTTCTCCACTTTCTCTTCCGTTTCATCGATGATCTCCTGCTTGTCAGGAAGGACGACGATGTCGGATACCCCTACTGTGATACCCGCTTTGGAAGAATACTTGAATCCGAGGTCTTTCATAAGGTCCAGCATTACGGATGTTTCTGTAATGTGGAATTTGTTGAACACTTCGGCAATGATCTGACCGAGGAATTTCTTGTTGAACGGATCGCCGACAGGCGTCTTTTCAAACCTGGCCCTCAGTCCTTCTTCACCAAGTTCGGATGCCCTGACGAAGTATCTGTCCGGTGTCTTGAACTCCAGGTTCTCCCTTGTCGGTTCGTTTATATAAGGGAAGGACGGCGGCATGATCTGGTTGAAGATGACTTTACCCGTAGTTGTCATCAGGATCTTGCCTTCGTTATCTTCAGAGACTTTCTCCGCTCCATATGCATTTGTATGGACGCCGATGCGCGTGTGCAATCCGACGTAACCATTCTGGTACGCCATGACCACTTCATTGGCATCTTTGAAGATGTGCCCTTCACGCTTTTCGTTTTCTCTTTCAAGCGTCAGATAGTAGTTACCAAGAACCATATCCTGTGACGGTGTAACAACCGGCTTGCCGTCTTTCGGGTTAAGGATGTTCTGCGCCGCAAGCATCAGCATGCGCGCTTCCGCCTGGGCTTCTTTTGAAAGCGGTACGTGGACGGCCATCTGGTCACCGTCAAAGTCGGCGTTGTAGGCTGTCGTCACGAGCGGATGGAGACGGATCGCACGCCCTTCCACCAGCGTCGCCTCAAACGCCTGGATCCCCAGACGGTGGAGTGTCGGCGCACGGTTGAGCAGTACCGGGTGTTCCTTGATGACATCTTCAAGAACGTCCCATACTTCGTTTTCCATGCGTTCGATCTTGCCTTTGGCATTTTTGATGTTCGTCGCCATTTCACGCTCAACAAGCTCTTTCATGACGAAAGGCTTGAAGAGTTCGAGCGCCATTTCCCTCGGCAGACCGCACTGGTACATTTTGAGGGAAGGGCCTACGACGATAACGGAACGTCCGGAATAGTCGACACGCTTACCGAGCAGGTTCTGACGGAAACGCCCCTGTTTACCTTTGAGCATGTGTGACAGGGATTTGAGCGGACGGTTGCCCGGTCCTGTCACAGGTCGGCCGCGGCGGCCGTTATCGATCAGCGCGTCCACCGCTTCCTGCAGCATGCGTTTCTCGTTCTGTACGATGATGCCGGGAGCGCCAAGGTCAAGCAGGCGTTTCAGGCGGTTGTTACGGTTGATTACACGGCGATAGAGATCGTTCAGGTCACTCGTTGCAAAACGGCCGCCGTCCAACTGTACCATCGGGCGGATTTCCGGCGGGATGATCGGCAGTACATCGAGGATCATCCATGCAGGATTGTTGCCGGAACTACGGAAGGACTCGACGACTTCAAGGCGCTTGATTGCTCTTGTCAGGCGCTGTCCTGTCGCAGTCTCAAGTTCTTTCCTGAGCATTTCAAGCTCTTCGTCGAGCTTCACGTCCTCCAGAAGGTCCCTGATTGCTTCAGCACCCATCTTTGCAGTGAAAGTGTTGCCGTGCTTGTCGTAGTATTCACGATACTCACGCTCTGTCAGCAGCTGTTTCGGCTCAAGTCCGGTGGAACCGGGCTTGACTACCACGTAGGAGGCGAAATAAATGACCTCTTCAAGGGAACGCGGTGACATGTCCAAAAGCAGTCCCATGCGGGAAGGGATGCCTTTGAAATACCATATATGGGAAACCGGGGCAGCAAGTTCAATGTGCCCCATCCTCTCACGGCGTACTTTGGCGCGGGTCACTTCGACGCCGCAGCGGTCGCAGACCATGCCTTTGTATCTTACACGTTTATATTTGCCGCAGCTGCATTCCCAGTCCTTGGTCGGACCGAAAATTTTCTCACAGAACAGACCGTCACGCTCGGGCTTAAGCGTTCTATAGTTGATCGTTTCTGGCTTTTTCACTTCACCGAAAGACCAGGAACGGATCTTTTCAGATGAAGCCAAACCTATTTTCATATATTGGAATCTATTAACATCTATCAATGAGCTTTCCTCCCTAAAGTTTTATCAAGCTCAGTCATCATTCAGTTACATCTTCAGTTTTAGCATCAGTGTTCTCACTCAAGTTAACCTGATTGGATGTTTCATCCTCTTCGGTATCTCTCATTTCAATCTCTTCATCGTTCTCATCGAGAATGTTGACATCAAGACCAAGACTTTGAAGTTCCTTCATCAATACGCGGAAGGACTCAGGTACACCAGGTTTAGGGACGTTTTCTCCTTTGACAATCGCTTCATACGTCTTCACGCGTCCGACTGTATCATCGGATTTGACTGTCAGGATTTCCTGCAGGGTATACGCGGCACCGTATGCTTCAAGCGCCCATACTTCCATCTCGCCGAAACGCTGTCCACCGAATTGTGCTTTACCACCAAGCGGCTGCTGTGTAACGAGTGAGTATGGCCCTGTACTTCTGGCGTGCAGTTTATCATCTACCATATGTGCGAGTTTCAGCATGTACATTACGCCTACGGATATACGGTTCTCGAACGGTTCGCCTGTGCGTCCGTCATAGAGGACTGTCTTACCGTCGCGGGCAAGCCCTGCTTCTTCCATTGTGCTCCATACATCTTCTTCGTTCGCACCGTCAAATACAGGTGACGCCATCTTAAGGCCCATGGCTCTTGCCGCCATGCCCAGGTGAAGCTCAAGAACCTGCCCGATGTTCATGCGGGAAGGCACCCCAAGCGGATTGAGCATGATGTCGATTGGTGTGCCATCCGGCAGGTAAGGCATATCTTCTTCCGGGAGAATCTTGGAAATTACACCTTTGTTGCCGTGACGGCCGCACATCTTGTCCCCTACGCTGATCTTCCTCTTCTGGACGATATAGACGCGGACAAGCTGGTTGACGCCTGGTGAAAGCTCATCGCCATCTGCACGGTTGAAGACTTTGACATCGAGGACGATTCCGCCTGCACCGTGCGGTACACGGAGTGACGTATCGCGGACTTCCCTCGCCTTTTCACCGAATATTGCATGCAGGAGACGCTCTTCCGCTGTAAGTTCGGTAACACCCTTAGGCGTTACTTTACCAACGAGAATATCGCCGTCCTTGACTTCGGCACCGATGTGTACGATACCTCTGTCATCGAGTTTCTTCAGTGCGTTATCTGAAACGTTCGGAATATCGCGTGTGATTTCTTCAGGTCCGAGTTTCGTATCACGCGATTCGGATTCATACTCCTCGATATGGATGGATGTGTAGACATCATCCTTCACGAGGCGTTCACTCATGATGACAGCATCCTCATAGTTGTAGCCGTCCCATGTCATGAAGCCGACCACCACGTTCCTGCCGAGCGCCATCTCACCGTTGTCCATGGAAGGGCCATCGGCAAGGATTTCACCTTTGGATACAACATCGCCCGCCGATACGATCGGCTTCTGGTTGTAGCATGTCCCTGAGTTGGAACGTATGAATTTGGACATGTTATAGATATCTTTTTCAGTTTCTGTCTCTTTGCCGTTCTCTTCTTCGATACGGCGCACATGCACTTCATTCGCTGCCACATGTTCTACACGGCCTTTGTAGCGGGATACGATCGCCGCTCCGGAATCACGTGCTGCCACGTGCTCCATGCCGGTGCCGATATGCGGGGATTCAGGGATCAGGAGAGGTACCGCCTGACGCTGCATGTTCGCACCCATGAGAGCACGGTTGGAGTCATCGTTCTCAAGGAACGGGATGCATGCCGTCGCTGCAGATACCACCTGCTTCGGTGAAACGTCCATGTAGTCCATGCGTTCCCTTGCCATTTTGGTGTTGTTGCCCCGGAAACGGCAGAGGATTTCTTCATTGATGAATGATCCATCCTCTTCCAGCGCGGCGTTCGCCTGTGCGACTACATAGTTGTCCTCTTCGTCAGCTGTAAGGTAGTCGATATGGCCCGTCACGCTGTTCGTTTCGGCATCCACCCTGCGGTAAGGGGTCTCGATAAAGCCGAATTCATTCACCCGGGCATAGCTTGACAGGGAGTTGATCAGACCGATGTTCGGCCCCTCCGGTGTTTCAATCGGGCACATGCGTCCGTAGTGGGAGTAGTGCACGTCACGCACTTCCATGCCGGCGCGTTCACGCGTCAGACCGCCGGGTCCGAGAGCCGAGAGGCGGCGTTTATGTGTAAGTTCCGCAAGCGGGTTCGTCTGGTCCATGAATTGTGAGAGCTGTGAGCTTCCGAAGAATTCCTTGATGGATGCAATCACAGGTCTGATGTTGATCAGCTGCTGCGGCGTAATGGACTCTGTATCCTGGATGGACATACGTTCCCTTACGACACGCTCCATACGGGATACACCGATCCTGAACTGGTTCTGCAGCAATTCGCCCACAGAGCGCAGACGGCGGTTGCCGAGATGGTCGATATCATCTGTATGACCCACTCCATGCAGCAGGTTGAAGAAATAGCTCATGGAAGCGATGATATCTGACGGTGTGATCGATTTGACCTCCACATCAGGGAATGCGTTACCGATGATGGTCGTCGTTCCCTCTTCCTGGTTCGGCGCTTCGACTTTGATGGACTGGATTTCCACCGGCTCATCAAGAAGTCCGTTTTCCAGATGGTATGTTTCAAGGTTGGCACTCGATTCCAGCACATCGATGATGCTGTCCAGTGTGCGGCGGTCTATTGTTGTTCCAGCCTCCGCCACGATTTCGCCGGTCTCTTTATCAACGATGGGTTCCGCCAGCACTTGGTTGAACAGGCGGTTCTGAAGGTGAAGTTTTTTGTTCATCTTGTAGCGGCCGACGTTTGCAAGATCATAACGCTTCGGATCGAAGAACCTGGAGTACAGGAGATTCCTTGCATTCTCAACTGTAGGCGGTTCGCCCGGGCGAAGTCGTTCGTAGATTTCTAGGAGCGCCTGGTCTACTGTTTCTGTCGTGTCTTTTTCCAGTGTGTTTCTGATATATTCATTGTCGCCCAGGAGTTCTACAATCTCCTGGTCTGTGGAAAAGCCGAGAGCCCTGAGCAATACTGTCATAGGCAGCTTGCGGGTACGGTCAATCCTTACATATACGATATCTTTGGCATCGATTTCGTATTCGAGCCATGCACCACGGTTTGGAATCACCGTAGCACCAAAGCTTGTCTTGCCGTTCTTGTCTAGCTTTTCTGAATAATAGACAGACGGACTCCTGACAAGCTGAGATACGATAACACGTTCAGCACCATTGATGATGAAAGTGCCTGTATCCGTCATCAGCGGGAAGTCACCCATGAACACTTCCTGTTCCTTGACTTCTCCGGTTTCCTTGATGACAAGGCGCACTTTAACACGCAGCGGTGCAGAATATGTTGCATCGTGGTTCTTTGCTTCATCCTCATCATATTTCGGCTCACCCAGTTTGTAATCCACAAACTCAAGTGACATGTTGCCAGTAAAGTCCTCGACAGGAGAGATATCCTTGAACATCTCAATCAGACCGGTTTTCAGGAACCAGTCATAGGACTTTGTCTGAATTTCGATCAGGTTAGGCAGATCCAATTTCTCTTCGATACGTGCATAGCTTCTGCGTTTAGCGTGTCTTCCATATTGAATCAGTTGACTCATCGACAGATTCACCCCTATTAAAAATTACGTAAAACATTCACCGAAGCAGTTAAACAGCCAATAAGACAAAAAGAAAACGGAATCGCTTCACAACCCCATTTCCTATTTATATTGATCGACTATATTTAATACGCTCCTATCAATAACGCACAAAAGTGCATACTTATTGACATTATATTTTTACATTCTATAACTATATCACAGTACATTTGTCAAGTCAAATTTATAATCAGTGATTCTTGACACCTTTCAGCACATGATAACCCTTTTCGTTGTGTATGGACTCAGCATCGCCGAAGGATGCTTCAATCGCCTTCTTATATGACGGCATGCCCTGTTTTTTCTGAACCACCATATAGAATACTCCCCCCGGAGAGAGTTTTTCCGACGCATCATCAATGATATCCATCACTATCTTTTTCCCCGCACGGAATGGCGGGTTCGTCACATACAGGCCGACATTTGAAAAAGCATCATCCGCGTCGTACTCGGCACGTGTCAGAACTTCAGCCTGGACATCGTTGATGTCGGCATTCCTGCTGCAGAGCCTGACCGCATCCTCATTCACCTCCACCATGACAGGTTTCAAGCCAAGAGCATCCCCGGCTATAATGCCGATCGGCCCGTAGCCTGCACCCATATCAATGAAGTGTGCATTTTCCGGCCCGTTGAAGTCAGAGATCACGGCTTCGATCAGCACCCTCGACCCAAAATCGATACGCTCACGCGAAAACACCCCGCGGTCGGTGGTGAAACGGTATGTTCTGCCGGCATGCCCATATTCTATTTCCCTGAAATCATGTTCGGTGTCATCATTTGTAAAATAATGCGCCATTCAATCACTCCCAAAAAGTCATCAATGTCCAAGCAATTAAAAAAGGCCCATTTAAACATGATGTTTAAGATGAGCCTTCGGGTTTACACAAAAATTATTTAAGTTCGATGCTGGCGCCAACTTCTTCAAGTTGAGCTTTGAGTTCTTCAGCTTCTTCTTTAGAAGCGCCTTCTTTGACGACTTTAGGAGCACCGTCAACGAGTTCTTTAGCGTCTTTCAGGCCGAGACCAGTTGCTTCACGCACAACTTTGATGACTTTGATCTTGGAAGATCCGGCATCAGTAAGTTCTACGTCGAATTCAGTCTGCTCTTCAGCTGCCGCTTCACCAGCACCAGCACCTGCTGCTGCTACTGGAGCTGCTGCAGTTACGCCAAATTCTTCTTCAATTGCTTTAACGAGATCGTTAAGTTCCAGAACGGACATTTCTTTAATCGCTTCAATGATTTGTTCGTTAGTCATTATAATTCCTCCATCAATAGTGTTTTAGTTTGGATATTAAGCTTCTTCGTTCTCTTTCTGTTCGCCGACAGCTTTAACTGCATAAGCGAAGTTGCGGACAGGAGCCTGAAGTACGGACAGCAGCATGGAAACAAGGCCGTCTTTGTTCGGCAGTGTCGCGATCGCTTTGACATCTTCAGCCGGTGTGAATGTACCTTCGATGATGCCGGCTTTGATTTCGAGCGCTTCGTGGTCTTTTGCGAATTCGTTGATGATCTTCGCCGGCGAAATCACATCTTCGTTGGAAAATGCAAGCGCGTTTGGACCAGTGAGGAATTCGTTGATTTCCGTCAGTTCAGCTTTTTCAGCTGCACGGCGGGTCATCGTGTTTTTGTAAACCTTGAATTCAACACCTGCGTCACGAAGCTGTTTACGAAGTTCTGTCATTTCAGACACTGAAAGACCGCGGTAGTCAACAAGTACTGTTGATACAGAGTTCTTGAGCTGTTCAGAAATGGCATCGACATGCTGTGATTTAGCTTCAATTACGTTTGACATAGTTACACCTCCATAATTTTTGTGTATCCGGTGCATTAAAAAAAGCACCTTTTACCCACGGCAAAAAGTGCTTGAATATTTAAAGATAAGATTCAAGTCGTTTTCATTGCCTCGGCAGGATGATGTTTTAAGCACTGTGTACTCCTACTGTCTTAGGTAATCATTTAAAATACAACTGCAACTATACACAATCAGGCTGCAGTTGTCAATATACAATTACTTGGTTTCTTCAATAGCGTTCAAGTCAACTTTGATTCCAGGTCCCATAGTTGAAGACACTGCAACAGACTTGAAGTAAGTACCTTTTGCAGATGCAGGTTTCGCTTTTTGAAGCGCATCGTAGATCGTCTGGAAGTTATCTTGAAGTTTCTCTCCGTCGAAGGAAACTTTACCGATAGCTGCATGGACGATACCGGATTTCTCGGCACGGTACTCAACCTTACCGGCTTTGATCTCTTCTACAGCTTTAGTTACATCCATGGTCACAGTGCCGGTTTTAGGGTTCGGCATAAGGCCTTTCGGTCCGAGCACGCGTCCCAGTTTACCAACTTCGCCCATCATGTCAGGTGTTGCCACGATGACATCGAAGTCGAACCATCCACCGTTGATCTTATCGATGTATTCTTTTTCCCCTACATAATCTGCTCCTGCAGCTTCTGCTTCTTTAGCTTTATCGCCTTTGGCGAATACCAATACACGCTGTGACTTGCCAGTACCGTGCGGCAGCACGATTGCTCCGCGGATCTGCTGGTCATTTTTACGTGTATCAATACCGAGACGGAATGCTACTTCTACAGAAGCGTCGAAGTTAACAGTGCTTGTCTCTTTAGCAAGTTTTACCGCTTCTTCTACTGAATATGCAGAAGTCTGGTCGAACTTTTCAAGAGCTGCCTGATACTTTTTACTTCTCTTAGCCATTACTATTCCTCCTTGTGGTTATAGCGGGTTATCCTCCCACGTTTGTATTAATACTCATTCATTAAAGTTTGTTTTAATTACTTTTCTACAGAGAAGCCCATGCTTCTTGCTGTACCTTCGACCATGCGCATAGCCGCTTCCACGCTTGCAGCGTTAAGGTCTTCCATTTTTGTTTCAGCAATTTCACGTACCTGTGCTTCAGTTACAGTTGCCACCTTGTTTTTGTTAGGTTCGCCTGAACCTTTTTCAACACTTGCCGCTTTCTTAAGCAGAACAGCAGCCGGCGGAGTTTTTGTAATGAAAGTGAAAGAACGGTCCTCAAATACGGAAATTTCAACCGGAATGATGAGACCAGCCTGTTCCTGTGTACGCGCATTGAATTCTTTACAGAATCCCATGATGTTTACACCAGCCTGACCCAGCGCCGGGCCTACCGGTGGTGCCGGATTCGCCTTACCTGCAGGAATCTGCAATTTCACAACGTTGATTACTTTTTTAGCCACGATGTGCACCTCCTCGTTATCGTGATGTGGTCATAGGATGTTATAGTTTTCATCCTCCCACTCGCATCCATAAAAAAGATGGCCGAATAAAATTCGACCATAATAATATACCATCTTCATGTATGAATTACAAGTGACTTATTACAATTTTTCGATCTGGTCGAATTCAACTTCAACCGGCGTCTCACGGCCGAACATTTCAACCAGTACGGTAAGCTTGTAGCGTTCTTCATCGATATGGCTGATTTCACCCGCCTGATTTTTGAATGGACCGTCGACAATGCTCACGGATTCGCCGACTTCCACTTCGAAATCGACTGTGCGCTCGACCATGCCCATGGATTTGAGGATGAACTTCGCCTCTTCCGGCAGAAGTGGGTTCGGCTTGCTCCCCGCCCCCTGGGACCCGACAAAACCTGTGACCCCCGGCGTATTCCTCACCACATACCATGACTCATCGGTCATGACGAGTTCGACCAGGACATAGCCCGGGAAGGTTTTCTTCATCGCGGTTTTACGCTTGCCGTCTTTGACAGTCGTCTCTTCCTCTTCCGGAATGACCACCCTGAAGATCTGGTCCTGCATATTCATGGACTCGACGCGCGCCTCGAGATTTTTTCTTACTTTGTTTTCATATCCGGAATAAGTATGGACAGCATACCAATTCTTTTCTCCTGACATAGCAGTATCTCTCCTTTTATTACATTAAGTCTATGATAGCGGAGATACCCAGGTCCAGCGCGTAGAAGAACGCCAGAAAGAATATCACTGTGAGCATGACGACCGTAGTATAACGTACCGTCTCCTGACCTGTCGGCCAGCTTACTTTTTTCATTTCGCTAACGACATTCTGTAGGAAATTCTTATTATTAGCCATTCTGTTTCCTCCTGTGATCAGATGGAACTCTTATGAGTCGTATGCCGGTTGCATGTTTTGCAGTATTTCTTTATAACGAGCCGTTCGTTATGCTCAGTTTGTGTCGTATAGTTACGCGACCCGCATTCAGTGCACAATAGTGCCACTTTCATCATAAAATCCTCATTTCAATTCTAATTTACTATAACGATTTCAGGCCATGTTGTCAAATGACTCTTCGGGCGCAGGATCAAGGTCCAGCTGTTCTTTTTTACGTCTGACACGGTACAGGCTGTTCGATACCGTCCGCCTGTCCACCTTCAGACGCTCAGCTATATTATCCATGCTCCAGCCGCTTCTGAAGAGCCTGAGTATCCGCTGTTCGAACGGTGAACAGACGCTCTTCTCACCGAGAAGGTAACCGATCTGCTCTTCTTTGACCAGATGCTCCGCCGGGTCCTCCATGCGCCTGTCGCGAGACTCCCCCACATCGAAGTTGGCAATCCGTCCGCGGAGGACATGCTCCCCGCTTTTTGCGGAGTGGTATTCCTTGATGCGCTTATACATTTCAAAGCGTATGGAGCGCATTACATAATGCCGGAAGTGTCCGCTGTCATGTTCATACCGGTAGCACAGACGGAGGGCATACTCCATCATATCCTGCTCGACATCTTCCCTTTCATTATAGGCGTTCGTGTATTTGAAGCTCATGTGTATGATTCTCGGGCGAAGATATCTGTCGATTGCATCGAATGCTTCCATATCACCGTCGTAGACTTGAAGGGCAAGGCGGTCCAGCTCATCGTCCATGCTTTCTTTTATAATGAAATGAAAGTCCGTAATCCGGTACAAAACAACCCCTCCTATACTGTATTAAACAAATGATAAGAGGGATCGCCTTTTAATTCAATATGTCAGAAACGGCCGCGCCGCCATTTTTCAAGTTTTGCGTGGATATCCTCGCCGATATCTATTTTCTGTCTGGGCATTTTTTCATTAATCGCATCCACTTTCCTGCTGATATTCTTTTCCGCCTCCGACAGTGAAATCCACATTTCACGCGAAGAGATCCTGTAGGCGCCGAGGGCGAATATAGCATTCTGTTCCGTGAGATCGCTCGTGACAACGCTGATTTCGCAAAGATGCGGATGGTAGTTGTCATGGACAAACCGCTCTATATACTCATCGGCCGTCTCCTTTTCCCTCGTATATATTACAGTGACCCCGTGAAAATCATATATGCTCTCTTTAGACTTTACTTCGTAGGCATCAAATACACAGATGATTTCGTAGCTTACGACCGACTGGTATTCACTCAGTGCAGCCAGCACCTTTTCCCTGGGGACGATCATTGAGTGAAGAGATTCGCGGTGAAGCTCGCTGTTCGCCCCGATCAGGTTGTAGCCGTCCACAACGAGCAGCCGCCGCTTTTTCCGCTTCATGGCTATTCGCTTCCGGCGGGGTTCTGCTTGCGGTACACTTCATACATCAGAAGTGCTGCGGAGACCGATGCATTCAGACTGGTAATATGCCCCACCATTGGAATCCTGACGATGAAATCGCATTTTTCCAGCGTCTTTTTACTGATTCCCCTGCCTTCACTGCCGATGACCAGGGCGGTGTTCACATCGGCGGCAAACTCACGGAAATCCATCTTCCCTCTGCCGTCACTGCCGGCAATCCAGAATCCCTTTTCCTTCAGTGTATCTATCGTCTGGTTGATATTCGTCACCCTGACTACGGGCACGTGTTCAATCGCACCGGTCGAAGTCTTGGCGACTGTATCCGTCAGCTGTACCGATCTGCGGTTCGGGATGATCACACCATCAAAACCGGTGGCGTCACACGTCCTGAGAATCGACCCCAGATTATGCGGATCCTCGAGCCCGTCCAGGATGATCAGGTTCGCCCGCCTGCCTTCAATATTGCCGAGAAGCGTTTCAAGCAGCATGTATTCATGAGCGCTTGCCAGGGCGACCACGCCCTGGTGGCGCTCCTCCGTCAGCCCGTCAATCTTGTTCTTCGGTACCGCCTGGACGACAATCTTACGTTTTTTGGCAGCGTCCAGTATTTCCCGGATCTGTCCTTTGTTGATTGAATCCTGTATCATCACTTTGTTGATGTCTGCGCCGCTCTGGAGCGCCTCCTTGACAGCGTGGCGTCCGGCGATTACGGAATCACTCATCGTCATCCCTCCCTCTTTCTATGATTTCCTCCATCAGGATCCCTATGCGCTCCTGTGCTCCGTGAAGTTCGAGCCAGCCGACCAGCGCCTCTATCCCCGATGCATTCCGGTATTCTTTGATCGTGGCATTTTTGGCACGGGTCGCGCTGGATTTGTTCCGCGCGCGTTTGGCCACATCCCATTCGTCAGCCGTCAGTACACCTGAGTTTTTCAGGTGAAGCAGCGCCTCCGACTGCGCACGCGCACTGACAAGTAGATTCGCCTCCCTGTGCAGCTGGTCCGGTTTCAGATACGGCTTTTCCTTTATCAGGGACGTGCGGATGTACACGGCATACACCGCATCCCCCAAAAAGGCGAGCGACAGGGACGGGACGTCCTCAAGGGTGAACCTAGCCACGTTTGAAACGCACTCCTTCCCTGGTGTCTTCGAGCACGATGCCCTCTGCCTTCAAAGAATCGCGGATTTCATCCGCGCGCGCAAAGTCCCGGTTTGCCCGTGCGGCATCGCGCTCTTCGATCAGCGCCTCGATTTCCTCATCCAGCAGTATCTCTTCACGCACGAGCTTCACTCCGAGCACTTCGCTGAATACATCAAATGCTTCTATGAACGCTTCCAGCACTTCCTTGTCCGTCGTGCTGCCGCGCATATATTTGTTGAGTTCCGTGGCAAGTTCATGCCACACGGTGATTGCATTCGCCGTGTTGAAATCATCGTCCATGTGACGCTCAAATGAGGCGATCTTCTCCTCTACTACACTCAGATAGATTCCGCCGTCTCCACTGCCGACGGATGTTTCAAGGCGCTCCTTCGCCTGCGCGTAACTTGACTGGATGCGCTCGAGCCCTGCTGCCGCCGCTTCGACAAGCTCACGGTTGTAGTTGATCGGGTTGCGGTAATGCACGCTGATCATGAAGAACCTGAGCACATTCGGATCGATTTCCCTGATGATGTCGTGCACAAGGATGAAGTTCCCGAGTGATTTGGACATCTTTTCATTATCAATGTTGATGTAGCCGTTATGCATCCAGTAGTTCGAAAATGTCGCATCCGTCATGCACTCACTCTGGGCAATTTCATTTTCATGGTGCGGGAAAGTCAGGTCCTGGCCGCCCGCATGGATGTCGATTGTGTCACCAAGATGGTGGCGGGCCATGACACTGCACTCGATGTGCCAGCCCGGGCGTCCTTCACCCCAGGGCGAGCCCCACTTAATCTCACCTTCCTTGGCCTGTTTCCACAGGACGAAATCGAGCGGATCCTCCTTCTTCTCGCCGGATTCGATACGTGCCCCGACTTTGAGGTCGTCCACCGACTGGTGGGACAGCTTGCCGTATTCATCGAATGAGCGCGTTTTGAAATAGACATCCCCTTCCGACTCATATGCATGCCCCTTGTCGACGAGCACCTTGATGAATTCGATGATGTCATCCATATGATCCATCACCCGCGGGTGTTCAGTCGCCTGTTTCACATTAAGCGCACCCGTATCTTCGAAAAATGCATCGATGAAACGGTCTGCAATGGCGGGGACCTCCTCCTTAAGTTCCATCGAAGCCCGGATCAGCTTGTCGTCCACGTCAGTGAAATTGGAGACGTAGTTCACATCGTATCCCTTATGCTCCAGATACCGCCGCACCGTATCAAATGCGATGGCCGGCCGCGCATTGCCGATGTGGATATAGTTATAGACCGTCGGACCACACACATACATTTTCACTTTGCCGTCCTCGATCGGCCTGAAGTCTTCCTTACGCCTTGTTAAAGAGTTATATATGCGAACCATTCTCTACCTCGTTTCTGACTTCACTTCTAAAGTCCTTGATTTCATCTTCCAGCCCCAGGATCATATCCAGTATAGGATCGGGGAGATCGGTCTGGTTGAGATCCCGTGCATTCTTCACTTTTTCCCCGGCCTGTTTGACTACATGCCCCGGTATGCCGACGACCGTCGAATCCTGCGGCACATCATAGAGCACTACGGAGTTCGCCCCCACTTTCGAGTTCTCGTGGATTCTGATGTTGCCGAGCACTTTCGCGCCCGCGGCGATAAGCACGTTATCGTCCACATCAGGATGCCTTTTCTTTTCTTCTTTACCCGTACCGCCGAGCGTTACTCCCTGGTATATCGTCACGTTATTGCCGATCCGGCATGTTTCACCGATCACCGTACCCATGCCGTGGTCTATGAAAAGCCTCCTGCCGACCTGGGCCCCGGGATGAATTTCAATGCCCGTGACAAACCGGCTCACCTGTGAAATGATACGCGCGCTCGTCGTAAAGTTTTTCCTGTAGAGCCGATGAGCCAGCAGATGCGACCACACTGCATGAAGGCCGGAATACGTAAAGAATACTTCAAGACGGTTTTTTGCCGCCGGATCCAACTCAAGCACCATGTCGATATCTTCCTTAATTCTCCGAAACACCATTCATCCCTCCTGTATTGATACCGCATATAAAAAGCCCCTGTCCCGATGATGGGACAGAGGCGCAATCTGCACGGTTCCACTCTGTTTGCAGACTGAAAAGACAATCCGCACTTTAAAATTATGAAATTGCATACAGGGTGCAATTCTGATCAGCGGCCGGTCATCCTCCCAGCTCCCGGATGATCTCTGATTTCCGCCGCCGACCATACTCATGGTCCCCATATCGTCTTAATCATAAGGCATAAGCCCCGCGCTTGCAAGGTGTTTGCCCGCCTATTTCAGTTTTGCGATGCGCGCCATCACTTTCTCTTTGCCAAGCAGCGAGATCGTATCCGGAAGCTCAGGCCCTCTTGTCTGACCGGTTACCGCCACGCGGATCGGCATGAAGAGTTTCTTGCCCTTGTAGCCTGTCGACTTCTGGACATCCTTGATTGCAGCCTTAATTGCTTCGGGCGAGAAGTCCTCAAGTTCACTGAAACGGGCATGCAGTGCTGTCATCAGTTCCGGTATATGCTCATCAGAAATCACTGCATTGGCATCTTCGTCAAACTCGATGTCCTCCTTGAAGAACTGTTCGGAGAGCGTCGTGATCTCCCCGGCAAAACTCATCTGCTCCTGATAGAGGGCGACCAGTTTACGCGCCCAGTCCAGCTCCTCATCCGAAGCATTCTCCGCAACGAGCCCCTCCTGGACGAGGTGCGGCAGCGCCATCTCGAACACAGTTTCCGTATCCTTTTCCTTCATGTACTGGTTATTGATCCATGTCAGCTTCTGCTTGTCGAAAAACGCCGGAGATTTGGACAGGCGCTTTTCGTCGAACAGCTCGATGAATTCCTTCTTGGAGAAGATTTCCTCCTCCCCTTCAGGTGTCCAGCCAAGCAGCGCAATGAAATTGAACAGTGCTTCCGGAAGGTAGCCGAGATCTTTGTACTGCTCGATGAACTGGATGATTGAACCGTCACGCTTGGACAGTTTCTTCTTATCCTCATTGACGATGAGCGTCATGTGTCCGAACTTCGGCTCCTTCCAGCCAAATGCCTCATAGACCATCTGCTGCTTCGGTGTATTGGAAATATGATCATCGCCGCGGAGGACATGGGAAATCTCCATGGAATGATCGTCCACGACAACGGCGAAGTTGTATGTCGGCACGCCGTCCTTCTTCACAATGACCCAGTCGCCGATGCCGTTCGATTCAAACGACACATCGCCTTTGACAATATCGTCGAATGTGTAGGTCTTGTCCCGGGGCACGCGGAGCCTGATGCTCGGCTGCCTGCCTTCTGCGATCAGCGCCTCTTCCTCTTCCTTGCTCAGATTGGCATGCTGTCCGCCGTAACGCGGCATCTCACCGCGGGCGATCTGCGCTTCACGCTCCGTTTCCAGCTCTTCGGACGTCATATAGCAGCGGTATGCCTTGTTTTCATCCAGCAGCTGCTGGACGAGCGGGTCGTAGATGTGTCCGCGTTCAGACTGGCGGTACGGTCCGTAGCCCCCGTCCCGGTCGACACTTTCATCCCATTCGAGACCGAGCCACTTCAGATAGTGCAGCTGCGACTCTTCGCCGGTCTCCACGTTCCTTGCCTTGTCGGTGTCCTCGATGCGGATGATGAAATCCCCGCCGTAGTGACGCGCGAACAGGTAGTTGAACAGCGCGGATCTTGCATTGCCGATGTGCAGATATCCAGTGGGGCTGGGTGCATATCTTACTCTGACTTTATCCATTATGATTCCTCCATTTTTTCAAGTAGGACCACCGCTTCGCTTGCGATGCCCTCTCCTCTGCCGGTAAATCCGAGTTTTTCTGTAGTCGTCGCCTTAATGTTAACATTGCCGGCGTCCGTCTTCAAAAGGGCGGCGGACACTTCACGCATGTCGTCTATATGAGGTCTGAACTTCGGTTTTTCCGCCATGATCACAGCATCGATGTTACCGACCCTGTAGCCTTTTTCCTCCATCATATCCACGACTTCCGCAAGCAGCACTTTGGAATCCATATCCTTGTACGCTTCATCAGTGTCGGGGAAGAACTTGCCGATATCACCGAGTGCGAGTGCCCCGAGTATCGCGTCCGCCATCGTATGCAGCAGGACATCCGCATCCGAATGCCCCCTCAGGCCCATGTCGTGCGGAATTTCAATGCCGCCGATGATGAGCGGCCTGCCCGGCTCGAAAGCATGGACGTCAAAACCGTGCCCGATTCTAAACATGATGATCCACCATTCTTTTTATGATTGCTTCCGCCATGATCAGATCCTCCATGGTAGTGATTTTTATATTGTCGTAATTCGATGTGACGACATGGACGTCCTCGCCCAGCGATTCCACCATGCCCGCATCATCCGTCACACTCAGATTATTCTTTTCCGCTTCACTGTAGGCCCTCATGATGAGGTCGTAGCTAAATGCCTGGGGAGTATGCGTCACGAAAAGTTCGTCCCGGGGGACGGTCTCTTTGACTTTGCCGTCTTCAATCCTCTTGATGGTATCCTTCACCTTCACACCGCAGATCACAGCAGACTTATGCTTGACGTTCTCATACAGTTCAAAAAGTATATCCTGTGAGACAAACGGCCGCGCCCCGTCGTGGATGAGCACATACTCGCACTCGGGGATATTTTTCAGAACGTTGAAGATGCTGTGCTGCCGCTCGTTCCCGCCTTCGAACACACCTTTTACTTTGTGCGACGAGGAGAACAGGTCGATCATGCTGTCCATCTCTTCTTTCCTGGCCGCAAGATAGATGGCGTCACAGTTCCTGTCCTTTTCAAATTGTTCAATCGTCATCTGTATGATCGCCATTTCATTGATCTGGATGAAGACTTTATTATAATCATAACCCATCCGCTTGCCGAGGCCCGCGGCTGGTATTACTGCAACATATCCCATATTTAGCTCACTTTCTTTGAAAAGATTATTCTCCCTGAGTTGGTTTGGAGAACACTTGTCACTTCTACTTTTATCGTCTGGTTTATCAATTTCCTGCCGTTTTCTACAACTACCATTGTACCATCTTCGAGGTAGCCGACACCCTGGTTTTCCTCTTTGCCGGCTTTCGAGACGAGAAGATCGAATGTATCCCCCTGGATGACGACCATCTTGATGGCGTCCGAGAGTTCATTGACATTGAGCACTTTGATCTGATGGAGCTGGCAGATCTTGTTGAGATTGTAATCTGTGGTGACAACAGCGCCATTCTCCTCTTTGGCCAGTTCTATCAGCTGGTGGTCCACATCAAGTTTTTCGTAGGCAACCGGCATAATATTAACGCTTTTGCTCAGTTCCTGCAACGCATTGAGCATATCCAGGCCCCTTTTGCCCTTGTCCCGTTTGATCGGGTCCGTCGCATCCGCGATGAGCTGCAGCTCATCGAGCACAAACTGCGGGATGATGAGCTCCCCTTCAACGAATCCTGTTTTCAATACATCCACTATTCTACCATCTATGATTGCGCTGGTATCAAGAAATTTCTTCTGCCCCCGTGCTGCTTCTCCGGCATCTTTCGAGGTGCCGCCTTTCGGAAACAGCTCCAGCACTTCACTGAATTTCTTGAGACCGATCTGGAACCCGAGATAGCCCAGGACGACCGCAAGGACGAACGGGATGATATCACCGAAAATGGGAATGTCCATAGTGTTGATCAACAATGAAATTAAGACAGCAATTAAAAGTCCTATGATCATTCCCAGAGTGGCAAATACGATTTCCGAAAGGTTGCGGTTCATGATCAGTCCCTCGCCCTTCCTTATGAGCGACTCGAATTTCGGCACGGTCCACAGGAACAGCCCGAGGAACAGCAAACCGCCCAGCACGCCGTATACGAGGACGTTGCCGACGATGGCGGGCACCGCCACCGGCAGCGCCTGGGCCAGTTCCGGGAACAGCCAGACCCCGAGCGAAATCCCAATGAGGAAATAAAGAACATATAACAGATATTTCAGCATAGCGGCCTAACCTCCTTGTCTTCTTATTTGACAGCAGCTTTCAGGGCATCTTTCAATGTCCGGGCACCGATGACTTCAATGCCTTCCGGCACCTCGATGCCCTTCATGTTCGAAGCCGGGATGATGGCGCGCCTGAAACCGAGCTTGGCTGCTTCCATGAGCCGCTGGTCGATTTTCGTGACCCGCCTCACTTCTCCCGTCAGGCCGACCTCACCGATGAAACAGTCATCACCGCGTACCGCCGAACCCTTGAAGCTCGAAGCGATGCTCACGATGATGCTCAGATCCACCGCCGGCTCTTCCAGTTTCCCGCCGCCGGCCACTTTGATGTAGGCATCGTGCTGCTGCATGAGCAGCCCTTCACTTTTCTCGAGCACCGCCATGAGGAGCGACAGGCGGTTGTGGTCTATGCCAGTTGCCATCCGTCTCGGATTGTGGAAATGCGTCGGTGTAACGAGCGCCTGCACTTCAACGAGCATCGCACGCGTCCCTTCCATGGTCGCAACGATCGCCGAACCGGGGACGTTTTTGGAACGCTCCTCCAGAAAGATCTCCGACGGGTTCAACACTTCAGTGAGACCCACGTTCTTCATTTCGAACATGCCCATTTCGTTTGTTGAACCGAAGCGGTTTTTGACCGCCCTCAGGATGCGGTAGGTATGATGCTGGTCCCCTTCGAAATAAAGGACCGTATCCACCATGTGCTCAAGCATCCTCGGACCTGCAATCTGACCTTCCTTCGTCACATGGCCGACGATGAATGTAGCGATATTGCCGCTTTTCGCGATGTTCATGAGACTTTGGGTGCATTCACGCACCTGTGAGACACTGCCCGGTGCACTTGTGACATCCGGATGGAAGATGGTTTGGATGGAGTCTATGATGAGGAAATCAGGTTTGGTGTTCTTGATTTCATCGTGGATATGGAAGAGATTCGTTTCGCTGTATACATTCAGATTGTCGCTCGCTTCAAGCAGCCGGTCCGCACGCAGTTTTATCTGCTCGAGTGATTCCTCACCGGAAACATAGAGCACTTCATGTTCTTCCGACAATTTCAGGGCCGTCTGCAGCAGGATCGTCGACTTCCCTATTCCCGGATCCCCGCCGATGAGGATCAGTGAACCATCCACGATGCCGCCGCCGAGCACGCGGTCCAATTCCCCGCTCTGTGTCAGCGTCCTGGGAGTGTGGCTCTTTTTGACACGGTCCAGCTTGCGGCTCCGCTGCCGCTCCTGCTTTTCAGGTTTGCCGAATGTCCCCCTGCCCGTAGTCTCTTTATGGACCAGCTTCTCCTCCATCTGGTTCCATGCGCCGCAGTTCGGACATTTCCCTGCCCATTTCGGAGACTCATATCCGCAGGCCATACATTCGAATACATTTTTCGCTTTAGCCATCAGGCACTATTCCTCCTATTTTATTTTTGTTTATCGTTACTATTGTATTACTATTTAATGTAATTTTAAAGCTTGGACCCCCCTGCACAGGGATAATATTCCCCGCAGCCCGGAAAATTATCAATGAAGTTCAAGAGAATACCCGCATGTTCCTATTCATACCGTATAACCCCTCCATAATCCGGGTATGGGCATAAAAAGGCAGGTGAGCATTCCATGAAATATTCAAAAGATGAAATCACATCATTCTTCCGGAATCTCGACCGGAGCATATATATGGATGAACACAAAGACGACGCAAATATGGACATGCCGTTCTCCATCGGGCACGGCCAGACCATATCCCAGCCGTCACTCGTATTGAACATGACGCTGCACCTGGAGCTTGAGGATGACAGCAAAGTACTGGAAATCGGCACAGGATCCGGCTTCCAGACCGCCCTTCTCGCAAAATTTTCAGAAGACGTCTATACAGTCGAAAGGATCGAGCCGCTCCATCAGCAGGCGAAGGAGAGGCTTCACGCGGAAGGATATACCAATGTCCATTTCCATTTCGGCGACGGCAGCCGCGGGTGGGAAGCACACGCCCCGTATGACAGGATCATGGTCACAGCCGCCGCACCTGAAACCCCCGATACACTCACCCGCCAGCTCGCACCCGGAGGCAGGATGATCATCCCCGTCGGGGACACATTCAGCCAGGAACTCAGGCTGATCGAAAAAGACGAAGCCGGAAATACCAGCAGCACCTTCCTCGAGCACGTCAGGTTCGTCAGGCTGGAGGAAGACGGGGGATGACAGCAGGATATTCACAGTAATATGAAAACCGGCGGATGCATTATGCATCCGCCGGTTTTCGGTATGTTCAACCACCGTATCGGCTCATTGATTGATTTTTCCCTCTATCCTGTCATACATCTCATCTAAACCCATTCCTGTAAGCAGTGGCACACCATCGATCACTTTATCCCGGATGTCATCCGGGACGATAGTCGTGGAAACGATGATATCATAGTCATCGATACGGTTTAACTCATCACTTATCTTCGACTGATGTAGTGTGACTTTATCCTCCAGGCCGTTCTCTTCGAGCCATGTTTTCATTTTCCCCGTCACCACTGTCGAAGTCGCTACACCGGTTCCGCACATTATCAAAAGTTTCTTCGTCATTTTCTTCGCCTCCTTAACAATTTACGATTTCTGTCCCTTTTTCAAGTCACTGACTTTACTCTTATACACTATCAGAACTAAAGTAATCAAAAATACAATTCCGATGCCAATCCAGCCCGCCTGGTCCCCCAGTCCGCCGAACAGGATGGTTGTCCACGCACCTCCGTCACTCAGCACTGTGATTGATGTATTGCCCTCTAGATCAAAGTTGGCTGATTTTGCTGTTTCGGTGATGAACGGCGTTGCCCATGAAGAAATATACAAAGCGCCGGCAAGAAGGATTCCTCCTCCTATGACACTCCTGAAAATATCCCCTCTGAAAACAGGCACCATCAGACAGATGATGAAAGGAATGGTTGCCAGGTCTCCGAGCGGCAGAGTGGTATTTCCCGGAAGAATCACTGCCAGGAGTATAGTGATTGGAACGAGCAGCAGTGAGGCCGACAGCACCGAGGAATGTCCCACCGCCAGCGCGCTGTCCATCCCGATGAACAGTTCTCTGCCGGGAAACTTCTTCTTGACCCAATCCGTCGCCGCCTCAGATATTGGAGAAAGACCTTCCATGAGAAGAGACACCATCCTTGGCAAAAGGAGCATCACTGCACCTGTTGCCACACCAAGCCCCAATGTTTCGCCTACACCATAGCTTGCAAGCAGACCGATTATTATACCTATGAAAAAGCCCAATACTGTATTATCACCAAAAATTCCGAATCTCTTCTGTATCGATTCAGGGCTGAGGTTTAGTTTATTCAACCCGGGGATCCTGTCAAAGACCCAATTCAACGGCAGCGCCAATACAAGCCCTGCCACCGAGAGGCCATGGGGAAAGGACATATTGGCAAGGCCGTAATATTTCTGCACATATTTGGCACTTATATCCCCCAAGTAATAAATCAGCATCGAATGTGTGACCATAGTGAATATCCCCAGCGCAAAATTCCCGGTAATAGCATAGACAATGGAACCTGAGAATGCGATATGCCAGAAGTTCCATATATCAACATTAAGGGTCTTAGTCATACCCGTCACCAGTAATAAAACATTCACTGCTATTCCGACTATGATTGCCATACTCCCCAAAAAGGTGCCATATGCTATGGCGGCAGCAGCCGGCCATCCTACATCTATGGTCTGCATTGACAACCCGTAGTTCTCGACCATCGCTTCAGCTGCAGGGCCAAGATTGTCGGTCAGGAGACCGATCACCAGGTTAAGTCCAATGAAGCCGACACCGATGGTCAGAGCTGCTTTAAACGCTTTTCCAAATTTCACTCCCAGTATCAATCCAAAAACAAGAAAAATTATAGGGAGCATGACACTTGCCCCTAAATCAAGAAACCACTGCATTATCTGTTCAAAAATCTGCACAGCCCTCATCCCCCTTTATCCGAATTGGATTTAGTTTTTCTGCGCTTTAAAATCCTCCAGCACCTTGCTGCACTCATCGATACTCCGTACTGCGGCGAGATTCGAAACAACCTTTTCATCCTGCACCATCTCTATAAGGTTCTGCAGGGTGGTCACCTGTTCGCCGGGCGCATCAACGGCAAGCATGAATACTATTTTCACACCAACCTCCAATTCCGCATTCCCCATACTTGAAAATGGCACCGGTTCTTTTAATGTCGCCAGAGCAATTCCGGGCTCGATTACTTTATCGGTATCAGTATGCGGGATGGCAACAGCGTAGGGAGAAGCGGGGAGACCTGTGGGGAAATTCGCCTCTCGGTCCAGGACGTTCTCTATGAAATCATCCTCGACATATCCCAACTCGTGCAGTCTTGTGCCCATCGATTCCAAAATATCCTCCTTCGTTTGAAAATCGATGCCAATCATCATCAGCTCTTTGTCAATCTGCATTGTCTTTTCCCTCCATTGTAACCTTTTTTAGATGAATGCTGTTCACTTTAAACCGAAAGCTACATTTCTCCTTCTCATTTTTAATGATGGCCATATAGATATTATTTTTCAAAAAACCATGAACCTCCCTGTGCGCGAATCCGTGGTTATTCTAGTAGATATCATAATTTATCGCTCAAGCATAGCATCCTGTTTTTTTCTGAGATTCCATATGAGGGAGGAATCATCATGGTCGACGTCACTGTAAGTGATGGCCTCCCCTTTTTTGACATCATTTTTCAGCATCAGTTTATTGCTGACAAGTCCGATGGGCAGGGCATTCATGGATTTGGCCTCTTCATAATCGTAGATTCTTCCGTATATTGTATACCCTCCGATTGTATCCAGGCTGTCTCCCGCTTTCAGATCGACTTTGGCGACTGTTGCTGTCTCAGCAATCATCCCTTTGT
This sequence comes from Salinicoccus sediminis, assembly GCF_000986795.1. Lineage (GTDB taxonomy): Bacteria > Bacillota > Bacilli > Staphylococcales > Salinicoccaceae > Salinicoccus > Salinicoccus sediminis. Next base: position 61,210 of record NZ_LAYZ01000002.1, on the reverse strand, counting down.
ATGGTGCACTGGTCGGTGTGTTATGAAGATAAGCTTTCGCAACTGACAGGGGCGTCTCGAGACTTGTTAGGTGATACGGCCTGTAAAGCACATAATTCGGCCCTTCCCCCATGCTCAAATATTTCATCTCTTCATTCACTTCTTCTTTTTCTGATGAGATGATGGCGAATACACCGGGTGCGATGCCCTGTACAAAGTCGACGATTTTATGATTCCTCACCTGTCCGCCTTCGGATTCGAGCCTGAAAATGTCCGGAAGTTCTTTGACACCGGCTTTAAAACCATGCATTCCCGGCTTATCCGGCAGAAACCCAGTGGCGTTTGCCGCCGCATTCATCTCCACCATGGTCTTGGTGCCGTCCTGGAATGAAGCGATCATTTTGGGATTGGATTTCTTCTTTCTTGCCGCCTCTGCCACACTGTCAGGAGTGGCACCTGTATTCAACGGATTGTTCTTTCCTTTACCCAACCCGACCACTTCAAATCCGAGTGCATCGGCAAAATCGTACAGTTCCATTATCGCTCCCGGTTCATCACCTGCAGACCCCGTATAGACGACGCCCTGCTCCTCTGCCAGACTGTTCAGATAGACACCGACTGTGATATCCGCTTCGACATTCAGCATGACGATGTGCTTTTTATGCTCAATGGCCCCGAGGGCAACTGAAGTACCGACTTCCGGGACCTCCGTTGCATCAACAATCACATCTATACCATCCACCTGGCACAGAAGACCGGAATCTGTCATTGCAACACTCTTGTTCTCCTTCACCGCCCGTTCCGCCTTCTCGAGAGTATCCGCGGTCACCACTTCTTCAGGAGGGACACCGGCCAGTTCATACGCCCTGGCTACATTATCAATCTGTAGATCTGATGTTGCAACGACTTTCATACCATTCATGGAGGGAATCTGAGAAATCATGCCTCTGCCGATCTGTCCTGCATTGGCAATAAGATCGCCGATGCCGATAAATGTAATGATACCGATAAGCATTGATACGAATGCCATGAATGGAAGTATGTTTTTACGACCTGGTCGATTGTTTCACGTCCGGCCTGCTCAGCGGCGCTGTCGATGTGCTCGTCACCGATGATGAGACTGCGCAGAAAATCCTCTCTCTAAACTAAAAAGTGGCGGCCCCCACAAAATCGGGAGCCGCCACTTCTTCATTTATTTTTCCACTTTTTCCTTCTCGTCTGTGCTGACATCAAACTCATCATTTTTGTAGTCGATTGTCACTACTCTTCCTTCCAGCTGCGCGCCGGACAATAGGGATTCACTCAGCCTGTCCTCGATATGACGCTGGATGGAGCGTGCGAGCGGCCTTGCTCCATATTCCGGATCATAGCCGTCGTCGGCGATTTTTTCTTTCGCCGCTTCTGTGACTTCAAGATGGATTTCCTGTCCCGCAAGCCTTGTTTTCAGTTGATCGATCATGAGTGTCACGATTTCTTTCAGATGTTCTTTCTCGAGGCTGTGGAAGACGATGGTATCGTCGACACGGTTGATGAATTCCGGACGGAATGTGTTTTTCAGCTCTTTCATCATCGTGTTTCTGATCGTGTCATAGTCCCTTGCATTATCTGTAGTACCGAAGCCGGCAAACTTCTGATCTTTGAGCTCCTGTGCCCCGATATTGGACGTCATGACGATGATCGTATTGCGGAAGTCCACTGTGCGGCCGTTGGAGTCTGTCAGCCGGCCGTCATCAAGCACCTGCAGCAGCATGTTGAATACATCGGGGTGCGCTTTTTCGATTTCATCGAAAAGGATGAGTGAATAAGGTTTCCTTCTCACCTTTTCGGTGAGCTGGCCACCGTCATCATAGCCGACGTAGCCCGGAGGTGAACCGACAAGTCTCGACACGGAGTGTTTTTCCATGTACTCACTCATATCAACGCGGATCATCGCATCCTCTTCACCAAACATCGCCTCGCTCAGTGCCCTGGCGAGCTCTGTCTTACCGACACCTGTCGGCCCGAGGAAGATGAAGCTGCCGATCGGCCGTTTAGGGTTCTTGAGGCCGGCACGGGCACGCCTTACCGCTTTGGAGATGGATTCCACTGCATCATTCTGGCCGATCACCCTGTCGTGGAGGATAGATTCCAGATTAAGCAGCTTTTCCGACTCCTCTTCCGCAATCTTTGCGAGCGGTATGCCCGTGATGCCGCTGATGACGAGTTCGATATCGCCCCTCGTCACGGACTGTGAAGACTGGCCCTGCTCTTTCTTCCAATCATCTTCACGGTCTTCGAGCTCTTTTTCAAGTTTTGTCTGCTGATCGCGGAAGTTCGCCGCTGCTTCGAATTCCTGGCTTTGAACCGCCGCGTTCTTCTCTTTTTTGACTTCCTCAAGTTTATTTTCAAGATCTTTAAGATCCGGAGGAGAAGTGTAGCTCCTCAGCCTCACTTTGGAAGACGCTTCATCTATGAGGTCGATCGCCTTGTCCGGCAGGTATCTGTCCTGGACATAACGGTCGCTCATCGTAACCGAAGCTTCCACGGCTTCGTCACTGATTGTGATCCTGTGGTGCGCCTCATAGCGGTCGCGCAGACCTTTCAGGATGAGGATGGCATCCTCCACATTCGGCTCGTCCACCTGCACCGGCTGGAAACGGCGTTCGAGTGCCGCATCCTTCTCAATGTGCTTGCGGTACTCTTCCAGCGTCGTCGCACCGATACACTGCATTTCACCGCGGGCAAGTGCCGGTTTGAGAATATTGGATGCATCGATTGCACCCTCGGCTCCGCCGGCACCGATCAGTGTATGCAGCTCATCGATGAACAGCACTACGTTGCCGGCCTTGTGGATTTCCTCCATGACCTTTTTCATACGCTCTTCGAATTCACCGCGGTACTTGGTGCCCGCAACGACCGTCCCCATGTCGAGTGACATGACACGCTTGTCCTTCAGTGTTTCAGGCACTTCGTTTTTGACGATCTGCTGCGCAAGCCCTTCGGCAATCGCAGTCTTACCGACACCCGGTTCACCGATCAGCACAGGGTTGTTCTTCGTCCTTCTGCTCAGGACTTCGATAACCCGTGTGATTTCGCTTGAACGCCCGATGACCGGATCCAGCATGTCATCACGGGCAATCTGTGTGAGGTCGCGTGCGAGCGAATCCAGCGTCGGTGTGTTGTGATCCTTCTTCATATTATCCTTCTGTTGGAGCGCCTCCGGATTGCCGAGCATCTTGATCACCGCAGCACGCGCTTTGGTTATATTCAGGTCAAGGTTGGATAATACCCTGGCGGCCACGCCTTCGCTTTCACGGATCAGGCCGAGGAGCAGATGCTCCGTACCGACGAAATTATGATGCAGTTTTCTCGCTTCGTCCATTGAAAGCTCGATGACCTTTTTCGCCCTCGGCGTGTAATGGATGGAAGAGGAGGATTCCGACCCTTCATTGATGAGGTTGAACACCTCTTCTTTGACTTTATCCTCTGTAATATTGAATGATTCCAGCACTTTCGCTGCGATACCTTCGTTCTCCTTTACGAGACCGAGAAGCAGGTGCTCCGTACCAATATTCGAATGTTTGAGGTTGATTGCTTCTTCCTGCGCGTATGCGAGCACTTTCTGTGCGCGTTCTGTCAGTCTGCCAAATAGCATATTCATTTCCCTCCTGATAATTCTCTTAAAAGCGTTGCACGTTCTTCATCGACCGCCTGTTCAAGAGATGTATAGTGTTTGTGCTGTTCGTTCAGTCTCATTTTGAGAAAAGCCGGCTGGATCAGCTGAATCCATTTCTGGAACTTGAAACCGTCATGCTCAAGGACTCCAAGATCAATGCCCAGCTTGACATCACTCAGGCATTTCGCCGCTTCTTTAAGAGACATCTTATATGCATGCTTCAGCAGCCCGTAGGAACGGGATACCGAATCTTTCACTTCAAGAAGATGTTCGCTTTCAAGACGCGAGCGCATCTCAAGTTCTTCTTCGATGATCTGCGACTTCAGTTCATCCAGGTTCTGGATAATCTCTTCCTCTGCCTGTCCCAGTGTTAGCTGATTCGACAGCTGATATATATGCCCGAGAGGAACGGACCCTTCTCCATATATACCTCTTAACGTAAATCCGAAACGGTTTAAATTGCCTGACAGCCGTTCAATTTTCCTACCCAGTGTAAGAGCGGGAAGATGGAGCATGACAGAAGCCCGCATGCCGGTGCCGACGTTGGTCGGGCAGGCCGTCAGGTAGCCGAAGTGTTCATCGAAGGCATAGTCCACCACGTCTTCCAGGGATTCGTCTATCTCTTCAGCTTCTTTGTAGAGTTCGTGGATTGGCACGCCCGCGCCCATCGTCTGGATACGTATATGATCCTCTTCATTGATCATGATGGAAACCGATTCATTCTCATTGATGAAACTGTGCAGTCCCTGCCTGGTAAAGAGCGGACTGATCAGATGCTTTTCCACAAGCAGCGCCTTGTCTTCGAACTTCAGCATGTTCATCGACACTTTCTGATAGTCATCAAAGGCTGTACTGAGTTTTTTCAGGACCGCATCCAGTGCATCGTCATCCCTCACCATATGCGGGAAAGGGATATGCCTGACATTCCTGGCAAGCCGCACCCTTGCTGACATTTCAACAGGGAGTTCGGCGGATTCTTCTATCCAGGGGCTCACATTATTTTGCGCCATCCATTCCACCTGCCTTCTCAAGTTCCCTGATTTCATCACGGACGACTGCCGCTTCCTCGAATTCCTGCGATTCTATAAGTTCCGACAGTTTCTGCTTCAGCGTCTCAATCTGTTTTTTGACCTTTATCTGCGAACGGGATTTTTTCGGCACTTTACCGATATGCTCCGTCTGATGCGCCTGGACACGTGTAATTATTTCGGGGACCTGCCTGTCAAATGTGGTATAGCAGTCCGGGCAGCCGAACTTTCCATTCTTGACGATTGAGTCGATGGTCGAGCCGCACGTTTCACATTCCTTGCGCTTCCTCTCCTTCTGCTGCGTCGTCTGCTGCTGGGAAAGTGATTTCAGAAGCTGATGGATGTTGAATGAATCATCCGGGTAGCTGAAGTCACTTTCAAAGGAGGCATTTGCGCACTGTTCACACAAAAACTTTTCCGACTTGTCCAATCCGCTGCCTTTTGTAATGTGGATGGTCGCTTCACGCACATTGCATGATTCGCATTTCATCCGCTCACTCCTCGCTGTATAGAATAACGTCTATCACTCTTCTCAGAATGCTCGCCCTTAATGTGTCACGGTATGGAAGTTCCAGCATCAGTGTTTCACGTTCCACTGCAGCGTTTATGATCTTTGCCTCTTTGATGGTTATGACCTCATTTTCGAACATGGACTGGATGATACGGTTTGCATTCTGTTCAGATACACCATCGCCGATGAGTCTCTTCAGATGGGCAAGATATTCAGACTTGGAATGGGTCTCCACTTTGGTAATCCTTATATACCCCCCGCCGCCGCGCTTGCTTTCCACGGTATACCCGTGTTCATTTGTGAAGCGGGTCTTGATGACATAGTTCAGCTGGGATGGGACGCAATCAAATTTTTCTGCAATATGTGCCCGTTTTATCTCAACAACCTCACCGCCGGAATCCTGGATCAGCTGTTTCAAATATTGTTCGATGATGTCCGACATATTACGCATTTCATCACCTCTTTTGACCTTCTTTGACTATAATTATATAATCTCAATCAAAATAAGGCAAATGGAAAGTTTTATAAATTCCCCCTTTATTTCTGTAAACGTTTGCATTATAATAATTAAGGACTATTTTACAACCAGGTTTAAAACGCACATAATGAATCCATACATAGTTGTAAATAAAAAATTTATGAGGTGACTGTATTGAGTATTCTACTGGGTATTATCGGCATTGCTTTCACGCTGTTTTTAGCATGGCTTGCCAGCAGCAACCGTAAACTCGCCTTCAAAAACTGGAAGAACATCCTCGTTCTTCTCGCCATCCAGCTGATTTTTGCATTCCTTCTTCTCTCGACAGGCGCTGGACAGGCGGTCATCGGCGTATTGGCTGATGGATTTAACGTGCTGCTCGGTTTCGCAGCAGAAGGTGTTGCGTTCGTAATGGGGGACCTGACAACGCTTGAAGACGGCACGCCTGCAGACGTGTTCTTCTTTAATGTTCTCCTGCCTATCATCGTCATTTCCGCACTGATTGGTATTCTGCAGTTCACTAAGATCCTCCCGCTCATCATCCGCGGAATGGGAATCCTGCTGACCAAAGTGACCGGCATGGGTTACCTTGAATCATACAACGGGGCAGCATCCATGGTTCTCGGACAGTCCGAAGTATTCATTTCCCTGAAAAACCAGCTGCCTAAACTGACAACACACAGGCTGTACACACTTTCAGCACAGTCCATGGGATCCGTTTCACTGTCCATCGTCGGCGCATACATGACGATGCTTGAGCCGCAGTATGTAGTTGCAGCAATCGTGCTCAACCTGTTCGGTGCATATGTCATCGTACACGTAATCAATCCTTATATACTGACAGAAGAGGAAGAGGCTGCCACTGACATCGGGGGCAGCCCGGATGACGGCAAATCCTTCTTCCAGATTCTCGGGGACTATATCATGGACGGCGCCAAAGTCGCCATGACCGTTGCAGCGATGCTGATCGGTTATATCGCACTGATCGCCATCCTGAACCAGGCATTCCTGCTCATCCCCGGTGTCAGCATCACATTCCAGGATGTGCTCGGCTACATCTTCATGCCGATTGCATTCCTCATCGGCATCCCGTGGTCCGAAGCACAGCAGGCAGGTGCACTCATGGCGACGAAGCTCATCACCAATGAATTCGTAGCGATGCTCGACTATCAGGCGATTGCCGATCAGTTCAGCCAGAAGTCACAGGCGATGATTTCAGTATTCCTTGTTTCATTTGCCAACTTCTCAAGCATCGGCATCATTGCAGGCTCTGTCAAGGGGCTTCATAACGAAAGCGGCGACAAAGTTGCGAAATTCGGCCTCAAACTCGTCTACGGTGCTTCGCTTGTAAGTCTGCTTACAGCAACAATCGTCGGTTTCTTCGCATAATAAAATACCGTTTTACATTGGAGGCCGGATCCGGTCTCCTTTTTGTATTCTCAAGCCCGGCAGCCTCCCAAAATGGCATTTGGAATTCAGAATGATAGAATTGAAGTCAACAATAGAAAGACGGAGAGATTCATTATGAAAATTGGCGTCATTTCCGATCTGCATATCGATCGCGGGGATATAGGGATCAAAACATATGAAACACTGCTGTCGGAGGAAGTGAAATCCCGCGAACTGGATCTCCTGCTCATTGCCGGAGATGTTTCCAGTCATTATACAATGACTGCGGAATTCCTTGAAAACATGCGCAGCCTCACGGAGATGGAGATTCTCTTCGTACCCGGCAACCATGACTACTGGCTCAAAAGCAACGAGGATATGACGACGCGGGATGTGTATGAATTCTATAAGCACATGCCGGGCAGTCTCCTGGAATCGCCCTACATCGTAAATGACGACTGGGCAATTGTCGGCCACAGCGGTTGGTATGACTATACTTATGCAGATGAGCGCTTCGGTGATGAGAAGCTCGCCCGAGGAAAATTCTACGGCGGTACCTGGCAGGATAAGCTGAAGGTGGACTGGCAGATGCATGACAGGGAATTATCCAGGGTCTTTGCGGACAAAGTGGAGACTGACATGGAAAAAACCGATGGCAGGAACATCATCATGATGACTCATGTTGTCACCAACAGAAGATATGCCGTCCCCATGCCCCACCGCCTTTTCGACTATTTCAATGCATTCATCGGCACCTCGGATTTTGATACACTGTATGAAAAGTATCCCATCAGATACAGCATCATGGGGCACGTCCATTTCCGCCACCAATTCAGGCAGGACAACCTCACATATATATGTGCCTGCCTCGGCTATCAGCGCGAATGGCGGACCGATGATATCAAAACGGAGATAATGAATACTTTGCAGGTGATAGAAATATGACTGCGAACCGAAAAACCGTATGCGGCACAAACCCGCATACGGTTTTTATTCCATACGGTCTATGATCCTGTGATAGCCGTCACTGCCGTAATCAAGGCACCGTTTCACCCGTGAGACTGTGGCGCTTGAAGCCCCGGTTTCATCCTGCACTTTCTGATAAGTCTGCCCTTCTTTGATCCTCTTGGCCACCTGGAAGCGCTGCTTGAGCGACACCAGCTCATTCGTGGTGCAGAGATCATCAAAAAAATGGTAGCAGTCATCGAGATTCTCGAGTTTCATGATTCCTTCGAACAGGTCATCAAGTTCTTTTCCTCTCAGTCTATCTATCTGCATGGCGTTCCCTCCATTAATACGACCATCATAACAAAACACTTTAGCTATTTAAAGTGTTGAATCAATTGTCTGAAATGTCTTGCATTGGATAGTTTTATTTGTTACTATTCTATTTATTGATTACTCTTTATCACGCTAAAGTATTAAAGGAGACAGCCTATGAAGAACGAATTGATTATGAACCGTCTGGCACTTGCACAGGACTATACCCGGCTGCTTGATGATGAAGGGTACCAGCTGATCGATATGAACATGGTGGAACCGTTCCGGATTGATGATAAACGGCACCATTCCTCCACAATCATCTTCGAAAAGAATGAACAGCTCTTCTCCATCCGCAGCGACTGGACGAGATCCCTCCTGAACTATAACGATAACTACTACCTCAGCCACCGTTTCTTCGGATACTTCGGACCGGTGGTCAGGAATTATAAAACATTCTATCAGGCTGGCGTGGAGCTCTATGGTCCGACAGAGACAGACGTGCTGGACAGCATCGATATGCACCTGTCATTCATCAGAGAAACATACGGCCGTGAATTCAGCTCGATTGTCGTCAATGACGACAAACTCCTCGATCTGTATATCGAAAAGTATGGACTTCCCGGGGACATCCGCAAACTTGTCCATGAAAAGAACCTGTCCGAACTGCAAAAGCGCCTGGGCCGGACGCATCCGCTCTATAAACTGATGACGGCGAAAGTCAGCGATCAGATTACACTTGTGAACAGGGAATTCGGAGAGACGGATATCATGAAGTTTCTCAACCATCTCGACGAATATCTCAGGAAGTACGGCATGAAGTTCATCCTGGACCTGTCATTCCGCTCCCCGCAGTCATACTACAACGGATTTTATTTCCAGGTGTTCCTGGACCATGACTATCCGCTGTTGAGCGGCGGCGAATACAACAGCAGTGCATTCGGCATTGCGGTGAACCTGTCCAATGGAGGTCTCCTATGATTACTGTTGCATTGACAAAAGGACGTCTTTTCAAAGACTTCATCAAATATATGGAAGAAAACGGACTGAATGATTATATCGGGGCGCTGACCGGTGAAACACGGTCCCTCTACACTGTAGTGGATGATGTAAAATTCATCTTCGCCAAAGGCCCCGACGTCCCGACCTATGTCGAAAGCGGCGTGGCGGATCTCGGAATCGTCGGTTCGGATATCATCGCTGAAAATGAGTTCAACATCCTGAACGTCTCCCAGCTGCCGTTCGGTGACTGCCACTTCTCCGTTGCCGCCCTGCCGGGGCAGGAAGCGTTCGGCACCATCGCAACCAAATATACGAATGTCGCCTTCGAACACTTCAAAAACAGGAAAATGGATGTGTCGCTCGTCCATCTGAACGGTTCTGTCGAACTGGCGCCGCTTCTCGGACTGTCCGACGCAATCGTCGACATCGTACAGACAGGCGGCACGCTCAGGGACAACGGACTGATCGAATACGAAAAGATCATGGACATACATGCCCGGCTCATCGCAAACAAGCGCACATTCTATACCAAGGAAGACGGAATATATGAATTTTTGAAAGAAATCGGGGTGGTCTGATGGATGCACTGGAATTCAGGGAAATATTTCAGGACCGGACGGAAACGGCCGGATTCGAAGGCATGCGCGGTGTAATGGAAATCATAGAAGATGTAAGGCGAGACAAAGATGCAGCTCTCCGGTCGTACACGGAAAAATTCGACGGGCGTGCCCCCGGCACATTCAGAGTTCCCCCGGAAAAACTCAAGGCAAGTTATGATGCACTGCCGGAGGACAGGAGGCGGGCACTTGAAAAGATCAGGGGACGCATCGAAGACTACCAGAGAATGATCAGATACGAAGACCGGGATGACGGAGAATTCAAATATGTCTACCATCCGCTTGAGAAAGTCGGCGTATACGTGCCGGGCGGAACGGCGCTGTACCCTTCCAGCGTGCTCATGACGGTCGTCCCGGCGATGGTAGCGGGCGTTGACGAAATACATGTCGTGACACCGACATTCGAGGACAGCAACATCACTTTCGCCGCCCTCCATATATGCGGTGTAGAGAATGTGTATACCGTGGGCGGCGCCCAGGCGGTCGCAGCGCTTGCATTCGGCACGGAATCCATACCCAAAGTGGACAAAATCGTCGGCCCCGGCAACTACTATGTCGCACTTGCCAAGCGCCTGCTGTTCGGGGAGGTCGGCATCGATATGATCGCCGGACCGAGCGAAATCCTTATCTATGTGGATGAGGATGTCAATGTGGAGGCAGTCGTCTATGACATTTTTGCACAATCGGAGCATGACAAAAATGCACGCACCTTCCTGCTCAGCGAAGACCAGGAGATCATCGACCGGATCGAAGACAGGATGAGGGATCTGATTGACCGTCAGCCGCGTGCCGAAATCATAAAGCAATCCATCGACAATAACCATTACGCAGTCGTGGATTCCCGCCAGTCCCTCCTCGCACTGGTGAACCACATTGCGCCGGAACACGTTTCCGTGCAGCACAGGGATGCCGATATGATCATCCGCAATATCAAGTATGCCGGCGCGGTATTTGAAGGATACTATTCTCCAGAAGCCATCGGCGACTATGCAGCCGGCCCGTCCCATGTGCTGCCGACAGACCGGACGGGGCGTTTCAGCCACGGGTTGAACGTCAACGACTTTCTGACAAGCCACGCGGTCATCTCACTCACTGAGGATACTTTTGGTGATATCGCAGAATCGGCGATGACAGTTGCGGAACAGGAACAGCTGGATGCACATTATCAATCATTGAAAATAAGAACGGAGTGATCAGATGATCCACATGGACAGGAACACAAGTCCGCTCTCCCCGCTTTCCGATGAAGCTGTCTGGGAAGTCGCAAGAAATACAGTCTTCCATGAATACCCGAGTGATGAAATCACCCGGTTCAAACAGCTCTACGCCGATTATTACGGCATTCGGCCGGAACAGGTGGAAGTCGCCAACGGCTCTGATGAATGGATACAGAAGACGATTATGACGCTCGGACAACGTGGCGTCATGGCCCTCTCCCCCGACTTCGTCATGTACGAGGAGTATTCCAGGCAGACGGACGCACCGTTCTACACGGTGCCCTGTGATGCAGAGTTCCGTTTCAACTTTGATGAAGTTGTACGCTCCATCGAGAAGAATCGGCCGTCTTTGTTTCTGATATCAATGCCGCACAATCCGACCGGACAGCTCTTTGATGCTGAAACACTCGATCGTCTTTCACAGGCGATGAAAGATGCCGGCGGCTATCTCGTGCTGGATGAAGCATATGCTGAATTCGCACAAGCCTACCGGAGACCTGCGGGGGAACATGTCATCATCATACGCACGCTCAGCAAGATTTTCGGCATTGCCGGACTCAGGGTGGGCATCGCAGTTGCGGACGGGGAAACTTTCAGCCGCATCACCCGGCTGAACCACCCCTATCCTGTGAACTCCCTCTCTTTGAATCTTGCATCAAGGATATTCGAAGACAGGGATGAACTGAAAAAATTCACAGATTACCAGCTGGCGTCAAAAAAACAGCTTGCCGCGGCATTCCGCCCGGTCGGGGACAAGATAAAGACAATCGAGTCCAGTACCAACTTCATCTTCACCTACGGCAGGAACGCAAGGTCTCTCGGAGAGTACCTGAAAGAAAACGGCTATCAGCCGAGGATGTACGATACATCGCCTTTAGGCGATGTCGTCCGCTACTCCATCATCAGGCTTGAAGATTATACGGGTCTCGAAAAATTAATCAATGAATGGAGCACACAATATGATCAGGAAAGAAAGATCGACACAGGAAACACGGATTTCCATTTCACTCGATGATGAAAAGTCATTCAAAGAATCAAAGATCTCCACAAATGTCGGCTTTTTCGACCACATGCTGACCCTCCTCAGCTTCCATTCGGAACTCTGCCTTGAAGTGGAGGCAGACGGCGATAATGAAGTGGATGACCATCATACAGTCGAAGATGTGGGCATCATACTCGGCCAGCTGATCCGGGAACTCTATACAGAAAAGGAGTCGTATCAGCGTTACGGAACGACATATATCCCCATGGATGAATCTCTGGCGCGTGTTGTGCTCGACCTGTCGGGACGTCCGCATCTGAATTTCCAGGCGGAATTCTCCAAAGAGAAAGTCGGCACGTTCGATACAGAGCTCGTCCTGGAATTCTTCAACGCCCTCAGCATGAACAGCAGGATGACGCTGCATATCGACCTTCTCAAGGGTGGTAATACGCATCATGAAATTGAAGCGGTGTTCAAAGCGTTCGCGAGAAGCCTGAAAGCAGCGCTAAAGGCCAGCGGGTCTGGCATTCCCTCCTCCAAAGGAGTCATTGAATGATTGGCATCGTCGACTATTCCCTGGGCAATATCCAAAATGTCAAAAACGCTCTGGACAAGCTGGGATATCCATATCTCCTCTCCAGTGAGCAGAGTGAGTTAGAAAGCTGCGACACCGTCATCCTGCCGGGAGTCGGGCATTTCGGGAATGCAATGCAGTCGATTGAATCACTCGGCATAAAAGACACACTGCTTGAAATCGCCGGATCGAAGCGGATCATCGGCATCTGTCTGGGCATGCAGCTTCTGTTCGAATCAAGTTCCGAAGGGAACAGGGAAGGTCTCGGTCTGCTGAAAGGGCATGTCCGCAGAATGGATACACCGTTCACCATCCCCCACCTCGGCTGGAATACTTTGAACAGCGAATGCGGGTCCCTGGACGGCAGGGATGTTTATTTCATCCACAGCTATATGGTCACAGGAGGAGCAGACACGATCGCCACCACCGGATACGGCATTGAGGTGCCGGCTGTCGTCCAAAAAGGCAGCATCATCGGCATCCAGTTCCATCCCGAGAAGTCGGGGGACGCCGGACTGGAAATACTGAAAACCGCCATAGAAGGAGGCTTCTGATATGAATATCATTCCGGCCATCGACATCATCGACGGCAAAAATGTCCGCCTGAAGCAGGGGGATTATGGTCAGAAAACAGCAATGAAACGCACACCGGAAGAAGCCATCCGCTTCTACTCCGGCTTCAGGCAGGTGGGACGCATCCACATCGTCGACCTCATGGGCGCTCTCAAACAGGATGCGCAGGAATCGACCGTAATCGAAAAACTCAAATCTCAGACGGATCTCCCCCTCCAGATCGGCGGCGGACTGAGAAACATGGAGACCATACGGCAATATGACAGAATCGGCATCGATTACTTCATACTCGGCACAAAGGCGATCCTGGATACTGGCTGGCTCAAGGAAGCCGTCCGGGAGTTCCCCGGGCGCATATTCGTGGGCACAGACGCCAGGGAGAATGATATCTATGTCAACGGCTGGACGGAGAACAGTGATATCACCATCGACGAATACATCAGGGAGATCGAAGATCTGGATATCGCCGGCATCATCTACACGGATATAAACAAGGACGGCATGAACCAGGGCCCGAACTTCGGGAACACCCGGCGCATCAACGGACTGACCCGGCACAAAGTCATCGCAAGCGGCGGTATCAGGAACAAGGAAGACCTGGACAAGCTTGAATCACTGGGCGTCCGGGATGCGATTGTCGGCAAGGCCAGCCACAACGACTCATTCTGGAGGGATATCAAATGATAAAGAAAAGAATCATCCCGTGCCTGGACGTCAAGGACGGCCGGGTCGTCAAGGGCGTGAATTTCATCGGTCTCCGTGACATCGGAGATCCTGTGGAGCTCGCCAAAAGATACAATGAGGAAGGTGCCGATGAACTCGTCTTTCTGGATATTTCAAAGACGCAGGACGGCCACGACCTGATGATCGACGTCATCCGCGATACGGCAAAAGAACTCTTCATCCCGCTGACGATCGGAGGCGGCATCTCATCCGTCGGCGACATCCGTCAGCTGCTCGCTGCAGGCGCGGACAAAGTCAGCATCAATTCCGCTGCACTCAGGGAGCCCGGACTGATAAAGACAGCAGCCGACGTGTTCGGCAGCCAGTGCATATGCATCGCCATCGATGTGAAATACGATGCCGCCAAAGCGGATTATTTCGTGTTCACACACGGCGGTTCAAAGGACACCGGCATCCGCGCCTTCGAATGGATCGAACAGTGCGCCGCCCTCGGGGCCGGTGAACTGCTCATCACAAGCATGGATCATGACGGTGTAAAACAGGGGTTCGACACCGTATTCCTGAAGCGGGCAAATGAACTTGTCGACATTCCGGTCATCGCCAGCGGCGGCGCCGGCGATCCAGGTCATTTCATCGAACTTTTCCGTGAAACGGATGTATCCGCCGGACTCGCCGCCTCCATCTTCCATAACCGGGAAGTCGATATTGAAGATCTGAAATACAAGCTGCAGGACGAAGGATTCGAGGTGAGGCTCGCATGAAACCGGACTTTGAAAAAGGCGGCGGACTCCTGTCCGTCATCCTCCAGGATTACAGGACCCATCGTGTGCTGATGAACGGCTTCATGAATGAAGATGCATACCAGAAAACCCTGGATGAAGGGGTGGTGTGGTTTTATTCCCGCACTAAGGGAAGACTCTGGAAAAAAGGCGAGACAAGCGGCCACATCCAGGTGGTGAAGGAAATGGCACTCGACTGCGACCGGGACGCCCTCCTCATCCAGGTCGATCCGAAGGGGCCTACATGCCATCTCGGCACAGCCAGCTGCTTCGGCGATTCCGGCTTCAATCTGCAGACGCTTGAGGAAATCGTCGCCCGGAAGATGGATGATCCAAAGGAAGGGTCCTACACCACATATTTGACGGAGGAAGGCACAGACAAGATGCTCAAGAAGTGCGGGGAGGAAATGACCGAAGTCGTGATTGCGGCAAAGAACGATGACCGGCAGGAACTCATCGATGAAACGGGCGACCTCGTCTATCACCTCCTCGTCCTCCTCAGGAATCAGGGGGTTTCCCTCGAGGATGTCGAGAAGAAGCTGGAAGAACGGCACGGGGAAAACCTGTCCTACAAAGTACGCGGGGAAATCAAAGAATGGTAATATATAGATGAATATATTACCAGCAGGTTCTGATATGGATGACGAGTCCAAAAAGACCATAAACACCTATTTGGCCATGGGCATATCTCTCGGAATCACGTTCGGCGCAGTTCTCGGACTCCTCGCGTACATCCTGTTCTGGAATGTCATGCTCATACCGGCAGGCATCATTTTCGGCATTACCGTCGGGCTTGCTGCAGGTTACATGTACGGAAGAAGACGTGCGGACAAGACACCGCCGAAACAAAAAGAATGATATTGTATGAAAAGCGGCTGCGCCCCGGGTGCAGCCGCTTTTCATTATTCAGCATCAAGCATAGAAACCCCTGATTCGGGTAGAGGAATAATGAATCCGTAAAGCATATGATGATTTTTTACAAGGAAGGGGATTGGCATGAGTGGAAAATTTGATGCGAAAACTGTCGCGACAGCATTTGTCATAGGAATACCCGTCGGTCTGGTCTTCGGTCTGATGATTTCCATACTGACCGGAAATTACACCTATGTCTGGGCTCTGGGCATCCCGATCGGTATCATATTCAGCATCATCATGGCAGTACCGATGGTGAAAGGAAAAAACAAATCGTCCGGGGAAATGGCGGATGATGAAGACAGGAAGAACTATGAAGATGATACAATGAGGCAATAAAGCAAAAATTCCGGGACGGTTCCCGGAATTTTTTTGTCTCCTCTCATATAAAACAATCCGTCGCAATACTATGCTGATATTTCGCCGGGGCATCATGGACGATATGGACCTTTTTCTTTATCATGCTTCCTTGACAGGCATGCATAAACTGGCATATAATCCTTATATGTTTAGTAGGAATTAAAGGAGGTGTGCGCACCATGAAAGTCAGTTTGAAGGAAGTCAACAAATCATTCCAGAAAGGTAAAGGGGAGACGCTTGAGGTTCTGGATGACATTGATTTCAATATTTCCGAGGGCGAATTTGTATCATTGATCGGTCCGTCGGGATGCGGCAAATCCACGATATTGAAACTGGTCGCCGGCCTGGATGCTCCGACTTCCGGGGAAGTGCTGATGAATGGCAGGACAGTCACCGGCCCCGGAACTGACCGTGTGGTCGTCTTCCAGGAGGGTGGACTGTTTCCATGGATGACAGTGATTGAAAATGTTACATACGGGCTCCTGCGCAAGAAGATGAGCAAAGAGGAAGCCCATGAAAAGGCAATGGAGGGGCTCAGAATGGTCCATCTGGCCAACTTCACAGGTTCGTATCCCCACGAGCTGTCCGGCGGCATGAAGCAGCGTGTGGCCATTGCCCGTGCACTCGTCATGGATCCTGATGTCCTTCTGATGGACGAACCGTTCGCGGCACTTGATGAACAGACGCGCCTTGTATTGCACAAGGAACTGCAGAGGATCTGGCAGGACACGGGGAAGACGATACTGTTCATCACACATAATATCAGGGAAGCACTGACACTCTCGGACAGGGTGCTGCTCATGAGCACAAGACCCGGCGCGGTGAAAAGGGAGTTCACCGTGCAGGCAGCACGGCCCAGGGATCCCGCCGACAGCAATGTCGTTGACCTGGAAAGGCGTGTGATGGAAGAGCTGGAAGAGGAAATGGAAAAAGTGCTTAAGGAGGAATTTGGCGATGACTACCATCTTGAGAAGAGTCGTGTTCGTGATAGTGATCATAGCGATATGGGAAGTCATATCTAAGGCCGGGATCTTTCCAACCTTCATGTTCCCGCCCCTGATCATCCCGAGCGTGCCCGGCGGTGTCACAGTGCTCAAGACGCTGGTCGGCGGCGTAATGTCCGGCCAGATACTCGCAGCCACCGGAGTGACGCTCAGCCGGCTGCTCATCGGCTTTCTGATCGCCGTAGTCCTCGGCCTGACATTCGGCTTCCTGATCGCCCGCTTCAAATGGGTGGATGATACGCTGGGCTACTTCGTCACAGCGCTCCAGTCCATCCCGAGCATCGTCTGGTTCCCGCTCGCAATCGTCTGGTTCGGACTTGGCAACACGGCAATTTTATTCATCGTGGCGATCGGTGCCACGTGGACGATGACCGTCAACTCAAGCGCCGGGTTCAAGAACGTGCCCTCAATCTACATCAACGCGGCGAGAACCCTCGGATCTTCAGGATCACACCTGCTCAGGACCGTCATACTGCCCGCTTCCGTGCCCCATATCATTTCAGGGCTCCGGGTCGCCTGGGCATTCGCATGGCGCGCCATCATGGCCGGTGAGCTGCTCGGCGCAGCCGGCGGGCTCGGCTATCTGCTCGACCTCGGCCGCTCCACACAGGCCATGGATCTGGTACTTTCGATCATGATCGTCATCGGCCTCATCGGTACCATCATAGACAACCAGGTGTTCCTCAGGATGGAACGCTCTGTCGCCAGAAAATGGGGACTCAGAACATAAAAGGAGAGGATAGGTTACATGAAGAAGACACTCATCGGCTTTTTAATCATGATGACGCTCATCATCGCCGGCTGCGGCGGCGCTTCAGAAGATGAGGCGCAAGAAGTGCGCATCGGCTACTTCCCGAACTTCACGCATATCACTACAATAATCGCTCTTGAGAACGGCTACTTCCAGGAGGAATTCGGAGAGGACATTTCAATCGATACGATGACATTCCCCGACGGCAGCGCGTTCATGGAGGCGATGTCGACGGATGAATTCGACATCGGTACCGTCGGCCCCTCCCCGACGACCAATACTTATTTGAGAAACCCGGCCCATGAGATCATCGCCGGTGCCGTAAACGGCGGTGCGGTACTCGCGACAGCCGAGAATGCGGGCATCGGCAGCGTGGAGGATCTGAAGGGTGCGAGAATCGCCATTCCGACCATCGGCTCCACCCAGGACATCATGCTGCGCAAAGTACTTGAAGATGCAGGCCTCACTGCAGACGACGTTGAAATGGTGCCACAGGCACCCGCCGACACTTCCACCCTCTTCCTGCAGGGCGATGTGGACGCCGCGGCCACACAGGAGCCGTGGGGTGTATTCCTTGAAAACCAGGCGGACGCGGACATACTGCTCGATGAAGAGGAGTTCGCATGGGGCACCGAATCCACGACCACAGTCGTGACCGCCCGCCAGGGATTCACGGACAGCAACCCCGAACTCACAGAAGGCTATATCCGTGCACATATGAAGGCCGTCGAATTCTTCCAGCAGAACCAGGAGGAGGCCGTGCAGATATTCGTCGACCATATTGCTGAAATTTCCGGCCAGGAACTCGATTATGAGGAGACACTCGAGGCCAGCAAGCGCCTGAACCCGACCTACGAGATCAATGAGGAGGTCCTGCAGGAAATGGCGACCATCAGCAGCGAGGCTGAATACACACCTTCAGATGAAATCGAAGGGCTCGTCAACACCGAATTCCTCGATTCAGTACTTGAAGATGCAGAATGATGAAAAGCGCAAGATCAACTCATGTTGATCTTGCGCTTTTTGGTTTTATCGTATTGTTTCTGCGGCAAGGGATGCGACCATATCAATGAAGTACTGATGGAATACCGTGGAATCGGTGAGCTCCGGATGGAATGAAATGCCGAGGTGGCGTTCCGAACGTACCGCGACGGTTTTGCCGGCCGTTTCGGACAGGATCTCCACGCCGCTGCCGGCCGACACGATATGCGGCGCCCGGATGAAGACCGCTTCCGCCTTTTCGTCTATGCCTCTAACATCCAGTTGTGCTTCAAAACTGTCCACCTGCCGGCCGAATGAATTCCTCGCGACAGTGATATCGAGCTTTCCCAAGTGGCCGCAGGTTTGGTCTGTCACGTTTTCGGCAAGCAGTATCAATCCGGCGCATGTGCCGAACATGGGAAGGCTGCTTTGACGGAGCACCTCTGTGAAACCGTAGCGGTCCATCAGCCGGCGCATCGTGGTGGATTCGCCGCCCGGGAGGATGAGGCCGTCTATATGCTTAAGTTCCTCCACCCGTTTGATGGGCACCGCTTCATGGCCGCATGCTTCGACAAGGCGCGCATGCTCCCTCACAGCCCCCTGCAGGGCGAGTATGCCGATCTTCATCACCATCCGCGTTCCTGCATCCTCTCTTCCAGCGACAGCTGGCTGATATCGATGCCGGTCATCGCCGAGCCGAGCTCCTTCGCCAGCCTGCCGATCAGTTCGTAGTCCTGGTAATGCGTCGTTGCTTCAACGATCGCCTTGGCGAACTTCTCCGGATTTTCCGACTTGAATACGCCTGAGCCGACGAATACGCCGTCTGCACCGAGTTCCATCATGAGTGCCGCATCCTGCGGTGTCGCGACCCCGCCTGCCGCAAAGTTCACGACCGGCAGTTTGCCGAGCATCTTTATCTCCTTGAGGACATCGTATGGTGCGCCCTGGTTTTTCGCCTCGGTCATGAGCTCGTCATCGCTCATCACTGAAATCTGGCGCACTTCCTGGTTCACCATCCTCATGTGCCTCACCGCCTCGACGATGTTGCCGGTGCCCGGCTCCCCCTTCGTGCGCAGCATGGAGGCGCCTTCCCCGATCCGTCTTGCCGCTTCGCCGATGTTGCGGCAGCCGCACACGAACGGCACGGTGTAATCATCCTTTTTGAGGTGGAACACTTCATCCGCCGGTGTGAGGACCTCAGATTCATCTATATAGTCCACCCCGAGTGACTCCAGCACCCGCGCTTCGGTGATGTGGCCGATCCTGCACTTCGCCATGACCGGTATGGATACCGCATCCACCACTTCTTCGACGATGCGCGGATCGCACGCCCTTGCAACGCCGCCCGCCGCTCTGATGTCGGATGGCACACGTTCAAGCGCCATGACCGCAACGGCTCCCGCCGCTTCCGCGACTTTGGCCTGTTCCGCGTTGACGACGTCCATGATCACGCCGCCCTTCTGCATTTCCGCCATTCCTCTTTTGACCCTTTCAGTTCCTGTCTGCTGCATGCTTACGACTCCCTTTCCTATTGCGATTATACTAAAATAGTATAGAATGAAATCTGAATACTCTAAAGTATCAGTTTGAAATAGATTGAGGAGGTCAGATTATGCTGATCAGTCTGGATAAGAATTCGGATATCCCTTTATTCCAACAGATTTATGACACCATCAGGCAGCAGATCATCCGGGGGGAGCTTGAAAATGATGAAAAACTCCCCAGCAAGCGCCAGCTGCAGCACGACCTTTCCATCAGCCAGACGACGATTGAAAATGCCTACGGCCGCCTGCTGGATGAAGACCTGATATACAGCAGGGAGAAAAGCGGCTATTTCGTCACCCCCGTCGCACAGCTGGAAGCGGGGGTCAGGGAGACCGCAGCCGATATAGTGAGAAAAGAGAAAAAGCACTATGCCCTCCCTCCGGGCACGGTGGATACGACGATTGTCCAGAGTGATGTACTGAAGCATATCGCCAGGGAGGTCTTTTCGGATGATGAGCTTTTGAACCTCGGTGATGAAAGCGGTGAAAGGCGGCTCAGGGAACAGATCAGGCATTACCTGCACATCAACCGGGGTGTCATCTGTTCAACCGACCAGATCTTCATCGGGCCCTCCACGGAATACCTGCTCGAACAGGTCCTCTATCTGATGGGCCACCCGGCAATGACAATCGAGGACCCGGGCTATCCCGTCGTCAAAAAGGTGCTGGAGAGGCTCGGCATCAAAGTCGATTTCGCCCCGGTCAGAGAGGACGGCGTGGATACGGGAACCGTGCAGGCCCTCTCCAACCCGGTCGTCCATGTCACTCCTTCCCATCAGTTTCCGAGCGGTGTTGTGCTATCGCTTCAAAAGCGCATCCAGCTGCTGAACCACGCAGGGGCCGCAGGCACATACATCATCGAAGATGACTATGACAGTGAGTTCAGATACACAGGACGGCCCCTGTCCTCCCTGCAGGGACTCGATCAGAACGACCGGACCATTTACATGAGCACGTTCTCAAAGGCCCTCTATCCCTCTCTCAGGCTCTCCTGCATGGTGCTGCCGAAGAGTCTGGCGGAACTTTATTATGCAAAACAGCTGTCCTGCAATGTGCCGCGGCAGATGCAGCTCATCGTCGCCCGTTTCATGGAGCGCGGTTACCTGGAGCGGCATATCAACAGGGTGCGCAAAATATACCGTACAAAGATGGAGGCCGTCACCGCGCGGCTCAGGGGGGAATATGAAGGCATCGAAATATACGGGGACCATACCGGCATGCATTTCATGCTGCGGGTGCCCGGCACAGATCTCCGCGCCCCGGCCGAAAAACACAGCCTGGTCCACGGCAGCAAGTATTCGCATGCGGAGGGACTGGCGGATACAGTTCTCATCGGCATCGGCGAAAAGAGCGCGGAGGAGATCATGGATATACTGGCCGCATTTCTCGGGGATATTTTCCCATAATAAAAAAGCACGGATATTTCCGTGCTTTTTGAATGGGCCTAAGTGGACTCGAACCACCGACCTCACGCTTATCAGGCGTGCGCTCTAACCAGCTGAGCTATAGGCCCCCACTATGTAATTAAAAAAAGTGGAGACTAGCGGGATCGAACCGCTGACCTCCTGCGTGCAAAGCAGGCGCTCTCCCAGCTGAGCTAAGCCCCCATGAAACATATATAGAAAAATGCGGGTGAAGGGACTCGAACCCCCACGTCGTTAAAGACACTAGATCCTGATTCTAGCGCGTCTGCCAATTCCGCCACACCCGCGTAATATAAATCGGGAAGACAGGATTCGAACCTGCGACCCCTTGGTCCCAAACCAAGTGCTCTACCAAGCTGAGCTACTTCCCGTGGCTGTACAAGCGCGCCCGAGAGGAGTCGAACCCCTAACCTCTTGATCCGTAGTCAAACGCTCTATCCAATTGAGCTACGGGCGCATATATAAAAATTTGAGTTGTTTGCTTCAAAAAAAATAAAACGGCATGACCGCTTAATAAAAATGGAGCGGAAGACGGGATTCGAACCCGCGACCCCCACCTTGGCAAGGTGATGTTCTACCACTGAACTACTTCCGCATTATAGTGAATGGTGCCGGCCAGAGGACTTGAACCCCCAACCTACTGATTACAAGTCAGTTGCTCTACCAATTGAGCTAGGCCGGCTATTATTAATGGTGGAGAATGACGGGTTCGAACCGCCGACCCTCTGCTTGTAAGGCAGATGCTCTCCCAGCTGAGCTAATTCTCCTGTAGGGCTTATTAATAACGTCGACTTTTATATAATATACCATGAACAGTATTTTCGTCAACACTTTCGCTGTTTTTATTATTGGAATAATACACCCGGGAGCCCCCGGGTGCATCATTATGGTACCTTTACATCATTTCATCCTCATATAAGGGAACAGAAGCACATCCCTGATGGATGCGGAGTCCGTCAGCAGCATGACAAGACGGTCGATGCCGATGCCGAGTCCGCCTGTCGGCGGCATGCCGTATTCGAGCGCCTCGAGGAAGTCCTCATCCATTTCGTGGGCTTCATCGTTGCCCGCTTCCTTTTCAGCCACCTGTGCTTCGAAACGTTTCCTCTGATCGATCGGGTCGTTGAGCTCGGTAAATGCGTTGGCGTGCTCGCGTCCGACGATGAAGAGTTCGAAACGGTCTGTAAATCTTGGATCTTCCGGATTCTGTTTCGCAAGCGGTGAAATCTCGATCGGATGACCGAATACGAATGTCGGCTGGACAAGCGTATCCTCCACTCTCTGCTCGAAGAATTCGTTCAGTATGTGGCCGTAGGTCATGGACGGCTGGACTTCAATGCCGCGCTCTTTGGCAAGCGCATGGGCTTCTTCATCCGTCCTGACTTCATAGAAGTCGACGCCCGTCTGTGCCTTGACGGCATCCACGATGTGCACACGTCTCCACTTCGGTGTCAGGTCGATTTCCTGACCGTCATACTGGACGATCATGGAGCCTGTTACGTGGTTTGCGATATATGCAATCATTTCTTCTGTAAGGTCCATGATGTCATGGAAGTCCGCATACGCCTCATAGAGCTCGATCATTGTGAATTCAGGGTTATGCCTTGTGGAAATCCCTTCGTTCCTGAATACCCTGCCGATTTCATAGACTTTTTCAAGACCGCCGACAATCAGCCGTTTCAGATGAAGTTCGATCGCGATGCGCATGAACAGTTCCATGTCGAGCGCATTGTGATGTGTGACGAAAGGACGCGCCTGCGCCCCGCCGGCGATTGTATGCATCATCGGCGTCTCGACTTCGAGGAAGCCGCGCTGGTTCAGATAATTGCGCATCTCCTGGATGATCAGGCTGCGCTTGATGAACGTCCCTTTGGAATCTTCGCTTGTAATCAGGTCCAGGTAGCGTTTGCGGTAACGCTCCTCGACGTCTTTCAGTCCGTGGTATTTATCCGGCAGCGGTCTGAGTGCCTTTGTCAGCGAAGTGAACTCCTGCGCCTTCACAGAAAGCTCTCCCGTATTCGTCTTGAACATGACACCTTTGACACCGACAATATCACCGAGGTCCGACTGGTTCCATATATCGAAAGCCTCTTCGCCGATCTGGTCCTTGCGGACATAGATCTGGATCTGCCCGTTGATATCCTGGATATGGGCAAACCCCGCCTTGCCTTTGCCGCGTTTGGTCATCAGCCGTCCTGCAATCACTGTGCCGGAAACATCTTCCTTCTCAGCCAGTTCCTCTTTCGTAAACTGGTCCCACTCCGCTTTGAGACGATCCGTATATGCCGTGCGTTCGAATTTTTCTCCAAATGGATCGATTCCGAGATCGATCAGCTGCTGCATCTTTTCACGTCTGACCGCTATCTGGTCGTTCAGTTCTTCACTCACGTATCTCTCTCCTATACTGTCATTTGTTTTTTATCTGCCTGGTGCGCTTCTATGAAATCATCGATGATTCCTGCAAGTTCCCGGCGCGACCCGGCCTGGTTGATCTGCCTGCGCATATTGCCGTTGCCTTTGATGCCCTTCAAATACCATGACGCATGCTTGCGCATCTCGAGTACCGCCAGTTTCTCGCCCTTGAGATGGATCAGACGGTCCATATGCAGCTTCATGATATCCATCTTCTCTCCCATTTCAGGTTCAGCAGCGAGTTCTCCCGTCTCGAGATAATGCACCGTCCGGTAGATCATCCACGGATTGCCGAGCGCCTCGCGGCCGATCATGACCGCATCGACGCCCGTCTCATCCAGCATCTTTTCAGCGAGTTCCGGGGATGTGACATCACCGTTGCCGATGACCGGGATGCTGACAGCCTCTTTGACCTGTCTGATGACATCCCAGTCCGCAACCCCTTCATACATCTGCTCCCGGGTCCGTCCGTGCATGCTGATCGCGGCTGCGCCGGCACGCTCCGCCATCTTTGCATTCTCGATTGCGTAAATATGATCGCTGTCCCAGCCGATGCGCATCTTCACTGTCACCGGCTTCGATACATTTCCGACCACGGCGCTGACCATGTCGTAGATCTTATCAGGGTCGAGAAGCCAACGTGCGCCGGCCTCACAGCGGATGATCTTGGAAACCGGGCATCCCATGTTGATATCGATGATGTCCGCCGTCGTATTCTGATCCACATATTTCGCCGCTTCGACAAGCGTGCCCTTCTCCCCGCCGGATATCTGGAGGGACAGGGGGCGTTCATTCTCATCGATGTACAGCATGCGCATCGTCTTTTCATTGCCGAATAAAAGCGCCTTGTCGCTGATCATTTCGGCACATACCAGTCCGGCGCCGAATTCCTTGACGGTCAGCCTGAACGCCGCGTTGGAGACGCCCGCCATAGGGGCAAGCACCACACGGTTTCCGATCTCCACATCTCCGATTTTAAACATTCTTCTCACCGGCTTCCAGTTCTTCCTTCAGCGTCTGTACGGTCTTCCCGAATCCCGGATGGATCCGTCCGCCGGCAATTTCGGCCAATGGATCGAGAACGAACGCGCGCTTGTGCATCTCCGTGTGCGGAATGCTCAGGTCGTCGAGGGAGAGTTCCAGGTCTTCATACAACAGAATATCGATATCTATTGTCCGGGGTCCCCATACTTCCTTGCGCACCCGGCCCAGTTCATGTTCGATGGCCAGCACATTCTCCAGAAGCTCCAGAGGTGAAATGCGCGTTTCAACCTCTACACACATGTTGATGAAGTCCGGCTGATCCGTTTTGCCGTACGGCTCTGTCTCATACAGTGACGATCGTTCCGTCACACTGATTTCGCTTTGTTCATCGAGCCTGCGGACGGCAGAATCAAGGTTCTCCCTGCGGTTTCCCAGGTTGCTCCCGAGACCCAAATATGCAACTGCCATTATTCTTCCCGCTTTCTGTTCAGTGTAATGCTCACATTATCATAATTCCCCTCGATGGGAGGGTTTGGTTTCGCTATTGTCACTTCTGTCTCTATTATTTTATCATACCGGTCAAACAGGGCTCCCGACACTTTTTCCGCCAGATGCTCGATCAGATTCACAGGCGGGCCCTTGATGATTTCCTCGATCATTGCATAAGCTTCACCGTAATGCACAGTCTGCTCCAGATCGTCATGCTTAGAGGCTGCCGAAAGATCAAGATACATGACCACATCCGTGATGAAGAACTGGCCGAGCTTTTGTTCCGCATCGAACACACCATGATAGGCATAGGTCTTGATGCCGTTTAATCTGATGTTATCCATCGAGGTCCCCCTTCAGTCTGACATAGGCATCCGCCAGCTTGCGGTTCAATGCGACATTGTGGACGCGCACTCCGGCGACCCCTTTGTTGATGCCGTGGATCGTCGTCGCGGCTGTCGCCTCATCGCGGCCGTGGGCGGGAGTCTCTTCATCCATGAGTTCCTTGATCATCCGTTTGCGGCTCGTCGCAAGGAGCACAGGGTAGCCGACTGCGACCAGCTCATCGAGACGGCGCATGACTTCCAGTTCCTCTTCACGGGACTTCACAAAGCCTATCCCCGGATCAAGCCAGATGTTCCCATTCTTTACACCGTGGGATTTGGCGAGTTCCGCAGACGCCACAAGCTCTTGTATCATGTCTTCCACCACATCCCCGTACGATGCATGATCATTATTGTGCATCAGGAATATCGGAGCATCGAAGTCACGGGCGGCGTCAAGGATCGTTTCATCATATGTTCCGCGCCACTGGTCGTTGATCATGGTCGCGCCGGCTTCAAGCGCGCGGCGTGCCACAGGCCCCCGGAAAGTGTCGATGGAGATGGCAGGGCCGAGATCGCGTATCGCTTCTATTACCGGCACGACGCGGCTGATCTCTTCCTCCTCTGTAATCTCCGTGTAGCCGGGACGCGTTGAATAGCCTCCGACATCTATGATATCCACACCTTCATGGACCATGCTGCGTGCACGGACGAATGCGTCCTCCACAGAATTATACTTCCCGCCGTCACTGAATGAATCCGGCGTCACATTCAGTATGCCCATTATCTTGAGCCGCTCCATACTATCATCCTCTATTCCATAATAATAGACATATTATAACACGTCCCGGGGGAGAAATATAATGGCCTGCGCCAAAAATAAAATACCATACCCCGCGCGGGATATGGTATCTGGCCATCAGTGGTTCTTAATCTTCAAAATTGAAAAGCGGTGTGGAGAGGTACCTTTCACCATTGGATGGCAGAACCGTGATGACGTTCTTGCCTTTGCCCAGTTTCTTGGCCACCTGGATGGATGCTTCGACTGCGGCGCCGGAAGAGATGCCTCCGAGAATGCCTTCTTTTGCCGCCATTTCCCGTGCCCTTTCCATTGCTGCCTCGTTGCCCACCGTCACGACTTCATCGTAGACTTCGGTATCCAGTGTACCCGGTACAAATCCGGCGCCGAGGCCCTGGATCTTATGGGGGCCCGGCTCCCCGCCGCTCAGTATGGCAGAGTCTTCAGGTTCAAGCGCATAGATCCTGAGTTCAGGATGTGCCTCTTTCAGCACTTTTCCCGCACCGGAAATCGTACCGCCCGTGCCGATACCGGATACGAATCCGTCGACGGAAATCCCCTCAGTCTGCTCCACAAGCTCCCTGCCTGTCGTTTTCGCATGGATCTCAGGGTTCGCCATATTCTCGAACTGCTGCGGCATGAAGTAGCCGTGCTTCTCTGCAAGCTCCTCCGCCTTTTTTATCGCGCCTTTCATCCCTTCGGCACCGGGAGTCAGAATCAGTTCCGCCCCGTATGCCTTGAGCAGGTTGCGGCGTTCCTTGCTCATGGTATCCGGCATGACGAGCGTCGCTTTGTACCCTTTGCTGGCGGCGACCATGGCAAGGCCGATACCGGTGTTGCCGCTCGTCGGCTCGATGATGGTCGTGTCTTTATCAAGTCTGCCCTCTTTTTCCGCCGCTTCGATCATGGAGAGCGCGATTCTGTCTTTTACAGAGCTTCCAGGGTTCATGAATTCAAGCTTAACGTAAATATCAGCTGAGTCATCATCAGTAAGGTTGTTCAATTTTACAAGTGGTGTGTTGCCGATCACTTCTGAAATGTTATTATAAATTTTACTCATAATATGCTCCTTTATCCCTAGTTAATAGCTATGAATAGTGTACCACTAATGCACCGTGAAATCAACTTTAATGCGTGATAAGCGCCTCAAGCTCCTCTTTCTCGATCCAGACTTTGTTGCGGCAGAAATGACAGTCCGCTTCCGCTCCGCCGTCCTCTTTGATCATTGTAACAATTTCCTGGGCATCAAGTGTAGCAATAGCATTCAGGAAACGCTCCTTGGAACATGTACATTCGAACGCCACAGGCATTTCATCGAGTTTGCGCCAGTTGTCGCGGCCGAGTACTTCGTCGATGATCTCCGAAGGCGTGAGACCCTGGTCGATCAGCTTCGATACAGGTGTCATTTCACCCGCCCGCCTGTCGAGGAAGTCCATCGTCTCCTCGCTCGCGCCGGGCATGACCTGTATGATGAAGCCGCCGGCGGCTTTGATCGTGTTGTCCGGGTTCACAAGCACACCGAGTGCCACGATGGAAGGCACCTGCTCACTCGTATAGAAGTAGTAGGAAAAGTCCTCCCCGATTTCCCCGGAAATGATTTCGGTCGAGCCTGTGAAATGCTCCTTCAGTCCGATATCCTTGACCACGTTGAGAAATCCATCCGTGCCCACTGCACGCCGGACATCGAGCTTGCCATGTTCATTCAGCGGGAAATGCACCTGGGGGTTGCTCAGGTAGCCGCGCACTTTGCCCTTGGCATTGCTGTCGACGACGATTGCACCGATCGGGCCGCCGCCCTGCAGTGTCACAGTCACCTTCTCTTCATTTTTCAGCATAGAACCCATCATGAGCCCGGCAGTCATCGTACGGCCGAGGGCCGCAGCAGCTGTCGGGTAGGCCCCGTGCCTTGTGACTGCCTCGTTTACCGTTTCTGTCGTATCGACAGAAAAAATTCTTATTTCATCATTCATTCCGATTCCTCTGATCAGATGATCCATTTGTTTTCCTCCCTAATATCGCACAAAAGTCGCCCATCCGGGCGACTTTACATGTGTCTTAGTTTCTTCTGCTGTCATCATCGAGTTCCCCGTCACGGCCTTCTCGCCCCTGCGCCGGTTCCTCCGAATCTGTTTTTTCTTCAGCCAGCCTGTGCTGGCTGTTGCGTTCTTCTTCGCGGCGTTCCTGTTCGCGGCGGTCGTACTCACGGGAAGTCTCTTCCCGCTCCACCATGTCACGTTCTTCAGTTTCGTCATCATCTGAATTTTCATCCAGACCTTTTTTGACGTCTTCATAGGACGGACCGATTTTATCCTCGTCTTCATCCACTGTATGATCTTCGAAATTGCGTTCAGGCAATTTGCCGTTATAGAAGAGTCCCTCGATCTGTTCACGGTCAAGCGTCTCTTCGACCAGCAGTGTTTCGGCAATCAATGTCAGCTGCTCCTGGTGTTCAGTCAGAATCTGACGGCAGCGTTCGTATTGCGTCTTGACGATATTCTGCATTTCCTGGTCGATTTCATATGCAATCGCATCAGAATAGTTAGGATCCGACTGCATATCTTTACCCAGGAATACCTGGCCGTTGGAGTCGCCGAACTGGAGCGGGCCGAGTTTTTCACTCATACCGTATTCCACAACCATGCTGCGTGCAATGCCGGTAGACCTCTGGAAGTCATTGTGGGCACCTGTGGAAACTTCCCCGAAATTGATCTCCTCTGACACACGGCCTCCGAGAAGACCGACGATCTTATCTTCGAGCTCGGGTTTCGTCATGAAGTAGCGGTCCTCTTTCGGAAGCATGACCGCATAGCCGCCTGCCTGTCCGCGTGGCACAATCGTCACTTTATGGACCATATCAGCGTCATCGAGCACCATGCCGATTATTGTATGCCCGGCTTCGTGGAATGCAACGATGTTGCGCTCTTTCTCGGAGATGACCTTGCTCTTCTTGGCAGGACCGGCAATCACTCTGTCGGTTGCCTCATCAACATCACGCATGTCGATCTTGCGCTTATTCCCCCTTGCGGCCACCAGAGCCGCTTCGTTGAGAAGGTTCTCAAGGTCGGCCCCTGAGAAGCCCGGAGTACGTGCAGCAAGTGCGGCAAGATCAACCGTTTCATCAAGCGGTTTGTTTTTCGCATGTACTTTAAGCACCGCTTCACGGCCTCTCACATCCGGACGGGCGACAGGGATCTGCCTGTCGAAACGGCCGGGACGGAGCAGTGCCGGGTCAAGGATGTCGGGTCTGTTTGTTGCGGCAATCATGATGATGCCTTCGTTTTCACCGAAGCCATCCATCTCCACAAGAAGCTGGTTGAGCGTCTGCTCACGCTCATCGTGACCGCCGCCGACACCTGCACCACGCTGACGGCCGACTGCATCGATCTCATCGATGAAGATGATACACGGTGAGTTTTTCTTCGCGTTCTCGAACAGGTCGCGTACACGGGATGCACCGACACCGACGAACATTTCCACGAAGTCCGAACCACTGATTGAGAAGAAAGGCACGCCTGCTTCGCCTGCCACCGCGCGGGCGATGAGCGTCTTACCTGTACCTGGAGGTCCTACAAGAAGAACACCTTTCGGAATACGGGCGCCGATCCTGTCGAAACGGCGCGGATCTTTCAGGAAGTCGACGACTTCAATGAGTTCCTGTTTCTCCTCATCCGCACCTGCGACATCTTCGAAGCGTACTTTTTTCTTATTCTGGTCATAGAGCTTCGCTTTGCTCTTGCCGAAGTTCATCACTTTGCCGCCGCCTCCGCCGCCGCCTTGTGCCTGACTCATCAGGAACAGGAAGAGGAAGAGGATAAGCAGGAGCGGTATGAATGTGAACAGCATGCTTGTCCATGGACTCTGCTCCTCCGCAGGTTCAATGGTGAAGTTCAGACCATCCTGCGATTTTGCAGTCTCCAGTATCTGGTCAAGATCTTCTGTACTGTTGTACGGAATCACCGATGTAAAGGATTCCTGCTCATCCTGGCCGGCCAGTCTCCCTTCGATCAGGTAGACGTTCTGCTCCGGCTGAATTGACAGCTCTTCTATGTTACCGGCGTTCAGCTCATCGAGAAATTGATTGTACTGCAGTTCTTCCTCGAGGGCGGAATCGCCATTAAAACTTTGAAAAATACCAAACATGATCACTGATAAAATCAATATCAGCACTATGTTACGGCCCACATTTTTAGGCATCCGTAAACCTCCATTTCTAATACGACTAACAGAAATAATACCATAATTTCACAATACTATTCCACTGTTTTGATTTATTGATAAAGCTCTGGTTTCAAAAGGCCGATGTATGGCAGATTTCTGTACTTTTCATCGAAATCAAGTCCATATCCGACGACGAATCCATCAGGGATTTCCGTCCCTGCATATTTCACATCCACGTGAAGCTTGCGGTTCACGGGCTTATCCAGAAGTGTCACAATCTCAAGTGATGCTGCATTCCTGTAGGCGATCAGATCGACGATCGAGTTCAATGTCGTCCCGGTTTCGATGATATCTTCGACGATCAGGATATGACGGCCGTCCACTGAAGTGGAGAGATCTTTCAATATCTTTACTTCCCCGGAAGATTTCGTGCCTACATAGCTTGAAACATCCATGAAATCTATCTCAAGATGCGTATCTATGTATTTGATCAGGTCGGACATGAACATGATGGAGCCTTTGAGCAGCCCAACGAGTATGGGCGTCTTCCCTTCATAGTCCCTGGTGATCTTCTCCCCCAGTTCTTTTGCGATTGCCTGGATTTCCTCCTCGGACAATACAACCTCGCTGATGTCATTTTTAATACTCATTGCCTTACTCCTTTTTCGACACTTAATCGACTGTGATTCCCTCGTGTCTTCATTATATTATAAATTATACCCACTGCAATAATTTGATGACTCCGTCCTGTGACCACCGGCATGGTTTCCCGTTCATCCTTCGGCACTTTCCGGTCGATGAACAGACGGGAGAGCTTCTTTGTGCCGACGCCCGGCACAAAGATCCTGTCCCCTTCCTCTTTCGTCCGTACGCGGACGGGCAGTTCCGAAGGGTCCATTTCGACCGTGATTTCGTATCCGTTGAAGCTGTACATTCCGTTCTCGGTGATGTCGAGATGGTGAAGCGTGACAGAGTCCCCTGCCTCGATACGCATTTCGTCATAGGCGATCACCACCAGCCGGCCGCCGACGGGGAATTCCGCCTGGGCGGTGCCGGAGGATGCCACATCAAGCATCTCTTCAATGTACCTCCGTCTCGCGCCGAGCCCGTGGGAGGCGAGCCACGCGTTCACTATATAGATACGGCTGATCCTGCGCCTTTTGTTGAATTCTTTCCGTGACAGCACCTGCCGGCCCGAGATGAAGCCCGCCGCCTCTTCGCGCAGCATGCCGTCGACCTCACCGAGATCCTCCGCCAGCTTCAGAAGCTGGTCCGGCTGGAGATGCTCCGATGCCCTGATATCCTTCATCAGATTGTGACGGATATAATTGCGGGTATAGCCGGTGCCGCTGTTGGACTCGTCTTCGAAGTACGTGACTCGGTGACGGCCGGCATAGGCTTCGATTGCCGCACGCGGGATGCGGAGCAGCGGCCGGATGATGCGGTAGCCCTCTTCCTCCCGCGCGTATGGTATCCCCATCCTGCCCGGCAGGTATCTGCCGGTGAGCAGCTGGTGCATCACCGATTCGTACTGGTCATCCAGATGATGGGCGGTGAGGAGGACACGGGCGCCGTGGCGCACCATCATCCCATCGAAAAACTGATAGCGTGCTTCCCGCGCCGCCGCCTGGCTGAAATCATCCTTTTCGATATCAAGCCGGACCGTTTCGCACGTGATACCGTCCGCTGCGGCCATATTCACTATGTGGGCCGCCTCCGCTTCCGATGCCACCCTCTGGCCGTGATTGACATGCAGCAGTATCAGACGTCCGAAAGTGTCCCTGTATGAAGTTTTCAACAGATGATAGAGGACCATGGAGTCCACACCGCCGGAAATCGCAAGTGCCACCGTATCATCTCTGTCCCAGGAACATCTTAGTTCCATAGCCCACACTTCCCGTAAAATAAAATAAGACGATTACTGGAATCGTCTGTATATATCTATTATCTTTTACCTCTGCCGCCACGGCGTGATTCCGTCTGCCTTTTGATCGTAGACAGGCGGTCCTCACTGTCCTTCAGGAAGCTCGACAGCTTCTTCTCGAAATCTTCCGGCGAACTTTCCCTGCGCGGCCTCGGTTTTGGTTTCTGTTCTTTTGCTTTCTTTATGGACAGACTGATTTTACCATCGTCTCCGACGGATAGGACCTTCACTTCAATTTCCTGGCCCACACTGAGATGCTCATTAATATCCTCTACATACTGATCCGCAACCTCACTGATGTGCACTAGTCCTGTCTTTCCTCCCGGCAATTCAACAAACGCACCGAAATTCTTGATACCCGTGACTTTCCCGATAACTTTACTGCCCACTTCAACTGACATCTTGATATATTATCCTCCCAATTATCATTTACTCTCTATATATAATAATACCATTAAAAAGAAAAATAATCATTACAATATTGTAACGATTATTCTTCCTGTGCTTCTTTTTCAGCGTTTTCATCGTTTGTTTCCGGCAAATTGAACACAATCTCCCCTTCTTCAGAGAAGAAGAATTCACTCCGTGCAATTCTTGCGATATAGTTCTCATCATTCAGCTGCTTTATCTGCTGCTCAAGGTCTTTTTCCTCGGCCACCCGTTCATCCATGACTTCCTCGGTCTGAACGAGTTCCTCCTGCAGCAGCTGGTTCTGGGTCTTCTGGTTGAAAGCCACGATCAGCAGGATGCCCACCACCAGCAGCATCAGGCTGCCGAACAGCATTGTACGTTTTTTGGCAACACGGTTTTCACTGCGGCGCACCTTCTTTTCGGCATCCCGCTTTTTCGTGTAACCATTGATCATCCTGACCACTTTGTTAGCCAATGCATCACATCCCTTAATTGTGCATTCTCTATTTATAAAATACACCATAAGCGACATGTTTACTAGAGAAAATCAGTCTCACTTTCAATTTTTTCCTCTTTCAGCACTTTATACATACGCTCCGCATCCTCTTTTTTGGCATGCGTCCCGAGCTCCAGCACTTCGAATGTAAGGACCTTCCGGCCGAACCGTATTTCCACCTCGTCACCGACAGAAAGGTCGGCTCCGGCTTTTGCCGTCCTGCCGTTCACTTTCACACGCCCTTCGTCGCTCAGTTCCTTTGCGAGCGGGCGCCGTTTGATTACGCGTGACACTTTCAGGAATTTATCCAATCTCATGTTATTCACCCCCCGCTCTTCAGTATCTCTTCCAGCGTGCGCCCTTCATGGATGGTCTCCTTCATCCAGCCGAGCACTTTTTCGCCGTATTCCTTCTCATACTTTATCTTCTCTTTCTTGCCTTCCTTTTTCTTGGCGTCGCTCCATATGCGCTTCAAATCATCCACTGATTCCGCCGACTCATCCCCGAATACGTGAGGATGCCGTCTGACGATTTTCGCATTCAGGCTTCCGAGCACATCGAAGAAATCGAAATACCCCTCTTTTTTGCCGATGGAACTGTGAAGTGCGACCTGCAGCAGAATATCCCCGAGCTCTTCAACGATTGCGTCGTCATCCTGCCGTTCTATCGCCTCGATGACTTCGAACGTTTCCTCGATCAGATGCTTTTCAAGCGATTCATGGGTCTGCACCTTATCCCACGGGCAGCCGTCCTCGCCGACAAGCGTATCGAACACTTCGGTCATATAATGGATATCGCGTTCCGCCAGCCTGACGTCCTCCGTCTCCGGTATATAAAGACAGAGCAGATTGCTGCTGATATTAAGGCGGTCGATCTCATGGAGCCCGGTGTCGTATATCCTTTCATCCTTACCCCCCGCTGCATCGACCAGCTGCACTTTCGTCTCCGGCGGATAGTACTCCAGCAGTGTAAGCTTCGCCTCACTCAGGCTGAGCGTGTCGTATACCTGGGTGATGAGCGTATGTTTGCTGAAATCAAGATCGCCGACTGCAAGTGCGGTGCCGTCGAGCACCTGGAACCCTTCATTCACAGGCACTTTGAGTGCAGCGATGACCACATCGATGAAACTCTGTCCACCCGACACCTCCACATGGATTTCTCCTGACTCCTGCCACGCGAGGAGCAGTTCCGTCGTCGTTTCATAAAACATCGGATGCCCCGGAACGGCGTATATGACATCACTGTCACGGGCCGCGGCAACGAGTGCATCCGCAATCGCCGTGTAGGTCTCCTCGAAGGTATCATGCGCCTCATAGAGATGATCGAAGCTTACAGTCTCCACGCCTTCCGATTCAAGCTCACGCGCCGCGGGATGGCCGTCTGTGCGCAGATGGACCTTATCCGCTGACCTGAGACGCTTCCATACGCCGAGCGGCATCTGATCCAAATCCGATGTCCCGAGTCCGATGATTTCTATTTTATTCATATCGCTTCCTCCATCCTGCTGTCCTGGATTGCTTTCATGATTTCGATGAGCTGCGCCACATCCTTGGTTCTGAGCGTGATCTTCATCTCGTTATCCTGCACGGAAATCTTCATGATGCGGCCGTATTCCGCCGTATCCATGAACAGTTTCTCCCCGTCGATCTGCTCTGTCGCATTCCGTGAGACATGGAGGTGGAAGTGCCGGCTGTCCTCTTTCACCTGATAGATGCCGAACAGTAGGGCATACACTTTGATGCGGACAAGCTGCAGCAGCCGTTCCACTTCAACCGGATAGTCACCGAAGCGGTCGAGCAGCTCATCTTCGATGTCCTGTATGGCTTCGATGGAATCCGCCTTCCTGAGACGCTTGTAAATATCGATCTTGGACTGCTCATGCGTAATGTAGGTGCCCGGTATATAGGCATCGAGGGTGATGTCCACAGGGATGTTCACCGGTTCCGGCTCCGGCTCGATGCCCTGTTTCTCCTTGACGGCCGTTTCCAGCATTTCGGAATAAAGTTCATATCCCACGGAGTCGATGAACCCGGACTGGTGCTTGCC
Source organism: Salinicoccus sediminis (assembly GCF_000986795.1). GTDB lineage: Bacteria > Bacillota > Bacilli > Staphylococcales > Salinicoccaceae > Salinicoccus > Salinicoccus sediminis. The sequence continues at coordinate 25,464 of NZ_LAYZ01000002.1, read as the reverse complement.
GAGCAGATTCCCCGCCCCGCGGATGTTCAAGTCCCGCATGGCGATCTTGAATCCGCTGCCGAGCTCTGTATACTCCTTGATGGCCTCAAGACGCTTTTCCGCCACTTCCGTCAGCACCTTGTCCGGCTGATGGAAGAGGTAGGCATAGCTGATGCGGCTGCTCCTGCCGACACGGCCCCGGAGCTGATAAAGCTGGCTGAGACCGAACCGGTCGGCATCCTCGATGATCAGTGTGTTGGCATTCGGCACATCCACACCGGTCTCGATGATGGTCGTCGTGACAAGGACATCGTACTCTCCGTTTACAAACGCAAGCATGGTCTCCTCGACTTCCTTCTCGTTCATTTTCGCATGCATCACCGCAACTTCCGCATCCGGGACCAGCGCCTCGACATGCGCTTTCTTCTGATAGATCGTATCCACCCGGTTGTGCAGGTAGAACACCTGACCGCCGCGGGAAAGTTCCCGCTCCACCGCTTCCTTGACGAAATTCGGCTGGAATTCGAGCACGTAGGTCTGTACCGGGAACCGGTTTTCCGGCGGCGTTTCAATGACAGAGAGATCCCTGACACCGGTCAGGCTCATATGGAGCGTCCTCGGGATCGGTGTTGCTGTCAGCGTCAGCACATCCACGTTCGTCTTCAGCTGTTTGATCTTCTCTTTGTGCTTCACCCCGAAGCGCTGCTCCTCGTCTATGATCAGGAGGCCGAGGTCTTTGTATTCGACGGTGTTCGCCAGAATCTTATGGGTGCCGACCACGATGTCGACCGTCCCCTTTTTAAGGCCTTCCCGTGTTTTCTTCAGCTGGGCCGGTGTCCTGAAGCGGCTCATCATCTCGACGTTGACCGGGAAGTCCTCGATCCGTTCGATCAGGCTTTCGAAATGCTGTGCTGCAAGGATCGTCGTCGGCACGAGGAATGCCACCTGTTTGCCGTCCTGCACTGCTTTGAATGCCGCCCGGATTGCCACTTCGGTCTTGCCGTATCCCACATCCCCGCATAACAGGCGGTCCATCGGACGAATATTCTCCATGTCCTTTTTGATTTCCCCGACAGAAGCATACTGGTCGGGTGTCGGCTCGTACGGGAAGCGCGCTTCAAAAGAAGCCTGCATTTCCGTATCTTCCGAGAACCGGAAGCCCTCAGACTGTGACCGTTCCTGATAGAGCTTCAGCAGCTCGTCCGCAATTTCATTGACATTTGCCTCGACCTTGGCCTTCGTCTTCTTCCATTCGGTGCCGCCGAGCTTATGCATCTTCGGCTGGCCGTCATCACTTGAGACATATTTCTGGACCAGGTCCATCTGGTCGACAGGGATATAGAGCTGATCTGTGCCACTGTACTGCAGTTTCATGTAGTCGTTATGGATGCCGCCGACTTCCAGTGTTTCGATGCCCATGTAGCGGCCCACGCCGTGATGGACATGGACGACGTAGTCACCCGCATTCAGCTCCTGGTAGGATTTGATCTTTTCGGCGTTGGAGAGTTTCTTCGTCCGCTTCTTCCTGCGTGCCGTCTTGTTGTAGAGCTCCTTCGACCCCAAAACAGCCACTTTCATGAACGGCAGGATGAACCCTTTCCCGAGCGTACCGGTGGTCAGCACAATGCCTGAATCCACCGGAATCTCCCCGATATAGCTCTGGATCTTCAGATCCTCGAGCAGCTGGTGCGTCTTCGACACCTCCTCCTCGTCACGGAGGACGATGCTGATCATATAGTCGTCACCGAGCATCTTATTCAGGTTGGATGCCAGTATGTCATACTGGCCGTAGTATATTTCAGTCGGCCGGACGGAAATCTTTACAATATGCCCAATTTCAACCGGCATGCTTTTCGTGAACAGGTTGAAGTATGTGCTGCCATCACGTGCAAGCAGGCGCCCGTACTGGTCCTCCAGATAGTTGCCGCCGCCTTTTAGCATGCGCCCGGCTTCCACCATCGATTCGTAGTAGGTGCCGACAGAATTGAATTCTGTTTCATATGCCGCCGCCATGTTCTTGACTTCATCGATGATGACGCGGTGGCCGTCCGTAATGTAGTCGAGGATGGAGATCTCACCGCCTTCGAGGAGGTGGCTGTACTGTACAAGGTGGTTGAATGTCTGATCGGGATGGGTCACTGTGTCATAGTAGTCCTCGAGCGTCTCCAAAGAGGCACTGTCGAGCCCTTCCTTCGTCTCCTGGTACAGCGTTTCTATCTTCCCAAGAAGAATTTCGCGCTCTTGTGGTTCAAGTATATACTCTGCATAAGGCTCCATCGTGAAGGAATCGAGATTGCCGATGGAACGCTGCGTCTCAGGGTCGATGGCCCGGAGGGAATCCACTTCATCATCAAAGAGTTCGACACGTACGAGCTGCTCAGGCATATGGATATCGATGATATCCCCGCGTACAGCAAATTCCCCGAAATGGACCGCCTGGTTCATCCTTCTGTAGCCCAGACTCACCAGATCTTCCATGAACCCATCATAGTCCAGGATGGTGCCGATCTTTATCGTCTTTTCGTAGCTGAGAAGCTTTTCCTTCGGCATCAGTGGCTTTAGAAGTGCATGTACCGGCACGACAAACAGCCCCGGCTCGTTGTGCGCCAGAGCAAACAATGCACTCATCCTGGATTTCATGAATTCAGGGCTTTGTTTGGCATGATTCTCTATCATGATATCGCCTACAGGGAAAGTGTAGACGTTGTCCATCATATCCATCAGGGGATTCGCAATCTTCTCCATCTGATGGTTATTCTGTACGAACAGGACGACCGGACGGCTTTCCTTCCTCGACAGCTCGTACAGGAGCGTCGGCTTGAAATCGTCGTTTACGCCGGTCACCATCATATTGAGGCGGTCTTTATGATCCGCCACTTCGAGGAACCGCTCATCCTGCTGTATCCTTTCCGATACTTTACTGTTCATTTACATCACCATTATATTCAGTCATAACATCCTGGAACGGCACCGTTACAAAATCTGCGCACGCCTCTGCCGACCTGGCTGTCACTTTGTCGATCAGTGCCGCTTCCTCTTTCCTGAACCTGCCGAGCACATAACCCGTGATGGAACCGCCCGGCTCCGGCCGGTCGATGCCGATGCGGATGCGTTTGTATTTATCCGTCGCCAGATGCTGGTTCAGGGATTTTATGCCGTTATGGCCGCCGCCCGAACCCTTTTGCCTGAGCCTCAGTTTGCCGACCGGCAGATCAAGGTCATCATACAGCACCAGGATATCCTCCACGGCGATTTTATAATAATCCAGCAGCGGGCGGATACCTTCCCCGGAGAGGTTCATGAATGTCTGCGGCTTGACCAGCATGACCTTTTTGCCGTTTACGTATCCAGCACCGTAGCTGCACTTGAATTTATTCTGTGAGAGCCCGATTCCGAGATCCGAAGAAAGCTGGTCTATCACCATGAACCCGATGTTATGACGTGTTTTTTCGTATTTCCTTCCCGGATTGCCCAGTCCAATGATGCATTTCATCATATCACCTCATACAACGTTAAAAAGGCGATGGGAACTCCACCGCCGTTAAAACATCATGATTATTGCTCTTCGTTTTCAGTTTCCTCGGAAGCGGCTTCTTCGCCTTCTTCAGAACCTTCAACTTCTTCGCCTTCAGCTTCTTCAAGATCTTCCTCTTTTTGCGGAGGTACGATGCTGACAAGCGTTTCTTCGTCTTCATTTTCAATGGTGTATTTGGCGCCCTGACGCAGATCGGATACATGGATTGAGTCTCCGATTTCAAGAGCTTCCACGTTGATTTCGATGGACTCTGGAATGTTGTCCGGAGTCGCAGTCACCTGAACCTGGAAAGCAGGCTGCTCGACTACGCCGCCTTCTTTGACACCCGCAGCTTCACCAACCAATTCAATTGTTACATCCACTGTAACTTCGGACTTCATGTTGATTGCTGTGAAGTCTATATGGGTGATCTGGTTTTTGAGTGAATCGAACTGATAATCCGTCACCATCACGTTAACCGCTTTTCCATTGAGGTCCAATGCAATTACGCCGTTACGGCCCACTTCGCGGATTACTTTGATAAATTCGTTCTCATCTACTGAAACGTTAGTGTTCTCCACTTCGTAACCGTAAACGATTGCAGGGATCTTCCCTGTGGAACGCAGTTCTGTAAGCTCAGAACGCTTTCCCTTGCCTTCCCTTGCTGCTGAAGCCAATTTTGCCATGGTATATTTCCACCTTTCATTTACAGACAGTCTACTTTTGCCTAATTTAACACATAGCCATGCATAATAATAGCACATTACCCATACATTTGTAAAAGAAACATTGACAAATTAAGTATCAAACAGGATACTGACGGATTCTTCTTCATAAACCCGGACGATCGCCTGCGCCATCAGCTCTCCGACAGAAAGCCCCACTATCTTGTCTATCTTCTTTTCTTCGGGCAGCTGTATGGAATTTGTGACAACCAGTTCTTTGATCACTGACTCCTCGATCCTGGAAATAGCCGGTCCGGAAAGCACAGGGTGCGTACAGCACGCATACACTTCTTTCGCACCTTTATCGAGAAGTGCCTGTGCAGCAAGCTTCATCGTGCCGCCTGTATCGATGATGTCATCGATGATGATGGCAGTGCGTCCTTCGATTTCGCCGACGATATTCATCACTTCCGCAACATTCGGCTTCGGCCGGCGTTTATCGATGATGGCGATCGGCGTCTTGAGACGGTCGGCCATCTTGCGCGCACGCGTTACGCCGCCGTGATCCGGGGAAACGACGACGACTTCGTCGAAGTTCAGATCTTTATGTTCAAGGAAATAGTCGCTCAGGATCGGCACACCCATGAGATGGTCGATAGGAATATCGAAGAAGCCCTGTATCTGGGGTGCATGCAGGTCGAGTGAAATCACCCTGTCCGCTCCGGCTGTCTCGATCAGGTTTGCAACGAGTTTCGCTGTGATCGGTTCACGCGCACGGCTCTTGCGGTCCTGCCGTGCATAGCCGTAATACGGCATTACAATGTTGATCGTCGCCGCTGAAGCGCGTTTCAGTGCATCGATCATGATCAGCAGCTGCATGAGGTGTTCGTTGACCGGCTGGCTTGTCGGCTGGACGACAAATACGTCACATCCCCGCACGCTCTCCTCGATATTGACCTGTACTTCCTCATCGGAAAAATGCTGTACCGTAATCTTTCCCAAAGGGATGCCGATATGTTCAGCGATCTCTTCTGCGAGCGGCTCGTTGCCTTTCAAAGAAAAAAGGCGCAGGCTGGAATTTTTGTACTGGTTGCTAGAAGCTAACATGTTCATCCTCCATTAATTGTCTTTATTGTAGTATCCCGTCTTTGTCGTCTGTCTGTTCCTTGCGATTGCAAGACTGTCTTCAGGAACTTCATCAGTGATCGTCGATCCCGCTGCGATGAATGACCTGTCACCGATTTTGACCGGCGCCACAAGGTTCGAGTTGCAGCCGATGAATGAATCCATGCCGATTTCAGTTTTGAATTTGTTCTTACCATCATAATTCACTGTAATCGTTCCGCAGCCGACGTTGGTCCTGGCGCCGATGGTGGCGTCCCCGATATAGCTGAGATGCGACACTTTGGATTCATTTTCAAGCCTTGATTTCTTCACTTCGACGAAGTTGCCGATCTTCACTTCCTCACCAAGCTCGGACTGCGGCCTGAGCTGGGCAAACGGTCCCACCTTGGTGCCTCTGCCCACTTTCGCTTCCGTCACCACGGAATGCCTGATCTCCACTTCATCATCGATGATGGAATCCTTGATTTCTGTTCCAGAGGATATGATAACATTTTTACCGATCTTTGTGTCTCCACGGATGATTGCCCCCGGATAAATTATGGAATCCGTGCCAATTTCCACTTCGGCATCGATATATGTCGTTTCCGGGTGGATCAGTGTGACACCGTTTTGCATGTGCATCGTATTGATGCGTTTCCTAAATATTTCCTCAGCATTCGCGAGAGCAACTCTGTCATTTATGCCGAGCGTTTCCTCAAAATCCGGAGAGATGTAGGCTTCGACACGGGCACCCCGGCCCCGGAGGATGGAAACGACATCCGGCAGATAATACTCATCCTGTGCGTTATCGTTGTCGACGTTTTCAAGTGCGCTGAACAGCGCTCTGTTGTCGAATATGAAAGTCCCGGAGCTCACTTCCTTGATCTCGCGTTCGAGATCCGTGGCATCCTTCTCTTCGACGATACGCTTGACAGAGCCGTTCTCCTTCCTGACAATGCGGCCGTATCCGAACGGTGCGCGCGTACGGGATGAAAGGATGGTCGCCTTTGCCCCTGTATCCAGGTGGTACTTCATGAATTCCTGCATCGTCGTCTCCGTGATGAGCGGTGTATCCCCGCACACGACCATGGTGTGGCCATCAAGGTCCGCCAGTTCCTCTTTCCACTGCATCACTGCGTGTGCCGTTCCCAGCTGCTCCTCCTGCACCGTCTGACGGATGCCGTCACCCAGATACGTGCTCACAGTCTCAGAGCCGTGACCCAGCACAGCATAGATATCGGTGATCCCCGATTTATTCAGATTGCTGATGACATGCTGGATCATCGGAGTGCCACATACTTCATGGAGCACCTTGAATTTTTCGGACTTCATCCTCGTGCCTTTGCCGGCCGCCAGAATAATCGCTCTCGTTTGCATACTCTACCTCCAGTTTATGACTACTCTAATTATATTTTACTGACTGGGTACTTTCAAGACGAAACGGATATATGTCCAAAAAGGCATTTCGGCCAATAAAAGACCCGCAAAGCAGCGCTGTGCTTCACGGGTATGAAATCGCTATTTATCTTCATCGATTCCGAGTTCGCCCTCTTTGGGTTCATCGCGGTGCTCCTCTTCCTCCCGGTCCACCTGATCCTTCGTCGGATCGACCGGTGATTCCGCTGTTGCCGGGGCGCTCTCGCCGGAGTCCGAATCATTCTCTTCGGCTTCCGATTCTTCATATACTCTCATTACTTCCTCCTGCACATGCTGGCGCATATCGGAGTGAATCGGATGGGCAATGTCGCGGAATTCACCGTCCGGCGTCCGTTTGCTCGGCATCGCCACAAAGAGTCCATTATTACCTTCAATGACCCTGAGGTCATGGATTACAAATGCATCATCAAACGTAATGGATACAAGTGCTTTCATCCTGTTGTCTTGGTTATTTACTTTCCGCAGTCTTACATCTGTTATTTTCATAGTATGCTTCCCCCAATAAGATTATTGTTGGATCGTATGTGTACTGCTTCAGTCCACCAATACTTTTATGGTTCCATTTTCGATGCAACGACTTCAATCTCAACCTGTACATCTTTAGGTAGACGACTCACTTCTACACATGATCTTGCAGGTAGTTTACCCGGAAAATAAGCGCCATAAACGTCGTTGATCTTCGGGAAGTCCCCCATGTCGCTGATGAAAATCGTCGTCTTCACTATATTTTCAAAAGCCATGCCGGCCGCTTCAAGCACTGCACCGACATTCTCCATCACCTGCTTCGTCTGCTCCTCGACATCATCCGAAATGATCTCCCCTTCGAGCGTGAGGGGAATCTGTCCGGAGGAGTAGAACATGTTTCCGACTTTTACTCCGTGGCTGTACGGTCCGAGTGCTTCCGGTGCATTTTTAGAATTGATTGGTTCCATAGTATAAAATCTCCTTCACATTTTAAGATTCATGCTTTTGAAACGTTTCTTCAATATATTCCAGACAATTGCCTTCCTCCACCAGGAAGGACTGGTTGAATTCATCGATATCCGACACCTTCAGAAGGGAAGTGTAATCATTGAAGCGGCGGTGTTCCACCTGTTTGGCCTCCACCAGCACGCTGACGCCGACCACTGTGGCTGCAAACTCCTCCATGAGGTTGATTACGCCGGTGATGGAGCCGCCCGCCCTCAGGAAGTCGTCCACGACAAGGACCTTCGATCCTTCTTTCAAGGTCCGCTTCGACAGGACCATCGTCTCTATCTTCCGCGTCGAGCCGGAGACATAGTTCACTGAGACTGTGGAGCCCTCTGTCACTTTGTTGTCTTTGCGGATCACGGCCACGGGCACATTCAGCTTGCGTGCGACAGCATTCGCGAGCGAAATCCCTTTTGTCGCGATCGTCACGACCGCGTCAATTTCCTCATCGCCGTACATTGTGGCGATCAGTTCACTGATATCGTTCATGAGTGTGGGATTCCCCATGATGTCGGACATGTAAAGGTAGCCGCCGGGAAGCAGGCGTTCCTTCGTCTTCAGCATGTCCACGAACCCCTCCACGATCTCCTCTGCACGGCTGTAGCTGATTCTCGGCTGGAATGTCACGCCGCCGCCGGCGCCCGCTGTCGTCCGGACAATGCCGATACCGTCATTTTCGAAGACTTCCTTGATGATCCGGATATCCTCGCTGATCGAAGACTTGGCCTGGTTGAATTTCTCCACGAAAAAGGTCAGTGGAATCAGCTGATTTGGATGGGCGGTCAAGTGCCGGGTCATGAACACGAGACGCTCACTGCGTTTATATTTCATAAGATAACTCCTAATACCGTATTTTATATAAAGATATTAACATAAAAGTTCGGATTTGAGCAATTAACCGAGCAATCTTACTTTATAAACTTCGGAACAGCAGCCTTTCATGGCATTATAGAGATGCGCCGCCTGCCTCTCCTTTTGGACGAAACCGAATACTGTCGGACCGCTGCCGCTCATCATTGCACAGTCCGCACCACTCGCTGACATGCTGTCTATCAGCCTTCCCACCTCCGGGTACCTGCGGCAGGTCACCTCCTGCAGGTCGTTCTTCATAAGGGCGATGATTTCCTTATAATCCCCCTCTTTGACCGCAGCAGCCATTTCCCGCGACCCCGGCGGATTCTTGCCGGGCTTCAGCGCCTGATAGATCGTCTTTGTCGAAACATTGATCTTCGGTTTCGCCAGGATCACCCAGGCGTTGGGCGGTTTCGGCAGATGTTCGATTTTCTCCCCCCTGCCCGAGGCGATCGCGGTCCCCCCGTATACGCAAAAAGGGATGTCCGAGCCCAGCTTTGATGACAGTTCAGCGAGTTCCGCGGTTTCTATCCCCAGGTCATAGAGGGCATTCATCCCGCGGAAGGCTGCCGCAGCATCCGCCGAGCCGCCGGCGAGGCCTGCCGCAATGGGAATCCGCTTATCAATCGTGATGTTGACGCCGGTCTGTATGCCGTATGTCTCCATCATCAGGCTCGCTGCCTGATAGGCCAGATTGCGTCTGTCTGTAGGCACATACTGGTGTTCTGTATCGATGATTATCTTTTTGTCTTTACGCTTCGAAAAGGAAAGCTGGTCATTCAGATCCACGGTGGTCATCACCATGTTGACTTCATGGAATCCATCTCTCCTTTTGAAAAGGGTATCCAGCGTCAGATTTATCTTTGCCGGCGCAGTTTCAAAATGCATTGTTTCACTTCCATTTGTACGTTCATTTTTGTATCAGTTTATCATAAAACGACCTGATACAATACGCACTTTGTCATAAACTTGCAGCCGTCTCACCGGGCGTCGCTCCTGATGCCGCCGTACTGACCTTTGAAGAAAGTCAGCGGCTCACCTTCTTCGAACAGGATCTCTTCCACCTGGCCCAGTATGAGCGTATGGTCCCCCGCAGGAACCTGCTGATAATTTTTGCATACCAGTGCAGCCAGACTGTCCCGGAGCACCGGGACTTCATCAATCACATCAAAGCTGATTCCGCCTTCAAATACTTCCTGTTTGGCGAAATGTTTCGACAGATGCTTCTGCTCCTCTGTCAGCATGCTGATGCCGAATGAATCTGCAGATTTCAATTTATCGAGCATGGTTGCACGATTATCTATGGAAATCAGAACAAGTTTGGGGTCCAGCGATACGGACATGAATGCATTCGCAGTCATTCCATGGGTCTCCCCGCCCTCATTCACAGTAATTACGGTCACTCCGGTCGCAAACCTGCCCATTGCGTTCCTGAACGTACGATCTTCCATTACAACACTTCCTTCTTCGTTTATTATGAATAAAAAATTGGGAACAGATACATTTAATGTACCATATTCCCAATTAGTCTGAAAATTTTCTATTTGTTTTCATCATTCATCCGTTTTTTAAATGCCCATGCCGCATATATGAGGCCGAGTGCCGCCCATACGCATAAAATGAGCAATGGGACAGCCTCTGTTCCTTCCTGGATGAACACATACTGATACACCGGCAGGTACTCAGCAACCTGTCGTACGATGTGGGATTCATCCCCGACAATGGTTTCTATCATCGGGGTAAAACCGAATACAAGCATGATCGGCAGCAGATAAACAGAGGTTGTGGCGACGCTTTTCACTTCCAGCCCGACAGCGATGCCGAGAGCGAGGAAAAACAGGCCCAGCAGTACGAGCGCTGCGATGCCGCCCGCCCCCCACGATATTTCCGCATCCATAACCAGTAAAGCAAGGCCGAGTGAGATGCCGGTCATCATGATGACCACCAGGCTTTTGCCCGTCAGGATATCCAGCATCGAAGCCGGGGACTGCACCAGGCCCCGGAGCGTGTCCTTTTCATTCTCCTCCGCCATCATCGTCATGATACTGCTGCACAGGATTGTTGAATAGGCGGTGCCGATGATAACCGCAATGATTACAGCAGGCGTTTCCGTGCTCTCCGGTCCTATATTCCTGAACATGAATGCCATCAGTATCGGAATAAGTGTCGTAGTGAACAACATCATATTCCGTGTAAATTCTTTAAGGTCTTTTTCGAATATCGCCATTATCCTTCCAGTGTTCATATCAGACCAGTTCCTTTCCGGTAACATTTTTAAATACTTCGCCAAGTGTCGGGTAATCCGTTCTGATATCGATGACTTCGGAATCGAATAATGCCTCTTCCAGCTCAGTCCTGTTATCAGTACTCCGTTCAATACTCATCGTCCTGCCACCGTTCATCGTAATATGGACCTCATTCTTTTTATAGGCGTGCCTCAAAAATTCCGGCGCCCCCTGTTCCAGTATCCTGCCGTTATTAAGGAACGCCACCCTGTCGCACAGAGCCGTCGCTTCGTCCATGTCATGGGTCGTCAGCATGATGGTCGTCCCCTGTCCTTTGATGCGCAGCAGCATATCATGGATCCTGTCCGTAGTAATCGGATCAAGTGCACTTGTCGGTTCATCCAAAAACAATATTTCGGGTTCATGCAGAATCGCCTTGCATAGGAGTATGCGCTGCTTCATCCCTTTTGACAGCACCGACACTCTTTTATCAGCGTGTTTTTCCAGGCCGACCTCCTTTAGCACCTGCATCACTTTCTCCTTATCTGTACCATACAGCTTCCTGAACAGCTCCAGATTATCCCTCACTGTCAGACGGTCATACAGCGAGCTGTTGTCCGACAGGATCCCCAACTGTTTTATATAGGATGATCTGCCGAATTCTTCGTGCGCATAGCCGAGTATTTCCACCCTGCCTGCATCCGGTTCGAATTCACCCGTCAGTATTTTAATAGTGGTCGTCTTGCCGGAACCGCTCGGCCCGAGCAATCCGAATATTTCTCCACGCCCTATTTCAAATTCTATTCCATCCAACGCTTTCTCATTTCCGAAAATTTTCTTCAAACCTTCTGCAGTTATGATCGCTTCCATTGTCCTTACCTCCTTCATGTGCTGACTCAAGTCTATGCCTGATGACAGAGGGCTGCGACCTTATGGGGGTGAGTGGTTGAAAAAATACCATGAACTGTGTGATACAGGGAATAAATGCATCCGCTTTCCGTTGAATTGTATCTATTTCGTCTGAAATGTACGCCTACATGACAAGAAGCTCCTGGATTTCACTGTATTTCGTCCGTGATAATGGAATTTTGGTTTTTTCCTGGTTTTCCATTACAATCGAGTAGGTATTTTTCGACCATGTGATAATCTCCTTCACTTTATCCAGATTGACAATATAGGACCGGTGGCATCTGTAGAAACCGTAATCCGCCAGTTTCTTTTCGGTTTCTGCCAGTGTCGATTCGATGATGAACTTTTCCCGGGAAATATTTATATAGACTTTCCCCTCGTTGCTTTCTATGTACTCAATATCCTCCAGATCGATGAAAATCGTCTTATCCTGAGCTTTTGCCTTGATGCGTTTCAGGGATGTCTGACTGTTCCTTTCTTCCGGCATTTCGGTTTCAACTTCTTTGAGCCCCTGTTCGCTCAGGCGAGCAATCTTGCTGCTTATGACGAACGCCTCTTCAGTACTGCTGGTGATCACGACCAGGGCTTTACCCCCCTGCGCCATCTGTTCCATCATCTTATGGAACAATCTTATATTTTCAATGCCTGCATTATACAAAGGATTTACAGCCAGCACCGCCTGCCGGTCCGACATCACTGCCTGGATATAGGCAAGCCGCTGGATGGTCTCAGCGGTGCAGAGTGCGAGGCGGGTATGAGACACAGCTTCAAGTTTATACTGCCGGAGCATGTCAGCAGCTCCCAGCCCGCTCTTATTCCACTTTTTATAGAACCTGACATGGTCCTTCACTGTGAGACGTTCATAGACAGGAACAGTGTTTTCAAGTATATGGACATCCTTAAAGGCAAGTTCTGCCACTCTGTCGATATATTCGACAGGCATCTGAATGACAGAGCTGACGCCGCTGCGAAACTTTATGGACTGGTCGTTCTCCTTATCAATGACGTCGGCTATTCTGATCTCCCGCATGCATCTTCACCCCATTATTCGTATCTTTTTATTATAATATAAGTCAGCCGCTATTAAATAAACTGAAAGAAGTTTGAAATATTCGGCACGAAAGGCTTGCAAAGTTTTTAAAATGATGAATTATATATAACATAGTTACTTTTTATAACTAGTAATCAATATGTAATTAAATTAATGGAGGCATAAATAATGGTTAAAATAGGTATCGTTACAGGCAGCACACGTAAGGCACGCGTTAATATGCAGGTTGCAGAGTGGGTGAAGGATTTTGCTGAAAAGATGGATCTCGAGGCAGAATTCGAAATCGTCGACATCAAAGATTACGACTTCCCGATGTTCAACGAAGACCTTCCGCCGGCAATGGCAAACAAGCAGTATTCCACTGATGCGATCAATGCATGGTCTAAAAAAATCGATGAACTCGATGGCTACATCTTCATCACACCTGAGTACAACAAGAGTGTCACAGCATCCCTTAAAAATGCAATCGACTACATCGGACCTGAGTGGGGCAACAAATCTGCCAGTATCGTAGGCTACGGTTCCACGCTCGCGGTGGCCGCAACGCTTTCCCTGCGTCAGATTCTCGGCAACCTGAACGTTGCAACAGTGGCACCATTCGGCGCGTTCAGCCTGTTCACGGATTTTGAAAACATGAGCACTTTCAAGCCTGCTGAAATCCACAATGCAACAATCGAAAACGTGGTTACAACTACTGTCAACTGGGCAAAAGGCCTTAAAACAATCAGATAATCACCTGTTCAATCCCCCCGGGCATATTATATATGCCCGGTTTTTTGGTTTTATAATAAAAAACCATCATCCGGTAAGATGATGGTTTTTCCCGTTCAATTATTGGATTACAAATGCTTCTCTTTCATCATTATAGAATGTCACTTCGACATTTGATGTCAATACATCAGTATATGTATATGACACTCTTTCAAAGTTATGTTCCTGCTGATCAAGTTCTACGACGAAGACGGAAGGATACGTTTCTCTAAGGATACCCCGTCGTTCAATCAATTTCTTGCGCCCTCCGTTTGCACGAAGTAAAACTGGATTTCCCAATTGACATTCAAGAATATTTTTGATGTCGACTAAAGTTTTTGGCATTTGGCCCACCTCACTAAATCTATTATAGCAAGTTTACATAATTCTGTCAAAAAACCGTCGAAATCATTTACTTTTGTGTCTATTGGGAAACTATTTTCAATTCAGGGAAGTTTTTGAGCCTGTGATAAATATCCGCATATTCTTCAATCGAGATGCTCTCGCCTCTGCGGCGCGGATCGATCCCTGCCGCTTCCAGCAGCCGGCGGACACTGTCCTTGTGCTTCTTGCCGTCTTCAAACACACTCATATAATTGTTCAGGATCGTCTTGCGCCGCTGCCCGAAGGCACCGCGTGTCAATCTGAAGAACAGATTTTCATCATCTACATCCACTTTGCCGCTCTCCCGCTTCACCATCTCCACGATGATGGAGTCGACATTCGGCGGCGGCATGAATACGGTCTTCGGCACCTGCCGGATCACACGCGCCTCGGTATAGTAATCGATGGCGATGGACAGCGAACCGTAGGACTTGCTGTTCGGCCCGGCGCTGATGCGCTCGCCCACTTCTTTCTGCATCATCACATAATACCGTGCAATCGGGAGATCCTGCTCCAGGAAGTTCATGAGTATCGGCGTTGTAATGTAATACGGCAGGTTTGCAACTACCACCACTTCATTACATTCTGAAAAATGCGTGTCTATGGCATCCCTGATATCCGCTTTTAAAATATCCTGGTTTATGACGGTTACATTGCTGTAGGGGGAAAGTGTGTCCGCCAGTACCGGCACAAGTCTCTGATCTATTTCAAAAGCCGCCACTTTCCCGGCGCGTCTGGCCAGCTGTTCAGTCAGCGAGCCGATCCCCGGTCCGACTTCTATGACTCCCGTCTTTTCATGGATCTCCGACTTATCCAGCACCTCCCTGATGACATTCAGGTCTATCAGGAAATTCTGCCCCAGACTTTTCTTGAATGAAAAACCGTGATCATCAAGTATTTGCTTTGTTCTGCCTGCCGTTGCAATATCTTTCATATTACTCCCCCGTCAATTCTTCCAATATATTTGCTATGCGTGCTTTGTCGATATTATACCGGTTCAGCTTCTTCCTCAGCTGTCCGGCATTTGCGTATCCGATGTTCAGGCGGTCGCACAGGTGCCTTCTCCTGACTGCAGCTTCAGCAGTGCCCGACAGACCCCATCCCGTCATGTCCTGGATTGTGACCGTCTCTTCTGTCACCGGCATGTTCGTGTAGACCTGTGACAGGCTTTCACGGATGGCTTCGATACTCGCATGTTCAATGCCGATCCCG
The DNA here is from genome assembly GCF_000986795.1 of Salinicoccus sediminis. GTDB lineage: Bacteria > Bacillota > Bacilli > Staphylococcales > Salinicoccaceae > Salinicoccus > Salinicoccus sediminis. Next base: position 10,410 of record NZ_LAYZ01000002.1, on the reverse strand, counting down.
CCGAGTCTGCCTTTGGCCTTATCACGCGGCAGGAAAGCTTCTTTTATCCCGGGAAACCGTTCCAGTATCGTATTGCGGATCTTATGGCCGGGGAAGTCGGGATCGGTGAAGATGATCGCCCCCCGCGTACTTAAAGCAACTTCTATTTCATCCATTACTGTGTCATCGATGGCCGAACCCCTCGTTTCGATTGTTTCACAGGAAACTGCCTCATTCAGACGCCTGGTATCATCGCGCCCTTCCACAATAACGACTTCTTTTATAACCGGTTTTTCCATAGTCTTCGCTCCTTGATCCCATCATACCATAATTATTTATCCAAAAATAAAATCACCGCCATGCGGTGATTTCATCATTAAATGCCAAAAAGTGCCTCGGCATTCCTTGTTGTCTGCGCTGCCAGATCCTCATATGACATCCCGCGCAGTTCTGCTATTTTCTCGGCAACGAGCTTCACATATGCAGGTTCATTCCTTTTGCCCCTGTAGGGATGCGGGGTCAGAAAAGGCGCGTCCGTTTCGACGAGAAGCCTTTCAATCGGCACATGTACAGCGATATCTTTCGGTTCCTGCGCATTTTTAAATGTGACAGGACCGCCCAGTGACACATGGAAGTTCATGCCGATGACGGTATCGGCATCGGACTCATTTCCGCTGAAAGCATGCATGATGCCGCCGGTTTCATGGGCACCTTCCGATTTCAGTATTTCAATGCAGTCCCGGGTGGCTTCCCTGTTGTGGATGATGACCGGGAGCTTCACCTTTTTTGCCAGGGCAATCTGTTTTTTGAACAGCTCCTTCTGCGCATCGTGCGGAGACTTGTCCCAGTGATAGTCGAGACCCGTCTCCCCGATACCGACAATTTTAGGATGGTCGGACAATGATTCGATCCACTCAAGATCCTGATCTGTACAGTCGATGGCATCCACTGGATGCCAGCCGATGACTCCGTATACATTCTCGTATTTCTCTATCAGGTCCATCGTACGCTCTATCGTTTTACGGTCGAACCCCACAACGATCATCTTCTCTATGCCGGCCCCGCCGGCACGCTGCATCACTTCTTCAAGGTCGTCGTCATACTGGTCTGCATTGAGATGTACATGCGTGTCTATCAACATTGCAATCACTCCAACAATTATTTTACAGTGCTGCCGTTTTCAATTCCGTCGGGTACAGAGATGAGTGTCAGATTCTTGCCTTTCTCCGCCGTCAGGATCATGCCTTCGGAACGTTCCCCGCGCAGCTTGACCGGCTCGAGGTTCGTTACGACAAGCACTTTCTTGCCGATGATATCCTCCGGTTCATACTGCGAGCGGATACCGGATACGATCTGGCGTTCCTCATTGCCGAGGTCCACCTGGATCTTCAGCAGCTTATCGGCTTTTTTGACACCTTCGGCCTGGATGATTGTCGCAGCCTTTATTTCAACCTTGTCAAAATCCCTGATGGTGATGAGACCTTCTGCAGACTCTTCTTCCCCGTCATCAGCCTCTTTCTTATCCGGGGTCATCAGGGCCTTGATATGTGCCACTTCCGCTTCCACATCCAGTCGCGGATAGATTGGCTGTGGTTTTTTGACCATCTGTTCATCAATTTTGATGCTGCCGTATTTGAAGATTGAATCGAATGTCTGGAGACTGTTATCGGTGATGTTCATCTGTCTGAAGATCTCTTTCGGACCATGCGTCAGATAAGGCTTGAGCAGGATCGCCGCTATGCGGATATTCTCCGCCAGATGTACCATCACATTGCCGAGGGCGCCGCGGTTCGCTTCATCTTTCGCAAGCACCCACGGGGCCGTCTCATCAATGTACTTGTTCGAGCGGCTGATGATTGTCCAGACAGCACGGAGCGCCTTGTTGAATTCCATTTCCTCCATTGACTCTTCATAAAGGCCGACGTTCTCTCTGACCGTCTCTTCCAGGTTTTCATCAAATTCGTTCTGATGGCCTGTATAGTCAGGGAGGTGGCCGTCGAAGTATTTATTGATCATGGAAATCGTACGGTTCACGAGGTTCCCGAGATCATTGGCAAGGTCGTAGTTCGTGCGGTCCACGAATGCTTCCGGTGTGAACACGCCGTCGGAACCGAAAGGCACTTCCCGCATCAGGTAATAGCGGAGTGCATCGAGGCCGTAGCGTTCAACCACCGTTTCAGGATAGATGACATTGCCTTTCGATTTGGACATCTTGCCGTCCTTCATGACGAGCCAGCCGTGACCCAGGAGTTTTTTAGGCAGCGGCAGATCCAGGGCCATCAGCATGATCGGCCAGTAGATGGCATGGAAACGCACGATTTCCTTGCCGATCATATGCAGGTCGGCCGGCCAGTACTTTTGAAAGAGGGAATCGTCGCCAGAGCCGTATCCAAGTGCCGTGATGTAGTTGCACAGCGCATCGATCCATACATACACCACGTGTTTCGGATCGGATGATACCGGAACACCCCAGGAGAATGTCGTTCTTGATACCGCGAGGTCCTCAAGACCCGGACGGATGAAGTTGTTCAGCATTTCATTTCTGCGCGAAGCGGGTTTGAGGAAATCCGGGTTGTCTTCGTAAAATTTCTCCAGACGGTCTGCATATTTGCTCATTCTGAAGAAATAGCTTTCCTCCTTGACCAGTTCCACTTCGTGGCCGCTCGGTGCCACACCACCGATCATATTGCCGGCTTCATCTTTGTACACTTCGTCAAGCTGTGTCTCTGTGAAGAACTCCTCATCCTCGACGGAATACCAGCCTTCATATTCCCCGAGATAGATGTCCCCCTGTTCCAGGAGGCGCTCGAAAATCTGCTGTATCGCCTTTTTATGGGCATCGCCGGTCGTACGGATGAACTGATCGTTGGTGATCTCAAGGACCGACCACAGTTCTTTCATATATTCAGCCATATCATCCACATACTTCTGAGGGGAGATCCCCATCTTTTCCGCCTTCTTCTCGATCTTCTGGCCGTGCTCATCCGCACCGGTCAGATAGTAGACATCAAATCCGCGCATGCGCTTGTATCTCGCCATGACGTCACATGCGATCGTTGTATAGGCGTTGCCGATATGCAGCTTGCCGCTCGGGTAATATATCGGAGTGGTGATATAGTAAGTTGGTTTTTCCATGCCTTTTCCTCCTATTAGTTCATCTATTAAATATAACGAATTTTGCATCGCTTTTCAATGATATCAGTGGCGTCTGATATCTCCTCTGTGCTATAATCAGCAAGAACTTGGAAATTCAGGGAAAACCCCGTTGACATCATCCAAGACATATGATAGCCACATGTTTCAAATTGCCGGCATGGGGTATCAAAAGTTATATTCTTAATACGTTTCATCACTGACTCAGAAAAATATCAGCAATTGATGAAGAGCGGAAAGTATGGAGGGATTTGTTGTGAAATCAACAGGAATTGTACGTAAAGTAGACGAGTTGGGAAGAGTGGTCATTCCCATAGAGCTAAGACGTGTATTGGATATCGAAGTGAAGGATGCACTCGAAATTTACACTGATGATGATACAATCATCCTCAAAAAATACAAACCACAGATGACCTGTGCCGTCACCGGTGATGTATCTGAGAAAAACATGCGCCTCGCAGACGGCCGTATCATTCTGAGCCAGGAAGGCGCTCAGCAGCTTATCGATGAAATAAAATCAAAAATGGATTAAATAGATATGAAAAATCGATGGACCAATGCGGCCATCGATTATTTTTTATGGTATGCGTCGTAGACGTCCTGCTTCCGCAGTCCTCTGAGCTCCGCAACGGCCTTTATGGCCTGTTTCGGCTTCATTCCTTCTTCAACAACCAGCTGTGCCACATGATCTTCCACCGGCATATCGAATGTCTCTTCAATCTCCGGCGCCCCCTCCACTACAATGACAAACTCGCCCTTCAGCGGGATTTCCGCACCCAGCATGTCGGTCATCCTTGCCGCTTCTGCACGTTCATGCTGCTCGAATTTCTTCGTTATTTCCCGGGAGACGCTCACATTCCGCCCGGGATCGATGCCGCTTATGGCCCGGAGCGTGTCTTTAATCTTATGCGGGGATTCATATAGCACCGATGTGAGCGGATGATTCATGATCTCTTCGATTTTCTCTTTCCTTTTACGCCCTGTTTTTGGCAGGAAACCGAAATACGTAAACTCGTACGACGGGATGCCGCTTGTGACAAGCCCCATCGTAAACGCCGAGGCAGAGGGGATGACTGAATACTCCAATCCCTCGTGCTGCATGCGTCCCACCAGTTCGAATCCCGGATCGGAGACCACAGGCATACCCGCATCACTCACCAGAGCAAATGTCTTTCCGGATTTCATCTCTTCAATAATCCGGTCCTCGACCTCTTCTTTATTGAAATCATGGTAGGATCTCAGCGGTGTGGCGATTTCAAAATGGTTGGTAAGTTTCCGTGTGGTCCGTGTATCCTCACAAAGGATTACATCGACTTTTTTCAGGGTCTCAACCGCCCTGAACGTCATATCATCCAGATTTCCAATCGGTGTTCCCGTTATAAATAGATTCACCAGTCATCCCCCGCTTTCTATCAATGCCCGTTTCGCTGTTCTCGTCAGTTTCTTGATTGCATATTCCCGTTTCATCGCTTCACTTTTCGATCCGAACTTCTCATAGTACCGGAGTGTCACGGGAAGCCTGTTCCGCGTATATTTTGCGCCCGCACCGCTGTTATGGGTCCTGATCCGTTTCGCCAGATCTGCGGCATAGCCCGTATACAGCGTCTCATCTGCACATTCCACAATGTATGTATAGTACTCAGCCATAGTATACCTCCAGCATTCCTTCCGAATATTCACCGTCGGTATCATATATATAAAAAGGCGGCAGCACATCCACATAAGCCTGGCTGTGGAATATCGCTTCCACGAGGACGAACATTGCCGTCTCCGCATGTTCATCATTATAAACATATTGCAGCCGTCTGATCCTGAACCCGGCGCCGACCAGCTCGTTCACAACCTCCATGCTGCGCTCGGCACGGTGTACCATATAGAGGCGCCCTTTATTCTTCACGAGGAACCTTGCGGCTGCTACCACACCGGCAAGGTCGATGTGTACCTCGTGCCTTGCGATGCTGTGCGGTCCAAGTGTTTTGAGGGGCTGGTTGTTCGTAAAGTACGGCGGGTTTACGGTAATCACATCGAACGAGGAATGACTGAACATTTCCCTTATCTGCCTGATATCCCCGGTGTGCATGGAAATCTGGCCGGCCTTTCCGTTGAGGCCGATGCTCCTTTCCGCCATATCAGCGAGCTGCGGCTGCAGTTCCACCGCGTCGATCGGCTTTGCCGTCCTGTGCGATAAAAGCAGCGGTATAACGCCGTTACCTGAACATAGATCGATGATTTTCCGGTCCCTTTTCACAATCCGTGTGAAATTGGCGAGCAGAAGCGCATCGACCGAAAATGAAAATACTTCCCTGCTCTGAATGATCTGCATGGATTCCCTGAAAAGATCATCCAGGCGCTCTCCCTCTTTCAACATCTTTCTCACCTCAAATAATAAAGACGGCCGAAGCCGTCTGTCACTTACCTCTATGTTCAAGAAATCCCTGGCAGAACAGGCAGTCCTCACCATTTCTCAATGTCCCGAAGTGCACGCTGCATACATGGAAACCTTCTTCATAGATGCTGTTCAGCGTATTTCCCTTGAAAGAGTCCTCTTCCACAGTCTCATCCTCTTCATGGAGCTTTTCATACTTCTCCTTCTCCATATGCAGAGTGACGTTCTCTTCGACAAGACGGACTGCAAGCTCCTTCAGTGTCTGAAGGTCCTCATGCATGCTGTTCATATCCGCTTCCATTTTACTGATGTGCATGAATAAACGCTCACGGTCCATGTTTACACCTCTCCGGCCGCTTCAAGTTCATCGCAGTGGAATTCCCGGATATAATCATCTTTATATTTAACTTTGACGACAAGGTCGAGTATATTCATCCCCACTACAAGACCGCGGCCGTCGGGCGTGTTGATCGTCTGTCCGACATCGGGCATCCGTTCGCGGGCGTCCTCGTAGTACTCATCCTCATAGTTGAGGCAGCACATGAGGCGGCCGCATGCACCCGAGATCTTAGTCGGGCTGAGTGAAAGGTCCTGGTTCTTCGCCATCTGTATGCTCACAGGGGCAAAATCACCCAGGAACGTGGAGCAGCAGTGGGCGCGGCCGCATGGACCGATGCCGCCGAGATACTTCGCTTCATCCCGCACACCAATCTGGCGCAGCTCGATGCGCGTCTTGAACTTGTTAGCCAGCACACGGACAAGACTTCTGAAATCCACACGTTCATCGGCCGTGAAATTGAAAATCAGCTTTTTGCAGTCCAATGTGAATTTGGCGTTTACCAGATTCATATCCAGCTTTTCCACTTCTATGGCAGATTTACAGAATTCCATCGCCTCTTCTGCGTTGCTTTGGTTTTTATGGAATTTTTCCTCATCCTGATCAGTCGCTGTGCGTACGAATCTACCATCAGGTTCCACTATGTTATCTTTGGGAATTTCATAGTTCCCTTTCACGACACGCAGCATCTCCATGCCACGTTTCGTTTCTGCAACTATATATTCATCGCGCTTCACCGTCACTGAGCCACTTTCGATATACATGTTATCGAAATAGTCCAGCTGGGTGGCAGTGATAAGTTCTATCATATTATTCAACCTTTCGAGCAGATAACCATACTTTCAAATACGAGCAGCGGATGGACGTTGGACTGGAGCATCCGGTTTGCTGTCTGGACTTCCTCCAACATCCCGGCAAGCCGCTTTACAGAATTGTTGCCCTGTACCTGTTCACCGTCGAATGGCCTGTAGCTTTCAAGTCCCAGCGATGCATGCATGGACTGGCGGACAAAACCGTCAATCAGCTGGAGCAGCAGCATGTGGTCCCTGCGCTCTGTGCATATATCAAGCATCGGTTTGATTTCAATGAGGACCAAAGGATGATTGCCGATCCATTTGGATGAAAATCCGGTTGCCGCTTTTCTCAACGCGGAAAAGTTCTCTCCGAGGTCCTTCACATGCTGTGCATTGAGCGCCAGCACATCAACCGTGTTCAGTTCCGCATCACTCAGCTCTTCCAGAAACCTTGTCCGATCTTCTGTCTCACCTTTTATGTGGATATGCTGGGATCTGGAGTGGATGGTGGGCAAAATACTGCTCTTATCTATTGTAAGCAGGATTGCTATTGTCTTTTCCGGTGGTTCTTCAAGAAATTTCAACACGCTGTTCTCTGCCTGGGGTGTCAGTTTCTCAAATGCCTCTATTACATAGACTTTATACTCCGATTCGGTCGGTTTCCGGTTCATCCTGCGGACGAGATCTTCAACCGCCTCTTTTTTAATGGACGTTTCATCCGTACGGAGATAAAAATAATCCGGATGATTGCCTTCTGAAACAAGCGTTTCATTACGTTCTGTATCTCCCAGGATACTGAGTGCAAAATACTCACTGTGCCGCCTTAATGTCTCTATGGCATCGCCTTCGAACATGTAGGTGTGGCTGAGCCTCCCGCTCTCAATAATCCGGTCCAGCTGCTGTTTAACGCTGATTGTCCGGGTATCCATAGAATCACTTAAAATCTTTCAAACTGTTCGATCGGCAGGACAAACACGGTCGCTCCGCCGACTTCGACTTCTACCGGATAAGGAATATAGGAATCCGCGTTGCCTCCCATCGGGGTTACAGGAGCTACTGTCTGTTCCCTGTTCCCACATGTATCATCCAGCAGTTTGAGCAATTCATCCACACGCGCATCTTCCACACCACACAGGAACGTCGTGTTTCCGGCTCTCAAAAACCCGCCTGTTGAAGCAAGCTTGGTATTTCTGAAATCATTTTTAGTCAGCCTGTCGGCCAGCCTCTGACTGTCATGGTCCTGAACGATTGCAATAACCATCTTCATGACTGATTCACTCCTTGGTCCAAATATTGGTTGATTATTTCAAGTGCATCCCGCGTCACCTTTTCAGGAGACTGATCCGCATCAACTATCTTAATCCTGCATGGATAATTTTCTGATAATTCATTATACCCCAAAACGACGTCTTTATGAAAGTTGATTTTTTCCGCATCCAGTCTGTTGTGATCGCGTTTGTTGCTTTCTATCCTGTGTAGCCCGATCTCAGGGTCAAGTTTCAGATAGATTGTCAGGTCGGGTATATGGTCTTCTATGGCAAAACGGTTGATATCCATCACCCCGTCTGCCCCTATCCCTCTTGCGATACCCTGGTAGGCTATGGAGCTGTCTATGAAACGGTCACACAATACGATTTTTCCCGCGTCCAGTGCCGGAAGCACCTTTTCCACCAGATGCTGACGCCTGGCGGCCGCAAACAGCAGTGCTTCTGTGCGTGCATCCATATCATTGTCTTTTGAAAGCAGGAGTTCCCTGATCTTTTCACTTATCGCAATGCCGCCGGGCTCACGGGTTGCCATTGTCTCATATTTTTCCGACAGCGCCTCATGTACCCTGGAAATCACTGTCGTCTTTCCGGAGCCTTCCGGACCTTCAAATGTAATGAAATGACCCATTAATTTTCCTCATTCTTGTAGTATTCTATGTTATGTCCTATACCTTCCATTCTAACATGATTATACATATTATGCGTAATCCTTTTGATATGCTCCCGGCTGAACGTCTCACCCTCATGGATCATCGGCACCCCCGGCGGATAAGGCACTATGGTCCTTCTGCACACCCTGCCCCGCAGCTGTTCCACCCCCGTCACGGGTGGGATACTGTCATCATCTGCAGGCTGGTTTGATCCCAACCTGAGCTCCCCGATGCGTTTCAATAGATTCTCGTACGGATACCTGTCCCCTCTATGGAACAAAGGCAGACACCACAGGACTCCCGCGTCCGTCACCATTTCATGGTGAATATGATGTTCTTTTGTCAGGACCTTCGCCAATTCATACGCGGAAAATTCCGGGTGGCTGAGCATGATTTTCGCAGGATCCGCTTTTTCCGATACGATGATACTCTCCCTCCTCAACGCTTCAATGAGCCTTGTCCGTTTGGAGAAGAAACTTTCGGGGTGATAAGTCTTATAGAACTCATGGGCACTTTCAATGGAAAGCATCACCAGATAGGAAGGGCTCGATGTTTCAAACCAGTTTATGTATTTCATCACTTCCCTGTGTACCGAGATCGACTTTGTAAAGATTACAGAAGCCATCGTCAATGCCGGCAGCATCTTATGGTAGGACTGTATTGTAATATCCGATCCGTACGCCATCGAGGAAGCAGGAAAACCCGGCGCAATATCGAAATGTGCCCCGTGCGCCTCATCCGTAATGACACGGGCGCCATGTTCATGGGCCAATGAAATGAGCTGCTCTATATCCATCAAATCTCCGGTATACGCAGGGTAGGTGACGATAAACGTATCACCGGAAGCAGTGTCAAAACCATTTAAATCCGCATATGCAATTTCAGTATAATGAACTCCAGAGAGCCTAATCGCATGATAGACAGACTTATGCCCATCCCCCACAACAATAAATCGGTCCGTCAGCTCTTTCAAGGAAAAAACAGCAGACAATATACCATTAGTCGTGCCGTTCACCATCATCTGGGCAGTGTAACCCGGATATTTCAGACTGAGATTCATATTGATGTCCTCAAGCACCCCCTCCGGTTCATGAAGATCATCAAGTCCATCAATCTCCGTCATATCAAAACGGGCATCAAGCATTGAAAGGTAGCCGATAGCGTTGTTTTTGTGGCCCGGCACATGCATCGATATATGAGGTTTATCGCTATTCAGCATCGTTTCAATCGTTTTATATAGATTCATATTATTCACCACTTCATTTATACCACGGTTATCCTAAAGTACCAATAATATACCAAAAAAAAGAGACCTCTACAGGTCTCAATGCGGCTCACCGCATCCATATTGAATATGTACTGCCCGGCAGCGTCCTACTCTTGCGGGACGTCAGTCCAACTACCATCGGCGCTGGAGAGCTTAACTGCTGTGTTCGGCATGGGAACAGGTGTGGCCTCTCCGCCATCGCCGCCGGACAATGTTGATTTGCCTCAAGCCCTGAATATTCAGGATTAAGGACGTTCGACTACTGTCGAACGAATGTCTATGTGTGCCGCTCTACGTATTGGAAATACTAGAGCGGCAACCATATACATTCAAAACCGGATAGAAGCAATGGTCGCGCAGAAACCGAAACACGGTTTCTTCATCATTCTTGAATAAGTCATCGATCGATTAGTATTCGTCCGCTGAATGTGTCACCACACGTACACGCGATCGTATGCACCTCATCATCTCTGAGGGATCTAATGGGGAAATCTCATCTTGAGGGGGGCTTCATGCTTAGATGCTTTCAGCACTTATCCCGTCCATACATAGCTACCCAGCAATGCCGTTGGCACG
>NZ_LAYZ01000001.1 GCF_000986795.1 Salinicoccus sediminis | reverse complement strand
AGGTTTGGCACCTCGATGTCGGCTCATCGCATCCTGGGGCTGTAGTCGGTCCCAAGGGTTGGGCTGTTCGCCCATTAAAGCGGTACGCGAGCTGGGTTCAGAACGTCGTGAGACAGTTCGGTCCCTATCCGTCGTGGGCGCAGGAAATTTGAGAGGCGCTGTCCTTAGTACGAGAGGACCGGGATGGACATACCCCTGGTGGACCAGTTGTCGTGCCAACGGCATTGCTGGGTAGCTATGTATGGACGGGATAAGTGCTGAAAGCATCTAAGCATGAAGCCCCCCTCAAGATGAGATTTCCCCATTAGATCCCTCAGAGATGATGAGGTGGATAGGTTCGGCGTGTACGTGTGGTGACACATTCAGCGGACGAATACTAATCGATCGATGACTTATTCAAGAATGATGAAGAAACCGTGTTTCGGTTTCTGCGCGACTATTGCTTCTATCCGGTTTTGAATGTGACATGCCAGGTGGCCCGCAGGGATGCGGCGGCACCGGATCTGACACATTCCCATAGGAAACATTGTCCGGCGGCGATGGCGGAGAGGCCACACCTGTTCCCATGCCGAACACAGCAGTTAAGCTCTCCAGCGCCGATGGTAGTTGGACTGACGTCCCGCAAGAGTAGGACGCTGCCGGGCAGTGTTATATTAATTGAATATTTACTTACCGGAGAATTAGCTCAGCTGGGAGAGCATCTGCCTTACAAGCAGAGGGTCGGCGGTTCGAACCCGTCATTCTCCACCATTCATAAAGCCGGCCTAGCTCAATTGGTAGAGCAACTGACTTGTAATCAGTAGGTTGGGGGTTCAAGTCCTCTGGCCGGCACCATTTTTACTAATATGAGCCATTAGCTCAGTCGGTAGAGCATCTGACTTTTAATCAGAGGGTCAGAGGTTCGAATCCTCTATGGCTCATTACCCAAGCGGGTGTGGCGGAACTGGCAGACGCACTAGATTTAGGATCTAGCGCCTTCGGGCGTGGGGGTTCGACTCCCTTCACCCGCACCATTTAGGTTTATAATAAGCGGAAGTAGTTCAGTGGTAGAACATCACCTTGCCAAGGTGGGGGTCGCGGGTTCGAATCCCGTCTTCCGCTCCATTATTAAGCCGGGGTGGCGGAACTGGCAGACGCACAGGACTTAAAATCCTGCGGTAAGTAATTACCGTACCGGTTCGATTCCGGTCCTCGGCACCAGATTTAAAACCTTTTATAACATGCGCCCGTAGCTCAATTGGATAGAGCGTTTGACTACGGATCAAGAGGTTAGGGGTTCGACTCCTCTCGGGCGCGCTTTTAATTGAATTACGGGAAGTAGCTCAGCTTGGTAGAGCACTTGGTTTGGGACCAAGGGGTCGCAGGTTCGAATCCTGTCTTCCCGACTCTTTAAGAAGTCAGCGGGTGTGGCGGAACTGGCAGACGCACTAGACTTAGGATCTAGCGCCTTCGGGCGTGGGGGTTCGACTCCCTTCACCCGCATCGCTTCACCACTTATCATATGTATGGGGGCTTAGCTCAGCTGGGAGAGCGCCTGCTTTGCACGCAGGAGGTCAGCGGTTCGATCCCGCTAGTCTCCACCATTCATTAAAATTTCATGTTTATCATGGCGGCGTAGCTCAGCTGGCTAGAGCGTACGGTTCATACCCGTGAGGTCGGGGGTTCGATCCCCTCCGCCGCCATATTGGACCTTTAGCTCAGTTGGTCAGAGCAAACGGCTCATAACCGTTGGGTCGCAGGTTCGAGTCCTGCAAGGTCCACCATGTTTTTGGTACAATTTATATCATACGGAGGAATACCCAAGTCTGGCTGAAGGGACCGGTCTTGAAAACCGACAGGGGCTTAACGGCTCGCGGGGGTTCGAATCCCTCTTCCTCCGCCATTTTTATTATTATCATTACCGCGGGATGGAGCAGTCTGGAAGCTCGTCGGGCTCATAACCCGGAGGTCGGTGGTTCGAATCCACCTCCCGCAATTTTTAATAGGTCCCGTGGTGTAGCGGTTAACATGCCTGCCTGTCACGCAGGAGATCGCGGGTTCGATTCCCGTCGGGACCGCCATTTTAAAATACAATATGAAGTGGTTCAGTAGCTCAGTCGGTAGAGCATGTGATTGAAGCTCACAGTGTCGGCGGTTCGATTCCGTCCTGAACCACCATTTTTTAATTAAGCCGGCCTAGCTCAATTGGTAGAGCAACTGACTTGTAATCAGTAGGTTGGGGGTTCAAGTCCTCTGGCCGGCACCATTTAGCTGATGGAGGGGTAGCGAAGTGGCTAAACGCGGCGGACTGTAAATCCGCTCCTTCGGGTTCGGCAGTTCGAATCTGCCCCCCTCCATTCATACAGGGGTATAGTTCAATGGTAGAATAGAGGTCTCCAAAACCTTTGGTGTGGGTTCGATTCCTACTACCCCTGCCATATGGCGGTTGTGGCGAAGTGGTTAACGCACCGGATTGTGGCTCCGGCATTCGTGGGTTCGATTCCCATCATCCGCCCCATTTTGGGCTATAGCCAAGCGGTAAGGCAACGGGTTTTGGTCTCGTCATGCGAAGGTTCGAATCCTTCTAGCCCAGTAGAAGGCGCCATAGCCAAGGGGTAAGGCCGAGGACTGCAAATCCTCTATCACCGGTTCAAATCCGGTTGGCGCCTCCAATTTATACTAATGATAAGCGGAAGTAGTTCAGTGTTCAGAATATGCTTCTTCCTGAAGCAAGACATAGGTTCAAATCCTATCTTCCGCTCCATTTTTTAATTACTTGATAATGTCGTGCCACCGTGGCGGAATTGGCAGACGCGCTGGACTCAAAATCCAGTTCCCATTGCGGGAGTGCCGGTTCGATCCCGGCCGGTGGTATTTAAATTAACTATAAAAGTGATTCAATATAAAGTATTTCAATATTTTAAGACGATCAGATGTAGTTCAACGCTGATCGTCTTTTATTTTGCCCGCTTTAAAACCTTGTTGATTACTAGGGAATTAATTATTGTAAAGGAGAGGAATCAATACGGATAATAAGAAAGAGACAAAGGACATAGTCCGGACAGTCAAAGAAATTCTAAAAAGACGTTAATAGTATATATGTTCACTCATGCAATGCATGAGTGTTTTTTACTATTTTAGGAATGCAGACCTGGAGTATGTATAATGGTATATGTACAGAAACAGGAAGGGGGAATTGTATGGACAGCTGGTACAGGATAGACAATACGGGTAAGATATTCCACGCTGTATCGAATACGGATAATTCCTATGTATTCCGTGTGTCCATGCTGATGAGAGATAAAGTGGATCCTGAAATACTTCAGGAGGCACTGGATGTCATCAGTCCGCGGTTTCCAACTCTGACCGTAAGAGTCCGGAAGGGTCTGTTCTGGGATTATATGGAGAAGAATGATGAGGTACTTCGCGTTCAAAAGGAGAAGGACTATCCATGCGCACCCATCAAACCGGCGGAGAGCAGAGGATACCTGTTGCGGGTCCTGTATTTTGGTCGGAAAATTTCAGTGGAGGTATTCCATTCGCTGACCGACGGTACAGGGGCAACTGAATTTTTGAAAACTCTCGTGTATCAATATTTGCAGTACCGGAAAAGGGATGTCAGCGATGATGGCCTCATCCTGCTGCCTGAGGATGAGCCGGATTCACTGGAGACTGAAGACAGTTTCAGTCATTATGCTGACAATGTAGACAGGAATGTGTTCAGGAAAGAGGATAAACCGTCTTACCAGATAACAGGCACTCCCCTTAGAACTGAAGGAATGAACATGATTCATGGTATAATGGATGCGGCCGCTGTGAACAAATATGCAAAAAGTCTGGGGACAACGTTGACAGGATTCCTCACAGCCATTATGATTCAGGTTATAGGTAAAGAAGCGTTGTTGAAGTCCAGCAGACCGAAGAAAGTTACAATTGCGGTTCCGGTAAACCTGAGAAGACAGTTTCCGTCGAAAACATTACGGAACTTCTTCTCAGTTGCGAATATCGGAGCAACTATGGATAAAACGACTTCCTTTGAAGATATTTTAAAAAATGTAAATGAGGAATTGGTGAAACGCACGGGAAGATCATCACTTCAGAAGGGCATCAACCAGCATGTCTATCTCCAAAACAGCTTCATGACACGGACAATCCCGGTATTTCTGAAATATCCGGCGATGCGCTACGGATTTAATTATATCGGCGAGAGGACAAAGGCACTGACAATGACCAATATGGGAAACGTGTCGCTGCCGTCATCCATGAGCAGGCATATAGAACGGGTGGAACTGGCTTTTTATACAACAGTAAAAAGTCCGGTCGGATGTGGAATTGCTACGGCAAACAACAGGATGACGGTGACGTTTTCACTTTCCATCTCTGAAACGGATATTGTCAGAAATTTTTTTAATGAACTGATGAAGCATGTTGATGTAGACATAGAAGTCTATTCAAACGAGTGGGGGAAACATGATGAAACAATGTGAAGAATGCAGGATCTGGACGAGTCATGCTGCATGTCCTTTATGCCTTGGAAGCATGGAAGGTTTAAGTGACGGAACTGAAGAAAAAAAATATCCGTCATATATGGACAGGAAATTTTCCAGGAGACGGACGCCAAAAATGACTATGCTTGCAGGCATCACAGTCATTTTAATCTGTCTGCTGATCAATATTGTCATCATGCCGCAATTTTTATGGATTTTCCATGTGGCGGGAGCAGTGATGTATATGCTCGTTTCCTTCAATCATACGATTTTATCAAAGTCGCATCTCGGCAGTAAGATTGTCATGCAGGTGATGAGTCTGACAATCCTGCTCCTGATGATAGATTCACAGTCGGGGGCAGAGTTTCTCTCATGGTCCGTGAATTATGTCGTTCCATTCCTGATCATTTCAGGGATGGTCATGATAACGTCGATCGTTTTCTTCAGACGCATCAAATGGAGCAGCTACTTCAGCTTCATGATCATGATGCTCATCCTCGGTTTTCTTCCTGCGGCTCTATTCGCAGCGGGAATCACCACTGTCATATGGCCGAGCGCAGTTGCCGCGGCATATGCAGTATCGGTCATAATAATCATGATGCTGTTTGCCCAGCAGGCACTTCTCACACAGCTGGGCAGAAGATTCCATATATAACCGTAAATCTCCATCCAGTCTCGTGGGTGGAGATTTTTTTATTCGTTATAGATGATAAATACTGCATACCCTGAAAAACTGGTGAATTTCATATCAATGACCTCAATGTATCTGTTCTCCTCCAGAAACTCATTCACTTTCTTGTCTATCCCCTTCTCAGTAAGTGCGCTGATCGTCTTCACTTTCATAATGTATCCCCCCGGTTTCTGCATTGGGCTGTCATCAATACTATACCCCTGGTGAATAAGGATTAAAATAAAATTAACAGAATAATCAATCATTGTACTATAATGGGATTATAAAGCGGAAAGGGGAATTATTGATGGCTTATTACGTAAAGTATTCTGACATGAAGTCAGGGGAAAATGGAGAGACATTATTCTATATAAGTGATGAAAGCGGCAAGAGGGAATTATGGCAAATGAACCTTGTCGATGGTAAGGTTTCGCAGGTGACGTATGAAGAGGAAAATATAAAGGATTACTGGTTTGAAGAGCACGGAGTGGTACTCGCTATTGATCATAACGGCAATGAGAGGAACCAGTTGCACAGGCTTGAAGGGGAGGGGGCACTGCCGTTCATACAGGAACCGGATTATTTCCATCATTACGGAATTTATGATGAAGCGAGAGGAAAATTTATGCTCACCCGCAATCATCACTCATCTGCCGTATTTGAGCTGTGCAGCTACAATCGGCAGGAGGGGCTTGTTATTCTGGAGGAATTCAAGTCACCCGCCTACATAAAAAAGCAGCTGGGTGAAGAGACACTGCTGATGACAATTGACGTGGACAATATCGATAAAGAGCTGTATACATACAATATGCGTGAAGGCAGCCTGTCGAAATTACCGATGCCCAAAGGACGCTTCAAGAGCATTTTACTGAATAGCGATGACGGGCCTGCGTACGCGGTAGCCGATTGGGATGATGGGTACCTGAACCTTTACGAAGTGGATCTTACCGATTGGTCCCACGTGAAGGTGACATCGTTCCCATGGGATATGGAACACTTTAAACTATCTGGTGACGGGAAGTCAGCTGTGATTTCCGTGAATGAAAACGGATGTTCCACTCTGTATCATTATGACCCTGGGAGTCATGAAGTTCAAAAAGTAAACTTCAGAGCGGACGGGGTCATCCATTCCATGGAGTGGCCGGACTCGGATGAATTATATTTACTGTTCTCTTCAACAGACGTGCCGCATTGCATCTGTCGGCTGGATATGGAGAGGAAGGAACAGGAGATCATGCTTCAAAATAATGGGGATATTGAAGAAATCAGATGGCGGATGCTGTCCTTTACTTCGTTTGACGGGCTGGAGGTGCCTTACTTTTTATATGAGCCAAAAAACGGCCACGGTTCTGTAATTCATGTACACGGCGGGCCTGAGTCACAGGCAAGGCCTGAGTTCAATGAATTATACTATAGATTATATAAGGAAGGGATCACTGTTGCGGTGCCGAATATCAGGGGAAGCCTCGGTTATGGACGCTTCTATCTGAAAGCGGATGACCGTGAAAAGAGACTGGACGCGATGGCGGATGTTGTGGCTTTGAGAACGCATCTAATTGACAGGCGGGATATGAACAGAGAAAATATTTCGATAATGGGCCGCAGTTACGGGGGATTCATGACGCTTCTCCTGGTTACACACCATCCCGAATTATGGAGAAAGGCAGTGGATATCGTAGGCATATCCGACTTGACGACATTTCTGCATGACACACCTTCCTGGAGAAGAGATCTGCGGTCGGCGGAATACGGATTTTTGGGCGTTCATGACAAAATGTTCGATGAAATATCCCCGCTGATGAGAGCGGAATATGTAAAAGCGCCGCTGATGATATTCCACAGCCATCACGATTCCCGTGTGCCTTTTACAGAGTCGGTGCAGATGGCAGAGCGTATGAAGAATAATGGACAGGATGTGACTTTTACCGCATATGAAAATGAAGGGCATACGTTCATGAGGAGGCAAAATCTTGATAACATGAATGGGAAAATCATAAAGTTTCTTGTAGAATAAGAATGAATTGATTGAAAAGAGGCTGGGACATAAGTCTTGAAGATATATAAAAATAATCGATTATACTTTAAAAGCCGGGCGTTAGACTTCTAGGGGAATAGCATCTGCGTGAGACTACAGGCTCACGCGATGCCCCAGAAAAGCTAACGTCCGGCTTATTTATGTCGGGAATAGTTTTGTCCCAGCTCCTTTTACTCTTCTTTCTCCAGAGGCAGGGTGGGATCGTTTGTCCACTCAGTCAGTGAACCATCATAGACTGAAACGTTATTCTGACCAAGCTTATTGAGAATGGTGCCGTTCCATGTTGCTGCGATACCGCTGCCGCAATATGTGATCACCTTTTTATCCGGGTCCAGTGCGCCTGCCTTTTCAAAATTTTTACGGAGTTCTTCATCATCAAATAGAGCTTTTGTTTCCGGGTCGGAATGGCTGCCGAAAAATACGTTCACACTGCCCGGGATGTGTCCGGCACGCGCATACGTTTTTTTACTGCCTTTATACGTCTCTGGATCAAGGCTGTTGATAATGACGATATTATCATCACCAATTGCCTGTTTAACATCTTCTTTTGTGGAAAAGAGAGGACCATCTCTCTCGCCGGTGAATTCAGCTTGGGGATAGGTGTTTACTTCATTGGTTACGGGCTTGTTTTCTGACTGCCATTTTGGGAGTCCACCTTCTAAAATTGCCACATTTTCAAATCCTTCGTAACGGATCTGCCAGGCGAGTCTTGATGCCCAGTCGGATGAAGCAATGGAATTACCCACTTCGGCTCCGCGGTCATAGACAACGGCGTAGGTGTCCGGGTCTCCAATCCCCAATTTTGAAATGTTATGCGTGAAATATTCGCGGGAAGGTACTGTAAGCGAGTATTTCGCCTCAGGGTCAGACAGGTCATTCAGTATATCTGCGAACACTGCCCCCGGAATATGTGCCTCATCATATGCTACCTTGCCGGACCATACATCATAGTATCCTGTTTCTGAATGCCGGAGGAAGGTTGTGGCATCCAGGATCCTGATGTTTGGATCATCCAACCTTTCGTACAGCCAATCTGTAGAAACGATCAATGGAATTTTATTCAAATAAACCACTCCTTACCGAATAAACCCTATATAAATACTAGGATTTATAATGATGATAACATACCTATAGCCAAGGTACCTAATATGAAGCCTGCACAGTTGAATTGTTTCCCCCATGTGAAAACGGACAAAGTTTTTGCACACCTGAATATTGATAGCACATTTATCAGGTTTATCATGGAGATAGATCAGACAAAGGGGGAAACTTGGTTTATGAAGAAATTCTTTACGTTGCTTACAGTGATTGCGGCATTTTTTTCTTTATCAGCTACAGCATTTGCGCAGGAGACAAAGGAAAAATACTTGGTAAAATTTGAAGAGTCATCTGATTTTACTACATATTCATCTTTTGGCATTGCATCTGAGGAAGTGGGCTATGAATTTGAGACAGTGGATATGATCGAAGCGGACCTCACTGAGGGAAAAGCGGCTGAACTGGAGGAGAATCCAAACGTCAGCTATGTGGAAAAAGATATTCCGGTCTATGCCTATCAGCAGGATGTACCCTACGGCATCGACAAAGTCCAGGCACCGCTCGCTCACGAGAGCGGGGATACAGGTGATGGTGTAAAACTTGCAGTCATCGACACCGGCATTGACAGAAATCATGAAGACCTGGATGTTTTGGGCGGCTACTCGGTATTCACGTCCGGTGTGGATGCAGATCCATATTATGACGGAAGCGGTCACGGCACGCATGTAGCCGGTACTGCTGCGGCTCTTGATAACAATGTTGGCGTTGTAGGCGTGGCGCCGGATGCAGATCTGTATGCAGTCAAAGTACTGAACAGCAATGGAGCCGGTTCTTCCTCCGGGGTTGCCCGTGGCGTTGAATGGGCTATACAGAATGGTATGGATGTCGTCAATATGTCCCTCGGTTCTTCATTACATTCCCAGGCTATTCAGGACGTAGTCGATGCAGCATATTACAATCATGATATTCTGGTGGTTGCGGCTGCCGGAAACGAGGGTAATGCTTCAGGTACAGGGGATACTGTAGGTTATCCGGCCCAATATGATTCTGCGTTCGCCGTAGCGGCAACAGATGAGAACGATCAGCGGGCATCATTTTCTTCAACAGGGCCGGCGGTTGATATTTCAGCTCCAGGTGTCAACATCAACTCGACAGTACCTGGTAATGGATACTCCGCCCTCAATGGTACCTCAATGGCATCACCGCATGTAGCCGGCGCAGGGGCAGTCATCAGAGCTGCGTATCCTGCTGCAGGTGCTGGTGAAGTAAGGTCTCTGATGGAGGCAGCATCGAAGTACATTGGAAGTAACACAAACTGGTATGGCAGCGGGCTGCTGCAGGTGGATTCAGCGGTAAACTGATGATTTGAATGCACACCTCTCCGATTCAAATGTCGGAGGGGTTTTTTCAGATTAAGATATTAATTTTCAGTAAATTTACAGATGGCATGCATACTCTGTTTCTTTAAGGGTAATGGCAACTGTAAAGATTAAATCAGTTATTTTTAGTTTATTGGTTGCTAAAAGTAAGTAAGTGTTGTATTATGGGGTTATCTCGAATTTGAGATAATTCAATTGGTTATCCCAGGAGGCAATTAAACATGACAATTTATGTATCAGATGCAGTTCACTCAGAAGTAGAATTCCAGGTTAAACACATGATGGTTTCTAAAGTAAAAGGCAGTTTTGAAGAATTCAATTTCGAAGTGGAAACTGATAACCTCGAAACATTTGAAGATGCTACAGTAAAAGCAGAAATTGAAACAGCAAGCATCAACACAGGAAATGCTGACCGTGACGGTCACTTGAAATCCGGGGATTTCTTCGACGCTGAAAACAATCCGCAGATTACATTCACTTCAAACCAGGTGGAGAAATCAGGAGACACTGTCAAAGTGACGGGTGATGTTACGATTGCCGGTGTAACGAAAGAAAAAACATTTGAACTGACTTACAACGGTAAAGGAATCAGTCCAATGGGTGGTCAGGAAGTTCATGGTTTTGAAGCATCATTTACGATCAACCGCGAAGAATTCGGCCTGACATGGAATGCTCAGCTTGAAACAGGCGGCGTGCTTGTAAGCAGGGATGTTAAAGTTCAGCTGGAACTCCAGTTCTCTGAAAAACAGTAAGGTTAATATAAATACCGGGCCATATCCCATCAGGGATATGGTCTTTTTGTTTAATCATTGCCCCGGCAGGCTATTTAAATGTAAGAGGTGAAGTCGTATGCGCAGTTTGTCAAAAGCCGGTGTATGGGGCGTACTTACAGTCGGAGCAGCTTCTCTGATATTCTCACTGCACACAGTCCACATACAAAAAAGAAGTGTCGGCAGCAGACTGGCTGAAGCGGCTGTTGCTCTTACGCATATGTGGCCGGATAAGATTGATGATGATTACATCAGAAAAATGACAAGGAAAAACAGCAGGGAATATACAATACCGTCCGGTATCATTGTAGATTCATTCCTTGACAGCCATTCCACCGACGGCATGAAGGTTTACAAAATGTCACCTGAAGCCGGAGGGGGTGAAAAGTGTGTGCTGTATCTCCACGGGGGCGGGTATATCAATCAGCCGTCATTATTCCACTGGTGGTTTCTCGACAGACTGGTTCAGGAAACGGATACAGATTTTTTTGTTCCAATCTATCCCAAAGCTCCCGAGTACTCCTACAAAGCGGCATATACCCGGCTGATGACAGTCTACTCAGGACTGATCCGTAAAGGTTATCGCCAAATTATCCTGATGGGGGATTCTGCAGGTGGCGGGATGGCACTCGGGCTTGCCCAGATGCTCCGTAATGAGGACCTGCAACAGCCAGAAGAGATAATACTGATTTCCCCCTGGCTGGATATATCATTGGGGCATGAGGACATCAGAAAATATGAAAAGAGGGACCCGATGCTGAATGTGGACAACCTGAGGAAGATTGGGCGGTTGTGGGCCGGCGGGTCACATCCCGGTTCATATCGGCTGTCGCCAATCAACGGTAACCTTGAAAATCTGGGGAGAATTTCCATATTCATCGGGACGCATGAGATATGTTTTCCGGATGCGGCAACATTGTCCCATATCTTAAATGAAGAAGGGATAGGGCATAATTATTTTGAATATAACAGGATGAATCATAACTTTCCTTTGTATCCGATAAAAGAGGGGACAGCTTCCAGAGTACAAATTGCAGAATTGATCAGATAGAAAGGATTGGCCGCAGGCCAATCCTTTTTCGGTGTAATCTCCGGGAAAGCTTCCATTATCCGCCAACCATGTTATAATGTCCTGTGATAGAAAGATTCAGGTTTACTGATTTGGACAGGGACTGGAGTAATGGTGATGGATGAAAACAAAATCATATCAGAAGCGCATGAAATTTTAAGGAAGTATCATAAGGATGACCGTACCGGGCACGACTACTGGCATGTCATCCGGGTCTATAATAATGCGTTACATATTCAATCTGAAGAAGGAGGCGATCTATTCGTCGTTCAGATGGCTGCGCTGTTCCATGACTTTATCGATTATAAATTGACGGATGATGAGAATGGACAGATCGATAAAGTGAAAGTATTCCTCAGGGAAAATGGTGTGGATGAAAAAACGACAGGACGCATCATCCATGCTATGCGTGCGGTGTCTTTCAAAGGAGGGAATAACCCTGTAAGGCCGGAAAGTCTGGAGGATGAAATAGTGCAGGATGCTGACAGGCTGGATGCATTGGGGGCTGTCGGCATTGCACGGACATTCATATACGGCGGGAGCAAAGGTCATGAAATGTACGACCCCGAAACGGGCGCCCGTGAAAATATGACGTTTGAAGCGTATAAAAATGAGGATAACACCATGGTCAACCATTTTTATGAAAAGCTGCTGAAACTGAGGGGTCTGATGAACACAAATACCGCCAGAAGCATCGCGGACGACAGGCATGTGTTCATGGAAAACTATCTGGAACAATTTTACGCAGAATGGAATGGAAAAAGGTAAAAAAACTTTAAAAAAGGGCTTTAAATTTTCGTGTTTATGGTGTAGATTATTATAGTGTTTCAAATAGACAATAAATGAACTGACATATAGTTGCTATAATAACCGGTATAGGGGGAAGTCTTAAATGAAAGTGGAACTGACCAAATTCAGGATAAAAGAAAATAAAAGTGAACGTGTGGACGAATGGATTGAATATATGCAGGAGCATATGGATGATGTTCTTGTCACTCTGGAAGGAGAAAAAATGTTCGTTGAGACTATCTTCCGTGAAAAAAAAGGAGAGCATGAATACCTGTATTGGTACAGTGTGCAGGATGAAGCCGGCAAAGAACTGGATGAAGATGATCCGCCAATCGATGAGACACACCTCAAATTCTGGGAGGAATGCATCGATAAGACATTCCGGCCCGAAGATATGAAAGCTGCGGTATGCATGATTCCTAAACGCATTCAAAGAGCAATGAACGAATACGCCTGAGCGGGGCGTGCTCATATAGATATCACGTACAGGGCCGGGACTGTTAAGTCAGTTTCCGGTCCTGTATTATAAAAACATACTAACAAATGTCGGGAGTGTCTCAAATGCTGATAGGTGCCATAGAGGCAGGCGGAACCAAGTTTGTCTGTTCTGTGTTGGATGAATTCAATGAAACGAAAGACAGATGTGTAATCAGAACCAGGGGACCGGAAGAGACGTTGGCGGAAGCTGCTGATTTTTTCAGGAAGCATCCGATTGACGCGCTCGGTGTCGGGGCCTTCGGCCCCATCGATCTGAATGACAGAAGCGAAACTTACGGGACGATAAAGAACACCCCTAAAACAGCATGGAAGGATTTTCCGCTGCGCGATGAACTGAAGCGGATGCTCGGCGTACCGGTTGCTGTGGATACAGACGTGAATGCCGCCTGTCTCGGGGAATTCCGCTTCGGAGCGGGCAGGGATGTTGATTCCGCCGTGTACATCACTGTCGGTACAGGAGTCGGTGCCGGATTCGTAAAGGAGGACCAGGTATTCAAAGGTCTTACCCATCCTGAAATGGGGCATATCAAAGTCAGCAGGATGGTTGATGACAGCTTCGAGGGCGTCTGCCTTTACCACGGTGATTGTCTTGAAGGGCTCGTCTCCGGTCCTGCAATCGAAAAACGTGCCGGCATCAGCGGGGCAGACATCAGTGTGGACGATCCGGTATGGGCGAGTGTTGCCCATTATATCGCCCAGGCACTGGTGAACTATACATTGGTACTATGCCCGGAGCGCATCATCATCGGAGGCGGAGTAATGAAACAGTCTCATTTGTATCCGATGATCAGAAAGGAATTCCAAAGGATTTTGAATGACTATATTACAATAGAAGACCTTGAGTCATATATCACTCCGCCGAAACTGGATGATGACCAGGGTGTCATCGGTGCAGCCGGGCTCGCCAAAGATATCACAGGATCATAGAACAAAGACCAGTACCGATTGTTCACGGCAACTGGTCTTTTGATCTATCTGTCCATGATTGCTTTTTTTCTGCGCAGAAGTTGCTGGAATTCCGCATCCAATGTTTCATCGGAACCTTCAGCCATCCTGCTTAATACTTCCGTAATTCTGGTTTCTATAACCATCAGTTCCTCCTCCGTCTCATCATGTTCCCTGATGCTGATTTCCTCAGTCAGTTTTTTATTTTTGATGGTGTAGGACTTCTCCGTAGTGTTTTCCCTGAACATCCTGTCGTGGCTCGCAAGCAGTACGGTGCCCGGAAAATCCCTGATCATACCTTCCAGGGCTTCGATTGTATGGATGTCCAGGAAGTTGGTCGGTTCATCAAGGAGGAGGACTGCGGCATCCGACATGAGTATCTTTATCAGTTGGATTTTGACCCGCTCACCCCCGCTTGTGACAGAAACGGGCTTATATACTTCATCTTTGACGATGGCAAGCCTTGCCAGGGCGGTCCTGACCGCCGTTTCGTTGTAAATGCTTGTCTCCATGATGTTTTCAATGACCGTTTTATCATTATACAGTGATTCCAGCTGCTGATTGAAATAGCCGATGTTGAAAGGGGCGTCATCATATTTCTGCTGGATGTGGTTGAATAGAGTCGTCTTGCCCGACCCGTTGGCTCCTGTGAAGGCGACATGTTCCCCTCCACGTATAAAAAGCCTTGCGCTCTTTATAAGCGCTTTTTCCTCTATGGCTATATCGTCATCTTCGAGTTTGATGATAATCCGGCTGCCCAGGTCTTCGATATGCTGTGTATGGAAACGGATGGGTTTCTCTTCATACGGCTTTTCTTTGACTTCAAGCTGGTCGATCCTTGTCCGGATGCTTGCCGCGACCTGCTCCATCTTCTTCTTTTTCTTGTTGTAGTATGGTTTCGCTCCGGTCTGCCTGAAATCCGAATCATGCTTGTTTTTAGGTTTGTTTACGGCCTGGGCCCTGCCTGTCTTTTGGGCAGCTGCATTTTCCAGATGTTTCTTCTCTGCGGTATACTTTTCATATTCATCATGCTGCCTTTTCAATTCGTGATCCCTGATTTCACGGTACTTATCATAGTTTCCCGGATACACCTTTACCGTATGCTCTTCGATTGCCCACACTTCATCCGCCACCCGGTTTATAAAATCCCGGTCATGGG
This sequence comes from Salinicoccus sediminis, assembly GCF_000986795.1. GTDB lineage: Bacteria > Bacillota > Bacilli > Staphylococcales > Salinicoccaceae > Salinicoccus > Salinicoccus sediminis. Next base: position 692,545 of record NZ_LAYZ01000001.1, on the reverse strand, counting down.
AGATGATGATTTTGATGCCCGGCCATCTCTTGAGTTTCGCGGCGAGCCAGCGGATATTTCCTTCATCCAGGTGGGTGGTGGGTTCATCCAGCAGCATGATGCGGGCATTCACTTTCATCGCTTCCTGCAGATACGATTTTGTGTTTTCACCGCCGCTTTTTCTGGTGTCTTTCGCTTTGATCTGTGGAACCAGTTTTATGCTGTTGCTGCCTGCAATTCTGTCCCTGTTATCATATATATAGTTGAACAGTGTCGTCTTGCCGCTGCCGTTCCTGCCAATCAGTGCAATGGTTTTTGCTGATTGTACTCTCAACCGGTCGATGGTGAGCAGGGTTTCACCCTGTACTTCAATCCTGGCGTCATTTATATCCAACATAAAAAAATCTCCTCGATTCTGTTTGTCAGAAAAGGGAGCCGGGCTGTATAATATAACGATGGAAGATGCGCTTGTCCATATTAGGTGAACATCGCTCATATTGCAGCCAGACTCATTCAATTATCCCTTTTCCAACATGATTTTTGCGCACGATAAATAGACTTGCGCATACGTCACGTCAATTACAGTGGAAAAAAGATAATTACTTCATCGGCCTGCAGTTCCCCCATTTCGTTTAATAGTCAATTCCAATGATAAATGAAAAAACGGGAAATTTCAATATATTAAAAAAGGAGGTGCTTACATGGAACGCAGTGAATTCAAACAAAAAGTGATAGATTACGCCCGTTCAATCGGCATAGATGAGATTGGATTCACCCATGCCGAGCCATTTCTGGAATTCAAAGAAAAACTGATCGATTATCATAAAAGGGGATATGCATCAGGTTTTGAAAAAGGTTCAGTCGGGGAGCGGACGGAACCACGGAGGAGTCTAGGATCTGCCAAAAGTATTATTTCCATAGCGGTCGGCTATCCCAACAGGCTTCCCGATGCACCGAAGAGCAGGAAAGGGGAAAGGCGGGGTCTTTTCGCCCGTGCATCATGGGGGATGGACTATCATACGCTTTTAAATAACAGGCTGGAAAAACTCGAGGAGTATATCAAGTCGCTCGACCCGGATGTCAAAACAAGATCCATGGTGGATACAGGCGTGCTGAGCGACAGGGAAGTGGCCAGGAGAAGCGGTCTCGGTTACATCGGCAAAAACGGTTTTATGATCAATCCGAAACTCGGCACCTACTCCTATCTGGGTGAAATGATCACCAGTTATCCGTTTCCGCCGGATGAGGAACTGATCGATTCGTGCGGTGACTGCAACCTTTGTGTAGACCGCTGTCCCACTGGTGCGCTTACGGGTACGGGTCAGCTCGATTCACAGAAATGCATCTCGTTTCTGACACAGACCAAAGGCTTCCTCCCTGAGGAATACCGCGGCAAGATCGGAAACCGGCTCTATGGCTGTGATACCTGCCAGCAGGTATGCCCGAGGAACAAAGGCATAAACACCGACCATCACGAGGATATCGTGCTGGAGCCGGAAATACTGAAGCCGGAACTTACAGGGCTTCTGGAGATCTCCAACCGGGATTTCAAGGAAACATACGGTCATCTGGCCGGTGTGTGGCGAGGCAAGAAACCGATCCAGAGAAATGCGATTATCGCGCTCGCCCATTTTAAAGAAAAGGAATCGGTGGAGGTTCTGAAGCGCGTGGCTGAGAACGATCAGCGCCCTGTGATCAAAGGGACGGCATATTGGGCCATCGGGCGCATCATGGGTAATGATGCGCTTGAATATATTAATGAGAGATTTCAGATCGAAACGGACGGGCAAGTGAAAGAAGAGATGCTGAATGGCATCCAGGAAGCAGTTTAGGAGCGAATAGATATGGCAAATCACATTGTACTCTATCAGCCGGAAATTCCGGCGAATACGGGCAATATTGGCAGGACATGTGCCGGGACGGACACGACCCTGCATCTGATCCGCCCGCTGGGATTTTCGACAGATGACAAAATGCTGAAGCGGGCGGGGCTCGATTACTGGAATCATATGGATATCAGATATTACGATTCGGCTGAACAGTTTTTTGAGAAGACGGAAGGCATTTATTATCTTCTGACAAAATTTGGAGGGAAACTCCATTCAGATGCGGATTTCAGCAATACAAACAAAGCACATTACTTCATATTCGGACGCGAAACATCCGGGCTTCCTGAATGGATCATGGAAAGCTATGCAGATAATGCGCTAAGGATTCCGATGAATGATAAGATAAGATCATTGAACCTTTCCAATACTGCGGCGATACTTCTGTATGAGGCATTGAGGCAGCAGGGGTACCCGGGACTACATTAGGAGGAGCATGAAGATGAACGAAACTGTTGATATTCTGAAAAACCACCGCTCGATCAGAAAGTTCAAAGATGAAAGACTGGACGGTGAGACTGTCAGGGAATTGGTGGAAGCAGCACAGAGTGCGAGTACATCAAGCTATGTACAGGCCTATACGATCATGGGAGTGACGGATTCTGCCAAGAAAAAGGCACTGAGTGAAATAAGCACGCAGAGCTATGTTGAAAATAACGGCCATCTGTTCGTCTTTCTCGCAGACTATCACCGGCACTATGAACTGTCGAAAGATAAAGGGACGCCGATTGCATATGACAAGACGGAACAGCTGATTGTCGGCACAGTCGATGCGGCGCTTGCGGCACAGAATCTTGCGGTGGCGGCGGAGAGCATGGGGCTTGGCATGTGCTACATCGGCTCACTCAGGAACGATATGGCCAAAGTGATCGAAATACTTGAATTGCCAAAAGGCGTGATACCGTTGTTCGGCATGGTCGTGGGCAAACCGGATCACGCGGGCAGCCGGAAGGAAAGACTGCCGTTTGATGTCATATATCATGAAAATGAGTATAAACCTGTCGAGGATGTGAAAGGCAGTATTGACGCGTATGACAAGGAGATAAGTGAATACTACAAAGAGCGGAGCGACGGCAGGCGGGATGATGCGTGGAGCGACCAGGTCATCGGCATGCTGTCGAAGAAACAGAGGCTTGATGTGGACGCAGTCATCAAAGGACAGGGATTTTTAGGACAGTAAAAAAAGAAGTCATGCAGAATATGCATGACTTCTTTCCATAGGAATCAGTTGAGTTTCTCTTCCCCGTTATCCTTATAACCCCACTCAGACTCGCGGCATGCTGTCATGATAGCGGTCATAAAGGAGATACAAACCATAAGTATAAGAAATGCTTTCATATTATTGGCCTCCTGTGTTAAATACATATGTCTATTATAAACTAAAGTGCGGCAGGAAAAAAGCCGTATACGGATAAATTTTATTGTTAGAAACTGTATCGATAAGGGTACAATAGGACTGACAGTGAAGAAACTAGGAGGAATCATCATGGCTATGAATTTCAAAATCTACAAAGACAACGAACTGCTCAGCATATATGCTGCTGATATTCTAAGAAAACAGGTCCATAACAATCCGACCAGCATCATGGCTCTGCAGCTGGATGAAGACCTTGCATGGACATATGAGAAATTTGTCGGGGAGGCGAAGCAGCATCCGGCTGATTTTTCCCAGGTATATCTTGTCGGTGTCGGCAAAGGGGGGGATGCCGATGTATTCAGCAAACTGGATATACCGGACAGCCAGCTGAGAACCGATGGCACAGCGGAGGCACTTAATGATGTGCTGGACAACAAAAAGCGGGTGAACCTTGCATTCCTTACAATTGATCAGGACGGCCGTGTAGGATACGGTGATTCCGGAAGCAACGATGCTTTATTCGATGCGAGGGAAATGATACTTGTCGCATCAGGGAAGGATAAGGCGAAGGCGGTCAGGGAGCTGTACAACGCAAAGGAAAATGGCGGGGATGCCTTCGGCAGCATCAAGCAGCACCGCATGGTGACCGTGGTGCTTGATGAGGAAGCCGCATCTGAACTGGATCAGGATATCGTAGGCTATTACACGTCGGAATTTGCTTAAAGAAGGTGGAAGGATTGAAAAAGGAAAAGGATTTTGACTACAGGAAAGACGTCGAGCCGGAAGAGAACGAGATGACTGAAGATATGGAAGATGTCAGGGCACTCGGTAAAGAGATGGAACAGATCTCCCAAAATGAGGACTATCCGGTTGATTCATCAGATGATGAGTCGCACGGTATGGACCCAAAGGAAAATGAAAAACAACAATAACAGATGAATCCTCCTGGAAATTAGTATAAAATATTCAATGAATACTAATTTTTCAGGAGGTTTTTTAATTGGCATACAGAATAGAAAAAGATACTATCGGTGAAATCAAGGTGCCGAGTGAAAAATACTGGGCTGCACAGACAGAGCGGAGCAGACAGAACTTTCCGGTGGGCAAAGAGAAGATGCCCATGGAGGTCATTGTAGCTTTCGCACATCTGAAAAAAGCTGCAGCGGTAGCGAACAATGAATTGGGAAAACTTTCAGGTGATAAAAAAGATGCGATCGTCCATGCATGTGACAGAGTCATTGCACGTGAACTGGATGAGCACTTCCCGCTCGTAGTGTGGCAGACGGGCAGCGGTACCCAGAGCAACATGAACGTCAATGAAGTGGTCAGCTATGTGGCAAACGAGTACCTGTCTGAAAAAGGGATTGATGAGAAGGTCCACCCGAATGATGATGTAAATAAGTCCCAGAGTTCGAATGATACCTATCCTACAGCAATGCATGTCGCCCTCTATCAGTCTGTCGAAGAGCAGCTGGTTCCGGCACTTGAGAACCTCAAGGGAACATTCCAGAAAAAAGAGGATGAGTTCCAAAATATCATCAAAATCGGAAGAACCCACCTTCAGGACGCTACACCGCTCACACTCGGACAGGAAATCAGCGGCTGGAGATATATGCTTGAAAAATGTGAGACGCTGATCGGCGAGTCAAAAGAGCAGCTTAAGAACCTGGCAATCGGCGGCACAGCTGTAGGCACGGGCATCAACGCGCATCCGGAATTCGGTGACAGGGTTGCCAAAGAGATTTCCGGCCAGACGGGATATGAATTCGTCTCTTCACCGAACAAGTTCCATGCGCTCACTGCACATGATGAAGTCGTCTATCTCCACGGTGCACTGAAGGCGCTGGCCGCAGACTTGATGAAGATTGCGAATGACGTCAGATGGCTGTCCTCAGGCCCAAGAGCAGGTATTGCGGAAATTGAGATCCCTGCAAATGAGCCGGGTTCGTCAATCATGCCGGGAAAAGTCAATCCGACACAGTCCGAAATGCTGACAATGGTTGCAACACAGGTGTTCGGCAATGATGCATCAGTCGGTTTTGCTGCCTCCCAGGGCAATTTTGAACTGAATGTATTCAAACCTGTAATCTTCTATAATACACTCCAGTCCATCTACCTGCTCGCAGACGGCATGCAGACATTCAATGACAAGTGTGCTGTCGGCATCGAGCCGATCGAGGAGAATATCGGGCGCTTCCTGAAAAATTCACTCATGCTCGTTACAGCACTCAACCCGCATATCGGCTATGAGAATGCAGCCAAAATCGCCAAGAATGCACACGAAAAAGGACTTACATTGAAAGAATCTGCAATCGAATCCGGGCTGCTGACTGAAGAACAGTTTGATGAGTGGATCAAACCGGAAGACATGATTCAATCCAGAGATTAAGGGGTATTTTATGAAACGAATCGGTTTAGTGGATATAGGTTCAAATACCATCCGTCTGGTACTTTTCGAATATGATGAAAGTACCGGACTTAAGGAACTGCAGAATATCAAGACGCCTGCCAGACTGGCACAATTTTTGAATGAAGATTATGAGATGGAAGATGAGGGAATAGACAACCTCATCTCCATCTTGAACAGCTTCAAACAGATTGCCGCAAAGTATGATGTTTCAGACATCTATCCTGTTGCCACAGCAGCCATCAGGCAGTCTGTAAACGTTGACGGAATACTGGAGAAGGTCCAGTCGGAAGTCGGTATGAAACTCAAGGTCATCACCGGTAAAGAAGAGGCGTATTACGGATATCACGCGGTCGCTCATACGATCAGCAACACTGATGGCGTGACGATTGATATCGGCGGTGGAAGTACTGAGCTCACTTATTTTGAAGATAAGAAGCTCATACATTCCATCAGCCTGCCTTTCGGTGTTGTGACGTTGAAATCGATGTTTTTCGAAGACAGTGACCATAATGATAAAAAAGCCATTGCCGAGACAGAAAAATACGTCAAGGAACAGCTGAAGGGTGTCAAATGGCTTGCGAAACGGAAAGTACCGATCCTCGCCATCGGCGGAAGTGCGCGTAACATTGCCAGAATCCATCAGTCAGAGACGAATTATCCCATTGCAGGGGTCCATGGGTACTCCATGTCCAAAGGGGACCTGAAGGATGTATACAGCCTGCTGAAGAATACCGACAGTGATGATCTCGATGATATCGACGGACTCAGCAAAGACCGCAGTGATATCATTCTGCCGAGTCTCATCGTGTTCAGGACGCTCTATGATGTCGTCAAAGCGGACGAGTTCAAATTCAGCCGGAAAGGGATACGTGAAGGGATGGCGATTTCAATCATCTCAAAAGATTTTCCGGATGCATTTGACAAGCATGAAGTGTTCAAGGATTCGCTGATTGAACTGGCAAATGACTTCAAAATCAAACCGTCCGCAGCGCAGCGGCGGACCGAACTGGCTGAGAGGATCTTTCATGAGCTGGAAAAACATCAGTACATCGATTTTAAGAAACATGAGAAGAACCTGATGAAAAATGCGGCCTATCTCTTCTATCTGGGGGATTTCATAGATCGTGATGCCACGAGTCAGCATACCTATTATCTGATTTCCAACAGTAACATCAACGGCATTGTCCATAAGGACAGGGTCAGGCTTGCACTGATGGCCAGTTATAAAAACAAGACTCTGCTAAAATTCTACGCGGATGAGACGGATTGGTTTGATGATGATGAAGTGGAGGATATACAGGCCCTCGGCAGCATACTGAAATTCGCAAATGCGCTTAATGTCTCCGACACCGGAGTGGTCAAAGAACTCTACCTTGAGGAAGAGGATGATGAGATGGTGCTGACTGTCGAGTACCAGGGCGACCCGATTGCCGAAGAGTACCAGGCAAACCGTCAGAAGAAGCATATCGAGAAAATAATGGATGAAGATATGGAACTGAGATTTACAGAAACTTAATATTCAGATTGTATAATGTTAAAGGGGAGGATTGAGATGGCATACAAATTGAATGATCGAAAGTATTACAACAACAGGGAGATGAGCTGGCTCCAGTTCAACTACAGAGTAATCCAGGAAGCGATAGACCCGAATAATCCTCTTCTGGAACGTCTGAAGTTTCTGGCCATCACCAGCTCAAACCTGGATGAGTTCTTCATGGTCCGTGTCGCCGGACTGAAGGACCAGGTGAAGATGAACTATCATGAACCCGATACAAAAACACAGTTGACCCCGGGACAGCAGCTGAGGGGGATAGGAGAACTGAACAGGGAAAACAGCAAGGTGCAGTATGAATATTATCATAAGTTGAAAGATGAACTCGGGAAGTACAATATATATTTCAGACGCCCGCAGGAGCTGCCTGAGCATCTTCGTCTTGAGCTTGAGGATATATTCGATTCAGAAATCTACCCTTCACTCACTCCGCTCGGTATTGATGCCTATCGCCCATTCCCGAAACTGAAGAACAAAAAGATAAATATATTCGTTAATCTGTCGGACGATCTCGGTGACCAGACAGCAATCGTCCAACTGCCGACAGTCATCAGACGATTCTATGAAATGCAGGACGGGGAGGACACATACTTCGTCCTCACAGAAGATATCATCGAAACGTATATCGAAAAACTGTTCAAAGGCTACCGGATCGACAGGACCTTCCCGTTCAGGATAACAAGGAATGCCGACCTGACAATCCATGAGGAAGGGGCGGCAGACCTCCTTATAGAGATAGAGCGCTTTCTGAAAGAACGGACGAAAGGGGCGGCTGTCCGTCTTGAAATCGATATCAGCAAAGATCCGACGATAAATGGATCGTTTCTCAGAAGCGAACTGGATCTGCATGATGACGATGTGTACAAATTCGACGGTCCGCTTGACTTGACATTCCTATTTGAATTGTCATCCAGGCTTAAAGAACGGCTGCCGCATCTTGTATATCAGCCATTCGTGCCCCAGGAACCGAAGTTCCTCGGTTCACAGAACATCTATGAACAGGCGCTGGATGAAGATATATTCTTCCATCATCCGTTTGAAAGTTTCGAACCTATTGTGGGTTTCATGAAGGAAGCGGCGGAAGACCCGGATGTACTTGCCATCAAGCAGACACTGTACCGGGTCTCAAGCGATTCCCCCATCATAGAGGCATTGAAGCGCGCTGCCGAAAATGACAAACAGGTCACCGTCCTTGTCGAGCTGAAGGCCCGTTTTGATGAAGAGAATAATGTGCAGTGGGCGAAAGAACTGGAGGATGCTGGATGCCATGTCATCTACGGCATGCATTATCTCAAGACCCACAGCAAAATCACACTTGTCGTCAAAAGGGTGAGGGGCAGGATAGTGAGGTATGTCCATCTGGGTACAGGAAACTACAATGACTCAACTGCGAAGCAGTACACTGACATGGGGGTCATTACTACAGATCCGGACATCGGAATCGACGCAATCAATTTCTTCAACTATCTGAGCGGCTACTCGCTGAAACCGGAATACCATTCACTGCATGTTGCGCCGTTTGAAATACGGGATCTGTTTGGTGAATCCATCGACAGGGAGATAGAACTCCACAAGGAAAACGGCAATGGTTACATTTTTGCCAAGATGAATTCCCTTACCGATAAGAAAGTCATCAATAAACTGCTCCAGGCCTCCCAGGAAGGCGTGAAAGTGGACCTTGTCATCAGGGGCATATGCTGCCTGAAACCGGGGATTGAAGGCGTCAGTGATAACATCCGTGTCATCAGTATTGTCGGACGCTTCCTCGAACATTCGAGAATCTATTATTTCAATCATAATGGAGAGGAAAAGATGTATCTGTCCTCTGCCGACATGATGACACGTAACATGATCAAACGGGTTGAAATACTCTTTCCGATAAACGATCCAAAAATACTTGATGAGCTGAAGTCCATCAACCGGCTCTACCTTATGGATAATATCAAGGCCCGTGTCCAGAAATCCGACGGGACATATGAATACGTGAAAAATGCATATGAACCGGTCAGCGCCCAGGACGAACTTATGAGAAGGGCTGAAAGCTACGGCCGCGAGCAGCAGGTCCAAAAAGAGAACGAACTTCTGCTGAAAGTGAAACGGCGTTTCAAAAAGAAAAGATGATAACTTAAAGGTCAGTATTGGTTTCAGTGAGTCCTCCTGATATACAGATGTCCCAGCAGATCTGTATATCAGGAGGCTTTTGTATTGGATTGACTTTGTTTTCTGAATTGTGTAGACTATTCACATGTATTTCAGTCAATATGAATGAGGTGATGAATTGACCACGTATGAATCGTTCGCACATGATGCTGCGAATTACAGGACAGTGCCGGTGGTACAATCTTTCTATACAGATGTACTGACGCCGGTCCACATGTTCCATGCCCTTAAAGATGAGGCTGTATATATGCTTGAAAGCCAGGAGCCCGAATCACCGTGGTCCAATTTTTCATTTATCGGTATAAATCCGATAATGGATGTGGTGGAAACAGCAGGAGAGTTCATAATCAGTGATCTGCAGTATGGTTCGAAAATGGGAGCGCCTTCCTTCAAAGAGGCATTCGAGCGCGTGCTTCTTGAACTGGACGTGAAAATCCCCGAAACCGATATTCCATTCAAGGGAGGAGGGGTTGGGTACATCAGTTATGATGCCATTTCGGACTATGAACCGGTGCCGGCGAGAACCGGAGCTGAGAAAAAACTGCCGAATTATCATCTTTTATTCTGTCAGACCTTGCTTGCCTACAACCACCGTACGGGAAAGATAACGATACTCACATTTGCCAGGATCGATGACGAAACTGACAGACGGGAGGTGTTTGACAGGTCGCTCCAGCACATCCGGCATATCAGGGAGCGGCTGGTCAAAAAAAGTGGGCTGACCGATATAATGATGCCGGTTGGCCTGTATGATAGTCCGGTCCAAAAAATGGACAGCAACTATACCAAAGAAAAATTCAAGGAAGATGTCGGCAGAGTAAAGAAATATATCAAGGAAGGAGACATTCTCCAGGCGGTCCTGTCGCAGCGTTTCCAGACGAAGACCAGGCTTGACGGATTTGAACTGTACAGAGTTCTGAGGAATGTAAACCCGTCACCCTATATGTATTATTTGAAATTCGATGACGTGGAAGTCATCGGCAGTTCACCTGAAAGGCAGCTCCAGGTCCAGGACAGAAGACTTGAAATCCATCCGATTGCCGGCACCAGGAAGCGCGGTGAGACCCTGGAAGAGGATGAGAGGCTTGCAGAAGATCTTCTGAGTGATGACAAAGAAATCGCCGAACACCGCATGCTGGTGGACCTGGCCCGAAACGATATCGGACGGGTTGCAAAATACGGCTCTGTTGCAGTCAGCGATTATATGACAATAGGACGATTTTCAAAAGTCATGCATATCATCAGTAAAGTGAATGGGGAACTGAGGGAAGGGGTGTCGCCAATCGACGCGTTCATATCATCATTTCCGGCCGGTACACTTTCGGGGGCTCCAAAGGTGCGGGCCATGCAGATTTTGAGAGAACTCGAGCCTACGGCCAGGAACCTGTATGGAGGCAGTATCCTCTATCTCGGTTTTGACGGTAACATGGATTCCTGCATAACTATCAGGAGCATGACCCTTATGGGAAGTGATCTTCATGTCCAGGCGGGCGCCGGTGTTGTCGCAGATTCCGATCCGGAAATGGAATATCAGGAAACGATCAATAAGGCGAGTGCACTTGCAAAAGCCGTCCATCTGGCGGAGCTCGTGTTCAGGGAAAAGCCACTGTCCTTAAAATCTGCGGGAGGAAGATAATATGATATATATGATCGACCACTATGACTCCTTTACCTACAATATCGTCCAGTTTCTTGGAGAGCGCGGCGAAGATATTACAGTCAGAAGGAATGATGCGGTCCGGCTCAATGAAATAGAGGCGCTGCAGCCCGGGCTTATACTATTGTCCCCGGGACCGCGTACACCCGAACAGACAGGGATGACGCTTGAAGTGATAGAAAAATTCAAAGGAATCATTCCGATTTTCGGGGTATGCCTGGGACATCAGTCGATCGCCCATGCCTTTGGTGGTGATATCGTAAAAACAGGCAGGCTGATGCACGGGAAGACTTCACAGCTCCATCATGACGGGAAGGGAATATTCCGTGGGATGCCGCAGGGGACAGAAGTCATGAATTACCATTCACTTGTAGTAGATAGAATTTCACTGCCGGATTGTTTTGAAGTGAGCGCAGAGAATGAGGAAGGGGAGGTAATGGCCATAAGGCACAGGAACCTGCCTCTTGAAGGCGTGCAGTTCCATCCGGAATCCATCGGCTCGGCCGATGGCAGAAAGCTGCTTGAAAATGTCCTGGAAAGTATAAAAGTGCAAATATGACAAAAGGCAGATCTGATTGATCTGCCTTTTGTCATATTGTTTCCCTGTCCAGTTGGACAAGGATTTCCTGTTGTGTTATCGGATGGATGAATGTGATCCTGTAGCTGAAGAGCTGCAGGTCGCGGAGTGTTGCGCCGCCGTACAGTGTATCTCCGATGACGGGCAGGCCGATGTGTTCAAGGTGGACTCTTATCTGATGGGTCCTTCCTGTTTCAAGCTCGATTTCAATTTCGCAGTAATCCTGATGCACTTTGGAACCAAGGATGTGGGTGACCGCCTCTTTGCCTTTCTCCGTTACATGGTACCTGTTGCGCTCTTTCGGATTTTTGGCAACCGGCTGGCTGATCGTCTGCGGTTCAATCAGCTTCTTAGTATCGACCCTTGCAATGTATGTTCTTTTTATCTCCCTTGCGGCAAGCATGTGATCGAGCATCTTTTTGATAAGTGGATGTTTCGCCACGAGCAGTACACCCTTTGTCTCCTGATCCAGCCTGTGGACCGGCTCAAGATAGGGGATATCGAGCGTGTAGATTGCATGATTCATCAGAGTGTTTGTTTCATGCATCTCATTCGGATGGGTTTTGACACCTCTCGGTTTCAGAAGGACTGCCAGGTATCTGTCTTCATACAGTATCTCGCAGGCGCGGTAGCTCGGTTTATAGCTGCTCGGACCGTGATCATCGGGCAGAATCACTATGTCACCTGCCGACAGAGTGCTGTCGAGCGGCATTTTTTCGTCATTGATAACGATGTCCTTTGACATCCTCAGAAGGTGCATTTCTTTTTTCGGAACATGCAGCGCTTTAAGCATATTTTCAAGTGTCATCGAATCGAACCGTTCATTTACAGTGAACTTCATCTATTCTTCTCCGGTCATGGCGTTGATGAATGATACATAATCTTCGGAATTGCCGGGGTTCCCTGTGAACCGGTCGACTTCCTCACCATCTTCGAAGTAGATGAGTGTAGGTGTCGCCTCAATCTGGTAATCCTGCCAAGCCTGCTGGTATTCAAGAACGTTCAGCTGTGTGATATCCTGGTCTTCTGAATTGAATGCGTCCATCAGGAATGGTGTGGCAGCTTCACAGTGCACGCATGTAGGACTCCAGAAATAAACGAATTCGCCTTCACCCGAGCCCACAGACTCTTTTACTTCATCCGGTGTTTTATTGTGGTGATAGTCCTCGTTGTCAAGCTTGTCGATCGTCGAACCTTCAAGTTCACCGGGTTCTTTGTCCGTGTATGGATAATAGCCCGATTCACTGAGGGATTCCGGATCGTCGGAGCCGCTGCTCATGAAGATGAACACTCCGGCAAATATGACGACGACCAGGGCAATGATGCCGTAAAATACTTTGTTTCCCATTTAAATTTCTCCTTTAATCTTTTTTGATCAGAAATGTTAAAATCAAAATGATGGTAAATGCAATGAATGACAGGAAGGGTATGGTGATGAAACCGAACCAGTTTATATATTGAACTGTACATGAGACACCCTCACAGGCTGCCATACCATCCCCTATAAAACTCACTTTCTGGAGTGCGTAATGGTAACCTCCCATGAGGATACCGAGTATACTTAGGGCACGGATATAATATTTTGCACCGAAATCCTGCCTTATCAGGGCAATGAGCGAAATGATGACGATAGGGTACATGAGAATGCGCTGGTACCAGCAGAATTCACATGGAACATACTGCCTGACTTCACTGAAGTAGAGAGAACCCATGGTTGCGATGAGCGAAGTGAAGAACAGCAATTGTAGGTATAATTTTCTGCGGTCCATCCTTGACCTCCTGTCCTGGACTGGTATGTAATTCATACTATATCATTATAAAATATACCTCTGCATAGATGGTAACAATAATTTTACAAATTGAGTAACTTTAAATACGGCGGGGGACTGACTTATGAAAAGTAAACTGCAGCTTTTGAAAGATATTGCAGAATTCCTGAATGAAGAAACCGACAGGGACACCATGATAGAAGGGGCACTGAAACTGCTGGTCGACCATTCTGAGTTTGAAACCGGTTGGCTGTTTTTCATAGACAGTGACGGGAATCCCGAGTTGAAGGCGCACTACCGGCTGCCGCCTTCTCTTGAAAAAGAAGGGTATCATCATCTCTGTGAGGGGAAATGCTGGTGCGTCAACAAATACAACAACAGGGAACTTGAACGGGCGACGAACATATTTGTCTGTTCCCGTCTGGAAAAGGCCAGGATGGCATATCCCGGGGAAAACAACAATATCACCCATCATGCCACAGTCCCACTGCTCTCAGGTGATGAATCATTCGGTCTGCTCAATGTGGCCAGTCCGGACACAGAGCAGTTTGCCAAAGATGAACTGGATCTTTTGGAATCCGTCGCTTTCCAGATCGGTTCGACTTTAAAACGCATTGAACTGAATGCCCAGGAACAGGAAAACATGATAATCCGGGAACGCCAGCGTCTGGCCCGCGATCTTCATGATTCGGTCAATCAGATGTTGTTTTCGATAGGCATCACTTCCCATGCGGCCAAAAATCTTAAAGACAGGGAAAAACTGTCCGATGCGTTTGATTCCATAGAAAATACTTCAAAGCATGCCATGAGTGAAATGAAAGCACTGATCTGGCAGCTGAAGCCGATCGGTCTGGAAGAGGGTATCATCGATGCCATAGAGAAGTATGCAGGGCTTCTCGGTCTGGAACTCGAAGTCAGTGTAACGGGCTTCTATGACGTCCCGGATAATGTGGAAATCGGCCTTTACAGAGTGATGCAGGAAGGACTGAACAATGTCCGGAAACACTCCGGTTCCAATCAGGCGGTAATCAGCATAGTCTCCAAACCGGATGAACTTCTGATAGGGATAAAAGATGAAGGCATCGGCTTTGACCAGAAAGAAAAAAGCGGATACAGCTATGGCCTCGGAAATATGAAAGACAGAGTGAAAAAGCTCGGAGGCATGTTGGACATTGAATCAAAACAGGGTGAGGGAACGTCTATAAAAGTTTCCATACCGAGAGGAGAATCCTAAGATGTATAAAATCATAATGACGGATGATCACCATATCGTCCGGGAAGGCATGAAATTCCTGCTTTCCACGACAGATGATATAAGAGTTGTCGATGATTTCGGCACTGGTGCGGAGACACTGGAGTTTCTGTCCTCGGATCATGAGGAGGTAGACCTGGTCCTGCTTGACCTGGTAATGCCTGAAATGGACGGCATCGAAGTGACAAGGCGGATAAAAGCACAGTACCCGCACATCAAGGTGCTCGTACTCTCAAGCTATACGAGCGAGGAGTATATACGGCCAGTTTTTGCCGCCCAGGCTGATGGGTATATCATAAAGGAAATGGAAGCGGAGGAACTGATAGCATCCATCAAAAGCGTGATAGAAGGGGAAAAAGTCATCCATCCCAATATTCTGGAAGTGATTGACAGGGAGGGCGATATGCCACACGAAAAAAATGAGCTGTCTGCCCGGGAGCTGGAAGTGCTGAAAGAGATCGTCAAAGGGAAATCGAACAAGGAAATAGGCGAAGCGCTGTTTGTCAGTGAGAAAACAGTAAAGACACATGTGAGCCACATACTGAATAAATTGGAAGTTTCAGACAGGAC
This sequence comes from Salinicoccus sediminis, assembly GCF_000986795.1. Lineage (GTDB taxonomy): Bacteria > Bacillota > Bacilli > Staphylococcales > Salinicoccaceae > Salinicoccus > Salinicoccus sediminis. The sequence goes on along the minus strand of NZ_LAYZ01000001.1, from coordinate 677,376 downwards.
GCAGGCGGTAATCTATGCCATCAAATACAACATTGTGGAGTTTTAGCCGATCCTTACAGGTCAACAGGGTAAACGGTTACAAAATATCAGTTTACAAATATGAATGTATAGTCTTATAATGAGACAAGCACTTTCAAAGTTATGGGGGGATTTTATGAAAGTCGGTAACAGATTGACTCTGTATATCGTATTAGGTTTGATTTTAGGTATCACAATAGGTTCAATTCTAAGTCCCATGGGGGACCAGGCCTGGGTACAATGGATTGATCAATACATATTCAACGTAATCGGGCAATTATTCCTGAACATGATCTTCATGATGGTTGTTCCTGTAGTGTTCATATCCATTGTGCTTGGTGTCTATAACGTAGGCGACCCGAAAACACTCGGGAGCCTTGGCATTAAAACCCTTGGATTCTATCTTGTAACGACAGCGATTGCCATTACAATTGCGATAGTCCTGGCAACTGTTGTACGGCCGGGCGCAGGGCAGGCAGAGCTGCTGGATTCGGACGAAGTTTCAGAATACCGCGACACCGAACTCGAAGGCGGGGAAACCGGTGCTGCTATAGAGCAGACATTCGACCAGACACTGATCAATATCATTCCGACAAATATTTTCGATGCCATGGCGACTGACAATATGCTGCAGATCATTGCATTTGCCATTTTCGTCGGTATCGCGATGATTTCTGTCAAAGATAAGATTGGTGCTGTCGTCAAATTGTTTGAACAGGCCAATGAGGTTGTCATGTGGATTGTAATGGCCATCATGAAATACTTTGCAGCGATCGGGGCATTCGGACTCGTTGCAACAGCCTTTACACAGGCTGGTTTCGGAGCCATCCAGCAGCTGGGCATGTACTTCGTCTGTGTGCTTGCTGCTCTCTTCATCCATATGGCGCTCGTCTATGGTTCCATGGTTCAATTCATGGCCAAGAAGAGTTTCATCTGGTTCATCAAACAGTTCGCGCCGGCGATGGGTGTGGCTTTCAGTACATCATCATCCAGCGCAGTGCTGCCGATTTCCATGGAGACTGCCCAGAAGCGTCTTGGAATCCGTAAAGGTATTTCAAGTTTCGTACAGCCTCTCGGTGCAACAATCAACATGGACGGAACATCGATTATGCAGGGGGTTGCGACCGTATTCATCGCCCAGCTGTCGGGAATCGATCTGACACTAATGCAGATGGTTACGGTGGTCATCATCGCTACAATCGCGAGTATCGGCACCGCCGGTGTTCCAGGTGTCGGCCTGGTTATGCTCGCCATGGTGCTTACAGCGGTCGGACTCGATCCGGCGGCAATCGGTATCATCATCGGTATCGACCGTCTGCTTGATATGACACGGACGATGACGAACATCACAGGTGATGCAGCGATTGCAACTGTCCTTGACCATCAGCAGGATGTCAAGGAAGAGAAAAAAGGTTTGGAAAGCACCAAGCCAAACGCTTGATGGAACTATAACAAATGAATAACTAAAAGGGGCGCATCATGAACACTTGATGAATAATGATGCATGCCCCTTTTATTTTTTGCCGAAATATATTATTATATTAAAAGTGTATTATTATAGCATTGGAATATTACAATATATAAGGCAGATTTGAAAGGAAGAAAGAAATGGATAAACAGGATTTTACTGAGATACTGCAGTCCAAGTTCAAAATGGTCAGGACTGAAGCAGGTTATACACAGGACTCCATGAGTCATACTATCGGGCTCTCAAAGAAGACGCTCGTACAAATAGAGAAAGAACGCATCCTGCCAAATTGGACCACCTGCATTTCATTGTGTGCATTGTTCAGAGAGAGCGAAGTGCTCACAAATACTTTCGGCGGAGACCCGCTCGAGCTTGCACAGGTGATATCAAGAGGTCACTGTGTGTACCCGAACTATGAAGCAGAAGCGGTCTACTGGGAAGAAATCGAGAGGAAAAATGGTTACAGTCTGGAATTCAATAAAAGTAATAATATATACAGGGTCATTGACCCTGACAATCATCCGGTTCATGCCTCGTATATCGAGCGTGAAATTCGTACGTTCTTCATGAGACAGACAGATCTGCAGCCGGTTTAATATATTTTCATAAAAGCACCGGAAGGTGCTTTTCTTTTATCCAGGGGCAATTCACGGATAATGGCAATACTTTGGAGGGGTTATAGTTGAATGCAGTGACAATGATAATTTTCATGGGAATCGTCGGTTCATTCATCGGCGGGCTGACCAACATACTCGCAATCAAGATGCTGTTCAGGCCATATGAGGCAAAATACCTGTTCGGGCGCAGGCTGCCGTTTACGCCGGGTGTCATACCGAGACGGAGGGAAGAGGCTTCCGGTAAACTTGGTAACATAATTATAGGGCATCTTCTGACACCTGATGTATTCATCAAAAAGATAGAGAGTCCTGAAACAAGAAATTTCATCATGCTGTTCATAGATAAGCAGATTGAAACCATTGAGCATGAAAGACTGAGCCCAAGGTATTTCCTGGAGCGGCTGAGCGAAGGTCTGTCCGATAAGATAGCCAACAGCTTCAACAGGGAAATCGAAGATAAAGTGTCATCCGAAGGGGGGAAGCTCTATCATAGGAAGGTCCATGAACTGATTCCGTCCGATGCTTTGAAAACCATGGATGACAAAGTGGAAGCGCTCCAGCCGCAGGCGATGATGAAAGTAAAAGAGTATCTGCTCTCTGAGAAGGGTTACAGGGACCTTTATACAATGACGGATGAATTTATAGAGAACAGGGGAAAGCTTGCGAGATCGATCAAATATATCATGAGCAAGGAGTCCATCGTCGAAAATATTCAGAGTGAACTGATCAAACTGATCCATCATCCCAAGATGACAGATATACAAAACCGGATCATAGAAGAAGAGTACGCGAGGATAAAGGCATATGAACTCAGTGAGCTGCTGAGTGAAAGGGACAGGGACAGACTTTTAGAGAGTGTCTCGGATATACTGAAGGAGCGCATTAATATCGATGCGATCCTGGATCGGCCGATTGCCGACTTCAATCCGGAAATGTTCGAATCCTTCAAAGAGCGTGGCAAGTACAGGCTGCTTGATAACATTGTGGAATACCTCGGGCGCAATACCGGCAGGATATTTGAAAAGCTGCATCTCGCACAGGTGATAAAAAAGCAGATCGACAGTTTTGAACTGAGCTACATTGAAAAACTGGTCCTTGATATTGCAGATAAGGAATTCAAGATGATCAAAGTGCTGGGGTTCGTTCTGGGCGGCATCATAGGAGTTTTTCAGGGAATCATCGTAGCCTTTTTATAACAGGGTCAAGTGTGTTACAGTAGTTATATCTTGTGTAAAAAGGAGTTTTAAACTAATGACAGTCAACGTATATGATCAGGCGAACGCACTTGAGAGTGCACTCCGTCAATCTGAAGAATTCCAGAATATGAAGGAGTTCTACGGCAAAGTAAATGAAAATCCTGAATCAAAAGCACTTTTTGATGAATTCAGGGAGATCCAGATGAACCTTCAGCAAAAGCAGATGCAGGGTGAGGAAATCCAGGAAGAGGAAGTCCAGAAAGCACAGAAATCTGCTGAAGATATTGAGAAAGATGAAAACATCAAATCGTTGATGGAAGCAGAACAGAAAATGAGCCAGCTGATTCAGGATCTCAATAGAGTGATCATGAAACCGATTGAAGAACTTTACGGTCTCGAGAATCAAAATTAATATGGAAAGAGGTCTGTTACAGGCCTCTTTCTTTTCTGTTTTTTGGTATACTATACATAAATGATTTTATGAAAAGTCAGGTGAGACGAATGGTCAAATTCATACATTGTGCAGACCTGCATCTGGACAGCCCTTTCAAATCCAGAACAAGGATGCCGGGCGGAATCCTGAATGCTCTGATGGACAGCACATATAAAAGCGTTGAAAGAATGATCGATTTCGCCATAGAAAACAAAGTGGATTTCATTGTAATAGCCGGTGATGTTTTCGATAAGGCGAACCGTACGTTAAAATCGGAAATATTCATGAAGCGGCAGTTCGACAGGCTCAAGGAAAATGGTATTTTCGCTTATGTCATCCACGGCAACCATGATCCTCTGACGGATGGTTTTAAAACTGTATGGCCGGATAATGTTACTGTATTTAAAGAGAATGTAGAAACATATGAGATGATCAGTTCGAAAGGTGAAAGGATCTTCCTGCACGGTTTCAGCTATTTCCTTGATGACTCCTATGAAAACAAGCTGGACAGCTATCCGGTCAACACGATGAATGAAGGCATCCATATCGGCCTCCTGCACGGCACGTATTCCAAAGGAAGCTACAGGCAGGAAAGGTATACGGAGTTCAACCTCGAAAATTTGAATCAGAAACTCTATCATTACTGGGCGCTCGGCCACATCCATCAGCGCGAACAGCTGAGTGATCTGCCGCCGATCCAGTATTCGGGAAATATACAGGGACGGCATAAAAATGAATACGGGGAGAAAGGATTCATCTACGTGTCGGGGGACGATGTATACCTCGACACGAAGTTCATCCCTGTCCAGGACATCATCTTCTCTGAATATACACTTGATGTCTCTTCCCTCAATAAGCAGGATCTTTACCAGTCGATAGTGGAATTCAAGCACAGGCTCAGGGAGAAAGGGAAACAGATTATACAGCTGACACTTTACCATGATGGTGATGAAATCATCTCGGAACCGGATTTCAATGAAGTCATCGAACTTCTTAAGGAAGACGAGAGGGATCTCAAGGATTTTGTATGGATCGACAATCTGCATCTCAAGTACATGAACCAGGACAGCATAGCACTGCTCAATGACATAAAGGCAAGTTATTCATCCAATGACACATTGTTCAAAGAGGCTGTCAATTCAATGTACATGGATCCGAGGCTTAACCGCTATCTCCTGCCTATCCAGGAACTGGAGCAGGAAGATCTGCTGGATGAGGGCGAAGAACGCCTTAAAATGCTTATGAGGAAGTAGTGGGTATATGAAGATCATATCGTTGAATATATACGGATACGGCAAGATTACAGAAACGGAACTCAATACAAACCAGAAGTTTGTCCAGATATTCGGTGAGAATGAAGCGGGCAAATCAACTATGCAGTCCTTCATCCATTCAATATTGTTCGGTTTTCCGACGAGGAAGGAACAGGAACCGAGAAGGGAGCCCCGTATGCATAATCTGTACGGGGGGAAGCTGACGGTCCAATTCCCCGATGAACCGGGGCCGGTTGAGATAGAGCGCATCAAGGGGAAGGTACAGGGTGATGTGAAGATATACTTCCATGACGGTACTGTGAGAAGCGAGGACTGGCTGGTCAAGAAACTGAACTTCATCGACAAGAAGACATACCGGTCGATATTCTCATTTGATGTACTCGGCCTGCAGGATATCCATAAAAATATGACCGAAGACAAGCTTCAGGAATACCTTCTCCGCGCCGGGGCCCTCGGGTCACATGAATATGATGAAATGCTGAGTGCGATCGATGCAGAACTCAAATCAATCTATAAAAAGAATGGCATCAATCCGAAGGTCAACCAGGAGCTTGAAGAAATCGCAGACGTGAATGAAAAGATCAAAAACCTCGAACAGCACGAAGAAAGGTATAAGACGCTCATCAATGAGCAGTCTAAGACCGAAGAAAGCCTGAATGCAAAGAAGAATGCCCTGCATCAGCTTGAAACCATCAGGAAACAGAAGATGAAGGAAGTCATGTATCACTCTGATATCAAAGTATGGAAGTCGCTCGAAGACAAACTCAACATAGAACCTGTCATGTTCCCTGAACAGGGGGTGGAAAGGTATGAAGGCCTGAAAAACCAGAGCCAGCAGATTCAGAGGGATATCGGATTAAGGGCGGAAAAACTGAAATCACTGAAGAACGAAATTTCATTGATAGATCTGCCTGATAAAGAGCACCTTGCCTGTCTTGAAAGAATCCAGAAGAGGGAACCGGATATCAAACAGAAGAAGCTCGAAGTCACCCGCCTCAATACAGCTGTTGAAACTCTCGGGGATGATATCCATAATCTTCAGAAGGATATCGGCTGGCAGCAGGAACACGATGATGTGGATGACTCCAATATCGTCAAGGAATCCGTCCAGACGCTTCTTTCAAAACTGGATGAGGCAGTACTTGAAGAGCAGTATCTGATCAGGGAGATAGACCACCTGAAGTCCGATATCAGACAGCTTGACCAGGATATTGAACATCTTGAAGATTCACAGATCGGCGAAGAACGGCTGCGCATCAAAAAAGAGCTGATGGACCGAGAGTATGAACTGAAAGAGAAAGAGAAGATGTTCAAGCTGATTGAGAAGGACTATGAGCGGGAAAAGCGCGAGAGGAACAAAGTCAAAAGAGGGCAGTCCGTCCTCATCATCGGGATCAGTGTCATCGCACTTCTGATTGGCATCTATTATCTGTTCTCGTCGAACTGGCTGATGGGCGGTGTATTTGCAGCCATCGGCATCGTTACCCTGCTGCTGCTCATGCTCACCAACCAGAAAGAGGATGAATCACTGAAGACGGACTACCAGAAGGAAGTGCGCGAGCTCGAGGACATCATCGATACAATCAGACGGAACAATGATGTAGACTTTGACATCAATGATGCAAGGGATCTGAAAATGGACCTGAAGACCCAGAACACAAAGCGGATCTCTTCCAATGTGAAGCTTGAAGAGATGAAGGAGGCACTTTCCGTAAAAGAAGCGCTTAATGACTCCCTCAACACCGATCTGCTCAATGTGAAAAAGAATCTCAGGGTAAACCCGGATATTGAAAACAAATATATCGTGGATGCCATCCACACGATCCGGGAGATCAAACAGAAACGCAATCAGATCAACAGACACAAACTTGAGATCGACAATATCCAAAAAGAACTTCGGGAATTCAAGACTGAAGTGAAAAATGATATTTCTTCAATGGATATCCAATATGATGAGAGCAGCATCTTTTATGATATAAAGAGCACGGTTTCAAAAATGTACAAGGACCAGTCGCATTATACAAGGCTGGACGACCAGATCAAATTGCTCGAAAATGAAATCAACGTTCTGGAAGAAAGGAATTCCGTCTCTGCACAGGAAGTCCGAAAACTGCTTGAATATGTGGATGCGGAAGACGAGGAAGAGTATTACTATTACGCGAGGAAACATGAAGAATATCATGACAATGTCGCAAAGTTCAAAGAACTGACTACGAAACTTGATGAAGAACATTTCGACTATGATTCAAGAAATGAACTGTCCCGCTTCCTGCTAGCCGACCTGAAAGAGGAAGAAGAGAATATTTCAACTCAGATCGAGGAGTTCAACAGTAAGATCCAGCATGAGCAGAAGGCGCTTGCGGAAATCAACTCTGAAATCGCAGGCCTCGAAAGCGACGGTAAGCTCAGTGAACTCAATCATATGTTTGAAATGCGCAAAAATCAGATTCAGGGCCTCTCCCGCGAGTATATGTCCCTGAACTATATACGCATACTGATTGAAACCCACATCAAAGCGATCAAGGATGAGCGTCTGCCGATCGTCATAGAGGAGGCAAGGTCCATTTTTGAAAGTGTGACGCGCGGAAGATACATCAATGTGATCTACGATGAGGACGGCATCAAAGTAAGGCACAGCAACGGGCAGCTGTTCCATCCGCTCGAGCTTTCCCAGTCCACCAAGGAAATGCTGTACATCAGTCTCAGACTGAGCCTGATCAAAGCACTCAAGGGCTACTACCAGCTTCCCCTCATCATAGATGATGCCTTTGTACATTTCGACAGGGAACGCAAGAAAATCATCATGGATTATCTCCGCAATGAAGTGACGGATCAGGTGTTGTACTTTACTTGTAATCTTGACAGTTCGATACCTTCCCAGCAGACGATAAAACTAAAAGAAAAAGTGAAATGAGGTGGCTCTGATTAATAATATATCAAAGCTTAAGCCGGGGGACAGCGTGGAAACTTTCTACCTGATAAAAAGGAGCCAGCAGGGAGTGACCACGCAGGGGAAACCCTATATGACTCTATTCCTCCAGGACCGTACGGGAGAAATCGAAGCGAAACTGTGGACAGTTTCAAAAGAGGATATGGAGGTGCTGAAGCCTGAAACACTGATCAAAGTCAAAGGCGACGTCATCGACTACCGCAATAAGAGACAGATGAAAATAGCGACTTTCAGAACAGCTAAAGAAGAGGACGGTCTCAATCCCAAAGATTTTGTCGAAAAAGCGCCGATGGACGAAGACGCACTTTATGAAAGCATAATGGATTATGTGATCAAGATTGAAAACGGCAGTCTCCAGAGGATTGTCCGTCAGCTTCTTAATAAATATGGCAGGGAGTTCCTGACATTCCCGGCAGCCATGACAAACCATCATGACTTCGTCTCAGGACTCGCATACCATGTCCACTATATGCTCAGGACGGCAGAAGCACTCTGTGACATATATCCGTCCCTGAATCGGAGCCTTCTGTACAGTGCGATCATCCTGCACGATATCGGCAAGGTGAAGGAGCTGACCGGCCCGGTGGGTACCACCTATACCGTGGAAGGGAATCTCATCGGCCATATTGTGATAGCAAATGATGAAATTACACGCGTGGCCGATGAACTGAACATCGAAGGCGAGGAAGTCATGCTCCTGAAGCACCTGATACTGAGCCATCATGGTAAACTTGAATACGGTTCTCCAAAGCAGCCTATGATCAAAGAGGCGGAGATCCTGCATTTCATAGACAACATCGATGCCCGCATGATGATGATGGACAAACACACCAGCCAGACGGATAAGGGGACGTTTACCGACCGTATATTCCCGCTCGAGAACCGTGCGTTCTACCGTCCGGAAAAATTTGAATGAAACCAAAAACTGCCGCGGAATTTCCGCGGCAGTTTTTGGTTATTCTGCGTTTTCTTCAGTGGATTCCTCTGCAGAAGCATCTTCGCCCTCTGCAGGCTGTTCCGTCGTCGGTTGCTCAGGTGACTGCTGGGATTCCGGGTTCAGATAAGTGTCTTCGATGAAAGTCCTGATGTCTTCGTTTTCGAAGTCTGCATTATACTCTTCGAGCACTTCTTTGTAGTATTCAAGCACTTTATCCTGGTTTTCCTGTATCTCCTTGCTCACCATCTGCTTTTTAATCTGTGGCAGTTCATCTTCGATGTTTTCCTCATCATGGCGCTTTATGATGTGATAGCCGAATTCTGATTTGACCACATCGGAAACTTCACCTTTTTCGAGTTCGAACAATGCTTTATCGAAGCCTTCGACCATCTGTCCTTTCTGGACATAGCCGAGAGAGCCATTATTTTCGGCACTGCCGGTATCATGTGATTCTTCTTTGGCGAGTTCTCCGAAATCGGCACCTTCGTCAAGCTGCTTTTTAAGGTCTTCAGCTTTTTGCTTCGCCTCTTCATCAGTCAAATCACTTTGGGGTGCCTGCTGCTGCTGCGGTGCGGATTCTTCAGATTCTTCATCCTTCACTGCAATAAGTATATGCGAAGCTTCCCTTGTATTCTCCATCGCCTTTTCATCCGTCACTTCAAACTTCTCTTCGAAGAACTTATCATGGTAGGCGTTTGTTATGCGCTGTTCCTTATATTTGTCAACAGTCATGCCGGGCTGCTGCTGTTGAAGTGCCATGGAGAACTGTTCCTCCCCGCCCATCTGTTCAATCTCTTCATCTGTCTGGGACTCAATCTGTTCAGTGTCCACTGCGTCACTGTATTTGTCTTTCAGGATATTATCGAGGGTGAGCTGGAATGTCTGGTTTGCAACCGTGCTTGTGCCTATCTGGTTCAGGATATCGTCTGTAGTGACATCCCCTGCATCACTCGTTGAGAGCACATTGCCGAATTCCGTTTCACCATTTTCACTGTTTCCGCCTCCATTATCGTCTGAGCAGCCGGCGAGGCCAATCAGTCCGAAACTAATGACAATCGGAGCTAATTTCTTTTTCATTGTTCAAGTCTCCTTTGGTTTAGACTACAAAAGCTAATATATCACAAGAAAGCAGCAGGGTACAAATCTTTGTAACCTGCTGCTTTGTAAAGGCCTATTTAAATTTGAATTTGAAGTTATCCTGGATTTTCCCCACTGATTCCTGAACTTCTTCACCGCGGTTCTGGAGATTTTCGACGTTCTTTTGTATGCGTTCAATATTCGGTGAAATATCCGCCTGGTAGTTGCTGATCATCGTCTTGATCTCATCTCCCAGTGTCTTGAACACTTCCTGGGACTCATGCTTTGTTTTCAGAAAAGAAGATTTGACCTCGTCCGCTTCGATTTTCAGCTGATCCATCTGGGACTTCATGTTGCCCGAACCGGACTTCAGTGAAGCCTGGAGCTCGCTCCCTGATTTCGGGGCATTGAGCATTGCGATCAGTGTTCCCCCGGTTACACCGACGAGGAAACCGATACCTGCGTTTTTGAGTTTCATTAAGTGTCACGTCCTTTTTGCCATTTATGTCTCTTTACCCAAACCGCCGGAATGTTATACATCAAGCCGGTTTTTGATGGCCTCTTCGATCTCTTTTTTCTGTTCATCTGTGCGTTCATCCGGATTCTGTTTCCAGTTGTAGCTGAACCCGTCGTATTCGTCCTCATATCTTGGTATGAGATGGAAGTGGAGGTGGAAAACAGTCTGTGAGGCGTATTCACCATTGTTCTGGACAACGTTCAGTCCGGCCGGTCCGAAAGCATCCTTTATGGCATTTGCAACTTTGGAGACCACTTTCATGATGTGGGCGCCCGTTTCGTCATCCAGGTCATATATATCCGGCACAGGTTTCCTCGGTATGACGAGTGTATGCCCTTTGGAAAGCGGGAATGCATCCGTGAAAGCGATGCATACCTCATCTTCATATACGATGTTTGAAGGGATTTCACGATCGGCTATTTTCTCAAAAATTGTTTTAGTCATTCATTGTACCTCCATAGTTCAGTTATGATATATTAATTTAATATAAGTATACAAATAAATGATCACAAATAAAAGGAAGTCGGTTATGGTACTGAAAATAGAACATCTGACGGGCGGATACTCGAAGACCCCTGTCATACATGATGTCTCCCTTGATATCAAAAAGGGGGAAATTGTCGGGCTTATCGGCCTGAACGGTGCAGGGAAGAGTACGACCATCAAACATATACTGGGACTCCTGCGGCCGCATTCGGGCGAAATCCGTGTGGACGGCACCACAATCAGTGAAGATGCCGAAAGCTACAGGAAGCGTCTCGCATATATACCGGAAACCCCTGTACTGTATGAGGAACTGACACTCAATGAGCATATACTGATGACCGCCATGGCATACGGCATAGAGGAAGAGGATGCACTGGAGCGGGCGGGGGAGCTGCTTGGAATATTCAGGCTGGATACGAAGATCAATATGTTCCCGACACATTTCTCCAAAGGGATGAAGCAGAAAGTAATGCTGGTCTGTGCATTTCTGGCCCGGCCGGACCTGTATATCATCGATGAGCCGTTTTTAGGCCTTGACCCGTTAGGCATAGATTCGCTCATCGACCTGATGGTCAGGGAGCGGGATGCGGGGCGCTCCATACTGATGAGTACACATATACTGGCCACGGCGGAGAAATACTGCGACCGCTTTGCGATCATCGACAGCGGCCGCATGGTTGCGGACGGCACTCTCGGGGAACTCCGCGATTCCCTTGATATGGCAGGTGCCTCTCTTGATGAGGTTTATCTGAAGATTACAGGAGGCACTGCCGCCGATGCCTGATAATCTATTCAGACCGAGGGTGAATGAAGATATAAGGCGCCGCAGCTACTACGGCAAATTCATATTCAACAGCCATTTTCTGATATTCCTCACCATCGCCGGAGGGGTATTCCTTTATTCGCTGCTCGGCATACTCCAGACACTGGAACCGTCGGTGTGGCTGGATCTGATTGCTTCTGCCCTGGTTGCCCTGTTTCTGCTGCCGGGCTACCGGTCGCTCATGAAACCTGCGGACGGTATCTTCCTGCTGCCGTATGAAAGACGTATGGGAACCTATTTTAAAAATGCCGGCCGGTATTCGCTCATGCTCGGCATTTCAAAAGCTGTCGCGGCTGCAGTAATTGCACTGCTGATTCTCACAGTCGGACATGGGCCGGTTGGCATCACACTGTTCCTGCTCCTGTCACTCATCCATTACACCGTCAATTTCCATATAAGGAAGCGCGTCATCAATACCGGGGTTTCCATTGCTTTAACGACCGTCATCCTCTTTGTGATGGATATACTCAGCCTGATGCTCGTGCTGCAGCACCCGGCATGGCTGATACTTTCATTGGTACTCCTTTTTGCGGCGGACAGATATGTAAGGGGGCGTGAATACCCCGCCCTTGACTGGAATGCATATATAGAACATGAGGAAGTGCAGCTCAACCGGTATTACAGAAATGTCTCCATGTTCACCAATGTGAACCATATCGACAAGCAGTTCAAAAGAAGGAAATACCTGGACCCGCTGCTGTGGAAGCCGGGGGGTGCCTCATTCGGCAAAGAGAGGATGTATGAGTTCCTTTTCTACAGGACGTTTGCAAGGGACCATGACCTGCCGATGATCATTCTGAGGCTCATCATACTCTTTGGCATCGTGATGGTGTGGATGGGCAATCTTTATGTCTCCATCGTCACAGGTCTGTTCGGGATATACGTCATCGTACTTCAGATGTCCCAGATCTACTCGGCCCAGGCCTATCTGCTCTGGCCGAAAGTGTGGCCGGTCGACCGATCCTTCATCCAGAAAAGCTATGTCACGTTCTCACACAAGACGGTATTCTCCGTATCACTGGTCTTCGGCATCATTTTTGCCGCCATCCATCCGGTGTTTGCCTATATCGCACTTGTCTTCCCGCTATGGGGATACTTGACAAACAGGGTGTTCAGCAGAACCGTATATAAAAAAGAGCAGGAATTAAGCGACTGATGACATCAGTCGCTTAAAATTCGTCTTCAGGGTCTTCGGCCTGTTCATCGTTGTCCTTAAGCGGCAGGAAGAACCTTGCGGAGATGGATTGGTGGAATAAAGATTCCGCCGTACGGAATTTTTTCAATGCTTCGCTGCTCAGGTATGAGCGATATGCATCCGTGTGTTTGAAATCGCTGTATGTGGAGGCCGCCGCCCACTGGATCAGTACGACAAAAGACTCGTCGTTCACAGCTTCCCCTGTTCTGAAGGCCATCACTCCGTTTGTAGCCCCCAATGCTTCCACCAGGTCGGAAAGATGCCCGTGCATCGTGCCCTTTTTGTTGTCGGGGATGGGGATGAAATGCGCCGACGTGGCATTTTCATCGTCGAGTTCACCTTTTGAATGTTCGATATCGTAGGTGTGGCGTGAAGTGAAAAATGAATCATTGTTGTCGTCTTCATAAAAAAGGATGGCATCCTGGCCCATTGCACCGATATGGACCTCCGGATGTTCGTGTTTGATGCCTTTTAAATACCTCAGTGTTCCTGTTGTCAAATGTAGTTCCATTATGTTCACCTCTTAAATAGTCTTGGTATATACATACCTTAAATCAACTTTCAGTAAACGCAAACCAAATAAATCGATTTTTTGACATTATGCATGTAATTAATAATTATTATCATCAGTATGTTAGAATATTGAGTGATATATAGAATATTGGAGGAAAATACATTGTTCAATGATACTATCATCAAAGCGGCAAGAGGGGAAAAGACGGATTATACTCCTGTCTGGTTCATGAGACAGGTTGGACGCAGCCAGCCGGAGTACAATAAAGTCAAAGAGAAATATTCCCTTATGGAAATTACGCACCAGCCCGAGCTGACCGCATACTTGACAGCGACCCCTGTCGAAAATTATAACGTGGATGCTGCAGTGCTGTATAAGGATATTGTTTCCCCGCTGGCTCCCATCGGCATAGACGTGGAGATAAAGGCGGGAGTCGGTCCCGTAATCCACAATCCCATCCGCCATATCAGTGATGTGGAGAAACTTGGTGAGCTTGATCCGTATAAAGACCTTGACTATGTCTATAAGACGATCGAGATACTGACCAAAGAGAAATTGAATGTTCCTTTGATCGGTTTCTGCGGGGCGCCGTTCACGGTGGCAAGCTACATGATTGAAGGCGGCCCGACAAAGAACTATCACAAAACTAAATCAATGATGTATAATCAGCCAAAGACGTGGTTCAGACTCATGGAAAAACTGGCTGAAATGAGCATCCGCTATCTCAGGGCACAGGTCGAATCGGGTGCGGGGCTTATCCAGATATTCGATTCATGGGGCGGTGCACTGAACAAAGCGGACTATGCACATTACCTTGCCCCTTACATGAACCAGATCATCGACAGTATCAGGGAGATGGGAGTGCCGGTCATTGTCTTCGGTATCGGCGCATCCCATCTTATTCCGGAATGGAATAAACTGGATATGGATGTGATGGGCCTCGATTGGAGAACCTCCATCAGTGAAGCGCGTGAAATGGGCGTGAAAAAAGCCCTCCAGGGCAACCTGGATCCGGCACTGCTTCTCGCCGACTGGGAAGTCATTGAACAAAGAGCGAAAGAAATCCTTGACCAGGGCGGAAGCCATGGTCACATCTTCAACCTGGGACACGGGGTATTCCCTGAAGTCGAGCCGGAAACATTGAAACGACTGACTACATTTGTACATGAATACAGCAAAGGAAAGTGATCTTGAATGGCAATGAAAAAGGGACTATTAGTGATGGCGTATGGTACGCCCTATAAAGAGGAAGACATTGAACCGTATTACACACACATCAGACACGGAAGAAAACCTTCAGAGGAGGCACTTCAGGATCTGAAGGACCGCTATGAGGCAATCGGAGGTATCTCTCCGCTTGCAGATACCACCAAAAGACAGGCGGAAGCGCTAGTCAATAAATTGAACGCATCGCAAAGTGAAGTCGAATATGAACTGTTCATCGGACTCAAGCATATCGACCCGTTCATCGAGGATGCGGTCGAATCCATGAGTGACCATGGCATCAAAGAAGCGGTTTCCGTTGTGCTTGCACCTCATTATTCCGAGTTTTCAGTAGGCTCTTACAACAAACGGGCGAAGGCTGAAGGCGAAAAATACGGCATCAGCATCAAGTCTGTCGAATCGTTCTATGAGCAGGAACCGTTCATCGATTTCTGGACAGAAGCGGTGAAATCTTCGCTCATGGAAATACCTGAAGCAAAACTGCAGGATACAGCAGTCATTGTCAGTGCACACAGTCTTCCGGAAAAAATCAAAGAGCACAACGATCCGTATCCGGCCCAGCTGGAAGAGACTGCGGAGCTTATCAGAAAGCATGCAGACCTCCAGAACGTGCATGTCGGCTGGCAGTCTGAAGGCAACACACCGGACCCGTGGCTCGGCCCGGATGTCCAGGATCTGACCAGAGACCTTCACAGAGCCCACGGCTACAGCCATTTCATCTACCTGCCGGTCGGCTTTGTGTGCGAACATCTTGAAGTACTGTATGATAATGACTACGAATGTAAATTAGTGTGTGATGAAGTGGGGGCGGGCTACCACCGGCCTGCAATGCCGAATACGGATGACCGCTTCATACAGGCGATGATCAACGAAATCAACAAACTGTAGTAAAGAAGGCTGATCAAAGTGAAGAAAGTAGCCATAATCGGAGCAGGTATTACGGGGCTGTCAGCGGCATACTATCTCTCAAAGTACAATGATCTGGAAATAGACCTGTTTGAGAAAGACAGCCGGGCCGGCGGTAAAATCAGGACGTACCAGAGGGACGGTTATACCATCGAGCTCGGGCCGGAATCCTATTTGGCAAGGAAGACGATAATGACCGAACTGGCTGAAGAAATCGGCATGGGGGATGACCTGTTGAGGAATTCAACAGGGCAATCCTATATATATTCGAACAATAAATTATCCGCATTACCAAAAGGTGCTGTGCTCGGTGTGCCGACGAAGCTCTGGCCGTTCCTTACTACTGATCTGGTCTCAGCTTCAGGAAAGCTCGCCGCAGGGCTCGATATCTTCAAGAAACCTTCCCGTCTGTATACGGATGTATCAGTGGGAAGGTTCTTCAGAAGAAGGCTTGGCGACGATGTCCTTGAAAATATGATAGAGCCGCTCCTTTCAGGGATATATGCAACAAACATCGATGAGTTGAGCCTGATGTCGACATTCCCTTACTTCAAAGAGAGAGAAGAGAAGTACGGCAGTCTCATCAAGGGCGCCATTGCGGAGAAGCCGGCTTCATCGGACAAGCCTGCTGGCAGGAAACAAGGCCAGTTCCTGCAGTTCAGGAACGGTCTCCAGTCTTTTATCGACCGTCTTCTGGAAGTGAACATTGGCAACGGGGTCAATGTTCATTTTGAGAGCGATGTGGAAGCCATCACCAAAAATGGTGAATCATATACAGTGCAGGTGAATGACGGTCTGGAAGAGTACGACCGCATAATCATCACCACTCCCCATTTCCAGTACAAGCGGTGGTTCAATGACCTGCCGCTTGAGTATTTCAAACATATGGAAGCAACCAGTGTGGCGACGGTCGTCATGGCATTCGACCAGCATCAGGTGAAGAATGATATCGACGGCACAGGCTTCGTCGTATCACGGAGAATGGATACTGCCATTACAGCATGTACATGGACAAGCAAGAAATGGAAGCACTCCACTCCATCAGGAAAGGCGCTCCTGAGGGCATATGTCGGCCGGCCGGGGGAATTCATCATCCATGAGAAAAGCGACGGGGAAATCGCCGATTTGGCAAGGCGGGACCTGGATAAGATCATGGATCTTGAAGGTGCTCCCGAGTTCACAATCGTTACGAAGATGAAGCGCTCCATGCCCCAGTATAAAGTGGGTCACAAGTCCAGAGTGGATGCAGTCACCAAGCATATGAGGGAACATTATCCCGGCATCGTCCTTACAGGGGCATCCCATCATGGTGTGGGCCTGCCGGATTGTGTCAGCCAGGCAAAGGCAGCCGTGGAAAGCATAACCAAATAAATGGAAACTTCAGGCCGGAATGTTATTATAATAATATCCGGCCATTTTTTTGAGGAGGGAAAAAAGTGAAGTTTATATCAAACAACAATATTACTGATCCGATGATCAACCTTGCCATGGAGGAGTATGTCCTCCGTGAAATACCGACCGATGATTCCTATTTCCTGTTCTATGTGAATCAGCCGTCGATCATCATTGGTAAAAACCAGAACACCATAGAAGAGATCAATGAATCGTACATCAGGGAGAACGGCATCAAAGTGGTAAGGCGTGTCTCCGGCGGCGGAGCAGTCTATCATGACGAAGGGAATCTGAATTTCAGCTTCATTACAGAAGATGATGGAAACAGTTTCCATAATTTCAGTAAATTCACGCAGCCGATTGTCGATGCGTTGAATGACATGGGCATACCGGCAGAACTGTCGGGTAGAAACGATCTTGAGATCAATGGAAAGAAAGTGTCGGGCAATGCGATGTTCAGCCAGAGGGGCAGGATGTTCTCACACGGGACGCTCATGCTCGACAGTGATATTTCAGAGGTGCAGAATGCGCTCAAGGTAAACCCCAAAAAGATTGAATCCAAAGGCGTAAAATCGGTCAGGGGCCGTGTCGGCAATATCAATGATTTTCTGGATGAGAAGATTGATATAGAGGAATTCAAGCGTAAAATCCTGAGATATATCTTCGGCGGTGATGACCAGATCGAAGAATATGTACTCACTGACGCAGACTGGGAGAAAATCAACAAGCTTTCTGAAGAGAAATACCAGACATGGGACTGGAACTATGGTAAAAATCCGAAATATAACTTCAATGTGTCCCATAAATTCCCGGCGGGTCTGCTGGATATCAGGCTGGACGTAAAAAAGGGCCGGATAGAGCATGCAAAAATTTTCGGCGATTTCTTCGGTGTCGGTGAAATTGATGTCATAGAAGAAAAACTGATCGGAGTGGAGCATGACAGGGGAAAAATTGCGGAGGCATTAAAAGATGTGGATATCTCGCATTACCTGGGCCGCATCACCCGTGAAGAGCTTCTGGACCTTATCGTATAATATAAATAAGCTGACTTTACACTATGTACTCAGTACAGGTAAAGTCAGCTTTTTTTATCGTCATTCATCCTCTTCTGTATCTTCATCAGTCAATTCCTTTAGCAGATTTGTGTATTTAATGAACTTTTCCTCGTCTTTTTCCAAGAGCGCTTCCTCAATCTTATCATTGTATGATTTACGATTGTATTCATCCATCGCTTCTTGTAACAGGAGTTCAGCGGAAAGATCATTGATCGTGTTGATGAAGACTCGCAACTGATTAACCGGGTATACTTGTTTATTCATCCCTAATCCCCCTTCATCTAAATGGTTGTTACAAATTATATAACACGTTTTGGGGCAGGTCAAACAGAGTTTTGAATATTTAGACTATTTATTAATGTAATATTACAACTTAGTGCCTTTTATTAACAAATAATTTAATTTAACTATATTATTGTTAACAAAATAGTTAACATATGGTATCATGTATTTAGAATATTTAGACAAGGGGGAGCAGCATGAACAGACTCCAGTATCAGATACATGAAGAAACGATGTACATTGTCTCAGTCAACAATAACGGCAGTATTGAGAGCCGGATAGGGGAAACCTATGGAGACAGTCTCGGCTGCCGGCTCAATCCCAACAAAGTGATAGAGAAGAACTGCCGGAAACATTCCCAGAACTACATCGCCAGAAAAGACCTCACCAAATCCCTGACGAATATTACCAGTAAGATTCCGGTGATTGTGGACCTGTTCGGGGCATACATATATTTCTGCACAAATTCGGACAGAGTCCAGGAGAACAACTGGTTCAATATAAAGCATGTCCAGGCCTACTGGGACAATAACGGCATGACACGCATACAATTTTCCAATAACGAAGAGCTCGAAGTGGATATTTCCTACTCATCGTTCAACAACCAGTACCTGAATGCCCTCAAACTGCATTACCGGTTCAATCAGCAAAAGGAAAAGTACCAGAAGAAAGAGATGGGGATGCACTTCCAGTATCCCGCACTCGGAAGAGGGGAATCCGCCCAGATTAATGAAACAATATACCATTCCTATATAAATTATATAAACGGTCTGCAATCCAGGGGGGGAGTGTAAATTTTAACATAAAACATGCCCTGAAACGCTTGAAAAACCCTGTGGAAATAGATATAATTGTAAATGTTCGATTGAAAAAATAACATTGTTCCACAGTAGCTCAGTGGTAGAGCTATCGGCTGTTAACCGATCGGTCGTAGGTTCGAATCCTACCTGTGGAGCCATGGAGATGTACTCAAGTGGCTGAAGAGGCGCCCCTGCTAAGGGTGTAGGTCGGTTCTGCCGGCGCGAGGGTTCAAATCCCTCCATCTCCGTTACACCCCGTAAACAATTTGTTTACGGGTCTTTTTTATTTTAACAGTTCAATGGTTTGATAATTTCTTTACATAATATTAAAATTATATGTAGAGATATGTTGAGGGGGGATCGCTATAAAGAAATTCAGGATAATATATAAGAACCGGCTGAGGCAGACTATCTATACCAATATCCACACGGTTGAGAGCCTGAGGGAAGCAATCCAGAAGGCCAAGGATGAGGGCCGGGGACACTTGATGCTGAACGGGAATGAAATTTTTCCGAATCAGGTGAAGAAAGTCAAGCGCCTAAAGTAGTCTTTGTATCATAGCCTTATAAGTGAAAGATATTCATCCAATGATGGGGCGACAGTAACTCTGAATGTTTCCATATAATGTGACACAGCCTTTATAAAATAATAGACGAACCTCTTTCAGGGGATTGGTCTGAAATATACGAACGTTTAGGATTTTATCGTCCTTCTACTCATTTTTCAGCCATTCCTGCTTCAGTATGGACATGAATGCAGCATCTTTGTACTTTCCTTTTGCATAAAAGTGTTCTCTCAGGACACCCTCATTTTTAAAACCTTGTTTTTTGTATATTCCTACTGCTTTTTCGTTCTCGACATCTACATACAAATACACTTTGTGCATGTTCAACACTTCAAAAGCATATTTAGTCGCTTCTTTGAATGCGAATTTTGCGAAGCCGTTTCCACTGAACTCGGGCTTGATGATCAGCATGATTTCGCAATGGCGGTGGATAAAGTCGATATAGTCAAGATCCACGATTCCAACCTTGTCCTGTTCATTCATGACAACGAATCTTCTTGCAGATTCTCCGGAATTGTTGTTCCGGTAGTGTTCTGTCAATTTCCCCAATGAATTATAGGGTTCTTCGAACCAATATGACATCAATGAATAATCATTGGCAAGTTCATGGATGAATTCAAGGTCTGTTTCTTCCAACGGGCGTAGTTTCATGTCTGCCTCCTGCATTTGATTGATTTCTTACATACTGCCATTTTAACAGCAACAGCCGCAAAATGGTAAAACAATGATAAAAAAGCTATCCTGTTGAGGATAGCTTTTTTGACTGCATATATATGAAATTAAAAAGCGAGTTCTACGCGGCTTCCTGAAGGATCGGCGGAGAAGATCCTGTCATCTTCGCGTGTGACATCAAAGCCGTTTTCTTCAAGTCTTGAAACTGCAGCATCCCTTGAAGTCTCATCAGGGTATCTGAGTACATAATGATTGAGGCCGACGCTATTTTCATCCGGGGCAGGTGCGCCGATTCCGTTCCATATATTCACTGCGATATGGTGGTGGTATTTTTCTGTGGACATGAACATCGCCTGGCCGGCGAGGTCGCAGACGATTTCAAGTCCGAGGCCGTCTGTGTAGAACTTGACTGCATCATCGATGTTCCCTACATGCAGGTGAAGGTGGCCCATCACAGTGCCTGCCGGCATGCCATCCCATTGTGTATTGGGATCGAATGATTTCAGGAGATCTTCGAAATCCAGCGGGTCGGTTGTCATGTCAACACGTCCGTTTTTCCAACTCCATTCCTCGGCCGGACGGTCGATATATATTTCAATGCCGTTACCGTCCGGGTCGTTCAGGTAGAGGGCTTCGCTGACCAGGTGGTCGGCGGATCCGAAGCGGATGTTCTTATGTGCAAGCTGTAAAGTGATCCCAGCAAGGTCTGAACGCTCCGGAAGCAGGATCGCGAAATGGTACAATCCCGAAGTTCTGCCCTTTGGAGCGGCGTTTTCCGGCTGGTGGAGAGAAAGGATGCTTGTTTCTCCATCTGCGGTCAGGTTTGCAGACTGGTCATTTTTGTCCAACAGGGAAAAACCCAATGTCTTTGTATAAAATTCAATTGAATGGTCCAGATCGGAGACGTTCAGCTTAACGTGTTCTACATGTGCAGCAGGTGGTGTATGAAACTTCATATTTGTATCCTCCATCGATTCTTAATTTGTTACTTTATGTAACTAAGTATATAATAAATAATTAATTATGTAAAGAGATATAATATCTTTTAATTATTTAGTTGTTATGGTACAATGTACTGGAAGGAAGTGATAAGAAATGAAACAATCGACACTTTGCCCAAGGTTTGAAAAAGCTGTTTCATTACTCAGCCAGAGGTGGACGGCGCTGGTCATCTACCAGATGCTTGATGCACCGCAGCGATTCGGCGCTATACAGTCCGCCATCGGTGTAAGTGGCAAGGTACTTTCCGACAGACTTAAAGATATGGAGCAGGAGGGTCTTGTCAAAAGAGACGTATACCCCGAGACTCCTGTCATAATCGAATATTCACTTACAGACAAAGGGCGTTCCCTTGAACCTGTCTTAAGAGATATTGAGCAATGGTCCCAGGACTGGATTCCACCTAAAACATCTGATGAGACAGATTTGACCGAATCCCACCAATGAAATGAGCGTCTCTCTCCATAATGGAAGAGGGCGCTCGTTTTTTTAATTACTTTGAGACCAGATCCCCAAATTTTCCGACCGTGCCTTTTCCTGTGCCTCATAGAGCAGATCAGCATGGGTGTCATTGGGAGGATTGACATATTTCACTTCTGCCAGGCCCTCCCTTACGAGTATTTCATTGATCATTTCGCCATCTGCATACACATATGTCAAATATCGTCCGTAGTCATCCCGGGCGGGTCCCGCATCAAATTCCACTTCGATCTTGTCTGCATCTTCAAGCAGCTCACGGGCGCGTTCCGCGGCCTCTGCACCGAACGGTTCTTCTCTGTGCCTGGAATGTCCTGTCTCCGGTGTGTCAATCATGAGATATCTGAAACTTTCGCTTGCACCTTCATAATTGAATCGTGTCGTATCACCGTCGATGAATTCATCGACAGTCACCTGGACTCTGTCACCGGAGTGGTCATTTCCGGAAATTTCGGCTTCAGAGCGTGGCTCACCCGGTTTCTCTTCCTTTACAAGGGAGGAGGCCACAATCACAATCAGCAGCAGTATTATGGAGGGGATGGTCAATTTCTTCTTTCCACGGGTATTCTGTTCCTTCATAAAAACATCCTTTTAAAGCTGAATCATGCTTATTATATTATATTGACGGGAATTTTAAAGGTTTGTTCATGATCAAACAGGAAGAGGGCCATCATGTTTCACTTTTATAATTCACTAGCCCGCTGATGCCTCCGCCGACTATCAGAATACCGGTATAAAAAATCTTCTTTTGCGGCTGGGAAAGAGGGGAGGTCGACCGAAGCGCTCCAGAATGAATGGTTTTCAGTTGAAAAATCACTCATTATTTAGCCTCCTAAAGCATTTACGGAGTTATACCCTGATTGCACATAATATACTTATACACTTCTGAATTTGATAAAGTGTAAATTTGTCTCAATAAAGTTATGAAAATCACTTGAAAAGATTTAACAAAACGTATAATATATATATCAGACGTTGAAAAACGGCATAAATAATATTAGCGCGGGATGGAGCAGTCTGGAAGCTCGTCGGGCTCATAACCCGGAGGTCGGTGGTTCGAATCCACCTCCCGCAATTTTTTTATTTTATGGAGGTCCCGTGGTGTAGCGGTTAACATGCCTGCCTGTCACGCAGGAGATCGCGGGTTCAATTCCCGTCGGGACCGCCATTTTTATATCATACATAACAAGGTTCAGTAGCTCAGTCGGTAGAGCATGTGATTGAAGCTCACAGTGTCGGCGGTTCGATTCCGTCCTGAACCATATTATGGCGGTTGTGGCGAAGTGGTTAACGCACCGGATTGTGGCTCCGGCATTCGTGGGTTCGATCCCCATCATCCGCCCTTGATAAAATATTATATGCGGGTGTAGTTAAATGGTATAACCCCAGCCTTCCAAGCTGATGTCGTCGGTTCGATTCCGATCACCCGCTCCATTTTATTCCACAGTAGCTCAGTGGTAGAGCTATCGGCTGTTAACCGATCGGTCGTAGGTTCGAATCCTACCTGTGGAGCCATATGGCCCGTTGGTCAAGCGGTTAAGACACCGCCCTTTCACGGCGGTAACACGGGTTCGAGTCCCGTACGGGTCATCAAACAGAAGTGAGCAGCTCACTTCTGTTTTAATTCCAATATGGACAGTTGGCCGAGTGGCTGAAGGCGCACGCCTGGAACGCGTGTATACGGCAACCCCGTATCGAGGGTTCGAATCCCTCACTGTCCGTTTTTTTTATGAAATTCAATCGAACGTCCTACCTGAAACCCTTGATATTAAAGGGTTTTTATTTTTGTTAAAATGTATTTCATTCAATTCTGTGGCACATATCGTCATAAAAAAAAAAGACCTGCTCAGAGTGTGTTGAGTAGGTCTATCGTATGTTTATCTTCTAATAAGTGGGCGTAAACTTGTTGTGTGATTGCAATAGAAGCGGGTCCTGGGCGTTTAGATACATAATTGATACTAACCCCTTCACTGAGTAAAACGCTGCAGTGACTGTGTCTGATGGCATGAGGTGTGACGTTTAGCTTGAGGTTCTGCAGAACCTAGAGCTGAAGCAGCAGTTTTCACGCACGTGTGGTGACGACCTTGCTCATGGTGAGTTTAGTAAGTGGTTGGAGAAGATGGATTTAGACAAATCACAGACTAGTCGTTTTATAAAAGTAGCTGATGAATTGAATGAATCAAAATTGCGCTCGGGCGCAAATATCGGTTTTGAATCTCTATACGAAATCGCAACTCTCCGTGGACCCGAGCGCACCAAAGAACACGTCACTTCTAAAAGGTGAAACGAATGCATTACTTTTGATATTACTTTATAAAGAAAATATAATAGTTATTAATAAATACGTAGAGAAGAGTGATTATATTGTCAATTTATGACTATGAAGTAACAATGGAAGACGGTGAATCATATAATTTAAAACAATATGAAGGACAACCGATGATTATAGTAAATACAGCTACTAAATGTGGTTTGAGCGGACAGTTTGAAGAACTTGAAATGCTATATCAGAAGTATAAAGAAAATGGATTAATTATATTGGGTTTTCCTTCCAATCAGTTTAAACAGGAGTTGGGCAGTGCCGCAGAGTCCGCAGAATCTTGCAGGTTAACATATGGAGTTACTTTCCCTATGCATCAGTTAACTGTAATTAATGGTAAAGATGCTGCCCCACTCTTTAAATATCTCAAAGAACAAGCGCCAGGTACTATGGGGGATTCTATAAAATGGAACTTCACTAAATTTCTAGTTAGTCCTGATGGTAAAAGAGTGAAGCGATTCGCTCCAAAAACAAGTCCAAAGGACATGGTTACAAGTATAGAAGAGTTGTTAAAAAGATAAGTAGCAGGCATCCCTTCAAATTTTGATTTAGGGGTTGTTTTTGTATATGACCGTTTGTCAATTTAAGTGCAACAGTTCTTCCTGAACCCCTTCGTGTGTTGTTTTTGCATCCCAGACATTTCCGGAGTCTTTGATTAATCAGAGACAGCGCCTGGAGAACGGCTTCGCCTGAAATCAATAGCGAGATCTGTGCGCTTTGGAAAGAATTCCCGGAGCAGGCCGTTGGCATTTTCTTTACTGCCCCGTTGCCACGAGGCATAGGGATCAGCGAAATAGACTGAAATCCCCAATGTCTGTTCCAGTGTTTTGTAACACGCGAATTCTTTGCCCCGATCGACGGTTGCCGTCCGGAAGGCACCCGCAGGCAACTGACAATGCAGTGTGCTTACCGCCTGTGCCATGGCGCCGGCGGAACGGTCTTTCATTTTCAACGCGACATACCACCGAGGTTTCCGTTCGACAATAGTGGCCAGGCAGCCCTTACTTTTGCCCCGGCTGGAAACGACCGTGTCGAGTTCGCAATGGCCGAACGTGTGCCGTTTTCTGATCGATTTCGGCCGCTTACGAATGGAAGTGCCGATATTGAACCGGCCCCGTGTCTCTTTGGGTTTCTGCCGTTTGCCTTTATGACGCAGGCTTCGGTGCCTTGACTACATTCGTGCCCGAACTGGGTTCTGATTTATCAATGGGCGGCAGGGTGGCCGTAGGCCTGATCAGCGGGCCGATGGCTACAGGTGCATGGGAAGTTGCGAAAAGAAGAGAAGGGTTTACAACAGACACTCTGAAATAGGGTGTCTTTTTTATTTCAAATTTAAAAAAACCAAGGAGTGTTAAACATGAGTAAAGCAATTGCATTGGATATTGGACATGGAAACAACATATTCCCACCAGGTAAAGGTGTCTACAAAGATGGAAAAGGATATGCGGAATTTGATTTTAATAATAAATTGGGGAAACGCGTAAAACGTCTGCTTGAACATAACGGCTTTAAGGTCATTATGGCACAGCCATTCGACAGCAAAGATGTATATCTGGTGAATCGTACAAACTACCATGACAGCAAGCGGCCAGATCTTGGAATCTCCCTACACGCGAACGCTGGGACAGCAAGTGCAAACGGACGTTGTGCGTTCTATTTGTATACCAGCAGGCAAGGCAAACAGTTCGCAACGAACATCATCAACAATATGAAAAAGAAGGGGTATAGCATCCACGGCAATGGACTGCATGCAGCCCAATATAACTCATGGACAAACCTTCACATCATCAGGGAAGCCACTACTTTCCCGAAGGTCCTGGTCGAGCATGGGTTTATGACAAACAACTTAGATTTTCGATTGATCTTCGGAAATAAACAAGATCGGTACATCAAAGATATGGCGGACTGTGATGTCAAAGCGGTTTGTGACTACTTTGGCGTGCAATTCAAGACACTCTCAAATGTAGGCGCGCCTGCACCTGAAGAAGAATGGCAGACCAATCAATATGGTACACAATATCTCAAAACAAGCGGTACTTTTAAAGTCGGGGGCACACGCATCATGTCCCGCATTGGCAGTCCGTTCTTGTCCGCTCCAAAAGGGGGCTTATGAAAATCAGGAAGGTAGTGCTTAAACTTCAACAAAATATTCCCTTGGCCATTTTTCGACATAAAAGTCAATACCCATTTATTTCATATTTACACTTTTATTTTTGCCCTTGGATATTACATATTCTTATAGTTCACACGCATCTGGAATGCTTGTAAAATAAGGGTTTAAAGCTGAATTAGTACTAGGTTATATAATCAGATATAAAATTTTGTGATGAGAAAATTTCGATATTTCTGAAATGAAAACGTTTACAATTTATAGCCGTGATGATACATTGAATTTGTACGGTCAACATAAACAGGGGGATGTTATATGCTAAAAGTGTTGTTGGAATAAAAAAATGTCGGGAGAATGGGATATGAAGATTATTTCATACAATGATTTAGAGCATATCGTTAAAACAGGGGATGTCATTTCGATAGCTGCTCTATCAGTAGGTAATCTGCCAGTCGAAATTCTTAAAAACTTGGCAGAACAGCATGATGAGAATAAGAAAGTAAATGATCTTACGTTTGTCGTATCGAACGACATCAGTGATTTTGATGATGGCTTCGATTTGGATTCCTTTGTGACACGGGGGATGGTCAAACGCATCATCACAAGTTTGGTGATAGCATCGCCGTTTACAGTTAAGGCTGTTAAAAATAATGAAATAGAAATGTATTTCCTGCCCCAAGGCATTATCGCCACCCAGTATCGCCATCAGTCATCGGCTTCACCAGGCATGATTTCTAAGATTGGGTTGAACACAGTTGTTGATCCAAGGTATTCGGGTGGCAGAGCAAATGATGTGACTAGGGAAGATATAGTGTCAGTCATTGATATCGATGGTGAGGAATATCTGCATTATAAATTCCCCGAAATTGATGTTGCGTTATTGAGGGGAACTTATGCGGATGAGAAGGGCAACATCTACATGACCCATGAATCGCACCTCGGAGAAGGGTATGCTGCAGCTGCGGCAGCGCGCAGTAATAACGGCAAGATAATCGTCCAGGTGAAAGAAATCATCAAGAATGGCAGCTATAACCCAAAAGACGTATTTATACCTGCCGAACTTGTAGATTACGTGGTCGTCAATAAAAACCCTAAATACCATAAGCAGGTGATACAGGACTATTATGATCCGGCCTTGGCGGGTCATTATAGGATTGCAGAGCCTAGACAAGGTTTCCCGGAGTTTGACGCTCGTAAAATAATTCTTAGACGCTCAGCCCAATTCCTTTCACCGGGAGATGGTGTAAGCATCGGATATGGAATCAATAACGAGCTCTCCAACCTGTTGCGTGAAGAGAAGGTGGATGAGCTTGTGAATCTGAACATCGATACTGGTATTTTCGGCGGCATGTTGGGGAGCGGTAATCGTTTCGGCATGAACTACAACTTGGATGCCAGAATACGCCATGACATGACTTGGGATTTCATATTCAATAATGGTCTCGACATCGCATACTTGAGTTTTGCGGAAATCGACCGTCATGGCAATGTCAATGTCTCGGCCTTTGGGGAGAGGCTGAATGGCAGCGGCGGCTTTATAGACATCAGCCAAACTGTCCAGACATTGATCTTTTCGGGCACCATGGTCGTAGGCAGCAAGGCAGAGTGCCGTGAGAAGATTCTTGAAATTAAAGAGGAGGGACATACCAGGAAGTTCGTGGACAGCGTCAAAAGCATGGACTTCAATGCGGCTTATTCAAGACAGCTCGGACAGCAGGTCTACTATGTTACAGAACGTGCGGTCTTTGAGTTGACTGATGCAGGGTTGAAAGTCATTGAAATCGCACCAGGGCTTCAACTGGAAAAGGATGTACTTTCTCAGATGGATTTCAAACCGATCATTGCGGAAGATATAAAAGTAATGGATCCGGAAATATATCAGGAAACATGGGGGAAGCTGCAATATTCCATAAAGGGAGAATAATCACAAACAAAGGGGAAGATAGACATGAATTACGATTGGATTAAGACACGGGCGGACTATGATGAAGCGAAGCCGGCAATAATAGATCCTCTGAAGGGGACTGAGTGGTCTTACCAGGATATGGACAAGCGCGCTGAAAACTTGGCGAATCACCTGAAGGAACAAGGTATTGGCCATGGTGATGTAGTCGGGATATTTGCGCCTAATGATGTAGCAATATTCGATCTGCTATTCGCGACATTCAAGATGGGGGCTGTATTTCTACCGATGAACTGGCGTTTGAGTCCAAAAGAGATTCAGAGCGTCATTTCAGATTCCGGCGTCAAGTTGATCTTATATGCAGAAAAACATAAAGAAAGCCTGACCGGTACTCCTGAAGGTCTGCTTCATATGAATATCGATTCGAAAGAATATGATGACATATGCCACCCTGATAATCATAGGCCCTTCAAAACTGTCGATGTTGGAAGTGATGAGCTTGCAGCACTAATCTATACAAGTGGTACGACAGGACTTCCCAAAGGAGTGATGTTCACATATGATTCATTCATCAGCAATATTGTGAACACGGCACTGACCTATAAGATTAATGCGTCATATAAGACAATCCTAACGACACCGCTATTCCATGTACTCGGATTGAACGATACTGCGCTACCGGCAATCATGGTAGGGGGCACACTCGTGTTGCACCGCTATTACGATGGGGCTCAGTTGAATGATCTGATGGCGGAGCATAAACCGGATTACCTCACATTAATACCGACGATGTACTATGGTATGATTTTTGCGGACAACTTTGATATTAAAAACTTTGAAAATATAAGGTTCCTGATCCAGGGAGGTTCCTCTCCGCTGCCAGCTGTCCAGAGGCACTTTGAAAGCTTGGGTCACACGCTGATCAATGGCTATGGCCTGACTGAGGCACCTCTGGCGATGGTCAATACACCAGAGAATGCCAAAAAGAAACCCATGAGCATCGGCAAGCCAATCATGTATGTCGATATGAAGTTGCTCGATGACGACGGCAATGAAGTTGGAATGAATGAAATAGGTGAACTGGCAATCAAAGGGAAAAACGTAACTCCAGGCTATTGGAATAGGCCGGATCTGACTGAAAAATCATTCCACAATGGTTATTTCCTGACAGGGGACCTCGCCCGGAAAGATGAGGATGGCGACATATTCATCGTCAACCGTAAGAAAGAACTGATCATCACCGGTGGTGAAAATGTTCTGCCATCTGAAGTGGAATCTATATTGTCAGAGCATCCACTAGTGAGGCAATCAATAGTAGTCGGCTTCGATCACCCGAAATATGGTGAATCGATCTCTGCAGCAGTCGTCCTGACGGAGGATGAAGAAGGTTTTGAAGAGGCCTTGAACGCACATATGAGGGAAAAGTTGGCAGGCTATAAAGTTCCGAGGATGTATCTGAAACTGACAGATATCCCGTTGAACTCGACTGCAAAACCGGATAGGATGGCCATCCAGAAACTCATGAACGAAAAAGCGCAGGAGAATGGGCTTGTTCACTAGGCAGTAAACAGCAATTTTGAAAGCGGTATCATAAAATGATGGGGGAAATATAATGACAACTAAAGATGAACTATTGAAGGAATTATATCCAGAAGATCTGTTGAATGTGTCTAAAGAACTCACTGAAGGAGAAGTGAAATTTTTAAAACAACTGAACGATCTGCTTGAGAGTAAATACCGGGATTCGATCAATGACCATTGGATAAATGCAACCATTCCGGAAGGCTTCTTTGAAGAGATGGGCAAACTTGATTATTTCAATAATCCTTTGTTGTTTGAAGGACGGGAAGGCGCCAGGATGGCAAGTCAGATGTTCCAGTTCTTCCTATCCTACACAGTAGCCAGGTTTGATGTATCACTGGTGACTTTGCTTGGTGTCCATCAGGGGCTTGGTCACAACGCCTTCTTGTTCGGAGGAAGTAAAGAGCAGGTTGCGCACTATATTCCAAAACTTCAGTCCCACGAACTCAGAACATGTTTTGCATTGACTGAACCGGAGCACGGATCCGATGTAGCGGGAGGACTGGAGACGACGGCAAAACGTGAGGGCGACAAATGGATCATAAATGGTGCGAAGAAATGGATCGGGGGAGCGAATTTATCCGATGTCATTCCTTTGTTTGCGGTAGATGTTGAAACCGGCAAGCCGAAAGGTTTCATCATCCGGCCCGAGCAGGAAGGTGTCGATATCGATATTATAGAGAATAAAATTGCACTCAGAATCATACCCAATGCCAACATCCATTTAAAGGATGTTGTAGTGGAAGAGGCGGATCGACTGCAGAATATCAATAGCTTCAAAGATATCGCCAAAATCCTTTATTCGACACGTGCAGGCGTGGCATATATGGCGACAGGTGCAATGGCAGGGGCACTGCGTGCCACTCTTGATTATGTGACTAAACGTAAGCAGTTCGGCAAGGAAATCAGCAAGTACCAATTGATCCAAGAAAAACTGGCCATGATGCAAGGTAACCTATCGCAGGCAATCACTTTATCTGCACAACTTGCACGTATGCAGGAGAAGGGTGAATATGACGAAGTGGCGACCTCTACTGCGAAGATGATGAACTCATTACGCCTAAGGGAATCTGTGGCGATGGGCAGAGGCATCACAGGTGGCAATGGTATTCTAGCAGAGTATGATATCGCCAGGTTCTTCTCGGATGCTGAAGCGGTCTACACGTACGAAGGCACCCATGAAATAAATGCATTGGTGATAGGCCGTGCATTGACCGGCGACTCTGCATTCATCTAAAGCCCACAAGGCAAAAGTACATCGGAGATCAAATAATTTGGAGGGTATTTCCATGACGATAAGAAAAGCAACTGTTCTAGGTGCTGGGGTAATGGGCAGTCAGATTGCTGCACTGCTCGTCAATGCCGGCTTGAAAGTGAAATTATTGGATATAGTGGCAGATGACAAAGATCGTAACAAGGTTTCAAAAAAAGCATATGAGATGATAACGGATAAAAAACGTCCGCAGCTGTTCGACCTGGATTTTGCATCAAACTTGTCCTACGGCAACTTTGAGGATGACTTGAAGGGGCAGGATGATTCGGATATCTTCATCGAAGCTGTTAAGGAAGAGTTGGAAATCAAACATGAAGTGTGGAATAAGGTGAAGGGTGTTGCCAAAGATAATGCACTGTTTGCGACGAACACTTCCGGTATACCGATTGCTTATATCGCGAAAGTATTGGGTGAAGAAGAGCGCAGAAGATTCTTTGGAATGCATTTCTTTAACCCGCCAAGGATAATGAAGCTTGTGGAAATCATTCCGCTTGAAGACACTTCTGAACAATCGGTCGATGAAGCGCAAGCTTTCGCTGAAGACAAGCTCGGTAAGGGCGTAGTGATTGCAAATGATGTTCCAGGATTTGTCGCCAACCGGGTTGGGACCCAGACGATGAATGACATCATGTACCGCGCGGAGAACCAGGGAATGTCGATTACAGAAACGGACGCTCTGACAGGGCGAAGCATCGGCAGGCCAAGTACAGGGACCTACGGGTTGAGTGATCTGGTTGGACTGGACATTGCTGTCACTGTAACAAAAGGACTGCAGCAGATTCCCGAAGAGAAAGAATTCTTCCATGATACTAAAATAGCTGAAAAACTAGTCGGACAGGGTGCACTCGGCAGGAAGACCAAGCAGGGCTTCTACAAGAAGGATAAGAAGGAGGTACTCGTCTTCGACCCGGAGCAGAATGATTATGTCTCCCAACAGCAACCACAGTTTGAAATCCTGGGGCAGTTCAGCAAAGACCTCGAAGCGAACATGGATGTAATATTCAATGCTCAAGATGAAGCGGGGCTGTTCATGTGGGAGACGCTCAGAAACAACTTCCATTATTCTGCTTTGAATGTACCGAAAGCTGCTTCTGACTATATAGATATAGACCGGGCGCTTGTATGGGGGTTCAACTGGAAGAAGGGGCCGTTCCAGCTCTGGGATCTTATGGGATTCGAACGCGTTAAAAACCGCATGAAGGAAGAACTTGGTGAATTACCGGACTGGATCGAGGAACGCACTTCAGGATTCTATGAAGCAGGCGAGACGATCGAGCGGACAGCTCCAGTGGCATCGTTCATAGACAGCCAAATATGGGACCGGGAAGATTCCAATCTGTCGGTGGTCCATTCCGATCAGTTGCTGTTGAAGTTGCAAAGTGCCAACAATATCATTTCGGACGGCTTCTCAAGTGACCTGATTGAAGCCATAGACTTGCTTGAAACTGAAGATTTCTCAAGTATGGTCATCTACGCTGATGGCCGGAACTTCAGCGTAGGCGCAAATCTATACATGATGAAGAAAGCGCATGAAATGAAGCAGGTGGATGAGCTCGTCGGTCCAGCCATAGACCAGCTCCATGAAAGTTTCAATCGCTTGAAATATACACTGAAACCGATTGTAACAGCTGTACAAGGTCAGGCACTTGGTGGTGGGTGTGAACTGGTGCTGCACTCCCCGTTTGTCGTAGCTGCAAGCGAAACTTATATGGGTATGGTGGAGACTGGTGTCGGCCTGTTACCGAGTGGTGGGGGGCTTGCTGAAATGGCGGATCGCATATTAAGCACTACTCATAAGCATAACGACAAGCAGGAATCCATGACGGATATACTGATGAACATCGGCTTGGCAAAAGTGTCCACCAATGCCTATGAAGCAAAGAGGTATGGCTACTTGAGAGATACAGATTCCATATTGCTTAATTCAGAAAAACGTGTTGAAGTGGCGCTTGAGAAAGCACGATTTGAAGCCAACACCAATTATATACCGAAACCAAAGGGCCAATATATTGCTTTAGGACGCGATTTCATTGCACTGATTAAAGGTCAGCTTGATGCCCAGCGTCTCGGACATTTCATCAGTGACTATGATTATGAAATTACTTTGAAAATTGCAGAGGCATTGGCAGGTGGAAATCTACCGCGAAACACCTATGTGAATCAAAGATATATCCAGAAGCTGGAACGCGAACGTTTCTTGAGCCTGCTTCAAAACGAAAAGACGCACGCAAGAATCAGTCATATGCTTGAAACAGGGAAACCACTACGCAATTAATGGATCGGTTAAAAAGAAAGGATGAGTCTTAATGCAGGAAGCATATATAGTGGCTTATGGCCGTTCTGCTGCAGGCAGAGCTAAAAACGGCGCGATGTTTCACGATAGGCCGGATGAAGTAGCAGCACAAGTACTTAAAGGCGTGCTGGAACGTGTGGATGGAGGGTTCGAATCTTCCATGGTCGAAGATGTCATAGTGGGCAATGCTTTTCCAGAGGGACTACAGGGTCAAAATATAGCCCGCTCCATTGCATTGCTTGCGGGAATGCCAAACAGCGTACCGGGACAGACTGTAAACCGCTACTGTTCATCAGGGCTTCAAACGATTGCGATGGCAGCAAACCAGATTCAGGCTGGGCAGGCGGATGTCCTGGCGGCAGGTGGAATTGAACTGATGAGCGCTGTACCGATGGGGGGCAACGAGCCTACAAACAGTCCGATTCTTCAAGATGCAGACTCAGGGGTTGCCTATCCGATGGGGTTGACCGCAGAAATGGTGGCTGAGGAGTTCGAAGTCTCCCGGGAAGATCAGGATGCCTACGCAGTGCAGAGCCATCAGCGTGCCAAAGCGGCACTAGATGCGGGCCGTTTTGAAGATGAAATTATTCCGATCGATGTGACAAAAGTGTCCTATGACCAGAATGGACCCGTCGTCACCAAGGAAGAATTTAAAACAGATGAACATATACGCCCGGGCACTACAATGGAAGGATTGTCGAAACTGCCTACAGTATTCAAGGCAGATGGTACAGTGACTGCAGGTACATCAGCCCCATTGACCGATGGCACCGGCTTCGTCGTTCTGATGTCAGGTGATAAGGTGAAGGAACTTGGGGTGACACCAATCGCGAGGTTCGTCGGGTTCAAAGCTGTAGGCGTCGATCCTAAAATAATGGGAATCGGGCCGGCATATGCCATCCCTGAAGTGCTCGAGCAAACCAACCTATCAGTTGAGGATATGGATCTGGTGGAATTGAATGAAGCGTTTGCTTCTCAGACTGTCGCCTCAATTCGTAAAACTGGCTTGGACATCGATAAGACAAACGTAAACGGCGGCGCAATATCGCTCGGACATCCACTCGGCGCTTCGGGTGCGATGCTTACGGCACGTCTGTTATCAGAAATGAAACGCAGGCCCGATTCGAAATATGGCATGGTCACCATGTGCATCGGGGTCGGCATGGGTGCAGCAGGCATCTTTGAATATGTAAGGTAATCCAAACCGCTCCAGCAGATAAACTTTGAAGTGAACCCTAAAAGTTGAACTTTTGGTTAAGCCATTTTATTAAAGGTATGTCTTCTGTAATTCATAGGAGACATGCCTTTTAATTTTGTTTTAATTCTATCATGGTTATAAAAATCGATATATTGGCAGCAGGCGGTGTCGAACTGATGAGTGCTGTTCCAATGGGAGGGAACGAGCCCACAAACAGTCCGGTGCTCCAGGATGAAGATACCGGTGTATCGTATCCAATGGGGCTGACGGCTGAAATGGTGGCGGCAGAATATTCAGTGTCACGAAAAGACCAGGATTACTATTCCGTGCAAAGCCATCAGCGCGCTATAAAGCCCAGGGATTCAGGCAGGTTCGATGATGAAATCATACCAATCGATGTCAACAGCGTTTCATATGATGAAAACGGACCTGTTGTCATAAAGGAATCATTCAGAACAGATGAACTCATACGTCCGGATACAAACCTTGAGACGCTTGAGGAACTGCCGACGATATTCAAAGCAGGCGGGACAGTGACAGCTGCTTCATCAGCACCGCTTACAGATGGGACAGGCTTTGTCATATTGATGTCGGGTAATAAAGTGAAGGAGCTGGGGGTCAGCCTATTGCGCGGTTCGTCGGTTATAAGGCAGTTGGTGTCGATCCGAAACTGATGGGGATAGGTCCTACATATGCCATACCGGAAGTGCTGGAACTGACAGGTCTTGGGGTTGAGGACATGGACCTGATCGAATTGAATGAAGCGTTCGCCTCCCAGACTGTTGCAACAATCAGGGAAGCTGGTCTGGATACAGAAAAAACAAATGTAAACGGCGGAGCGATAGCGCTGGGCCATCCACTCGGTGCTTCAGGTGCAATGCTCACGACTCGACTGCTTGTCGAAATGAAAAAAAGACCGGCATAAAAATATGGTATGGTCACAATGTGTGTGGGAGTCGGCATGGGAGCAGCCGGCGTATTCGAGTTCATCAGAGATTAGTCTGTGATCACATGTGGGGGGGAGACGATCAGGCAGCAATTTTTGCAATGTATGATCTCTTCAAATACTGGCCCGCCCATAAATACACAATAGAATATTCCATGTACGTGGCCCTGGATTACTGAAATAGGATAATTGCCTTAAAAAGGAGCGGACCATGGTTACAGATCGGACCGGTGAAGCATGTGAATCATAATTTCAGGGATTGACGAATCTAATAAAGGCAGTATCACCCTCTATAAAAAATACAGATCCCAACATGCCCGAACACTCATGAAGGCAGGTTACAGGTTCGAGGGATGAACCTTTTTTTATCAGTTGACGGAAGTGATGGTGTTTATTAGACTTCAATCCTGCCATAGTGCACCTGGCTTGTCTTTCTTTTGAGCTGATCGAAACCAAACTGCTCGAATCTCCGGCTTCTCCAGTGGTCTTTCAGTACCACTCTGTGTCTTGCGACTCTTTTCGCTTCCTTGATCGTTTCGCGGGTCAGGCTGTTCTTTTCTGCCTGTCCGCTGATTTTCCGGATGGCGTTTGATGCTTCGATTTTCTCCTGGAACATTGGATCGAAGTATACGATGTCGAAGCTGTCATCGGGGAGCATTCTGAGGTGATCACAGTGGTCTGCATGTACTGTTTTGATTCTTCGCATCGCTTCGTCAACTACCGGAATCTTGCTCTGGTATGTCTTTAACCCTTCGGTGGCAAGCATATGGAGGAGGGGGCTTGATTCCACTGCAGTGACGCGGCCTTCTTCTCCGGTAACAAGGCTGGCTGTGATGCTGTCTGCCGCGAGTCCCATCGTGCAATCAAGCAGACTCATTCCCGCTGTCAGCCGGCAAGCTTCTGTGAATGCATCACTTTCCCCGTTTATCAGACGTTTTGCCCTGATCATCGACAGGCTGGGGTGGAAGTGGATGGGTTCTTTCGAAGAGCGGGGAATGATTGTGAGTTTCTCCCTGCCGACCGTCGCAATGTCGGTTTCGTATTTTTCGAATAAGGCACCGATGCTTCTTTTGTCTCTTTCTATAAAAGGATATTGATATTTGCCGGCGAGTGCTTTTGCACGGGCTGTCGTATCCTGGTCTGTCCTGCCGCCTGTAGTGATTATCATGTTTTACCTGCCTTAAAATATGCCCCCTGGCTTCTGCAGGGGGCATGGGATGATTTTTATCCTTCTGTTTCTCCCGATCCCTCAAGTTCAATCGTGTGGTCGAGCGGGTCGGAGTCTTCTTCGGCCATCGGGTTTTCACGGCTCTGCAGAACAGTTTCAAGTTCAGGATCGAGTGGTCCGTATGCTACGACTGCGGTCGAGGATTCTCCGGGTTCGACCATTTCAGCGGCAGCGCCTGCTTCGTCACTTTTTTCAAAGTCTTCCGGTAGATCCATTGTCAGGTTCTCAAGCGGCACTTCAGATTCACCATCCATCTGTCTGACGGCGAGGTCGAGGCCGAATGCTTCCTGTGGTGAGGTGGCAACATCAGAGTTGTTTGTGAATTCGAATTCGATGACGACTGCTTCTGTCGGTCCGGATTCTTCTTCGTCTTCAGTTTCCTCGCCTTCCGGTGCTTCCATGGTTGTCTGACTGAACTCAACGACATTGAAATCACCGTATTGGCCGGAGTAGGAAACATCCTGGTTTTCTTCGTCAGTACCGGATTCTTCGGTATTTTCCCCGCTGGTGTCTTCCTCACCGGAATCGGCGCCGCCGCATGCACCGAGCAGCAGCGCTGTGGAGAGGCCGCCGGCCAGCAGATACTTTTTCAAACTCATTTCAATTTACCCCCTAGTATATAGATACACTTTAAGTATAATATAATTATAAGAATAATCAATATTATTTCGATAATTGAAATAATGTTTTTATACATCATGGGAATGATGTATAATGGAGTCAAATTCTATGATGAGTATGGAGAATGCCTATGTTTTCTTATCATGAAATCAATTTATATCTGGATGCAATCGAACTCCCGAGACCCATGTTTGAAATAGAGATGGGCGCGCATGATTTCAAAGGGGATGAACTTCTTTTTCTGCAGAAGGTGAAAAAGCATCTGTTTGATGATCTTGACTATGAAAGCTATAAGTCGAAACCGGTGTACTGCATCGGCATCTGCCGGCTGAACCTGACGCGGATCGGGCTTTATATCCTTCTGGAAGATGAGCTCATTTTTGTACATGCTTCTGCCTTTAAATTCAGCGAGGAGAGTGCAAAATGGCTTGTGAGCTACTACCCGTACAGAGAGATCATTTCCCTGGAGTTCAACGATGAGGACTATAATTATGAGGACTTTGAATCCGGCGTGCTGTTCATCAAATTGAAAAATGAAAAAGGGGCGGTCCGCAGCAAGACGATCCGCAATATAAATCCGAACCATTTTGAATGCATCCGGGAATTTCATGAAAAGATGCAGCAGGAGAGGTATATATAGAAGAAATGGCTGAGAAGAATTTTCTCAGCCATCTTTATATACCGGTTACCCCATTGATCACGAGACCGATTGTCAGCAGGAGTCCGAAGACGGTATTCAGTTTTCCCATGGAAGCCATGGCCGGGATGAGTTCGGCCGGGGTATCGCCTTTCCACATCCGGCGCACTGTTTTTAAGAACAGCGGTATCGAGATGAATGTAAGGAGCAGGAATATTGAACCATATGGTTTGAAGAACACGATCCAGAAAATGAAGGCATAACAGAATGCCAGCAGGGCTGCTGTAGTCATGACTGCAAGGGGTTTGCCCACAAGGATGACGAATGTCTTCCTGCCGCTTTCTTTATCCTTCCTGCGGTCTCTGATGTTGTTTGCCATGTTCAACAGACCGATGGTAATCGCAACCGGTATTGAAATCAGCAGCGGAAAGTAGTGCAGCGTTTCTGTATGGATGAAAAATGTGATCATGATAATGACTGTCCCCATGAAGAACCCCGCGAATATCTCCCCGAACGGCGTCCATGATATCGGGAACGGTCCGCCTGTATAGAGGTACCCGACAGCCATTGATACAGCCCCGATGACGAGTATCCAGAGCGATGTGGTTATCGAAATGTAAATGCCTATGATGCCGGCGATGATATAGAACAGGACGGCAATGTTCAGAACAAGCCGGGGCGACATCCCGTTTCGTACTATTGCTCCCGCAATACCCACCGATTCGGCACTGTCCAGACCTCTTTTGAAATCAAAGTATTCATTGAACATATTCGTCGCGGACTGGATGAGCAGTGTGGCGATCATCATAGCGATGAACATATCCCATCTGATCGGCGCGAAAAGCAGGACGCTCGCCGTTCCGACGAGAACAGGGACAAACCCGGCCGTCAGAGTGTGGGGGCGCGTCAGACTGAGGTATTTCTTTATCCCTGTATGTGTTTCTGTACCTTGCATGACCATCTTCCTTTTTGTATAAATATGATTACAATTTTAACATATTTAATTATATACGATACACACATATATGAATAAATGATAAAATGAGAGTAACTATGCTGAAAGAAGTGTGTATTAATGAACTTGGAAGCGTATCAAACTATTCTGGATGATATAAGCCTGGATTCGGATAAAAACTATCTGACTCTCCAACTGCCCATATACGGTATGGATATTGATGAGAGGAAGCTGTTTTCCCACTTCGGATCTGAACTTGGGTCCAGATACTGGTTCCGGTCTAAAGAGGATGCTTATAATATTGTAGGCATCGGTTATCTGGAATCAATCAGAAGAGATAAATATTCTGCATCTTCTTTGTCCAAAGAGAAAGATGCACTTTATGATAAAATTCAAAAAGTCAGGCTTGAAGAGGGTATCCCTTCCCGTCTCAGTCTGTTCGGGGGCACCCGTTTTGACACCAAGGAGACCACTGATGAATGGAACGACTTCGCCATGGTGGAATTCCATCTGCCGAAATGGCAATTCGACCTGAAAAATGAAGTCCTCTTTTACACTGCAGGCATTTCAGAAGTGGATCTGCAGACAGTACTCGGTGATATAGTACGTGAGCTTGAAGCCATTGAAAATGCAGAATTGAAAGCTGACGGCAAACCGGTGATTAATATGGAGAAAGATCTGTTTCCGGATGAATGGAAGGCGCTTGTCGACCGGACGGTTGATGTACTGGATGAAACGAGTTTCAGGAAAGTGGTGCTGGCGAGACAGAGACTGATAACCTTCAAGTCTTCGGCAGATCCGCTTTTTTTGCTGGAAAGACTGGATAATGAAAAAGGCACTTACACAATCTATTATGAAAAGGGCAAGTCCGCGTTCATCTCCAAATCACCGGAAAAACTTTTTGATATCAAAGGCGATAAATTACGGACGAATGCGATAGCGGGTTCAGCCAAAAGGATCCATGACAGTGAACAGGATGAGCTTCAGAAATCGTTCCTTTTGAATGACGAAAAGAACCGCTATGAACACGAAGTCGTCCGCGAATCGATTGTGCATGACCTGAAGCCGTACAGTGACTGGGTCGAGTATGATCCAAAACCGGGGATTCTCGAGAATAAATATATTTACCATCTTCATACCGCAATCAAAGCCACGCTGAACGACGATACAGATGTTTTTGATCTGCTTGATGCCATCCATCCGACACCGGCCGTCGGCGGACTGCCGAAGAAAACGGCCCGGGATTATATCATGGAGGAGGAGTATGGCACACGGGGATTGTATGCAGCACCCGTGGGCATCATCCATGAAGACAATGATTCCGAGTTTGTCGTGTCAATCAGATCGATGCTCATCCAGGCGAACAGTGCGACTCTGTTTGCAGGATGCGGAATTGTCAAAGGGTCTTCAAGCGAAAAGGAATACGAGGAGACACAGGTCAAGTTCACACCGATGCTGAATGTGCTGGAGGCGAATGACGAATGAGCCATCAGGAGGTTCTAACAAAGCAGGTTTTTACACTCATTGATGTTTTGTGGTCCTACGGGATGGAGGAAGTCATCATCAGTCCCGGATCACGTTCAACACCCATAGCGATCGCAGCCGAACTGCATCCTTCAATCAGGACTCATGTACATCCCGATGAAAGGAGTGCGGCATTCTTTGCTCTGGGTCTTGCGAAGGCGGACCGGAGCCCTGTGGGGCTCATCTGCACATCGGGCACTGCGGCCGCGAATTATACCCCGGCTATGGCGGAAGCGGGACTCAGCCATATACCGCTGATTGCCCTGACAGCTGACAGACCGCATGAGCTCCGGGACATCGGGGCGCCGCAGTCCATCACACAGAACAATATGTACAGCAACTACGTAAAGTTCTTTACAGAGTTGCCGCTTGCCGACATGCACGAGTCCCTCGCGGATCTGATAGAATCCAAGATACTCCAGTGCTCCAGGTTTTTCACCGGCACACACACAGGCCCCGTCCATATCAACATCCCTGTACGGGAGCCGTCCATGCCGGATGTCTCAAGGACCGGCCTGTTCAACAGAGAGCAAAAGACACTGCCGGAATATAAAATGACGGATGCGTCCGTAAAACCTTTCCAGGGTACGGGCCTTTTATTGATCGGGGAGACGAGGGAGGATATTTCGGACATCGGCGGTATCATCGACCGTGAAAACCTGACTGTCATTCTCGATCCGAGGCAGCATCTGCGCGGATTCCTGAAAAATGCCGTGACACATCATGATCTGATATTCAATGTACTCAGCGAAGCACAGTACGGTTTCATTGAGGAAAATGTCGATTTCATCCTCCGTATCGGGGAGCCGCTGACTTCGAAGGCGGCCAATAAATTCCTCTCTTCGACCAATGTGCCGCAGTACGTGCTGAGTGAAGTGCAGGAAGTCAAAACGTATCCTGTGGCCCCGGCGGCATCCTATATCGGGAATGTCTCAGATACACTGGAACAAATCGAATTTTCCGGGGGAGCACCGGACTTCAAAAAATGGATGAGCCACATCGATGCCTCCGTCAAACATTTCATTGATGAAAATATCGGCGATTTCACTGATGAGGGACGTTTTACGTATGACATCATCCAGAAAACCGGGCCCGCCACAAACTTCTTCCTCTCAAGCAGCATGCCGATACGTGATGTGGAACGGTACGATACACTCAATGTGCATCCCGTCTATTCAAACCGCGGGGCAAACGGCATAGACGGCGTCGTGTCAACAGCGCTCGGCACGGCACTGAGCCGGCCGGTCACCCTCATCATCGGCGATGTTGCGCTCTATCATGATATGAATGGTCTCATGATGGCGAAACTTGAGGAGATAGATATAAATATAATCGTGTTCAATAACAACGGCGGAGGTATATTCAGCTTCCTGCCGCAGCACGCGGATAAAGATCATTTTGAACGTCTCTTCGGGACGCCGCTCGACCTTGATTTCAGCCATGCGGCAGCACTGTATGGATTCGACCATGTCTCTATTGCGGATGTAGAGGAACTGGATGCGGAGCTTTTGAACAGAAGCGGCAGAAACATGATAGAGATAAAGACAGACCGGGATAAGAATCTGTTTGAACATCAGAAGCTCAAAGAGGAGATCGGGAAAATGGTGAGGGCCATTGGAACTTAATTACAGGTTCGATGATAACGGCAGTGAGGAAACAGTGCTCCTGTTGCACGGCTTCCTGTCGGATATGTCGAGTATGGAACCAGCTGTCGGACACCTGACGGGACATTTCAACATACTGCTTGTTGATCTCCCGGGCTTTGGTGATACGAAGGCCGGGGGGGACTATTCCATGGATGACATCTCGGACGCGCTCGCAGCACTGATCGGATCACGGTGGGGGGCGGTCCATGTCGTGGGCTACTCCATGGGAGGAAGGGTCGCTGTATCACTTCTGACCAATTATCCGGGAGTGATAAAATCGGCAGTGCTTGAGAGTGCATCGCCCGGCATCAGCGATCCGTCAGAAAGAAAAGAACGGCAGGAGCTTGACCGGAAGCGGGCGGACAGCATTTTATCCGATTATGCTTCCTTCATTGACAGCTGGGAAAAGATGGGGATTTTCCAATCGCAGGACTCTGCTGATGCGGGTCAAAGGATGCGCCAGAGAGAAAACAGGCTGGCTCAGGACCCGCGCGGCGCAGCGGAGAGTCTGATCAGTTATGGAACGGGGATCCAGAAGTCATACTGGCAGGATCTGCCGGAAATATCGGTTCCGGTGCTGCTCCTTGCCGGTGAGAAGGACGGGAAGTTCGTAGCCATCAATCAGAGGATGGAGGAGCTGCTTCCGAATGGCCGGTTTGAGATTATTCCCGGCGCCGGACATAACATTCATATGGAAGCGGCGGATAAGTTTGGTATAATGGTATTAGAGTTTTTAATAGGAGGCTGAA
Organism: Salinicoccus sediminis; assembly: GCF_000986795.1. Lineage (GTDB taxonomy): Bacteria > Bacillota > Bacilli > Staphylococcales > Salinicoccaceae > Salinicoccus > Salinicoccus sediminis. The sequence continues at coordinate 634,514 of NZ_LAYZ01000001.1, read as the reverse complement.
CAATGGCTAGAGAATGGCAGACATTAAAAGAGTACAGAGAAATCAAGTATGAATACTATAACGGTATTGCGAAAGTGACTATCAACCGTCCGGAAGTTCGCAATGCCTTTACACCTCTTACGGTAAATGAGATGATCGATGCATTCAACAGGGCGAGGGATGATGAAAACGTAGCAGTCATCGTACTTGCGGGCGAGGGTGAAAAGGCCTTCTGTTCCGGCGGTGACCAGTCGGTCCGCGGTCACGGCGGCTATGTAGGCGAGGACAATGTGCCGCGCTTGAACGTACTGGATCTGCAGCGTCTGATTCGGGTTATCCCGAAACCGGTAGTTGCGATGGTTTCCGGATATGCAATTGGCGGCGGCCATGTGCTGCACGTCGTTTGTGACCTCACAATCGCTGCAGACAACGCACGCTTCGGACAGACCGGTCCTAAAGTGGGTTCATTCGACGCCGGTTACGGTGCAGGCTATCTTGCCAGGATCATCGGCCATAAGAAGGCCCGTGAAATCTGGTACCTCTGCAGACAGTATGATGCACAGGAAGCACTGGATATGGGGCTCGTGAACACTGTGGTTCCGGTTGACCAGCTTGAGGATGAGACCGTCCAGTGGTGTGAGGAAATGATGGCACATTCACCGACGGCACTCCGTCTGCTGAAAGCGGGTATGAATGCAGATACAGATGGTCTTGCAGGATTACAGCAAATGGCCGGAGATGCGACGCTGCTTTATTACACGACTGATGAAGCAAAAGAGGGAAGAGAAGCATTCAAAGAGAAAAGGAAGCCGGATTTCGGTCAATTCCCTAGATTCCCATAAGTTTTATCCTGCCCATCTGATGATGGGCTTTTTTAATGAGGTGTAGAAATGGATTATAATTGGTTGGAGATGCAGGCGGACATGCGTCCTGAAAAGACAGCGGTCGCATTCAATGGAAATATGCTCTCATTCAGAGATTTATACGGGCAAGCACTGTCAGTTTCGAAGAAATTGAATGCACTGGGCAGGGCAAGAATAGGGTTCTTTATAGACAATACTGTTGAATCAGTCATCCTGATCCACGCGGCGATGCTTGCAAAAATTGAAATAGTGATGATCAACCGTCGTCTGACCGCTGTTGAAATCGACAGGCAGATGACGGATGTGGGAGTCGATACCATCGTGGCTACAAAAAAACTCTCAGTGGACGGTTACAGAGTTGTCGGGTACGGGGAATTAATTGGTCTTGAAGACGTTCCTGGCAATGAGGGGGCAACGGCCGGAGAAGAAACCCTGTCGATCATGTTCACCTCAGGCACGACGGGCCGCGCCAAGGCGGTAAGGCAGAGTTATGAAAATCACTATGAGTCGGCCATTGGGTGCGAACAGCGATTCAGCTATGGGCCGGAGAGTGTATGGATGAATGTCAATCCAATCTATCATATTTCAGGATTTTCCATACTGATGCGTTCAGTCATCCGCGGCTGTATGATGATTCTGATTGAAAAGTTCGAACCGCTGAATGTGTGGCGGGAGCTGGAGGAGCATGAAGTTACGCATGTCAGCATGGTGCCCGTGATGCTCGGGAGGATGATGGAGCATGAAGGCAGACATAATCTCGAAGGCATACTGCTCGGCGGCGCCGGCGTGACGATGGATATTCTGAACCGTGCTCTCGATAAAGGATTTCCGGTATATAATTCTTTCGGAATGACCGAGACATGCTCACAGATTGTTTCCATTTCGCCGGAGGATCCCAAGATCTTAAAAGGGACGGTCGGGCGGCCGCTTGATAATATATCAATCAAGATCGATGAAGAAAATGAGGATGAGCTTCTTGTAAAGGGACCGGCGGTTACCACAGGGTATGTGAACGCGGAACTGTCACTTGATGAAGGATATTTCAGGACCGGTGACATCGGCCGCATTGATGATGACGGATATCTGTACATACTGGACAGGAGGAGTGATCTGATCATCAGCGGCGGGGAGAACATCTATCCAAAGGAGATCGAGGATGCTGCATCAGCCCATGCTTCCGTCCGGAAATCGGTGGTCATCAAACAGAAAGATCCGGAGTGGGGGGAAGTGCCTGTACTGCTGGTTGAACTCGAGGAAGGATCCGGCTTGGACAGGACGGCGGTCATGGCAGTGCTTGAACAGCGCCTGGCAAGGTATAAACTGCCAAAAGAAATCCATGAAACCAAAGAAGTGATCATGACGTCCACCGGGAAGGTTTCCAGGGTGAAGAACCGGGAAGCATTTGAAACAAAAAAAAGCAGCAGCATGTAGGCTACTGCTTTTTATCTGCATAATTTTTAGGATTCAAAGGCACAGGATCATATCCGCCGGGATGGAAGGGATGACACTTCAGTATCCTTTTTACCGTCAGCCAGCCCCCTTTCAGAGCCCCATGTTCCCGGATTGCCTCAATGCCGTAATTCGAACAGGTCGGATTGAAGCGGCAGCTTGGCGGGAACATAGGCGAGATGAACTTCTGATAAAACCGGAACAGAGACAGGAGTACAGTACGCATAACAATCACCAGACATTCTTTTTTAATATCTTAATGATAAAGGGTGGCTGTCATAAAGGCAAATATCGGAGATGATAAAATGCTTGAATTCATGGATTTTGAAGAGAGAAAAGTCACGCTGGAATTTAAAGAGACCGAATCGGCGGGGCATGTCCTTGCGATATGCAGGATGGATGGCAAGTATCTGCTGACAGATCATAAAGTACGGGGAGTGGAATTTTCCGGGGGCAAGGTGGAGCCGGAAGAAACATTGGAAGAGGCTGTGAACAGGGAAGTGTTTGAAGAGACAGGAGCGAGCATCGGGGCGCTCAAATATGTCGGTTACTATACGGTCCATGACGCAAAGCCTTTTACGAAAGCCGTATATTTTGCGGATATCAAAGATGTATTCTTCAAATGCGATTACCTTGAAACGTTGGGGCCGGTTCTTTTGGAAAGTATAGACGAAGTGCCGGATGAAAAACGGAGCATTCTGCTTGAAGATGACTGTATCAGATATTTATATGACATGAGTCTTGATGATGCTTTCTTTGCAAAATGAAAAAGCAGCCAAATCAATTTTGGCTGCTTTTCTACTATTATTGGGTCTGCAGTGAGAAACCGCCGTTTCTGGCGATCTCATCAGAATCTTCTCCGAACTTCTTGAAGTTCTCTATGAATGATTCCTTCAGATCCCTCGCCTTTTCATCGTAGGCGGCAGTGGATTCCCACGTATTTCTCGGATTCAGGATTTCACTTGGCACTCCAGGTACGGAGACCGGGATGCTCAGACCGAAAACGGAATCTTCTTCGAAGGCATTGAGTGCGAGTTCTCCGCTGATGGCACGCCTTACCATGGAACGCGTATGGCTGAGATCCATGCGTTTCCCCACGCCGTATTCACCGCCGGACCATCCCGTGTTCACGAGATATACATCCACTTCGTGCTCATCGATCAGATCGCCGAGCATATTCGCATAAGTGGTGGCGTGAAGCGGCAGGAACGGAGAGCCGAAGCACGTAGAGAAAACAGGCTGCGGAGAAGTGATGCCTCTTTCAGTTCCTGCAAGCTTGGAAGTGAAACCGCTCAGGAAATGGTACATTGCCTGGGATTTCGTCAGTTTTGAAATCGGAGGCAGAACGCCGAACGCATCTGCAGTCAGGAAGATGATCGTGTTCGGATGTCCGGCAATTGACGGGATGCGTGCATTATCAATATGATGGAGCGGATAGGCGGCACGGGTGTTTTCCGTCAGCTCCCCGTCGTCATAGTCCGGTTCACCGTTCTCGTCAAGGACGACATTTTCCAGAACGGAACCGAAACGGATCGCCTGGAAGATTTCCGGCTCCTTTTCGGCAGAGAGATTGATTGTCTTCGCATAGCAGCCGCCTTCGATATTGAATACGCCGTCTTCATTCCATCCGTGCTCATCATCGCCGATCAGTTCCCTCTGCGGATCTGCGGAAAGCGTTGTTTTTCCAGTGCCTGAAAGGCCGAAGAACAATGCGACATCTTTGTTTTCGCCCACGTTGGCAGAGCAGTGCATGCTCATGATGCCTTTCTCCGGCAGCAGGTAGTTCATGATGGAGAAGATGGATTTCTTCATTTCACCGGCATATTCGGTGCCGCCGATCAGGATTACACCCTTTTCAAGGGAGACAATGATGAAAGCTTCCGATTTCGTACCATCGACAGATGGATCCGCTTTGAAAGTAGGGGCGGAGACAATGGTGAACTGCGGGTCGATTTCAAGAGCCTCTTCCTTAGTTTCAGGACGGATGAACATCGTGCGGGCGAACATGTTGTGCCAGCTGTACTCGTTGACCACCCTCAGATTCAGCCTTGTTTTCTCATCCGCGCCGGCATAACCGTTGAAGACGAAAACTTCATCTTTCTCATCGAGATAATCGACGACTTTACTATACAGGCTGTCGAACACCTCTTCTGAAATCGGCTGGTTGACCTCCCCCCAGTCCACTTTGTTCCTGGAAACGTCATCTTCAACTATGAAACGGTCTTTGGGGCTTCTGCCTGTATATTTTCCAGTCTCGGCTCTCAAGGCGCCGGACTCTGTCAGTTTCCCTTCACCTCTCCTGAGGGAACTTTCAACAAGCTGTGAGACAGAAAGCTGGATTTTAGCCGTTTCTTTTGAAATAAGGTTTTGGATTAGTTCGGAATGATTTACCATATGTATGCCTCCATTTTTTATGCGAATTTGGATGTGTATGACCCTTTCAGGAAATAGTATAACACATTATAAAATGATGTGACATATTAAATCAAATAATATTGCCTTGAATTGAAGCCTGTCATCTAGTATATTATAGATTAAGTTATCTCTTATCAAGAGCCGGTGGAGGGAACATACCCTGGGAAGCCCAGCAACCTCTTTTCTACAAAGAAAGGTGCTAAAGGATGCAGAATTTATTCTGATCGATAAGGGGAAGAGCGAAGCCTTTTCCTGTCTTATGGAAAAGGCTTTATTATTTTACTGAGAGATAGCTAATAAACTAATCAAAGGAGTTTTATAGATGGCAGAGCGCAGGCTTTTCACTTCTGAATCTGTAACGGAGGGTCATCCTGATAAAATCGCAGATCAGATATCTGACGCGATTCTGGACGAAATATTAAAAGGGGATGTCAATGCCAGGGTTGCCTGTGAGACGGTTGTGAACACGGGCATGGCGATGATAGTGGGGGAGATCAGTACGAAGACTTACGTCGATATCCCCAAAATAGTCAGGGAAACTGTGAAAGATATTGGCTATACCCGTGCAAAGTACGGCTATGATTACAAGACCATGTCGGTATTGACGGGGATTGATGAGCAGTCGCAGGATATCGCACAAGGGGTGGATAATGCGATTGAGACGCGTGACAGCGGTGTAATGTCCACGGGTGCGGGGGACCAGGGCCTGATGTTCGGGTATGCATGCAGTGAAACAGATGAACTTATGCCTCTGCCTATATCCCTTGCGCACAAACTGTCGAAACGTCTGACTGATGTCAGGAAGGAGAATATTCTCGATTATCTGAGGCCTGACGGAAAAACGCAGGTCACAGTGGAGTATGATGAGAATGATCAGGTGAAAAGGGTGGACACGATCGTCATTTCCACACAGCACCATGATGATATTCCTGTGGAGCGCATCTATGATGACATCCGCACTCATGTAATCGGCGCAGTCGTCCCATCTGAACTGCTGGATGAAGAGACGAAGTATATCATCAATCCGACCGGCCGTTTTGTCATCGGCGGCCCGCAGGGAGATGCGGGACTGACCGGCAGGAAGATCATCGTCGATACCTACGGCGGCTATGCAAGGCACGGGGGCGGCGCTTTCAGCGGCAAGGACCCGACCAAAGTGGACCGTTCGGCGGCATACGCATCACGGTACATCGCCAAGAACATCGTCGCTGCGAAAGTGGCGGAGAAATGTGAAATCCAGCTTGCCTATGCGATCGGGGTGAGCCAGCCGGTTTCCATTTCGGTCGATACATTCGGTACATCCGAACACTCTGAAGAGGAAATTACAGGTGCCATCCGCAAACTTTTCAATCTGTCACCGGACGGCATCATCGAAATGCTCAACCTCAGAAGACCGATCTACAAAAATACTGCAAGCTACGGCCATTTCGGCAGAAATGCAGAAGAGTGTCCGTGGGAAGCGACGGATAAAGTGGAGCAGCTGCAGAAAGAATTGAAAAAAGTAGAAGTGAATTAAGAAAGACCCCGGAAATTATTCCGGGGTCTTAAAACTGTTGCAGAATGATATTACTCTTCAGAAGATTCCTCTTCCATGCCTCCGCCGGCATCCTCGGTTGTTTCTTCCTCGGTCGACTCCTCTTCAGTCGATCCGCCGCATGCACCAAGTGCGAGTACTGACGCGAGTCCGCCTGCCATGAGATACTTTCTGAGTTCCATAATAGTAATCCTCCTGGTTTTTGTTTTATGCGCTGTCGGCTCAGGTCTGGATCATGCCTGCCGCTTATCTATGTAACCGGCCGGGCAGTTGGTTAGTACCCGGCTGATTCAGCCCGAAACATCATTGAGGAAGTAAATAAAATAACCTGGAAATCTTTACATGAAGGACATATTCAGGGCTGCATCCGCATCCACTTCTGTTTGATTTTCCAGAGCTGGCTGATCATTTCATCATCGAGGGGATACTGTTCACCTTCATAGCTCAGTTTGTTCGGGAAGACGCTGAAACTCTCCAGCATGATGGTGTTCACACGGGTTTCCATCTGGGTCCTGCTGTTTATGAACGGGAACTCATCATACAGGGAGAGCGCTTCGAATATATACTCGTCATTCTGTGTGTTTTCTGCGACGATGATTGATACTGGATCGAAATTGACGAATACATCATTGATCATCGGCGGGAAATACTTATAATTTATAAAAAATCGCATGTTTACCTCACTTATATATTAATAATTTTGTTATAATGGACAAAGCCTTGAAGAAGGCATGAAATCATTATTTGGAAGGAATTGAAAACTCGACTATGAATACTGAAATTTTCACTAATCCGATATTTATCGCGGTTGCTGCAGTTCTACTGATTGTTGCAGTGGCATTCCTTGTTTATTTCTTCAAGAACAGGAACAAAGTCAATGCACTTACTGAAGAGTATAGCAAGGAGAAGCAGGGATTGATAGAGAAATATGAATCCGATCAGGAAGAGGAACGCCTCAGTCATAAAAAAGAGGTTTCCACTTTAAATGAAAAATATCATAATGATACAACTTTACTGAACAATAAACTCTCGAGCCTGCGCCAGTTTACGGTGGATAAGGGAGAGTATCTCACAGACCTCTCCCTTATCCAGCTCAAGGAGCGTCTTGTACGGGATGAGAAGATCAGGGAATCGGATATGTACATCCTTTCAAACGTGTATCTTCCCTCCAGGAACTATACGAACACACGCAAGATCGACCATCTTGTCCTGACGCGGACAGGCATCTACATGATCGATTCAAAATACTGGGGTGGGCACATCCTGCATGGTGTGAATGAGGAAAACTTCAACAGTCTTCCTTACGTCGAATCTTTCTTTGATCTGCTGGATCTGGATAAGGCAAAAGAACAGACACTGATATTCGAAAAAGCGGATGACCGTAATGTTTCCGTGAACCATTACAATCATACTATAGAAGAAACCAGGCTTTCTGCCGAAAAACTCAAAAATATATTGAAGCTTCAATACGATGTCGTGCCGATGATCTACTTCAACCCGATTGACAATGGAAATTATTCCATCACGAACTATTCGGCGGATCCTTCAATCAAGGTCCTTGTGGGCGAAGAAGAGCTCGAGAACTTCTTCCTGAAATATGTCTTCCACGGCAGGTTCCAGTATACTGTCAAAGAACTGGATGAAATCGCCGAAGAAATATTCAGTCTGAACCCTTAATCGTATATTTTGTTTTAATGCTTTAAAAGTCCTATACTTTAAATAGGACTTTTTTTATTGCAAAATCATATATTTCTAAGGAGGAATAGGGATGTCTGAAGAGATAGCAGTTATGAACCCTGCAACCGGGGAAGAAATCAGAAGCATTAAAAAAGACTCGAGAGAAGATATTGAAGCGAAGATCGAAACGGCGCATCAGGCTTTTAAAAAGTATAAAAAGAAAAATGCGCATGACAGGAGCGCCCTCCTGAACGAATGGGCAAAACGGATCCGTGAAAATAAAGATGAAATCGCTGAACTCATCACAAAAGAGAACGGCAAGCCGCTGGCCGAGTCCCTCGGCGAAGTGGAGTATGCATGCAGCTACATCGACTATTATGCAGAAGAGGGCAAGCGTGCGTACGGGCGTACGATTCCGCCGCATGAAGACGACGTGAGGCTGGTTGTGACCAAACAGCCGATCGGTGTCGTGGCTGCAATCACGCCCTGGAATTTCCCTGTCGCCATGATGGCCAGGAAAGCTGCACCTGCTGTTGCAGCGGGATGCACATTCCTGGTGAAACCGGCACGGGAAACCCCGCTGTCTGCGATGAGATTCCTCGATCTTGCCAAGGACGCAGGATTTGAGGCGGGCGTCATCCAGTATGTGAATGCTTCCGGCAAAGATGCCGGGGAAGTATTTTCACAGTCTGATAAAGTGATGAAACTGACATTTACAGGCTCTACTGCAGTGGGTAAGAAGCTGATGGAAGGCGCCGCTTCAACCGTCAAGAACATCACGATGGAACTCGGGGGCCACGCACCCCTTGTCGTCCATAAGGATGCGGACCTTGAAACCGCTGTGGATCATGCCATTGCGACGAAATTCAGGAATTCCGGTCAGACATGCGTGTGTGCCAACAGGTTTTATGTGCATGAGGACATCGCGGATGCGTTCAGTGAAAGATTCAGCGAGAAGGTAAAAACACTCAAAATGGGCAACGGCATGGATGAGGGCGTCCAGGTCGGACCGATGATCAACAAAGACGGCTATGATAAAGTGATGGAACATATCAATGACGCGAAGCAAAAAGGCGGCACCATCACTGCCGGCGGCAAGGGGGACCATTCTGAAGGTTATTTCATCGAACCGACTGTGATCACGGGCGCAACAGATGAGATGATCATCATGAATGAAGAGACGTTCGGCCCGGTTGCTCCCATCCAGACCTTCAGCGATCTTGACGAAGCAATCGAAAAGGCGAATGACACTGAATACGGCCTTGCAGCGTATTTCTTCACTGAAAGCTATCGGGACGGCATCAGGCTCCAGGAAGGATTGAATTTCGGGGTCCTGGGATGGAACAATGGCAAGCCCAGTGCTGCACACATTCCATTCGGCGGCCTGAAAGAAAGCGGCATCGGACGCGAGGGCGGTCTGGAAGGCATAGAACCATATCTTGAGACGAAGATCACTTCCATGAAAATATAATCGAAAAATGCGGGTTCCCCGAACAGGGAACCCGCATTTTTTATGATAAGGATACTCCGGTCATGAGACCTGTCGCCAGAGCAACCATGCTGAAAAATATTGTAATGAAAATGTATCTGAACAGTTCCCTGTACCTTCTTTCCTGAAGCAGCGAAAGCTGGTCCAGACTGAATGCGGAATATGTCGTAAAGCCGCCCAGGAAACCGAATATTATCCCGGTATAGAGCATGCCGGATGATTGAAGAACAGGTACACAGAGTCCCATCAGGAACGAACCGGCTATATTTACTGTGATGGTTCCGTAAGGTATGGCGAACCGTCTGAATATTTTCAGATCAAGGATAGCAGCACGAAGCACAGCACCGAGTGCCGCTCCCAGAGCCAGTACAAAAAGGGTCATCTGGTCCTCCTTCCTGCAATCTGCCAGCCCAATGCAGCAAGGATGAGGCCGCACATGAGGTTGATTGCGATATAGACTGTGAACATGACATAATCCCCGATGGCGAGCAGCATATACTGCTCATATGAGAGCATCGAGAAAGTGGTGAAGCTCCCCAGCAGGCCGGTGATGAGGAAGTCTTTTCCGCGTTTGCCTGTTGCAATAATTCTGCACATGATATAGCCGGCGGCAAAGGCACCGAGCATATTGACCAGGAACGTCCCGGTAAAGAACGGCAGCCCGGCATATGATGATACAAGGGAAATTGCGAGTCTGAGTACTGCACCGGTCATTGCCCCGGCAGCTATGTATATATATCGTTTCAATGGTGCGCCTCCGTCCGATTCGAGATTCATCTATGCAAATTTATATAATTCTATATATAATGGTAACATAACAGACTACCGGAGGAGAGAGTTGAAAATGGCCAGATCAGCAAAGGCGGCAGTCATCGGCTGCGGAGTAACCGGAATATCAACCGTCAGTCATATCGTGAACGATGACAGATACACGGCAAACATACAACTGGATATGTATGACAATGAAGTTATGGCGGGAAAAGGCCCGGCATATCAGAGGGACAGCGGCCATCTGCTCATCAATATCCCATCCGGGGAAATGTATCTGGATGACGATGGCAGCGATTATATACAATGGCTGGAAGCAAATGATTATCCGGCGGTCAGATACACCAGCCGGGAGCAGTTTGGCGAGTATACAAGGGATAAGATGGAGTCCCTTGTGAGAGATAATGAAAATGTCCATTTCATTCCCGGTATGGTGGAAGATGTCCGGTTCGATTCAGGAACGGGGCAGTTCAAACTGACGGCAGACGGCATGGACAAAGTCTATGATTTTGTGTTTCTGACCATGGGGATGCTCAGGTACAGTGACCCCTACAGCCTTGAGGGGGAAGAGGGGTATATACAGGATCCCTATCCGGTGGAAGAAGTACTGGATGACCTGGAGGGGGAGACCGGGATCATCGGTTCAGGCCTGTCTGCAATCGACTGTGCGCGCTTTCTTCTGCTCGGGAATAAAAAAGAGAGAGTATTCATTTTTTCCAGAAGCGGGGAAATGCCATCGGTAAGAGGTGCACATGCTGATATCAGACTGCAGTATTTCACAAAGGGAACACTCTGTTCCCTTGTGGAAAATGACGAGATTCCGCTTTCTTCGCTGAAACAGCTGTTTATGCGTGAGATGGAGGCGAATGGTATCGATCATTCCCTGCTTTGGAGACGGACGGGCGATACCATACAGGATCTGAAATATGACATGGCCCACCCTGAAGCTGTCGGGCGTCTTCATCATCTGATCATGGCATTGAACCCGATTTTCAGTGAAGTGTTCCAATATCTGTCAAGAACGGACAAAAGGAAGTTCATGAAGGAGTATCATCCCCTGATTGATGAAAATCACTCTCCCATGCCAAAGGAGGCGGCGGAAAAGCTGGTCGAATGGGCGGAAGATGGCAGGCTCGTCATTGTGGACGGCATGGAAAATGTGGCTGCCGGAGACAGGTTTTCCATCCGGACGGATGAAGGTGAAAATTACCGTATCGATACCCTCATAAATGCCACCGGTCCTGTCAAGGACATAGAAAAGGATATGAACGGCTTGATTGGTGCGCTCCATGATCACCAGCTGATCGGAAGAAATGAATTCGGTGGAATCATGGTGGACCGGAGACGCAATGTCATCAGCCCGAATGTCGGCACGCTTAAAGGCATGTTCGCACTCGGCGGTCTGACTGTGGGTGCGGATTACATGTCAACTTCCGTATGGATTCTGATTCAGAACACAAAAAAACTAGCCGGTCAATTCTATGACCAGCTGACATAGGAAACACCGGGGAATGTCCCGGTGTTTCATTCATTTTCGGCTGAATAGTTTATAGGCAGCCAGTCCGGCGAGTATTGCACCGGCGCCGATCCCTGCAGTTTTGAATGCGGGGTCTTTCGTGATTGATTTGAGGACCAGATTGATATTCTGCGGCCTTTCAGCGAGCCTTCTCATGAAATATGCGTACCATTGGTTGCCGAATGGTATATAGACACATACATTATAACCGCGTTCAACCAACTCGGTCTGGAGTTCCTTCCTGAAACCATAGAGCATCTGGAACTCGAATTTGTCATTCGGGATGTTCTGCTCATTGATGAAGTCGATCATATCGTTGATGATGATATGGTCATGCGTAGCGATGGAAGTGAAGCCGTCACCTTCTGTAAGATGGATGCGGATGAGCTGCTCGTAAGCAGCATCGATGTCATCCTTTTTCTGCAGGGCCACCCGCGGATTCTCTTTGTATGCACCCTTTACGAGACGTGTCCTGTGGTCTTTGTACTTGTACACATTTTCTGCAGAGTTATAAAGGTATGACTGCAGCACCGTCCCGACGTTATCATACTCCTTCATCATCATATCCACAATCTGGACTGTTGTATCGTGGGAGGAATAATTTTCCATGTCGATGTTCACGAACATGTTGACATTCCTTGCTGTGTCGAGTATTTCCCTTACGTTTTCAACACAGAAATCATAATCGATATGCAGGCCGATCTGAGTGAGTTTTATGGAAGCGGATGCGTCAACCCCATGATCGTCAATTGCCTGGATCATGTTAAGTATATTGTTCTTTTCCTTTACTGCATCCGATTTTTCAGTTATGAATTCCCCCAGGTTATCAAAGGTCACACTCATTCCCTGGCTGTTGATGTCTTTGAACCTTTCAATCGTCTCCTCAATCGTGATGCCTCCGACGACTTTGTTGGTTCCGAATTTCAGTCCTACTTTTTTACTTGCATCATTCAGCATTTCATTCTCTGAAAGCGCAATGAAAAGATCTCTTAATACTGGCATAGTCACCCTCCTCTTATCTAAGTACCATATTATATTGTACTCTTAAACATAATTTTTAAACAACTAAAATTTTCTAATATTGATCATTTTCAGATTTATAGTGAGGGATATGGTTTACATATGTTTCATTGATGCGTTCCATTTCCCTGAAATCATCATCCGTCAGGTCACGGACCACTCTGGCCGGACGGCCGAATGCAAGTGTGTGCGGCGGGATTTCGGTGCCCGGTGTTACGAGGCTGCCGGCGCCTATGAAGGCATTCTCGCCAATCACGGCACCGTCAAGTATGGTGGAGTCCATGCCGATCAGAGCTTTGCTTCTTATCGTGCAGCTGTGGAGGGTCACTTTGTGGCCGACAGTGACATTGTCCTCTATGATGAGCGGCATCCCCGGTGTCTCATGCAGGATGGAGAGGTCCTGGATATTAGTGTTTTTTCCGATGCGGACCGGCGCGATGTCCCCCCGCAGAATTGTACCGAACCAGACAGAGGCATTCTTGTCCAGTTCCACATCCCCGATCACCGTTGCATTCGGTGCGATAAAAGCGCTTTCATGAATTTTTGGTGTCTTTCCCTTGTAATCGATCAACATTTCCAATGTCCTTTCTCTAATCAGATTGTTATAATAAGTCTATCATAACGTTAGAAAAAAATTATGTAAGGAGCATTACGATGTGGAAATGGGAAACTGACCAGCAGCCGAAAGGGGTCATGGTCGTCATCCATGACATGATGGAGCATCATGAATACTATACGGATCTGATTTCGCGTCTGAGACGTTCAGGCTACCACTGCATAACGGGCGACCTTCCCGGTCACGGCCAGACGACGCGCGTCAATAAAGGGCATATCACTGATTTTGCGCAATATACCGACAGGATTGATGAGTGGTATAAGGCTGCCCAGGAGTACGGTCTGCCCACATTCATAATCGGTCAGGGGCTCGGTGGACTGGTTGCGCTTGAGTCTGTGAAGCTGAATAATCTGCAGGTCGACGGCATCGTACTGCTGAACCCCCTCCTGTCATTCAAGCAGTCATTCATGAACAGGAAGAACACCCTGAAGACAAGTGTCCGCACCTCGAGTGATGCGACCCGCTTCAACCCGGGCATCAGGATGAAGTATTTTACAGAAGATGAAAAGTATCTGGAACGGTATGAAAATGACGAACTGATCGTGAGGAAAGTCAGCTACCACTGGTATCGCACAGTGATCAACCAGATGAAGACGACGACTGAACATCTTGATGATTTTCCAGATGTGCCGGTGCTGTCCATACTCAGCAGGAACAATGAAATAGTGGACCCCTATCTGTCGGCGAAATATGTAAAACGAATCAATTCAGGGGACCTCGTCATCCATATACTGGATGACGGTGAACACAGCATATTTCAGAGGGAGGATATAGAAATCCCGTACTACCAGCTGGTAACGTTCCTCAATATGCAATTGTTCAAAATAGGGCTGCTGGTATAGAAGGATGGATCAGAGAACTCTCTGATCCATCCTATTTTTTCCTATTCTTTTCTATGCACAGTATATAAGGGGCATCGTTCTTCTGGTTGATGAAGCGGTACTCCAGAATCTGGGATTCTTTTTGCGGCCACTCTGCGAGGGCTGCCGTCAGTGCCTCTTTTTCCAGTTTCCCTTCAGGGTGGCCGTGATAGACGACAATGATGATGCGCCCCCCCGGGACCATTGCGTGGAATATCTTTTCAATCGCGAGGATGGTCGATTTGTATTCAGTAGTGATGGTCTTATCGCCTTTTGGCAGATAGCCGAGATTGAACATGGCCGCCTTGACAGGTCTGCCGCCGAGGTATCGGTCAACATTGGCATGGGAATCAAGGATGAACTCTATATTGCCCGCGGGACTGCAGAGCTCCCTGGCATTTTCGATTGCACCGGGCTGTATATCAAAACTCAGCACATGGCCGCCGGGACCTGTAAGCTCCGAAAGGAATCTGGTGTCATGCCCGTTCCCGCAAGTCGCATCGACAACGGTGTCCCCCGGGCTGACAACTTCCCGTGCGAGATCTTTAGCGTAGGGCAGTACGCGTGCGAGCATAGGCATCCTCCTCATATTTTGCACCCTGGCATGTATCCCTTTGTTTAAATGCCTCATCAATACCGTTCAGCACACTCCATTTGTCAGTGCTCCACATCGGGCCGATGAGCTGGTCGATCGGGCCGTCGCCTGTGATGCGGTGGACGACCATTTCCGGCGGCAGGATCTCAAGCTGATCGACGACGAGATCCGTGTATTCCTTCTGCGTGAGGAACGATACCATCCCTTTTTCATACTGTTTGATCATCGGTGTCCCTTTCAACAGGTGGAGCAGATGGATCTTTATGCCCTGCACATCCATGCCCGCGACCGTGCGGCATGTTTCCATCATCATTTCATAATCTTCACCGGGCAGGCCGTTGATGATGTGACTGCATACATTGATATCATGTTTCCTCAGTTTTTTGACACCTTCAATATAGCACGCAAGATCGTGTGCCCGGTTTATGAGTCTGGAAGTTTCCTCATGCGCGGTCTGCAGGCCGAGTTCCACCCATAGATATGTACGTTTGTTCAGTTCCGCCAGATATTCCACAACATCATCCGGCAGACAGTCGGGACGTGTACCGATGGACAGCCCGACGACGCCCTCTATCTCAAGGGCGGCTTCAAACTTTTCCTTGAGGTCTGCAAGCGGGGCATGCGTATTGGTGAATGACTGGAAGTAGGCGATGTATTTGCCGTTTTTCCATTTTCTGCTCTGCATATCCGCTCTGATCTTTTCGAATTGGACGGGGATCGGGTCGACCCGGTCCCCTGCAAAGTCCCCGCTTCCTGCAACGGAACAGAAAGTGCAGCCGCCATACGCCACGGTGCCATCCCTGTTGGGGCAGTCGAAACCGGCATCGAGTGCGACTTTGAAGATTTTTTCATTGAATTTATTTTTCAGATGATAATTCCATGTGTGGTATCTTTTATCATCAAAACTGTATTTGAATTTTTCCATAGCATTTCACCGACCATTTCCTATGTGGGATTGTATCATAAAGGTTGTGCATAGTGCACAAAAGGTATAACATTTTCGTAAGACAGTCATGCTTGATGAAAGGAACGGCGCTAATGATAAAAGCAGAAGGATTAACAAAAATTTTCGGTTCGGCTACAGCCGTTGACAGCCTGGATTTCGAAGTGCCGAAAGGGGAGCTTTTCGCTTTCCTTGGCCCGAACGGCTCCGGTAAATCAACGACGATAAGAATGCTGATGGGGCTTTTGGAACCGACAGGGGGTTCTGTTGAAATTCTGGGCGAAGAGATGAGGCTGGATAAGACAGAACTCAAAAAAAGGATCAGTTTTGTGCCCGACACCCCGGATATCATCGGCAAACTGTCCGGCCGCGAGTACCTGAATTTCGTGGCAGGCGTCTATGGCATGCAGCAGGAGGAATACGAGCGGGAGCTGGAATACTTTTTGGATTTTTTCGATCTCGAAGGCAGGCTGGACACACTTGTTGAAAACTATTCCCACGGGATGAGGCAGAAGCTGGTGATCATCGGGGCGCTGATGCATCATCCGGACATCGTGTTCCTGGATGAACCGACCGTCGGGCTCGACCCGAAAAGCAACAGGAATCTGAAGAATTACCTCAGGGCATATACGGCAGCGGGGCATACCGTATTTTTGACGACCCATACCCTGAGCCTGGCCGAAGAGATTGCGGACAGGATACTGATCATCTATCAAGGTGTTGCCAGAAATTCCGGCACACTTGATGAGCTCAGGGCGGTTGCCGGCAAGCCGGATGCGAGTCTTGAAGATGTCTTCCTTGAACTGACCGAGGGGGGCTGAAACCTATGATCAGATTCATCCTGGGAGTGGAGATGCGTTCCATGATCAACTACATGAAAACGCTCAGTGATGCCAAAAAAGTTGTCTACGGGCTGCTTGCTGCGGTCATCGCACTGTTCATCCTGCCAAGCGTCGTGTCGGTGCTTTCCCTAAAAATACTGGGGGCAGGTGAGGAGGGCCTCGGCGGTTTCATGCTCCTGCTGTCGCTTGCGGCTGTCCTGCTCCTGACACTGCTTGCGGTGAATTCGATCATTAAAGAGATGTTCATGGACCGGAACATACAGCTCTACCTGACATTTCCGGTTTCACCGGCCGCCCTTTTTGCGGCTAAGTTCATCCGTCAGTGGCTGATCAATACGGCGCTGATCATGGGAGCGCTCGGCATCATTACCGGCGTGCTGTTCTCAATGAGGGAAGGGCAGTGGCTTCTGACAGTGACCCATATATTCTACTTCCTCTTGCTCAGCATCGTCGCCATGTCGCTTGCCTACGGTCTGGTTTTTGCGGTGACGAAAGTGCTCCCTGCGAATAAAGTCAGTGAAGTCCTGTCGTTTCTGGGCGGTATTTCATTCGTGCTTGTGTATGGCGTACTCCTTGTCGGCGGCTCTTCTGTACAGGATATTTCAGGGAGCCTGCCGGATGCATCATTCCTGTACAGCGGTTTCCTCTACAACTTCAATCCCGCCGGCGGACTCGCCGGTATCGTGGTTTCAGCCGCACTTGCCGCCGTACTCGTGATTCTGCTCCGTTCGTTCGTGGTTCACGCCTTCAAATCCGGATGGGTGGGGGAGCAGTCGGTGAAACGCCGGAACAGGGACGCTTCAGCTGATGCCGCGTCGCCTGTAAGGACTCTCGTGCAGAAGGATATGCGGATGACTCTGCGTGACTTCAAGGAATGGGCGGTGCTGCTGCCCCAGTATCTCCTGCCGGGTGTCATGATTTTCATCATGTACACCAATCCGGCCGCCATTGAAGGGGGCGGCAGTATGCATGATGAACGGATGATTGCGGTATCTGTCGCCGGCACGATAGTGATATCACTTTTTGCAGGCGCCTATAATACGGCGCGGGATGCAGCGCATTTTGAGTTTCTGAAAATAATGCCGGTGAAACCGGCTGATCTTGTGAAGGCAAAATATCTGTTCAACATAATGACGATCACACCTGTATATTTACTGGCGGCTGTCGTCGCCTGGATGCTTCTGCCTGTCAGTACGGCTGCGTTCCTCTATTCCTCACTGTTTATCATCCTGGTGTCACTTGCTGTCATACCGGCCGGTATGTTCGCCGGAAGCATGCAGCCGGTGGTGAGCAGGAAGAACCCTGCCAAAAGGCTCGATACGGCGACCAATGTCATACTGTCGGTAATCATGGGTGTGCTGCTGATTGCCGCCGGTTTCATTTCGGTTTCTTTTGCGAGGGGGGACGGCGGACTCGATCACTCACTGATAGCAATCGTGCTATCAGTACTCGCTGTTTCAGCCGGAGCGTCCATGCTGTTTCTCCGTGCTGTCAGGAAACGGTATGAGAAAGGGTTCAATATCATATACAAGGACTGATTTAGATGATCAATGAACGTTTTATGGAAACTCCTGTCGGATATTTGAAGATTGCTGAAGAACACGGCTCGATAGTCGGTGTGGATTACACTGATGAAGACAGTGCAGGGAATGCCTCCAATGAAATCCTCGACCAGTGCGTCAGGGAACTGAGGGAGTACTTCGCCGGTGACAGGCAGCGGTTTGATGTCCCGCTCAACCTGTCCCGTAGAGGGACGCCTTTTCAGCAGAAAGTGTGGAAACGGCTGTATGAAATCCCGTATGGTGAAACGATCAGCTACAAGACGCTGGCTGAGGACTGCGGCGGGCCGACCTATTCCCGCGCGGTGGCGAATGCCAACGGGAAAAACCCGATTTCGATCATTGTGCCCTGCCACCGGGTAATCGCCCATGACGGATCACTCGGAGGCTATACGGGCGGGCTCGATAAGAAGGAGAAGCTGCTGGGTCTGGAGAGAAGGTAGCATGTCGGAATCATTTCATGTCCCGAAATATACATCTTGCTAATTTTAAGAATATATCTTATATTTATAAGTGTCGGAAGTAGTAGTATACATTCCATTACAAGAGAGCCGCGTATGGTGGAAGCCGGCAGTGGATGCATGTGAACTCGTCCGATGTCAACCTAATCTCATAAAAAATTAAGCTGCACTTTAAAGTGAATGCGGGTGGTACCGCGGTTGTATAGATTATACGATCGTCCCATGCCTTATACAGGCATGGGATTTTTTATTTACGGGGAGGAATTTTTATGACGTTCGATCATAAGGAAATCGAGAAAAAATGGCAGCATCATTGGGAAACAGAAAAGACTTTCAGGACGGAGGATGAACTGGGCAAAAAGAAATTCTATGCGCTGGACATGTTTCCGTACCCGTCGGGCGCCGGCCTCCATGTGGGCCATCCGGAAGGATATACGGCAACAGATATCATCTCGCGCATGAAACGTATGCAGGGGTATAATGTACTCCATCCAATGGGCTGGGATGCATTCGGTCTGCCTGCAGAACAGTATGCGATCGATACAGGCAACGACATCACGGAATTCAACCAGATGAACATCAATAACTTCCGTCGCCAGATCAAGGAACTCGGTTTCAGCTATGACTGGGACCGCGAGATAAATACGACGGATCCGCAGTACTACAAATGGACACAGTGGATTTTCATACAGCTGTACAACAAAGGGCTTGCCTATGTGGACGAAGTGCCGGTCAACTGGTGTGAGGCCCTTGGCACTGTGCTTGCTAACGAAGAGGTGATCGACGGACTGTCCGAGCGCGGCGGGCATCCGGTAGTGAGGAAACCGATGCGCCAGTGGGTACTCAGGATCACTGAATACGCCGACCGCCTGATCGAGGATCTCGAGGATCTGGACTGGCCGGAATCACTCAAGGATATGCAGCGCAACTGGATCGGTAAATCCGATGGTGCCAACATCAGGTTTGAGATCGACGGATCTGATGAGTCATTCAGCGTGTTCACCACACGGCCGGATACCGTGTACGGTGCGACATATGCCGTGCTGTCGCCTGAGCATGAACTGATCGGCAGGATTACGACCGATGAGCACAGGGACAGCGTGAAGGATTATCAGGAACGGGCTGCCCGCAAGAGCGACCTTGAGCGTACGGACCTTGCGAAGGTCAAAACAGGCACTTTCACAGGCGCATATGCGATTAATCCGTTCACCGGTGAAAACATCCCTGTATGGATTGCCGACTATGTGCTTCAGTCATACGGCTCCGGGGCCATCATGGCGGTTCCGGCGCATGATGAGCGAGACTATGAATTCGCCAAAACGTTCGATCTGCCGATCGTGGAAGTTGTCGAAGGCGGGGATGTTGAGAAAGAGGCCTATACGGGTGAAGGCAGACATGTCAATTCCGGAGTACTCAATGGGCTGGAAAAGGATGAGGCGATCAGCAGGGCAATCGAAATGCTGGAAGAGAAAGGCCTCGGCCAGAAAGAGACGACCTACAAGCTACGCGACTGGCTGTTCTCACGCCAGCGCTACTGGGGCGAGCCGATTCCTGTCATCCACTGGGAAGACGGCACGATGAGCACGGTGGATGAAAGTGAACTGCCGCTGACTCTGCCTGTCATGGACCAGATCAAACCTTCCGGCACCGGTGAATCACCGCTTGCGAACAATGAAGAGTGGGTCAATGTGACGCGTGAGGATGGTGTGAAAGGCCGGAGGGAAACGAATACGATGCCCCAGTGGGCGGGCAGCTGCTGGTATTATCTGAGATACATCGATCCGCATAATACCGAGGAGCTGGCATCCAGGGAGAAGCTGGAACACTGGCTTCCGGTGGATCTCTACATCGGTGGTGCGGAGCATGCGGTGCTTCATCTCCTCTATGCAAGATTCTGGCACAAGGTCCTTTACGATATCGGTGTCGTCCATACGAAAGAGCCATTCCAGAAACTCTACAATCAGGGGATGATCCTCGGCGAAGGCAATGAAAAGATGAGTAAATCGAAAGGGAATGTCATCAATCCGGACGATATCGTCTATTCACACGGAGCGGATACTCTGAGACTCTATGAAATGTTCATGGGGCCGCTTGATGCCTCCGTTGCCTGGAGTGAAAACGGACTCGACGGTGCACGCCGGTTCCTGGATCGTGTATGGCGCCTGCTCATCGATGAAGATGGTTCCGTGAGGGAGGTTGTCGTGGACGGGGAGACACCTGCACTTGATAAGGTATACCACGAAACGATCAGGAAGGTCACGGACGACTATGAGGCACTTGGCTTCAACACGGCAATTTCACAGCTCATGGTATTCATCAATGAATGCTACAGGCAGGACAGTCTGGGCCGTGGATATATCGAAGGTTTCATCAAGATGCTCTCTCCGATAACACCGCATCTGGCAGAGGAACTCTGGCACAGGCTGGGTAACCCTGAAACGATCACGTATGAAGCATGGCCGGTATTCGACGAATCCAAAGTCGTGGAGGCTGAAATCGAAATCGTCATACAGGTCAACGGCAAAGTGAAGGAGAAGATGAATGTGCCGACTGATGCCGGGAAAGAGGATCTTGAGCGCATCGCAATCGAATCTGACAAAGTACAGGAAGTCATTCACGACAAGACAATCAGAAAGGTCATCGTGGTTCCTGGCAAACTCGTAAACATAGTGGCGAATTAATCATAGTGCACATGAACAAACGGCCGGATAACTAGGTTATCCGGCCGTTTGCGCTGTTGCCGGCGACATATCCGGTGACGAGGGCGCCCGTAATATTGTAGCCTCCGGTGTAGCCGTGGATATCGAGCACTTCGCCGGCGAAATAGAGCCCTTCAATCAGCCGGCTTTCCATCGTCCGGGGAGTAATCTCCTTCAGGCTGACCCCGCCGCCTGTGACGAAGGCCTTTTCTATGGATTGTGTGCCGTTGACGGTGAAAGTGAAGTTTTTGAGGAAATTGATAATCGTTTCGAAGTCACGTGAACTGATATGATGTCCGCTGATTCCGCCGTCGATGTCCAGATATTTGAGCATGAACACCGCAAGCCGTTCCTGGAGCTGTCCTTTCAGTATGTTCTTGATGGATTTGTCCTTGTTCCCGGCAATCTCTCCGGTGAGCTTCTCCTTCAGTTCGCCGGAGCTCAGGCCGGGATAGAAATCTATTGCCATGCCTATTTCCTTTTTCTTCTGTGATTTCTGTTCTTTGTATATGAACTGGCTGCATCTGAGGGCTGCCGGACCGCTGATTCCGAAATGTGTGAATATCATGTCCATCTGATGCGTGATCCGCGGTTTTCCATTCTTTTTAAGGACTGACAGTGCGACATCATCCAGACTGAGTCCTTTCAAATCGCCATTCTTTATGAACGGTTCACCGGACAGGATCGGCACCTCGGTCGGGAAAAGCTCCGTGACAGTGTGACCGAGTGAGCGGGCGAATCTGTGGCCGTCGCCGGTGGAACCGGTGTGGGGCACGCTCCTGCCGCCGGTCGTGATGATTACGTTTGCCGCTGGGATTTCAGTTCCGTCAGCCAGCCTGACACCGGTGACTCTGCCATCTTCGGCAAGCAGTTCACTGACTGCAGTATTGAAACGTACTTCCACATTGTTCTGGTCCAGGGCATCCGTGAACACACCGAGGACATCCTTTGCTTTGTCTGAGACCGGGAACATCCTGCCGTGATCTTCCTCCTTGAGCGGGACCCCGGCTGACTCGACGAAGCTGATGATGCTTTCGTTGTCGAAGGTGGAGAATGGCCCGTACAGGAATTTGCCGTTGCCGGGAATGTGTCTTATGATCTCCTCATACGGGAGCCTGTTGGTGACATTGCACCTTCCGCCGCCGGAAATCAGCAGTTTGCGGCCCGGGTTTTTATTCTTCTCTATAAGCAGCACTTTATGATCATTCTGTGAAGCGGCGTTTGCTGCCATCAGGCCGCTGACACCGGCGCCGACTACTATGGTATGGTACATTGGGAGCTCTCCTTTTGGTTTGAAACTTATATGCTTTCGATTATAATGAATATTATTCTGAATGTAAGAGGGATGTTAAATGTCTGATTCAAATAAATTAGTGAGGGGCACGTTCCTGCTGACGATTGCCACCGTAATCACTAAAGTACTTGGTATGCTCTATCTCATACCATTCTACAGCATCATGGGCGGCGAGGAAAATCTCGCTCTGTACGGATATGCGTACACGCCTTACACCATCATGCTGTCGGTTGCGGCGGCAGGTGTGCCCGGGGCGGTTTCAAAGTATGTGGCCAAGTATAATGCCCTCGGGGCATATGCCACCAGCCAGAAGCTGTACCGCTCAAGTCTCATAGTGATGATATCCTCAGGTTTCATCGCTTTCATCGC
The DNA here is from genome assembly GCF_000986795.1 of Salinicoccus sediminis. Lineage (GTDB taxonomy): Bacteria > Bacillota > Bacilli > Staphylococcales > Salinicoccaceae > Salinicoccus > Salinicoccus sediminis. Next base: position 611,566 of record NZ_LAYZ01000001.1, on the reverse strand, counting down.
ACTTTACTTTGCGGCGCCGTTCATCGCTGATATGCAGATGGTCGCTTCAGGGGAAGGCGAACACAGGTGGAGCACAGAAGATATTACCGGTATCATCCGGGTTGTGGCCATAGCTGTGATCATCGTGCCGTTCATGGCCACATGGCGCGGCATATTCCAGGGTTTCGAATCATTCGGCCCGACGAGTGCATCTTCTGTAATCGAGCAGATTCTGCGCATACTCTTCCTGCTCGGCGGTTCGTTTGTCGTCATCTACATGGTTGACGGAACCGTACAGACGGCGAACGAAATCGCTGTCTTCGCAGCATTCATCGGGGGACTCGGATCGCTTGCGACACTGTGGTACTTCTGGAGGAAGAGGAAGCCGCATATCCAAAAGATGGTCGATTCGGATACGACGGACTATGATTTTTCATACAGGGAGATGTATTCTGAGATCATCCGTTACGGTGTCCCGTTCATCATTGTGGGCATCAGCATCCCGCTCACGATGTTCATCGATCAGCTGACGCATAACAACGGTCTTGCGATGGGCGGTGTGCCGGAAGAATATCATGATGCATGGTTCGGCATGCTGAACCTGACGACGCATAAACTCGTCATGATCCCGACGGCATTTGCATCCGCATTTGCAATCACGATTCTGCCTTTCATCACGAAAAATTTCCATAAAGGCAAGATGGATGATGTGCACCATCAGATCAGACTGATGATTCTCATGCTGCTGTTCTTCGCGATACCGGCAGCAGTCGGAATGATGATCCTGTCGGCACCGCTTTATACATCGTTCTACAGCTATAATGAGATGGGGATAAAGATACTGCTGTTCTATGCACCGGTCAGTGTGGTCATTTCACTCTTCTCTGTCACATGCTCCATTGTGCAGGGTATCGACAGGCAGAACCTGACCCTCTATGTCGTGCTTGCCATGCTGGCGATAAAAGCGGCCATCAACATTCCGCTGATTATGCAGTTCCAGACAGTCGGTGCAGTGATGGGCACCGGCATTGCGCTGTCAATCGGCGTGCTGATCAACTTCATCATCATCAAGAAGTATGGTAAATTCCATTTCAGACCTCTGTTCCGGCCGCTTGCAGAAATCGGCCTCTACAGTCTGGTGATGCTGCTCGTTGTCGAAATCATCTATTATGTCTTCATATTGAACCTTGATATCGGGCAGAAGCTGAATTCAGTCCTTGTCCTCGCGGTGGCGGTGCCGGTCGGTGCACTCGTCTATATGTTCATTTCATTCAGGTCGGGACTGGCGGATGAAATACTCGGGGCGAGGGCCGACAAGATCAGGAAGAAACTGAAGGTGCTTTGACATGCGACTGGACAAATATCTATCAAACGCGGGGGCCGGCAGCCGCAGAGAGGTGAAGGCGGCCCTGAAAAAAGGCGGAGTGACGGTCGACGGACAGATGGTGAAGGATGCAAAAGCCGAAGTCACCGGGGAAGAGGAGATCCTTATGGACGGTATGCCGGTAATGCTGGAGCGGGGAATCTATATCATGCTCAACAAACCCGGCGGTGTCATTTCATCCACTGAAGCGGGTCGGACAGCAACGGTGATGGACATCATAGACCATCCCCAGAAGAAAGACCTGTTCCCGGTGGGAAGGCTGGACAAAGACACCACCGGCCTTCTGTTCATCACGGATGACGGACAGCTTGCCCACGAACTGCTCAGCCCCCAGAAAAAGATAGGCAAGACATATATTGCAGACCTAGAAAAGGGTGTATCGGAACGAGATCTGATGGTTCTCCGGGAGGGGATTCCGCTGAAGAATTTTACGACTGCACCTGCCGAGGCGGAAAAATTATCCGACAGGCGGGTGAAGTTGACGATCACCGAGGGGAAATTCCATCAGGTCAAAAGGATGTTCGGCTATCTGGACAACAGAGTGACCGGTCTCAGGCGTGTCGGATTTGCAGCGCTCACATTGGATGAGAAGCTCGAGGAAGGAAGTTGGCGCAGGCTTACGGACAAAGAGATTGCTGAAATGAAAAAATAAGTTTAAGGCATACTCCAGCGGGTAAATATCTATCATAGATTAGTCAAAGTACAAATAAAATACAAGAGGTGTTTTGAACATGGCAAGAAAATCAGGAACTTTATTGAAAGTTGCAGCTATGCTTGGTCTTGCAGTTGCAGCGAAACAATTATCAAAGAAAGAAAACAGGGACGCAGTAGTCAATGAATATAACAAGGTGAAAGAAGATCCCAAAGGCTATGCGCAGAATGTACAGGACAAATTCAATGAACAGACTGCACCGTACCAGGAAAAGGCAAAGAAAGAATTTGGGAAAGTGAAGGATGACCCCAAAGGCTATGCACAGAATGTGCAGGAAAAAGCGAAAAGCGAAGTTGAAAAGGCCAAACAGGATCCGAAAGCCTATGCCCAGGAAGCCCAGCAGAAAGCAAAATCAAAACTGAATGCTGAAAAGGGAGACTCCAGGGAAGCTGCGGACGATTACGCGGAAGAGGGCAATGACAACAGTAAAATATCCGCTGTCCAGGGCGCGAGCAGCGTGGATGACAGTGAAGGCCACTTCACCAAGCCGGACAGAATGGATTCGGAAGGCCAGCTGACCACTGAACAGATGAATGAGGAGTGGGTTTCAGAAGGCGGCATCCATCCGGATGAAGAGCTTCAGGACGCGGTATCTCATGGCGGTCTGAATAAGGAAGCGCCGGGAAATGCTGAAGTCATCCAGGATGAGGGAGAGAAGGATCCCAACCATAATATCCATGTAGTCACAGATGAAGACAGCGATCAGAGCAATAAAAAATAGCTTTTTTAAAAGACGTGGAAACAGCGATTAATTTCGCTGTTTCCTTGTTTTTGCCCATGATTTTATATATCATTGAAAAATAAGATTACGCTACATAAGCACTGGGGGAGAGTTCATGGATTATAAAGGTCTGGTCAGCAGGTACAAGGATGATCTGATCAAAGATTTATTCGGCCTGCTTGAAATAGAGAGTGTGCGGGGGGAAGCAGGCAGGAATGCCCCTGTCGGTGACGGTCCGAAAGCGGCACTGGATTACATGATTTCCCTCGGAGAGCGTGACGGCATGACCGGAAGGAAAGTGGATAATCTGGCAGGTCATCTGGAACTCGGGCAGGGGGAAAAGCTTTTCGGCATCCTTGGACATGTCGATGTTGTGCCCCCCGGCAGCGGATGGGATACTGGTCCATTCAAGCCCGTTCTCGAAGATGGTATCATCAGAGCGAGGGGTGTGCAGGATGACAAGGGACCCACGATGGCCGCCTACTATGCAATGAAGATTCTGGCAGCCGAGGGAATGGATTTCAAATGCCGCACCCGCCTGATCATCGGTACGGATGAAGAGTCGGATTGGCAGTGCACTGATGCCTATTTCAAATCAGAGGAAATGCCGGATGCGGGCTTTGCACCGGATGCGGCATTCCCTCTCATCCATGGTGAGAAAGGGATCACCACATTCAATATCATCCAGAAGCAGACGTCCCTGGATGATGAAGAACCCAACATAGAGCTCAAAGTACTGATTTCGGGTGAAAGGTACAACATGGTGCCAGAAGCTGCTGAGGCGAAACTCAAAGTGCTTCAGAACATGAGTGAAGTGATACAGTCCTTCGAAGACTTTTTGAGACGCGATGATATTGACGGGGAATATGAGATAGACAACGGCTTTCTGAAGCTTTCGATAACAGGGCAGAGCGCCCACGGCTCCACCCCGGAGGCGGGTGTGAATGCCGGCTTCATCCTGCTTGAGTTCCTGGGCGGGCTTGACCTGGACAATAATGCGACTGCTTTTGTGGACTTTGCGGGATCAAGGATCATGGATAATGCTGACGGTGCAAAATTCGGCATGGCCCACTCTCATGATGAGCTCGGGGATACGACGGTCAATACCGGCATGATCAATTATACCGAGGTCGACGGCGGGATTTTCGGGATCAACCTCAGATATCCCGAAGGACTGGATTTCAAAAAGGGCGTGGAAGAGCTTGAAAAAGCAATCTATCCGGATGGTTTCATCATCGAAGATGTAACGCATCAGGAACCACATTATGTAGATAAGCATGATCCTTTGGTAAAGGTGCTGCTTGATTCCTACCGCAACCATGTTAATGATGATTCTGAACCGTTTACGATCGGAGGCGGGACATACGCCAGAACACTGGAGAAAGGCGTTGCCTTCGGCGCAATGTTCAAGGATACTGCGGATACGATGCATCAGAAGAATGAACGTATGAAAGTGGATGAACTGCTGCTCGCCACCGAAATATATCTTGAGGCGCTGCACAGAATCTGTATAAAGGGTGAGATGGATGAAAATTAGTTTTTATAATGGTGAATTCAAGGATGATGAAGAGCTGAGAGTCATGTACCAGGATCGCGCATTTTATTTCGGGGACGGGGTATATGAGGTCATCAGGTATTATGACGGAGAGTTCTTTACGCTCGAGGGTCACCTGGACCGTCTTATGAACAGCATGTCGGAAATCGAGATCGAAGGTATGGAGCGCACTGAGCTGCTGGATATTGTAACGGAACTGAAAGAAAGGAACACCATCGAGAACGGGGCATTGTACATCCAGGTTTCAAGGGGCATCCAGAACCGGAACCATGCCTATCCCGTTGATGTGAAGCCGGTGGTGCTGGCCTGCATCAATGAAGCCAGGCGTCCGCACAGCCAGTCAGAGAATGGAGTGCACGTCATCACAAGTGAAGACTACAGATGGCTCAAGTGTCATGTGAAGAGTCTGAACCTGCTGGCAAATGTCATGGAGAAGGAGCGGGCTGTGAAAGCCGGTGCCCATGAAACAGTGATGCACAGGGATGGTGTGGTGACGGAAGGTTCATCGACAAATGTCTTCATCGTGAGGAATGGCATACTGAAAACCCATCCGGCAGACAACCTCATCCTGAACGGGATCACACGGCAGGAAGTGCTGAGGATTGCCGGAGAGCTGGATGTCCCCGTCGAGGAAGCCGGATTCAGTGTGGAAGAACTGATGGATGCGGAGGAAGTGATCATCACGAGCACCACCCAGGAAGTGACACCGGTCGTCAAGGTGGATGACACAATTATCGGGAACGGACAAAGAGGAATGGTAACAAAACGTATCCAGGAAGTGTTTGATGCAAACATTCACAAATTAAACCTGGTTAAATAATGTTAACCTGAAATATTACCCTTTTAATTTTCAGGGGGGCCGAAGGCTTACAGCATATGGTTTTGCCGGTCCGTGACATCGTGTTGTCAAAACCGGACGTGATAATAGTCCTTGAAATAAACCATGAAACCCTATAAAATTTATAACACGAACAGAAACTGGCGCTATCTTATTCGTTAAGTATTTAGCGCTTTTTTCTTTGACGATGAAAAGAGGTGTAGAATTTGGAGCATTTCTATCAGCTCGGCTGGACACTCGACCCCGTTGGTGGAGCATCCGGCGAAGCCTACAAGGCGGAGCAGGATGGCAGGAAGCTGTTCCTGAAACGCAATGCCAGCCCTTTCCTTGCGGCGTTGTCAGCTGAAGGTATCGTACCTAAGCTGGTCTGGACGAAAAGAATAGAGACCGGTGAGGTAGTGACAGCACAACATTGGAAAAATGGCCGGGAGCTGAACCGTGATGAGATGTGTTCGGAGAGAGTGGCATCATTGATGAAAAAGATCCATACATCAGGACCTCTTCTGACAATGCTCAAAAAGCTGGGCATGAAGCCCATGCTGCCGGACTTGCTACTGAACAAGATCCAGTCATCGCTTTCACCGAAAGTGAATGCCCATCATACTGTTCGTGCAGCCATCCAGTATCTGGAGAATGAGATGCCGAAGATCGATGAACAATTCTGCACAGTATGTCACGGGGACGTAAACCACAACAACTGGCTCCTGTCCGATCAGGATGAGCTTTTTCTGGTGGACTGGGAAGGTGCAATGATTGCAGATCCCGCCATAGATCTCGGCATGCTGCTTTATACTTATGTGGACAGTGAAAGATGGGGAGAGTGGCTCGCGGACTACGGAAAACCGCTCGACCGCGATCTGCTCAAACGCATGAAATGGTATACCCTGGTACAGGCAATTACGATGATCCAATGGTATGAGGATCACAAACGTTTTAAAGATATGAACGACTGGATCATATTCCTCAACAGGATTATTAATAGGAATCGTTTTATTTAAATCATATGTATAATTATTTTCAGGTGGGGAATAGCCGATGAGAATGCGCAACAAACCATGGGCGATGGACTTTCTGTCGTCGAATGATGATATCGTTGATGTTGAATCGAGATACGCGGGCAGAATGGATGAATTCTTTGAAACGAAGCAGCCGCTCCATATTGAAGTCGGGACAGGAATGGGGGCATTCATCACCGAACTTGCAAGGCGGAATCCGCATATAAATTACGCGGGAATCGAGCTGGATAAGAATGTGATGATCCGTGTGCTTGAAAAGGTGCGGGAGCTGGAGCTTGCCAATGTGCGGCTTGTGCTTCTTGATGCAAACGCGATCAAAGAGTATTTCAGCGAAGGTGAAGTGGACCGTATATACCTCAACTTTTCTGATCCATGGCCGAAGAAACGCCATGAGAAACGAAGACTGACCTTCCGTTCCTTCCTGCGCCAGTACAGAGAGATTGCGAAACCCGGGGGTGAACTCCATTTCAAGACTGACAACCGCGGGCTGTTCGAGTACAGCCTTGTCAGCCTGAACCGGTTCGGAATGGATTTCCATGAAGTGATACTGGACCTACACGCGGCGGAGCCGGAGGGTAACATCAGGACGGAATATGAAGAGAAATTTTCAGCAAAAGGAAATTTAATATACAGGATAAAGGCATCTTTCTGAAGGTGCTTTTTTTAATGCCGTGTATTATCCAGTAATGAATGATAAAATGATAGAGAAATGATATGCAGCATTCAGTATGTTTGGAGGAGATTTTTTGGATAAGTTCAATTTTAATAAAAATATCTCAAGAGAGGGTACATACAGTGTCCAGTACGAGGGGACTGATGCGCTGTTTGGAAGACGCGGCCTGGAACCTTTCTGGATTGCAGACATGGATATTGAAATAGCCGAGCCGATTGCCGATGCGATGAAACAAAGGATAGATAACCGTATCTTCGGCTATACAATATGGCAGAATCCGGGATTTTACGGGGCGGTAAAACATTGGTGGAATTCCCGTTTCGGTATTGAACTCCGGGATGAGGAAATTTCTTATGCACCATCTGTGCTCTTCACGATCGGAGAAGTCGTCAGACAGCATTCCGAAAAAGGCGATGGGGTAATCCTTACGACACCAAGCTACAATGCCTTCATCGGCCAGCTGGAGGGCAATGAGCGGAAAATTGTGGACTGTCCATTCATAGAAGATGACAATGGCTACACGTTCGATTTCGACCATTTTGAAACATTGTGCCAAAAGGATGATGTAAAAGTCTACATCCACTGTAACCCGCATAATCCGACAGGGAAGGTATGGACGGAGGATGAACTGCGTAAAATCCGTGAAATCTGCATGGCCAACGATGTTTTCCTGATCAGCGATGAGATCCACATGGACTTTGTCAGACCCAAGGGTACATTTGTGTCGATGGTTGAACTGATGGAAGAAGGGGACAGGATCCTAGTGACAACCGGTCTGGGTAAAACGTTCAACCTGGCAAGCATCCCGCATTCCTATTTTATTTCGAGAGATGCAGCCTTCCGCAAAAAGCTGAATCAGACCATCGGATCCAAATATGGGATGGGCGCTGCGAATTCACTTGCTCTGACGGCAATTGAAGCCGCATATAATGAATGCGGCGAATGGGTGGATGCGCTGAACAGTCATCTGGAGGAGAATTTCCAGCTGATCGAGGACTATATAGAGGAGCATATGTCCGGATGGCTTACTTTCAAAAAGCCGGACGCGACATACCTTGCATGGATCAGTTTTGAAAAATCCGGACTGGATGATGATACAGTGCACAAAGCACTTGTTGAAATCGGCGGAATTGCTGTGTCACCGGGAAAAATATATGATGTGAAAAAGAACGGGCATTTCCGTTTCAACGTGGCTACCGGCAGGGAGCGTGTACTCATCGGTCTGGACCGCATCCGTGAAACGTTTGAAGAGATCATGGGAGTTACAAAGAAGTGATCTCCATGATCTCTCCGGTGAAGGCATCGGCGATGAACTGATACCTTTCTGTGGCATCATCCTTCCTGACATGCAGCACGCCTGTATAGACCTCACAGTGCATCCCGAGGAGCTTCCTTGTGCTGGTCGTGTAGTCTATTGAGATGAATGAGATGTCCTCAAACTGTATGTGCAGCTGTCTGATGATTTTCTGGGGATGTATCGGCTGATGTTTTCTGAACCATATGAGCACCGGTACAGTAAGGATGAAAATCGCTGTTAGAATCTTAATGTATTTTGACATGTACGAATCCTCCCATCAGAATCAGTTTAACACAGGGACTGGCAAAAATAGAATTTTTAAAGGGGAATTATAATGAAACTTGGCGACAACACTTTAAAAAGAATGAAAACATTGACCGAACTTCACGGCGCTCCGGGATTTGAAGACAAAGTCCAGGCATATATGCGGTCGGAACTCGGTAAATATGCCGATGAAATCATCACTGACGGACTGGGCGGTATTTTCGCCGTAAAGAAATCCGGCAGGGAAAATGCACCGAAGGTGATGGTGGCGGCACATATGGACGAGGTGGGCTTCATGATCACCCAGCTCACCAAGAACGGTATGATCAAATTCACACCGCTCGGCGGATGGTCGACTGATGTTATGCTCAGCCATAAATTCAAGATCCGGACATGGGAGGACAAGGAGATTACGGGGATTATCGGCAGTGTGCCTGTCCACTTCAGGAAAGGGGAGAAAGACGGCAAAACACAAATCAAGGACATGCTGCTTGATGTCGGCGCAGACTCCATGGAGGAACTGGAGGAGATGGGGATACGCCCCGGCGATTCTGTCGTTCCGGACGTGGATTTCGAGGTGCTTGAAGGGACTGATAAGCTGCTTGCCAAAGCATGGGACAACCGCTACGGCTGCCTGATTGCAATCGAGGCACTTGAGACCCTTAAAGACGCTGAGCTGGATTGTGACCTGTATATAGGAGCGAATGTCCAGGAGGAAGTCGGCCTGAGGGGGGCGAAAGCAAGCGCGAACATGGTGAATCCGGACGTTGCGTTCGTGGTTGACTGTTCTCCTGCAAATGACATGGCCGGAAAAGATGATGACATTGGTAAAATAGGTGAAGGAACGCTGATCCGGATCATGGACAGAACGATGATACTCTCTAAACCGATGCGTGACTATCTGCTTGAAACTGCAGAAAGAAATGATATCAAACATCAATATTACCAGTCGCCGGGCGGTACGGATGCAGGCAGCATCCACATTTCGGGAGAAGGTGTCATAAGTGCCGTAGTCGGCATCTGCGCCCGTTACATCCACACCAGCCACTCCATCATCAATTACAATGATTATCTGCATGCCAAAAAGATGCTGACAGAATTGATCAGGGGTATCGATTCTGAAAAAGTGGAAGCGCTGAGAGGACGGTAGGTACACATGAGACGCTTACTTCGCAGATGGTTCATAGACGGCATGGCTTTTATGGCCCTGGGGTTGTTTTCTTCGCTGATCATCGGCCTCATCATTGATACGGCCGGCACCTATATTCCTTATCTGGGGGGGCTCAGGGAGATCGGGGCGGTGGCGATGGCTCTGACCGGTGCAGCAATCGGCGCTGCCATCGCCTATGGACTGAAAGCAGGACCGCTTGTCATATTCTCCACACTGGTTGTAAGCTACGCAGCGTATGACATGGGTGGTGTGGCCGGAAGTTATATCACAAGCATCGCAGCGATAGAAATCGCCCGGCTTTATGCGGGAAGGACGAAAATTGACATCATCGTGACCCCGTTTCTGACAATTGTCGCGGGTTATCTCATCGCCAGATTCGTTGGACCCGCAATCGGAGACTTCATGATCGGGATCGGCGAATTCATAGGGTTTGCCACAGAGCAGAGACCGTTTATAATGGGGATATTGGTGGCAGTGGTATTCGGCGTGACACTTACAGCACCATTATCAAGTGCGGCTCTTGCCATAATGCTTGATATCAGCGGACTGGCAGCCGGAGCAGCTGTGGTCGGCTGCTGCTGCCACATGGTCGGACTGGCTGTTACAGGATATAAAGATAATGGAGCCTCAGGTCTCATTTCGATCGGTGTGGGGACTTCAATGCTCCAGATTCCGAATATACTGCTGAACCCGTTCATCATACTGCCTCCTGTGCTGTCGAGCGCAATCATTGCGCCCATCATGACAGTGTTTTTCCCTATGGAAAACAATGCGGCAGGTGCAGGCATGGGAACGAGCGGGTTCGTCGGGCAGATCATGGCGGTGGAAACGATGGGGGCAACGGCTGACGTATGGATATCCATACTTGTGTTCCATATCGTTTTACCGGCAGTACTGACTTTGGTATTCTATATTCTGCTGAGAAGGACGGGACTCATCAAAGATGGCGACCAGGTGCTGAGGCTGTCCGCCAAAGATTAGAAGTGGAGGCAATTCAATGAATATTTTCCAGCTGAAAGATAAAGTGATTGAAAAATTGGGTGAGAAACGCAGTGACTTCATTACCTCATTCGACCGGGAAAAAGAGATGCTCAGAGTCGAGCGTCAGGATAATAAAAAAGGAATCAATGTTTCATTATCCAAAGCGATGGATAAATTCAAGAAAGACAGCAATTTTGCTGATGAAATTGTATACTATATAGATGAAACGCTTGAACGTATGAAAGAAGAGAAGATCGACCCCGAACAGGCGGTGATCTATCCTGTAGTCCGTTCAACGAGTTTTCCCGATAAGACGAAGAACGGTGTGGACTTCATAAAAGACAGCCACACGAACGAAACCGATATATACTACGCCATAGATTTCAGAAAAAGCTATCGGCTGATCGATGAAGAGCTTGCCTCATCCCTCGGCATGAGGCAGGCGGATATACGTACACTTGCAGATAACAATCTCAAGGAACTGAAAATCGAAATCAGCAGGGATACGATACAGGAGAATGATTTTTATTTCGTCAACCATAACGACGGTTACGATGCCTCGCGCATCCTGAACGAAGCGTTCCTTGATGAAATGCATGAAAAATGCGAGGGCGAGATGATGGTGGGACTGCCCCATCAGGATGTACTGATCATTGCAGACGTCAAAAATAACGTCGGCTACGATATCATGGCACAGATGATGATGCAGTACTTTGCCGAAGGGCTTACACCGATCACCTCCCTGTCTTTCTCCTACCGGGAGAAGAAGCTCGAACCGGTATTCATACTGGGGAAACAGAGGAATTATAATAAAAGAGGTAATGATGATGAAACTGACATACAATAATGAACATGTTGGAGATGTACTGCTTGTGACAATCAGAAAAGCGGAATCACCTTCCTATGAATTTCATGAAGACCTGACCGTCATAAAAGAGGGCATGGAGACCATCGGTCTGAACATTTTCAAAGCTTCGAAGAAAATCAGCATGCATGAAGGGGTGAATATCGAACCCACAGAGGATATTGTCGGAGAGATCAACAAAGTTCTCGAAGAATACGGCGTGGATAGTATAGACTTTGATATATCACCGAAATTTGTAGTGGGGAAAGTGCTGGAGAAGACTAAGCATCCGGATGCCGACAAGCTGAATGTGACAAAAGTGGACGTCGGGGATGAAGTGCTTCAGATTGTATGCGGCGCCCCGAATGTTGATGCGGGACAGCGCGTCGTAGTGGCCAAAGTGGGTGCGGTAATGCCGGACGGTCTGTATATAAAACCCTCCACGCTGCGCGGTGTGGAATCAACAGGCATGATTTGTTCAAGAAAAGAATTGAATCTTGAAGATGACGGCGTAAAGGGTATCTATGTCCTGGACGACAGTTATGAAGTGGCTCAGCCGTTTGAAGTTAAGTAAAGGTGGTTCATATGGATAGATCGAGAAGGAGAAGGCAGTTCAACAGAGAAGCCGAAGATGAAAAAAGCTACAGGGAACGCTTCCGGTTCCCTTTGGAACTTGATGATGAAAAGAAAGATGGGGAATCGCATCAGAGTGAAACCGTGGATGATGGCAATGATTCAGATTCATTCATCAGAAAGGAACAGAGAAGGACTCTCTTTGAGGAGACGAAAAAGCCGGAAAAGAAGGATTCCAGTTTCAGAATTACAAAAGCAAGGGACATTCCCTCAGCAGTCCACGGGACAAAGAAGCATGAAGAACCTGATGAAGATGGCGTCGGTGGTCCCATCAGGCAGAAACCGCTGCCCGGTGCTTCACCTCTGATCTCTGCAATCCACGGCACAAAAAAGGAGGAACTTTCCAGAAAGGAAATCTCCTATATCGAAGCCGATAAAAAAGATGACGGAATCAGGGAACAGGGCTATACATCTCCCATCATAGAGGGATTGAAGCGTGAAAGGCTTCTGCGTGCCAAAAAGGAACAGAAGCGCCTTGAGGAACGCAGACAGCGCGAAGCGCGCGAAAAGGCGCGCTATGATGATCCGTATAATCTGAAGGGGAAACAGCCTGCGACGATCAGGCATGGACAGGAGACGGCTGAAAGTGAAGAGGCCGTGCCTGTACAAGAAACTCCTGAGAAGAAAACAACTGGGGGAACGGCTTCTCCTTACAATGTCATCATGACACCATATGATAAGAAAAAACGGCTGAATAACCGTAAGATTGAAACGAAGCGGCAGGGGCCGAAATATACGATGCCTTCGATACATATGCTCGGCAGTGATCGGACGGACGATTACGGCGAAGCAGACGGAGCACTTGCCGGGCAGGTGGTCGGAGCATTCGAAGCCATCGGCATTCCTGCGGAAATATTTGACTATAAGACAAACGGAATAATAGGCCGTTTCGGAATTAAGCTGGACCGTACATTCAGACTGAGCAATATCGCCCGGCTCAGGGAGCATCTTGGGCCGAATCTGCCATTTTACAGCTTCAGAGTCATTGCTCCGATCATCGGCACGAGTAATATAGGAATTGAATTCCCGCTGAAGGACCCGATTCATATCCCTTTCAGCAAAGTGTTTTCCTCGAGCAGCCTCAAGCTGCGCAAAAATGACTTCAAGTTTGTGGTTGGAAAGACTGTCGATGATAAGATTTTCAGCTATGAACTTCAAAAGGCGGGCCATACACTGGTATACGGCAATAATGAGATTGATTCTTCGAATGCCATCGATAATATACTCATCTCACTGATGATGAACCACAATCCGAATGAATTCAGAATTCTGATTGCATCAGACAAACCGTATTATGAAGATTACAAAAATCTGCCGCATCTGTTCCAGCCTCAAAAATCCGTAATGGACCCGGATGTACTGAGCGGTCTGTTCAAGGAACTCAATGACAGGCATAATCAGTTCAGGCGGGCGCATGTCAGGAATCTGAACAGCTTTAATCAAAGGGTCAGCTATGAAGCGCGTAAAAGTGTGATTGCAGTTGTCATCGATGATCTTTCCGAGCTCTTTGAAAGCAATAATCCGGATGCTGTCAGGACAATTGTACAGGTGCTGAAAAAAGGTAAACCGCTGGGTATTCATCTGATCATGAAACACACAAGGACGGACGTCAAAATCCGTTTTGAATGGCTGCAGATGATGCAGACCCGCATTTCATTCAGAGATGAAAAATCCAATATCATTGAAGGCAGTGAGACGTTGACGGACGGCAATGATATGCTGATCCAGATTCCGACATCGAACAAAGCACTCCGTGTGAATGGTGCCGTCCTGCCTCATGATTCAAAACAAAGGGTCTTCTCCCATCTGAAGCATATCGGAGGATGATCTCATTTTAAGAAAGATTGGTGAACTCGTGGAAAAATATCATTTTATAGGGATAAAGGGTGCAGGGATGAGTGCACTTGCCCAGGTGCTTCATGACCTCGGTCATGAAGTCCGGGGTTCTGATATTGGGAGTGAAGTCTTTACTGAACACCAGCTGAGGGACAAAGGCATAAAAATAATGGATTTTGACGAGAATAACGTAGTGGACGGCTTTACCTATATCGCAGGCAATGCCTTCAAGGACGATCACCCAGAGATAAAAAAGGCACTTGAGGCTGGCTATCCTGTCATCAGGTATCATATTTTCCTGGCCGATTTCATGAGCAGGTATACATCCATTGCCGTAACAGGGTCCCACGGCAAGACTTCTACAACGGGTCTGCTCAGCCATGTCATGAACGGTGATGTGGAGACGACGTTCCTGATCGGCGACGGTACGGGATTCGGCCTTGAAAACAGCGATTACTTTGCTTTCGAATCCTGTGAATACAAACGTCATTTTCTAAGCTATCATCCCGATTACGCAATAATTACAAATATAGACTTTGATCATCCTGATTATTTCAGGAGCATTGATGATGTCGTGGATGCCTTCACAGACATGGCCAAACAGGCGAATAAAGGCGTCATAGCATACGGCGGGGACGAATATGTCCGGGATATGGACCTGGATGTGCCGGTCTGGTTCTACGGAATCGGCGGGAACAATGATGTCAGGGCGGAGAACATCGAGACGAACTCCAAAGGGACACATATTGATGTTTACATCGGCCAGGAAAAACTGGACAGATTCAGCATACCGATGCACGGCGACCACCATATATTGAATTCGCTTGCCGTCATTACGGTATGTCATCTGGAGGGACTTGATATGGAGAATATCAAAGATGCATTCATGACTTTCGCCGGCGTCAAGCGCAGGTTCAGTGAGACATTCCTGAACGGCATGGTGATAGTCGATGATTATGCCCATCATCCGAGGGAAATCAGTGCAACACTTGAGACAGCCCGTAAAAAATACGCCGGCAGGGAAATAGTGACGGTGTTCCAGCCGCACACTTTTTCCAGGACCGAAACGTTTCTTGACGATTTCGCCGAGGCACTCTCGGAATCTGACAAGTCATATATAGTGGATATATTCGGTTCTGCCAGAGAAGAGTCAGGCAGGCTGTCGAGCAGGGACCTTGTGGATCTGATACCAGGTGCGGAACTTCTGGACGACAGGGACCTGGAGCGTCTGAACATCCATACAGAGGCTGTCATCATATTCATGGGGGCCGGTGACATTCAAAAATATGAAAAACGTTTCACCGAGCTGCTTTCATGATTTGCCTGTAAACATGTTTACAAAGCAGTGTTTCGGGTTATTTTATAAAATGAATAACAAATAAAGAAAGAAGATGGAGGCGTTACAATGGATTGGCAAATAGTTTTATATATTGCCGCCGGTATTGCTGCAGTGGCATTTCTGATTTTATGTATTGCGCTGGCAGTAGTATTGTTTTCGGTGAAAAAGAATCTGGATCATGTAGCCAAAACACTAGATGGTGTGGAAGGACAGATTCAGGGCATTACAAGAGAATCAACAGACCTGCTGCATAAAACGAATCGTCTTGCAGAAGATGTACAGGGCAAATCTGCAAAACTGAATTCTGTCGTTGATGCAGTACAGGGAATCGGCAATTCAATGACGAATCTGAATTCCTCTGTGGACAGAGTGACGAATTCCATCACTCACAACATTTCACAAAATGAAGATAAAATTTCACAGGTTGTACAATGGTCCAACGTTGCAATGGAAGTGGCGGACAAGTGGCAGATGAGGCAGAAGCGCAACAGTGCCTATTCCACCAGATATTCGACGACTTCAGAAACGGATCCGGATAAACTGCCTGTGGCAGTGAATGAAACTTCCACGAACAATGACAATCTCGATGAAGATCGCGTGAATGCAGGACTTGATGACCGCAAGTAATGGGAGGTCTTAAAATGGAAACTTATAACAGAGATCGGCATCTTCACGGAGTAGAGGAATATGAACAGCAGGTGCACCAGTCTACAGGACGGGACTTTTCAATCGGCCTGATTCTGGGACTCGCGGTCGGAACGATCGGAGGGCTTCTACTGGCTCCAAAATCCGGTGATGCCTTAAGGGACGATATCACAGGCCAGGCGAACAAACTCTCCAGGAACCTCGGCACTGATGAGTCGGACAGTTCACTTAAAGAGAAGGCGGAGCAGAAGACCGATGAACTCCGTGACAAACTCAAAGACAAAAAGGACGAGGCTGTCGTCAAAAAGAGTGAAATGGACGAGAAGAACCGCGTAAAATCGATTGATGAATCCGATATGAAAGCGCAGAAAGAAGCCATCCAGGAAGAAGTCAGCGAGGATTATACCAAAGACGCGAGAACAGTCGACATGTCCAAGTATGAAGAGAAAAATGAGTAAACAGGATGGTATGAATATTACTAACCACATGTGTCTGCATGTGGTTAGATTTTTTATGAGGTGTTTGTATGACTGTCAGCAGGGAAGATGAATTGTTTGAAATTGACATGGAGCTGTTGAAGCTTCTGGATGAACGCATCCAAAAAGGGGCAATTGCCCGTCATGATGTGGATGAAGCGGCTTATATACAAAAGCTCACATCAATTTACGATGGAGCGGCCCCCGGAGAACTTGTTGAAAAACTGATCCAGTCGCTGTTCAATGAATCAGGGAAAGGGCGGGACCATGGCGCTGAACGGCGGATGCTCTATTCACGGGAGTCTAAAAGATCAGACACCATTGTAGAAGTGAACGGCCATGAAATAGGGGGACCGGGCACGGTGAACATTTTTGGCCCGTGTGCCGTGGAATCATACAGGCAGACTGCAGAAGTTGCGGCCATGCTGAAGGAGAAGGGGCTCGGCATCATCAGGGGAGGCGCATACAAACCCAGAACTTCCCCCTATGATTTCCAGGGGCTCGGTGAGGAAGGCCTTAGGATACTCTCTAGGATCAGGGAAGAATACGGGCTTGCGGTAATCAGCGAGATCACAGCACCCGGGCATGTGGAACTCGCCCGCCCGCATCTGGATATATTCCAGATAGGCGCGAGGAATATGCAGAACTTCGAATTGCTGAAAGCTGTCGGCAGATCCCAGACGCCGGTTCTTCTGAAACGGGGATTGAGTGCAACAGTGGAAGAATTTCTATACGCTGCCGAGTATATACTTGCAGAAGGGAACCCCCGCGTAATCCTTTGCGAAAGAGGGATCCGGACGTATGAAAAAAGCACCAGGAATACTCTGGATATCTCTGCAGTCCCGCTTTTGAAACAGGCAACCCATCTTCCCGTCATGGTGGATGTCACACATTCCACCGGACGTAAGGAAATTATGGCGGAATGTGCCAAAGCCGCGCTCGCAGCAGGAGCGGACGGCATCATGGCTGAAGTGCATCCTGAACCCGATGCGGCCCTGAGTGACAGTAAACAGCAGATGTCCTTTACCGAGTTTGAGGATTTTTATACAAATTTACCATAATTGTGTCGAAATCCGACCGTTCATGTTATCATAATATAAAAAGCGTTTTCAAGAGTGAAAGCACGGAGGTGCAATATGACTGTTACAATTTATGATGTTGCCAGGGAAGCAAAAGTTTCAATGGCGACAGTATCCAGGGTTTTAAACGGCAATCCGAACGTCAAGCCCGAAACCCGTAAAAAAGTGAAGGATGTTATTGAGCGTCTGAATTACAGACCCAACGCGGTTGCACGCGGACTGGCGAGTAAGAAGACCACGACGGTGGGCGTGATCATCCCCGACATCTCCAATCTTTATTATTCAGCACTTGCAAGAGGTCTGGATGATATTGCCGAGATGTATAATTATCAGACGATCATCACAAATACCGAGAATGATCCGGAGAAGGAAAGGGATTCATTCCTGAGCCTGGTCAGCAAACAGGTGGATGGAGTGGTGTTCCTCGGCGGTGCACTTAATGAAGAAACTCTGTCGGATATCAAAGACTCCCATGTACCGGTTGTCATTTGCGGTACAAGCGAGAAGGATAAGAACCTGCCGTCTGTAAATATTGATTACTTCGAAGCGATCAAAGAAGCAACAACAAAATTCCTGGACACGGGTGCAAACAGGATTGCCTTCCTGAAAGCATCCTATTCAGACCAGCTCGAAAATCATATCGAGGAAGGGATCAAATCAGCCTACCGGGATGCAGGTAAGTCAGCGGATGACAGTCTGATACTTACTGCCGGTTCCGATTACCAGTCCGGCAAGGATGTTTTCGAAGAGATCAGTACCCATAAAGCGGATGTCGTCATCACCATGAGTGATGAAACAGCCATCGGCGTACTGCACAGCGCAATGGATCATGATCTTGGGATTCCGGAGGATATCCAGGTGCTGAGCTGCAGCAATACAAGACTCGTAAATATGGTGAGACCACCGCTTTCAAGCATAGCGCTTCCGCTCTACGATATCGGCGCCGTTGGCATGAGGCTTCTGACCAAATACATGAATGAAGAGACGGTGGATGAGGCTAATGTCATCCTGCCTTACAAGATAGAATACCGTGCCACGACAAAATAACATCGAAAGCAGCCGGATCGGATCCGGCTGCTTTTAATTTTCTATGTGGAGCATCGCCCGGTTTAGTGAACTTTCATTTTTTTCAGTGATTTCCCGGCGTCTGGGAATTTCCTGGTAGTCATGTGTATCATCTGTCCACTCTGACGGAAAATCGACCGGACATTTCGGAGCGTATTTATCCATGTATTTTTGCGGCAGCCTTCCGCGCGGCGGTTCGGTGCCGGTCATGGCAAGCCATATTTGCGCCCACATCCGTGGCACGACCTGCCATATATTATATCCGCCGCCTCCAACAGCTATCCACTTGCCATCAGTATACTTATCCGCCATTTCACAGACAAACCTTGGTATCTCTTCAAAAGATGCGGATGTCAATGAAAGATGTGTCATCGGGTCCCTGTAATGTGCATCGACCCCGTTCTGGCTAAGAATGACATCCGGTTTGAATTTTATGATTGCCGCCTCCAGACTTTCCTTGAAAATACTCATGAAGGACTGATCCTCGGTAAATGCATCCACCGGAAGATTCACACAGAACCCGAACCCATCACCGGCTCCGCGCTCGGTAAGACTGCCGGTGCCCGGAAAGAGATAGCGGCCGGTTTCATGGATGGAATAAGTCATGACTTCCCTGGAATCATAGAATATCCATTGGACGCCGTCTCCATGGTGGGCGTCTGTATCGACATACATTACACGTTTGCCATAGTTTCTGCGCATATACTCTATGGCGACAGCGGAATCATTATAGACGCAAAAACCGCTTGCTCTGCCGCTGAAACCGTGATGGAGCCCTCCGGCAAGGCTTGCCGCCTTATCCGTCCTGCCCTCCATGACAGCATCAACCGCCGTCAGCGTCGCCCCGACAAGCATCCTGCTCTTTTCGTGCATCCCCTGGAAACTGGGGGTGTCATCAGTGTTCAATCCGTAGCTTTCCATTTTATCTTCGGATAAACGCCCTTCTCCGGCTGCTCTGACAGCTTCCAGAAAATCCTCTTTATGCACGAGGAGAAGTTCCTCATCTGTGGCTCCGCGCGGTTTTATGATATTCTCTTCTGGTAAAAAATCTGCAGCCCGCAGAAGGTCTGTGGTCATTTTGAGTCTCATCTGATTAAATGGGTGGGTGGAGTTGAAACGGTATTTCAGCAATGAATCATCGTATACGTACAAAGGCTTTTTCATTGGTACAAATGCATCGGATCCACAACCGTGAATCCCTTTTCTTCCAGTTTCTCTATTGCCTTGACCGGATTCATTGCCTGTATTCTGAGTACCACCGTCTTATACCCCTTCATATCCCTGTTTCTGTATACAGATACACTGATGATTCTGATATTGAGTTCTTTGAAAACTTTGCCGATATCATATATGACACCCGTCCTGTCCTCCACATTCACTTCGATGATGGACCCGGGTTCTGTAATGCCTGTAAGTTCCAGAAATGTATTGAGCATATCCTTCTGAGTGACGATGCCCACAATCCTGTTGCTGGAGACGACGGGCATGGCACCTATCGAATAATGATAGAAATCCATTGCTATTTCCTCGACGAAGTCGAGTGGATGGCAGTAGGTGACCCGTTTTCTCATTATGCGTGATATCGGTACTTTCAGATTGAATTCAGGGTCATCATCCGACAGGACCGACGGGAGAGTCAGTTTGATATCACGGTCGGAAATGATACCCGTCAGCTTTTCGTCTTCATTGACAATCGGTATGTGCCGGAATGAGTGCCGGCTCATCATATCCATCGCATCTTCGATGGTATTCTCTGGCGTAAGAGTGAATACCGGTGAAGTCATTATCCTTTCAACAAGCATCTGTACATCCTCCTAAAAGAAAAATCTGTTCTTGAATCTTATCTTATCGAATTCCATCAACTGGTCATCTGTGATGTTCTTTCCTATGCGTGCCATGAGCGTGTTTGCAGGATGGCCGGTGATTTCAGGGTCGTTTGTCTGAAACACTTCGAAGCCGCTCGCAGCCATTAGCCTGATCATCAGATCTTTATATTCATAAACATCAAGACCGCTGTTTTTCAAATCCCAGTGCCAGTAATATTCAGTTGTGATGGTTATATAGTTCTCCATATAGTCATCAAGCATCGCAAGCTGCAGCATGCGCTTTCCGAGCCCGAAGCTCCTATAGTCGAAACTCACTTCCACAGCGCCGAGTTCCATGATATAGGGCAGTTTGCCGTCCGACCACCTCTCCATCGGATCGGGATGCAGAAATGTCACGTAGCCGACGATATGGCTGCCTTCACGGGCGATGATGATCCTGCCTTCCTCAAGGTCTGCGATTTCCCTGATGGCTTCAAACTGCTCTTTGGGCGGTCGGAATGCATCAAGCCCCGCGTCGTAGGAAAACTTTTCCAGGTCTTTCCTGGAGACGGGACCTTCGATGACAAATGACTGATCCGGTGCCTCGTAATCTTCTTTATAATACGTCTTTATATGGCGCAAAAGAAGCCCTCCTGAAGTTTCCGTTTTAAATATTTTGAAAAATCCGTCACCAGTATTATATAATAATAATTGTAAAAGAAAAATACAAAAGGGGAGTTACATTTATGAAAGTAGAACTTTATGAAGCGACGGATCAAAATCCCAATCTGAAAAATTATGATGAAGCAGTCAAAAATTTTGACTGGAATGAAGTGGAAAAAAACTTTTCATGGTATGAAACAGGCAAGTACAATATGGCTTATGAAGCAATCGATAAGCATGTTGAAAATGGACTGGCTGATAAAGTCGCGCTCCATTACAAGAACGGAGAAACACACTCCTCCTATACTTTTGATGAACTGAAGAAAGCATCCAATAAAGCGGCGAATGTACTGAAGGATGAAGCGGGGGTTGTGAAAGGCGACAGAGTATTCATCTTCATGGCCCGGAGCCCGGAGCTTTACTTCTCGCTGCTTGGTGCCCTGAAAGTCGGTGCCATCGTCGGTCCGCTGTTTGAGGCCTTCATGGAAAAAGCTGTAAGGGACCGCCTTGAAAACAGTGATGCGAAAGTCATCATCACGACACCTGAGCTGCTGCCGCGCATTCCGATGGATGATCTTCCAAATCTTGAAAAAGTGGTTGTTGTCGGTGATGGTGTGGAAGGGGACTATCTCGATTTTGACAAAAGTTTTGAAAACGCTTCAGACGAATTCGACATCGAATGGCTGGATAAAGAGGACGGCATGATCCTTCATTATACGAGCGGTTCCACCGGTCAGCCAAAAGGTGTGCTGCATGTACAGCAGGCAATGGTGCAGCATTATATTTCCGGCAAATATGTGCTGGATCTGAAAGAGGATGATGTATACTGGTGCACAGCCGATCCGGGCTGGGTGACAGGTACATCCTATGGTATATTTGCCCCGTGGCTGAACGGCGCAACGAATGTTGTCGTCGGCGGAAGATTCTCTCCGGAAGCATGGTACGGGGCAATACAGAACCTTAATATCACAATCTGGTACAGTGCACCGACGGCATTCCGTATGCTGATGGGTGCAGGGGATGAAATCGTGAAAGATTACGACCTGTCCAGCCTGCGGCATGTACTTTCAGTAGGGGAGCCTTTGAACCCTGAAGTTGTCAAATGGGGCATGAAAGTCTTTAATCTGAGAATACATGATACTTGGTGGATGACTGAAACGGGCGCCCACATGATTGTCAACTTCCCGTCCATGGACATCAAAGGGGGTTCGATGGGCAAACCGTTGCCGGGAACGGAAGCCGCCATCATTGATGACGAAGGGAATGAGCTGCCTCCCAACCGCATGGGCAACCTGGCCCTTAAAAAAGGGTGGCCGGCGATGATGCGTAAAATTTGGAAGAATGATGCCAAATACGATTCCTATTTCATCGGTGACTGGTATGTGTCAGGGGATTCTGCATACATGGATGAGGAGGGTTATTTCTGGTTCCAGGGCCGTGTCGATGACGTCATCATGACTGCGGGCGAGAGGGTCGGACCGTTTGAAATCGAGTCTAAGCTGGTTGAACATCCGGCGGTACAGGAAGCCGGTGTCATCGGTAAGCCTGACCCCGTACGCGGCGAAATCGTCAAGGCATTCATAGCAATCCGTGAAGGGTTCGACCAGACCGATGAACTCAAAGAGGAAATCAGGGTGTTCGTCAAGGAAGGTCTTGCCGCCCATGCTGCTCCAAGAGAAATCGAATTCAAGGATAAGTTGCCTAAGACGAGAAGCGGTAAAATCATGAGACGTGTATTGAAAGCCTGGGAGCTCGATCTGCCGGCCGGAGATTTGTCATCCATGGACGATGAATAAAAAATCAAACTTCTGCCTCCGGTAATTTACCGGGGGCAATATTTTGAATAGTATGGCATAATAGATGATAAGAGCCCGCTTGACCGGGTAATCTATATATACAGGAGATGAAATTATGGCACACCTGACAGATCAGGAAATCGCAGCAAAAGCTGAAATCAGACCGATTCAGGATATTGCTGATAAGGCGGGCATCCCACAGGATGCACTCGAAATGTATGGAAAGTATAAGGCGAAAGTCGACATACATAAGGTGGAAGGCGATGAGTCGAAATCCAAAGTGGTATTGGTATCCGCGATGAACCCGACACCTGCAGGGGAAGGGAAGTCAACATGCACTGTCGGTTTGGCGGATGCATTCAATAAGCTTGAAAAGAACGTCATGGTCGCGCTCCGTGAACCGGCACTCGGTCCGGTCATGGGTATAAAAGGCGGTGCTACTGGGGGCGGTCACGCACAGGTTCTGCCTATGGAGGAGATCAACCTCCATTTCAACGGTGACCTGCATGCAATCACGACTGCCAACAATGCACTGGCTGCATTCATCGACAACCATCTGCATCACGGCAACAAACTGAATATCGATCCGCGTCGCGTATCCTGGAAGCGTGTCATGGATATGAACGACCGCGCACTGCGCCAGATAAACGTCGGCCTCGGTGGTGTAACACGCGGAGTGCCGAGAGAAGACGGCTTCGATATCACCGTCGCCAGTGAGATCATGGCTGTACTCTGCCTTGCAACTGACCTCATCGACCTCAAGAAAAAAATCGCGAATATCATAATTGGCTACACATACGATAAAGAACCGGTGACAGTCGGCCAGCTTGAAGTTGAAGGCGCACTTGCACTCCTTCTCAAAGAAGCGATAAAACCGAACCTTGTGCAGACAATGGAAGGGACCCCGGCATTGATCCATGGCGGTCCGTTCGCCAACATCGCCCATGGCTGCAATTCGCTGATTGCAACGAACACCGCCAGAAAACTGGCTGATATCGTTGTTACTGAATGTGGCTTCGGATCAGACCTCGGTGGGGAAAAATTCATGGACATCAAAGCGAGGAAAGGCAACTTTGCACCTGATGCCATCGTTCTTGTGGCCACAATACGTGCACTTAAGATGAACGGCGGCGTGGCGAAGAGCGACCTTGGTGAGGCCAATGTGGAGGCTCTGAAAGCGGGTATCGCAAACCTTGAAAAGCACGTGGAGAATGCGCGCAAATTCGGTGTTGAGCCGGTTGTTGCGCTTAACGACTTCGTTACAGATACGGATGAGGAAAGGAACTTCGTACTTGACTGGTGCAAAGAACAGGGCGTGCGCGTTTCTCTGACCAAAGTATGGGAACACGGCGGCGCTGGCGGAACCGATCTCGCGGAGCAGGTGCTGGAAGTGCTTGGGCAGGAGCAGAATTTCAAACACCTTTATGAAACTGACCTTCCGATCGATCAGAAGATTGAAAAGATTGTCACGGAAGTGTACGGCGGCGATGGCGTCATTTTCACGGATAAAGCCAAAAAACAGCTGGCAGAAATCGAACGACACGGCTGGGCCGACGTTCCGGTATGCATGGCTAAGACGCAGTATTCATTGAGTGACGATCCATCACTGCTCGGCAGACCTTCCGGCTTCAAAGTTACCGTAAGGGAGCTCATCGCCAAAAATGGAGCAGGATTCGTTCTGGCGCTGACGGGTGATATCATGACCATGCCGGGTCTGCCCAAAGTGCCTTCTGCAGTCCATATGGATGTGGACGCCGATGGCAATTCCAAAGGATTATTCTAAAGCGGGACGATAAAAAAGGTTAGCCGGAAATTCCCGGCTAACCTTTTTTTATTCTCAGTTGTCGTCGTCATCATCGTCATCGTCGTCATCGTCGTCATCATCGTCATCATCATCGGATGATGAACGGCCGACAGTGTATCTGTTGTCGTAGGTGTTTGTAACAGTGCCCCTAAGGTCTGAATTGCTCAGACCGGAATCGAAGGCAGCGCCCATTCTCTGTTGGATTTCAGAATCACTCAGGCTGCTCTTGTTAGAGAGTTTGGTATCTTCTGCGATAAGACCTTCGATCGGTTCATCCATGCTACTGCTGCAGTCGTCCTCCTGTTCCATCGTCAATGCACAATATTCCACTTCACGGACGGAATCGGGGCGGTTGAAGCTCTGGTTGGCGCCCATTTCTTCCGGTGCAGCTTCACTGAGTGCCGTTGCCATGTCCCTCCAGTTATAGATGTGCATGTACTGTTCGGCATCCTGGTTGGCAACCTGCGGAATGTTCCTGTCATATCCCATCCAGAGTCCGAGTGTCACTTTTGGATTGTAGCCCATGAACCAGGAGTCGATGAACGAATTGGAAGTTCCGGTTTTGGCAGCCCAGTCGAATTGGTCATCATATCTGTTGTAGAAATCCTCAATATGATAGGCAGATCCTGTTTGGAACGATTCCTGGAGCATATCCGACATCAGGTAGGCTGTTGATTCCTTGAAAACCTGTTCGGTGCTTCCCTCATGCTCATAGATCACTTCGCCTTCAGGACTTGTGATGGATTCGATCATGTAGCTGTCGGTCATTTTACCATCATTGCCGAATGTCGAGAATGCGTCGACGTTCTCTTCAACGGACATGTTGTTGACGCCGAGCGGCAATGAAGGAATGAGGTTATTTTCATTCGCATACATTGTGTCCGCAAGCGGCATGCCCATCTTGTCGAAGTACTCCTGAGGGTTATGCTCTCTAACATCCGACCATAACCTGAGGGTGCTCAGGTTATAGGAGTTGCTCAGTGCATGTTTTGCTGAAACAAGACCGAATTCCTCATCCACATCGTAGTTTCTCGGACTGTAATTGATGGATGGAATCGTAAAGAATTTGTCCAGAAGCACAGTGTCCGGTGCAATGATGCCTTTATCCAATGCGGGACCGTATGTGATCAGCGGTTTCATCGTAGAACCGGCCATCCTTGAAGTCTGTGTGGCATGGTTCACGGAAGAGTTTTCATGATTTCTGCCGCCGACAAAACCTAATATCTTGCCTGATGCATTGTCTTTCAGTACAGCGCCGATTTCATGCTCGAATTCCTGGTTGCTTTCCTGCTGCTCTTCCTCCGTAGCATCTTCGGCTTCCTGGATGCTTCTGTTGCCGTAGTAATAATTAGAGTTGTTCTTTACATTCTGCATCGTGTCATAGATGGTTTTATCAATTGTCGTTTCAATATGGTACCCTTGATTTCGGAGTGCCGTATTCGCTTTTTGAGTATACTCCTGGTTAAGGAGCGGCGTTGAATCCACATCTTCCCTTGAAACGCCTTCTTCTTCGGCAATATGATATTTGATGATGTCTATGCCGCGTCTTTCCACTTCTTCAGTCAGGAACGGATAATCCTGATTCGGCACTCTTACACTTTCAGCCAGGTTGCTGTAGATGTCATAATCGACTGCTTCGTCATATTCCTCCTGCGTGATTGAACCTTCTGTGAGCATCCGTTCCAGTACAAACAACTGACGGTTTTTACCGGACTGCAGTGCCTCCTCACTTTTAACGTCGCCCCCCTGCATAAATGGTGTATATGCATAAGGATTCTGCGGCATGCCTGCCAGGAATGCACTTTCAGCCAGATTGAGATCCGCTGCATCTTTGCCGAATACTCCCTCGGCCGCAGCCTGGATGCCCGCTATGTTCTGGCCATTGGCATTACGTCCGAAGGACACAGCGTTTAAGTATGCTCCAAGAATCTCTTCCTTGCTAAGTAGTTTTTCGACCCTGAACGCGAGAAGCAGTTCCGTGGCCTTACGGTCGAATGTGGTCTCGTTTGTGAGCAGCTGATTTTTGACCAGCTGCTGGGTAAGCGTACTGCCTCCCGTCCCCGACTCGGAACCGCCGACCTGCTGAAGTGTCGCCCTGAGGAATGCTTTCGGTACGATGCCGTTATGATCATAGAAGTACTCATCTTCTGTAGCGATGAGTGCATCAGTGACATAAGGTGAGATATTATCATATTCCACACGTTCACGTATAAGGTCCGCTCTCAGTGTGCCGAGGGATTCACCGGAACCGAAGGCGACCGTTGTACTTTCTGTCATCTCCGTCAATGCTGTTTTCACTTCGTCAGCGGGTTCGACCTCTTCATCATTGACAAGGGCAGCGAAGTACCCGAGGCCAATGCTGAAGACAAGTATGCCGATCAGCGTAAAGGAGAGGAGGAGGAAGAGTACAATATTCCATATAGTATTATAAGCAGTGAAGAATGTTATTCTTGCCGGCGAACCGGCCCGTTTGAAACGGTCAGTTGCATTATTTAGTTTTTCTTTGAATGATGACCCCTTCAGCCTATCTTTCTCTGAACCGCCATCACCACCGGAAAACATTTTTTTAATATCATTTAAAAAGTCGTTCTTCTTCATGACTACCTCCTGTCACCGGTCATTATAACATAGAAATAAGTAGGGGAGTTAACGAATAAACACCGCTTTTATGCGATTCCTCATGTTATCATATGGCAGATATACATGAAAAGAATTTAGCAGTTCACTTCTTTCCGCGGTTGACTTCACAAGAACTAAATTGTATGATATTGCTAAATTGATATTTACTGGACTGCAGAGAAGTAGCGGGTTTTGTGCAATTTAGAGAGCCGGTGGTTGGTGAAAACCGGTGCGCACCCCCTGTGAATACACTGCAATCAACCGTGTCCGGGCGTCCGGGACAGCGTTCTGTCCCAAAAAGAGTTAAATGTATGGTGGTACCGTGTATAAAAGCACCCTTACTTTTTGTAAGGGGCTTTTTTTATTGCGATGATATAAATTTCAAATCAGGAGGAAGAACACATGAATGAATTGATAGAAGATCTCAAATACCGTGGGATCATTTACCAGATGACGGATGAAGAGAAGATTTCGGAGCTATTGGACAATGAGCAGCTGACGCTCTACTGCGGGGCGGATCCGACTGCAGACAGTCTCCACATCGGACATCTTGTACCGTTTCTGACGATGAGGAGGTTCCAGGAGTACGGCCACCGGCCGATTGTCCTGATCGGCGGCGGCACAGGGATGATCGGAGACCCTTCATTCAAGGCTGAAGAACGCAGCCTCCAGACCGAGGATCAGATCGATGACAATGTCCAGGGCATCAAAAAACAGATGGAACAGATTTTTGATTTTTCTGATGAAAATGGGGCAATCCTGGTAAACAACAAGGACTGGCTGAAAAACATCAGCCTGATCAGCTTCCTCAGGGATTACGGGAAACATGTCAGCCTGAACTACATGCTTGGAAAAGACGCGATCCAGTCCAGACTGGAAACGGGCATTTCATATACCGAGTTCACATATACCATTCTCCAGGCAATCGATTTCGGTCATCTGAATAAGGAATACAACTGTAAAATGCAGATCGGCGGGTCAGATCAGTGGGGGAACATCACGAGCGGGCTCGATCTGATGAGAAGAATGTACGGGGCGACGGAAGCGGAAGGAATGACGATTCCACTCATCACGAAAGCCGACGGCAAGAAGTTCGGCAAGACCGAATCGGGTAACATCTGGCTGGACCGCAAGCGCACATCACCTTATGAATTCTACCAGTTCTGGATCAACCAGAGTGATGCGGATGTCATCAAATTCCTGAAGCTGTTCACCTTCCTGTCCAAAGAGGAGATCGGGTCACTCGCGGAATCCGTTGAAAATGAACCGCATCTGAGAAAGGCCCAAAAACGTCTGGCAGAAGAGATCACTGCATTCATCCACGGGGATGAGGCTCTCAGGGAAGCGCAGAAGATAACAGAAGCGCTGTTCAGCGGGGATATCAAATCTCTGACTGCCGCGCAGGTGAAGGATGCGTTCAAAGATGTACCTTCGGCGAACTATGATGAAGCGGATATGAATCTGGTGAAAATCCTTGTAGATACAAACGTGTCCCCATCCAGGAGACAGGCGCGTGAAGATATCACGAATGGTGCCATCTACATCAACGGCGAGCGCCGGCAGGACGTGAATTATGAAATCCGGGAATCCGACAAGCTGGATGGCGAATTCACGGTAATCCGCCGGGGCAAGAAAAAATATCACATGATCCAGTACGGTAAATAATCTATCTGAGCACAGATCGGCGTATCTGTGCTCATTTTTTTATGATCATGATTGACGATGTGGCTTCCGCCACTGTTTTTCCATTCTGCATGAGTGTGGCTCTGCCGTATGCTGCAGTCCGTCCTTTTTTGTGTATCCGGCACAAAATTTCGACCTCTCCTCTGATAACTGGCTTGAGAAATGTGGTATTCAGATTGATGCTCGCAAATCCCTCATCCATTTCAAGCTGTGAACTTATCGCATAGGCAAACATGATGTCGGCAGCTGCACCTGAAAAGCCGCCCATGGCAACACCATTGCCATTGATCATTTCATCAGTCACTGTCCATATTCCTCGGCTTTTTCCTTCTGACGCTTCTTTCACACTGACGTTCAGGTAGTGATCGCACGGCGGTGCAGATGTCTCTTTTCTGACAACGTTCCTCAGATCCAAGGTCGTCCCTCCTTATAGATAACTGTGTTGGGTAAAACATTGATATTGTTGTTATATAAATTTTATTCTATATGAAATTTGTAATAATTCAATTATTTCAATGCAATTCCTTGACTTCCCCGGTGAAGTTTTTTACTATTTGTTTATAACAGTTAATAATTATAAATTTTTATAATGTTATAAAAGGGGACGTGAATGTGACAGAAGAAATGGAGATTTATGATACGACGATTATCGGAGCCGGCCCTGTCGGCATGTTTACCGCATTCTATGCCGGCCTCAGATCAATGAAAGTGCATCTGGTGGACAGTCTCCCTGAGATGGGCGGGCAGCTGGCGACGCTTTACCCTGAAAAGTATATTTATGACATTCCCGGTTTCCCGGGAGAGAAGGCTAAAGATATCGTTTTGAACCTTGAAGAGCAGATGAACCGCTTTGATGTGGACGTATCACTGGAAACGAATATTATCAGCATCAACAGGACGGTGGAGGACACTTTCATCATAGAATCGGAAAATGATCAGGTTTTCCATACCAGGACGATCATCATTGCCGGCGGCAATGGTTCTTTTGAGCCTAAGCGTATGAAGCTCCCGAATATAGAGGAATATGAAGGGATAAACCTTCATTATTTCGTGAAAGATATTGAGCATTTCCGTGATAAGGACGTTGTGATATTCGGAGGCGGGGACTCTGCTGTGGACTGGAGCCTGATGCTCAATGATACAGCGAAATCGGTGACGCTGGTCCACCGGCGGGATCGTTTCCGTGCACATGAAGCAAGCGTCCAGGAGCTGAAGGATTCTTCGGTGAATCTTCTGACACCGTTTCAGCCGGCTGCGTTCGAAGCTTCTGAGAAGCTATGTTCAATCACCCTGAAGCATGCGAAGGAGGAGATGGAAATAGAAGTGGACGGAGATGAATTCATCTGCAATTTCGGCTTTTCTTCGACACTCGGTCCCATGAAAGACTGGGGTCTTGATATCAGAAAGAATGATATCACGGTCAATTCCAAAATGGAGACCAATATTGAAGGGATCTATGCTGTGGGTGACATCAACAGCTACGAAGGCAAAGTGAAACTGATCGCAACAGGCTTCGGGGAAGCACCGATCGCAGTATCCAGTGCGAAAGTCCATATCGATCCGGCAGCAAAGCATCAGCCGCAGCATTCCACATCCATCATCGATGAAAGCCAGGGGGGAATATAATGGAGAAACTGTATACGGTGGTCAATCAGGAAACCTGCATATCCTGCGGTTCATGCGGGGCTTGTGCGCCGGACATTTTCGATTACGATGGCGAAAGGAAGGCGTTTGTACACATTGACGGCAACAGAGGAACGGCGCTTATAGAGGATGAGGACATGCTTTTCGATCTTGAGGACGCCCTGGATGGGTGCCCGACGGATTCGATAAAGACCGGCGTGGAGCCGATAGTAACGGCGGATGCCGGAAGTTATTAAGGGGGCGGTAAAATGGAAGCGGTTACAGATATGTCTGAAAGTGGCAAGTACGAAGCATTCATGAAACGGATTGAAGATGGTGACAAGATTGAAATGGATGACTGGATGCCCGACGAATACCGGACAGTGTTGATCAAATTGATCTCAATGCATGGCATCAGTGAAATCATGGGGGCGCTGCCTGAGAAGGAATGGGTGCCCAAAGCACCGGGGCTTGGGCGCAAGCTCGGCATCATGGCGAAAGTCCAGGACGAGATGGGGCATGGGCAGCTGCTGCTCAGGGTGAGTGAGGATCTGATGAAACCACTCGGCAGGAACCGTGCGGATATAATGGACGATCTTTTTGAAGAGCGGCTGAAGTTCCACAATGTTTTCCATATGAGGACGCATACATGGGCGGATGCCGGACTGATCGGCTGGCTGGTCGACGGCGCAGCGATCATCACACAGACGAATATGCTTGGGGCATCATACGGCCCTTATGCACGCGCCCTAAAACGCATATGCGCTGAGGAGGTTTTCCATGCCCAGCATGGTGAATCCATCATCATGGCTCTGGCGGAAGGCAGTCCGGAACAAAGGAAGATGCTCCAGGATGCAATCGACCGCTGGTGGCCGTCGCTTCTCATGTTCTTCGGCCCTGAATCGAAAGACACGACGGGCAGTTCAAAACAGGATGCAACGATAAAATACCAGATCCGCACCAAGACGAACGAGGAACTGAGACAGAGCTTCCTCAGTAAATATGTACCGAGGATACATTCGCTCGGCCTGACAATCCCTGATGATACACTCCGATTTGATGAAGCAACAAAAAAATGGGAGTACCGGCAGCCGGATTGGAAAGAGTTCAAGCAGATCATCGGCAATGAAGGGCCGAAAAGCCAGGACCGTCTCAACTTGAGGAGGGCGGCCTATGAAAATAACGCCTGGGTCCGTGAGGCATTGGAAGCATAAGGGGGATAAATACATGAGCGGCACTTTTTACAATGAATATGAAGTGTTTTCCAAAAGGGCACCCGATAAGGAGTTCATCCATCAGTTCAGTCTGACGGCACCGAATGATGAAATAGCGAAAGTGATGGCCCAGGAGAACTTCCTGAGGCGGGAGCCCGTCTCTGACCTCTGGGTGGTGAGACGGGAGCACATACTTACTTTATCGGAGGGGAAAAAACATTCCCTCAAGCGCCTGGATAATAAAGATTACAGGAATACGAAGGGCTACGGGTATCTGAGGAAAAAATGGAGACAGTACGAACAGAACCCGCTGGATGAAAAAGAAATAATGGGATGGGCGAAGGAGTGAAGTCATGGAAAAGACGGAGAACGGAAAGTTTGAAGGGCTGACGGAGACGGATCAGGAATATCTTGCCGACCTGCTGAAGCAGCTTGCAGATGATGATTATCTGCTGTCATTCAGGTCATCGGAATGGCTCGGGCTGGCCCCGCATATCGAAGAGGATGTGGCGTCGGCTTCGATTTCACAGGATATGATGGGACACGCTTCAATGTATTATGGGCTGCTCGGGGACATATGCGGCAGGGATGCGGATGACCTCGCCCATTTCAGGAAACCGGCGGACAGAAGGAACAGCATCCTCACAGAAAAGAGGAATGGCGAAGGCGAGTATCTTGATGCACCAAAGTATGACTGGGCCTACCATGTCGTCAGGAACCTCTACTACAATATGCATAAAAAAGTGAAACTTGATGCGTTGAAACAATCTTCATGCAGTCCGCTGAGGGACGTTGCGGCAAAAGCGGCAATGGAACTTTATTATCATGAGCTGCACTGGCGGACATGGTTTATCGAGCTGATGAATTCAAATGATGATGCAAAAGCGCGCATGACGGCTGCGCTTGAAAAAGTGAACGGCGAATGCGCCGATCTGTTCCATCTTGGAAAGTACGCTGAAGATATCACCGCAAAAGGATATATCGCGCCCGAAGCTGAAATGAAGGACAGCTTCCGAAAGGAAATGGAAAAGGTGTTCGGTCAGACGGCCAGCGTGTTTTCATTTCCGGACGCTCAGAAAGAGAACGGCAGACTCGGCGGGCACACCAGGGACCTGGAAGATGCATTGGAGCTGATGAACGAAGTCTACGGCTCAGTGCCGGAGGCAAAATGGTAGGTGGATGTATATGAAGGTTGAAAAAATTTTGGATGAAGAATTGATACTTTCGAAACTGGCAGAAGTGAAGGATCCGGAAATCGATACGGTTTCCATCGTCGATCTTGGAATGGTGTATAAAGTGGCGGTAGCGGATAAAAATATAAAAGTGACGCTGCTGCCTACATTCAGCGGGTGCCCTGCGCTTCCGATCATTGAAAAGAACTGCGCGGCGGCACTGCTGGAACTTGACGGTGTGGATTCAGCCGAAGTCGAATTCACATTTTCAGTGCCGTGGACGAGCGACAGGGTAACTGAAGACGGCATCAGGGGACTGAAGGAATTCGGGATCGCACCGCCGCCGGAATTCATTGAAGGGGACGGCAGCTGGCATGTCGACTGCCCGTATTGCGGATCGACGTTTGTGACGATGGAGAACATATTCGGACCGACGGCATGCCGCAGCATACTGTACTGCAGAAATTGCCGGAATCCGTTTGAAGCGATGAAGCTCGTATCATCAAATATGCATTAAAAGGGGAGAGGTAAATGGTAAAGGTTGTAGCTATGTACGGACATCCGGAGGATAAGCAGGCATTCGATGCCCATTACTTCGACAAACATATACCGTTGACTGAGAAGATTCCCGGTCTGAAAGAAGTCAAGGTGAGCAAATATGACAAGGACCCGATGGGAAATCCGAGCAGGTACTATATCATCTGTGAAATGTATTATGACAATATGGATGAATTGAAAAGCGGCCTTTCATCCGATGAGGGCAGGGCATCTGCAAAAGATGCGATGTCACTTTCCGGAAAATCGGTGACCTTCATGGTCGGCGAAGATGCTGATGGGTAACTATAAAAACATCAGTACCGATCTGAAGGATGGTATAGGCATGATCTGGCTTGACCGGCCTGAAATGAACAATGCGATTTCCATTGAGATGACAGAGGAGATTCTTCATGCCATGGAATGCTTCGACGGGAATCAGGATGTAAAGGTCATGACTGTCATGGGAAGGGGACGAATGTTTTCAAGCGGTGCGGATATCGGTGAAATGAAAGATGCCGATGCGCGGGATGTGATGGTGCGGGACCAGTTCAGAATCTGGGACAGGATGGCTGAAATAACGAAACCTGTCATTTCCGGCGTTCACAAATATGCATTTGGCGGTGGATTTGAACTGGCGCTCCTCTCGGACATGATCGTTGCGGCCAGGGATGCAGTATTCGGGTTCCCGGAAGTGACCATCGGGGCTATGCCGGGGGCAGGCGGCACCCAGCGACTGACCAGACTTGCCGGTACGAAGCGGACGATGGAGTGGATAATGCTCGGCGAAACCATTTCAGCCAAGACACTGCATGACCATGGTGTCATCAACCATCTTGCAGACGAAAGGCTTCTCGAGGAGACCGTATTCAAACTGGCGGCAAAACTTGCAAAGCAGCCGCAGATTGCCTTGAAACTGATCAAGGAATCCGTAAACGCCGCCCAGGATCATTCGTTGTATGCGGGCATGCAGATTGAAAGGAAAAATTTCTATCTGCTGTTCTCAACAGAAGACCAGAAAATCGGAATGCAGGCGTTTTTGGATAAGAAACCACCTGAATTCAGGGGGCGGTAGAAATGTATGAAACCATCATTGTAAACCAGGAAGAAGGCATCGGACAGATTATTTTCAATCGTCCGGATAAATATAATGCCTTCAATGATGAAATGCTGGAAGAAACCGGGCAAGCTCTGAGAATGCTTGAGAAAAGTGAGGATATCAAGGTCATCACCATCGAAGGGACAGGCAAGGTTTTTTCAACCGGGCAGGATCTTACCGGGGTGGATGAAAGCATGGATCACGGAGAAATGATCCGCTTGTTCTATGCACCGCTGATACAGGCAATTGATACATCGGAGAAGCTGATTGTGGCTAAAGTGAATGGAATAGCAGCAGGCGCGGGGATGAGCATTGCACTGGCATGCGATATGAGATGGATGAGAGATGATGCAATGATGACCAGTGCATTCATCAATGTCGGTCTGGTTCCGGACAGCGGACATATCTTTCATCTCACAAAATTGGCCGGACAGCAGAAAGCTCTGGAAATTTCTTTGTACTCACCCAGGCTGAGTGCCCGCGAATCAATGGATCTGGGACTTGTCGATGACGTTTTTGAAAAGGACATTTTTGATACAGAATGCTGTGCGAGAATAGACGATCTGCTCGGAAAGCCGTCCATTGCAATCGGACTGATCAAACAGCTGACAAAAAGGGTGGCGGATTCGGCGCTTTCGGAATTCATGGATATTGAAAGTGAATACCAGAGATTAAGCGGTCTGACCGAAGATCATCGTGAGGGCATGATGGCGTTCAAGGAAAAAAGAAAAGCGGAATTCAAAGGAAAATAGGAGGATACTTAAATGACGGAAGTGAAAGTGCAAAACGGCATCAGGAGAGAATTCTATGAACTTTTCATCAATGGTGAAAAGGTGGAGAGCAGTGACGGCGGCACGAAGGATATCATCAATCCGGCAACGGGCGAAGTCATCGCCAAAGTCGCCATGGCGACAGAGGAGGATGCAGAACGTGCCGTGACGGCGGCGAAGGATGTCTTTGAGAACAGCAAATGGAAAATCTACCCGACGTCCAAGCGGGCAAAGATCCTGAACAGGATTGCTTCAATCATGCGGGAAAGGTTCGAAGAACTTGTTGAGCTCGAAGTCCTGAACTCGGGTAAATCAATCAATGCGGCCATCGGACAGATCAGCCAGGCTGTTGAGGATTTCGAATATTATGCGGGTGCTGTCTATAATCACGGCGGCCAAACGAATGATGTGCCCGGCCAGTTCCATAACTATACCGAAAAAGAACCGGTCGGTGTATGTGCACAGATTGTACCGTGGAACTATCCGCTGATGATGGCTGCATGGAAAGTCGCACCTGCACTCGCTGCAGGATGCACCATTGTTTTAAAACCCGCATCATTGACACCGCTGACTGCACTGGTGCTGGGGGAAATCTGTCAGGAGGCAGGTGTCCCGGATGGTGTGATCAATATACTGCCGGGGAACGGCAGCAGGATCGGTGACTATCTCGTCGAACATCCCGAGGTTGATAAAGTCGCCTTCACCGGATCGACGGATACAGGCAAAGACATCATGTATAAAGCAAGCCGGACACTGAAGCGGCTGACACTGGAGCTCGGCGGCAAATCCCCGGCGCTCATTTTTGGTGATGCAGAGCTGGAAAATGCAGTGGCTTCATCCGTTTATGGCATCTATAACAATACGGGTCAATCCTGTGATGCGAGAAGCCGGATATATGTGGAAGACAGCATTTATGATACATTCGTCGAGCAATTCGTTGAAAAGACGAAGCAGATGAAAATGGGCGATCCCATGAGTAAAGAAACGCACATGGGCAGCCTGATTGATGGGAGTCAGCTGGAATCGGTTGAAGCATATATAGAAACCGCGAGACAGGAAGGGGCGACCATCGCATATGGCGGCAACCGTCTGATCATTGAAGGTTATGAAGGCGGGTTTTGGCTCCAACCAACAATCATCACTGACGTTACAGAAGACATGACAGTGGTCCGTGAGGAAATATTCGGTCCGGTGGTCGTCATCTCACGCTTCAGTGATGAAAAAGAGGCGGTCAGTCTGGCAAACAATACAATCTACGGTCTGGCATCAAGCATATATACAGAAGATACGAGGAAGGCAAAACGTGTGGCCGATAAGATCAGAGCGGGCATCGTCATGATCAACTGCCCATTTTCCGCATTCCCCGGCACTCCGTTCGGAGGATATAAACAATCCGGATTCGGCAGGGAACTTTCTGCAGAGACTCTTGATCTGTACAGTGAAACTAAAAGCATCATGTCGTATTTTGGCAGGAAACCGATCAATCCTTTCATGCTGTAGCCCGCAGAAGGAACGGGTCCTGATCCCATTCCTTCTCTTTATAACCGGAGGTGTAACCTTGCAGACCAATAGAATAACAGTCAT
This sequence comes from Salinicoccus sediminis, assembly GCF_000986795.1. Taxonomy (GTDB): domain Bacteria; phylum Bacillota; class Bacilli; order Staphylococcales; family Salinicoccaceae; genus Salinicoccus; species Salinicoccus sediminis. Next base: position 574,692 of record NZ_LAYZ01000001.1, on the reverse strand, counting down.
CGGCGCCGGCGTAATGGGCAAAGGGATCGCATATGTTTCCTCTCTTGCCGGTTTCGATACAGTCATCATGGATGTTGATGAAAAGATGGCGGATAGAAGTTACGGGGATATAAAAAAACTTTTTGATAAAGGCGTCGGCCGGAACAAAATAAGCATGACCGACAGAGAAGATGCACTCGGCAGACTGAGGGTTTCCGTTTCCTACGAAGAGGCAATCAAGGATTGCGATCTTGTCATCGAGGCGGTTCCGGAAGTCGCCGAAATCAAGCGGGCGGTTCATGAAGCTGTTTCAGAAAAGGCAATGAGCCACACGATTTTCGCTTCAAACACAAGTACGATGAGTCCGACAGAAATTGCCTCCTACGGCAACAGACCTGAAAGTTCGATAGCAATGCATTTCTTCAATCCGGTGCACAGGATGCCGCTGGTCGAAATAGTGAGGGGGCTTGAGACGTCGGATGCCACTGTAACTGAAGTGGAGGCAGTTGCCAAAAAAATGGGGAAGGAGACAGTGGTGGTCAATGAATTCCCCGGCTTTGTGACTTCAAGAATGAGCTGCCTCATAGGGAATGAAGCTTTCCATATGCTCCAGGAGGGGCTGGGGACGCCCGCGGATATTGACAAAGCGGTCCGCCTGGGTCTGAACCATCCCATGGGACCGTTTGAACTGGTGGATCTTGTCGGACTGGACGCCCGGCTGAATAACATGAAAGAACTTCACAGCAAACTCGGAGAAAGGTTCCGGCCGGCCCCGCTTCTCGAGAAATACGTCAAAGCGGGACGGCTGGGTAAAAAATCCGGGAGAGGAATATATGATTACAGTGAATGACAAGGGAGGATTGAGACGGATGGAATACATCGAAACCGCACAGGAGGGAAATGTATACCGTATCCATTTCAACAGGGAGAGATATTTCAATGCATTCAATTATGGAATGCTCAGGGAACTTGAGCAGATCATTGAGGAAATAATGAATAGCGACAGTGTGAAAGTGGTTCTTTTTACAGCTGCCGGAAAAAAGGCGTTCTCCAGTGGGGCGGACCTGAAAGAACGCCTTGGACTCGATGAGAACGAAACAATGAGGAATGTCAGGCTCATCAGTTCCGTTTTCGACAAGATCAGCCGGCTTGATCCCGTCACAATCTGCAAAGTTGACGGTCTCGCTTTTGGCGGCGGGATGGAGCTGATCCTGGCATGTGATTTTGCAATCGCCGCCGATACTGCGCAACTCGGTCTGACCGAAGTGGGCTGGGGCATCATACCGGGAGGGGGAGGGACCCAAAGGCTTGCCGGGCTCGCCGGTGTGAATAAAGCCAGGGAAATGATATTGCTGTCTGAAAAAATCTCTGCAGCCGATGCTGAAAAATATGGTATCATCTATAGAATGGTAAAGGCGGGCGATCTGGATGAAGCCGTCGGGAATCTGATGGATATTCTGCTGTCACAGCCCAAAGTGGCGCTCCATGCAGCCAAACGCGCCATCAATGACAGCATGGAACACAGCGTTTCGGAAGGCGTACAGATTGAGCGCCTGCATTATTTGAAAACACTCAGAACATACGACAGAATGGAAGCGTTGAACAGTTTCGGTGAAAAGAGGAAACCAGCATTCAGGGATGAATGAAAAGGATAAGAGGTAGGATCATGGCAAAGACGCAATCTTTGATTTTTACTATATATGGCGATTATATACGCCATTACAACAACCGGATATGGGTAGGCAGCCTGATCAGACTGCTCGAGGCATTCGACCACAATCCCCAGTCGGTGAGGATGAGCCTCTCCCGCATGTCGAGGCAGGGATGGCTGTCGATTGACAAAGAGGGCAAAAAGAGTTTCTATACACTGACCGAAGCCGGGAAAAGCCGTCTGAACACTGCTGCCGGAAGAATATTCAATATCGGTAAGGAGAGGTGGGACGGGCGCTGGCTGATGGTGGTGCTGCAGAACAGGTTCGATGACGCAAGGCACAGACAGGCATTCATCAGGGAGCTGGAATGGCATGGTTTCGGACAGCTTTCCACGAATGTCTATATCACACCGAATAAGCTTCATGAAACCATGGACAGACTGTCTGTAAAATACAATCTGGAGGACAAGGTTGATATCTTTTCTGCTGAATATACAGCGGGGGAAAATTCACGTCTGATTCAGAGGGGCTGGAATATTGAAGAAATAAACGAAAGGTATGAAAGCTTCTTTGAAAAGTACAGCAGGGATTATGTGCTGGACAGACAGCTGATTGCGGAAGGAGGTCTGACTGACGCTGAATGCTTCATAAAAAGGGTCATGCTGACACACGAATACAGAAAATTTTTATTCATAGATCCAGGCTTCCCGGCGGAACTGCTTCCCGGGAGATGGCTCGGCCATCATGCCGGACAGCTGTTCAGCGACTATTATCAGCTCCTCGGCAGAGGCGCCATTGAATTTTTCGAGGGCGTGTTCAAGGCGGATAATGCATATGACTCCATGTTACCGGATGCTAGTGTACCGACGGATTCATATCTTGAAATGGAGGATTGAACATGATGAACATCATGGACGCGCTCGGACTCAGCATTCCCGTTGTGCAGGGCGGCATGGGGAACATACCGACAGGGCGCTTTGCTGCACTCATTTCCGAACAGGGCGGAGTCGGAACAGTCAGCTGCGGGACGCTCGCCCCCATTGAAGCGGAACAGCAGTTCAAGGAAGCGAGGAGGCTGACGGACCGCACGCTCGCAGTCAATGTCCCGATCTCCGTCAATGCCGCCCCGGAGGATATGATCAGGCTTGCCGCCCGGTACAATATGGATGTCATCACTCTTTCAGCAGGAAACCCGGCACCCTACATACCAGAGATCAGGGCGCTTGGCATGAAAGTAAATGTGATTGTCGGCACGGTTTCCCAGGCGAAAAAAGTGGCGGGCATGGATGTGGATATCATCACATGCGAGGGATACGAAGCCGCAGGGATAAATGCTTCCACCGAAGCCACGACGATGACGCTCATACCGCAGGTGAAAAAGGCCATCGACAAGCCGCTGATTGCTGCCGGCGGCATCGGGGATGGGAGAGGCATGCTTGCGGCAATGGCGCTGGGTGCGGATCTGGTGCAGCTCGGCACACGGCTGGTCGCCACCAGGGAGCATCCCGCCCACCATCACTACAAGGCAAAGATAATCGAAGCGGATGAGTCGTCGACAAAAATATACGGGAGGTCGGTCGGCAGACGCAGGAGGCTGCTTGAAAATGAATATTCCGAGAGCCTCCGAAAAGAAGAAGAGCGCGGCATTTCGCTCGGAACATACAAAGAAAATACAGATGAGGAAAAGCATCTGCTCGGTGCAGTAGAGGGGGATATGCACAACGGGTTCATAAACGGTGGACAGATTTCCGGCCTGATTGATGAGCTGCCCGGTGTTGCGGAACTGTTCAGTGCATTCAGGTCAGAATTTAATGACAGCCTCTCCAATATAAAGAAGCTATGAAAATTTTCATAGCTTCTTTTGCTTTATCGGATTGTGAAGGCATATCGTTTTTCATCGGTCATCCTGCCGTGTTCATACGTCCGCTCGATGAATTCCACATTATCGTCCTTATCGACAACAAGTACAGTGGAGCAGCGTGTCCCGTAATTTTCAGTGTCGATGAACAGTGATGAGAGCTGTGTTTCCAGTTCATTGGAAAGTCCGGTGTCCGGCAGATCTTCCACAGGCGCCGTATCACTGTCCTTCAGCAGCCTGAACAATGCCTCCACATCAATAACTTTGCCGGAAGTGATTGCTGAAAGCATATGCTTCCCTTTGACAACTTTTGGCCACGGCGTATCGAGGTGGTGGTTGCTAAGTCCGTGGACGCCGTCTCCGATCCTCTGAACTTCATTTTCATAATTGTTCAGATAATACAGTTCATCGGGAGAGCCGGCAATCAGGTTGAATCCAGAGTATTCCCCGGCTTCTGCTTTCAGGGAGGCGAGATATTTTTCGGCCGGATCTTCCGACTGCAAAAATCCGCTGACCAGCAAACCGCGTGTTTTAAGGTTGGTATTCAGGAGCTCGTCGCTGTTACGGATATTTGTAAGTGCTGCAATGCGGCCGTCCAATGTAATGCCGAGCCATGTTCCTGTACCGCGCAAATCCCTCCCGGCAAGGATATTCCCGTCGTCATCCCAGAATTTTGCAGGTTCGGTCGGGCGGTGATACTCCTCGTCCCGGTTGGCTGCCAGAACCAGCTTGTATTTTTCATGATCATTCAATTGAAAATTTATCAGACACATAGAATCAACCCCTTTAATCAATTCTTGGTTCCATTATATACTCCCGGGCGCCAGTGTTGAAATATTCGAACCGGACACAAAAAATCCCGGCTGCGGGCCGGGATCAGAGGTGAACCTAGAAAATGATATGTGCAATGACAGTGATGATGGGCAGTGTAATGACTGTTCTGAGAAGGAAGATGATGAACAGTTTCCCCAGGCCGACAGGAACTTTGGAACCGAGTATGACCCCGCCGACTTCGGAGAGATAGATGAGCTGTGTGATACTCAGAGCTCCGATGATGAAGCGCGTGATGTCTGCAGAAACCCCTTCAATCAGAATGGCAGGCAGGAACATGTCTGTGAAACCGATGAATAATGTTTCGGATGCAGCAACAGCTTCCGGTATGCCCATGATTTCAAGTACAGGGACAAACGGCGCGCCAAGCCATGTAAAGACCGGAGTGTACTCGGCCAGCATTGTACCGAGTGTACCGATTGCCATGACAATCGGCAGGACGGCAAACCACATGTCGCCGACTGTCTTTATGCCGTCTTTCAGGAAATCAACGAAGCCGTCAGCGGATTCGGCCCTGTCCAAGGCTTTCTTATAGCCCCACGAGAAAGGGTTGTGGCCTTTCGGAATCGTTTCGTCGACATCCTGACCCTCAGTATAATAATTATCTCCAATGAGAGAGAGGGGCGGAATCCTCGGCATTATGAACGCAGCAGCCAGTCCGGCGACCAGAACCGTCAGGTAGAAGGCGCCGAAGTAGTTCATAAGGCCGATCAGATCGAGGATGACGATTGTGAAAGTGATCGAAACGACTGAAAAAGTCGTTGCGATGACGGCTGCTTCACGTTCGGAATAAAAGCCTTCCTCATACTGCTTGCTGGTCAGGAGGACCCCCACGGTGCCGTCTCCCACCCATGAAGCAAGGTTGTCCACTGTTGAACGGCCGGGCAGTGTGAACAGCGGCCTCATGACTTTTGCAAAAATCGAGCCTACAAATTCCAGCAGCCCGTAGTTCAAAAGCAGCGGGAGCAGTATTCCTGCGAACAGGAATACTGCGAATAATGTAGGGAGCAGGTCATTGAGCAGCATGCCGCCGGTAATATCGGAATTGATGGCTTCCGGTCCGATCGTCATGATAGCCATGATTGAGAATACCGCGCCGACGATCCTCAGAATGACCCATACCGGATTTACAGTGAACAGATTGGCGAGAAACGCATTTTCCGGCCTGTATATCCAGCTGAAGATCAGGGTGAGCAGTGCGGATATGTTGATGATGATGACAACAATCAGGACGACCGTGTCATATCCAAGAGATTCATTAAGTAAGTTGGCAAGGAAAGCCACCGGAATGGTCGTTTCCCCGTCTACGCTGATCGGAAATATGAACATTAGAACACCGATCAGGGACGGTATTATGAATTTTAATAAAGTTGCAGTATTACGCATAAAACTTCCTCCCTTTGTTATAATTATACATACAGCACCCGACAAGTAAATACATAAAACATAGAAAACGTTTTCATACCCATAATCAGTTTATACGCAACGGTATTTTAATGCAAATATTAATTTTAAATGTATAAAAATTTAATCTGTTTTGAATAATCGGACTATATTGCTATCATTGGATCTGTAAAGGAGAGGATAGAATGAATGTCATCGACACGCACTGTGATGCCCTGTTGAAGCTGCAGGGTGACTACCGGGACAGTTTGCCTACAGGAGAAAGACTGCTCGATTACAGGAATGCAGACAACCTTGATACCAATGCCGGACGACTGAGGAAAGGGGATGTAAAAGTCCAATTCTTCGCGATTTTTATCGCTCCCGGCATCCCCGACAATGAAAAATGGCAGCATGCTCTTGAGCAGGTGGACTGTTTCTACAATGAAGTGATTGCACAGGAGGGCTTTGTCCATATCAGAAACTTCACTGAAATAAATGAATTGAAACCGGACCAGGTTGGCGCGGTACTTACATTGGAGGGTTCGGATGCTTTCGGCAACGACCTGGTGAAACTGAGGACCCTGATCCGCCTCGGAGTCATGTCACTCGGTCTTGTATGGAACAATGCCAACCTTGTCGCAGATGGTGTAGGGGAGAACCGCATGGCAGGACTGACGGATTTTGGCTATAAGGTCATTGAGTGCTGCAATAAACATGACGTGCTGATAGATGTCAGTCACCTGAATACTGCCGGTTTTACTGACATTATTGATAAGGCAGACCGGGTCTTCGCTTCCCACTCCAATTCGAGGGAGGTGTTCGATCATCCAAGGAACCTGTATGACAGCCAGGTCAGACAGATCATAGAAAAAGGCGGAATGATCAACATAGTATTCAACCCGCCCTTCATAAAAGAAGGTGATGTCTCCATTGAAGACCTGTTTCCCCATATAGACAGGATCATGGAGCTTGGCGGAAGTGACAATATCGGTATCGGGTCTGATTTCGACGGCATAGGTTCTTATGTAAACCGACTGCAGAATGCAGGCGATTTCCCGAATCTCACAGATGCCATCAATCAAAGATACGGCAGTGGTTTCACCGCAAAAATCACACACGGAAATTTCATCAATTCATACTGCTGAACACTGTTAAGACGCCTTCCGGGGGAAGGTGTCTTATTTTTTAGAAACATAATTTCTTGTGAATTATATTTTTTGTTTCACTTTTAATAAGGTGAATAATATAAACTGATGTGTACTTATTCACATAAAAGCGGTACAACATTGATGTGTCTGTTGATTTAATTGTGAAAGTAGTTTATAGTGTAAAAGTCGCTTAAATATAAAATTTCAAAAGTTTGGAGTGGATATTTATGGGATCTGTGAATGTGGCAGATCGTGGGAACGAATCACACGAGGATGATTATTCATTGGACAAGGTTCCTTACGGGGAACGCAAAATGGGTTGGTTCAGCATAACCAACATAACTTTCGGAATCGCAACAGCGATTTTTTATTTTCAGCTGGGAAGTGTCATGGCGCTTCAGTTCGGTGCTGTCAACGCGCTGATATCAGCCGGCTATGCCATCATAGTGGCAGGAATCATGGGCACCATCATCTCTTATCTGTCCGCAAGAAGCGGAATGAATGTCAACTTAATGTCGCGCGGAGGCGGATTTGGATACATAGGTGCCTCTCTGACATCACTTATCTACGCTTCCAATTTCATCATGTACTGTGCTTTCGAAGGTATGATACTGGTCTATGCAGTACATGAATTTTTTCCGATAATTCCGGTATGGCTGCTCATAGTCATCTTTGGTTCACTTGTAATTCCATTGAACTGGTTTGGCATAAAACAACTGGATAAGCTGCAGAAATGGTCACTGCCGATATTTTTTGCATTTCTGATTGCCGCAATTACAGTGGCGATCTTTACGACTTCTCTTTATGAAGGACGATTCTGGACTTACATGCCTGAAGGGGTGCAGGTCGGCGGTACGGCACTCCTGCTGTGCATCGGCATGCAGCACGGCATCATGGGACTGACTGCGCTTCTTGCAAGTGACTATGCCCGCTTCCTGAAGCCCGGGCATATCAGATTCGGCTCGGTTGCCATCGGATTCATTCCGCAGATTTTTTGTTACGGAGTCATGGGCGGTCTCGGCATCTGGTTTGGCGTCCGTCTTGCGGAGCCGAACCCGGGCGTATACATCGTCCAGCTGCTTGGTATCGGCGGTGCATTGTTTACGATGCTGACCCAGGTCCGCATCAATGTCACCAACATTTACAGCAGCTCACTGTCACTTTCCAATTTTTTTGAAAATGTCTGCCGGTTTACACCCGGCCGCAGATTCTGGATAGTAGTCGCGGGGCTCACGGCAATGATTCTGATGCTCGGCGGCATCGTTGATCATCTGGATACTGCTCTGACATTCCAGGGTGTCTTCCTGCTTGCGTGGGGTGCCGTACTGATTACTGATGCGCTTGTGGTCAAGATGTTGCTTAAGATAGGCCCTGCCTTCTATGAGGCACGCCAGGAAAATCTGTACAAATGGAATCCGGTGGGAGTGGTCTCACTAATTATAGCCAGCGGCCTCGGCACAGTGGCGGCACTCGGCTACATGGGGACATTCCTTGAAAGTACTGCTGCATTCTTTGCGTCAGCGCTGGCTGCGATACTGACCGTTCTGCTGGCAGTATTGACCAAGGGCAGGTATTACCTTAAGAATGAAGTCAATGACATCGATCCTGAAGACATATTATTTGAACGTAAGGAACAGAACGTAAATCCGGGCAGTGTCGGCGGACCGGCAACGGTAAACGCAGAAAGTCTGGAAAAATGATCTGTGGACAATCAGTGTAAAATGACTGGACTTATCATCACTGATGATGTATCATGATATAAGCAAATACGGACTTATGATTTTACAGACTTATATAAATGGATTGCCGACAGAAGAAGCTCAGGGCGCTTAGCGCCCTGAGCTTCTTTTATTCCGCGTTCAATTCTTCGTAGCCATCAAGCACTCTGTCATAGTCATTCTGTACCTTTTCCTCCTGGGATCTGACTGTGTCGAGTATTTCACCAGCCTCTTTTGTGAATTCATCATCGAAAGGGTTTCCGGCTATGAATGTCCTGTTGAATTTGCCGATGTTTCCGGTCAATCCATGCAGTGAGCCGATATACGCGAGCATATCTTCCTTGAGTGCTCTGTGTTCATCAGAGCTGACTTCGTAATTCTGTATTGTAGTTTCAAAATCTTCTATTGCAGGAATCATTTCTTCATAGATGATCCTGAGCTGTGTTTCACGGTCGTCGGATGCTTCGATTTCTTTGTAGTAGTCCTGGAAATCAGTTTCAATTTCGCTCTGGTTCCGCTCGAATGCACTGTACATCGCATCCAGTTCCTCCTGGTCCTGAGCCTGACAACCTGCTATGAGGAATCCTGCCAGAAGTATGGGAATCAATCTTTTCATTTTGCCACCTCATGCATATTTTATCATGTATGAGGTTTCCGGCCCAGCAGTCCGGCTCTCTGCTCAGCCGGATAACACATTATTTTTTGAAATGGAGTCAAAGATGAATAAAAAACTGTTAATTACATTTACTGTGGGTGTATTCCTGCTCGGTATGATGGAGCTCATCATATCAGGAATCCTTGAATTGATGAGTGACGACATTGGCATATCCCACGCCATGACAGGGCAGCTGATTACTGTATATGCAGTCAGTTTCGCTGTCTTCGGACCGCTGCTGGTAAAGGCGACGGAAAAGTTCAGGCCGAAACCTGTCATAATTGCCTCGCTTGTCGTCTTCATAATCGGCAATCTCATATTCGGGATGTCAAATACATTCATCATGCTTTCCCTCGGACGTGTCGTCACGGCGGTCGCCGCTGCGGTGTTCATCGTAAAGATAATGGATATGACAGTGCTGCTGTCACGTCCGGAAATCAGGGGGAAAATGATTGCACTTGTCTATATGGGATTCAGTGCAGCCAATGTCTTCGGAATTCCGATCGGGACACTGATCGGTCAGCAGTTCGGATGGCGCATCATTTTCTGGCTTGTAATCATCATCGCAATACTGGTGGGCATCGGCATCCTGTCGCTCGTGCCTGACAGGAAGGGTGAAGACCTCGGTGAGCCGGTGCCGGATAAGGTCCTTGATAAGAGGAACGTTTTCCTCTACATCGGTGTAACCATGGCGGTGCTGATCGGCAATTATATCGTCATCGGCTATATTTCGCCGCTTATGACATCCAACGGCTTTACGCTTGAAAGCGTCTCAGTTGCACTGCTCATTGCAGGAGCGGGAGGCATGACCGGAACTTACATCGGCGGTCTGCTCGTGGACAGGATCGGAAGTAAGCGGACCATCATCTATATGCTTATCCTGTTCATGATATCGATGGCGGTTCTGCCATTGCTGTATGGCACACCAATCCTTTTCTACATCAACCTGTTCCTGTGGAGCGTCTTCCAGTGGAGTACGAGCCCGTCGGTGCAGAGCGGACTGGTCGAGAATGTACAGGGTTCTGCAGCAATGGTGTTCAGCTGGAATATGTCAGGGCTTAATCTCGGCATAGGCATCGGAGCAGTCATCGGTGGAATCTATATCAGCAATTACGACATCAGTTTCGCTCCGTGGCTGAGTGTTTTCATCGTCGGCCTCGGGCTTTTGTCCGTATCATTTGTACGGGAGCATGAAGAAATAGTATAGTAGATGAAGTATTAATAACAATGACTGGGTGATTCATTTTGTTCATGAGACTGATTCTTACCATTGCACTCTCATTTTTCGTGATTTACGCCATAAACTTCTTTGACATTGCCTCGCTTGACTACAACATCAGGACTGTTGCTGCAACGGCCGTTGCAATCATAGTCCTCAGGCTGCTATACAGCGTGTTCACCAGATTCATGAAGGTATTCCTCTTCGTAGTGATATTCCTGCCGATCGTGGGTCTGATCATCTATTATATATACTCATATGTGACAGGGAACCCGGTTGAATTGTTCGATATCGGTTCCCTGATGGAAAGGGCTCAGTCATTTTGAGCCCTTTCTATATTTTATGAAAGTATTGGTGTATCATATTAATCAATGAAAACATCCAGGGAGGTTGGAAATGACACAGGATTATCTGCCAGTCGGCCAGTCGGAAAGAGTACATGAAATCGATTCGGTGAGAGGGTTTGCGCTCCTCGGTATTCTGATGATGAATGTCATGGCCTTTGCGGGACCGACGATCGAGGAACAGTTCACCGGCGAGAGGAGTGATATTTATACAGAGGGGGCGAATTCCTCCGTCATCATGTTCATCAATACTTTCGTCACCTCCAATTTCTATACGATGTTCTCATTCCTTTTCGGCCTGGGATTCTATATATTCCTTTCCCGTGCGGAAAAGAAACCGGGATCTGTTTCGCTGCTTTTCCTGAGGCGCATGGTGATGCTCCTTGCCTTCGGACTGTTTCATGCCATTTTCATCTGGTATGGGGACATACTGACCGTCTATGCCGTAAGCGGTATCATTCTGCTCATCTTCTATAAACTGAAACCGGCGGTCAATCTGGCAGTAAGCATTATCATACTGCTTCTTGGCACGGTGTTTACAGCCGCCATGGCACTGCTGCTCTTTGCAGCCGGAGGCGATGCCGGCGGGATGAGCGCCTATGATCCGGGGTTCAATATGGTCTCTTCCTTTCAGGAAGGCGGATACATGGATGTTCTGAACATGAACATATCTGTTTTCAGCATCATGACATCAAGCAACATTACGATGGTCCCCCTTGTGCTGGCGATGTTCCTGCTCGGACTTTCTGCAGGGCAGAAGCGCATATTCGAGAACCTGGCCGCCCACAGGAAGCTGCTGATATGGACAGCAGCGGCGGGCCTGGGCGCAGGGACACCCATCAAGATCCTTGTCGGTTACGGTTTTACCTATATGATGGATGATCCGGCGTGGTCTGTTTTGACGCTGCTCGCCTATACAGCCGGCGGGCCGCTGATGTCACTCGGCTATATCGCGCTCTTCATCCTTGTTGTGATGAAGTTCAAAAGAGTGACGAAACTGCTGCAGCCCGTGGGGCAGATGGCGCTGACCAACTACATCATGCAGAGCGTGCTGATGACGGGGCTGTTCTATGGCCTGAATCTGTTCAACAGGGTGGATGCCGTATGGTTCATCCCCGTTGTACTGGTCGTTTTCCTGATACAGATGGTTCTGAGCCATCTCTGGATGAAGGTCTTCAGATTCGGTCCGCTTGAATGGGTATGGAGGACTGTCACATACGGCACTGTCATGCCGATCAGGAAATAATAAAGGCCTTTCCCCTGCGGAGAGGCCTTTTTCAACGCTAATATAACAAACATTTCAAATATTTCAGGAAGATGTTATAATGATTTTGTAAGCGTTTACAAAGTAATAGGGGGAGAAATATGTTGAATCCTTTTGATGCAGAGGCGCAGTTTGAAGGAATTGGAAAACTTTACCCGGTTCTTCGCATCCTCGATGAGGAAGGGGAAATCGTCGATGACACCCTGTATCCCGACATCAGTGATGACGAACTTGTCGAACTTATGAAGCGGATGGTCTGGGGCAGGATATATGATACACGGGTGACCAATCTGAACAGGCAGGGGGTGCTTGGAAATTACGCGCCGAGCGGCGGACAGGAGGCAAGTCAGCTTGCGAGCCAGTTTGCTCTTGAACCGGAGGATTATCTGCTGCCGACATACCGGGACATCCCGCCCCTTGTGATGCACGGTCTGCCGCTTCATAAAGCCTTTCTCTGGTATAAGGGGCATGTGGAGGGTAATCTGTTTCCGGAAGGGCTGAATGCCATGCCGCCCCAGGTCATAATCGGTGCCCAGATTGTACAGGCGGCGGGGCTCGGACTGTCTTTCAAGTTGAGAAAGGAAAACCGTGTGGTCCTTACATATATAGGGGACGGGGGCTCTTCACAGGGTGATTTTTACGAAGGGTTGAACATGGCGGGAAGTTTTGATGCAAAGGCCATATTCATCGTCCAGAACAACGGCTTCGGAATATCCACTCCGCGCGAGGTGCAGACGCGGGCCGGCACCCTTGTTCAGAAGGCGGCTGCCGCCGGAGTATTCGGCATCCAGGTGGACGGCATGGATCCACTGGCGGTCTACAGTGCTGTGAAATTTGCAAGAAAATATGCAACAGAAGGATGCGGGCCGGTATTGATCGAAACACTCACATACAGATACGGACCGCATACCATGAGTGATGACCCGGCACGCTACCGGGATGATGAGGAACTGACGGCCTGGGAGAAGAAGGATCAGCTGATAAGGATGCGGAAATTCCTGCAGAAAAAAGGACTCTGGGATGACGGAATCGAGTCCCAGACAGAGGAACAGGTCCGCATTGAAATAAAAGAGGCACTTGAAAAAGTCAGGCAGACACCCGGGCAGACTGTGGATGGTTTCATTGATAATATGTATAGTGTGAAGCCTGAACTTTACAAGAGGCAGCAGGAAAGTCATGCGGGGAGGAGACATTCATGAGACAGCTAACCATTGTACAGGCGCTGAATGAAGCCCTTGCCATAAAGCTTGAGGAAGACGGGGACACACTGGTTTTTGGAGAGGATATCGGTAAAAATGGCGGAGTGTTCAGGGTGACCGACGGCCTGCAGGATAAATTTGGCGGAGATCGGGTATTTGATACACCGCTTGCTGAGAGCGGGATCTTGGGCATGGCCATCGGACTTGCAGAAAACAAGTTCAGACCGGTCCCGGAACTGCAGTTTTTCGGCTTCGTACTGGAGGCGATGGACTCGATCGCCGGACAGATGTCGAGATACAGATACCGCACCGGCGGTGCGAAGAACCTGCCGATTACAATCCGTGCACCGTTCGGGGGCGGTGTACATACACCAGAGCTGCATTCAGACAGTTTTGAGGGCATGGTTACACAGGTACCCGGGATAAGGGTGGTGGTTCCAAGCTCTCCGTATGATGCCAAAGGTCTTCTGATCTCATCAATCGAATCTGACGACCCGGTCCTGTTCCTCGAGCATCTGAAGCTTTACCGTTCTGTTAAAGAGGAGGTTCCAAAAGAAAAATATACTGTGCCGCTCGATAAAGCGAATATCGTCCGTGCCGGCGATGGAGTGACTGTCGTGGCATACGGCCAGATGGTGCACGAGGCGGTTTTGGCGGCAGAAAAAAGTGATGCTTCGGTTGAAGTCATCGATCTGCGCACCATTTCACCGATTGACATGGACACGATAGAAAAATCCGTCAAAAAGACCGGCAATGTGGTGGTGGTCCAGGAAGCACAGCGGTCATCCGGTGTAATGGGCAATCTTTTAGGGGAGATTGCCGAGCACTGCTTCATGTATCTGGATTCACCGCCAAAACGTGTTACACCTCCGGATACGGCTTTCGCTTTCGGGGCTGCGGAGAATATATGGATACCGGACAGCGTAAAAATTGAAGAGACAATCAGGGAAACTCTGGAGTTTTAGGAAGGGGTATGAAAATGGGGTATGAATTCAGACTGCCCGATATAGGGGAAGGGCTGACTGAGAGTGATATTACAGGCTGGCTCAAATCCGTGGGGGACCATGTGGAGGAAGATGAGCCGCTGCTTGAAATCCAGAATGATAAATCGGTGGTGGAAATCACATCGCCGGTCACTGGAATCGTTGAGGATATTAAGATAAAAAGCGGCACTGCCAAAGTCGGGGATGTTCTTGTGACAATCGATGACGGATCGGGTGAAACCCGGGCGGAACCGGAGGAGCCGGTGCGGGAACCAGCCGCAAAGACGGCTGGAAACAGCACTGAACCGGGTGGAGAGGAAAAAGCCGGGGCGGCTCTGGTGAACCCGAAATTCATTGTTGACGGCGTCGACATCAGGATGCTTGCAGTGCCGAGTGTCAGAAAATATGCGAAAACAAAAGGTGCCGAGCTGACAGAAGTGGAAGGCACGGGAAGAAAGGGGAGAATCACCAAAAAGGACATCGACCGCCACCTTGATTCCTCCGGCACTGATGCCGATAGACAGGGAGCTGCGGCTGAAGAAGAATTTTTCTGCAGGCATGAATCGCTTTCGCCGATGAGAAAAGCGATTTCGAATGCTCTTCTCGACAGCGTGTCCAAGGCGCCCCAGGTGACTGTTTTTGATGCCGTGGACGCCCGGGGGCTCATCGCCCACAGGGACCGCTTCAAAGGACAGGCTGCTGATAGGGGCGTCAGGCTGACATATACTGCTTATGCAGTTTTGGCGATGGCCTCGCTTTTGAAGCGGCACCCGGTACTCAATTCCGAAATCGATGACGGGACCGGAGACCTGCGGATCAAGGAGTTCTGCAACATAGGCGTGGCCGTCGATGCACCTTCGGGTCTGCTGGTGCCGAATATCAAACATGCGGACCGGATGAATCTGCTGGAAATCGCAGATGGAATTACGGATATGGGTGACAGGGCACGGGATGGGAAACTGACATCATATGATATGGAATACGGCTCCATCACGGTGACGAATACGGGACCCATGAGTTCATCGGGTGTCCATATGACGCCTCTGCTCAATTACCCGGAAGCGGCAATCCTCGGGCTCGGCCGCATACAGGATGAAGCGGTTGTGAACGGGGAGAAAGAAATAGAAGTGAGACCGGTGATGAAACTGTCCTTCACATTTGACCACAGGATCATCGACGGTGCGCATGCCACGCAAATAATCGAAGATTTGAAAGTGTTTCTGGCAGATCCGGAAACCATATTATTCGAGGGGTGACTACAATGGGAATCAGAGATATTGAGAAAATGGAAAAAATGGGGAATTTTGAAATCATGGAGAGGATTGCAGGTCACGAGCAGGTGCTGATCTGCAACCGTCCTGAAGTGGGGCTCAGGGCAATCATTTCCATCCACGATACGACTTTTGGGCCGGCGCTCGGCGGCACGCGCATGCAGATGTACAATTCGTTCGATGAGGCGCTGGACGATTCACTGAAGCTTTCCAGGGGGATGACCTACAAGTGCATCGGTGCGGATGTGGACTTCGGCGGCGGCAAAGGCGTGATCATCGGCAATCCGAAAACAGACAGGAAACCGGAACTGTTCAGGGCCTACGGCCAGATGGTGGATTCCCTCCATAAAAGATTCTATACCGGAACGGATATGGGAACAGAAATCAGGGACTTCACCCATGCATTCAAGGAAACCAGGCAGATCGCCGGAAAACCGCCAGAATTCCACGGTGGCGGCGACTCGAGCGAACCGACCGCACTGGGTGTAATATACGGCATTGAAGCGGCGAATAAAGAACTCTATGGAACTAGAGACATCGCTTCAAGAACCTATGCAGTCCAGGGACTCGGAAAAGTCGGTTTCAAAGTTGCGGAGCATCTGCTCGCACGTGGAGCGAAGATATTTGCCGCGGATATCAACAGGGATTCCGTGAAGGCAATTGCAGACCGTGCAGATGCTCTGGACGGTGAAGTTGAATTCGTTCCGCTGGAAGATATATACACGGTGGATGCAGATGTATTCGTCCCCTGTGCCATCGGTGGTGTCATCAATGATGAAACGCTCAAAGACTTCAGGATGCAGGCGATCGTCGGCAGTGCAAACAATGTTCTGGCATCCGATCCCCACGGTGAGATGGTGCATGAACGCGGTATACTGTACGCCCCTGATTATATCGTCAACAGCGGCGGTCTCATCCAGGTGGCGGACGAGCTGTACGGGGCGAATCCGGACCGTGTGATGGCCAAGACCAGGAGCATCGGCCACTCGCTTGAACGGATTTTCGACATTTCGAAGGAGAAGAACATCGGTACTTTCAGGGCGGCGGATGAGATGTGTGAACAGAAACTTGAACTCAGACGGAAGATGGACAGCATGTTTTCTGCAGGGGGGCGTCCAAAATGGGATTTTGACAATTAGACATTGCAGCACGATACAAAATATCCGATTTCATATATAATGGAACTGGATATTTTTATTTTAATTGTTCGGATGGGTAGGGATTACATGTCTAGGATTTTCATAATAGAAGATGATGAGAGCCTGTTCAGGGAACTGGAAAAGAGGCTCGCGGAGTGGGATTACAGCGTATTCGGCGTCACTGATTTCTCGAATGTGATGAATGATTTCATCAAGGGGGAACCGGATCTTGTGATCATAGACATCACACTTCCTAAATATGACGGCTTCTACTGGTGCCGGCGGATCAGGGATATTTCCAGTCTGCCCATAATCTTTCTGTCTTCCAGGGATCATCCGACGGATATGGTCATGAGCATGCAGATGGGCAGTGATGATTATATACAGAAGCCGTTCAATTTTGATGTGCTGGTGGCGAAAGTCCAGGCGCTGCTGAGACGGGTCTATCAGTATCAGAATCAGGACATGGATGTCGTGAAGTTCAGGGATGCTGTATTCGACTTCAGGAAACTGACAATCTCAAAAGGGGAGGAGCATGTAAGCCTGACAAAAAATGAATCCTTCATCCTCTCCATACTCATGAAGAGTCCGGGGCAGGTGGTGAAGCGTGAGTCCATCATTGAGCAGCTGTGGGATGATTCGAAATTTATAAGCGATAATACGCTGACAGTAAATGTCAACAGGATCCGGAAAAAGCTCGAGGACATGGGACTTGCTGATGCAATCATCACCAAAACTGGACTGGGTTATATGATCAGGGAGTGATTCTCATCTATATTAAACAGAAAATGCCTTGGATACTAACGTTCTGTCTCCTGAGTCTGTCGATCCTCGCACTCGGTCTGCTGGATACGGAAATACCGAATATATCATTGATATATATATCTGCCGTCAATCTTGTCATCTTTTCGATCTTTTTGGGTGTTGATTATTACAGAGGCAGAAAATACAGGAAAGAATTCAGGAGCCTGGAAAGAATCAGTGACATTGACAGTCTCCCGGCACCCGAGACCCCATACCAGAAGATTGCCGATGATAAGATGGAAAAATTCCTGAAAAACCACAATGAACTTCTTGAGAGGGAATCCGTGAAGACGAGGGAGAATCTGGATGAGATGACGAAGTGGATCCACGATATGAAAATGCCGATGACTACGATGAAGCTCATGATCGGTGATCTGAACGACTCCAAAAGGCAGGAAATTGAAGAGGAATGGCTGCGCCTTGATTCAATGCTGAATGAAATGCTCTACGACAGGAGGCTGTCAAACATCAGCAATGATCTGTATATCGAAAACGTCGAGGTGGAGCAGGTCATCACGGCCGCCTTGCGGAAGCTCCGGGTCCTGTGCATGGAAAAAGGAATCGGTTTCAACCTCCATCTTCATCAAGTTCATATGGAGACGGATCTCAAGTGGTTTTCATTCATCATCGATCAGTTTATCATGAACAGTGTTAAGTATTCGGAGAACAGTGATATCGACATTGAGAGCTTTCTGGAAGGGGGATGGCCGGTGCTTGTGATAAAAGACAGGGGCAGGGGCATAAGAGAACAGGATCTGCCGAGGATTTTTGAGGCAGGGTTCACATCCACAAGCGATCATGGGGACAGCCAGGCCACGGGGATGGGGTTGTATCTCGCCCGGGAAGCGGCGCGCGCGATGGACATCAGGCTGCATGTCGAATCTGTTTACGGAGAGGGGACTACAGTCACTATGACATTGCCTAAAAAGAACAAATTCCAGCATGTTTCAACCATGTGACGAAAGTGTCACATGGTTTTGTATTTATGTAACGAGAATCAAACGAAACTTTTGGATCTGAGTCGTATTATATAAATAGAAACAAATTAGAGACGGAGGGATCGTCATGATTCTTGAAACAAAAGATATTAAAAAAACATATGGCAACAGACTCAACAGGACTGAAGTATTAAAAGGAATCGACATGAGTATCGAAAAAGGGGAGTTTGTCTCGATAATGGGGGCATCGGGTTCCGGAAAGACCACGCTGCTGAATGTGCTCAGTTCCATCGACCGTGTGACCAGCGGTCACATCATTATAGAAGGTCAGGATATTACCGGCCTAAAAGATAAGAAACTGGCCAATTTCAGAAAGAATGATCTTGGCTTCATATTCCAGGAGTATAATCTGCTGAATACGCTGACGGTCAAAGAGAACATTCTTCTGCCGCTTTCCATAAGGAACATGAAAAAGCCGGAAGTTGAAAAACAGTTTGAACTTGTCGCGAGTGAACTCGGTATATATGATCTGCAGGATAAATACCCGGATGCAATTTCGGGCGGACAGATGCAGCGTACAAGTGCTGCACGTGCCTTCATCCACCAGCCCAAGATCATTTTTGCAGACGAGCCGACAGGTGCCCTGGATTCAAAGGCAGCGAGCAATCTGCTTGGGAAACTGCAGACTCTGAATGAGCTGAGCAATTCCACAATCATGATGGTTACACATGATGCCACAGCTGCAAGCTATTCCGGCCGTGTGATATTCCTGAAAGACGGTCTTGTGTATTCGACCCTACGACGTGGAGAGAGTTCCCAGGAAGACTTCTACAAGGAAATAATGAATACACAGAGCGTGCTGGGTGGTGTCGGCGTTGAGTCTTAACAGCATCATTCTGAAAAACTTTTTTAAGAATATGAGCAATTATACACTGTATATCTTTGCGCTCGTGTTCAGTGTCGCACTGTACTTCTCGTTCGTGTTGATGTCAAAAGATGAAAGTGCACAGAAAGAGCTCTCCTCCGGAACAATGATGACGACAGGATTCCTGGTCGGCTCGGTCCTTCTGGTGTTCATCATCGTCGCTTTCGTCATGTTTGCGAACGCTATCTTCCTGAAAAGACGCAACAGGGAACTTGCATTGTTCCAGCTGATCGGGCTGAGCAGGAATAAGATCTTCAGGATACTATTGCTGGAAAATGCGATGATCTACTTCGGCAGCCTGATCCTCGGCATCGGATTTGGTTTCCTTGTTTCAAGGATGCTTCTGATGATACTGCTTCGGGCGATGCAGATAGATCTGCCGGTTGGTTTGAGTTTTTCAATGGAAGCCGTTCTTCAGACGGCAGTGCTGTATATCGTCATATTCGCACTCCTCATGATACAGAACTTCGTCTTCCTGAAAAGGACGAGACTGATCAGGATGCTCAATTTGGATCGTACGAGTGAGTCGGGGAGCAAGAAAATTGGTGCTGGAACCGTGGTTTTCGGTATCATCGGACTGCTGATGATCATATCCGGCTACTGGCTTTCCACTAAGATCTTTGATTTTGGCCTGATCATCGTGCCGCTGCTGTTTGGCATCCTGTTTCTGACGATCATCGGGACATACATCACCTTCAAATTTTCAGTCGCCTTCATCTTCAATATGATCAGGAGGTCAAAGGGCGGTCATGTCAATGTGAATGACGTACTGTCACTGACCAGTATCATGTTCAAGATGAAATCCAATGCTTTCCTCCTGACACTGATCAGTGTGGTAAGCGCGCTCAGCATGGGGCTCATGTCCCTGTCCTACATCAGTTACTACTCGGTGGACCAGACGGTTGAATCCCAGACCCCCGAGGACTATATCTTCTATGAAGAAGAAGGTCTGCGCTACTCCGAAGAGATGCTTCAGGAAGAGGGAATCGGATACGAAATCGTCGAAAGGCCCCTGATTGAGTACGAAGTGAAAGATGAGGGCGCCATCGACATCGACCGGGATCAGGCGGATCAGACCGGACAGCAGGACATGAAGCTGAATGTGGTCAGTGATGAAAGCGTCGATGAGGTTGATGTGGGTGAGAACCAGACGGTGGTCACTGGTGTACAATCATTCCTTGAATCGGTTGTGACATTTGAAACAGGGGAGCCGCTTACATTCCACAGCGGCGATTATGAGCGTACACTGGAATTGACGAAAATTGAATCCGCAGCGGTTCTTCCGTCATTCATATCCTTTGGCATGCCGACTGTGATTGTGGATGAGGCAGTATATGAAAAGATGAATTCCCATTACACTCCAGATGAGGACTACCCAAAACCGGAAGTGATGTATGGACTGAATATTACTGGTGAAGACAGTATGGATATCCATAATATGATGGACATAGAGGATCATCCCGGCTTTGAATCGCAGATCAGACAGTACACGAGTCTGATGCAGACGACAGGCATGATGATGTTCATCATCGGTTTCGTCGGTTTTGCCTTCCTTCTCACATCCGGCTGTATACTGTATTTCAAGCAGATTGGTGAGAGTGAGGATGAGAAGGATAGCTACACCATCCTGAGGAAGCTCGGTTTTTCCGAAGATGAAATCATGAAAGGTCTTTCCATCAAGATGATCATCACATTCGGCATACCGCTGCTGATCGGTCTGCTGCACACATATTTTGCAGTCAAGGCGGGCTGGTTCCTCTTCGGAACCGCCATGTGGACACCGATGCTCACAGTGATGGGCGGGTACCTCGTCCTGTACTCCTTGTTTGGTGTCCTGTCACTTCTGAATTACAGAAAAGTGGTCAGAAGGAGTATGTAGAGAAAAACCTTTAATGCTTACTGCATTAAAGGTTTTTTGCTTTCTGCCAGTCGGCGTTTGTGAATTTCAGGTCTGTATCCAGTGTTCCTTTTATCTCTTTAAGTCCGGCCTGTCCACCCTCCAGCCAGCTCTTGAAATCGAACTCATTCAGTGTTGTGTTTTCACCGAGCCGGATGCCGGCGACAAGGTTTTCCTTGTCATAGAAGCTTGTGTGTATCGTTCCGGCCCAGCTTTTATAATTGTCCACAAAAAGGCCGTATCTGCGGTCTGTGAACAGCTCGATGAGCTCGGCCTTTGAAGGGTAGCCAGCACTCTCAAGTATCGTCAGGCGTTCAAGCGAGTCGGTCAGATATCTCCGGTTTTCTGTGTCGAGCATCTCATAATGGTTCGTACAGACGTTGGATTCCCTGAATGCGATGTCCCTGGCGGATGTTTCCGCGATGAATGAGTCATTGCCTTTGTCCTGGATGACATAGCTGAACCCGCCCCGGTGTGGGAGTTCTTTTAGAAGCTGCCTGGCATCATCGGCATTCCTGCACAATTCAAGTATGAATCTGCCGATGATGAAACATGTGAAGCCGTCAAAAGGCTGTTTCCGGTTCATGAAATTATAGCCCATCACAAGGCCGTGTTCATTCATGCCGTCCATCCTGCCCGTCACGCGGGAGGCCGGTCCGATATGAGCGAACCCCTGCGCCGGCTGGAACAGTTTGTACATGCCGTCGTATGTGTTCGGATGATAATCATAATTCCTGATGAAACTGTGTTCATCAAAGTAGACGCTGCACCCTGAATCCCTGGGCGATACTCTGTAGTGGGCCAGATTCAAAAGGACTTCCATGTCCGAAATCTCCAGTTCATCCTGCAGTCCCTGAAGTTCCTCCCATATGGCGGGTGCGAATTTCTGATAGAGGCTTTTCGTTTCCCCGTAGTCGAGGGAGAACTTCGGACGTCTTTTGATCCACTCATAGTTCCTGTTTGCCATATAGGGGGTCTCTTTAAGCTGCTGTGCCTGCAGGACGCCGTACTCATAATGGCCGCCCCTGAATTCCTGTATCCTTGAAACAATTGTCTGCATTTCACTGATTACTCCCAAATAAAGTTTTGAAAACCGCTTTCACAAAAACGGTTTATATATTTTAATTTATATCATCTTGACACAGGTGGTATTGCGTTGGTTACATTTTCTACCTGTCGACTGCAGGCTGGGTGGTGATGTTGAAATCATTGACTGCCCACTTTGAGTCTACGCATTCGATGTGGCTCAGGCTGCAGTTATCCAGTTTTGTTTCGAACATATGAATCTCCTCGCTGTAGAGGGCGAGTATGGATTTTATCGTCCGGGAATGGGCTGTCAAGAGAATATGCTTATCGGGGTATTTCCGTTCTATCTCATCGATTGCTTTTGCCACCCGGTTTGACAATGACTCAAAGGTCTCGGCGCCCGGGAAGATGCCGTCAGGATATTTTGCCTGGATGTCGTCTATGTGATGCCCTTCAAGCGGGCCGAAAGACTGCTCTTTCAGTTCGTCCATGGTCTCGATTTCAAGGCCGTGGTATTCATTGATTATCTCGGCAGTCCTGTACGCCCGCATGAGAGGGCTCGAGATGATGACATCGAAATGATAATCTTTCAATTTTTCACTGGCGCATTGCGCCTGGTATTCCCCCTCGTGATTAAGAGGGATGTCTGAGACACCCTGCAGTTTCCTCCGGGCATTATAATCCGTCAGCCCGTGCCTTACCAAACAAATTTTCGTCATGCTTTCACCTCATGGATATTTATATATACATCTTAACATGATGTGCAAACTTTAGGCGTTCGGGGGAAACTCTGATAAAATGGAAGGGAATACCGGAAGTACTTTATGAGGGAAGAGGGTTGATAATGGAGATTCGGGCGATTGAAATGAAGGATATTGAAAGTTTCTTGAATTTGCTGGCTTCACTGGATTCGTTCGGTTTCGGGGGATTCAGCGGAGATGAAGTTATGACCGTTTCAGACATGGAAAATCTGTTTTCAAATGTACTTCAGGATGCGAGGAAGCAGATTCTGGTTGCACTGGATGACGGGGAGATGAAAGGATATATGAGTCTTTTTGGCAACAATGTCGAGATGACGAAACACCGTGCGAACGTATCTCTCGGCATCAGGGAAGTGGCTGAGCAGGACCGTATCGGAAAAGAGCTGCTGAATGCAGGCATCGGATGGGCGGGGGACAATGGTATATACCGTCTTGAATTATCTCTGCCGGTCAACCGGACGCATCTGATTGAATTATACAGGACACTTGGATTTCTGACGGAAGGTGAGCGCATTGATTCACTCCTTATCGACGGTGAATATACCAATGAACTCTACCTTTACCGTCTGATCAACTGATGGAGGCAGGACTGCATGATATTACAAAGTTTCTATATAGGTGACAACCACGCGGAGGTTACTATGATGCTGGGCGAGAATCCGCTGCATCAGAAAGAGGGGCGGCCGGCGGTCGTCATATGCCCGGGCGGCAGCTATATGTATGTGTCTGACAGGGAGGCGGAGCCTGTCGCCTATGAATTTCTGGCAAAAGGGTACCATGTTTTCATACTGAGATACTCGACCATCGGTTCCGCCATCCGGAGGGAAGGCAGGAAGACCGACCGGGATGAACTGTATCAGATAGCATCATCCGTCGCAAAAGAGACCGTCCTCGGCTCCGAATTCCCGGGGCCTCTGACGGAGCTTGCAAAAACGATGACATTCATCAGGGAGAACTGCCATGAGTTCAATGTCAATCCGGACAGGATCGGTGTGGCGGGATTCTCAGCCGGCGGCCATCTTGCGGCAAGCCTCGGGGTCCACTGGAACAGTAACTGGCTGGAAGAGAAGGTCGGGGATGAACCGAGATGGTACCGTCCGGATTTCCAGGTGCTGGGATACCCGATCCTTGATTATCTGCTCAACAAGGAAATAGCTGATGCCCGCGGCATAGGGGATCCGCAGTACATGTCGGTCGCATCACGTATGGTATTCGGGAGCGAACCGGATGAAGATATGGTGCGGATGGCCGATCTCAAACAGCATGTTTCAAAGGATACGCCGCCAACCTTCATCTGGCATACAGTGGAGGACCAGCTCGTGTTCATCCAGAATTCACTGGATTTTGCCAAAGCGCTGGAGTCTCACCGCATCCCGTGGGAACTCCATACTTTCCAGCACGGCCAGCACGGATTGAGCCTGGCGACGGAAGTGACGGGAATCGCAGACGCGCGGGCGGCTGAATGGAAAAATCTCATGTTCAGCTGGCTGGATGCCAATATAAAGTAATGCACAATAAAAAGACGCTATCAATCAGCGTCTTTTATAGTTGATTTTAAATTGGGTGAAAGTCTCCGTATGACCCGGATATATAAACTGTACAAACTTGCTGCCTGCTGTCTGCTTCATTTCCTGATTTATATATGCAGCCTTGATGCTGTCTTTGACCCTGTCGCTACGGATGAATCTGAAATCCGTTTCGTTGTTCGTGCTGTCCTTAACCTTGACTATGATTGCCATATGCACCAACTCCTCATAAATAATATAGCCATTTAAAGTGAAATATAAACATCTTCAATATCCCGACTATCAAAATTTAAAAGGAAGTGTCACATGGAATTCAGAAACCTGGATATGAATGATCTGGAGGAGATAATCGCGCTCCAGAATGCTGTCTATGATTCATTGGAAGACAAGGAAGTGCTCGAGACGCTGACGAAGGAAGAATTTGCGGAAATAATAAGGCAGGGATATATCATCGGCGTCTTCAAGGGCGACGTGCTTGTTGCTACGCGCTCCATGTATATCCCGTCAGCAGACGAACCGGAACATCTTGCGGATGATGCGGGCATCAGTGATAAAAGCCGCGTCATCTATTCCGAAATCACCTTCATCGATCCCGCCTCAAGAGGGCAGGGCATGCAGACCGAAATGGGCAGGGAGCTGATCCGCCGGGTAAGGGAGTCCGGGGATTTCAATCATATAATGACTACAGTCATGCCGGGGAACATCCCGAGCCTGAAGGACAAATTCAGACTCGGTTTCAAAATAGTGAAGACGACATACAAATATGGCGGCAAAAAACGTCATGTCATGCAGCTCAATCTCTTTGATGCGCCCGTTCCAACCGGTGAGTCTGAGAATGTGCATTTCCAGGATACCGAATGGATGCTTGCCAACAGTGAAGTTTATATCGGTGACAATCTCGCGGGAGAGTATATCATTTATTATAAAAAATAATCATAGGATATGGAGGATTGCATGAGCAATCCTTCTTTATTTCCAGGATATTTTATATTACCACTTCATATAAATTGTGTTTTATCCGGATGGAAAGGGTAGTGAGGAGGGACAGATAAAATTAAGGAGGGACAGGACTTGATAGAACTGTGGGAAAGTGAATATACAAATATTGTCCAGATGACAGTTGATGGGAAGATGACAGAAGAAGATGTGGAAAGGGTTGAGACGTTCATCGACGGTCATTATGGAAATGAAGAGACATTGAATGCATTTGTAGATATAAAAAATCTTGGAGGCACCGATCTTTTAGGAATTGTAAAAGGGATGCTTGTGGATATTAAACATTGGAAACAATACGGAAAATTTGCCGTAGTCACCGATTCAGTATGGGTGGAAGGCGGCTCGACAGTCTCAGACCTTGCACCGGGTATTGAAGTGGAACAGTTTGACCGTGCACAGAAGGATCAGGCATGGGAGTGGTTAAAAAAGTAACGAAGCCAAATCAGGGTGAAGAATATAAGTTTGATGATATCCGGGACATAAAAATCTATGTCCCGGATATCTTTTATGTATAAATGAGTGCTTGAAAGCGAGAGGATATACTGTTCCCGCACAAGCTGATATAATGATACTGAAGAGAAAAGATGGAATGAAGAGGTGAGGATGATGGGGCACGATCATCATGACCACACGCATGGCGCCAACAAAAAAGTGCTTCTCCTGAGTTTCATACTCATTGCATCATTCATGGTCATTGAAGCAATCGGAGGGTGGCTTACGAACAGTCTCGCACTGCTTGCGGATGCAGGCCATATGTTCAGCGATGCAGTCTCGCTTGCGATTGCACTGGCAGCTTTCAAATTCGGGGAGAAAGTCGCCGATTACAGTAAGACATATGGATACAAGCGTTTTGAAATATTGGCTGCAGTGTTCAACGGTGTGACCCTGGTACTCATATCACTGTTCATCTTTTACGAGGCGGTACAGAGATTCATGTCACCGCCTGAGGTTGCTTCCGGCGGGATGCTGGCGATTGCCGTCATCGGCCTCTTGGTGAACATACTTGTTGCATGGATATTGATGCGCGGGGACACGGAACACAACCTGAACCTGAAAGCTGCCTTCCTGCATGTAATAGGGGATATGCTCGGTTCGGTCGGAGCCATCATTGCGGCAGTCTGCATCATGCTTTTCGGTTGGGGATTCATGGACCCTTTGGCCAGCATAATCGTTGCGGTACTCATACTCATCAGCGGCTGGAGGGTCACGAGGGAATCGCTTCATATCCTGATGGAGGGCGTGCCGAAGGATATAAATCTGGATAACATAGCAGAATCACTGAAAAGCATAGACAGGGTGGAAGGGATACACAGCCTTCATGTTTGGAGCATCACCAGCGGACAGAATGCAATGAGCCTCCATGCGGTTGTAAAAGGCGACCTGACCGTCCACGAATCACAGGCGATCATCAGTGACATAGATGAAAAAATGAAGGAAGAGGGAATCGGGCAGGTGACCATCCAAATTGAATGCAGGCATCACGGACACGATGAAAACATAGTATGCTGAACAGAAAAAGAGCCGTAAGGCTCTTTTTTTCTATAGCTCATCCAGCAGCCCCAGCTGCACTTTCAATTTTTCAATGGCCTTCTTATTCGACTTCTGCCTGATGAGCCCTTCAGCGGCACTGGAGAGTACACTGACAGTCGTGTTGTCGCCATCCCCGGTTATTTTCAGATGTGCCACCGCCGGATTCAGATCCTTGATTCCTGTGCCTATATAAAACAGATATTCATCATCCGGCAGGTCATGATGGTCTATGGGCACGGTAATCTCCCGGATCTTATCAAGAGTCACTTCCGACGGCGTATCCACTGTAAACTCCGTTTCAACCTGGTGCAACTTGACCAGGAAGTTAAATACTTTGCCGGTTCCGTGCTGCTGTTTCATGATTTCCGATATTATCTTCTTGTATGTCTCATCTGAAAGTTTCATCGAATTGCTCCCTTTATGTGCTGTCTAACATACATGTTAGCATAATGCTTTGCAACAATACAAAAAAGCCCTGATTCCAAAAGGATCAGAGCTTTTATAATTGAAAGCAGAGTTATTATCTTGAGTAGTACTCAACGATCAGCTGTTCGTTGATTTCAGCAGGAAGCTCGGAGCGCTCCGGCTGGCGTACGAATGTACCTTCAAGTTTTTCTTCATCGAAAGTCAGGTATTCAGGTACAAAGTTGTTGTACTCGATAGCTTCTTTGACGATGTCGAGGTTGCGTGATCTTTCACGAAGACCGATAACCTGTCCAGGTTTGAGCATGTAGGATGGGATGTCCACACGACCACCGTCCACTGTGATGTGACCGTGGTTTACAAGCTGGCGTGCCTGACGGCGTGTTCTTGCAAGGCCGAGTTGGTATACCACTGCATCGAGGCGGGAAGCGAGAAGGATCATGAAGTTCTCACCATGAACACCTTTCATTTTGCCTGAACGGTCGAAGATTGTGCGGAATTGACGTTCGTTGATTCCGTACATGTAACGCAGTTTTTGCTTCTCCTGAAGCTGCATGCCGTACTCTGACAATTTCCTTCTCTGAGTCGGACCGTGGTCACCGGGCGCGTAAGGACGGCGCTCCAGTTCTTTGCCGGTACCAGTCAGGGAAATGCCGAGACGACGGGATTTTTTCCAAATTGAACCTGTGAATCGAGCCATTTTGACTCCTCCTTAATGTGTTTAGTTTATGCAACAAACATCATAAGGGTGACAACCACTTACATGGGCATGCGATTTAAAGTGCCTTCGCCTAATAGCATCAGTTACACAGCACACCTCTTGAGGGGACCGCATACTGGCATGTAATAATTATCCGCTACTTAATCCGTTTATTTACACAATTAGTAATTCTACATCACCCTGCAGCATAAGTCAATGGATGATATGATTAAATGTGGTTTTTCAGTATATCCACGAATTCTGCGAGACCGGCACGGTCTTCTTCTGTGAACCGTTCGTATACAGGTGCATCGATATCGAGTACTCCGACTGGTTCACTGTCCTTATAGATCGGTACGACGATTTCCGATTTGCTGTTTGCATCACAGGCGATGTGCCCCGGGAATTCATTGACATCGTCGACGATGAATATATCGTTGCCCCTGAATGCAGTGCCGCAGACCCCTTTGCCGTTCTGTATGCGGACGCAGGCAGGAAGACCCTGGAAGGGGCCGAGTACGAGCTCATCCGTTTGTTCTTTATAGAGGTAGAAGCCGACCCAGTTTACATTATCCAGGAATTGATTGAGCAGGCTTGCGGCGTTGGACAGATTGGCAATCCGGTCCGCTTCGTCTTCGATCAGTCCTTTCAGCATCTGGTTAAGCTGTGTGTAGTCCTTGATTTCAACTGCCGTATACATTGCATCACCTTTATCCTTTTATAAATATTATTAAATTATACAATCTTTTGAAACCTGTTTCAATGTTTAGATTTTTTAATATAATAGAACACCGGAACTCAAGTATTAATGGTAATATATTGATAGTCGGAACTTTTATTTTTATACTTATCCCCCAGGAGACGGAAATTTTCGACTGATGTATGCTGGGAAAACGACCGGAATCATAAATTGGACCATTGAATTTAACAATTGATTTATATATTTAAATGTTTTTTGTTCCTGTCATTTAAGCTATAATTGAATATATGTATAGGAGGTAGCTGTATGTGGGTTTATGTTTTAATCGTGCTCATCCTTTTGGCGATAATAGGAATGGGTACGCTATTATACATGCGGAATATAAGAAAAGATGAAATTAACAGTCAGCAGTCCAGGCTCGAAGGTGTGAAAACACTGCCTTTCCAGGATACTCTGGTCAAAGTGAAGGACTACAATCTCCACGGTGAGGCACTGACTCTCTATAAAAAATGGCAGTCTGACTGGCAGAATGCATTGAACAGCTCCCTTACTGAAGCAGAAAAAGAACTGGACTCGGCATCGGAGGATATCGACCGATTCCGTTTTAGCGACGGGCGGGAAAAAGCAGGTTCTGTAAAAGAGACGCTCGATGGAGTGGAACAGCAGTATCAGGCGCTGACTTCTGAAATCGGCCAGCTGCTTGATTCCAATGAAGCCGGTGAGAGAAACTTCAATGAATCGGAAAAGCTGTACAGAGAAGCCAAAAGGGATGTTTTGGCAAACGGTCACAAGTTCGGCGACTCCCAGCCTTCGCTTGAGAAACTGATTGAGACGTATGAACCTGAACTTCAGGAATATGAACAGCTGGTGAATGCGGGAAACTATGTGACGGCGAACAAGCACATCAACGATGTCCATGAGGAACTTTCGATATTAAAAGAGAACATGGATGAAATCCCCCTGCTCATCAAGGATGTGCAGAAGGAACTCCCGCAGCAGTTCCAGGAGATCAGATTCGGCTGCCGTGATCTTAAAGCGGAGGGCTATGACCTTGAACACATCAAAGTCGAGGGCAAACTGTCCACGCTGAAAGGTAAGCTGAATCTCGTTGAACCGCTGATCACCCGGCTGGAGCTGGATGAGGCGAGGGCAATCCTCGACGATATCAATGCTCAGCTTGATGATATGCTTGAGCTTGTGGAGCATGAAGTCCGGTCAAAGACTACAGTCGATCACGAGCAGCATATCATTACTGATGATCTGTTTCATGCCAAGGATCTCAACTACACGCTCAGGACGGAAATCGACTATGTGAAAGAGCAGTTCCATATCAATGAATCCGACATCCATAAAGTCCAGAAATTCGAGCATGAAATCGAGAACCTCATCGATATCTACGATGAAATCACTACTGAAATGCGAAAAACGACGGCGAGATACAGTGAAGTGCTTGATAACCTGGAGTATATCAAAGAGAACATCGGTGCCATCAATGATGAACAGAAGCAGATACAGGAGTACCTGATCACCCTCCGTGAAGACGAAGCGGAAGCCAGGGAAAATGCACTCCTTGTCCAGGACAGGAAAGAGGACATATACAGGGGGCTGATGGGCTCAAACATGTCGAGCGTGCCTGAGAAGTTCCTGGTCATGAAAAATGAGCTTGACATCGATGTCAAGGAGATACACAAATACTTTGAGCGCCGGCCGCTGAATGTCCAGTATATAAAGGACAAGGTGAACCATACCGTACTGCTGCTCAACAAGTTCGACCAGGAGGCATATGAGATACTTCAGGAAGCACGGCTTACCGAACTTATGATCCAATACGGCAACAGATACCGCCGGGATGACCATGATTTCAACACGATGCTGAATGAAGCGGAACGCCTGTTCAAGGAGAACCGTTATAAACGTGCGCTCGAGATTGCGAAAAACGGGCTCGAAAAGGTTGAACCGGGTGCAGCGGCAAGGATTGAAAGAGAATTTGATAATGAATAGAGGGAAGCGGCTTGGGATATTTATATCCCAGGTCACTTTTACGTAAGGAGTGGCATTTTGATATACATGGACAACGCGGCAGCAACACGGCCGTTTGAGGAAGCCCTGGAAACATTTGAACAGGTGAACAGAAACTACTATTACAATACAGCAAGCATCCACCCGGAGGGCCGCAGGACAGGGCAGCTGCTTGAGGCGTCGAGGAAGCAGGTGCTCGAACTGCTCGGTCTCGGGGGGCACGGATGTGTGTTTACCTCAGGGGCAACAGAAAGCAATAACATCGCCATACAGGGGGTACTGAAGAATAAGAAACAGTTCGGCAGCACGGTCCTTGTCAGTGAGATCGAACATCCGAGTGTCATCAACGTCATTGAAGAGATGAAAAATGAAGGATTCGACGTCAAATACATCGGTACCAAAGAAAACGGACAAATTGATCTTGAAGATCTGGGGGAAAAGCTTGATAACGATGTCGTATTCGTCACCGTGATGGCTGTAAATAATATAACGGGAGTAATCCAGCCGGTGTCTGAAATTGCGAAAATACTGAAGAATTATCCCAAAGTGCATTTCCATGTGGATGCGACCCAGGCGATGGGCAAAGTGGATATGGATCTTGGCGGGGCTGACACTCTGAGCCTGAGTGCACATAAGTTCCATGGCCTGAAAGGCGCAGGGGCTCTGATTGTGAAACGGGAGGGTATCGTCCGTCCTGTCATGTACGGCGGCGGCCATGAATCGGGCATCAGAAGCGGCACTGTCAATCTGGGTGCGGTTGCGGCGATGGCAAAAGCCATGAGGATCGCAACAGAGAACAGAGAAGAGAATTACAGAAGGGTAGCCCGGTACAATGAACGCGTGAGGGATGCAGTTTCAGCTCTCCCTTCTGTGCACGTCCAGCCCGGAGGCGTCCCCCATATACTGAACCTCTCCTTTGAAGGTGCCATGGGGGAGGTTGTGGTGAATGCACTCGGCGCCCGCGGCATCATGGTGTCGACCACAAGTGCATGTGCCTCAAAACTTGCTGTATTGAATGAAACACTCGTGGCAATGGACAATACGGAGGCGATTGTGAAGGGCAGCATCCGGATTTCATTTTCAAGCTTTACAACAGATGAGGAAGCAGATATATTAATTGAAGCTCTTAAGGGAGTACACAAGGAAATAGGAGGTGTACTAAAATGAAATACGACCACATTTTAGTGAGATATGGTGAGCTGACCCTGAAGACGAAAAACAGGAAGATGTTCGTCAATGCAATCAGAAAGACGATGATCCGTGCCCTTGAAGGTCTTGACGTCAGAGTGAGGGCGAACAGGGACCGCGCTTACATCGAACTATTCGAAGCCGATCCATATGAAGTGATGGAGAGACTGAGGCATGTGACCGGCATCCTGAGCGTATCCCCGGTTGTGAAAATGGACAGGACTGAAGAGGCGATGAAAGAGACGGCTCTTAAGTTTGCCGCGGACTTCAAACCGGGAAGTTCGTTCAAGATAGAAGTCAAGCGTGCGGATAAGGCGTTTCACCTGAAAACATTCGATATCCAGGATATGCTTGGCGGACTGCTGCTCAAAAACACTGAGGATATCAGGGTCGATGTCAGGGAGCCCGACTATAAGGTCATGGTCGAAGTGCGCCTTGACGCCATCTATATGTACCATGATGTAATCAGCTGCGTCGGGGGCCTGCCGGCCGGCACGGGGGGCAGGGCACTCCTCATGCTTTCCGGCGGCATAGATTCCCCGGTGGCAGGTTTTGAAATCATGAAGAAAGGCGTGGAACTGGAAGCGATCCATTTCCATTCCCCGCCGTATACGAGCATGCAGGCGACGGATAAGGTCAAGCAGCTGATCGATATCATGTCAGAGCGCACCGGTGTGGATATCAGACTTCACATCATACCTTTCACCGAACTGCAGACCACTCTGTATGATAAGATTCCGGATAACATATCCATGACCTCAACGCGCCGTGTCATGTTGAGGCTTACGGAAAAACTGGCTGAAAAGATAGATGCCCAGGCAGTGGTAAACGGTGAGAACCTCGGTCAGGTTGCCTCCCAGACACTCACCAGCATGCATGCAATCAATGCAGTGACAAGCTTTCCCGTCCTGCGTCCGCTGCTGACGCTTGAAAAGAATGACATCGTCAAAAAAGCAAAAGAATATGATACGTATGAAACATCCATCATGCCGTTTGAAGACTGCTGTACGATATTCAAGCCGAAGGCGCCGAAGACAAGACCGGCGCTGGACAAGGTGCTCAAGTTCGAATCGAATGTCGATTTCGATCCGATGATCGACAGGGCGCTTGAAAATATAGAAATTTATGAACCGAATGCAAAAGAAGATTCTGATACGTTCGATTCGCTGCTGTAGGCCGAGCCATGGAATTTGAACTGTCAGTCCTGCTGCTGATCATTGTGCTCGGCTTCATAGCCGCCTTCATCGATGCCGTGGTGGGCGGGGGCGGCCTGATATCCATCCCGGCACTCCTCGCAACCGGCATGTCACCGGCAACTGCCCTCGGGACCAATAAACTCGCATCTGCATTCGGGTCGTTCACCAGTTCCATGAAATTCCTCAGATCGAGGAATGTGGACTTCAGAAGGATGATGAAACTGTTTCCTGTAAGTGTCCTCGTTTCCATAGCCGGCGCCTTCATCGCAGTGAGGCTGCCCGGTGAAGTTCTGAAGCCGCTGGTGCTGGTCATGCTGATCATCGTCCTTGTCTATACATTGTTCAAGAAGGACTGGGGTGCAATAGAAAAGGAAAATGTACCTTCAAAGCGCAAGGTTGTCATACTGATAGTATTTGTCATCCTCATCGGGTTCTATGACGGCTTCATGGGCGGCGGCACAGGGTCATTCCTTCTGTTCCTCATGCTTTTCACCGGCTTTGATTTCCTCAGGGCGGCGGGCAACGCCAAAGTGCTGAACTTCGGCAGCAACATCGGTGCGCTGCTGCTCTTCATCATGATGGGTGAAGTGAATTATACCTATGGACTGGCCATGGCGGCGAGCATGGTGCTTGGTTCATACGCCGGCGCCCATCTTGCAATCTCAAAGGGAGTGGGATATGTAAGGGCGCTGTTCATCATTGTCACCAGTATACTGATACTGAAAAATATATATGATTTTCTCTCATGAGATAAAAAAGAAGCTTCCTCTGGATTCAGAGGAAGTTTCTTTGTGCTTTATGCCAGAATGTATTGTCCTTCAGTTTCAGCGTCTTGATCAGTTTGTCACTGATCGACACCTCGACTTTTTCCGTATTGCGTACGCTTATCGCTTCGTTATCGAGTGACATGATCGGATAGTAATCCAGATTTTTGTCAATGAGCAGGGTCAGCGGTCTTTCCTTGTTCAGAAGGAAGCTCGTGCCGAGTGTCCTGTGGGTATTGTTGTTGACACTTGCAAGTTCCGTCACCTGCATCGCGTGGATGAGCGGATCAATGACCGAGCCGCCGAGTGATTTGTTGTAGCCTGTCGAGCCTGTCGGTGTGGCGACGAGAATGCCGTCCCCGTTAAACTGTTCGAACAGGAAATCATTGATGTAGACATCCATTTTGATGGTTTTGACAATGCTTGAGCGCAGTGTGAATTCATTGAGGCAGTAGCTTGGCTTATTGTCATTGATGCTGACTTCGAGAAGCGGATAATTGCGCACATCCAGATTATCCTGATCGATCGCCTCTTCGAGTGTTTTTATATCCCGGTAGTGGAAATCAACATAAAAATAGTTTGCATCATCTACGGCAATTCCAAGATAGACGCAGTCATCCCGGAAGTTGTTCTTCCTGACCGACTGAAGGAATTCGCCGTCACCGCCGATGGATGCGATGATATCTGCATCATCACTTGCTGCCACTTCTTCGATGCCGTGTCTTGAGAAAATATCAGACAGCTCATCGTGCACTTCCCTGGTCTCTTCGCCGTGCGGAGCAAAGAAATATACTGTCTTATAAATGTTGTTGTTCAAACCGTTCACTCCTAAATACTATTTGTCTAGCCTATCCTTTTCTGCCATCTAATCCTTTTATACCACAGATCGTGCCGGTTTAACAATTCAGCGACCCATCAGGGACACACGCGTATAACGGCTGCCGCAATTTTTCTGTTTTTTGAACGTGGGTGGCGTTACGTTATAATTTATCCGCTCTATGGTATCATTATAAATGAATGTACTACATAGGAAAGGACTGATTTTTTGAAACGTATCATAGCGGTTGTAATCGCACTGGCGCTTCTCGTGTTCGGTGTCGTGGCCTCTGTTTTCAACGCCATGTGGGCAAGCGACTGGGAAGATGTATTCAGTGAATTCTCAGGCGGTGAATTTCCGCCTTCAACTGTGATGGAAGAGGGTGATGCAGCAAACAGGATCGCAGTGGTCAATATTGAAGGCACCATCATGGATTCGGGGGAACAGCCGGGCATGTTCCAGTCACAGGGGTATAACCATACGCTTGTGATCGAATCGCTCAAGCAGATCCTCGATGATGACACGATAAAGGGAGTCATGCTCAATGTGAACTCACCGGGGGGCGGAGTCTACGAAAGTGCTGAAATCCATAAATATCTGCAGCAGATCAAAGAGGCCGGGAAGACGGTCTACAGCTCGATGGGAGGCATGGCAGCTTCCGGCGGATACTATGTTTCCGCGCCTGCTGATCAGATATTCGCTTCCAATGAGACGATGACCGGATCAATCGGTGTCATCATGCAGAGCATCAACTACAGCCAGCTGGCGGAGGATTTCGGAGTGGAATTCGAAACTTATGCGAGTGGTGACATGAAAGAGATGCTCGGCGGACACAGGGACCCCACCGAAGAGGAGACAGAGTACGTGCAGAGCATGGTCGATGACATGTATCAGGATTTTGTCGACGTAGTTGCTGAAGGCCGGGACATGAGCGACGAGGAAGTCAAGAACCTGGCCGACGGCCGCATCTATATGGGTGAAGACGCAATGGAGAATGGTCTCGTCGACCAGATGGGCTACTTTGAGGATGCCATGAGAGCATTGGAAGAGGAAATTGGCGGCAATCCACAGGTTATCGAATACGGCTATAACGGTCAGAATAACTTCTCATTAAGCTATAAAGCCAAAAGCCTGCTGTCTGACATAACAGGCAGAAGCGACATCGAAAAGATCGAATCTTTACTGGACAACAGACAGGGCATGACGCCTATGTATCTGTATGAGAAGTAGGGGGGATACAGATGGAACATACTACAAGGTACCAGCCCGGCGCCGGAAGTGAGACGCTTATGGACAAGCTTGATCACATGGTCACAGCCCACTTCTTCACCCGGCTGGTCAGCTACATCATTGATGTGGTCTTAATCTGGTCAGCTTCACAGATTCTCATCTACCCGGTGCTCGGCATGTTCGGTATCAAAGACTTGCATTTATGGCTGCCGATATTCAGTGTGGAAAATATCGCTTCAGGGCTGCTCTACTTCCTTTACTTCGTACTGATGACCTATTTCTTCCGCCAGACACTGGGGAAGATGATTACGGGCATCAGCGTAATCGACAAGGACGGCGGAGGACTCGGTTTCATGCAGGTGCTGTACCGGGAGCTTGTGGGACGGTATATCAATAATACGCTCGCCTATATACCCTACCTGATGATCATATTCACTAAAAACAAAATCGGTCTGCATGATTTCTTCGCAGACACCTATGTGGTGAAGAATGATTATCAGGGTTATAAAAATATGATTAAAGCGCGTATGTACAGGGAAACAGGTAACGGAGATAACAATTATCAGGAGGATGATCTACAAAATGGCTAAAGTAACATTCAAAGGTAACCCTATGACATTGATCGGTGACGAAGTGAAGGTCGGGGACCAGGCACCGGATTTTTCAGTTTTGGATACCGATCT
The DNA here is from genome assembly GCF_000986795.1 of Salinicoccus sediminis. Classification (GTDB taxonomy): domain Bacteria; phylum Bacillota; class Bacilli; order Staphylococcales; family Salinicoccaceae; genus Salinicoccus; species Salinicoccus sediminis. Next base: position 537,923 of record NZ_LAYZ01000001.1, on the reverse strand, counting down.
CTCAGAAGTAAAGCTCAGCGACTATGATGGTAAGAAAAAGCTGATCAGTGTCATACCGTCAATTGATACAGGGGTATGCAGCACTCAGACCAAGACATTCAACGAAAGGGTTGCGGATGTTGATAACACAGCTGTACTGACGATCTCTAATGACCTTCCTTTTGCCCAGAAGAGATGGTCCGCGGATGAAGGATTGGACAATGCGGTGACTCTGAGTGACCATAAGGATCTTTCCTTTGGCAGGAACTACGGCGTCGTCATGGAGGAGCTCAGACTGCTCGCACGCAGCGTGTTCGTCATTGATGAGAACAACAAAGTCGTCTATGTGGAGTATGTGCCGGAAGGTACGGATCATCCGAATTATGACAAAGCGATTGAAGCATTGGAATCTATATAATATAATAGTATAATGATTTGTCTGGACTGTCCGAGCGGGGCAGTCCCTATTTTATGTTTAATGAGGGATCTAAATGGAATTATCACAGATGGAAAATGTTTATCATGCACTGATAGAAGAGTCGGACCGTCTGCTTGAGAGCAATCCGGATGCCACAAGGCTGGAGGCATTGGGAGAGGCGTTGATACGTGTCGAAAAGGACGGCTCCTACAGTGATCTGAGGAAAGCGTTCCAATTCGCCTACCTCTATCATGTAAAAGAAGAAAAGGTGCAGCCGAACCACCAGCTGACACCGGATGCAATCGGCTACTTCATATCCCACCTGCTGCAGCTGTTCAACAAGGACCCGATCAGACTGCTGGACGCAGGAAGCGGAACCGGCCACCTGTCGATGACAGTAAAGGAACAGATTGAGGACACTGAACTGTTCGGAGTGGAAGTGGATCCGCTGCTTGCCCAGATGAACGTGAACCTGTGCGATTATCTTGAAGTGCCGATGGATATATATCCGCAGAATATCATAGAACCCGTCAGGCTGCCGCAGGTGGATGCGGCGATCGGTGACCTCCCGGTCGGCTACTATCCGCTCGAGGTGGAGGGATTCACCACGGCGTTCAAGGATGAGCGGAGCTACGCGCATCTTCTCATGCTTGAGAGCGCAATGAGTTATGTTAAAGATGATGGTATAGGGGTGTTTGTAGTACCGTCGGATATGCTTGAAGAAAAAAACGAGACGATCAAAAAGTACCTTTCCGAATCGGCGACACTGTTGATGTTCCTGAATCTGCCGAATTCCATATTCAAAACAGAGAATCAGCGGAAATCGATCATTGTCCTTAAAAAGAAATTTTCACCTCTCAAGAACAATGAAGTATTGATCGGTGACATACCGGACTTCAAGAATGCCGGCCAGTTCAAACACTTTTTAGCCCAGACAGAATCATGGTATGATAGCTATGCTAATGACTATTAAGTTATCGGGAGGAAAACATGTCTAAAATAATTGCAATAAATGCGGGAAGTTCTTCGTTCAAGTTCCAGCTGTTCGAAATGCCCGCTGAGAAAGAGATAGCCAAGGGACTCGTAGAGAGAATCGGCTTGGATAATGGTATCTTCTCCATCACGGTGGATGGCGGGAAGAAGACGATAAATCAGGACTTTAAAAATCATGAGGAGGCAGTCAACCTCATGCTGGAAAAACTTGTTGAGAACGGCGTCATCAGAAGTATCAATGATATCGATGCCAGCGGACACCGTGTGGTACACGGCGGTGAAGTGTTCGACAGCTCCGTGCTGATCGATGACGAAGTCGTCAGGGAAATACAGAAACTGAGTGAACTTGCACCGCTGCACAACCCGGCGAACCTGATGGGCATCAATGCCTTCAGGGAACAGCTGCCGGATGTGCCGCATGTTGCGGTATTCGATACGTCATTCCACCAGACAATGCCGGAAAGCTCCTATCTCTACAGTCTGCCGTACAACTACTATGAAGACTACGGCATCCGTAAGTATGGATTCCACGGCACCAGCCACAAGTATGTCACCCAGAGAGCATCGGAACTGATGAACAGGCCGCTTGAAGAGCTCAGGATCATCAGCTGCCACCTCGGTAACGGTGCGAGCATCGCGGCTGTAAAAGGCGGCGAATCGATTGATACTTCCATGGGCTTCACGCCGCTTGCGGGAGTTACAATGGGGACCCGTTCAGGGAATATCGACCCGGCCCTGATCCCCTATATCATGGAAAAGACGGGTAAATCTGCTGTGGAAGTTCTGAATGTCCTGAACAAGGAATCGGGACTGCTTGGTGTGAGCGGATTTTCCAGTGATCTGCGCGATATCGAGAAAGAAGCGCAGAAAGGGAACGAAAGAGCAGAACTCGCACTGGAGGTTTTCGGTGAACGGATCCACAAATACATGGGCTCCTATGCGACACGCATGGGTGGACTGGATGCAATCATCTTCACGGCGGGAGTCGGGGAGAACTCCGATATCGTGCGTGCCAAAGTGCTGGAAGGGCTTGAATTCATGGGTGTCTATTTCGACCCGACATCCAACGATGTACGCGGACAGGAGAAATTCATCAATCATCCGTATTCACCGGTCAAGATCATCATCATTCCTACAAATGAAGAAGTGATGATTGCGCGCGATGTAATGGAGATCGCAGGACTCTGATCTAAAGCGAAAAAGCGGCCCCGGAGCTGATCCGGGGCCGCTTTTTATTTCCTCTGAGTTCAGTTATTGCTTGTTTTCATTCATGAACTCTTCAGTTGCCACAACCGGTTCGAAATCATCCGGAAGGTTTTCCGTTCTGACCACCAGTACATCGCAGGGAGCGTGGCGTACGATATTTTCGGAAACGGAACCGATGATGAACCTTTCGACTGCGTTAAGACCGGTCGCACCACAGGCAATCAGATCTGCGCCTGTCTTTTTGACCGCTTTTTTAGGTATGATATTTTTTGGAGAACCGTAGTCTATGATCTTAACGACATCTGTGACGCCTCTTTCCACAGCCAGCTCCTCATAGCCGTCCAGCAGTTTCTGTGCAAAATCGTTCGCCCGCTGCGAGATGGTCCTGTCATATGCCTCGACTGATGCAAATGACCGTGTGTCAATCACATTGATGACTGAAAGTGTGGAATCGTTACGCTTGGCAATTTCAATCGCCTTATGGAATGCCCACTCTGCCTCTCTCGATCCGTCTACTGCAATGAGGATGTTGTTGTACTTAAGCATTATTATTGCCCCTTTCGTGTGTGATATCGCTTTCTTTATACTATACCACGTTTTAAAAATTTATAACTTATGTGAACCAATTCTCATGACGGTTTTGTTAACTGTGTGTTACAATTGCTTCAATGAAGAAAGGAGATATTGCAATGATTATTGGTGTTCCAAAAGAAATCAAGAATAATGAAAGCCGTGTGGGGCTTACTCCGGCGGGCGTCCATGCTTTTGTAAAGGCAGGACACACGGTCAAAGTTGAAAAGAACGCGGGAGCCGGTTCATATTTTGATGACTCCGACTATGTTGATGCAGGCGCTGAAATCGCTGAAAACCCAGCTGCAGCATGGAATGCTGACATGGTGGTGAAAGTCAAGGAACCGCTTGCCGGGGAGTTTGGCTACTTTAAAGAGAACCTGATTTTATTTACTTATCTTCATCTTGCTCCAGAAACCGAATTAACGAAAGCGCTTTTAGAGAAAAACGTCGTATCGATTGCCTATGAAACGATCCAGGCCCCTGACGGCTCGCTGCCTCTGCTTTCACCTATGAGTGAAGTTGCGGGACGGATGGCAACACAGATCGGAGCAGAGTACCTGCAGAAGATCAACGGCGGAAAAGGTATCCTGCTGAGTGGTGTGCCGGGTGTTTCCCGCGGCAAAGTGACCATCATCGGCGGCGGCATGGCGGGTACGAACGCTGCTAAAATGGCAATCGGTCTCGGTGCCGATGTAACCATTCTGGACCTCAACCCGAAACGTCTCAGGGAACTGGATGATCTGTTCGGCGCCAGTGTGCAGACGCTCATGTCATCGCCTCTCAACATTGCACAGGCGGTGAAAGAAAGCGATTTAGTGATCGGTGCCGTCCTCATACCGGGGGCCAAAGCGCCGAAACTCGTTACGGAAGACATGATCAAATCGATGAACGCCGGCTCAGTGATTGTGGATATCGCAATCGATCAGGGTGGTATTTTCGAGACGACGGATAAAGTGACAACACACGATGATCCGATCTACGTGAAGCATGAAGTCGTCCATTACGCAGTCGCGAACATGCCGGGTGCAGTGCCGCGTACTTCCACGATAGCGCTCACCAACGCAACGATGAACTATGGACTCCAGATTGCCGATAAAGGATACAGGGAAGCTGCCAGGCAGAATCCTGTCCTGCTCGGCGGATTCAATACGTATGAAGGTCATGTGACATACAAGGCTGTAGCAGAAGCTCAGAACCTTGAATATACTGATATAGAAACACTGCTCTGATACATCAGGAATAGCCTCCGGAGGAAATTATCCGGAGGCTATTCCTATGGATTACGTCTGCCGATCGACAGCCACCGTATCGAAGGGGATGCTTCCTGTCAGCTCTTTCAGCTGGGATTCATCCTTGACAAGCGGGATGATGACAATCCGCTTTTTGGCATGGATCTTCAGTTTTGCCAAAGGCTGCAGGGCACTGAAGTCATCCATATCGATATCCCTCACATCATACATGATCCCTGATGCGTCATGATCGACGAGTTCATCCAAAAGACGGCTCTGAAGAAATGCCGGAACTTTGCTGAATGACGGCCCCACGATGAAATGACGTCCGCCGATGACTTTGGAAAGTTCGCGGACGAACGGCAGGTCCAGGTGGTGATGCCGGTCGGAAAAGACCTGGTCTGTAACAAATCCATCGGCATCCGCCATCAAGCGGGCGGACTCGATGATGATGTTTTTCAGCATGAAAGGGTTGGATTCATCCCAGTGGTTCAGTGATGCAAAGATCTCCGAACCGGGATGGAGTGCTTTTTTCATGCCGGGCAATACAGTGTTCGGAGTGCTGAAATCTTCCTTTGCAAGGATTTCAGATGTAAATCCTTCTGACAGATTGTGGTTTCTCTGAATGGTTTTCACATGATTCACCTCACAGGAAATTGTACCATATCATGCATGATTACCGTGTCCTGCGGGTAGTGTTAATATATATCATCATAATGGAAAGGGAGTATTTTCATAATGAAACTCAGCTATCATGGACATTCAATCATCGCTTTGGAGAACAATGGCTCCAAAGTGCTCGTCGATCCATTCATAAACGGAAATGAACTTACCGACCTCGATGCAGATAAAGTCGAAGCCGACTATATTGTCCTCACCCACGGGCATAACGACCATGTCGGGGATACGGTGGACATCGCAAAACGCAATAATGCAACAGTCATTGCGCCGGTGGAGCTTGCGGACTATATCGGCAGCAAGGATATCGAAGTTGCGGCGATGAATATCGGCGGCAGAAATGAATTCGAATTCGGCTCCGTCAAATTCGTACATGCTTTCCACAGTTCGAGCTATACTTTCGATGATGGTTCCGGTCTGGTCTATACAGGGATGCCGACCGGCATCATCCTCGAGGCGGGGGATAAGAAAATCTACCACGCCGGGGATACGGGGATTTTCGGTGACATGAAGCTCCTCTCGGAACTGAATGGGCCGTTTGATGTATTCTTTGTGCCGATCGGCGACAATTTCACAATGGGAATCGATGATGCGGTGTATGCGACCGATAATCTGGTGAAACCGGGGACAGCCGTCCCGGTCCATTACAATACATTCCCGCCAATCAGGCAGGACCCGCAGGAATTCAAAGACAAACTGTCCACCGACTGCCAGGTGTTGACAGCCGGTGATGAAGTCAGATTTTAGAATGCAGATATGTTTATAGAATAAGGGACACTCGCTGTGTCCCTTATTTTTAATGTATAATGGACTCAAGGTGATCAAATGTCAAAACATGATGAAATACTCGAATATATACATGCATTGCCGGAAGGCGCTAAAATTTCAGTGAGGCAGATATCCGCGAACCTGGATGTCTCGGACGGCACCAGCTACCGGGCGATAAAATCCGCCGAAAAGGAAGGGCTCGTCAAAACAATAGAAAGAGTGGGGACGATCCGCGTTGCGCCGAGAGAATCCGCCGGGGAGGGCAATCTCACATTTCAGCAGGTGAACCGCGTCATCCAGGGCACTATCCTCGCCGGCAGGAAAGGGATGGCACACGAAATCACCCGCTTCATCATCGGTGCGATGCGTACAGAAGCGCTCGAGACATATCTCGAAGAGGGGGCCCTCCTCATTGTGGGCAACCGTGAGGATGCCCAGTGGCGTGCCATGGATAACCGTTCAGGAATACTCATAACCGGGGGGTTCGGCCCCGCTGCAGGAATCATGGAAAAAGCGGAATCACTCGGCCTCCCTGTCATTTCGACCAGTGCCGATACATTTTCTGTGGCTTCCGTCATACAGCGGGAACTCTACAGCAGATCCCTTATGAGCAATGTCGTCACAGCGGACGATCTGGTTGTAAGGCAGGAGAAGTATGTATATGACCTCAAAACCGCTGATGCGCGCGGATATATCCCGGCGGACAAGATGACTGTCCTGGTGGAAGGGGAGAGGTATCTCGGCACCATCCGCTCTTCAGACATCCCTTCAGTGGATAAAGAACGTTACAGCGAATGGCTGCAGCAGAATATCGAAGTGCTGCCGTCGGGCACACTCCAGACACTCAGGCAGGTGATGAGCTGGCACCAGCTCAATATAGTGCCTGTAGTCGACAGAGAGCGCCGGTTTCTGGGTGTTGTGCACAGGCGTGATGTGTTCAGGGAGTTCGAGCCGAGAAAGCTCAGCACGGGCATGTCGTCGGAAGAAGTAATCGACCGGGAAATCCGTATAGACGAAAACAGGGTCCGCATGAAAGTCATGCCTTTTATGACGGATGAATATGGAAGCATCACCCAATCAGCTTTCATGAGGCTCGTCGAACGGCTGACAGCAGTAGTGCTGAAGAGCCGGGGCATTCACAGCTACCACATAGATTCATTGAACCTTGTAAATGTGAAGCTCGTACAGCTCAACCAGGAAATTGTCCTGGAAGGCAATATCATCGACCTCGGCGACCAGTTTCTCCGCCTTGAAGTCGAGACCTCCTCTGAAGGGAATGTATTATCCAAGGCCATGCTGATGATCCAGCATTACAGCGATCATAAAAAATAGACAAGTGGATTTCCACTTGTCTATTTGCCGCTTTGACGCTGTTTGCGTTCAAATTCCTCCCAGGCTTCCTCTTCAATGGGGAGGTTGCCTTTGAAATACTTCCTGGCAGCATTGAAATGCCAGATGTTATACGCACCCAATATAATGAATAACGCGCCGATTATATAGGAAACAGCTGTATGGAACTGGATGATGGTATTCAGCCCGAAAGCGAGGATGAGCAGACCGAGCCAGATCCTTGATATGCTGTTAAAATGTGCAGATTGAACATCACGTCTGCTCCTGATCTGCCTTACTTTGAAAAGCAGGAACAAGAAAAGGCTGGCCAGCAGCAGGGTAACCAGAACAGATACCGATATTTGATATAACATTTCCATCTGATACAACTCCATTCCACATTGTAGTATAATTTATAATGCTTACCAAGTAAATATTTGGAGAGGGAGAATCACAATTGTTCACAGAATATATAAAACAGTTTTCACAACTAAAAGCACATTACAGGGAAGTGCTCAACCTGATCAACGAGTATGACGAAATCATCATCATGCGGCATAAACGCCCCGACCCCGATGCCCTGGGCTCCCAGCTCGGGCTGAAGGCGGTACTGAAAGCGATTTTTCCGAATAAATCCGTCGCGGCGCTCGGAGAGGAGGAGGCCTCCCTCAATTACCTGGGGAGGATGGATCCGGTGACCACGCTCCGCAACCCGCTGCTGATCGTACTGGATACTGCCAACAGGGACCGTATAGACGGGGATCTGTCCGTGGGGGAAAAAGTGATCAAGATCGACCATCATCCGGATCATGATCCATACGGTGACATCAATATAGTGGAGACGGGTGTGTCCTCGACGTCCGAACTCATCTATCTGCTCACTGCACTGTGGGGATTCGACAATGACTACATCAATGATGAGTCGGCAAGATTGCTGTTTGCCGGCATAGTGGGGGATACGGGCAGGTTTCTATTCAGTAATACGAGCAGCATGACCCACCGGATCGCTTCGGAACTGAAGACGTTCGATTTTGATGCTGCACAGGATATGCAGCTCATGAATGTGCAATCCCTAAATCAGTTCAGGTTCAAAGGATATCTCATCGATAACTTTGAAATCACCGACAAAGGTGTGCTGTCAGTATGGGTGCCGAAATCCGTACTCAGGAAATATGACCTGACCAGCAATGAAGCGAGCATGAGCGTCAACATGTACCGGGAGATTGAAGAAGCGAAGATCTGGTTCATGGCGGTGGAGGAGGAAGACGAGATTCGCGTGCGTCTCCGCTCCAAGGACACGGTGATAAACGATGTTGCAGAACAGTTTGGAGGCGGGGGCCACCCGTTTGCCAGCGGTGCGAGCCTCAAGACAGGTGAAAGTATCCCTGATATGATAAGCGCCCTTGATGCCAAGCTTTAGAAAGGAGCACAGTTGTCCATGATCAATTTGAACGTACACAGCTGTTTTGATTTTTTAAACAGCAGCATCAGAATTGATGAACTTTTAAAAAAGGTTTCCGACGATGGGCAGCATGCTGTTGCTCTGACGGATTTCAACCGGATGCACGGTGTTTACAGCTTTTTGCAGAAAGCACCCGGATACGATGTGAAACCGCTCGCGGGCATGGAGATAAAAGTTGCGGACGGGCTTGACGGCATACCGCTGATACTGATTGCAAAGAACGACCGCGGTTACCGGGAGCTCATAAGGCTGTCGGCAATGCTGTCCTATAAGTCGATTGAACATACTCCGCCCGGATTTCTTGCGGACAATATAAAAGAATGCGTCGCTGTAGCGACGGATGACGCCGGAGTGGCAATTCTGGACGCCATGAATACTGCTGAAAGCGATAAATACCAGTCCCATACTGTAGGCGGTGACGCCTATACCAGAGTATATGCCGAAGCCTCCCGCTACCTTTCTCCATCGGGATTGCCGGCACTCACGGTTTTAAATGCAATCCGTGACAATGTAAAGCTTGACCCCGGGGAAATCAGTGAGCGGACAGGAACGGCTTTCGTCAAAACCCATCAGGACCTGACGGAGGACGAGCGTTCCTGTCTGGAACACAACAGGCAGATTGCACAAAAATGCAATGTCTCAGTCCCAAAAACAGAGAATGTCCTGCCCGTGTTCCCGCATCCTGACAACCACGACTCGAAGGAATACCTCTGGCAGCTTCTTATGGACAGGCTGCCCGCAGTGGCCGGGGACCAGCCAGAATACAGGGAACGCCTCGAATATGAATACGGCATCATCATCGAGATGGGATATGAGGATTATTTCCTGATCGTGCAGGATGCGGTGAATTACGCCAAGGATGCCGGTATCTATGTCGGTCCCGGGCGGGGCTCCTCGAGTGCCAGCCTCGTATCATATCTTCTGAACATTACAGAAATAGATCCGCTCAGATACAACCTGCTTTTCGAACGTTTCCTCAATCCCGAACGTGTGACGATGCCTGATATAGACATCGATTTCGAAGATACACGGCGGGATGAGATTGTCGATTATCTCATAGATAAATACGGCACGATGAACGTCGCGCACATCATTACCTACGGTACTCTCAGTGCCAAGATGGCGGCGCGGGACGTCGGGCGTGTCCTCGGATTTACAGATGAAGAGCTGAAACTTGTTTCAGGCATCATCCCTGATGGTCCGGGTGTGACACTTGAAAAAGCTTTTTCATCGGATAATTTCCGCGCGCTTATGGAGGCCGACGGCAAGTACAGGATTTTCAGGGACATATGCATGAAGATCGAAGGGCTGCCGAGGCATTCCTCGACACATGCGGCGGGTGTGCTGCTGAGTGAAAGTCATCTGACAGACGTCGTACCTGTCATCTTCTCGGACGAGCATACCCTGAGCCAGTGGACGATGACGGAAGTGGAGTCGGCGGGACTGCTTAAAATTGATGTGCTCGGTCTCAGGAATTTGTCATTGATCAGGTACATGGTCAATAAAATCCGGCAGACGGAACCGGGTTTCGATATGAAGAGTATTCCGCTCGATGAACCGGACGTCTACCGTCTTCTCGCCAGGGGGACCACTCTCGGCATATTCCAGCTCGAATCAGACGGCATACGCAAAGTCATCCAGGATGTGAATCCCAAAGGCTTCCTGGACCTGGCTGCTGTCATCGCGCTGTACAGGCCCGGCCCGATGAAGGAAATCCCGCATTTCATAGAAGGGAAGGAGAACCCGGGCGGAGTGTCGTACCCGCACCCTGACCTCGCTGAGATACTGGAGGAGACGTATGGTGTCATAGTATACCAGGAGCAGATCATGCAGATTGCCGCTAAAATAGCCGGCTATTCATACGCAGAGGCGGATATACTCAGACGGGCGATGAGCAAGAAGGACAGGGCGACGCTTGAGAAGGAGCGTTCCCATTTCGAACAGGGTGCTGCTTCCAGGGGCTATGGAGCTGAGCTCGGACAGTTCATTTTCAATCTGATCATGGAATTTGCCGACTATGGTTTTGTAAAGAGCCATGCGATTGCATACAGCCGCATTTCCTATATACTGGCGTATATAAAGACAAAATATCCCGAGATTTTTTATGCCGTCATTCTGACGCACCATTTCGGCAATGATGTGAAGATGAAGCAGGTGACTGATGAAATCAGGCAGCTGCGGATAGATATCCTGCCCCCTGACATCAACCGCTCAGCCTGGATGAATACGGCCGGGGACGGTATCAGACTCGGGCTTGGAATGATCGGCGGGATTACGTTCCGCACGGCCGAAGCCATAATAGACGAGCGGAAGAACGGACCTTTCAAAGATCTCTATGACCTGAAAACACGCGTGGAGACAGTCAATCTGAACAAAAAGATGCTGCGGCAGCTGATTATCTCAGGAGCTCTGGACAGTTTCCGGGAGAACAGGAAAACGATGCTCCAGTCCCTTTCCATGGTGGAGAGTATAAACGCTGAAGAGTATTCACATGATTCTTTCCTGAGCACGCTGGGTTTCAGTGTGAAAAAGGAGTACCAGTACGCCGATGAGATGGATCCTCTGGAAATGCTCGAAGGGGAGAAGGAAGTATTCGGTTTCTACATCTCGGAGCATCCGGTCAAGATCATGCACAGGGATATGCAGTACATTCCTTTTACACTGCTTCATCACGCCAGGCGGCGGGGCGATTATCTGCTGTTCTATGAGAACGTGAAAGTGATCAGGACCAAAAAAGGGCAGAACATGGCATTCGCAAGTGTTTCCGACGGTTTCCGCGAGATGGAGGCGGTCATTTTCCCGAAAGTCTACTTCAACATCCATGGCAGGCTGTCTGAGAAGATGCTGGTGACCTCCGGCAGGATAGAAGAGAGGAAAGGGCAGAAACAGCTCATCATAGACGATGCCGCTTCTCCTGAAGTCTTCGAGAAGGAATATTTGAAATCAGCCGGGAAGGTATTCATAAGGCATGCGGGCAAGTACGATTTCAGCAAAATTCTCGGCAATGCGGGAATTCCTGTGCTGGACTTCTTGAACCGTGAAGAGATCGGCAGGGTGAAGCTGCAGGATCTGCCGGTGCTGATATCTATGCTGGATAAAGAGGATATACGTATTTTAAGATAATTTGTTGTCACACAATATCGATAATGTTAATATGAAAAGTGGTATGACCACTCAGAGAAAGGGAGATCAATTTGTCGCTAAGAGATGATGCACTACACATGCACAAGCAGAAGCAAGGAAAACTATCAGTAAATTCCAAGGTGGAGATCAAAGACAGGGAGGCACTCAGCCTGGCCTATTCCCCGGGTGTTGCCGAGCCGTGCAAAGAGATTTATGAGGACGAACGCACAGTCTTCGACTATACGATTAAAAGCAACACAGTCGGTGTGGTGACGGACGGGTCCGCAGTACTCGGACTCGGCAATATCGGTGCGAAGGCGAGCCTGCCTGTAATGGAAGGCAAAAGTGCGCTTTTCAAAAATTTTGCCGGTGTGGATTCTTTCCCGATAGCGCTTGAGACGAACGACGTGGATGAGATCGTCAACACGGTCAAACTGATGACTCCCATTTTCGGGGGAATCAATCTGGAGGATATTTCTGCACCGAGATGTTTCGAAATTGAGGAGAGACTGAGCCGCGAGACGGATATCCCGGTTTTCCATGACGATCAGCACGGCACTGCAATCGTGACTTTGAGTGGTCTTATGAACGCGCTGAAGCTGACGGATCGTTCCCTGAATAAGATCAAGGTCGTCCTGAACGGCGCCGGGGCTGCCGGAGTGGCAATTGTCAATCTGCTGTACAGCTTCGGTGTAAAAGAGATGATCATGTGTGATTCAAGAGGTGCAATCTATGAAGGCCGTCCGGACGGCATGAATCCGGTCAAGGAAAAAATCGCGCAGTTCACAAATCAGGATCAGGTTGAAGGCGGGCTGGAAGATGTGATCCAGGATGCCGATGTATTCATCGGGGTTTCCATCGAAGGTGCATTGACCGAGGAAATGGTCAGGACGATGGCAGAGGATCCGATCATCTTCGCCATGGCGAACCCGAATCCTGAAATCATGCCTGATACGGCAAAAGCTGCAGGCGCAAGCATCATAGGTACGGGCCGCAGTGATTTCCCGAACCAGATCAACAATGTACTCGCCTTCCCGGGCATATTCAGAGGTGCACTGGATGTGCGTGCAACACATATCAATGATGAAATGAAAAAAGCGGCTGTCGTTGCGATTGCCGACCTGATTTCTGAAGACGAACTGAGGGCCGATTATGTCATCCCGGATGCATTCAACAAGGAAGTCGCTCCCAACGTTGCAAAAGCAGTGGCAAAAGCGGCTATGGAAAGCGGAGTCAGCCGTATCAAAGTGGACCCGGAAGAGGTCTACCAGAATGCGCTAAAACTAACGCAGTAATTACGGGGGGACTATGGAAGAAAGAACGGGTTTGGAACATATCGTAGAACAGATTCACAACCTGGTGGAAGCTGAAAATATCCAGGTGGGCGAAAAGCTCCCGAGTGAGAGGTATCTGAAGGATAAGCTGAATGTCAGCCGGCAGAGTGTCAGAGAGGCACTCAGGGCCCTTGAACTGCTTGGCATCATCTATGTACGCCGCGGTGAAGGCACTTTTCTCGCCGACATAGACAACCATCAATTATTCCAATTGATCGGCAAGTACCTCATCAGAACAAAAAGACAGCAGGATGAAATCATAGAGATCAAAGAAATGATTGAAAATCATGTCAGGGCAAAGCATGGCGATAGAGACATGTCTGTCTATGATGATGACAATCAAATATTAAAAAAAATTCACGTTTTGCTCGATAAATATTCACGAGCCTTCAATTCGTAATAGAAACAAGGGGTTAAGTATGCTAAAAGACTTGTTTTCCAAGCTGAATAAAAAAGTAAATGAAACCAACTCGAATGACGGTACATTCGAAAACAGCGCTTCAATCATGACCAAATGCCCGAACTGTAAAAAGATCCTTTATTCGAAAGAACTCTATAAAAGGCTGAATGTCTGTACTAACTGCAACCACCACCTGCCGATAACAAGCGTTGAACGCATGGAGGCGCTGATGGATGAGGGCACGGTTACAGTACTTTTTGAAGAAGTGACATCCGCCAATCCTCTTGAATTCCCGAATTATGGATCGAAACTTGAAAAGGACCGGCAGAAGACCGGCCTGAATGAAGCGGTGGTCTGTGCGGAAGGTGAAATAGATGGTACGCGGACGGTTGTCGCCGTCATGGATTCGCGGTTCAGAATGGGAAGCATGGGTTCTGCTGTCGGCGAAAAGCTTGCCAGATCATTCAACTACGCCACTGACAGAGGGCTGCCGGTCATCGTTTTCACAGCGAGCGGCGGGGCCCGCATGCAGGAAGGCATCGTCTCCCTGATGCAGATGGCCAAAGTGAGTGTGGCGATTGAAAAACACAGCCAGGCGGGACTTTTATACATTGCCTATATGACGAACCCCACAACAGGCGGTGTGTCGGCAAGCTTCGCTTCAGTCGGGGATATCAATCTTGCTGAAACAGGTGCCCTCATCGGTTTTGCGGGCAGACGCGTCATCGAGGAGACCATCAAGGAAAAACTGCCCGACGATTTCCAGACGGCGGAATTCCTGCTTAAACACGGACAGCTTGACAGGGTTGTCGACCGTAATGATATGAAAGACTATCTCGGAAAAATACTCAGAATGCATAGCGGGGTGTAGTCATGGCGTTCGAATTTGAGAAACCCATACAGGAACTTGAAGAGAAAATCGGGGAACTGGAAAAGTATGCAGCGAAAAACAAGCTGGATCTGACGAAGGAAATCAGTTTTCTTGAAAAGAAGGTAACGGACAAGAAGAACGAAATATACAATAACCTGACGCCGTGGCAGCGTGTCGAGATTGCGAGATATATAAACCGCCCGACGACGCTTGAATACATCGATGCAATGTTTGATGACTTCATCGAATTTTTCGGAGACCGGGTATACAGTGATGACGCGGCGATTGTTGGCGGCATCGCGACTTATAAAGGCACGCCGGTCACAATCATCGGTCATCAGCGCGGACGTGATACAAAAGGTAACATAAAGCGCAATTTCGGCATGGCGCATCCGGACGGCTACAGAAAAGCCCTGAGACTCATGAAGCAGGCGGATAAATTCAACCGTCCGGTCATCTGTTTCATCGATACAAAAGGTGCTTATCCCGGCAGAGCGGCCGAAGAACGCGGCCAGAGTGAATCCATTGCACGCAACCTTGTTGAAATGGCCGGCCTGAAAGTACCCGTCATCAGCGTGGTGATAGGTGAAGGCGGCTCGGGCGGTGCTTTGGCGCTCGGTGTCTGCAACCGGCTCCTGATGCTTGAAAATGCCACGTATTCAGTGATTTCCCCTGAAGGGGCGGCGAGTATCCTTTTCAAAGATGCTTCCTTGAAGGAGATAGCGGCAGAATCACTCAAAATCACTGCAGGTGACCTGAGGGAGCTGGGCATTGCAGATGAAGTGATCGCAGAACCCCAGGGCGGTGCGCACAATGACAAGGATGCCGTATACGAGGCGCTCGATGGAGTTCTTTGGAAACATCTGGGAGAACTGTCACAGATGGACCGGGATGCCCTCATGGAAGACCGTTATCAGAAATATATGGATATTGGCGTTTACGAAGAACAGTCTTAATGGCGGCTGTTCTTTTTTATGTGTAAAACGGTTTCAGAGCGGCAATACTTGGCTAAGGTATACTGATATGCTATTTTTAGTTTAAGACAATCATTCAACGGAGGTTACCCCATGAAAAAAATTGCAGTATTGACCAGCGGCGGAGATGCGCCGGGTATGAATGCAGCTTTTCGGGCTGTAGTACGTAAGAGCATCTATGAGGGTATAGAAGTATATGGTGTTTACCAGGGCTATCAGGGCCTTGTAAATGATAATATCAAAAAGCTTGAACTTGGAGATGTCGGGGACATCATCCAACGAGGCGGCACAAAGCTCTATTCTGCGAGATGTCCTGAATTCATCGAGCCCCATGTGCGGCAAAAAGGCATCGATAACCTGAAAAATCGGGGCATAGATTCACTCATCGTCATCGGCGGCGACGGTTCATACAGAGGGGCCCAGAGACTGGATGAGGAGGGCATCAGCACAATCGGTGTGCCGGGCACGATTGATAATGATATCAACGGCACTGATTATACAATCGGTTTTGACACTGCGCTCAACACAATCGTTGATGCGGTGGACAGGATCAGGGACACTGCAACCAGTCATGAGCGTACCTTCATCATTGAAGTGATGGGGCGCGATGCGGGCGATCTCGCCCTTTGGGCAGGGGTTGCCGGCGGTGCCGAGACAATTCTCATCCCTGAGGCGCCGTCAGATATAAAAGTGGTCGCAGAACGTATTGAAACCGGCATGGAACGGGGTAAGAAACATTCCATCATCATCGTGGCGGAAGGTGTAATGAGCGCTTCCGAATGCGGTGAAGAGCTCCGCAAGTACATCAATGTTGATACGCGCGAAAGTGTACTCGGGCATATGCAACGCGGCGGAAAACCGACCGGCACCGACAGGGTGCTCGCTTCAAGGCTGGGTGCTTTTGCCGTTGAGCTGCTGCTCGAAGGTGTAAGCGGTCATGCTGTGGGCATCGAAAACAACAGCCTGTCGAAAACCAGTTTCGACCAGGTATTCGAAGAACACCATAAGATCGATGAAAGATTATACAGACTCTCTCAGGAGCTATCTATTTAGGAGGAAATCATAAATGCGCAATACAAAGATCGTATGTACCATCGGCCCGGCTTCCGAACACCCGGAGATGCTTGAAAAACTGATTGAAGCAGGCATGAACGTGGCACGTCTCAATTTCTCCCACGGAGATCACGAGGAACACCGTTCGCGCATTAAAAATATCAGGAAAACTGCAGATAAACTCGGTAGGACAGTGGCAATACTGCTTGATACAAAAGGACCTGAAATACGCACACACAGTATGGAAGGCGGAGCGGTGGAACTTGAAAAAGGCCAGGAAATCATCGTCACGATGGAGGAGGTCACGGGCGACAGCGAAAAGTTCTCCATCACATATCCGGGACTTATCGATGATGTGGATACCGAAGACCGCATCCTTCTGGATGACGGTCTTGTGGAACTCAAAATAGAAAATATCCAGCATGACAAAGGTGAAATCCACTGCCGCGTATTGAACGACGGTGTCCTTAAAAATAAAAAAGGTGTCAATGTTCCCGGTGTATCCGTGAAGCTTCCGGGTATCACCGACAAAGACCGTGAGGATATCATTTTCGGCATAGATGAGGATATCGATTTCATTGCGGCGAGTTTCATCCGTACTAACAGCGATGTACTTGAAATCCGTGAACTGCTCGAGGAAAGATCAGCAGAATCCATCAAGATCATCCCGAAAATAGAGAACCAGGAAGGGATCGACAATATCGACGGCATACTTGAGATCTCCGACGGCCTCATGGTCGCCCGCGGAGACATGGGTGTCGAGATTCCGCCTGAATCTGTGCCGATGGTTCAGAAGGAACTCATCAAAAAATGTAATCTGATGGGCAAGCCGGTGATTACTGCCACACAGATGCTGGATTCCATGCAGCATAATCCGAGGTGTACGCGCGCTGAGGCGAGTGACGTGGCCAACGCGATATATGACGGCACGGATGCTGTCATGCTCAGCGGTGAAACAGCAGCGGGTGATTATCCGCTTGAATCTGTACAGACGATGGCAAGCATCGCTTTATCAGCGGAAGATGCACAGGATTATAAGAAGCTGTTGTCCGAGCGGACGAAATCACTGCAGACGAATATGGTTACAGCAATCGGTGTCTCGGTTGCCCATACGGCATTGAATCTCCAGTGTAAGGCGATAGTCGCAGCGACAGAATCCGGCCATACGGCAAGGATGATTTCCAAATACCGTCCGCATGCCGACATCGTTGCCGTCACACCGCATGATCAGGTTGCCCGTCAGCTCCAGCTCGTCTGGGGTGTCCATCCTGTGCTGAAAGAGGGCAGAAGGGATACGGATGCGCTCCTGAACACTTCAGTATCAGCTGCCCTCGAAGAAGGTTTTGCAACATACGGGGATCTGCTGATCATCACGGCGGGTGTCCCTGCAGGTGAAGCGGGCACGACGAACCTGATGAAGCTCCATATTGTGGGTGATGTACTCATCCGTGCGCAGGGCATCGGGCGCAGAAGCACTGTGGCTGAAGCAGTCGTCCTCGGTTCCGCTTCCGAGATCAGCGAAAAGGATATAGAAGGCAAGATTGTTGTCACACAGTCTGTGGAACCGGAGATGACTGAGCATCTTGAAAGAGCTGCCGGAATCGTAACGGTTGAAGGCGGGCTGACTTCACATGGCGCAATCGTCGGATTGAACCTGGATCTGCCGACTATCGTCGGAGCATCCGATGCCTTCGACATATTGGAGGACGGTATGGTCATTACGCTGGATGCGGAACAGAACTGCATATTCAGCGGCCATGCAAATGTATTGTAGTATGAACACCGTCACTTAGTGACACAGGCCCCGGAAACTGTGATACAGTCTGGTTTCCGGGGCTTTCATATGCACTTTTTATTGTTGTGGAGATTGCAGGGTGCCGGTATAATGATGTTGAGGTGGCTTAAATGAAAAGGATATTATTATTTGCAATGCTGTCGGCGGTCCTTACTGCCTGCGGCAGCGGGGGTGATTCCGGCCAGGGAGAAAACACCCGAGAGGATGCCCAAAATACATCCGAAGAAACTGAAGAGCAGGGGCAGACAGAAGAATCCGGAGAAGGTCAGCAGCCGGAAGCTGACGCATCTGAAATCATAGATCAGGCGATTGCTGAATGGGGCGAAGCCTCCAGTTACGAAGCGAGACAGACTTTCACCATTTCCTCCGGGAATACGCAGAACGTCGTCCGTACAATAACAACTCAGAGTGAGCAGAACGAAGTGAAAGTCGAAGTCGATAACGGCAGTGAAGTGGACGCCCACTACGTCATAGACGGTGATCATTTCACGTATGAAGACGGCAGCATCAATGAAGAGGGTGCAGGTGTGGATATGAACGGCAGCACCTATGGTGAAATCGTCCAGAACCTGGAGGGTTTCAAAGAAGGCGAGGCCACACAGACGGAGGAGGGATATGAAATCCAGCTTCCGGTCGACTCGTCTGAAGATGTTTCCGGTTTTGTTGACCAGGAAGTGCTGGATACATTGGATGGTGCCGAAAGCATGAACGGCCAGATTACAGTGACGCTGAATGGCGAGTATCAATATACCGGCGGTAAAATGACGTTTACATTAGAGGATGAGGGCAGTGAAATCAATATGATATCCAACCTGGAATACACGCGGATCGGTGAAATTGATGTCCTTGAAAAACCGAAAAACATGTAGATTATTAGCATTCCATATTCATTTATGGAGTGCTTTTTTATTTCATGAAAACTCTATTTTAATTATTCATAAAATTGACATAATTTAAACAAAGAAATAAAATGAAGATATAAAAGGGGGTTATACAATGAAAGAAATTGACTATGAGAAGATTGCCCATCAGCAGGAATTCAAGGATCTGCTCAGTAAGCGGAACCGATTCATCTTGCCGATCAGCGTTTTCTTCATTATCGCGACACTGCTTTTTCCGGTGCTTACCGGCTATACGACCATTCTCAATAATGAAGCATTCGGTAATATTTCATGGGCGTGGATTTATGCATTGCTGCTTTTCATCATGGTCTGGACGCTTGTCACAATCTATATGAGGCGGGCGAAGGTCTTTGACAGGGAAGCGGACGAAATCATCAGGAAGTATCGGGAAGGGGAACTGTAATGAGTGCAACTGTGATCGTCATGTTTTTAGTGTTTGTAGGAGCGACTCTTGTCATCACATATTTTGCTTCCAAAAGGACGAATTCAACAAAGGATTTCTATACAGCAGGCGGAGGGCTGACGGGCTGGCAGAACGGACTGGCAATTTCAGGGGATTACCTTTCTGCAGCTTCGTTTCTCGGCATCGCGGGAGCGATCGCCCTATGGGGGTTTGACGGCTTTTTCTACAGTGTCGGATACTTAACGGCCTATCTGGTCGTATTGTATATTGTTGCAGAACCACTGCGTAACCTGGGTAAATATACAGTGGCTGATATGATTGCGGCACGTTTCGAACTAAAGAAGGTGCGCGCATTTGCCGCACTGTCATCCATCACCATTGTAATTTTCTATATGCTTGCCCAGCTCGTCGGGGCTGGGGCGCTTATCCAGCTGCTTTTCGGAATACCGTATACTGTATCGGTAATCATTGTCGGTATCATGATGACAATCTATGTACTTTTTGGCGGAATGACGGCAACAAGCTGGGTCCAGATGGTGAAAGCCGTGCTGTTGATGATCGGGACGGTAATCATTTCGTTTTTAGTGCTGCTCCATTTCAACTTCAACATCTTCAGCATGTTTGGTGAGATGAAGAATATTACTGCACCGGAATTCAAAGGGGAATTTTTAAATCCCGGTTCGCAGGGGGTTTCCCCCCTCAATAACATATCCCTCATGATCGCGCTCCTGTTCGGAACGGCGGGACTGCCGCACATCCTTATGAGGTTCTTCACTGTAAAAGATGCCAAAACAGCCAGAAGTTCAGTCATGTGGGCGACATGGATCATCGGCATATTCTATATACTGACGATCTTCCTCGGTTTTGGGGCGGCGGCACTCCTTTCAAGGGAGGAAATCATCGCAGCCAACCCGGCGGGTAATATGGCAGCACCTCTGCTGGCTGAGCGGCTCGGAGGAGACCTCCTGATGTCCTTCGTAGCTGCTGTGGCATTCGCGACCATCCTTGCTGTCGTGGCGGGCCTCGTCCTGTCCGGGGCGAGTGCATTTGCACATGATATTTATGGCCAGGTCATCAAAAAAGGGGAAATTTCGGAGCAGCAGCAGATGCTTGCCGCCAAAATTGCGGCGTTCAGTGTCAGTGTGCTCTCCATCATCCTGGCCATCTTTGCGCAGAACCAGAACGTCGCGTTCCTGGTGTCACTGGCTTTCTGTGTGGCGGCAAGTGCAAACCTTCCGGTGATAGTATTTACGATCTTCTGGAAGCGCTTCAATACCGCGGGGGCGATCACTGGTATATTGACCGGCCTTTTTGCCGCATTGATCCTTGTGATTCTGGGGCCGAACGTCATGGACCCCTCAGGTGCGGCATTCATAGAGATGTCACCGGTATTCCCGCTTGATAATCCGGCCATCATTTCTGTGCCAGCCGGCTTCCTCGGGGCTTTCCTCGGGACTTTCCTCAGAAAGCAGGAATCTGTGGAGAAATACAGGGAAGTGCAGGTCAAAGCTGCCACCGGCATCTCCACATCGGATGTTTCCCATTGATATAAGGTTAACTTATAACTTTCGATAAGTTAATTAACGCACGCTTATACTAAGCACAAATCTTCAAAGATTTGTGCTTTTCCCTTTATTGAAGCGGTTTCAAGGCTTTCAACGCTTACTTTTTCACAATCTCTGCAAAAATTTGATTTGTTCACAAAGTTCTTGAATTTGCTATAATGGTATAGAGGCCAATAGGCTGTATCTTTAATTGATTAAAGGAGAATCTATATGTCTGAGAAAAAAGGATTAGAAGGTGTCGTGGCGCTTGAATCACGCATCAGTTCCATCATCGGTTCACAGTTGACATACTGTGGATATGAGATAGACGATCTTGCAGAGAATGCAATGTTCGAGGAAGTGGTATTCCTGCTCTGGAATGACAGGCTTCCAAATCAATCTGAATTGGATGATTTCCGTGACAAGCTCTTCGGATATATGACGCTTGATCCTAAAATCCACAGTCATTTCGAAGCGTACAGCACTGATGCTGTGCATCCGATGACGGCAATCAGGACTGCTGTATCCTATCTGGCTCACTTCGATGAGCTGACCGAGGAGATGAATGAAGAGGCAAATCATGAAAAAGCGATTAAGATCCAGGCGCAAATTGCTTCTTTAGTTGCCGCTTTTGCCAGGACAAGGAACGGAAAAGAAATTCTGAATCCCAAAAAAGAATACAGCTATGCTGCCAACTTCCTGTATATGCTGAACGGGAAAGAGCCCAATGATATTGAAGTTGAAGCGATGAACAAGGCGCTTGTACTTCATGCGGACCATGAGCTGAACGCTTCCACATTCACAGCACGCGTCTGTGTTGCGACACTGTCCGATGTCTACTCCGGGGTTACAGCAGCGATCGGAGCACTTAAGGGACCTCTGCACGGCGGAGCCAATGAACGTGTAATGGCCATGCTGTCTGAAATCGACTCTGTCGATGCGGTTGAAGGCTACCTTCAGGAGAAGTTCGACAACAAAGAGAAGATCATGGGAATGGGCCACCGTGTCTACAAGGAAGGCGACCCGCGTGCAAAATACCTGAGGGACATGTCCGAGAAACTGACTGAACAGCGCGGAGAACCTGAACTTTATGAAAAATCGGCTAAAATTGCTGAAATTGTGGAGAGGGAAAAAGGGCTTCTGCCGAACGTGGATTTCTTCAGCGCGTCCGTATACCACTCACTCGGCATCGACCACGATCTCTTTACACCGATATTCACAATGAGCCGCATGTCCGGATGGCTCGCTCATATTCTTGAGCAATATGCAGATAACAGGCTGATCCGTCCGAGAGCGGAATATGTCGGCCAGACCGGCAAGAAATATGAACCGATCGAGAACAGATAGACAATATACAAAATCATGGAGGTATTTGAATTATGGCAAGCTCAAAAATCACTACTGATAACGGTGTACTGAATGTACCTGATAACCCTGTCATTCCATTCATAGAAGGGGACGGCATCGGTCCTGACATATGGAGTGCTGCAAGCAAAGTGCTCGATGCAGCTGTGGAAAAAGCATACAACGGCGAAAAGAAAATCGAATGGAAAGAAGTGCTTGCGGGACAGAAGGCATTCGACAAAACCGGCGAATGGCTCCCTAAGGAAACACTTGAAACAATCGATGAATACCTGCTCGCGATCAAAGGTCCTCTGACTACGCCTATCGGCGGCGGCATCCGTTCGCTGAACGTGGCACTCAGACAGGAACTTGACCTGTTCACGTGCCTGCGTCCGGTAAGATACTTTGAAGGTGTGCCTTCACCGATCAAGCGTCCTGAAGATACTGACATGGTAATCTTCCGTGAAAATACAGAAGATATCTACGCAGGCATCGAGTTCCAGGAAGGTACAGACGAAGTCAGGAAAGTGATCGATTTCCTTCAGAATGAAATGGGCGCTAAAAATATCCGTTTCCCTGAAACTTCCGGCATCGGAATCAAACCGGTTTCCAAAGAGGGCACTGAACGTCTTGTGCGTTCTGCAATCAACTATGCCATCGACAACAACCGTCCTTCAGTAACACTTGTCCACAAGGGCAATATCATGAAATTTACAGAAGGTGCATTCAAAGCATGGGGCTACGACCTTGCTGAACGCGAATTCGGGGATAAAGTCTTCACTTGGAAGGAATACGACAAGATCGTGGAGGAAAAAGGCAGGGAAGAAGCCGATAAAGTCCAGTCAGAGGCTGAAGCCGCAGGCAAGATCATCATCAAGGATGCAATTGCCGACATCTTCCTCCAGCAGATTCTGACACGTCCGAAAGACTTCGGAGTCGTCGCTACCATGAACCTGAACGGAGACTACATCTCCGATGCACTTGCTGCGCAAGTCGGTGGAATCGGCATTGCACCGGGGGCGAACATCAACTATGAGACAGGCCATGCGATTTTCGAGGCGACACACGGAACTGCACCGAAATACGCCGGTCTGGATAAAGTGAACCCTTCATCTGTCGTTCTTTCAGGTGTACTGATGCTTGAGCACATCGGCTGGCAGGAAGCGGCTGACCTCGTTACAAAAGCGATGGAGAAGACGATTGCTTCCCAGGTCGTCACATATGACTTTGCAAGGCTCATGGACAATTCCAAAGAAGTGAAATGCTCAGAATTCGGAGATGAACTCATCAAAAATATGTAATTCACTTTGTTTACAAAGGAAGTGTACAGATGGAAAGAAGGAAAATATCTGTAATCGGCGCCGGTTTCACCGGTGCCACTACAGCTTTTATCGCTGCGGCAAAGGAGCTCGGTGATATTGTTCTTGTAGACATTCCACAATCTGAAAGCCCGACGAAAGGGAAGGCTCTGGATATGATGGAAGCGACGCCTGTGCTGGGGGTGGATGCAGAAATCACCGGTACGAGCAACTACGAGGACACTAGTGGTTCCGATATTGTCATAATCACAGCCGGAATTGCACGCAAGCCCGGTATGAGCCGTGATGACCTCGTCAAGACGAATCAGAAAGTCATGGCTGCTGTAACACGTGATATTGTGAAACATTCCCCGGACTGTACCATCATCGTCCTGACAAATCCGGTGGACGCGATGACTTATACAGTGTATAAAGAATCCGGACTGCCGAAACACAGGGTCATCGGTCAATCCGGAGTGCTTGATACAGCGCGTTTCAGAACATTCGTGGCCGAGGAATTGAACCTTTCGGTCAAGGATGTGCAGGGCTTCGTCCTGGGCGGACATGGGGATGACATGGTGCCGCTGATCCGTTATTCGAGCGTTGGGGGCGTGCCTCTTACAGAACTGCTGGATCAGGAGAAGATAGACAGCATCATTGAACGCACGCGCAAAGGCGGCGCTGAAATAGTGAATCTTCTCGGCAGCGGATCGGCCTATTATGCGCCTGCGGCAGCCCTCGTACAGATGGCGGAAGCCATTTTGAAAGATCAGAAACGCGTCCTGCCTTCCATCGCCTATCTTGAAGGCGAATACGGATATGACGGCCTCTATCTCGGAGTGCCGACAGTGCTCGGTGAAGCCGGCATAGAAAAGATCATCGAACTAGAATTGACCGATGATGAAAGAAAACAACTTGATAAATCGAGAGACTCAGTGATTAATGTAATGAATGTTCTAAAATAATCTTTGAAAAAAGTGAATTGGAATATTATACTGAAAAAAGTCACCTTGATGGTGACTTTTTCATTTGTTTTAATGGGAGGAATATTTTGAAAATGGAAAATGGTAAAAAGAATCATGGTTTTTTTCAGAAGTTCCTGGACTTTGTGGAGTGGCTTGGCAATAAACTTCCACATCCGGTAACTTTATTCGCAATACTCGCAATATTGACACTCGTTGCATCTGCAATCTTTTCAATGAGTGGAGTCACTGTCGAACATCCCGGGGAGGATAATGAGACAGTCGCAGTCACAAATCTTCTGAATGCAGAAGGAATCAGCTACATATTCGAGAGCATGACGGATAATTTCATCAACTTTGCACCGCTTGGTGTTGTGCTTGTCACGATGCTCGGTATCGGGGTTGCTGAGAGATCCGGCCTGATCGGTGCAGTGCTGAAAGGGTTTGTACTTTCAATCCCTAAAAGCCTGATTACTGGGGGACTCGTTTTCGCCGGTATCATGTCATCTGTTGCGTCAGATGCAGGTTATGTCGTGCTGCCGCCGCTTGGTGCACTGCTGTACCTGGCACTTGGAAGGCATCCGCTTGCCGGTCTTGCTGCGGCATTCGCAGGGGTTTCCGGCGGCTTCTCAGCCAACCTGCTGTTAAGCGGTACAGATGTAATGCTGATGGAACTGTCCGCTGCAGGGGCAGCTGTCATCGATCCTGCATATGCAGAATCGATGAACGTTGCCTTCAACTGGTACTTCATCGCCACAAGTGTTTTCCTGCTGACGCTGGTCGGCTGGTTCGTATCTGATAAGATTGTCGAGCCGCGTCTCGGTGCATTCAAGCTGGATGAGAACGATGAAAATAATACTCTTGCCGATGCAGAGGAAATCCAGACACTTCGTCCGATCGAAAAGAAAGGCATGGTCTGGGCAGGTGTTTCCATCGTAGTCAGCCTTATTCTCGCTTCACTTCTGGTCGTGCTTCCGAACTCGCCGATGCGCGGTCCGGATGAAGCAGGGAACTACATGGATACGATCATCCAGTCACCGTTCATGAGTTCTCTTGTACCGATTATCGCAATTCTCTTCCTCATACCGGGGATTGTCTACGGAATGGTGACGAAGAGCATCAAGAATGATAAAGATGTTGCGAATCAGATGTCCGACACAATGGCTTCCATGGGAATGTTCATCGTTCTGGCGTTTGCAGCCGGCCAGTTCGTAGCATACTTCACAGAGTCGAACCTTGGTATCGTCATCGGTGTATATGGTGCGCAGATCCTGGACAGCCTGCAGCTGACAGGTATACCTCTCATCATCGGATTCATGCTGGTGACAGCGTTCATCAACCTGTTCATCGGCAGTGCGAGTGCGAAATGGGCATTGATGGCACCGATTTTCGTGCCGATACTGATGCAGCTCGGATATTCACCGGAACTTACGACAATGGCCTACCGTGTTGCTGATTCCAGTACGAATATCATTACACCGCTGATGACGTATTTCGCGATCATCATCGCCTTTGCACAGAAATACGACAAGAACATCGGTATCGGAACGCTGATATCAGTAATGCTTCCGTACTCCATATGCTTCTTCATATTCTGGATGATTATGCTTGTCATTTGGACACTGCTTGGACTTCCGCTCGGTCCGGATTCACCAATACACTATCCAGGTTAACAAAAAGGCACAGCTTTGGCTGTGTCTTTTTCAATGGATTAATACAGGGGGCAAATGTATAATCCATATATGAGGAGCAATGAAATTTTTGAACGGATTCTAAAAGAAAGTAGGCATTTTCCATGAAAAAACTAATTCTGATAGACGGCAACAGCGTAGCTTTCAGGGCATTTTACGGACTGCCGCTGCTCAGTAACCAGAGCGGCCTGCACACGAATGCGATCTTCGGCTACGCGCGCCTCCTTGAAAAAATCATCAAAGATGAGGAACCCACGCACTTCCTTGTGGCTTTCGATGCCGGCAAATCCACATTCAGGCATAAGCAGTACAAGGAGTATAAGGGCGGACGCCAGAAAATGCCGCCGGAGCTCGGCGAGCAGCTTGCCCCGATCCGCCGCCTGATTGATGCATACGGTATTAAAAGATATGAAATCGAGGAGTTTGAAGCGGATGATATCATCGGCACGCTGAGCCGTCAGGCGGATGCCGATGAGGATTTCAAAACAATCATCATCACGGGTGATAAGGATCTTACGCAGCTCGCGAGCGATAACACGGTCATCTATTATACTAAAAAAGGAATTTCAGACATCGATCTCTACAATCCGGATTTCATCAAAGAACAGTACGGGCTCAAGCCGCTTCAGATCATTGATCTGAAAGGTCTTATGGGCGACAAGTCCGATAATATTCCAGGTGTTCCGGGTGTAGGGGAAAAGACTGCCCTGAAACTGCTTGCTGAATATGGGACAGTTGAAAATGTACTTGAAAATGTTGAAGAAATCGGAGGAAAGAAGCTGAAGGCGAACTTGACAGATTACAGGGATGAAGCCCTGATGAGCAAGGAGCTCGCTACTATACACAGGGAAGTGCCTTTTGACTTCACTCTGGAAGATCTGGCGTTTTCGGATGACAGTGAGGAAGAGAAGTATCAGCTGTTCAAAGAGCTGGAATTTGAATCCCTGCTTGGTGACATGGAGGCGAATGAGGCCGAAGACAAAATTGTATTCGATGATGTGCTTGTGGAAACCATCGATGAACTGGGCGGGGAAGTATCCCTGCACCTGGAGGTGAATGCGGCCAATTATCTGTTCACTCCGCCTGAATACCTCGCAGCCACTGACGGGGAAAGGACTTTCATTACCCGCACGGAAGATATTGAAGCTGATCAGCTGGAAGCTTTCCTCGCCACAAGGAAAAGCATCAACGTATACGATCTGAAACGTCAGACAGGCCTTTTCAGGCAGCTTGGTGTCACCTTCAATGACTTCACCTCGGATGTCATGCTTGCGAGCTTCCTGTTGGATCCATCACGGAAAATCCTTGACGTCGCCGAAACTGCCGGACAGTTTGATATCTCAATCGACAGCGATGACTTCCATTACGGCAAAGGGAAAAAAGCCAAAAATCCGGCGCATGAGGAACGGGTGGAGTTCCTAAACTCCAAAGTGATGGCAGTCCATGTGCTGAAGGATAAGGTAATCCAGGCACTGAGGGAGGACGAAATGTATGATTTATGGAAAGACCTCGAAATCCCGCTCTCAAAAGTGCTTGCAGAAATGGAAATCAGAGGGATTACCGTCGATGCCTCAAGACTCGTTGAGATGGAAACGGAAATACAGGAGCGGCTGGATGAAATAGAGGCAAAAATCCACGGGTTCGCCGGCGGGGAGTTCAATATAAACTCACCGAAGCAGCTCGGAGTGGTACTATTTGAAAAATTGGAGCTTCCTGTCATCAAAAAGACGAAAACAGGCTATTCCACAGCAGTGGATGTGCTGGAGCAGCTTCAGGACAAACATGAAATCATCCAGTATCTGCTGGATTACCGTACGCTCTCAAAGCTGCAGTCGACTTATGTCATCGGGCTGCAGGGGGAGGTGAAGGATGACGGCAGGATCCATACGCGTTTCAACCAGACACTTGCCCAGACGGGGCGTCTGTCTTCGGTTGAACCGAATCTGCAGAATATCCCGATCCGCATTGAAGAGGGGCGGCGGATCCGGAAAGCCTTTGTACCGAAGGACGGCAACCATGTGCTTCTCGGACTTGATTATTCACAGATCGAACTCAGGGTGCTTGCACACATTACACAGGATGAAACGATGATCAATGCCTTCACTTCAAATACCGACATCCACACGAAGACGGCGATGGAGGTGTTCGGGGTTGAAAAAGAGGATGTGACTTCTCTTATGAGGCGGAATGCCAAGGCGGTCAACTTCGGAATCGTCTATGGCATCAGTGACTATGGACTGAGCCAGAACCTTGGTATAACAAGAAAAGAAGCCAAGAAATTCATAGACAATTATCTCGATTCATTCCCTGAGGTCAAGGCATTCATGCACTCGATTGTGCAGGACGCCAAAAGGGACGGCTATGTCAAGACGATGATGAACAGAAGAAGATATATACCGGATATCCACAGCCGGAACTTCAATGCCAGGAGCTTTGCAGAGCGCACAGCAATGAACTCGCCGATACAGGGGAGTGCTGCAGACATCATCAAGCTTGCGATGGTGGAATACGCAAATTCAAAAGAGGCGCAGGAATTCGATGCTGAACTGCTTCTGCAGATCCACGATGAACTGATCTTCGATGTTCCAAAAGATCAGGTGGAGGATTTTATCCCCGTCATCAGAAGAATCATGGAGCAGGCGATGGAGATGAGCGTGCCGCTTGAAGTGGAATACGGATACGGTACAGATTGGTATGAAGTGAAGTAGGTGAAAATATGCCGGAACTGCCGGAAGTTGAATTGGTCAAAAGAGAACTTTCACGAAATGTGGAAGGCAGAACAATAGAGAATATCGAATTATCGGATTATGTTTACAAAGGTCATGGATCAGGGCGCCGGACAATCATCAAGCAGGAGCTTCCAGAGTTCAGGGAATCCCTGCCGGGTGCCGTCATACTCAAAGTCGGGAGAAGGGGGAAATACCTCTTCTTCGTTTTGGAAAAATCCGGGGAAATATTTCATATGATCGGCCATCTGGGAATGTCCGGTGCGTTTTTCATAACAGACTCGCTTGAAGAAATAGAGAATGCGAGTTACAGAAAGCACTGGCATGTACTGTTCGCTCTCGACGACGGACGTCTCCTCTCATATTGTGACATCAGGAGATTCGGTGAGATGAGCATCATAGGCAGACTCGCTGACTTTGCCCCTTTCAGTCGCATGGCTCCTGAATATACCGCGCCGGAAAGCCTGCCCCATTTTCTGGAAAAGGCAAGAGAGGGGGCAAATGCCAAAAAAACCATAAAAGCGGTCATCATGGACAGTTCTGTCATCCCCGGTGTCGGTAATATCTATGCTTCAGAGGCTTTATTCGCCTCGGGGATACTGCCGACTAAAAAGGCAGGCAGTCTGTCTGTAAAACGCCTTGCTGAACTGCATGAAGAGATTGTCCGCGTATTTGAAATCTCCCTCCGGAGCGGAGGGTCGACCATTTCGGATTACAGGGGCGTCTCGGGACAGAGCGGAAGCATGCAGGATCGTTTCAAAATATATCAGAAAAAAAAATGCGCATGCTGCGGCGGCGACGTGAAGACAAAAGTGATTGCAACGCGTAATACGTTCTACTGCACAAAATGCCAGAGGTGATAATATGAACAGCATCATTGGACTTACCGGCGGGATCGCCAGCGGGAAATCGACGGCATCGGCCTATATAGAAGACAGGGGATATCCCGTGCTCGACGCGGATAAATTCTCGAGGAAGGCGACCGCCAAGGGCGGACCGTCATACCCGGGAATAATCGAAGCATTCGGGGAGGATATCCTGGCACCGGACGGTGAAATAGACCGTCAGAAGCTCGGTTCGATCATCTTCAGTGATCCGCGCAGGCGCAAAGTGCTGAACGGACTCGTCCATCCGGAAATACGCAGGATGATGAATGAGGAAAGGGACAGGCTTCTAAAGGAAAATCATGTATTCCTCGATATCCCCCTTCTTTTTGAAAACGGGCTGGACGATCAATGTGACATAACATTGACGGTATATGTCGACGAATCGACCCAGAAGTCGAGATTGATGGAGCGGAACGGTCTGAGCGGGGCGGAAGCAGAGAGCAGGATCGGCAGCCAGATGCCATTATCCGAGAAGAGGGACCGGAGTGACCATGTCCTTGACAACAGCGGTTCCCGGGAAAACCTCTATGAACAGATAGAACAATTCCTGGCTAAAATTGAAAAGTGACTATAATTTCACAATTTCTGCTTTAAACTGTCTCCTAATGTGTTATACTAAATAAAAATAAGTATAGCATTAAGGGGCGATTGTCATGAAAAAAATTGCAATTAATGGTTTGGGTAGAATTGGAAGAATGGTTTTCCGCATTGCTGCAGAATCTGAAGAGCTTGATCTCGTGGCTGTGAACGCGAGTTATCCGGCTGAGACGCTTGCGCATATCATCAATTATGATACGACACACGGCAGATGGTCCAAACGCGTTGAGCCTGCGGATGACAAGCTGATCGTAGACGGCAGGGAAATTCTTATCACCCGCGAAAGGAATCCGGAAAATCTCCCGTGGGGAGACCTCGGCATAGACCTTGTAATCGAAGCGACAGGCGCTTTCAACCATGGTGACAAAGCGGATGCCCATGTCAGGGCGGGCGCAAAGAAAGTTCTGCTTACAGGACCATCCAAAGGCGGAGATGTCCAGACGATTGTCCTCGGGGTAAATGACCGGGAACTCGATGCCGGAAAGTATGATATTTTCTCCAATGCTTCATGCACAACGAACTGTCTCGCGCCGGTGGCAAAAATCCTTAACGATGAATACGGGATTACAAACGGTTTGATGACGACCGTCCATGCGTATACTAATGACCAGAAGAACATTGACAACCCGCATAAGGATCTGAGGAGAGCACGTTCATGCGGCGACAATATCATCCCTACATCCACAGGTGCAGCCAAGGCCCTGGGTGAAGTGATGCCGGAGCTCAAAGGCAAACTTCATGGTCTCGCGCTCCGTGTGCCGGTTTCCAACGTTTCACTTGTAGACCTCGTTGTCGACCTGGATAAGGATGTGACAAAAGAGGAGGTCAATGCGACTTTTGCAAGGTATGCAGACGGTGAGATGAACGGCATACTGGGTGTCTCCGGCGACCCGCTCGTATCCAGCGACTTCAATACCGACAGCAGGAGTTCCATCATCGACAGTTCGCTCACCATGGTAATGGATGACAACAAAGTCAAAGTGCTTGCCTGGTATGATAATGAGTGGGGCTACTCCACGCGTGTCGTTGACCTTGCAAAAGAAATCCTGTCAAAATCCCTTGTCAGCAACGCCTGATCATATTGTAATTTTTAAGAAGGAACTTCGGTTTCTTCTTTTTTTTCTTATGTTATATTATAATGAAGTATCGAACCCCGAACCATGAGGTGATTATATGAAATGTCCAACATGCAGACATCCCAGTTCCAAAGTGATCGATTCGCGGCATACCGATGAATTCTCCGCCATCAGAAGACGCAGGGAATGTGAAAACTGCGGATTCCGCTTCACAACTTTTGAACGGATGGAGCTCTCCCCGCTCGTTGTTGTAAAAAAAGATGGCACAAGAGAAGTTTTCAGCCGTGAAAAAGTTATGGACGGTCTGCTCAGAGCATGTGAGAAACGTCCGATTCCATACGAAGAACTGGAGAAGAGAACAGGGAATATAGAAGCTGCCCTCAGGAACCTGAACAAACCTGAAATCACCTCCAATGAAATCGGCGAGTCTGTCATGAATGAGCTGATTACACTCGACCAGGTTGCCTACGTGCGCTTTGCCTCTGTGTATAAAGAATTCAAAGATATAGATCAGCTGATGGATACGCTGAAACACCTTGCCAAAGGCAGTGATGATGATGAACTTCAATGACCGGCTGAAACCGAACACGGAATTTATAATATACAGGCCGACGAGGCTTTGTACACATCATCTGGATGTGATCAATGAACTTTACCTGCCCCTCATCAATGCGGAAGCGTCGATGGTCTATATATATATGAATGAATCGGCATCCCATTATGAACCGCTTGCTGTACGCTTCCACAGAGAAATCATGGACGAGTTCGGCATGGCGCTGTCAAAGTTTTCAGGTGAACTGGAAAAGCTCGAAGCAATCGGACTCATCAGGACTTTTGTATCCAATGAAGACCACGATGACCTGTTCATCTATGAAGTGCTGCTGCCGCTTTCCCCCGAGGCGTTTTTCAAAGATCCCATGCTGAGCCTGTATTTATACAATACGGTCGGCCCGGATGCCTACAGGAAGAAAAAGGAGAGGCTCATCTATCCTGCCATGCCGGAAAATATTTCCGAAGTGACGCGCAAATTCACAGAGGTGTTCACTTCCGGCAGTGCGGAGGGCTTCAGTGTGCCGCAGGAAAGCTTCCGTAAAGAAAATCATTCCTTCGGACCGAATATGGATCTTGACGACTTTGATTTCGATGTCCTCTACACACATCTCAAGGGGACAAAAATCGACAGGGCATTCTTCACCAAAGAGGTGCGCATGCTGATTGTCAAATTGAGTGCACTCTTTAGTCTGAACGCCTATGATGTGAAGCAGATACTGCTGTCGTCAACGACCCAGTATGCGGGTATTGACAAAGAGCAGCTGAAATACGAAGCGAGAAGGTATTATCAGAAAGAGAATGGCAGCCGGCTGCCGAAACTCCGCAAAGGAGATGAACCTCCGGAGAATGAGGGGGGCGGCTCCTCCTACATTGACAGCCTGGAAAACATCAATCCGCTGGACCGGCTGAATGACATCAGGGGCTTCAGCCCGAGTGAGCAGGATCTCAAGCTGGTCACGGACATCATCGCAAAAACCGCACTGCCGAACGGCGTGATCAACCTGCTGCTCGAATACGTCTACCAGCAGAAGCAGGGGGACCTGAATTACCCGTATACCATGAAGATTGCCAAAGACTGGGAACAAAAGGGCATCATGTCGGCAAAAGACGCCTACCAGTCCATCATGGACTTCAGACAGCAGAAGAAAAACGCCTCCCAGCGGGCGGCGCAGAAATACAGTTACAGGGAACGGCAGGGTGAACGCCGGCCGTCCTGGATGAGCGGCGGGCAACAGAAGGAAAACCGTAAACATAAAACTGACAGCAAAGAGAAAACAGAGGATCAGACGCCGCAGAAAACGGCCAAAGATGATCCGGAGCTTCAAAAAATGATAGAGGAATTCAGAAAATCCAGGTGATTCAAATGGAACCCATTAACCAGTTCTTAAAAAACTCAAAAAAGATAAAAGAGAATAATGACAAGCTGTATGAAGAGCTCATCCGCCATCCGAGAATCATCGAGCTCATCGAAAACAGCGATGTCGAAATTACGCGCACAATGATCCGCAATGACATGCTGCAACTGAAACGCTACACCGAGCAGTCGCTGGCATGTGAAAAATGCGGTTCCCTCGCAAACTGCATCAACCATCCGGAAGGTTATGTGCCGTCCATAGACGTGCGGGGCGGACGGATCCACATCATCTATTCTGTATGCCCGAATAAGAAGAAAGAGGATGCTTTCCGGGAACGTGAACGCATGATAGAATCCTATCACGTGCCGAAAGATGTGAAGGATGCCACCTTTGACACCGTTTTTCTCGACCCCGACTCCAACCGCCAGGAGGTCATCCGGAAGGCGATATCCAGTAGCCAGGCGATCAGTGCAGGCGCGGATGCAAAAGGACTTTATATACACGGGAGTTTCGGCATAGGAAAATCCTACCTGCTCGGGTGCATCGCCAATGAGCTGAAGGAGAAATCCATCTCATCCATGATCGTCTATGTGCCGGAAATCATCCGTGACCTGAAAGCCGGCTTCAAGGACGGCACGACAGACGAAAAGTTCAATACCATCAAAAATGCACAGGTGCTGATGCTTGATGACCTCGGCGCGGAGGATGTCACACCATGGGTGAGGGATGAAGTGATGACCGGCATACTGCATTACAGGATGGTCGAGGGGCTGCCGACTTTCATCAGCTCCAACTATTCAATGGACGACCTCGAGTACAGATACAGCCGTACGAAAGAGAACGGGGTGGAGGAGACGAAGGCGATGCGGATGCTTGAGCGCATCAGATCGCTGTGCGAGGAAGTGCAGCTCCATGGCAAAAACTACAGGAATTAGCTGACGCTTGAAAACGGAAAATGAATCGAGTATAATAAAATTATAATTTCATTAGTTAAATCCAAGGACAATACCGTATCCAAGTCTCATTTAAGAGAATGCATGATTTGCTGAGACATGCATATAAGACCGCTATGGTTACTACCTTGCTGCATGCCGGTTAATACCCGGCCGGATCCGGACCGTTATATCCGGCTGAAGGCGGGAGCAATCCCGTGAATCAGGGTGGTACCGCGGTAAAAACCGCCCCTCTATACACAGAGGGGCGGTTTTTCATTTTCAGGATCCAGTAAAAGAGAGGAAGAGTGGAATGAGCGAGATTAAGATCAGTTTCCCTGATGGGAATGTAAAAGAATTCGACCGCGGCGTCACTGCCGAAGAGATTGCGCAGTCAATCAGTCCGGGGCTCCGCAAAGCGGCTGTGGCCGCCAAGGTCGACGGACAGATGTACGATCTCAGAAGGCCGATCGAAACAGACAGTGAACTCGAGCTTCTGACCAACAAGAGCGAAGAGGGGCTTGAAGTCCTCAGGCATTCGACCGCCCATCTGATGGCGCAGGCACTGAAACGTCTCTACGGCGACGTCAAGTTTGGTGTCGGGCCGGTCATAGAGGAAGGTTTCTACTACGATTTTGATATGGACGAAAAGATCTCATCTGACGATTTCCCGAAAATTGAAAAAGAGATGCAGAAAATCGTTGATGAAAATGTTGAAATTACACGTCATGAAATTTCAAGGGAAGAAGCGAAGGAATTTTTCAAGGATGACGAGTATAAACTCGAACTGATCGATGCGATTCCGGAAGGCGAGATGGTCACCGTCTACTCCCAGGGGGAATTCACCGATCTCTGCCGCGGAGTCCACGTACCGTCGACTTCCAAGATCAAAACGTTCAAACTCCTCAGCACAGCGGGCGCGTACTGGCGCGGGGACAGCGACAACAAGATGCTGCAGCGCATCTACGGCACAGCTTTCTTCGACAAGAAGGATCTGAAGGCGTATATGAATATCCTTGAAGAACGCAAAGAGCGTGATCACCGCCGCATCGGCAAGGACATGCAACTGTTCCAGAACAACCAGCTTGTAGGCGCCGGCCTGCCGCTGTGGCTGCCGAACGGCGCCACAATCAGGCGGGAGATAGAACGCTACATCGTTGATAAAGAGGTTTCGATGGGCTATGACCACGTGTATACGCCGATCATGGCCAATGTCGATCTGTACAAGACGAGCGGGCACTGGGAACATTATCAGGAAGATATGTTTCCGACAATGGACATGGACGGCGAGGAGCTGGTCCTCCGTCCGATGAACTGTCCGCATCACATGATGATCTACAAATCCGACAAACACTCGTACCGTGAACTGCCGATCCGCATTGCTGAACTCGGCATGATGCACCGCTATGAAGCGAGCGGGGCGGTCAGCGGTCTGCAGCGTGTACGCGGAATGACACTGAATGATGCCCACGTCTTCGTCCGTCCGGATCAGATCAAGGAGGAATTCAAACGGGTCGTCCAGCTGATCATAGACGTATATGAGGACTTCGGATTCGAAAATTACTCATTCCGTCTGAGCTACCGTGATCCGGAAGACACTGAAAAGTACTTTGATGATGATCCGATGTGGGAGAAAGCTGAATCCATGCTCAAAGAAGCGGTTGACGAAATGGACCTCAAGTACACTGAAGCGGAAGGGGAAGCTGCCTTCTACGGTCCGAAACTGGATGTCCAGGTTCAGACTGCTCTCGGCAAGGAAGAGACACTCTCGACTGTGCAGCTAGACTTCCTGCTGCCTGAACGT
This sequence comes from Salinicoccus sediminis, assembly GCF_000986795.1. Lineage (GTDB taxonomy): Bacteria > Bacillota > Bacilli > Staphylococcales > Salinicoccaceae > Salinicoccus > Salinicoccus sediminis. The sequence continues at coordinate 501,665 of NZ_LAYZ01000001.1, read as the reverse complement.
TTTGATCTGACTTATGTCGGCAGTGACGGTGAACTGCACCGTCCGGTGGTCATCCACCGCGGTGTCGTCTCTACCATGGAACGCTTTGTCGCATTCCTCACTGAGGAATATAAGGGAGCATTCCCGCTGTGGCTGGCACCCCAACAGGTGGAAATCATCCCGGTCAACCTGGACCTTCATTATGAATATGCGAGGAGCATCCAGGATGAACTGAAAAGCCAGGGGATCCGGATCAGCATTGACGAACGGAATGAAAAGCTCGGCTATAAGATACGCGAAGCACAGATGCGGAAAGTCCCGTATCAGGTGGTCATCGGTGACAAGGAGATAGAGGAGGGCCAGGTCAACGTGCGTAAATACGGCGAACAGGACCAGAACTCCTATGACAGGGAGGATTTCGTCTGGAAACTGGTTGATGAAATCCGGTTGAAAAAATAGCGTTGACAGATTCCTGAAGTTAGTGTAATATATTAAGAGTTGATAAGAACGGACAAGAAGAAGCGACCCGCTTCTCACCCGCAAGCGCACCAATGCAGCGAACGGGTTAGTACAGAAGAGATGTGCAGGCAGAGATGTCTGTTCGTCTTCATGTCGGATGGCGGGCGCATAATGTGCCCGCCTTTTTTGTTCGTCTTCAAACTTTATGGAGGTGTCAAAGATAGCAAAGGATCAGACATTTATCAATGATAGAATCCGCGCCAAAGAAGTCAGGCTGATTGGACAGGATGGTTCCCAGCTCGGAATCAAGCCGAAGAAGGAAGCCCAGGAGATGGCGGACCGTGTCGAACAGGACCTCGTGCTTGTTGCACCGAACGCCAAGCCGCCAGTTGCCCGCATCATGGACTACGGCAAGTACAAGTACGAACAGCAGCGTAAAGAGAAAGAAGCGCGCAAGAAGCAGAAGGTCATCAACGTCAAGGAAATCAGGCTTTCCCCGACCATTGAAGACCATGACTTCAACACGAAGCTTAAGAATGCGAAAAAATTCCTTTCCAAAGAGGACAAGGTCAAAGTTTCCATCCGTTTCCGCGGCCGTGCAATCACACACAAAGATATCGGACGCAAAGTATTGGAACGTTTCGCAGATGAGCTTTCCGAAGTCGCTACTGTAGAACAGAGGCCCAAGATGGAAGGCCGTTCAATGTTCCTCGTAGTTGCACCAATCATCGACAAAAATCAATAAACCGGAGGTTGAATCCCATGCCAAAAATGAAAACCCACAGAGGATATGCTAAACGCGTAAAGCGTACAGGAACTGGTAAATTCAAACGCAACAGAGCGTTCACATCCCACCTGTTTGCAAACAAATCCACTAAACAGAAACGTCAATTGAGAAAAGCGACACTCGTATCAAAAGGCGACCAGAAGCGTCTTAAACAACTACTATCAAACATGAAATAATCGACTGAACAAGGAGGACCAATCATGGCTCGAGTTAAAAATGGACTGACGTCCCGTAAAAGACGTAAAAAGGTATTGAAACAGGCAAAAGGATATTTCGGTGCGAAGAGTACTCTTTACAGAACTGCCAAACAACAGGTGACAAAATCCGGACAGTACGCTTACCGCGACCGCCGCAACACTAAGCGTGAATTCCGCAGACTCTGGATTTCACGTATCAATGCAGCTGCACGTCAAAACGACATCAGCTACAGCCGTCTGATGAACGGACTTAAAACTGCAGGCATCGACATCAACAGAAAAATGCTCTCAGAGATTGCAATTTCCGATGAGAAAGCATTTGCCGAGCTTGCAACACAGGCTAAAAGCGCACTGGAAAAATAATGATATATATGAAAAATGCCCCTTGCCGGTTTGACCTGGCAAGGGGCATTTTTTCATCATATCCTGTTCTGCAGTTTGCCGAGCAGGTCCTCGGAATATTCAAAATAGCATTCCTTCTGGTGCTTTTTCACTTCCTCGGCGGATTGCGGCAGAATGTCGAGCCTGATGAGCTTTTCGCCCTTGTCAAAGAAAGGAAGGGTCTGATCTGCATAGTCGTCCGTCAGCAGGTTATAGATTTCTTCAGCTTCTTTTTCATCTTCGAAAGTATTGCGTTTAACGACGGTCTGTTCTCCGGATTCTTCCACTCTGGATAATTCTATATCTATCATTGCCATGCCTCCTAGGATAACTTTTGTTACTGCTATAATAGAATAATATCAGCTTATTGCAAACATTTATACCAATATGGTTTTTATTACGGGAACTGAAATAATTTATGATAGAATGAAAGTATCTTAAAACGAAGGATAGGAGACTGATTATGGACAAACAATTGACGATGATGAAAAGTCTGACTGATGCTCACGGAATTTCAGGTTTTGAGTATGATGTCAAAAAAGTGATGGAAGAATATCTTGAACCTGTCAGTGACGAACTGGTCAATGATAATCTGGGCGGCCTGTTCGGCAAACGCAATGCCAAAAGTGGATCCCGCACGCTGCTGATAGGCGGGCATCTTGATGAAATCGGCTTCATGGTGACGCAGATCGACGACAGTGGGTTCCTGAAGTTCACACCGGTCGGCGGATGGTGGAACCAGGTGATGCTGTCCCAGCGCATGAATGTGATTACCGACAAAGGTGTGCTCACGGGCGTCATCGGTTCCAAACCGCCGCATGTCCTGAGTGCGGAAGCCCGCAAAAAGCCGGTGGACATGAAAGAGATGTTCATCGATATCGGTGTGGCATCCAAAGAGGAAGCTGAAGCAGCCGGTGTAAAACCGGGTGATCAGATTACACCGCATTGTGATTTTACAGAAATGGCGAACAAAGACTATCTGCTGGCGAAGGCGTGGGACAACAGGTTCGGCTGCAGCCTGGCAATCGAAGTGCTTGAGCAGATCAGAGATGAGGATGTGGACATCAACGTTGTGAGCGGCGCGACGGTGCAGGAGGAAGTCGGCCTGCGCGGTGCGAAAGTCGCTGCGAATAAGATCAAGCCGGATCTGGCGATTGCAGTTGATGTCGGCATCTCCTGGGACACGCCGGGCATGAGTGAGAAGGACGGCACGGGCAAGATGGGCGACGGTCCGCTGGTACTGCTGCTCGACGGCTCCAACATCGGGCATGTCGGCTTCCGCCGCCACATTGAGAAAGTGGCGAAGGACAAGGGCATCCCCGTACAGTGGTCGGCAATCACCGGCGGCGGTACGGATTCCGGTGCATTCCATGTATCGAACGAGGGTGTGCCTTCAGTGTCGATCGGTGTGCCACTCAGGTACATGCATTCTAATGTGTCCATCCTCAACAGGCAGGATTACAACAACGCAGTCAGACTGGTGACGGAAATTGTCAGGTCGCTCGATGACAGCAAGGTGGAAGAGATCATTTGGTAGACAGGGAAATCATTACATCAAAAGAAAACCGCAAGGTCAGGGACCTGCGGAAGCTCCATAAAAAGAAATACCGCAGCCGGACCGGCCGTTTCCTGGCAGAAGGGGAGCACCTGGTCGAAGAGGCGGTAAAACACGGCCAGACAATCCATTCAGTGATATTGCATGAAGCTTATGAGCATGCACACCTTGACCTCGGAGATCTGGAGCTGATGTTTGTAAGCGGCGACGTCATGAGGTCACTTTCACAGCTCGAAACACCGCCGGGCATCGTCGCCCAGGTGTCGTATGTCCCGCCGGCGTCCTCCGGCCAGAGGGTCCTGACCCTCGACAATGTCCAGGATCCCGGAAACCTCGGCACGCTGATCCGCACTGCTGATGCATTCGGTTTCGACAGGGTTTTGCTGTCGCCGGATACTGCCGATCCTTTCAGTGAAAAAGTGCTCAGAAGCGCGCAGGGAAGCACCTTCCATGTCGGAATTGAAATCAGGGAGGCGGCAACGGCCGCGAAAGCATTCGAAGGCACTGTCCTCGCCACCGCTCTGATTGATGCGGAACCGCTTGATGGCATAGGGACTCCGGACGGCCCGCTCATGCTCATACTGGGCAATGAAGGCAGCGGCGTAGGCAGCGATGTCATTGACGCCGCCGACAGAAGAGTGAGGATCGGAATGAGCGGGAAGAGCGAGAGTCTGAACGTCGGCATCGCCGGCGGAATACTCATGCATCATTTCCAAGCTTGATTTTTCGGTGCTTTGATTTATAATTACTTTATAAGACCAATAAACAGCTTCAGCCTGAAGCCGGACATAAATGGTCCAGAATTCCGTATCAGGGAGTGCCGTACACAGACTGCAATGGGGCACACGGAGGGGACCAGGGTTCACCTGGCTGATTGAAGCGAGGGTGAATCCCTTATATTCGTGAAGTGTCTGTGCCTTTGTGTGCAGAAAATCAGGTGGTACCGCGGAAAACTCCGTCCTTGTGTTAGAGGACGGGGTTTTTATTATTTTACGAGGAGTTGGAAAGATGGATACGAGCGGAATTTCAGAAATTCAGAACGCATTCGATGATGCAGTGAAAACAGTTGCGGATAAGAAATCCCTGCAGGATTTGAAAATCGAATACTTAGGTAAAAAGGGGAAAGTGACAGGCCTGATGAAGGAGATGAAGAACCTTTCAAATGAAGACCGCCCGGCATACGGCGCCGCCGTCAATGAAGTGCGTTCGCATATCACTTCGGTGATCGAAGAGAAGGAGACGGCGCTTGCAAACGAAGCGCTCGAGGCCAGGCTCAAAGAGGAAACGATCGATGTTTCGCTTCCCGGCCGGACTTTCAGACTGGGCAGCCCCCATCCGCTGAGCCGTACGATAGAGGATATCGAGGACTTCTTCATCGGCCTCGGCTACGAGATTGCCGAAGGCTATGAAGTTGAAACGGACTATTTCAACTTCGAGGCGCTCAATCTGCCAAAGTCCCACCCGGCAAGGGATATGCAGGACAGCTTCTATTTTTCCGAGGATATCCTGCTCCGTACGCATACTTCCCCTGTACAGGCCCGTACGATGCAGGCGAGGAAAGGGCAGGGGCCGGTCAAGGTCATCTGCCCCGGGAAAGTGTACAGAAGGGACAGTGACGATGCGACCCACAGCCATCAGTTCACCCAGATCGAGGGGCTGGTGGTCGACAGGAATATCCATATGAGCGATTTGAAGGGTACGCTCGAACTGTTCGCCAAGGAAATGTTCGGCCCGGACCGGGAAATCCGGCTGCGTCCAAGCTACTTCCCGTTCACGGAACCGAGTGTCGAAGTGGATATTTCATGCTTCAAATGCAAAGGCGCGGGCTGTAACGTATGCAAGCGCTCGGGCTGGATAGAAATCCTCGGCTCCGGCATGGTGCACCCGAATGTACTTGAGATGGCCGGATTCGATCCGGATGAATATTCAGGTTTTGCATTCGGCATGGGACCGGACAGGATCGCGATGCTCAAGTACGGCATCGAGGATATCAGGAATTTCTACACCAATGATCTGAGATTCATCAATCAGTTCAAAGCAATGGAAGATGGAGGGGACCAAAGTGAAAGTATCTAAAGAATGGCTGAATGAGTGGATACCGGTCGATGTTTCCATCGATGAGCTGTCCGAGAAGATTACGCGCGGCGGCATCGAAGTGGATGAAGTGATCGACTATACGGAAGGCATAAAAAACCTTGTGGTCGGCTATGTCGAATCCGTGGAGGAGCATCCCGAGGCAGACCGGCTGAAAGTATGCCGGGTGAACACCGGTGAAGAGACCAGTCAGATCGTATGCGGGGCACCGAATGTCAGGGCGGACTCATATGTGATCGTCAGCAAAGTCGGCGGCAGGCTACCCGGCGGCATAAAGATCAAGCGTGCAAAGCTGCGCGGCCAGGTGTCTGAAGGGATGATCTGTTCCCTTGAGGAACTCGGCATTCCGGAGGACTATGTGCCGAAGGAATACCAGGATGGCATCTTCATCTTCAACCGGGATCAGAATATCGGTACGGATGCCCTCTCTGCACTGTATCTCGATGATCAGGTGATGGACTTCGATCTGACGCCAAACCGTAAGGATGCGCTCAGCATGGCGGGTGCAGCCTATGAAACCCGTGCGCTTTTCGGCGGGGAGGTCTCCCGCCCCGGGAGTCCTTTGACAGAGCATGCGGATAACGGCGACGGTGCATTCAGCATCAAAAATGAAGATGCGGACGCAGTGCCATATTACGGCGCCCGTCTCGTCAAAAATGTAGAAATAAAACCGGCGCCTGTGTGGATGCAGATCCGCCTGATCAAGGCGGGTATCCGTCCGATCAACAACGTGGTCGATATTTCAAACTATGTGCTGCTTGAATTCGGGCAGCCGCTCCACATGTTCGACCGTGATAAGATCGGCTCTGATGGCATAGTGACGCGGTTTGCTTCGCAGGATGAAAAGATGACGACGCTGGACGGCAAAGAACGCAGCCTCATGGACAGCGACATCGTGATTACGAACGGCAGAGAACCCATCGCCCTTGCCGGCGTGATGGGCGGGGCTTTCTCCGAGGTCACGGAAAGCACAACCAATGTCCTCATCGAGTCCGCACTTTTCAATCCCGTATCCATCAGAAAGACCAGTAACCGGCTGAACCTGCGCAGTGAAGCATCCGCGCGTTTTGAAAAAGGCGTTTCCCATGAGTTCGTACCCGAAGCGCTGGACCGTGCGGCCTACCTCCTTGAAAAATATGCCGGCGGCAGAGTTATCGGCGGAGTGGTGTCCGACGGTGAACTGGATCTTGAGGACAGTGAAATCACGGTAACGGCAGAGTTCATAAACAGCCGGCTCGGCATGGAGCTTTCTGTTGCGGAAATCGCAGAGTCATTATCCAGGCTCGGGCTTGAGGCAAAAACCGATGGTGGAAGCTTAAGCATTTCAGTCCCTTCAAGGCGGGATGATCTGAAGATCCGTGAAGACATCACTGAGGAAGTTGCAAGGATCTACGGCTATGATGCACTGCCGTCCTCCCTTCCGGAATATTCCGTGATCACGCCGGGCAAACTTACGGACGAACAGAAGAAAGTCCGCATCATCCGGCACCAGCTTGAGGCGCTCGGTCTGTCCCAGGCGATCAACTATGCACTGACCAGCAGGGAGAAGTCGAAACAGTTCACTGACCGGACGGAAGGACTTGAACTCCTGATGCCGATGAGTGAAGATCACGCCGTTTTAAGGAACAGCATGATTCCGCATCTGATAGACAATGCGGTGTACAATGCGAACCGCCAGCAGAAGGATGTCCAGCTGTATGAATTGGGCAGGGTCTTCGTCTCCAGGGGAGAGGGGAACCAGCCGGAGGAAATTGAAATGCTCGGCGGCATCCTGACCGGAGAGATGAACCGTACCGACTGGCTCGGCGCAAGCGTGCCGGCGGACTTCTATGCCGCCAAAGGCATCGCGGACAGCCTTTTTGAAAAACTCGGTCTGGCTGATAACATCAGCTACCGCCAGACGGAGGGGTATGAAGAAATGCATCCGGGACGGACGGCCGATATACATCTGGGCGGAGAAAAGATCGGTTTTGCAGGCGAACTGCATCCGAAGTTTGCAGAAGACAATGACCTCAACAGGACGGCGGTATTCGAAATCAATATCGACCGGCTGCTGGATGTGAAAAACGGTATCATCGTCTACGAACAGCTTTCAAAATACCCTACAATCACGCGCGATGTTGCACTGATTGTGGAACGCTCGGTGACGGCGGACGAACTGATTCAGACGGTAAGGACGGCTGCCAGTAAATATCTCGAGGATGTCTTTGTGTTCGACGTCTATGAAGGGGATAACGTTGCAGAAGGCATGAAATCCCTTGCCCTCCGTCTCACTTATCTCAATAAAGAGCAGACGCTGACCGATGAAGAGATCGAAGCGGTGCACACACCTGTACTGAAAGCGCTGGAAGAGAACGGCGCTGAAATCAGATAAAAGTAAAACCAGATGCTTCTGCATCTGGTTTTATTAGTCTAGCTGTATTTTTTATCCAGCAGCTCTCTGACCTTCTCCCTGGATTTGAAGTGTTTCTTTGAAATGGAGTCGACGAACGCCATTCCGCGCCGTTCGGCAAGTTCTGCCGCAAAGAGGTCCGTCTTTTTGCTTGCCCCCCGCGGCACATCACGCTTCAGTGAACGGTTGAGATTGGCCATCTGCTCGAGGTATCTGCTGCGTGCGAGAATGCTGGCGCAGGCGACGGCGATGGATTTTGATTCGGCTTTCGTCTCCTGATGGATCAGATCCGGGCGGAACGGATCCGGCACGTATTTGCGGTAGGCATTTTCTGTTGTGAACTGGTCGATGACAATTGCCTCGAGATCATCCGGCTGTTCCATTTTCTCATGGACTTTCTGTATGCAGTGATCATGGAGCACCGCCTTCAGCTTTACGATATTCCAGCCTTCATCGATCTTTTTATTGTAGGAGGGGTTGTCAAGGACGACGAGTGAGTAGGGCACGATATGGATGATTTCCCGTGCAAGGCGGTCCACCGTACCGTTTGAAAGGTTTTTGGAGTCCTTCACTCCGAGCTCTCTGAGCAGAGCGATTTTGTCTTTCGGCACATAGGCGGCACAAACCGTCATCGGGCCGAAATAGTCGCCGACTCCGGCTTCATCGCTTCCTATTGCATTCATAGTGTCATAGTTCATTGTCATCTTTCCTTTTGAGAATGTAGTTGCTTTCCTTCATTAATGATTGTAACACGGCATTTTTTGATTTCATCAATTTTTATAGTATTATTAAATTGATGGAGACTATGTGTTATTATACATTTATATTAATATGAGGTCCTGTGTCCCCCGGATCTGCAGGTTCAGGGCGAAGGGTGGCAGGATGGCATCAGTAAAGCTTTTTATGTTAAATTGTATATAACATTTATCAGTGAAACTTTGTATAGGAGGCAATGTCAAATGGCAGAATACAAAAATCGCATTGCTGTTGATATTTATGACCAGCAGTATACGTTGGTGGGGGCGGAGAACCCCGAACACATGAGATATGTGGCAAGGCTCGTGGACGAGAAGATCAGGGAGATCGGTGTCAGGAATGCGGGGCTTGATACAACAAGGAAAGCAGTTCTGGCGGCAGTGAACGTAATGGATGACTACGTGAAGCTTCAGGAAAAATACGATTCTGCAATCCGGGAACTGGAACAAAAGGGTAATTGATGCTATGTCGATAATAATTTTCATACTTCTATTGATCGGCATGGTCATCGGCTACAGAAGGGGCGTCATTCTGCAGCTCCTGCATCTTGTCGGGACCATCTCCGCGATCATCATATCTGCCATGAACTACGAAACATTGTCTGCAAGGTTCGATATGATCATGCCCTATCCGTCAACAGCACAGTCGGTTCATAATCCGCTGCTGCCGGACCTTGCCAACGCTGAATATGCATTTTATGATATGACTGCGTTCTTCATCATTTTCGTAGTGTCCAAAATTCTGATCCAGCTGGTTGTCAGTGCATTTGACTATCTGCAGCAGATCAGTGTTTTCGGCAATGTGGGAGAAATCGCCGGTCTGGTGCTCGGTCTTATCGAGATGATCTATATTCTGACTGTGATCATCTTCATGCTTGCAATCATCCCGCTTGAATTCATCCAGAATGCGATCGGTGATTCCTGGCTTGCAACATTCATAATGGAACATACATTCATACTATCTGATAAATTTATAGATTGGTTATAACAGAGTCATAGTGATATGGCTCTTTTTTTGGAGGCTGTCATGACTAAAAAAGACATAATTGTATTACTTGAAACAATTGCGACCTATATGGAACTCTCCCTTGAGAACCCGTTCAAGGTATCTGCGTACAGAAAAGCTGCAGCAGCCATCGAGACAGACGGGCGGTCGCTTGCGGAAATAGAAGACTTCTCGGCGATCAAAGGCATCGGCAAAGGGGTCAATGAAGTCATAGTGGAATACAGGAACGCGGGGAGGTCCACTGTCCTTGACGACTTGAAGTCTTCAGTGCCCGAGGGTCTCGTGAGAATGTTGAAAATACCGACACTCGGTCCGAAGAAGATTGCAAAAATCCACAAGGAACTCGGCATCACAAGCATGGAGGAACTGAAAGAGGCGTGTGAGAACAAAGAGGTGAGCGCCCTGTCAGGATTCGGTGCGAAAACCGAAGAGAATATATCAAAAGCCATCGATGAACTCCTCACCCGTCCGGAACGCTATCCGATTGAACGGATCATTTCTTTCCGGACGGCGGTCGAGGATGTACTGGATGATATGGAGACGGTCAGGAAATATGATGTGGCCGGCAGCGGCAGACGCTTCAAGGAGACGAGCCGCGACCTCGACTATATAATAGAAGTCACTGATGTTGCAGAGTTTACAGAAAAGTTCCTTGAATCACCGTTCATCAAAGATACAGTGGCACAGGGTGAAAAGAAACTGTCCGTCACCATAGAGAATGATATGGACGAAATCAATGTGGATTTCCGCTTTGTCACAGCGGATGAATACTTTACGACGCTCCACCACTTCACCGGGTCGAAAGACCACAATGTGAAGATGCGCCAGATTGCCAAATCACGCGGTGAGAAGATCAGCGAGTACGGCGTGGAAACGGATGGCGGATTGAAGACATTCGACTCGGAAGCGGCATTCTTCGATCATTTCGGCCTGCCGTACATCCCCCCTGCGATGCGGGAGACAGGTGAAGAGACGGAGGTTGATGTATCAGGCATCGTGTCGATGGACGATATAAGAGGCGATCTCCATATGCATACGGTGTACAGCGACGGAGCATTTTCGGTGCGCGAAATGATAGAGGCCTGCATTGCAAAGGGTTATGAATATATGATCATAACGGATCATTCCAAGAGCCTCCGTGTTGCAAACGGCCTGTATGAAAACAGGGTGTACAGGCAGATCGAGGAGATAAAAGGCCTAAGGGATGAATATCCCGAAATTGATATATACACCGGAACCGAAATGGACATATTGAAAGACGGCACCCTGGACTATCCGGATGATCTGCTCGCAGAACTGGACTATGTCATCGCCGCCATCCATTCCAGTTTCTCCCAGACGGAAGATGAAATCATGCACAGATTGAGGAGCGCATGCGAGAACCCCCACGTCCGTCATATCGCACATCCGACAGGAAGGCTGATCGGCCGGAGGGCAGGCTACCCGGTCAATGTGCCTGAACTGATCAGCATGGCAAAAGACACGGGCACTGTCCTCGAAGTGAATGCGAATCCGAGAAGGCTCGACCTGTCGTCTGACGTCATCAGACATTCGGGGCTGAAACTCACAGTCAATACGGACGCCCATCATACGGCTCATCTCGAGTTCATGAACTATGGTGTGGCGGCTCTGCAAAAAGGGCTGATCCAAAAAGAGGATGTCATCAATACGTTTTCAAGAGACGCGTTCAGGAAGTTTGTGAATAAAGGAAAATAGAGGTTTTAAAATGAATGATAGAACGATAAATTCACTGGAGTTTGATAAGATACTGACCCAGCTGTCTGCACACGCTGAAAGTGAGAAGACGAAAGAGCGGATTACACCTGCAATCATTTCCACGGAGCTTGCAGAAGTTGAGCAGATGATCAGCGAAGTGGATGATGCTTCCACGATGCTGAGGTATAGAAATATTGAACTTGGCGGCATAACGGATATAAAGCAGCATGTCAGACGTGCTGAAATCGGCAGTATGCTCGGCGTACCGGAACTCAATCATATCCGCACTATGCTGAACCGGAAAAATATGCTGACGAAGGTATTTGATGAGTTTGAGGAGGATGAAGTGGAGCTGTCCCATATACCGGTCTACATCACCGGCCTCCCGGACATCCATTTCCTGTATCGTCGGATCACTGAGACGGTCGATGATTCCCGCGTGCTGGATCATGCATCCGAAACCCTCCTCAGAGTCAGGTCGAGAATCAATGCCGAGGAAGGGAAGATCCGGGAACGGCTGAACGAAATCATCCGCGGGGGCAATCAGAAGAAACTGTCCGACAGCATCATCACGATGCGCAACAACCGGTACGTCGTGCCTGTCAAAGTCGAACACCAGGGTGACTTCAACGGCATCGTCCACGATATTTCAGCAAGCGGACAGACTGTCTATATGGAACCGATGGCTGTTGTGCAGATGACCAACCAGATACAGACCCTTAAAGATGAAGAGGAAACGGAAGTCGAGCGCATCCTGTACCAGCTGACGGCGGAAACCGCTGAAGTGGCTTCAGAACTCACCATGACCGATGACGCGCTCCATCATATCGATATGGTATTCGCAAAGGCGAAGTACGGTTCCGTATTGGGCGGCACGAAGCCGGAGGTCATGGCGGAGGGAGGCATCTATCTTCCCGCAGCATTCCACCCGCTCATTCCGGCGGAGGTTTCCGTGAAGAATGACATTGTCATGGACGGGGAGACGCGGGCTGTCATCATCACCGGCCCCAACACGGGCGGTAAGACGGTGACCATCAAAACGATCGGCCTCAGCGCCCTCATGGCACAGTCTGGCATACCGGTGCCCGCGAGGGACGGCAGCCGGCTCCGCATATTCTCGAAAATCTACAGTGACATCGGAGACGAGCAGTCCATCGAGCAGTCACTGTCGACGTTCTCAAGCCATATGACCAACATCACCGGAATACTGGATGAGACGGATCGAGACAGCCTGGTCCTGCTCGATGAACTCGGTGCGGGCACGGATCCCGAAGAGGGGGCGGCCCTTGCCATAAGCATACTGGAATATCTGTTATCAAGAAGTGCCACCATCGTCGCAACCACCCACTATCCGCAATTGAAATCATTCAGTTATACACGCGATGATGTCATAAACGCGAGTGTGGAATTCGATGTCAATACACTGTCGCCGACGTACAGGCTGCTGATGGGCATTCCCGGCAAATCGAACGCATTCGAAATATCGAATAAACTCGGACTGAACCCTGATGTCATCTCCCGTGCCCGGGAACTTGCCGGACGCGATTCACAGGAAGTGAACGACATGATCTCAGCACTTGAGAAGCATACGAGAAACGCGCGGGACAATGAACAGGAGACAGAAGAGCTTCTCAGGGAATCGAAAGCGGTGCATAAGGACCTCAGGAATTATATGGACGATTTCGAAGCCTATAAGGATAAGCTCAGGAAAAATGCACGGGAAGCGGCCAACCGCATCGTCAAAGAAAGTGAAATCCGGGCAGAGGAGGTCATCCGCACGCTCGAAGACATGAAGAGCCGGGGTGCCCGGGACATTCAGGAACATGAAATCATAGAACAGAAGAAGGCGCTCACAGACAGCTATCATCAGGAGGAGATCAGGCGCAAGGAACGCGCGGCTGAAAAAGAAAAGATCCAGGCGGGCGACGAGGTGGATGTGCTCTCATATGGACAAAAAGGTGAAGTCCTTGCTGTGGAAGGTGAGGAAGCCACTGTGCAGATGGGAATCATCAAGATGAAAGTCGGACTCGATGAGCTGAAGAAGCGCAAAAAGCAGAAACAGGAACGCCCGGTTGCAAGGCGGATAGGAAAGTCACCCGTCAAAAGGGAGCTTGATCTCCGCGGGGAAAGATATGAGGAAGCTCTGAACAGACTGGACAGATATCTGGACCAGGTCCTTCTATCCAACTATAATGAAGTGGAAATCATTCATGGCAAAGGGACCGGCGCACTCCAAAAAGGGGTGCAGCAGTTCCTCAGGACCCATCCCAAAGTCAAATCGTTCAGAGGCGGCATGCCGAACGAAGGCGGCTTTGGTGTGACGGTAGTTGAAATGAAGTAGGTGATTGCGTGGATAATTTCGATATGTATAAACTGGCGAAAGTGCTGATTGGAGCAGGGATTGTAATGTTTCTCGGCGGCATAATGTATCTGTTCCTTTTCGCTTAAGCAATTCCATTGAGCCCTTTTGCAACATCATGCTATAATGAGAAACATAATCGACAAAATGGAGGTAAGTGCAATGGCTATATATGAAGTGAATGATCAGAATTTCAAAGATGAAGTAGGCAGCGGCCTTAAATTGGTAGACTTCTGGGCGCCTTGGTGCGGACCATGCAAGATGATTGCTCCTGTACTTGAAGAGGTGGCAACTGATGTCGAAGGCAAGGCGGACATCGCAAAATTGAATGTTGATGATAACCAGGCGACTGCGAGTGAATACGAGGTCATGAGCATTCCGACACTCATCCTGTTCAAGGACGGACAGCCGGTTGATAAAGTTGTCGGCTTCCAGCCGAAAGAACAGCTTGTTGCATTGATCGACAAGCATGCATAAGCAGTGATATGCCGCCGGATAGGCGGCTTTTTTTATTAAGAAGGAATATGAGGGATGAATATGGAGGATCTTAAACTAAAATTGTCAGCGCTGCCGACAGAGCCCGGCTGCTACCTCATGAAAGACAGGCACGGCATAGTGATATATGTGGGGAAGGCGAAAAACCTCCGCAACCGTGTGAAGTCCTATTTTTCCGGCGCCCATGATGAAAAGACGATGAGACTGGTGGCGGAAATCACCGATTTCGATTTCATCGTGACCAGCTCCGAAGTGGAGTCGCTCCTGCTTGAGCTCAATCTGATCAAAAAACATTATCCGAGATACAACATACTTCTGAAGGATGACAAAAGTTACCCTTTCATAAAGATAACGAAGGAAGAGCATCCGCGGCTCATTGTCACACGGACGGTGAAGCCGAAGACTGGAACATATTTCGGCCCCTATCCGAATGCATACAGCGCCCACGAGACGAAAAAGCTTCTGGACAGGATATATCCGCTCAGAAAATGTAATACGATGCCTGACAAGCTTTGCCTCTATTATCACATCGGACAGTGTCTCGGGCCCTGTGTATATGGTGTGACCCAGGCGCAGTACAAAGAGATGATCGACGGCATCACCCGGTTTCTGAACGGGGATACAAAACAGATTGTGGGAGAGCTCAAAGAGAAGATGCAAAAGGCGTCGGAGGATCTTGAATTTGAAAAGGCGAAGGAGTACCGTGATCTGATCGGGCATATCGACGCCACAATGGATAAGCAGAAGATGATGTCCAAGGATATGACAGCGCGCGACTGCTTCGGATTCAGTATGTCGAAGGGGTGGATGGCAATCTCGGTGCTGCTCGTCAGAAACGGCAATCTGATTGAGAAGAAAGCGGAGATGTTTCCGATCCAGGATGATGTCCAGGAGGAATTCTACCGCTATATTGCACAGTTCTATGATTTGAAATCCAACCTCCTCCCCAAAGAGGTGCATATCACAGGCGGCCTGGACCGGGAAATCATAGATGACTATCTGCCGGTTGATGTAGTACAGCCGAAGCGGGGCCAGAAGAAGGAAATGGTGGAGCTTGCCAACAAGAACGCCGAAATTGCACTGAAGAACAAATTTGAAATCATAGAGAAGGATGAAGCACGGACGATTGGCGCGATAGAAAGTCTCGGCGGGATACTGAACATCGAGACGCCGATCCGGATTGAAGCTTTCGACAACTCCAACATCCAGGGAGTGGATCCGGTAAGTGTCATGGTGTCATTCATAGACGGCAAACCGAGCAAGAAGGACTACCGGAAATACAAGATCAGGACGGTCGAAGGCCCGGATGACTATGCTTCCATGGCTGAGGCGGTCAGAAGGAGATACACGCGTGTGCTGAAAGAGCACCTGCCGCTGCCTGATCTGATCATCGTCGACGGCGGGATCGGCCATATGAATACCGTGAAATCGGTCCTCATGGACGAGCTGTCGCTCGATATCCCGGTTGCGGGGCTTGCCAAAAACGAGAAGCACAAGACGGCCGAGCTTCTTTACGGTGATGCTGCCGAAATTGTGCCGATGAAGAAGAATTCCCAGGAATTCTACCTGCTCCAGAGGATACAGGATGAAGTCCACAGGTTTGCCATCAGTTTCCACAGAAATACAAGAAGCAAAACATCGGTCACTTCTGTACTTGATGGCATCGAGGGTGTCGGTCCCAGGCGCAAGCAGAAGCTTCTGAGCCACTTCGGCTCCATCAGACGGATGAAAGAGAAAGATGTCGGTTCATTTACAGAAATCGGGATCCCCGCTCCGATAGCGGAAAGGATACTGGAAAAACTCAGATCATGAGGATGCGTTTTCATTTTTTGACAATTACTGTTTAAAATTAAACAATTCTTGCCCCTAACATGTCATGTCTCCTTGATTTATATATATGCGAGGAGTAAAATGAGATTGTGAAACCATCTATAATGGATAGTTAGGGGGGAATTCGAGTGTCAAAACAAGATTCAAGTTTTGCTGTAAGACGTCTTCATTCTTTGCTGGGAGTAATTCCACTGGGTGTATTCCTCATTCAGCACTTGCTGGTCAACCACAGTGCAACAAGGAGTGAAGAGGCGTTCAACACAGCGGCAGGTTTCATGGCCAATCTGCCATTTGTTATTTTTCTGGAGATTTTCATAATTTACATTCCGATTCTATTCCATGGTATATACGGCATCTACATTGCGTTCACTGCCAAGTATAACATCGGAGGAAAAGGCTACGGCTGGCATAGTACATACAGAAACTGGATGTTCCTGCTTCAGAGGATAAGCGGCGTCATCGCCTTTATTTTCATTGCCATCCACGTCTACCAGACACGTGTACAGGTCTTCTTCGGAGCTGATCTGGACTTTGATCTGATGCATCAGATTGTGGTCAATCCGCTATGGCTTGTGTTCTACATCATCGGTATCATAGCGACTGTATACCATTTTGCCAACGGTCTGTGGGCGTTCATGATCACATGGGGCTTTACACAGTCAGACAGGTCCCAGCGCATCATGAGCTATGTATCCATGGCAGTTTTCGTAGTGGTCAGCTTCATCGGTGTGCAGGCTATACTGGCATTTATCTAATTAAGGAGTGGAAATAATGGCTAATGATAAAATCATCGTTGTCGGAGGCGGTCTTGCCGGACTGATGGCAACGATAAAGGCAGCTGAGACAGGCGCGGAAGTCGATCTATTCTCAATTGTGCCTGTAAAACGTTCTCACTCTGTATGCGCTCAAGGTGGGATCAACGGTGCGGTGAACACGAAAGGTGAGGGTGACTCACCTGCAATTCACTTTGATGATACGGTCTACGGCGGTGACTTCCTTGCCAATCAGCCGCCGGTCAAGGCGATGACGGAAGCAGCGCCTAAGATCATACATCTGCTCGACCGCATGGGTGTCATGTTCAACAGGACACCGGAGGGACTGCTTGATTTCAGACGTTTCGGCGGAACGCTGCACCACAGAACGGCATTCGCCGGTGCGACAACCGGACAGCAGCTTCTGTACGCCCTGGATGAGCAGGTCAGAAGTTATGAAGTCGACGGTCTCGTCAACAAATATGAAGGATGGGAATTCCTCGGTGCCGTCATCGATGATGAAGGCCGTGCACGCGGAATCACAGCACAGGAAATCACATCCTCCGAAATCAGAACATTCAAATCAGATGCTGTCATCATGGCAACCGGCGGCCCCGGCATCATCTTCGGCAAGTCCACAAACTCAATGATCAATACCGGTTCTGCCGCATCCGTCGTGTACCAGCAGGGCGCTGTCTATGCCAACGGTGAGTTCATACAGATCCATCCGACGGCAATACCGGGCGATGATAAGCTCAGACTGATGAGTGAGTCGGCTCGTGGTGAAGGCGGACGTATCTGGACTTATAAAGACGGTAAACCATGGTACTTCCTCGAGGAGAAATACCCGGATTACGGCAACCTCGTTCCAAGGGACGTTGCCACGCGTGAGATTTTTGATGTCTGTGTGAATCAGAAACTCGGCATCAACGGCGAGAACATGGTATACCTCGACCTGTCCCATAAAGACCCTCATGAACTGGATGTCAAACTTGGCGGAATCATCGAAATCTATGAAAAATTCACAGGTGACGATCCACGCAAAGTTCCGATGAAAATCTTCCCGGCAGTGCACTATTCAATGGGCGGCCTTTGGGTGGATTACGATCAGATGACTTCAGTTCCCGGTCTGTTTGCTGCCGGTGAATGTGATTATTCACAGCACGGAGGCAACAGGCTCGGTGCAAACTCACTGCTGTCGGCAATCTACGGCGGACACGTTGCAGGACCGAATGCGATCGAATATGTAAGGGCGCTGGATAAATCATACGAAGACATCGATGAGACCGTCTATGAGAAACACCGTGACACAGAGCAGGAAAAATTCGATAACATACTGTCCATGGACGGCGAGGAAAATGCCTACGTCATCCATAAGGAGCTCGGTGAAATCATGACAGACAATGTCACTGTTGTCCGCCATAACGACAAGCTTCTTGAAACGGACAAACGGATTGTCGAACTCATGGAAAGATATAAGCGCATTAACATCAACGATACGAAAAAATGGAGTAACCAGGCGGCATTCTTCACCCGTCAGCTTTGGAATATGCTCGTATTGGCCCGTGTTATTACGATTGGTGCGTATAACAGAAATGAATCCCGCGGCGCACACTATAAACCGGAATTCCCTGAACGTAATGACGACGAATGGCTCAAGACGACAATGGCACATTTCGAAGGTGCAGACCAGGCGCCGCGCTTCGACTATCAGGATGTTGATGTCAGTCTGATACCGCCGCGTAAGCGCGACTACTCCAAAAAGAGTGAAGGGAGTGGCAAGAAATAATGAGTGAGAAAACAATTACTTTTAAGATAAAACGCCAGGAAAATCAGGAGACCCAGAGTTATTGGGAAGAGTTTGAACTCCCGTACCGCGAGAACATGAACGTCATCAGCGGTCTTATGGAGATACAGAGGAACCCGGTGAACTCTAAAGGACAGAAGACAACGCCGGTAACATGGGATATGAACTGCCTTGAAGAAGTCTGTGGCGCATGCTCCATGGTCATCAACGGCAATGCGAGACAATCATGTACGGCACTTGTCGACCAGCTGGATCAGCCGATCAGGCTTGAACCGATGTCCACATTTCCGGTAGTCAAAGACCTCCAGGTCGACCGTTCATTCATGTTCGACAGCCTGAAACGCGTCAAAGCATGGGTTCCGATCGACGGCACATATGATCTTGGTCCGGGGCCAAGGATGCCTGAGAAGAAACGTCAGACGGCGTATGAACTTTCCAAGTGCATGACTTGCGGTGTATGTCTGGAAGTGTGTCCGAATGTCAATGACAGCTCAAAATTCATGGGTGCAGCAGCCGTCAGCCAGGTAAGGCTGTTCAACCTGCATCCGACGGGCAGCATGAACAAGAACGAACGTCTCGATGCTCTTATGGGCGTCGGCGGTGTGGCCGAGTGCGGCATGGCACAGAACTGTGTCCAGGCATGCCCGAAAGGCATTCCGCTCACGACTTCAATCGCATCGATGCAGAGGGAAGCAACCTTCCACATGTTCAAGTCCTTCTTCGGAAGCGACCACGAAGTGGAATAACATGATTACTGAGATAGGGAGAGCGCCGCTCTTCCTATTTTTTTATTTCAGTTTACGTTATAATGAAGGAAATATGAGATAAGGAATGAAGCGCATGAGTGATAAGGATTCAATCATTTCGATAGAAAAGTCCATCAGGTACATATCAGCCCATGTGAAGAGCCACGGCCGTGAAATCCTGAAGACCTACGAGCTTTCCCCGCTCCAGTTTGTGGCGCTGCAATGGGCCGGTGACAAAGAAGGGATTACCATAGGTGAACTTTCGAGCAGGTTGTATCTTGCCCATTCCACGACGACTGATATAGTGGATAAGCTCGAAAACGGCGGCTTTGTAAGGCGGCAGAAGTATGAAAAAGATAAGCGCATCGTACTTGTGCTCATGGAGGACAAGGGGCGCGAGGTCATCAATGAAGTGATTGACAAGCGCATCTCCTATATCTCCGATATCACCGACCATCTTTCCACGGAGGAGAAAACGATGCTGCCGGGTATCCTCGAGTCCATACTCCATGAAAGTGAACAGAGGAACAATGGATAAGCCGATCGGGGTGATGGATTCAGGAGTCGGGGGACTGACCGTGGCCAAGGAAATAATGAGGCAGCTGCCGGATGAACAGATTATCTATTTCGGCGACCTCAGAAGATGTCCATACGGAGACCGTCCGCTCGAAGAGGTCAGGCAGTATACAGTTGAAGTTGCCGATCATCTTGTCTCGCGCGGCGTCAAGATGATCGTCGTGGCATGCAAC
Source organism: Salinicoccus sediminis (assembly GCF_000986795.1). Classification (GTDB taxonomy): domain Bacteria; phylum Bacillota; class Bacilli; order Staphylococcales; family Salinicoccaceae; genus Salinicoccus; species Salinicoccus sediminis. Next base: position 481,606 of record NZ_LAYZ01000001.1, on the reverse strand, counting down.
ACTGCTACAGCCGCAGCGCTTTCAGACCTTGAAGACAGATACGATATACCTGTCATCGGAGTGATCAATCCGGGGGCAAGAAGCGCGATCCAGAGCAGCAATAATCAGGATGTCATCGTGCTTGCGACAAATGCCACCGTGAATTCAGGAGCATACAGGGATGCAATCCATCACATTAATGGAGGGTTCAGGGTGACGAGCCTTGCCTGTCCGAAATTTGTGCCGATAGTGGAAGAACTCAGATACAAGGATAAAGTTGTCGTCAGGGTGGCGCTCCATCAGACTTTAAAAGGGCTGCTCGGGACATCCGCCGACACCGTCATACTGGGATGCACTCATTACCCTCTGCTTGCCGGTGAAATACGCGACTTTTTCGGCGGCAGGAAAAATGTCATCGACTCCGGCTATGAGACGGCGCGGGAAGTCAGTTCCATCATGACATACAGCAGGTCCCATGCCGCGCCGGGAAACAGGAAGACTCATGTGATGATCGTCAACGGGGACAGCAGCCGTTTCGAATATATACTGGGCGACTGGATTCCGTTCATAGATTACAAAATAGAAGAAATTGATCTGGAGGCATATTGATATGGTCAAAATAGTCATAGCCAGCGGCAATCAGGGGAAGATAAACGATTTCAGGGCAATTTTTCCGGATGATGAGATCGTAGGGATCAAAGAACTGATTCCGGAATTTGAAGTGGAGGAGACCGAAGATACGTTCAAGGGGAACGCCGTGCTCAAAGCGGAGGCTGCGAGAGATGCGCTCGGCATGCCCGTCATCAGTGATGACTCCGGACTCAGCGTGGATGCACTGGATGGTGCGCCGGGAGTTTATTCGGCGAGGTATGCAGGAGTTGATGCGACTGATGTGGAAAATAATGAGAAGCTTCTGGGGGCGCTTGGGGACGCACATGACCGCACGGCACATTTCACTTCGGTCATTGCGCTCGCAATCCCCGGCAGGGAAACCCGCACATACACGGGTGAGCTCCATGGCCGGATTCTCGAATCCCCTGCCGGTGAAGGCGGCTTCGGATACGATCCGCTGTTTGAGACGGACGACGGACAGAAACTTGGCATGATTACTCCTTCTGAAAAAGGGGAAATAAGTCATAGGAGAAATGCACTGGACCGCCTGCGGGAAGATACCGGGGTGTTCGATGTGCTAGTACGCCATGAGAGGAAGGATTCCAATTAGAATATTAATTATCAGTGACAATCATGGGGAACAGGGGATTTCATATGACGCCTACGGCAGGAATGCCGGGGAGCTGAATGTCCATCTCGGAGACAGCGAATTCCATTATGATGATACGGAGATGAGCCATTTCAACCGTGTAAAAGGGAATGTGGACGGCGATACCAGATACCCCGTCGAAGAGTACAATGATGAATCAAAGGCATTCTACACGCACGGGCATTTTTACGACATTAAGAAAACGAGGCAGATACTTGCTGAGCGCGCCCGTGAATACGGCGCAAAATACGCCTTCTATGGCCATTCACATATCGCAAAAGCCGAAAACGTCGATGGTATCTACTGCATCAACCCGGGAAGCATTTCCGAGTCGAAGGGCCAGTGGCCGGAATCCTATGCAGTGCTCGATACAGAGAATGATATCGTGAGCTTCTATGACAGGAGCCATCAGATACTGGAGGAAGTCAGCCTCACAAAACTGTAAGCTGGGACGGCGGGTCTCAGCTTTTTATACAATGAGACTCAAAAGAATGAGGACAGTGAGTATGAGCAGGGTGAAACTGTACAGGTTCTTCCGGAGCAGTCCGCCGGCCACCGCCAGGACGATGACGACGAAGAGGGCAGAAGCGCCGCCGACCAGGACGGCCGGCATCATATCAAAGCCCGTATAGCGGTCTGCCAGGTAAAGGATCGCAAGTATGGTGAAAAATGTCGCGGTAAACTGTTTCATGAACACCCTCATTTCCTTTGGAGAGTAGGAGGTACAGTATGAATATACTTTATTTTGACGATAAATGCATCGTCTGCAATGGATTTGCCAAATTCATATCACGCATCGACAGGAAAGATGCAGTCAGGTTCGCCTCCGTGGATGAACTGAAAGAAGTCATGCCGAAGGGCTTCGATACTGTCGCGTACTATTCGGATGATCTGTACATCCATTCAGATGCTGTTATAGAAGTCGTTGCCGATGCGAGCGGAATCAGTGCCGTCAGACTGTCAAAAATCATGCCCGCCTGCCTCAGGACCGCAATATACAAGTGGGTCGCCCGCAACAGGCACAGGTTCACAGGCAACAAAACATGCACCACCGACCAGATTGACAGTGAAGTTAAAAAGAAAATGATTTCATCATAGAGGACAGTGATCACATGACGATTATAAAGATAGATGAGGACATAGAACTCGGAATAGTGCAGATGGAAGAACGCTTCAAACTGTTCGAGACAGTGGATAAGAACAGGCACCATCTGAGGAAATGGCTGCCGTGGGTCGACCATTCGACCAGCCCCGACTCCTATATCACAGTCATCCAGGCCTGGCAGGAGAATATCGACAGAGGCACCGGTCTCGAGGTCGCCATCTACTACAGGGGGGAACTCTGCGGCATGACCGGGTACAATATGATGGCACCCGGACAGGGGAGGGCGCAGATCGGCTACTGGATCTCAAAAGATGCTGAAGGCAAGGGCATTGTTAAACGGGCCGTCAAAGGTCTCATAGATTACGGATTCGACAGACTCGGTCTCAACCGCGTTGAAATAATATGTGGCGATAAAAATTACAGGTCCAGAGCCATCCCGGAAGCCTTCGGCTTCGCACAGGAGGCAGTGATGGCTGAATACGAATTCCTCTATGACCACTATCACGACTGCATCCTGTACAGGATGCTCAAAAAAGACTGGGTGACAGGCAACAAATGATGAAACCATACTTAATGGGTGTAATAAAACATCATAAAGTTTCAAAATAGGTTTGACTTTGGACGTTGAAATTGATTATAATTGTAAATGTCCGAATTAAGTCCTGGTAGCTCAGCAGGATAGAGCAATGGCCTTCTAAGCCATCGGTCGGGGGTTCGAATCCCTCCCAGGACGCTAGAGATGAAAACCCCTGCGGGGGTTTTTGTTTTATTAATCCGATGTCCCAGTAGCTCAGCAGGATAGAGCGACAGCCTCCTAAGCTGTAGGTCAGGGGTTCGACTCCCTTCTGGGACGCTTAAGTCCAAATACGATATTCATTAAAACTCTGTAACCCGCGTGGTTATGGGGTTTTTATTTTTGTCTTCATTGAATAAGGGGTATTAAAAGAGTATTGTTTGGTCAATATTCGGTCAATATACTACATACCCCCAGGAGTATCAGGGTTTTATCGTTATCTTCCTGATAATGATCTTTTAATAAATGACTATATACACTCGTAGTGATGCTTATGTTTTTATGGCCTAGTCGTTGACTAATGTAATAAATAGATACATCATGCGCTAGGATATAGCTGCAGTGTGTATGTCTGAGTGAATGAAGGGTTTTTAGTCGTATCGATACTCAAAACCCGCAGCGCACGTTTAAATGTCTTTTCAACGGCATGGTGAGATATATTAAAAATCGATTCATGTGGATTAATAGTAAATTGACTTAAAACAGCTTTTATATGATTCATGTCGTCTTTGTGTATTTCAATGGTCCGCTCTGATGTGTCTGTTTTCGTTCCCATGAGGTGCACTTTATTATCATTGAGTTGATAATATTTTAAGGAATTAATTTCACTGAATGAGAGCGTAAAATAGTTTGTGTAAATGAATAAATAGAAAAAGGGCGTCCTTTTCTTGTAAGATTAAGTTACCACACCAAATCCAAGAAAAGAGGACGACCCCTATGGATCATTTTACATCAGATATTATTCAAGCTCTAGTAAAAAAAGACGATGTCACAGAAATCTTCCGCAGCCATTCTATTCCAAGTTCCTCACCGTCTCCCATCACTTCCCATACCCATTGGATGAGGAAAATGTGGAGTTTCCAGCTGCCCAGACAGAGGATGATACAATCAACAATTATTTCGTCACAGCACATTATGCTGACCAGGCGCTGGAGGAATTCTTCAATTACTTGAAGTCAAGCGGCTTATATGAGGATTCGATCATCGTCATGTATGGTGACCATTATGGCATTTCCGATATGAGAAACCCGGAATTGGCACCTTTAGTGGGTGAAGATCCGGAGGAATGGAATCAATACCATGACACTCAAATGCAAAGAGTGCCGCTCATCATGCATGTTCCCGGGGTTGGAAATGGTGAAGTGTCCGACACATACAGTGGTCAGGTGGACATGCTTCCAACCTTAATGCATCTACTGGGCATGGAAACAGATGGCTATCTATTCATGGGTCAGGATATTTTATCAGAAGAACACGATAATACCGTCCCACTCAGAAATGGACGTGTAGTGACGCCGGAATATACTTTCTTTGAACAGGAAATCTATGATACAGAGTCAGGGGAGGCACTGCAGGATCAATTTACCGGAGAAGAATTAGAAGAACTTTATCGCTATAGAGACGAAGCGAGAGAAGAATTAAGCCATTCCAACGAAATTCTGATGAAAGATCTACTGCGTTTCTATAACCCTGAACCTCTGGATGGGTTAAAAGAAATCGATTATCTATATCGTGATCAATTGGATATCCTCGAAGAGCACCCAAGGAAAGAAACGAGCCTGATTGAACAATATTATGGAGAATCGAGCATGGAACTATATGAAACGGATGCACCAGAGCTGGAAGAATCAGAAAGAGATCCATCATATGGCGGTTCTAATCCGCCTGGTAGGCCGGAATGAACCAGATCAAAATTGAAATAAGAATATTGAAGCATAAAAGACAATATATTCATCTTTAAAAGATCCCTTCAGAAAAGTATGGACTGGACCCAGTCAAGTAGGCAGTTAGAAAAAGAAGCGGTTATGGTTGGCACAGCTCAGATGAGCTGTGCCATTTTTAATGTGATGCGTTCTTTGTTGAAGAATGTGATGAATCGGTCGATATCGCGCTTCAATGCATCGAACGTCTGATACCTTTTGAAACATTGAAAGAAGTCAAAATTAAAAATTTCAAAAAAAGACTTGGTTACATGATTCAAACGTCTTTAGGGAAGGATAGGAATAATTACAGTTATTTCTATTATTTCCAATACAGCTTATAAAAGGAGTGTAGGTTATGTATTTGATGCATCGTATCAGTCATGAAAATAGCGCTTCAGTAAGGTTGCTTAAAGAAGACAATTTGCTTCCTATCGGTTGGTCTATGTTGAAAGGCGAGAAAGCCGAGAGAGTCTTAAGAAATGCAAAAGAAATGGAACAACATGAATTTAGAGACGATTTCGTAGAGTTGGGTAATGAAATCAACAGTAGTTGGTTGACTGCAAGGAGAAGCAATTACCTGTACAGGTTTTTGAAGTTGGATAAAGGAGATAGGGTGCTGATTCCGAAATCTGATGAGCTCGATCTTTGTGAAGTGACCGGGTCCCCTTACGCCTACGATAATCCGGAAGGTATAGATATAGGATTTGTAGTCCCGGTTAGAATGATCAGTACGGGAATAAGCAGGCATCGATATGTCCCAGCTGATTTAGCGTCCAAGTTGAAATATAGAGGAACTAACCTATATCTTAATGATAGGGATATAGATACAATAGAGAAGATGATTATAAAACATGGAAATAAAGTCCCGGTCTATGACTTCACTCCTACAAGAGAAAGTATCGTAAAGAAAATTCATGACTATCTCACTCAATTAAATGATCAGCATTTTGAAGAGTTAATTAAAGCCTACATGGTATCCATTGGTGCAGATGTTACTGTCATACCACCTAAAAATTCGAACTCCCAAAAGAACAGTAGCATCGCAGATGTAGATGTAAAGGCAGCTTTCACTACTTTAGATATAGTTATATATGTACAGGCCAAGAGGCATACTGGCAAGTCTGATGACACGGGAATCAGACAACTGCTTGCCTATAAATATGAAGAAGACGATAGATTCGAACATCTGGAACCTTTCAAATGGTTCATCACTACAGGTGAATTCGATAAAAATACAGCGGACATTCCACAGGATGAGCAAGGGGAAAGAATAAGGGTGATTCAAGACACAGAATTTGCCTCCATGTTGGTTGATTCGGGATTTGTGTTCAAAGATGATATATTCAATAAAGGTTGAATAAAACAATGTTGCCAATTGGATTTTAGGAACATAAATAAAAGCTTTGGAATCATCATTTGATGATTCCAAAGCTTTTTCTATTGAATAATTCTATTCTTCAACTTGATCTCTTCCTCATACATAGCTCTTTCAAATGCATTGAAGTCTTTTTCCTGGCTAGGGATAGCGATACCTGATTTAACCACCATAATATTGGGTTCTCTGATATTGGTATGTTTTACACCAGATAATAATGACAATGAATTTTCTCCTGTTTTATTCATATTCTCTTGGAAAGGGTAGATGAAATATCCTTCATCGGCCTCAAATCGATGCATATAGGCAATAATTTGCAAGTAATCACGCCCCCGTATGTTATTGATGGGTTTATACTTTGTATCAGCAATCTTTCTATTCAATGTATCTTTGCTTATAAAGTCGGGATAGATGAGTCCGTTCGCGGCATTGAATAAATAATGTCTGCCAATGCCTTTTGTATTTTGTGGATGGATAAATCGATCGTCTATAAGAGTATTAACGTACTCTTCAAATAACCAGGCACCATCAAACAGGATACCGTATATTTCATCATTCGTGTTTTTCTTAAAATAATTTGATTCCGCCCTCAGTATGGCGATACACAACCTTTGCAGAGCCTGATATTCGAAGTAGTAACCATGCCTCACTGGTCTGCGTATGTTCAGGTGGATTGTCTTGGCCAGATGGATGGAGGCAAAGTGGGTCGAATTTTCTTCAATGACATGTATATTTTCTTTTGTGATGTCATTCATATATAGGACTTTCCTCAAACTTTTCCTTCTCTTTATAAACTCTATAGTATATCTGATCAGATGAATAACATGATTTTCGTAACTGAACTCACGAGTGTTGTAGGCTATATTACCGAGGAAAGGAACATTTTTCTTCAAATGTCTTTTGAAATCTATAGTCCCTTTTACATTAGTATCATTGTGATGCTGTACCTTATATTCTTTATATAGGCCTTTCTTCATCGCATTATTTAAAAGCTTAGGAAACAGGGGAATCAACAATTCCAAAAAGCTGCTCTGATGTTCCATGTTCACTTCAGTATTGATCACATTCATATTCAGTACTTTTTTAAGCATATAATAAAAGAAATAGTCATTATCTACATCAAATCTAGAACCTATGAACAGGCGTTCATCTTTATAACCGATGCTGCCCATCACATTCGTAGTTCTTATACGTTCACTGTTTGCCATCATTAGAAAGTGTGAAGCATCAAGATCATCGATGTCACTTAATTTAGGTGGGAACAGGAACAGGTTGGAAGTCTCCAGATCTTCAATGTTTTTATTCGCAATTCTGCCTATGAAATCATCGCTGATTGTGACATCATCTATAGCGGTCACTGTGTTGTCTTTAGTCTTCATAGTCAATCTCCTGATGGAGCCCATCATATGCAGCCTTTAAATCCGAGAGTATGCTTGCTTCATCAAAGAACCCCCGTACATACTCTTCCAGCAAAGGTTCGAGGTAATCCTGCCATAATAATTCAAAATCATTATCTATATCATTCAATTTCAGGAAGTAGCTGGGGCCGATATGATAATGACTATTCAGTCCCTCGACTTCAGATATCGCATTGTTCAACCTGATCAGGCGAGTGGCGGCACCATCATAATCATCAATTTGACCTGAGAGTATTCCGAGTTGGCTTCCGGCTGTCACTTCAATGAACCTGAAGCGACGGCGCATCGCAAAGTCAAAACTTTCGACACTGCGGTCTATATCATTCATCGTTCCAATGATGTAGACATTATCCGGCACATAAAGTACTTTATTCACATCGTTGATGGGGGAATATTGCGTTTTGACCGCACCTTTTTTCCCTCGGTATCCAGGGTCTATGGCGAAGAACAGCTCACCGAAAATTTTAGAGATTTCACCCCGGTTGATTTCATCGATGATGAAGACGAACTTTTCTCCTGTGTGCTGTCTGGAAGCTGCTCTGGTTACGAAATTCTTAAAGATTCCTGGAATGATCTCGTAGCGCATTTCACCGGTCTCTTCATCAATGGTTGGCCGAAAGCCTTCAACAAAATCAGTGTAGTCATAACTCGGGTGGAATTGGATGAATTCTATATTGTTCTGAGGGACCTCATCCAGATGCTCAAAACTTTTAACCCTCCCGGCACTGACAACTTCGGCGGCAATGTTTCTGGCGAGATAGGTCTTTCCTGTACCGGGAGCACCTCTTAATATTATATTTTTTGAAGAGACGAGTTTACCTGCATATTCAGAAAGCTCAGCCTCTTCAAGCGGTACTTCAGTCGTAGTCCCTGTATCCCTTCCAACTTCACTATATTTATTGTGTGAAATCCAGGCGTGATAAGACAACTCAGGGAAGCTTTTAAATTTATAATTGCCGCTTTTCATGGAAGACTGTGCAGTTTTAATCATCGCAATATACTCTGTGGCCGAAGGTACTTTGTTTATGGGAACAAATCTGTTTATGAAGTCTGAGTCCATATTTTTGTCTATGGATATGAACTCTCTATTTCTCGCATCCAAATTGATGAACGCCTTGGGGCGAATCCAGTAAAGTCCCATGGTCAATTTCCATTTAACATATTTTTGGTTAATGGCCGTATCAAATCGTTTGATGAATTCCCTTTTACTTTCTTCTGTATCATTATCCGCATAATCCAATGCAGCATTGAAGACACTCCATAAGTTATCTATATCATATTCATCCCTGTCACCTATGAAACCATAGAATGTTGCTTTCATATTATTCACTACAGGAATACCATCAAAAGTTTCTGGTACAGATGCAGTGACGGAAAACTCTTCTTTTAATTCCTGGATGATTTTGATTCGATTTTCATCTTTAATTCCTTTGTTGAAAAAGGCAAAAATGGTAAATGGGTCGATATCGATGGCGTTATAATCTTTCTCCATTTTTGGTAGGGTCATCCCGCTCTTGTTGTAGGCATCAGTCACTTTTTCAATCAGTTTTGTTCTGTCGCTGGAGTAGGGGCGAAGCTTATCAGCAAATTCCTGATAGAAATCGATCCAGCCAAACTGGTTATCAAATTTGGCCTCCTGCTGGGATGATACATACTCCTGAAACTGTTCTTCATTATAAAACTGGTTTTTCCAGTATTCGTCATATAAAAAGATGGTGTAGTCCTGTTCCACATCATTTAAGGTGAAATCAATCAAATGATTGCTTAAGTAATAATCTGTGTCCAACTTCCAGATCGCAACCCTCGAGGTGTAGAAGTACCATTCCTTCATGGTTGAACGATGATCCCTGATCCATTCGATTCTGATGGTATGTCCATCTTCGAGATTCTCTTTCACCACTCCTACAGCTTTAATCCTCATAACGGATGCGGACTTATTGTTAGGGTTATAGAAAGGCAGGTCATTTTTGCGGGTGTAGGTGGACTTGAGGATAAGATAGTCCCCCTCTTTCATCTGATCATAATACGTCCGCATCAATTGATACTGATCATTATCTTCCTGGTCTACCCATCCAAGACGCCATTCATTATTTTCGACAAAATCATTTGTGTAATCCTTGCCATCAATTACAGTGCCTGCGAAGAAAAAATTTGTATCCTTATAATCATTCATTGGAAGTTTCCCCCTTATATACCATATTGCTATTTTCTACATAATATCACACCGAAATGGATCCAGTACTCCTCAATTGAAAACGCTTTATTATATATTTTGGCTGCTTCTTTTCAATGAAATTTTGATTTCTCTATTCCGAACCGTGATTTATAATAACGGTTCAAGTTAAAAGAGTATGGCTTATTAAATTCAATAAGCATGTTCTTTTACCCCCTACATCTATAGTATAATGGTAGCAACTTCCAATAGATAAGAATGGGGGAATGACATATGAGTTACGAAAGAGAGGATGCTCTTGAGGCGAAGGTCATGAAGCGTCTTGAGGGTATTGGATATGGACGGGTGCCGATCAGAAGCAACGAGGCATTGGAACAGAACTTCAGGGATATCCTGAACAGGCGTCATGCGAAGCTGAAGGCGGAGCCGCTCTCCGACAAGGAGTTCAGCCGCCTGATGACGCAGATCAACAATAAAAGTGTATTCGACAGTTCGAAGGTTTTTTAGACTAATTTGTACTACAGGGTGATTGAACATAAATAATTCATAGCTTGAAAAATTTCAAATATGCTATGATTTTCTTTAAATCAATTCGGATATATTTTCTAAGGAATTGTTATAATGTTAAATTTTAGTTTTTCATTAAAAACTTTTAAGGATTTGAAGACTATGACAAAATGTAATCAATATTTTTATAGAGGAGTAGAGGTAGAAGTTCTAGAAACAGATATCGAATTCGATTTAGTATTAGTGAAAATTTTGCCAAATAAAAAGGTAGATTATATTAGCAAGAAATTATTAACTTTAATACCAACTAAAGAAAATTTCATATCAATTCGATTACTAAGAGAGGAAAGATAATGGTAATAAACTGGTTAGATTATAAGTTAGATGGCAACCGATGGGAGACGTTATGTTTAGATATTTGTCGAATAATCTATAAAGAGGAATATTTTCATGAAGTTCCTGCCCATTATAAGGGAGATGGAGGTATTGAAGGATTTACTAAATCTAAATTGGGGGTTGTAATTCAGTGCTACTGTCCTGATGACCCTAACCTAGACCATAATAAATTGTATGAATCACAAAGAGATAAAGTGACAAAAGATATACAAAAAATAATTGATAATCATGGTATTTTAAAAAAAATTGGAGTCGCAAAAATAACAAGATGGATTTTCATGGTTCCGGAATATAAAGATAAAAGAATATTAGAACACTGCCAAAATAAACAGAGAATGATATTAAAAGCAAAAGAAAACAATCCAAAAGATCTTGAGTATATCAGTGAAGATTTTCAAGTGCACATAAAAGTCGCTGCTGATTTCAAAACAGAAATAGCAAGGCTAATCAGAACAGAAATAACCGATGTGAAATTAGATATTCCCGAATTAGAAGAGGAGTCGATAAACTGGGAAACTTTAGATTCTGAAAAATCAAAAAACGTTTCAAGAAAAATGAAAGCTATTTCTTCAACAACAGAAGAAAACCCTGAAAGAAGTAGGAAATTAATTGATTATCATATTAAAAGATATATTTTTGGGAAGACTACTCTAGAGAAACTTTCTAATGAATATCCAGATATATGGAATGATGTAATGAAGATTGAGCGTGTCTTTAAAAATAAAGTGAAGGAAAAAACTCTCTTGTCTTATAATCATGAGATGAATTTAAAAACTTACAACGCTCTTTCAGATGAATTTGAAGAGTCATTAAACGTTGAGCTAAAGTATTTAACAACCGAGACCTCAATGATGTTAGCTCAATCTATTATAAGCAGTTGGCTAGCAGATTGCCATATGGAATTTTACTAAAGGAGCATAATAGATGGATATTAACCCAAATATTCTAGGAATCAGGTTTTTGCAAAAAAAAGAAGCTGTTCCATATCATAATAGGTTGACATATAAAACGACAATTTTGTTATTAATTTTATTAAAATGTTGTAGAGGCAAAGGCTGTTCAATATCTAAATTTCAAATAATAATGAATCATTTACATTCTACAAAGAGTCAGGAAGAGTTAATTGAATTTATAAGAACAGAGCAAACATTTATCTATTTAAGGTATGATTCTACTGTAATAAAAGCACTTGAATATATGAAATACGATGGGTTAATAGAAACTCAAAGAAATGGTAGTTTTAGAATAACTGACAAAGGAAAAAAGATAGCGGAAAATATTTGGAGAGATAAAGAGATTTTTCTTTTCGAGAAAAAATTCTTTACGGAACTAGGAGGGTCGTTAACAGAAAAGTTGGTAAAAAATATTACTAGTAATTTATTTAGTGTTTAGATTGGAGGCAAACATGAATATAAACAGATTAACTATAAAAATAACTACAGAAAAAGAACCATTTATCTTTGATGAAAAATTTCAAAATGGTTTAAATATAATAGCAAGTGAAATGAACACCTCAGGTAAAAGTTCCATTATATCTGGAATTATGTATTGTTTAGGAATGGAAGAAATTATAGGTGGAAGAGGCTCTAAAGTATTAAGTGCGGCGTATAATAACAAAATTAGAGATACTGATGGTAAAATATTTAATGTTATGAAAGCTGATATTTTCTTGGAAATCAGTAATGGTAGAAACATCGTTACTATTCTCCGAACGGTTAATGATTTGACGAGAAATGATAATCTCATGACTGTAATATATGGTAAGTATGAGGACAGGCTTAATTTAAAGGTGAAAAGAGAAGACTTTTTTGTACATGATTCAAATTCAGCAAAAGGAAAATTTGGTTTCTTTCATTTTCTAGAAGATTTTATGGGATTAGAATTACCTGATGTATTAGGTTACGATGGGAAAGAGAAAAAATTATATATTCAAAATGTTTTTGCAGCAATAATGATTGAGCAAAAAAGAGGCTGGAGCGATATATTGTCCAGAGCTCCGAACTTTGGGATAAAGGAACCGAAAAAAAAGACAATAGAATATATCCTAAATATGGATTCTATCGAATTATCTAAGAATAAAACCGAAATAAACGATAAAATAAAAGAGAATAAAATGAGATGGCAAGAATTATATCTAGAAACAAACGCATATCTAAAAAATTTAGAGTTAAGATTGGTCGGTGTAACAAAAGAATTGAATTTTATAGAAAAAGATCAAGTTGAGATTATTTCTGATGAAAATTCTTTGAGTTTAAAAAAAAGTATAGATATTACGGAAGCAGAATTAAAGGATATTGCTGTAAATAAATACAAAACTACTAATGATAATAAAAATTTGAATGAAGAGTTATTACAAGTTATGGATGATATCAGCGATTATAAGTTTAAAGCAGAAGACTTAATTAATCAAAAAAACAAGGAACTTACAGAAATTTCTGGCTTAGAAGAAGGGTTGGAAAACTTAAGTAATGATATTCAGAACAATATAGATATTAGAAAAATAGCTAATTATGGATCAGAAAAAGGGTCAAAAATATACGAAGGAGTATGTCCGACGTGTGGTCAAAAATTAGAAGATACATTACTTAATAGTCAATATCATACTGAAATAATGACGCCTGAAGAAAACATAAAGCATTTAAAAAACCAAAAAATTTTATTTGAATCAATAATTTCTCAAAAAAAAGACATAATTGATGATATTAACCACAAAGTACAAAAATATTCCCAAAAAACAAAAAAACTAAATGCTTTAGCTGTGGCTATTAAAGAAGATTTATACAAATTAAATGATGAATATAATGAGCATGTTATATTGAAAAAAATAAGGTTAGAACAAAAGGTAGATAAATTAAAAGAGGCGCAAGCAAAACTAGTGAGTATTCAAAATGACTTCACTAACATTTCTGAGGATTATAAAAGGTTAAAAAAGAAGTTAAGCAAATTGACCAAAGATGATTACTCTCAAAAAGATTATAAAAAAATCGATAGTTTAAAAAATAAATTCGTGGTCAATCTTAAAAAATTCGGTTACAGGAGTATGGAGCCTGAAGAAAACATTGGTATATCTTATCAAACATTATTGCCTGAGATTATGGGTTATGATTTGAAGTTTGATTCTTCAGCTAGTGATCATATAAGAGGCATTTGGGCTTATACGATTGCATTACAAGAAGTTTCTGCAGAGTATGGAGGTACCCATCCAAATTTTATTATGTTCGATGAGCCTAATCAGCATAGTATAGTAGAAAAAGATATGAGGGCATTTCTATCCAAAGTGAAATCTTTGAATAATAATGTACAAACTATAATTGGTTTTACCATAAAGGATACTGACTCTAAAAGTATAATAGAAAATTTAAGCGCTGTAGATAAAATCATTAAAATTGATAAACTTGCTTTTAAAAAAGATACTAGAGAATTAGATTAATTCATAAATGGAGGCCTATAATATATTTTATCGAAATAAGGGATGCAGTTCTTTAGTAACATATTCACACATTTATATTTTCTACTGAGTGAATAAGATTAATGTTTTTTGAAATATGAGTTCTTCTCACTCTGCCTGATGGGATGTTTTCTACTTTAAAGTAGGGTTCAAGGTGTCCAGTAATCGAACAAGGGTCCTTCTTGACCAAAAACAGGATCATATTTCGACATCGGAACATTCTTTATATTCTTCACCTTTTTAGGCCGCTCTTCAGGTTCTCCATAGCACATATCAAAACTGATACCTCCGGGGTAGGCACCGTAATTCGCATAATCGTCACTTGCTTCTATCTTCTTATGACCATAGCCGGCAGGAAGGATGATGACATCGCCCTTTGACCGCAAGCACTTCATGGGTGTTGCTGTGGTAGTGGTGGAAAGGGTGGACGGAGCCGAGCCACTCTCCGGACCAGTCATTGGAATTCAGAATCGCGGAGATGTCATTCCCATCTTCAAATACACTCTTATAGATCAGCAAGGGGAAGTCGGGGTGGTTGGGTATCTTGCCGTCATCTTCGACCTTTATTGGAATGATTTCAATATCTTCAGCACGTTTCATCTTCATCCCTCCATATATTGATTATTATACTTTTACCGCTTCTGACCGAAAATAACCATTACATTTAAAGTCTACAAAAAAGGAGCAGATTGCTCTGCTCCAATAGATTCAACATATGGGAGTCTCCACAGTGGTGGAGGCTCCTCTTATTTTTCAGTCCATCTCATAATACGCGCTGAACCGGTCGAGCTCCTCGATGGTCGTGATGTCATGGGGGAGCAGGGGCACGCGGATGAGGTTCTGATCTGTGAAGGTGTCTTCAATCTCCTTCAAATACCGCTGTTCATGCTCCCGCCGCTGGGCGAGGAAGGTGCCGTCGGCTTCATCGGGCAGCACCTTATTGATGATGAGCGTCTTTACATGCAGGTGATACTTGTCGAGGAGGCCCACGGCCTTCCTGGTTTCAAGTATCGGCAGCCTTTCGGGATTCAGGACGAAGATGAATCCCGTCTTTCCGGACTCGAGCATAATCTCCCGTGCCTGTGAGAAGCGGTTCTGCCGGGTGAGGAGGACATCGTAGATCGGGTCCTCAACCGGTTCCCCGTCGTTCAGGAGCTGGGTGTAGTTCTTATTCGTCTTCTGCCGCTTCTTCAGCAGCCCCTCGACCCAAACCCCCATCAGCTCCGGTAATGTTAAGAGCCTTATGGTATGGCCGGTAGGGGCGGTGTCGAAGACGAGGTGGTCGTATTCGCCTTCCTCCTCGAGGATGATGGAGACGAGCTTGTCGAACAGCGCCGATTCATCCGCACCGGGTGAGGCCTGGGCGGTATCGAGCTGGCGGTTGACCTCCTCGATCATGCTGGACTGGACGGTGCCCTTGATGTTCTCCTTCACCGAGTCGATGTACTTCTTCGTCTCATGCTCCGGGTCGATCTCGAGCGCATGGAGGTTATCTGCAATCTGTACCGTCTCCCCGCCGATGTCACGCGAGAAGATATGCCCGAGGTTATGGGCCGGGTCGGTCGAGACGAGCAGCGTCTTCTTCCCTGATTTTGCGAGTTGCCATGCGATGGCGGCAGCGGACGTAGATTTTCCTACGCCTCCCTTGCCACCGATGAACAGAATCTTCTTTGTATGAATGCTCATGGATATGCTCCTTTAGTGTAGTCAGCAGCAGCGGATGCCGGTCAGCTGCGACTTGTCCATCCCCATGCGGAGATGCCAGTCGTGGAAGTCCTCGATGATGTGCGGGTACAGTTCCAGCGTGTAATAGTAGACCGGATTCGGTATGCCGATCATCTCGGAGTAGAGGAGCAGCAGGAAAAGGTCATCCTGGTCCCTCAGCTCCCTGGCCACTTCCGTACGGTGCGGCATTTCGAGCACTTCCTCGTAGTACCGGATCAGCTTCTTGATATTGTCGAGCATGGGTTATCCCTCCTTACTCGTCATTGCGATGCTTCGCGAGTTCATCATCGAACTTGCCGGTGAGCGCCTGGATGGCTGTGATGACGATCCAAATGGCGAAGACGAAGATGATGGCACCGAGTACAAACAGCAGCAGGTTCGAGCCGTCGGCGTACCATGCCCATTCGAAGAATACCTGGACGAACATGGCATAAAGCGTCATGAACATCAGGAAGATCATAGGGATGAGCGTGACGGCGTAGTTGATGCCTTGGCGCTTCAGCCAGATGGAGATCAGCAGCAGACTGATGCCCGCAAGCAGCTGGTTCGATGTACCGAACAGCGGCCAGATGAGATAGCCGCCGGAGCCGAATCCGTTCGGCCCTTCCGGAATCAGGACAAGTGCCGCGGTGGAAACGACAGCGATTGTCGTCGCGACATGCTTCTTTGTGAGTGACGGCACCTTATATTCACTGCCGATCTCGGCGATGATATAGCGCATGAGGCGGACAGATGTATCGAGCGTCGTTGCGACAGCCGTCGGGATGCCGAGGCCGCCGGCAAGAATCGCAGCCCCTTCGACGAAGTTGCCGAGCCCGCTCGCATTGGCGTCATTGAAGCTCGAGTACGTGGCGGCGAAGTCGTCCACACTGCTGAACAGTGTCACAACGGCGATGATGGAGATGAGTGCGAGTATCCCTTCGCCGACGGCACCGAAGTAGCCGACGAAACGGGCATCCGTCTCCTTATCGAGCTGCTTGGATGATGTACCCGAGGAGACGAGTCCGTGGAAGCCGGAAATCGCGCCGCAGGCCACCGTGATGAAGAGCAGTGGCAGCCAGGATGTGTCCGCATCGGCGTTCGTCGCCGGCGCATTGATCGTCGGATTCGTCAGCAGCAGGCCGCCGTAGAGGATGAGCAGTCCGACGGTCAGCTGGTGGGAGTTGATGAAATCCCTCGGCTGGAGCAGTTTCCATACCGGCAGGGTCGATGCGATATAGACATAGATGAGCAGGATGATGATCCAGACCATGAAGGCCGTCGATACGGCGCCGAGGCCGAACAGTCCGGCAGCGCCTTCACCGCCCATATAGGACACGAGGTCAATCTGCAGCCAGGACACTTCCGCCGTAATGACGGCGAAGAAGTACATGACCGCAAGCGCAATCAGTGACGGGACGAGCATCTTCATGTTCTTCTTGTATGCTGCGTACCCGATCCATATCGCGAGCGGAATCTGGATGAAGACGGGCAGGACGCTTGCCGGGTATGTAATGAACAGGTTAGCGATGACCCAGGCGAATACCGCATTGATCATCAGCACGAGTGTCAAGATGATGAACAGGAACAGGATCTTGCCGCGCCGGCCGATGAACTTCTCTGCGATCGTACCGATCGACTGGCCTTTATTCCTGACGGATATTGCGAGCGTGCCGAAGTCATGGACACCGGCGGCGAATACGGTCCCGAGGATGACCCACAGGAAGGCCGGCAGCCAGCCCCAGTAGACGGCGATGGCAGGACCGAGGATCGGTGCCGCCCCCGCAACGGATGTGAAGTGGTGGCCCCAGAGGACGAATTTGTTCGTAGGCACGAAGTCGACGCCGTCCTTGTACTTGTGGGCGGGCGTCATGTAGTTGGGATCGAGCCGGTAGATGCGTTCCGCGATGAACTTGGAGTAGTAGCGGTAGCCCAGCACGAAGACACCGAGCCCGATGATTGCGACGAGTATGGCATTCATAGAAGTTACTCCTTCTTGTATCAGATTTACATATAAGTTTACCGAATGTTCTGATAATTATAAATGTGAAAAAGCGCAATGAAGCCTTTCGTGGAGGGAAAGAAACAAAAATGCCACCGGGCGGATACCCGGTGGCACATGATCATATTGGAGTTGTCTCTACTTCTTCCTCGGCTTGTCAAACCCGTAGGCCCCTCCGTCCTTATGGACAATATCATCTTCCCAGGGCAGTCTATACTCTCCGTTCTGCAGGTCCTGCATATAGGTGTACGGCGCATCGGTGATGCCGCCTTCGACGGCGACATAGCCGCGGTGTCCGAGCTGATACATGTTGTTCTCGACGGCCCAGTCCGTCCGCGCCTCCCGGACGAGGTCCGGTCTGACTTCCCCGGTGATGATCTCATCCGGGCGGTTGCTGCCTTCGACCATCGGCACCCCGTCGAAGTTGACGATCATGCCTTCGCCCATGGAATCGTTCGTGCCGTCGGTGCCGCACATGGCGACCGATGCGGTATAGGCGAGGTTACAGAAGGCGTTCGACTGGTTCGTGATCCGCCAGGAGTGACGGATCGGCGCAGTGTATCCTGCCGTCCTCAGGATGATGTCAGCACCTTTATACGCCAGCTCACGACTGACTTCCGGGAACATGCCGTCGTGGCAGATCGCGAGTCCAAGTGTACTGCCGTTCGGCCCTTCACATACCGGCAGCCCGACATCTCCCGGCTCCCAAGGTTCAACGGGCACCCATGGATGCAGCTTCCGGTAGTTCAGTTTGATTTCTCCCTTGTTGTCGATGATCAGTCCGGTGTTGTATGGATTACCGTCCGGGTTATACTCCATGATGGAGAAGCAGCCCCAGATGTCATTCTCCCTGCACACATCCTTGAATGCCTCGACTTCAGGGCCATCCACATCACACATGATCTCCTTGTCCATGCTCATGGAGAGGCCATGCAGCATATATTCCGGAAAGACCACCAGGTCGATCGGTGCAGCAAACCGCTTCGCCTTCCTGACCATTTCACAAACCTTCTCCGTCTGCTGTGTGAGGTCCGCCTTCGTTTCAGTCACCGGCCAGCTGCAGCTGTACAAGTCCGATGACCACACCATTCTGTGATTTGTTCAGTCCACCAAGTCCGCTCATTTCATTCATCCTCCTAATATATATTTTCATACGAAATATGTTACGCTTATTATATTAGAAAATTCTGTAATTTAAAAGCAGTCAAAATTTGAGGGGGATATATATATGACAGTCTGGTTGTTCAGAGCAGGGAAGAATGGAGAGTACGAAAATAAATTTTTAGAGGATAATAGAATATACTTAACATGGGATAGGCTCAATTTTAATTTGAAAAGTATCGAATCTAAGGAATTATTAGTAGAGAAATTAATGGAACACTATGATATTGAGAAAAAGAAAACGGCTATAAATTGGGCATCACAAATATGGCCAATGGCTCGTAAAATTGATATTGGTGATTATATTGCATTACCGTCCAAATTGAATCGGACTATCCACATAGGGGTTGTGAAAAGCCAGTACATTTATGATGAAAATTTGGAAAACCCTTATTTTCATTATCGCGAAATAGATTGGATTAAGGAAGATATTCCTCGTGAGAGGTTTGATCAAGACATCTTATATTCTCTCGGCGCTTTTATGACGGTTTGCAAAATACAGAGAAACAATGCTGAAGAAAGAATAAAAGAAATGAAGAATAATGGATGGCAGGTTCCAAAAAACAAAAGAACAGTTCAATTAGTAGATGAGAGTGAAGAACCAGCATCTATAGATATAGAAGAGTTTATTTATGATCAGATTTCAGAGAGAATTATAAGAAAGTTCAAGGGATCTAAGATGGAAACATTAATAGAAGAGATATTAAAAGCACAAGGTTTTACTACATTTAAAAGTCCAGAAGGTTCAGATCATGGTGTAGATATACTGGCTTCTTCAGATTTACTAGGATTCGGTTCTCCTCGTATCTGTGCTCAAGTTAAAACAGAAGATTCACCGTTAGATAGACCTACGTTAGACCAATTAGTTGGAACAATGAGTAACTTCAATGCAGATTATGGTCTCCTCGTATCTTGGAGTGGTTTTAAATCTTCTGTTACTAGGGAAGTGCCTAAACATTTCTTCAAAGTAAGACTATGGGACTCCAAAACCATTATCCAACAAATATTTGAACACTACGATAACCTTAGTGACGATATAAAAAACGAAATTCCAATAAAGCGAGTATGGATGTTGGATAAGGAGATAGAAGAATAACTAAATATATTGAACAATTATATAAAGGACACGAGAAAATAATTTTAGTAGTTATGGAATTCAAAGAGAGCGTAAAATAGTTTGTGTAAATGAATAAATAGAAAAAGGGCGTCCTTTTCTTGTAAGATTAAGTTACCACACCAAATCCAAGAAAAGAGGACGACCCCTATGGATCATTTTACATCAGATATTATTCAAGCTCTAGTAAAAAAAGACGATGTCACAGAAATCTTCCGCAGCCACCTGGAAACGGCGGTGAACACATTACTGAAAACCGAATTGACTGCATTCCTGGACTACGAAAAGTATGACCGTGTGGGCTTCAATTCCGGGAACTCCAGAAACGGCGTCTATTCCCGCACGTTACATACCGAATATGGCGACCTTCAGATTGACATTCCCCGGGACCGGAATGGGGACTTCAAGCAGCAGACCGTTGCGCCTTACAAGCGGTCCAATGACACATTGGAATCTTTTGTCATCCATATGTTTCAAAAAGGGGTGACGATGTCTGAAATCTCCCATCTGATTGAACGGATGTATGGGCATCACTATACGCCCCAGACCATTTCAAATATGACCCGGGCGGTCACAGAAGAAGTGGAGGCATTTCGCCAGCGTTCGTTATCCGAGCGGTATGTGTGCGTGTACCTGGATGCGACATTCCTGCCCGTCAAACGGGAGACAGTGACCAAAGAGGCTGTCTATATCGCTGTGGGCATCCGGGAGGATGGCTCCAAGGAAGTGCTGGCCTATACTGTCGCGCCGACGGAATCTGCGTATGTATGGAAAGAATTGATTGGAGATATCCATGCACGGGGCGTGACGGAAGTCCTGCTCTTCATTTCTGACGGGCTTCCAGGTATCAAAGACAGTATTCATTCGGTGTTTCCAAAAGCGAAATACCAGACATGTTTCATTCACGTTGCACGCAACATTTCCCACAAGGTCCGTGTGTCGGACCGGAAGGCAATCTGTGAGGACCTGAAGTCCCTGTATCGCGCCACGGATAAGGCCGAAGCTGAGCAGGCTTTGGACGCGTTTATCGAGAATTGGAAGAAATCTTACGCCAAAGTCACGCAATCGTTGAAAGCCAATCCGGATCTGTTCACTTTTTATGATTTCCCTGAAGCAATCAGGAGAAGCATTTACTCCACAAATCTGATTGAGTCATTCAATAAGAGAATCAAACGGTACAGTAAGCGCAAAGAGCAGTTCCCGAACGCGGACGCCCTTGACCGTTTCCTGGTCACTCAATTTGAAGCATATAACCAACGGTTCGCGACACGGTGCCATATTGGTTTTGACCAGGCCCGTGCAGAATTAGCTGAAATGTTCAGCGGGTAATGCACACTACAAGAAAAGGCATGCCTTCATTTACACATAATTATTGACGGTCCCAGGGGAGGATACATATACTATATTATGATTGCCGTAATAGTAAAGGAGGTTCTAGCTAATGTTTGGTAAAAGCAGTGAATCTAAGGAATCAAGATTTGAAACAGAGCAAGTTAAATCCGATGGTGGGATCTTATGCCATGTTATTACAGACAAGGAAACTGGAGTGCAGTATTTGTATGCCTGGGGCGGTACAGCTGGCGGGGTAACGCCACTGTTAGATGAGAATGGACAAGTGATTATTAAGAAGTAAGCTGATCCACTAACATATATGTACACATGCACTTGTGTGCTATCTGCACCCGTCCGGGAGGGCGGGATACATAAAAAAACTGATGCAGTTTCCGCTGCACCAGCTCGTATGGTATATTCCATATTTGATTATAGCAAATTTGGTAGATATTGCTAGTTTGTGATCTCGATATATGAGACAGTCTTAGTGCATAACGACAATAAAGATACCCTCAATTGAGTATTGGAATTTTCAGTGGAGGCTTTTTAATTTTAATAAATAAAAGTCATATAATTATGCTAATATTTTCCATTCAAAGACAATGTTATCTATGTCTCGACCATGAGACTCAGAGTCGGCTTGAGTAATCTTTAAAACCATTCTTCCTCCTTTATCATTTACAATGTAAACTAAATCATCATAAGTACATCGAGCAATTCTGTTGCTAAAATCTAACTCAGTATGTTTTATCATATCTGAATCGTTCCATAATTTTAGATGATTTTTTAAACGGGAAACTTTTATACCACGATCATTATATATTCTTGCTTCATCGTTAGTCGGAACCTCAAATTTCAAAACGAATTCATTTAAATCTTTTCCTATGGTATATTTTCCATTATTAAGTGAAGGATTTAATTGACCTGTGCCTTCATTTCTCTCATCAGTACATGTGGTAGCTAGTAATAAGTAACCTAATTTAGATTTATTGTATATCAGTTAGCTATAGTGACCGAGTTTCTACTATAATAAGTAAGTAAGTCATAAAAAGTGAAAAAACGTCTTGGTCAATATCTGGTCCATGAGTCTTTGAATATACCCATTTGAAGGGCTTTCGAACTCCCTTCTGGGACGTTTAAATCCAAATACGATATTCATTAAAACTCTGTAATCCGCGTGCTTACGGGGTTTTAATTTTTTTATGTACGCCTTTCAGAAGTAAATAATATATACATAATGTTATAGTGGACTCATATTTTCTTAGAAGATACTGCTCAATGTCTGGTGAAAATGATAAGCTGGCAGAAATGAGATTTGAAACTGGGAAATCTGATGCGGATAGTGCAATGATGTGGCATATCATTACGGATAAGGAAACTGGATGCAGTATTTATATGCCGGCACAGGTTCTGCGGGTGGGAAGATACTTTTGCTGGATGAAGATGTAAAGGTGTTTGTCAGGAAGTAACCGTAAGAGCGTTGGCATTCGCCAACGCTCTTTTAAATTCTTCATTACATTGTAAGTTAAATGCATCTTTCTCGTATGCTTTCATTTGTAGCTTTCCGGTTTCTCGATTATGATATTAGTCAAACTTTCTGTGGGGGAGACTGGACATGGAGAAACGCAATCATAATATAGATGTTCTAAAAGCGATGGCAATGTTTGCAGTAATATTCATACATTGTGTGCCGAGAGACCTCCTTTACGTGACATTTGCGCCGTATCATATATGGCAGGCAGTACCTGTATTCATGTTGCTGGCCGGCTTCAACACAGCCAATTCCTATAAGAAAAGAAATTATGAATCCCTTGCCGAATTTTATAATCCGTCTTTCATCTATAAGAAAGTCGAAAGGCTGATTTATCCGTTTGCTGCAGTATGGCTGGGACAGGTGCTCCTGTACTTCCTTTTCAAAGGAGGCACCAGTGTTCTTGAACTGCCGCTCCAGTTCCTTACCGGTGGATGGGGACCGGGCAGTTATTTCGTCCCGATCATCGTGCAGGCGACGCTGATTCTTCCTCTTATATATCTTCTGATGAAGAAAAATCTGAACGTAATGACATTTGTATTACTTATTTTCAGTCTGCTCCTGGAGATTGTCTGCCTGTGGCTGGACGTCTCCCGGGACCTGTACCGGATCATAATCGTCAGATATGTATTCGCACTTACACTTGGTGTATGGCTTGCATTCAACTATAACAGGATCAGCTATAGATGGATTCTCCCGCTTGCGGGAGTGAGTGTCATCTATATTACAGGTGTGAACTATTTCGAACTGGAACTGATCATGGAGCCTGTCTGGCTGAGTCAGCACGCACCGGCTTTTTTCTACACCCTGCTATTCACGATAGTATGTCTGAAGGCATACAGGATTAAAGGCGTGAATCCTTTGAGCAAATCCCTGATAAAAGTCGGCCGGGCTTCATATCATATCTTTTTGACCCAGATGGTATATTTCTGGATGATTCCGAACATGTTCGCAGGTTTGCCATTGTCTCTATATGTTCTGATCAGCGTAGTGCTGTGTTTTGCAGCAGGCGTACTGTTCTTTGAGCTTGAAAATAAAGTCCGGAAAAAGTTGAAAAGTGCCTGATCAGCAGATGCATCAACGCTTCTGAGGAATTTTATTTTACAAAACATTTCAGCTTATATAAGATTATTATGATGCAGCGATACTTGGGAGGAGAATATTAATGAGCAAGTTTGACGAAAAGATCCTGGTTGTTCCGAGATCTGATATTTTCGATGGCGAGAAGAATGCATTCAACGGTTTTATCGGCAAAGAGGATGCAAGATATAAAGAGATTATTTCCACTTTTGGTGGTTTTGAAGTGAAAAGACGCGGGGATATGGAAGAAGATCCTTCATATAAGCAGCTAATCAGCTATGTGATCATCAAATCTGACAGTGATGACGCGACACTCGTATATAAACGTCTCGGCGGCGGTGGTGAATCACGGCTGCACGGACTCCTGTCCATCGGGGTCGGCGGTCATATGAACGATGTGCCTGAAGTGTCTGACATCGATTCGAAACTGTCGGTCAATGCTGCGAGAGAGCTGGAAGAAGAAGTTGGACTCTCGGCTGAAGCTGTCAAGGATATGGAAATCATGGGCATGATCAATGATGATGACAATGAGGTGGGGAAAGTCCATATTGGTCTTGTCCTGAGTGTGAAAGTCGATCCTTCGATTGTGTCATCCAAAGAGGAAGACACGCTTGAATTGATCTGGGAAAAAGACGAAAACCTGAAAGCCATGTCTCCGTATGAATCATGGAGCGAACTGATCATCAGGGATGCTTATGACAGATAAGGTAAGCTCACACAGACGCTTTCTGAAAAAAGCAGAACATGATCTGGAAAAGCTTTTTGATAATGAAGAATATGCTTCCTTTATAGGAAGGTTCAGCCAATACGCGAAGCATGCGGATCCCGAAATTGAACTGGTTGAGAAATATTATGAATCGAGACTCAGAACGGATGATGCCAGAGCCATTGTGGATGATGCGCTGATGTCCATGAATGAGGGAGCCGGTAATTACGAAACGCACATGTACTATCTTTTGACCGCCCTTATTGAGCTTGGAAGGTATTTTGAAGTAATCGAGTTTTCCGACCATCTCATGGCTGAAAATATACCACAGGGATTCCGTATAGAAGTCGCGGCACTCCGTCACAGGGCCAAGAAAGCTCTGGACGAAAAACAGGAAGAGTCCGGCCGCGGGAATGAACCGGTCGTTACTGCAGATGATTTTCGCGCGATGCTCCATTATGAGAAACTGGAACATCTTGCTCAATGGACGGATGGCCAGGATGCAGAGTACATGGATCTGGTCAGAGATGCGCTTTTTAAAACAGAGGACTACCAGCTCATCACTTTCATGCTTCTTTATTTAAATGGAACGGGTGATGACAGACCGGTTGAAATTGAGAAGTTTAATGAAAAGATTACGGTCGTCCCAGCTGATCTTGACACTCTGGAGACACTCGAACTGTCCAGGATTGTTTTATCATCCGTTTTAAGTGAAATGGAAGAGCTGATGCCTGAATTCCAGGAATCAGCCAGGGCGATGATTATGTCCCATATCATCCATTGCTATCCTTTGACACCGGATATAAATACCGATAGTCTTATAGACAGTTATTTGCTGATCCTGCATGAAATGGTAAACCTCGTATATGAAAGAGAATCATTTGCAGCGGAAGAAGCAATGGAATGGATCCGGTCCATGGAATCGTCTATCGAGGCCGGTAACTGAGGAAATCAATTGTTGGATATAGAAAATTGATATGTTATACTATATTGGTTAATTGAAATTACGTACTAACGGAGGAATTTAACTATGGCTCAAAAGTGGGAAAAACAAGAGGGTAACGAAGGAGTTCTAACTGTAACAGTTCCAGCGACTGAAGTGGACTCCGCCCTGGATGAAGCATTTAAAAAAGTATCCAAGCAGGTATCTGTACCTGGATTCAGAAAAGGTAAAGTACCGCGTCAGATGTTCGAGAAGCGTTTCGGTGTAGAATCCCTTTACCAGGATGCACTCGACATCCTGCTTCCTAAAGCTTATACAGAAGCTGTCGAAGAAGCGGGCATCAACCCGGTTGACCAGCCGGAAGTGGACATCGAAGAGATGGAAAAAGGCAAAGACCTTGTTTTCACTGCCAAAGTTACTGTTGAACCGGAAGTTAAACTCGGCGAGTACAAAGGTCTCGAGGCTGAAGAAACCGATACTGAAGTGACTGAAGAGGACGTTCAGAAAGAAATCGACAGCATGCTCGAATCCCATGCGGAAATGGTTGTCAAAGACGAAGGCAAAGTTGAGGAAGGTGATATCGTCAACCTGGACTTCGACGGATATGTCGGCGGAGAGCAGTTCGAAGGCGGAAAAGCTGAAGGCTATGACCTCGAAATCGGCTCCGGAAGCTTCATCCCTGGATTTGAAGAGCAGGTTATCGGCCTTGAGAACGGCGACGAGAAAGACGTTGAAGTAACTTTCCCTGAAGAGTACCACGCTGAAGAGCTTGCAGGTAAAGAAGCGGTATTCAAAGTGAAGATCAACTCGATCAAAGTGAAGGAAACGCCTGAACTTGATGAAGATCTTCTCAAAGAACTCGATCAGGATGTCGAGTCGGTGGATGCGCTCAAAGAGAAACTTGAAAAAGACCTAAAGGAAGCAAAAGAGAACCAGGCTGACGTTTCAATGAAAGAACAATTGATTGACCAGGCTGCAGGCAACGCTGAAATCGACGTTCCGGAAGCGATGATCAAGACTGAGACTGACAGAATGCTGCAGGAATTCGAACAGCGTCTGTCACAGCAGGGCATCAACATGGAAATGTATCATCAGCTCTCCGGCCAGGATGAGGATGCACTCCGTGATCAGATGAAAGACGATGCTGAAAAACGCGTGCGTACAAACCTTGTACTGAAGCAGATTGCTGTCGATGAAAACATCGAAGTGGCTGAGGCTGATGTGGATGCTGAACTCGAAAAAATGAGTGAGCAGTTCGGCATCAAAGTTGAAGATATCAAATCAACACTTGGAGACCTCTCCATGCTGAATGAGGATCTCAAAGTCCAAAAGGCGATCGACGTGCTTGTGGACAACAGGAAAAAAGCTGAATAACAGGTTATAGCCAAAATAGAACGAAGCTCTGTAACAGTTGTTGCAGAGCTTTTCTACTCATTTTGAGCAGTCTGAAACCAGTTATTTGATTTTGCCGCCTATATCTAGTATATTTTACAGGAATGAAAAAAGAGGTGTTGAATATGTTTAAATTTAATGAAGACGACACTAACCTGACTTGTTCTTTCTGTGGGAAGGATCAGGAACAGGTTAAGAAGCTGATAGCAGGCAGCGGTGTTTATATTTGTAACGAATGTATCGAACTGTGCCACGAGATCATCGAAGAGGAACTCAAATCAGAGAAGACTGAAGTGATCACTGATATTCCCAAGCCGCAGGAGATCCTCGAATCCCTGAATGACTATGTCATCGGCCAGGAAAAAGCCAAACGTGCGCTTAGTGTGGCGGTCTACAACCACTACAAGCGCATCAATCAGAATAATGAGGACGGCGTTGAAATCTCCAAGAGTAATATCGCACTCATCGGACCTACCGGCAGTGGTAAAACACTTCTTGCTCAGACGCTCGCAAGGACACTCAATGTACCGTTCGCAATTGCGGATGCGACAAGTCTGACTGAAGCGGGTTATGTGGGAGACGATGTAGAGAACATCCTTCTGAGACTGATCCAGGCTGCAGACTTTGATGTTGAACGGGCAGAACAGGGAATCATCTATGTCGATGAAATCGACAAGATCGCCAGAAAGAGCGAAAACACTTCAATTACAAGGGATGTATCGGGTGAAGGCGTGCAGCAGGCACTGCTCAAGATTCTCGAAGGTACGACAGCCAGCGTGCCGCCGCAGGGCGGAAGAAAGCATCCGAACCAGGAGTCCATACAGATAGATACGACGAACATCCTGTTCATCATCGGCGGTGCATTTGACGGTATGGATGAAATCATCAAGAGAAGGATCGGTGAAAAGGTCATCGGCTTCGGTGGTGCATCCAGCGAGAAATTCGACGATAAAGATGCAATTATGAGCCGTGTGCGTCCGGACGACCTCCAGAGCTACGGCCTGATCCCTGAATTCATCGGCCGTGTACCGATCATCAGCTATCTTGAGGAGCTTGATGTCGAAGCGCTTAACTCTATTTTGACAGAGCCTAAAAATGCGCTCGTCAAGCAGTATAAGAAGATGCTTGAGATTGACAACGTCGAACTTGAGTTTGATGAGGATGCACTCAATGCAATCAGTGAACTCGCCATCGAAAGAAGGACGGGGGCACGCGGTCTCCGCTCGATAATCGAAGAGCGCATGGTGGACATCATGTTCAGCATCCCTTCAAACGAAGAGATCCGTAAAGTCAAGATTACGAGGGAAACCATCCAGGATGAAGCGCAGCCTTTGCTCTATGATGAAAACGGCGAACTGCTGGATCCGGAACGTAAAAGCGCATAAGCGAATGATAATTCACCTGAGCTGTCTTTAACCGGACAGCTCTTTTTGCTGAAAGGAATGGAAATATGAAAATAAACCCGGGAAGTGTGGATATTCTCATATCCGCAGTAGGACCCGACCAGTATCCCGAAACCGGACTGTCGGAAATAGCGCTCAGTGGAAGATCCAATGTTGGGAAATCGTCTTTCATCAATGCAGTGGCGGGAAGGAAGAATATCGCAAGGACTTCGTCGAAGCCGGGAAAGACCCAGACGCTCAACTTCTATGACATGGACGCGAAGTTCGTGTTTGTGGACGTACCCGGTTACGGGTATGCAAAGGAATCAAAGAAGGCGCGTGAGAAATGGGGCGCGATGATAGAAGCGTATATCACGGAAAGGGAAGCCTTGAAGGCAGTCATCCAGCTTATAGACATGAGGCATAAACCGACCGAAGACGATATTCTGATGTATGATTTTCTCAAATATTACGAAATACCGGTAATTGTCGTGTGTACTAAGATGGATAAGATTCCAAAAAGCAAAGTGCAGAAGCATCTGAAGATAATCAAAGAGAGCATCGAATTTGAGGAGGAGGATACCATCATCCCGTTCTCATCAACGGATAAGAAGAACCTGCCGCTTGTCATCCAGACGATTGCCGATCACATATGAAAATGTTCACAAAAATTTCTTATTTATAATCAGTATAAATAAGAGCGGCGGCATGGATAATATGTTCACATTCTGTTAAAATGATATGTGTTATAAGTACCTTGTGAAGGTGCAATATGGATTGGGGGGCAATTCGGATGCACGTTATTGCGTTAAGTCTGAATTACAGAAAAGCGAGTGTCGAAGAAAGAGAATTGGTGGCTTTTGAAGATGAGGAAGTCATTCCGGCACTCCACAGATTAAGAGAACAAAAAAGCATACTTGAAGCTGTACTGCTTTCTACATGCAACCGTACTGAATTATATGTGGTCAGTGACCAGGTGCATACTGGCAAGTACTATTCCCAGAAATTCCTCTCGGACTGGTTCGGTCTCGAGTTTGACCAAGTGAAGAGCATCACGGATGTGAAGGTGGCGGACGAAGCCATCCATCACCTGTACCGAGTGACAGCAGGGCTTGAGTCCATGGTGCTGGGAGAAACGCAGATCCTCGGACAGATCAGGGAGGCTTTCTTTACTGCACAGCAGGAACATACGACAGGGACAATCTTCAACAAGCTCTTCAAAGAGGCGATTACAGTCGCAAAACGGGGACACAGTGAAACGGATATTTCAAAAAATGCAATATCAATTTCATATTCCGCGGTTGAACTGGCCAAGAAGATCTTCTCCAATATAAGCGACAGCAAAGTCCTTGTGATCGGCGCGGGTGAAATGGCGGAGCAATCCCTGCTCAATCTGACATCGAACGGTATCAACAAATTGACGGTCATCAACCGTTCAGAGGACAAGGCGCAGGCGCTGGTACAGCGTTTTGGCGGTGAGAGTGCACCGTTCGACACGCTGGAAGCCCAGCTTGCGGATGCCGATATCGTCATTTCAAGTACAGCGGCGAGAAACCATGTCATTACCGAAGACATTGTCAGGAACGCTCTGGCTGACAGGAAGATGAGGGAACCGCTCGTGCTGATGGACATTGCCCTGCCGCGTGACATCGCGCCCGGCGTGAGTAGCCTGGATGATGTCTACATGTATAATGTGGACGACCTGCAGGGACTCGTGGATGCCAACCTTTCCACCCGCAGGGAAGAGGCACTCAAGATTGAAGCGATGATTGCAGAGAGCATGGACAGTTTTGAAGAGTGGGTGAGTATGCTCGGTGTTGTACCGGTCATCCAGGCGCTAAGATCCAAAGCGCTCAGTATACATGAAGATACATTCCAGAGTGTGGAAAGAAAAATGCCGGAAATGACCGACCGTGAGCGGACAATCATCTCCAAACACATGAAGAGCATCATAAACCAGATGCTCAAAGATCCCATCATCTATACGAAAGAGATTGCAGGCAGCAGAAAAGCGGATGTGAAACTGGATGAAATCCAGCAGCTGTTCGGCATCGAAGACGAAGTGAATGAGATCAGACAGCAGGATAAAGCCAAAAATCAGGAAAGGCTCCGTGCCAGAAAACAGGAGCTCGCACTCGATTAGACAGGTGGGTAACATATGGACTTTATGTTCCGCATCCATGAATTTATTCTATTATTATATTTTATAAGCCTTTCTGCGCTGAGCTACGATCTGTTTTTCAGAAATCGCCAGGCCAGGAAGGTTTCGTTTTATATTGCAGTTGCGGCGGCGGGACTGCAGATCACAGGTTTCATCGGCATCAGTGTAAGCATCGGCCGGATTCCGGTCCAGACTACATTTGAGGGTCTGTATGCACTGTCCATACTCATAATACTGACCGGCCTCCTGCACTACAGGAGAAGTGATTCGGAAATTGCATTGTTCATATATGTATTGACCGCTTTCATGCTGTTCGCCGTTCATACCTTTGCACCGGTGCAGTACTCGAGGACGACCGAAGTTTCCACTTTGATGAATGAGCTGCTCGTCATCCATGTCGGTCTTGCCCTGTTTGCATATGTCCTGTTCTTCGTCTCTGCACTGCATGCCGTGATTTATGTCATCCAGTATGATAATCTGAAAAAGAAGCGTTTCAACCGGCTTTTCTTTTCATTGTTCAGCGTAGGGACGGCAGAAAAGATGATGGTGCGCACGCTGCTTTTCGGTGTGTGCAGCATGGCAATCAGCATCCTGCTCGGAGCGATGTGGGGCATCAATATAATGGGAACGCAGATATTCACTGATATCAAAGTCCTCGGCACATGCATTGTGCTGCTGCTGTATGCCGCACTGCTGTTCCATCTGAAAACGGAACACAATATTTTGCGTTTTGCCAAATTGAATGTCATCATCTTCTTCATTTGCATGCTTAATTATATTTTCATCACACAACTCTCCCAGTTCCATTTCTGGGGTTATTAAAGGAGAAATACCGAATGCGAAAATTTATCGTAGGATCAAGGCGGAGCGGCCTGGCGCTGACACAGTCGAAGCAGTTCATAGACAGTCTGAAGGAACATTATCCTGACATGGATGTCGAAATAAAGGAAATCGTCACCAAAGGTGACCGCATCGTGGATGTGCAGCTGTCAAAAGTCGGCGGCAAAGGCCTTTTTGTCAAAGAAATCGAACAGGCGCTTGAAAACAAGGAAATCGACATGGCGATCCACAGTCTGAAAGATGTGCCGAGCACCCTGTCAGAAGGATTCACCATCGCATGTGTGCCGCAGCGTGAAGATATGCGCGATGCCTTCCTCTCCAATGACAAGGTGACGTTCAAAGACCTGCCGGCAGGCAGCGTGGTAGGGACGAGCAGTCTCCGCCGCGGCGCCCAGCTGCTGTCAATGAGGGATGACATCAAAGTCGAATGGGTGCGCGGAAACATCGACACCCGCATCAAAAAGATGGAGTCCGGTGAATATGATGCAATCATCCTTGCTGCGGCGGGACTGAAGCGCATGGGATGGTCCGATGATATCGTGACTGAATATCTGGATCCTGAAACTTTCATTCCTGCAATCGCCCAGGGCGCACTCGGCATAGAGTGCCGCTCTGATGACAGGGAACTCATTGAAATGCTGCAGAAGGTCCATTCCGAGGAGGATGCAGCATGTACAAATGCCGAGAGGGCATTTCTGAAGCGTATGGACGGCAGCTGCCAGGTGCCGATTGGCGGACATGCAAAATATGAAGATGGCGAGCTGTACCTGACCGGCCTCATCATGCCTGAAGATGGCAGTGAGCAGTACCTCGTCAGAAAATCCCATGAAAATCCGGAAACGCTTGGCAACCTTGTAGCGGATGAGATGGAACGTATCGGGGCCAAGGACATCATTGACAGGATCAATGAATCGCTCTAAGCCGGTCGTAATTGTTACCCAGAGCAGAATGGGGAGTGCAGGGTCCGGTGATTTTACCATCGAGCATGCACCGGTGATCAGAACCGAGCTGCTGCCCTTCGACGAAGACGTGCTGGACGGGGAATACGACTGGCTGATTCTGACCAGTCCGAATTCGGTGGAACATTTTGCCCCGCTCCTTGGCAGGGTCAAATTCAACAGACTGGCCAGCATCGGTAAAAGGACGAGTGAGACCATGGCGGAGCATGGCATGCATGTCGATTTTGAACCGAGCGGCTATACCCAGGAGAAATTCATGGAGGAGTTTGCTGTAAAAAAAGGAGAACGGATCCTTTACCCCGTGAGTGCCAACGCCCGGCCACTCATGTATGAATACCTGAGCGGCGCCGGCGCGGAGGTCACGCGTATCCGGCTTTATCATCCCGTCCCGGATGAAGAGTCACTTGCAAAGATCGAAAGGCTGCTGGAGGAAGGGGCTTATGCGGTCACTTTCTCAAGCCCGTCGGGCGTCGAAGCATTCGCCGGGAAGATGAGCCGGGACATACTTGAAAATGTGGTTGTGGCAGCAATCGGCCATGTGACGCATGATGCATTAAAAAAAAAGGGGAATCGACAGTATCCGGCCGGAAAAAGAGACACTGCAGGATATGTTCGACATGCTTGAAAAAAGAGTTAATCAGAGGTGTAACGATGAATTTTGACAGACATCGCCGTATGAGAAGGACGGCGTTTATGCGAGATATGGTCAGGGAGACCAGAGTGACAAAAGAAGATTTCATCTATCCGATATTCGTAGTGGAAGCGGATGATGTCAGAAAAGAAGTACCGTCGATGAAAGGCGTATTCCAGGTATCGCTGAACCTGCTTGAAGAAGAGCTGGAGGAAGTCAGCCGCCTGGGGATAAAATCCGTCATCTTTTTCGGCATTCCGAATGAAAAGGATCCCGAAGGCACAGGCGCATACCATGACCACGGTGTCGTGCAGGAAGCATGCAGGATCAGCAAAAGGCTCCATCCTGACATCCTTGTGATACTGGATACATGCCTCTGTGAATATACAGACCATGGACACTGCGGTCTGATCGACAGTGAAACCAAAGATGTGGATAATGACAGCACCCTGCCGCTGCTCGTCCAAACAGCGGTCTCTCAGGCAGGGGCCGGAGCGGATATCATTGCCCCGAGCAACATGATGGACGGGTTTGTCAGTGAAATCAGAAAAGGTCTCGATGACAACGGCTTCAGCCACATTCCGATCATGAGCTACGGCATCAAATATGCCTCCAAGTTCTACGGCCCCTTCAGGGATGCCGCCGACTCCACACCATCATTCGGTGACAGGAGGACGTACCAGATGGATCCGGCAAACCGACTTGAAGCACAACGTGAGCTTGAAAGCGACCTTGAAGAGGGATGCGATATGATGATCGTAAAACCCGCATTGTCATATCTTGATATCATCCGTGATGTCAGGAACAATTCAAACGTACCTGTAGTGGCGTATAATGTAAGCGGAGAATACTCAATGACACGTACCGCCATTGATATGGGACTGCTTGATGAAGAAGTGATCATGGAGCAGATGGTATCCATGAAACGTGCCGGCGCGGATATGATTATCACCTATTTCGCAAAAGATCTTTGCAGAATGATTGATGAAGGGATGGAATAGCATGTACGAAAATTCGAAGGCACTCTATAAGAAAGCAATGGAACTCATGCCGGGCGGTGTGAACAGTCCTGTCAGGGCGTTCAATTCAGTAGGGATGGATCCTGTATTCATCGATCATGCCAAAGATGCCCGGACATATGATGTCGACGGCAATGAATATATCGACTATGTGCTCAGTTTCGGTCCGCTCATCCTCGGCCACAGTGACGACAGAGTGGTGGACGCGGTTTCTGAAGCCGCCAAAAAAGGCACCAGTTTCGGTGCACCGACATCACTTGAAAACGAGCTGGCGGAATTGGTCATCGACCGTGTGCCTTCTGTGGAAATGATACGCATGGTGTCATCGGGTACAGAAGCAACACTTGCGGCCCTGAGGCTTGCAAGAGGATTCACAGGCCGCAGCAAGATCCTCAAATTCGAAGGGTGCTACCACGGGCACAGCGATTCGCTGCTCATAAAAGCGGGCAGCGGGGTGGCGACGCTCGGACTTCCGGATTCTCCGGGAGTGCCGGAAGGTACGGCCGCCAACACGATCACGGTGCCATACAATGATGAAGAGAGCCTGAAGGAAGCGTTCGACCAATTCGGCGAAGACATTGCGGCAGTGATCATGGAGCCGGTTGCCGGCAACATGGGCGTCGTTCCTCCTGTGGAAGGCTACCTTGATTTCGTCCGAAGGATCACAGAGGAGAACGGCACTCTCCTGATCTTCGATGAAGTCATGACAGGCTTCAGGGTGGGGTATAACTGCGCCCAGGGCCATTACGGAATCACCCCCGACCTCACATGTCTCGGAAAAGTCATCGGCGGCGGACTGCCGGTCGGCGCCTACGGCGGCCGCCGCGACATCATGGAGCGCATTGCACCGACCGGCGACATCTACCAGGCGGGGACGCTTTCAGGGAACCCGCTTGCCATGACAGCGGGCCTTGAAACACTGAAGCAGCTCACGCCGGAGAGCTATGAGCATTTCAACCGCCTCGGCGACGTGCTTGAGAACGGTCTGAAGGAGATATTCAGTGAAAAAGGCTATCCGATCACTGTCAACCGTGCCGGTTCGATGCTCGGTTTCTTCCTCACTGAAGGGCCGGTTACAGACTTCGATTCGGCTAATACGAGCGACCTCGGCTTGTTTGCCAAAATGTACCGCAACCTGCTTGAAGAGGGCGTATACCTGCCGCCGTCCCAGTTTGAAGGCATGTTCCTTTCGACTAAACATACCGAAGAGGACATAAGTAAAACACTGACGGCATTCAGTAATGCCCTGGACAAAATTAAAGCAGAATAACTCAATTTATACCGTTTACGGAAAATAAATAAAGTGTATAATTGACTTAAACACATAAATGGAGGTTGTGTACATGGCAAATGATAAGGACAAGCATGTGTCCGATAAAGACAAGTTCATGAAAGGGCAGAGAGACGAAGACAAAACGTTCGTCGATGGCCAAAACAGAGAAATGATTGAACACAAAGAGGATGACAAGAGAAACCCGCTTGTTTGGATCACTCCGATCATCATCCTTTTGTTACTTATCCCTCTTGTAATACACCTTGCCACAGGTAACGGTGGTGTTGCGCTTACCGGCGGAGGAGAGGAAGAGGAGTCTTCCGAAGAATCATCCGGCGGAGGCGAAGAGGAAAGCGGCGGAGAAGGCGGCGGTGAAGAGGCATCCACAGGCGACTTCGATGCTGAAGGATTTGCCCGCGACAACTGTGCGTCCTGTCATGGTCAGGACTTCTCCGGCGGCATGGGACCTGCGCTTGCAGGCACAAGCCTCGATGAAGGTGAATTCACTGATGTTGTCAGAAACGGCCGGGGATCAATGCCGTCATTCAGCCAGGATCAGATTGCTGATGAAGACCTGACTGCACTCTATGAATTCATGGCAGGCCAATAACTGATACAAAAACTTCCGCATTCGATGTGGAAGTTTTTGTTGTTTACGGCAAAGGCATACAGATGGTACAAAGGGGAGGTTTTACATAATGAAATATTTGAGGCTGCTGTTCCTGTTTACTGCGGCAATGACCCTTTCATGGATATTGCAGACAGCCGGCATGATTCTGCCGTGGCTTTTCGGGGCGATGGTCGCAACAGTGATCTTCCAGCGGCTGACCAGACGGGATACAGGGTTTAAGAAGTGGATGGGCGACGTCGGCATCTTCATCATCGGTATCGAAATCGGCTCCACCTTCACCAAGGAGACCATAATCGATATGCAGGATGATGTGTTCAATATCGTGCTGCTTACCCTGATGGTCATCATCCTCAGTCTGATACTGGCCAGGTTTTTCACGAAAATGACAGGCTGTACATATGAAACTGCGGTCCTTGCAACAACACCCGGGGCGCTTTCACAGATGATTCTGATGGCAGAGGAGGAAAAACGCGCCGACCTGCTTCTGGTAACTCTTACACAGATGTCCCGCATCGTCCTCGTTGTCATCCTGGTCCCCTTCATAGCCAGTGTTTTTTCAGACGGTGCTCCCGGTATACCGGATGATATTGAACCGGACCTCACTTCTGTGCTCGTGCCTGAAATGCTCATACTGGCCGCCGGGGCAGTGGTGCTCACGTTCGTCCTCAAACTTTTGAAGTTTCCGGTCCCTGTAATGATTGCCCCGATGATCGGCGTGCTGGTGTGGAACCTCTCCACAGACCATACATTTGCCCTAGATGTGGAATTCATGTACCTCGCACAGGTGCTGTTCGGCATCCGTGTCGGCATCCAGATTTCCTCACTGGTCAGCAGGCTGAACAGGCGCATGGTGGTGTCGATGCTTGTCCAGAATGTACTCCTTATACTGGGTACGTTCATGATCGTCATCCTCTTCATCCTGCTTACGGAGCATAACTTCAATGATCTGTTCCTGAGTGCAGCACCCGGCGGCATCGGCCAGATCATCATAGTTGCAGTGGAGATGGGAGCGAACATCGCAATGATCTCAAGCTATCATATATTCAGGATCTTCTTCATCCTGCTGATTGTTGCACCGGTGATCAACATCATCCTGTCCAGGAACCGCCGGCGCCGCAGGGAGGACGGGGAAGAAACTTGACAGTTCCGGCTGGTTGGAATACTATAAACTTAAATCTATAAACATCACGGCAGAAGGTCCCGGAAGTGCGGGTTGAAGAGAGTATGCGCAGGCTGCAAGCATACCGAAGCACACCGCGGATGTAGTCTGCATGCTGATTCCGTCTGAAAATGCAGTAGGACGGGACGTCTGATGAGCGTTAATCATCTCAAGTGCAGCATGACCAATGCTGAATTTAGGTGGTACCGCGGAACTTCCGTCCTATTTCTGGACGGGAGTTTTTATTATGCAAAAAATAAGGAGAGATCATTATGGATATGCCTACAAAATACAATCCGGCAAAAGTCGAGGAAGGCAAGTATCAAACATGGGTGGAAGCAGGCTATTTCAAGTCTGACGCGACGTCGGACAAAGAACCGTATTCCATCGTCATTCCGCCGCCGAATGTGACCGGCAGGCTGCATCTCGGCCATGCCTGGGACACTACGCTCCAGGATATCATCACACGCATGAAGCGGATGCAGGGCTACGAAGTACTCTATCTTCCCGGCATGGACCATGCGGGTATTGCAACTCAGGCAAAAGTGGATGCCCGGCTCCGTGAGCAGGGCATCAGCCGGCATGAAATCGGGCGGGAAAGTTTCCTGGAGCATGCATGGAACTGGAAAGAGGAATATGCAAATTTCATCAGGAGCCAATGGGAGAAGCTCGGCCTGGGCCTGGATTATGACAAGGAACGCTTCACCATGGATGAAGGCCTGTCAAAGGCGGTCCGCAAAGTCTTTGTCGACATGTACAATAAAGGGCTGATCTACCGCGGGGAGTATATCATCAACTGGGACCCGGCAACAGAGACGGCCCTCAGTGACATCGAAGTGATCCATAAAGAGGTCGAAGGGAATTTCTATCATGTGAAATATCCGCTTGAAGACGGTGGTCATGTGGAGATCGCCACCACCCGTCCGGAAACGATGCTCGGTGATACAGCCATAGTCGTATACCCTGAAGATGCGCGCTATAAGGATATCATCGGTAAGAACGCAATACTGCCGATCGTCGGCAGGAAACTTCCGATCATCGCGGATGCCTATGTGGACAAGGAATTCGGCACAGGCGTGATGAAAGTGACACCGGCGCACGATCCGAACGATTTCGTCATCGGTGAACGCCATAACCTCGAGCGCATCAATGTGATGCATCCGGACGGTTCCATGAACGGGCTTGCCGGTAAGTATGAGGGGATGGACCGTTTCGAGTGCAGGAAGGCGCTGGTCAGAGACCTTGAAGACGAGGGGCTGATGATTGAAATAGAGCCGCATGTCCATTCCGTCGGACACTCCGAGAGAAGTGACGCGGTCGTCGAACCATACCTGTCCACACAGTGGTTCGTGAGCATGGACAGCCTCGCCAGGAAGAGTCTCGACAACCAGGATTCAAAAGATCCGATCGACTTCGTACCAGAGCGTTTTGATGCCACTTTCCGCAGATGGATGGAAGATATCCGCGACTGGTGCATCTCAAGGCAGCTGTGGTGGGGCCATCAGATCCCCGCCTGGTACCATAAGGAATCGGGGGAGATACACGTGGGGATGGAGCCGCCGGCGGATGAAGAGGACTGGGAGCAGGATGAGGATGTACTGGATACATGGTTCTCAAGTGCCCTGTGGCCGTTTTCAACGATGGGATGGCCGGAGGAAACGGAGGATCTCCGGAAGTTCTTCCCGACCAATGTCCTTGTGACAGGTTATGACATCATCTTCTTCTGGGTGGCGAGAATGATCTTCTCCTCCCTTGAGCATACCGGGGAAAATCCGTTTGATGATGTGCTGCTGCATGGTCTTGTACGTGATGAGCAGAACCGTAAGATGTCAAAATCACTCGGCAACGGCGTCGATCCGATGGATGTCATCGACAAATTCGGTGCAGATGCAATGAGGTACTTCCTGGCTACAGGATCAACGCCGGGACATGACCTGAAATACTCCGATGCCAAAGTGGAGTCGGTATGGAATTTCATCAACAAAATATGGAATGCATCAAGGTTCAGCCTGATTAACATCGGTGAAGACTTCGGCATGGATGACATCAATCTCGAAGGCGAAAAGACACTTGCCGACGAATGGATCCTCACCCGTCTGAATGAAACCATCGGAGATGTGACGAGACTGTCAGAGAAATATGAATTCGGCGAAGTGGGACGCCTCCTCTATAACTTCATCTGGGATGAATTCTGTGACTGGTACATCGAGATGGCGAAAGTGCCCATGACCGAAGGTACGGACGAAGAGAAGGCGATGACACGGTCGGTGCTGCTGCATACACTCGACAGCATTCTGAAGATGCTCCATCCGTTCATGCCTTTCGTTACCGAAGAGATCTATCAGACGATCGACAGCAACCGTTCCATCGTTGTCAGCGGATGGCCTGTGGCGGATGAAAACCATAAATATCCGGAATCCAAGGAAGGCATGGCGCTGCTCGTCGACATCATCAAATCGGTGAGGCAGACGAGAAGTGCGGTGAACTCCCCGCTGTCCAGGCCGATCGATATCCAGATCGAAGTGAAGGATCAAGAAAGGCGCGCAGCTGTCGAGACGAACCGCAGCTATATCGACAGGTTCTGTAATCCAGAGACACTTGAGATTGCGGAAAGCATCCGGGTGGATGATGATGCAAAAACAGATGTGGTCAAAGGCGCGACGGTCATACTGCCACTTGCCGGACTCATCGATATGAAAGAGGAGGCTGCACGGCTTGAGCAGGAGCTTGGGCGCCTTGAAGGAGAACTCAAGCGTGTAGATGGCAAGCTCGGCAATGAAAAGTTCGTGAACAACGCCCCCCGGGCCGTCGTGGATAAGGAGAAAGAGAAAAAGCTCGGCTACCAGTCCCAGTACAACGAAGTGAAGGAACGTCTGGACAGCCTTAAAAGAAAGGGTTAGAACATGAATTACAAAGATAGTCTCGACTGGATTCATGAACGTATCAAATTCGGGATAAAACCGGGTGTCAGAAGAATGGA
Source organism: Salinicoccus sediminis (assembly GCF_000986795.1). Classification (GTDB taxonomy): domain Bacteria; phylum Bacillota; class Bacilli; order Staphylococcales; family Salinicoccaceae; genus Salinicoccus; species Salinicoccus sediminis. The sequence continues at coordinate 441,448 of NZ_LAYZ01000001.1, read as the reverse complement.
ATGGATGCTTGGAAGGATCGGGAATCCGGAGAAGAATATCAACGGAATCCATGTCGTCGGAACGAACGGCAAGGGTTCCACCGTCTCGTATATGAGAAGTGCGCTGAATCACAATGACTACAGCGTGGGCACATTCACCTCGCCATATATAGAAACGTTCAACGAACGCATTTCCGTCGACGGGCGGGCGATCAGCGATGATGATATCGTGCGTCTCGTTGAAATCGTCCGGCCGGTCAGTGAAGATATGGAGAGGGAGACGGACCTCGGTACGGCAACCGAGTTTGAAATCATCACAATGATGATGTTCGTCTATTTCGGACGGCTCAGATCCGTCGATTTCGTCATCGTTGAAGCGGGTCTTGGTGCCAAAAACGATTCGACAAATGTATTCGGACCGATCATGACAGTACTGACAAGCATCGGTCTCGACCATACGAATATCCTGGGCGATACGCTGCTCGACATTGCCAAGGATAAAAGCGGCGTCATCAAACCGGGCATACCGCTCGTCTTCAGCGTCAAAGATGATAGTGCACGGGATTATATACACAAAGTCCTCGATGATAACCATGCCAGAGGAATCGAACTCGGCAGGGACATCATCCTGATTCGGGATGCCGAAGAAGGTGAATTCCAGTTCCAGTACGGACAGTATGATTTTCCGGATATACAGCTGAAGATGGCAGGCAGGCACCAGGAGGAGAATGCCGCACTTGCAATTGCCGCACTTCTTGAACTGCACGACAATGATAAAGCCATGCTCGACTTCAATAAGCTGATCCACGGAATTGAAGCGATGACATGGCCCGGCCGGATCGAAAAAATACAGGACAAGCCGCTGATCATCCTGGATGGTGCGCATAATAATGAAGCGGTGGGAGCGTTGGTCGACACCATCAGAGAAAACTACAGCGACAGAAAAATATCTGTCCTGTTCTCGGCGATAGAGGGTAAACCGCTTGCCAGCATGGTGGATATGCTTTCAGGCATCGCTGATGAGTTCCATGTGACCCATTTCGACTTTCCGAAGGCACTGTCAATGAAAGAGATATATGAGACGGTGAATCATCCCGACAAACATAAAGTGAGTGACTACAGACGCTTCATGGAAGAATTCGACGGGGATATGCTCCTTGTCACAGGGAGCCTTTACTTCATCAGTGAAGTGAAACAGCATTTTAACAGCAAGTAGATAGAATCCAGTACAGTTCAATGCTGTACTGGATTTTTTAATGATATGATGTCATATTCCGTCTATTTATTAAATTATTCAGACATTTCCCTTTGCTATATGTATAATGGAATTATCATTTAACAGGGGGATTTTATGTTGAAAGAAGAGACAGAGAATATCAAAAAGGGACCCAGGTTCCCGCATACTTATGCTATTTTGCTTGCTGTGGTGATCATCTCGGCAGTGCTGAGCTATGTAATACCTGCCGGTGAGTTTGAAAGGGTGGAGATTGATGACAGGACGGAGGTTGTACCTGGAAGCTATGCACAGACCGAGCAGAGCCCGGTGTCGTTCTTCGACCTTTTCAAATCCATCCCGCTCGGTCTTATTGATGGGGGAGAGATCATCTTCTATATCTTTCTGGTCGGGGGTGCATTCGGTGTCATCCGTGCGACGGGGGCGATTGAAGCGGCGATACAGAAAATCATGATCACGGTCAAAGGGAATGAGAAACTGATGATTCCAGTCATCATGTTCGTTTTCTCAGTACTTGGTTTTACAACAGGAATGGCCGAGGAGGCGATCATCTTCGTGCCGATCGGCATTGTACTGGCGACGGCTCTCGGCTATGATGCGATGGTGGGAACGGCAATGGTCACACTTGGTGCAGCCTCCGGTTTCATCGGCGGCATGCTCAACCCATTCACCGTGGGGATTGCACAGGAGATAGCGGAATTGACCATATTCTCGGGGTGGGAATTCAGGACGTTCGTCTATGTATTTGTCCTGGGCAGTGCGGTATGGTACGTCATGCACTATGCCAAAAGGGTGAAGAAAGATCCCGAAGCGAGTCTGATCCATCATGAATCACAGAACGGACAGGTCAATTTCACAGAAGATGTCATGGATTTCGGTGAACTTAAGAAGCGGCATATTTTCATCCTGCTCACTTTCTTCCTGGGAATCGTCATCAATGTTTACGGCATTTTCCAGCACGGCTGGTTCCTGACCGAGCTATCCGCAAACTTCTTCCTTGTCGGGATACTCGCAGGATTTGTCGGCGGGATGAAGGTCAACGATATTTTTGATGCCTTCATAGACGGTATGAAACTTGTCGTCTACGGTGCCATCATCGTCGGTTTTGCAAGGGCGATACTTGTGGTGCTCGAATCCGGGATGATCATCGACACGATCATCAACAGCATGAGCGGTGTTCTGGATTATCTGCCAAAATCAGTGTCCGTGCTCGGCATGCTCCTCATACAGGTCATCATCAACTTTTTCATACCGTCCGGTTCCGGGCAGGCGGTGACCACAATGCCGATCATGACACCGATCGCCGATCTGCAGGAAATTCCGAGGCAGATTGCGGTCCTTGCATTCCAGTACGGTGATGCAATCACGAATACGATCATTCCGACATCGGCCTCACTGATGGGAGTGCTCGCCGTGTCAGGCATTCCGTATATCAAATGGGTGAAATTCGTGTGGAAGATAACACTGATATGGCTGATCATAGCTGCAATTGCGCTGGTGGCCGCCACAATCCTGAATATAACATGACTGAAAAGAGGGACGGCGGTCTGATCCGCCGTCCCTCTCTCAAGGTTAGAGTCCGGGTTTATCGTTCTTGTTCTGCAATGAGTCCCTGATCTCCCTGAGGAGCAGTATCTGCTCCTCCTCTTCTTCCTCTTCAACAAACCTGTTTCTGGATACTTTGTTGACAAGTTTGACGAACAGGAAAATTGCTGCCGCGATAATGAGAAAATCGATGATTGACTGGATGAACACGCCGTAAGTAATACCCATATAAGACCAGTTTGAAGCGAAATCCGTGTCACCGAAAATAAGGGCGATGGCGGGCATGATGATGTTTTCAACGAGTGAAGTGATAATCTTCCCGAATGCAGCACCAAGTACTACTGCCACTGCCAGATCAAGTACATTCCCCTGCGCAATGAATTCTTTGAATTCTTTCCACATGACAATTCCTCCTTCGTCTGAGATTGCACATTTGTTAAGCCTGCGCAAATAATAATATGCCACTTATCACTTGTAGATACAAATAAAAAATCACAATTTGTATACATTTTCTGTATGAAATGCTGCCGGCGGAGGAAGTTATTCCATAAAATGTAAGTTGATAACCGGTTAAGGCTGTGGTAGTATGGGTAAGTGTTTTAGGAGGATAATTTTTCACCAACATCTACAACGAGGAGGAATAACATGGAAGATGAAAACAAAGCGAAGTTGTCCCCGGTGTTTTGGATAGCTGCTGTAATCACAGCATTGCTGGTACTTTACGGGGCATTTTTCTCTGACAACTTTTCCAATGTGACCAGTGTTATCCAAAGTTTCATAACCATCAATTTCAGCTGGTATTATGTATCCATCACTACTGTGATGATACTGTTCTGTCTTTTGTTCGTATTTACACCGATGGGCCAGATCCGGCTTGGCAAACCGACGGAACGTCCGGAATTCAGGACGGTTTCCTGGTTTGCAATGCTGTTCAGTGCTGGTATGGGTATCGGTCTTGTATTCTGGGGTGCGGCTGAGCCGCTCAGTCATTACCTGACCCCGCCGACAGCGGAGCCGGGCACCGATGAAGCGATGAAGGAATCGCTCAGAAGGACGTTTTTCCACTGGGGATTCCATGCCTGGGCGGTTTACGCTGTTGTAGGCCTGGCTCTTGCATTCACACAGTTCAGAAGAGGGGAGCCCGGACTCATCTCGAGGACGCTCCGCCCGATATTCGGCGACCGCGTGGAAGGTGGACTGGGGACAGCCATCGATGTCCTGGCAGTGCTTGCGACCATCATGGGGGTTGCATCTTCACTTGGACTCGGTGTCATGCAGATCAACGGCGGATTGAACTACCTGTTCGGCATTCCGAACAACATCTTCGTCCAGATACTTATCGTCTCCGTCGTATCCGTGTTGTTCATGTGGAGTGCGTGGTCCGGCCTGTCAAAAGGCATCCAGTACCTGAGTAACGCCAACATGGTGCTTGCCGGCCTTCTTCTCATCTTCACGCTTGTTGCAGGACCGACAGTCCTCATACTCAATATGTGGACGGATACATTCGGCAGCATGCTGAGCAACTTCATCCAGATGAGTTATGATGTGGCGCCGCTCAATGGCCAGAAGAGCGAATGGCTCGGATCATGGACAATCTACTACTGGGGCTGGTGGATGAGCTGGAGCCCGTTCGTCGGCATCTTCATCGCCAGGGTATCCCGTGGACGTACCATCCGTGAATTTGTACTGGCGGTCATGATCGGCCCGGCAGTGCTCAGTTTCTTCTGGTTCAGTGTATTCGGTGTCAGTGCAATTGAAGCCGAAAAACTGTTCGGGGGCTTCGGAGACCTTGCCACTGAGGAAATCATGTTCGAAATGTTCAATAGCATGCCGATGGGGCTGATCATATCTATAGTTGCGGTACTGCTGATCTCAACTTTCTTCATCACTTCTGCCGACTCGGCAACATTTGTACTGGGTATGCAGACGACCAACGGTTCACTGACACCACCCACTAGAGTGAAGATGATCTGGGGGCTCGCACAGACGCTGATCGCCATCGTACTGCTCATGGGCGGCGGACTCGCTCCGCTGCAGGCAGCGGCAATCATCTCGGCATTTCCGTTCTCCATCATACTGATATTCGTAATGATAGCGACCTACAAGGATATTTCCGACGAGCAGAAAGCGTTGAACCTGCTCATTGAACCGGATTATGAAGGGACCCGCTATGAGAAGATGATGAAAGAATACGAAGAGGAACTGGAAAGGGAAGAGAACAAAGAAAATAATTAATATATAGTTATAATTCCGACCTATGGTCATAAGCAATGCTTATCACTATAGGTCATTTTTTTGTATCGTAATTATGTCCCTTTTAAGTCGGGTTTCGTTTACAACCATAAATTTAAGTTATACAATTGATATGAGCAGTCGCATGACTGAAATATTGATAGGGGGCTATTAACTATGAGTCAGAATTTAAATGAAGCTGCAAAGCGTTCATTTAGTGTTGGCGGTAAGGATTATAACTACTTCAGTTTGAAAACCCTTACTGAAAAAGGTTTTTCGGAAACTTCCAGGCTGCCATACTCGATCAGAGTGCTGCTTGAGTCGGTACTCAGACAGTATGACGGCAAAGTAATCAAAGATGAACATATCGAATCTTTGGCACAGTGGGATAAAGGAAACAATGCAGGCAATGAAGTGCCGTTCAAACCATCACGTGTTATTCTTCAGGATTTCACAGGTGTTCCCGCCGTTGTCGATCTTGCATCACTCAGGAAAGCGATGGATGCTGTCGGCGGCGACGTTCAGAAGATCAACCCCGAAGTGCCTGTCGACCTCGTCATCGACCACTCTGTCCAGGTTGATGAATACGGTACGCATGATGCACTCCAGAAAAACATGGAACTTGAATTCGAAAGGAACCAGGAGCGCTATGAATTCCTGAACTGGGCGACTAAAGCGTTTGACAACTACAAAGCTGTACCGCCTGCAACAGGTATCGTGCACCAGGTCAATCTCGAGTATCTTGCTAATGTTGTGCATATCAGAGAGGAAGAGAACGGCCTCGTCACTTATCCGGATACTCTGGTAGGTACGGACTCCCATACTACAATGATCAACGGCCTGGGCGTACTCGGCTGGGGTGTCGGCGGAATTGAAGCTGAGGCGGGCATGCTCGGCCAGCCTTCATACTTCCCGGTACCGGAAGTCATTGGGGTGAAAATGACAAATGCACTGCCTGAAGGTGCAACAGCGACTGACCTTGCACTTCGTGTAACTGAACTGCTCCGTCAAAAAGGGGTAGTCGGCAAATTCGTTGAATTCTTCGGCCAGGGTGTCACTGAACTACCACTCGCCGACCGCGCGACAATCGCAAACATGGCGCCGGAATACGGTGCAACCTGCGGTTTCTTCCCGGTGGATTCTGAAACAATCGATTACATGCGTCTGACAGGACGTTCTGAAGAGCATCTCGCTGTTGTGGAACAGTATCTGAAAGAGAACGGCATGTTCTTCAATCCGGAAGAGGAAGCAGTTTACACTGATGTAGTGGATCTTGACCTCTCAACGGTTGAACCTTCACTCGCAGGACCGAAGCGTCCCCAGGACCTCATCCCTCTGTCAGAGATGAAGGATGAGTACAGGAAATCCGTTACAGCCGAAAGCGGCAACCATGGCCACGGCATGGACGAATCTGAATTCGACAAAAAAGGTACAGTCAACTTCAAAGATGGGGGTACTGCTGAAATCAGCACAGGCGATCTGGTGATTGCTGCCATCACTTCCTGTACGAATACATCCAACCCGTACGTAATGCTTGGCGCAGGCCTGCTTGCCAAGAATGCAGTTGAAAAAGGACTTGAAGTGCCGGCCTATGTCAAAACTTCACTGGCTCCGGGTTCCAAGGTCGTTACAGGGTATCTTGAAGACTCAGGGCTGCAGGAATACCTTGATAAGCTCGGCTTCAACCTTGTTGGGTACGGCTGTACAACATGTATTGGCAACTCCGGTCCGCTCAAGCCTGAAATCACGGAAACAATCGTGGACAATGATCTGCTTGTGTCTTCTGTACTTTCAGGTAACCGTAACTTCGAAGGAAGAATCCATCCGCTTGTCAAAGCGAACTATCTGGCTTCACCGCCGCTTGTGGTTGCTTATGCGCTGGCAGGAACTGTGGACATCGACCTTAAATCTGAACCGATCGGTCAGGACAAAGAAGGCAACGATGTATTCATGCAGGATATCTGGCCTTCCACAAAAGCGGTCAGGGATGCAGTCATGAGCACAGTGACACCTGAACTGTTCAGGAAAGAATACGAAAGCGTATTTGATTCCAATGAAATCTGGAACAATATTGAAACAACCGATGCACCGCTTTACGATTTCGACCCGAAATCCACTTACATCCAGAACCCGACATTCTTCCAGGATCTGTCGAAAGAAGCAGGCACAGTAGAATCGCTTAACGGCCTGCGTGTACTCGGTAAATTTGGAGACTCTGTGACAACAGACCACATTTCACCGGCAGGTGCAATCGGCAAGGATACACCGGCAGGAAAATGGCTGATCGAACAGGGTGTGTCTCCTAGAGACTTCAACTCATACGGTTCCCGCCGCGGAAACCATGAAGTAATGATGCGCGGTACTTTCGCAAACATCCGTATCCGCAACAAGATTGCCCCGGGCACAGAAGGCGGATTCACAACTTACTGGCCGACGGGTGAAGTGATGAGCATCTATGATGCAGCGATGAAGTATCAGCAGGATGGTACAGGCCTCGTCGTTGTAGCAGGAGACGACTACGGCATGGGCTCCAGCCGTGACTGGGCTGCCAAAGGTACGAACCTGCTTGGTGTCAAAGCAGTTATTGCGGCAAGCTATGAACGGATTCACCGTTCAAACCTTGTAATGATGGGTGTGCTGCCGCTGCAGTTTGTTGACGGCGAAAATGCGGATGCACTTGGCCTCGACGGCAGTGAAACATTTGACATCCAGGTTGATGAGTCAGTGAAACCGGGAGATCTTCTCGATGTCGTAGCAACGGATGACAAAGGTGAGAAAAAAGAATTCAAAGTCAAAGCGCGCTTTGATTCTGAAGTTGAAGTGGATTACTACCGCCACGGCGGAATCCTGCAGCTTGTTCTCAGAAACAAACTCAAATAAGAACGGCTTCATAAGAACAGCCCATCTCGCATGAGATGGGCTGTTCTTTTTAATCATTTTTCAATTATCTGCAAATGCTATTTCTTCCTGATCGTTAACATCAACCGTAAGCTCTGAATCTTCGAAGTACCAAAGATCACTTTCTTTTATGAAAATGTCTATGCCGTCGTATTCGAAGACTTTACTGTCGTCAGGGATGGTGTCGACTGTAAGGGCAGGGGAAAAGCCTTGCTTGAGCTGGGTTTCTCCACCATATCTTACATAGATATTTACACCTTGGCCGTTTTCAGGGTCGAGTTCTTCTTTCATCCAATTAACTGCATTGTCAGTGACTTTAAGCATGCTGATCAATCCTTTCGCTACATGAATGTAATCTTTGACTCTGTGCCGTCTATTATACGTTTAATGTTGGATATATGTCTAACAACTATAACTACAGCAATGATAAAAGATAATCCGATAAGCAGAGGATCGCGGAAAACAAGGGAAAGGATGAAGAACAGGACGGCGCTGACTATGCTGGACAGGGACACATATTTGCTGGTTCTTAAAGTAAGTAGAAAGACGCTCAGTAATATAGCAAACATCAGCGGATTATATGCGAGAACAGCACCTGCGCTCGTGGCAACAGCCTTGCCGCCCCTGAATTTCAAAAAGATCGAATACACATGGCCGAGTGCAGCAGCCAGTCCCGGCAGGAATACGTGAAAATCTGTGTCTATGAGCATCGCCGTCCAGACAGGGACCGCACCTTTCATCATGTCCATTATGAGTACCAGGATTCCTGCTTTCTTACCGAGGATACGGAATGTATTGGTAGTTCCGATGTTCCCGCTCCCATGTTCCCTCAGGTCGATTTTGTAGAACCATTTCCCGATGAGGAGGCTGAAAGGTACTGCCCCGATCAGGTAACCGAATACCAGCAGTGAAATGAGTGTTTCCAAATTAAAAACCCCTTTATCATCAGGTACTAACAGTTTACCATAAAAAAATAGTTACACCTAATATAAATTAGTTTACATATTAATGTTATTGTAAACTAATGGTCTGAAGTGTAAAAAACGTGTAAAATGGGGATTAGGGTTGCAATCGTCAAAGATTTGTATAAAAATAGTAAGAGATTACATTAAACGAACGTATGTTTGTAGGAGGATACCTGATTTGGCAAGACAGAATACTTATACAGATGAATCGATACAAATATTGGAAGGCCTTGATGCGGTGCGGAAACGGCCGGGCATGTATATAGGATCGACGGACCACCGGGGTCTTCATCATCTTGTCTACGAGATTACAGATAACTCTGTGGATGAGATCATCAATGGATATGGTGATGAAATTGCCATTACAATTAACAAGGATGACAGCATAACAGTGACTGACAACGGCCGGGGCATGCCCACGGGAAAACATGCTTCCGGGCGTCCGACACCGGAAGTCATCTTCACGGTGCTGCATGCAGGCGGGAAATTCGGTTCGGGCGGCTACAAGACTGCCGGCGGCCTTCATGGCGTCGGCGCTTCTGTCGTCAATGCGCTCAGTTCCTGGGTTGAGCTCAGGATATTCAGGGACGGTAAAATCCATGAGATGTCATTCAAAGACGGCGGTAAAGTCGACCGTCCTCTGAAAGTGACCGGCAAGACGAAAAAGACCGGCACAGAAGTGACTTTCAAACCCGATCCGGAAATATTCAAATCAGGCACGGTGTTCCATTTTGAAACAATCATGGAGCGGATGCGTGAATCCGCCTTTCTCCAGAAGGGACTCAGGATCAGCATAACCGACAGGCGTCCTGAGGAGCCGCTTGAGGAATCCTTCAAATATGATGACGGCTTGAAAGCATTCATCGAATTCCTGAATGAAGGCAAGGATTCCATCGGGGAAATCAGCATGTTTTCCGGCGAATACAATGGCATACTCGGCGAAGTCAGCTTCCAGTACAATGACCAGTACAGTGAAACCATCATCTCCTTTGTCAATAATGTGAGGACGAAAGACGGGGGAACGCACGAAGTTGGTTTCAAAACAGGTTTTACACGCGTCTTCAATGAATATGCAAGGAAGATCAATGAACTGAAAGATAAAGACAAGAATCTCGAAGGGAATGATATACGGGAAGGCCTGACTGCAGTGATATCCATCAAAGTCCCAGAAGACCTGCTCCAGTTCGAAGGGCAGACGAAGAGCAAGCTCGGAACGAGTGAAGCCAGAAATGTAATGGAGACGCTTCTGGCCGATCACCTTCCCTACTACCTTGAAGAGAACGGTGCACTCAGCACCCAGCTCGTCAAAAAAGCCATCAAGGCAAGGAGCGTCAGGGAAACGGCAAGGAAGGCTCGCGAAGAGGCGAGGAACGGCAAGAAAAAGCGCAGGGATACTCTCCTGTCCGGAAAGCTGACTCCGGCACAGAGCAGGAATGCCAGGAAAAATGAATTGTATCTGGTCGAAGGGGATTCCGCCGGCGGATCTGCAAAACAGGGCAGGGACAGGAAATTCCAGGCCATCCTCCCCCTCCGCGGTAAGGTGATCAATACCGAAAAAGCGAAATTCGAGGATATATTCAAAAATGAGGAGATCAATACGATCATCCATACAATCGGCGCGGGAGTCGGGAATGAGTTCAAAGTGGAGGATTCAAACTACGACAAAATCATCATCATGACCGATGCCGATACGGACGGGGCGCACATCCAGGTGCTGCTTCTAACGTTCTTCTTCAATTATATGCGACCTTTATTCGACGCGGGCAAGATCTATATCGCACTGCCGCCGCTCTTCCAGCTGAAAAAGAAGTTGAAGGGCAGGGAAGTTGTGCGTTATGTATGGACGGAGGATGAGCTTGCAGAAGCACAGAAGGAACTGGGTAAAAACGTCGAGCTCCAGCGCTATAAGGGTCTTGGTGAAATGATGCCCGCCCAGCTCTGGGAGACGACGATGAACCCGGATTCACGCACGCTGATACAGGTGAGGATCGAAGATGAAGCGCTGTCTCTGAAACGTGTCACGACACTCATGGGGGATAATGTTGAAATGCGGCGTAAATGGATAGAATCGAATGTGAGTTTCACGCTCGAAGAGCAGGACAGCATTCTTGAAAATGATGATGTGGCAAAATTGGAAGAGAGTGGTGAAACTTCATGACAGATCATATTCAGCAGCTCCAGCTGGAGGATGTCATCGGCGACCGTTTCGGACGGTACAGTAAATATGTCATCCAGGACCGGGCCATCCCCGATGTGAGGGACGGCCTGAAGCCGGTGCAGAGAAGAATACTGTACGCGATGTACAAAGAGGGTAACACATTCGAGAAAGGATACAGAAAATCCGCCAAAACTGTGGGTAACGTCATCGGTAACTATCACCCGCACGGGGATACAAGCGTGTATGATGCCATGGTGAGGCTCTCGCAGGAATGGAAGATGCGCGAAGAGCTCATCACCATCCACGGCAACAAAGGGAGCGTGGACGGGGATCCGCCGGCTGCAATGCGTTATACAGAAGCGAGACTGTCTGAAATCTCCAATGAAATGCTCAGGGATATCAGGAAAAACACGGTGCAGTTCATCAATAACTTTGATGACACAGAAGTTGAACCGGTCGTCCTGCCGGCCAAATTCCCGAATCTGCTCGTAAACGGCACGACGGGGATATCCGCCGGTTATGCCACTGAAATACCGCCGCATAATCTCGAGGAGGTCATCGATGCAACACTCAAAATCATAGATAAGCCGACAGTGAAGATCGACGAACTGATGACGATCATCCAAGGGCCGGACTTCCCGACGGGCGGCATCATCCAGGGTGTCTCCGAAATCAGGAAAGCCTATGAAACGGGCAGGGGAAAAATCATTGTCCGCAGTAAAGTGAGGACCGAGGACGTAAGAGGCGGCAAGACGCATATCATCATCGATGAGCTGCCGTTTGAAGTGAACAAGGCGAACCTTGTGAAGAAGGTTGATGAAATCCGTGCAGACCGGAAAGTGGACGGCATCATTGAAGTCCGGGATGAAACAGACCGGGATGGGCAGCGTGTGGTCATCGAAACACGGAAGGATGCAAATGTCGAGGGCATCATCAACTTCCTCTACAAGAAGACGGACCTGCAGGTTTCCTATAACTTCAATATGGTGGCCATCAGCGACCGGGCACCGAAGCTTCTTGGACTCAAAGAAATACTGGAAGCCTATGTCAGACACCAGAAGGAAGTGGTCCGCAACCGTTCTGAGTATGAACTCGAAGAAGCGGAAAAGCGGATGCACATCATCGAGGGGCTGATGAAAGCACTGTCCATACTGGATGAAGTGATCCGCGTAATCCGTGAATCGGAAAATAAGCGGAATGCCAAGGACAATCTGGTGGATGCGTTCAGCTTCACTGAAGCCCAGGCGGAAGCCATCGTCACGCTCCAGCTGTACAGGCTGACTAATACGGATATTGTCGAACTTGAAACGGAGCATAATGAACTTGAATATACAATCAACCAGCTTAGGGAAATACTCGGCAATGAAAAGAAACTGCTGTCCGTAATCAAGAAGGAGCTGAGAGACATCCGTAAGAAATATGCCTCCGGAAGGCGGAGTGTCATAGAGGATGAAATCCAGACGATAGAACTTGAAAAAGAAGTTCTCATCCCCAAGGAGGAAGTCATGGTCTCTGTGACGAGGGACGGTTACATCAAACGGACCAGCATGCGGAGCTTCAATGCAAGCACAATCGAGGAGATCGGGATAAAGCAGGAAGACCGGCTGATTATGCTGGAGGAAGGTCATACACTGCAGCACTGCCTTGTATTCACCAACTATGGCAACTACATGATCATCCCTGTCCACGAACTGCAGGATATCAAATGGAAGGACAACGGGCAGCATCTTTCAAGCAGGTTCAATCTCAAAACGGATGAAATGCCCCTCACTGCATTTCTCGTCGGTGAGTATGACACCAAGACCACTGTCGTTATGGTAACAGAGCGTGGGCAGATCAAATTAACGGGGCTTGATGCGTATGAAGCAACCCGCATCAAACGGCCGATAGCAGGCATGGGGCTTAAAAATAATGACAGAGTCGTTTCTGTTGAATTGTCGGATGCGAAAGAGGAGGATGTTCTCCTTGTCACACGCAAAGGGATGACACTCAGATACCCTGTTTCGGAAGTCAACAACACAGGGCTTAAAGCACAGGGTGTCCGTGCGATGAATGTCAAGGACGATGACCGCATCATTATGGCCGGTTTGGTGTCAGACCAGGACTATCTGATCACAGTGTCCCAAAGGGGTTCTGTAAAACGTACGGAACTCAGTCTTTTTGAAGAAGGGGCGAGAGCGCAGGTCGGCAACATGCTGCTGAAGGAGATCAAATCAAAACCGCACCGTCTGGTAAATGCGAGACTCGTTAAAGATGATATTGATATATTACTCAAATCTGCATCATCCGAATTCAGGACCAATGCCAAATCAATCAGAATGAGCGGCAAATACTCCAACGGTTCGTTTATTGTTGATGAAAATTCATTCGGTGAAGTGAATGAAGTGATGTTTGAAGCGTTCACATAATCTGTATATTGAATTTCCTATTGCCTCTTGTAGTGATATAATACTTATTATCATGCAGGAGGTGTTTTTTTATGGATTTTGAAGGTATTATACCGGATTGGTTCAAATCAATAGTAGAAGTCGGTAACACGCTTCTTTGGGGAGATTTCCTCATCGGTCTTCTAATACTCGCCGGTTTATATTTCTCCATCAGCTCCAGGTTCGTCCAGTTCAGATGGTTCAGGGAAATGTTTTATGTATTAAAGGAAAAGGCGGAGATTTTACCGGATGGTTCAAAAGGTATTTCTCCTTTCAAAGCATTCACAATCAGTGCCGCTTCACGTGTCGGGACCGGAAATATCGCCGGGGTTGCCACAGCAATCGTACTCGGTGGGCCGGGTGCCGTATTCTGGATGTGGGTGATTGCATTCTTCGGTGCAGCAACTGCATTCTTCGAATCCACGCTGGCACAGGTTTTCAAAGTAAAGGACAGAGAAGGCGGTTTCCGCGGCGGACCGGCCTACTACATGGAAAAGGGGCTTGATCAGAGGTGGCTGGGTATATTCTTTGCGATTCTCATTACAGTCACATTCGGATTTGTCTTCAACGGACTCCAGTCCAATACCATAGCCCATGCCTATGAGGAAGCGTTCAATATTGACCGATGGGTCATCGGTGTGATTATAGCCGCATTTACCGCCCTTGTCATTTTCGGGGGAGCCAAGTGGATAGCCAATGTGACCGGATATATTGTGCCTGTCATGGCTGTCATCTATCTTGCGGTTGTACTGGTAATATTAATCATCAATTATGACCAGATTATTCCAATGATCTCCACTATATTTGCAAATGCTTTCGGTATCCGTGAAGCATTTGGCGGTGCAGTGGGTGCAGCAATCCTCAACGGTTTCCAGCGCGGGCTCTTTTCAAACGAAGCGGGTATGGGTTCCGCCCCAAATGCCGCTGCAGCAGCTGCAGTCAGCCATCCGGTCAAACAGGGGCTCATACAATCTCTTGGTGTGTTTTTCGATACCATGGTTGTATGTACAGCGACAGCAATCATTATACTTATGTATACCGATCTGGAATACGGTGCAGACGCACTGCAGGGGATCCAGGTGACACAGGCGGCAATGACTTCACAGATCGGTTCCTTCGGGGCCACTTTCATTGCCATTGTCATCCTGCTCTTCGCCTACAGTTCTATACTCGGGAACTTCTTTTACGGTCAGAGTAACCTGAATTACATCAAAGAAAACAAAGCGGTTCTTTTCATATTCAAAGCACTTGTTGTCGTCATGGTGTTCATCGGTGCGGTCATGGATCTGGAAACGGCATGGGCAACAGCTGACGTGTTCATGGCGCTCATGGCAGTCACCAACCTGGTGGCGGTATTTGCACTGAGCAGCATAGTATTCCAGGTGGCGGCGGATTACAGGACACAGCTGAAACAGGGCATCAACCCTGTATTCCAGACCAACAACATCAAAGCAGATCTTTCCGATGTAGATGAGTGGGGTGAAAACCGCTACGCCTACAGAGAGAATGAAAGGTCGGAATAACAAAAAAGCGGACACCATGTCCGCTTTTTTTTGATTGGATCAGAACAACGATCTGAAGAAATCCGCCACTTTCCTGAAGAAGTCGGAAGCCGCATCTTTGAATGATTCCCATGCGCCGGATTCCTGTATGTCTCTGCCCAGTTCCTGCGCAGTATCTTTGGCATCCTGGAATCCCTCACTTGAAGTGATTTCATCAATCAGGTTTCTGGAACTGTCAAGGAGGCGCTGTGCCTCTTCGCTCTCAAACAGCCCGGAATCCTGTATGTTCATGATGATGACAACAATCCGTTCAATCTGTTCCTGGCTCAGTATGCCGTTCAGGCCGTTTGCCTCGAGTTCCTCACCGACGATGTTCCTGATCTCACCTTCGGAGAGGTCTCCTCCGGCTTCGATGACCTGGATTTTGATCTCGGTGATCATCTTGTTCAGCTGTTCCTGGGAGAATCCTTCCATACCGCTGTTCTCTGCGGTGATGTCCGATATGGTCTCCAGTTCATCCTGTGCATTCTGTGCACGTTCAGGGTCTATTTCTTCACCCTGTGTCTCATAGGCTTTGTATATGCCGGCCAGTGCACTTTCGCCGGTGACATCCTCAGCTGCCCCGATGACCACTTCCGCATCGGTGATGCCGGAGGTCAGCAGTGCATTTTTGTATGTTTCTTCTGTTATTTCCGTAATCTGTCCCATGCTTTCATCGACAGTAATGTCAAGCCCTGCTCCGGCATCCTTCTGAAGGATGCGTATGCTGGATTTGAGGACGGAATCGTCGTATGTCACGCCGAGATACTTTTCAACATCCCCGCTTCTGACGTATTCCACCTTGTCTTCTTCAGTGGCGCCAAGTATTCCACCCGTCGCATCGAGCAGCTCCCGGTTGTCTTCGAGCCCTGCGCCGTAGACGGTAACCGCCTGACTCCATTCCGAAGCGGCTTTTGCGCCCGCGGGCAGCACCAACAATAAAATTATGATCAACGGCAGCATTTTCCGTATCATGGTATCCTCACTCCTTTTGCCTTCAATTCATATTACTATAATGTCGGATGCCGGCTCAATCAATATCATGGTCTGTACGTGCCCCGCCCATGATATTCCTTTATTAATTGTTTCAAAACAGGTAAACTGATTCAGTAGATTATTTTCAGGAGCATGATAATGGATAACGAATACAGCCGCTCTGAGAGGGCGGCGCACACAGTGAAGAAGAAAAGGCTGCGCAAGCGGGGACTGATTCCCCTTATAATACTCCTGCTGCTTGCAGGAGGTGCTTTATATATATATTTCTCCTATCAATCAGGACTTGATATCGCGAAAGGAAACGGCGTGGAACAAAGGGCACATGAGTTCAACGGAGTGGACGACAAAGACGGCAAGAAGAATATACTGCTTCTCGGGGCGGACAGGGAAGTGGATGGTTCACAACGCACGGATGTAATCATGATTGCGCAGTACGACTATATGCAGAAGGATATGAAGCTGGTTTCACTGATGCGTGACATCTACGTGGATATCCCCGGCTATCAGAGCTACAAGATCAATTCCGTCTATTCCCTCGGCGGTGTGGAACTGCTCAGGCAGACGATCAGCCAGAATTTCGACATCGAGGTCGAAGAATATGCAGTCGTTGATTATGCAGCCTTCGAATCCGTAGTGGATGTCATCAACAAAGATGGTATCCCGATAGATGTCGAAAAGGATATGTCGGCAAAAATCGATACTGAACTGGAGAAAGGGCCACAGCGTCTGGGGGGCAGTGATCTTCTTGCCTACGCCAGGTTCCGTCATGATGCCGAAGGGGACTTCGGACGCGTCAGGCGTCAGCAGCAGGTGATCGATGCGGTGAAGAGTGAGGCGGTATCCATCGGCAACATCTTCAAGCTGCCGAAGATTGCCGGCACAGGAATGGGACACGTCAACACCAGCATGTCGGATGGTGAAATGTATCGCATGATGGCCTCGTTCCTCGTCAGGGGCGACAAGAATATCGATACGCTTACACTGCCTATGGAGGACACTTATCAGTTCATGGATACACCGCATGCGGGCAATGTCATCGATCTGGACTTTGAAGCAAACAATCAGGAACTGCATGACTTCCTTGAAGGAAAACCGGAAGAACAATAACGCATGAAAAAGGATGGCGGCCGCCATCCTTTTTTAATACCTGGAATTTTTATTTTTGGATTTCCGGTTCATCTTTTCTGCATCACAGGATAAAACAATACCTCGAGGGATTATTTTGTTTGGGAGGCGGCCAGGTGTGATATTATGTTAATAAGAACGTATGTTCCCTATAAGGAGGATCCGTCATGTATAACTATAATATCTGCCCCAAAAGGCATATATTCTGTGTCGACCAGAAAAGTTTCTTTGCGAGTGTATCGTGCATTTTAAAGGGGCTGGACCCAAAGACCACAAAACTTGCGGTGGTCGCGGATACGAAGAGCCTTGGTGCGGTTGTGCTCGCTGCAACTGCGGAACTCAAAAAGCTCGGCATCAAAACGGGATCCCGGCTGTTTGAAATACCGCAGAGAAAAGACATCTATATCATCAACCCTTCGATGAAGACCTACCTGGACTATTCGGCAAAGATTACAGAAATCGCCCTGAAGTACGTGGCACCGGAAGATTTCCATCAGTACTCCGTGGACGAATTTTTCATGGATGTCACGGAAAGCTGGCACCTTTTTGCCGGTACGCCGGAGGCGCTGGCCATAAAACTCAAAAATGAAATATACGATGAGACTGCGATAGAATGCGCTGTGGGCATCGGAGACAACCTCCTGCTCAGCAAGCTGTCCCTGGACATCGAAGCCAAAAAGACGGAGGCCGGCATTGCAGAATGGCGTTATCACGATGTGCCCGACAAACTCTGGCCGATCAAACCCCTGCGGGATTTCTGGGGGATCAGCCGGCGGAGTGAAGTGAAGCTCAATGAACGGGGTATATTCAAAATAGGCGATCTGGCACGGTACTCCCCGGTGTATTTGAAGCGGGACTTCGGCATCATCGGTGTCGACTGGCATCTGCATGCAAACGGCATCGATTCCAGCAGAATACGGGAGAAGCATACGGTGCACTCGCCGTCCATCTGCAAAAGCCAGATCCTGATGCGGGATTACGGATTCAGGGAGATATATGTCGTCGTGCTGGAACAGGTGGATGAAGTGACCCATCGGCTCAGGCTGTCCGGAAGGCTTGCAAAAACCGTGCAGATCGCCGCCGGTACGAAGGATGGGTACATATACAGGAAGCAGTTCACGATTCCCGCAGGGACGAACAACAGCAACCGTGTGATGAAGGGGATATGGAATATATTGAAAAGTATCGCAGACCCCCGTGCACTGTACCGGACCATCAGTGTGACGCTTACAAATTTCATTCCGGACAGCGTCAGCCAGATGTCCCTGTTTGAAGATGTCGGTGCACTGAGGCGGCAGGAATCGCTCATGAAGACGGTGGATGACTTGAAAGTGAGATACGGGCAGCTGAGTGTGATGCGGGCGCTCAGCTGTACGGAAGCCTCCACACTCAAACTCCGCGACGGACTCATCGCCGGCCACAAACGGTAAAAAAAGAAGCGGTGCAGGCCGCTTCTAATAATTGATGGCATAAAGCACAAGGAGTCCGTTCAAAATGCCGAAGACCAGCGACAGCATCGTGCCGACCAGTACGTATTCACTTTCCTTATGCACCCTGTTCTCCTCCTTGCCGGAAGGGAACCTCAATATGGACTTGGCTGCAATGATGAGTGCAAGAGCGGTGTATTGATTGAAGACGACGAATATGACCGCGAGCAGTCTCTCGCTGTATCCGATAGTCATGCCGATATTATCGGTCTTCTGATACTTTATGCCCGAGAGCAGGCTGAGCAGTTGCTTGATGAGCCATCCGCTTGCAAGATAAAGCAGGACTGAAAGTGTGATGAGCAGTGTTTTCATGATCTGAATCTCCCTTCGACCGTCTCCCCGAAACGGCCGTGCAGCGCTCCGCCGGATGTGCCGTAATAATCGGAAAGGAAGGCGGTGATGATGCCGAACTGCCGGCCGCGCGATTTGCTGTAGTGAGCGGAGACTGTCGATTCGTTCTTATCAAGGATGCGCGCAATATCCGTCTGGCGCCTGCCGGAGAGTTTCAGCAGAGCGACTTCGCGCTGGAGCGGTGTCATATTATTGATGATATCCGTCAAGTACATGAGCGGGATGGCTATCCTGTCCGGCAGACCCGGGGAGGCGAAGTCCTGGATTGCCGATTTCTTGATCTTCCCGAGCGCCTCCCGCGTATCCTTGATCGACTGGTGGCTCCATTGTTCGGGGTCTCCCGCCGGCGGTTCCACATCTGCTGTGTGAAAACTGCATTTGAGTGGAAAATCATTGTGGGGCCACAGCAGCTTGGCATAAATTGAGATGAAAAGGGTATTGTGGGGGATGGAGGACAATACAAAAAGTTCGTCTCCCATGCGGTAGTCGACATGGGAAAATTCATCACCCAGAACCCACGTCCTTATGTCGGATTCCAGCGTCTTCAGGTCATCGAAAACTTCCTTATCAGCTCCGGAACTGCCGGAAATGTCCATGATCAGAGATGAAATCATGTGTAAAAACCTCCTTAATGTTATAATACAGACGACTGTAAGTCAGATTATACATAAATTCGCCTGAATAAGCGAATTATTTAAAATTCGTCAAAATAAGCGAATTTTTAATGAAACCGTCAGGGAAATGATGGAGAAGGCAGTACAAATCTGATAATATAATCTAGGTATCAAAATTAGGTGACAGGAGTGCCATTATGCAATTTACAGAGTTAACGACACAGGAATTCGAGCAGTTTACACGGGCTCATTTCAGCCACTTCACCCAGACAGTGAACAACTATAATCTGAAAAAGGATGCAGGAGTGGAAACATACCTGGTTGGAGTCAAGGATGGCGGAGAAATAAAGGCGGCGAGCCTTGTGACGCTGACTCCTGTGATGAAAGTGTTCAAATACGCCTACACGAACCGCGGGCCTGTAATGGATTACAGTGACAAACGTGTTTTTGACGCATTTTTCGAAGGTCTGACAGAGTTTCTAAAACCTAAAAAAGTGATGTATGCAAGAGTGGACCCTTATGAAGTCATCAAAGAACGCACCCACGACGGAGAGATCACCAAAGATATGGGGAACCGCTATATATTCGATTATTTCAAGGCGCTTGGATGGAGCCATACAGGTTTCACTAAAGGTTTCGATCCGGTGGTCCAGATCAGATGGCATTCCGTACTGGATCTCGCTGGCAAGGACCCGAAAATGCTGCTTGACGATATGGACAGCCTGCGGAAGCGGAACATCAAAAAGGCGCAAAAGAACGGTCTTCATCTGCGCTATCTGGAACTTGACGAAATCGATGTATTCAGGAAGTTCATGAAGGACACTTCCGAGATGAAGGCATTCATGGACCGGGATGATGAATACTACATCAGCCGCAAAAAGCATTTCGGGGATAACGTGCTGATCCCGCTCGTCTATGTGGACCTTGAGGAATATAATGAATCGACACAAAAAGACCGCGATCAGCTGGCCAAAAATATCGATAAGGCCAAAAAGACCCTGGAGAAGGATCCGGCCAACAAGAAGGCGGAGAACAAGATTATAAACCTCGCTGAACAGCTGGGAAACATCGAGGAGAAGCTTGCCGAAGGCGAAGCGCTTCTCCAAAAACACGGCAGGGAACTGCCGGTGGCGAGCTCCTATTACTTCATAACACCGCACGAAGTGGTCTATCTCGCCGGCGGCAGCGCCAACGAGTTCAGACACTTTGCAGGGAGCTACCTGATCCAGTGGCATATGATCAACTATGCGCTTGAAAATGATATTGATGTATACAACTTCTACGGCATCAGCGGTGAATTCACCCCGGAAGCGGAAGATTACGGCGTAATACAGTTTAAAAAAGGGTTCAATGCCAAAGTGCTTGAATATATCGGGGATTTCATCAAACCGGTCAACGGTCCGGCATATGCTGCATATAAAGGCTTTGCAAAACTGCGCACTTTCACAGGAAGGTAGGATAAAGAGAATGAAGTTTACGGAACTTACTGAAGAGGAATACCAGAAATATATTGAAAAAGGGGAGGAAGCCGCCTTTTTCCAGATGATCGAAAATAAGGCGAACAGGGAGCAGGATGGACAGGAAGTCCGTCTTCTCGGTGTAAAGGACAGGGACGGGGAAGTTGTGGCAGCGTGTCTTTTCACACTCAAAAAAACCGGCGTGGGGAAAAAATTCTACTATTCCAACCGCGGCCCGGTCCTCGACTATCATAATCACGGTCTTGTCAGATTCTATCTGCAGGAGCTTTCGAAATATCTTAAGGCGAATAACGGCCTTTACGTCAAGCTGGATCCGAACTGGATCTACAAAAAGTATGACAAGGATGTAAACGAAAAAGAAGATTATGAAACGCAGGATACTCTCATAAAGATCATGGAAGACGAAGGATACGTGCATCAGGGATTCACCCGCGGGTATTCAAGGACTTCGCAGGCGCGCTGGATGAGCGTGCTGGATCTCGGCGGATTTGATGAGAAATCCCTGGTGAAATCATTCGATTCACAGAGGAAACGCAATATAAAAAAAGCGCAGAAGTTCGGAGTCAGAGTCCGCTTCCTCGATGTGGACGAAATAGGTATTTTCATGGATCTCTATAAAGATACGAGTGAACGGCAGGGGTTCTTTACACATCCCAATCCAAAAGAGTACTTTACCAACTTCAAGAAAACATACGGGGACAAAGTCCTCATTCCGCTTGCCTATCTTGACCTGTATGAATATGTGGGCAACCTGAAGGACCAGCTGGATGACGTGCGGAAAAAGCACAGCCAGATGGTGGAGAAGGAAAATAAGAATGACAAGACACTGAACAAGATTGCCGAGGCTGAAAAGCAGATTGAAAAGCTGGAGGCCGACTGGCGGACAGCCAACGATATAAAAGAACAGGAAGGCAGTGTCATCAATCTCGCCGCCGGCATCTATTTTGAAACGCCTTATGAAATGGTCTACAATTCCGGAGCGAGTTCGTCCGAGTTCGCCCAATTCGTCGGTCCTTACATGATGCATTATGAAATGATGAAATACTGCATGGAAAAAGGGATAGACAGATACAACTTCTACGGCGTCAGCGGTGATTTCTCGGAAGACGGTGAAGATTACGGAGTCTACCGTTTCAAACGGGGCTTCAATGCTGAAATCGAAGAGCTTGTCGGGGACTTCGTAAAAGTGATCAGCCCGGTGCAGTACAACATCTACAAGGTGAAAAGCAAACTGCAGCAGATGAAAAAGTAAAATCAGGAAGGGTTTGTCGTAAACATGCAAACATCACCAATCCAGGAGAGTACTTTCAAGGCATTCATGGAAGACTATAATGGTTACTCCCATTACCTGCATGACGCACTTTACTATGACTATATATCCGGGATACAGGAAGTGCACCTGCTCGGGTTATATGACGATGAAGAGCTGGTGGGCGTATCCATGCTGAGTGCGACTCCCGTACTCAGGAGATACAGATTGTTCACTTCCCACACGGGACCGCTCATCAAAAATTTCACGAACGAGCGTCTGGCGTTCTTCCTCGGCGAAATTGATGATTATGTGAAGAGGAACCATGCCCTGAAACTTATCCATTCACCGTATCATATATATAGAATAAGAAATGGCGAAGGTGAAGTCATCGACAGTGAAAAGAATAATCCTCAAATCGTGGACATCTATACAGAACTTGGCTACACACACCAGGGATTCACGAAACAGCTTGTCACTGAAGAACTCCTCAGGCACCAGGCGATTCTTGACATCACAGAAAGTGAAGATGGGCTGATCAGAAACATGGATGCCAAAACGCGGTACAACACCCGTGCAGTGGAACAGATGGACCTGAAACTCAGGTATCTGGATGAAGATGAATATGACAAGTTCGTAGAAATCTATAAGGATACAGAAGAACGCATCGGATTCGATCCGGTAAGCGGCAGAAAGATCAAGAGTCTGCTCAAAACGCTGAAGGACAGGACCTATCTCACACTGAGCTATATCGAAGTGGACAAATACCTTGAGCGGCTGAATGGAGAACTCTCCTCCCTGGAGACGGAGAAGTCCGATATGGAGAAAAAACTCGAAAGCGGGCAGGGGACGAAGCGCATGAAGGGGCGTCTGAACGAGACGAAAGACCTGGTGGCGAATAAACAGAAAAGAATCGCCAAAATAGAAGAGGTGCAGAAGGAATGTGGCAATACCATCGAACTGTCGGCGGCGATGTACTACTATAACAACCATGAGATGGTATATCTCTTCAGCGGCAGCTACCCCGAGCATTCGATGTTCATGGGTACGAACTTCACGACATGGGAAATGATCAAAAAAGCGAAGGAGCTGGGGCTGCCGAGGTTCAATTTCTTCGGGCTTACAGGTGACTTCACCGAAAACTCCAAAGACTACGGTGTCTACAAATTCAAGAAGGGCTATAATACCTTCATTGAAGAACTGCCCGGGACGTTCTACAAAGTATTCAACAAGCCGGTATATAAATTAGCGGAAAAACTGAATAAAATATAGCAGAAATTCTGCCTCTCCGTAATTTTGGGGAGGCATTTTTTGATAGATCTGGGTGGTTCATTTTTCCGATTCAGGGTAGTGGTCCTGTAGAGCTAAGGTTTGGGAAGACAAGGATAAGTCGTTCAGGAAGATATTCAGCCATGCTCAATCGCATATTACGAATACGGACTTTCTGATCGTTTTCCTGAAAATAGAAAGGGGTGATGGGAATGCTTGGTACAAGACTTGGTGATATAACTGAAACGCGTGATGCAGATGCAATCGTCAATGCCGCGAATACGAGCCTTCTTGGCGGCGGCGGTGTCGACGGCGCAATCCACAGGGCGGCGGGGCCCGGGCTGCTCGAGGAAACCCGGACGCTCGGCGGCTGTGAAACGGGCGACGCCAAAATTTCGGGCGGCTACGACCTGCCGGTGGATCATGTGATCCATACCGTCGGCCCGGTGTGGAATGGAGGAGACAATAATGAAGAGGCACTTCTTGGCAGCTGCTACGCAAAATCATTAGAGGTTGCGGGGAAGAATAATATCCGGAGAATTGCTTTTCCGTCCATCTCGACGGGTGTATACCGGTTCCCGCTGGATAAGGCGGCCCGGATTGCCGCAGACACGGTCAATGAATACCTTGAGAAACATCCGGACGCATTCGAGTCAGTAATCTGGGTCCTGTTTGATGAAGAAACAAAAGCCGCCTATGACAGGGCCATCGAGGGTTAGGGAGAGTGGATACCCATGAATGAAAAGAGATCTACCCGGCACCGGCATACTGGATAGAGTATAAGGGTCGGATTTTAGTATTCCAGGCCAAAAGTGTTTAAATACACTTTTGGCTTGTCTTTTTAACGAGGGTTTTACATACATGACAGTAAAATTAACAAATATTAAATTAAATGCAATAAATGTTGTGTTTTTTGTTGTCTTTTATTCACTGTCGGTTTATAATGTACTTACAGCCTTAAAAATACATTATTTGGAAGTGGTGGAAATATGAGTAAAATAGGCTATGCAAGAGTAAGTACAAGGCATCAGAACCTTACAAGCCAGATGGATATGCTCGAAGACGCAGGATGCATCAAAATATTCTCGGAAAAGGTGAGTGGCAGGAAAACCGACAGGACGGAGCTTGAGAATTGCCTGGATTACATGCGGGACGGTGACACGCTGGTCATCACAAAGCTGGACAGACTCGGACGGACGACAAAACAGCTGATAGAACTGTCAACAGAGCTTGAAAAGCGCGGGATTGACCTGGAAATCATCAATATGAACGTGACGACGAAAGATCCGATGGGAAAAATGTTTTTCACGATGATGTCGGCATTTGCAGAGCTTGAAGCAAATCTGATGAGCGAACGGACAAAGAAAGGCCTGGAATCAGCGAGAGCACGCGGCAGAAACGGCGGCAGACCCGGAGTCAGCGAAGATACGAAAGCGATGATCCGGTCATTGTATGAAACACAGCAATATACAGGCAGCAAAATTGCAGAAATGGCCAGCGTATCCAGAGCAACTGTATATAAAGTTGTAAATGAATCAAAAGAACAATAAAATATCATGATGAACATGAGCCGGTCCGGATGTAAATGCCAGACCGGCTGTTTTAATTGAGTTCGGAGCTCATTGAGAGGAGCCGTTTATTTTTCACAATAAAGTTTACATAATATATATTATGGGAAGTTATGGGTGTTCGCAAAAGAGGGCCCTACGCCGGTGATACATGTCTTTTATTGATCATATTTAGACTGTCTGTAAACCCGGCTGTTCTGCAGATGATAATATTTTCATTACAGTCAGCTGTTCTGTATTTATATGGTCTCCTGTGTGTTCCGTAATATAATCTAACTGTCGATTTCATTTGAATCCAGGCTGTAATGCATTATCATTACGAATTTCACACACATAATATTACAAATTACACCATTATCGATGTCCGCTTTCTGTCTGTTCCAATCCGTCATGGATCAGTTATGTTTACTGCATATATCCCGGGTGAATTATGATAACTATATGAATCTCCCTTTTTGTCAGGAGGATTATTTCCTATGAAGACCTTTATGGATACCCTAAAGAAGTTCTTTACGAGCAGTACATCGACAGCCAGTCGTAAAGTTGTTGCAGTATATGTCATATTTCGTGTAATTGCTGTTGTGAATCTTGTCAATCAGATAATATTCATGCAGGAATGGGGAGATATATTCATACTTGCACTGACACTCGCTTTGTTCACCATCCCACTCCTTGTCGAGCGTGTGTTCAACATCGTCATTCCTAATCTCCTGGAGCTCATAATTATAATATTTATTTTCAGTTCTACAGTTCTCGGGGAGTTGGGTGATTTCTACGGTTATATACCGGCCTGGGATACGGCGCTTCACACCCTCAACGGCTTTTTGGCTGCAGGCGTCGGTTTTTCACTCATCTATCTCTTGAACAAGAATGCCGAAGGTATCGATCTGACGCCACTTTTTCTTGCAATAGTGACTTTCTGCTTTTCCATGACCGTCGGTGTCCTATGGGAATTCTTTGAGTATTACGCCGACCGCACTATGGGGCTCGATATGCAGAAAGACAGGATTGTACAGGTGGTCAACAGTGTGGACCTCGGCGAGGAGAATGGTGCTGTCCACCAAGTCGGAGGCATAGAACGCACCATCATAGAAAGCCGGGATGATTCCGGCAGCACCACCCGGACTGTCATTGAAGGCGGCTATCTTGATATAGGCGTGAGGGATACCATGAAGGACCTGCTGGTCAATCTGATCGGCGCGGTCGTCTTCAGTGTCTTCGGCTATCTGTACGCCAAATATGATCGGCAGAAATACCGGTTCGTCAGGAATTTCATTCCTACGAGAAGAAAATGACTCCACCCGCCCTCTTTGCGTGTCATTGAAAATAAGCTGCCGGTTACGGCAGCTTATTTTCATCTCTTCTTTTTGCCGCGTTTTTCATCTGCAGCATCCTCTGTGTGCTGCTCAGCCATTTCCCTTTGGGCAACTTCTTTCTTCTTCCGCCTGCCCCTTGTATAGAACCACATCAGGATACTGACCAATAAAGACAATATTCCAAGGAAAACGGCGTATCCCGCCAGTGCCTCCCAATTCGTCGTTTCCATGAAATTCGGAATGACGAATGCGGCAAGGATCATCACAACAAAAGTCAATATGGGGATGATGAAATATTTCTTCAAAGTCAATGGCACCAGTGCACTGAGTATCAGCACCGTCAATATGCTGATAATATAAAAACTGATATCCTGGATCATCATATTCACCTCGCTTCATAATAATATTCTCGCAACGGCAATAATTAAAACATAATATATCACCTATTAATGATTTAAATTTTTTGAATTTTCATGTATAATCAAGTTATTACTTCGGTTCTCGAAACTTAAAGGAGTGTTTACATTAATGGAAGAACTTAAATCCAGAAGTCAGGTTGAAGAAAAGCATACATGGAATCTGTCGGATCTTTTCCCGTCGGATGAGGCATTTTATGAGGCTGTACAATCGTTCAGACCCCGTGTGGCGGATTTTTCCGGACGTTACGCCGGTAAATTGACGGATGCCGCGACTGCAGCCGGGGCAATCAATGAATTGAAGTCTCTGGTCGAAGCTTTTGTGCCGATCGGAACCTATGCGAGCCTGAGTTTGTCTGCCGATCAGAGTGATGCAGGATCACAGAAGCTGAGTTCAGCATCCTCGAATGCAGCTACATATTTCAGCAGTGAAACGAGCTTTGTCAAAAGTGAACTTCTGGCATTGGATGAATCGGTGCTCGGGGACATCAAAGTACAGGCGCCCGACCTTTCCGTATTCATCGATGACCTGTTGAGGCAGAAGCCGTATCAGCTGCATCCCGAGGTAGAGAAAGTGCTTGCCTCCTACTCTTCTGTGTTCAACGGCCCCTATGAACTTTACAACAAGACGAAGCTGCTTGATATCGACTTCGGCACTTTTGAGGCAGATGGTGTGGAAATCCCCCTCTCCTACCTGTCATTCGAAGGTAATCTCGAAGGTCATGAAAATACGGAAATCAGACGGAATGCATTCCGGGCTTTCAGTGATAAGCTCCGGGAATACCAGCATACGACGGCCGGTACCTACAACCTTCAGCTGAAGAAGGAAAAGACGACTTCCGACTTGCGGGGGTTCGATTCTGTAATCGACTATCTGCTTCACGGACAGAAGGTGGATCAGGAATTGTATCATCGTCAGATCGACATGATCATGAGCGATTTGGCACCGCACATGAGACGGTATGCGAAGCTGCTGAAACGCGTCCATGGGCTGGATACGATGAAATATGAAGACCTGAAGATGTCCCTGGATCCCCGGTCGGAACCTGAAATCAGCATCGAAGATTCACGCAGGTACATCAATGATGCGCTGGCCATCATGGGAGACGATTATCTCGGGATGGTCAATCGTGCCTACGATGAGCGCTGGATTGATTTCGTGAAGAATAAAGGGAAGTCCACCGGAGCATTCTGCTCGAGTCCATACGGTACACATCCATATATACTGATTTCATGGACATCACTCATGACGGAAGTATTCGTTCTCGCACATGAACTCGGCCATGCCGGACATTTCTATAATGCAAACCGTGAACAGAATGTATTCGATGCAAGGAGCTCGATGTATTTCATCGAGGCACCGAGTACGATGAATGAGATGCTGATGGCCAATCATCTGCTCGAGAACTCGGATGATCCGAAATTCAAGCGCTGGGTGATCAGTTCAATCATTTCCAGGACATACTATCATAACTGTGTGACCCACCTGCTTGAAGCTGCATACCAGCGCGAAGTCTACAGAATGGTGGACAATGATGAGAATGTGTCCGCCGATGATCTGAACACATTGAAACGCCGGGTCATCGGGGAGTTCTGGGGAGATGATGTGGAAATCACGGAAGGTGCAGAACTCACATGGATGAGGCAGCCGCACTACTACATGGGCCTCTATCCATACACTTACTCCGCCGGACTGACCATTGCCACTTCAATGAGCAAACGTGTACTTGCTGAAGGGCAGCCGGCAGTCGATGACTGGCTCAAAGTGCTGAAAGCAGGCGGTACAAAATCACCGGTGGAACTTGCGCAGATGGCGGGTGTCGACATCACTACAGATAAACCGCTCAGGGAAACGATCGGTTACATCGGCGAACTGGTGGATGAACTGGAAAAACTGACAGAAGAAATAGAAGGATGATTGAAAATGCCTGGCCGGGAACTCCCGGCCAGGCATTAATGTTCTACTGTTCTTTCATATTCGTTTCTGTGGCTGTCTGCTCTATCCTGCCCTCTTTCATCAGCCGGCCGAGGGCGCGTTTGAATGCACCTTTTGACATGTTGAACGCCTCTTTGATGTCCTCCGGGGAGCTTTTGTCATTGAGCGGCATGGAACCGCCGTTCTTAGTAAGGTAATCGAGTATCCTCTCACTGTCGTCGTCCATCTTCTTATATGCCTGTTTGAGGAAGGAACCGTTGATCTCGCCCTCATCATTGATGCCAATCACCCTGAATTTCTTCAGTTCGCCGAGTCTTGGCTCCTCTTCCCGTTCGGACTCATGAACGAATACCTTTCTGCCGTCGTCAGTCAGCAGGAATGTCCCTACTTTCAACAATCTGTACGGCCGCCCTTCCAGCCATTTGTTCTTCAGTTCTGCAAAGTCTTCTTTTTTAAGGGGCGTGAAGCGCTCCGCAACTTCATTTTCCGGGATCAGGCGGCCGTACAGCTGATTGTCGCTTTCGGCTCTCAATTTCATATAGATTTCGTCGCCCTCTTTTGGCCATACTGACTTCAGCTTGGGAAGGTCGATCCAGGGTACGAGGATTTCCCTCGGCGCACCGATATCCACATATGCACCGTCACGGTTGACTTCCGATACCTTCGCAAACCCGTATTTATCAATACCGACAGGCGGAACAACCGGCGCGGCAAACAGTTCACCGCTGCGGTTCGGATAGATGAATGCGCTGACTTCCTCACCGATTTCATACTCTTCATCAGATGCCGAAGCATTCATGCGGATATACGTATCCTCCTCCGTCTTGAGATGATACGTCGATCCTTCTTTTTTGATCACTTCCAAAAATTGTACTGTACCTGAAATGTGTTCCATTGATTATCTCCTTATTGTTGGATGGATTCTATGATTTCGGTCATATCCCTGTTAAATACGAGCGAAGCGTCCCGGTCGAATGGTGTCGGGTCTTTATTGATGATGATGAAATGCTCCCCGTTGAAATAACCGGTCATCGCGGCTGCCGGGTTGACGACCAGTGATGAACCGAGGACGACGAGGACATCTGCGTTTGATATTTTATCAATCGCGGAGAATATCGCCTGTTCGTTGAGCATCTCACCATAAAGGACGATGTCGGGCCTCAGTACTCCGCCGCAGCTGCAGTGCTTCATATCCTGTGTCATTACCGTTTCCTTGGTGAACTGCCGGCTGCAGCTGACGCAGTAGAAGCGGTTCAGCGTCCCGTGCAGCTCATCGACATGTCTGCTGCCGGCATCAGAGTGGAGGCCGTCGATGTTCTGTGTAATGACACCCGCAGACCGCCCTTCCTTTTCAAGTTCTGCAATATATTCATGAACGATGTTCGGTGCTTTATCAGCCAATAAAAGCCGCTTTCTGTAAAACTCTATGAAACTTTCCGGGTTGTCATTCAGATGGTCGGCACTGAGCAGATATTCCGGCGAATGGCCTTCTTCAGATATTTCATCAAACAGGCCGCCCATGCTCCTGAAGTCAGGGATGCCGCTTTTTACAGAGACGCCGGCCCCTGTAAAGAACACGATGCGGCGACCTTCATTCATTATCTCTTTGAATCGTCGCAAATCGGTATCCATAGGTAACAAGCCTCCTCGAATTATATTTCAATGGTACCATAAATGTGGTATCATCGCTTAAGAATATCATTAAAGGAGAATGCCTATGCTACAGGTTACTGATGTGAGTCTCAGATTTGGTGACCGCAAGTTGTTTGAAGATGTAAATATTAAATTCACCCCGGGGAACTGCTATGGTCTGATAGGTGCCAACGGCGCCGGGAAATCGACTTTTCTGAAGATATTATCCGGAGAAATGGATGCTCAGACAGGACATGTCAGCATGGGGAAAGATGAGCGGCTCGCTGTACTGAAGCAGGATCATTTCGGATACGAAGATCAGCGTGTACTCGATGTCGTACTGATGGGTTACACGAAACTGTGGGAAATAATGAAGGAAAAGAACGAAATATACATGAAGCCCGATTTTTCCGATGAAGACGGCATCCGTGCAGCGGAGCTTGAGGGAGAATTCGGAGAGATGGGCGGCTGGACTGCCGAAGCGGATGCAGAAGGCCTGCTCCATGGCCTCGGCATCGGCCCGGAGCTGATGGACAGCCAGATGTCGGAACTTGAAAACAATCAGAAGGTCAAAGTGCTGCTCGCCCAGAGCCTGTTCGGCAATCCTGATGTCCTTCTGCTCGATGAGCCGACCAACGGGCTGGACATTGAAGCCATCCAGTGGCTGGAAGATTTCCTGATCGACTTTGAAAACACAGTGATTGTCGTGTCCCACGACAGACACTTCCTGAATAACGTATGTACACATATCGCCGACCTCGACTTTGGAAAGATTCAGCTCTATGTCGGCAACTATGATTTCTGGTACCAGTCCAGCCAGCTGGCCCAGCAGATGGCGCAGGAACAGAACAAGAAGAAGGAAGAGAAAATCAAGGAGCTCAAGGACTTCGTGGCACGCTTCAGCGCCAATGCCTCAAAATCCAAGCAGGCAACAAGCCGCAAGAAGATGCTCGACAAGATCGAGCTCGATGATATCAAACCTTCTTCAAGGAAGTATCCGTACGTCAAGTTCACACCTGAACGTGAAATCGGGAACGATCTTCTCTATGTCAATGGACTGTCCCACACTGTCGACGGTGTCAAAGTGCTGGATAACGTGAGCTTCACTCTGAACCCATATGATAAGACAGTGCTGATCGGCCACAGTGAAATTGCCCGCACTACCCTCCTCCGCATCCTTGCCGGTGAAATCACTCCCGACGAAGGTGAAGTGAGATGGGGTGTGACGACTTCCCAGAGTTATATGCCAAAGGACAACAGCAAATATTTCGACGGCGTCAACACGAGCCTTGTGGACTGGCTGCGCCAGTACGCACCGCCTGAAGAACAGACGGAAACTTTCCTGAGAGGGTTTTTGGGACGGATGCTGT
This sequence comes from Salinicoccus sediminis, assembly GCF_000986795.1. Classification (GTDB taxonomy): domain Bacteria; phylum Bacillota; class Bacilli; order Staphylococcales; family Salinicoccaceae; genus Salinicoccus; species Salinicoccus sediminis. Next base: position 409,663 of record NZ_LAYZ01000001.1, on the reverse strand, counting down.
TCAGCGGAGAAGAAGCCAAAAAGAAAGCAAACGTCCTTTCCGGCGGAGAGAAAATGCGCGCAATGCTTTCCCGCATGATGCTGTCCCAGGCGAATGTCATCATGCTTGACGAACCGACGAACCATCTGGATCTTGAAAGCATCACTGCGGTGAATGAAGGACTCAAAAACTTTAAAGGTTCCATCATCTTCACTTCATATGACTTCGAGTTCATCAACACGATCGCTAATAAAGTTCTTGAAATCGAGAAGACAGGTGCGATCGTCAAAGAGACGACATATGAAGAATACCTCCGTGATAAAGGCCTGATCAGGAACTGAGTTTTTAGACTATTATACAAAATTTCAACAAATGAGTTTACAGAACCATGAGTTGTATGTATAATGACATTTATAATTAAATAGCAAATATGGATGAGGCGCATCAATCATCAGTAACCGCTTTTGACAGTCTGCGAACTGGAGCGTGTGAAAGGGTGCGATGCCGAAATGGTTTCCTGTTGCAGCAGGGTTCCGTTGGATCTGGTGGTTAAGAGCTACAGGTTTGTCATTATTTTTTGAATAATGGAGTGCATCACTTGTAGATAAATTCAGAACAAGTCCGGCATTCCGCCGGGCTTGTTTTTTTATTGAGTGAGTGCCTTCTATTACAGGAGGACATATGGAAAACAGTGTTTTGAAATTTGGAGGTACTTCAGTTGGAGATTTTGATAAGATCAGAGAAATTGCCGTATCCCTCAGGGACCGGGCAATTCTGGGCGAGAAACTCATTGTTGTAGTCAGCGCGATGGGCGGGACGACGGACGAACTGCTTTCCAATGTGAAAAGCCTCTCCCCCGCCCCGAAAGACGATCATATTGCCCTTCTCGTCACAACCGGTGAGCAGCAGACGATCTCCTATCTTTCGATAGTGCTTGAGAATCTTGGTGTAAAGACAAAGGCGATGACAGGCTTCCAGGCAGGCATCAAAACGTTCGGCAGCCATATGAAAAGCAGGATATCAGGGGTGGACAAAGCGTGTCTGCTAAGTGCACTGCAGGAAAACGATGTACTGGTTGTCGCGGGATTCCAGGGAGTCAACGAACAGAATGAAATCACAGCCCTGGGGCGCGGCGGCTCCGATACTACTGCAGTGGCAATTGCAGCAAGCTGCGGGATGCCCTGCGAAATCTATACGGACGTCGACGGTGTCTACGCAACAGATCCGAGAGTATATGAACAGGCAAAACGGATTTACAGCATTTCCTACGATGAGATGATGGAAATGAGCGCTCTCGGTGCGGGAGTCCTGGAAACACGGAGTATCGAGATTGCGAAGAACCATTCCATCCCGCTGTATCTGGGAAAAACATTATCGGAAGAGGAAGGAACATGGATTATGCAGGAGACCAAAGTGCTCGAAAGGAAAGCGGTGATCGGCGCCGCTTTGGATGAAGATATCATCCATGCAACTATTTTTGAACCGCGTGCTGAATCGACGCTGATTTTCGATCTCTTTAAGAAATTCGATGAGGAATCCATCAATGTGGATATGATTTCACAGATGTCAGGGAGTAAAGGCTTCCAGTTGTCATTTACAGTGAAGGATGCTGAATCGGTCCGTCTGGATCAGATATTCGCTGAGACAAGGCTGTTTCACCCTGACATGTCGCTGACAATGGAGACGGGGTATTGCAAGGTCTCCATCATCGGTTCGGGGATGCGGGACATGTCTGGTGTTGCCTCGACAGCTTTCATGGCACTTAATGACTCAGGCATCAGGTTTTATCAGACAACGACATCCGAGATCAGCATTTCCTATGTCGTTGATAAAGAACATGGTAAAGGTGCAGTGGAATCACTTGCCGCCGCATTTGATCTATAAATCAGGAGGAGAATGTTAATGGTGAAAGTAGCGATTGTAGGAGCAACAGGTGTTGTCGGAACAAAAATGATCGAGATGTTTGAGCAGTATGGTATCAAGGCGGATGAACTCACGCTGCTGTCCTCAGCCCGTTCAGCCGGAAAGAGCCTTCAGGTTATGGGTGAAGAGCTGACAGTACGGGAACTGACTGAAGAAACGCCGAAACAGGGGTTCGATTATGTAGTGATGAGTGCCGGAGGCTCCACGAGCAGGCAGTTTGCCCCACTGTTTGAAGAGAACGGCTCAATCGTCATCGACAACTCCAGCCAGTGGCGGATGCATGAGGATATCGACCTGATAGTGCCTGAGATAAATGCCCCTAAGCTTGGCAGGAAGATCATCGCGAATCCGAACTGTTCAACGATACAATCCGTTGTGGCACTCCAGCCCTTAAAGGAACAATTTGGTCTGAAACGTGTCAATTATACAACTTATCAGGCAGTATCAGGCTCAGGTTCCGGCGGCCTCAGGGATCTCGAAGAAGGCGCCAGGGGGAAAGCACCGACGACCTACCCCCACCCGATCCATGACAATGTACTTCCGCACATCGATGTGTTTCTTGAAAATGGCTATACAAAAGAAGAACAGAAGATGATTGATGAAACCAGAAAGATACTTGAGCTGCCGGACCTCGCGGTGTCGGCCACTTGTGTCAGGGTTCCGGTATCGAACTCTCACAGTGTCCATATGAACGTGACTCTTGAAAATGATGCAACGGAGGAAGAAGTAAGGGATGCATTCAGGAATATCCCTCATATCACGCTTGTGGACAACCCTGAAAACAACGAGTATCCAACGCCTCTTGAGTCTACGGGAAGATCGGAAGTGTTTGTCGGCCGGGTCAGACGGGATGATTCCTTAGAGAATACATTCCATGTATGGTGCACTGCGGATAATATACTGAAAGGCGCCGCACAGAATTCAGTCCAGATTCTCAAACAAATTATGGAAAGGGAGTAATTCAGTATGAATACTGTAATTTTCGAAGGTATTGGAGTTGCAATGACTACGCCGTTCCGAAATGACGTAATCGACTACGGGGCATTCAGGAATCATATTGAGTATTTGATTGAAAATGATGCGCAGGCACTCATCATCAACGGCACGACCGGAGAATCCCCCACTTTACGGGCGGAGGAAATCCGGGAACTGCTCCGTGTCGGTGTAGAGACTGTAGACGGCCGTGTCCCTGTCATCGCCGGAACCGGCACGAATTCGACGAGCGCTTCCATCGAACTGACGAAATACGCTGAAAAAATCGGTGCGGACGCAATCATGCTCATCACCCCCTACTACAACAAAAGCAACCAGCGGGGGCTGGTACGCCACTTCACGGCGATTGCTGATAATACAGAGCTGCCGGCTGTACTGTACAATGTACCGGGAAGAACCGGCATGACAATTGAGCCGGAAACAGTGCGTGAGCTGAGCGCTCACAGGAACATCGTCGCCCTGAAAGATGCGGTGGGAGACCTTGAATATACCAGGGAGGTCCTGGCGCTTACAGAAAATCAGGATTTTGTGCTCTACAGCGGCAATGACGATAATATGCATGATTTCGTGAAACTGGGCGGCAAAGGACTCATCTCAGTGGTTGGCAACATCATCCCCGGCGAACTGCAGGATGTCTATGAACGGATTCAGAATGGCGATGCGTCGGCACAGGACAGATTCAACCGCGTAATGCCGATGATCAGTGCAGTACAGGTTGATGTAAACCCAATTCCGGTCAAGGCCATGACTGCAGAGCTCGGATACGGGAACAACGAACTGAGACTGCCTCTCATCCCACTCGAGAACGATGCACTGGATGAAGTCATCGAAACGCTCAGACAGTTCAGGGAGGGAACGCTCGTATGAAGATTCTTCTCATAGGCTACGGCACAATGAACAGGATTACAGCGAGACTTGCCGAAGAGGAGGGCCATGAAATTACCGGTGTCATTTTAAGGGACAAAGAACGGGATGTACCCTATGCTGCGTTCGAATCGATTGACGCCGCGGATGCCGATGTGGCAATTGATTTTTCACATCCGGATCTCATACTGCCCCTGCTTGAAGATGAAGTGAAAACACCGCTCGTCATCGCCACGACCGGTGAGAAAGAAAAGATCATCGACAGCCTGAAGAAAAAAAGCACCGATACACCGGTATTCTTCAGTGCCAATATGAGCTACGGTGTCCATGTCATGAACGAGGTGCTGAAAAAAGCCCTGTCGATGCTGGATGAATTCGATCTTGAAATGGTAGAACGCCATCACAACAGGAAAGTGGATGCACCGAGTGGCACACTGGTGAAACTTCTGGATACTGCAATGGACCATCGTGATGGCAGCTATCCTGTCTATGACAGGTCCAGTGTCCACGAAAAGAGAAAACCTGAAGAGATAGGTGTCAGTGCAATCCGGGGCGGTTCGATTGTCGGCACTCATGATGTTATTTTTGCAAAAGATGATGAAGTGATTGAAATCAGGCATCAGGCGCAGTCAAAAGAAATATTTTCAAATGGCGCCCTGAAAGCGGCAAATGAACTGATAAAGCATTCAGATGGATTTTATGACTACAATAATTTATTCGAGGAGAGATAGTACAATGGAAAACTTTACAGCAGAGGAAATCATCCAGTATATCAGCGATGCGCACAAGGTGACACCGGTGAAGGTCTATGTAAATGGTAATTTTGAAGGTGTCACCTTCCCTGATACACTGAAAGTGTTCGGCAGTGAAAATTCCAAAACAGTTTTCGGAGATTATGCAGACTGGAAAGTTTTCCAGGATACTAATGAAGATATCATTGAAGATGTGGAAATAGAAATGGACAGAAGGAATTCAGCAATTCCATTGAAAGATCTCTCAGCGACAAATGCACGTGTCGAGCCCGGGGCTTTCATCCGTGAAAATGCTGTGGTCGAAGACGGTGCGGTCGTCATGATGGGTGCAACGATAAACATCGGCGCAATCGTCGGAGAAGGTACAATGGTCGATATGAATGCATCCCTCGGTGGACGTGCAGTCACCGGCAAGAATGTACATGTCGGTGCAGGTGCCGTCCTTGCAGGCGTCATTGAACCGCCGAGTGCCTCCCCTGTAGTCATCGAAGACGATGTTCTGATTGGTGCAAATGCAGTAATTCTGGAAGGTGTCAGAGTCGGTGCAGGTGCCATCGTTGCTGCGGGCGCAATTGTCACTGATGATGTACCTGCCGGCGCGGTAGTTGCAGGTACACCGGCCAAAGTGATCAAGCAGTCCCAGGATGTTGACAGTTCGAAACGTGAAATCGTCTCAGCATTGAGGAAATTAAATGACTGATCTTGATTTTGCAGTCACCCACCGGAGGCTGCTGCATCAGATTCCGGAAACAAGCATGGAAGAAGTTCAGACAACGGCACATATCATCAGATTCCTCGATGAATTGAATATTCCATATGAACGCCCCCTGGAGACAGGGGTCGTTGCATATATGGACGGGAATTCAGACCGTACATTCGCCTTCAGGGCGGACATTGATGCACTGCCCATCCATGAAGAGAATGATGTGGAATTCAGGAGCAGGACTGACAACAGTATGCATGCATGCGGCCATGACGGCCATACCACAGCCCTGATGCTCTTTGTGAAGAGGTGCAGGATTTTAAAGGAAAGAGGGGCCCTCCCCCATAATGTTGTCTTCATATTCCAGCCGTCCGAAGAAACGGCTGCCGGGGCGGATCAGCTGCTCAGATCCTGGACGCCCAGGGGGGAAGTGGAAGCCGTTTTTGGCATCCACCTTATGCCGGATGAAGATGAGGGGAAAGTCATGCTCAGGGACGGATCCATCACAGCAAGCGCCACTGAATACCGTTTCCATATAGCCGGTGAATCCAGCCATGTCGCTTCAAAGCATCAGGGTATATCGGCCGTAGAAGTGCTGATGCACCTGTCGACCCAGATTTCACAGCTGCAGCATTTCCATCTGGACGGACTCAACAGGAACATCGTCCATATAGGTAATATGACTGCGGGGGAAGCGATAAACACGGTTGCAAGCCGGGGCTATCTCGAAGGTACAATCAGAACTTATGTACCTGAAGATCTTAAAGTGATAAAAGACCGGCTGCAGCTGCTGGCTGAAACGGCGGGAACTCTTTTTGGTGCAGAAGTAAACGTGACATTCAATGAAGGCTATCCGCCGGTGATGAATGACGCATCACTCAGAAGTACGGTGGACGAAGCTTTGGGGAATTTGAAGATGGAAGCTGTCGATAAGGACAAGCCCTATCTTTTCGGGGAGGATTTCAGTTTCTATAATAAACTCGCCCCCTCCTATTTTGTGTTTTTCGGAAGCAGGAACGAAGATAAAGGATATACAGGGAGTCTGCATACATCTACATTCAACTTTGATGAAAAAGTGCTCGTGGATGTGGCGGACTACTACGAATCCATATTAAACAATCTGTAAAGGAAGTGCTTCAGATGGGTGGAATACTCACAATCGACAGAGAACAATTCATTGAAACAGCAAAACATTCCGCCGGCGGCAGGGATGTTATCGCTGTTGTAAAGAACAATGCATATAACTACGGATTGGAATTTGCTGTCAGGGCTTTTTGGGAAGCGGGTATCCGTTCCTTCGCCACCACTTCTCTGGACGAAGCCAGGCATATCCGTTCATACGTACCAAGGGCTTTGATATTCATGATGAATCCGGTCAGGGATCTCGAAGCGGTGCGTGAATATGAACTTCATATCACACTGCCCTCTCTGGAATATTATTATGAACACCATGAAGCACTCGCCGGCATCAATGTGCACCTGGAGTTTGCAGGACTTTTCAACCGGTCCGGGTTCGAAGATGCACCTGGCATGGTGGAAGTGATGGAACATCAGAAAACCCTTGAACCGGCTGAGCAGATGCATATCAAAGGGATATGGACACATTTTGGGTATGCCGATGAACTGGAAATGGATGAATATGAAATTGAGCGTGGCATGTGGCTTGGCCTTCTGGAAACGTTGGGCAGATCAGGATATAACTTTGATATTGTACACTCCCAGAACAGCGCAAGCTTTGCCCGCGACGGTATTTTGGATGGGCATACCCATCTGAGGCTCGGCATCAGTCTTTACGGCTCTCGCCCCTACTACAGTCTCCCTGAAACGGATTTTATCCAAAGTCTTGAACTGAAGGCGGAAATTGTACAGATAAGAAATATCAGATCGGATCAGAAATGCGGCTACGGCGGGTCATATGAACCGGACGGAGACAGGAGGATCGCTGTCGTCGATATCGGCTACGGTGACGGCCTGTTAAGGAAGCGTGCGGCATTCGACTGCATGATAGGCGGCAGAAGATATCCGATAAAATCCCTGATGATGAGTCATATGATTGTAGAAATCGACGGTGCAGTCTCTCTAAGTGATGAAGTGGTATTATACAGCAATGAAATGAGAATCGATGAATTCACGGCTAAAGGTGTCGGGGCCAACTCCGAACAACTGGGCGCATTGAATTATCATTCTTTGGAAAAGGTGATTTTAAATGACACTGGAATACATCAATAATGAACTGTCTGTAAACGGGAATGGTTTAACAGGCATCGCACGCGAATACGGCACTCCTCTTTTCGTATACGATGAGAATATGATCAGAAGCCAGTGCAGGAAATATCACCGGGTGCTTGAGGAGGCTGGTCTTGACTATTCCATTTCGTATGCGTCCAAAGCATTTACGTCTGTCCAGATGGTAAAACTCCTTGCCGAGGAAAAGATGAAACTTGACGTAGTCTCCCAGGGCGAACTCTATACAGCACTCAAAGCGGGATTCAACGCCCGGGATATCCATTTCCACGGGAATAATAAGACAGCACAGGAAGTGGAATATGCCCTTGCTTCAGGGATTGGCCTTATTGTAGTGGACGCCCTCGATGAAGTTGCATTGATTGACAGCATTGCAACTGGAAAGATCGATGTGCTGCTGCGGATCAATCCCGGAGTGGATGTGGACACACATGAATTCATCCAGACCGGCCAGGAAGACAGTAAATTCGGACTTTCAATACATAATGGTTCAGCTCTCGAAGCAGTAGATGCCATCAAAGAAAGCCGCCATCTGAACTTCAGGGGTATCCATTATCACCTGGGAAGCCAGCTTTCCACCGAATCTCCCTTCCTCAATGCACTGGAGGCTGTCTACTCGTGGCTTTCGGATTCATCATTGGATATAGAAGTGCTGAATATGGGCGGAGGCTACGGTGTAAAGTACGTTGAAGACGACAGACGCTTTCCGATTGAATCGGGATTCAGAAGCATTACCGGTAAACTGAAAAGATTGGCAGAAAAGTATGGTTATCCCCTGCCCCATGTGATGATAGAGCCTGGAAGGTCCATCATAGCCGAAGCCGGCACGACTGTTTATGAAGTCGGTGTAATCAAAGAGATACCGGGTATCACCAAATATGTATCCATTGACGGCGGGATGAGTGATCACCTCAGGACGCCGCTGTACGATGCACAATATGAAGTAATCCCTGTAAACAGAACAGAGGGTGGTGACACCGAAGCGAATGTAGTCGGCAAGCTGTGTGAATCCGGCGACATCATAGGTAAACATCTGGCCGTACCCGCCGATTTGAAACGGGGAGACCTGCTGGCGGTGAAAACTACGGGTGCCTATCATTATTCCATGGCATCCAACTATAACCAGATGGCAAAGCCCGCAGTCGTATTTGTGGATGATCAGGAAACACGGCCGGTCATCCGGAGACAGACGCTTGGGCAGCTTATAGAGAACGACGTATTATAAATTCGATTAATTAAAAGAAAACCTCCCGGACAAAATGTCCGGGAGGTTTTGATGATACAAATCAATTTACATTTAAATGATTTATATTATAGTTTAACAACGTTTGCAGCTTGTGGGCCGCGGTCGCCTTCAACTACTTCAAATTCAACTGATTGACCTTCCTCGAGGGATTTGTAGCCCTCTTGGTTGATAGCTGAGAAGTGAACGAATACGTCGTTTTCGCCTTCAATTTCGATGAAGCCGAAACCTTTTTCTGCGTTGAACCATTTTACTGTACCTTGTTTCATTAATTAAATCCTCCAAAGACGATATTCAATATGCAAATTACTCAGAGAAGACAAATGTATTAAGTCTTAATACGCCTCAGCTGTATAATAATGCCTATTGCACTATCAATTATACGCCATGAATCAGAATATTGCAAACCAATCTTTGAAGGATTTCCCCATTGTTTTTAAATTTTAAAATGTATATACCGCATCATCTTTCATCATGATCGGTGTATAGTAGATCTGTATGTCCTCTCCGCAATCTTCACAGTATTCAAGTTCGCATCCATTGAAGAAAGCGTGCATGTCATATTTCCCTGTCCTGAAACTGTGATAGGCGCTTTTCATCTCATCGAGCAATTTCCCGTATTCCTGTCTCATTTCATTTTCGGCATCGAATGTGTATGTTTCCACAATGTTCTGCTGCCAGTCGTCAAAAAGCCACCAGCCTTCATAATCGGCTTTAAGTATAACGATATGAAACATTTTAAAAACTCCATTCGCCTTTGATAATATATGTATTATATACGCGTATAATTAGCATTATCAAGCTAAAAAACTTATAATGTAATATAAAGAGGTGCAAAATATGGAAACCAGGATGATTATTGTAATTGGTCACGTACAAGGTGTCGGTTTCAGATTTTCAACAAAGATGATAGCAGATGAGCTTGGGATTACAGGATATGCCGAAAACGTTCAGGACTACGTCGAAATACTGGCAACCGGCAGTGCCGAAGCACTGGATACGTTTACGCGAAGAGTTGTCGAAGGTGCCTCCCCTTCTTCGAGCGTGAATGATTACTCTGTCAAGCAACTGGACCTTGATGACAGCTATAAAAAGTTTTCAACAAAATAGTACTGACTGAAGGTGTAATATCGACATGAAATATAATATATCCCACTGGTTTGCTTCAATGGTTTCAATACCGGTTGCCATCGTTGCCGGCCTGGCTTCAATGATTGCATTCGATATCCATCTTGTCTACGATATGTTGATCGCAGCGGGTGGATTTTTTGCAGCATATTTTCCGTCCCAATCATACAGCATGAAGTCGCACTTGAGGGAAATGGGCATAACAAAAAGTGAATATAAATATGTCAAAACCAAGCTTGGTGAAGCAAAGGAGAAAATAAGAAGACTCAGAAAGAATTATAAAAATGTAAGAACATTGAAAGATGCAAAGCTCATCTATGATATCAACAGGATTGTCAGGACAATATACACTTCCGTCGAAGACAACCCGAAGCTGTTTTTTGGCGTCCAGCAGTTTTTCCATTCAAACCTCGATTCGGCGGTAAATACTATCGAACAGTATCTCTATCTTTATAAAATGCCCGGAAAATCCAAAGAAGAGAAAGTGAAGCTGCATGAAACCAGAATCTCGCTTCTCGAGCTGAAGCGTACACTCCAGTCCAACCTTTCAGCAATGAACAGAAGTACCTATCACTCATTGGATGTGGAAAAGGAAGTCATCAAATTGAACCGCAAGCGTTCAGAAGGGCCGCTGCGGCTGGATAATGAACTGGAAAAACAGAAAGTGAACATGGACAAAAAAGAGAAAGAACCAGTAAAAGCTGACAGAGGTGAAAAAAATGAAGGAAGAAAATAAGTTGAAAGAAGAGCTTTTAAGTGATCCTTTTGCCCCAATGGAGCGTGACGTGGATCAGTCTGAAAGAAAATTGAAGCTTCAGCCTGAAAGGGACATAGAAGCCTCTCCCCGCCAGACAGCAGAATCGCTCACAACCTACCAAGAACGTTTCGATGAGGAAGACCTGAAAAAAATCAATGAAATCAAAGAGAAAATCGAGCCGCTTAACAATGATGCGCTCATCCAGTACGGCTCCAATGCACAGCAGGCACTTTCCAAATTTTCACATCAGATGTTGAATGAAGTACAGTCCAAAGACGTGGGTCCCATCGGTGATACACTGGAAGATCTGATGAAGAAACTTAAAGAAATAGATCCAGATGAATTATCCAGTGAAAAAAAGAATATTTTCACGCGTCTGTTCAGGCGTGTAAAGAAGTCTGTGAACGAAGTCATCTCCAAACACCAGAGTGTAGCCTCCCAGGTGGACCGCATCAGCATCCAGCTTGAGCATGCCAAGGAAGTGCTGACGAAGGATGTTCATCTGCTGGATAAGCTTTATGACCAGAACAAAGATTATTTCGATGCGATCAATATCTATATCGCAGCGGCGGAAATGAAAAAAGAAGAATTGAATAACGAAGTCCTCCCCGATCTTAAAAAGAAGGCGGATGCATCAAACAATCAGATGGATGTACAGGATGTCAATGATATGATGCAGTATATCAACCGCCTGGAAAAACGGGTCCATGATCTGAAGCTGTCCAGGCAGATTACACTTCAGTCCGCCCCCCAAATACGCATGATCCAGAATATCAACCAGACGCTGGCTGAGAAGATACAGAGTTCCATTCTGACAAGTATTCCACTGTGGAAGAATCAGATGGCCATAGCACTTACGTTGCTGCGACAGGAATCTGCTTCACAGGCGCAGCGTGCAGTGACAAACACCACAAATGAACTGCTTACTAAAAACTCTGAGATGCTCAAACAGAATTCGCTCCGTACTGCAGAGGAAAATGAGCGTGGTATTGTGGATATTGAAACACTTAAAACGACACAGGAGAACCTTGTGACGACAATCGAAGAGACACTGAGGATACAGCAGGAAGGTTCCCAAAAACGCAATGCTGCGGAAAGGGAACTAGTACAGATGGAGGACGATCTCAAATCGCGCCTGCTCCAGCTCAAAGAGGAACATCGTTACTGATATAAAAAAAGCAGTCCGGAAAATTTTCCGGACTGCTTTTTTTATCAGGTATATTTGATTTTCTCTTTTTTAAGACCGATGAGATATCCGGCAATATAGCCGATGATCATGAACGGAATCCATTCGAATGAACTTGCGAAGAATGGAAGGTTTTCAAGCCAAGGCATCTCGAGCCAGGCATTGCGATGCACTACACTGAGTATACTTACTGCGATCACCAGTACCACAGGCACTTGGAAACTGAGTCTCGGAGATGTAATGAAGTAAGTCACAAACAGCAGTAGGACCGAAGTAATCGCAATCGGATAAAGGATTGAAAGCACCGGTACACTCGTCTGGATAACCTGTTCCAGACCCTGATTTGCAAGGATGAAAGAAATCAGCGTAAAGATTACTACGAAAACTTCATAGGAAATTTTCGGCAGGATCTTATGGAAATACTCACTTACTGAAACAATAAGTCCTGTCGCTGTCGTCAGACAGGCAAGCAGCACTATGGCAGCCAGCAGGATCATGCCGAACTGGCCGTAAGCCAGGTCAGAAACGAAAGTGAGGATGAAAGTACCTGAATTCTGGTCTCCGATTTCTTCCGGTGTGAGGTTGACTTTATTGCCGATCCACCCAAGGGAGATGTAGATGGTACCCAGGAGTACGGCTGCGATAGATGCCGATTTTACAGTACCGATCAGCAGATCTTTGCGGTTGTTAACCCCCAGATCCCTGATGGAATTCAGCACGACCATGGAGAACGCGATGGCAGCGATGGCGTCCATGGTCAGATACCCTTCCGTAAAGCCGACTGAGAATGGAGAATCCGTGTTGAATCCTTCTCCAAGCGGTGCAGAATCCATTCCGAAATACAAAGTAATCGCGCGTATGATCAGCGCGACAATAGTAATCAACAGGAATGGCGTCAGTATTTTTCCAATACTGTTGGTCAGGGAGTCCGCCCTGTAACTGAGTGCAAATACAACAATGAAGAAAATGACACTGAATATAAAAAGACTTAATGCTCCCGCATTCTCCATGAATGGCAGTACAGCCATTTCATAGCTGGTTGTTGCCGTTCTTGGAATGGCAAAGAATGGGCCGATTGTTAAGTATATGGCGACCATGAAAATAATTGCAAAAACGGGATGTACCACTTTTAATGATTCGACATACCCGTCTTTTGATATTGAGCCGGCAATAACACCGATAAGAGGCAGTCCTACACCCGTAAGGACAAATCCAGCTATTGCCAGCCAAAAATAGTCTCCGCTTACAAAACCGAGTCCCGGTGGAAAGATAAGATTGCCCGCACCAAAGAACATGGCGAAAAGCATGAAACCGACGATGAAACTATTTTTAGTACTCATCTTGTGACCTCCTAATATGTGAAATAATAGATAAACATTAGTTTACCTTATAAGACTTTTAAAGTCTATAAAATTTTAAATTATCAGATATATTAAATGGTGTAAATCTAAATGACCAGCGATTTAATGACCCGTTCGATAATATTCGGAAGTATATATCCGATTTCTTCGGGATTTTCCACGATTACCGTATTCTGTCCGTAAATATTCTTGATTGCATCCCGGGTGTTTTCCTCATTAGCAACATCGATGAAGATATTGATGACGTTGATGCCATTTTTCCTGGCTTCATTGACGGCTTCATGAGTATCGATTATACCACTCTGGTTATACTGCTCCGCGCTCGGCAGACCGTCTGAAAATATAATCATGAATTTATCTTTTTCCATCCGCCTGTTGAGTATCTCGGTTTCATGGCGGAAGATGAAGCCGTCCCTGTTATCCCCTGATGCTTCAATATCCAGAAGTGATACCGGATAGTAGTATCTGGATCTGTCAAAATTCAGATGCTCATACAGATAATTCGGATAGTGATCGGACATGATTTCAAATGAATCTTCATGATGTGATACGATTCTCTGGGGAATGCCGAGGCTCTTCAGGATGTTGTTTATGATGATGATACCATTTATGCACTCTTCCATATGGTCGGTCATCGAATAGGACTGGTCAAGTATGATGGAAAACGCTGCATCAACCTCTTTCGATTCTGAAATCTTCTTGGTGAATATCTTGTGGCTGCCACTTACAATTGCACCAGTCGGATTTTTCATCAGCTTTCCTGTGCTCCTGTTGGATTGGAACTCATTCATCTTGAAATTCAGTATTTTTGTAATGTCACCTATCACCTTCTGTGCCAGGTCATTATAAAAATCATATATTTTCCTGTAGTTTCCATAATTGGTCATTTTGATCTTCGGCTTTCTGATCAGGAGTTCTGCATGTATGTTAGCGGCCCCCGTGTCACGCATGCGGTTATCTCCCCTGTTACGGCCGAAACCTTCATGGTAGTCCTCTACATCGTCATCGTAATCATTCTCTACATTATGCCTGCTCTTCCTGGCTGTATTATCTCCTGTTTCACCCAGCATAGCTGCATCTTCCGCATCACGGTCGGTTTTTGTATCCACCCTGCCGGTATCGTGACTGATATCATTTTCGTCATTTTCACTCTGCAGTTCCGCACGGTCTTTCCTGAAGGGCGTCGTATGATTATAGGCACTGATGTCATTGAACGGCATATCATGGATCTGATGATAGCCTGACAGTCTGTCGCGGGGCGCAGCTGCACTGATTATTTGTTCTGTAATTGCTATGCTGTCCGTTGTACTTCTACTGATGATGCTAAGAGATTCATCGCCGGCTTTGAAATGATTTTCATATTCCAGTACAGCCGTGTTCAATGTCTTCAGCAATGATTCAGCATCATTGGTGGACTGTTTTCTGTATTCCTCCAGCAGAATGGCATCACCTGATGCAATCATTTGTTTTATAAATGGCCGCTGTCTGATGGACTCTATCCTGTTCCGGTAATGCTCCAATGTCAGGAAAATCTGCTGGAATAGTATGTCCCGGTCCTTTGCAGTTTCAAACGCTTCATAATCGAACAAAGAAGCAGATGGAAATCTTGTCAGTATATCATGGCGGAAGCCCTCGAGCTCCGTAATGTCATATCTATGCTTCCAGAATGTACTGACATATACAGTATTGACGTATGGGTTGTAATAGCTGTGTTTACGTACAGAAACAGACACGTCCTTATCTTTGAATAATAGACGTGTCAAATCTGTGAGTTCCATCATGACTTTGGAGTCGATGATTTCATCATTGAATTTTATAAATGAATAGCTCATATTGATCACATTCCAAAATGAAGTTCGGCTGCATTCAGTATCGCTTTCTTTTCCTGCTCACTGTCGAGCTTATCGATGATGGACCGGTAGCAGGCACGGGAAAGCGGCATCAGGGTGCTCAGATCTGCCATATCCAGAAGGCTTCTCACGCTCGAAGGTTCCCTTGATATCTGGCCCTGTTCCGTCATTGTCACCAGATCCTGATGGAAATCGGTCAGCGTATCAATGATTTTCTCATCCTTCTGTATACTCTGGTCCATAAGGACGGTTTTGAGGGATTCCTTGGATACATAGCCGATTTCAATGACATTGAATCTGTTAAGAAGCGCTTCGTTCATCGGCATGGTGCCGACGTAACCGACGTTGATGGCAGCAATCGCCCTGAAATCCTTGTGCGCAGTCAGCGTTTCACCGGTCAATGGGTTAGTGAGCGTCCTTCTGTAATCAAGGGCTGCATTCAATATAGGGAGGACTTCGGGTTTCGCCATGTTTATTTCATCGATGTAGAGGATCGCTCCGGCATTCATGGCGCGTATGACCGGTCCGTCGATGAATACGATTTCCTGCCTGTTATCTGTATATTCGATCGTTTTAAAGCCGAGAAGTGCCTCGATATCAACATCCACCGAACAGTTGATGCTGTACATTTCCCTGCCCAGTTCGTCTGCCAGATCCTCAGCCAGCCGCGTTTTACCGGAACCTGTCGGGCCTTTCAACAGAAGGTTTTTTCCGAGTTTCAAAATGCTTTCGGCATCCTGCTTTATATGTTCATCGTTGTGTAGGAATTCAGCACACATGATTAATTCACATCTTCAAAATAAGTCTTGTAGTAGCCCCCGACTTTTCCGGAGTTGTCCTTGACGAATATATATTCATCAGTTTCATTGACCACTGTATATTCCTGGCCTTTAGTCAACATATCTGAAACCTTATATTTGGCAGCGTTTGTATGCACTGCCCTCACAGTTCTTAAGTTATTGTCATTCCATGTTTCATGAAGCATGTATATCTCCCCAGACTTTCAGATTTTAAATATATTCTAACATAAAACAGCAGGTTTCCCACACGGAAACCTGCTGTTGATAACTTATATCAGCCTTCCAGAAGAAGGTCTTCAGGGTTTTCAATCAAGTCTTTGATTGTTTTAAGGAAACCGACGGCTTCCTTACCATCAATGATCCTGTGGTCATAGCTGAGTGCAATGTACATCATCGGACGGTTTTCCATATTATCATCATCGATGGCAACCGGGCGTTTCTGGATTGTATGCATACCCAGTATGGCAGCCTGTGTTCCGTTGATGATCGGTGTGGACATGAGTGAACCGAATACACCACCATTTGTAATTGTGAATGAACCGCCGGTCATATCGTCAAGTCCGAGTTTCTTATCCTGTGCCTTTTTGGCAAGGCTGGCGATATCGGATTCTATATCGGCAAAAGTTTTACGTTCCGCATCTCTGACGATTGGAACGACAAGCCCCTCTTCTGTTGACACGGCTACACCAATATCAAAGAACTGTTTGAGGATGAGATCCTCTCCGTCAATTTCCGCATTCACCGCAGGATATTTTCTGAGTGCAGCGACAGCAGCTTTTGTGAAAAATGACATGAAGCCGAGACGTGTGCCGTCGTGACGGTCCTGGAACTGATCCTTCTTGCGTTTTCTGAGTGCCATGAGGTTTGTCATATCGACTTCGTTGAATGTCGTAAGCATTGCTGTATTTTGAGAAACTTCCAGAAGTTTCTTGGCGATGGTCTGTCTTCTGCGGGACAATTTTTCCCTTACAACCGGTTTTTCAGGTTTGTCTGATGATTTAGCCTTAGGTGCTTCTTTCTTTGGTTCGTCCTGTTTTGCAGGCTGATTGGAATGATTGTCGACATCCTGGCTTCTGACAAGTCCACGTGGATCTGAAGCGTTGATGTCACTAAGGTCGATCCCTTTTTCACGTGCCAGACGGCGTGCGGACGGTGTTGCAACAATGCGGTCATCATTACTTTCTGATTCGGCTTCTTTTGATGATGCCGGTTCTTCCTTCACATCTTCAGATTTACTTTCTTTTTTGCTTTCTCCGGATTTGTCTTCATCTGATTTTTTCTCTTCAGAAGCACTCTCCTCTGAACCTGAACTGCCGCCTTCTCCGTTTTCATCGACAATGGCGATCACCTGGCCGACTTCGACAGTGTCGCCCTCTTCCGCTTTGAGTTCTGTAATCACTCCGGCCTCTTCACTGATCACTTCAACATTGACTTTGTCCGTTTCAAGCTCAAGGATATTCTCCCCCTGCTCTACACGGTCGCCTTTTTGCTTCAGCCAGCTTGCTATTGTTCCTTCTGTTATGGATTCAGCCAATTCGGGTACTTTTACTTCTGCCATTATTTTACCTCCTAGGATTTTAGAGCGTCGTCAATAATATTTTGCTGTATGATCTTGTAAGACTCCCCGTCGCCTTCTGCAGTTGAAGCACGTCTGATTCTACCCACATAATTGAATTCTGTCTTCTCGGGAACAATTTCCAGAAGGTGAGGCAGGACGAAGTGGTATGCACCCTGGTTTTTAGGTTCTTCCTGGACAAATCTGACTTCCTCGAGATTTTTGATGTCACTAAGCAGATTCTGGATGTCTTCAGATGGGAATGGATAGATCTGTTCCAGACGGATGATCAGAATGGAATCATCCGGATTTTCCTTCTGTGCGTTCATCAGGTCAACTGCCATTTTTCCGCTTGCAATCAATACCTTCCTGACTTTTGTCTTCTTGTACTCAGGTATGATCACTTCCCTGAAGCTGCCTTCCAAAAATGCGTTTACGGGTTCACTGACAAGCTGGTTCCTGAGCAGGCTCTTAGGTGTCATGAGAACGAGTGGTTTCATGCTTTTTGTACCGAGATACTTTGCCTGTCTTCTGAGAAGGTGGAAATAATTGGAGCTGCTGGAGAGATTGGCAACTGTCATATTGTTTTCAGCTGCCAGCTGCAGATATCTCTCAAGACGGGCTGATGAGTGTTCTGCACCCTGCCCTTCTGAACCGTGCGGAAGGAACAGTGTCATGCCTGACTGCTCTCCCCATTTCGCATTTCCTGCGGACAGGAAGTTGTCAAAGAACACCTGTGCCATATTGGAAAAGTCGCCGTACTGTGCTTCCCATATTGCCAGTGCTGCTTTGTTTTCAACATTATAACCGTAATCAAAACCGACAACTGCGGCTTCTGACAGCGGTGAATTGTGAACGTCAAACGTCGCATTCACATCATGTATTTCATGCAGAGGTATGAATTCCTTCCCTGTGTCGGGGTCGTGGAGCACCACGTGACGCTGTGCAAATGTACCGCGTTCTGAGTCCTGGCCCGTCAGCCTGATCGGCGTTCCATCCTGGTTTATGGTGGCAAAAGCGAGTGCTTCGGCGTGTGCCCAGTCAACCAGTGCATTTTCATCCTCGAATGGTTTCTTTCTGCGGTCAAGGACATTGGAAAGCTTTTTGAAGACGGTGAAATCTTCCGGGTAGTTGAACAATGTTTCATTAATGTCCTTCAGTCTATCGTAACCAATCTCATCGACAGTATTTTCATGCCCTTTGAGGACTGCTTCCGGTGTATTCAGTTCACTGTCTACATTCGTATCAGACTTGTCGATCTTGTCATGGGCTTCGCGCATTTCATCGAGCACACCCTGGATGACCTGTTTTTTCTCATCCTCTGTGATTATCTCCTGCTCCACAAGTTCACTGCCGTAGAGTTCATCAATTGTCGCACGCTCTTTGATCTCTTTGTAGAGCATCGGATTGGTCGTCGTGGGTTCATCCATTTCATTATGGCCGTAGCGGCGGTAGCCGACGAGATCGATGACGATGTCCTTATTGAACTTCTGTCTGTATTTCAATGCGATTTCAATGGACCTGAGTACATGTTCGGGCTTGTCGGAGTTCACATGGAGGACAGGCAGATCAAATCCGAGAGCTGCATCTGATGCATAGACTGTCGATCTTGCATCGGTCTCTTCAGTGGTGAAGCCGATACGGTTGTTGGCGATGATATGAAGTGATCCGCCAGTCGTATAGCCGTCGAGCTTGCCGAGGTTTAATGACTCGTATACAATACCCTGTCCCGGGAATGCAGCGTCACCGTGGATGATTGCCGCGATTGCCTGGTTGTAGTCCTGCTCCGGCAGGCCGGTATGGTCTGTGGATTCCTGCTGGGCCCGCGTCTTACCAAGTACCACAGGGCCTACGACTTCCAGGTGACTCGGGTTGTTTGCAAGGCTGATGCGCTGCTCCAGCCCCTTGTCGTTCCTTGTCTTGGCGCCGCCCAGATGATATTTCACGTCGCGCGCCCATCCTTGGGTGATTTCAAGTGAGCCGTCTTCAGGCAGGAACTTCATCGGATCGGTATGCATGAATTCACTGATCATCATTTCATATGGCTTTTCGAGGATGTGGGTCAGCACATTGAGGCGTCCCCTGTGAGCCATGCCGATCTGAAGATTTGGAATCCCCTCATCAGCCAGCATATCGAGAAGGTGATCAAGCATCGGAACCAGGCTGTCGACACCTTCTATGGAAAAACGCTTGGCGCCGACAAAGTTCTTATGAAGGTATTTTTCAAAGCCTTCAACTTTTGCAAGTGTCTTGAAGAGATGTTTCTTTTCATCATCACTTAATGAAACGGGACTCTGCTGTTCGATTGTTTCCTTAAGCCATTGACGTTCTTCTGTGTCATTGATATGCATATATTCATATGCGAGTGGCCCTGTGTACAATTCATACAGCTGGGTCATCGCTTCGTATGCGTTATCATAATGATCCTCAAGATGCGAACTAACCAGAGAAGCCGGCATCTGTTTCAGATCATCTTCAGAAAGGCCGTAATCTTCAAAATCAAGACTTGGTATGTTTTTTACATCGGGTCTGTATACTGGATAAATATCCGATTTCAGATGACCGAACAGCCTGATGTTATCCAACAGTCTCAGCAGGCCCTTAACCTTATCCTGATCCATATTTGATACGGCAGCACCGGACCTGTCGGAGCCGATACTTTCAAACAGCGTGCGCATTTCCTCACTCACACTGTCGGGATCTTCTTGATACATGTCATGAAGCTCGAGAATCATCCCCAGGTTTGTTCCAAAACGAAGCGGAGCGTTCTCAAGTTCTTTCTCTTGCATTTTGCCACCCTCTTTAGAATCTTTTTAACTTTTACACATACTATTCTAGCATTAAGACATACCGTTTTAAAGCGAATTATAGGTGTAAAAAGAACAATAACATCAATTATATCGGGAATCTTATCGTGACCTTTGTAAATTTACCCTCAGCGCTCTCGAGCCATACGTTTCCCTTATAGTTCTCGATTAATTTTTTTGCGATTGACAGCCCGAGCCCGTTGCCGCCCTGCTGTCTGCTTCTCGATTTGTCCACTCTGTAGAACCTGTTGAAGATTGCTTCTATTTCCCCATCCGGTATCCCTATGCCGTGATCCATGATGGAGATGTCGAAATAGTCCTCTTTTTTCTCGGTGGTCACTATGATGTGTTTATTCTGTGTATCGTATTTTATGGCATTGTCGAGGAAGATGATGAGCATCTGTTCCACATGGTAGGAATTGATCATGAACTTGATCGGTGATGGATCGAGATCCAGTGAGAATGTATAATCCGGATGGACCTTCTGCATGGAATTTACACGGCTCCTCACTTCCTGGTTGATATCGATCTCCTCCCTGTTCTCGTTCATTTTGCCGTCATTTTTGGTCAGAAGCAGCAATTCTTCTACAAGCTTGTTGATGCGTTTCAGCTCATCGATGGAAATATCAAGCGATTCATCAAGCACCTCCGGCTTATGTTTCCCCCATCTGCTAATCAGTTTCAGGTGACCCTGTATGATCTGCAGGGGCGTCCTGAGTTCATGCGAGGCATCTTCGACAAACTGTTTCTGCTGGTTGTAGGATTCCTCAAGCGTGTCCATCATATGGTTGAATGAATCCACCATGTAATCAGTCTCTTCCGTATTCGTTTTAAGCTTCAGACGTTCCGAGAAGCCTTCCGATTCAATCCGTTTCAGCTGGTTCGCAATGCTTCTGATCGGTTTGACCATCTGGGTGGAGAAGAAATAACTGATTATGGAAGTGAATAATATTGACAGGAAACCGACGATGATGGCGATGAACATCATCATCCTGATGACGGAATTATAGGAATCCAGAGGATGGATGACCGACAGATAACCGTTCCAGTATTGTGAATCGATGTTTACCCTGCCGATCAGATAGCTGCTGTCGCCTGTCTCCATCTGCGAAATTTCCTGCTCATAGACCGGTTCGAATTCGCTCTCAAGATCCATCGGCACCCCTGTGGTCGCGCTGTAAACCACATCTCCGCCCTGTGTATAGAGGATCATCTTCTGCCTGTCATAGAGGCTCGAATAAATTTCATTCTGTCCGATTGTATTTATCGGCTGCGATTCATACAATGATTCCAGCTCTTCCAGGCTCCTCTTGAGTGAACGATCCTCCTGGTCCTTCAAATAGACACTCGTGAAATAGATGAGCAGTGAGCTGAATATGAGGTATGTGATTGTAATTATCAATGTCGACAGCCTGAGCCATCTGTACTTTAATGAGTTTCTGTTCATGGGCGGATCACATATCCCACACCGCGTACAGTTTCGATGTATTTATGTTTATTGAAAGGTTTCAGCTTGTTGCGCAAATATCTGATGTACACGTCCACAACATTCGTCTCCACTTCACTTTCATACCCCCATACATGGTCAAGTATGGTCTCCCGCTGCAGGACGATGCCGGCATTTTTAACCAGCAGGTGAAGAAGCTCATACTCCGTCTTGGTGAGTTCGATATCGTCCCCTTCGATTGTCACCCGGTAGGCTGAAGTATCGATTGAGATGCCGTGGAGTTCCAGCACTTCCTGCTTTTCCTCCATGTTTTGGGAACGTCTCATTATCACACGGATTCTTGCCAGCAGCTCCTCAATTTCAAAAGGCTTGACGATGTAGTCATCCGCGCCGTAATCAAGGCCGACAACCTTGTCGTATGTCTCCCCTTTGGCTGTTATTATGATGATGGGCACGTCTTTGACTTTCCGGATTCTCCGGCAGACTTCAAGGCCGTTCAGCTCAGGCAGCATCAGATCGAGCAGGATGCAATCATAATCATTCCCGAGTGCCTGATCAAGACCATCAGTGCCATTTTCAGAGAGGGTCACCTCATATCCTTCATGGATAAGTTCAAGCTCTATGAACCTTGAAAGGTTGATTTCATCCTCCACTACCAAAATATGTTTCATATTCATCTTCCTATCTTCTGTTTTTCATATCATATCATTTTAAATGTATTATGAAAAAAGTTAAACGTGTGAAAGAATGCTCTGTCATGCATCTAAACAATAATAAAAAAGCAGCGCCCAATTTTTGGACGCTGCCTATGTGTGTTGGATATATTCCTCTGGTTTGAAAATGATCTTTTTAAATAAGGGGGGCTTATTCATTCTCATTGATAATCATTTTCAATTACATTCTAACCAGTTATCCTCCGGGTGTCAAGCTTTTTATGAAAAATCATTGTTGCAACGAGTACAACCATCGTTCCGGCTACAATCCCCGCAATGACATCTGTTGGATAATGGACGCCCAGGTACACTCTTGAAGACGAAATCATGAGTATGAAGAAAGCACACAATGCGTACAGCAGTCCTTTGCTTCTCATGCCGCTGTTTTTGACGATAATACCGAGTGAGCCGAAGAATATTGTCGATCCCATCGCATGTCCACTCGGAAAACTGAATCCGGTAATATCAATGAGTCTCAACAGGGACGGTCTCTCCCTGTCGAAGGAATTTTTGGTTACCGGTATCAGAATACTGCTTGCCAGCATCGCAACTATCAGGAAGAGTGTATGGAATTTGAGTTTGTACAGCATCAGTATGGTGATCATGATGAGTGACAGGATCACCATAGACAGGACCTCCCCCACCTGCGTGAATCCAAGCATCAGAGCCGTAGTGATGAAGCTCTCGGAGGCATAGATGAATTCATATACCTCGGTATCGATCCATTTGCCTACCCTGGATTCATGGAAATAGGCAATCACGCCGAAAATAAGCGTGAATACGAGAAATAAAGACATTTTTTTTGTGCGGCTCACTATTTGTCCTCCTTGCTGAGCAGTCTGTCGACAAGGTTTTCAGGCTTGAATCCTCCTTCAAAACCTTTCATTCTTGCGATGATCTCACTCCTGTTGTTTTCAATCCTGGCGGCACTTTGATTGAAATGTGCAAGGTCCAGCTCAGACTCCTGGATCACTTCCGCATATCCTTTTTCCTTGAAGTATTCAGCATTTTCCACCTGATCTCCTCTGCTCTGAGACAAAGGCAGAGGTATGAGAATCATCGGTTTTTCATTGAGGAGGAACTCATATATCGCATTCGATCCACTGCGTCCGACGACAAGATCCGATATTTTTATCAGATGGGGCAGTTCCCTTTTGACAAATTCATATTGCCTGTAGCCTTCCCTCTCAAGAGAGGCGGCATGGTTCCCTCTGCCGCACAGGTGGATGATCTGCCATTCCTCAAGCAATGTATCAAGGTTATCCCTTACAAACTGGTTGATGGCTTTTGAACCGAGCGATCCACCCATGATCAGCATGATCGGTTTTTCCGGATTGAACCCAGTCATTTCGTATCCGATACGGGAATATCCCCTCCTGAGTTCATCCCTGATCACCGGCCCCAGGTATTCCGATTTGTCCGCCGGCAGGTAATCCAGTGTTTTCTTGAAAGTGACGAATATCTTAGTTGCAAATTTGCTTGCAATTTTATTTGCCAGACCGGGAGTGATATCCGACTCGTGTATATAGACCGGAATATTCAATGATCTGGCTGCCAGTACGACCGGCACACTGACGAATCCTCCCTTTGAAAAGACAAACTCAGGTTTTTCCCTTTTCAGGATCTTCCTGGCATCAAAGACGCCTTTTATCACTTTGAAGAGATCTTTGCCATTTTCAATG
This sequence comes from Salinicoccus sediminis, assembly GCF_000986795.1. Taxonomy (GTDB): domain Bacteria; phylum Bacillota; class Bacilli; order Staphylococcales; family Salinicoccaceae; genus Salinicoccus; species Salinicoccus sediminis. Next base: position 385,676 of record NZ_LAYZ01000001.1, on the reverse strand, counting down.
GAAATATAACGTCTCAGCTTCCCGCTTGAGATGTTGAAGTATTTGATTGAAGTGGCACTTATTATCTCTTTTTCGATTCCTTTTTTTGAACCAATGTACACCGGTTCGACATCCCGATTGAAAAGGCCCGGAATCAGAAGCTTATTGAGCATCACATGCCCCACGGTGCCGCCGCCTGTAAGCACGACTTTCCTTTTTTTTGAATCCATAATATCCTCCATACTCCATTATGCTAAATACTTTAAACCATTTGCCTGGATTGCACAATATAAAGCCGCATAAACATAAGTTCATGCGGCTCTGACTTTATTCTGCATCCTGCTCTTCGGAGGATTCCTCCTCCGGAGCGTCCTGTCCTTCAGACGGGCTGGAATCTTCTTCGGTGGATCCCTCTTCTGCAGATTCTTCAGAGGATTCTTCGGACTGACCTTCTCCGTCCTCTTCAGGTTCTGGACGTTCTATTTCGATATGTTCCGCATTTTCGGATGCACGCTGCTCGATTTCCTCTTCAGAGTATTCGCCATTGATATAATCGATCAAATAGCTGAGCTGTGCGTCATTTTCATTGATGTACTGTCTGAGTTCGCTCATCAGGGCAGTTGACGTTTCGCCTGTCACATCTCCCGTCTGCTCCAGCCCCTGCTCGCTCTGGAAGTTCATGACTGCGGTTGTAAGTTCAGGTGTGAATGTCGTATTGAAATCACTGATTTCATATCCGAGGGTATCCAGTGCGACTTTGATGGAAGTCACTGTCTCATTGGTCTGTCCTTCGGCATAAACTTCCTCTTCACTGAGCATATCCACGCGGTAGTAATCCGGATTGACCAGCTCTATATCCGGTGTGATGCCCTCTTCATGGATCCAGTTGCCCTCCGGTGTCAGCCATTTGGTGTTGGTGTACTTGAGCATTGAATTATCACCGAATTCCTGTGTGCGCTGCACTACTCCCTTGCCGAATGAACGGGTTCCGGCAATGGTGACATCCTCGTTCAGGTCATTCATCGCTCCGGTGAATACTTCTGAAGCGCTTGCGGACCCTTCATTGATCAGTATATACACATTCATATCCTCAGTGGATGGGTTGGCTTCATTCTCGGTCACGATTTCGGTGCGCTCACCTGAGTTATCTTCGAGATAGAGCGCCGTCTGCCCTTTTTCAACAAACTGGCTGATCATTGAAACGGCTTCATCAAGCAGGCCGCCCGGATTGTAGCGGAAGTCTATGATCACGTCTTCAACTTCCTCCTCAGCGGCCCGGTTCAGACTGTCTTCGAACTCCTTGGTCGTTCCCTCCTGGAACCTGTTGACGCTGATATGGGCCACATCATCAATCACTTCATAAGTCACACTTTCAATATGGATGGTGTCCCGTGTCACGGTAATATCCATCGGCTCGCCTTCGCCCCGGACGATGGACAGGACGACATCCGTCCCTTTTTCGCCGCGGATGAGCTGTACTGCCTCATGAGTGGTCATCCCTTCTGTGGATTCACCGTCCACACCGACAATCTGGTCTCCGGGTTCGAGACCTGCTTCTTCAGCCGGCGAACCTTTCATCGGGGATGTAATGATGATCTTGCTGCCTTCCTGCATCACTTCGGCACCGATGCCTTCAAAATCACCGGTGACGGATTCCTGGAATTCAGCCGTCTCATCTTTGTTCATGTATTCGCTGTATGGATCATCCAGTCCTTCGACCATCCCCTCAATCGAAGATTCTATAAGTGCATTCCTGTCTACATCAGTATAGTATTCCGATGTGATAGTATCGTATACATTATACAGCTTGGCGAATTCACTCCTTGTATCCGTGCCCACGTTGACGGCTTTTTCCGAGCCTGCTTCAAGGCTCAGCGCCGTCACCACAGCTGTAGCGATTACAGCCGTCAGCATGATTATGATGAACCAGAATAGGTTTATACTTATGCGGCGGCCGCCGCCTTCAACTGATTTTTTATCCTTTTGGTCCTCGTTCAAAATTCACACCTAATTTCTACTTGAATAATTACATAATAGTTTAACAGTTTATGTATTGAATTTAAAGAAAAAGAACAGAAAGGCACATACCTTCCTGCTCCCAGCCGGCTGGCTTGTTATGCTTCTATGAATGGTACTGCAGCATCGAGTGCCACTTCGATCATTTCATTGAATGTCGTCTGGCGCTCTTCGCTTGATGTCGCTTCCCCAGTCAGTACATGATCGGAGACTGTCAGGATGGACAGGGCGCGTGCATCGAATTTCTTGCTGATGGTGAACAGCGCGCTGGATTCCATTTCCAGCGCAAGGACGCCGTACTCGGCAAGCTGTTCGATATTTCCATTTTCATCATAGAAGGAGTCTGCGGTGAAGACGTTGCCGACTTTGATCTGCATGCCTTTCTTTTTCGCTTCGTTGTAGCTCGACAGAAGGAGTTCAAAATCGGAAGTCGGGGCGTATTCGATGTTTTTGAACAGTTTTCTGTTCTGATACGAGTCACTTGAAGCACTTTGTGCCAAAATTACATCGCGAACCTTTACATCTTTCTGGATCGCTCCGCATGTACCGACGCGGATCAGATTTTTGACGCCGTATTCCTCCATGAGTTCATGGATATAGATGGAAATGGAAGGTACGCCCATGCCGGTGCCCTGTACAGAGATGCGTTTTCCTTTGTAGTAACCTGTAAATCCGAGCATATTGCGGACTTCGTTGTAGCATACTACATCATCCAGGAAAGTTTCGGCAATGTACTTTGCCCTGAGCGGATCTCCTGGAAGCAGTATAGTGTCTGCGATGTCGCCTTGTTTTGCATTGATGTGAATACTCATTTCTTGTTCTCCTTTAATTTTAAAAATTGTTCAGTGCTGCAGCCAATTCCGGTAATCCTCAAAGGATTCGTCATAAACAGAGAGTGGCATGTCTGCGTAGGGATTTCGTTCCAGATAATCTGAAACTTCCGAATAGTCACAGGCATCACGTGGAAACATGGTGTCTTCAAATATCAGGGCGGCGAGGCGCCCGATATCGGAATCCTCACCCCGCCGCGTCTTGATATAGTGATAGTAGGAATAGTTTTTCATTATTTGACAGCTGTTTTGACTACAACTGTTTCCCCTTTTACAGTATCCGACACGGACTGGATGTCGAATGACGCAAGTTCATCACTATTCGTGATGATGACCGGTGAAATGGTACTGTTCGCCTCTTCCTTTACAAGATCGATATCGAAGGTGACGAGCTTGTCCCCGACTTCTATCCTGTCCCCTTCAGAAACGAAGCCCTCAAACCCCTTGCCTTCCATGGCCACTGTCTCAAGACCGATGTGGATCAGCACTTCCGCCCCGTTGTCAGTCTTGATGCCGACAGCGTGGTTCGTAGGGAACACCTGCATGATCACACCATCGACTGGTGCGACCACCTCGCCGTCAGAAGGATCGATGCCGAAGCCCTCACCCATCATTTTTTCTGCGAAAACGGGGTCCGGAATATCTTCAAGCGGTACATAGGAGCCGTTCATGGGACTTTTAATCTCCAGGTTTTTGTCTACATCTTTTTCTTTCTTACCGAATAGATTTTTGAACATCTGCTTCATCTCCTGTCTTCATCTTCTTTATATAATAACCTATTGTCAGTCGAATAAACGAAGATATTCTGCATAACCTTTTTCTTCCATCTGATCTTTAGGAATGAATGTGAGCGCCGCGGAGTTGATGCAGTAGCGGAGTCCTCCCAGTTCTTTCGGACCATCCGGGAACACATGACCGAGATGGCTGTCGGAAGTTTCGCTCCTCACCTCTGTACGTCTCATGCCGAATGAATCATCGAAGTGTTCCGATACGTCCTCGGAGACGGATTTGGCAAAGCTCGGCCATCCACAGTCGGATGCGAATTTATCCCGGGAGGTAAACAGCGGTTTTCCGCTTATCTTGTCCACGTACAGTCCGTCTTCATAATGATCCCAGTATTCATTCTGGAAAGGGGGTTCCGTTCCATTTTCCTTCATGACGCTGAATTCGGCTGCTGACAGTTCATCAATATCTTTTTTCATTGTCATATATCAATTCACTCCCCAATGGTTTTCTACGAATGCTTTCCTTCCTGAACCTTTATAATAGGCATTGTAATGGCCGCTGTTCGTCTGGTAGAAATCCTGATGTTCATCTTCGGCACGGTAGAAGTTCCTGTACGGCAGAACCGGCGTGTTGATCGGTTTTGAGAAAATCTTCTGCTCGTCCAGTTCTCTGATGACCTCTTCGGCTGTTTCTTTCTGCGCTTCATCATGATAGAAGACAGCCGGCTCGTAACTTGGACCTCTGTCACCAAATTGTCCTGTGTTATCAGTAGGATCGAAAGTCTGGAAGAAAATGCCGAGCAGTTCTTTATAGGACATAATGGATTCGTCAAAATCGATCTGAACCGCCTCTACGTGTCCTGTGGATCCACTCGTTACTTCCTGATAGGTAGGATTTTCGACGTGTCCATTCGAGTAGCCTGAAACCACGCTGTTCACACCTTCGAACTGGTCGAATGGTTTCACGAGACACCAGAAGCACCCTCCTGCCAATGTTGCTGTTGACAAATAAATCACCTCATCTATTATCTTTCCATTGAAAAATACCATTCATCGTTCTGGTAATCAATTGAATCGACTCTCACATCAAGGCCGGCGGCCTCATCAAAAAGAGCCGTATCGATGACCAGCGCACGTTCATCGTCGGAAAACGAAATGCCTGCCGGCAGATCGCTTTGGGAACGGATGATCGAATAAAGGGCATCCTGCGGAAGCGGGATATTTGCTATATCTATATCCGACACTTCAAATACTATTGTATCACCTGTTGCCACCGGCTCAAGCTGAAATGAGGCATCCACACTGATTCCGTAAACATTGTTCCGGGAACTGAGACTGATGCCCGATTCGCTGATGTCGAGTGACAGGCTGTCATCATCAATACTCTCCATGATCAGCGATTCCACAGCATCATTCGTCATCTGTATTTCCATACCCGAATTTCCGCCGGAATAATTATCCTGCTCCCCGGGAGCTTCGTAGCTGCCAGATAGGAGATAGATCAGACCGGCGACGGCAATGATGTTGACTGCGAGAAGGATGATGAACAGCCATTTCCAGATTTTCATCTAAAACGCACCCCTGACGTGTTTTTTCTCGTCAGTTTCAGGAATTCATGCGGATACCTGTTCCTGTCATCGACGGTGCCTTCCTGTCTGCCAGCTATTTCCCAATCATTCATATCGTATTCGGGGAAAAAGGTGTCTCCTGCAAATGTTTCATGGATGCGTGTTATATACATTTCATCAACGAGTTCCATAGTCTGCCTGTATACACCGCTGCCGCCAAAAATGAATATCTTACCGGGAAGCCTGCTGATATCATCAATATCGTGGATGATATCAGCACCTTCAGCGCTGTAGTCTCCGTTTTTGGTGAGAATTACATTTGTGCGGTTTGGCAGCGGTCTCCCGAGAGATTCGAAAGTCTTTCTGCCCATGACGATGGTGTGGCCCTCCGTCAGTTTTTTGACATGTTTCAGGTCTACCGGCAGATGCCACGGCATTCCATTTTTGAAACCGATGACATTCTGATCGGCATGGCATACGATCAATGATACCACTGTTATTACCTCCTAGACTGCAATGGGTGCTTTTATATAAGGATGACATTCATAATCGACGATTTCCAGGTCTTCATAATCAAGATCGAACATGGATTTGTCACTGTTGACCCTGATCTCCGGTGCCTTGTAGCCCTCTCTTGAAAGCTGTGTCTTTACGGCATCCAGATGATTGGTGTATATATGCGCGTCACCGAATGTGTGCACGAAATCCGCCGGTTCCAGATTACATTCCCTGGCGACCAGATGAAGCAGGAGTGCATAGCTCGCAATGTTGAACGGAACACCGAGGAAGACATCCGCACTTCTCTGATACAGCTGAAGGCTGAGTTTTCCATCATTTACATAGAACTGGAAGAAAGCATGGCATGGCGGAAGGGCCATCGAATCGATTTCTGACGGATTCCATGCTGTGACGATGTGTCTTCTGGAATCCGGGGTGTTATTGATGCTGTGGACGACGTTTTTTAGCTGATCGGTAAACGCGCCGTCCGGCCCTTCCCATGCCCGCCACTGTCTGCCGTAGACATTGCCGAGATCACCGTATTTTTCTGCGAATGCATCATCTTCCAGTATGCGTTTTTTGAAACTTTCCATTTCGCCCTTGTAGACAGTATTGAATGATGGGTCCTGCTGTGCACGGTTGCCGAAATCTGTCATGTCCGGCCCTTCATATTCGTCTGATTCCACCCATTTTTTAAATGCCCATTCATTCCATATATTGTTGTTGTACCCAAGGAGGAACCGGATGTTCGTATCCCCTCTGATGAACCAGACCAGCTCGGTTGCAAGCATCTTGAACAACACCTTCTTCGTGGTCAGCAACGGGAATCCTTCCCTCAGGTCAAACCGCATCTGATGGCCGAAAATGGAATAGGTGCCTGTCCCTGTCCTGTCATCTTTATATTCCCCTTCGTTGAGTATTTTTTCAAGCAGTCCGTGATAAGCTCTGTCAAAGTGATTCATGCAATCCCCCTCTTTCTTTTTTCTGATTCTTTATATATAATTGATATGAATTCTTTATAGAACATTACAATCATAACTGTCTGGAGAGTGGCTTATGGAAATTATCATGGCGATCGGCCTCATACTATTATCATTTTACATGGTTTCTATGTGCATATACGAGTAATCCACCGGATAAAAAACAGGAAAGGCTCAGCCTTTCCTGTTTTTTTTACTTATGAACAGTTCTGGTCGAAACTTTCTTTGATATCCATCATGATATCTTCGATTTCCCTGCCCTCGATATGCTCGCGGGGGATGAAGTGCACCAGATCCCTGCCTTTGAATAATGCCATGGAAGGGCTGGATGGTACTTGTCCGATATACTCACGCATCTTTTCTGTCGCTTCTTTATCCTGGCCGGCAAAAACAGTCGCTTTTTTGTTCGGTTTGACCGGGTTCTGGTCGGCAACTGTGACAGCAGCCGGTCTCGCAAGCCCTGCAGCACAGCCACATACACTGTTTACCACGACAAATGCAGTTTCATCATCACTGATATTTTCCATGAACTGGTCTACGGACGCCCCGGTCGTCAAATCTTCAAACGCCTGGTTAGTCAGTTCATCACGCATCGGCTGAGCCATCTCTTTCATATATGCTTCATAAGGATTCATATCTGTCATCGCTCCCTTTCCTGAATTTGTTTCCAGACGCTTCCAAGCGCCTCTTCACCCTGCTCTATCCTGGCGATCGCCATTTCAATCTGCAGTCTTACATCATACTGGCTGTCATCCTGATGTGCCCTGAGATGCGGCAGGCTTTCTTCCGTACCTGTTTCATAGATGAACATTGCAGCGCGCCAGCGCACAATCGGACTTTTATCCCCGAGCGCCGGATACATGTCATCCAGGCCCTCAGAAAACCCAAGATCGCTGTATGCGTCCCCGGCAGTACGTCTGACCGGGACGGATTTGTCGTTCAGGCCGGTCTTCAGGTACGGCAGGGTGCTTTTCTCTTCTATCATGGCAAGCAGGCTGACAGCTTCCCGCCGCACCTGCATCTTTTCGTCTTCAAGTGCAAGTCCGAGCACTTCGTAGTCCGCCCTGGTCGGTGTTTCCATATGGTCAAGGAGCCACAGGCGTTCTTTCCAGTCCTCTTTGGAACTGAAGTCTTCTGCCGTGACTTTGAAATACCGCTTCGGTTCCGGTGTTCTTTTTGTTTTCGCCTCATCAACCAGGTGTGCGAGGTGGACTTCATTATAGAGGGCCTCTATCTCTTCGGAGACTTCGGTAAAGATTTCTTCCGGCCCGCCGTAGCGGATTCCGAAATCTTCCCATTTGCGCAGAAGGATGATGTTGTCCTCCGGCAGTGTCGCTTCAGCCACAGCTTCAGTGAAACGCCCGGGAAGTTGTCGGCGGTGTTCCTCGCCATCATTCAGTTTAATCTGGTATGGAATGTTCTTGAAGGTGAGCACCTGGGTGGTGACCTCCCCGTATGGAGTATCTAATTCAAGTTTTTTTTTACATCTTCCGATCCACCGGCAAATGTTTCTTCGATTTGTGGTATGAGCGTTTCCCAGTCCACTTTCGGAGATTTGTCGACCGAGATGAAATCGAGGGCGTGAAATACGCTTTTTACATCTTCAAGTTCAAGGATGCGGTTGATAAAATCCGGTGCTTCATCTGAAACTTCCCTGTAAGTGGATGATTTCATCTCCGCCTTCTCTTCACTTACGGTGATTTTCATAGTATTCGGGCTTGGTGTCGGTTCAATTCTTACAATTTCCATTATGATCCTCCTATTGCAGATTGTTGCCATGTGCCCGTATCTGTTTACCTACGGAGCATTCATGTATACAGAAATTATGTGCAGTCGTCTTGCTGCCCTGCTGCCTGTTGAGCATCTTCAGGATACAGTCACGACAGTATTTCTCTTCAAGATTGTTGATCTTATCCAAAACTTTGGTATTCACATTTCAACCTCCTGAACCAATTATACATAATCGGCATCGATAAAAAAAGGATGACCGGCCTGTTCATCCTTTTTTATGCCTGTATAAGGCCTCCCTGGCGAGTTCATCCGCACGGCGGTTTTCGCGCCGCGGTGTCCAACTCACCAGGAACAGGTCAAATTGATCAAGTTCAGCTTCAATTCTCCTGTAGTATTCCCTGAATACAGGATTTTTGACAAATCTCCTGTCAAAACTGTCGGAGACCACTTTGGAGTCCGTGTGTATGATAAGAGAGTTGAAACCGTGCTCCGCTGCCTTTTTGACAGCAAACAGGAGCACAGCCCATTCCGCTTCATGGTTATCCATCTCCCCGAGGAACACTGTGTATTCCAGGGCCGTCCCTTCATCTTTGAAGACCGCTGCCCCCGCCGCCATTTTAGGAGCGGGTGATGCCGCAGCATCAATATACACCATCGTCATAGATCCAGTGTGTCCACATATCTGCTGCTGATGGTCAGATTATGGCCCTCCAGTACGGATTTGATGTGCCCGGGATTTACAGAAAGCGGTGATCTTGTTTCAACGAGGTTGATGTCAACGGGGACATCCGTAATGATTCTTGCAAGTCTGAGCGACATATCAAGGGACACTCTGTCCGCTTCGATCTTCGATCTGACAGAAGGCGTCAGGCTGTCCAGATTCAAGAGCAGCTGTTCTATGCTGCCATGTTCCCTGATGAGTTTGAGCGCAGTCTTCTCGCCGATGCCTTTGACCCCGAAATAGCCATCCCCGGGATCGCCCATGAGCGCCTTCACATCTATGAACTGTCCGGGGCGTATACCATACTGCGCTTCGAACAGATCCTTCGTATACATATTGTACTCTGTAAAGCCCTTTTTCGTCAGCCAGATGTCATTTGTACCATCCAGCAGCTGCAGCAGGTCACGGTCCCCGCTGACGATGATGAGATCGTCATATTTCTTTGAAAGGGTGCCGATGATATCGTCCGCTTCATAGCCTCTGATCCCGGTCTGGCAGAACCCGATGTCATCAATGACTTCTTTTACATAGTCAAACTGGGGGATCAGTTCCTCAGGCGGCGCCGTGCGGTTCTTCTTATAATCTTTGAACCATTCATTCCGGATTGTCTCAGATCCCATATCCCATGTGATGACCATTCTTGCGGGTTTCAGTATTTCCACGAGCTTGAGCGTATGTCTGATCATGCCCTGGATGCCATTCGTCGGCACCCCCGCTTCATTGATCATGAACTGGTTGCGGAAACTGGTTGCAAAGAAATGCCTGAACAACAGTGCCATCCCGTCTATGACCAGCGTTTTATCATTATCCATGTATTCTGCCCATCCTTTCATTCAGCCGGGTGTCTCCCGTTGCCACCGCGTTGTCACTGTCTGTGATCCATTCGGAGAAGCTGCCGCCATAAAGTTTTACCGGCAGACCCATCTCATCCAGCAGTACGAACATCGGTGTTGCACTCATGCCGGAGCCGCAATACACGATGATCTCTCTGTATTTTTCGAGTTCCGTCTTCATGTAGCCGAGGGCGCCGAAATCGATGACACCATCCCTATGAATTGAAGACAGGGGTATATTGATCGCGGACGGGATATGCCCCTTTTTGCTGTCGATGGGTTCCTCGACACCGAGATACCTGTTCCGTGACCTGACATCGATCAGCAGTACATGAGGTCTGCCTGCTCTAGCCTGTACGTCTTCCATTGAACGGAATATGTCTTCAGACACTTCCCGGTTTCCCGCCTGTATGCTTACATCTTCAAGTGGCACTGCAGCAGCATCCCTGTCTGTTGTCAGACTCTCAAGCGCCTGCACGGAATCATTCCACAGGAAAACGTTGTGTCCGTATAGTCTGAACAGGTAGTACAGGCGTGTATGGAAAAAGCTGTTTTCATCTGCGAAAAGAATGATATCGTTAGCGCCGCCTCCGAGGGCATCATAAAGTGTATCGATCACCCCCGACTTTGGAATCGGATGTCTCCCGCCGTTTATCCCGTCTTCGGTGAACATCCATGGAACCTGACTGATATGGACGGAACCTTCCACCGGTGACTTCTCTATCCGCTCCACTGATGAGCTGTGATTATCCATGACGTTCCTGCAGTCGGCAAGTGTCAGTTTGCGTTTGCCCAGTGTGCCTGATGTTTTTGCATTAATAATCATAATGCTTCCACCTCCGTCGTCTGTCTGATTGCTTCAAGCAGCATTTTGTCCTCATCATGATCTTCCCTGCTTATTTCGGGAAGCGGTTCTGTGAGTGAGGCGAGTATAGCCGCCTTATTGTCTTTGGAAACCTCATCTTTAAGAGACATGTAGCGGCGGGACATGCCTTCCACATCAGCTTTTAGCGATTCATGGTCGATGGATTGTATCAGAGCTCTTGAAAGTTCCAGGAGTTCTTCTCTGAAGGCTTTCGTGCTACTGCGTGCCTGGTTCAGCGATTTTCCGTAGGATTCAAGGATACTTTCATCTATTGCAGTTTCAAGCTGTTCCTCCTCCACAGAAGGATTCGCAAGGGTTTCGGCGGTATTCGCTTCCTTGAGACGTTCGTTGAACTGCCGGACAGACTGTTCGTATTCTGCGTCCGCTTTCCGGTATACGGCATTGAATGCAGTCGCCGCTTCCATGCTCAGGAACTGGTTGATTTCTCTTCTGAGCATCGCTTCATTTTTGGCCATGAACTTCCTGTCCGACATGTCGTGCACCGTGATGAGGCCTTTAAGGTGATCATAGAGTTTCAGTTCAAGCTGCCTGTCCATGTGGGAAAGTATGATATCTGCTTCCTGGTCCAATAAAGGTACCATATCCATTGCTGTATGATTTCTGAGCTCTTCTGTAAGCATCCGCCGCGTGCGTTCTATTTTCGCAATCTCTTCCTGCTGGTTGATATATCTTCTGATATTGCTTTCCAGTGCCGCTTCAAGCTGTGCTTTTGTCTCTTCGAGGGAAGCTGTCTGGATTTTTGCGGCATTCTTCTCAGCCAGTTCCATGATGACTGCTTTGGCTGTGCTGAATCTTTCGTCACCGCCTTCGAGCGCCCGTTTGCTGGACAGCGGGAATATGACGTTTCTTAGCCCGAGCTGCCTGAGCGAGCCGGACATATAGTCGATCACTTTTTCCAGATCCTCTTCGGATTTCATCAGATCTACGGCGTTGATTACGAATATGATCGGGAAATCATCGCCTTTGATGGACTGGATATACTTGAGGAAACTCTCATCCGAACGGCTGAACACGTGATTGTAGTAGGACACGTATATGATCAGGTCGCTGCCTGCAATGATGTTGTGGGTTTCCTTCGTGTGCCGCTGGTTGATGGAGTTTATCCCCGGGGAGTCCACGATGCTGAACCTTTCAGTCAGTTCACCGGGAACCGAGAGCAGTGCCTTATGGATGAATATCGCATCGTGATCCGAACTGATCCTGTGGATCAGTTCGTCGGATGTTATCGGCAGTGTCTGACCGAGATATGGCTTATAATCTTCGTAATTATGGAACACGCCGTTCACGAACGGCATATAAGCCTCCGTCACTGTATTGCGGTGACGTTTCAGCCAGCCCATGTAGTCTTCTGTGGAACTGCCGGCCTGATTCGTAATCATTTTCAGCGTGCCGGCAAGATCCTCTTCCCGTTTGTAGACGGCATAACTTTCGCTGCCGCCATTTATCTCCGTAATTGCTGCGGTGGTCGGGTTCGGGCTTGTCCTGAGCTTCGTCTCCCCCAACAGGGCATTGATGAACGTCGTCTTTCCTGCACTGAAACCGCCGAAGACGCTGATATTCACAAGCCCCCCGTCGATGCGGCCGAGCTTGTCTGTGAACACACGGCTGAACCTTTCGTGCCTCGGGTGCCCTTCAAGCAGTGCGCGCACCTGTCTGAAAGGAGCTATATCCACTGCTGTTTCCGCTTCTGTATGATAACTGTCGGTACTTCCGGATTCTCCGGCACCGGCATTTTTGAAATCATACTCAACGGGTTCCGCCAGGTTCAATTTTTCCAGCTCGTCGTCCATGTGGATGTAGAAATGTCTGTAGTTGGCAGTCTCCAGCGATTCTTTCAGTTTCAAAAGGTTTTTGAGCTGTTCATAATCGGTGCGTTCGCTAGCGAGCCCTTTATTTCCGTGCATCCCCTTTACATTGCCGGCCTCGAGTGTACCGAGATGGTCCACCGCCTGAAGTGAAACATCCTTTTCCACACTGCGTTTGAGCTTATCCAGATAATTGAGTATATAGGCATTGCTCAGTGTAGTGATTTCCTCCTCATGAAGGAGGCCGCTCCCCCATTTGTATCTGAAGGGCGCCCCAATCAGGCCGAGTTCCCCGAAGAGCCCATTGACGGGCGCATCGATTTCCGTCGCTATGACGGGGGTGAGTGTTTCTTCTATGTCACAGAGGGCACCTTTGTACAGTGCCTCCTGCTTTTTCTTCCTGCCGAATAAACCGCCGGCACGGATATCACCCGATATCACTTTGAGATAATCGGAAATGGCACTTTTCACCGGGTGCGGATACAGATAGCTGTTTTTCGCAATCTCCTTCGTGCGCTGTCTGACATAATCCGCCAGTGCGTCGGGATCATCGTGAAGACTGGCAAGCGCATCGTTTTTAATTTCGTTTTCGAGATAGGTTATATGACTGTCGACCTCTTCTGTGTTTTTGCCCTCCGCAACGGGCTGTCTTTTGAAAATGTCACTGAGTTCGCCGTCTATATACTGCGTCTGCCTGTCCTCGATATTTGAAATGATGCGTTCGTGATAGTCTGCCTTATATGCCTCATGTTGTCTTTCGATGCCGGTGATCAGATTGGTCAGTTCTGTAATTTCATTGTAGGGCGAGTCATAGATGGTTGTCGTGAATATTTCTTCAGGCGCTATCTTCCACTGCGCGAGCGTCGATTGGATCCTTGAAAGGAAGGTATCCATGGTCAGTTCGCTGGCGTCATGCTTGTCGACCTGATTGATCACAAGCGCAAAAGGGATGCCGAGGGCGGCGATATCTCTTAGGAGCTTCAGGTTGTGTTCACTCTCCACATGGTTGTACTCCACCATGAAGAAGATATAGTCGCTGTTCAGGAGGAAGCGGTTGGCACTCTCCTCGTGTCCGCGGGTACTGGAATCCACCCCGGGCGTGTCTTGGAACACCGTGCGGTCCCGGAAAACGGGGTGTTTCAAATCCATTTCTATTGATGTGATATCAAGATCTTTTGTGTTCAGGTCCCGGAGCGCCGCGTAGTTTTCGAGCGGTATATATTTATACTGGTCGATGAATGCCTTTATCTCTTCGGATTCACCGATCTGGACGGAGACGGTGTTGCTTGTCGTCGGCACAGGGGACGACGGCAGGATGGTATGGTCGAGCAGATGGTTGATCAGGCTCGACTTGCCTGCAGAGTAATGTCCGATGAATGAGAACACAAGCTGGTCTTTGTATGTTTTCATGATTGCATGATCAATCTGCGAAACGAGTACATGATTATTAGATTTGAGTATCTCTTTTTTCAGTTTGTACAGTATCTCCAGTGTCGATGAATGCTTCACTCAGTCTTCAGCCCGCTTTCCCCAGTATTGGAAGAATGTCGTTTCGATGTAACCGTTGAACAGCTTTCTGCGTTTTGTCGCCTTTTTGCCCACAATATGCTCGAATTCCTTGTTGGATGTCATCAGGTAGACGCTCAGAGCCGGATTCGATTTCATCAGCGCCCCGACCCTCCTGTACATGTCCTCGACAGCTTTTGCCTCCCCGATGCGCTCACCATACGGGGGGTTGGTCACCATCTGTACAGCCCCCTCCCTGGTGGAGAGGTCATGGATATCCTTCACCTCAAAACGGATGTTGTCATCCAGGCCGACCTCCATGGCGTTGTCCCGTGCAATCCGGATCATGCGTTCGTCGATGTCCGAGGCATAAATTTCGGTTTCCCTGTCATAGAGGGCAGCATCCTCGAGTTCCATGCGTACTCTGCGCCATTCTTCCGGCGGAATGACATCCCATTTTTCCGAGTCGAATGTCCTGTTTGAACCGGGGGCGATATTGAGCGCGATCATCGCCGCCTCTATCACAATCGTGCCGGATCCCGCAAAGGGGTCGATGAGCGGCTTGGTGCCGTCATAGTTTGCAAGTTTCAGCATGGAGGCCGCCAGGGTCTCCTTGATCGGTGCCTCCCCCTGGCCGGTCCGGTAGCCGCGGCGGTGAAGCGCGGGCCCGCTGGTGTCGATGGTGAGAAGGGCGCGGTCCTTATGGATGGAGATATCTATCTTGTAACGCGGGCCGCTCTCCGGCAGCTTGCCTCTGATGCTGAATGCATCTCTGAGATGCTCAACCACTGCCTTTTTAACAATCCGCTGCACATCCGGCACACTGTAGAGTGTCGATTTGTGGGACCGGCCGGTCACTGGGAATTCGGCCCCCGGGCCGAGAATGTCCGACCAGGGCAGAGCCTTCGTCTGCTCGAACAGTTCATCGAAGGTTTTCGCTTCAAAGTCCCCGATGATGATGCGGATCCTGTCGGCGGTGCGCATCATCAGGTTGGTCCTGATGATTGCTTCCGGCCCCCCTTCAAAGAAGACTCTGCCGTTTTCGAGTGTGGTTTCGTATCCGAGCGATTCAATTTCATCCGCGACTACCCGTTCCAGTCCCATCGGTGTGTTTGCCAGTAATTTAAAAGTCATTAAATTACCCTCCCTGTGTGGTTTATGTAATATCAAAATTTGTAAAATAAAAGCTCTCCATACGTGATGGAGAGCGTCTCTAGTCCGGTGTCTCTATAAGCCATGTTCTGTACCGCTGTGCTGCGGGCGTGCACTAGCTACACTCGCACATTGGTGATAATCATCTGTCTATACTACTATCGTAATATCTTTCCTCGGGTTGAATTCCCGTTGGAAAGTGCTCCTACCAAATTTGGATTGCTCACTCGAGGGGTTTACCGCGTTCCACCTTCATGCATTTCTGCTGAAGCTCCGTCACTGTGGCACTTTTACAGTTACTAGGGCCATATGAATACACACTTAGGCCGGTTCACAGCCGTCAGCCGTCTTAAACGGGCTGCCCTGACTTATTGTTTCGTCAGGCACGAACACTACGACCATCTCAGAATCGTGTGAGCATGGACTTTCCTCTATGCATCTCAGGAATGCATAGCGATT
This sequence comes from Salinicoccus sediminis, assembly GCF_000986795.1. GTDB lineage: Bacteria > Bacillota > Bacilli > Staphylococcales > Salinicoccaceae > Salinicoccus > Salinicoccus sediminis. The sequence goes on along the minus strand of NZ_LAYZ01000001.1, from coordinate 369,987 downwards.
ATCAGAAACACCGTGCTGCTTGCATTAATGATCTTCGGAAGATCAGTTCACTTTTGATTGGCCGAACACTTTCTTCTCCAGACTGCTCAATCTCTTGAGGATGTCTATCTGATGATTCTGTGTCTGGTTGTCAGCTGATCTTGATTTCGTTGCGACACGGATTCTGAGGTCCTCGACTTCTTTTTTCAGCCGGGCATTCTCTTCCTCCAGGCGCTTGAGATTGCTGTTCATATCAGCCATCTTCTGATAGTCACTGATCACATCATCCAGGAAACTATCCACTTCGAGGGGCTTGAACCCCCGGACGGACTTTTCGAATTCCTTCTCAAAAATATCCTTTGCTGACAATTTCAGCGTCTGTTCACTCATCGTCTCACCTCTCAACTGTCATATCTGGAATCTATGAAAGTATTGATTTCATCAAATTGTATTCTTTCAATATTATACGTATTATCCGTCTGGAATTCAAGTATTTCGTTGTATAAGAATCGTGTTTTGGACGGCGTCTCCTCATCATACACAATAATGGCCTGGTCCGTATTCTCAAGCAGGAACCGGTTGATCTGCCTGAACATTCCAGGATTTGCATAGGGCTTTTCGAAAATGAACCTGTGGAAATCGCATTCGGCCAGTATTTCATTGAGAACGATCTTTTCTTCATCCTTATACCTTTCATCAAAGTCATGGAACGGCTTCAGCACTGCAAGTCCCACATCATAATCTTCCCTGATTTCAAGGATGCATTTTGCGGCATAGAGTTCTATGCCGGTATATCCCTGTATGATGAACCATTCCGTGCCGGTTTCCAGATATTCGCGAATCTTATGCCTTAAAAAATCCGTGAGTACCTCTTTCTTGGGGTCGTTATTCTTGAATATGCCGAGCTCGTAAGGGCGGTATCCCGCTATCAGTGTCTTCATGAAATGAGACCTTCCCTTTTGGCATGCTGCACCCACATATTTATGAACTTGGTCTTTTCCTTGTAGAGCTTCCTGCTGAACCGTCCGGCATGGCAGGACATCAGGAGCTCCAGGAACTCTTCGACCACCTTCTGTCTTGTCACCGGGTCGAACCGTCCGTCGGTGTCTATTTCTTCCATATTATATACGAGGGTCTTATTCGTCTCAAGAAACGGTGCGATTTCCGTTTCGAAGTCGAATTCATACCCCTCCTTTGCCTTCCGATACCGTGCATCCACTTCATCAAGCAGTGATGTGAGTGCATCGTAAGCTTCAATTCTTGACAAAAATGCCACACTCCCTATAATAATGATTGGTTTATTTCACTTATTTTATTGTATAATATTATAATATCATCATACAGAAATATGGAAGGCGATGTTAATGAAGTATCCTAAAGGTACGAGGCCCGGAGGACAGAACAAACCCGGTGCCGGCCGCAGGAAAGGCGGCGAAGTGCACTACGGCTCAAGGGGCATGACGCTTGAGAAGGATCTGGACTTTGCCAACAGCTACTATCTGGAGCACGGCCGCGCGGTGATACATAAGAAGCCGACACCTGTCCAGATCGTAAACGTTGATTATCCTTCCAGAAACAAAGCCAAAATAAACGAAGCTTATTTCAAAGTGCCGTCGACGAGTGACTACAACGGACTGTACAAAGGGAAATATATCGATTTTGAAGCAAAGGAAACACGGAATGAATCACGTTTCCCGTTCATCAACATCCATGAGCATCAGGTGCGCCACATGCACCAGTGCCATCTGCACGGCGGCATAGTGTTCATCATAATCAAATTCACACGCTTTGATGAAACCTACATGATGCCCTTCGAAAAGTTCCTCCCCTACTGGGAAAGGTTTTTGGATGATGGCAGGAAATCCATCCGCTATACTGATATCAAAGAAGACAGCCTTTCTCTGAGCACAGGCATCAATCCGAGAATCGACTATCTTGCAGCCGTTGATGAATTTTATTTTGAGAATGGAGATTAGATAATGGATCAGAATAACTATAAAAGGACAGGCAGGCCGGGCCGGAAAAAACCGGCAGCAGGCCGTAAAAAGGACAAAGGGAAAATGTCCCGGTCATCCCTCATCAAACGGATACTGCTTTGGGCGGTTCTGATCGGACTTGTGATGCTGGTGCTGGGTTCATTCCTCTTTGCCTACTATGCATCCAAGGCCCCGGCGTTCAGTGAAGAGAAGTTGAAGGATCCGATACCTGCACGCGTATATGATAAGGATGACAATCTCGTCACCACACTGTACCAGGGCCAGAAAAGAGAGCTCGTTGAGATAGAAAATGTACCCGGACAGATGACGGATGCCGTACTCGCCATCGAGGACGACAGATTCTACGAGCACGGGGCAATAGACTTCATCCGGCTCGGCGGTGCGGTGCTCAGCAACCTCACGGACGGTTTCGGCAGCGAAGGTGCGAGTACGATCACCCAGCAGGTGGTGAAAAGAGCCTTCCTGACGGCGGATAAGACGATTGAAAGAAAGGCCCAGGAGGCCTACCTTGCCTACCGTCTGGAGCAGGAGTATTCCAAAGATGAAATACTTGAAATGTACTTGAACAAGATCTATTATTCCGACGGGATATACGGCATCCGGACGGCAAGCAACTACTATTTCGATAAGGAGCTGGAAGAGCTGAATCTGGCAGAGTCTGCTTATCTCGCAGGGCTTCCACAGCTGCCGAACGCATACAACCTTTACGTAGATCCGGAACGTGGGACGAAGCGTGCCCATACAGTGCTCTACCAGATGCTGAACCACGAGCGGATTACTCAGGAGCAGTATGACGAAGCGGTCAACACTGATATCACTGCAAACCTTGTTGAGCGCACCGAGGAAGAGCGTGCGGATATCGAACCGGAAGATCCGGAGTACGCCTCCTATATCAATGTGATCAAACAGGAGCTGCAGACGAATGAAAAATTCGAAGGTATGGAGTTGTCCGAGGCGCTGGCCAGCGGACTCGACATCTACACCAACATGGATGCGGACATCCAGAGGCAGCTACAGGGCATGGCGGACAACGAGGATTACTATTACAACCCTAAATTCCAGAGCGAGCACTTCAATATCGCCTCCAGCATCCTGGATACCGAGACAGGCAACCTCGTCGCAGTCACAGGCGGCCGGGATTACAGGGAAGTCGTCAACCATAACCAGGCGTTAACACCCAAGAACGCCGGTTCAACGATGAAGCCTTTCCTTGCCTACGGCCCCGCGATTGAAAATATGGAATGGCGGACGGATCATAAGATCGAAGATGAATATGAATACAGTCCGAAAGGCCATGACAACACTATCTACAACTATGATATGCAGGACCACGGCGAAGTGACCATGCGTGACGCCCTGAGGCAGAGTTTCAACATTCCGGCGGTCAAGACATTCGAAACAGTCAGAGAGGAAGCCGGTGACAATGCACCGGAGGAATTCGCCGAGAAGACAGGCCTTGACTACAGTGAGAAAGAGGACGGCAACTATTCACTGTCGTTCAATGATGTCCTCGGCGGCAGCCAGTCGACATTCAGCCCGATGCAGATGGCGGAGGCCTACTCCACCCTCGGCAACGGCGGTACCTTTAATGAGGCACAGGCCATCCGCTATGTAGAGACCGATGAAGGAGAAACGATCGAATTTGAAAGCGAGTCCCATCAGGCGATGGAGGACTACACGGCATACATGCTCACTGACATGCTCAAAGGGACATTCGAGCCATACGGCAGTGCCGATTATATCCAGATGGACGGGCTGAACATCGCCGGCAAGACAGGCACAACTTCCTACTCCAGGTCTGTCAGGGAAGAATACAATCTGCCGGATAATGCAGCGAAGGATGCCTGGATGATTGGCTACACGCCAGAATATACAATGAGCGTCTGGACCGGTTTCACTGCCACTGAAGAAAATGGTGACACGTCATTCGTGGGGCAGGATGAACAGATCACCCCGCAATGGTTCTTCCGGGACATAATGCAGTCGATTTCGACGTATAACGGCCAGGATTTCGAACGTCCGGACAGCGTAGTCGACATCTCCGGCGGAGAGCTCGCTGTCCGTGGCAGTGAAGAACTCCAAAGCTATCAGGACAGGCAGGAAGAGCAGCAGCGTGCCGAAGAGGAGCGCAGGGAACAGCAGGCTGAAGAACGTGCACGAAGAGAAGCGGAAGAGCAGCGTGAAGAGGAAGAGACTGAAGAAGAGGAAACTACCGAGGAATCGACAGAAGAAGAATCAACTGAAGAGGAAACTACCGAGGAACCGACTGAGGAAGATTCAACAGAAGAGGAAACCACTGAAGAACCGACAGAAGAAGAGACCACCGAAGAAGAGACCACTGAAGAAACCACTGAGGAACCGACACAGGAAGAAGCTACAGAGGAGTCGGAACCCCAGGAGGAGTCAACTGAAGAATCAGGTGACAGTGCCGCATAGGCAAAACAGCGCCCCGGGTCAATTTGACCCGGGGCGCTGGTTTATCTTCTGGAGCGGTATGAAGCACTGCGTTTATTGAATTCATCATAAATGTTTTTCAGCTGGATGATGCTGTGGTACCGGCAGGGTCTTGCATCGATGTAGTCCATCCGTTCCCTGTAGTTGAGCGGCAGGAGGGCTCCGGAATCTTCCGGTGCATCTGAAATGATTGTCCGTTTGATATGTTCCCGGATTTCATCCCTGAACCGGTTGTATATTGTCCGGTCGGGGTTTTTGGCGTTTTCAATCAGGCAGTCATACATTTCCTCTATACTCATTGGCCGGCTTTCACTTTCATGCGCTTCTGCCCTTCCCTGCAATCTTCAAGGAGCGGACAGACATCACATTTGGGCGATCTTGACAGGCAGTGGTAGCGGCCGAAGAAGATGAGCTGATGGTGGGTTTTGCTCCACCTTTCAGCGGGGATCTTTTTCATCAGTGTCCGTTCGACTTCGAGGACGGAATCTTTGTAGCGGGCGATTCCAAGCCGTTTTGTCACCCGTTCAACATGTGTGTCCACCGCAATCCGCGGTACATCGAATGCCACGGACAGCACGACGTTGGCAGTTTTCCGCCCCACTCCGGCGAGACTTACCAGATCATCATAATTGCCCGGAATTTCGCCGTCATAGCGGTCGATGAGATCACGGCACAGTTTCTGGATGTTTTTTGCCTTGTTGCGGAACAGCCCTATGGACCTGATGTCGTTTTCAAGTTCTTCGAGCCCCACCGCCAGAAAGTCTTCAGGTGTCTTATACTTTTTGAACAGCTCCCGTGTCACTCTGTTGACCAGATTGTCGGTGCATTGGGCTGAGAGCAGCACTGCTATGGTCAGCTCAAAAGAGTTTTCATGGATGAGTTCACATTCCGCGTCCGGGAACATTGCGTCGATCTTATCAATCATTTCCATCGTTTTTTTGCCACTAATCAAATACATCTTCTCCTTCCAGCCAGGAACGGACCGGCATTCTCTTACGGCTGTCCTGTTCTTCTTTCCTGTTGTCGGTGCTGTTCAATATACGTTCAACATATTGGAGCGACGTCACCTGGTTCTGATAGGCAATATCGATTGCTTCCTTAATCTTTTCAGGTGTATGACCGGAATCATCCAGCCAGCTGTTCATACGCTGGAATTCATTCGGACTGATTACCCTGCCGTAAAGCAGTTCCACATACTCGAACAGTTCCCTGATTTTTGACGGGTCCTTCTTTTTATATCCAATATCGGTATCGGCAGCCTTGATAAGCTTATTGAACAGGGGCTCCAGACTGAAACGTTCGATGAACTTGCCATGGTCCTTTACAGTCTCCACTTCGATCAGACCGTTCTGTATGAGGTTTTCCATGATCTTCGAGATATCATTTTCCGACATCGTCGTGTGGGTGGCAAGTGTCCCGAAATCCGGCAGCTGATCAGAGCTATCGTGAATATCGATCAGGCGTATAAGGACGACGAGGGTGCGTTCATCCACTCCCAGGGTGCCGTATTTATCTATCAGGATTTTATTCACAGGTATATTGATATAACGCATATATCTTTCAAGCATATTTGTATCTCCTTATGAAAAATATCGCCCGGAGGCGATATTTTAAACTATGGATAAAGACGGTTCAACAGACGCGGGAATGGCGCTGTTTCCCTGACATGCTGAACACCGCTCAGCCACGCAACCGTTCTCTCAAGTCCCAGTCCGAAACCGGAATGCGGTACGCTTCCGTATTTGCGGAGGTCCAGGTACCATTCATATGCGGCAAGGTCCAGGCCGTTGTCCACAATCTTCTGTTTGAGTGTATCGTAATCATGTATCCTCTGGCTGCCGCCGATGACTTCCCCGTAACCTTCAGGAGCAATCAGATCTGCGCACAGCACTGTCCGTGGGTCCTCCGGGTTCTCTTCCATGTAGAAGGACTTGATCTCTTTCGGGTAGTTCACGATGAACACGGGAAGATCGAAATGATTTGCGATTTCCGTTTCATGCGGCGCCCCGAAGTCTTCGCCCCACTCGATGTCATCAAAGCCTTTTTCCTTGAGCAGTTCGATCGCATCCGTATATGTGATGCGCGGGAACGGTGCCTGAATTTTTTCGAGGACGGAAGTGTCACGGCCGAGTGCTTCAAGGTCGAGTCTGCAGTGCTCAAGTACATCTGTGACAAGATATTCCACGTACTCCTCCTGCACTTTGAGGCTGTCTTCATGGTTGTAGAACGCCATTTCAGGTTCAATCATCCAGAATTCGATCAGATGTCTTCTCGTCTTTGATTTTTCCGCACGGAATGTCGGTCCGAATGAAAAGACTTTGCCATGGGCCATCGCTGCCGCTTCAGCATAGAGCTGGCCGCTCTGTGACAGGAAAGCATCCTCTTCGAAGTATTTAGTATGGAACAGTTCGGTTGTGCCCTCCGGTGAACTGCTGGTCAGAATAGGCGGATCGATTTTCTTATAGCCGTTTTCAAAGAAGAAGTTGTAAGTGCTTCTGATGATCTGGTTCCTGATATTCATCACCGCATGCTGTTTGCGGGATCTCAGCCACAGGTGGCGGTTGTCCATGAGGAATTCAGGCCCGTGATTCTTGGGAGTGATCGGGTACCCTTCCGCTTCATGGATGACCTCGATGCCGGAGACTTCCATTTCGTATCCGAAGGAAGAACGCTCATCGGCTTTGATTGTGCCTGTGACATACATGGATGTTTCCTGATTCAGTCCTTTCGCTGCAGCGAAGAGGTCTTCATCCGCCGCTTTGACTGCGACCGCCTGCATGAAGCCAGTACCATCCCTCAGCTGAAGGAATTGTATTTTCCCGCTGCCACGCTTTTGCAGCAGCCAGCATCCGATTGTAACCTCCTCGCCTTCATATTGGGGTGCCTGGTTTATAGAAATCTTCATATCTGTTTTTAAGCTCCTTCTGTTCTCTGTAATACAAATTGTCTGATGCGCTCAAGCGCCTCATTCATGTCTTCAATGCTCAAAGAGTAGCTGAGCCTGATATTATCCGGAGATCCGAATCCGGAACCGGGAACGACAGCCACATAAACCTCTTCCAGTACTGCATTCACAAATGCATCCACTGAATCGAATCCGCAGCGTTCTGCACATTCACTGAAGTTCGGGAACAGATAGAATGCGCCCTCGGGTTTTATACATGTAATGTATGGAATTTCCATCAATTTATCATACGCCGCATCCCGGCGTTCATGGAACGTGCGGTTATATTCCCGTGTGAATGAATCATCCATTTCATATGCGGCTATCGCTGCCCACTGTGACGGCGTCACCGGATTTGATGTGGAATGGCTGGTCAGGTCGGTCATCGCTTTGACGACTTCACTGTTGCCGCAACAGTATCCGATCCTCCACCCTGTCATTGCATGAGATTTACTTACACCGTTGATGACGAATGTATTCTCCTTCATCTTACTGCTCAGTGAAGCAATCGAAATATGTTCGCTGTCATAGACGAGCGTTTCATATATTTCATCCGCCACCACGATGAGATCCTTCTCTTCGATATATGCTGCCAGTGCTTCAAGCTCTTCACGGCTATAGACCATGCCGCTCGGATTGCTTGGCGAGTTGAGCAGCAGCATGCGGGTCTTATCGGTGAGGAACCTGTCGATGATTTCGGGTGTCATCTTAAAGGAGGTGGATTCGTCTGTCGGCATGATGACAGGATTGCCTCCGGCCAGTTTCACCTGCTCTGTGTAGCTCACCCAGTACGGTACCGGTATGAGTACTTCATCACCCGGGTTCAAAGTGGCCTGGAACAGGTTGTAGAGGACATGTTTTGCACCGTTGCCGACGAATACTTCGGAAGGTTCATACGTAAGTCCGTGATCTTCTTCCATCTTGTTGATGATCGCATTTTTAAGCTCGGGTATCCCAGCTGCTGCAGTATATTTGGTCTTGCCTGCTTTCAGCGATTCATATGCTTTGTCGATGATTTCATCGGGAGTATTGAAGTCAGGCTCTCCTGCCCCGAGACCGATGACATCTACACCCTGTGCTTTCAGATCCCTGGATTTGGCAGTGATCGCGAGAGTCTGACTCGGCGTTACATTTTTAATACGATCTGAGATTTGCATGTTCCTTCTCCTTTTATGTTGATATAGTCATTATAAATCACGCAGGAGCCCTTTGAAAGTCTCCTGTGGGCCGTGGATGATATTTTCCTCCGGAAAATACTTAAGAAATGCCTTTTTATAGTTCCTGGTCAGAATCCGCCTGTCAAATAACAGCACCAGACCTTTGTCGGACGGCTTCCTGTGGACCCTGCCCGCAATCTGACGGAATGAGAAGACAGCCTCCGGCAGATCAGTCTTATAGAAGTTTTTAAATCCTTTGTCCGTCGGGACCGGAAAAGGCAGTTTGGTCAGCATCAGACATTTGGCGCCGGCGCTTTCCACGTTGATTCCTTCATTGAAGCTTGATGTTCCGAGCAGCAGGCATTTATCAAGCTGGTTGAACTGTGAAAGAAGCTTTTCGGGAGTGCTTGCACGGGATTGCCTCAATACAGCATAATCCTCGAACAACCGGACTTCCTCGGTGTATTCCGCCACCTTGTCGAGCAGTTCGTAGTTTGAAAAAAGCACCATAAGTTTGCTGTCCGTTTCGCTCAGATAGACTGAAATATAATCGACAAGCGCCCATATGAACCGGTCATCGTCCACATCATAATCAGGGATGTCTTCAGGAATGAAAAGCCTGGTATTCTCAAAAAGTGCCGGATCGCTGATGATCTGTGACTCGTACGGCAGTTCACCGAACCAGTAGGTGAGGTGTCTGAAGCTGCCGTTTACTTCGAGTGTTCCTGACAAAAGTACTGTTGAGGACAGGTTTTTCACACGGTTCTCAAGAACTGTCTGCCTGTCATCCCTGATGTATATTTTGGTCTTCTGGAAATTGGCATCCCTGCCGATGGTGTAATCGCCCTTCTCCAGCCCGGTTTTCAAAAGTGACAGCATGCCCTGGTAGTGATGCATATGGTTGTAGAGTATCTGATAGTTGTTTGTACCGCGGATGGTGCCGAGAAATGTTTCTGTATATTTCAGCCCGCCTTTGATATGGAGAAGTGCCTCCTCCATATTCCCTGCAGAAAAAGATCCGAACAGACGGTCGATATTCTGGTTGAGATGCTTCAGTATATCCTCCAGCAGATATACTGCGGTTTCGTTGTTGTCGTTTATATAGGTATGCAGCAGACGCTCCTGGGAGGCCATGCCGATCTGTCCGATGAAAAATTTCATGCCCTGATAACTATAGGCAGATTCCATTCTGTCATCAAGCGCGTTTTTAAGCTGATGCGCTTCATCGACCAGCACTGAATCTATCCCGATGACATGATCAAGGCAATCCGGAAGGAAATAATGATTTGTGATGATTATTGCCGAATTCCGGGCTTTATCAAGCGCACGCTCAAAATAAGGGTGTGCTCCGCCTTCTCCCGCCTGGATGGCCATAGTCCTGTAATACGCCTTCTCGGGCCCTTTGAGATGGATTTCAGACAGATCCCCGGTTTCGGTGTCGAGGAGCCACACCAGCAGTTTCATCTTGAGGTAGATGATTTCAGTGTTCTCGTCATCAAGTGAAAGAAGGAGTTCAAATGCTTCCAAGTTGAGATAATTATCCCTGCCCTTGAGGTCTGCGGCAGAAATATCCATCCCGCATGCCTCTTTGAGAATGGCCAAATCATCGGTGATGATCTGTTTCTGGAGTATTTTTCTGCTGGTTGAAATCAGTGTCTTCATGCCGTACATGGAATAATAGCTTATGCCTGCAAGCAGGAAAGCTACAGTCTTACCGAGTCCTGTATAGGCTTCCAGAGCAAGGTGGCTCTTTGTTTCAAACGCCTCGAATATCCTGTTTGCGAGCATCAGCTGGTCTTCCCTGTAATCATTGCCGGTATGATCGATATACCTGCTGTACAGTTCCCCCACTTCCACAGGTGGGAGCGCCGCTTGTGCATCGTGTTGTTTTCTCATATGGACGGACCCCCGTTTTTCAAGGTGTCCGGGGGTGTTGTCATCCGATTCCGCCAGCGTCAGGAAAAGAAGGTCCGACAGATTATGCTTCAGGGGCTTTGAGAGATGGTACAACTGCTTCAACGTCTCAGTGTTCATCGATGTGATGATCTCCTGCAATCTGATGAGTAGCTCTGCAGTGGCCCGTGCATCCTCATCGGCCCGGTGGGCGTTTGAAAGCGTTATGCCGATGGACTGGGCAATTTCATTCAGCTGGAACTTTTCAAGGGTCGGCATGAATATTTTGGAAAGTTCAACGGTATCGATTTTATACCGGGGTTCATATCTTATGCCCCTTTGTTCCAGTGTACTTTTCAGAAACCCGTAGTCGAATTCGACATTATGTGCAGTAAAGACGCATCCGTCAAGGAGGGAGACAACCTCATCTGCAACATCACGGAATTTGGGCGCGCCTTTCAGCATGTGGGGTTCTATATTGGTAAGCTCCCTTATGAACGGGCTGATTTCAGTATCATCAGAGAGAAAAGTGGTGTACTGGTCAGTAATTTTAAAATTTTCGACAAAGACGATACTCAGTTGTATGATACTGTCCCTGTTCTTATTATTTCCGGTTGTTTCCAAATCTACGACAGCAAATCTCTCTGTAAACATACAATCACCAATTTCTACTAAAGTTCAACATCTGCACTGATCACTTTTCTTATATTCCCGTCGTCGTCCAGAACTTCAAGGAAGCCGGCCTCAGTGATGTCGAGTGCACGGCCATGGAAAGTTCCGCCGGATTCAGTAATACGCAGTTGCCGGCCGAAGATGACCGATTTCTCTATCCAGTCCTGCCGGATACGGGAAAATGGTTCATTTAAAAATCTATTATAGTATACTTCAATGTTGCCCATGAACGTCTTCATGAATAGATCCAGGTCCATGTATACATGGCTCCCGGCAGCCTCCTCAACCGAGATGGCGGTCGGAATCTTCCCGACTGTGTCATCCTTGAAGATATTGATGCCGATACCGCATACGATTGCATTGATGACTCCGGACTCGCTGACGACTTCGGTAAGGAAGCCGCAGACTTTTTTCCCGTGGATGTAAATATCATTCGGCCACTTTATGCCTGTTTCAACACCGAAAGCTTCATCGATGGATTCCGCAATTGCCAGCGAGATGAACAGATTGAAACGGATGATATCAGAAATCGGTATATCCGGCCGGAGCACCAGTGATATGTATACACCCCTCCTGCCGGGAGAATCCCAGTGCCTGTCAAAGCGGCCCCGCCCTTCTGTCTGTTCTTCAGCAACCACGACGAAGGTGTCGTTCGATTCAGGCAGCATGCTGAAAGCTTCTTTCTGTGTAGAAGGCGTTGTGTTGAAATATTCCACACGGTCGAAAAGGGAGGACTGGCTGATTAGCATTGAAAGTGCGGTCGGATTTACATATGCGGGCGGGTTTTTGAGATGATAGCCTTTGTTTGTGACCGATTCTATAGAATAGCCCTCCTCTTTCAGGGCTTTTATACTCTTCCAGACCGAGGTCCGGGACACGCCGAGCATATCTGCGATATTCTGGCCCGATATGAAACGCTCCCGGTCAAGTAAGCTTAATATTTCCTTCTTCAAATTCGACATGCATGTCCATCCATTCAAGTATTTTTGTTTTTTCATTGGGAAGCAGATTAAAAAGGATCTCATGTTCCAAAACCGCAAAAACCTCCCTGATCCATCGGCCCCCGCGTGCCTCGAAATGGCGCATCAATTCTCTGCCGTCTATATCAATATCCGATATGTGCTGTATGGGAAGAGATGGTTTCATTTCCAGTGCCTCACCGAGGATGCTGTTCCATTCCAGTTTTCTGGAAAATCGATTGGTGTTCACCAGTTTCCTGACATTTTCAAGTGTATCATAATTATAATTGTAGGAGATGGTTTTAACTTGTTTGTCATATTCAAGATCCCTGAAGACACAGACGATTTCCTTTACTTCTTTTTTCTCGGCGTTGGAAAGTTTCAGGTCAGGGGCATACTCCATAAGCGATTCGTTCAAATAGATCTGGAGGCCCATGCCGGTGATGAAAGAAAAAGTATTAGTTGACATAAAAGCGTTATCGTCAACTTCTTTGATGAACGGAAGGTTCTTTTTTATACCGGTTCGGACCATCAGCGATTTGACGCCGTCCATATGTCCCGCGGAAAATGTCTTCTTCAGTTCCACCAGTGAACGTTCCACGGCGACGTGTCGCAGATGACCGGCATGGCGTTCCATTGCCCGGACGGTTTCTTGATCAATTGTAAAGCCGAGCTGTGCTTTGAAACGGACTGCCCTCAGAATTCTGAGGGCGTCCTCGTCAAAGCGTTCATCCGGCAGGCCGACTGTAGTGATCGATCTGTTCTTAATCGCTTCAAGACCCGCGTAAGGGTCTATCAGTTTGAATTCACTGTCCATGGCCATTGCATTCATGGTGAAATCACGGCGTTCAAGATCCCCAGCCAGTTCTTTTGTAAAAGCGACCGAGTCCGGCCGTCTATGGTCTGTATACTCCGATTCAACACGGAAAGTAGTAACTTCAAACGGTATGCCGGAGAGGACCACAATCACAGTCCCATGCTCGATGCCCACATCAACCGTGTTTTCAAATAATGATTCCACCTCTTCGGGCAGGGCATCAGTCGTAATGTCGACATCGTTGATCTCACGGCCCATCTTGTAATCCCTCACACATCCGCCTACAAAATACGCATCGAAACCTGCTTCCTGCAGACGTTCCAATATCTTTTTTCCAGTAATGAACAGATCATCCATGCTCCATGTCTCCTGTCAGCCTCTTGTACAGGGCTTCATATTCTTCGATTATTACATCAGTCCGAAACCTGATACTGATATCGTCGATCATCTGTTGCTGCATTGATTCATATCTTTTTGGATCTTCAAGGAGGTCAGTGATCTTCTCTGCAGCAGCACTGTAGTCACCCACCTCGACAATAAGGCCGGTCTGGCCATCCCTGATGACTTCGGAAATGCCGCCGGCCGTTGAGCCGATGGGTACGGAGCCGCAGTGCATCGCTTCAAGGAGCGCCAGTCCAAAGCTTTCCTTCTGACTGAGAAGCAGGAAGATATCGCTCATCATGTAGAATGATTTCACATCAGTCTGCTGTCCTGCCAGAATCACTGAACTATCGATATCGAGCTCTTTAATGAGATGACGGATGCTGTTCGTTTCAGGTCCGTCACCGATAAGGACCAGTACAGCATCCATCTGTTCCTGCACTATGCTGAATGTCCGTACAATATCATCGATACGCTTGATTTTCCGGAAATTTGAAGTATGCATGAGTACTTTGGTGTCTTGAGCTATGCCGTATCTCTTTTTCATCCTGGTAGCAGTCTCTTCCCTGCCAGCTGTGTTGAAATAGGTTTCATCCACAAAATTATAAATTGTCTCTATGGGCTTGTCAGGGCCTATCAGTTCATGGGTCTCCTGTGTCAGGCTGTCGGAAACGGCTGTGACCGCATCGGAACCTTCTATCCCGAAGCGGATGGCATTGACGAGGGACATATCGTGGCCGAGCACGGTAATATCCGTTCCGTGCAGGGTCGTCACGATGCGCACATCAAGTCCCGACATCTGCCGGGCAAGGATCCCGCAGACCGCATGGGGGACTGCATAATGCATATGGATCAGATCCAGCCCGTATTCGGTGATGACTTCGGAAATCTTACTCGCCAGCGTGATGTCATACGGAGGGTATTTGAACACGCTGTAATCAGTGATGTCGGTCTGATGGATATGGATGTTGTGATGGCTGGTGTTCAGCCTGAACGGAATGTTCGATGTGATGAAATGCACCTCGTGACCTTTTTCCGCCAGTTTGATGCCCAGTTCCGTTGCAATGATTCCGCTGCCGCCTACGCTTGGATAGCAGGTTATTCCTATTTTCATACAATCACGCTCTATCTTTGTAGTTGAGATAATGAAGCACTGCGCTCGCAGTCCCTTCATTTGTCGCCAGGGGGACATCATAGACATCGGACAGTCTCAGAAGCGCTGAGACGTCCGGCTCATGCGGCTGGGCGGTCAAAGGATCCCTGAAGAATATTATGGTATCTATGGCTCCGTTCGCGACCATTGCACCTATCTCCTGGTCTCCGCCGAGCGGCCCCGACTTGCATCTGTTCACTTCAAGCCCTGTATGTTCTATGATTCTGGTGCCTGTTGTGCCTGTGGCAAACAGTTCATGGTCTTTGAAGAATTCCAGATGCAGTCTGATGAACTTCAGAAGATCGTCTTTCTTTTTGTCATGGGCAATCAGTGCAATTTTCATATTCATCATCCATTCCTGTGAAGTATCATAATTGGTCATGTCCTTAATTATAGAGAATGTTGGCTGTTAAGTGAACTGCCTATGCTGCGGTTTTCAGCCTGAATGGTTACTTCTTTCATCACTGATGATGGTTTCCACATGAGGCGGCAGATTGAGCATCATCTCTTTTCCGGCTCTAGGCCTGATATCTTTTCCGGCAGCTTCGGAAAGTGGAATCCAGTGGAGCGTCTCCGTCCTGCCCCCTCCCAGCCTGTTCTTTTGCTCCGGATACTTTATATCTCCGGGTTCCATCAAATAATAGAATGTGACTTCCTGGAAATCATATTTCGTGTCGTTGAATTCATAATCAAAAAAGTTCTCCACAATCGTCAGCAGCCGGCTTACGCTGTAATCCCCGCCGGTCTTTTCATTCATGACACGCACTGCCGCCTCCTCGCTTGCTTCCCCCAGGCTGACCGCCCCCGAGAGGATATAGAAGTATCCTGTCATGGTGTTGGTGGCAAGAAGTGCGTTTCCATCATCCAGTACGATACCCGCCACACGGTATCTGAATACGTTTTTTCCTGATTTGAAGCCGCAGTCCATATTAATCATCTCCTTGAATACATATATAATAATACCAGAGAGTGGCGGTAAATAAAAAAGGATACCCATCTTTGATGGATATCCTGTAAATTTTGATCAGTTGTTGCTCTTTGCAATAAGGATGAACCTTATCAGCTCGGCAACAGCAACTGCAGTTGCTGCGACATATGTCATTGCTGCAGCATTCAATACTTTCTTGGCATGGCGGTATTCCTTTTCATTGACGATGTTCAGCGTCTGGATCTGGTTCATGGCCCTTTTCGACGCATCAAATTCTACAGGCAGTGTAACGAGCTGGAAAAGGACAGCAAATGCCATCAGTCCGATACCGGCCCACAGCAGCATGTTTCCAAGACCGCCGCCGACGTTGTTCTGCGCATATGTGATGATCATGCCGGCAATGATCAGGAAGTATGAAAAGTTACTGCCCAACTGTGCCAATGGGAAAAGTGCAGATCTGAAATTCAGGAACGCATATCCTGTAGCATGCTGTATCGCGTGTCCGACTTCGTGTGCAGCTACCGCGGTACCTGCGACACTCGGTGTATCATAGTTGTCCGGAGAGAGCACGAGTTTTTTGTTCCTAGGGTCGTAATAGTCGCTTAGAAACCCTTGTCCTCTTTCTACTGAAACATCATAAATACCATTTTCCCTAAGAATCTCCTCTGCAACCTCTCGACCAGTCAGACCACTTGTTGAACGTACTTTCGAGTACTTATTGAATGTGGATTTGACATTCATCTGAGCGAGCATTGGAACAACCATCAAAATCACAAAATAGATGATAATATACACTTGTATTCCAACCTCCAATAATTGTTCATATCTGAATTTTACTTTAAAATTGAATGTATAGTCAATTGTTACGCTTTGGCACCAGCTGATGCAGCAGCACCAGTACAAACACGCTTAGCCAGAATGCAAAATAGCCGATGTGCTCCGCATATTGCGACAGGCTTCCGTATACAGGATACTGGCCGTAGACATAGTCGATGATATCGTTGTGGAACAGCCAGACAGCTGTTATATAGAAGTGGCTCATCTTTATCTCCAGGTGAGGCAGGAAAAGGATCGCCTGTACCGCCATGATGCTGTGCGATGCGATGAGCATGAGACCGATCCATGAAATGAACCCGGTTTCCATGAATGTGAGAAGATTCATGACTACCGCCCATACGCCATATTTTATCAGGGTTGTAAAAGCGAGTGCATCGACCAGCCCCCATTTTTTCCCCGCAAGGATCAGTACGATGAGTATGGACAGGAACAATGTGGCAGTCGGACTGTCGGGAACGAACGGATAAAAGTACCATTCTGTCTGTGCGAGCTGCCCCCCGTACCACCAGTAGCCGTAAATGGTTCCCAGGAAGTTCGATACGAGAAGGAGGATCAGGAATATTCTGTTGTGAATGAGCCGGATTATTGTTTCCATAAAAGTCTCCTGTCAATAAAAAACCCCCTATAGCTAGGGGGTTTTGCCTTAATCTGTGTCTGATTCTCCGCCTTCCTGCTGAGTGCCGCCCATCGCTTCATCTGCAGAGGTGACTTCAAGGTTTGCTACGAATTCAGAGATCTGCTGGATCTCCTCTTCAGTAAGCTGACCTTCAAATGCAGGCATTTCACCCGTACCGTTGGTTACGAATGCATTCACGGTCTCAGCGTTCAGATCGGGTTCCACGAGGTTCGGTCCCGAACCGCCGGTCAGTTCCCCGCCGTGACAGCTTGTACAGTTGGAGCGGATGAGGTCGGTGAAGACCGGATCTTCGGAATCAAGGTTGGAGAACACAATCTCACCCTGTTTATCCTGTGTTTCCCAGTCATGGTATGCTACCGATTCCCAGGTCGTATAGAAGATGATACCGACAGAAAGGAGCATCATGGCAGCTGCCACAGGGCGTTTTTTCCAGTGACGTTCTTTGTTGTTGTCAAGCCAAGGTGCCAAGAGAAGTGCACCAAAGGCGATTCCCGGTATGATGATTGCACCGATGACGTTATAGGGACCGGATGCAAATGAATACTTGAGTATCTGATACAGGAATAGGAAATACCAGTCAGGGAGTGGTATATAACCTGTATCCGTAGGATCAGCTACACGTTCAAGCGGGGCTGGATGCGCAACTGTAAGGCAAAGGAAACCGATGAGGAATACTGCACCGGTGATCCACTCCTTCAGAAGGAAATCCGGATAGAACTCTTCCGTACGGCCCGGGAATTCCGAGTAGTCACGATTGAGTTTTGGTTTTTCATATTTCTGTATTCGTGAGTCGCCGACAAAAGTCAGCCCTTTTCCACGTTTCATATCAATTTACCTCCCTGTGTTTTTCTTATAGTGGTCCTGCAATACCTTGTCTACGTATCATAATGAAGTGGATCGCCATTAATACAAACAGGGCCGCAGGTAAGAAGAATACGTGGATGGCAAAGAAACGTGTCAACGTCTGGGCGCCGATGATCTGTTCGTCACCAGCAAGCAGAGTCTTGATCCATTCACCAACAAATGGCACACTTTCTGCGATATCCAAACCAACTTTGGTTGCGAAGAGTGCCTTCATATCCCACGGGAGAAGGTATCCGGTAAATGCCAGACCCAGCATTACTGCGAATAAGAGTACTCCGACAACCCAGTTCAGTTCACGTGGTGCTTTGTAGGCCCCGGTGAAGAACACCCTTAAAGTATGTAGGAACATCATTACTACAACCAGGCTCGCACCCCAGTGGTGCATACCTCTTACAATAACACCTGCAGCAACATCATGTTGCAGGTAATAAACGGAGTTCCAGGCGTTTACAATATCAGGGACATAGTACATTGTGAGGAACATACCTGATAATATCTGAATTACCGTAATGAAAAATGTTAACCCTCCGAAACAGTAGACGAAAGCAGAAAAGTGATAGGCAGGGTTAACATGCTCCGGCACTTCATGATCGGCAACATCTCTCCAGATCGGAGTGATATCCATGCGATCGTCTATCCAGTCATAGATTCTGTTTAGCACAGTTTTCCCTCCTATACAAGTTCATTTTCAAACATTTCGCCGATTGTGATGAATCCATCAGAGTCTCTGACTTCATACTGGTCAAGCGGACCTCTCGGCGGTGTCCCCGGGATGTTTTTCCCGTTCTTTTCATAAAGTCCGTTATGGCATGGACAGAAGAATTTATCCGGGTTGGCATCATCACCCGCCCAGGTTACAGTACAGCCCAGATGTTTACAGATCGGTGAAAGTGCAATGAGATTATCACCGTCTCTGTAGACCCAGACAAAGTCGGTCACTTCACTTGTATACCAGGCATCCTGCTGTTCATAAGAAAAATCGACTTTCACCGGCTCTTCTGTAATCTCTTCAGTCTTGACACTTGTAGTGATCATGGAACCTTGAGCTTCGCCCTGGAACAATGGATCTAGCGCAAACCTGCCCATCGGCAGAATTGCACCTGCCGCCATGAAAGACCCCACTCCCATCAGGGAATAGTTCAGGAACTGGCGTCGTGTTACTTTTTGCGACATTAATATTTCCCCCCTCAAACGCGCGTTCTTTTACATTTAAATATAACTAGGACAGTTCAATTTTAGCCTATTACCTGAAACCGGTCAATAAGGTATCGAAACTTTTGACAGAGGGCTTTCTGTTAATTGTGTAAAAGTACCACCTTTTACCGGTTCCAGATGGAAATGATGGATTTCATTGCAGATTTGACTTCATCGCTGACCATTTCCATCTTCATATCATCGCTCATATTCTCGAGAGGTATTTCATTGAGGCGGATCCTGTCCATATCCCTGAGGTCTTTTTGGATGTGGGTCAGAACCACGATCTTTTTGAAGCCATATGCCAGGAGCTGCTCCTTATAACTTTCAAGAAGCACAGTATCCTCCCCTACTGTCATCAGCGGTGGTGTAATGAGCAGACGGCCCTTGAATTGTTTCTCCAGCTGTACAGAGACAATCTGCAGCAGTTCGAGATTGCCGGCATGCACGGGGGCGCGTGAATCCATATCCATGGATGAGAAAGGGATGACGGCAGTGTCGATGAACTCTATTTCATCTTTCAATAATTTCAAATCCTTCTGGTTATACAGCAATTCATTCACCTGTCTTTATGTTGATCGTTTCAGCATTTTTACAAGACGCAGAAAAAGTTCCTGATCCTGCTGGTCAAGTGCCTGGTCAATCTGTTTCAGCAGCGCATCCTCCGCAATGGTCTGAAGTTCCTTGTCCAGGTCTTCTTCAATCTCCTTCACCTTCCTGTAGCGGGCATCGCCTGCCGGGAAGACAAAGTCCAGGTAGAGCAGTTCATCCTGATTCATGTTGAGTTCGTGGAAGATGACTTCCCCGTCGTTCGTCACGGTATCGCCCTTTTCAAGCACCAGTGTCGGCCGGTTAGTACCGGCTGCAGCAATGCGCAGACTCCTTTCGACCGACTCGTCCGGTGTGAAGGAGATGTTCTTGGATACGACAGGATGCGATTTGAGGAAGTTCAGGATCCATACAGCCACCCGGTCTTCAAATTCATAGTGGTAAAGCACGTAGTCTATGAAATCCTTCCTATAGCTGATCTTCCTCACCTTCCAGACGCTCCTTTTCAAACTGCCAGTCGGCATTGGCAGGATCGAGTTCCATCAGTTTATCCAGTATTTCTGATTTTAATGGATGGCTGATCTCGGTCAGATATTCGTAGTAATCCTTATAGAATTCGACGGACTCTCCGATAAGTTCGCGTGCATCCTGATAATACTTCAGGGCTGCATCGTCCTCTTCATTTTCCTGATGTATCCTGGCCAGCAGATACAACGATTCGCCTGAGAGCGCATGTATATCGAGGCCGCTTTCGAATGATGCTATTTCATCAGTACGCTCCGACTTGAGGAGCGTCTCAAACAGCATGAGATATGCATCATCGTAGTCCTGGTCGAGTGCAATCGCCTGTCTGAACGACTCAATTGCACTGTCCGTGTCACCGAGTCTGAAGTTTATGCGCCCGAGATGGAAATAGATCAGCGGGTTCGTATCATCCTGGCCGAGATATTTTTCAAGCAGCGTCTTTGCCGCCGTGAGGTCATGCTCTGTTTCATGGACATTCATCAGCAGTATATATGCATTGATATAGTAAGGTTCATTCTCTATAACTTTATTGAGAAGGTTCTTGGCCGTTTCGTATGACTGCAGCTGATATTCCATCAGAGCTTTCCGGTAGAAGTCATCATTCGAATACAACTTCTCGTCAACGCGGTCAAAGTGTTCCTTTGCCTCTTCAAGCTCAATCTGGTTCATGTGGAGTTCTGCTGCGCGCAGATTGAAGTTGACTCCGTTCAGCTCATCGATTCCTTCATCAAGCAGTGCACCGTAATACCTCAGGGCTTCCTGGAAATCCCCGTCCTGATAATGGATTTCGGCAAGGGCATAATCGAGGGTCGGTTCATCCCCCATCTCTTTTGCTTCATGAATCAGCCTGATGGAAACATCATTCATGTTGAGCTGCTGGAAAATTTCCGCTTTGAGCATGAGCACCGTCTTTGTCTTCGGCGCTTCGTTGATCAGGCTCAGCGCCTCATCAAGCCTGCCGTCCGTGATATAGATATCGGTGAGATAGGCGAGCACTTCATCATCATGGCCGGTGTTTTTGTGGAGATGTTGGAAAATGGTTTCCGCTTCACTGACGGCCCCCGCCTGCATTAGCGTATCCCCTAGTATGAAAAGGGATTCGAGTTCCATATCGTCATCCAGCCCCTCAAGATTGGCGAGGAGACTGTTAACTTCGTTTTCGGGAAATTTACCCGCCTTCAATTCATCTATAATGGAATAGATCTGGTCCTGCATATTTAAGCATCCTTCCGTAATGACTCCAAATCATTTATGAATCCTGGATATGATATGTCTATTGCTGAAGTATCATCGATGTTGAGCGGTGTGTCAGAGACGATGGAGAATATTATGAGCATCATGATGATGCGATGGTCATGATAGCCTTTCACCGCCGTACCCGCTGCTGGTTCGATTTCTCCCGGCAGGACAGTGAAGCCATCCTCTTTCTCTTCAAATCTGATGCCGAATTTGGACAGCTCATCCACAACCGCGCGGATCCTGTCAGTTTCTTTGAATCTCAGCTCCCCGGCGTCGCTCACTGTACATGATTCATTGCTGTAGGCTGCGAGAAGTGCAAGAATCGGAATCTCGTCTATAAGCCGCGGGATGATTTCGCCTGAAATGTCGAAGCCGCGGAGCTCAGGGGTGTACGAGGCAGTGATATTCCCGATTGCTTCCCCGTCACCCGGGAGGGTTTCGATTTCTATATTGGCATCCATCATTTCCAGGACTTCAAGTATACCAGAGCGTGTTGGATTCAATGAAACATTTTCGATGGTAATGGAAGTGCCCGGTTTTAGTATTGCAAGGGCAAGCGGGAATGCCGCTGATGAAATATCACCCGGGACAGTGACATCCGCCGACGTGAGCTTTTTACCGCCGGTGAGCGAGATGACACCATCTTTTGATGAAAGTTCAGCACCAAACTGTTTCATCATGATTTCCGAATGGTCTCTTGACGGTGATGATTCACGTACGACGGTCGTACCTTCTGCAAACAGCCCGGCAAGCAGCACTGCACTTTTCACCTGTGCACTTGCAATCGGCATATCATAATCGATTGCTTTCAGCGGCTTTGGATAGATGTGGACCGGTGGATACTTCTCGTCTTTCAGCCGGATGTCAGCACCCATATCAAGCAGCGGTCTCTGAACCCTGTCCATGGGACGTCTGTTGATGGAGTCATCTCCGCTGAACTCAGCTTCAAGCCCAAGCCCTGCAAGGAGGCCGATGATCAGCCGGGAAGTTGTGCCCGAGTTTCCGGTATACAGGGGCCCGGCCGGTGAATGCAGATGTGCATGTCCCCTGGATTCAACAATCCATATGTCACCCGATTCAGTTATGTCTGCACCGATTGCCCGCATGATTTCCATGGTCCGGTAAGTGTCCTCACTCTTCAGAGGAAGGTGTATTTCAGTGCGCCCTTCTGCAAGTGCAGCAAGCATGAGAGACCGGTGGGTGATCGACTTGTCGCCGGGAACTCTCAAGGTGCCTTCAAAAGTTCTGTTCAAAAGTTGTTTCATAGGCTCTCCTTCATATCATTTATGAATTTTGTAAGCTGTTGCCGATCAATTTCTGTAAAGCGGGCACGTCCGGCGTCTTCCATGACGATATATCCCACCAGCCCGCTTGTCTGATTCTTTTTATCCTTCGTCATCAGAGAAATCATATCAGATGCATCCAGCGCCTTCAGTTCTTCCATGGGATAGCCGAGCCCTATGAAATATTCGTAGAAGTGCGCGAGATCGAAAGTGTCTTCCTGATTCAGTTCATTTGATATATACAGTGCGGCATATATTCCGAGTGTCACAGCGATGCCGTGCGGCATCCTGTATCTGTATTCTATGGCATGGCCGAGAGTATGACCGAGGTTGAGGTGTTTCCTTATGCCTGATTCATTTTCATCTCTCAATACGTGTTCCATTTTGGTCTCAATGCCCTTGATGATGAAGGGTTCTATCACGTCCAGCTCAATGCCGTCTTTTGTGGCATCCATAAGTGCATCGACTGCGTCCTTATCTTTAAGGAGCGCATGTTTGATCACTTCCCCGAAACCGCTGAGAATCTCAGATTCCGGCAGTGTATCCAGGAAATCAAGGTCGTATATCACACCTTTTGGACGGTGGAATGCACCGATCAGGTTTTTGCCATACCTGCTGTTGATGGCTGTCTTCCCGCCTATTGATGAATCATGGGCGAGGAGTGTCGTCGGAACATGGATGTAATCCACCCCCCTGAGCACAGTTGCAGCAGCAAAGCCGCCTGCATCCCCTGCCGCCCCGCCTCCGATGACAACCAGCAGGCAATTCCTCTGTACGCCACTCGAGAGAAGAGTCTCCAAAAGATTGCTGAAGGCATCGAAATACTTCGATGCCTCGCCCTGCTCCATCAAAATCGGATCTTCTATAAAAGACAGCTTCCCATTTTTGTGTAACTGATATACATTTTTATCTGCAAGATAGAAGACCTGGTCATATTTATCAGTGTAATCGTCTATTCTGTCTTCCAGTATGCCGCGCGCTACCTCGATTGCATAGTTGCCGTCTTTGTATTGAGTCATGATCTTCATGTTTCAGTACTCTTTGACCCGTTTTTTATAAGCTCCAACAGCCGCTTTAAGCTCATCCATGTCATCATGCGGGAATTTGTCAAGCACGGCACGGGCGACCTCGATTGCAACCATGTGTTCACATACTACTGAAGCTGCCGGCACTGCACATGCGTCACTGCGTTCGATCGTTGCCTTGAACTCTTCCTTGGAGTTGATGTCCACACTCAGAAGCGGTTTGTAAAGGGTCGGTATCGGTTTCATCACCGCTTTGACGACGATCGGCATACCTGTTGTCATGCCGCCTTCAAAACCGCCCAGATTATTTGTACGGCGGGTATAGCCCTTTTCATCATCATAAGTTATTTCATCCTGGACCTCGGAGCCCGGCGTGGAGGCTGCTTCGAAGCCTGCCCCGAATTCAACGCCCTTGAAGGCATTGATGCTTACCACGCTGCCCGCAATTTTTGCATCCAGTTTCCTGTCATAATGGACATGGCTGCCGAGACCGGGGATTGGGTTTTCAACAATCACTTCAACGACTCCGCCGATTGAATCGCCGTTCTTTTTGGTGGCATCAATCAACTCCTCAGCTTCGCCGGTCTTCTCTTCGGAAACCATGCGCACTGAGGACTGGTCGGAAAACTCGCGGATATCAGCCAGGTTATACCTGCCCTCATCCCTCACACTGCCGATCTGCTTCACACGGCTGACTATACGGATATCAAGGGCATGGAGCAGTTCTTTGCACAGGGCACCCACAGCAACCCGGGCTGCCGTTTCACGTGCGGAGGAACGTTCAAGCACATTTCTAAGATCACGCATGTTATACTTCATGCCGCCTACCAGGTCAGCATGCCCCGGACGCGGTTTTGTTATGACACGTCTCATGGACTCCGCCTCTTCGGGTGTGAGAGGATCGCTGCCCATGATCTTGCTCCAGTGTTTGAAGTCGTCGTTGATAATCTCAATCATTATAGGGCTGCCAAGAGTTTTAGCATGGCGGATTCCGCTGCCGAACTGGAAAGTGTCTTTTTCAATCTGCATCCTCCGGCCGCGTCCGTAGCCTCCCTGACGTTTAATCAGTTCATTGGTCATTCTCTCTTTATCGATTTCCAGGTTTGCCGGAAACCCTTCCACTATCGCTGAAAGCTTTGGTCCATGGGATTCACCCGATGTTAAAAATCTCATTATATGCACCTGCCTATTTCATGATATTAAAAAAAGCCGAGTCTCTTCACCCAGCTTATGACGTTCTGCTACTAGTATATCCAGGAGCTGTTGATCAGATCGTAATCAAGTACTTCCGATTCGTCAAAGAAAAGACCGATCTCCCTTTCAGCACTCTCTGGTGAATCCGAGCCATGGATGATGTTCTTTCCGACTGTCAGGCCGAAATCTCCACGGATTGTACCTGGTGCAGCCTGTTGCGGGTTGGTTGCTCCGACTACAAGGCGTGCTGTATCAATGACGTTCTCACCTTCAAGTACCATTGCAAATACCGGTCCTGAAGTGATGAAATCCACCAATTCGCCGAAGAAAGGCTTATCCTGGTGTTCCTGGTAATGTGTTTTGGCAAGCGATTCTGATACATGCATCAACTTTGCTCCTGCCAGTTTGAAACCTTTGTTCTCCAGACGTTCCACAATTGGTCCGATGAGATTTCTCTGTACGCCATCAGGCTTGATCATTAAAAATGTCTTTTCCATTTCAAGTCTCCTTTAATTGAATTCCATACTATTCTAACATTTTCAAATTTGTTATTTCAATTCAATTCAGACGATTCGCAAGTTTTTCTGCGATTTGGAGTAGATAAGTGCGTATCGGTTCATCTATATCTTTGATTGCCACTTTTGCCTCTTCGATGTGTCCGCCGCTGATCCGGATGGATTCTCTGATGGCGTCCGAGCTGAGGAGCTCCCCGATCAGGGAATCCCGGATACTTCTGTCTTCCCTGAAGGCCGAGAGCTTCTCTTTGAATAGAGGATCGGAATCTCTCAGAAGGAGCACTGGAAGTGTATAGTGCCCGTTTTCAAGATCTGAAAATTTCGGTTTGCCGAGATTTTTTTCATCACCGGTGAAATCCAGGCAATCATCGATGATCTGGAAGCTCATTCCGATATGGTATCCGTACCTCAGGAGAGAATCCAGTTCTTCATCCGTCACACGTGCAGCATATGCTCCCATCTCGATGCTGAGCTCGATCAGCAATGCAGTTTTCCTGTATATTTTCTTATAATAGTCATCAAGGGTCTGTTCCGCATTGAACTGCTGATCGAATTGGAAAAGCTCGCCGCTGACAATATCCTTCATGGCAGCTGAAAACGCATCGTGCAGTTTTTCATGTTCGATGGTGCTCACCAGTTCCAGTGAGGTTGAGAGAAGGTAGTTTCCAGTGTTTACCGCCTGAAGATATCCATGTTCATAGTACACGGTATCCTGCCCTCTTCTGAGTTTGCTGTCGTCTATGATGTCATCATGAACGAGGCTCGCCATATGGATCAGTTCGAGGCTGGCGCCTGCTCTGATGACATCATCGTGCAGACGCCGGTCTCCCAGCCTGCCGACAAGCAGTGTAAAGGTCGGGCGGATTTTCTTACCGCCGTATTGGAACAGTTCGTAGCTGCTGTCGTTGACTATGATGCCGTTTGGGTCAAGACTTTCTTTGATCAGTTCCTTCACTTCTTCGAAATCGGAAGCAAGGAATTCTTTATGTCTAATCAAACAGATCCCACCTGTCCGAGAGGTTTGTATCCGATATGTGTCGCTGCTGTGCCCAGCGTATGGGAGAGGATTTTCATATTGGTAAACCCTGCGGCTGTCATCATGTCTTTAAGTTCCGGTTTGGTCAGGAATGTGCTGGTGGACTCATACAGCCATTCATATTCTTTTGTCCTGCCTGCAATCACTCCGCCAAGTTTCGGCATTATCTTTCCGAAGTAAAAATCGAACCCTCTGTTTACAATGCGGTTTTCCGGCGTGGATGTTTCCAGTACGACAAGGACACCCCCGGGGATGAGGACTCTGTGGAATTCTTCAATCGCCTGCCTGTAATCAGGGAGATTGCGCAGCCCGAATCCTATTGTGACGAAATTGAAACTGTCATCTTCAAACGGCAGGTCCATCGCATTCCCCTGGATCAGGGTGATATTACCATAGTCTTCAACTTTTCCTTTTGCGACCTCCAACATATTCCCGCTGAAATCAAGACCTGTAACGTTTGCTCCCGGAGCTTTCTCTGCAAGCTGTATCGTCCAGTCCCCCGTGCCGCAGCATACATCGAGTATTTTGTGCCCATTTTTTAGGAACATCTCCTGCATGGTCCTGTTTCTCCACGCTGTATGCTGGTTCAGGCTGATGATGTTGTTCATATGATCGTAATCGCCTGAAATGGCGTTGAATATAGTTTGTACTTTTTTCTCTTTATCCATTAGATTCACCTTTACTCTTGGGTTATGTATGGGAGCGAAGTGATGTCCATTGTTTTCATCTGTTCGTCGATCAGGACTTCGAGATCCCCATCTGCAAAGCCATGTTCAACGAGGTAGAGCATGGGTGCATAAAGCAGCCATTTCACTTCATCGGCTCCGGGCGTTTCTCCTGAAGCGGCCAGCCTTGATTTCCTGGAGCTGAGCTGTTTGGAAATTTTCATCATATCCCGGAGCACTGAATAGCTTCTGTCTTTTGCAATATACATATAGAATCTGCTGAACAGATAATCCCCTGCCAGCACGTGGAGTTCCCTGTCTTCATCTTCAGGTGTCCTATCCAGAAAATTAAGTGCCGTATTAAAAAGAAGAACGGCATCATTTACATGGCTGCCGTGCCGGAGGCTGCCCTTTTCGGAGAAGAAATCAAAAAAAGGATTATTATGTATGTCAAGTACCGATGCGCCGTCTCCCAGGTCGTTTTCAAGTTCTTTCTTAAGAGCATCCATGAAAATATCACCTTATAAATTAATAGACCTAACCAGAAGAAGTTAGGCCTAAGTAGTCAATTATTTTACTGCATCTTTAAGCGCTTTACCTGCTTTGAATGCCGGTACTTTAGATGCTGCAATCTCGATTTCCTCACCAGATTGTGGATTGCGTCCTTTTCTAGCAGAGCGTTCACGCACTTCGAAGTTACCGAAGCCGATAAGCTGTACTTTTTCACCTTTTTTCAAAGATTCCTGGATCGTGTTAAATACTGCATCAACTGCAGCACCCGCTTCTTTTTTTGTAAGATCAGCATCATCGCTGACTGCATTGATCAAATCTGTTTTGTTCATCAGATCCACCTCCTTATATGACTGTAATGATAAGTGTTTTTATCATTATGTTTTGACTTTAACACAGTGGTCTTGGCACTGCAACGGATTTCACCGTTTTAATGCCAAAAAATCCTTTACTGGCCGCTTTTGTGGCGACTTGTCATGAAGATCGGCCGGTTTTTATCGTCCACTGTCACCTCGGGAGAATAGATGGGGACCACCGGTGTATATTCATACAGAACATGCCGGACATCTTCACCGGTTTCGAACGACAGATTGTTCTCCTCTATGATCCTCCCGATATCTTCACGGTAGTCCACTACAAACTGCTGCCCGCCGTTGTAATAGACATTGAGTGAGGAACTTGAATACGGACTTGTTACAACCGGATTGTCGGAAAGTTTGTAGAAGCCGAGATCCAGCTGATAGACATTCGGACCAATCTCTTCACCAAGGTGTACATACTCACCCATTGCATCCAGCCTGATTGTAAGCGAGCGTACTTCCTCTGTAATACTCAGGTCTGCCAGTTTGACTTTTGGATCGTCTTCCGCGTCTATGATGACATATTGATATTTGCCGCCTGCTTCATATGAATTTGCCGGACGTTCATCCAGGTAGTTCGGCACCAGCTTTTCAAAATCAATCTGGTATTCCAGATACTCCCTCTGGTTTTCCTTCGTGCTGATCGGCAGCAGGCCTTCGGAATCTTCCTGGTACTTATCAACTGCATTCTGCACCATTTCGACCTGTGCTTCCCCCGGCACCTGGTTCCCGGCTTTTTCTGATTCCGGATACAGGCACCCTGCCATAAGTACTGCGGCTATCATGAGCATGGATAATTTGATGCTACGCATGGGTGCTGCCCCCGAGAACAGGGATCATGAGCAGGAAAGCGGCAATCAGAAGAACCCATGCAACCATTGAAATAATAATACTTAGAAACCTGTTTTTTACAACGTACCTTGCGACATAGATCAATACTGCCGCAAGCGCCATTGCACCTAACGAATAAAATGAAATCCACATGAGATTCATCCTGGATATATCAAACATTGTATCACTCTCTTGTCCAATCATTGTATTGCTGATCAAGCAGGTCTTCCAGCTTGTCCGTCTCACCTGTCTTCTCGCGCATCATCAGTGCATAGAATGCTTCTTCTTCAGTGATGCCGTGGAAAAGATATCTGTACAGTACTTCAGTGATCGGCATTTCCACACCGTATTCCCTGGACAGTTCGTAGGCCGCCTTTGTTGTGTTGACACCTTCAACCACCATGCCCATCTCCTCCTGGGCCTCATCAACACTTTTGCCTTCGGCGAGCATGATGCCGCAGCGGTAGTTTCTTGAATGCATGCTGGTTGCTGTCACTATGAGATCACCCATTCCAGTGAGACCGAGGAAAGTCAGAGGATTTGCCCCCATCCTCGTGCCCAGGCGGGTGATTTCCTGCAGACCGCGTGTAATGAGTGCCGCCTTTGCATTATCCCCGAAATCAAGGCCGTGAAGGACACCGATTGCAAGAGCGATGATGTTTTTCAATGCTCCGCCTATTTCGACACCTGTCATATCATCATTCCTGTAGACCCGGAAGTACCTATTCATGAAAACATCCTGCACAATCTGCAGGCTTTCCGGGTTTCTGCATGCGGCGCTGACCGTTGTCGGAGATTTTAATGCAACCTCCTCAGCATGGCTCGGTCCGCTCAGGACACAGATGTCTGTCATGGTCCCGGAAGTCATCTCTTCTGCAATGACGTCGGAAACCCGCATGTGGGTGCCAAGCTCCAGACCTTTTGCCACATGGACGAGGATCACTTTTTTGCCGAGTTCCGAAAGTATTCCGTCCAGTTCATTTGAGACTGCACGGATTGCCTTGACGGGCACCGCCAGGACAATCAGTTCTGCATGGACTGCCGCTTCCTTCAGAACATTGGTGGCAAGTATCCCTTCGTTCAAATCGATATTTTTTAAAAAGCGGTGGTTGGTGTGTCTCTGGCTGATTTCCGAAACGACTTCGCCGTTCCGTCCATACATGAGTACATCATGACCATTATCGTTAAGCACCATTGCCAGGCTCGTGCCGAAGCTGCCTGTGCCTATTACAGAAATTTTCATACTTGTACCCTCCTAGTTACGTTTTCTGCTTACTATATGAATTGGTGTGCCTGTGAAATCGAAAGCATTTCTCAGCTGATTCTCCAAATATCTGCGATAGCTGAAATGCATCAGCTCCACATCGTTTACAAATAATACGAACGTCGGCGGGGCGACCCCGACCTGTGTGCCATAGAAGATATTCAGCCTGCGCCCTTTGTCCGTCGGAGTCGGATTCATGCTGACACTGTCGACAAGAACTTCGTTAAGAGTGCTCGACTGGACCCGTTTCTTATGGGAATCGTTGACCAGCCTGATCATCGGGAACAGTGTCGTAAGGCGTGATTTCGTGATTGCCGAGACGAAAGCTATTGGTGCATAATCCAGGAATTGGAATTCGTTCCTGACCCTATCTTCGAATTTCTTCATCGTCTTATCGTCTTTTTCCACTGCATCCCATTTGTTGACCACAATGATCACTGC
Source organism: Salinicoccus sediminis (assembly GCF_000986795.1). GTDB lineage: Bacteria > Bacillota > Bacilli > Staphylococcales > Salinicoccaceae > Salinicoccus > Salinicoccus sediminis. Next base: position 339,685 of record NZ_LAYZ01000001.1, on the reverse strand, counting down.
ACGGCCTTCGTCATGGGCAAGACCTGCGATGCGTTTGTCCTGCTCGAGTATGCCTTCTTCCCCATTGATGATCATCAGTACGACATCGGAGCGTTCTATGGCCCTGTTTGCCCTGAGGACCGAGTACTTCTCAGTAGCCTCATATACCTTCCCTTTTTTCCGCATACCTGCGGTATCGATCAGGGTATACTCTTCTCCGTCATAGGAATATGCCGTATCAATCGCATCCCTGGTCGTACCCGCAATATCAGAGACGATGACCCTGTCCTCGCCGAGTATGGCGTTGATAAGGCTGGATTTACCGACATTCGGCCGGCCGATAAGCGATACTTTGATGGATGTATCCATTTCCTCCTCCATTTCAAGGGTCTTGAAATGGTTTACCGCTTCATCGAGAACATCGCCGAGCCCGAGGCCATGTGAACCGGAAACGGGATAAGGATCTCCCAGGCCAAGCTGGTAAAATTCATAAATATCATTTCTCATTTCGAAATTGTCGATTTTATTTACAGCCAGAACAACAGGCTTTTTGGATTTCTGCAAAATCCGGGCAACAAAAAGGTCATCCTCGGTTACACCTTCTCTGCCGTTTGTAATCATCAGGATGACATCTGATTCAAGTATTGCTATTTCCGCCTGCATTTTGATCTGTTCCTGGAAAGGTTCATCTTTTATTTCTATACCGCCTGTATCAATTACATTGAATTCATAGTTCAGCCAGTCTCCGGCAGCATAAAGCCTGTCACGGGTCACGCCGGGGCTGTCTTCCACTATGGCTTTTCTTTCACCGATTATTCTATTGAACAGCGTGGATTTACCGACATTCGGCCTCCCCACCACTGCAATGGTTGGTTTATACATAGGTTCCCTCCTAATTTAAATATATTTTAACACAAAAATAAAATAAAGAGCGATAGACATCGCTCTTTACAGAATTAAATTCATGTCATTTTTATAACGGTTAAATATCCAGGTCTTTGAAACGGTCGCCGAAGACGTCGCCGAGTGTCGGGCCTTCATCATCCGAGTCGTCACGGTATACTTTTGGCTCGTTGTTCTCACTTCTTGGTGCCGGTTCAGTTGTCTCTTTGATGGAGAGTGAGATTTTTTCGGAATCCTCATTGAGTGAAAGTATCTTGACCTGAACTGACTGGCCTTCCTTCAATACATCGCTTGGAACCGCCACATGTTCATGACTGATTTCTGAAACATGGACAAGACCTTCCACACCCGGAGTAACTTCGACGAATGCGCCAAAGTCGACAAGCCTTTTTACAGTCCCTTCAAGTACATCCCCTTCGGAATGAGCTTTGATGAAGCCGTCGAATGGACTTTCCTGTGCCTGTTTGAGGGAAAGGCTGATCCTCTCCTGTTCAGGATCGACATCAAGGATTTTCACATTCACTTTGTCGCCGATGTTCACAGCATCCTCGACTTTTTCGACCCTGCTGTAGCTCAGTTCGGAAATATGGGCAAGACCATCCACTTCGCCGAGGTTGATGAATGCTCCGAAAGTCGTGATGCGCACGACTTCGCCTTCTACAATGCTGCCCACTTCAAGGGTTTCCAGCTGTTTCTTTCTTTCAACCGCTTTTTCAGCTTCCACAATCCGTTTTCTATTAAGTATTACACGATTTTTATCGGGTTCGATATCTTCAACCTTAACTTCCAGTTCCTGGCCGTCAAACTGCTCCAGGTCCTCGATATAGGCATCCGAGAGCAATGATGCAGGAATGAAGCCCCGGACTCCGACATCAATTACAAGACCTGCTTTGACAACTTCCATTACAGTGCCTGTAATCGTTTCGTCGCTGTTTTTTGCAGACTGGAGTGAATCATAAGCATTGGATTCCTCCAGTTTCCTGATGGAAAGGATGACGTTTTTACGGTCCTCTTCATCTTCCACCTTGATGACTACACCTTCGATTGAGTCGTCTTCGGAAACAATCTCCTCCGGACGTTCAATCCTTTTGCTTGTGAGTTGGCTGATCGGTACGATTCCTTCAAAATCAGAGTCGTCGATATGAGCTTTCACGAATTTGTCCTCTATCTTGTACACAGTGCCCCTGACAGTCTCCCCAACCTCAAAGCTGGATGAAACTTCATTTTCCTGCTGTGCATCCTCAGCGGACATCTCTTCATTTACCTCACCGGCATTCTCATTGATTGAGGAATTGTCAATCTCTTCCTGGTTCTCTTCGTTCTTGAAATTATCTGTCGTCATGTGCCTGCCTCCAATTACATTACTAAAAAGTATATATCTAACTTCTTATAAATGTATAGATTTGTCAAGTGATTAGTCAGAAAATAAAAGATTGTTTATATCTTCTGTAATTTTCAGTGTAACATCTTTTCGGGTCATGCCCTGCTCTATAAGCTGTTTAGTGTCTATGGGTTTGCCGAATACAAGGGTTATGCCTTTTTTGCGGTCGTAGCTGCCCTTGATGGCAGCAGGGACGATATTTGCCCCTGACTTTACAGCCACGAAACTTGCCCCCTGCTGGAGGTCCTGCAGCTTGCCGCTGCTGCTTCTGCTTCCTTCCGGGAACATGCAGAGCATATTCCCTTCACCCAGGACCTCGATGGACTTCTTCAAAGCCGCACGGTCGCTTTTACCCCGTTCTACCGGAAAAGCATTCAGATGTGAAATCAGATATCCCAGTACAGGAATCTTGAACAGCTCCGATTTTGCAAAGAACGACATGTCACGATCCACGCTTATCCCGACCAACGGCGGGTCGTATTCTGAGATGTGGTTGCTGCATACGACTACAGGCCCATCCTTCGGCACCCTGTCTTTACCGACCACCCTGATCTTAAAACGGGTATGATAATAGCTTTTTACCAGATTTTTGGCAATAGTGTAGAACATTCCTATTCTCCTTTCAGAACTTCCTCTGCCATGCGGATGATGGTGCTTTCGACTTCTTCGATGCTCATATGGCTGGTGTCCAGCAAAATGGCATCATCCGCTTTTTTCAGCGGAGAAATTTCCCTTGTCATATCAAGATCATCCCGTCTGATGATCTGCTGGATGAGTGTGGAAAGGTCTACATCAACGCCTCTTTCCCTTTCTTCCTCAAGTCGTCGCTCCGCCCGTATTTCAGGGGAGGCTTTCATGTATATTTTAAGCTCCGCCTCAGGCAGCACGGTTGTGCCGATATCCCTGCCGTCCATGACCACACCTTTTTCGGCGGCTATGATACGCTGCATCTGAACGAGGTATTCCCTCACCATTTTGAGGCTTGAAATTTCACTGACATTCGCGGTCACCTCCGGGGAGCGGATTTCAGCTGATACGTCGTTGCCATTCAGATAGATGGAGCGGTTCTCATCATTTGAAAATCTGATGTCCACGTCATCCAGGTTGTCGGCAACTCCCTTCCCTGTATTCAATACGTGGAGTGTGACTGCCCGGTACATGGCACCGGTATCGATATAGACATATCCAAGTTTCTCTGCCACACGTTTCGATATGGTGCTTTTTCCTGCTGCTGCAGGGCCGTCAATTGCAATATTGATCTTATTCTTCATATAAACCCGCCTTGTTGATTGTTCCAATTTATTCTATCATATATTTAATGAATCGTTTAGGAGGAAGTGGCATGAACAATAAAATATTGGCTATACATACAGGCGGCACCATCAGTATGTCCACGGCGGACGGCCTCATTTCATCGGATAAAGAGAACCCCGTGGCTCTGGAGGGTGCTGTGAATCTCGATATCAGACTGGAGGAAATCTATCCTGTCAAGAAACCCTCCCCCCATATGACCCTGGACGATATGCTCGGATTAAGGGATATAATATTGGACAGGAGGAATGATTTTGACGGTTTCGTCATCACACACGGCACGGATACTTTGGAGGAGACCGCATATTTCCTGGACCTTGCTCTGAATATACCGGAACCTGTCATCGTGACAGGGGCCATGCGTTCGTTCAATGAAATCGGTTCTGACGGGTTGTACAATTACATCTCCAGCCTGCGCACAGCCATGGACAGCGCTTCGAGAGACCGCGGTGTACTGGTCGTCTTCAATGATGAAATACATACTGCGCGGAATGTCACAAAGACACATACCTCCAATATTGCCACATTCCAGAGCCCGAACCACGGTCCAATCGGCTTTCTGACCAAGGGTTCCCTCCAGTACCACCATCAGGTGGCGCAACAGGATCAGTTTGATGAAGTGGACCTCGGGTACAAAGTCGGGCTGATCAAGACACATGCAGGGCTTGACGGCACCTTTTTCGACGCGCTTATAGATGCGGGCTACCACGGGCTGATCCTCGAGGCTCTCGGGCAGGGGAACATACCGCCAAGCGCGCTGGCAGGACTGCAGAAAGTGCTGGATCAGGGTATTGATGTTGTGCTTGTGTCCCGTTCCTTCAACGGCATCGTCGGGAGTTACTACGATTATGAAGGCGGTGGGCACGACCTTGCGGGCAGAGGGGTCATATTCTCCAACGGCCTGAACGGCCAGAAAGCCCGGATCAAGCTTGTTCTTGCCCTCAGCAATGGACTCAGCGGCCCGGAACTCACAGAAATATTCAGACATTAGAATACCTGTCAGGGGCTCCCTGACAGGTATTTTTCAATTCTCATGTTTTTTCAGGATATCCTCGGCAATCAGCCCGCCGTGGAATCTGCCGTTTTCTATGAAGATGGTGTTGGCATCATTGCCGGCTGCGATGACCCCTGCAATGTACAGGTTTTCCACGTTGGTTTCCATGGTTTCCGGGTTGTGCAGCGGTGCTGTCCCGAATTCATTTTCATTTATTTTGATGCCGAATGACTGCAGGAAGCGGTAATCCGGGTGATAACCGACCATCGCGAAAACATGATCGTTCGGTATTTCGAATACTTCCCCGTCTTTTTCGAGGACGACACTTCCATCTTTGATATCTTTGACACCCGTTCCGAAATGCATATCTATCTTTTCATGTCTGACCAATGAATCGAACTGCGGAAGGATCCATGGTTTTACGCTTTTCGAATATGCGTTCCGACGGTATACGACGGTCACATTGCTGCCTGCTTTCTCAAGCTCCATCGCAGCGTCGACACTGGAGTTTTTGCCGCCGATGACGAGTACGTCCTGTTTGAAGAATGGATGGGCCTCTTTAAAGTAGTGTGAGACTTTTTCCTTATGCTCACCAGGTACATCCAGACGGTTCGGCTGTCCGTAATATCCAGTGGCGATGATCAGATATGTGCAGCTGTAGGTATCCTTTGATGTTTCCAGGATGAACCCGTCCGCATTCCGTCTGCCCGAAGTCACTTCTTCATACATATTGATATTCAGATCGAAATGTTTGACCGCTTCCCTGTAGTAGACGAGCGCCTGGTTCCGTTTGGGTTTATGGGCTTCTGTAATGAAGGGGAAGCCGCCGATTGCCAGTTTCTCGCTTGAGGAGAAGAATGTCTGGTGTGTCGGATAGTTGTAGATGGCTTCGGCAATGTTCCCCTTCTCTATTATGAGATGTTCGAACCCGCGGTTTTTCAGCTCTATCGCGGCTGACATGCCGCAGGGCCCAGCCCCTATGATGATTGTTTCGACGTGTTTCATTGTTAGCACCTTTCTATTCAGGTATGACAAGCTCCTGTCCCACACTCAGAGAGTCGGGAGTCACACCGTTTGCATCCATGATCTTATTGACATTTTCGCTGCTGCCGCTTCCGTAATAGCGGATGGCGATCCTGTACAGGTTGTCTTCAGCGCTCACGACGTGAGTGGCTCCCCCTGAAGTACTTTCTTCAGATTCAGCCTGTTCCTCTGTCTGTTCTTCAGCCGGCTGTTCCGAGGTCTGCTCTTCTGTCGGTTCCTCAGTTGTTTCTTCTTCAGATGTCTCCACTTCGCTTGTATCCGAGCCGGAGTCTTCCCCTGATTCCTTTTCTTCGATTGCAGAGGATGCGGCTTCTTCAAGTTCCGACCGCTCCTCTTCAGAGTAGTCGGAAGCAAGCTCACCGGTACCCAGATCCTGCCCGGAATCCGAACCGGATGAAGAATCAGATCCGGATTCATTTTCACGCTGTTCTGCAAGCTCCCTTTCCTTTTCGGCTTTCTGGGACTCGAGATCCTCATTGACATCACCGTCTGTCTGGTCACCGGAGGATTCTTCCGTATCCTCTTCACCGGCACCTGCAAGTTCTGTGCCGTTATTACCGGATGGCCAGAAATTGCTGATGATCATCACGAATAGGATTATGGTTACCGGCAGAAGCAACGCTCCGCCGAGGAGGATGGGCAGAATCCCTTTCTTCTCTTTGTTCCCCTCCCCTTCTTTTGCCGGTGACGGCCGCCTGCTGCGAAGTTCGGAAAGCTTTGCCTTGGAGACCTTCACTTCATCTTTGAACCGTCTGTTGTATGCTGATAATTTTCCCGCAAAAAATACCTTCCCTTTTTCAAGGTTTTCACGATTGAAATAGGACTTTAATTTTTGGCCGGCACCGGCGAAAATCGCAGGATTCTTTTTATCCGGCTTCGACGCCGCAGCCTGTTTCTGCTTCTTTTTTTCATTTTCCTTCTCAAGCTTTGCACGGTGACGGTCGGAGCGTTTCATCGTCTGCTTCTGTTCATCTTTTTGCGGTTCATTCTTCGCCTCTTCGACATCCTTAGAAGCACGCTTATGTTCAATATCTTTATAAAAATCGTCCTTCATTGACATTCTCCTCAAACTGAAATAATTCTTTCCTCAATTATATTACGTTTCCATTACATTTTAAAGTGATAATAAAATGAAGGATACGCCAATAGTCGTATTGTATACGGTCCGGACGGAATATAATTGAAAATCAGCCCGGATAGCCGTAAAATAGTTATGTAGAAATGGTGAGAGGTGAAAAAATGAGCGGGAAGAAATATACCATAGTTGATATGGATACTTGCATTGCCTGCGGTGCCTGCGGAGCAGCTGCACCTGATATATATGATTACGATGATGATGGCATCGCCTATGTGATATTGGATGACAACAAAGGTGTCACCCCTGTGCCCGAAGAATTGCTTGAAGACATGGAGGATGCATTTGAAGGCTGTCCCACGGATTCCATCAAAGTGGAAGAAGAACCGTTTGACGGCGATCCGTTGAAATTCGAATAGTTATAAAAAGAAGTGCAGCCCGGGCTGCACTTCTTTTTTCATTTCAGCAGTTTTTCAAGCTTTGGAATCAACCTCACATAGATGAGATATGAGACAAGGCACACTATGACGCCTTTGATGAGATTGAATGGTATGATTCCGGCTGTGACCACTGCACGGATATTCGCAATCAGATCTGTATGGTCTATGATCAGGCCGTACATCGGCAGAAGTACAAAGTAATTGAGCACCGCCATCATGAGTGTCAGTGATAAGATGCCTAATATGAAGCCCGTGACCAGTGATTTTCTGGTTCTGGATCTTACATACATGAAATAGACCGGCAGCATGAGAGAAAATGCCGCAAGCAGGTTTGCGAGCGGCCCGATGGGTTCACTCGCCATGAGCAGTGCATACAGTACGATCTTCAGAACAATGATTAGTGATCCGGCGATGCCACCCAGTAATATGAACCCGATGAATGTCGGAATATCCGACAGATCCACCATCAGAAACGGCGGCATGAACGGAATTGGAAATTGCAGGAGCATCAGTATAAATGACAGGGCTGCGAGTATGCTGATCAGAATCAGGCGTTGCAGTTTATTTTGTCTCATGGCCTCATCTCTCTTCGTTTGTTTTTGGGAGTGTGATGCGGAATGTCGTCCCGCCGCCGAACTCACTTTCCAGTTCAATTGTACCATTGTGCCTGTGTATGATGCTCCGGACGATATAGAGCCCGAGCCCCGTGCCGTGCTTGCCGCGTGTCCTCGACTCATCGACTTTATAGAATCTTTCAAAGACACGTTCCTGATGTTCAGGAAGTATGCCGGCCCCCGTATCACGGACCTCTATGATCTTGAACCGCCCCGTGTCCCGGATTCCGATCGTTATATTATCACCTTCTGATGTATAGCGGATTGCATTGTCGAGAAGGTTCGTCAGCACCTGATTGATCTTGTCATAGTCGAAATTGAATACCGGATCAGGATCATCCACTTCTATATTGAAGGAGATGCCGTTCCCCTGCATCTCATGGCGGAATCTGGCAGCCAGTTTATCGAGCAGGTCGCCAAAGTCATTTTCCTCGATGCTGAAGAAGTCGGAACCTGTATCCATCCGTGCTATGGTGATCAGTTCATTCACCATGGTGTTCATCCTGTCCGATTCATCCTTGATTATGCCCGCCATTTCTTTGATCTCTTCGGGTTCTGTGACAATGTCATCGATCAATGCCTCTGAATAGCCGCTCAGCATGACCATCGGTGTCTTCAGTTCATGGGAGACATTGGCGATGAATTCCGAACGCATCTTCTCCGTGTTCACTTCTTCGGTAATGTCCCGGATCAGGAGGATGACACCGAACAGTTCACGATCCTGTTCGACCGGTGTGTAAGAGAACTGCATATGCCTGTCGTTTATATCCACACGTTCGACGGCCGGCTCCCTGTATTGGACGATCTCTCTGATATCGTTCTGGAAACCTTCAAAGGTTTCAGTCTGTGCTTTCATATGATCGTAAAGGTAGTTTCCCTTTTTGTTTGAATATATGAGCCTGACCCGGCTGTCGAAATAAAGGACACCTTCATTGATGGAGGTGAATATCTGCTCCCTCAGATTCTTCTCATGCTCGATCTGTTCCACATTGCTCTGGATGTCATTGTTCATCTTATTGAAAGCAAGCGTGAGCTCGCCGATCTCATCCCTGCTTTTTGTTTCAATTGTATTGTATTTCCCTTTTGCGGTCTTGAAGGCAGCATCTTTCAGGCTGATCAGCGGTCTCGTGATCCTGTTGATCAGGAAGAATGCGAAAGATGTAGTTATGAGGAACAGGACGAAGCCGCTGGCTATGATGATCATCGTGACTGCCGCCATGGATTCGTTAATATCCTCAAGATCGCGGTATTTGATGATCGCCATTTCACTGTCGAAAAAATCACTCAGATTGGAGACGCGGACCATATAATCATGGCCTTCAATATCTTCAAGCAGGAAAGTGTTCCCTTCCCCGTCACCCTCGATGATCCTTGAGTATATTTCCCGGTCTGTCGAGGACTGCTGAGAAATCATCTGCCCGTCCCTGTAGATGATGAGGTTGTCTTCACGGAGCAATGTGGCATTAAGATCCTGATTGTCATGCCTCGAGAGAACAATTTCTTCAGCACGTGAAATCTCCTCCTCAAGGAGAGTCTCTGTGGAATTGAGCATGTAGTTCCTGAAATACATGCTGAGTATGACTGATAATATAATTAAAACTGTAGTCACTATCAGAATGATAGTCAACCACAGTTTAGTTACGACGCTGTTCAATACTTTCATTATTCATTGACCTCGAATTTGTAGCCGATGCCCCAGACCGTGTGGATCATTTCACTCGCCTCGGGCGACACCTTGTTCAGCTTTTCCCTCAGGCGCTTGACATGGGTGTCCACGGTACGCAGGTCACCATAGAAATCATAGTGCCAGACTTCACTTAAAAGCTCCTCGCGGTCGAACACTTTATCCGGGCTTTTCGCCAAAAAGAGAAGAAGTTCATACTCTTTCGGTGTAAGGTTCACCTTTGTGTCGTTCGCAAGGACCCTGTGGGCATCGTTATCAATCACAAGGTGTTCATATGCAATGACATCTTTTGCTGTTGCATCAGCTTCGATGAAGGAGGTTTCCGAGGAACGTCTCAGTATTGCCTTCACCCTCAGAACGACTTCCCTCGGGGAGAAAGGTTTGACGATGTAATCGTCCGCCCCGACTTCAAAGCCTTCCACCCGGTTGTTCTCCTCACCTTTTGCGGTGAGCATGATGATCGGCGTGGATTTGTGGTTCCTCAGGCGTTTGGCAACTTCGATGCCGTCCATTTTCGGCATCATGAGATCGAGGAGGATGCAGTGGAAATCCTTTTCCATTGCAAGCTCCAGTGCCTCCTCTCCATTATCCGCCTCTGTAATTTCATATCCTTCACGCACCAGGTACATATTGAGCAGCTTTCTGATGCGTTCTTCATCATCGACGATTAGTATATTTTCAGCCATACAAACCCTCTTTTCATATTATGCGTAAGAATGCAGGCCTGCGACCAGCAGGTTGATAGCAATGAGATTGAAAAGTATGAGCAGGAATCCGATGACGGCAAGCCATGCCGACTTTTCACCCTCATACCCCCTGTTGAGTCTCAAATGCAGGAATATCGTATAGAACATGAACGTGATGAATGCCCAGGTCTCTTTCGGGTCCCATCCCCAGAATCTGCTCCATGCAATCTGTGCCCAGATCGCAGCGAAGAAAATGCCTCCGAGAGCAAATATCGGGAATCCTATGATGACGGAACGATAGCCGATTTCATCCATCAGATTGAGGTCCGCCCTGTCCGTAAGTGGTTTTATCAGAGCCGACAGGCGTTTTCTTATTATTAACCTGATGATACCGTAAACGATGAGACCAGTAAACACAGACCAGAGGACCGTGTTCAGTTTCTGAGAGTCGATCAGCGGAGGAAGGTTGATTCCGCTGTGGAAATGATCCGCCTCTTCGTAATTGTTCTCTCCGACATGCTCAACCGGCACTGCACCTTCAAAGTTGATCAGACTCGGCAGATGGTATTCCGCCACCTGTGTCTGTCCCTGTTTGTCAGTGTACATGAAATCATCCTGATATCCTATTATGGACTCCATGAGTACTGTTGTTACGATGAATGTGATGACAATCACTATACCTGCCATTATTGCTTCGAGGAAGCGTGCACGCCATGATTTTTCCGTAGCCGGTATAGCTTTCAGCAGATAGATCAGGCCGGCTACCGCACTCATTGAGAGTATACCATATGCAAGGGTGACGGTGATAACGTGAATGGCCAGCCAGTTGCTCTGCAGTGCCGGTATCAGGGGTTCCACTTCCCGTGAGAACATGCTCCCGTATGCAACCAGGAGCAGTGATACAGGAATCGCGAATAATCCGAAAACCTGTGTCTTGAAATAATGATACGTTATCAGGAAGCCCGCAATCAGCATTATTGCAAACATGGTGATGAATTCATACATGTTTGAAACAGGCGCATGCCCCTGGGCAATCCATCTCAGTATGAAATAGCCGAGCTGCATGATGAACGCGGCCACGATCATGATGATCGAGACCCGTCCCGGCTTATTTGATTTGGATTTGATGCTTGCTGCCAGCGGCAGAAGTGCCACGAGATATATTATAAAGGCCGCATACAGCAGGCTGCTGCTTATGGACACAAGTTGAGTTTCCATTCTAAGACTCCTTATCTTTGGCTTTGTCTTCTAATTCCTGTTTATCTGACACCGGGGGAAATGAATTTGCCTCCAGTATCGGATCCAGTTCCTTTTTCATGCCAAAATAGTTTTTGTTTGTATGCCCTGCCAGTGTAAAACCGTCTTCGAGGCTGATCCAGATACGTCTGTGGTTAATGTATGAACCGATGAATACACCCGCAAGGAAAATGACGAATCCGCCTGCCACGAGAGGGATGGTAAGGTCCTTCTTGAGTGTCAGTACGCTTGCCATATGCTGTTCGGCTTCCACAAAGCGTATGCTGTAATCGTTGTCCTGCGTAATATCAGTACTGTTCATGATCTGGAGCAGACTCAGTTCGCTTTCACCGCCGGCATTCACTTCAAATACGAAAGCCGGGTTGCGGGGCACTGGCGTTTCTGAAACAAGCGTTCCGTTATCGGCGATTTCCTGGAAGTCCGGGGCATAGGCTCTCATCTTTATCTCTGTGCTTTCATCTATCTGATACGACTGGTCGGGTTCATCCAGATTTACGGTGAAGTTCTCACCGACTGTATTCCCATCCGCGTCTTCGAGTCTGAAGGTCATTGCCTTCATCTGTGAATCATCGTAGCTCGACTGATAAAGTTCATATGAACCGAAGCGGTACGGGTGGTTGACCCTGATGCTGTAGTCGTCTATTTTAGTAAGTTCGGGTTCTGCACCGACAACATCCGAACTCTCATTCTCGTAAACGGAGATGTTAGTCTGGAAATTGCTGACTATGTTGTTTCCCTGATTGAGAGAGTTTTCGAACACCTCTCCCGAGGATTCATCATGGGTGTCCAATATGAATCCGTCGTTCTTGACATAGTATTGACCGTCCGTTGTCGGCAGGTCCTTCGTCTCCCCTTCATTGAGGTAGATGATTTCATCTACATACATGCCCGGGAAAAATCTGAGCATGCTTCCGATAAGCAGAATGATAAGACCTGTATGGTTGATGTAGGGTCCCCACCTGGACAGCTTTCCTTTTTCAAGTAAGTAATTATCCCCGTCTTTACGGACTTTATATCTTTTGGATTTGAGCTGGCTGATCACCTCATCTGCATTGCCTTTGTTCTCTTCGTGCATGAACAGGCGCTGTCTTCTGTAGAATGACTCGTGTTTTTTAGCGCGCTGGTTCTTCAGCGACTTGAAGAGGGGGATGCCCCTGTCTATGCTTGCTGCGATGATCGACAGTGCAAGCATGCCGTTGAGCAGTACAAACCACCAGGAGGAATAGAGGTTATGGAAGCCCAGTGAATAATACAGGTACCCGAGCGTCCCGTAGTTCTCCTGATAGTAATCTGCCGGATCCACCCCGATCGGTATGAAATATTCCTGGGGGAATATCGTCCCTATCGCGGCTGCAACGGCGATGGCAAGAATGATCATGACCCCTACTTTAATGGACGTGAAGAAGATCCAGATCTTGTCAAAAATACTTTTTGACCGGACCTTGGATCTCACTGCACTGCCATCATATCTCATCAGATCTTTGATTTTTTTCCTGTCATAATCACTGTTGATCATCTTACCGCAAGACTGGCACAGCTGTGTGCCTGGCGGATTGACATGACCACACGATTCACATTTGATTTCTTTTAGTTCCATCATACATTCATCCTATTCTGTGGCATCTTCAATGAATGCCAGGATATCTTCATGAGTCAGCTGATATTCCTGTTTTTTGACTACAGTGCCATCTTTGTTGACCGCTATTGTTGTCGGCAGCGGGCCGATGCTGTATGCTTCTGTGACATCCCTTGACTCATCCAGTGCTATGGGGAATTCAAGGTCCGCATCAAGCCCCGAGATGAACTGGTTGATCTGCTGTTCATTCTCCGCTACATTCACTGCCACAATTTCATATTCCTCATTATCATCTGATGTATAAATATCATTCATATCAGGCATTTCCTCACGGCATGGCTTGCACCATGTACCCCAGAAATTAAGGATTACACCTTTGCCGTCACCGGTCAGCTCGGAAAGCCTTATTTCTTCACCTTCCATCGTGGTAAGCTGGAAATCGACCGCCTCATCCCCCACTGCAACAGTTTTGTTATCAGAGGTCAAGTTGAACCACAGCGTGATACCGATTAAAACTGCAACGGTTACAATGATGCTCACTCTTAAAATATTGCGTGTTCCGCGCTTCATATTCTCACCTGCCTGTACGTTCATTCATAAATTTCATTATAGCATCTTATAATTTTGTCCTGTATGACAGTATTATGACAATTGGAGCGGTATTATTCGTCCTTTGCATTCGCTATCAGTTTCTTCACTTCATGCGGTTTCAGGAACCTGTATTCCCCTTCTGCAAGCCCGTCCAGAGTGAGGAAGTCGTACCTGATACGGGTCAGTTTGAGGACTTCCAGCCCGAAATGTTCGAACATGCGCCTCACCTGGCGGTTCCTGCCTTCATGGATTGTCAGCTCAAGGATCATCTGCCTGTCCTTTTTATCCCGGATGATTTTCACTCCGGCCGGCGCTGTCCTGCCGTCCTCCAGCATGATGCCCTTCCGCATCTCCTTCTGCTGGTCGCGTTTTAGTATGCCGTTTATCTTTACACGGTAGGTCTTGCTCATCTCGAACTTGGGGTGGGTCATATACTGGGTGAATTCCCCGTCATTGGTCATGAGCAGTATTCCTGATGTATCATAGTCGAGACGTCCGACCGGATACAGTCTCACATCCATCTGTTTGAATGCATCGGTGACCGTGCTTCTGCTGCGGTCATCCGCAACTGCTGAGATCTCCCCTGTCGGCTTATAATAGAGGATATGCACCTTCTCCTCGGCAGTCAGTGGGACGCCGTCCACTTCTATCCTGTCGCCGGCAGCCACTTTCGATCCGAGTTCGGCAACCACGTCACCGTTGACCGACACCCTTCCCTCTGTAATAAGCTGTTCCGCTTTCCGTCTTGAAGTGACACCACTGTCAGCAATCGCCTTTTGTAATCTTACCTTTTCCATCATTCATCCTCCTCTATACTGTTGAAAAACAGATCCATTTCTTCCTGCTCCATGATATCCTTCTGGCTCGGCAGCTCTTCAAGTGATCCAAGACCGAATAACTGGAGGAAATAATCTGTTGTTATAAAATGTGCAGCCCGTTCGTCCTGCAGAAGTTTCTTTTGAATCAGCCCTTTGCCGGCAAGCGTAGAGACCGGCCCGTCTGAAGCCACACCGCGCAGCATTTCTATATCACTCCGTGACACCGGCTGGTTGTAGGCGACGATGGAAAGAACTTCGAGTGATGCCTGGGACAGTTTTGATGCGGGTCTCTCTTCAAGTATCCGGCGTATATACTTTTCCATCTCAGGTGTGGTTTCCAGGAAGAAGCTTCCGCCGTGCCTCCTTATTTTCAGGTTCGGCCGGTCGTATGCCTCAACTTCTTTATACAGCTGTTCCTTTGTTATCGGCACATGCATGATCAGCTGTTCCTCGGTGAGGCCGACATCACCGGCGATGTACAGAAGACCTTCCATGATATCTATCTTTTCCATTCCTGCTACAGCCTTTCGATTTCAAAATTCCCCTCATATGCGGGGTGCAGGGCAATCTCTCTTGATTTGACCTGGTCCAGTATAGTGATGAATACAGCCACCACCATCGATCTGGATTCGCTGAAACTGAAGAGTTCGGTGAAACTGAGCTTCCTCCTGTCCTTCAGCCTCACAGCCAGAAATGTTTCAGCCTCCTCCCGGGTGACCGGTTCTCTCTCTATCGTAACACTCACCGGCCGGTCGACCGAAATCCTCGACCGCACTTTTTCATATGCGGCCAGTAGGTCCGGCAGGGAGATATCCACGTCACTGCCGTCATCTTCCGCCTCTTCAAATTCATGCGGTGCTTTGATGAAGACCTTTTCATTTTCCTTTTTCAGCATGCGGAGCTGTTCGGCGTACTGCTTGTAATTCTGATACTCAAGCAGCTGTTCCATAAGCGCCTCGCGCGGATCTTCATACTCCTCTTCCATATGTGCGGGCTCAGGCAGGAGCATGTGGCTTTTGATTTTAAGCAGTTCGCTCGCCATCACCAGATACTCGCTCGCCAAGTTGATTTCAAGTTCTTTCATCTGATCGATATATTCCATATACTGTTGGGTGAGAGTCCGCATCGGGATATCATAAATATCGATCTCGAGTTCCTTAATCAGATGCAGCAGCAGATCAAGCGGCCCCTCGAATATATCCAGTTTCACATTATATACATCCATAAAAATTACCTCTGACTTGGGAGTTGTATGTCATTGAAAACAGCCGATCTTCTAGAATTCTATAACGAACTCATTATAAAGCAAGATTACTTCGAATGCCATGAAATCATGGAAGAAGCATGGAAATCGAAAGCTGAAAGGACAAAGGAGGACCCGGAAGTGTTCCTCATACTGATGGCCGTCGGCGAATACCATTACAGACGCGGGAATATTGCCGGTGCCGTAAAATCATACAGGAAAGCACTGAGTATATTTGACCGCCGTCCCTTCGCGCTTGAGAAAGGGGGGCTTGAACCCTCCATCATCAGCATTATGGAAAGCCGTCTTGCAGATATGCACGATGTGCGGTTCTCCCCTCTGGAATTCCCGCTTACCCAAAATATCCTCATGGAGCTGAACAGCACCTATCTGCCCGGAATGCCGTATGAAAGTTTTCTCAAATGGAGAAGAACGCGGCACGTCACCGACGAATTCACAGTCAACAAACACCGCATGAGGGACAGGCGCCAGGTTGAATCAGACCGGGAAGCCGCGCTCAAAAAAAGAAAACATCAGGATTGATGTTTTCTATACTATGAAAATCCAGTACACAAAGCCCCAGATGAGTGCAAACAGGAACAGGAATATGAAGACAGGATATCTGCCTTTCATATTATTTCAGCTCCGACAGCAGACTTTTGCCGTGTGTCTGGTATTCGATTTTAAAGTTTTCCGCAATTGTTGCAGCCACGTTGCTGAAAGTATCTGAATCGCTGATTTTTCCGTAGCCCATGTCCCTGCCCGCTTTCATCAATAAAGGCACGCTTTCCCTCGTATGGTCGGTGCCTGTGAAAGTCGGATCGTTGCCGTGATCCGCTGTAATGATCAGCAGGTCGTCCTCTTTAAGCTTAGAGACGATTTCAGGCAGGCGGTCGTCAAATGCCTTCAGTGCATTGCTGTACCCTTCAGGATTGCGCCTGTGTCCGTAAAGTGCATCGAAGTCCACAAGGTTGAGGAAGGAGATGCCGTTGAAATCCCTGTCCATCACTTCAAGCAGCTTGTCCATGCCGTCTTCATTGTTCTTCGTGCGCACTGCGTCAGTGACACCCGACCCTGTAAAGATATCATCGATCTTACCGATGGCGATGACATCCTTGCCGTTGTCTTCAAGTGCATTCAGCACTGTCCTGCCAAACGGCTCCAATGCATAGTCGTGGCGGTTTTCCGTCCGTGTGAAGTTCTCTTTTGAGTCCCCGACATATGGCCTTGCGATGATCCGGCCGACGAGAAACTCCGGCTCCGTAGTCATGGCACGCACTTTTTCGCATATATCGTAAAGCTCTTCCAGTGGAATGATCTCTTCATGGGCGGCAATCTGCAGGACAGGATCGTTTGAAGTATAGACGATGAGGTCGCCTGTCTCCATCTGATGCTCGCCATACTCTTTGATGATTTCCGTACCGCTGGCCGGTTTGTTGCCGACGATCCCCCTGCCCGAAACTTCACGTATCCTGTCGAGAAGAGCTTCGGGGAAGCCGTCCGGGTAGACTTTGAACGGCTCTTCAATATTAAGGCCCGCAATTTCCCAGTGGCCGGTCATCGTGTCTTTGCCCTGGGAAACCTCGCTCATCCTGCTGTAGAATGCCGACGCGCTGTCAGTGCACGTCATTCCCGGCAGGGCATCGATGCACCCGAGGCCAAAGCTTTCCATGTTTGGCAGCGCGACCGGATGCGACTCCAGCGTATGTTTCAAAGTGTGGGATCCTTCGTCACCGAATTTTTTTGCATCATGCTGCGCCCCGATTCCTACTGAATCAAGTACTATGAGGTGGATTCTGTTGAACATTTTATCTCCTACTTTCTCGGATGGTATTGCGTATACATCTCTCTGATCTTCACTGCAGATATCTGTGTGTATATCTGGGTTGTACTGATATCGGAATGGCCGAGCATTTCCTGCACTGCCCGGAGGTCTGCGCCGTTCTCGATCAGGTGGGTGGCAAACGAATGCCTGAAAGTATGCGGCGTGATGTTTTTTCCGATGCCGCTCAGCATCTCGTATTTTTTGATCGTCTTCCATAAACCCTGTCTGGTAAACCCTTTACCCCGGTTCGTTATGAATAAAGCATCCACATCATCATCTTTCAGGAGGATGAGCCTCTCATTGGCTATGTAGCTCGTCAGCAGCCTTCCCACATGATCTGTCATGGGCACGATCCGCTCTTTACTGCCCTTCCCCCTCACACGTATGAAACCCATATCGGCATTCAGGTCAGTCGTCTTTATGTCAATCACTTCACTGACCCTGAGGCCGGAGGCGTAGAGAAGCTCCATCATCGCCCGGTCACGGGTGCCGGCTGTGGAACCATCAGGGGTCCTGAGAAGTGTTTCCATCTCCCCGACCGTCAGATATACAGGCAGTTTCTTGTCCTCCTTGACAGTATGGAGCCTGATGGCGGGGTTGCTCTTCACGACATCCTCATTCAGCAGGAACTGATGGTAATTTCTAAGTGTCGACTGCATCCGGGTGATTGTCTTGGCGCTCTTCCCCTCTTCTTTCAGAAGCTTGAGGAACGAAATGATCAGCTCTGTATCAACGGCGCTGTAATCTTGTATCCCCCGGTCTTCCAGAAAAGCCTGATACCGTTTCAGATCCTGGCGGTATGAGCTGATTGACGCCTGGCTCAGCCCCTTTTCCACACTGAGGAAAAGCAGATATTCACCAATATTCCTTTCGAAATCCATCTGTTACTCCTTTTCCTGGCATTTTTTGCAGATACCGTGGAAAGTCAGACGATGATCCAGCACTTTGAAATTGTAATCTTTCTCTACAGTCTTCTCCGCTTCAATCAGCAGATCCTCTTCGATTTCTTCAACCGAACCGCATTCCATACAGACAAGGTGATGGTGGAAATGATTGGCGCCCTCTTTCCTGAGGTCATAGCGGCTGACCCCGTCGCCGAAGTTAATTTTATCGAGAACCTTAAGATCACTCAGCAGTTCCAGTGTCCTGTAGACGGTAGCCAGTCCGATTTCGGGATATTTATCCTTTACCTTCATAAAGACATCCTCGGCGCTTAAATGATCCTTTTCGTTCTCAAGCAGAACCCGGACTGTCACTTCCCTCTGTGGAGTGAGTTTATATCTCGCCTCCTGGAGTGCATCTTTAATTCTCTCAATCCTGTTTTCCACGTGTTCACCTACTTTGTTTGATAATCACAAACATTATATCGAATTTTTGATTGTTTTAAAAGCCTTATTTATAATCATTATAAATTGTGTTTCTCAATTACATATTGTATGGCAATAATCGTTTTTGAGTCCCTGACAGAACCATCGGCCAGTGTTTCCCTGAGATTCTGCAGCGGAATTTTTACAATATCGAGGAATTCATCGTCGTCGAGCATCTGCTCTTTCATTTCCATATTCTCTGCTTCATAGAGACAGACGAATTCATTTGAAAAACCCGGGGATACGTAGAATTGGTGAATGAGAGACAGCTTTTCTGAAACTGCACCCACTTCCTCCTCAAGTTCGCGTTTCGCTGTTGCTTCGGGCGCGTCGCCCTTTTCTATCTTGCCGGCCGGGATTTCCAGCAGAAATTCATCCGGGGCGATACGGTACTGTCTGACGAAGTACATGACCCCCTCATGTACTGCAATGAGGCATACAGCGCCGTTGTGATAGACGATCTCCCTTTTTGACTGTCCGCCGTCCGGAAGTTCCACAGTATCATGATCCACCCGGATCACTTTACCGTCAAATACCCTTTCCTGTTGGATGATCTTTTCTCTAAGATGATCGTAATTGTTGTTTTCAGTCATAATCAGCTTCCTTTCCAATCCGGAATCAGCATGTCCTTAACAAATATACACGTTATCCAATATATCGTCCATGAAAATCTGACAATATGTAAACTATGTCTTCATTGACATGTTCCCATATAATCAACTTCCAGGCAATTGGTTTGAAGCAGTAAATTTTGCACATTCACTGCAAGATTGGGCAATCCCTTGTTATAATTGAATATGTCTATTAAAACAATCATATAAAAGGACTGATTCAAATGAGAACCTTAAATACTAAAGACGGCCTTTCTCTGTCAGAACTTTCTCTGGGATGCATGAATCTTCCCATTGATGATAAGGCCGAATCCGAAAAGATAATAGAGACGGCTCTTGATGCCGGCATCAATTATTTTGATACAGCCGACCTTTATCAATTCGGGGAGAATGAAAGGCTTGTGGGTGAAATACTGGAAAAATACCGTTCGCGGTATGATTTCCTCATCGGCACGAAGGTCGGCAACCAGTTTGATGCAAAAAACCGGGAGAAGACAGCCTGGAATCCATCAGCATCCTATATCAAAGAGGCGGTCAAGGATTCACTCCGCCGCCTGGGTGTAAGCGAGCTCGATCTGTATCAGCTCCACGGCGGAACGATCGAAGACAACAAGGATGAGACGATACAGGCTTTCGAGGATCTGAAGCAGGAAGGTACGATCAGAAGCTACGGCATCTCCTCCATCCGGATGAATGTCATCGATTATTATAAAAAGCACAGTGCGATTGCAACGCTGATGATGCAGTTCAATCCGATCGACAACCGGCCGCTTGAAGTCACTGACGGATTATCCGGCATCCGTCCCCTGGCGCGCGGCCCGGTGATGAAAGGCCTCCTCAGTGACAAGGCTTCCAGTGTGCTTGAGAAGAAATTCGATGAGGGTGTCCTCGATTATTCGAAGGATGAGCTGGAGGAAACTGTCGATGCCCTGGCTGCCATCAACCGGGATCTGACAGCCCTCTCCTACGCTTTCCTCAGGAAGAACGGTGCCGTCATCGTCAACGGGGTCAGCAGCCTCCGGCAGCTGGAGGATAACCTCGCAAGCTACGGACGCACAGAGGATCTGACGGATGATGGATACAACAGCATTCTGGAAGCTGTAAAAATCCTGAAGTACGGGGAGCATAGAATATGAAATCGATGATTAAATGGCTGATCGCGGCCATATCATCATTGATCATTTTCCTGGTCTCCCTCGGTTACTACGCCTCGAGCCAGATACTGTTTTTCAAATTGAGGGATGTGGAAGTGATCAAACGCCGTGAAACACGTGCGAAACGTCTGAATATGGAAGAATTCCAGCAACTGGAACAGGACGATGTACTGATCCCTTCCAGGTTCGACTACAGCATCAATGCCATTTTCGTCCATCCCAATGAGACGGATAAATGGATCGTGCTCTGCCACGGTGTCACCGAGAACAAGATCAGCTCGATCAAATACCTGAACATGTTCGTCGAAATGGGCTATAACGCAGTGATATATGATGCAAGACGCCATGGTAATACTGGCGGCATACACTCCACATACGGGTTCTATGAAAAATATGACCTGGAGACGGTCGTCGATTACCTGTTCGAACATTACGGCCCGGACATAGAAGTCGGCATACATGGAGAATCCATGGGGGCGGCGACAATGATACTGTATGCGGGCGAGCTGTCGAACAGGGCGAAGTTCTATATATCAGATGCATCGTTTTCAACCCTCGGCGATGAGCTGACCAACATATTCAGCCAGTACACTAAAATAGGCTCGCCTCTCGTCCTGTTCTTCACCAACATATTCTTCAGGATAAGGAGCCGTTTCTCACTTTTCAAAGTGTCGCCGATACGTGTGATAGACAAGATAGAACAGCCGATGCTGTTCATCCACTCAAAGCCCGACAAATTCATTCCGTATGAACAGAGCCGTCAGCTGTACGATAAAAAAAAGCCACCGAAAGTGGCCTGGTATCCTGATCGCGGCGGGCATGTTGAAAGCTATAACAGGAACCCGGTAAGATACCGGGAAACTGTCGACCGTTTTATAAAGAAATACGCGGAATGGTGATTTCAAGGTAGTCATGGGCGATCGTTGCATGATTGCCGAGTGTCTCTCTAATCCGCCTGATGTCATCATCATCATACCGGTTACTGATATGGCTGAACAGTATTTTCCTGTAATCAATCTGCGAGAAGTTCTGAAGCACATTTTGTATTTCCGAGTGGAAATATATGTGTGCTTTTTCTATTTCCCCTTCCAGATAGGTGGCTTCATGTACAATGAGGTCGGAGCCATCCACGAGGGACAGGTAGCCGGGGGAAGTCATCACCCTCGTATCACCATGGATGGATATTTTCCTTCCCGGTACGGGGCTGCCAAGAAAATCACTGGTCGCATAAGTGATGCCGCCGTGGCTGAATGTCTCCGAGCCCTTTATCTCCTTGTAGAGGGGGCCGGGTTCGATGCCGATGGATTTCAGCTTACCCGTGTCCAATTTGCCGAGCTTTTCAGGTTCATTGAAGACATACATATAGCTGTCCACGGTGTGGTCAAGCAAATACGTCTCCACGCTGAAGCCCTCCACTTCGTATCGCATATTGTGCGACACTTCCACATAGTGTATCGGGTAATTCAGGTGGGATCCGCTGATTTTGAGTGTGAGTCCCACCCATTCCTTCAGGCCGGGAGGTCCATAAACGGTCAGAGGGATGTCTTCTCCCCCCTGATGGGCACGGGAGGCAAGGAATCCCGGCAGACCGTAAATATGATCGCCGTGCAGATGTGTGATGAAAACATGCCTTACTTTTGCGGGCCGCACGGAGGTATGCAATATGCGGTGCTGTACGCCTTCTGCTGCATCGATCAGAAAATACTGGTTTATCTCCTCCACGATGTCGAGGATGTAACTTTGCGTATTCCGGGTCCTTGAAGGTATGCCTGCCCCGGAACCGAGAACTGTAAATTTCATATGATCACCTGTCTGTAATGATTGGTCCATTATACCATATTAAAGAGTTGTTTTTTTCAGTATACAGTGGAATAATGATATAAGGAAAAATTTGACCAAAGGACTTGTTGGAAATGAATACACAACCATTTAAAACAGCCATTGCATTATTCGGTGCAACCGGCGATCTATCAAGCAGAAAATTATTGCCTTCCATGTTCCATCTGTTCCAGGAAGGATCACTCAAAGACAATTTTGTAATCATTGCCGTGGGCCGGAGGGACTTTTCAGACGAAGATTTCAGAGAAATGGCTGAGGAATCCATCAGTTCCAACAAAAAGCTGGAAAATCTGGATGGCCTTGGTTCATTTCTTCAGCATGTGTTTTATGTACAAGTGGATATTGCAGAGAGCAGTACTTATAAAATATTGAAAGACAGGTTCGAGGAGCTCGAGGCGCAGTTCGACACGGCCGGCAACAGATTATTCTATCTCGCCATGCCGCCGCAGTATTTTACTGTCATAACTGATAACCTGCGGGAATCCGGAGTGACGGATACACAAGGATCCAAGCGTCTCATCATCGAAAAGCCGTTCGGCAGGGATTATGACAGTGCGCTTGCCCTCAACAACGAAATTACCAATACGTTCGATGAACATGAAATCTACCGCATCGACCATTATCTGGGCAAGGAGATGGTACAGAACATCGAAGTGATCCGGTTCAGCAACAGCATGTTCGAGCCGCTTTGGAACAACCATTACATTTCCAATATACAGATCACCTCCTCCGAATCACTCGGGGTGCTCGACCGCGGGGAATATTATGAGAGAAGCGGCGCCGTCAGGGACATGTTCCAGAACCACCTCCTCCAGATCGTTTCCCTCCTTGGGATGGAACCACCTATCAGCCTGAACAGTGACGATATCAGGGATGAGAAGATAAAGGTCCTGAAAAGCCTCAGGAGAGTCGGTGAAAAGGATGTCAAAAGGCATTTCGTCCGCGGGCAGTATGATGAGGGCCTCGTTGACGGTGAAGCAGTTCCCAAATACAGGGACGAGGAAAATGTGGCCGACGACTCCAATACTCCGACATTCATCGCCTCAAGGCTTTTCATCGACAACTTCAGATGGGCGGGTGTACCTTTCTACGTCCGCACCGGCAAGCGCATGAAGGAAAAAGAAACGAAGATTGTAGTGGAATTTAAGGAAGTGCCGAAGAACCTCTATTATCAGGCGGAGGAAGATGATGTGCTCGCCAAAAATCTGCTGGTGATACGTATCCAGCCGGACGAAAGCATCACACTGCACCTGAATGTAAAGGATTATGCCGGTGAGAAGGACACTAAAGAGATCAAGCTGTCATATACGGTTGCCAAACAGGACCTTTCCCGGACCGTCGATGCTTATGAGAACCTTATATATGACTGCCTGAACGGTGATTCGACAAACTTCACCCACCAGGAAGAATTGATGAACGCGTGGGCTTTTGTCGACCCGGTCAATAAAGTATGGGAAAACAGTCCGGCAGCCTTTCCGAATTACCAGTCAGGCTCCAGCGGACCCGTAAAAAGTACGCTCCTCGTCTCACGCGACGGATTCAAATGGTGGGATGTATGATGAATGGAATGAGATTGCCATGGAAACAGTGAATTTTGTTGAAAAGTTTATAGTCTATATAGAAGACCACCTGAGGGGAAGGATCGATTACGACCAGGTTTTAAATGCCATGGGCGTTGAACAGAAGTCATTCATGACGATCTTCACTTCACTCGTCGGCATGACCCCTTATGAATATCAGCAGAAAAGGAAGATGACAGAGCTCGCCTATGAACTATACACCGGGCACAGGCGTATCATAGACATCGCCAAATATTATGGATATTCGGGCATCGAACCGTTCAAAGAGGCATATTTCAGGACGTTTGGCATCTCCCCATATGAAACGGAGAAGCATTTCCGGTCACTCCCTCTCCTGGAGCGGATTTCCTTTGAGGTGGTGCCGGTGGATAAGCCGCGGTACCCTGAGAAAAGACAGTACCTGGAAAGTACAAGGATAGTGGGTGTGGCGGAACGTTTCCCAATCGCAGAGTACAGTGCAGAGGCAAAATATCATCTGCTCGATGATCTTAACAGGAACGGTATCATTGATGAACTGATCCGCTATAACAATGGCAGCATCAAGGGGATCGTCATGCATGAGAGATATGTTTCACAGGGCATGGAAATTCTGATAGGAGTCACCTCGACCCTTCCCACGCCATTTGAGGAGACGTATACCGAGTCCGGTGATTTTGTCATATTCGAATCAACAGGACCGGCGCCTGAAACGGTCGAGGACATCTACAGCTATATTTTCAGAAGATGGCGCTTCAAGGAAGAGGGCGAACTGAACTGCAATTTTTCAATGGAAGTACTGAAAAGCACTTTCGATGTTGCCTCCCCCGGCACCAAAGTGCAGGTGTGGCAGTCATTATACATTGACTGACAAAAAAGAAGTACCGGGATCAGTGATCCCGGTACTTCTTTTGGCTTCAGAACCATTCTGTATGGAATGCGCCTTCCTTATCCGTTCTTTCGTAGGTATGCGCACCGAAATAATCCCGCTGTGCCTGTATCATATTGCTGGAAACACGTCTTTGCTTCATGCTGTCAAAGTAGGATACAGCGCTCAGAAACGCAGGCATCGGTATTTCATTTTGTATTGCTGACGAAGCGATAGTGCGGAGACTCTGCTGGTTGCGGGTGACGATTTCCTTGAAAAAGTCATCCAGTATCAGGTTCGTAAGGCCCGGATCGCTTGTATAGGCTTCATTGATCTTTTCAAGGAAGTGGGCACGGATGATGCATCCTTTGCGCCATATCATGGAGATTTCACCGGGCTGGAGATCCCAGTCGTAGATGTCACTTGCCTCTTTGATGAGCCTGAATCCCTGGGAATAGCACATGAGCTTGCTGATATAGAGTGCATTTTTCAGATCATCAAGGACAGCTTCCCTGTCTGTATCCACTGTGCCCATTTCGCCTGGATAGGCTTCACTGATCAGCGCACGCTCGTCTATCAGGCTGGAGAGGCATCTGACAAACACGCTGTCTGTTATAAGAGATAATGGTATACCGAGTTTCAGGCCTTCGATTCCGGTCCATTTGCCCGTCCCTTTCTGGCCCGCCTTATCCAGGATCAGGTCGAGGACATAGTTGCCTTCCCCGTCCTTGAATTTCAGTATCTCTGCCGTGATTTCTATCAGATAACTGTTCAGCTCTCCTTTGTTCCATTCCGAGAATACATCGCTCATTTCATCATTGGACATCCTGAGCGCATGTTTCATGAAGAAGTAGCTCTCTGCAATGAGTTCCATATCCGCATATTCAATGCCGTTGTGGACCATTTTGACGTAATGTCCGCTGCCGTCTTCGCCGATGTATGCCACACATGGTTTCCCATCATCCGCTTTTGCGGCGATCTTTTCGAAAATGTGACTGACATTGTCATATGCTTCTCTCTGTCCGCCCGGCATGAGTGAAGGGCCGTTCAGTGCACCTTCCTCGCCGCCGCTCACGCCCATACCGATGTAGTTTATCTCTTTTTTTGTGAGTTCTATATTTCTGCGGCGGGTGTTTTCATACTGTTCATTCCCGCCGTCAATCAGCGTATCGCCTTTTTCAAGCAGCGGTGCGACCTGTTCGATTGTCCGGTCAGTCACTCCCCCGGCCTTCACCAGCATGAGTATATTCCTCGGCTGTTTCAGATCGTCCACGAAGGATTCTAGTGTTTCGGCAATGTCAACACCTTCCTGCTTCAATTCATTCAGGCGGTTTTTCCGTACATCCTCAAAAAAATCGAAAGTGACCACTTTAAATCCCTTGCGGGCCATATTTTTCGCTATATTCGTACCCATGACGCCAAGGCCGATGACTCCGATATCATAAATCATTCAGGTCGCCCCATTTCCTTCTGGACTTTGATGATTTCGATGATGAGCTCTGTGATTTTTGCGAGTTCTTCTACCGGCATCCTCTCGGCTGTCGTATGGATGTTTTCATAGCCGAGGCCGAGAATGGCCGTATCAATGCCTTTGCCGGCAAAGATATTACCGTCGCTGCCGCCGCCCAGGCTGATCAGACTGACTTCCCTGCCGATATTCTCTATCGCCTTCGTTACAGTGCTGACGACTTCCGAGTCCTCTTTTGCCTCCAGTGCGGAGTACATCACTTCAGAATTCACTTCCGCACGTCCGCCCAGCTCTTCTGCGGCACTTTCAAATGCATCAATCATATGCTTTGTCTGGGCTTTCATCTTTTCGTCGTCCTGGCTGCGCGCCTCGGCAAGTATATTGACGTAGTCCGTCACGACATTTGTCGGGCCGCCGCCTTCGAATTTTCCGATATTGGCTGTTGTTTCGGAATCGATCCTTCCCAGCTTCATCTTGCTGATCGCCTTTGAAGCGATGGTGATTGCACTGACACCCTCCTCGGGTGCAACGCCGGCATGGGCAGTCCTGCCGTGTATATGTGCTTCGATCTTGCTCTGCGTCGGTGCGGAAGTGACGACTGTGCCGACTTTTCCTGTGGAATCCACAGCATATCCGTATCTGCTTTTGAGTACAGAAGTATCAAACGCCTTTGCCCCTACCAGGCCGGATTCCTCTCCGACGGTAATGACAAATTCAACGTCCCCGTGCGATGCACCGGACTCTGACAGTGAACGGACCGCTTCAATGATGGCTGCAATTCCGGCCTTGTCATCAGAACCCAGAATGGTGGATCCATCGCTGACGATGTAATCTCCCTCTATGGACGGTTTGATGCCGAGCCCTGGCACGACTGTGTCCATATGTACTGTGAAATAGACAGGCTCCGCCTTTTCGTCATCACCCTTGAGATGCACGAAAATGTTTCCGGCGCCGTATCCTGTTTCTTTTTGTGTATCATCTTCGTATACTTCGACGTCCATCTCTTTGAATACCTTGAGCAGATAATCTGCAATATCCCTTTCATGGCCGGTTTCTGAATCAACCTGCACCATTTCCATGAATTGATCGATCAGTCTTTCCTTATTCATCGCTTCATTCCTCCGTCAGTTTGTTGATTGTCACAGCAGTGTATATTATAATAAAAAGAGCAAAAATTTAAGGATGATAGTATGGGCAATGGAAAAATCCAAAAAATTGTTATATGGTTCATGATCTTTCTGATCGTAGTGTCAGGTCTGCTGTTTGGTGTAAGCATGCTTACTACGATGTAACAAATTAAAGAGGTCCCTCCGGGGACCTCTTTTTATATCATACCTCTTCGCCGTGCTCTTCGAACCATGCTTGAAGACCCGTGATGACACTCATCGTTTCGTGTCCTTCAATTTCATGCCTTTCGATCATATCTACGATTTTACCGTCTTTGAACAGGGCGAATGAAGGTGAGGACGGCAGGAATTCAGTCGCTTTTTCACGGACCTGCTCCGTCGCTTCCTTATCCTGCCCGGCAAATACGGTCAGCAGCTGTGTTGGGAGCCTGTCATAGTTGAGGGCATGCTTTGCAGCAGGACGGGCGATGCCGCCGGCACATCCGCAGACCGAGTTGATCATGACAAGTGAAGTGCCTTCCTTGCCCAGATATTCATCCACCATTTCAGGTGTGGTCAATTCTGTATATCCGGATTCACGCATTTCGTTTCTTGCCTGGCTGACTACATCATTCATGTAGAGGTTGAAATCCATATTCATCACAAAAACTCCTTTGGAGCAGCTCTTCTTTCATCCGAGCTACTTAGTATACTTTGATTCAATTCTATATTGAATCAAAGTTTTTGTAAAGGTCAGTAAACTGATGTGTGTTCAGTTGAGTAGCTTTCAATTCTCGTTTTGACAGCTTTCAGGAACTCTCCGGCAACCAGTCCGTCAAGTATGCGGTGGTCGATGGAGAGGCAGAGGTTCACCATATGTCTCACGGCAATCATGTCGTCGACGATGACCGGACGTTTGACTATGGATTCCACCTGCAGTATCGCCGCTTGCGGATGATTGATGATGCCCATGGACTGTACAGACCCGAAGGCGCCGGTGTTGTTGACTGTGAATGTTCCGCCCTCCATGTGCTTTTGCGTCAGCTGATGGTTCCTGCCAAGTTTGGCAAGTTCGCTGACCTGCTTTGCGATGCCTTTGATGGAAAGATCATCCGCATTTCTGATGACTGGTACATACAGCTTATCATCGCCTGCGACAGCGATGGAGATATTGATGTCTTTGTTGACAACGATCTTGTCACCCTGCCATGAACTGTTGAGTATTGGATACTCTTTGAGTGTCTCGGCCACAGCTTTTACAAAAAAGCTGAAGAAAGTGAGGTTATAGCCCTCCTTTTCCCTGAAGGAAGCCTTGTGACTGTTTCTGACATTGACGAGGTTCGTCGCATCAACTTCCATCATCAGCCATGCATGGGGGATTTCCTGGCTGGACTGGACCATCTTGTTTGCAATCGCCTTGCGGACGCCGGTGACGGGAATTTCCTCTCCGGCCGCAGGCTGTCCCGCCTGGGGTTCCGGAGCGGGTTCTGAAACGGGAGTGCTCTCTTTTTCCTCTGCTGGAACACGCTTTTCGGATGGCCCTTCCTCCATCACTTTCAGTATATCCTTCTTTGTGACCCTGCCCTCGAATCCAGTGCCGGTGACCTCATCGAGATCGATGCCGTTTTCACTGGCGAGCCTCATGACCACCGGTGAAATCCGTGTGCCTTTTCGTGCATCGGCTTTCTCCGGGGCTTCGGACCGGGGGGCGGGTTCCCGGGGTGCCGGGGTCGGTTCTTCAACAGATTCAACAGCGGGTTCATCCGCTCCGCCTTCAGTTTCCATCATGCAGATCGGCGTGCCGACTTCTACTGTATCCCCTTCATCCACGAGAAGCTCTTTAATGGTACCGTCAAAGACTGACGGCACCTCGGCAGTCACTTTATCGGTGATGACTTCGCATAATGCATCATATTCTTCGACTGTATCTCCCGGCTTGACGAGCCATTTTTCTATTGTGCCTTCTGTTACACTTTCACCCAGTTTGGGCATCAATACTTCTTCCATTAACCTATCCCCCTCTTAGTGCTCTGCAAGCTCTTTCATTTTCGCTTCTATCTTTTCCGGATTGACCATGAAGAAGTCTTCCATCGGCGGTGAGTACGGCATCGATGGTACATCCGGACCGGCCAGTCGCATTACCGGTGCATCCAGGTCATACAGGCAGTTCTCTGCAATGATGGCGGAGACTTCGCTCATGACACTGCCCTCGAGATTATCTTCGGTCACAAGGAGCACTTTGCCCGTTTTTGATGCGGCTTCAATGATGCTTTCCTTATCCAGTGGATAAACAGTTCTCAAATCGAGCACTTCTGCTTCATATCCGTCTTTCGACAGCCGTTCTGCCGCCTGGAGTGCATAGTTTACACAAAGGCCGTAGGTGATGACGGTGATGTCGTCACCTTGGCGTTTCACATCCGCCTTGCCGATCGGTACTGTATAATCGCCTTCCGGCACTTCTTCCTTGAGCAGCCGGTATGCTTTTTTATGTTCGAAGAACAGGACCGGATCGTTGTCTCTGATGGCAGAAATCAACAGTCCTTTCGCATCGGCCGGCGTGGACGGGATGACTACTTTGAGGCCAGGTGTCGAAGTGAACACAGTTTCGATCGACTGTGAATGGTAGAGTGCACCGTGGATACCGCCGCCGAATGGCGAACGGATCACCATCGGACAGTTCCAGTCACCGTTTGAGCGGTATCTTATTTTTGCCGCTTCATTCAGGATCTGGTTCGTTGCCGGCAGGATATACTCGGCAAACTGGATTTCTGCAACGGGACGTTTCCCCATCATCGCCGCGCCTATGCTTGTGCCCACAATATTGGATTCCGCAAGCGGCGTATCAAGGCATCTCAGTTCCCCGTATTTTTCCTGAAGCCCTTCCGTGACTTTGAAGACGCCGCCTTTTTTGCCGACATCCTCTCCGAGGACGAATACATTTTCATCCTGTCCCATTTCATAGTCAAGCGCTTCTCTGATCGCCTGAAGGTAGGATATTTTAGCCATGTTTTACCTCCTCGTACACGTTTGTCAGTGCTTCTGAAGCATCCGGATAAGGGGCCTTCTCGGCAGCTTTGGTTGCATCAGTCACCTGTTTTTTGAGTTCTGCCCCGAGTGCATCAAACCATTCATCATCTGCAACTTCATGTTCCACCATGTATGCTCTGAACTTTGTAATGCAGTCTTCTTCCCTGATACCTTCACGTTCAGTCTTTTCACGGTAGGAATCATCATCATCCGAAGAATGTGCTGTAAGCCTGGTCGACATCGCTTCGATCAATGTCCCGCCTTCTCCTTTGACTGCACGTTCCCTGGCTTCCTTCACTGCCTTGTAGACTGCGATCGGGTCGTTGCCGTCTATATGTTCCCCGTGCATGCCGTAACCTACGGCCCTGTCCGACAGTTTGTCAGCCCCGTACTGCAGCTGCCGTGGCACACTGATTGCATATTTGTTGTTCTCGATGATGCATATGAAAGGCAGATTATGAACCCCGACAAAGTTCAGACCTTCGTGGAAATCGCCCTGGTTGGAAGAACCCTCACCGAGTGTCGTGACTGCAACACGCGCTTCGTTGTCCATCTTGAATTTGAAGCTCGCACCAACGGCATGCAGCACCTGCGTTGCCACACAGGAGCCCTGGGTCAGGATGTTATTTTCCTTTTTACTGAAGTGTGACGGCATCTGCTTGCCGCCGCTTGAGATGTCACCCTTTTTGGCAAAAGCAGAAAGCATCGTCTCCTCCGGTGTCATGCCGAAATGAGTGACAAGTGCCAGGTCCCTGTAATACGGGCTGATTATGTCCACTTCCTTATTCAGTGCATAGCCGGCTCCGACCTGGGTCGCCTCCTGTCCCTGGCATGAGATGACGAACGGCAGTTTCCCCGCCCTGTTCAAAAGCCACATCCGCTCATCGAGTTTTCTGGCGAGAAGCATCGTGCGATATATTTCCTTGAGGTCCTCTTTTTCGAGTCCCGCTTCTTTATAATCCATCAAGCGTTTGTCCTCCTTAAACATGAATTGCAATTCCGTCTGCATCGAGCCCGAGCTCCATCAGAACTTCCCCTATGGATGGATGGGCATGTACCGACATGCCCAGTTCAAGGGATGAGGCATCGAGGAATTTCGCCAGTGCCGCTTCATTGATCAGTTCTGTTGCACCGGGTCCGATGATCGAAACCCCGAGGATATCTTTTGTCCCGGGATCCACAATCAGTTTGCCGAAGCCTTTCTTATCTCCTGCAATGACTGCTTTACCAATTGCAGCAAGTGGTATCTTATGGGTTCTGTAATCAAGCCCTGCATCTTTCAATTCCTTTTCGGTATAGCCGAGTGAGGCGGTTTCCGGAGATGTATATATGCATCTTGGTACTGTTTTATAATCCAGCAGATATGGTTTTCTGTCCGCCATATGTTCCACGGCAATGATCGCTTCCCTTGTCGCAACGTGGGCAAGCTGGAGGTTGCCGATGGCATCCCCCACCGCATATATATTCTTATCCTTGGTCTGGTAATGCTCATCCGTGACAATGAACCCATTCTCACGCACGATCTTTGTGTTCGGAAGGCCGATGTCGTCGACATTCGGCGCGCGTCCGATAGAAACAAGCACTTTGTCGAAGGTCCTTGATTCACCGTTGATTTCAAACGTGGCATCCGACTCGGATGTTTCCACAGAATCTTCACTGAGCGAAATGCCGGTGATGAATTCGATGCCCTTCTCTTCAAGTGATTTTTTCAGCTGTCCTGCGATATCCTTGTCTTCCATAGGGATGATCTGGTCCCCTGCTTCCATGACTGTGACCTCGGAGCCGAGATCTGCAAGCAGACTTGCAAATTCAAGTCCGATGACACCACCGCCGACCACTGCCATCCTGCCGGGAACCGTGTCAAGTGTCATCATATCATCACTGGACAGGACAATATTGCCGTCAAAAGGCAGGAAAGGCAGTTCTTTCGGGAAAGACCCTGTGGCGATCAGTACGTTCTGATTGATGAGGATTTCACTTTCCGCTTCATCATCCTCCGGATCTTCAACAGCGACAGTGCCCGCCATCGGAGAAAAGATGGAAGGTCCCAGTATGCGGCCGTAGCCATCGAAGACGTCTATCTTATTCTTCTTCATGAGCTGGTTGATGCCGCCGTGCATACGATCCACGACTTCGTCCTTCCGGGCCTGTATCTTTTCCATTGAAATGGAAGGGATGAAGGACTCTATGCCGTAATCCTCTGCATTCCTTATCGTGTTTGCAACTTCGGCGGATTTGAGCATGCTTTTTGTCGGTATGCAACCTTTATGGAGGCAGGTGCCGCCGAGCCGGCTTTTCTCCACGACTGCCGTCCTCAGACCGAGCTGACTGGCTTTTATCGCCGCCACATACCCGGCCGTGCCCCCGCCGAGTACTACTAAATCATATTCATGGGCCATTCTTTTCACTCCTGTTCATAGGTCTTCACGCTTTCCTCGCCGCTCATCACACGATATGCGCCTTCAGCCAGCGCCGACATCTCTTCCTCTCCGGGATAGACGGTGATCGGTGCGATGAACGAGACGTATGGCCGGATGAGATCGATCAGATATTTGCTGTAGGCGAGTCCGCCGGTAAAGATGATCTGTTCGGCCTCACCTTTCAGGATCGCCGCCCGGGAACCGATTTCCTTGGCTATCTGCACTGCCATCGCTTCATAGATTGCAATCGCCGGGCTGTCCCCGTCAAGGGCCCTGTTCTCAAGTTCCAATGCATCCTGGGTACCTGCGAGGGAGATGAAGCCGCCTTCTTTAGTGATGACTTCGTAAGCAGCGTCATAATCCAGCCTGTTGTCGATGATATATTTTGCGAACGCGCCGTTGGGAAGGGAACCGGTCCTGTTCGGGCTCATCGGCCCTTCGCCTGACAGGCCGTCATTCACATCGATGACCCTGCCCCTGTGATGTGCACCGGCAGTTATGCCTCCGCCCATATGGCATATGATAACATTTATGTCCCCGTATTCTTTATTCACAGACTCTGCATACTTTCTTGCCACCGCTTTCTGGTTGAGCGCATGGAAGATGGATTTACGTTCTATGCCTTTCAAGCCGGTCATACGCACTTCATCAATGAGCTCATCGACGACCACGGGGTCGGTGATCACTGCTTCGCAGCCGTATTTTTTACGGAATCTGTCGGCTATGAGGCCGCTCATATTGGAGGCATGCCTGCCGTAGGCGCTTTCCGATAGGTCCGAAACCATCTGAGGGCTGATATTATACGTGCCGCCCTCGATCGGTCTCAGGGTGCCTCCGCGCGCGCTGACGATATCGATGGAGGACGGATCGAACTTCTGCTCTGCAAGGAATGAGAGTATGGCATCCAGCCGATATTCAATCTGTTCCGCCATGGGTTTCACTGTTTCCTCTGCCGGATGGCTGAGCGTATCTTCGGCAATGTTTGTCAGGTTATTGTAGATTGCAACCTTGGTCGATGTACTTCCAAGATTGAGAACGAGAATATTATATTGCATCAGTGGCGGCTACCTCCTGCTGAGGGTGGTGATTTCATTTTGTGAAAATGTACTCTTGACCCGCATCATGCTGTCGATACGCTCTTCTGCAAGTCTGTCCGCCGCCACTGCCGGTGTCACACCGTCACGTGTGGCAATATTGAAGATTTTATCCATCTGATCGTAGATGCCCTGCACTTTGGCTTTGGCACGCTCTTTGTTGTACCCCTGGAGTTCATCCGCCACATTGATGACGCCGCCGCAGTTGACTACATAATCCGGTGCATAGACAATGCCGCGCTCTTTGAGCATTTCACCGTGTCTGTCATCTTCAAGAAGCTGGTTGTTTGCACTTCCGCACACCGCATTCACTTTCAGGGCCGGTATCGTTTCATCATTCAGGATGCCGCCGAGTGCGCATGGGGCGAAAATGTCCGCCTCTACATCATAAATTTCCTCGATGCCCACCGCTTTGGCTCCGAAGTCGTTCACAGCCCTGTCGATTGCATCCTGGCTGATGTCTGTAACGACGAGTTCCGCACCTTCTTCATGCAGATGGCGGCAGAGACTGTAAGAAACGTTTCCCACACCCTGTACTGCTATCGTCTTTCCTTCGAGTGAATCATCGCCGAATGCCTCTTTGGCTGTCCTCTTCATAGCCATGTACACTCCAAAGGCAGTCATGGGACTCGGGTTTCCGCCGGTGCCGTAGGATTCACTCATGCCGCAGACATAAGGTGTCTCCTGATAGATCAGGTCCATGTCGGCCACAGTCGTTCCCACATCTTCCGCAGTGATGTATCTGCCGTTCAGGCTGTTTACATATCTGCCCAGAGCCCTGAAGAATGCTTCGGATTTATCTTTTTTGGCATCACCGATGACCACCGTCTTGCCGCCGCCCAGGTTGAGGCCTGCCGCCGCATTCTTGTATGTCATGCCGCGCGCCAGGCGCAGCACGTCCTCGACCGCTTCCTCTTCAGTTTCATAATTCCACATTCTGCAGCCGCCGAGAGCCGGTCCGAGCGTCGTATCGTGTATACAGATGATCGCTTTGAGCCCGCTTGCCTCATCGTGACAGAAAATCAGTTGTTCGTAATCTTGTTCCACCATTTTTTCAAATATCATTATAAGCACTCCCGTTGATTAGTTTTATAAGACCTTCATCGCAAGTCTGATTGAATTGTATTTGTCCTCTGCACTGTCTGCCCTTGATGTTAATACTATCGGGACAGATGCGCCAGTAATAACGGATGCCACTCTTGCCCCCGCTGAATAGACCAGCGACTTATACAGGACATTACCGGCGTCGATATTATGGACGATAAGTATATCCGCATCCCCGGCAACTTCAGATGCCATGTTTTTATGTTCAGCGGCCTTTTTCGATATTGCGAGGTCATACTGCAGAGGACCGTCTATCAAAATTTCCGGTTCACTCTCCCTGCCCGCTTTTACGATGGCTTCAGCATCAGTTGTGGAAGGGATTTTACTGTTCACCTTCTCAACTGCTGATAAAAGGGCGATCTTCGGCCTTGCCATCCCCAGTTTCCGGGCACACTCCGCAGTGTTCTGAATGATTGTCATCTTCTGTTCCCTGTCCGGCGCAATATTCATTGCCGCATCACTGAGCAGGATTGCCTTATGGTAGTTCGGAAGATCGAATAAAGCCGTGTGACTCAGCAATCCCCCGCTGATGAGCCCGTGCGATTTATTCAGTACTTCCTTCAGTATTGTCGAGGTTGAAATCAGCCCCTTCATGAGAATATCAGCTTTACCTTCTGCGGTGAGCCCTACAGCGATTGCTGCTGCCTCCTCATCACTTGCAGAATGATGGATGGTCACACGTCCATCCTCAACGAGTCCTTCATCAAATGTCCTGAGCATTTCTTCAAGCCTTGGTCTGTCATCGACAAGATGAAATCTCATATCCGTTTCCTTATAGAGACGAAGGACAGGTCGGAGTACATCCATGTCAGCCGCTTTACAAATTGAAAGCGTTGTCATTTCATCTTTGTACTCTACGAATATTTCATCAAATTTCATTATGCTACCTCCCCTGTACATTTTATTATACATCTCCCATAATCAAAATACATGATTTTAACCAAACATGGAATATTCTGAAGTTTTTAAAGAATAGGTTATTTTAAACTGATGTTCCGTTCATGTATAATGTGTATTATCTATGAAACCCGGGTGATTCGATGAAAAAAATGATTGCTTTGATAATATTGATTGTGCCGGTATTCCTCGCAGGTCTGGGCATAAAATATATGAGGGACAGCATGTTCGGAGTCGTGAATGACCCCTTCACGCTCACAGTCATCCAGTTTCTCGTGGGTCTCGGGCTGACGATATTCGGCGTATGGTTCATCGGCGGCTATGTACTCCACCGTGAGAGGAAAAACAAAAGAGCACAGGGCCGTTTTTCCGAACAGGCTGAAAGAAAGAGGAAACCCAGACAAAAATAAGAGGCGGAGTGCTCCGCCTCTTATTTTTGTTCTTTGATGAGGGCCTTTGCATTTTCAAGTGCTGCTTCTGTGACATCGGAGCCGCTCATCATCCGTGCTATTTCATATATATGATCCTTCTGGTTGAGATACCCGGCTGTTGATACCGTGCGTTCGTCGGTCGTCTTTTTGGTGACGTACAGGTGGCTGTCGGCAACAGCGGCAGCCTGCGGCAGGTGCGATATGACCAGGACCTGCCTGGCTTTGGACAGAAGTTTCATCTTTGCTGACATCTTCGTGGCCACAGCGCCGCTGACACCCGTATCTATCTCGTCCAGGATCAACAGGGAGTGTCTGTCGAATTCTGTGAAAATTGTCCTGACAGCGAGCATCACCCGGGAGATTTCACCGCCTGAGGCGATGCTGTTCATGGATTTCAACGGTTCACCCTTGTTTGGTGAGAAAAGGAATCCGACATCTGAGTACCCTCTCTGGTCGAACGTCCCCTCCTTGACCTCGATCTCAAAGTCCGCATCCGGCATATCGAGAGCCTGGAGTTCTTTTTTGATCCGGGTTTCGAGGAAATGCTTGCGTTCCACCCTGTAATTCTGGAGGAAGCTTGCCAGTTTCTCCATTTCAGCCAGTGCAGCGGATCTTTCCTGTTCCAGCTTTTCGAAGGACTGGGCGATGTTTTCAAGCTGCATGATATCCTCATTAAGGGACTCCCGGAGTCCGATAAGCTCCACTATGTTCCTGTTGTATTTCCGCTTCAGGTTATTCAGGGAGGAAAGCCTCATCTGCTTTTCGTTATAAGCCTCTTCATCGTAATCCACATTCGACAAATCGCCGGCCACCTTGCTGTCGAGCTCATTCAGGAGATGATAGGCTTCGAGGATGGTTTCTGTAAAATCAGTGTAGGAATCATCGAACCTGCCCATGGTTTCGATTGATTTATGGATTTCGTACAGCATGACCTGCGGCGAATACTCGGAATCCAGCTGGGAACGCATGATGGAGAGTGCCTCATGAATCTTTTCGTAGTTATTGAAGTAGCCGATCTCCTCTTCCAGCTGTTCCTCCTCACCCTGGATCAGATCCATGGAAGAAAGTTCATCGTACTGATGCCTGTACAGTTCCAGCTGCTGCATGCGGTTGCGGTCTTTGTATTCCAGATCGTGGATGCGTGTCTCCAGCTCTTTGAATTTTCTGTAGCTCTCTTTATACTGCAGGAACTTTTCCTCTTCATCGATTCCTATGAACCGGTCAAGATATACAATATGCATACCGGACTCCAGCGCTTCATTCTGTGATGACTGTGAATGGATGCTTATCACTTCGTTCATGATCTCCCTGAGGGCACCCAGTGTTATCATGCGGGAATTGATCTTGATGATGCTCTTTCTGTTCTGCATGATTTCCCGGCGGACGATGTAAAGCTCCTCTTCGGGGATGTCATTTTCAGCCAGGAGTCTTCTCACTTTCGCTGATTCCGGAAAATCGAAGACCCCCTCGATTACAGCACCTTCAGTTTCAAACCTTATATCCTCCACGGAAGCCCGTTTTCCGTACAGATAGCGGACCGCTTCAATAATCATGGATTTCCCCGCCCCTGATTCACCGGAAATGACTGTCAGGCCACTGTTAAATTCAAGTTCGATATTTTTAAGAACTGCGAAGTTCTTTATATTCAGGCGTATAAGCAAAGCTACCACTCCAATTAGATCAGATTAAAGATTCGGTCCTTGATTTCCAGCTGTGCCTCTTCGTCCCTGCATATCAGAAGACATGTGTCATCGCCGCATATAGTGCCGATGACCTCTTCCCACTCCAGCTGATCGATTATTGCACCGATTGACTGGGCATTCCCCGGCAGTGTCTTGAGCACAAGAAGATTACCGGTATAATCCAGTTTGACGAAACTGTCCATCAGATATCTGCCGAGTTTTTCCAGTGGGTGGAATTTCCGGTCCTTGGGCATGCTGTATATATAGGAACCGCTCGGCGTAGGGACTTTTATGAGCTGCAGTTCCTTTATATCCCGCGAAACTGTCGCCTGTGTGACGTTGAAATTGTATTCGTTCAACTTCTCCACCAGGTCCTCCTGTGTTTCCACTTTTCCGTTTGTGATGATTTCCCTGATTTTTATCTGTCTGATTGACTTGTTTGACATGGGCTGTCCTCCTCGATTCCCTTTGTATATTTATTCATATAATATCATAAAGCTTATGAATATAACACAAAAAAGAGCACTCAGCCGTAAACAACCGGCTGAATGCCTCTCTCATCAATGGATATCCCCTGGTGCCGCCCGTGATTCAGATGCAGTAAATATTCAATGTTGCCTTTACCGCCTTTTATCGGCGAGCGTTCCAGGGCCAGAGGGACGAGTCCGAGAGCTGTGCACTCATCCATCACTCTTTTGATGACTGCTGCATGCGTCTTCAGTGAATGGATGATGCCCTCCTCTTCCCGCTCTTCCAGGTAGGACTCGAACTGCGGTTTGATGAGTGCAACGATATCATATTCATGGTCGAATAAATCCACAATATGACGGAGTATGGGAACGATGGATGTAAATGAGACATCTATGGTGAATATACCGGGCGGTACATCGAAGTCTGTCCCGACTGTTCCTTTGAAGTTGGTCTGTTCCATTACGGTGACCCTTCCGTCGGTACGGAGTCTGTAGTCCAGCTGATTTGTGCCGACATCGATGGCGTAGACACGCACTGCCCCGTTTTTCAGGGCACAGTCGGTGAATCCGCCTGTGGAACTCCCGATATCAGCGACCACGCTGCCCTCAACATCCAGGTCGAAAGCTTCCAGTGCCCGTTTAAGCTTAATTCCGCCCCTGGAAACGAAGGGGCGGATATTTTTGAAGCGGACGTCTGCTTTCCCGGGATCGATCATTTCCGAAGGTTTGTAGACAGGAGCATCATTATTCAGCACTTTTCCCGCCATGATGATCCTTCTTACATCCTCCAGTGATCCGAAGCTGAACTCCTGATGGACATATTCATCAATTCTTAACTTCTTTTTCATCCGTCTGCTCCATCAGGGTTTTAGACTGCAGTATGATATTCGCAGTCGATATGCCGAGGTCTTCAAGCAGTTTGTTCACATCACCGTGTTCGACATATTCATTATCTATGCCGATTCGTTTTACAGGATTGGTGAAATGGTGATCCGCCATGAATGATGCGATCATGCTGCCGAGTCCGCCGGCAAGCATCGATTCCTCGACTGTAACGAGCGGCATGCTGCTGGCACCGAGCGCAAGCAGCATCTTTTCATCGAGGGGCTTTATGAACCTCGCATTGATCACCTTTGCATCAATCCCTGCTTCCTTGAGTGCCGCGGAAGCATCGATTGCAAGATCAAGGGTCGGTCCGAAGGAAATGATCGCCATATCATCACCGGCGACGACCTCTTCCCATTCTCCCAGTTTGAGTGGCTCCCTCTGTCCACCCATATCCAGGCCTTTTACATTTCCTCTCGGATAACGGATGGCGGCCGGACCTTCATGCCGGAGAGACAGATCGATCATCCGAGACGCTTCAATCTCATCTTTAGGCATCATGAGTACGATATTGGGAAGGGGCGAAATGAAGCTGATATCAAACACACCCTGGTGCGTCTCACCGTCCGCTCCTACCAGTCCGCTGCGGTCTATGCCGATCAGTACATTCAGGTTCTGCCTGTCAACGTCGTGGAGGAGCTGGTCGTATCCGCGCTGCAGGAATGTGGAATAGATTGCAAGGTATGGCCGCATGCCGCTTGCGGCAAGTCCTCCGGCCATGGTTACAGCATGCTGTTCGGCTATTCCTACATCAAAGAACTGATCCGGCAGTTCATTCTGGAATTTTGTCAGCTTGCTGCCTACCGGCATCGCCGGTGTCAGGGCTACGATGCGTCTGTCCTCTTTGGCATACTCAAGTATCGTATTCGACATGAATTCACTCCATGAAGGCGTCGTCTTGCTGCCGAGGACTTCACCGGTATCGATCTTATACGGTCCGAGGCCATGCCACTTCCCGAGCTTATCCGCTTCTGCGGGATGATACCCTTTGCCTTTTTTCGTAATGACATGCACAACGACGGGGCCATTGTAATCCTTGGAGGATTTGATTGCCTGTGCAAGATCCTCGAAGTCATGCCCATCGACCGGGCCGATGTATTTTATGCCGAGTTCTTCGAAAAATATGCCGTTGACCACGAGGTATTTCATGCTGTCCTTGATCCGGTCGGCCATATCCCTGAGTTTCGAGCCGACCTGGGGGAGACGGTTGATGAAATCTTCGATATCATGTTTCACACGGTTATACTGTGTATTTGTGCGCATCCTGCCCAGCATATTATGCATGGCGCCCACATTCGGTGCTATGCTCATCTCATTATCATTGAGTATGATGGTCATGTTCGTCCGGTCGGAACCGATGTGATTCAGTGCCTCGAGGGCCATACCGCCTGTCAGTGCACCATCGC
This sequence comes from Salinicoccus sediminis, assembly GCF_000986795.1. GTDB lineage: Bacteria > Bacillota > Bacilli > Staphylococcales > Salinicoccaceae > Salinicoccus > Salinicoccus sediminis. The sequence goes on along the minus strand of NZ_LAYZ01000001.1, from coordinate 298,879 downwards.
CGATCACCGGAACGATATGATGGGTCCCGCCCTGGATATCCCGGGCTTTCGCCATACCCATTGCTGCTGAAAGCGAAGTGGATGAATGGCCGGCTTCCCACACGTCATGTTCGGATTCACGCATTTTAGGGAATCCGCACAGTCCCTTATACTGTCTCAGCGTATCAAATTCACTGATGCGTCCGGTCAGGATCTTATGAATATATGCCTGGTGCCCGACGTCGAACAGGAATTTGTCGGCCGGGGAATCAAAATATTTATGAAGTGCGATCGACAGTTCCACCACTCCGAGATTGGCGCCGATGTGGCCGCCTGTCTCGGAACATGACTGGATCAGGAATTCTCTGATGTCCTGCGCCAGTCCTTTCAGTTCTTCATCACTTTTACCTTTCAAAAATGATGGATTTTCTATACTATACAGGTTCATATAGCAACCACCTTTGAATTTACTAATGCCAATTATACCACTATTGGATAATACTAAAAAACAAAAAATGATAATTCATCATTATGAATTATCACTGTTCTCTGACGGCAAACATCTCAAGTACGCTGTAAAGTTCCCCGGTATCAAGTTTTGAAGAGAGTGATTCAAGGATTCCTTCGGCTTCAACCTTCAATAAGTCCAGCTGTTCTTTTGCGCCGTTTAGACCATATGTACTCACATATGTAACTTTCCCTTTTCTTGCATCGCTTCCTGAAAGTTTACCGGTTTTGGACATGTCCCCTTCAACATCAAGAATGTCATCCCGGATCTGGAACAGGATGCCCAGGTATTCCGCAAATCTCAAAAGAAGCGCCTTCGTGTCGTCATCCGCCCCGGCGATGATTGCCGCAGATTCTATCGGTGCACTGATGAGTCTGCCGGTTTTATGGCGATGGATCAGGACAAGTTCATCCATCGTTATATCTTTCCCTTCGGCATCGATGTCCAGCATCTGTCCGCCGATCATGCCGGTCTGCCCTGCAGCAGCCGAGATGGCCTGTACGAGCCGGATGCGGATATCGGCATCAAGTGCTTCATCCTGTGCCAGGATATTGAAGCTCTCAGTGAGGAGATTATCCCCTGCCAGAATTGCTGCAGCCTCCCCGTACACCTTATGGTTTGTCGGCTTGCCGCGCCTGTAGTCATCATCATCCATGGCCGGGAGATCGTCGTGGATCAGTGAATAGGTATGGATCATTTCAACAGCTGCAGCAGCAGACAGACCCGCTGCCGGGTCGAGTCCGAATGACTTCAATGTGGCAAAGACCAGATACGGCCGGAAGCGTTTACCTCCCGCCTCCACTGAATAGGTGCTGGCCTTCCTTATGACGTCTGAGATATTCCCTCCGCTGAGATGTTCCAGTATAAGGTTTTCCGCCTTCTCATTATACTGCTTCAGATCCTTATTCATCCCCATCGTCCTTCCGGTTCAGTGATTCCACTTTAAGCTCTGCATCTTTCAGGATCTTATCACATTCCGAAGACAATTCTACACCTCGCTGGTACAGTTTTAATGATTCCTCCAGTGAGACTTCGTCTTCATCCAGCTGTCTTACGATCTTTTCCAGAGACTCCATTTTCTCTTCGAAAGTTTCTGTTCTATTCTCTGTCATCTTTTTTCACCTCTGTTACTTTGGATCTGACTTTCCCTTCGGCAAGCCTTGTCTCGATTTCATCACCGGGGGAAAGTTCCCGGGCCTCACGGACGATGTCACCATCCCTCGTGGTGAATGAATAGCCGCGGAGCAGTGTGTTTGTGGGACTGAGGGAGTTGAGCAGCTCGATTGTGCCGCCCAGCTGCCTTTTCCTCCCGCCAACCTGATCATCCATCTTCCCGTCAAGCTTCATTCCCGTTTCATCCAGTATTTCTTTGTACCTGGCAATCCTGGGACCGGGATTCCTGTATCCCACTTTTTCGCTCATTCCGGTTTGGCGGTATCGTTTATCTCTCAGTATCAGGTCAGTCTTCGTGTCAAGGTTCGTCCTTAGAGTTGCAAGTTTTTCCGTCTGCTGGTCATAGAGCAGCCCCGGGTTTTTAAGTTTGTAGTAGTTAGACAGCCCTTCCAGCCTGTTTTTATGGATGGTGATGCGATTTTTGATGCTGCGCATCATGAAAGTGACGGATTTTTCCAGGTTGTCCTTGATATCCCGTCTGTCAGGAACCGCCAATTCGGCTGCAGCCGTCGGTGTTGCAGCCCGCGCGTCAGCCAGAAAATCAACGAGTGTCGTATCCGTCTCGTGGCCGACACCCGTGATTACCGGTGTATGCATTTCAAAAACTTTTACTGCTACGGATTTTTCATTGAAAGTCCAGAGGTCTTCTATGGAACCGCCGCCCCGTGCAAGAATGACAAGGTCGCTTCCCAGGCCGTCGGCGTAATCAAGGCTTTCGATGACAGCCTGCCTGCTCCCGCGCCCCTGCATCAGCGTATTGATCAGTGACACTTTGACAAAAGGATACCGGCGGCGGAGCGTCGTCAGCATATCACGGTATGCGGCGCTCGTTTCGGAACTGATGATTGTTATGTTTTCCGGATACCGGGGCAGCGGTTTTTTGTGTACCGCATCAAAATAACCTTTTTCAGCCAGCTCTTTCTTATCCTTTTCCAGCTGTTCGAATAAAAGCCCGATGCCGTCGATTTCCATTTCATCCACGTAAATCTGATACTGTCCGCTCGATTCATAAATGCTGATCCTGCCCTGGATGAGGACACTTTGCCCGTCTTCCGGCTCAAATTTCAGGCCATTAGCACTCCGAGAGAACATAATGGCCCGTATGACAGCATTCCCATCTTTTAATGCGAAGAAAATGTGACCGCTGGTATGCTTTTTTACGTTAGATAGTTCGCCTTTGATAAAGACCCGTGTCAAATACGGGTCCTGGTCGAATTTATATTTCAGGTACTTGGTCAAAGCACCTACAGACAGATACTTATTGTTCTCCATATGGATTTTCATCCGTTTCTCTTATGAAGTTCTTGAGGACGCCGTTTACAAAACGGAAACTGTCTTTCTCACCGTAGGTTTTGGCAAGCAGCACAGCCTCATTGATGACGACCCTCTCGGGGGAATCGCCTTCCCTGATTTCACTGATTGCAGTCCTCAGTATATTGCGGTCAACTTTTGGGATGCGTTCAAGAGTATACTTGTTCAGATGGGCGCTGATATCAGCATCCACATCCGGCTGGCTGGCCACATAGAAATCAACGATCCTTTTGATATACTCATGGGTCTCATATAAATCGAAAAATGCAGTTTTTTCGAGGTCGACCAGGTCATGGTCCTTTTGGAATATTATTTGGAATATCTTTTTCCGCTGCTCGTGTCTGTTCATTAAAAACACCTATCTGAATCCTTATTTGATATTTACGATGTGCACATTGACTTCCTTAACAACATGATCCGTCATGTTTCTGATCGCCTGGCTGACATTCTTCTGGATATTTTCAGCCGTCTCATGGACCTTGCCTTTCGTATCCAGTGTTACATAAATTGAAATCAGCACTTCATTATCCTCTGTTTCAACTTTGACGCCGCGGCCCCTGTACTTCTTGCCTATCTTCTCAAAGTTGCCGCTGGCAAAATTATTCTGCAATGAATGAACGCCTTTGGTTTCAGTAACTGCAATGCTTGCAATCACTTCCAGCACTTCCGAAGAAATCTCGATCATTCCCAAGTTTGATTTATCGTCCTGGATTATCATGTTCATCACCCCGTCATTTTATTATAGCATGATTGTGCGCGGAATTAGAAACAACTTGTAACTTAATTGAGGTAATTATTCCGGCGGTGGATCTTGCCTCTGAAAATAAAAAACCCGCCTTTTCACTGACACTTGGAAAAAGCGGATTTCCGTACTCATCATTTCATTACATCGTGTTCCAGAAGGAAGTTCGTGTTATAGTCATTCGCCCTGAACGCTTCGTTATCCAGGAGGTTGGAATGGAACGGAATAGTAGTATCGATGCCTCCGATAATATACTCACCAAGCGCCCTTTTCGCTGTCCTGATCGCTTCCTCGCGCGTATCGGCGAAGGTGATCAGCTTGGCGATCATGGAGTCATAGTAAGGCGGGATGCGGTACCCTGCGTAGCAGGCAGTATCCAGTCTGACACCGTAACCCCCCGGAACGATGAAATCGGTGATTGTTCCGGCTGAAGGCATGAAGTTCTTATATGGATTCTCGGCGTTGATCCTGAACTCGATTGCGTGCCCTTCAATCCTGATGTCTTCCTGCCTGTACGGAATGGCTTCACGCCTGGCGACTTTGATCTGCATCTTCACAAGGTCGATGCCGGTGACCATTTCTGTCACGGGGTGTTCCACCTGGATCCTAGTATTCATTTCCATGAAGTAGAATCTGTCGTCGTTCAGATCGTAGATGAATTCGATGGTGCCGGCACCGATGTAGTCGATGCTTTTTGCAGCACGCACTGCGGTCTCTCCCATTTCAGACCGTTTCTCTTCAGAAAGGATCGGGCTCGGGGCTTCTTCGACAAGCTTCTGCATACGGCGCTGCACTGTACAGTCACGCTCTCCCAGATGGATGACATTGCCGTGATAGTCCCCCATGACCTGGATTTCTATATGCCTGAAGTTCTCGATGTATTTTTCTATATAAAGGCTTTTGTTGCCGAAGGCACTTTCTGCTTCCTGCTCTGTCATCTTGTAGTTCTGGACGAGTTCCTCTTCCGTGCGTGCAACGCGGATGCCTTTACCACCGCCGCCGTAGCTCGCTTTGATGATGACAGGATAGCCGATGTCTGATGCTGTCTGTTTGGCATCCTCAATCGAGGCGACCACCCCGTCACTGCCCGGCACAGTCGGCACCCCGGCTTTTTTCATCGTGTCTTTGGCCACATCCTTTACTCCCATCAGAGAGATTGTCTCATGCATCGGACCGATGAAGATGAGGTTTGAAGCTTCGCACATTTCGGCGAAATCGCTGTTTTCAGCGAGGAAACCGTAGCCAGGATGTATCGCATCGCAGCCGGACTTCTTGGCGATGGTGATGATGCTGATCATGTCCAGATAACTGTCCTTGGAAAGTTTCGGACCGACACAATAGGACTCAGTGGCTATTTTCCGGTGAAGGCTGTCCGCATCCGCTTCCGAGTATATGCTGACAGAATCGATGCCCAGCTCTGTACATGCCCTGATGATCCTAACTGCAATTTCGCCGCGGTTTGCTATAAGTATCTTATTGATCATCGTACTCTGAACAACGGTTGGTCGTACTCAACCATGTCTCCGTCTTCGACCAGGATCTCTGTAATCTCACCGGAAATTTCTGCCTGGATTTCATTGAAGAGCTTCATTGCTTCAAGTATGCATACAACGGATGTGTTATCCACTTTGTCGCCGACTTTGACGTATGCATCCGCCTCCGGTGACGCTGCCTTATAGAAAGTGCCGACCATCGGTGCCTTGATCACTTTACCCTCTTCCAAAGGTGCGCTTGCCATTGGCTGTTCAGGTGCCTGCTGCTTGGGAACCTGTACCGGTGCTGCCTGTACATTGTTCCCCATATCCCTCTTCAATTTAATATCAACATCCCCGTCTTTATAGGAGAGTTCTGTCAATGATGCCTTTTCCATTTTTTCAATCAGATTATCGATATATTCCAGATTCATGTCTACTTCTCCTTAACAATTAAAAATTACTGTCTTATATTTTACGCAAGTGGTCATACCAATTCAAGCAAAAAATAAAAGCAGATGGAAATCTGCTTTTATTTTCAGGCACGCGATACGTATGAGCCCTCTTCCGTGTTGATGACGAGGACATCCCCCTGGTTCACAAACAGGGGCACCTGGATGGTGAGGCCTGTTTCAAGTGTCGCCGATTTTGAAGCACCGCTGGCTGTATCGCCCTTGATGCCGGGTTCTGTTTCTGTCACTTCGAGCTCGACAGTCTTCGGCAGTTCGACACCGATCACTTCTCCTTCGTACATCATGATGGAGACGTTCATATTCTCTTTGAGGTATTTCAGTTCATCCTCAAGTGCTGAAGCCTGGAGTTCAACCTGTTCAAAGGTGTTGTTATCCATGAACACATGGGAATCGCCGTCCGCATACAGATACTGCATCTTATTATTGTCTATCTGGGCCCTGCCCACTTTTTCCCCTGCGCGGAAAGTTTTTTCCTGAATTGCACCTGTGCGCAGGTTTCTGAGTTTACTTCTTACAAAGGCCGCACCCTTGCCCGGCTTGACGTGCTGGAAGTCGATGACTCTCCAGATGCCGCCTTCCACTTCTACTGTCAGACCTGTTTTAAAATCGTTTACTGAAATCATAATTTTCCTCCTCAGTATTCAAAAACGCAAATGAATTAGATGATGAACAGCTCTTTGCTGCTGTGTGATAATTTTTCAAGACGGCTGTCTGTAACAAGGCAGTCATCTTCGATACGGACGCCGCCGGCATCATCCACATATATACCCGGTTCGACCGTCACGACCATGTCTTTCTCCAATTTTACATCACCTGATTTGGCCAGGCCGGGCATTTCATGTACTTCAAGACCGAGGCCGTGCCCCAGTGAATGCCCGAAATTCGGACCGTAGCCATTTTTTTCTATGATGTCCCGTGCAACTTTATCCGCTTCCCGGCCAGTCATACCCGGTCTGATTTGATCCAGGGAAGCGAGCTGGGATTCGAGTACGATATGGTGGATCTTCTCCATCTCTTCTGATACTGAACCGATACCGAACGATCTTGTGATGTCAGATGCATAGCCTTTATAGTAGGCCCCGAAGTCCAGTGTCACCATTTCACCGGCTTCTATAAGTTTGTCGGAAGCAACACCATGGGGAAGTGCACCCCGGACGCCGCTCGCCACAATCATATCAAAACTGGAGCCTTCTGCACCAAGTTTACGCATGTAGTTTTCGACTTCGTTTCTCACATCGAGCTCGCTCATGCCCGGTCGTATATATTTGAGTATGTACTCATATGTCTCATCGGCAATGCTGCAGGCTCTTCTGATCAGATCAACTTCATCTGATGTCTTGAACATGCGGATCTTTTCAATCTCCCCCGTGAGCGGTACGAGGTCAAAAGTGCTGTCCAGCCTGTCAAAAGTGTTGAAGTTCACATGCTCCCCTTCAAAGCCGACGCTTTCATATTCCCTTGATTCCATGAATTCCATGATGAAATCAAGCAGGCCTTTATCCTGCAGTACGAATTCAAAATCCTTTGCCTGCTCCCTGCCCTGGGCTTTGTAGCGGAAATCGGAAATCAGGAATTTTTCATCTTTTGTCATGATTACAGCGCCGCTGGAACCCGTGAAACCTGTCAGATAGCGTCTGTTATAATCACTCATGATGAGCAGTGCATCCAAATTCTTCTCTTCCAGCAATGCATTGACTTTCTCATACTTAATCATTGTTCATCCACCTTTCAAATATATTCTACATTAAATCATTGGATATTTCAGTAGTATTCAATTTAATATTCTGTCATATCGTGATAAAATAATAAAATGATATACAGGAGAAATCACAAATGAAACGATCAATTAAAATATTATTACCCATAGTTATGCTGGCAGGCTGCGGCAGCCCCTCTGCCGAGGAACAGCTCTCAAGTGCCGAGGAAAAGAAGGAAGAACTCCAGGGGGTCCTCCAGACAGAGGAAGTCAATGTCCAGAAGAACAAACTACGGCTTGACGCTCTTGAAGAGGACATTTCGAAGATGCAGTCCGTCATCGGCAATTCCGACATTGATGAATATGTACAGGTTGTCGGCGAGTACTCCGGTACACTGGAGAAGGAATTGACCGGCCTCAGTGAAGCCGTCCAAAAAGCAAAGGAAGAGGATGACCTGTCTGTCATCAGTAAAGATATAGACGACATAAGTTCCAGCATAAGCGAAGCTGCAGACAATTATGAAAAAGCTGCCGAGGGTCTCGAACTCAATGAATACTTGAAAAGGCAGCACAGTTCGCTCAAACTTGCCAATGACGAGATAGAAGGAGCATTGCAGTCGATTAAAAACGGGGCGGATTCTGAATCCATGGAGGCTGTGGATGAAGGACTCGCACAGCTGAACAGTGCCAGCGAATACTATTGACCGGAAAGAAGAGTAGCCAATGGATAAACCTTTAGTAGGCGGACAGGCCGTCGTGGAAGGCGTCATGTTCCAGACAAACAACCGGATGGTGACCGCCATCCGCAGAAACAACGATGATATTCAGTATTTTGAAATGGAGCGCCCGCAGAAAAAATGGATCCAGAAACTAAAGAAGATTCCTGTTCTGCGGGGCAATGCCGCGATACTTGAATCCAGCATCTACGGCATGAAGCATCTTGAATTTGCAACGGACCGTTATGAAAGAGATCCTGAAGACGATATCAGCATCGAGGAGGAAAAACAGGCGGTGAACCAGGCGAAGGTCGTATTGTCGACCATCATCGTCGGCATACTGTCATTTCTCATCGGCAAATTCCTGTTCACTCTCATCCCCGTATTCGTTGCCGAAGTATTCTCAGGGGTGGTCACTTCGCATTTTGGCCAGGTTTTCCTGGAATCACTGTTCAAGCTGATTCTCCTCCTGGGCTATATATATGTAATATCCATGACCCCGATGATCAAGCGGCTGTTCCAGTATCACGGCGCCGAACACAAGGTGATCAATACCTTTGAGGAGGGCCGTGACCTGACGGTTGAAAATGTACAGCGCCAATCCAGACTGCATTACAGATGCGGCAGCTCTTTCATACTCTTCACGGTACTGGTCGGCTTCGTCGTCTATATGTTCGTACCGGTGGAGCCATTCTATGTGAGAATTCTGAACCGGATTGCACTCATACCTGTCGTAATCGGGCTTTCTTTCGAGTTTTTGCAGCTTACCAATAAGCTCAGGGATGTCCCTGTGCTCAGATGGCTGGGCACACCCGGCCTCCTCCTGCAATATCTTACTACAAAGCAGCCGGATGATACACAGGTCGAAGTGGCCATCCACTCGTTCAATAAACTGTTAAGGAGAGACTGAATTTGAAGAAGATAATTTTATATGCAGTTCTTATCATTGCAGCAATCGGACTGCTTACCAATATGGATTACTTTCTGAACATGATCGTAAATTCGCTAATATTCCTTATTGTCCTGGGGCTCATCATCTACGGAGTATATTATTTCTTCGTCCTGACACCGAGCCAGAGGAAATACAGGAAGGCATTGAGAAAATCGAAACGCAAATATAAACAGAAGAATAGAAGATAAGAAAAATCCGGGCATATGCCCGGATTTTTCTTATCTTCTGAAGTTCCATTCGTCAGAGGCGTATTTCCTGCTGATTTCTTCAAGCCGTCCGAGATCCTCATCAGTCAGCCGGTAGGGCTTTGTGGCCATGTTGAGGCCTGTTTCAAACCCATTCTTGAAAGCAGGGTACAACATGTCAACTGTAAATTGCTTTTCGCTTATGTCGTTGATCGCCACCGCCTTTTCCCTGAAAGCGGCCTTCATCTTCTCTTTGAAACGTTCATTCTGGTATTTGAACATATCGAAAAGATGGTCTATATCGACATCCAGGAGAATGGAGCCATGCTGCATGATTACACCGTTCTGCCTTGTCTGTGCACTGCCGGCTATTTTACGTCCCTCAACAACGAGCTCATACCAGCTCGGTGTGTCAAAACATACGCTGCTCCTGATATTGGTCAATTCTTTCCTCTGTTCCTTTGTCTGCGGCACGCTGAAATGAGCATCCAGCCCCAGGTTTCTGAAGCCTTCCATGAGTCCGCCGGATATTACTCTGTAGCTCTCTGTGACAGAGTCCGGCATCCCCTCATAACTTTCGGGCAGAACGACACTGTACGTCAGTTCTTTGTCATGCAGAACCCCTCTGCCGCCTGTGGCACGCCGGACCATTTCATATCCATATTGCTCCACACGCCTGAGGTCTATCTCCTTTTGGGCCTTCTGGAAGTATCCAAGTGACAGGGTCGGTGTTTCCCATTCGTAGAACCTGAGCACAGCGGGCAGTTCCCTGTTCCTCACCTTCTCCATCAGAAGTTCATCCAGCGCCATGTTGTAGGCCGCATTATTCTTGTGACTTTCTATGTAATACCAAACGCGTTCTGACATTCCTCATCTCTCCCCTATCATTTCCTCTTTAAAAGTATATCAAATATCTCTATAATATACTTATGTGAAAATTTAAGGAGAGATGAGTTTTGGAAAATTGGATGATCATCCTTCTGGCTGCTGTTATCGTAATATTGCTGCTCGTTTTGAACGGTTACAGGAACATGCGCAATGTCAAAGCCCTGCCGGAGGAAGAATTTAAAAAAGAGCTGAGAAGAGTTCAGCTGATCGATTTGAGGGAAAAGGAAAAATATGAACACGGACACATCATGGGTGCAAGGAATATCCCGATGATGAACTTCTCTATGAAAATGAACTCATTAAGGAAAGACCAGCCGATCTATCTGTATGATCATAATGGCAGATTGTCCGTCAGAGCGGCAAAGATGCTCAAGAAAAAAGGGTACAGTGATATCTATATGCTGAAAAACGGCATCAGCAAGTGGACAGGTAAAATCAAATCTAAATCTAAATGAAAAAGGACCCGCGGGTCCTTTTTTATTACTCTTTTTCCTCTATGATATCTTCACGCTGGAACCTGAGCACAGGTTTCCGTGCAGCCTGTGTTTCATCCAATCGGCCGATGACTGTAGTATGCGGTGCCTCGAGGACGATATCCGGATCCTCTTCCGCCTCTTTTGAAATGTGGATCAGTGTATCGACGAAACCATCGAGTGTCTCCTTGGACTCTGTTTCCGTCGGTTCCACCATCATGCATTCCTCGACATTCAGCGGGAAGTAGATAGTCGGCGGATGGTAGCCGAAGTCAAGCAGGCGTTTGGCCATATCGAGTGTACGTACGCCCATTTTCTTCTGTCTTGAACCGCTGATTACGAATTCATGTTTACAATGCTGTTTGTAAGGCAGTTCGAAGGTGCCTTCGAGCCTTCTCATCATATAGTTGGCATTAAGCACTGCGTTTTCCGATACTTCCTTGAGACCGTCCGGTCCCATCGTACGGATATAAGTGTATGCGCGGAGGAATATGCCGAAGTTCCCGTAGAATGGTTTGACACGTCCGATGCTGTCAGGCACATTGTGTTCCACACGATAACTGTCACCTTCTTTGACAACCAGCGGTTTCGGCAGGAATTTCGCAAGCTCCGCTTTTACACCGATGGGACCGGAACCGGGTCCGCCGCCGCCGTGTGGTCCTGTGAACGTCTTATGGAGATTGAGGTGCACCGCATCGAAGCCCATGTCCCCGGGTCTTACCTTGGCCATGATGGCATTGAGGTTTGCGCCGTCATAGTACAGCTTGCCGCCTGCTTCATGGACGATGTCACGGATTTCAAGAATATCCTCTTCGAAAAGTCCGAGTGTATTCGGGTTTGTCAGCATGATTGCCGCTGTATCATCGCCGACCAGTGTTTTCAGATGGTCGATGTCAACGAGACCCCTCTCGTTGGATTTGACTGTAACAGCTTCAAATCCCGCCACTACTGCACTTGCCGGGTTTGTACCGTGGGCGGAGTCGGGAACGATTACTTTCGTACGGTTATGGTCGCCGTTCGCCTCATGGAACGCTTTGATCATCATCAGTGCAGTCCACTCGCCCTGTGCACCGGCTGCCGGCTGCAATGTGATTTCATCCATGCCTGTAATCTCTTTCAGATGTTCCTGCATATCATGGACGATTTCCAGTGAACCCTGGATCGCCTTGTCGTTCTGCTCGGGATGGCTGTTTGCGAAACCGGGCATCCTTGCAACTTTTTCATTGATTTTAGGGTTGTACTTCATCGTACACGAACCAAGTGGATAGAAGCCTGAGTCCACACCATGGTTTTTATTGGAAAGCTCAGTGTAGTGCCTCATCAGGTCGAGCTCACTGATTTCAGGCAGCTCGGCTTTGGTCCTGCGGATGAATTTCGTATCTATTATATCTGACAGTTCATGTTTTTCCACTTCCAGGTCCGGAAGTGAGTACGCAAATCGGTCTTCTGTGCTTCTTTCGAAAATCAAAGGACTGGATCCCTTAAGCATTATATTCACCCAACCTTTCAACAAATGAATCAATTTCATCTTTGGTACGCAGCTCTGTCACTGCGATGAGCATGTGGTTCTCGAATTTTTCATCTACTCTTCCAAGGTTGAAACCACCGATGAAGCCGTCATCATAGAGGGTATCATTGATGTCGTCAACATTTTTGGACAGCTTGACAGCAAATTCGTTGAATGACTGTCCATCGAGTATTTCGAACCCTTTGGATTTCAACTGGTTTTTCATGTAGTAAGTATTCTGAATGTTGTTCTCCGCCATTTCAACAGCGCCTTTTTTACCGAGTGCACTCATTGCCACAGATGAGGCAAGGGCGTTCAGTGCCTGGTTGGAACAGATGTTGCTTGTCGCCTTGTCACGTCTGATGTGCTGTTCACGTGCCTGCAGAGTCAGCACGAAGCCGCGGTTGCCTTCATCATCCTGTGTCTGGCCGACAAGACGGCCGGGCATTTTACGCATCAGTTTGCTGGTTGCAGCGAAATAACCGCAGTGCGGTCCGCCGAATTGTGTAGGGATACCGAATACCTGCGTATCACCCGTGACGATATCCGCGCCGAATTCACCCGGAGGCGTAAGAATGCTGAGTGCAAGCGGGTTGCTGTTTACAACGAACAGTCCTTTGTGTTTATGTGCAATCTTTTCAATCTCTTCGAGATCTTCCACAGAACCGAGGAAGTTCGGATACTGGACCATTACTGCTGCAGTATCTTCATCGGCAGCTTCATCAAGCCTGGCAAGGTCTGTATAGGAACCGTCAAGCTCAACCTCGACGACTTCGATGCCCTGGGCTTTGCAGTATGTCCTCAACACTTCAATTGCCTGATAATGGACGCCCTTTGATACGACCACTTTCTTTTTGCGTGTTTTGCCGGCTGCCATGGTCGCAGCTTCTGCAAAGGCAGTCGGTCCGTCATACATTGATGAGTTTGCCACATCCATGGCAGTAAGTTCTGAAATCAATGTCTGGAATTCGAAAATCGCCTGCAGTTCACCCTGGGATATTTCAGGCTGGTACGGCGTATATGCCGTATAGAACTCAGAACGTGAAATCACATGATCCACGACTGTCGGGATATAGTGGTCATATGCACCAGCACCGAGGAATGAAACATGTGTTTCCGTCGTGATGTTCTTCTTTGAGATATTTCCAAGTTCACGAAGCAGTGAAGTCTCGCTCTTCTTTGGTTTGATATTCAGTTCGCCCTTGAACCTTACTTTCTCGGGGATGTCGCTGAAAAGTTCAGAGACATCTGAAATGCCGATCGTATCCAGCATCTCCTGCTTGTCTTTCTCTGTTAACGGTAAATAACGATGACTCAATTCATACACTCCTTCTCACAATTAGTTTTTATGGAATGGCGTTTTGACAAACTTCGCCTTTACTTCTTTGTTTCTTACAATGATATTGAATTCTTTATCAAGTTCATAAAACTCTTTATCCACAAGTGCGAGCCCTATGGATTTCTTTGTGAGCGGGGACTGCGTGCCACTTGTGACATATCCCACTCTGTTGCCGCCTGAGTCTTTCACTTCATAATCTGTGCGTGCAATCCCTCTTTCAAGGATTTCGAAGCCGCCGAGCTTTCTCGGAGCACCGTTTTCCTTCTGTTCCTTGAGCACATCCCTGCCGACAAATTCACCTTTATCCGGCTTGACCGCAAATCCCATATTCGCTTCGACCGGCGTGATATCTTCCGTCAGATCCTGGCCGTGGAGCGGCAGGCCGGCTTCCAGTCTCAAAGTATCGCGCGAACCGAGTCCGCACGGTTCTGCTCCGCCGTTGAGGAAAAGCTTCCACAGTTTCAATGTATCCTCTGCAGCGCAGTAAATTTCAAAACCGTCCTCGCCGGTATATCCTGTCTGGGAAAGGATCACTTTGGAACCATCGATGTCTATGTCCTTTTTAAAGCGGAACATCTTCATTTCGCTGATGTCCTCTCTCACATGCTTCTGTACAAGATCACGGGCCCCCGGCCCCTGTACTGCCAGCTGGCCGTATTTCTCAGACACATTCTCAACAGTTGCATCGAAGCCACCGATCGCTTTAAGTGTCTCAAAATCAATATGGGTGTTTCCGGCATTGACGACAAGAAGGTAATCATCTTCATCCAATTTGTAAATCACAAGGTCATCGATTACTCCGCCGCGCTCGTTGCAGAGCATAGTATATTGGGCGCGTTCTTCTGTGAGCTTTGTAACGTCATTTGTCAGAGCATAGTTCAGAAATCCGACGGATTCCCTGCCCGTCACCCTGATTTCACCCATATGGCTGACTTCGAACATGCCGATCGCTTCCCGTACTGCCCGGTGCTCTTCCTTGATGCTTGAGAATTGGACAGGCAGTGCCCAGCCTGAGAAATCAATCACTTTGGCCCCTGATTCCTCATAATAGTCATACAACGGTGTCTTCTTTAATTCAGACATGATTCTTCCTCCTTTAAAATAAAAAACAGGACAGCCTTGTAAACTGCCCTGTTGATTTGTCTTCAGGATTGCGTCCCAATGCTGTACTTTTGCCTGAGAGATTCGCCTGTGCGGCTTGCTCCTTCGGCGACGATCACTCGTTCTCTCGAGCATTGTTCAATCGCAAAATATTCAATTAATATTTCGACCTAATTATACCCATAGCACCCGTGAAATAGCAAGCCGATTCTCATAATATTGTAAGCCCTGTCATCGGGTCGGGCTTAAAATGGCTTCGACCGTATCCTCGAGCCCGCAAGCGGTATCCACTTCCTGGTCGGCTGCTGCCCTGTATCTCTCTATCCTGCTGTCATACAGTACTTTCACCTGTTCCCGTGGCCTGCTTGCAAGCGGCCTTGTATTGTCATCTGAAATCCTTTCATACAGGGAGTCGAATGCTGCGTTCAGGAAAATCACTTTCCTGTCCGTATTTCTGATGATTTCATATGAATCATCATATGTGACGATGCCCCCGCCGGTGGAAATGATGCCATCGTTCTCGCATGCAGCCAAGAGCACACTGTATTCATACTTGCGGAACCCCGCCTCCCCCTCTTCAGCGAATATTTCGGGGATTGTCTTGCCGCTCAATTCATTTATCTCATCATCCAGCTCCAGAACGTCCAGCCCCAGCCTCTCGCCCAGGGCTTTGGCAACTGTACTTTTTCCGCTGCCCATGAAGCCTATCAGAATCATCGCCATTCACTCCTCTTTAACCAGTCCGCTGATTTTCTGCTGATAGATCTCTATGAAATTCATGCGGATATCCAGTGTAATCATCATCTCATTATAATATTGATAGTATAAACTTATCAGATAAATGAGAATAATGTATATAGAAAAGCTGAAAAACCCGTCATTTTTTGAATGCAAACGTTTCATTGAATTCACCATTTTCACTTTCGATATCCAACCGGGCATGGGTTCCTTCATCTCTTATATCGAATTTTTTCACACCGAACATCACGGTGACAAAACCGCTTCCATCCACACTCCTGATGATACGGTCGCCTGCGCGGCGGTAGCTGATGACTTTTTTGCCATCATCAAAGCTGACCGATGTTCCGGCGCTGGATACCGTGATTTTTTCGCTCTCCTTATAAACATCAGTGATATCCAGGACGAAAAAATCTGCTTCAAAATCATGCCCGTAGTCACTCATGGAGGCAAAATAGGAGATGGCTGCGGGCATGGCCGCCATTATCACTGCCGCGACAGAAAGGGCGGCGAGTGCTTCCATATATGTGAAGCCGCCGCTACCTGACGCGCAGACAGAGTGTTTCATTCTCCTTCGCACATATCGAATCCCCTTTTTGTATATAATCTTCATGCGTAAAATTATTAGGCGCATCATGGTTCAGAAGTTCTATATAGAGCGACCTGCTGAAATCAAGTTTTTCTTCCGCAAGTGTCACTGTTGTCCTGATCATCATGAGTGCGGGTACCAGGACGCCGATGATTATTGAAAATATCAGCATGGCAAGTACTGCATCCAGCATCATGAAACCTTCATCTTTCAATCCTGAACCTCCCTTTCTGTATCTGGAAGACGAAGCTCACCGGTTCACCCATGCAGTCGAACCGTACGGTACCGAATGCGTTCGTATCCCCGTTCGATTTATACAAAAATCCGGAAAGTCCCCCCTGCAGTATTCTGCAGGTGCTGAGTGTGTATGTTTCAAGCGCCTCCCCATAGCCGCTCTTGATCATGATACGGTGTTTTGTCCGGTCGAATTCCACCACGTGGGCCTGTTTGGTGTTCAGTGCGTTGGTCTGTGCCACCTGGAAAAAGAATGCTATATTATCCACTTCCCGGTCCACCGTATGACCATTGTTTTTTGGGGCGGACTGTACCGTGAGCATGAGGAGGATGCTGACCACTGCGAGTGTCAGCATCACTTCCATCATCGTGAACCCGCTATTCGGATTTCGCTGCCTGGCCATTTACAATCACAATTCCGGTGCCGTTTGCACAGGTTACCTGGTCGTTCGTCAAATAATCCGGCACAAGCGCGCTCACAGAGGACGGGGCACTGCCTTCGTTCAGTGTATATGCCTGTATCTGGCTCTGAACCATCTTGACCTGGGCATCACATCCGGTATCCTGTACATTGGCGCTCTGGGCAGCGATATTTGGGATGATGAGGATGATCAGAACAGAGATCACCAGCAGTACGAGCAGCATCTCAATCAATGTGAAACCTTCATCTTTCCTCTTCATTTTTTTATTCATCAGTTTTTTTATCATATTTGTATCCTCCTAGTTGATTGTCGCCATCATCTGGAAAATAGGAAGTACTATTACCAGATAGAGGCAGATGATGAGCAGCCCGAGTATAAGGAATATGACAGGCTGTATCTTCCTGGTTATATTTTCAATCTTCATTATGATCCTCTCAAGCGTGTATTCACTGAACAGGATGAGTTCTTTGCCGACACTGCTGTTCTGTTCACCATGGCTTACAAATACTGCGAGTTTTTCATCCAGCATATCGATCCGGCCGATGGCCTCAGACAGCGTGTGCCCCTCCATCAGCTTCCCCTCGATCAGTCCG
Organism: Salinicoccus sediminis; assembly: GCF_000986795.1. Taxonomy (GTDB): domain Bacteria; phylum Bacillota; class Bacilli; order Staphylococcales; family Salinicoccaceae; genus Salinicoccus; species Salinicoccus sediminis. Next base: position 281,788 of record NZ_LAYZ01000001.1, on the reverse strand, counting down.
GAGGAATATCTCAAATATTCGTTCAGCGTCTGGTGGATGAACAGATCGAGTATTTCCTTGACCTCAAGGCCATTGTTGATGAAATAACCGAACTCTCTTGAAAATCTGTATGTCTGATAGTTTCTGAAATAGAATCTGACTCCTGGTATGAACAGCAGTATTCTCGATTTTCTGTCCACATCCTTCATCGCCGCAATAAACATTACAGCAATGGCAAAAACGGCAGCAGCAGAGACGGCGGTGAGCACCAGCCGGGGGAGCAGCTGCAGAAAAGAGGTGAGCACGGTCACCACCCCGTCCGAACTTGTCCCCATCGCACTATAGAGCGAATTGAACTGGGGAATGACGGTATAGTTGAGAACGATGAGCATGATAATGAATATGGAGACCAGTACCAGCGGGTACTGTACTGCCTTCAGCAGTTTTTTCGAGGTGTTGCGCATATGGTCCAGATAAAAGGCGGACTCCCGCAGATTCATGAGCATTTCCCCGTGAATTTCGGCAAATGAAATCTGGATGATGATTGTATTTCTGAATCCGAGCCTTTTTAAGACGCGGCTGAGGGTCGCTCCCTCCTCCACCAGGGCGAGACATGCCGCTTTATCCTTGTCTTTCAGTACATCATACTGTTCAAGGAGAAATATGAGTGCCTGATGCATCGTGAATCCATTTTCCAGCAGATCGGCCAGTTTATACAGGAAATGTGAATCGTATTTCCCCAGCCTATTTGAACCTGCCCTTAAATGTTTTAAGTTCTTTTTCAGAGATGCTTCCTCCTTTCCCGAGTGCATCAAGCTGAGCCGACAGCGTGAAAATATCGGTTTTTTTCCCTGACAGATAATCTTTTATATGGCCGCTCTCCATGTACTCGTAGATGATGTAGCTACCGCGGTCCGTGTGTATGAGCCTCTGATTGATGATAAGTGATATGCTCTGGATCATTTCCTCGGTGTAGAGGCCGTAATCCTTCAGTCTGCTCAAAGTGCTCACTGCAGATTTACTGTGGAACGTGCTGAGCACAAGATGACCGGACAGGCTTGCCCTGAGCAGCTCGGACGCAATTTTGGCATCGCGTATTTCACCGAACATGATCACATCCGGGTCACATCTCAGGACCCCCTTTAACAGCGGGCTGTAATCCATGTTTGCCTTTTCATTGATTTCCACCTGCACGATACCGTCCATTTCGTATTCAACGGGATCTTCGATACTGATGACCTGACGCCTGTTTTCTGAAATGATATCCGCGAGCAGACGATACATCAGAGTCGTCTTGCCGGAGCCCGTGGGGCCGGTGAATAGGATGAGCCCCTGCATACGTGTCATGTACTCCTTCAGAAATTCATATTCCTCTCTTGTATGGAACAGCCCCTCGGACTTTCTTTCCTCCATCGGATTGAGGATCCTGATGACGATGATTTCGTTCATCAGGGATATCGGCAGTGTGCTGACCCGCACGCCGACTGAAAGCTCCCCATCGTCAAAAACCGTCCTTCCGCTCTGCGGTACCTTGTGTTCGTTGATGTCCAGTTCAGCTGTGAACTTCAAATAGTTGATCAGTTTCCTGTACTCTTCCATGGTCACCTCACACAAGGCGGCCATCTCCCCTCTTCTTCTCACTCTGACGAGACCTGTATTGCTCTCGAGTGTCAAATGAATGTCGGTTGCATTTTGACGCATTGCGCCTTTGAAAATTTCACTTAATATCGTCTTCAATAAAAACACCTCCTACCCTATATATGCTTAAAAACGGCCGTTTTGATCTTTTCAGAATTAAAAAAGCAGATTTTGTATTTCCGTATATGTTTTTGAGGTATAATTATGATTAATGGAAATAGATTACAAAACTATTGTCTTTTTTAGTATTTACTTTGATCTGTAGTTTATTTATAATTGATTATGATATGTTTTAGTAACGATGAAAGGACTGTTCCTATGGATAAGGTATTTAAGACACTTGGATTCTGGACTGCAATGTTCGCAATCCTGTTCTATGTCGGGGATATGATGATGATGACACTATTCTTCATCGCCCAAACTGGCTTCTTCATTCTGTTGGGGTATATGAAATTAACTGAAAGAATGTATATGTATGTATTTGCTGCATACCTGGTCCTTTTCTTTGTAGGATTTACATACTACACAACATTCCTGTTGGAACCAAGCTTCGGCTAAACATAAAAAAGCAGGCAGATTTTGAATCTGCCTGCTTTTTTATGTACACTTACCCTCTGACAAACGGGTTGGCCGCCTTCTCTTCCCCGACTGTCGTGGCGGGACCGTGGCCCGGATACACATCAGTATCCGCATCCATCACATACAGTTTCTCCCTGATGGAATTGACGAGGTCGACATGGCTGCTCATGTACAGGTCCGTCCTGCCTATGCCTCCTGAGAAGAGCACGTCCCCGGAGACGACAAAATCCGTAAACCGGAAGCTCATACTGCCCGGAGAATGTCCCGGGGTATGGAATACATCGAATTTGAAGCTACCGGCCTCCATCGGCCCCTCTTCCAGAATCTTCACTTCAATATCTGCAGAGACCGGTTCAATGCCCATGTCTGCATACTTTCCGGAACCATTTTTGCCCGGGTCCGACAGCCAGTCCGTCTCCTCGGCGCCGATCCATGTGTCGACGGCGTATGTCCTGGCAGTCTCTTCCAACGCTCCGATGTGATCATAGTGGGCATGTGTGAGAAGTATCGCCTCCACAGGCAGTCCGATGCCATCGACCTCGTGTTTAATCACGTCAGCCTCACCGGAAGGATCGATAATCAGCACTCCGGTGCCATTGTTCAGAATATAACAGTTAGTTTCAAGTATGCCCAGAGGCAAAGTTCTTATATCCATATTTTCACTCCTTAAAATCTACTCGACAAAGCCATGTTTTAATTATACAATATATATGAGGTAAAAGAGAAATATTGGGAGGTTGAACAAAAATGCCATTCATCGATACAGGAGAGTTGTTTGAAATCGGTGGCCTTACCATTCATATTGGAATCAATGCCTTTTCATTATTAGCATTAATGGTCTTCATTGTTGGTATTTGGGCACTTGTTGCTTCGATTAAAAGCAAAAATCTGCTGGCAGTGCTGTTCAGTGTTGCCACTGTAGCAACTTTTGGATTCTTTGCAGTCGCTACAATCTTTACATACGGTTACCCTGACCTGGGGTACTAGGAAGGCAATCGTTATATGAAAATCAAAAAAGCAGACCTCGTCGAGGTCTGCTTTTCACATTCATTTTAAAGTATCTTCTGCAATTCTGATCTGTTCTTCCACGGCCTTCGTCCCTGTGCCGCCGGTGCTGTTCCTTCTGTCAACGACGACCTTCGGTGCCAGCACTTCGTAGATATCCGGCTCTATCGCATCATGCTCCGCCCTGAATTCCTCAAGAGACATATCCCTGAGATATTTCTGTTGATTTATGCATTTCAGTACAGCTTTTCCGACCACTTCGTGTGCATTTCTGAAAGGCACACCCTTCTGCACAAGATAGTCGGCCAGCTCGGTCGCATTTGAAAAGTCCTCCTCAACCGTCTTCTCGAGTGTCTCCTCATTGATTGTCATACTTCCAAGCATTCCATTCATGATCTTCAGTGAACCGGTCACCGTTGTGACAGCGTCAAAAAGCCCTTCCTTGTCTTCCTGCATGTCCTTGTTGTATGTGAGGGGCAGCCCTTTCAACAGCATCAGCATGCTCATAAGCGATCCGGCAGTGCGTGCGCTCTTGCCGCGGATCAGTTCAGCCATATCCGGATTTTTCTTCTGGGGCATCATCGAGCTTCCCGTTGTGAACTGATCGGACAGCTGGATGAAGCCTGCCTCTTCGCTCATCCAGAAAATGATCTCTTCAGAGAGCCTCGAAAGATGTACCATAACAAGACTGATGTTCGACAGTGTCTCAATTATATAATCACGGTCGCTTACAGCATCCATGCTGTTCTGGTACAACTCGGAGAATCCCAGAAGCTGTCTGGTCTCCTCCCTGTCAATGTCAAAAGTGGTTCCGCTGATCGCACCCGCGCCAAGCGGTGAAACATCTATGCGTTTCAGCGAATCGCTGAACCTCTCCTTGTCCCTTTTCAGCATCCAGAAGTAGACCATGATATGGTGTGAGAATAAAACAGGCTGCGCACGCTGCAGGTGGGTATATCCGGGCATGATGACATGGATGTTGTCCTTTGCCAGACCAAGGACCGTCTTCTGCATACGCTCTATGCTTTCAATGATTTCGTTTACCCGTCCTTTGACATACAGATGCATATCAGTGGCCACCTGATCATTCCTGCTCCTGGCGGTATGGAGCTTGCCGCCGGCATCACCGATCTTTTCAATCAGAGCATGTTCGACATTCATATGGATGTCCTCACGGGCGACTGAAAACTCGGTAATACCATTTTTGTAATCCTCAAGGACTGCCGTCAGTCCATCCGTGATCTCCCTCCGCTCGTCGTCAGTGATGATCCCCTGTTTAGCCAGCATTGCCGCGTGTGATATGCTCCCTGCTACATCCATTTCAATCAGGGTATTATCAAAATGGATGGACGCGTTGAACTCGTCCACCCATTCAATGGCTTCACCCTGAAATCTGCCGCCCCATGCCTTTTCAGTCATAGAGTCTTACTCCGTTGTCCAGCATGGATTTCACTTTGGTCGGCAGGCCGAAAATTTCAATGAAACCGACTGAAGCATCCTGGTTGAATGCATCCTCTTTTGTATACGTTGCAAGTTTTTCATTATAGAGGCTGTTATCAGAACGCCTGCCTGTAACAGTGATGTTGCCTTTGTAGAGGGAGACCCTCACTTCTCCTGTAACAGGCTCCTGCATATCCTTCATCATGCCTCTCAGAGAGTCGGAAAGCGGAGAGAACCAGAGACCGTTGTACACCTGTTCTGCAAATTTCTGTTCGATGACCGGCTTGAAGTGTGCGATATCTTTAGTGAGAGTGATCGTTTCAAGGTCATGCTTGGCAGTCAGGATCACTTTGGCGCCCGGTGTTTCATATATTTCACGTGATTTTATACCCACAAGCCTGTTTTCAACATGATCGATCCTGCCGATACCGTGTCCGCCTGCAATATCATTCAACTTAATGATGAGGTCATCGAGATTGTATTTCACCCCGTTGATTGATTTTGGAAGTCCGTTTTCAAAAGTGAGCAGCAGCTCCTCGGCTTCATCCGGCGCATCCTGTATATTTTCAGTCAGATCATAGGCATCTTCCGGCGGGGTGTTCCACGGGTCTTCCAGCACACCGCATTCGTTGCTTCTGCCCCACAGGTTCTGGTCTATGGAATAAGGGGAATCCAGATCGATCGGAATCGGAATATTCTTCTCTTTGGCATAGTCGATCTCCTCTTCTCTGCTCCATGTCCATTCACGTACCGGTGCCAGTACTTTCAATGAAGGATCGAGGCCCTGGATTGCAACTTCGAAACGGACCTGGTCGTTCCCTTTGCCCGTGCATCCGTGTGCCACATAATCCGCGTTGGTATGATGTGCAATTTCCACCAGCTTTTTGGAGATGAGAGGCCTGCTCAACGCAGAGACAAGCGGATATTTCTGTTCATACATTGAATTGCCGTATATTGCATATGCCACGAACTCATCTGCAAATTCTTCGGTCGCGTCTACGACATGACATTCGGCTGCTCCCATATCCAGCGCTTTCTGATGGACGAGATCAAGGTCCTTCCCTTCCCCGACGTCCAGGCATACTGCTACAACTTCATAACCTTTATCGATGAACCATTGGATGGTCACACTTGTATCAAGCCCTCCTGAATACGCTAAAACCACTTTTTCCTTCATATTCATTCACCTCTGTGTTCGATTTAATGATTTAAATATTATCATTATAAACATACTTAATCAAGCATATTTATTCATTTTTATGTATTTTTTATATTTTACAAATAAATGCGGGTTATCTATACTTGATTTAATTACAGAGAGGAGCGTTTTATAATGAGATATGTTTTCATTACCGGCACGACTGGAGGGCTTGGGGCTTCCCTGCTCGGAGCATTCAGGGACGACCGTATCATCAGCATCACGCGGCGGAAAGTGCAGACGGATATCGGGTTATACAGGGAATTTCATGTCGATTTCCTTGATGAGGGTACACTCGAAGAAGAAATCATGGATATTTTTGGTTCAATTGATCCGGATGCAGGGGATGAAATTTTCCTCATCAATAATGCTGGTGCTGTAGGACCTGTAAAATCAGTGGAGAATATGGATGCCAAAGGGTACCTGGATAATTACAAAGTGAATGTACTGGCACCGGCTTTGTTCATCAAAGGGTTCATCAGAGCATTCAAACCACTGGATGCACAAAAGAAAATACTGACAGTTTCAAGCGGCGCGGCTCTGAGCCCCATGGAGGGGTGGGCGGCATACTGCACATCGAAAGCGGCTGTGAATATGCTGAGCGGCGTAACACGTGCCGAGACTGCGGATTTCAATCCCCCCGTACTGTCATCCACGTTCAGACCGGGCGTAATAGATACCGGGATGCAGAAGACGATCAGGGAGTCTGATCCAAAAGAATTTCCGAATATCGATAAGTTCAAGAATTATAAATCCGAAGATCGTCTGCTGGATCCGGATTTCGTTGCATCCATCCTGAAAGAAATCATTGCATCCGATGATTTTGCGGAAGTTGCAAACTATGACATCGCTGACTATATGTAAAAAAATAGAACCCGAGGGTTCTATTTTTTTATAAGATACTGTTTTACGAGTGTGGCGGCACCGTACATGCCTGCATCGTTTCCGAGTTCAGCCATGGCGATTTCCATATCATCCGCCGCCGGAGGGAATATCAGCGTATCATAATACTTTTTGATTTTATCGGTCAGATATCTCCCCGCCCTGCTTACACCGCCGCCGAATATGAAATAGCCCGGGTTGGTGATTACAGATATGTTGCTCATGGCGGCAGCAAGGTAGCGGGCAGCCTCCTCAACCACGAATTCCGCAAGCGGATCTCCTGTCATGGCCGCATCCACGATTGCTTTTGAAGTCAGGGTACCTTCCTTGACGGCTGCTGACAGGACTGAATTTTCATAGTCATCTGAATGGTATCCGGCAAGGTTCACCATGCCCGTAGCAGATGCAACGGTTTCAAGGCATCCTTTCTTGCCGCAGTTGCACTGGAAGCGCCCGTCGAAATCGACTGTAATATGACCGATTTCCCCGCCTGAACCGCCGGTGCCGTGTATCAGGCGGCCGCCGGAAATGACGCCGCCCCCCACGCCGGTCCCGAGAGTGATCATGACCACTTCGGAGTGCCCGTGACCGGCGCCCCTGGACTGTTCCCCGAGCGCCGCCACATTGGCATCATTATCAACGATCGTTGCTGCACCGCTCAGTTCACGGAAGGTTGTGGCGATTGAGCGCTTCCCTTTCATATTCAGGTTTATGCAGCCGTTGAGTATCCCTTTCTCAAAATCCACCGGGCCCGGCATGCCGAGTCCTGCGCCCAGACTTTCCTCCACTTTGAAATTCAAGCTTTCTTCTTTTGACCGGAAGGAGTCATGGACATCCGCGAGTATGTGACTGCCCTCTTCCGATATATCTGTCGGGATCTCCCATTTTTCAATCAGATTGAGTTCTTCATCAAAAATTCCCAATTTGCATGATGTTCCCCCGATGTCTGCTGCTAGAATAACATTCATGTACTAACCCCTTTTCCTCAAAATAAGCAATGCTTCTGTAAATTCCTCTCTGGTGAGAAGACCGTGCCTGTAAAGCTCCTTTATCTCCATTTCCATCATTGCGAGCTTGTTCTTTTCGTCCTTGTCATAAACGTAGATGCCGTATCTGCGCAGGAGAATATTGATATCACTGAGATTTTTATTACTCATTATATTCCTCCGCCAGGAGTTTCAACCCTTCATCTTTTATATCTCCGGTGTCAAGATGGCTGAAAACATCCTGCATACCCTCATAATTACGCTGTTTTCTCAGCTGGATCAGCCGGTATTCGGCAGCATATTCATTGGAAGGATCGAGTTCATAGCTTCTGTCATGATATTTTTCCGCCCGCTCCCTGTCACCGGCATGTTCAGACAGAACACCCAGTGCATGGTATGTTGTGGCGGTGCCGTTCCCTGACCGGAGCGCCTCATTGGCAATATTGAGCGCCTCTTCATATTCTCCGTTTTCAATATGCTCCATCGCCATATCATCGAAGGGCTGGCTTGAATCCCTCGATGTCATGACGAAATATGACACTGCCGCCAGTATGATCAGCATCGCAAATGAAGCGAAGAACCATTTGGGATCAAAGCGCTTCGGGTTGAATATGACACCGAGTAATGCGCCTGATAGAAGGCCGCCGATATGCGCAAAGTGGTTGATATTGGCAAACAGCTGGGCCAATACGGATATCAAAATGAATATCAGTGCAATCTGGACGATCAGTTTCAAATTGATGCGGCCGTGCGAAAGCAGATGGACGATGATGATTCCGAGAAGTCCGTATACCGCACCGCTCGCTCCAAGGGAGATACCCTCGATGACGAACATGAGCGAGAACAGGCTTGAAAGGATCCCGCTCAAACAGTACGCAATGAGCAGATGGAATTTGCCGTACAGGCTCTCTGTGAATTTCCCCAGTATATACAGCGCGAATATATTGAAGAGGAAATGGTCTATTGTGACATGCAGGAAAGAGCTTGTCAGCAACCTGTGGAACTCCCCTGAAACGACGTTGAAGTGGCTCAGTGCTAGACCGTTCGTCAGCAGATAGGAATCAAAAAATCTGACTGCTGCGAAGTTGAACAGGAAGATGATCAGATTGATGCTGATCAGAAGATAGGTCATCGGCGTAAACTTGATCATATACTTCTCAAATGGGTGCTGCCCCATCAGACGCCTCTGGTAATACCCGTCATCTTTTGCCTTCTTGTACTTCATATCGAGTCTGAAGAAAGGGTTCCGGATGACCTGCCCCATATCTGAAATGCCCCTGTGTACAACCTTGAGGCCGTCCGATCTGCTCTTTTTGCGGACACCGCCTTCAGCCATGTGGATGCAGTAGATTGTGCCGACATCGAAGCCGGCACTCCTTGAGATCATGTCTGCCCTTTCAAAAAGGCCGTCTGTGGTGTGATTCATCTCTTCTTCCGTCAGAAGAAAATCATTGAGGCACATGATGGCGCGGTCTTTTGGATTTTTGAGCCATATTGAGCCGTTCCCCCTGTCGTAATTGAAGAACGAATAACCGGTATAGCGCACCAGTTCATAGGCAGTGTGCCATTTACTTCTCATTCGCAGGCCTCCTGCTTTTTGCATCGATTGTACGCTCAGGAGTGATGAGTATGTCCACAGGGATGTCATGCGGTTCCCGGACCACTTCGCCGATCTGTTCCTCGAACAGCAGCGAGACTTTCAGTCCGCTGTAATCTTTCAGGAAACGGTCATAGAAACCGCCGCCGTATCCGACCCTGTAGCCAGCCTCTGAGTAGATGAGCCCCGGTACTACGATGAGGTCCACCTGGTTGTTTACACCGCTTGTGTCCGAAGGGACGCGGAGATTTTTCTCATCGGTTACAACATCATCAAAGGAGACGAACCTTGAGAAGTTCATTTCTTTCTCCCTGTAATCACATACAGGCGTGTAGACTTCACGCCCGGATTCCACCATCCATGAAATGATGCCGTCCGTATCAAGTTCATGGGACATGGCCAGCACAATGCCGATGGAACGGATATCATGCTCTTTTATGAAACCTATGAGTCTTTCCTTCAGAATATCCTCTTTTTCATTCTTGGACACTTCATCCATGGAAGACAAAACCGATATCATATTTTTGCGCAAAGATTTCTTATCCAAAGTATTACCTCTTTCCGTAATCGTCATTAATGGTCATATAACATCAATTATACATATTATAATATGTACATGCACGAAGGAAAAGGTTATGCATATAAACACATTAAAATAAAGAACCCCGGCGATATGGCCGGGGCTCCGAAGTCACTGCTGTGCAATTTTTTCGTATTTGTCACCTGTCAGGATGAAGTACACATGTTCAGCGATATTTTTGATATGGTCGCCGATGCGCTCAAGGTACTTGGCCGCAAGCTGGCTCTGCCCTGTGACGAACACGTCCGATTCCTCGATGATGTCTGTTGTCGTTATCTGCACGAACAGTGAATCGATATCTTTATCGCGTTCAATGATCTCGATGCACAGATCCGTGTCCCCTGATTCATATGCCGCTTTAACATCTTCAAGCATAAGCAGTGCGAGCCGTTCCATCGTCGACAGTCTGAGCAGCAGTTTTTCGCTGTGCAGTCTGACCCGTTTCCTGACTTCACCGAGGTTGCTGATGTTATCGCTGATGCGCTCCAGATCGTCGGCAATCTTGATGCTGGATATGATGAGTCTCAGATCTGTCGCTACCGGCTGCTGGGTCGTTATCAGGTTGATGACCTGGGTGTTGATATCATATTCCATTGAATTGATGGCCGAATCCCCTTTTACAAGTGCTCTTGCCCGTTCAGTATCCATATCGGTCAGCACTTCTGTACTCCCGCGCAGCCTTCTGTAGCACTCTTTGCCAAGGGTCACTACATCCTGGTGGAGCGCATCCATATCAGCCTGGAATTTTCCGCGGTAGACCATTTATCCGAACCTGCCCGATACATAGTCTTCAGTACGTTTGTCTTTCGGATTTTCGAAGATGACTTTCGTGTCGTCATGTTCGACGACATATCCCTGATAGAAGAATGCCGTCTTGTCTGAGATACGGGCAGCCTGCTGCATGTTGTGTGTGACGACGATGATGCTGTATTTTTCTTTGAGCTCCTGCATGAGGTCCTCAATCTTGGTCGTTGATATCGGATCAAGTGCACTTGTCGGTTCGTCCATCAGAATGACATCAGGTTCGATGGCGAGCGCTCTTGCGATACAGATACGCTGCTGCTGCCCGCCTGAGAGGCCGTAGGCATTCGCATTGAGACGGTCTTTCACTTCGTCCCAGATCGCCGCACCCCTGAGACTCTTTTCAACGATTTCATCAAGCACTTTCTTCTTGCGTATACCGTGGACCCTTGCGCCGTATGCAACATTGTCATAGATGGACTTGGGGAAGGGGTTCGGCTTCTGGAAGACCATGCCGACTTTAGTCCTCAGTTCCTCAACTGTGAGGGATTTATCGAAAATGTTCTGGTCGCGGTAGACGATGTCACCTTCCGTGCGCACAACGGGAACCAGTTCCACCATTCTGTTCAGTGACTTGATGAAAGTCGATTTACCACAGCCGGACGGCCCGATGATTGCGGAAATTTCATTTTCACTGAACGTAAGGTTTATATTCTGGAGTGCATGGTTGTCCCCGTACCAGAGGTTGAAATCTTTTGCTTCGAAAACAGGCCTGGAAGACTGTACAATGCCTGATTTCTGATTCTGCTGCTCAGTTTGGGTGCTTACCGCTTCATTCATAACTGATTCCTCTTTCATTTTAAGTTCTGCCATGATTAAACCCTCCATTAAAACCTTTTGGAATATTTGTTGCGGATAAAGATTGCTACCGAGTTCATAAGGAACAGGATGAGCAGGAGAATGATAATTCCTGCTGCAGTCAAATACTGGAACTCTTCCTGTGGCATTTTGACCCAGTTGTAAATCTGCATCGGCAGTGCCTGGAATGTGTCGAATACACTGTTCGGTGTGACAAGCAGCGACACCGGCACACCTATGACCACAAGCGGTGCCGTTTCCCCGATCGCCCTGGACAGTGCGAGAATGACACCTGTGATTATGCCCGGGATGGCTGCCGGCAGTATGATCCTGGAAACAGTCTGCCATTTGGTCGCCCCCATGCCGATGGAAGCCTCACGCACGGACCCTGGTACCGCCCTGATCGCCTCCTGTGCTGCGACGACGATTACCGGCATGATCATGAGCGCCAGTGTCAGGCCGGCGGCCATCACAGAGTTTCCGAGTGACAGCTGCCTGACGAAAATCGTAAGGCCTAAGAGTCCGAAGACAACGGACGGTACACCGGCAAGGTTTGAGATGTTGACAGTGATGAAATTGGTAACTTTATTCTTTGGTGCATATTCTTCAAGGTAAAGCGCTGTGCCGACCGAAAGTATGATGGCAACCGGTGCCGTCACAGCCATCAGCCATATTGACCCTATGATTGCACCATAGATGCCTGCACTTTCAGGCCGGCTGGAACTGAAACTTGTCAGGAAGTCCCACGTAAGATGGTCCCAGCCGTCGAGCACCGTATCGACTATCAGTGTAACCAGGACGACAAGGCCCACCATCGTGCACAGGAGGAAAAGGAACTTCATGGATTTGTTGAAGAGCAGTCTGCCTGAGAGTGATTTGGCGACCTGGTCTTTGTCTACAAGCTGCATTTTAATATTCCTCCTTGAATCTTTTGGTGATCCACTGTGCTGCAAGATTCATTACCAGTGTGAAAAGGAACAGTGTCATACCTACTGCATAGAGGCTGTAGTAAAGGTCGGTGCCGAACGCCGCGTCACCTGATGTGACCTGGACGATGAAACCGGTCATCGTCTGAAGTGATGTGGTAATGTCGAAATCAGCGCCCGGGGTGCTGCCTGCTGCGATGGAGACGATCATTGTTTCACCGACAGCACGTGAAATACCGAGTACAAATGAGGCGATGATCCCTGATGCGGCAGCGGGCAGGATGACCTTGAATACCGTCTCGAGGCGGGTAGCGCCAAGGCCAAGCGACCCCTCCCTTGTTTCTCCTGGCACCGAACTCATCGCATCCTCACTGAGACTTGCAATCATCGGTACAATCATTATTCCGACTACAATCCCCGGCGAAATCGCATTGTACAGGCTGACCCCCGGAAACATTTCCCTGATGAGAGGAGTGACGAAAGTGATGGCGAAAGTCCCGTAAACGACAGTCGGAATCCCTGCAAGTATTTCAAGGATTGGTTTGACTGTTCTTCTTACGCGGTCGCCCGCGTACTCACTGAGGTAGATTGCAGCCCCCAGTCCGACCGGGACGGCAACGACAGTGGCAATGACCACGATTTTCAAAGTGCCCATCACCAGTGCAATGATCCCGAACGTAGGGTCGGCACTGAATGCATTCCATTCAGTGGCAGTGATGAATTCTATGAAGGATACTCTTGTAAAGAAAGTGAACGTTTCAGATAGTAAAGTATATAAGATTCCAATGGTAGTAAGAATTGAAACGGACGTAATGATGAAAAGTATGGCTGGTACAGCTTTTTCTATGAATTTTGTGCTCTTGTTGTTTTTATTGTTCTGGATCATTTCCCGTATATTATATTCACTCATAATAAACCTCGCTTAAAAATACTTTAAAATGGACGGGAGCCCCGTCCATTTGTCATTGTCATGAGTTATGGCAATTGATCAATCTGTTCCTGGTAGTCCTCTTCAGGAAGGGCGACATAACCGGTTTCCTGGGCTGCCATTGCAGCATTTTCAAGAGTGAATTCCATGAATGTTCTGAAGTCTTCGTTGTTTTCAAGGGATTCATTCTTGGCATAGACATAGAGTGGACGGGACAGCGGATATTCATAACTTTGTACTGTCTCATCTGTAGGCTCGATTGCTTCTTGGCTGTCAGGTCCCTCAACAGGTACTGCTTTAAGGGTATCCTGGTTGTTCAGGTAGAAGCTGTAGCCGAAGAATCCGATTGAGTTCGAATCAGAGCTGACGGAGGAAACAACCTGGTTGGTATCCTGGATCAGTTCTGCCTGTACATCCTCGTCGTTCATGACTTCTTCTTTGAAGAAATCATGTGTGCCGTGAGACTGGTCAGGTCCATATGCGGTGATCGGTTCGTCCGGGAAGTCTTCACGCACATCGCTCCATGATTCAGCTTCTCCGCTGTAGATAGTGTAGAGCTCATCGAAAGTCAGACTGTCCACGAAATCGTTCTCCTGGCTGACTGCGACTGTCAGCCCGTCAGTGCCGACAAGGAACTCTGTATATTCAATCCCAGCTTCCTCCAAAGCTGAAACCTCTTCTTCTTTAATGTCACGTGAAGCATTTTGGAAGTCCGTTTCGCCTGCAGTGAATCTTTCGAAGCCTGCACCCGTTCCGGAAACTCCAATTTCAGCAGCCATACCATGTTCAGCGTTAAACTCTTCATTGATGATCTCCATTATTGGAAATACTGTGGAAGAGCCATCACCGATGATTGATCCATCTGTTGCACCTGATGCTTCGCCGGATTCTCCTTCTCCGCCAGTCGGATCAGAAGCATTACCGCCGCACGCTGCAAGTATGAACATTACGCCCATCAGCAGTGCTGAAAGAAACATACTTTTTTTCATTCTTCAATTCCTCCAGTAGAATATATGTGATTTGCTTACATGTATACTTTAAACCCTGAATGTAAATCTGAAATGAATGCTTTGTAAAGATTGTGTAAATACAAAAAAACCACCCGGGCCGGGTGGTTTGATGATTTAATCATAGCTTCCGTATACAAGTTTCGGATAGAACTCACTCAGTTCATATTGATACGGTCCTTCTTCTTCCTCGCCATGGACAACTTCATAATATTTGTTGATGACATCACGGCCTAAATACTGTGCCGGGAAGAATGGGATGGTGTTTGGCATGTTCGGGAAAATGACAGAGAATGCCATTTCAGGATCATCGTAAGGTGCGTAGCCTACATAAGTCTGGTTGAGCACCGGATCGCCTTCATTGAACGCTTCGGCTGTACCTGTCTTACCGGCAGCCTTCGGCTCCAGGTTGTGATAGGCATCCCAGCCGGTACCGTATCTGTCTGTCGCCTCGTCATGGGTGTTGAAAGCATCGTAGAATCCGGACTGGATCTGTCCAAGCTGTTCTTCTGTGTAAGCGACGTTATTCAGTACTTTACCATTGAATGACTGGAGTACCGGCCCGGAGGCATTTGAATCGCTGCCCCGCACTTCTTTGCCGAGATGAAGCTGCACTCTTTGGCCGTCATTGGCAATGGTTGATACATATTGTGAGAGCTGCAGCGCTGAATAGGTATCATACTGGCCGATTGCCAGGTCAATGTAGTTCCCCGGGTTGTGTTTCAGTTCAGGGCTCAGTCCCGTCGCTTCATTCGGCAGGTCGATTCCGGTGGAGACACCAAGACCGAACTGGTTCAGTCCGTTCCTCAGCTTGTGCCCCGCCTCCTCTATATCGTTTGGCAGCGGCATGCCGTCGTAATAGTTCAGCCCCGCCATGCGGAGTGCGATCTTGAACATGTAGACGTTAGAGGAAACCATCAGCGCTTCCTGATCGTCAATCCTGACCCCGCTGTCTCTGTTGAAGAATGAGCTCTTGCTCGTGCCATCTGCAAATGTCAGAGGTTCATCAACCATGAATTCCCCGGCTTCAAGGACGTCATTCTGATAGCCGGTGGTAACTGTCGCGCCCTTGATCGATGAACCGACTACATAGGTGGATGTCAGGGCACCATAGTTGAAATTGACGATTTCACCTTCGTCATTCAGCTTTTTGCCGACCATCGCAAGCACTTCACCATTGTTCGGGTCCTGGACGACCAGGACGACAGTGTCCATATGATCCGGGATGATCGTGTAGTCGACATCGCCGTTTTGTGCATTGCGGTCTGCTGCATCCTCCGCCAGTTCCCGCAATGAAGTCAGGTGGTGTTCTGCAAGTTCCTCAAGCTCCTGCTGAAGCTCTATATCAATGGTGAGATAAAGGTCGTCACCGGCCTTGCCGGGCTTTATGACTTCCTGGTTGATGATCTCACCGGATTTATCCGTAGAATATTTAACCTGTTCCTTCTCACCGCGGAGAACATTTTCATACTGGAATTCCAGATAGGTTTTGCCCACCCGGTCATTCCTCGAGTATCCCCTCGCCATGTAATAGTTGAGCAGTTCCTTGGGCAGCCCTTCTTCTGATGATGAAACTTCCCCGAAGATTGTTTTCAGAGTGTCATCGTAAGGATAGTGTCTCTGCCAGTCCATCCCTGTAGTAATGCCGTCAAGTTCATCAAGGGATTCATTCACTTTTGCAAATTCTTCCTCTGTGACATCACCGCTTTTGACGATGACCGGATTAAGTTCCCTGGCGTTGACCATCCTTACATAGATGGCCAGTGTGTTCAGGTCACCTTCCGTCAGGATCTCATCGGCCTGTTCTTCATCCAGCTGGTTGTAGACTTCCTGTGTGAACTCGTCCTGGGTGATATTCCCGTCTTCGAGAAGCGTCACCTGCTCGCTCATTATGGACTCAAGCTCATCCGGGTACTGGCTGATGATGTAATCCTGCTTGTCCCTCAGCGTAATCGTTTCAGTATCCATATTTATGTAGCCGCTCAGTTCGACAGCAAGATCCATGATTTCATTCGATTTCATATTCCTGTGCCTTGTAAAATAAATGGCGCGCTGGGATTCGTTTCCAACCAGCAGATTGCCGTTGCGGTCATATATTTCACCACGGGGCACACTCTGGTTGATTTCGACGTATTGCGCATTCTCCACTTCTTCCTGGTAGGTGTCCCCTTCGACAATCTGGAGATAGCCAAGCCTGAAGATGAGTGTGAGACAGAGCAGGAAAACTATGATCAGGATGATATTGATCCTGGACTTCAATATTTGTCTGTTTATGGCTTCAAGGCTTTTTATCTTAGCTCTTTTCAATACAACTCAATCCTTTTTCACATCTCAATCTGTAAAGCTATTCTATCATAAATCCCGGGCGGAAATATTACAATCAAAATCTGTTTTTCTGTATTTATAACAGTCATATCTTAACACCATCCGTAACATGATTGGAAACAAATGAATTTTCAATCCGTGAAAAAATTACCTGACTTTAAACGGACCGGCTACTGACACCGTAAAATCGTCAGCTGAATGTATGAAAGTTTTCACCAGTCTGCAGTCTCCGGGTTCAAGGTTCAGTTCAAGTGCTTCCGGCGAATAGGTCTGATCCACTTCATGGCGATGTCTTCCGAATGTTCGGGAAGTGACTGGTAAGGCACAGGTCCCGACAGTATCACCGTGTCTTTTTGCCCGGCGTATCCTGAGATGAACAGCATCAGGATCAACATTACCTTTTCATAATCCGCCCTTCCCCAGCCGATGGCATGACCATCTTTTCTTTATTTCCATTATAAATGAAGGGCTGTGCGACGGAATTGACCGGGATCAGTTAAAACAAAAAAAGGACGGGATCCGATCCCGTCCAAAAATTCATACGCTTATTTAGCATTGTTATAAAGTTCGTTGACTTTATCCCAGTTGACAACATTCCAGAATGCTTTGAGGTATTCAGGACGTTTGTTCTGATACTTCAGATAGTAAGCGTGCTCCCAGACGTCAACGCCGAGGATTGGAGTTTTACCTTCAGATACAGGGTTGTCCTGGTTAGGAGTAGAAACGATTTCGAGTTCACCGTTGTTTACAACCAGCCATGCCCAGCCTGAACCGAAACGCGCTGCGCCTGCAGCTTCGAATTTCTCTTTGAATTCATCAACTGAACCGAATTTGGATTCGATTGCATCTTTGACTTCACCGGATACTTCTTTTGCGTCCGGAGTGAGAAGTTTCCAGAATAGTGAGTGGTTCAAGTGACCGCCGCCGTTGTTTCTGACAGCAGTTTTCTTATCTTCTGGCACTGAATCCAGGTTCTTGATGATGTCTTCAATTGATTTGCTTTCAAGCTCTGTGCCCTGAACAGCATCATTCAATTTAGTTACATAAGTGTTATGGTGCTTAGAATGGTGGATTTCCATAGTTTCTTTGTCGAAATGTGGTTCCAGTGCATCATAAGCATAAGGTAGTTCTGGTAGTTCAAAAGCCATAGTAAATTCCCCTCCAAATATTATTGATTACATACTAAATATATCAATTCGATGTTAAAATAACAAATGTATTGATTTATCATGATTCTTTTCAGACCTTTGTACGATAAAAGCATGCGGGGGAAGAAAAGATTAAAACAAATGGCAAAAAAGGATAATGCATATCAATGAAATACTTTACATTCTTCAAGCGAATTGTCACATTTGAAAAGTACCCGCTGTTCAGGACGGTCAACTTCAGACAGCTACTCATGAATATTTTCATCATCTCACTGCTCGTGTCACTCCCGAATATAATCAGCCTGTTTCAGACAGTGCAGGCAGCTTCCGGCATAGGTGACATCGAATCGGAGGTGCCGGATTTTGAAATTGTGGATGGTGAGTACACGGGCGAAACCGGCATACTTTCGGCCGGGGGCAGGAAAGTCCTGTTCACCGGCGAAATTGCAGCGGGGGACACAGAAGAAATCGATGACGATATATTTTTGGGCTTTCTGAAAGACGGCATCTATATAAAAGATGTACAGAATTCGGACTTCGGCTACTCCCTCATTGGTCAGGTCAAAAATGACGAAGATCTGAAAACGTTCATCGATCAGCAGACATCCAGCCTTTATTTCTATGTAATGGTCTACAGTGTCCTCTATATACTCCTGATCATGTTCTTTGCGGTTATACTCATGTCGGCCGGCAACTATCCCCTTCATTTTGCAGCTGAACGTATGCGCAAAAAATCCCGTTTCATGAACTGGTTTAAAATATCTTCATTCATCACGGTGCTCATGCTCATTCCAATAGTCCTCATCGCACTTTTCACAGGCTCAGGTCCCTGGTGGCTGTATTTCCTGTCCCTGCCTTTCTACTATCATTACTATAGGAAGCTTCCTGTGATGAAAACGTAATCTTGATGCACTACATTTACATTTTTACAGAAAATCTAGTATAATAGCATTTGATTCAGAGAATCATTAATTATGAGGAGTTTGGTTATGTCTCAAATTACACACCGCACTAAAACCAGGCAGGTCAAAGTTGGTGACCTTACTATCGGCGGCGCCGATCAGATAATCATTCAGAGCATGACAACGACGAAAACTCATGATGTTGAAGCGACGGTTGCCGAAATCAGCCGGCTGGAAGAAGCAGGATGTCAGGTCGTAAGGGTAGCATGCCCGAAAGAGGAAGATGCCCTGGCTATTCCGGAAATTAAAAAACGCATAAACATTCCGCTCGTTGTTGACATCCATTTTGATTACAAGCTGGCTTTACTTGCTGTTGAAGGCGGCGCAGATAAAATACGTATCAACCCGGGCAACATTGGACGCCGTGAAAAAGTTGAAGCTGTTGTTGAAGCATGCAAGGCAAAAGGTATTCCGATCCGTATCGGAGTGAATGCCGGCAGTCTTGAGAAGCATATCATCAAGAAGTATGGCTACCCTACAGCAGACGGCATGGTGGAAAGTGCTTTGCATCATATTAAAATTCTGGAAGAACTCGACTTCCATGACATTATTGTTTCCATGAAGGCTTCAGATGTGAACCTTGCGATTGAAGCATACGAAAAAGCGGCATCAGCATTCGACTACCCGCTGCATCTCGGCATCACAGAAAGCGGTACACTGTTCGCGGGAACTGTAAAAAGTGCTGCAGGCCTCGGAGCCATCATTTCCAAAGGAATCGGCAATACGATGAGGGTATCCCTGTCAGCCGATCCTGTCGAAGAGGTCAAAGTGGCAAAAGAAATACTCAAAAGCTACGGGCTTGCAAGCAATGCTGCGACACTCATCGCCTGCCCGACATGCGGCCGTATAGAGATCGACCTCATTGCCATTGCCAATGAGGTGGAGGAATATATCGCCAATATCAAGGCACCTCTTAAAGTTGCAGTACTCGGGTGCGCAGTCAACGGTCCCGGGGAAGCAAGAGAAGCGGATATCGGAATCGCCGGTGCGCGCGGAGAAGGCCTTCTGTTCATGCACGGGAAAACTGTCCGCAAAGTCCCTGAGGAGACGATGGTCGATGAACTGAAGAAAGAGATCGACATCCTTGCAGAAGAACACTTCGAAAAAGAACGCAAAGCGAAAGAAGAAGCAGCACAGTCATAGATCATGGATGCCGCAGGTTAAAACCTGCGGCATTTTTATATCGAATATAAAAATCAGGCGGAGATCGTTTACTCCGCCTGATTTCATTTGCATGATCTACACAGTCCGTATAGTTCAACTTTATGATTGGTGATTTCGACATCGTTCAGCTCATCCGCCCACGCATCGAAAGGACAGTAGTGGATGATTCTGGTATCACCGCAGCTGTTGCAGATGAAATGGTGATGATGGTGCGTGGTGCATGAAATCTTATACTGCATTTCCCCGTCGAATGTTGTCTTCTCGAGCACTTCTATATCATTCAGGGTATAGAGATTACGATATATCGTATCATAACTGATGCCCGGGAATTCTTCATTCATCTTTTCCTGAACTTCCCTGGCACTTAAATACCTGTCCTCTGCGAGGAACAGATCTATCATACTCATGCGTTTATCTGTAATCTTCAGCTTGTTCTTCTTCAGCTGTTCCTTATACTGATTCAGTTGCTGTGTCATTTTTACTCACTCCTATACGGTCAAGAAGAATTGTGACCAGTAGTATCAATATGGAAACAAGGACGATTGTACCGCCGGGTGAAATATTGAGATAGAAACTCAGGAATAATCCGGCGATGACGGATGCCTCCCCTAATATCACACTCATTATCATGAGCTGTCTGAAGCTTGATGTCACCCGCATTGCTGCAGCGACCGGCAGTGTCATCAGAGCACTGACCAGCAGGATCCCGACAATCCTCATGGACGCACTGATGACCAGGGCCACGACGATGATGAACATGAAGTGGATCCACCGGCTGATGTTCATGACGTTCGCATATTCCTCATCGAATGAGACCAGCAGCATCTCCTTGTAGAAAAGATAGATGAATAAAAGGACGACGATGCCGATCACCGCTATCAGTACCAGATCGGATATGCTGACGGCACTGATGCTGCCGAACAGGTAGCCGAAAAGATCCTGGTTGAAGCCGTCTGCCAGTGACAGGAACAGTACGCTGAGTGCGATGCCGAGGCTCATGATGATCGGGATTGCCAGTTCCTGGTAATGCTTATAGACTGTCCTGAGGCGCTCTATGCCAAGGGCCCCGGCCACTGAAAACATGATACCGGTGATCAGCGGATTGATTGTGGTCCCTATCAGTGAAGAGATGTAGACACCAAAAGTGATACCGCCCAGAGTGACGTGGCTCAGCGCGTCCGCAATGAGCGACAGCCTTCTGATCACTATGAATGTCCCTATGAGCGGTGCGATGAGACCGACGATAAGTCCGCTTAGGAATGAAAATCTCATGAAGTCATATTCCACCAATGCATGGATCAACTGCAGCACTCCCTTTCATGGTCATGACTGACAAGCTGCAGCGGGAAGCCGTATATTTTGGACAGTTCAGCCTCGCCGAGATTTTTGAATTCGTGATTTGTACCATGGAAATGCAGATGTTCATTCAGGCATGCCACTTCATCCGCATGATCGACGACGACACCGATGTCATGGGTGACCAGAAGTATGGTCACGGATTTTTCTTTCAGTGTGAGCAGGACATCATAAAACTCCTTGACATGTCTGGCGTCGATGCCGACAGTCGGTTCATCAAGTACAAGTATGCTCGGATTGCTGATCAATGCACGTGCGATGAAGACACGCTGTGTCTGCCCGCCTGAGAGCAGCGAAATATTTTTTTCTTTCAGGTCGCTGATATTCAGAAGTTCGAGTACATCGTCCAGTTTTTTCCTGTCCTTCTTACCGAAACGCCTGAGCAGTCCCTTTTCCTTTGTCAGCCCGCTCAATACGACTTCACGTACGGTTGCGGGGAATCCTTTTGAAAAACTGTTGGATTTCTGGGATACATACCCCACCTCCTGCCAGGCGTCGAAATTCTTCAGGCTTTTGCCGTTGATCAGTATCTCGCCTTTTTGAGGTTTGATGACGCCCAGGATAAGTTTGATCAGAGTCGTTTTCCCCGACCCGTTCGGTCCGACCAGGGCAACAAAATCACCCTTGTCTATCTTCAGATTGATATCTCTCAGAGCAGGTGTCGTTTCCATTTTATCTTTGTAGGTATAGGAAAGATTTTTTATCTCGAATATTGGGTGCTCCATTCCAATTGCTCCTTTGGATTTAGTCATTACAATATAATACAGTAATCATTACGATTTGTAAATAGGAATGATTACGAAATAAAAAGACTGCACCCCAAAACGGAGTGCAGCCTTAAAATGATTTTATTGTACAGCATCTTTTATATCCGGGTTGATCTGCTCTTTCAGTTCAGGGATGAACTTACCATTCCGGATCATTTCTATTTCATGTTTGTATGGCGCATTCCTGTTCTTCTTATCCGGACCGACGAAAGGTGTCTCAAGTATTTTGGGGATATCCTTGAACTCCGGATGATTGATGACATAGGTCAGCGCATCAAAACCGATATGTCCGAAACCGATATTTTCGTGGCGGTCCTTGTGTGCGCCCCGTTCATTCTTGGAGTCGTTGATGTGCAGCACTTTGATCCTGTCGATTCCGATTGTCTTATCGAATTCTTCAATGACACCGTCGAAATCATTTACGATATCGTATCCACCGTCGTGCACGTGGCATGTATCGAAACACACACTCAGACGATCATTGTTTTCCACTCCGTCGATGATGCGTGCAAGCTCTTCAAAAGTCCTGCCCACTTCAGAACCCTTGCCCGCCATCGTTTCCAGGGCAATCTGCACATCCTGTTTGGAGGAAAGCACTTCATTGAGCCCTTCGATGATGGACTGGATTCCACGGTCCGCCCCTGTGCCGACATGGCTGCCGGGGTGCAGGACGATCTGTTTTGCGCCAAGATGTTCCGTGCGGACGATTTCCTCCTGGAGGAATTCAACTCCGTGCTCAAATACGCCTTCGCGTTCGGAATTCGCTATATTGATGATGTAGGGCGCATGCACGACGATATTTGAGATGCCGTTTTCCTCCATGTGCTTTTTACCGGCTTCAATGTTGAGATCTTCGATTTTCTTCCTGCGTGTATTCTGCGGTGCACCGGTATAGATCATGAATGTATTAGCACCATAGCTGTCCGCAGACATACTTGCCGCTTCCAGCATCTTTTTGCCGCTCATTGATACGTGTGAACCTAATAGCATTTCATACCATCCTTTTTATCTTTTTTTCCTGTTCTTCATTGAATGCTTCCTGCGCTCATTCCGCTTCAGATCATTCATTTCCTCTTTCATCTTCTTCTTATAGCCCGGCTTCACTTTGTTCGGACGTTTCACCCGATGGGCGAGTTTTGACTCAAGATCCGTCTCTTTTTTCTTCCGTGAAGTCCGCTGGGTCCTCGATTTTATGCTGATGAACTCCCCGCGCTTGAAGTCTTCATGGCTGAATGTATAGCCTTTATTCTCAATCAGGTTGATGAGATGCTCCTCGTCGGGTGTATAGAGTGTGATTGCGGTCCCCTCGTACTGTCCGCGCCCCACACGCCCCACTCTGTGTGTAAAGAATTCAATCTCTTTTGGGATATCGTAGTTTATGACATGGGAGGCGCCATCGATATCGAGTCCTCTGGCAGCAAGATCGCTCGCAACCACCCATTCATATTCAAGTGCCCTGATCTTCTTGATTTCCTTCGTGCGCTCGCGCGGTTTCAGGCCACCGTGGAATAAGCCTGCATTGATACCGGCACTGTTCAGGTGATCGAACAATTCATCGGCACGCTCCCGTGAATTGGCAAAGATGAGTCCGATATACGGCGTGACGTGCTGAACGATATCAAGGACTTTTTTCTGCTTTTCCTCCCCCCGCACCGGCACGAGGCTGTAATGGATCGAAGCTTTGTTCTTCGGCGTATCAATGATGATCGTCTCAACCTCACCGATATACTTCCTGAGGAAGATGCGAAGTGCCTCAGGGATCGTTGCAGAAAATACAAGCAGCCGCACGTCAGCATCCAGAGCCCTGGTTATCTGATCAATCTCTTCGAGGAATCCGAGATCGATCATCAGATCGGCTTCGTCAATGACCACCCTGTCGGCGAGATGCAGATCGAGCGCGCCGGACTGCATCAGATCTTTGACTCTTGAAGGTGTGCCGATTACAATATGGGGAGTCCTGCCGGCTTTCTGCTCATCC
Organism: Salinicoccus sediminis; assembly: GCF_000986795.1. Taxonomy (GTDB): domain Bacteria; phylum Bacillota; class Bacilli; order Staphylococcales; family Salinicoccaceae; genus Salinicoccus; species Salinicoccus sediminis. The sequence goes on along the minus strand of NZ_LAYZ01000001.1, from coordinate 257,744 downwards.
CTGTTCATATCCGTACCGCCGATGAATGCCGCAGCACGTATTCCAGGATATGATTCCAGCAGATCAAGTGTCATATTATGGAGCTGTCTGGCAAGTTCCCGTGTCGGGGCAAGTATGACCGTCTGAGGGTAATCCTTCCTTTCATCTATCTTATATATGAGAGGAAGGAGGAATGCATGGGATTTGCCGCTGCCCGTCTCGGACTGGGCGACGACATTGCCGCCTTTTAGGATCTTCGGTATCACCCGCTCCTGGATGAGCGTGGGATGCGTGAAATTTATCCTGTCTATGGCCGCAAGCATTTTATCGTCAAAATTGAACCTTTTAAAAGCATTACTCATTGTTTCACCTGATTTCTATAATAAACTCGACTTCAATTATAACCGAAATATGTCCGTGATGCTATTATTCAATGAATCAGACCCCGAGATGATTTAAAAACATTCCGATATTAGTTATAATGCTATATGAGGAGGAATTCTTTCAATGGATATTATTAAAATTACCCCGCGTGGATATTGTTACGGTGTGGTGGATGCCATGGTGATTGCACGCAATGCCTCCATGGACAAGTCACTCCCCCGCCCGATTTATATACTCGGCATGATTGTTCACAACAAACATGTGACAGATGCCTTTGAAGAGGATGGCATCATTACGCTCGACGGGCCAAACCGTCTGGAAATCCTGGAAAATATCAATGAGGGCACTGTAGTGTTCACAGCTCACGGTGTATCGCCGCAGGTCAAGGCACGGGCAAAGGAAAAAGGTCTGACATGCATCGATGCCACGTGTCCCGACGTGGAGATTACGCACGAACTGATCCGCGAGAAGACCGCCGATGACTACGACGTCATCTATATCGGCAAAAAAGGCCATCCGGAACCGGAAGGCGCTGTTGGAGTATGTCCGGAACGCGTCCATCTGGTAGAGACCATTGACGATGTCAAGGCGCTGCCGGAGGAGATCGCAGACAGGAAACTCATCGTTACCAACCAGACGACAATGAGCCAGTGGGATGTCAGCCATCTGATGGACCAGCTGAAACATCAATTCCCCCATATAGAAGTGCACAAGGAAATCTGCCTGGCGACCCAGGTGCGCCAGGAAGCAGTTGCTGAACAGGCACAGGAAGCTGAACTGCTGATCGTGGTCGGAGATCCTAAAAGTAACAACTCGAACCGCCTGGCCCAGGTTTCAAAAGAGATTGCGCATACCAATGCATACCGCATCAGTTCCCTTGATGAGCTCAGGACGGAGTGGCTTGAAGGCATCGATTCTGTCGCAGTCACCGCGGGAGCATCAACGCCGACACCGATTGTCCGCGAAGTCATCGAGTATATCAAGAAATACGACAAGGAGAACTCGGAAGATCCTAAATCAGCAGTCCCTAAAAATAAGATCCTGCCGAAAATCAGGAATCCGAAACCGGTTAAAATCATGGACTAAAAAATGAGCCCGCACGGGCTCATTTTTTATGAGAAAGGATTGGTGGATGATTCCGTCGCCTTCACTCTTATATCCAGTCGTTCTTCAATCAGTTCTTTTAAACCGTCGGCCATCACATGCTCCATATAATGCCCTGTATCTATGATGTTCCTGCCGGCAAGTTTTGCATCGTAGGCTTCATGATATTTCACATCTCCGGTCAGGAGTACATCTGCACCTCTCGCGAATGCCCCGCCGATGTAGCTCATGCCGGAACCGCCGATGACAGCGACCCTGCGGATTGGCCTGTCAGATCCCTTTACCGTGTTGACCACGGACAGTCCGGATTTTTCTTCGATCAATGACACAAGATCCTCCATGGTGCCTTCGTAGTCAAACATTACACCAAGCCCTTTGTCACCGGGTTTGCTGATGGACAGTATGTCATAGGCCGGCTCTTCATACGGATGGGAGGCGACCAATGCCTCTATGACCTGATTTTCATGGGCGGATTCATATATCGCTTCCACAATATACTCATCGACGTGCTCGAGTTCCCCTCTTGCGCCGATATGCGGATCTGCCTCCTCTCCCGGTCTGAACTGGCCTTTGACAGGATATTCGAAGAAACATTCCGTATAATCCCCCTGCCGGCCGACGCCCGCTTCCGCAAGATCCGCCTTCAGCTGTTCCCGGTCTTCTGCGGGGATATTGATTCTCAGTTTTTTGTAGAACGCTTCATGCCTGATGAGGATTTCCGTATCATGGAAGCCGAGCCGGCTGGCAATCATATGACTGACCCCTCTTGGCTGATGATCCAGATTCGTATGCATCGCAATGAGACTGATGTCATTTTTAATCAGCCTGCGGATGATTGCTCCGTTACCAGCTTCTGTCACACTTGAGATTTCAGGAAAAATGAGCGGATGATGGGCGACGATGACATTGATGCCATTCTGAAGTGCTTCTTCCACCGTTTCCATCCCGCAGTCAAGTGCCGTCAATACACCGGTCACTTCCGCACTCATGCTGCCTATGAGCAGACCTGTGTTATCCCATGCCTCGCTGTCTTTGAATGGTGCAATACTGTCAAGGACATCAAACAGCTCCTGAACCTTCATCTTTACAACACCTCTTCCAACAAGTCTATGATTTCACGTATCTCGTTCATCTTTTCCTGATTTGCAGAGTTGATTTCCAAGTTCGCAAGTATGCGCTTTTGATGCTCAAGTTCCCGTTCCTGTTTCCGGATAAACGCATTCTCGCGTTTTGTGAGATTCACCGGCCCGAACATCAGCGCCTTTTCATCATAGGAAGCTTCGCCGCGCTCGGCAACGATGATCTCATAGAAATGCCGGCCGTGCCTGAGCACTGTCTCATCGGTTATCGCATATCCCATGTCACGGAGCACTCTGCGGACAGGGTATGAATAAGTGTTGGGCTGGAGTACCAGGCGCGGCATCCCGCTCACATTTTCGAATCCGCCCCTCAGTATATCGGCGATCAGGGGACCGCCCATCCCGCAGATCGTAATCGAGTCTATATCATCATCCTCTGACACTACTTCAAGCCCGGAGCCGAACCTCGCTTCGATTTTGTCCGCAAGCCCATGAGCCAGTATATTTTCAACCGTGGAATCATACGGACCCTTTACAATCTCGCCGCATATCGCATTCTGCACAATTCCGTTCTTTACTGCATAGATGGGAAGATACGCATGATCCGAGCCGATATCCAAAAGGGTACCCCCCTCTATATATGATGCTACTTTTTTCAGTCTGTCATCGAGCATTTGAATTGCCTCCATCGGGATTTGGTGAATGAATAATAAAAACCCCCACATCAAATGCGGAGGTTTCCCTGTCAATTATTGACCTGCCATAAACTCGTAAAGTGCAGTCAGATCTTCATCTGCAATCTGGTCCTGGCTGAATGAAGGCATCTGGCCGCGGCCTTCTCTTACTACAGTAGTGAAATCTTCTTCAGCGAGGCTTGTACCTGCAAGTGCAGGTCCCATTCCGCCGGAGAAGTCCTGACCGTGACAGGACGCACAGTTATCACGGGCGAAACCTTCAGCATCGAAGTCGCCGCTTGAAGCGCCTTCGCCGCCACCTTCTTCACCACCGCCTTCCTCGGAAGCAGTCTGTTCTTCTTCACCTTGATCAGAAGTCGCTCCCTGGGATGACAGGAGAAAAACGAGTCCTATACCCAGAAAAATGATAAGTATAAAAGGTATAACAGGATTTCGATTCATCTTTAATAACCCCCCTAATCTCTTTCCATATACGTATTCACATATTTAATTGTATATCAAAACACGATAAAGTCAAAAGATTTTTTCAATAAAAATTACACTCATCAGTGAAAGATCAATCCATGAAATCCTTGAGCCTCTTACTTCTGCTTGGATGTCTCAGCTTTCTCAGCGCTTTGGCTTCAATCTGCCTGATTCGCTCACGCGTGACACCGAAGACTTTACCAACTTCCTCCAGTGTACGTGTCCTGCCGTCGTCGAGGCCGAATCTCAGGCGCAGTACATTCTCTTCCCTGTCAGTCAGTGTATCCAGCACATCTTCAAGCTGTTCCTTCAGAAGTTCATATGCTGCATGGTCGGATGGACTCTGCGCTTCCTGGTCCTCTATGAAATCCCCCAGATGGCTGTCATCCTCTTCACCGATCGGTGTTTCGAGGGACACGGGCTCCTGGGCAATCTTAAGGATTTCCCTGACCTTTTCAGCCGGCAGATCCATTTCCTCACCAATCTCTTCCGGTGTCGGTTCACGCCCGAGGTCCTGCAGCAGCTGGCGCTGCACCCTGATCAGTTTATTGATCGTTTCAACCATGTGCACCGGGATACGGATTGTCCTCGCCTGGTCGGCGATGGCTCTTGTTATCGCCTGTCTGATCCACCAGGTGGCATAAGTGGAGAACTTGAAGCCTTTGGAGAAATCGAATTTCTCAACCGCTTTGATCAGACCCATGTTACCCTCCTGGATCAGATCGAGGAAGAGCATACCGCGGCCGACGTAGCGTTTGGCGATACTTACCACAAGACGGAGGTTCGCTTCAGCCAGACGGCTTTTGGCTACTTCGTCCCCTTCTTCTATTTTCTTGGCGAGTTCAATTTCCTCCTGCGCGCTGAGCAGGTCGACTCTGCCGATTTCCTTCAGATACATCCGGACGGGGTCGTTGATCTTGACGCCGGGAGGGGCGCTCATGTCATGGAGGTTGAGTTTTTCGTCCGTATCCGATGCATCTTTTTCATTTATAAGCTGTATGTCATTTTCGTTCAATTCATCAAAGAACTCATCCATTGCATCCGCGTCAAGTTCGAAACTCGACAGTTTATCAGCAATTTCTTCATGGGAAAGATGTCCCTGGGTCTTACCTCTTTCCAGTAAAAAATTCTTGACCTGTTCAACGGAAGTAAACAGTTCGACATCTTTGGTTTCAGTAGTTTGTTCTTTCTTCTCTGCCATTAAAAGCCCTCCTAATAAGACTTTGCACTCACCTTTTGTAACGCACGTTCAAGTCGTTCAGCTTTTGAGCCAACCTTGCCTGGAGTTCAATGTCGTTGTCATTTTCTGCTTCCTGAAGCTGTATATAAAGGGACTGTTTTTCTTTCTCACTATTCCTAATACCACTTAGGTCTTCGAGATAATCATTGATTTCTTCCCTTGTGATGTCATCATGGATCAGCATATTATCCAGCTCAACGACAGTGCTGAACAGTCCTCCATCAATATATTGGCTAAATGATGATATATCAAATGAATCCTGGTTGTCAAAATATGCGCACAACCCTTTAAATATAACATAATAATCAGGAGTGGTTAATACTTCTTCATCTATATCATCCTGAAATTCCCTGAACAGCTCCCTGTCTTTCACCATGGCACGCAGAAAGTATCTCTCTTTACGCTCCCTGAGCGGGAGCTGTCTTCCGGGGGGCGCTGTCCGCGCAGATGAGCTGCCGGCTGCTGCAGGCACTTTGCTTTCCATGGATCTCTTATCGATCTTATAAATATCGGATATATGCTGCAGCAGCTTTTCGCGGGCCACTTCATCTTTGACAAATTTCAGATGGTCGGCCAGTACGTTCAGATTGGTGGAAAACGCCATGTCATTGTTAAGGCTCTCTTCGAGAAGCTGATCAGCCTTGAAATGAATATAGTGTTTCCTTTCATTTTTCACGAGGGACTCGAATGTGTCTGCACCCCGTTTTTCGATGAACTCGTCCGGATCCTGGCCTTTCGGTATGGAGATCACATATACATTCGCACCGGATTTGAGCAGCTGTTCACCGAGGGACATCTGGGCGTTCTGTCCCGCTTCGTCGCCGTCGAACATGAACGTGATGTTCGATGCGAGGCGGTTCAGCGTACGGATGTTTTCTTCACTGAGGGCGGTCCCCATCAGACCGACAATGTTCTGGACGTTTGTCATCTTCACCTTGACAACATCCAGGTGGCCCTCCATCAGTATGACTTCATCCTGTTTCCGTATATCCTTGCGCGCATCACTCAGGTTATACAGAAGCTGCCGTTTTTGGAATATCGGCGTCTCAGGCGTGTTGAGGTATTTCGGCTCCCTGCCGTCAAGGCTGCGGGCGGTATAGCCGACGATATAACCCTGATGATTGCGTATCGGTATCATGATCCTGCCGCTGAATCTGTCATAATATGAGAAGTTCTCTTCATTGCGTGAAATCAGTCCCGCCTGATAGGCAAGTTCCATGGAATACCCTTTTTCAGAAAGGGCATTCTTTGTGAAGTCGCGCATGTCCGGCGCGATGCCGATCTTCTCTTTGCGTATGATGTCGGCTGAGAAACCGCGGCCGGTCAGGTAATCCAATGCCTGCTGTCCTTCGTTTGTGTGCATGAGTATATGATGATACAGATCAGTGAGGTATTCATGCATGCGTATAAGCTGCATGTCACTGTCCGGTGCCTGCGCCTCCTCGGCTTCTATTTCTATGCCGAGCGGTTTCCCGAGCTTCCTCACGGCTTCGGCGAAGGACTTATTCTCAATTTCCATATAGAACTGGAAGACATTACCGCCTTTTTTACACCCGAAACAGTGGCAGATCTGCTTGTCAGGGCTGACTGAGAACGACGGCGTCTTCTCATCATGGAACGGACAGAGACCGACATAGTTCCGGCCGCGTTTTTCCAGTTTTATATAACTGGAAACCAGTTCAGTAATGTCGGTCCCCTTTTTCACTTTTTCTACTGTCTCTTCAGAGATCCTCAAGTCTCATCATCCCTTAACATCTATTCGGCCGTCGACATATTTCATGATCTCATTGGCCGTCTCCTCGATTGCCATCTCGGATACATCGATTACAGGACAGCCGATCTTCGATATGATTTCATTGAAATAATCAAGTTCTTCCTGGATCCTCTTGTCGTTGGCATAGCTGGCCGTATCCTTCAGTCCAAGCTGGGTGAGGCGCTCTTTCCTGATCTTGTTCAGAGTCTGCGGATTGATCTTGAGCCCCACACATTTTTTCGGATCGACACCGTACAGTTCTTTCGGCGGTACGACTTCGGGCACCAGCGGTACATTCATCACCTTGTACTTTTTCAGCGCCAGGAACTGGGAAAGCGGTGTTTTGGAAGTCCTTGAGACGCCGATGAGGACAATATCCGCCTTGTCCAGGCCGCCTGCATCTTTGCCGTCATCATATTTTACGGCAAATTCTATTGCTTCGATTTTCTTGAAGTAGTCTTCATCGAGCTTATGGACACGTCCCGGTTCATAATAGGGCTGTTCTTCCGTCTTGCCTTCCAGAACGCTCATCAAAGGTCCCATGATATCTACGGAAGGGATCTCTTCACTCTTCAATTCCTGCTGTATATACCGGCGGAGATCCGGGGTGATGATGGTGAAAACGACAATCGCATTCTTACTTTTCGCAAGATCGACGACATCATCCACATGTTCCTCGGTTTCTATATAAGGATATCTGATCAGTACTTCGCCTGATTCATCAATGTTGAACTGTGACAGGCAGGCCTTTGCAACCAGTTCCCCTGTTTCACCGACGGAATCCGATGCTACGATCACTTTCAATTTAGTCATTCAAACACTTCCTTATTCCATGAGATTGACAAATACACGTGCGATATTCGTTTTGGTTATTCGTCCTATGACGCGTTCCACCCCGTCCTGATTTTCCACCACAGGCAGGGAATCGATCTGTTTTTCAATAAGCTGGTTGGCTGCATATATCAACAGGTCGTTTGGGTAGCATATGGTTATGCTCGGTTTACGGGTCATGATGACACTGACCGGTGTTTTCTCTATATCATTGCCGCCCATCGTCCCCCTGAGCAGGTCTTTCCGGGAAATCACACCCGCCAGTCCATTCTCTTCATCAATTGCATACAGTGTCCCCACATCTTCGAGGAACATCTTGACGATGGCTTCATAAATGGAAGTATCTTTCTTGATCAGGATGGGGACACTCTGGACGTCCCGTACGATGATATTCCTTATTTTGGAGCTCATCACTTCTTCAGATTCCTTGCCGGTGTAAAAATAGCCCACTCTGGGTCTCGCATCCAGATACCCGGACATTGTGAGAATGGCCAGGTCGGGACGCAGTGTGGCTCTAGTCAGAGACAGCTGCTCTGCAATTTTACTTCCGGTGATCGGTCCGTGCTGTTTCACAATTTTAAGTATTTTTTCCTGTCTATCGTTCAATTCCATGCCATCACTCCCAACACACCAATTATAATACATTCAGGGCAATAAAGAAATATAAGCAAATGTTTGCAGAACAATCAATATCCGGCTATAATAGGACTGAAGCGAGTTAAGGATGGTGTGAGCTTAACACATTAAATGGCGTAAATGATGGAAACAAACGATATATAAAAGCGGAGTGTATACACTAATTGGGGTGGAACCGCGGGCTCAGCTCGTCCCCGGATGACAATCGACTATTGTTGTCCGGGGGCTTTTTGCGTTTTCTCCATCCGTCCTCCATCCAAAAATCAAAAGGAGCCGATTCATATGGAAATGGATACAATTGTAAACTTAGCGAAGACCAGGGGGTTCGTATTCCCTGGAAGTGAGATCTACGGTGGTCTTGCAAACACCTGGGACTACGGTCCGCTTGGTGTGGAACTGAAAAATAACGTCAAACAGGCCTGGTGGAAAAAGTTCATCCAGGAATCTCCTTACAACGTGGGGCTTGATGCCGCAATCCTCATGAACCCCAAAACATGGGAGGCATCCGGCCACCTGGGCAACTTCAACGATCCAATGATCGACTGCAAGGAGTGCAAGTCACGCCACCGGGCGGATAAGATCATCGAGGATGTAATGCAGAAAGAGGACGATACTTTTGTAGCGGACGGACTGAGCTTCGATGAAATGAAACGCATCATCGACGAGCGCGATATCAGATGCCCGAACTGCGGTGCACACAACTATACGGACATCCGCCAGTTCAACCTGATGTTCAAGACATTCCAGGGTGTCACGGAGTCATCTACAAATGAGTTGTTCCTGCGTCCTGAAACGGCTCAGGGCATTTTCGTCAATTATAAGAATGCACAGCGTACAATGCGCAAGAAGCTTCCTTTCGGCATCGGCCAGGTGGGTAAATCCTTCCGTAACGAAATTACACCGGGCAACTTCACTTTCAGAACCCGCGAATTCGACCAGATGGAACTGGAGTTCTTCTGTAAACCGGGCACTGAAATCGAATGGCAGAACTACTGGAAGGATTTCGCAGAGAAATGGCTCGCCGACCTGAACATGAAAACCGAGAACACAAGACTCCGCGATCATGATGAGGATGAACTCAGCCATTACTCAAACGCGACTACAGATATCGAATATAAATTCCCGTTCGGCTGGGGTGAACTATGGGGCATCGCCAGCCGTACAGACTACGATCTGCGCCAGCATATGGAACACTCCGGCGAGGACTTCAGATATCATGATCAGGAAACCGGTGAGAAGTACATTCCATACTGCATTGAGCCGTCACTCGGCCTCGACCGTGTCACCCTCGCCTTCCTGTGTGATGCATATGAAGAAGAAACGCTTGAGAACGGCGAATCCCGCACCGTACTGCGCTTCCATCCGCAGATTGCACCGTTCAAAGCAGCTGTACTGCCGCTTTCCAAGAAACTGAGCGGAGATGCGATCAAAGTCTACGAAAAGATTGCGGGCGACTTCAACGTTGAATTCGATGAATCACAATCCATCGGCAAGCGTTACAGAAGACAGGACGAAATCGGTACACCGTACTGCATCACTTTCGATTTCGATTCACTCGAAGACAACAAAGTGACGGTGCGTGACCGTGACACAATGGAGCAGACACGCGTCGGCATCGATGAAGTGAACAGCTTCCTCAAAGACAAAATGAATTACTGATGTGACTATAAAAAGCGTGGTGCCTGTGGCATCACGCTTTTAGTATGACTGCAGCAATTTCCTCGACTTGAAATAGACCCCTGTGTACTCGTCGTAGATCAGTTCTGTAAATTTCAGCAATTTCCGTGCATTCTCTTCCGTGATGCTTATGGAATCAACATTGCCGACAGCAACATGCTTCAGAAATCCGGCCAGATAAAGAACACGGTTGCTGATGGGTACAGACCGCTCTCCTGTTTCATCATCCATGCATCCCGCACAGATTACACTGTGATACTTGAAGGAATAATTGTGGAATTCCTTATAGTCCTTCGAACCGCATATCGCACATTCTGTGACATTCATCTCTCCGCCGTAGTACGGCAGCATCTTGATGGCACAGAAGGCGACCACTCCGGCCGGCTGGCTTCCTTCCTCCAAAAGAGTAAGCGATCTGATGAGCAGCCGGTAGAAGCTCTCCTGGAGGACATCTTCCTCGAGCGCCTTGATGATGAGTTCCAGAACGTATGACGCATGGCTGTAAATATCAAAATCACCATTCACTTTTTTGAAGCTCAGCACTTCATCCACTTCATTCAACGTCCCCATCCCTTTGAACCTGCTGTACGTAAAGAGGAACTCCTTGATCCCCTGGCGCAGGACGATGAACGGGCTGTTGGTTTTGTTGAAACCGCGTACCATCAATGGGACCTGTCTGCCTTCTTCTGTCAATATAGTGATGATCCGGCTCGACTCACTGTAGTTCGTCTGCCGGATCATCACACCTTTTTGCTGGTATATCATTGATTTATCTAATACTCCTCGTCTTTATAGCCAAGTGAACGGATGAACTGTGTTTTGTTGCGCCAGTCCTTTTGCACTTTGACCCAGACTTCCAGGAATACTTTGCTGCCCAGGAGATTTTCTATATCAGCACGGGCGAGCTTGCCGATTTCCTTCAGCATTTTACCGTTTTTGCCGATGACCATGCCTTTTTGTGAGTTCCTTTCCACATAAATCGTTGCGCTGACATGGACCGTCCCTTTTTCATCGGCTTTCATCCTGTCGATTTCGACCCCGATGGCATGCGGGATTTCCTGGCTGGTCAGATGGAGTGCCTTCTCGCGGATAAGTTCGCTCACGATGAAGTGCTCAGGATGATCGGTGACCCTGTCCGCCGGATAATACATCGGGCCTTCCGGGAGATATCCCTCAATCACTTCAAGCAGTTTTTCGATGTTGTTGCCCTGCAGTGCTGAAATCGGCACGATGTCGCTGAATTCAAGCTTATCCTTGTATACCTCGATTTGCTGGATCAGCTTGTCCGGATGGACAAGGTCGATTTTGTTCATCACGAGAACAATTGGCGTTTTTGTATTTTGAAGCATGTCGATGATGAATTCATCACCCCGGCCGAGCTCCTCTGAAACATTTACGAGAAACAGGATCACTTCGGTTTCGCGGAGTGTGTTCCTCGCAACTTTCATCATGTGTTCCCCGAGCTGGTGCTTCGGTTTATGGATTCCCGGCGTATCGATGAAAATCATCTGGGAATCGTCAGTAGTGTAGACACCCTGTATTTTATTTCTCGTAGTCTGCGGCTTGTCGGACATGATGGCAATCTTCTGCCCGAGCACTTTGTTCATGAACGTTGATTTCCCAACGTTGGGCCGTCCGATGATGCTTACAAACCCCGACTTGAATTCTTTTTCATCCATCATTCAAAATCCTTTCCTGAAAAGCCAAGCGGAAGTAGTTCATCCACAGTCCGTCTGATGACATCACCTGACTTGTTTGTCATATATACCGGCATATCGTCATGGCACAGCTCTTTCATGACCTGTCTGCAGACACCGCACGGACTCGCCGGTTCATCCGCGTCGGTGACGATGACGATGGCCTTGAATTTTGTAATGTTGTTCGAATAGGCGCTGACGAGCGCGCTTCTCTCCGCACAGATGGTTGCCGGGTAGGCGGCATTCTCAATATTCGCGCCATAAATGTATCCATCGTCCTCCGTAATCAGGAGGGCACCTACATTGAATCTGGAATAGGGGGTATATGCCCTGGACTGGGCCTCCTGCACCTCTTTGATCCACTCCTCCTTGAAAATACCATCATTCATATCTTCTCTCTCCATTCTCCGTCTAAAATATATAAGGGATGAAAACAACCAGCCCGACAGCCACTGCATAAATGCATGACAGCAGTACGGCTGCAGCGGATACATCCTTCGCCGCTTTCGCATATTCATGATAATCCCCGGTCACAAGATCGACGGTGTACTCGACACCCGTGTTCATCACTTCGGTGACGAGCACCGCGAATATCGCACTGATGATGAAGAGCCACTCAACCTTTTCAAGGCTAAAAAACAGTCCAAGCAAAATTACCAGGACTGTGACAACCATGTGCGAGAGGACATGCATATCTTTCTTCAGCATGGTTTTAAGCCCCATGAAGGCAAATTTGAAACGTCTGAATAGCCGGTTTACCATATTATACCTCTCTGGATACACCAAATGCATCTAAAATTTCATTCTGCAGGGCATTCATTTCACGTTCATCATCGTCTTCCATGTGATCATAGCCGAGCAGATGGAGAAATCCGTGCAGGGAGAGGAACAAAAGCTCGCGTCTGTATGAATGGCCGTACTCCTCCGCCTGCTCCTCCGCCCGCTCCGTGCAGACGATGATATCCCCGAGGGTGCGCAGTGCATCTTCATGAATCAGATTGTCTACCTCGTCCTCAAGCGCGAAACTGATGACATCAGTCACCTGGTCCTTGCCCCTGTAATTGCTGTTGATTTCCTTTATCTCCGCTTCATCCACAAAAGAGATGCTGACTTCAGCATCCTCTTCCTGTTTCAGATGACTATAGGCAAAGCTTAGAAGCTTACGGATCTCTTCCTGCTGGCCGGCCGATGTATGATTTTCATCATCTATGAAATCTACTGTAATCATATTACTGCTCCTTCTCGTAAGCTTTAATAATTTTCGACACAAGCGGATGGCGCACGACGTCGGATTCATCCATCTTGTTGACTGCTATGCCTTTGACACTGCTGAGCAGTTTCACGGACTCCACCAGTCCGCTCTTGGTCGTCCCCGGCAGATCGATCTGTGTTTCATCACCTGTCACGACCATCTTTGAGCCGAAGCCGAGACGGGTCAGGAACATTTTCATCTGCATTTCCGTCGTATTCTGGGCTTCGTCCAGTATGACGAACGCCTCGTTCAGTGTCCGTCCGCGCATATAGGCAAGAGGTGCCACCTCTATCACACCCCGCTCAATCAGACGGTCTGTCTGTTCGACACCGAGGACTGTATGGAGGCCGTCGTACAGCGGACGCAAATAAGGATCGACCTTCTCCTTCAGATCGCCCGGCAGGAAACCGAGATTCTCACCCGCTTCTACAGCCGGCCGTGTCAGTACAATGCGTTTTACATCGTTTTCACGCAGCATCTGACATGCAAATACCACTGCCAGGAAAGTCTTTCCAGTACCGGCGGGACCAATGCCGAATGTCAGATCATTCTTTTTAATATTTTCAATATAGAGCCGCTGCCCTGTTGTTTTTGCACGGATGCCTTTGCCTTTTATATCCCGCGCAATTTCCTCATTATAGAGATCGGCAAGGTACTCGATTGTACCCTTCCTTGCCATCATCGCAGCAGACTGTACATCACGGAGATTGACCGTCATTCCCCGCTGGATGATTTTCAGAAGATTGATCAGCACATCCTCGGCGAGTTCAACATTTTCATCATCCCCGCCGCTCACAGTGATCTCATTGCCAAGCGTATGGATGGTGACACCGAACTCCTCCTCCAGATAGGTAATATGCTGATCGTTGGCACCAATCAGTGCCTGTGCCTCGTCAAGGCTGTCTATACTAATGATATTAGGCATTCGTAAACCCCTTTTTGTTAGTCTCTTTCAATCTAAATTTACCACTAAGCACCAGCCTCTGCAATGAATTACTACAATGAAAAAGTTGATGAAGACCATCATTCAGCCGCTTTCCGGAAAATATTCACGCGCCTGATCACATTCTTCCCTGCACTCTTGAAAGTGACAAAAATGCCGGCTTCGAGAGAGGCTCTGCTCTGGAAATGAAGCGTGCATTCCATTGCTGCATCCTTGCCGTGGGTGATGATGCTGTTCATAGTTATCTTCTCAATATCGCCGGGAATCTCAGGCAGTTGTGCCTCCTCCGTGACAGCTCCTTCCAGAAATGGCCCGTCCTTCTCAAGCACCGCTGCAACGGCTTCGACGAGGAAAAATTTCCTCGGTGCATTGCCGCATCCGGCCGGATATTCGATGACAACGCCGTTTTCTGTTTTGATTGTTTCCATGCCGTCCCCCCTTTCCTGATATTTCCACTCATCTTCCCACAGTCCATCCTCCGTCCGCCTTTATGGAAGCGCCCTGCACATAAGCAGAGTCATCAGAAGCTAAAAAGACAGCGACCGCAGCGATTTCCTCCGGCTGGCCCGCCCTGCCTGCAGGAATATCATTGAGACGTTCATCTTCGACACCTTCAACCATCGGCGTGGTTATAAAACCGGGTGCAATCAGGTTGGCTTTAATGCCTTTTCCGCCAAAATCATATGCCAGCTGTTTGGTAAACCCTTCGATTGCATGTTTACTTGTGACATACGCTGCACCTCCGGCACCGGCTACGAATGTTGACTGCGAGCCGATATTGATGATAGTTCCCCTGCCTTTATCAAGCATGACAGGCAGGACTTCCCTGACGGCAAGAAATGCTCCTTTGACGTTCACTTCCATCAATTTATCATACAGGTCCTCATCCAGCTCAATGACATTTTTGTAACCGTCATGTATACCTGCCCCATTATAGAGGATATCAATTGTGCCGAACCTTTCGATCATGCGGGCGGCACCGCTTTTCACATCTTCAGCTTTCGTCGTGTCCAGCTGCAGGAAGATGGCTTCACCGCCGTCTTCTTTTATCTCATCCACGATGCGTGCACCATCCGTTTCATCCCTGCCGGCTGCCGCCACTTTCGCACCCTCACGGGCAAATGCTTTTGCAACCGCCTCTCCTATGCCGGAAGTACCGCCAATTACGAGTGCAGTCCTCCCGTCTAATTTCCCCATGTATAAAACTCCTTTCTGTCATTACATGATATCTCTACCCATTTTCCTTTCATGCATAAACGGATTGGCAGGTTTTATGGGGACAGGAAGGGGAATTACAGTAATATATGATTTCACAATACTTATAAAGAAGATTTTTATAGGGCATTAAAAGCTCTGTATCTGAATACATCATTGAAGCATGGGGATGACCAGTCGAACACTGAGGCGCTCATGAGGAAATCGATGGACATACTGGATGGTGAAGATGTGGAGAGCGAACTCCTCAGAATTTCAGACTATAACATCAAAGTCGGTATGACTGGAGATATGGGTGACGGCGATGAATGGCCGATGATATATGAAAAGATAATCGGGGCGGATATCCTCGTCATCGGGACGCCGATATGGAATGGACAGAGAAGCAGTCTCGCTTCACTCGTGATGGAAAGGATCTACGCCCAGAGCAGTGAGACGATGGAAAATGGGCAGTCGAAGTATTACAACAAGGGGTTCGGTACAGTAGTGACGGGAAATGAGGACGGTGCCAAAAGCGCAGGCGGAACCATCCAGTCGCGCATGGCCAATCTGGGATTCACCATTCCGCCGAACACAAATGCGTACTGGGTCGGGGATGCCGGCCCGGGACCGTCATACATCGAAGCCGGACAGGAGAATGAGTTTACCATCAGACAGACGAGGATGCTCAGCCACAACCTTGTGCATATGGCAAGAATACTGAAGGACACACCAATCCCGCCGGTCGGCAATACATTGCAATAGAAAACATTCAGATGCATGTTATGGATATGAAAGAAACACGGGTCCCAAAATTCCGGAACCCGTGTTTCTTTATGAATCTATGGAATCGTCATACGCCTGCAGCGCCTTTCCGCCGTAGACACTGCCGGGGCCGCCGCCCATGACGATCGCGACGCCGGCAATTTCCGCAATCTCTTCACGCGATGCACCAAGCTTGATGAGCTTGTTGACGTGATTGCCGATGCAGCCCTCACATTTATCTGCAATGGCATATGTCAAAGCAGCAAATTCCTTCGTCTTTTCATCCAGAGCCCCTGCCTTATATGCTGAGTCCTGGAGGATCTTGAAGCTTTTCATCGTCTCCGGAATCGTCTTCTGCAGCCTTTTTGTATTCCCCTGTGCCACCGTATTGATATCTTTGAAATTATTTGCCATGATAACCTCCCTTTCTGTATTTCCTGTAATAATACTATATCAGTTAAATGAAATATTTTGCATCCCAGCGCTCGGGCAGCAGTTCATCCAGTTCCGCCGTCCGGTTATCGGGCAGGCCGATCTCACAGTGATAATTATCCTCTCCCACCTGGTTGATCAGTTCTCTGCACCGTCCGCATGGCGGTAATACTTCACCGGTTTCATAGACGGCTATGATCTTATCAATTTTATATTCCCCGTCTGTCACCATGGAAGCGATCGCTGAATGCTCCGCACAAAATCCGATCGACGACGGCAGGTCGAGGGCTACACCTGTGTATATATTCCCCCTGTCTGTGACCAGCGCCGCAGCGACATGACCCATCTTGCCGTTCCGTGATGTCCTGACGGTATAAAGTTTGGCCTTCGCTGTTTCGTAGAGTTCCTCCATATCCATAAGTCTGCACCTCTCATCATGTTACTGTCTAGTCATAGTTTACCCTAAAAATCTCTTTTCAAAATAAATAAACCACCCGAGCAGGGTGATTTAGGAACTATTCTCTGTTACTGTCAATCTCTTCTTTCTTTTTCTGTATCTCGGCTTTGCGCAGTGTCCGGTAATTCTGCATCACTGCAGACAGTCCGAGCAGCACTACGATCAGCTGCGCCCACCAAGCCGTATCAATGACCAGATTGGAAAGAATGAGATAGAGGAGCAGTATTACCGCAAGGATTTTTATATTGCGCTTCGCCCTATCCATAATGGCTGTTTCTCCATGTCTCTTCCTCACACGCAAGCTCCAGTGTGAAGAGGTGTATGAATGTCAGTGCAATGAATGCTGCAGAAAAAATCACGGCAATCACCGGGAATGAAAAATCGAAGAATGCAGGTATCAGCAAAAGAAGCGGAATGAGGAGTGTCGCCAGCATGCTTCTCTGCCTGTAGTCCTTCGACAAGTATTGTGTTTTGCTGCAGTGCGGACAGTCCATTCCAATCTCAAGTGTAATGTATCTTTTCAAAATGGCATTTACCGGCCATACATGTTCACAGTTTTTGCATTTAACCAAAGTGTTCTCTCCTTAAAATAAGCGTCTACTTTGTCTGCTATAAAAGTTTTGTAAATAGGAAGTATAACACATACAATCCGGCGATGAATATAGCAATTGTCCAAATATACAGTATGATCCTGTTGAATTCCTTCTTATTTCCGGCAAGGTAGATGAATGCTGTCGCACTGATCGGAAACATCAGAATCATGAATATGACCATGAATACAATACTCATACCATCTGCTCCTTCAGTATTGCACTTATTTATCCAGGTTCAGGGCTTTGAGCTGTTCTGCGAGGGCGTTATTGATCGGCTCCTCTTCTTCCTGATCTTTGAGATATTTATTGACCGTGCGTTTGTCCACCTTGCCTCTGCCCTCTTTTTTGCGGCGGGCTTCAAACGCCGAAAGCTTTTCACGGTAGCCGCATCTGCATGTGAATATCTGTCCGTCACCTTCGCCGCTCAGCGTCATTTTCTTTTTACATTTCGGGCATCTTGCATTTGTCGTCTTTGCCACATTTTTGCGGTGTCCGCATTCCCGGTCCTGGCACACGAGCATTTTGCCCCGCTTGCCGTTCACTTCGAGAAGCGGTTTTCCGCAGTCCGGACATGTTTTACCAGAGATATTGTCATGTCTATATTTTCTATCGCTGTTTTTAATTTCCGCAGTGATTTTTTTCGTATGTGCTTTCATCTCTTCTATGAAGACATCTTTCTCCAGATTGCCTCTGGCAATATCCTCGAGTTGCTGTTCCCATATTGCGGTTGTAGCAGGGGACCTCAGAGCTTCCGGCACCAGTTCCAGCAGCTGTCTGCCTTTGGAAGTGATCCTGATCTGCTGCCCCTGGCGTTCCACCATGAATGAATTGAAGAGTTTGTCTATGATATCTGCACGTGTCGCCACGGTTCCGAGGCCGCCCGTCGACTGAAGCGTCTCTTTCAGTTTGCGGTCATGGACCTCCATATATTTTGCCGGGTTCTCCATCGCTGACAGAAGCGTCGCCTCTGTGAACCTTGCAGGCGGTTTCGTCTGACCTGTGGTCCGTGTGACATTCTGTACTTTAAGCGCATCACCGGGTTTTAACTCCGGCAGCCGCTGATCCAATACATCATTCTCTTCATCATCATATTTGTTTGCATAAGCTTCCTTCCAGCCATTTTTCCTGACTGTTTTGCCGCGGGCTGTGAATGACTCCGACCCCATCGCTGCAGTAACTGTCAGCTGTTCATATTCATGTGCGGGCAGAAGGACGGCAAGGAACCTTTTGACGATCAGGTCATAGACCCTCCTCTCCTGTTCACTGAAGTCCGAAGGATGGACATGATTTTCCGTCGGGATTATGGCATGGTGGTCACTGACCTTCTTATCATCGACGAATGTATGATTAACATGGATCTTATTCCTCAGGATTTTCGTTGCCGTACTTCTGTACTCGCCTATGCCGCAAGCCTTGAGCCGTTCGGGTATGGTGGAGACGATATCACTCGACAGGTATCTGGAATCCGTCCTTGGATACGTCACCACTTTGTGCCTTTCATAAAGATTCTGCATCACATTCAGTGTTTCTTTGGCGGAAAGGCCGAACTGTTTGTTTGCATCCCGCTGCAGTTCCGTCAGGTCATACAGTGATGGTGCATAGGTCCGCTTCGTTTTCTTCCTTACATCCGTCACCTGCATGTGTTCATTGCCCATTTTTCGGATGATGGAGTCGATTTTCCCGCCATCAAAACTGCGGCTGCCGCCCTTCTCGTCCTGCCATGTGAATCTGACTGAGCCAGTGGAGGCTTCCATGCCGTAATAGGTCTTTGTTTTGAAGTTCCTGATTTCATTTTCCCGCTGCTCAATCATCGCAAGGGTCGGTGTCTGGACACGTCCGCAGTTGAGCTGGGCATTGAACTTTGTCGTCAATGCCCTTGAAGCGTTGAGTCCGATATACCAGTCTGCTTCAGAACGGGCGACTGCCGCCTTGTACAGGTTCTCATAATCCCTGCCCGGCTTCAGCCGTTCGAAACCTTCTTTGATCGCCTTATCCGTAACTGAAGAGATCCACAGTCGTTCAATCGGTTTACGGATTTTCGCTTTATCGATGATCCATCTTGCAACCAATTCACCTTCCCGGCCGGCATCGGTGGCAACAATGATTCTGTCTACATCTTTGCGGATGAGCTGTGATTTTACTGCATTGAACTGTTTGCCTGATTTTTTGATGACCGTCAGCTTCAATGGTTCCGGGAGCATGGGCAGATCTTCAAGTTTCCACTGCTTATACTTATTATCGTAGCTTTCCGGATCCGCCAGTGTAACCAGGTGGCCGAGCGCCCATGTCACTATATACTTATCCCCTTCAAGGTATCCATTCCCTTTT
This sequence comes from Salinicoccus sediminis, assembly GCF_000986795.1. Classification (GTDB taxonomy): domain Bacteria; phylum Bacillota; class Bacilli; order Staphylococcales; family Salinicoccaceae; genus Salinicoccus; species Salinicoccus sediminis. Next base: position 238,240 of record NZ_LAYZ01000001.1, on the reverse strand, counting down.
TTATGACACTTCAGCACACCTGCAATATCACGTGCGACTGAAGGTTTTTCAGCCAATACTACACTTTTCGCCAATATTATCATCCTTTCGCGTACCCTGACAGTATACACCATATCTAGGGCAGAGAAAATGCCGGGGAATGATAGCCCCGGCATCGCTGATCTATTTGAGCAGTTGTCTGTACTCATCATCCTTTTCCATCACACTTCTGGCAAAAGGACATTCCGCCTTTATCTTCTTATCTTCCTGTCGGGCGAAGTCGACCATCGTATCCACAAGTCTTTTTCCCGCTCCCTGGCCGCTGAGACTGTCTTTCACTTCCGTATGTTTGATCACATAGTCCCCATTCTCATCAGTGTCAAAAACAAGTTCACCTTCCGGGTTGAGCTCATCTTCGCCGATGAAGAATTTATTATCGCCTTTTTTAATATCCAAGCTGCTTCCTCCTCATAATCTGTATTATCATTACTGGTCTATTTACCTAATCCGGATGTTTCAAACATCCGGAGGCAGCTGCTGACTGTTACCGCTTTCCACATTATTGAGTTAGTGGTATGCTATACGTGTAAAATGTCAACAGTCATGGAGGGTTCACATTAAAAACAGAGGGGATGATGTGGATGAATCATTCGATTGTAAAAAGAGTTGAAAATGTATTTCAGCATGCTTATTATGACCCGGAGCAGAATCTGAGGGAACAGGCAGACGGTGATGTGAAAGTACTGGATGTCATATTCAATCTCGAGGAACAGCTGGAGCAGGATCAGCTTTCCATAGAGGAGAAACTGTTCGCAACCGGATCGCTGGGCAACCTTTACAGAATAATAAACAAACCGGATGAGTCCATCCATTATCATTCAGAGAACCTGCGTCTGCTGTCAGATGAGGAACACAGACAGGTGCACTCCTTCATAAATCTCGGTGTAAGCTATATATATGCCGATGAATACAAAAAAGCACTGTTGTGCTTCGAAAAAGCTGAAACCATCATCAACAGGCATGATTATGACCAATACGCAGGAACACTGGAATATCAGCGCGGGAAATGCTACATGGAAATGCGGCATTACAACTGGGCGAGAGCAGCTTTTGATAAGGCCCGATCACTGGCAATTCAAAATAACGATCCGGCTTTCGCCGGGTACGCAAGTGAAGCCCTGGAATACTGTGATGGTAAAATCAATGCCCAGGTATGACGATCCCGTCCCAAATCTACGGGACGGGGTCTATTTTCATTCATTCTCATTCAATGTGTTCAGAGTATCAATGGCCGCCTGGCTCATTACGCTCACCCCGTAATGGACGGCGTCTTCATTGAACCTGAATGCAGGGTTGTGCAACGGCTTCTGCCCTTCTCCGACCGAACTGCCAAGCCAGTAGTAGACACCGGGATACTTTTGCAGGAACCTGCTGAAATCCTCACCTGCGAGACTTGGGTTCACTCTCGGCAGGGCGTCTTCTCCGTATAATGTGTGTACAGTATCATAGAGCCTGTCTGCCCATTTTTTGGTATTCACTGTGGCCGGGTAGCCGTCATCAAACTGTATCTCCACTTCGGCGTCCATTGCTTCGGTCACCTTTTCAACAATCTCAAAGAACCGTTCTTTTGCAAGCTGTTTCATCCTGTCGGACTGCGTGCGGATCGTGCCCTCTATTTCGACCGTCTCCGCAATGACATTATGTTTTGTGCCGCCTTCAAAACGGCCCACAGTCACGACTGCCGGTTCCATGGGATCGGCATTTCTGCTGACAATTGTCTGGAGAGATGAAACGACCTGGTTCGCAACGACGATTGCATCCACGGTGTCATGAGGCATGGATGCATGCCCGCCGGAACCTTTTATCTTCAGGAAAAATTTATCCGAGTTGCCCATGATCGGTCCGGACATCACCCCAAATTTTCCAACTTCGAGCCCCGGCCATACATGCTGTCCAATCAGGACGTCAGGTGTATAGTCTTTAAAGACGCCGTCATCCATCATCCTTTGGGAGCCCCCCACAGGGGAAAGCTCTTCAGCAGGCTGGAATAGGAGCAGTACAGTTCCATGTATTTCGTCAAGGCGCCCGAGGAGCACGCGTGCAGTCGCAATCAGCATCGAAGTATGGGCGTCATGTCCACATGCATGCATGACACCGGGATTCTCCGAACTGAAAGGCTCCCCCGACATTTCATCGATCGGCAGTGCATCAATATCCGCCCTGAGGCCAACTGTCCCGCCCGGGTGCTTCCCTTCTATGATCCCGCGTATGCCTGTACCGGCAAACCCGTCTTTATAAGGAATCCCCAGCTTGTCCAACTGCCCGCGTATACGCCGGGAGGTTTCATGTTCCATGGTGCTGAGTTCCGGATTTCTGTGCAGTTCTCTTCTGAAATCAATCGCATCATCAATAATTTCTTTGGAAACATCCATCTTCTATCACCCTGATTTTAGAATTTTCAATAAGTATATCATTTTTCAAATAAACCTGCATTGCTGACCAGCATCATTTTTCATACGGGTGGTATTCGTTTATACTTTAATTATATTTGAAATACAGGAGGTACTATGAACATCTCATTGCTGATTGCCTATATCATCGTATTCGTACTTTCCGCTGTACCGCTCCTCGAAGCGTTCCTCGTCGTTCCGATCGGCATCGTCGGCGGCATGGATTTTTTCATGACAAATATCATCGGGATTGCCGGCAACCTCCTGACCCTCCTCATCCTCATCATCATGATGGACCGGATTAAAAAATGGTATCTGGACAGGCGTGAAAAAGCAGAAAAAAACAAAAGCAGTAAAAGTGAGCGGGCGGAAAATATTTTCCGGAAGTACGGCCTGCCCGGCCTGGCATTCATCGGTCCGTTCCTGGTAGGCAGCCATTTCACTGCACTCATGGCGGTCATCCTTGGCGGCTCACAGAAAGCGACATTCTGGTGGGTGACTCTCAGCGTCACAGTATCCACTGTCACAATCTCCATACTCTTTTACTACGGAGTGGATATAATCGGGCTCGGTGACAGACAGTTCCTGAAAGACGTCCTGAATCAGTAAACAGACGAAAAATCGGGCCGGCATTTTGCCGGCCCGATTTTCATGCTGATCCAGTTTTCAATTGTAAAGTCAGTTCTGTTCAACCGGTTTCTTAAGGAGCCCGAGGATTACGCCTGACAGGACTGCCCCGATGAGCAGTGATGCAAGGAACATAAGCTTTCCTTCACCGATTGTAAGGGCGACGAACAGACCGCCGTGCGGTGCGTTAATCGATGTTGCAAAGGCCATTGCCAGTGCGCCGGCTGTTGCGGAACCGATGATCATTGAAGGGATGACGCGTATCGGGTCGGCAGCAGCGAACGGTATCGCACCTTCTGTGATGAAGGAGGCGCCCATGATCAGGTTTGTCGGGCCGGATGAACGTTCGACCTGCGTGAACCGGTTCCTGAACACCATCGTTGCAAAAGCAACGGCCAGCGGCGGCACCATACCGCCGATCATGGCTGCTGTGATCGGTTCGGGATTGCCGGCGGATAGTGCAGCAATGCCGAATGCGTAGGCGGCCTTGTTGACCGGTCCGCCCATGTCGACTGCCATCATGCCGCCGACAATCGCTCCGAGGAGAACGATATTTCCGCCGCTCATGTTGCTGAGCGTCGTGTTCATCCAATCATTCAGTGCTGTCGCCGGCGGATCGACGATATAGTACATGATGACACCGGTCAGGAATACACCCAGAAGCGGATATAAAAGGACCGGTTTCAATCCGTCCAGTACCTGGGGCAGGTTTTCAAGTGCTTTCTTGATGCCCACCATCAGGTAGCCGGCAAGGAACCCGGCTATGAGCCCGCCGAGGAAGCCTGATCCCATCGCAGATGCCATGAGTCCGCCGACCATGCCGGGAGCAAGGCCGGGTCTGTCTGCGATACTCATGGCAATGAAGCCGGCGAGTATAGGAATCATCAGTTCAAAGGCATTCGAACCGATGAAGTTGATCATTTCAGCCAGCGGATTGTAGTCCGCATGGTCCGGATTTGCTGAATGTATGCCGAACATGAAGCTCACTGCAATCAGTATACCGCCTGCCACTACAAAAGGCAGCATGTTGGATACACCGTTCATCAGGTGCTTATAGATGGATGATTTCCCTTTTGAACCACTGTTTGAATCTGCATCACCCTGTTTTTTTGATCCTGCGGAATACTTTGGCCTGTCGCTGTCCATAGACTGGTTTATCAGTTCTTCAGGACGCTTGATGCCATCTGCGACAGGGGCCTCTACCACATTCTTACCGTCAAAGCGAGCCATTTCAACATTTGTGTCGGCAGCAACGATGACGCCCGTGGCCCTTTTTATATCTTCAGATGTCAGCGGGTTCTTGACTCCTGCCGAGCCGTTTGTTTCCACTTTGATATCAATGCCGAGTTCGCCGGCTCTTTTCTTTATTGCATCTGCCGCCATATAGGTATGGGCAATCCCTGTCGGACAGGCGGTAACGGCAACAAGGAAAGGTCTGTCGGATGGTTCTGCGGCCCCTGCTTCCTCCTCCGATGGTTGCGATTCATCAAAGTGGTCGATTGTATTGATGATATCTTCCGGCGACTTGGCTGCCATCAGCCGGTCCCTTGCCTCCCCGTTCATCAATATGGTCGACAGCTTGGCCAATGCATCAAGGTGAGTGGTGGCTTGGCCCTCCGGCGCTGCAATCATGAAGAATAAAAATGCAGGCTGTCCGTCCATGGAGTCGTAATCGATGCCGGCTTCGCTTCTTCCGAACATGATGGCAGGAGCGGCGACCTCACCTGTCTGGGCATGCGGAATGGCGATGCCGTCCCCGACACCTGTCGTACTCTGTGATTCCCTCCTGTGGATTGCCGCTTCAAATTTGTCTTTATCCGTAATCCTGCGGGCGTCATAGAGCCCCTGTGCCAGTTCCCCGATGACAGAATCCTTGTCTCCGGCACTGACATCCATGTTGATTGTATCAGTCGTCAGCAATTCAGTTATTCTCATCATTTCACCCCTTCGATTGAATTGATTTCTATGTGAGGCACGAGTGCCTCGATTTCGCCGCACGAGGCAAGATCGTCACTGAATGCCGTGGCGCTGCCGCAGGCAATCGCATAACGTATCCGCTCTTCTATGACGCTTTCACACCCGGCGATGAAACCGGCCACGGTGGAATCGCCGGCTCCAACTGAATTCCTCAATACTCCTTTTGGAGAAGGGATCCGCAGCCGGACGTCGGAATTTACGAAAACCGCCCCTTCCCCTCCAAGAGTGACAAGGACATTCGAAGCTCCCCGTTCAACCAGTTCATATGCAGCTTCTACTATGTCCGTGTCACGGACAAGCTTCCTGCCCGCAATCCCTTCAAGCTCGAAAAGGTTCGGTTTGATAAGGTACGGCTTATACTGCAGAGTGGAGGTCAGTTTCCCGCCCTCTGTGTCTATGGAGAATGATATATCTTTTTCAAACAGCAGCCGCGAGAGCTCCTCGTACAGCCGATCATGCCCTTTCGGTACACTTCCTGCAAATATGACATGGTCATCACCGGTGAGTCCGGCCAGCTGATCTTTCAATGATTCAACGTTTTCGTCCGTGATTTTCGGACCGTCTGCATTGATCTCCGTTTCAGATGCAGTTTTGAGTTTTATATTGATCCTGGTGTCCTCTTCGATTTCGATGAACCGGTGGGAGATTCCCTGTGATTCCAAAGTATCTTTAATGAACCCGCCGGTAAAACCGCCGCAGAATCCAAGCGCTGTCGATTCCCTTCCCAGCTGCTTCAATACTCTTGATACGTTGATCCCTTTTCCGCCTGCATATTTTTCTGTATCGCCGGTCCTGTTCAGAGCACCGGTTTCAACTTCATCCAGCCTTACCACATAGTCAACCGAGGGGTTAAACGTCACGGTATATATCATTGCTTTCGCCTCCTGTGATTTCTGTTCCTGATCTTGCTTTTACAAGAAAAGGATGATCCGGATCCTCAGTGATGATTGACGCCTCCTCCAATTGTGCAAATTTGACGAATGCGCTTCTTTCGAATTTAGAGCTGTCAGCAAGTACAAACGCTCTCCGCGAATGTTCTACAGCAGTCTTTTTAATATAGGCCTCATCTTCATCCGGTGTGGTGAAGCCGTGATGGAGGTCGATTGCATTTACACCTATGAAACACTTGTCAAAGGACAGGGTCCTGAGTTTTTCGATGACATCATGACCAACCACCGCTTTCGTTGCCGGTTTTACCCTGCCGCCCAAAACAATGGTTTGGTGCCCGTTTCTGACAAGCTGGTCGATCAGTGTGATGCTGTTTGTCACAACTGTCACCTCGGATGCTTTTATGAACGGCATCATTTCATAGGTCGTTGTTCCCGCATCAATGAATACAGTATCCCCGTCTTCGATCAGTTCCGAAGCGATCTGAGCGATTTTGAGCTTTTTGGATAGGTTTTTAACGGATTTCTCAGTGTAATCCTCTTCCCGTTCCATCTGCTCCACCGTCGCGCCGCCATGAACCCGCTTCAACAGCCCTTTGGATTCAAGATGCGTCAGATCCCTGCGCACAGTGGCCGTACTGCTGTTTGTTATATCAACAAGATCATTGACCGATGCCGTCCCTCTTTCATTCAGACAATCCATGATTTTTTCATATCTCTGGTTGGTTATCATTTCATCACCCTCTATAAATTATCATTCTCATCAATCAAAGTCAATCATTAATAATCATTTTCAATCATTTTTAAATAAAAAGAAAACGCCAGCTTATGCTGACGTCATCTCTTTGATTTGGGTTTACCGAGAATTTCTGAAAATATGACCCCATTGAGTACAGCTTTTCTGTCAAATGACAGATCACCTTTACTCAGTACAGGTTCGCGCTGCCCTTTTTCACCATACGATTTGCCGGCTGATTCACCGAACAGATCATCTTCATCCAGAGAGTAACGGGAACGTTCAGCGGAATCCCGTCCGATGCCCTTCACACGCTTTTCAGCTTCGGAACGGTCGAACCCTTCCGTATATACGGATTCTTTGGCTTTCTGTGCACGCTCTTTGTGCCTTGAACGGTCTGTCGACACTTTATCCTCATAGTAATCCATCGCTTTGCTGCCCGCCTTTGATTCTCTGGCTTTTTCTTCAATGGATCTGCCGAATGAGCGGTCGGACATCGGACGCTCTGTCCTTGTCCTTTCGGGTCGTTGAGAAGAAGGACGTTCGCTGCTGCTCATGTCCACCTTCCGGGACTGTTTCTCTTTCGTATCCGATTCCTCATCAAAAGCACCGAATGAGCGTTCCAGTTCACCTTTGACCTGTTCGAAGAACCCCTTTGAATTCTCCTGCCTGCCGGATGCAGACGGACGGTTGTATCTCTTGTTTGGATTATTCAACTTGCCCGGGTCTATATTCCTCTGTTCCTTCTTGTCTTTGTTTTTCTGACTGGCGATGGCAGAGTAGATTATTCCGCCAAGAAAGATGAGAAGAGGTAGTATTTCCATGATATCACGACCTATTCGTCTTCATCATTGTAACGAGTCGGATTTGTCATCTTGTTGATGGAATCCCTCATGTTGGTGTCTGCCTCGACATTCTTCAGATTGTAATAGTCTGAAACTCCGATATTTCCGCTTTCAAGTGCATGAGCAAATGCGAGCGGCACTTTGGATTCTGCTTCTACGACCTTCGCTCTCATTTCCTGTACGCGGGCTTTCATTTCCTGCTCCTGCGCTACGGCCATTGCACGACGCTCTTCTGCTTTCGCCTGAGCGATATTCTTATCGGCCACTGCCTGTTCCGTCTGAAGGTCGGCACCGATGTTCTTACCGATATCCACATCTGCGATGTCGATGGAAAGGATTTCAAATGCTGTACCTGAATCCAGGCCTTTTGAGAGGACAGTCTGTGAGATGCTGTCAGGATTCTCAAGAACCGCTGTATGCTTTTCCGAAGAACCGATTGTCGAAACAATACCTTCACCCACTCGGGCTACAATTGTATCTTCGCCCGCACCACCGACGAGTCTGTCGATATTTGCACGTACGGTGATGCGTGATTTCGCCTTGACTTCGATACCGTCCATAGCCACACCGTTGATGAATGGTGTCTCGATGACTTTCGGGTTTACACTCATCTGTACGGCTTCCAGTACGTCACGCCCAGCAAGGTCTATGGCCGCACACCTTTCAAATGTAAGATTGATATTGGCGCGCTGTGCTGCGATCAGTGCATCGACCACCCTGTCTACATTCCCGCCCGCGAGGAAATGTGACTCAAGCTGGTTCGTGGCAACTTTGATTCCTGCTTTGTGCGCCTTGATCATCGGTTCGATGACCCGCTTCGGTTTGACGCGGCGGAGCCTCATCCCGACAAGGGAGAAGATGCCGACATTGACCCCTGCTGCGATTGCAGAAATCCACAAGCCGATTGGAACAAATGACAGGAAGAATGAAATGACGATAAAGGCAATGATGACCAGGAATATGATCATCAGGCCCGATCCTGTAATAAAGAACAAGTTCATGCTTTGTACTCCTTCCAATTGATATTAATCTTCCACCGGACGTACAACTACGCGTGTTCCTTCGACATGAATGATTTTCACTGTTCTGCCGCTCTCGATGAACGCTCCTTCAGCAACAGCATCAATGCGCTCATCCCCGTGACGGATGATGCCGGCCGGTCTCAGAGCGGTTTCCGCATCAGCCTGTTCACCAATAAGATATGAACGGTCGTCAAAAGAAGTATACCCTGATTCGGCATCCGTTGCATCAGTCAGTATGAACTTGTTGAGGAACGGAATTTTACTCTTTTTAAATTTCACTAATATCACCCACTCTATGATTGCTAATATGACGATAGCCAACATGAACAGGCTGAATAAGGCCACATTGTTACTCACCAGGAAAATACTGACGAGCAGCATGATGCCACCGATAATGCCCAGGATGGCACCGATGACAAAAAACTCCACGACGATGAAAATGGTACCGATGATGAACAGTGCAAGGGAGAGTCCGCTGTAATCACTTATCAGCAGGTGGCCGGAGTAGAAGGCGATGATGGACAGCACCGCCATCACCCCGGTGAAATTCATGTTTTCCGAAAACAGCTGGTAGATGACACCCAGGAAGAAAACTGCTAGTAAAATAAAGGCAACCCATGGCATTGTCACTACATCCCTGAAATCGGCCAGAACACTCGACAGCAGAAATGTATTCAGGATTGTTGTAATAGCCGCCATTAGAATCCCCTCCATTACCTTCATTATACATCAATAAAACAATTATTTAAATTATTACAAAAAAAAGACAGCATATAATTTTATGCTGTCTTCTGTATAGATATTTATCCGAGGGAGACGGATTACTTGAATTTGCGTTTACGGGCAGCTTCAGATTTCTTCTTGCGTTTCACACTTGGCTTTTCGTAAAATTCTCTTTTACGAGCCTCCTGGATTGTACCGCTTTTTGAAACTGTGCGCTTGAAACGGCGCAACGCGTCTTCAATTGGTTCATTCTTTTTAACAACTGTTTTAGACATGATTTTCCCTCCCTCCGAATAAACAAAAGCCTATCTGGTTTACACAGTATTATACTATGTACTCACATATTATAATACAATGATAAAAACCGGTCAACCGGAAATTAATAGTCGCTGTCACTTGTTCCGCCCTGTACTATGGCGATTCCGCTGGACGCTCCGATACGTGTCGCACCACTTTCAATCATCGCTTTTGCATCTTCATACGAACGCACGCCGCCGCTCGCTTTGACACCCATTTCCTCCCCTACGGTGAGTCTCATGAGCGTCACGTCCTCAACTGTGGCACCGCCGCCGTTGAAGCCGGTTGAAGTCTTGACGAAGTCAGCGCCGACCTTCTTGCTGATTTCACTTGCTTTGACAATTTCGTCACTGTCGAGCAATGCCGTTTCAATGATCACTTTGACGATCGTCTCCTGACCGGCAGCATCGCATACAGCTTTGATGTCGTTGAATACATAATCCTCATTGCCGGATTTAAGCGCACCGATATTGATTACCATGTCAACTTCGTCAGCACCGTTCTGCACTGCGTTCATCGTCTCAAATGCCTTAACTTCAGACGTCACTGCCCCGCTCGGGAAACCGATGACGGTACATACTTTAACATCGCTGTCCTTCAATATTTCCTTAGCCGTCGCCACCCATGCAGGACTGATGCATACACTCATGAAATTATGCTCCATCGCCTCCTGGCAGAGCTCGAAAATCTGATCCTGTGTCGTTTCAGGTTTTAGTAAAGTGTGATCGATATATTTGGATAGTTCCATGTCTGTTTTCCTCCGATTCCGTAACTGAAGCCCGCCACGGGCTTTCTCATACAATTATACAACAAAATGATTCCACATTCATCAGATTGTCCGTTCAAGGTAGGCATAGGCTTTCACCATCGGTTTTTCAAGCACTTTGACGACTTCGCCTTTGCTCACAGGATATCCGGGTTCTGTTATTTTGACTTTGACAAGCTCCCCTGTAAGCGATGCATCACCTTCAACCTCAACTTTGAGGTAGTTGTCGGAATGGCCGATGAGCTTTCCGTCCTTTTCCTCTTCCGGAATGATCTCCAGCACATCATCCTTGAACATTTCAGCATATTTTTGTGCCAGCGAATCCGACAGTTCAATCAGACGGTGTACTCGCTCATTTTTTACGTTCTCGTCCACCTGGTCGGTCATCCTTGCTGCCGGTGTGCCTGTCCGGATGGAGTAAGGGAAAACGTGCAGTTCTGAGAAATGGTGCTTGCTGATGAAGTCATATGTCTCCATGAATTCCTCTTCGGTCTCGCCGGGGAAGCCGACGATCACATCACTCGTAATTGCCACGTTGGGCATGATTTCCCTGAGTTTGACGATGCGGGATTCGAAGAATTCCATCGTATATTTCCTGCGCATGCGTTTTAATACAGTATCACTGCCGGACTGTATCGGGATGTGCAGGTGACGGACGATCTTGTTGGAGTCATTGATGACGTCAATGACTTCATCAGTCAGTTGACTTGCTTCGATGCTTGAAATTCTGAGGCGATTCAACCCGTCGACCTCTTCCAGGTCACGGAGCAGCTGTGCCAGGTTGTAGTCTTTCAGATCTTCACCGTATCCTCCGGTATGGATGCCCGTCAGTACAATCTCCTTATATCCCTGATCCACCAGCTGCGCTGCCTGTTCGACGACTTTCTCAGGGTCGCGTGAGCGCATGAGCCCGCGTGCCCACGGGATGATGCAGAATGTACAGAAATTGTTGCAGCCCTCCTGTATTTTAAGGGTTGCACGCGTACGGTCGGTGAAATAAGGGACGTCCATCTCCTCATATGTACGCTTCTTCATGATGTTTTTGACACCGTTGATCGGCTGACGTTCCCTGTGGTACTGGTCGACATAGCCGAGGAGCTTGTCACGGTCCTCTGTCCCTATGATGATGTCGACACCCGGTATGTCCATGATATCTTTGGGTGCGGTCTGTGCGTAGCACCCTGTGACACAGACAACGGCATCCGGATTCTTCCTGATTGCGCGTCTTATGACCTGCCTGCTCTTCTTGTCCCCGGTATTGGTGACTGTGCAGGTGTTGATCACGAAAACATCCGCATTCTGATCGAAATCAACACGGCTGTATCCATCATCCTTGAAAATCTGCCACATTGCTTCTGTTTCATAATGATTCACTTTACACCCTAAAGTGTGAAATGCGATTGTTTTTCCGTTCATATAATCAGATCTTTCCTTGTATATTTGATGATTTCATCTTCTTGACATAATAGCACAGCCCGCCTCTTTCTTCAATCAGAGGCGGGCTGTTCGAATTGATGACTAATTGCTGAGAGTGCATATAGAGGGGCCGTTTCAGCACGGAGAATCCTGGGCCCCAGACGGACAGAATGGAACCTCTCCATCAGTGCGGCTTCATTGTCACTGAATCCGCCTTCCGGCCCGAAGACAATGGCAATACTGTCCCCAACCCGGATTGTCTCAAGCACATGCTCCAGGCCGGCTGCCGGATTGCCGGCATTGCCTTCGTATGCAAAAACCACTGCATCGAACGCTCCAAAATCCGTGTTTTCCAGAGATTTTCCGAAATTTATATGGGGAATCATGTTCCGCCGGCTCTGCTCACCGGCTTCCCTGATAACCTTGTTGTAGCGTTCGAGGCGTTTTGCACGTTTTTTGCCGTCAAGTTTCACTATGCTCCTGTCCGCTTCGAAGATATGGAAGTCGGATGCACCGAGCTCCGTCGACTTCTGTATCATCCACTCGAACTTCTCACCTTTCAGGAGCGGACAGAATATACTCGTCCTGACCGGCAGTTCCGGTGATTCTTCGACCTCGGAAACCACTCTGTAGTGTACATGATCATCCGTCTCTGTCACTTCGCAGAGGAAGGCGGTCCGGGTATTGTCGACCATATGGAATTCCTGACCCGGCTTGAAACGCATCACATTCTTCATGTGGTGGGTGTCGGCGCCAGACGTGTATACCGCGCCGGCAGTCAGTTCTTCGTCCGTAAAATACCTCTGCATATCATCATGCCTTCCTGGCCATGATGCTCACCCAGCCGTTTTCCTCGAGGACTTCGGCAATATTGAAGCCTGCTGCCTCCATATGCTGGATGATATCATCACGGCGCTTCGTAATAATGCCGGAAGCGATGAACACCCCTCCGAATTTCAGCGTCTCAAATGCATCATCGATCATCTGGTCGATAATATGGGCAAGGATATTCGCAATGACAATGTCATACTGGTCATCTTCACTCGTCAGAAGATCGCCGGTTTCAACAGTCACATCCCCGGCACATTCATTGAGTTCAAAGTTTTCCCTGGCGACTTTCAGTGACAGCTCGTCTATGTCGGTCGCCTTCAGGTCCCGCGCACCCATCAGGTGCGCGCCGATCGTCAGTATGCCGGAGCCGGTCCCGACATCGATGATCTTGTGTTCCGGCCTGACAGTACGTTCGATGAATTTCAGGCACATGCCTGTCGTCGGGTGGTCGCCCGTGCCGAACGCCATGCCGGGATCCAGCTTTATCAGCCTGTCGTCTTCTCTGAATTCATAATCCTCGATTTCCCATGAGGGTACGATGACGAAGTTATCGGAAACCCGGAAACTGTGGAAGTATTTCTTCCACTCATTTTCCCAGTCCTCTTCATCGATGATGCTGCTCTCTACATGGATATCCTCTTTGCGCTCCAGCCCGGCATCCGTCATGAAACGGTGAATCTCTGCGAGTCTGGCTTCAATATCCTCTGTTTCGTCGAAGTAGACGAGTATGCGGATATCAGTCTTTGGCAGGGTGTCAGGATCCAGACGGTATTTGTCGTCGAAATCCTCTACATCTTCCTTCAGCAGTTCCAGCGAATGCTCCACAGAGATCCCTTTGGCAATTTCGTTCAGGAATAAAGAGAAAGCATCCTCGTTTGCTTTTGTCGTGCTAATTGAAACTTCATGCCATTTCATAATTAGTCACCCTTAAAAAAACGTCTTGTTTTATCGAAGAAGTTTTCATTCTGTTCATTAATCTCTTCCCCGCTGTGTTCCGCGAGCTGCCTGAACAGGTCTGCTTCCCTATCCGAAAGCTTGGTAGGCGTTACAACACTGATGGTGACAAACTGATCTCCGTATCCGTAGCCATGAACATTCTTGACACCTTTTTCCTTCAGACGGAAACGCTTGCCCGACTGCGTGCCGGCAGGAATCGTGAGCACGACTTCGGAATTGATTGTCGGCACTTTCACCTCGTCGCCAAGGGCCGCCTGTGCAAACGATATCGGCTGTTCAAAGTGGATGTCGTCACCGTCACGGGTGAATCGTTTGTCCGGTTTTACGCGGAATACGATATAGAGGTCTCCCGCCGGTCCGCCGTTTACACCAGGTTCACCTTTGCCCTGCAGACGGATCTGCTGGCCGTTGTCGACACCTTCCGGTACTGTCACTTCGATCTGGACATCCTTGGTCACAGTGCCTGCGCCTTTACAGTTGTTGCAAGGATCTTCGATCTCTTCGCCTGTACCGTTACATGTCGGACATGTGCGCTCTGTCTGTATTCTGCCGAATGGGGTATTCTGTTCAACTGCTACGCGGCCTGCGCCGGAACACATCTTACATGTCGATTTCGAAGTTCCCGGTTTGGCACCGCTGCCGTCACATGTTTCGCAGGTAACTTCCTTTTTGATGGTGATGGTCTTCGTCACTCCGAAGACAGCTTCATCAAAGCTGACCGTCATCGTATACTGAAGATCGTCGCCTTTTCTCGGAGCATTCGGATCCATGCGGCCGCCACCGCCGAAGAATGAGCTGAATATATCTTCAAAACCGCCAAAGCCGCCGGCACCGGAGAATCCTCCTCCGCCGCCACCGAACTGCTGGTTCATCCCCTCATGTCCGAAGCGGTCATACTGTGCACGTTTGTCATCGTCGCTCAATGCTTCATAGGCTTCGGATACTTCCTTGAACTTCTCGTCCGAGCCTTCTTCTTTATTTATATCCGGATGATATTTTTTGGAGAGTTTGCGGTATGCCTTCTTAATTTCATCCTTAGAGGCATTCTTATCCACTCCAAGTACATCATAGTAGTCTCTTTTCGCCATTTGATCGCCTCCAGCTTATTTACTATATCATTTAAAAAAGTCAAAGCCAATGCTGTTGGCTTTGACTTTCTTCATTCATCATTCAATATCATATATTATTTCTTATCATCTTCGTCCACTTCTTTGAAATCTGCATCGACAACATCGTCGTCAGACTGGCCGCCGGACTCCTGGCCTTCAGCGCCTTCAGCAGCCTGCTGTTCCTGGGCCATCTGTTCGTAAAGTTTCATGGACATGCCCTGTACGATTTCCTGGAGCGCATCCTTTTTGGATTTGATCTCTTCGAGGTCAGATCCTTCAAGTGCTTTGTTGAGCTCTTCTTTCGCAGCTTCGGCTTTTTCTTTCTCTTCAGCCTCCACTTTATCGCCAAGGTCTTCGATTGTCTTATCTGTAGTAAACGCGAGCTGTTCAGCTTCGTTGCGGAGATCTACTTCCTCACGGCGTGATTTATCCGCTTCAGCATTCTCTTCGGCTTCCTTGACCATCCTGTCGATATCCTCATCTGAAAGGTTGGAGCTGGATTCGATGGTGATCTTCTGTTCTTTGCCTGTGCCCTGATCTTTTGCAGCAACGTTCACGATACCGTTTTTGTCGATATCGAATGTCACTTCGATCTGAGGGACACCTCGTGGTGCCGGTGGAATATCCGTAAGCTGGAAGCGTCCGAGAGTCTTATTGTCCTGCGCCATCGGACGTTCACCCTGGAGCACATGGATATCAACCGCAGGCTGATTGTCAGAGGCTGTTGAGAATACCTGTGACTTGCTTGTCGGGATTGTTGTATTCCTTTCGATGAGCACTGTGGAAACACCGCCCATAGTTTCAATACCGAGTGACAGCGGAGTCACATCGAGAAGGACCACGTCCTGAACATCTCCGGAAAGTACACCGGCCTGAATCGCAGCACCCATTGCCACAACTTCATCCGGGTTGACACTCTTGTTGGGATCTTTGCCTACTTCTTTTTTGATGGCGTCCTGTACAGCCGGGATACGTGTAGAGCCGCCGACAAGAATCACTTCGTCAATTTCATTTCTGTCGATGCCGGCATCTTTGATCGCCTGGCGTGTAGGACCCATCGTACGTTCTACAAGCTTATGAGTAAGCTCTTCGAATTTCGCACGTGTAAGTGAAGTTTCAAGGTGCAGCGGTCCTGCCTCACCCGCAGAAATGAATGGCAGTGAAATCTGTGTTGAAGATACGCCTGAAAGGTCTTTCTTCGCTTTTTCGGCTGCATCTTTCAGACGCTGCATCGCCATTTTGTCTTTGGAAAGGTCGATACCATTTTCTTTTTGGAATGTTTCAACAAGGAAATCGATGATGACGTCATCGAAGTCGTCCCCGCCGAGTCTGTTGTCGCCCGCCGTGGAGAGCACTTCGAACACACCATCGCCGAGTTCAAGGATGGAGACGTCGAAAGTACCGCCGCCAAGGTCGAACACCAGGACCTTTTCTTCTGATTCATTATTGTCAAGGCCGTATGCAAGCGCAGCTGCAGTCGGCTCGTTGATGATACGTTCAACTTCAAGGCCAGCAATGCGTCCGGCGTCTTTAGTCGCCTGTCTTTCGGAGTCATTGAAATATGCAGGCACAGTAACGACTGCCTTTGAGACTTTTTCACCCAGGTAGCTTTCTGCAGTTTCTTTCAGGTTCTGAAGAATCATTGCAGAAATTTCCTGCGGTGTATATTCTTTATCTTCCACTTTCTCTTTGTAGTCTGTACCCATATGCCTCTTGACGGACATGATGGTATTCGGGTTCGTGATTGCCTGACGTTTGGCTACTTCCCCAACTTGTTTTTCACCATTTTTGAAGGATACTACAGAAGGTGTTGTACGGTTGCCTTCCGGATTCTGGATGACTTTGGCTTCGCCGCCTTCCAGAACAGATACAACAGAGTTTGTAGTACCGAGGTCAATACCTATTACTTTACTCATAAAAAAATTCCTCCTAATTACTAGTTCAAATGATTATATGAATTTAATTATTCACTGACTTTGACCATGCTTGCACGGATGACACGATCTTTCAGAGTATACCCTTTCTGGAACTCCTCAATGATGATGCCCGGTTCGTCTCCGGACGCCTCTGTCATCACAGCCTGATGATAGTTTGGATCGAATACTTCGCCTGTTGCCTTGATTTCGTTGATGTCATGGCTCATGAGTGTGTTGACCAGATCATTGTAGACCATCTCCACACCTTTGGAAAGCGATTTGAATGCTTCCGTTTCGCCTTCGATCTTGAGTGCTCTCTCGAGGTTGTCGAGTATCGGCAGGAGGTCCTCTGCAATATTCTGATCTTTATACTTGTTGTTCAGTTCGATCTCCTGCTTTGTGCGGCGTTTGTAGTTCTCGAATTCCGCAAGCATCTTCAGATACTTGTTTTCTTCTGCCTCCACCTGTTCTTTGAGCGACTCTATTTCAACATCTTTGGGATCCGTCTCCGGCACTTCCCCAACCGATGCTTCAACTGTCTCTTCTGCTCCGTCTGCAGTATCAGCCTGCGCTTCATCAGAGGTCAGGTTTTCATCCTGGATTACTTCTTCGTTCTTTTCTTTTTCTGCCATTGCAGTCACTCCCTTTCACGTTCCTGGTTCCTGAACGAGTACAACAGTCTGATGACTTCTTTGTAGCTCATTATTTCGGGACCGATAACCATCAGATTTGCCCTTCGACCAAAAATGTCAAAGTTCGTGGTAATTACCGATATGGAATCATAGTTCCTGTTAAGTTCATCACCGAAGAATACGTCAACACCATCAATTGTATTCAGATCGATGAGTTCGTTCAACTGATCCGATTCCATATCATTATACAGAAGCTGCAGGGTGCTCGTGTCCTGGTTGATCTGATGGATCAGATGATTGAAACCTGAGCGGCCGCTGATAAGCTTCTGTCCATGGATTCCGTCCGTAATGCCATCAATGATATCCGTCTTAAGAATATTGAGGGGATCTGTTGAAGTTCTGTCAACCATCCTCACCGCCATCTTACTGAGCGGCTGATCGACAACAGCAAAATTCAACTCATTGCCCAGCTTTTCAAGGTCCGGCATGGTGATATCCTCACTCATTCCGATCGGTATCTTCTTGATGGCCCCTGACTCCAGGACGATGATGACAAGTAATGTAGACGTCGTTATGGGTGTCAGGTAGATCCCTTTCACCAGCTCATCCTCTTCAGTCATTGAAACCTGTGTCAGATAGCTCGTCATCCCGCTGAAAAAGTCGGCAAGTGCCTGACTCATTTCGTTGTGTTCCATCCCATCAGCAAGGACCGATTTGCGTTTCAGACCGAAATCGGTCTCTCCGCTCAGCTGATCCGTCAGCATTCCGATATAATGCCTCAGCGCTTTCCTCGAAGGGATCCGCCCGGCGGAAGTATGGGGCTTTGTCAAAAAACCTTCCGCTTCCAGCCTGGCCATGTCGTTTCTTACGGTCGCTGATGAAATATCAAGGTTATACTTGTCAATCAGGTGTTTAGAGCTAATCGGCGTCAAAACATTCAAAAAATCATCCACGATTGAATAGAGGATGATTTTCTGTCTGTCTGTTAACATTGACATCACCTCATTAGCACTCCATCTCCTTAAGTGCCAATATTAATTTATCAAATTGGTCAAAGTATGTCAATCGTAAAGGGCCCATTTATTGATTTAGTTTAAAAAACCGATGAAAACACTGTTGCCGACAAGCCTTCCCGCTTTCGTCAGACTGATGAAACCATCCTTTTCCATGAGGTTCCCTTTCCCTTTTTCATCATCGATCACATCACCGTATACAGAATTCAGGCTCCTGCCGTATTTTTCCTCAAAGCGGCGCATGTCGACGCCGCGGTTCATGCGCAGGCTGAGGAACATCTCTTCCTCCATCTGTTCCTTAAGCGTCAGTTCAATGGTCTCTTTAACCGCTGAACCTTTTTCTTCCATCGCCTGAATGTAGTGGTTCACAGGCTTTATATTGTAATACCTTTTTCCGCCGACATATCCGTGACTACCCGCTCCGAGGCCGAAGTATTCATCATTCTTCCAATAAGTCTTATTATGTGCAGATTCATATTCTCTCTCTGAGTAATTCGATATCTCGTACTGAGGGTAGCCGAGTTTTGCAAGTTCACCCATG
This sequence comes from Salinicoccus sediminis, assembly GCF_000986795.1. Lineage (GTDB taxonomy): Bacteria > Bacillota > Bacilli > Staphylococcales > Salinicoccaceae > Salinicoccus > Salinicoccus sediminis. Next base: position 219,516 of record NZ_LAYZ01000001.1, on the reverse strand, counting down.
ATATACATATATTTTTCACCTTCGGCTTCATCATCATCCACTTTCATCAGCCCTTTTCGGATCCGGTTGTAAAAGACAGTATGCGGTTCGATGATCAGTGAATACCATGAGATGTGCTTCGGCTTGAGTTCGGAAATATATTTCAGGCTGTCTTTGATGTCGTCCATCGTTTCGCCGGGGAGATTATACATAAGGTCTATCGAATAGTTGGTCAGCCCGATCTCCTCCAGATGGCTGATCGCCCGGAATATATCATCATAATTGTGTGAGCGTCCGAGAACTTTCAGCAATTCATCATTGAATGTCTGAACACCGAGACTGATCCGGTTCACCCCGTATTTATGGAGCAGGTCGAGCTTTGCCATCGTGAGTTCATCCGGATTCGCCTCGAAACTGAACTCTTCCGTTACTGTGAATCTGCTGTCTATTTCAATGAGCAGCTTTTCCAACTGTGCTTCGCTCAAAGCGGTCGGGGTGCCGCCGCCGACAAAAATTGTGCGCAGCGTCATCGGCTCAATCTGTTTCATCTCTTTGATCAATGCGTCCACATATGCATCCACCGGCTGGTTGTCGATCAGCACTTTGTTGAAATCACAATAGGTACAGATACGGTTGCAGAATGGAATATGGATATACATGCTCTCTGCCATCAAATTCACTCCAATCAAAAGGAAAAGCCACTGGTACAGTGGCTGTTACTCTTCATCCATTTTAAGAACAGCGAGGAATGCTTCCTGTGGTATTTCCACATTCCCGACTGACTTCATTTTTTTCTTACCTTCTTTTTGTTTTTCAAGCAGTTTGCGTTTACGGCTTATGTCCCCTCCGTAACATTTGGAAAGGACATTCTTACCCATGGATTTGATGTTGGTGCGTGAGATGATTTTCTGTCCGATGGCAGCCTGTACGGGCACTTCGAACTGCTGGCGCGGAATCAGCGTCTTGAGCTTTTCCACGATGAGCTTGCCGCGTTCATAGGCAAAGTCACGGTGGACGATGAAGCTCAGAGCATCCACCTTTTCATTATTCAGCAGGATATCCATCTTGACGAGCCTGCTTTCCTTGTAGCCGATCAGTTCATAGTCGAAGGATGCATACCCTTTCGTATTCGATTTCAGCTGGTCAAAGAAATCAAATACGATTTCAGAAAGCGGGATTTCATATATGATATTGACGCGAATATCATCCAGATAATCCATGGTGACAAAGTTGCCGCGTTTTCTCTGGCACAGTTCCATCACCGAGCCGACATAGTCACTCGGGACCATGATTGTCGCCTTCACATAAGGCTCTTCGATACGGTCCACTTTCTGCGGATCCGGCATCTGTGAAGGGTTGTCCACTATGACTTTCGAACCGTCAGTCATATGTACATCATAGATCACCGACGGTGCGGTGGCGATGAGTTCGATGCCGAACTCCCTTTCTATTCGCTCCTGCACGATTTCCATGTGGAGCAGTCCAAGAAATCCGGTGCGGAACCCGAAGCCGAGTGCCTGGGAGGTTTCAGGTTCATACTCCAGTGACGAATCATTCAGTTCAAGTTTTTCCAGTGCATCCCGAAGATCATTGTATTTGTTGGAATCGATCGGATACATGCCGCAGAACACCATCGGATTCATCTTCTTATATCCTTTAAGCGGTGTCGCAGCAGGGTTGGCAGCAAGTGTTATCGTGTCCCCTACGCGGGAGTCACCGACTGTTTTGATAGCTGCGGTGAGGAAACCTACATCGCCGACCGTCAATTCTTCTACCGCCATCGGCTTTGGTGTGTTGATGCCGACTTCGGCAACTTCAAATTCCTTGCCCGTCGCCATCATTCTGATCTTATCCCCCGCTCTGACTGTACCTTCCATGATTCTGATCGAGGAGATGACACCCCTGTACGGATCGAATATGGAATCGAATATCAGCGCTTTCAATGGTGCGGAAGGATCTCCCGCGGGAGCAGGCACTGTTTCCACGATACTCTCAAGAATCTCCTCTATGCCGATGTTGGCTTTGGCGGATGCTTTGATTGCATCTTCTTTGGGCAGCCCCACAACATCCTCCACTTCCTGAGCAATGCGGTCCGGATCGGCAGCGGGAAGGTCTATTTTATTGATTACCGGGATGAGTTCGAGGTCGTTGTCGAGGGCGAGGTAGACGTTGGCAAGAGTCTGGGCTTCGATCCCCTGTGCAGCATCGACTACAAGTACCGCCCCCTCGCATGCAGCGAGAGACCGGGAAACCTCGTATGTAAAGTCTACGTGCCCCGGCGTATCTATCAGATGAAAAATATAATCTTCGCCATCCTTGGCTGTGTATTTCAACTGAACGGCATTCAGTTTGATTGTGATACCGCGCTCACGCTCTAAATCCATCGAGTCCAAAAGCTGTGACTTCATCTCCCTGGAGGCGACCGACTTAGTGTTTTCCAGAATACGGTCGGCCAGCGTGGATTTACCGTGGTCGATATGCGCAATGATTGAAAAATTTCTTATCTTTTCCTGTCGTTCAATACGCTCTTGATCATTCATATATCTTCCAACTTTCTCTTATTGACAATGGTTGTATTATATCAACAATCAAATTTTTCTTCAATTCATTTTCCCATTTATATTGCATAAGATGAGCACCTTTGGTAAAATAACTTTTGTTGCAATTAAAGTTGTACAAGTCCGGGACGGAGGTGAATGCTATGCCTAACATTAAATCAGCAATCAAACGAGTTAAAACAAGCGAAGCGGCAAATGCCCAGAACATTGCCCAGAAGAATGAAATGCGTACTGCAGTCAAGCGCGCGATGACCGCTAAAGAAAACAATGCAGAAAACGTTGACGCACTTGTGTCTGAAGCAGTTAAAAATGTTGATAAAGCAGCAAAGAAAAACCTTGTTCACACGAACAAAGCTGCACGTATGAAATCCAGACTCATGTCAAAATAAAACCTTCCCTCCGGAAGGTTTTTTTTATGCCAAAAATGAACCGGTGCCCTCGCACCGGTTTTTCATATTTCGAGCACGAACAGCTCGAACAGTGTATCCCTGTCGAGGTAGCTTGATTTGAATTTATAGTCGATGTCCCGGCACATCACCATCTTGCCTTCGAGCACTTCCTGGCTGTACCTGCCCACATCACGGCTGGCGAGCTTCACCCTGTATGGATGGACTTTCAGAGAGCGGGCGATATTATCCGCCTGATAGCCCTGTGAGAGCAGAAGCTTGACCTGATACAAAAGCCTGAACTGCCCGATGATCAGATGAAGCAGCTGCATCGGCTCCTCCTTCTGCAGAATCAGTTCCCGCAACAGGCCGACCGCCTGCGCCTTCTTTTTGGACAGGATGAGGTCGGTCAGCTTGAAAATGTTCTGCTCCAGGCTGACACTGACGACCGCTTCCACGTCCCCGGCAGTCACAGTCCCCTCCGTATAGAGGATCAGTTTATGCATTTCATTGGTCACCGTTTCATAGCTTATGCCCGTGCGGCTGATGAATGCATCCATCGCCCGCTTGTCCATCGACACATCATTGTCCCGGAGCATCCCGGAAAGATACTGGCGGATTTCCTGCTCATTCATTTCGGCCACTTCCGTGACGTTTCCCTTCTGCTTCATTATCTTGGTGATTTTCTTACGGTTATCCAGCTGTTCACTGAACACTTTGAATACGAGCAGTGTATCGTCATTCTTATTCGTCAGGTAGTCGACGAGGCGGTCGATGTCATGGTTCACTTCCGATTTCACTCTTGCGCCGGTAAATGAGAATGCATCGTTCACGACGACCGCCTTCCTGTCGGACAAGAACGGCAGTGTCTGTGCTTCTTCTATGATTGCCTCCACCGTGGTTTCTTTGTAGTTCAGAGTGACAAGGCTGAACTCATCCGGTTCTTCGAGGAATGAACCGGCGAGTTCCCTGGCCATCTCTGTTATGCGCATGGTATTCGAACCATATATCAGCTGCAGTCGTTCCAAAATTGAGTCACTCCCATATTATTCTCATTCTATTATAGCTTTTTTAAGCGATTTATCCTATACTGTAATTGATATGTTTAGGAGGTAATTCCATGAATAAATTCGAAAAACATGTACAATCCAAAAACAATGATGTAATTGATTCCGGCCTGGCATTTGTCGTAGGGTTTGCAGGATTGACTGTAATCTACGTCATCGCACAGATCTTCCAGATCGTTGCAGACATGTAGTGATCCGCGAGCTGCTAAGGCAGCTCTTTTTTTATGCAGTGATCAAGCTCCGGTGCGAGCTTTGTTTCGACACACATTTCATCGCCACGGATGTTAAAACGGACCATGCCGTGCTCTGAAGTATCAAAAATCCGCGCATGCGTGAGCCGCCCGGTCACTTCAGGATGCGGGTGCCCGTACCTGTTATCCACTCCGGCGGATATGACCGCATAACTGAAATCGGTATTCTGGATAAACCGTTCTCCTGTCGAGGTGTTTGAGCCATGGTGTGCCAATTTTAATACATCCATCTCAAGATGACCATACATTTCAATCATCTGCGCCTCCATCTCTGTATCTGTATCCCCGGTGAACAGGAAATTGAACCTTCCGGTATTCACCATCATCACAAGTGAATGCTGATTTGAGTCATCGCCGCCGGGATTCTCCTCCGGGAACAGCTTTTTCATCCTGATACCTCCAATATCCACCTCTTTTGTTTCCATGGCATTGACAAAATGCCCTTCATAATCACCGACACCCTCTGTCTGATACCAATCCAAAAACGCCGGGTCTCCCGGATTTACATAGATATGCCCGACCTGCACATTCTTCAGGATATGCTGAGCTTCCCCTGTATGATCCAGGTCCATGTGTGACAGGACCATCATATCCAGACGGTCGATTCCGGCTTCCTTAAGATAGGGAAGGACTGTTTTCTCGGACAGCGGGAAGCCGTTTTCCTCCGGATAGAACTTACCGCCTGTATCTATCAGAACTGTTGCATTATTCCTGTGGTCTTCCACGATAAACGCATCACCCTGACCTACATCCACCATCGTGACGGTATAGTCATACCACGAAGCCTTGTCCAGCATAATGATGCTGAACATGAATAACCCTGCATACATGCATATTCTTTTGAAACTGCCAAGACAAATCTCCCTCATGATCATATATGACAGGACGCTGAGCACTATGAGCCAGACAGCATTGGGACTGTGAACAGAAAAACGGTGCCTGAAAGAGCTGGACAGAAAGAGAATCAGCTCCCTCAACCCCGCAAATACAAAATGATATATTTCATCGGCAAAACCCGGAAAGACAGTAAATGCCATGAAGTTGTAGATGATGACCATCGGAAAGATAAGGAAAGAGAACAGCGGTACAAAGATGAAATTCATGACCAGGCCGCTGACACTTATTTCATTGAACTGCTGAAGTACAACTGTAAGTGTCGAAACTTCGGCAATGGCTGTTATAGCCATCAGCTGGACCAATGGTGTTTTGTCCTGCCAGTACGGCCGGCTCAGTATTATGAGATAGGTAGTGATATAGGAAAGCTGGAACCCGGCATGGTACATCACCCATGGGTTGTACATGATTTGTATGATTGCAGTGACCGAAATCACCGTCAGATAGGGTTTGGCCCTGAAGAACGAAGTGATAATCAGGATGATGGCCATCAGAACTGCCCTAAGGACACTCGGGCTGAAGAAATTCAGCATGAGGAACAGCAGCAGACAGATGATCATGATTATCTTTATCATATTTATCGTCAACCGCATACGCTTGAGCACAAAGAACAATATACCGCTGACAAATGCGACATGGGTGCCTGAAATGACATACAGATGATATATGCCAAGCTTCTGCAGAGCGTCAAAAAAATCCGGAGTGATGTAGGATTTATTGCCGATTGACAACGTGAGGATATCGAAGGCATAGTCATACTCCGATCTGGAGAGCATCCTGCTTATATATTTATCCCTCATGACGGATAGATGCATACCGAATGTCATCTCCGTCCCGGCACAATCGGCCTGTTCGATGCTATCATGATAGATGCGCCCGTCCAGCCCGTTCATTTTCATGTTAAGGCGTTCGTCCCTCTTTATGAAATTACGCTCCTCGCCGGGCACCGTGACCCGGAAGGCATCGCTGCATGTTTGTCCGACCGCAAGTTTCACCGGCTCATCCAGGAACATGTCATATGTTTCCTCACCGTTTGTCACAACATGGGCAATACCGTCCCTGTAATACTTGTATCCTGTGACGGTCACATGCCCCACACGGTCCTCTTCAATATTATCAGGCAATAAAAAAACAGCCGTCATGGTGAAGGCTGTGAGCAGTAGAAATGCGCTGACTATTTTTACAGAATGGAATTTCCGCCAGGCGATTGTAATTGAGACCAATATAAAAAAGATCCCCACGGAAGGGGATCCAAGACTGATGTAGCCGTTGATCATGGACAGAAAAGTCAGAAAGGCAATCATACGATGCTCTCAAAATAATGGGCGACACGCTCATTATCGAAATCGATGCGTTCGTAATGGACTCCCGTCTTATCCAGAAGATACAGGGCATACTCATGATTCTTGTAGTCCCTGGCATAATATATATTGCTGATGCCGGCCTGTATGAGTGATTTCGTACAGTGTACACATGGAAAATGGGTAATGTAGACACTAGCCCCTTCTGTTGATACACCGAACTTCGAGCATTGCAGCAGTGCGTTGATCTCAGCATGGATGGTGCGTATGCAGTGTCCGTCCTCGAGGAGACACCCCACATCAATGCAGTGATCCTCACCGGATACGGAACCGTTATATCCACCCGCTATGACGCGGTTTTCCTTAACGATGGTTGCACCCACTTTCAGCCTTTCACATGTGGACCTGAGGCTGAGCAGGTGACTTTGTGCCAAAAAATAATCATGCCAGTCGATTCTCAAAATTATCCCCCGCTTCTCTCTTTTAATCTATTGTAATATATGGTTTGAGACTTTCAAAAGTTTTTTCTCCGATTCCCGGTACATTCATCAGATCCTCGGGCGCCATGAACAATCCACTCTCCTCCCGGTAATCGATGATAACCTGCGCCTTCTTCTCCCCGATTCCGTTCAGGCTCGTAAGCTCCGGAACACCGGCGGTATTTATATTGACTGTATCATTCCCCTCATCTGTCCGGGATCCGAAGCCGGCAGCCGGGTCGAATTTCCCGGTCTCGCCTTTCTTAGGCACATAGACCACCATCTCATCTGCCAGTTTCATCGACTGGTTGACAGTCAGAAGATCGGCACCGGCATCAGGCTGAGCCATTTCCAGCACATTCTTCACCCTGGCATCCTTCGGCATTTCAAAAACGCCGGGGTACTTCACCGCCCCCTTCACTTCAACAAAGATGCTGACATCCAAAGGCTCAGCCGGCGCCTCTTCACTCTCTTCAGTGAAATCCTGGACGGGGAACGGCTCAACCGCCTCAGCCCCGTGGTCACCGGAAAAAAACAGAAAAGCCAGGGCAGCAGCAGCGACGAGAAAAAGCCCGCCCGCAATATAGAGATTGTAACGCTTCCAGAAAACCTTGATATCCATGATACTCCTCCTTAAAAAAGCTCTTTATATATATATATGGATAAAAAGGCCTGATTTGATTATTTCTTTCGTCAAATAAATAAAATAACTCAAAAAAACTTTGCAACCTAAGGGTCACAAAGTTTTTTTGACAACATAGAACACTCGGTCGCAGACCTCGGTCACTGCATTGTCCATATCAAAATCACTGAATGCAAAGTCCAGTGTCAGACCGGCATCATCAATCATCCTGATCATATCCCTATGCCTGTAGGTCCGCTGGGCATGCGTCTCACTGAAGCGCCTGTACATACTGCCACTCTCTTCATCACGAACAAAGAATGTCATGTCATGGATGACGGACAAGGGACACTCACCGGGTATTGCATGCCATATATAGGTGATATGTTCCGTTTCGTCACTGTATGTGACACCATTCAGTTCATTCTCCATCTTGTATGCGCTGTGTATATCAAAGATGAAGACACCGTCATCCGACAGATGCTTTTTCACCTGAGTGAAAACCTTCATCACTTCCTCGGGATCCTGGCAGTAGTTCAGTACGTCCACTGTGGCACAGATGACATCGAATGTCCTGTCCAGTTCAAAATACCGCATGTCATCTGTAAAATACCCGATGTCTTCCGGTCCCTTCTCCCTGGCCTGTGCAACCATGTACCCGGACTGGTCGAATGCGGAGATGTCTTCATACTCAAGCATTCCGGTAAGGTTTCCGGTCCCGCAGCCGATATCGAGCAATGAACGGCGCCCGCCCTTGAATTGATGGATGATATCGAGCCAGAGTGCATACGGCATATCATATGTCAGTTCATCATAGTACCTGCTGAATTGTCTGTATGCTGCCTCAGACTTCAACATGCTCACCATTCTGGAACAGTCGTTCAAGGTTATAGTAGTCGCGTTCAGGTTTGTGGAATACATGGATGACGACATTGTCAACATCACACAATATCCATTTCGCCTCCCTGTAGCCCTCGACCACAGGTTCTATGCCGTAATCCTTCGCGACCTCCTTGATTTCGTCAGCGATCGCCTGTACCTGCCTGTCGGAAGTCCCGTGACAGATGATATAATAGTCGGTCACACTGCTCGTTTCAGTCACGTTGAATTTCATTATATCTTCAGCACGCTTATCATCACATGCTTCGATCATCAACTGCAAAAGCTCTTCACTCTGCATCGTTTCACTCCTTCACCATATTATAGTAGTTCAGACACTCCACGGTCCTCATGTAGACCGGCCGGTCCTTTGCCACCAGGTGCAGTATGTTCGCTTTGGTAATTTCATATACTGCGAAATCCAGGTCCTGTTTTTCAAAAACGATATCACGGATATAATCGACACCCGGCTGGCTCCTTTTTGGTTCTATATAGTCTGCGACGAAAATGATTTTCTCGTTCAGCATCATCTGGGCTCTGCCCGAAGTATGATTCGTGATCGCCTGGAATATCTCCTCATCCTCGACGCCGAATTCCTCTCTCATCCTGACAGCCGCCACCGGCCCGTGCAGCACTTCCGATTTGAAGCCCAGAAGGTTCGGGTCCAGTTCATATCCGGTCACATACTGGTACATGTCGCTGAGCTCGTCGTATTTTGAATAGTCATGGAGCATGCCTGCCAGATAGCATTTATCCGCATCGCCTTCAAAGATCTTTGCCATCTCTTCGGCAGTTTCAGCCACACGTCTGGAATGTTTATATCTCTTTTCCGGCAGCTTCTCTTTCACAAGCCTGACTGCTTCCTTACGCTTCATACAATCTCTGCTCCTTTATATAGTCATGGACAGTGTCATTCAGCTGATGGCGCACTATACCGCCTTCAGCAATGCGTTCCCGTATGATCGTCGAAGAAACTTCCACGACCGGCTGCTGGACCCAGATGAAAGGATCTTTCACCGTCACTTCCTCGGAAGCCCGGGCCATCACAGCAAACCTCATCAGTCTGAGCAATCCATCGTTATTATGCCATTTATCAAAATCAAGATACTGATCCACTCCCATGAGGAAATAAAGTTCATCCTCCGGGTACTTTTCCGAAAGGTACGAAGCGGTGTCGTAAGTGTAGCTGACACCCTCCTGTTCCAGCTCAAAGGTATCGATCTCCATGAAATCATAGACGTCTGTAGCCCGGTGCAGCATTTCCAGACGGTGTGCATCTCCTGCAGGGGAGACTGTTTTAAGCGGTGACTGCCGTGCCGGCACGAAAATGACCCTGTCCAGGCCGAGGGCGATCTTCGCCTCCACGACTGCATGCACATGCCCGATATGGACCGGATCAAAAGTCCCGCCAAAAACGGCCATCTTCATGACAGTTCGATTTTCCCGGCTTTTTCCGACTGTTTGTAGAGGATGATCGTATTGCCGATGACCGTCACTATGTGACTCTCTGTGGCATCACTGATCTGTTTCGCGATATCATCCTTGTCTTCAAGACAGTTCTGCAGCACCGAAATTTTTATAAGTTCCCTTTTCTCCAGAACATCACTGATCTGTTCCGTGAAATTTTCATTGACCCCGTTTTTTCCGACCTGAAAAATCGGACTCAGATGATGTGCCTTGGATTTGAGCTGCTTCACTTGGCGTGAAGTTAAATTATTCATGATTTACCTCCAAAATATTCCTTGCATTTTTTATTTGCCGCGGCGTAATCGCCCGCTTCGCCGGTCCATATGGTATAGGCATCCATTGCCTGTGAAACCAGCATCGGCAGGCCATTCATCGCATTTCCTTCATTAAAGCGGGTCAGAAACGGCGTCGTTTCCGGCTGATATATCAGGTCCATGCCGATGGTCCCGTCTTTGATGATGGAACCTGGAATACCCATTACCGAAAATACATCTTCATGCTTCATGCCGACTGGTGTTGCATTGATGATTGCGTCATACCGCGCGTCTTCCTGTATATCACTTATGAGCAGTCTGGTGAAGTCCTCCGTGTTGAACCGGTTGAAGCTCTCCCGGCGTCTGGCTGCCACAGTCACCTCGTCGCCATGGTCACTGTGCGCCTTCTGGACAGCTTTCGCAGCACCGCCGGCACCGATGATCAGTACGCGGCGCTTCTTTTCTCCGAAACGCCCTGTGAATGCATTCATGTACCCGGAAATATCTGTATTATAGCCCTTGAAGACACCTTTTACTACAGAGACGGTATTGACGGCGCCAATCAGCTTCGCACCGTCGTCCACGGCATCCAAAAACTCCATTATGCTCTCTTTATGGGGGATTGTCACGTTGAATCCATCGAGCGATTCCTCTTCTGCGATTTCCCGGATGAACTTGAGCTGGCCCGGGGAGATGTCCAGTGCCTTATACTCATCCGAAGTCCCTTTTGCTTCAAAATTTGCCCGATGGATGAGCGGGGACAGCGTATGGGCAATCGGATGACCTATTACTGCATATCTACCCATCATACCCCACCTTTAAATATAGTCGGTCTTAAAACGACATCCACGCCTTTCGGCACTCTTACGCGCACTGTGGCTCCAGGGCCCGTGGAGATGAAAGCCAGTCCGCTGATTGATATGTCACTGTCTGCGTCTGTAGTGAATTCGAACTCCGAAAACTCTTCAGAGAGGTACGGCCGGTCAATTTCCGGCGGAGCAAGCAGGCCATTGTAATGCCTGTCATAGAATTCATCCGCATTGCGAAGTTTGGTCCTGTGGATGTTCACCTTGTCGGAGGCATACACATTGAAACTGCTGCGGCCGCCGTCAGTGAAGTCGATGCGGGCAAGGTTTGAGATGAACAGGGTCTGCCCCGGGTCGAGCTGGAATCCCTTGGATTTTATCTCTTTGCCCGGGGTGATGTACTTCAGTGAATCCTTATGAACATAATGGGCCATCTGTGAGTCCACCACGACGCCCGGTGTGTCGAAGATGTAGGAATCCCCGCCGAGCGGTATATCGATGAGATCGAGTGTTGTGCCCGGGAATTTGCTTGTGGTGATGACCTCTTTGTCACCGGTGGTGTTTTCGATCAGTTTGTTGATCAGTGTCGATTTCCCGACATTTGTCGTGCCGACCACATATACATCCTGCCCGCGGGCGAGGTCTTGCATCTTCCTGACCAGCATGTCTATGCCCTCGTTCTTTTTCGCGCTGATGACGACGGTATCGACCGCTTTGATGCCGGCCTCGCTGAGCATGTGCTTGGCCCTGTGCACGACTCTGTTCCTGTTGACGGACCGCGGCAGCAGATCGATCTTATTGATGACTGCAAGCACCTTCTTATCACCGACAATCCTGTTGAATGACGGAATGATGCTGCCATTGAAATCAAAGACATCGAGCACTTTCACAATCAGGCCGTCCGTCTCGTAAAGTGCATTGAGCATCGCCATGAATTCCCCTGAATCCACATCCAGGTCCATCACTTCATTGTAGTGCTTCAGGCGGTAGCACCTTTTGCATATTGCGTCTTCGCGGCCCATGCCGCTTGCCGGTATGAAGCCCGGTTTCGTTTCGTCCTCCGACTGCAGCACAGCGCCGCAGCCGATACATTTAAGCTGTTCCAAATTTCATTCCCCCCAATTGATCAGACCTTTCCGGTCGAAGTACTTCATGATCCGCCTCTCTATCCTGCGGTTGAGCAGCGTCGCCCAGCCGTCTTTCTTTTTGACCGGCAGGACGAGTATGCTTTCGAGCCCCGCCCTGTTGGCGCCGAAAATATCAGTCATTAGCTGGTCGCCGACCATCACAGTGGATGACGGTTCGACATCCATCATGCGGACTGCTTTCCTGAATGATTTGCCCAACGGCTTGCCTGCGCTGAATATATAATCGATGTCATGCGGATCGCAGAATCCGCTCACCCGGGTCCTGTTGCCGTTGGATACGATCGTCACTTTGATATCATGGACATTCAGCGTCTTGAACCAATTGATGACCACATCATTGGCATGCGCTTCATCAAATCCGACAAGCGTATTGTCAAGGTCGGTAATCACCGCACTGATGCCACGTGCCTTCAGGTATTCAGGCGTAATGGAGTAAAAATGCTTCACATAATCACTGGGCAGGAAATATTTTTCCAAGAGCTTCACTATATTGCACCTCTGATGAGTTTTCCTATATTTTAACACAAAATTAAAAGCGCCTTAATAAATTAAGGCGCTTTATGGATTATTCAACGATTTCATTATCCTCTGTTTCAGTATCCCTGTATACAAGGTATCCGATAACGACTGTAATGACGATTGAAATGATCATGAGAAAAAGCATGGATATCCCTCCAAATTACAAGTCCTTCAATAATGATTTTACAACTTCAGACGAATGAATACAAGCTTTCGCTAAAAATTCATCATATGTCATATCCGCGCTGTCATCGGCTTTATCGGAAATCGACCGGATGATGACAAATGAGGTCGAGTACTGGTAGCATGTCTGTGCAATGGCTGCAGATTCCATGTCCACCGCAAGTGCCTGCCTGAAGTTGTTTGTAATCGCCTGCTTCTGCCCGCTGCTGCTTATGAATGAATCCCCGCTCACGACGAGGCCGCCGTGGCCTTTGATATCCGGGTTGCTGCTGATCGCCTCAAGCGCAAGCTTGGAGAGCCCTTTGTCCGCAAGATAGAACTTCGGCATGCCCGGCACCTGGCCGAGGTCATAACCGAACTCGACCGCATCCACATCATGATGGAGTACAGAAGTGCTCACAACCATATCCGTCACATCTAGTTTGTCAGACAGGGCACCCGCGACTCCGGTATTGATGACGATGCGCACATCATACTTCTCAAGCAGCAGCGCGGTGATCATGCTCGCATTCACTTTGCCTATGCCGCTTTCTACAAGGGCCACTTCACGGCCTGCAAGCTGTCCCCGGTACACCTTGGTATGGGCAATGCTGTCCGTGGCGCTGATATCCATCCACTCCTTCAGGATATCAACTTCAGGCTTCATCGCACCGATGATTCCTATGACCGTGCTGTCAGTCAATGGAAACGATCTTGACTTTCATGTCATTGCCGTTCGGGAGCGGAACGTTGATCTCGTCTTTGAGCTTTGCACCCAGCAGTGCCTTTGCGATTGGCGACTCATTGGAGATTTTCCCTTCGAACGGGTTCGCTTCCGCGCTCCCCACAATCTGGTATTCCTCTTTGTCCCCGTCGGGAAGCTCAGTGAATGTCACAGTGTTGCCGAGCTGCACTTCGTTTTTGTTGTTGTTCTCTTCAATGATCTTGGCATGGCGGATCATGTCCTCGATCTTGGTGATCTCCTGCTCTACGAATCCCTGCTCGTCTTTGGCGGCGTCGTATTCGGAGTTCTCGGAAAGGTCGCCGAAACTCCTGGCCACTTTTATCTTTTCCACCACTTCAGGACGCTTGACCGTCTTGAGCTGCTCAAGCTCCTCCTGCAGTTGTTCATAACCACTCTGCGTCATCGGAAATTCTTTTTGCATGTCCATCATAATTCCTCCATAAAATTCTTTGTTTTAGCTGATTCTAATTGTTTATCAATGTTCTTATCTTGGTTGTTATCAGGTCGATTGCGACATTGTTCTCCCCGCCCTCGGGGATGATGACATCGCTGAAACGTTTTGTCGGCTCGATGAACTGGAGATGCATCGGGCGGACAACCGTCAAATACTGGTTGATGACGGAATCCATCGTCCTGCCGCGTTTTTCGATATCACGCTGCATACGGCGGAGGATCCTGATATCAGAATCAGTATCGACATATAGTTTCACATCCATCAGATTCCTGAGTGTTTCATTTTCGAGGGCAAAAATCCCCTCGATGATGATGACATCCCTCGGTTCGACCAGAATCGTCCTGTCACTTCTCGTATGGATTTCGTAATTGTACGTCGGCACTTCCACGGCCTTCCGGTCCAGAAGCTGCCTGACGTGAGAAATGAGCAGATCGTTGTCGAACGCGAAAGGATGGTCATAGTTGGTCTCAAGACGCTCTTCGAAAGTTTTTTCACTCTGATCTTTATAGTAGTAATCCTGTTCGATCAGAACGACGCTGTGACCATCCAGTGCCTCCATTATTTTTCTGGTAACCGAGGTCTTCCCAGATCCGGACCCCCCGGCTATCCCAATGATCGTCGGTCTGTTCATGCGTTCTTTCCCTCTTCCTGTTTACTGATGATAAGCAGCCCGTCCCCGACTGGAAGGAATGATGAGAGCATCCCCGATGCGGCAATCTTTTTATTGAACGCATCGACTTTCTCCTTCATGCGCCGTCTGTTCCTCGACTGGATTTCCTCTTCGACCACGAGGCCCCGGAGCAGAATATTATCCACTATGATGAGCCCCCCGTCTTTTACAAACGGGCTGAAGTTTTCGAAGAAGTATTCATTGTTGCCCTTTGATGCGTCAATTAACAGCATGTCGAACGGCCCTCTGAGCATTTCAGGATCGATTTCTTTGGCGTCCCGGAGTATCGGATCGACTCTCCCGGCCACTTCATATGTCCCGAAGAAAGCTTTCGCCGTCCTGTGGCTGTCCGCATCCTTCTCTATCGTCACGACTTCCACGTCGTCACTGACAGAAAGCATATGCAGCGCACTGTAACCGATTGCAGTACCAATTTCAAGTATGCGTTCTGCGCCTGTAAGGTGCATATGATGCTTCATCACCTGCAGGGCATCGGGATCCATGATCGGTACTTTGTGCTCCCTGGCATAAGCGAGCACGTCAGGGAACAGTTCCGGTCTGCTGTTCATACTCTCAATATATTCAAATATTTCCATGTCCTCACCACATATAAAAAATACAACTGATAACTTTCGTTATCAGTTGCTATATTTATCACAATTCATAGTAGCACAGTTTATATCACTTGAAAAGGTGATTTTCACCAACTACTCCTGATTATTTATATATTTTTCCCTGTTTTCAACATGTTCTTCGAAAGTCCGGGCAAAGTGATTGTTGCCCTCGCTGTCGGCAAGGAAGTAATAGTAATCAGTATTCGAAGGGTTCATCGTGCTCTGCAGCGACTCGAGTCCGGGTGACGCGATCAGCCCCGGCGGCAGGCCGGTATGAATGTAGGTGTTGTAAGGGTCCTCGACCTCTAGGTCCTCGAACAGTGTACGTTCCTGATGCTCGCCGAGCGCATAGAGGACCGTCGGGTCCGTCTGCAGCGGCATCGCCGGGTTTTCGGACATCCTGTTCAGGAAAACGCTGGCGATCTTGGAACGGTCTGCAAGCGAAGTCGCCTCTTTTTCCACCAGAGATGAAAGTGTCAGGAATTCATGGAACGTGAGCTCCTTGTTTTCACCTTCCAGATTGATGCTGTAGCTGTCCACGGAGTTATAGACACTGTAGCTGTTGGTCTGTGTCGCATCCAGCATCTTGCGGATGAGGTCTTCAATTTTCGGTTCTTCCTCTGTTATGTCGTAGGTGGCCGGATACAGATAACCTTCAAGCGGGTACTTCACATCTTCATCGAGTATTTCATCAGACAGCATTTCAGGATATTCCTCGATCAGGGATCTGATGAACTCCTCATCCTCCATGAGTTCCATGAAGCGGTCTGCTGCAACCGGCAGCTGTTCTTCAGCCTGGGCCGCAATCTCTTCGACCGAATAGCCCTCCGGCACTGTCAGACGGTACAGTACTTCCTGATAGATGCGTCCCGTCTCCAGTGTTTTGGCAATCTGCTCGAAGTCCATGCTCGGTGACAGTTCGTATTCCCCGGCATGATAATCAGTGATGCTGTTGAGTTTGAGGAAATACTCAAACATCATGCCATTCCTTATGATACCTTCATCTTCCAGCTGCTGCCCGATCATCCCAGCTGATGATCCCTGTTCGATGACAACCTGTTTTGTCTCGGTCGAATTGGCATCGAGAGGCTCAGAACCTGATTTTATGTACATGTAAACAACGATTGCTGCAATGATCAGGCCAATTGCCAATATTCCGATGACGAACAATGACAGGTAGGAAGATACATTCTTTGAAAATTTGATATCATCATTTCTACTCATATAAAACTCCTATCCCAAAAATAGCTTCCAATTCTCATTGGAAGCCATTCTGTAACCTTTTGCAGATGACCTACTCTTCCGGGTCATCCATCTGGGTGTTGACCACTTCTTCGATCATATCCCACTCATCATCTGTTTCAACCGGCAGGAATTTCCCGCCTTCGCCGTCTTCATCGGCAACATTTATCATCGGGATGAGTTCAATCTCTTCATCATCATTTGAGAAGTTGCCCTCTTCTGCGAGAATGACATAGTCCTTCTCGAATTCAGGATGGTGGAATTCAAGCATTTTGCGGTACAGCACTTCATTGCCTTCCTCGTCGTACAACGTAAGAAGCTCTTCTTCCTGGTTAAAATCCATTTCTTCCTGACTCATTGGTTATTCTCCTTTAGCCGGATTATCAAGGAAGCCCTGCAGTATGAATACTGCGGCCATCTTGTCGATCACAGCTTTCCGTTTTTTGCGGGAGACGTCCGCTTCAAGCAGCGTTCTCTCGGCACCCGCGGTGCTGAGACGCTCATCCCATAATAGTATTTTAACATCTGGCATGCTGTTTTCAAGCAATTTACTATAATGGATGGAACGCTCACCGCTCTCGCCTATGGAGTTGTTCATGTGCTTTGGCAGTCCGACCACAATGGTGGATACATCATTCTCTTCTGTTATTTTCACCACTTCATCAATGCCGAAATGACCATTTTCAGAATCAATTTTCAGAGTCGTCAAACCCTGGGCCGTCCATCCCAGTGCGTCACTGAGGGCGACCCCGACTGTTTTGGTGCCAACATCCAGGCCGAGCGTCCTAGTCATTTATCTCCCGCTCGATATACGTCCTGACCAGAACTTCCATGATCTCATCGCGGTCCACGTGACGTATGTGGTTCCGTGCTTCGTTATGGCGCGGAATATAGGCCGGATCGCCACTCTGGAGATAGCCGACAATCTGGTTGATAGGATTATAGCCGCGTTCCTCCAGGGTGTTATAGACATTGGCGAGTATTTCTTTGACATCGTGTGCCTGTGTATCTTCAACATTGAACTTCATCGTTTCGTCAAATTGATTCAAAATCAGCACTCCCATCCTACTAGCATTTATATTCTATTATAGCATTTCTGGATGCCTAGAATGAACTTTTAATGTGGTTTTTGGCCAATTGTAACGCAATTGTTATATTCGAAGGATCTGTTCCGCCGCCCTGGGCCATATCCGGGCGGCCGCCGCCTTTTCCGCCGACGGCTTCCGCCATCTCCTTCATGATATCTCCGGCCCTCACTGTGTTGGTCAGCTCTTTCGGGACGGTTACGACAAGTGAAACCTTGCCTTCATTCTGGGATGCAAGTGCGATGACTGCGTCCTGGGCTTTCGACTTGATGTTGTCCATCGTTTCCCTGAGCTCTTTCGCACTGCCCGCCGGGACTTCTGCGGCGATTACACGCACGCCTGCGACCGTTTCCGCCAGCTCATCGATATTGCTGAGTTTCTCATCCTGCCTCCTGGCCTTGAGCGACTTGTTTTCTTCTTTCAGCTCACGGATGTCTGCCTGGACTGAATCCACCTTTTTCACGACCTGGCTTTCCTTCACTTTCAGTTTTGCGGCGATTTCATTCAGCCGTTCCTCTTTTTCCTTGTAGACATCCGCTGCATATCTGCTCGTCACCGCTTCGATCCGGCGCACACCTGCACCGATGCCTGATTCTGAAACGATCTTGAACAGACCGATTTCTGCAGTGTTCCTGACATGTATGCCGCCGCAGAGTTCCACGGAGTATTCGTCAATATCAACGACACGCACGACATTGCCGTATTTCTCGCCGAAAAGCGCCATTGCGCCTTTCTCCTTTGCTTCCTCGATCGGCATTTCAGAGATATGGACTTCAAGATTTTCGTATATCTTTTCATTCACAATCTCCTCGATGGTTTTTATTTCTGCGTCGGACAGGCCTTCGAGGTGGGAGAAGTCAAAGCGCAGACGTTCACTCTCCACAAGGGAGCCGGCCTGGTTCACATGGTCGCCGAGCGTATCCTTGAGCGCCTGGTGAAGCAGGTGTGTCGCTGTATGGTTCTTGATGATGAAATTGCGCTCATCACGGCTGACAGCGAGTGTATAGGTCTCGCCCGTATTGATCGTACCGCTGAGCAGTTTTGCGACATGTACATTCTGGCCGTTCGGCGCTTTGTAGACGGATGTGACTTCAAGTCTTGAGTCCCCGCTCTCAATGGTGCCTTTGTCAGCCACCTGTCCGCCGCTTACAGCATAGAACGGTGTCCTGTCGAACAGAAGTTCAACCTCACCCGTCTCCGCCAGCGAATCAAGCGCATTATCGTCTTTGATGATATGGGTGAGGACAGCTTCCTCTTTTTTGGACTGATAGCCTGTGAACTCACTCGGTTCAGTGATGCCGGCGAGCGTTTCAGACTGCACCTGCATGGATTCACCCGATTTCCTGGCATTCCTTGCACGTTCGCGCTGCTGTTTCATCTCCTCGATGAAGCCTTCCTCGTCCACACTGAGCCCGTCCTGCCCGGCATATTCCTGGGTCAGTTCATACGGGAAGCCGTATGTGTCATAGAGGCGGAATGCATCTTCACCTTTGATGACCGAATCGTTCTTTCTCGCTTCATCACGCAGACCCTCATATATGCGGATGCCTTCATCGAGCGTGACGAGGAAGCGTTCCTCCTCCTTCTTGATGACTTCCTTGATGAAGTCACGGCGCTCGCGTACGTTGGTGTAGAATCCGCCCATGACATCCGCCACGGTGTCGGCAAGCTCGTACATGAACGCGCGTTTGATATTGAGATCCTTGCTGAACCGTACAGCGCGCCTGATGAGGCGGCGCAGGACGTAACCGCGCCCTTCGTTTGAAGGGAGCGCCCCATCCGCCACTGCGAAGCTGACAGTCCTTATGTGATCGCTGATCACTTTGAATGCAGTATCCACCGCTTCATCCCGGCCGTACCTGCTGCCGCTGATTTCCTCAAGGGAGGCAAGAATCGGTGTGAACAGGTCCGTATCAAAGTTTGTCGGCGCCTCCTGGATGACGCTGGCAAGCCTCTCGAGCCCCATGCCGGTATCGATGTTTTTTTTCGGAAGCGGTGTATATGACCCGTCCTTGTTGTGATTGAATTCACTGAACACCAGGTTCCATATTTCAAGATACCTCTCGTTCTCGCCGCCCGGGTACAATTCCCCGGCCGGTGAATCCAGTTCGTAGGACGGGCCCCGGTCATAGAATATTTCACTGTTCGGTCCGCACGGACCTTCCCCGATGTCCCAGAAGTTGCCTTCGATACGGATGATGCGGGAAGGCTCAAGGCCGATATCCTCGCTCCATATCCTGTACGCATCTTCATCCTCCGGATGGATTGTCACGTACAGGAGATCCGGATCGAAGCCGATATATTGCTTATTCGTCAGGAAATCCCATGCATATTCGACCGCTTCCTTCTTGAAGTAATCCCCGATTGAAAAGTTGCCGAGCATTTCAAAGAAAGTATGATGGCGGGCGGTGAAACCGACGTTCTCAATATCGTTCGTGCGGATCGCTTTTTGGGCATTCACGATTTTCGGATTCTCCGGTATCACCCGGCCGTCAAAATATTTTTTCAGCGTCGCAACACCCGAGTTTATCCACAGCAGGGAGTCATCGTCAATCGGCACAAGCGGTGCACTCGGCTCCACCATGTGATCCATATTTTTAAAGTATTCAAGGAAAAGCTCCCTTAATTCGTTGCCTGTTCTTTTTTTCATGTGTATCACTCCATATCCAAATTTACGAAATAAAAAAAGACCGCCCCAAGAAAATGGGACGATCTGGACCGCGGTACCACCCAAGTTATGGCCTGAGCCATCACTCCTGTATTATCACGTTGTACCGGAAAACAGCACGGTGACGGACGCATCATTGTTTCCACCAGCCACAATGTCTCTGTCCAGGGCGCATCGCCAACTCGATTTTCCAGCTTTCTTGACTCTGATTATAGATATTCAGACCCCGCCTGTCAATTGAAATCATAGGGGGATACTTCCCCCATGTTGATCATCGCCGGGATTTTCATCATATTCTCCCCGGTCAGTACGGTATCCTCTTCCGGCAGGCCGTCTTCCTGCTGTTCAGCTTGGACCCCGAACAGTGAATGGATCATTTCCAGGAGCGAGGTGTTGCGTTCTATCCCCTCGCGGCCGAGTGCATCGTAGAAAGCTTCCGCATCACCGCAGATGATGAGGGATTCCCTGGCACGCGTAATCCCTGTATACACGATATTCTTCATCAGCATATGATAGTAGCTTTTCACAACAGGCATGATGACGATCGGATATTCACTGCCCTGGGCCTTATGGATGCTGGTACAGTAGGCATGGGACAGCTCCGTCAGTTCTTTCCGTTCGTAGGCGATGTGGATGCCGTCGAAATCCACCATGAGCGTATCCTTCTCTGCCTCGTCCTGATCCTTGAACAAGATGGATTCGATTATGCCGGAGTCGCCGTTGAATACGTTGTCCTCGCCGCGGTTGACGAGCTGGATGACTTTATCCCCTTCGCGGAAGATGACATCGCCAAATTCGATTTCACTCTTGTCATCCTCTTTGGGATTGAGTATCGTCTGCAGTATCTGGTTGAGTTTGGATATGCCGGCGTTCCCCCTGTAGATGGGGGCGAGGACCTGGATATCCCGCATGTCATACCCCTTGCCGACCGCCTTGTCGACGACCTTTTCGATAAGGTCCGGTATCTGATTGACCCGGGCCGGGATGAAGAGCCGGTCGCTGAATTTCTGAGTGATGTCCATCGGTTCGCGCATTTTTATCTGATGGGCGAGACGGATGATGGATGAGCCTTCACCCTGCCGGTAGATGGTGTCGAGCTCTGTTACAGGAACGACTTCCGATGCGATCAGATCTTTGAATACTGTGCCCGGACCCACCGAAGGCAGCTGGTCGCGGTCGCCGACGAAGACGAGGATCGTATACGGTTTGACATTTCTCATGAACTGGTAGAACAGCCATGTATCGACCATGGACATTTCATCGATGATGATCAGTTCCGCATCAATTTCCGCATCGATGATCTCATCCTTGCCCGTGTCCATCCCCCAGCCGATGAGCCGGTGGATGGTTGACGCCCCGATGCCTGCAGTCTCGCTCAGCCTTTTTGAGGCGCGGCCGGTCGGCGCTATCAGCCGTATCGGGTACTCATCCTTTTCGTAATCCTCATAGTCTTTGAGCTTATGCAGCCGGTGATAGGCATTGATGATCCCTTTGACGATCGTCGTCTTGCCTGTTCCCGGCCCGCCGGTGATGATCGAAATCTTCCTGGTCAAGGCAGAGATGATCGCTTCCTTCTGCCTGGTGTTGTAGTCGATGCCGAAATGTTCACCGATTTCAGCGACCATATCCCCCGCCTTCTCCCCGCTGATCGAGATGTCCGTCCTGTCGTTGATCAGACGGTAGATCTGTTCGGAGGATTTATATTCCGAGTAGAACAGTGAGGGGATGTAGATGCGGCCGGAATACTCGACAAGCTGGTCGCGGTCCGAAAGCGTCGCGATCGCCTGCTTTATTTCGTCATCAGTGAAATTGCGGCTGCCGTTCCTGCTGAGGAGCTCATCGGCAAGCGCGATCAGCTCTTCCATATCGATATAGGTGTGCCCATCACCCATAATCGTCGATTCCATCACGTACATTATGCCGGCCTCAAGCCGGCCCGGGTCGTTCATGGCGATTCCTGAGGATATCGCAATCTTGTCGGCAGTGGCGAAACCGACCCCTTCAATATCCATCACAAGCCTGTACGGCTCTTTTTCGATGATGTCCATCGTCTCATCCTGGTAGGTCCTGAGGATTTTGGCACTCATCCTGGGGCCGAAGCCGAGCTCCGTCAGTTTGATCACCGACTGCTCGGTCTGCCGGTTTTCCAGAATCGTACGGTGGATCATCTCCATCTTGCTTTTCTGCAGTCCGCCGACATCCTTAAGAACAGAAGCATCATCCGATATCTTCTCAAGCGCATTCACCCCGAGTGATTCCACGATTTTTTTGGCAGTCTTTTCACCGATCCCGGGGAATGTATCACCGGAGAGGTACTGGATGACCCCCCGCACAGTATTCGGCAGCTCCTTTTTGAAGGAATCTGCACTGAACTGCTCGCCGTACCTTGCGTGGTTGGTGATCTTTCCGGAAAAACGGTAGGAATCACCTTCCGAGACGGCATGAAAATACCCCGTCACAATGGCTTCGTCATTGAAATGGGTGTTGGTCTCGCTTATATTCACTTTGAGGACAGCAAAACGCGTCTGTTCACTCATGAATATGACGCGTTCCACTTCCCCTGTGATATATATATCATCATAGATTGTCGACTGTTCCATCCGGGATCACTTTCCTTGGGGGCTTTACTCGGTATCTTTCAGGTTTTTAATGGCGTTGTGCGCCAGATGATGGTCTTCCTGTATATCTTTGGCCTTCTCAAAATGAATGATGGCCGCATCTTTGTCATCATACTTCATGAGCTTCAACAGCCCCATATTGTACTCCGCATCGGCATGCTGTTCCCTGTCCGTCACTTTGCCGAGCAGCTTTTCAGCCGGGTCGTAAAGCCCCAGCTGGCAGCAGAGCAGCCCGTACTGGAAACTGATGACAGTGTCCCCGGGCTTCGCGTCGTGCGCCGCTTCAAAGAACTGCAGCGCCTTTTCAGATGCTCCAAGATGCACATGCGACATCGCCAGCATGAAGTTCAGGTCGGCATCCCCGCTGTTCCTCGCGTATGCGAGCAGGTACAGCCGCACTGCCTCCTCGTAACGGCCGTGGTCGTAGTATAGATTAGCCAGTGAGTAAAAAGCGCTGGTGCTGCCTGAATTGAGAGAAACCGCCTTCTGGAAAAAGCGTTCCGCCTCCTCATCCTTGCCCGCACGGTGCAGCATGTTGCCGCCGTTGATATAGTGAGCTTCCTCCTCCGGCTCTTTTTCAATCGCCGCAAAAATCGCCTCTATCGCCTCTTCCGTCCTACCTTCGGTTATCAGTGTCTCATAGTCAAGTGCCATTATCCAAGATACTCCAGCACTTTGGCATCCTTGAACACACGGTCGATCGTCGCGCCGCCGAGGCATACATCGCCGTCATAGAGGACGACAGCCTGCCCCGGTGTGACCGCACGGGCCGGCTCATGGAAATCCACTTTGATCGCATCGGCGCCGAGACGTGTCACTGTGACCGGCACATCGTCCTGGCGGTATCTGAATTTCGCTGTACATTCGAATGTTTCCGGCACGTCATTGATCAGGTTCAGCCCGGATGCCTCCAGGCTCGAGGAACTGAGTGCGGGGTTATCGTACCCGGACACGACATACAATTCATTCGTCTCAAGATTCTTACCTGAAACAAAATAAGGTCCGCCGTCTCCGCCGATGCCGAGGCCCTGACGCTGGCCGATCGTGTAGTACATCAGGCCGTCATGCCGCCCTTTGTCTTCACCGGTATCCATTTCTATCATGCGGCCCGGATTCGCCGGGAGATAGCCGCTCAGGAACTCCTTGAAGTCCCTCTCCCCGATGAAGCATATGCCTGTGGAATCTTTCTTGTCTTTGGTCGCCAGGTCATATTTCTGCGCAAGCTCCCTCACTTCCGGTTTGTTCAGATGGCCGAGCGGGAACATGACTTTCGACAATTGATCGGTGGAAAGCTGGTTCAGGAAGTATGTCTGATCCTTTTTGTTATCCACGCCGCGCAGCATCTTCACCCCGTCCTCATCACGGATGACCTGTGCATAGTGGCCCGTTGCCACATAATCTGCACCGAGTTTCATCGCGTGATCCAGAAACGCCTTGAATTTGATTTCCTTATTGCACATTACATCGGGATTCGGCGTCCTTCCTTTTTTATATTCATCGAGGAAGTACTGGAAGACCCTGTTGTAATATTCCTTTTCGAAATTCACGGAATAGTACGGAATGCCGATTTCCTCGGCCACGAGCCTCACATCTTCATAGTCGGTCGTCGCGGTGCATACACCGAATTCATCCGTATCATCCCAGTTCTTCATGAAAATGCCTATTGTGTTGTAACCCTGTTCCTTCAGCAGTTTGGCGGTTACGGAGCTGTCCACGCCGCCGCTCATGCCGACCACTACGGTAATATCTTTGTTATCCAATTCTTTCATTCCTTTCAAATCGGCTTTCTATGAAAGCCTTTCATATATATCCTTGAGAGCTTCTGTTATCGTGTCTATATCCTCTTCCTCCATCAGATGGGAAAAGCTGAAGCGCACCGATTTTTTGACGCGTGCGTCTTCGCCGAACATCGATTCAAGTACATGCGACGGTTCCACGGTGCCTGCACTGCATGCCGAACCGCCGGAAACATAGATGTCCGCCATGTCGAGTGCGGTGAGCAGGAATTCCGAATCAGCCCACGGGAAATGGATGTTGATGATATGGCTTGACGCCTGATTGACATCGCCGTTCACTTCAAATGGGATTTCTGCATGGGTCATGTTGTTCAGGAATTTCTCTTTCAGCTGCATCTCTTTGATGCTGCGCACTGTCCTTTCCGCATCCGCCTTTTTCATCGCTGCCGCCATTGCACCTATGAACAGGCTGTTCTCAGTGCCGCTCCGCCTGCCTTTTTCATGGGAGCCGCCGGTGATCATCGGGGAGAGGACCACATCTTTTTCCCTGTACAGCACACCGATACCTTTAGGCCCGTATATCTTATGGCCGCTCAGGGTCAGAAGATCCACACCGAGCTCCTTTACATCGATGCCCACGTGGCCGAATGCCTGGACGGCGTCAACATGCAGCTTCGCACCATGTTCCGCCAGAATTTCGCCGATTTCATATATCGGCTGCATTACGCCGGTTTCGTTGTTCACAAGCATGACAGATACAAGTGCAGTATCTTCTCTCAGCGCCGCTTTGAGCGCGGCGGTGTCGACTGTACCTTTGTCTGTTGCCGGAATATACGTCACCTCAGCCGCCTCTTCCAGCGCTTCATATGTGTTCAGCACAGAAGCGTGCTCTATTTCAGTCGTTATGATATGTGGATGATCAAAACGCGACACGATGCCCCTGATGGCGAGGTTGTTCGCTTCGGTGGCACCGCTGGTGAATGTGATTTCGGAAGGATGCGCATTCAACAGGCCTGCTGCCTCCCTGCGGGAGTGCTCGAGTTTAGCTTTTGCACGCTTGCCCACTTTATGAATGCTTGACGGATTGCCGAATTCCATCGAATCCTCAAGCATCTGCTCCATGATTTCCTTATCCATCGGTGTCGTTGCCGCAAAGTCTGCATATACTCCCACTTCCATTCACCCTCCGCTTTTCAAATAGATTTAATTATACACTAAATGATTTTAACATGGAACAGCCGTTTTTAATACTTTCCAAACCGTTTATTAGACAAAATAAATCCTTTGGCTGATAATTATTTCTATAGAAGGAGGAATAAAAGCCATGCCAAAAAAAATATCCGCATCCCTGCTCAATCTTGTACCCGTCCGCGAGGGCCACGGTGTCAGTGACGCAATCGCTGATATGGTCGACCTTGCGAAGCACGTCGACGGCTCTGGATACACAAGATACTGGGTGGCGGAGCACCATAATACGACATCCATCGCATCATCAGCCACAAGGCAGCTGATCCATCATATACTCCACCACACAGAAAACATCCGTGTGGGCAGCGGCGGCGTCATGCTGCCGAACCACTCGCCGCTCATCGTCGCTGAGGAGTTCGGCACGATGCAGGCGATATTCGGCGACAGGCTCGACATCGGCCTCGGACGCGCGCCAGGCACTGACATGCGGACCGCTGCTGCGATCAGAAGGAATAACCATGACGGGGTCTACACTTTCGGCTCGGAAGTTGAAGAGATCCGTGATTTCCTCTCGGACAGGGAAACCCAGGTCGTGGCGTTCCCCGGCAACGGCGCCAATATCCCACTCTATATACTCGGGTCCTCCACGGACTCTGCACATATTGCAGCGCGCCTCGGCCTGCCGTATGCGTTTGCCGCCCATTTTGCACCGGGACAGATGGAGGAAGCCTTCCGGATCTATGAGGCGGAATTCGAGCCGTCGGACCAGCTGTCGGAACCTTACAAGATCGCATGCCTCAACGTCATCTGCGCGGATACGGACGAGGCGGCAAAGTATTTGAGCACCACACTCTCCCAGTTCGTGCTCAATGTCATACGCGGCGGACGCAAGAAACTCCAGCCGCCGGTGGATGACATGGAACCGCTCTGGTCTCCTTATGAAAAGCAGGCGGTGGAGGGCAGGTTCCCGGTGGCGATGCTCG
Source organism: Salinicoccus sediminis (assembly GCF_000986795.1). Lineage (GTDB taxonomy): Bacteria > Bacillota > Bacilli > Staphylococcales > Salinicoccaceae > Salinicoccus > Salinicoccus sediminis. The sequence continues at coordinate 192,741 of NZ_LAYZ01000001.1, read as the reverse complement.
GCGGCCATGACACTGTACTGGAGAAGCTCAGACTGTTCCAGACCCAGTTCAATGTCGATGAAATCATGGCGGTCAGCTACATTTATGACAAAGATGCCCAGAAACGTTCCTATGATATATTCGAAGAAGTCGTCTCCAAATACAATGGATAGCAGAGAAAACCCGCACAGGACAGCTCAGTCCTGTGCGGGTTTTCCTATATCTTCTTATAAAGCCGGATGCATTCATGTATACAGTCCGGAACACTCCTCAGAGCCTCGAGCACCCTTTCGGAATCCGCCCGGTCGCATACGGTCATGAGCGTCGGCCCCGCCCCGCTGATGACCGTCGCGTATGCGCCCGCCCCGAGTGCTGCCTGCCTGACTGGTCCATATTCCCTGATCAGCTCCCTGCGGTACGGTTCATGCAGCCGGTCCTCCATCATGAGACGGCCCATAGACCTGAAGTCTTTTGCGAACATCGCCATGAGCAGCGCATTGCCGATCGCGTTCTGGTCCACGGCATCCTGCTTCGGATACATTTCAGGCAGCACGCCGCGGGCGGCCTTCGTATCGATTTCATAGTCGGGGACACTCATGATGATTTCAAGTCCGTCGAGGTCGAGTGCATTATAGAAGAGTTCATCATCTTTATAGTAGCCGACAAAGAGACCTCCTGTAACAGACGGCCCCACATTATCCGGATGGCCCTCTATCTCACTGCCGCGCAGGACTTTTTCGAATTCACTCAGATTCAATCCGCAGAAGCGGTCCGCAAGCTCGATGCCTGCAACGATCGCCGAGGCGGAGCTGCCCATGCCGTGTGTCAGAGGGATTTCGCTCCCCATGGAAATCCTGAGCGGCGGCATTTCCACGCCGTATTTCCGCGCAGTGCCGATGGCGGTCTCTATTACGAGGTTGGTTTCATCATCCGGCAGCACTTTCAGGAAGTCGTCGCGGAACCTAACTTCCCACCGTTCGCTCTCCGCTGCTTCGATATACAGGAACTTCTCAAGCGCAAGGCCGACGGAGTCGAACCCGGGACCGAGGTTTGCGCTCGTAGCCGGCACTTTAAACTGGTGTGTTGCCATCTTCGGTGATGCTTCCTATATAGTCTATGATCTGGTCCTCGTCATTCGGCAGCACTTTCGGCTTTTGTGTAATCCGGTCGATGGCTGTCTGAGGGTCCTTCAGCCCGTTTCCGGTCAGTACTGTGACCACCGTCGATCCTTTTTCAATCTTGCCGTTTTCAAGTGACCGGAGCATTCCGGCGACACTTGCGTTCGAACCCGGTTCTGCAAACACGCCCTCTGTCGCTGCAAGGTATTCATATGCATCCAGTATTTCATCATCCGAAACCGCTTCGATCATCCCGCCGGATTCATCACGCGCAGCTGTGGCGAGGTCCCAGCTTGCCGGGTTCCCGATGCGGATGGCGGTCGCCACCGTCTCCGGCTGCTCAATCACTTCGTCATTGACGATGGCCGCCGCGCCCTCTGCTTCAAAACCGTATATTTTCGGAAGCTTTGAACCTTTCTTTTCATTATATTCCCTGAACCCTTTCCAGTATGCCGAGATATTCCCTGCGTTGCCGACGGGGATCGTCAGGTAGTCGGGCGCTTTGCCGAGTGCATCGACAATCTCGAACGCTGCGGACTTCTGACCTTCCAGCCTGTATGGATTCACCGAGTTAACGAGGGCAATTTCCTTCTTCTCCTCCGCAATTTTACGTACGATTTTAAGCGCTTCGTCGAAGTTGCCTTCGATGGAGACGATCTTGGCACCGTACATCATCGCCTGGGCGAGTTTGCCGAGCGCAATCTTCCCTTCCGGAATGACGACGACCGTGTTCAGGCCTGCCCTTGATGCGTATGCCGCGGCGGAAGCGGAAGTATTGCCGGTGGACGCACAGATTACAGTGTGCGCCCCCTCTTCCTTCGCCTTTGCCACCGCCATGACCATGCCGCGGTCCTTGAACGAACCTGTCGGATTCGCCCCTTCATATTTCGCATAGATCTCGGAACCGTACTTTTCGCTAAGCGTATCCAGGCGGATGAGCGGTGTATCCCCTTCATGCAGTGTAAGACGCGGTGTTTCCTCTCCGACCGGAAGGTATTCTGCATATTCTTTTATAAGTCCCTGCCAGTTCGCCATTCTATTCAACTCCATCTATTTGATATGCTGCTGCAACGTCTACAGCATCATTCTGTTTCAGTTCATCAATCCGGGAGGATTCTGTCGGTCCAGTCCGGATGACAAAATCCGACTCCGTATCGATGCGCGAGAATCCGATTGACAATTCGTCCAGTACAGCGGGCAGATTGTCATCGGCGCCGCTGCTTTTTATCCTGATGTAGTATTCATTCATGCCGCTGCCGTTTTCCACTGCTGCGGGCGCGTCCGGAGCAAAGTTCTTATGCCTGCTGTCCTTTGACCGCACGGCATTGATCAGGTCCGACACGACCGCGGACGCTGTCTCCAGACTGCCGGCGCCCGGACCGTAGAACATCGCTTCGCCGACCGCGTTGCCGTTTACGAACACGGCATTCTTCTCATAGTTGACCCCGGCCAGCTGATGGTCCGACGGCAATAGTACCGGTTCGACACTGATTGACAGCGCGCCATCCCTGTATTCACTCTTGCCCAGCAGTTTCAGTGTCAGATTTTCCCGGGCGGCATTCTCGATGTCGGTAATGTCCACACCGCTGATGCCGGATACCGGCACCGTGCCGATATCGACAGTGCGCCCGTAGGCAAGGCGGGAGAGCAGGACGATCTTCCGCTGGGCATCTATGCCTTCGACATCGTTTGTCGGATCCGCCTCTGCATATCCCTTCTCCTTGGCATCATCAAGCGCCCGATTGTAATCCCAGCCGTCAATTGTCATCTTTGACAGGATATAGTTCGTCGTGCCGTTCAGGATGCCCATCACTTTTGTGATCTGGTTGCTGTTCAGGCTGTGCTCGATGCCATGGATGACCGGAATGCCCCCGGCCACACTTGCCTCGTACAGCAATTGTGCATTATTTTCATTGGCCGTTTCAACCAATTCATCTATATGTTCAGCCAGCATATCCTTGTTTGCACTGATTACGTGCACACCTTTTTCAAGGAACGCCTTCAGAATATTTTTGGTGCGTTCAATGCCGCCCATTACTTCAATGACAATATCTATAGTGTCATCTTCTATGATTTTTTCAATATCATCTGTAATGACCGCCCCGTCTAGCCCGCTGCCCCTCTTCTTATTGATATCGTTGACAAGGACATGGCTGATGGTGAGTGACTCACCAGTGAGTCCGGCGATCTTCTCTCTGTTGCTTCCAAGTACATCGACGACACCGGTGCCGACTGTACCCAAACCAAGTAGCGCTATTTTCATATTGTCATTATACCTCCTGTTTCTGGAATACCGTATAAGATAACATATTAGAGTGAAAAGTTGAAAAATTCAAGAAGTTTTTCGAATAATGTCTACACAATTCATAATTTTTATTGTATTATTGATTTTAAAATTCCAAGCGGGGTGTAACGATGATGAAAGTAGTTAAATTTGGAGGCAGTTCCCTCTCCGAAGCCAAACAGTTGAGAAAAGTTGCAAATATAATAGAAAGTGACCCGGCGAGAAGAATCGTCGTCGTATCTGCCCCGGGCAAAAGATTTGATGATGACATAAAAGTGACGGACCTGCTGATCGCCCTCCACGGCAACAAAGTGACCGGTCTGAAGACAGATGATGCCATGGAACAGATTCTGGAACGGTTCGAATCGATCATCAGTGAACTGGACATATCCGGAGAACTGCTGACAGGTTTCGAGGCCACTTTGAATGAATATCTCGAGACCATTGAAGACGGGGACCGGCTGCTCGATGCGCTTAAATCCTGCGGGGAGGACTTCAACGCACAGCTCCTGAGCGAATTCCTGAACAAAACCGGCGTACCTGCGAAATATATGCCACCCGGCACGGCAGGCATCAAAGTGACGGATGAACCCTCCAACGCACAGCTCCTCCCTGAATCATATGATGCGCTCCAAAAACTGGACTATTCCGAACACGTCCTTGTCATCCCAGGGTTCTTCGGCGTATCCGAATCCGGCCAGGTGGTCACGTTTCCGCGGGGCGGTTCCGACATCACCGGAGCAATCGTCGCACGCGGTGTGGATGCGGAGCTCTATGAGAACTTCACTGATGTAAGCTTCATCTTTTCCGCCCATCCGGGCATGATTGAAAGTCCGCATGCCATCAAGGAGATTACGTACCGTGAAATGCGTGAGCTCTCATATGCCGGATTCAGCGTCTTCCACGACGAAGCCATCGAACCGCTGTACAAGAATAAAACACCGATCATGATAAGGAATACGAACGATCCGGAAGTGGAAGGCACCAAAATTGTGGCAGACCGTGAATTCATACCCGAAATGCCGGTCATCGGCATCAGCTGTGATGAGGGGTTCACCTCGATCACACTCAGGAAATATCTGATGAACAGGCAGATCGGCTTTACACGACGGCTTCTGCAGATTCTGGAAGACCACGAAATCAACATTGAACACATCCCTTCCGGCATAGACAACCTTTCAGTCATCATCAGGAGCAACCAGTTCGAGGGCAATACGAAACTCGAAGACATACTGAAAGATATCGAGGAGCACCTCGAACCGGAGGATATGTATGTCGAGGAGGACCTGGTCCTCCTTGTGATCGTCGGTGAAGGTATGAAGGAACACATCGGCATCGCCACGAAAACGACAAGCGCCCTGAGCGACAACAATGTCAACATCAGCATGATTAACCAGGGAGCGTCAGAAATCAGCATGATGTTCGCAATCGCCATAGAAGATGAAGAAAAGGCATTGCAGGCAATCTACAACAACTATTTCCAGCATGTAAGTGTATAGGATAAGGGCTTCCCCGGGGAGGCCCTTTTGCATTTCAATAGATGATTCCCCTCTCTTACGGGTATACTGATATTAAAGGGACAACAGTACCATCTGAATCAGGAGGTCAATATGATTTTCGAAAAAAGGATACAGCATATAAGAAGATACAGGGAAATTGCGATCGCCTTTTCCAAATCGGGGTTTGGCTTCATTGTAGAGGAACTTGCACTGGATGAAATGATTTCACTGCCCAAGAGGATACTGCTCCGTCAGGGAAAAAGCGACAACGCGGAAAAATCCAGAGGGGAACGCGTACGGCTCTTCCTGGAAGAGATGGGCCCCACTTTCATCAAGCTCGGACAGATTGCGAGCACCCGTCCCGACCTCGTGCCGGACGACATCATCAATGAGCTTGAACAGCTGCAGAACAATGTCCCGCCCTTCCCGTACGAAGATGCGGTGTCAATCATAGAAATGTCCCTCGGGGCAACGAAGGACGAGATATTCGAGCATATAGAAGAAAAGCCCCTCGGCTCCGCATCCATAGGGCAGGTCCACAGAGGGAAACTCCTGAGCGGGGAAACTGTCGCCATCAAAGTCCAGCGGCCGGATATAGAACAGACTGTCCGCAATGATCTCGAGATACTGCACAGGCTTGCCTCCCTTGCAGAATCCCGCATGAACTGGGCCAGACAGTACCAGGTGAAGGATATGATCGATGAATTTTCACGCGCCATACTGGAGGAACTCGATTATACGATAGAAGCAAGGAATACCGAACGGCTCGGCAAGCAGTTTGCAGACGACGGGACAGTCTATATCCCTGAAATCTACTGGGAAGCAACCACAAAAAACGTTCTCACGATGGAATACATCGAAGGCATCCGGATCAATGATTTCGACTCCATCGAGGCACTCGGCTATTCCCGCACGACACTCGCCGAACGCGTGACAAATGCCGTCTTCCATCAGATTCTGATCGAAGGATTCTTCCACGGGGACCCGCATCCGGGCAACATCAATGTACTGCCCGGGGAAACCATCGCATTCATGGACTTCGGCATGGTCGGCAAGATGACAAAGGAAATGAAGGTGAACTTCGGCACCCTTCTCATCTCCCTGATGAAAAAAGACGCCGACGGTGTGGTCCGGGCAATCGCCCGCATGGGTGTCGTGCCGGATGATGTCGATATGAAGCAGCTCACCAAAGATGCCGAGCTGCTCAGGGACAAGTACTATGACATCCCGCTCAGCCAGATGCATCTGGGTGAAGCGGTACAGGACCTGTTCGGCATCGCCAACCAACACCGCATCAAACTGCCGTCGGACTTCACGATACTCGGCAAGACAATACTGACACTGGAGAGCACTGTCAGCAAGCTGGACCCGGAATTCAGCATCGTCGATGTCGCCGAACCCTTCGGCAGACAGCTGCTCAAAGAACGGTATAATCCGAAGAACATCGCTGGCCGGGCAGTCGACCAGTGGACCGCCTTCAGCGATGATCTCGCCAGTGCCTCGGGCAATCTCTACGAATTCACAAAGGCACTGAAGAAAAGACAGGTGCCGGTCGAAATCGTGCTGAAGCGCAGTGAACACTATATGAGACGCCTCGACCAGCTCGGCAACCGTCTGTCATTCAGTATCGTACTCCTGTCCTTCAGCATCATCATGGTCGGACTGATCATCGGCCAGGCGATGAGCGGAGAGACCAATATCTTCTGGAACATACCCGTCATCGAGATCGGCTTCATCCTCGCCATGATACTGTTCATGGGCATGCTTTACGCCATATTCAAGTCAGGGCGGTTCTGACAAAAAATGCATCCGGAGATCTCCTCCGGATGCATTTTAAATATAGAACATATAATCATCAATTTCGTCTTCCGAGTGGCTCAGCAGATCGGCAAGCGTCGTATGGTCGAGCACGTCCCTCAGTGCATCCCGGACCCTTCTCCAGAGATACCTTTCCGTTTCGGTATCCTTCTCATCCGTCTCCACTGCCACGATATTCTCTTCCAGTGTGCGGAAGATCCTGCCGACCATGATCTCATCCGGCGGGAAATTCAGCTCATATCCGCCGTATGCCCCCCGTGTACTCTTTACGAGGTTCTCCTTTTTCAGGCTTGCCACAATCTGTTCCAGATAAAGGTCGCTGATCCCCCGCTCTTCAGCAACTGATTTCACACTTCTTTTCTTCACTTCATAATCTTCGGCCAAAGCCAGCATAAAATATAGTCCGTATCTTCCTCTTGTCGAGATTTTCATAAAGCACCTCATCACTTAAGTTCATGTTAAAATGTAGTGTAGTAATATAAATATAACACACTCACAGGAGCAGGTGAAAATATGTCAACACAGCCACTCAGTTTCAGAATGCGCCCGAAATCCATAGATGAAGTGCTCGGCCAGCAGCACCTCGTGGGTGAAGGCGGCATCATCAGAAGGATGGTGCAGGCAAAACGCCTGTCTTCGATGATACTCTACGGTCCGCCCGGAATCGGGAAAACCAGCATAGCCAGTGCGATTGCGGGCTCAACCAGTTATAAATTCCGGACACTGAACGCGGTGACCAACACAAAAAAGGATATGCAGATCGTGGCGGATGAAGGGAAGATGAGCGGTTCCGTCATCCTGCTGCTGGATGAGATCCACAGGCTCGACAAGGCGAAACAGGATTTCCTCCTCCCCCACCTGGAAAGCGGCAATATCGTTCTCATCGGGGCAACGACTTCAAATCCCTATCATGCGATAAACCCCGCGATCAGAAGCCGGTGCCAGATCTTCGAACTCAACTCACTCGAGGAGGAAGATATCCGGGTCTCCATAAGAAGGGCGATGGAGGACAAGGAACGCGGCCTCGGCAGTATTGAGATCGAGATCGAAGACAAGGCGATGGAGCACTTCGTGCTGTCCAGCCACGGTGATGTCCGGAGTGCGCTCAATGCGCTTGAACTCGCTGCCCTCAGTACAAAGAAAGGTGAAGGCGGCAAAGTGACGATCACACTGGACGATGCAGAGGCCTGCATGCAGAAATCAGCATTCCTGCATGACAAGGACGGAGATCAGCATTATGATGTCATGAGCGCCTTCCAGAAATCCATACGGGGCAGTGACGTCGATGCGGCCCTGCACTACCTGGCCAGACTGATAGAAGCCGGAGACCTCGTAACCATAGCAAGGCGGCTTCTCGTCATCAGTTATGAAGACATCGGGCTCGCCAACCCGCAGCTTGCCAGCCGGACGCTCGACGCCATACTGTCAGCGGAACGGCTCGGGTTCCCCGAAGCAAGGATCCCCCTCTCGCAGGCCGTCATCGAACTCGCGCTGTCGCCAAAGTCGAACAGCGCGATCAAAAGCATAGATGCTGCGCTGTCGGATATCAGAAAAGGGAAGATCGGAGCGGTGCCGAAACACCTGCGGGACGGGCACTACTCCAGTGCGGAAAAGCTGGGCAACGCCATCGGCTACAAATATCCGCATAACTATCCGAACCACGTCGTCAAACAGCAGTATCTGCCGGATACGATGACGAAAAATAATTATTTCGAAACATCGGATGTATCAAAATACGAAAAGCAGCTGAACGATATATACACCAAGCTTAAAAATATGTAGGAATGGAGCATCCGAAAGATGCTCCATTTAAATTTTGACAAAAAAATAAGCACCGGATGAAATCATCCGGTACTTACTGGAATATCCGAGCTAAAGCCGTGTGTATTTGTTGATTATTTTGGCCTGCTATTTGCAGGTGGGTGCCCTGTTTCCTGCTCCAAACGTCCTGGCTGGCAGGCTTGTTTTTTGCAGGAAAACCAATTAGGCTCCCGTATAAAAAGGTGTTAGGTCAAAATATAATTCAACACATCACGAACTTCTCAGGTATTCCTGTTACAAGTATAGTACCACACCCTATTGAAAAAAGAAACTAAAAAGCCTGTTTTTGATAAAATTAATGCTTTTACATATATTTGTTCATTCATTTCCCATTTGCCTGATAATATCCTCCATTACGGGTATGATATTTAAAGATGAACAATTGCTTACATTTTGGGAGTATGCCGGGATATTTTAATTGTAACCGATTTTCTATATACTTTTCTTATAGGCAAACCGATAGGAGCGTAAATATGATTCAATTTAAAAATGTAACAAAGCGGTATGGCAACAAAACTGCAGTCGATGATCTGACTTTCGACATAAAGGAAGGTGAAACTTTTGTCCTGATCGGTCCGTCAGGCTGCGGAAAGACCACCACCCTGAAGATGATCAACCGACTGATTCCGCTGACAAACGGATATATCTATTTCAAGGACCGGCCGATCAGCGACTACCAGGTCTATGAAATGCGCTGGGACATCGGATATGTCCTTCAGCAGATCGCCCTGTTCCCGCATATGACCATCAAGGAGAACATCGCCCAGGTACCACTCATGAAGAAATGGTCCGAAACGGATATCGACAAACGGATTGATGAACTTCTGGAAATGGTCGGGATGGACCCGGAACAGTTCAAAAACCGCAAACCATCCGAGCTCTCCGGCGGCCAGCAGCAGCGTGTCGGCGTCGTCCGGGCCCTCGCTGCAGACCCGCCGGTCATTCTGATGGATGAGCCGTTCAGTGCCCTCGATCCGATCAGCCGGGAGAAACTGCAGGATGATCTCGTGGAACTGCAGAAGAAGATCAAAAAGACCATCGTATTCGTGACGCATGACATACAGGAAGCACTTAAACTGGGCGACAGGATCTGTCTCCTGAAAGAGGGCCACGCAGAACAGATCGGTACACCGGATGAATTCCTCACCTCACCCAGGAATGATTTCGTCAAAGATTTCATCGGCGACCTGGATGCCCACAGAATGCAGCAGCTGACGATCGGGGATATTGCACAAAAGCATTCTCCTGAAGCCTCAACAGACCACCCCGATTACCCGGTTGTGCCGGCTGACACCCAGATCCAGGTGGCTTTCCAGTACCTGTCCGAACATGACGGTATCATTGTGAACGGCGGCAACGGCGATGGAAAAATCCTGAACAGCCGCGATGTCTTCAAGTACCTCGCTGACAGACAGAGAGGTGACGACCGATGAATACATTGCTCGAGACATTGAATGCCAGAAAAGGCGAACTGCTTACGACACTCATTGAACATATACAGCTGTCGTTCATCGCCCTGCTCATCGCCGTACTCATCGGTGTGCCGCTGGGCATATTACTTACTAAGACTAGAAGGATATCCGAGATCGTCATAAACATTGCAGCAGTGATGCAGACGATCCCTTCCCTGGCCCTCCTCGGACTGATGATTCCGCTTTTCGGCATCGGCAAAGTGCCGGCGGTGATCGCTCTGATCATCTATGCACTACTGCCGATTTTAAGGAATACCTATACCGGAATCGTTGAAGTCGACGGCTCACTTGTCGAAGCGGCAAGGGGCATCGGCATGAAGACCATGAGGCGTCTTATGAAAGTTGAGCTGCCCATTGCGATGCCGGTCATCATGGCTGGGATACGCACAGCCATGGTGCTGATCATCGGAACCGCCACACTCGCCGCACTGATCGGCGCCGGCGGCCTCGGTGACCTGATCCTGCTCGGCATCGACAGGAACAACACAGCCCTGATCATCATCGGTGCGATTCCGGCAGCACTTCTTGCGATCATTTTCGATGTCGTTCTGCGCATCATCCAGAACCTCTCGTACAGGAAGATCATCATCACTCTCGGAAGCATCCTCCTTGTGATGCTGCTGATCACCGTGGGACCTATGTTCGGCCAGAAGAACGAATCCATAACCATCGCGGGGAAACTCGGGACAGAACCATCCATCATCACGAATATGTATAAAATACTGATCGAGGAAGAAACGGATTATACCGTACAGGTCGAAGACGGGCTCGGCAAGACATCATTCCTGTTCAATGCACTGGAGTCCGGTGATATCGACGGCTACCTCGAGTTCACCGGCACAGTGCTCGGTGAACTGACAAAAGAACCGCTGGAGTCAAAAGATGAAGCCGAAGTTTATGAACAGGCCAAATCGAGTCTCGAAGAACAGTTCGACATGACACTGCTCGAACCCATGCAGTTTAACAACACATACACCCTCGCGGTAAAACGGGAGTTCGCAGAGGAACATGATCTCGAGACAATCAGTGATCTGAAGGCAATCGAAGATCAGATCAACCCGGGCTTCACACTGGAATTCAGTGACCGCGAAGACGGATATCCGGCCATCCAGGAAGCATATGACCTGAACTTCAGCAACGTCCGGACCATGGAGCCGAAACTGAGATATCAGGCAATCAACAATGGTGACATCAACCTCATGGATGCGTACTCGACAGATGCAGACCTCAGACGGTATGACATGGTCATACTAGAAGACGACCAGAACGTCTTCCCCCCTTACCAGGGCGCACCGTTGTTCACACAGGAATTCCTGGATGAACATCCGGAAATCATAGACCCGCTCAATAAGCTGAGCGGACAGATCAGCGATACAGAAATGCAGGAAATGAACTACCAGGTCGGAGTCGAAGGAAACGACCCGTACCAGGTCGCACAGGATTACCTGCAGGAAGCGGGGCTGATAGAATAAAAATAACGACATCTGGCATAAGTCAGATGTCGTTTTCTATTTCGGCAGTATTAGTTCTCTTTCACATCCACTACTTCAAACCGTTCACAGACCAGAAGCATGTCTTCTGAAAACCCGTAACCAGTACCTTTCAGTTCTTCTTTGAAGAATTTTTCATGGGCGTCCCACCAGTATTGATAAGTCCTGTCCCCTTCACCTTCAGCAACCGCAAATTCCTCAGACACTTCGTTCATAGGCATTATACCTACTTCCGTTGTTTTTATGATTGCCACCGGTTCATCGCTCTTGTTCAATATGACGCTGTAATCTTCCGTAGTCGGCAGCGACTCGTTCTCAAGATTATAAAATATGTGCCCGGAACAAGTCGCAGTCTTAATGCCATCCACAACCAGCTGTGCAAGGTAATCCGGATCAGCTCCGAACTGCCAGGCAGTCACTGATTCAGGCGCTTTCTTATCTCCCCAATAATTGTTCCAATACGTTTTAGCTTCCAGGTTCATATGTAAATTCTCCCATCAAATTGATTTTATCGTTAGTTAGATCATCTTATACAAATAATATTCGTTAACAGGCTCACCATCGATCATCAGTGAATGGACTTTCTCCCCTTCCAGTTCAAAGCCCATTTTCTTATATAGGTTAAAAGCTGGTATGTTCTCCTTAATCACAGTAAGTTCCAGCCTGGATACTCCTTCATTTTCTGCCCATGCAAATATTGCATTGAATAACCTTGAGGCAATCCCTTTTCCCCTGTGAATTTCATCTACACCGAGTACCAGATAAGCTGAATGTTTATTCCTGTTCAATTTACCTCTGAAGGCTCCAATGTAGCCTGTAAGCGCGCCATCTATTTCTGCTACTAAAAATTTCATCGATTCATCTTCACTAATTTGCATTATCGCTTTTTTCTGTTTGTCTGCTGTAATCTGTCTTTCTCCCGGATCGTATAACATATATCCCGAATCGTCGATTTTCTTATTCAGTTTGATAAAAGACTCTGTATCGTTTATATGTAACTCTCTAATTTTCATATCATTCACCCACTTCGTTATTTCGGTTATCGTAATGCTTTGGTATAATAATATTATATCAGAAAATTCATAACATTAGTGGAGGATTTTCAACGAAAGGTTTTATATTATGGATATGCAAAGATTACAAAAAGATTTAAGTGAATATAATATCGAAAGTCTCGAACCATTCAACAAGGGATGGTCAGGTGATGTGAAATATATTGCCAAGGACCATTTTGGGAAAAGATATCTCTTAAGGTTGTCACCGATTGAGGAAAAAGAACGTGTTCTCACGCATGTTGAATTTCTGCTTAAAAGTCATGAGCATGATGTGCCTACACATAAACTTGTCGGGCATGATGAATGTTTGGATAATCGCTATTACTACCTTATTCTTGAGTGGATCGAAGGCGAAGATGCGGAGCAAAGAATCAGCAGTTTCAGTAAAGACCAGCAATACGAATTGGGAGTCCAGTCTGGGGAAACACTCAGGAAAATCCATGCTTTCGACATTAATATTCAATCAGATGCTCCATGGCCCGACAGATATAATAGGAATATTGATAGGAAGATAAAAATGTATGAGGAATGCGAATTGAAATATGAAAAAGGATATCTATTGCTCGACAATTTAAATAGATACAGGGAATTGCTTCAAGATGTTGATAACGTACCGCTTCATGGAGATTTTCATATTGGCAATATGCTGATTGATGAAAACAATCAACTTCATATCATTGATTTCAATCGGCACAATCACGGTGACCCTTGGCAGGAATTCAACAGGATCACCTGGTGTGTAAAAGCAAGCCATGAATTTGCAAGCGGCAGGATCAATGGTTATTTCGACAATCAGGTGCCGGAAAATTTCTGGAAGCTGCTACTCTTATATATCTCCACAAACACACTATCCTCACTCCCATGGGCCGTTCCATTCGGAGATGAAGAAATCAGAACCATGAGAAATGGCTATGAAGAACTGTTGAATGCTTATGATGGTTTCGAAAAGATTGTCCCGGATTGGTATATGAAAGAAGTTGATTAAACCAGAACTCAGGAGGCATATCATGTTTAATGCTGAAATCGTTAGTACTGACAGAGGAAATTTTGAAGTGTTTAAGCGCGGCACAGGTGAGCCATTGGCATTCACCCATCTCTACAGCGAGTTTAATGAATACGGCAATCTCATGTCACAGATCTTATCAGAGTACTATTCGGTTTACATAATCAATCTAAGAGGTGCCGGACGATCTGATGGCCAGACAGATGAATTCACATATAGCATGGATGATGCCATCAGAGACACAGAAGCGATCAGAGAAACACTAGGCATTAAAGAATGGACGTTCTCAGGACATTCTACAGGTGGTTTTCTTGCTTTAAAGTATGCTGTTCTATTTTCAAGCAGCCTTACTAAAATCATTGCTGGCGGTATCTGTGCTTCGTCAGAATATATGGAGCACCCAGACAGTATCTATTATCCTGAAAACCCCAATAATGAAAGGATGAAAGAGATTTTTGCGAAACTCCGTAAATCTGATACTAGCAGAGATGAGCGTATCAGTCTTTCCAAAGAATGGATCATGATGTCGCTTTACATAAAAGAGGCATATTATGACATTCTTAAGAAGAAAGAAAGCGGCAGAACGCTGATGGAAAAAATAGATTATTTCACCGAAGAACTTGAAAATTATGATGTCAGAGACCAGTTGAAAATTTCGCCGGTAAACGCTTATATATACTGTGGGAGACATGATGCCCAATGTCCCCACATTTTCAGTGAAGAAGTTGCAAAGTTGATGCCAAATGCTGCGCTCTCGACTTTCGAAAACAGTAACCACAATCCCAATATTGAAGAAGAGAGTAAATTTATGAAATTCATTTCGAAGACGGTATCACAGTAATTGATCATAATCTAATAGACTGATAAATATAGATTGGAGATTATACTCATAAACAAAGTGGTAATATTTGATATGGATGGTACGTTATTTCAAACAGAATTGATTTTGGAGCCCTCTTTAAAAGAAACCTTGAATAAATTGGATGAACATAATGTACCTTACATAGAAAATCCAATAGAAAGATATAACGAAATAATGGGTGTTCCTCTAAGTGAAGTATGGAGGAATTTATTATATACCTCCTCTAAAGGATATACAGAGCTTGCGAATGGGCTGTTTCAAAAATCATTAGTAAATTCAATCAATACCGGTAAAAGTAAACTCTACGATTTTGTAGAGGTTGCATTGTCCGACATAAAAGATAAAGGATATGATATTTTTATAGCGAGTAATGGGGATGAGAAATATTTAAAAGCAATCTATGATTATCATGGGCTGGATAAATATATACAGCATCAACATACTAAACAGTGGCGGCAAATCTGAGTTGGTACGACATATTATCGTCAGTGAAAACATACAGCCAAGGTATATAATTGGTGATCGATTATCCGATTTTAAAGCCGGCATGGAGAATGGCATAGAAACGATCGGTTGCAGATTCTACTTTTCAAAAGACGAGGAATTGAATCAAGCCGACTATGTAATCGATTCTCTAAAAGATTTGACAAACTTGATTAAGTGAAAGTCCCCCTGAAAAATTTCAAGTTAAAGTGAATCAATGAAAAAAGAACGGTTTTCACCGTTCTTTAATCTTCTGCATATCTCTCTATGGAATCTCTCAGTAAACTGACGACTTCTTTTCCTGCACGGTCATTATAATATTTCGCGAATCTTTCATCATCCACATACATCTGTGCGAGTCCTTTGTGTGCTTCTGCTGCGTACTTCGGCCATGAGTACTTGATCCATTCCTTATGGAGTTCATATATTTCACGGGCCAAGGGGGACTCTATATCTTTAGTTTCTGAAAGCTGATCGAGCTTTGAAAACAATTCGTCCTCGATGCTCTGCATCTTATCGAAGTCCTCTCTGCTCAGGTTCATATATTTCCGGTTGGATTCGTCTATCGTTTCCTCACCGTATTTCTCTCTGATTTCTTCTCCGTACTTTCTTTCGTTTTCTTCGATTTTGGCTTTTTTGAAGCCTTCAAATTTTTCTTCTGCACTCATTTCAATCTCTCCTTTTGTGTGTTGTATCGTCTTGCCGACAGTAGCGAGCAGCTGCTTTGTCTTTTCCTGTTCTTCCTGCAGTTTTTGATAGTGTGCTTCCAACGCCTGCAGTGTATTGAACTCTGGATCGTCAAGGATGAGTTTTATCTCTTCCAGTTTCAATCCCATCGACCGGTACAGCAGGATCTGCTGCAATCTGTCGATATCCCCGTCTTTGTAGATTCTGTATCCCGAATCGGTATATTCACTCGGCTTGAGGAGTCCGATGTGGTCGTAATATCTCAGTGTGCGTGTACTGATGCCGGACACCTCTGCGACTTGTTTTACAGTGTATTTCATACCCATCACCTCCCTGTAACTCACAGTATATGGATTGACGCAGCGTCAAGGTCAACGCTTTTCAGAAAAATTTTTTTGGGGGGCTTTTTATTATCCCACCCTGCTTTATCGGACAATATGATTTTAACATCTACTGCAGCGGGTATTAGACTCATATAGTGATTTCAATTATATGAGGAGGATTACTTTGAATAATGAACAGATTGTTTTAGCTGAACGTCCGGAGGGACTGCCTGGTGATGATGTATTCAGATACGAAGATGTGGAAACAAGGGAACCGGGCAGAGATGAAATGGTAATCGAGAGTGTCTATATATCCGTCGACCCTTATATGCGCGGCAGGATGAATGATGCGAAATCATATGCCAAGCCTTTTGAATTGGATAAACCGATTGAAAGTCATATTGTCGGAAGGGTCACTGAATCGAATAATGATGATTTCGCTGAGGGCGACGTTGTCACGGGTGTCCTCCCGTGGAAGAAGTTCAATACTGTATCTGAAGATGCTGTGAATAAAGTCCCATCCACTGATGTGCCGCTTCATTTATACCTGAGCACACTCGGCATGCCGGGACAGACGGCTTACGGCGGCCTGCTGAACATCGGCAAGCCGCAGGAAGGGGAGACTGTAGTTGTCTCTGCAGCATCTGGTGCAGTCGGTTCTGTCGTGGGTCAGATTGCGAAGATAAAAGGCGCCAGGGTTGTCGGCATCGCCGGTGGCACTGAGAAGGTGGATTATCTCACCGAAACCCTCGGTCTTGATGCGGGTGTCGACTATAAGAAAGATGATTTTGCCGAAAGACTTGCTGAAGCGGTTCCTGACGGCATCGATGTATATTTTGAAAACGTCGGCGGCACTGTTTCCGACGAAGTGTTCAACCACCTGAATACATTCGCCAGGGTGCCGGTATGCGGCGCAATTTCTTCATACAACAGCAAGGAGGATAACGGTCCTCGGGTACAGCAGAAACTGATCAAATCACAGGCACTGATGCAGGGCTTTCTTGTTGCACAGTTTAAAGATGACTTCAAAGATGCCAGTGAACAGCTGGCACAATGGGTTCAGGAAGGAAAAGTCCATTCCGAAGTGACGATTGCCGAAGGTTTCGACAGGCTGCCGGAGGCTTTCAGAAACCTGTTTACCGGTGATAACTTCGGCAAACAGGTGGTCAAAGTTTCAGATTCACTTGATTAGAATAATGGCCTGGAGACAAAATCTGATTGTCTCCAGGCCATTATTGTTGATGCCTCTGCAGATCCTGCTTGATGAACTCCCCTTTTTTGACATCGGATACGTCATAGATGGCAATGAATGCGTGTGGATCTTTGTCACTGACGATTTCCTTGAGTTTCTGTTCCTCCAGACGGTTGATGACACAAGTGACCTGCGTGAACGCCTTGTCCGTATAGCCGCCCAGTACTTCGTTATAGATGCAGGTACGCCCCAGCTCCTCCCTGATTTCCTCAATGATCGGCTGTGGTGATTTTGTGATGATGGTGAATGTCTTGGAACCACTCAGCCCCTCTTCGATCAGATGTATGACTTTGGATGCGATGAAGTAAGCGATGGCGGAAAGCATCGCCCCTTCAAAACCGAATACCGTGGATACAAGTATGAACACGAATATGTTCAGGAACAGGATGAAGTCGCTGGTACCGAACGGAAGCTTCCTCGACAAAAGAACTGCAAACATGTCAATGCCGTCAAGTGCTCCGCCATTGCGCAGTGCAAGGCCCATGCCGGTGCCGATTATGACACCTCCGACAATTGTGACTAGCAGTGAATCTCCTTCTATGATCGTCGGGATATGATGCATTATCGATGTGAATATGGCGAGGGAAAATATTCCCACGATGGACAGTGCAGAAAATTTGGCTCCAATCTGTTTATATCCCAGCCAAATGAACGGAAGGTTCAATACAGCAATCAGATATCCCAGCTTGATGTCAAACATCTTGGAGCCGACGATGCTGACTCCTGTGATCCCTCCATCAGAAACCTGGTTGGGAATCAATACAGATTCAAGTCCATATGCGGTGATGAAGGCTCCGAGCACCGTCATGATAATGCGGCCGATGAAGATGAGCATTCGCCGTGATTTAAAATTTTTCATAAATTTGGAACATCCTTTGCATGATTCATATAATCAAACACACCATGACTTCATTCATAGATCACTTCTTTGACAGATATCTCAGTTTCGTTGATATAAAACCCCAGCGATTCTATGCCATCTCCCGTCTGCAATTCAAACATCTGCAATATGGTGTCACCACCGTCATTCGGCTCCTGGAAGTTAATCTTGAGTGTGTCATCCTCTTCATTAACTGTGATTTCCGAACCATTCTCGACATATGCATAAATGAATTGTTCCCGGGATTCGGTTTGTATTAGGAATACATCCCCTCTCTCCGGCTTTTCTATCACATTTTGTTCCAGTAAATCCAATGTCGATTCTGTACCACTTGCTGTAATACCGGTCACTTCTGATGGGCTGTTGCATGCAGCAAGGAACATGGACAACATCATTATGGTAATAAGGTATTTCACGTCATCTTCCTTCCCTCGTAAATCTGTCACCTCATATCATTACACTGTTTTTCTCTACTGTGAATCGGCCAACAGTATCATCGATCACAATATCGAATTCATCCCGCTTCTCATGCATGAACAATTCATATTGGATCCTCCTCTGATGGTGGGAACTGATCAGTGCCTCTGATGATCTCCCTCTGTCATTTACGTCCCGCTCCATCCGTCGCGCCAGTTCTGTCTCCCCATCCGTATAGATATAGATGGATAGATCAAATAGTCTATCTTCCAGGAATGTAGTGCTCATACCATCGACGATTGTAAAAGGCCGGTCGGCATGAATGATTTTTTCAGGTGCCCAGTCGGCATCGATGGTTAGAAAATCCATCCCTCTTCTGAGCATCAGGAGATCGCGCTTCAGACTGGCAAGTTCATGTGCGGCCGGCAGGCATGCTGTGACTTTCCCTCTATATTCTTCGTTTTCATATTCGTAAACGGCCCCCAATGATTTTCTGTACTCCCCGGGAATAATGTAGGCATCCGTATTCAGATAATTGAATGTGTCATGCTCCATTCTTTCCATAATCTCCTCGGCCAAATTTGTTTTTCCTGCTGCACCATGTCCACTTATCCTGATAACACAGTTTCTATTTTTAAGTATATGCTTGATGACACCATCTATCAGCTTTTTCATAAGCTCTCCTCCATCATTTAAATGCCGAAGTACTATATATAACTGTTTTTTCTCTGTGCCGCCAGGAAGAAATACACACCAATCAGTACTATCACGCCGCCGGTCAATTGAAGTCCATCCAGTGTCTCTGAAAGCAGCAGATATGCAAGGAGTGATGCACCGACCGGTTCCAGCAGCATGCTCATCGAAATCGTTGCAGGGCTGACCTCGTCAAGCAGTGCATTGAATATCACATGGGCGATTGTCGGGAATATGGCGAGCATTAGGAATAAAAGCCACTCTCTCGGAGGATAGCTCATCAGCTCTTCTTGTGTAATCAAGTTAAAGACAAGCAAAAACAATCCCGCAAATGTGAACACGATGAAGCTGTATACCCAGTGTTTGAGATTCCTTACAGATCTCTGGCCGATCATGAAGTAGCAGACGACTGCGACAACGCTTAGAAATGACAGTATATTACCTGAAAATGCGCTCATATCGGTGAAACTGAAATCCCCCCAGCTGATGATGAGCACTCCCGAAAATGAAATGAAAACAGATATGATGACTGCTCTGGTGACCCTCTCTTTATAGATCAGATAGGCGGCAATCATTGCGACTATCGGCTGGAGTGCAAGGATGACTGTTGAACTTGCCACCGATGTCAGCTTCAGTGATTCAAACCAGAATCCGAAGTGCAGTGCGAGGAATAACCCGGCAATGATGAGTGACAGCCACTCCCTGGATGATAATCTGGTAAATTCGGATCTATAACGGTAAACGATTGGAATGAGCAGGATGCTCGCAAACAACATTCTGTACATGCTGATGATACTTGCGGAAGCGTCGGATAACTTGACGAAGATTGCTGCAAAAGCGATGCATATTACAGCAACTACAAGTAATGTGACAGCTGACTTTTTGATTATCCACACCCCCCTGCTTTACCTTTTATCTGTTATGGAGTAATGGTTTCTAAATGCTTTTCCTGAAACAGATGATCCTGTTCATCTCTTCAAAGCCGCTTTTCAAGTGAAATTCAAGACTTCCTGCGTTATCAAATTCGCAGTCACTGGCAAATTCCGTACATCCTTTATCCTTCGCCCACTGCTCGCACTCTGTGACCAGCTCCGAGGCAATATCCTTCAGACGATGCTCTTCTTTCACAAAAACACCTTCGAGATACCCGACCGGTGATGAATCCGTTCCTTCCACATAATCATATCTGAGTCCGCAGTGTGCAAAAGCCACCGGATTATCATCAATCAATTTTATGAAATAGGCTGCAGCATCATTGGATATATTCTCTTCAATTTCTGCTTTTAATATTTCATACTCCTCCTCCCACAATACAGATGAGAGTCTGGTCATTTCATCGATATGAGCAGTTGTCGCCTGGATGATCATATCGTCCCTCCGCTTTATTTTACTTCAATCATATCCCTGCAGGCATCAAATATATACTGGGCAAGCTGGTCACCTGGTATTTTTGCCTTTTCCTCAAATGATACACCCGCGTCAAGAAGTGACCCTACGATAAGCCATCCGACGTAGTAAGCTTCTCTTTCCAAGCCAGTGGTTCCTTCACCCAGTGTAAACTTCATGAGTGTTTCAGATCTCGCATCATTGAAATGTGGCATTATGCCCTCAATGATCTCTTCTTTTTTCATCTCGCAGGTTTTAAGCCATCCCGGAGTGAACTCTATATAAATCTCCTGATTCTTACCCGGTTTTAAATGCTGACTGATTCTGGTGGCAAGCCCCTCCTGCATTATCAGATTAGCCACCGGCTGTTCCCAGTTCAAACTGAGACCCGCAGTTTTCTGATGCACGATATGGGTCAGCTCATGATATAGAATGATATCATTTACTTCGCTTTCTATAGGAATACAGAGCGCCGTTCTGTCACTGTCATATGGTGCTGTAAAAAAATTCCCTTCAAACGAACCGACAAAATATATCAATACCAAATCGATCGGTTCATCCCACCTCAGCAATTTCTTAATATGAAAAAGGAGATTCTCAATAACATTATTTTCAGGTTCCCAACTTTTGATGGTTTCTATTTCTCCAAAGTATTTCGGCCAAGTATTTGCAAGCATTGTCCGAGCAATCTTTTCCCCTTCAACCCCTGGAGGAACCGCGGCAAAATCATAGGTTTCTTTCCATAATTCAAAACGCTTCTTTTCACTCATGCTCCTTCGACTGGCCTCATCGAAAAAATCAATGAAATCCGGCACCAGATTTTTAACTTCTATATGGTCCATGACCATCCCCTCCTGAGTTTTCCTATGGTATCATAGTACCATATGTTTTTAGAATATTTAGTCATTGAAAGGAGCATCTTTATGATTAAGCCCAAAAAACTTTCCACCGGCGATACTGTAGCCCTGGTCTCCCTGTCCAGCGGCCTGGCCGGCGGGGATTCCATCAGATGGCGTACGGAGCAGGGTATAAAAAGGCTTGAAGAAGTTTTCGGCCTCAAAGTGAAAGTCATGCCCCATGCATTGAAAGGGGTGGATTATATATACGAGCATCCGGAAAAACGTGCTGAAGATCTGAATGAGGCATTGAGGGATCCGGACATAAAGGCGATAATCTGCGCTATCGGCGGCAATGAAACCATACGCATCCAGCCTTATGTGGATTTTGATGCATTGAAAGACAACCCTAAAATCTTTACAGGTTATTCCGACACGACTGCGAACCATTTCATGTTCTACAATAACGGAATTTCCACAAGCTACGGCCCTGCGCTGCTCACGGATTTTGCAGAGAATATAGAGATGGATGACTACACCGTAGCCTCCATCAGAAGGACATGGTTCGAAAGCGACATCATCGGAGAGATAAAACCGTCTGGGACGATCCGCAGATTCGGTCTGAAATGGGACATAGAGAACAGGGATATTGAACGCGAATCCTTCACCAATCCCGGCTACGAAAGCATCAACGGAAGAGGCATAGCCCGCGGGCATCTGATCGGCGGCTGCTTCGAACTGTTCGGCAGCATGCGCGGCACCGGTCTTTTCCCTGATACTGCAGCTTTTGATAATGCGATATTGTTTCTGGAAACATCGGAAGTCCATATCACACCGGATTTCTTCGAGGATTATTTAAGGGCGTTGTCAATGATGGGCATTTTCGACAAAGTGAACGGCATAATAGTCGGCAGACCGCAGGACGGTGTCCATTATGAAGACTATAAAAAAGTCTGGAAGCAGATACTGAAAGAAGCCGGACGTGAAGATCTGCCTGTACTCTACAATATGAACTTCGGCCACAATGAACCGAAATTCATCGTGCCATACGGACTTCAGGCGGAAGTTGATACAGAGAACCTGACATTTAGAATATTGGAGAATGCAGTGACTGACTGATGTTCACTGGAGGTGAAATATGGTTGAATTTAAGGAAATCACAGAAGAGAATTTCTATGATGTTATAAACCTGGAAATTGATGACTATCAGCAGCGGAAGAAATTCGTTGCCCCAAACGTCAGATCACTGGCGGAATGCTATCTCTATAGACATGAAAATGATGTCTTTCCCTATGCAGTTGTGACAGACGGAAAAGTCGTCGGTTTCATACTCATTGATATAGACGAAACAGAAAGGGAATTCATGATATGGAGAATGATGGTAGATAAGAACCATCAACGCAGAGGTTTCGGCAAACAAACTGTCAGGAAAGCAATACAAATAGCCGCTGACAGCGGCAAATATGATATTGTAATCGCTGATTACGTCAAAGGCAATGACGGGATGGGGCATTTGCTGCGCAGTCTCGGCTTCAAAGATGACTCATTTAACGTAGAATTCAATGAATACGTTCTTCACTATGATCTGACAGAAATCGAATAATATCGTGCATGACTGTTTGAATCTTACGGATATAAAATCCAGTGCCATTAATCATCGATTTTTGTACTGGATTTTAATTTTGCCTCTCTTTTCAAACCGCTTGGCTCTCTATATCAACCGCTTGGTGAAACCGTCTTTCATTACTCCTCTCTGTTTGCTTTAATTGATCATAAGGAGGTCGTCTTTATGAAAATCAAACTTGATATCAATCCGACAATAACTGAAGATACCATTTCTATCAAGTCAGCGGAAATGACTGATGATATTGAAAAAATAATACGGTGCATCGAAGCGGTTAATACCGCTGATATTCTGAACGGCAGGAAGGATGAAACGATCTATCGCATCAGTCTGAAAGATGTCCATCGCTTTTTCATCGAAGATAAGGTGATGAGGATGCAGACTTCCGAAAATACTTTCTCGATTGATAAGCGTCTGTATGAGGTTGAAGAACTTACCGGGGTGGATTTCATCAAAATATCAAAATCCGAAATCGTGAACATCCACTTCCTGGACCATTTGTCCATGACTCCTTCCGGACAGATCAAAATCTACATGACAAATGGTGAATTCACTTATTCATCGAGGCGGTACTTAAAAACCATAAAGGAGAGATTAAGCTTATGAAGAGATTGTACGAAGGGTTTAAAACGGGCATATTCATCGGTATCATCATTTCATTGATCTTTTCGTTTATCGTTTCTGAGGGCACGTATTATCCCATGAATCCCCACTCCCTGATGGGAGAGATCTATGCGCAAAACCTGGACGACCTGCAAATCTTCATAGTGGTTCTCGCTATCTGGGGAATGATTGGGATATTATTCTCACTTGGAGATATGATCTTCTCGCACACTGATATGAGTGTCACGATGTCTACGGTCACACATTTTTCACTCATGCTGCTGGTGTTCTTCCCGCTGGCCATACTCGCCGGATGGTTCCCTTTCACTGCCGAAGGGCTGGTGACTTTCATCACCCTGTTCGTGATCATCTATACTGTCATCTGGCTGATTGCGAGAACCAGGCACAAAACTCTCGTCGATGATATTAATGAAAAACTTAACAAAGGAAAGGAGAAGTGATGATATGGGAGTATATAAGGGGCGACATACAGCAGACCAGAACGAGGAAGTTACCGTCTTCCTCATTGGTATGAACATCAATAACTGGCTGTTCACAAATGGCTGCCGGTTGTCCTTGCCATGCCGCCGATGATTGCCGACCTTGAACGCAACAAAGACCTCGGGTATCTTTCAGGGGAGTTGTTTTTCGGATTCGGCAGGACACTTGCATTGCAATATTGGAAAAGCACGGATGATCTGTTTGATTACGCCAGAATGCAGAATCATCTGAGGGCCTGGCGCAAGTTCAACAAAAGGGTCAGGGATAATTCAGCTGTGGGGTTCTATCATGAGACATATAGAATCCCTGCCAACAGTTCTGAAATGATCTATGTCAATATGCCTGCCTTTGGTCTGGGGAAAGCATTTGGCAATGAACCGGTCGCCAGGGGAACTGAAAGTGCCAGACAGAGGCTGAGCAGAAAAGCAAGAGCCTCCGATGGCACGGAATAGTATGTAACAGAGGGTTTGGCAGTAATTATATTTCTGCCAAACCCTCTTATTTCTACCGCGGCAAAGCCCCGTGTTCTAAAACATCTGTCAGGAAATCCAGATTGGGATACTCTCCGTCGACCAACTGCTGCTTTACTTTCCCGACATCATATGGCACGCGGTGGATGGCTGTACTGAACTGGCTGCCGTCCCCTTCTGCAATCAGATATGACGCCTGGCTGCGCCCGTCAAACGGCAGGCCGACACTGCCCAGGTTTGCGACGCATTTCCCATTGATGTGCCTGATATACGGCAGGTGTATATGGCCGTACAGATAGATGTCCGCTTCATTGTTCTGCATCAGTCTGTCATTCAGTGCCTCATCTGATTCTGTCGGCTTCACAACATCAAACAGGCTGTCCGGTGTGGCATGGAAGCAGTGGATCTTAATATCGTCCGTCAGTCCGACTGTCACTTCCTCCGGAAGTTCACGGAGATAGTCCAGGTCTTCATCAGCAAGATGCTTTACTGTCCATTCCCGTTCCTCCCTCATCGTTGTGAGTGCCTGATCGGGTACTTCTCCTTCCTTTATGCCCCGGTGGAGCCATTCGTCTGCATTGCCTTTGATGACATCAGTATCGAGACTCCTGACGAGTTCTATTGATTTTTTGGGTTCCGGACCGCGGTAGGAAATGTCTCCCATGACGACGATCCTGTCCACCTGCTTTTTATCAATGTCAGCGAGCACGGCTTCCAGGGCTGTTGCGTTGCCGTGTATATCGGATATGAATGCTATTTTCACTTTACTGCACCACCTTCAATATTATTTATATAGTTATATATAGTATCAAAACGGCAGTTTTAAACATAAAAACGGGATAAGGGCAAATGTGAGCCCTCATCCCGCCGGATTTTATTCCTCGTCTTCTGTATCAACTTCTATATGCAGTTCCTTCAGCTGGGCCTTCGCCACTTCTGACGGCGCATTCATCATGAGGTCCGCCGCACTTGCCGTTTTAGGGAAGGCGATGACGTCACGGATGTTGTCCGTCCCTGCAAGGAGCATGACGAGACGGTCCAGTCCGTATGCGATTCCGCCGTGCGGAGGCGCACCGTACTTGAATGCCTCGATGAGGAAACCGAACTGTTCGTCGCGCTCCTCATCTGTGAATCCGAGTGCCTTGAACATCTTCTGCTGCATTTCTGCGTCATGGATACGGATGGATCCGCCGCCAAGCTCGTAGCCGTTCAGCACGATGTCATAGGCATTGGCCTTCACTTTTTCCGGTTCTGTTTCAAGCAGTTCCACATCCTCCGCTTTCGGGGAAGTGAACGGGTGGTGGGCGGCAAAGTATCTGCCCGCCTCTTCATCATACTCGAACAGAGGCCAGTCCGTGACCCACAGGAAGTTATACTGATCCGCTTCGATAAGGTCCAGATCTTTTGCCAGCTTATTACGGAGGTTGCCGAGTGAAGCGTGGACGACTTTTGCATTGTCCGCAACGAACAGGATAAGATCTCCGTCTTCCAGATTCAATGTTTCTGACAGTTCCTTCTGGTTGTCTTCGCTGAAGAACTTGGCAATCGGACCGTTCAGTGCTCCGTCCTTCACTTTCAGCCATGCGAGACCTTTGGCACCGTATGTCTTCACATAGGCTTCAAGCTTATCGATGTCTTTTCTGGAGAAGTTGTCGGCCTCTCCCTTGACGACGATCGCCTTGACCATGCCGCCGTTCTCCACTGTGGAACGGAATACTTTGAAGTCCACCGTCCTGCTGAATCCGCTCAGGTCGTTGAGTTTCAGTCCGAAGCGTGTATCCGGTTTGTCTATACCGTACTCAGCCATCGCCTGTTCGTAAGTCATCCGCGCAATCGGCAGTTCGATATCGATGCCTTTTACCGTTTTCATCAGATGCCGGATCAGGCGTTCATTGAGTTCCATGATCTGTTCCTGGTCCATGAATGACATCTCGATATCGATCTGTGTGAATTCCGGCTGTCTGTCTGCACGCAGGTCCTCGTCACGGAAACACTTGACGATCTGATAGTATTTTTCCATGCCGGAAAGCATCAGCAGCTGTTTGTAGATCTGCGGCGACTGCGGCAGTGCGTAGAACTCTCCTTCATGTACCCGGGACGGCACGAGATAATCACGTGCACCCTCCGGTGTGGATTTTGACAGCACAGGCGTTTCGATGTCGACGAACTCCTCGTTGTCGAGGAAATCCCTTACGCTCCTGTTGATCTGATGGCGCAGCCTCAAAGTATTCTGCAGCTTATTGCGTCTTAGATCGAGATAGCGGTACTTGAGCCTGACATCCTCCCCGATCGAGTCGTCAAGGATCTGGAACGGTGGCGTCTCCGCTTTCGAGAGTACCGTCACTTCATCTGCAAGGACTTCGATCTTCCCGGTTGCGATGTTTTCGTTGACCTGGGAAGGGTCACGCTTAAGTACTTCACCGGAAACTTCGATGACATATTCGGAACGGATTTTTTCTGCCGTTTCCAGCGCCTCTTTGGAAACTTCCGGATTGAATACCACCTGGATGACGCCTTTACGGTCGCGCAGGTCGATGAATATCAGCCCGCCGAGGTCACGGCGTTTCTGTACCCATCCTTTTAATGTTACCGTTTCGCCGGTCTGTGATTCTGTCACTTCAATTGTATGATGTCTCATGATTATTTCTCCTCCAGTAGCGTGTGCAGCTCATCCAGATGAACTGTCTTGGATTCTCCCGAGCCCATATGTTTCAGTTCGACATTCCCTGTGGACAGTTCTTCCCCGCCAAGCACGATCGTGTAGGCGGCCCCTTTCCTGTCTGCATCCTTCATCTGTGCCTTCAGCTTGCGCCGCTTGTAGTCGATATCACAGCTGATGCCCTTCGTACGCAGTGTGTGCACGATGTGGCTGGCTTTTTCCGTCGCTTTTTCATCCAAGGCACAGATGTAGAGGTCGATGCCCTCAGGCTCCGGAATCTCTATGCCCTCCGCCTCGAGGGCGAGAAGCAGACGTTCGATGCTGAGTGCAAAGCCGATGCCCGTTTCGTGCGGTCCGTCGAGCATTTCAAGCAGCCCGTTGTAGCGTCCGCCGCCGCACAGTGTGGTGATCGCACCGAAACCTTCCGCATCACTCATCACTTCGAATGCAGTATGCGTATAGTAATCGAGTCCGCGGACCAGATTATAATCAATCTCATAGCCGATGCCGATCGCATCCAGATTCGACTTCACTTCCTCGAAATACGCCTTCGATTCTTCGTTCAGATAGTCGTACATCCTCGGCGCCGTCCTGATCAGCTCATGATCCCGGTCCTTTTTGCAGTCGAGTATGCGCATCGGATTCGTATCGATCCTTACCTGGCAGTCTGTACAGAACTCGGTGATGGACGGCCTGAAGTGATCCACAAGCGCTTCGTTATACGCTGCACGGCTGTCCTGGTCACCGATCGAATTGATGTACAATTTCAAGTCTTTGAGCCCGAATGACTGATAGATGTGCATCAGCATGCTGAGGACTTCCACATCGATCAGCGGATCCTCGACACCGATCGCTTCGATGCCGAACTGGACGAACTGGCGGTAGCGGCCTTTCTGCTTGCGCTCATACCTGAACATCGGGTCCATATAATAAACCTTCGTCGGCTGCACGACATCATGCTGCATCTTATTCTCAATGTAGCTCCTGACGACCGGTGCCGTCCCTTCCGGCTTGAGGGTCAGGCTGCGGTCGCCCTTGTCCTTGAATGTGTACATCTCTTTGTTGACGATATCCGTCGAACCGCCGACGCCCCTGACAAAAAGTTCAGTGGATTCGAAAGCCGGTGTCCTTATCTCTTTATAATTATAATTTTTAGCGATCGCGTGCAGCCTCTCTTCTATGAACTGCCATTTATGACTGTCTTTGGGTAATATATCCTGTGTGCCTCTTGGAATCTGGATCATCTGGATCACTCCTCATCTAAAATATAAAAAAGCCCCTTATATCCGCTGACGGATATAAGGGACGATCATCTCGCGTTGCCACCCTGATTCGGCTTGAATAAGCCCTCTTACATTTTAACGATTGCCACCGCCTGCATGTTTGCAGGATTCTGCCGGAGTGTCGGTATACGGCCGCCTGACGAATCTGCTTCCAGCCTGGGCAGATCTCTCTGTACAATCGTGCGGCCACCTCTCCGGGTGATTGAATTCATTCATTCGATTAAGTTATATAATATTGATTTATGGCAATGAAGTCAAGCATTCAATTCAAATAATTGTCTATGCCCTCGATAATCGCTTCCGCCATCCGGTCCTGGTAGGAGGGATCGGTGATCGTATGATCGTCGAAACGGTTGCTCAAATATCCGAGTTCGATGAGCGCAGCGGGATAGTCCAGCTGCCATATCACCTGGTAGCCGTATTCACGGTTCCCCCTGTTATGGAAATACGAATACTCATCAAGTGATGCATTCAATGATTCGGCAAATTCTTTCTGATTCGGATAGGCATAATATGTGGTGAATCCCGTGATGGCCGGATCTTCCATGGCATCACTGTGCAGACTGATGAAGAGATCCCCGTCCTGCTTACGTCCGTCAAGTGACACAAACTCCCCTTCCTCACGGGTGAGGATCACCTCAGCACCGCTTTCCTCCAGCCTCTCGCGCAGTTTGTCAGCGATATTGTAGACAATCTGGGCTTCGTTGATGTTGGAGGCGCTGGTCGCACCGGGATCCTTTCCTCCGTGTCCGGGATCAAGCACGATCGTCTGTCCGCTTAGATCATAGGATGTTGTTTCAAATTCCATTTCCACCGGCGCATAATCCTCTTCTATGAATTTACTGTAGATGAAGACGGCAGCGCCGATGACTATGCCTGCCAGGATCAGAAAGAAACCCGGGGGTAAGTATATGTGTTTCTTGTACCTCAGGAAATTGAGGATCCCCCGTACAGCCCTGCCGAACAGCTGCTTAACCCTTTCCATCACTTGACTTTTCCGCCTTCGGATTCGTAGAGGATCGTAATCGGGCCGTCATTGTTGATGTTGACATTCATCATTTCACCAAAGAAGCCTGTCTTGACAGTGAGGTCATATGATTGAAGGGTCTCATTGAATAATTTATACAGCTTGTCCGCATGCTCCCTGCCGGCGGCTCTGGTAAAGCTCGGCCGGTTGCCTTTTCTGGTATCGGCATAAAGCGTGAATTGGGAGATGCTCAGTATTTCACCGCCGACATCCTTGATGGACAGATTGATCTTGCCGTCCTTGTCCTCGAAGTTCCTGCTGGCGGCAATCTTTTCGGCCAGTTTGATAGCATCCGCTTCTGTATCTTCATTGGAAACTCCGACTAGAAGGCAGTAGCCTTTGCCGATCTCATTGAAGAATTCATTGCTGATCACTGTTGAACTGGAAACTCTTTGCAGTACCACTCTCATTTTTTCACCTCATTTGAAAACGCGTTCTACGCTGTATATATCAGGCAGCTGTTTTATCTTGTCGACAATCCTGTACAGGTCGGCGACATTCTGCACCATGACCGACAGGCTGATTTTTGCATGCTTGTCGACGTCCGCCCTGCCGTTCACCCGCGTGATGGGGAACTTCGTGCTGGCGATGACGTTCAGCACTTCGTTGACCAGGCCCTGTCTGTCATAGCCGGTGATTTCAAGATCGGCCTGGTATTTGCGGTCCCGGTCCTTATTCCGCACCCATTCGACATCAATGATCCGCTCTGTCTCATTTTTGATGTTCGGACAGGTCGAGACATGGACTTTCACACCATGCCCTTTTGTAATATAGCCGGTGATATCATCACCCGGAATCGGGTTGCAGCATTTCGACAGGTTGATCAGCATGTTGTCCATGCCTTCGACATAGACACCCGACTCTGTCGATACTTCCTTGTAGTGATGCGTCCGGTCGATCTCCTCGACCTGGTTGGACTTATCCTCTGTGACTTTGAACTTCTCCATCAGCCGGTTTGTCACCTGCTGCGCCGTCACACCGCCGAAGCCGACCATTGCAAAGAGATCGTCCTCACTCGACAGATTGTAGCGGTCGAGAACAGGTTCTATATACTGGTCCTTCAGTACATCATCCGGTTTGTATTCCCGGTTCTTGATCTCGTGTTCCACGGCAAACCGGCCCTTTTCTATATTGCTTGCCCGGTCCTGCTTTTTGAAGAAGGCCCTGATCTTGTTTTTGGCACTTGAGGATTTGACGAGCTTCAGCCAGTCCATGCTCGGCCCGTAAGACTGCTTGCTCGTGCGGATTTCAATGATTTCACCGGTGGAGAGTTCATAGTCGATCGGCACTATCTTGCCGTTGACTTTCGCACCGATCATCTTGTTGCCGACTTCCGTATGCACCTGATAGGCAAAGTCGATCGGCACTGCGCCCTGCGGCAGCTCGACGACGTCGCCGTTCGGTGTAAAGACGTATACTTTGTCGCTCAGAAGGTCCGTTTTCAGGGCCTCCATGAACTCTTCGGCGTCCGGCGAGGATGTCTCCTGGTCGACAAGGTCCTTGAACCAGTGGATCCGGTTGGCAAGGGACGGTGCTTCCTTGAGTTCCCGGCCTTCCTTGTAGGCCCAGTGGGCGGCCACTCCGTTCTCGGCAATTTCATGCATATCATAGGTGCGGATCTGGATTTCAAGCGGATCGCCGTTCGGACCGACCACCGTCGTATGGAGGGACTGGTACATGTTCGGCTTCGGCATGGCGATGTAATCCTTGAAGCGCCCCGGCATCGGTTTCCATATCGTATGGATGACACCGAGTATCGCATAGCAGTCCCTGATGCTTGATACCAGCACCCGGATGGCGAGCAGGTCGAATATCTGATCGAACTGCTTATGCTGTTTCTTCATCTTCTTGTAGATGCTGTAGGTGTGCTTCGGCCGTCCAGACAGCTGCCCTTCGAGCCCCGTCTTTCCCATTTCGGTTTCGATGCGGCCGATTGCACTGTTGATGACGCTCTCCCGCTCGCTGCGCTTCTTCTTCATCATGCTGACGATCTTGAAATACTGCTGCGGCTCGATATATCTGAGCGCAGTATCCTCAAGCTCCCACTTGATGCTTGAAATACCGAGGCGGTGCGCAAGCGGTGCGTATATTTCGAGTGTCTCCCGGGAGGTCCTGATCTGCTTGGCTTCAGGCATCGCCTTCAATGTCCGCATATTATGCAGCCTGTCGGCAAGTTTCACGAGTATCACCCGGATGTCCTTTGCGATCGCCACGAACAGTTTGCGGTGGTTTTCCGCCTGTTCCTCCTGTCTGGACCGGTATTTGACTTTTTCAAGCTTCGTCACACCGTCGACAATCACTGCCACTTCCTCATTGAACATCTCCTCGAGATCCTCGAAAGTATACGGTGTATCTTCAACGACGTCATGCAGGAAGCCTGCGATGATTGTCGGCCCGTCCAGTTTGAGTTCCGCAAGTATGCCGGCCACCTGCACGGGATGGAGGATGTACGGAAGGCCATTTTTGCGGTATTGCCCTTCGTGTGCTTCATGGGCCAGTGCATATGCTTTTTTCACCATAGCGATGTCCCGCTCCTCCATGTAGCCTGCGCACATGGAGATGACATCATCTTTGGTGTATGGGTATTCCTTATTCATGACCTCACCGTCCTCTCCAGAAAGAAATAGTTAGAATCATCATACTATAAAACAGGATTCAAATAAATAAATGACCAAAAAAAGCCTGCTTTCACAGACTTTTGATACTACTCGTCATAGGTTAATAAGGAAATTGTATCATATCCTTCAAGGCGTTTCCTGCCTTCCAGATATCTGAGTTCGATCAGGAATGCGATTCCCGCCACCACACCGCCGAGTGATTCGATCAGCTTGATGGTGGCTTCGATCGTACCGCCTGTGGCAAGGAGGTCATCTGTAATCAATACTCTCTGGCCGGATTTGATCGCGTCGCTGTGCATCGTCAGTACATTCGAACCGTATTCCAGGTCATACTCGTAGCGGATCACTTCCCGCGGCAGCTTGCCCTCTTTTCTGACCGGAGCAAAACCGATTCCCATGCTGTAGGCAACCGGGCAGCCGATGATGAACCCTCTCGCTTCAGGACCGACGACGATGTCGACTTCCTTCTCCCTGGCATATTCCACAATCTGATCCGTTGCATAGCCGTACGCTTCACCGTTGTCCATGATCGTCGTGATATCCTTGAAGCTTACGCCCTTTTTGGGCCAGTCCGGAACTTCTGATACATATTTCTTCAAATCCATTATAACACCCACTCAATTCGATATTAATGTTCTGACATACTGTTTAAGTTCATTTGTCGAAGACATCTTCAGACGCGTTTCAGCTTCCATGCGGCTGTTCAGCAGTCTGAAATGTGCCGATTCATTGATGTTCCAATCCATATCGGCATTTCCCTTATATACTATACCATTTTTCAGCTCGATTATCTTCAAATCTTCCATGATATCTGTCATCATTTTGAGAAAAGTCATCGTTACGCCCAATTTTTTGGACAGGGGCGGTGCGTGTCTGGCAAGGTCGATCGAACCGTCCTCCGCGCCCTGAATGACTTCCTGAAGTTTTGCTATGTCTTCCCTTCCGGGTATTCCACTGAAGAAGAGCTCCCTGTTGCTGTGGAAAATCAGTATCATCTTGGAAACATGTATGTCATTCAGCGAGTATGTCAGGTTGTCCAGGCTGTCGGGCAGGTCACGGAGCACCACACTGCCGGTGACAAACGGCAGCCGCTCGCCGTAATGGTAATAGTTCGGTCCTTTCTTCTCCCTGCCTTCGCCGATCAGGAAGCAGTCATCCTGTGTTATCATATCAAACTGCTGATCTGTCCTGCTCCTCATGTCCATGAGCTGTACCGTGTCGACAGCGGCGTCCATCAGCACCATCTGAAGCGTGCGTTTCTGATTGAATTCATTGATGTTCACTGTACCGATGAGGCTGATTGTATCGCCGTTCCCCACTTCGCGCGCGAGATGGCCGAAATTGAAGCCGATGACATCAAGTTCGATTTCAGGGATCGTGATTTTGATGTGTGTCTTGTCCTTGCCGACCTGCCGGATCATGCCGATCTTCGCATTATTGACCATGAAAACTGGTGATTTGAAAGCCTGGCCGAAAGGCTTCAGCCGTTCAAAGCGTTCGAATTCCTTCATTGTCATATTGCCCGGTTTCAACTGGTAGTCGATGTGTCTGACCGGACGGTGGTCAAGGCCGAGTGATTCAAAATAGGTTTCCAGTTCCTCTTTGAAAGATTCCATCGAACCGGCCGCCACTTCGATGCCGAGTGCCTGGGAGTGTCCGCCGTAGCTTGAATGATGCCGGGAATGCTCCTTCAGGACACTGTGGAGGTCGACACCTTCTATCGAGCGTGCGGACCCGCGGAAGATGTCCCCGTCCTGTGTGAACACGATGGCAGGCTTGCCGAACTGATCGACGAGCCTCGAAGCGACGATGCCGATGACGCCGGGGTGCCACCCGTCCCGGCAGACGATGTTGATCTGCTTCGTGCCATCCACCATTCCTGCCGCTTCTGTGTGGATCTCCTCCACAATCTGCTTGCGCTCCTGGTTCATCCGTTCCACCGCCATGGACAGCTCATAGGCCGCATCCGGATCCTCCTCCATCAGCAGTTCCACACCCAGGGACGCCTCGCCAAGCCTGCCAGTGGCGTTCAGGCGGGGGGCGAGAGTGAACCCGATCGTATCTTCATCGACCAGCCCGTCATGTCCGGCCGCACGGAGCAGTGATTTCACACCGAGCGGCGGTCTGTCATTCAGTATGCCGAGGCCGTCTGTGACGAGCTTTTTGTTTTCGTCGATCATCGGCACTAGATCGGCCACCGTGCCGATTGCAACAAGCGCAAGATCTTCCGGCGTGTCAAGGCCGAGCGCCTGGACAAGCTTGTAGGTGATTCCGACACCCGCAAGGTCCCTGCACGGATACGCGCCGTCCGGATGATCGGGATGGATGATGGTCACATCCGGGATGTTCTCGCCGAAGGAGTGGTGGTCGACAACGATCACATCCACCCCCTGCTCCACGAGGAATGCAATCTCCTCATTACCGGAAATTCCATTATCGACGGTGATGACGAGATCGAACTGCCCGACGACGACCTCTTCGAAAATGGCACGGTTCGGGCCGTAGCCGTCTGTGATGCGGTCCGGGATGATGTATTCGACGTTCCCCGTCCTGCGGCGGAGTGCATTCGACAGCAGCACGGTGCTCGTTATGCCGTCGGCGTCGAAATCGCCGTAGATCAGGATGCTTTCATCATCCGTTATTGCTTTCTCCACACGTACTTTGGCCTCACCCATCCCCCGTACCAGCGAGGGATCATATGTTTCCGGATGGAAGATGCTGCCCAGGTCTTCCGCACTTGTATAACCCCTGTTTTCCAAAACCGTCTGTTCCAGTTTGTTCAGTTTGAAATCCTGGACGGCGGATTCTTCCATATCCGCCGTCTTTTTGCGGACTTTCCATTCATATTTTGACTGATACATGACTTTACCACCTTATGAAAACGCCCGGGTTTCCCCGGGCGCAGTATTTATACCAGAATTTTTTCCTCATCTTTCTTCTTCTCTTCATAGACCACAAGTCTGCCGTCATTTTTACGGAGCTGGCGTTTTTTCAAAATGCCCCACAGCTGGATCGCTATGAACATTGACGAATAAACACCGCTGATGAGTCCGACTAGCAGCGCAATTGAGAAGTTCAGTATCGCTGTGCTACCGAACAATACAAGGAACACGACGACGATTATGACCGTGAGCACCGTATTTATGGACCTGGTCAATGTCTGTCTCATCGAACGGTTGATGAGCATGTCGATTTCATCCTCCGACTCAATGACTTTGACTTTGCGCAGATTCTCCCGGATGCGGTCGAAAGTAACGATTGTATCATTGATCGAATAGCCGACTATGGTCAGCACTGCCGCAATGAATGTGACATCCACCTCAAGGCGGAATATCGAGAACACCGCAATCATGATGAATGCATCATGCAGCAATGCCAGCACCGCTGGCAGCGCCATCCGCCATTCGAACCGGATGGATGCATAGAGGATGATGCCGACTGCCGCCAGGGCTAGTGCAAACATCGCATTCTGTGCGAGTTCCTGACCGATGACCGGACTCACGGTGCTGATCATCGGATCGGCGCCGTAAAGTTCAGAGAACCTTTCCTGCATACCTGTCACCTGATCCTGCGACAGGTCGGTATTATACCTTGCAGTGAAGCTGTCTTCGCCGGAAGTCGTTATGCTGGTCGGCGGAATGTCCATCTCTTCAAGCTCCTGTTCCACCTGCTCCACTGTGGCGGAACCGTCTGTTGTGATATCCGCCCGCGTACCGCTCGTAAAGTCGATGCCGAGATTCAGCCTGAAGATGGCCAGTACAGCAGCACCGGCAATGATCATTGCAATGCTTGCAGCAAAGAATTTCCTATAGTGTTTTATGAAGTCGAAGCGGTCCCACGGCGTGGACAGGTCTTCGATCTCCTTGCCTTCGTTAATGTCGTGCCGAGTTCTGTCCCTGATGCCGAACCAGCTGAGTTTCCTGTTGAAGTACCCTGATTTCACAAGCAGCGAAAGCAGGATCCTTGTCAGGAAGACCGCTGTGAAGAAACTCATGAGTATGGACAGAAGGAGCATCGTCGCAAAGCCTTTGACACTGCTCGTACCGAAGATGAACAGCGCCACCCCGGCGATCAGCGTCGTCAGATTGGCATCGACGATGGTCCAGAGCGACTGGGCGCTTGCCTTTTTATAGGCGGCCTTGAGATTGCGTCCGATGCGCAGTTCATCCTTGATCCGCTCATACATGATGATGTTCGCATCGACCGCCATGCCGACCCCGAGGATCAGTGCCGCAATACCCGGCAGTGTAAGCACGCCGCTGATCGTATTGAATCCGAGTATCGTCAGATATATATAGACAGCGAGTGTCACAGCCGCCACCAGGCCGGGCAGGCGGTAGAAGGCGATCATGAAGATGAATACAAGCGCCACGCCGATCAGTCCGGCCGTCACCGTTTCATCCAGTGCCTGTTCACCGAATTGGGCGCCGACAGAGTTTGAATATATTTCCTCCAGTTCCACCGGCAGTGAGCCGGCATTCAGGAGGGCGGAGATGTTCTGCGCCCGCTCCAGCCCCTCTTCACCGGAAAATCCGCCCGAGATCATGACTTCCGATGAATTGATCGGGCCGGACACACTCGGTGCAGAGACGAATTTAGGATTTTCCTTCTGGGCCTCTTCGGCGAAACTGTCTTCGCCTTCCTCAAAGTCCATCCAGATGACCATCAGGTTCTCACCCTGCGGCTTTTGCGAAATATCTTCCGTTATCTGCCGGAACTGATCCGGATCTTTAAGTTCAAGTGAAACCATCGGATTGCCGGTTTCATCAAAGTTCTGGCTCGCCCCGCCCTGCACCAGGTCCGCACCGGACAGCAGCACGTTATCATCGACATCACGGATGGTAAGTTCAGCCTGGGTGCTCAGCATTTCCCGTGCTTCCTGCTGATCATCGACACCTGCGAGCTGTACGCGTATCCGGTTGTCACCCTCTACGGAGATGTTGGGTTCAGAGACACCCAGCACGTTCACCCTCGATTCAAGTGTGCTGGCAGTACTCTTGACTGCGGTTTCATCAATCTCATCCCCTTCATCAAGCGGGTTCACCTCATAGAGGACTTCGAAACCGCCCTGCAGATCGAGTCCGAGATTCACATCTTTCACGACGTCTTTCAAAGTAAGACCGATTACCGCAAAAAGGATGACGACAATCATGAGTGATGCTATTATTCTGCTAAATTTTGTTTTCAATGTTACACCCCTGTTCATACGATTCACCAACGTGTCAATTATACCTGTTGTACACTTAAAGTGAAACCAAAAAAAGCTGACAATATTCTGTCAGCTCCCGGCATTTATTTTACAATTTCCTTGAGCGCCACACGGTCAAACTTGAGCACTGCACCGCCTGCGTCTTCTGTGCGGACATACATATGCTTCTGATCGAATGATTCAACCTCACCGTGCATACCGCCGATTGTAATGATCTTGTCGCCTTTTTGCAGATCGTTCTGCATGTTCTGTACTTCTTTCTGTTTCTTCTGTGCCGGACGGATCATCAGGAAATACATTACCAGGATGAGTACCAGGAACGGCAGGATGGCCATGAAAAATTCCATCTGCTAAATCTCTCCTCTTGACTAGAAATTTTTCGGATTTTCAACATTCAATCCATAAGATTCGAAAAACGCTTCTTTAAAATCCATAAGATTATCATTTAAAATCGCACTTCGAACATCTTCCATCAATTTTAACAGAAAATAAAGGTTATGGTAAGTAGTAAGTCTCAAACCGAGAATTTCGTCTGTTTTGAAAAGATGGCGCAAATACGCTTTCGTATAATTTCTGCAGGTGTAGCAGTCGCACTGCTCATCAAGCGGCGTAAAATCCCGCTCATACATTTTCTTCTTGACGACGACACGGCCTTTTGAAGTCATTGTCGTACCGTTTCTCGCAATGCGTGTCGGCAGTACACAGTCGAACATGTCGACGCCGCGTATCACGCCTTCGATCAGCGCGTCGGGAGAGCCGACCCCCATCAGGTATCTCGGCTTGTCCTCCGGAAGGTGCGGAACCGTCTCTTCAAGCACACGGTACATGATCGGCTTCGGTTCACCGACAGACAGCCCGCCGATCGAATAGCCCGGGAAGTCCATGGAAACCAGGTCCTTCGCGCTCTGTGCGCGCAGGTCGCTGTATTCTCCGCCCTGTACGATTCCGAAAAGCGCCTGGGTTTTGTCCCTGCCGCTTTTTATGTGATGATCGAGCCCGCGCTCCGCCCATCTGGTCGTACGCTCTATCGAATCCTTCACATATTTGTGCTCCGCAGGATGCGGCGGGCATTCATCGAACGACATCATGATGTCAGAACCGAGGTCATGCTGGATGTCCATCGCCCCTTCGGGGCTCAGGAACAGTTTGGAGCCGTCCAGGTGGCTTCTGAAATGCACACCCGCCTCCTCGATCTGCCGCCTGTCGCTCAGGCTGAATACCTGGAAGCCGCCGGAGTCCGTCAGGATCGGCCGGTCCCAATTCATGAATTTGTGAAGGCCGCCCGCTTCGGCGACAATATCGCTGCCGGGCCTCAGCCACAGATGGTACGTATTGCTTAGGATGATCTGGCTGCCGATGTCAGCGAGCTCTTCCGGCGTCATCGTCTTGACGGTGGCCAGTGTGCCGACCGGCATGAAGATCGGGGTATCGATTGTGCCGTGCGGTGTATGCAGCCTGCCTAGCCGCGCCCCTGTCTGTTTGCATGTTTTTATATGTTCATATCTGATTGCCATCATTTATCCCCTTCATAAATAATCATCGCATCGCCGAAACTGAAGAACCTGTATTCCGCCTCCACCGCGTGGCGGTACGCACCCATGATCATGTCGCGCCCTGAGAAGGCGCTGACCAGCATCATCAGGGACGATTTCGGCAGATGGAAATTCGTAATCAGCGCATCGATTGCCCTGTAGTCGAAACCGGGATATATGAAGATATCCGTGAATCCGCTGGCAGCAGTGAACACACCGTGATCCCGCATGATGGTCTCGAGTGTCCTTGTGCTTGTCGTACCGACGCTGATTATCTTTTTGCCGCTTTCGCGGGTTTTATTGAGCAGATCAGCCGTCTCCTCATTCATGATGTAGAACTCGGAATGCATCTTATGGTCCTCGATATCATCTGCACTGACCGGCCGGAATGTACCAAGGCCGACATGCAGTGTAATCGTGGCGATATTGATGCCCTCTGCTTCAATCTCCTCAAGAAGTGCTTCTGTAAAGTGCAGTCCGGCAGTCGGCGCTGCCGCGGACCCGCTGTTTTTCGCATATACCGTCTGGTATCTCTCTTTGTCATCAAGGGTCTCCTTGATGTAGGGCGGCAGGGGCATCTCACCGAGCGCATCAAGCACAGTTTCGAGTACACCGTCATAGATCAGTTCGACATGGCGGATGCCCTCGTCGAAAACATCCGTGCAGACCGCCCTGAGCAGTCCTTCGCCAAACACGATCTCCGTGCCCGGCTTCACGCGTTTTGCCGGCTTGATCAGCACTTCGTAGCCGTTCTCGATCGGCTTCAGCATGAGCATTTCTATCTTCGCACCGGTTTTTGCCTTCACGCCGTAAAGTCTGGCCGGGAGCACCCTGGTATCGTTCAGGACAAGCGTATCACCGGCTTCAAGATAGTCGGTGATATCAGTGAAATGCCTGTCTTCTATGCTGCCGTCCGTTTTGTCCAAAGCGAGGAGCCTGCTGCCCGAACGGTCGGAGAGCGGCGTCTGTGCAATCAATGATTCCGGCAGATCAAAATCAAATTCATCGAGTTTCAAACCCTATTCCTCATTTCTAAAAATATCTATCTCTCTGTGCGATTTAAAATAATCCAGGCTTTTTGCGGTCGCTTTGCGCCCGCGTGGTGTACGTTCCAGAAATCCCTGCTGGATCAGATAGGGTTCGTAGACGTCAAGCAGCGTCACCACTTCTTCGCCGATCGAAACCGCCACGGTCTCAAGGCCGACCGGACCGCCGCCGTATGTTTCAATGATCGTCGTCATGATACGGTGGTCGACCGGGTCAAGCCCGAGCCCGTCGACTTCCAGCACCTTGAGTGCATGGTGTGTCGTCCCGAGTGTTATGGAAGCCTCCTGTTTGACTATGGAGAAGTCCCTTACACGCCGGAGCAGGCGGTTCGCGATACGCGGCGTCCCCCGCGAGCGTTTTGCCAGTTCCAGTGCGCTGTCCGGGTCGATCGCCACTTCGAAAATCTCCGCCGTCCGGTTGACGATCGTAATGAGACTGTCCACATCGTAGTACTCCAGCCTGAGCTGCACCCCGAAACGGTCCCGGAGCGGCGCCGACAGGCTGCCGAAACGCGTCGTTGCTCCGACAAGTGTAAACGGCGGCAGATCGATCCTTATATTCCTCGCCTCTTCTCCTTTTCCGATGACGACGTCCAGGAAGAAATCCTCCATGGCAGAATAAAGGACCTCCTCGACGGCACGGGGCAGACGGTGGATCTCATCGATGAAGAGTACATCGCCTGCATCAAGACTGGATAGTATTGCAGCCAGGTCCCCGGCACGCTCTATCGCCGGACCGGACGTCGTCCGGATATTCACACCAAGCTCAGACGCTATGATATTGGACAAGGTGGTCTTGCCGAGTCCCGGCGGTCCATGAAGTATGACATGGTCCAGCGCCTCTTCCCTTATCCTTGCCGCCTCGATGAAAATCTTGAGGTTATCTTTCAAAGTATCCTGCCCTATGTACTGGTCCAGAAGTTCAGGCCTCAGTGACATCTCTGCATTTTCCTCATCGTTCATTTGGGCGTCATCCAAAATACGATCATCCATACAAGCACCCCATTACTGTACTAAAAATTTAAGTCCGCTCTTCACTGCTTCATCAACCGAATTTATATCAATGGTCTTAAGATGTTTTTCAATACGTGTAATTTCACGTTTGGAGTATCCGAGCGCTTCAAGCGCAAGAAGGGCCTCGCTGATGTAATGTGCATTCGTGTCTTGCTGCTCTTCTGCCACTGAGGCTTCTCCCTGTGTCAGTTTCCCCTTAAGATCCAGTATGATCTGGCTTGCCGTCTTTTTGCCGACACCGGGAAACTTCTGCATATATGCCTGGTCTTCATTTTCTATCGCATTGATGACACCTGCAGGTGTCGAAGCCGCAAGTATTGCCATGGCGCTCTTCGGACCGATCCCCGTCACTTTGAGGAGGGACTGGAAGAGTGTCTTCTCTTCCATATCCCTGAAGCCGTACAGCGTATGGCTGTCCTCCCGCACGATCAGATCGGTGAAGATCACCACTTCGCTGTCAAGCGATGATTCGAACCTGAACGGGTTCGGCGCATGGATCAGATAGCCGATGCCGCCCGACTCGAGTGTTATATACTGCGGTGCCACTTCCTTAAGCACACCTTTTATATACTGATACATGAAATCACCATCATTCTACAAATTCAAATTCCCCGCCCAGGATCCTTACGGTGTCCCCGGCTTCGATTCCTCTGTCACGCAGGGCATCATCTATGCCCATCGTGCGCATCTGACGGGCGAAACGGCGTACTGCCGCATCACGGTTGAAGTCTGTCATCTTGAAGATGCGTTCGATCGATGCACCGGAGACAACATAAGCGCCGTCATCATCGCGCGTGATCGCAAAGGCATCCCTGTCTTTTTCATGACGGTAGACCACTCTTTCATCCGTATTTTCCGGAATGTCTTCAGCAGCATCCGTCTCTTCGAGAAGATCAGCCACCCTGTAAAGCAGTTCGTCCAGATTTTGGTGTGTGGCTGCGGAAATGCGGAAGATTTCACTGTCTTCTCCGACTGCCTTTTCAAAGCGGTCGAAGACCGCCTCATCCGACACAAGATCCACTTTATTGAGCACGATCACTTCCGGACGCTGGATAAGATTTTCATTGTACAGCGCCATTTCATTGCGGATCGTCCTGTAGTCTTCGACTGGATCCCTGCCTTCTGTGCCGCTGATGTCTATGACATGGACGATGACCTTCGTCCGCTCGACATGCCTGAGGAACTGATGGCCGAGCCCCGTCCCTTCCGAGGCACCTTCGATCAGACCCGGCAGATCGGCCATGACAAATGACCTGCCGTCCCTGGTTGCCACCACACCGAGATTCGGTTTTATCGTGGTGAAGGGATAGTTGCCGATCTTCGGCTTTGCTTTTGACACCGCACTCAGCATCGTGGATTTGCCGACACTCGGGAAACCGACGAGACCTACATCAGCCATGAGCTTGAGCTCCATGATCACTTCGAATTCCTCACCGGGTTCACCGTTTTCGGCAAAATCCGGAGCGGGGTTCCTCGACGTCGCAAAGCGCGAGTTGCCGCGGCCGCCGCGGCCGCCCTTTGCCACCACTGCCCGCGCCCCGTGCTGGGTCAGGTCC
This sequence comes from Salinicoccus sediminis, assembly GCF_000986795.1. Classification (GTDB taxonomy): domain Bacteria; phylum Bacillota; class Bacilli; order Staphylococcales; family Salinicoccaceae; genus Salinicoccus; species Salinicoccus sediminis. Next base: position 150,241 of record NZ_LAYZ01000001.1, on the reverse strand, counting down.
GCGAGCGTCTCTTCAGTATCCTTCCTTTTGATCACCGTGCCCGGCGGCACTTTCAAAACCAGAGGTTCCGAATTCTTTCCGTGCGCATTTGCGCTCATGCCGTTCTGGCCTCTCTGGGCCTTGAAATGTCTCTGATAGCGGAAATCCATCAAAGTCCGGAGCCCTTCATCGACTTCGAAAATGATATCCGCACCATTTCCGCCGTCACCGCCTGCAGGGCCGCCCATCGGCACGTATTTTTCCCGGCGGTAGGCAACGAGGCCGTTGCCGCCGTCCCCTGCTTTCAAATATATATCAACCTGATCTATGAACATGATTTCACCTCAATTCCTCTGTATTATATCATAATGCCTGTTACCGATTTAATGAAAAAGGACATCAGCAGAAGCTGATGCCCGTAAGATAAATTATTTAGCTTCCTGGTAGACGGAAACACGTTTTTTATCCCTGCCGATGCGTTCGAATTTGACAACACCGTCGATTTTGGCGAATAATGTATCATCGCCGCCGCGTCCTACGTTTTCACCCGGGTGGATTTTAGTACCGCGCTGACGGAATAGGATTGAACCGCCTGTTACGAACTGGCCGTCCTGCCTTTTGACGCCGAGGCGCTTGGATACTGAATCACGTCCGTTCCTTGTGGAACCAACACCCTTTTTGGATGCGAAAAACTGAAGATTGAGTTTAAGCATTGCTTTCACCTCACTTATATACAAGTCTGATATGTTCACCGTATTCTTCTTCAATCGTCTTCAATGATATGATCATGCCTTCCAGAAGAACCTGCATTTTCTCATCCGGCACATCAGGCGCCGTGAAACTGAAATAGCCTGTATCCTCATCCACCTGGATGGAAGGGTCGGCATCAGTCATATTGATGATTGCATTGACAGATCCAAACACAACTGCCGAAGCGCCTGCACAGACGATGTCCCTGCCGTGTTCATCGAACATGGCATGACCCGACATGTCGAAGGATTCAACCTGGCCTTCGTCGTTGATATTTATGGATACATTGATCATTAAGCTTCAATCTTTCCGATTGTGAGCTTCGTGTATGGCTGGCGATGTCCCTGCTTGCGGGAATAGTTCTTCCTGCGCTTGAACTTGACAACATTGATCTTCCTGCCACGGCCATGTTTTTCAACTTTAGCGGAAACAGTCGCACCTTCTACAGTCGGGACACCCACTTTAACGGAATCGCCGCCGACAAACAGTACTCTGTCGAAAGTGAATGAATCGCCTGCCTCTGCGTTCAATTTTTCAACGTAGATTGTTTGGCCTTCTTCAACTTTCAGCTGTTTACCACCAGTTTCGATGATTGCAAACATACTTACACCTCCTGATTTAATAAGACACGCCATCTACAGGTGGACAGATGTCACTTTAACCCGTAATTGTGCGGTTGATGTCTACAGATTCACCAACTACTGCATTATACCAACTGCCCCAATGCCTGTCAATGTCTGGATTGCAGGTTATTCCTGACTTTCGATGTCTTGAGCGCCGTCACAAAGACAAAGAAGAACAGTAGGGCATTGAGCAGCAGGCTCGGCGCCGCCCTCAGCGCCAGATAATCGAAAATCGGCATGTAGACGAGATCGAGCACCCTGTAGATGAAATAGATGTACGTTTCATACAGGAAGGTGAGCAGCAGGATGACGAAGGCCATCGCAACGAAATCCTTATAGAACACACGGAATGCCGTATGCATGAAGGCAACGAACGCCACCATGCCGAATGCGTGGACCCCGTAGACGGAACCGATGTACACATCGAGCATCAGACCGGTGACGATACCGATGAATGCACTCATCGACGGACTCACATAGATCGAGATCAGCAGCACGTACATCAGAAGCAGCCGGGGCACAAAATAGACTTCGAGGCCGCTGAACATTACAGGGCTGAATCCCGCGAATAAAAAATCGAGGTACATGAACAGGAGCGAGAACAGGAAGATGATGATCGCCTTCATACTAATCCTCCATCGATTCCGGACTTCTGTTCAGGACGAATACCGTATCGATATCATCCACATTACTCTTCAGCTGGACGTAGGCATTCTGGCTCAGTCCATATTCATCATTCTCGACTTCCACTACCGTGCCGATGATGAGCCCTTCCGGGAAATCGCCGACCAGCCCGCTCGTGAATACCTCGTCCCCTTCTTCAAGACCGCTCCGGTTCTTGATATTCTCCACGACGAGCAGATTGCGTTCATTGTCGTACCTGCTGATATTTCCGTACACCGGTTCATCATCATGCATGATCTCCACCGACAGGTTGTTCTGTGAGACGGAAGTGGTGAGCATTTCTATGTAGCTGCTTCCGCCGTTTGCACGTCTGACCGTACCGATCAGCCCCTCGGTGGTCATCACGGCCATGCCCTCCGTGAGACCGTCAGACTCCCCCTTGTCTATGGTGAAGCTGTCGAGCCACTGGTCGGGTGAGCGTGAAATCACACGGGCCGCCGTCGTGTCATACTCCCTTTTGGAGCTGACATCGAGCGCCTCACGCAGCTCTTCATTTTCAGCTTCCAGGCGCTCTATATCCGCTTCCATCTGGGGGAGCATGTCGAGCTTCGCCTGCAGTTTTTCGTTTTCCTCCAGCGCACCGAAACTTTTTGATATGGTCGAGAAAATATTGCCGACAAAATTCAGTGGGGCACCGATCACTGTCTGGGTACCGGCTGTCGCATCCGCGGTGAACTGTTCAGCTTTGGTCGTCGAATCCCTGTCAGCCATCGAGAATCCGATCAGTAGAATGAGTACTATGATGCCAAAGAGTATCATCAGCATCTTATTTCGGTTGAAAAGCTTATTCACAGTAAGGCGCCTCCATAATCCATTATATCTGCTTAAAAGAATACCACATCCGGATGATTTTTTTAAAGCATATACAAAAAAATAGAGGGGCAAAAGCCCCTCTATTACAGATAAGATAATAATATATATGATATCTAGAACAGGTTTCAAACCAGGTTCTATCAAAGGTCTGATTCAACGATGATGAGTCGGAAAACCTACCTTTTTATGTCGATTTCGTTACATTTATAATGGTACATGTTAGAGGATAATGTTTCAAGGGCAATTTGCGGAAAATTTGCGAAAAAATCACTGCCACATTTCTTTAATGGTGTCAAAACGCTCTATGACAGCATCCAGAACCTCATCATCCACTGCCAGAGAAATCCGTATATAATTTCGTCCCCGTGAGCCAAAAGGCTTGCCCGGCGTGACGAGAATCGACTTTTCCCTGAGCAGGAAACCTGTAAAACTCTCTCCTTCATAGCCTTCCGGTACACGTATCCATCCAAATATCCCACCTGATACAGGGTTCAGAGGTATGCCGGCTTCCTCGAAAGCTTTTTCAATAATATCCCGTCTTTTTTGAAATTTTATATGCTGCTCATCAAGTATTTCCGCTTCATGCTGTAACGCCGTTACAGCAGCATCCTGCAGCACACCCCACATCCCGGTCTGTGTATGATCCTGGTAAATATTGATCGATTCGACCATTTCTTTGTTGCCGACTGCGAAGCCGACCCTGAACCCGGACATATTGAAACCTTTTGACAGTGAATAGATCTCCATCGAACATTCCAGATCCGGGTCACTGCTCAGGATGCTCGGATGCTTTTTATCGAATGAGAACGCAGCATAGGCAAAATCATGGACGATGCGCGTCTTTGTATCTTTGAACTTTTCTACTGTCGCATCAAAAAATTCTTTAGTTGCCACCGCTCCCAAAGGATTCGAAGGATAGTTCAGGTAGATCAGCCTGGCATTAGAAACTTCATCTGCATCCAATGACTCGTAATCCGGCAGAAAATCATTTTCTGCAAGCAGCGGCAAGTCATACACCTCACCCCTCGCCAGTTTGACACCGGCCATATAATCCGGGTATCCCGGATTCGGCAGGTACACTCCTTCACCAGGTTCAATGAATGTCATCGGGAATTGCACCAGTCCGCTTTTGGTACCGTACAGAAGAGCAATATTCCCTTCATCAAGGCCGACATCATAATGTTCCTTATAAAATCTTATGATGGCATCCTTGAAAGACTGCTTGCCCCGGAATGTCCCATACCGTTGGTTTTCAGGCATATATACCGATTCTGTGACGGTCTCTTTGATCAAATCCGGGGTCTCGCCGTCCGGAATACCAACAGCAAGATTCAGGAGCGGCAGTTTACCAATATCCATTTTTTTCGACATCGCGCCGCCAAAATAGCTCGGTGGTATGCTATTTAACAATTCATTTGCCATTTAAAATCCCTCCGGTTTATCGAATCCTTTGAACTCTTCGTCGATTGTCTGTTTGAAATGATCAGATTCAACGGCCTTGATGAGATCATCGGCCATCTTACTGTCCTCATCCTCTCTGTTTATGACAATCTGGTTGCGGAACTTCTCGTTCATCTGTTCAAGCTGCAGTGCATCTTTGAGATCCATACCGCTTGCCAGCGCATAGTTGCCGGGCACAAGAGATAAGCCGATCTGATCCACGCTTCTCGGCAGCTGGCCGGAATCCTGGAACACAAACTCCAGATTCTTGTTGTTCTGGATAATGTCCTCCTGTTCGATCGCAAGCATATTGGCATCTTCACTGATTTCAATCAGGCCGGCATCCTCCAGTGTCTGGAATCCTCTCGAAGAGTTGACCGGATCCAGCGGCAGCGCCACTTCACTGCCGTTTGCGATCGTCTTGAGCGAATCGAACTCGCTTGAGTAGAGTCCCATCGGTGCCGTTGGCACCTGGATCAGGTTCAGGAGTTCAGTGTCATTCTCTTCGTTGAAATCTTCCATGAAAGATACATTCTGATACAGGTTGGCATCCAGATCGCCGTTATGAAGCGCGTTATTCGGCTGGATGTAATCGGTGTATTCCACAATTTCCACCGTGTAGCCCTGTTCTTCAAGCGCCGGTTTCAAAGCCAGATTGACCATGTCACTATATGGTCCGGATGACGCACCGATTGTAATGACCTCGCCTTCGTCCTCATAAAGCAGTATGCTCGTTGCTATGATGACCAGAAGTGCCGACCCTAAAAATATAAGTATACCACGCATCTATCTTCCCTCCTGTCTCTGACTGAGGTAATCACCGATGATCTGGATGAGCTGGACAATGATGATCAGTACGACCACTGTCGCCACCATGGTCACCGTGTCATACCTGTAATAGCCGTAGCGGATGGCAAGGTCGCCGATGCCGCCGCCCCCGACAACCCCTGCCGTTGCACTGAAAGCTACAACCGAAATGATCGTCAGTGTGATTGCCTGTATGATTCCACGTTTCGCTTCGGGAATCAGCACGTCCGTAATGATGAGGTACAATGATGCCCCGCCAGCGATGCTCGCTTCGATCACCCCTTTTTCTATACCATTGAAACTTGTCTCGGCAAGCCTTGCGAACAAAGGGATTGAAGCAACGGACAGTGCCACGCTGGCAAAGACCGGTCCATGAGAACTATTAGTTATCCATGTCGCAAGTGGCATTATCGCCACAATCAGTATGATGAAGGGGAATGAACGGATCACGTTTGTAAGTGCACCGAGAAATGCGTTTAGCGGCTTCATCCCAAAAAGCAGCGGGTTTGAAGTCATGTATAACAATATACCGAGCGGCAGGCCGATAAGCACCGCGAAGAATATTGAAATGGAAACCATCAGCGTCGTCTCAAGCAACGCTCTGTACAAGAGCGGCAGGATTTCTGTCAGTCTACTCATATATTTCCGCCTCCTCTATGCCTTTGGATTCGGCAATAAACGCCCTCAGGTTACCGATTTCCCCGCTATCACCCTGGACATGCAGCATCAGGAATCCGAGCGGCATGCCGTTTATGTATTCGATCCGCCCGTTCAATATGCTGATATCCAGATCAAAATGACGATATAGCTGGTTCACATAGTTCGCTTCCGCGTTTTCATCCAGAAACTTGATTGTGATCACCTGTGAACTGTCCGTCTCTCTGATGTGAGATGGAATCACGAAGTCATAAATATCCTGTACGAAGCCTTTTGTCACGTCATGCTGCGGATGGCTGAAAATACTGTACACATCATTCGTCTCAATAATTTCTCCATCCGACATGACACCGACCCTGTCCGCCACTTCCTTGATGACTTCCATCTCATGTGTGATCAGGACGATTGTTATGCCGAGATCATGATTGATTTTCTTCAGCAGTTTGAGTATATTCTTCGTCGTATCGGGATCCAGTGCGCTGGTCGCCTCGTCACAGAGCAGAACCTCGGGCTCATTGGCCAGCGCACGCGCGATTCCGACCCGCTGCTTCTGGCCGCCGGAGAGGTTCTTCGGCCATGAGTGCTTCTTGTCGGTAAGACCCACAAGTTCGAGCAGTTCATTCACCCTGTCAGCCATTTTACTTCTGTCATATTTACTCGCCTTGAGCACAAACTCGATATTTTCATATACTGTCTTCGATTCAATCAGATTAAACTGCTGGAAAATCATGCCGATCTTCTGCCGTCTCGCACGGAGCTCCTTTTCCGAAAGCCCATCCAGGACAACGCCATTAACAATGACACTGCCTGATGTCGGGCGTTCCAGCAGATTAATCAGCCGCAGCAAAGTACTTTTTCCCGCCCCGCTGAAGCCGATCAGCCCGAAGATCTCCCCGTCCTTTATCGAAAGGTCCGTCTGTTTCAGTGCTTCTACTCTCCTGTTTTTCAATTCGAAGGTTTTGGATACCTCCCGCAGCTCAATGCCCATTCAACCACTCCATTTCCATTAGAAAACCCACCTGCCAAAATCATCGGCAGATGGGTTTCTTAGATTCTATCTGCCAGGCCTCTGCCTGCAGGATTTAGCACAGTACTCAACCGAGTCCGCTGCTGAAGCTTCACAGGGCCTGGTCCCTCCACTTCTCTGGATAAATGAATTATTTGATTGTTTTCAACTTTATAACAACAGACAGACAAAGTCAATACTCTATACCGGTTTTCCCGTCACTTGCATTTCATACATCCGTGAGTACTCCCCGCCGCTCCTCATCAATGACTCGTGATTCCCCTGTTCAGCAATACGCCCGTCCTCAAGCAGGACAATCTGGTCTGAATGCTGTACGGTGGAGAGTCTGTGCGCGATGATGAATGTCGTCCGGTCACGGCTCACGACTTTCATCGCATGCTGGATCATCTGCTCTGTTTCAGAATCGATATTGCTGGTCGCTTCATCCAGTACGAGCACTTTCGGATTGAAGACTAGCGCACGGGCGAACGAAATCAGCTGCCTTTCGCCCAAAGAAAGCGTCGAACCCCTTTCAGTGAGTTCAGTGTGGATGCCCTGATCCATCCTTCCGAGGAGCTCTTCTCCGCCAACACTGACCAGTGCATCCGAGGCCGCTTCCACACTGATTTCTTCATTGTTCAATCTGATGTTATACAGCAGTGAACCGCTGTATATGAAGGGATCCTGGAGGACAATGGACATCCTCTGCCGGAGCGACTGTTTGGAGATCTCCTTCGTATCCCGCCCGTCAAAAAGTATCTGTCCCCGGTCCGGGTCGTAAAACCGCAGCAGCAGGTTTATGATGGAACTCTTCCCCGAGCCCGTATGTCCAACCAGGGCGACCGTTTCCCCCGCAGCCGCTTCGATGTTTATATCAGCAAGCACATTTTCCACACCATCATAGGAGAAACTGACATCCCTGAAGCGTATGTCACCGGTAAACTCCCCGAGTTCCCCCTCATCCTGTGCCTCCGACCGGGCATCGAGCAGTTCGAACACTTTCACCGCGGCCACCCGCGCCTCTTCGAATATATTCAGCTGTCCAATGATGTTGTAGAGCGGATTGAAAAATCGAGTGATATAATCCACCAGAACATACATCGTACCGACAGAGAGCGCCTGCGCATCATCGAGGAAACTGGATGCAAAGATGTAGACCATGACGGCGAATATGAGCGATCTGAAGCTCTCCAGAAGATTCTCTCCTGTCGCACTCTCAAGATTGATCAGACTTTTTGAATTTTTGACATAGTCGTCGTTCAGTTCCCCGAATTCCTCTTCGATCTGACGCTCCCGGTTGAAAACCTGGATGACAGGCATGCCGTTGATCGATTCATTGATCATCGCGTTCATATCACTGTTCCTCTCCCGCTTGTTATGATTGTAGTCGTTTGAATACTTCCGGTAGAGGACCATCCACAAAATGATCACCGGGATGAAGATCAGCATCATGATACCGGTCCACACATTGATCGTGAATATTATGACGGTTATTGTCCCGACAGTCAGCGCACTTACCATGAACATCGGCAGGACCACACTGAACATCTCTAGAATCGTTTCTGTATCATTGGTGATCCGGGCCACCACTCTGCCTGCAGGCAGGTCATCAAAATAGCGGATCGGCAGCTTCTGCACATGGCTGAACACATCATTCCGCATTTTTCGGACGACAAGTCCGCCCGACTTCTGCAGAATGACCGTCTGGAAGTAGCTGAAGATCGCATGAAGGACTTTTATGGCAAAGAAGAGCCCCAGCAGCTCGAATATCGGCGCCAGTTCGATGCTGCCCTCTCCGACCTTGATATGATTATCCAGTATCATCATGGCGATGAACGGACCGAGCAGCTCAAATCCGACCATCAGGACCATGAGCATGATACCGGATGCAAACATCCACTTGTATTCCATTGCATAGCCGAGCAACCGTTTCATTTCCGCCATCATGATGCACCCCCTGTCTGATAATAGTCATTCTGTTCACTGTACCAGCCGCCGCTTTCTTCGAGTTCCCCGTGGGTACCCATTTCCACGATCCGGCCGTCCTCCATCACGATGATGATGTCGGAATGGGTGATTGCAGAGAGCCGGTGTGTCACTATGATCGTCGTTTTGTTTTTCCTTGACTGCCTGATATTATCGATGATCCGCTTTTCGGTTTTTGCATCGACTGCACTGAGTGCATCATCCAGTATGAGGATTTCAGGGTCCTTTATCAGGCTTCTCGCTATTGAAATCCTCTGTTTCTGGCCGCCGGAGAGGGCGACCCCCTTTTCGCCGACCATCGTGTCAAGGCCGTGCGGCATCCGTTCCAGGTCCGAATCCAGCGCACTCAGACGGATGGCCTCCCGCAGCTCCTCCTCCGTCGCCTCTGGTTTGCCGAACCGTATATTGGCCTCCACTGTCCGTGAGAACAGGATGTTCTCCTGCGAGACATACCCAATCTTCGCGCGCAGTTCCTTTCTGCCGAGACGTCCGATATCCTTGCCGTCAATGACCAGACGCCCCTGTGCTTTTGGATAGTACTTCAGCAGCTGCTTGATGAGTGTCGTCTTGCCGCTGCCGGTCCTGCCCGCAATGCCGAGTGTCTGTCCGGATTTCAGTTCGATGCTGACCTGCCTGAGATTCTCCCGCCCGCTCAGCGGATATGTGAAGGATACATCATCAAAGTTCATATCGGTGCTTCCTATGACATCGTTGCCGTCGTCCTTCACATCATCCTCCGTCTCCAGCACTTTGTATATGCGGGTAAGGGAGGCATTGCCCCGCTGCAGTATATTGAATAGCATGCCCAATGCAAACATCGGCCAGACGAGCATGTTGAGGTAGATGTTGAAAGTGACGATGTCACCGATTGTGATGACCCCCCTGTTTGCCAGGATTGCACCGTAACCCAGAGCCACCATGAAGCTCGCCATCGTGACAAGGATCGTGAGCGGCTGGAACAATGCATCGAGCCGCTCCACTTTCATGAACCTGTCGAGATATCCGTCCGTCATCCCCCTGAAGCGCCTGCGCTCGTCTTTCTCCTGGACATAGCTGCGCGTGAGCCTCACACCTTCGACCACTTCCAGTACGGAATTGTTCATGTCACTGAAAGCTTCCTGGCTCTCCTTATGCGCCGCGTTGATCTTCCGGCCCAGTTTCCCCTCTATCAGTGCAAGCAGCGGGAGCGGCAGCAGTGCGTAGAAGGTCAGCTCCCATGACACCGTCACCCCCATCGCAAGGATGATCGTCCCCATGAAAGTCGTCGCATCGATCAGCGTGAGCACACCCCATGCAGTCGCCTGATGGACACTCCGGAGATCGTTCGTCGCCCGTGCCATCAGATCACCGGTTTTATTCTTCTCGAAAAAGGCCGGTGACATCATGAGGAATTTCCGCATCAGCTTCATCCGGATTATGCTCTCAATCTTCACCGCACCTCCGATGAGCATGTACTGCCACAGGAATCCGCCGGCGTAGCTCAGCAGGATGACCACGGCAAATGCGATGATCAGCTGCCACATCAGCATCCCTGTGATTTCCCCCGTACTGATGAAATCAATCGCCCGCCCGATCAGCTGGGCCGGAATCACCTCAAGTATGTTGACGATGATCAGCACGAGAAGGATTGAAATATAACGCCACTTATTCTCTTTAAAGAACCATTTCAATTTAATAAGAAATTCAAACATGATTTAACCACCCTGTCCCATAACCAGGGCCTTTATCAACAGTTACCCCCGATAAAACCCCTTGGCGTTCTTAGTTGCCGCGTACACTTCAGATGAATGTTCAAGTGCCTTTTAATTTCAGATGTCAGCATAATACGTTAACCCCTTTATTTCAGAATTTTCTTAAAAATAACAACAAAAAAAGTGCGCACCATTTTTGTGCACACTGAAAATTTGCATAAAAATAGGGAGGCCTGGGCCTCCCTATCACAGATAAGATAATAATATATATGATATCTAGAGCAGGTTATGATGAATAATCAGGCTCTATCAAAGGAGGCACCATTATGAAGTTTGCTGTATATAACTTGAGCTGAGTTAAACATCAGGTTGTCCTCCTTTATATGTTATTTTTAAGACATGTTCATCATATCGTAATAATTTTCGGTTATCAACACATTTTACAAATGTTACGGTGATGTAATACTCCTGTAATATAAAACCTGATCAAACCGCCTCTTTTAACACTGCAAGATCATTTATATTACAATGACAGTAAAAGCGAAGGAGCATCCAAAATGAAAATACTGTTGCTCGGCGCCACCGGACGCGTCGGAAGCCACATACTGAATCATGCACTGGAAGGCGGACACCACGTCAACGCCCTCGTCCGCAATACGGATAAGATCGGAATCTACGATGAAAAACTGGACATCACCCCGGGCAATGTCCTGAATAGAGAAAGCATCAGGGAAGCGATAGAGGGCGCCGATCTGGTAATCAGCGCCCTTGGTACAGACGGCGGAACCACCCTGTCCGAGAGCATGCCGCTCATCCTCGAAGCCATGCAGCAGGAAGGAGTGGAACGCATCATAACAATCGGCACAGCTGGAATACTCGAGAGCCGTGCCGAACCGGGGAAACTGCGCTACCAATCCAGTGAATCAAGGCGCAGGACCACAAGAGCCGCACGCGAGCACCACAAAGTCTATGAACTGCTTGAAAGTTCAGGACTCGATTGGACAATTGTCTGTCCCACGTATCTTCCTGATGGTGAATATACCGGAAAATATCGGGTAGAACGCAATTTCCTGCCTGAAAATGGAAAAAGCATTTCTGTACCGGATACCGCGGAATTTGCATTCAGGCAGATCGAAGATGACAGTTATGTAAAATCGCGGGTGGGCATAGCCTATTAGATAATAGTGAAAAAACACTATATATATTTAAAAAACAACACTCAATTTACTTTCGTTAACATTTCATATATAATAAATAAAAAGTTACTTTTTACATTTCTGGTGACATACTATAGATTTTTCTGCATCGATTTTTGTTAGATGGTTAACGGGGGGAAAATATGAAATCATACTGGCTGAACATTCCTGTCAAAGACGTGCAGGCCTCCATGGATTTCTTCAAACAAATAGGCTTTGAGGTAAATGCAGGTGAAGATGAAACCCTCGCGCAAGTTATGGCGGGTGAGCAACCGATACTGCTTTTCAGGGAAGATGTCCTCCAGTCCTCCATGGGCGGAGAACTTACTGATACTAAAGCCGGCAACGAATTCATAGTCTCATTCAGCATGGAGACGAATGAAGAGGTCGATGATCTTAGTAGAAAGATTACACTGAACGGCGGCCGGGTGCTGAACGGTCCTGCTGAAATCAGAGGCTACTACGGTTGCCTGTTTACTGACCTGGATGGTCACAAATACAATGTGATTGTCATGTAGCGATGAATTTAACACTAAGCGGGTACCGGACAGATTCCGGTACCCGCTTTTGAACGTTACAAATACATATGATTGAACCATGGACCAGTTGATTATCCCTCCCCCGCTGATCAATCAATAGTTCTTTCCGTATAAGAATTGTACTGCCCCTGTTTAAACATCGAGATATACTGGATGAGTCATTCGTTGAACACACCGATATAAGGACTTTATACACGTATAACAACTGGATGAGACGCTCCCCCTCCCAAAGACTGAAACACATTGAACTCCAGCCGTTCAAACAAATCACTTTCAATTGCAGATGACCAGGCCCGGGCAGGATGTCATATATCCTATGGCATTTTATGATTTCATATACTTATCATATACCTTCAAGTGGACTCAAAGTCAAAATTTCAACTTGCTCCAATATCGTTTTACCGGAATATAAAAGACAGCAGATCCATTATGAAATAGACCTGCTGCCCCTTCTGTTCGTTTTTAGTTATTGATATATCTTTCGTAGATTTCACCATAATCCTGTTTTTGATACTGTTCATAAGTCTCTTTGTACCAATCGAAGCTAAACTCAGTCAGAGCCTTGTACTGATTAGCAGTATCACCCTCGCCGAGACGTGAATTCTGAAGAATCTGCACCGCCTTGTCCAGACTCTGTTCAGCATGTCTGCCGACGATTTTGTTTTCATATGCCTGTTCAGAGATGAAGAGCAGTGCTTTGTACAGATCTTTCAGACGATCGATTTCATTCTTTTGAACATCAATCACAAACGGCACATTGCCCATGTTGAACTTGATCTGAATGTCGATATCAATCGTCCCCGCTGTTTCAAGCAGTACATTATTCACTTCATATTGAGTATAAGGATAACGTTTCAGTGTACGCTTTGAAGAAGTCGCCTTCTCACCATCCACATGAATGATCGCCAGGTTGGTGAAGCAGTACTCATCCATTTTAGTTTTGATCAGGAAATAAATCTTTTCATCATCTTCATGTCTTACATAATCATCCGCATCCGTTTTGTCAAAATCAACCGGGTCAATGATCTTGCCGATATCAGACAAGCCGAGAGCATCCGAAGCCATTTTCTTAAACATAGGAACTTCCTTTCAATTGTAAAAATTATTATTTGAAAAGTAAGTATAACAATACTGGTATAAGGAATGCGAGGGATATCCAGATATCCTACCAGTCAGAAGAGAAATACAGATTGTATTTCTCGTAGTCCAGAAATTTTGCATGGTAGAAATCACCCGCCGCCTGATGGACATATGCATGATAGATCTGATCATACTTATAAGAACCAAAAAACGGTCCGGGGAATGTCGGCATGAGAAGATGCGCTTTTTCGGGATTATGGCGTATTTCGTTCAGCATCAAATATATATCATTAATCATCTCATAAGTCAGTTGTACTTTACCACAGTTTTCAAGCTCGTATTGTTTAACGAAATAACCCTGCAGTGCATTGAACTTCCTGTAATAGCTGTATTCAATAACCTCTTTCGTTTCCTTGTCCTCAAGATAAATATACATATCCAGTCCCATGTGCGTGCCCCCTATTTTATGTAATTCATTTCCTTTAGACTGATATACTTCCCCGACCCTATGATTATATGGTCCAGGAAATCAACACCGATGATATCCCCGCATTCATGCAGCCTTTTAGTTACTTCAATATCCTCCCTTGATGGGGACGGGTCCCCGCTTGGATGATTGTGAACGCAAATGATCGCTGCTGCACTTCTCTTAACCGCTTCTTTGTAAATTTCCCTCGGGTGTACAATGGAACTGTTCAATGATCCTTTGAACATCGTCTGCTGGTGAATGATCATATTTTTTGTGGAAAGGAATAACACAACAAAATGTTCCTGCTGATAGTACCTCAGTTTCTCCATGAGAAGATCGCATACGTCCTCCGGACTCTTTATATACACATCCTCTTCCTGAGAGTGTGTATGCATCCTTATCGCAATTTCTATAACCGCGAGGATGGTAATTGCTTTGGCAGCCCCGATGCCTTTTAACTGTATGAGCTCCTGATATGTCAGATTACGAAGCTCCCGGATGGACTTCATGTCTTTTATGATCCTGTTGGCAACAGTAATACTGGACTCATCTCTGCTTCCGGTGTTTATTATGATGGCAAGCAGTTCCTGGTTTGTAAGGTTATCCGCACCGTATGTCATGAGTCTCTCACGCGGTTTGTCTGCTGTGTGCATTTCTTTAATCATCATTGTCATAGGAAACCTCCATAATAAATAAGATTGAATTCTTCATACAGGAAAAAGCAAAGAACAGCGGCGGTGGAGATGAAGGGGACAAGGGGAATCTTTTCGTTCTTATATTCTTTGTACAGATTGATCACTATGACAAACAGACCGCCAATTATATAAGTGAGCAGTATTGTATAAATGAAGAAATTTACCGGAGTGATCAGAGTAAGCACTGTAAACAATTTGATATCACCGTAACCGATCGATTCGGAAAAAAGGGAATATACAAGATGCAAAAGAAGGATGATGGAAAAGTCCCTTATCGGTTCTATATAATACAGCTCCGTCAAATAAAGACCGGTAACCAGAAAGAGTAGATTCATATGATTCGGTATGGTCAATGTATTAAAATCATGGAAAGAGACAGGCACCAAAAGTGCAACAACCAGATAATATAAGGTATAGTCCGCAAGCCCCAGTTCAAAAAATAAAGGCAGGACAAAAAGAATGATTACAATGATTTCACATAATGGATAACTGATATCTATTTTCTTTCTACAAAATTTACATCTTCCTTGCAATAGTAGAAAGCTTACTACAGGTAACAAATGATGCCATCTTAAATTCCCATTACATCTGTCACACTGGCTCCTTCTATACATGAAACTAATGCTTTCCATAGAAGTTGCTGCATATATGAACGATGCAATTATGCCTCCGGTTAAAATCAATGCCAGCATATTATCCCCTCCGTATCATTTCATAGCCATCATAGCCATCTTTACGACTGATGTAAAAATGCAAAAATGCGATACTTGTCTATTAACTGTCTGTTTAATTGAAATCTGCTCAATAATACAGTACAGATTCCTGGTTTCTGGATTATTATCATTAAAATCATGCATAATTGTCTAATTTTTAATCCCTCCTTTTACTGCAAATTAAAAAAGCTCCGGGGATACCCGGAGCTTTTTACATCTCTCTTCATACTTCATCAGTCAGGTGGCACTACCTCGCACCACCGCCGCCTCCACCGCCTGCTCCGGCTCCGCCGCCGGCGCCGGTTGCGCCGCCACTGCCGGAGGCTGCGGATGAGTTGAAACCGCCCTGACCGAGTCCTGTCGACCAGCTCTTGGTTGCCAGGTGTGGCCCGTAGTAGTAGTGGACGTATGACGGATATGTTTCACTACTGCCTTCAGGGGTGAGTTTGGCCAGGTGCTTCTTGACTTCCTCACCTTCGCCGGCGAGAACACTCCAGATCATATGCTGTCTGTAGTTTTCATCTTCAAGGACATGGCTGTAGTTCTCTTTGAGATGATTCCTGTACTGGACAAGGTGATCCAGGAGGCTCTCCCCTTTTTCTGTCGGTATTGTGATTGGCACTGTAATACCGAATATCTTCTCTTTATCAAACTCAAAATATTCTTCCGCTTCCAGCCGCTCAAGGGAATACTTCGTCACTTCATCTGCAACTTTGCTGACTGATTTCGCATTTTCCTTCGACCATTTCGTAAATCTTTTCTCATCGATATGGCCGTCATCATCCGCTGCATCCAAAAGCATGCGCCACAGAATCGGTTCGTATCCATCTTCCCCAAGTTCCATATCCTTCAATTTCTTACTGAGTTCTTTGAATGATTCTGAATTATCTGTTTCAACCTTTTGATAATCATGGATGATGATTTCAGATTTACTCTTATCCAGTTTTTTACTGTCCTTCCCGTCGATTTCAATCGTGATGCGCCCTTCATCCGTCCACTTCATCAAGCTAGCCTGGAATATTTCCTCGAACCCTCCCATTTGAAGATGCTTGAGGGCAAAGGCAACAGATGCATAATCGTCAATTTGTGGAGGATTCGCAGTCTTGTTTTCTTTATTCCTCCGTTTGATAGCGGCTGCCGAATCGATATGACCGGCTTTTGACATCCTGGAAGTAAAACGCTTTGCGATGAGTGTCATTGCAAGCCCCAGGGCGACCATGCCCCCGACAATCGATCCGATTGCCCATCCGCTCATACTGCCGTCATCATAGATGGAACCGTCTTTCGCCGCTTCAGCCTCCTCTTCCAATGTGCCGTCATCAGTCACGTCTGTATCATAAGTACCCGGCGGAAAATGCATGAGCAATACGGCATCATTCGCATCGGTCAGTGACTCTTCGGCATCCCACGTAATACCACCGTCCGACCGGCTGATATCACCTTCAAAACCGAACCCCCAGAACTGCATTTCTTCACCGAACGGGTTGTCCGAGGTCACATTCATGGTGAAATTCTCTGTTGGCAGATCACTGAATGTATCGAAGTTCCAGTACAATGACTGACCGTCCTCGAGGTTCCGTACCACATTTTCAAGGGTGTAATGCACAACGTATGTCTGCTCACCATACTCGCCGATGCCCCACACGAGTTCGGTGCCGTCTTCTGTATCGATCATCCCATATTTTCCGGCCTTTTCTTCCAGATTTGCATCCGGGTCCCACTCGGATTGTTCGGTATAGCCCTCAACTGAAAAATCAGTGATTTCAACTTCACCCATATCCTCTTCATTGAAGGTCATGTAATTTTCGGTGCCTTCTGTCATATTCGCCTCACGTGTCTCAGTCACGCTTACAGAACCGTCTTCATTGATTTCTATGTCCATTTCCAAATTGCTGATCTCATTCGCATCAGCATCCGGCGACAGCATCAGAACCGCTGTCAGAGCAAAAAGCATACTCAGCAGATGCTTCATCATCGTTTTCCCCTTTCGTATATAAGGTGTAAATGTCATCCTTACATTCATTATTTCATTTTTCCGCGGTAAAGACGACATTAAAAGATGAATTTTTTCATTCTCATTAAAAAAACCGAAATCCGATATTCAATCGGTTTCCGGTTTGGACGGGAGAATATATCATAGATGCTCCGGTGAGAGTTCACCCACATAGCTGAACTTTCCCCTGCATTTCCTGCAAATATACCTTTTTTCATATCCCTTGATATTTTTACTGAATCGGTATCTGCATCTTCTGCATTCATAAAGGTGGCTTCGGCCTTTATAGGCATAGGTCCTCGTCCTGGAGATCCCCAGCCTGTCCAGTGTGCTGATGAACAGGGCATCAGAATCCCTATAAGGTTTATCCTGGGTGTACAGTGCATAATGTACACATTCATGGTAAAGGACATCAAGGATCGCTTCTTCCGAATTATGGACAATGAATTCATGGGACATCACTATCTCTGTTTTTACATCCCCGCCTCGTATGTACTTTACTTGGAATGCACCAAGTCTTGATTTCATGCGGCTTGAAATTCTTAAAGGAACGCCGAGCGGCATATCAAAATTCCTTTCAAGAAACTCATCCGCATGTCTTTTAAGTGTCCCGGAGTCCATCACTCTTCCTCTGCCACTTCATCAAAGAAATACTTTTCAAGGCGGATTGGCTTCCTTTCATTGAAATCATATTGTTTCAAGTCATCAAGATCCTGAAGGTAGACATCCAGAGAATCGGACAGCATCAAATTCACCGGAGCTTCATGTTCGGGATCCTTTTCCTGGTAAAGGACGATGAATTTACCTTTTGCCTTGGCATAGCCGATTTCAAATGCAGTGCCCGGATCGACGTGCTTCCCCTCATAGTCATGCACAGCCACTATTGCATCACACCACTCGACGTGCTTGATATCATTATTATATACAGTCTCCCGCCATTCATCGGAGCCATGTTCCAAATGATCCACCTGCTGCAGTCTCGGTGAAAACACCTCTGTCACAGTACTATTTTCTTCCAGTGCCTTCTCCACTCCTTGCACTCTGTGCAGCTGTTCCTGGTTAAAGAACGGACTTCCCAAATATATTTTCATCACTTTCACCTCTCTCAATAATATATCAGATTTCCATTCCGAGTATAGCGTAAAAACAATACAGATATATCCTGCATATAACAACTGATTTTAAAAATGACACTCGTCTAAGGGGCAACCTAAACGAATGTCATTTCCATCTGTTCTTTTGAAGCATACTCCCATTGTTAAAAAAAGTTCTTTCGCAAGCAGCCTGTAGACATCCAGCCGCCTCTCCTGTGAATGTGGGATACTGCATATCATCGCTTCGTCGAAACCGTACATTTCCTGTTCGTCTCTCAGTTGCTTTGCTACGTCTCCGGCCGAACCGACAATATGGAGGTGCCTTCTATCCTGAATCCGCATCTTGTCCATTTCAGTCAACGGGTACTCCGCCGCTTCTTCCGGTGTCATGGCCTGTGTAATCTGTCCGTTCATGAGCTTGAGGCTCGCGATGTCCTGCGGCAATGCCTGGAATTCTGCTTCTTCCTTCGTTTCTGCGGCAGTGACCATATAGCATACATTGATCTCCGGTTTTTCCATGAACGCGGAGGGTTCGAAATTTTCCTTGTATGCATCAAGGATGCCTTTGGACAGGTCTCCATTGAAAAATTGGGCAAATGAATAGCCGGCACCGAGCCTGGCGGTGGCGATTGCACTGTTACCGCTGGAACCCAGCATCCAGGCTTGCGGCAAAGTGACATTTCCCGGCGTCGCCCTGACAGAACCGTACAGTTTACCATCAGGTGTTTCATCATTGATGTACTGCATCGCAATCGCGAATTTTTCATACATATTGTCCATCTGCGGCCGTCTGCCCTCAGACAATGCATAAATACTTTGACCATCTCCGCCGGGGGCTCTTCCGACGCCGAAATCTATCCTTCCCGGTGAAAAGGCACTGAGCGTCTTGAACACTTCAGCCATCTTCAGCGGTGAATAATGCATCATCATTACACCACCCGTGCCGATGCGGATATCCTCTGTTTTCGCAGCGAGTCTTGCCGCTGTGACTTCGGGAGCTGAACTGACGTGTGACGGCAGACTGTGGTGTTCCGCCATCCACATGCGGTGATACCCGAGTTCATCGGCAAGTATTGCAAGTTCCTCCGCTTTTTTCAAAGCATCTGCTGCATTGTTTCCTTTTGTGACGGGCGCCTGATCCAGCACACTTAGTCTCATTAAATATCATCCTTTTCTTCGTCATATATCGAGTGACTTGGTGAGTTCCTGTTCTCTTTTCAGTTTTTCAGGTGTCACATCATTGCCAAGTGGATCGACTACTGTCAATCCTGAAAAGGAATCAAGCACCTGCCCTCTTATCTGTTTCAGGTAGTCCTCTCTCAATTTTTTCTGTTCTGCTCTTTCTGTTTCCGTCAGTCCGTCAATTTTCTGTTTATTTGCAAGTTCATTAATCCTGTCCAATCCTGCGATCATTTTCTATCTTCTTCCTTTCATTTATTAAAAAACGTAAATTTTGGTTTGCTGATGGCCGGGAACTTAGGTACAACATATTCACCAAGTTCCTGTATGACCTCTTCGGCCGGCCGGCTGCTTTCCTTCAGGCTGATCATCACATGGTTGACTCCTGCTTCCTGATATGCATTGAGATAATCGATCAGAAAGTTTCTCCCCGCACGGAAACCGACGGGCTTCTTCTTTGGCGCTTCCCCCGGACGTTCCGACAGGTCGACAGCCAGAGACTGTGCAAAAGGCTTGAATTCCGTTGTTGCCTGCCGCCATTTTGCTACCAGTGCTTTTTGCCCCTGTAAATCCTGGGGATAAAAAAACCAGCCATCGGTGTTTTCCGCAAGCCATTCCAGTGTCTGCCCGCCGTACCCTGTACCGAAAACAGGGATATCCGACAGCTCCGGCTTCGGCACCACATCGCCGTGCGTCAAATTCAGGCGATCTGTCTGGATTTCAGGAAACTCTTCACTCCACAACCTTCTCATGGCCTGAAGGGATTCCCTGAAAAGCTTCCCTTTGTCATCAATATCCGCTTTGAAGGCCGGAAACTCCACCGGGCGGTCTCCGCTTGCTGCACCGAATAAAAACCGCTGTCCTGACAGACTCTCCAAAGTCGCTGCGGACTTTGCCGTATGGATGGGATTCCTCAATGTAGTCACGATGCTGCCTGTCACCAGGGATATCTCCCTGGTATGTGCTGCAACATAGGTCAGGAACATGAATGGATCATACAGCCCGCCGACATCCCCGAAATCAGGGTCATATAAGGGTGCATCTCTTACTGACAAAGAGGCAAATCCATAATCTTCAGCACGCCTGGCATGCTTCATCTGTTCCTCAAGATTCATCTCAGGAAAACTGCCCGTATATGCTTCAAGAGGAAAGCCGAGACCAAGGGTCATTTTTCCTTCCCTGAATGTCCTGTTAAAGCCTCTATGTGATTCAAACTTTTTCAATTCTCTCACCCGATTCCATATTCATCAGACCACCATGTTCTCTTCCACCCATTTTTTCAGATCGGTCACATGGTGCACAAAGCGATCCGATTCCACCTGTTCAGCAAGTGAGGCGATCGTTTCCCTCTTCAGCACCGCTTTCCATGACTCCTCCGCTTCTTCCATCAGCCCACCCAGTACACAGCACCGGTCGTCATACTCCAGTTCAAGTACATCATTCAAGATGCCACTCGGGCTGTACAGCGACTGCTGCCCTTCGATTGCAACATAAATATCATATACCCGGATATCTTCAGGATCCTTTTTCAGCTTGAATCCTCCCTTCACCCCGGGTACGGAAGTAATCAGGTCGGCACTTACCAATTTCCTCAACAGCTTTTGAAAATATGTGGGTGACGCTCCAATCTGGCCGCTGATCACTTCACTGTGCAGCACCGCCTTATCCGGCAGCATGTTCAGTAGAAGAACGGCATATACCGACTGTTCGACACCTGTCTTCATCTGCATATCATTCACCGCTTCTCATTAATCATAGATTAAACCGGATAATAATTATCCGGATTATAAGTAATTCTAACAGATTCCTTATTAATAGACAATATCTGTGCCTGGAATAAAAAAACAGCACACAAAAGTGCACTGTTCTGATTGATGTCAATCCATTCCTATATTCAATTATAAAATTCAGCAAGGTATGAATATCTGGTGTGAGGTTCCGCTATCCTTCTTCATATGAAATCAATATCTCTTCAAAAAGATTCCAGAACTTCTCCTGATCAACCGATTCTGCAAACAGCGTATTCAGCTCAAGTCCGGTGGTCCCAAGGAGATCCACTGCGGTCATGCCGTAGGTGAACTCACCTTTCGTCTCTATGCTGACATTTACATGCTTCATGTCGAAGAGGTCCGGTTCAAGCAGATACATGGTGGTACAGGCATCATGGATCGGCCCGCCTTCAAAACCGAAATGGTCTTTGTATGCCCGGCCGAAAAACTCAAGAAGTTCATTCACGAAGATCGCGATTTCACCTTCCAGCCTGCTGAATCTCTGTCGAATATCTTTGTCAGCCATCACCTGGTGGGTTACATCGAGTCCGAACATGGCAAGTGGTACACCGCTTTCGAAAACGACCTTTGCCGCTTCTGCATCCACGTATATATTGAATTCCGCAGCAGGTGTCCAGTTGCCGAATGTGCCGCCGCCCATGAGTACAATCTCTTCTATGTTGTTTTTAATATCCGGGGCCTTGATCAATGCAAGCGCAATATTAGTCAGCGGGCCGGTTGGAACGAGTGTGACTTTCTCCTTTGAAGATCTTATGCTTGCAATTATGAAATCTACAGCATGCTGCGCTTCTTTGGTTTTAACGGGTTCAGGCAATACAGGCCCGTCCATCCCTGTATCACCGTGTATTTCAGTCGCTATCTCGCTTGGTTTTACCATTGGCCCCGATGCTCCCTGGTATACGGGAACATCCAGTTCCAGCAATTCGCATATTTTCAGCGCATTGACAGTGTTCTTCTCCACTTCCACATTGCCTGCGACGGTCGTAACTCCCAAAATCACAAGCGGACTTCTCCCTGAAGCTGCGATGATGATTGAAATCGCATCATCATGGCCCGGATCGCAGTCCAGAATGACTTTTCTCTTATCCATATAATGATCCTCCCAAAATAGATTCCCTACCAATCAAGCTGATCTGGGACAAAAAAGCCGGAGCCCGCGCGGGCTCCGGCTGATATTACTGCGGACCTTCCTCCACCAGGGTCTCGACGTCCGACACGATCTCATCCAGCTGGAATGATGTATCACCGGTATCGACACCGGAGTAGTCTTTAAGTATTTTGCCGTTCTGGTCAATCAGGTAGAAACTGATGCCGTGAGTCACCTGGTTGCTTCCTTCAGGCGGCGGTGCGACAATCGTCTTGAAGTTCTTCTCTGCGAACTGTCTGATGAAGTCGTAATCATAGCCGTTCAGGAGTTTCCACTCCGTGCCTTCCGGCACGTTGTACTGGGACAGATAATCTGTCATCACCTCAGGTGTATCCGTTTCAGGGTCCACGGTGAAACTGAGTATGCCATAGTCTTCTATACCCTTTGACTCTAGTTCATTGACCACCTGTGTCATGTTGGAGGTCATCGGCGGGCAGACTGTTGCACAATTTGTAAAGATGAAATCCAGGATCCATACTTTACCTTCCATATCCTCGCGGGTAAATGTCTCACCGTTTTCATCGGTGACTTCGAAGTCGTTGATTTCATTACCGTACCTCGACATTACCTCGACGCCGGAGGAATTACATGCAGACAAAATCATCGAAAGAATAACAACACTGAACAAAAGCTTTCTCATCGTACATACCTCCGTATTAATCCTAACCTTACTATATCAAATAAAATTCCATGGACAAGCGCAAAATTTGTCTTTTTGTGAAAACTGTGTGGCACATATAAACCGTTTTAGTTCCGGATCTCGTCATAAAAAAGAGGCGGCATGTGCCGCCTCTGTGTCTATTTGAAATTCGCAGTGCTTCTTTCGTTCACCGCTTTCACTTCCAGTATGTTCTCCATCCGTTCCTTCAGTTCTTCGACGTGGGAGATGATACCCACCATCTTGCCGCTTGTCTGCAGTTCAATCAGTGTACTGATTGCCATATCCAGAGTTTCAGGGTCAAGCGTACCGAACCCTTCATCGATCAGCATGGTGTCAAGACTGATGCCTCCGGACTCCTGCTGCAGTGCTTCATTCAGGGCGAGTGCAAGTGTAAGGGAGGCCTGGAATGTCTCCCCTCCGGAAAGTGAGGAAATATGCCTTGCCCGATTATTATAGAAATCGAATACTTCTATATCAAGGCCGGTCTTGCGGTTGCTTTTCCCTGTACTCCGTCTCAGTTCATAACGGTGGCTGGTCATCTCAAGCAGCCTGATATTGGCAATATGCAGGATGCGGTCCAGGTAGTAGGTCAATACAAACCGCTCAAGCGAAACTTTCTGCTCATTCTTTCCGGACACAGCATTCACCAGCTCAACCAGTTCATCGACCTCACCGAGTTCAGCCTCATGTTTCTCTGCAAAATCACTGATCTTTTCCTTGATGTTTCCATTATGCTGCATCCGGGCATAGAGACGGGCATTGTCATTTGTTTTCGTCTCTATTTCCTTGTCCAGAACGCTCAGCTTCTCCCTGTCTTCCTCCACCGGAATCTCTTCTGTCGACTCAAGAACTGATTCAAGGTCGTTTATCCGGCTCTTCAGAATGTCCTTTTGAGTATGGTATGCCCTTATCCTCTCCTCGTCTTCATTTACATCGGTATTTTTGAGGATGGAAAACAGAACGTTCCTGCCGGCAAATTCATTATCTTTCAGGAAATCATCTATGACGCGGGTGTTTTCCTCCAGCTGTCCGCTCATTTCAGAGAGCTGTCTGCGGGCTGCTGCCCTGTTCTCCTCAAGCCGTGATTTCTCCTCCCGGTAACGCTGCCTCTCCTGTTCGGCTTCCTCCTGCTGTTTCTCGTAGCGTGATACTTTCTGCTGCCTTGCCTGGAACTCCCTTTGAAATTCCTCACAGGTTTCAAACTGTGTCTGTTCACTGAATTCCTTTTTGAGTGATTTCTGCTGTTCAACGGCATTTTCCGCATTGTTCATCCGGATCCTGTTATCGCTGATGCTGCTCTCGAGCCTGCGCATTTCCTCATCGAGCTGCTTTTTCCTGTCATACCTTTTATGGTTGTCATCAATTTTCTTCCGGACCTCATTCTGGTGTCTTTCTTCGGCCTCAAGTTCCTTTTCAAGTTTTTCAGTATCATACCTTTCCATGGACCCGAGTATGCCGTCCACGATTCCAAGATTCTTCTCCGCCGTTTCCAGCGCATTGCCACATTCCTGCTTTTTTGTTTCAAGCGCCCTGAGCTCCGCTTCGTCCTCCTCGCTCATATAGTCCCGTGCCACGGGCAGAACTGAAACTGTCTGCCTGCAGACCGGGCATTCCCCGTCCTTTTTCAGATGTCCTGCGAGGTGCTCGATATGCACCTTATCCTCCGGACTGTACATGCTTCCAGTATCTTCCTGTATTTTTTTGATGGCTGTTTCGGTGTCTTCCATTTTTTTACGGAGCTCCGTGATTTCCTTTTCCAGCGTTTGCTTCTTCCCATCATATCCGGCGCTTTTGTTTTCCCGCTCAATCCATTCGCGCATTTTCCGGCACTCGGCAACGGACGCTGACAATTCATTACGCAGGATTTCGCTTTCTGCATGTTCCCAATGGATCGAATCGTCCTCCTGTCTCACTTCCGCAAGTTTCGCTTCCTGCGCTTTTATATCAGAGGCAAGGTTTTGCCGTTCTTTCATTTTTGACTGCAGCACCCCGTCCATATCCCTGAATCTCGGATCTTCGACGAACCGCTCTGTACTGTTGATCCATTTCACAAGTTTCGTATAGCCTTCCCTGTAACGGCTGATTTTGTCAAGAGTCTGCCGGAGCGCCTCGCCTGATGTTTCCAGCTCTTTCAGACCGGTGTCGATGGTGTTCAGCCGTGTTTCCAGTTCCTCTTTCTGTTTTATGAGGTCCTGCTCCGAACGAAGTTCGTATTCAACCGTCTTCACTTTCCTGTACTGTCTGACAGCTGTTTCCAGACGTTCTATCGAAGCTGCATTTTCTTCATGGTCTTTCAATTCCTGTTTCGTACTGGCGAGTTTCAGAGCCTGCTCGTTATGCCGTTCCCTGCGGCTGATGGTTTCCCTGAGTGATGTCGCCTCTTGCTTCAATTTTTGGAGTGCTTCCTCCAGCATCCTATATCTGTTACCGAGTGTTGTACCGATTTCCTCTATGACTTCGATACGCTTAGCCGCCGTCGGATATTCAGCATCGATCAACTTCTGCAGTTCCGCATCACCGTTTGCGCTCAAGGTGCTGAAAAGTTCTTCAACCCGGCTTTCGACAAGCTCGATACTTTTCAATTTTTCCTTTTTCAGTTCATTCAGCCGCATCTCAAAATGGACAAACCGCTCCGTTCTGAACAAAGTCCTGAGTATCTCCTGTTTGCTTTCACTTGAGGATACAAGCAGGCGTTTGAATTCCCCCTGGGGCAGAATGAGGATCTGTCTGAACTGGTCGGCATCGAGTCCAATGATGCCGAGCACTTTTTCTTTCACACCATTGATGCTGCCCTCGAGCACTTCGCCTTCCTGATCGTATATGGCGGCTTTCGGAGGGACAGGGGTCTTCCTGCCCTCCTTCTGATAGCTGAGCGTCCGTTCCACCGTATACTGACTGCCGCGGATTTCAAATGTCAGCTTCACCCGGCTGATGTCACTGTCCGTTGCAAACTGGCTGCGGACGGAGCCTTCCATCCTGTCGGAAGTTGACAATGTGCCGTAAAGTGCATAGGTGATGGCATCGAAGATCATCGTCTTTCCCGACCCTGTCCGTCCGCTGATCAGAAACATGCTGTCTTTTATGGAACTGAAATCAATGGATTCATCTTCGAAGGGTCCGAAGTATTTCATGTCCAGTCTAATCGGTTTCATCTATATCACCTTTGAATAGTTGTTTGAATAACCCCTGCTGATATTCTGTGAGTTCACTCCCGTGCACCTGTTCGATGAATGCATCGAAGATCTCCCGGTCGCTCGAGCGGTTGACATCCACTTTGCTCATGCTGTTTTCCCGGACCTCTACCACCGGCCGGAGTTCCAGGGTATTTGGATATATCATCTTGAGTTTAGCCATCGGATCCTTGATGGTCTCAAGCCCTGTAAGTTCAAACTTGAAATACGCATTTTTGTCCGGGAAAGTGACCTTTTCGTTTATGACCTCATCATAGCTGCCTTTGTAGTGCACCAGGTCATACTTCGATTCGGTCGGCACAAATCGGCATTCAATCCCCTCCCCGGTATCTATCACCCTGAATCCTTTGGGCTGTCTGACTTCGGAAAAAGAGTACTTGAGCAGCGAGCCGCTGTAGAAGATGGCGTCATGCGTTATCGCAAATGGGTGATGGAGATGACCAAGCAGGATCAGGTCGAAGTCTGTGAAAAGGTCTGTCCCCACTTCCTCGGACAGACCGATTGAAAGCGGCCGTTCGGAATCACTCGCCTTTGCATCCGACATGAACATATGACCGACAAGAATATTGCGGGCGCCGTGGTCCATCACATTGCGGATTTCTGCTGTAACCCTGCGGTACACATCATGATGTGAAACGATCGATTCATCCATGAAATACTGCTTCGCCTCCAGAACATCCATGTAGGGGATCATGTAGAAATGATGGCCATCAATGACCACCGGCTTCAGTATGTCCCCGATGGATGTGCGCATATGGTAATTACTCTTTTCAAACCAGCGGCTGCCGTAATCCAGCCTGGACCTTGAGTCATGATTTCCGCTGATGGCAAGTACAGGCACGCCGAGTCCGATATTGATCCTGTATAGATATTCATTGACAAGTTCAAGTGCTGCCTGCGACGGGTTGCTCCTGTCGAAAACATCCCCTGCTATTACACAGAGGTCTATTCCTTCATCCTTTATATATTCGACCAGCTGATCCAGCACATGCATCTGATCAGAAAGCAGGTCGGTTCCGTTGAGCCTTCTGCCGATGTGCCAGTCGGCAGTATGTAAAATTTTCATATCAACACCTCACTAGATGATTATACTAGAAAAACCGCCCCCTGGTAAATTTCGGGGACGGTTCTGTTCAGTGCAGCTCTCTGATGGATATTATGAGATCATCCAGTTTGCTTTCCATCCTGTACAGGAGGAAGAAGGTGATCGCAGCCGGAAATCCAACATCGCTGACCAGTGTGATCCACTCCATGATCAGATGAGTTCAGTGACGTTCTGCTCGACGATTTTGGCAGAGTATACTGATACCGGCTTGCCCTGCGTCGGTGCGAGCGCATTGGTGGCGATGAGACGTCCTGCTTCCTGCAGGAGTGTCTCTTCAGTCAAATCATCAGCCGGATTGCTGATGTTGAGTGTAAAACGGCGGTCGGCATCTGTGTTGAATACAACAACCAGTTTCTTGTTCATTCATTATTCCTCCTTTGATTTTGAATCTACTTGATTACGTATACTTCCTCTTTTTCCACTGTCGGATAGAAATCGTTGCTCAGATTCTGATAGATATCAGCAAGCGTGTTGATATCCGCATCGGTTGCGTTCGTATCCAGGTTCCTTACGGATCTGAAACGCAGCCTTTCCTCACCTTCACCGTCGACTTCAATGAAATAGAACTTTGCACTCAGGCTCTTGATCATGTGCTCCACCTCCTTTCACACCATATATCGACACAAATTGTTAGATGGACAATTTTTCTTTTAAATCTTATAATGGCTAGGAGGTGAGCATATGAATGACATTTTTATATGGCTGATCGTCCTGTGGACATTCATCATGCTGGGACTGATGATAATTGGCGGATATTTCATGTTCAGGAAGTTCTTAAAGAAGCTGCCCCGGGAGGATGGCTACAGTGAACTCGACTGGCAGGATCATTACATACAGCAGGCCCTTCCATTATGGGACGAAGAGTCGAAAGCTTTGCTGAATGAACTGGTTTCCCCTGTACCCGAGCTGTTCAGGGATGTGGCCAAAGAGCGCATTGCCGGAAGGATATCAAAGATTGCACTGGATGAGGGGGCAAGGGAGATCACCCTGGACCATATAATGAAGGGCTATATCATTGCCACGCCGAAACGGGACCATAAATTCATGAAGAAGAAACTCAATGAGCTCGAGATAGATTATACGCCGTACGAGGATCTGTTCCAGTATGCGGATGATGAAAAGCAGAAATTCTCTATATTCGAACAGACAGAAAAAATAAGCAGCAGATCAGAATGAACTGATCTGCTGCTTTTTGAATGCCCTCAGGTG
Source organism: Salinicoccus sediminis (assembly GCF_000986795.1). Lineage (GTDB taxonomy): Bacteria > Bacillota > Bacilli > Staphylococcales > Salinicoccaceae > Salinicoccus > Salinicoccus sediminis. The sequence continues at coordinate 121,744 of NZ_LAYZ01000001.1, read as the reverse complement.
GATATACATGCTGAGCCGCCATATGACGATCATGACAAATGCCAGCAGGAAGAACATACCGCCGATCTCTCCGGGTGAGATGCTCATGGATAGGATCGATTTGAGTATTATTCTCAGTGCAAGCAATGTAACGAGGATAAGTGGAAAAAGTCTGGATTGTTTTACATAGAGCGCACTGTCCTTCTCTTCATATCTGGTGGTCAGCACCAGCAGTATGGAGAAGACGGCGCCCATTATCACCGATTCCCCGATTTCCACGGGTGTCAGCCTGAAGTACGGGAACACATACATCAGTGCACCGGTCGACATCATGACGGGCGGAATCAATATTTTCTTCATCGTGAGCGGCCGCTTCGCGGCCTTCTGCCTGACTATGATTGCACCAACGCCCATGAAAACCGCCATTATGGAAGCTGCTGTGAATAATATATTTTCCATATCCATATCAGAACCCCTGGAAATCTCCAAAGAACGGTTGCAGCCAGATGATGATCTGAGTCAGTCCGTCAAAATACAGCAGGACTCCCATCAGTATCATGAGGACGCCGCCCGCTTTCATGATGATATTAGAGTACTTCAGCATCCAGCGTGTGCGGGATACAAAGAAACTCAAAATGAAGAACGGCACTGCAAAACCAAGGCAATAGACGATCATTAAAATCAAGGCATTGTTCGGCTCCGTTGCACTCATGGCGAAAATCGCACCGATGATCGGTCCGTTGCAGGGCGACCAGCCCGCAGCAAATGCCATACCGATGAATATGGATCCAAGGAACCCAGAAGGTCTGTTTTTAAACTGTACTTTCCTGTCTTTCATCAGGAAATTGAAGTTCAGCACTCCTGTTATGATCAGGCCAAAGACGATTATCAGGATGGATCCCAGCTGTCTTATCAGATTACCATGCTCGATCAGGAACCCGCCTAAAAATGCTGTACCAAAACCGAGTGCAATATATATCAGACTGAACCCGACAAGGAAGAAAAGTGTATGCAATATCGCTTTTGCATTAAATTTTTGTTTTTCCACTTCATTATAGCTCATCCCTGTTATGTAAGAGACGAAAGCAGGAAACACCGGAAGCACACAGGGCGAGATAAAACTCAGAACACCGGCTCCAAATGCAAGGAGAAACGTTACTTCACTGCCCATGATACTACCCCCATTCATAGTCATTTTATCAGACGTGATGGGGGTTGTTATATAGTTTATGGGAATGTTTTAGAACTTTCTATGACATTTAGCCCTGGCCGTTCTGGAGCTGATACATCCTGTGATAGATTCCACGGCTCCTGATCAGTTCATCATGCGTGCCGCTTTCTGCGATTGAGCCGCGGTTCAGCACTATGATCTGGTCTGCATCCTGGATGGTGGAAAGCCGGTGTGCAATCGCGAGGGTCGTCCTTCCCTTCCTCATTTTTGAAAGTGACTTCTGGATTTCCTCTTCCGTTTCAGAATCGATGTTTGCCGTCGCCTCATCCAGGATCAGTATTTTGGGATCCATGGCCATCGTCCGGGCGAAAGCGATGAGCTGGCGTTCCCCGCTTGAGAACGCACTCCCCTTTTCAATCACTTTATGGCCATAGTCACCGGGCAGCTTTTGAATGAACCGATCCGCCCTGACGAACTTCGCCGCCTCTTTCACCTGCTCGAAAGTCATTGTAGGATGATACAGTTTTATATTCGACTCCACTGTCCCGTAGAAAATGAAAGGATCCTGCAGCACCAGTCCGATCTTCTCCTTCATTTCAAGCTTTGGAATTTCTTTGATGGACTGCCCGTCAATCAGTATCTCGCCTCTTTCAAATTCGTAGAACCGCATGAACAGATTGATGATTGAACTCTTGCCTGAACCAGTATGTCCAACGAGCGCCACCGTCTGGCCCGATTCTGCTGTAAATGAGATATCATTCAGAACATCGACTTTGCCGTCATAACTGAAAGTGACGTTTTTAAACTCCACTTTCCCTTCTGTAATGTCATATGACTCATTTTCATTTTGAACCGGCTCCATCCGCCCGTCATCTATCAGAGCGAACACCCGGCTTGCGGCGACAAGTGCCTGCTGGAAAATATTCAGATTCTGACTGACCTGGTTGATCGGTTCGAAAAAGCGTTCCATGTACTGGATAAAGGCGAATACGACACCTGCTGTCACGCCGCCTTCAAAACTGAGCAGACCAAAATACGATAAAATCAATGCGATTGCCAGCACACTGATCATACTTATGGCCGGCCTGAGCAGAAGTCCGTCAAGCCTTACATTCTTCATATTGTACTGATAATGCGCTTCGTTGATTTCTTCAAATTCACTCCTGAGACGCTTCTCCTGGTTGAAGACCTGTATGATCTTCATGCCCTCGATGCCCTCTGCCAACTTTGCATTCAAATCACTCAGAAGCTGTCTTGCGTGCGAGAAGAAATTGGCGGAATACCGGCGGTAGACTGCAAGGATCAATACGATGACCGGCATGAATATGAGCGCAAACAATGCCAGTTTAAAATCCAGCACGAACATCATGATGAAACTGGAGATCACCATGAAAAATGCCATGAGGAATGACGCCAGCACACCGATGAACATCTCGACAATCGCCTCTGTATCATTTGTGAGCCTGGAAACTACACTGCCGCCCGGCACTTTGTCAAAATAGCGCATACCGAGCCTGCCGATCTTACTGAACGCATCAATTCTCAATTGCTGGATGACTCTGAACGCAAGATACTGGAAAAGATAGATCTGCATATATGTCGTAACAGCTCCAACTGCCTGGACCAGGAAGAAAATGATGATGAGCCAGGTTATATCCGATTCCGGAAATACTCCCGGCGTCAAATATTCATCGATGAAAATCATGACGATATAAGGTGTCGCGACACCCGCTACCGTCGAAATGATCAGCATCAGGAATCCTGCCAGAAGGGTCTTTCTGAATGGCAGCGTATACTTCATCAGGCGGATGAGTACCTGTTTTTGATCATTGAAGGTGAGATTGAACGTATTATCCTCCATTACCCATCCTCCTTTTCCACAAGTTCATCGAGAGAACTTTCCAGTTGCTCACGCAGTGCCTGGGCGTTGTAGGTATCATGGTACCAGCCCTGTAGTTCCATCAGTTCCCTGTGTGTGCCACGCTCGAGCACCGTGCCGCGGTCCATGACGATGATCAGATCAGCATGGCTTACGGCACTCATGCGATGGGCTGTAATGATATTCGTCTTGCCCGCCCTTGCCGACTGCATATTGGCAAGGATCCTCTCTTCAGTCTCTGCATCCACAGCGGACAGAGAATCGTCCAGTATCAGCACTTCAGGATCGAGCACCAGCGCCCTGGCGATGGAAATCCGCTGTTTCTGGCCGCCGGACAATGACACCCCGCGCTCCCCGACTACGGTGCCGTATCCATCCGGGAATGACTTTATGTCATCGTGTATATGACTGAGGCGTGCCGCTTCACTGACTGCTCTATCGTCAAGTCCGGGATTGCTGAATGCGATGTTATCCCTGATGGTTGCAGAGAACAGGAAATGATCCTGCGGCACATAGCCGAACCGGCTTCTCAAATTTGTCAGGCCATAGTCCCGGATGGCATGTCCGCCGTACATGATATCGTCAGGATTCACAGTATCGAACTCGCGGAGAAGGAGTCTGATGAGGGCACTTTTTCCGGAACCGGTACGTCCGACGATGCCAAGTGTCGTCCCTTTTAAAACAGTAAAACCGATATCCCTCAGACCGGCCGTTTCATCACCCGGAAAGTTGAAGGCACCGATATCGAATGTTATATCACCATCCGGAGCGTCTTCGATCCTGTAATCTGTTCCGATGTCATTCCGTGTCATCATCACTTCCTCAATCCGGTCATATGATGCCCGTCCGCGCTGCACAAGGTTGAAGAACCATCCCAGTGCAAGAAGCGGCCAGACCATCATGCCGAGATATGTTGTAAATGTCACCAGCTGCCCGATGGAAATCGTTTCATCAAGCACCATCCGGGCACCAAACAGGATGGACAGAAAGTAACTTATGCCGATCACCGACATGATTGTCGGATCGAACAGAGCATCCACTTTTGACACTTTCAGATTCTTCTCGACAACTTCGTCACTCAGGCTGCGGAAATCTTCATGGTCGCTCTCCTCATAGCCGAAAGTCTTCGTCACTTTGATGCCCGCGACGCTTTCCTGCGTCTTGTCATTCAGCCGGCTGAAGGCTGCCTGCGCCTTTTTGAATCCCCGGTTGAGCAGGGTACCGTAATAACTGGTCAGGATCACCATCAGCGGCAGCGGAATCATCGCAATCAGCGTCAGCTGGGGACTGATTGTGACTGCCATCGTGACCAGAACAGCGCCGCCTGTAATCAGTGAATCCGCAATCGTCAGAATCCCCGCACCCGCCGTTGCCTGGACTGCCTGGATATCATTGGTTGCGTGCGCCATCAAGTCCCCCGTCCGCCGCTTCTGATAGAACGCCGGACTCATCTCGGAGTATTTTCTGTAGAGCCTGTTCCTCAGAATCCTTCCCAGACGGTAACTTGCACCAAAGATCATTATTCGCCAGAAGTACCTTACGATATATGTAAGCAATGCAACCCCAATAAGCAGGACGACAAATTGCATCAATATGTTTCCGGTTAAAGTAGACTCCGTAATGTGGTCGATCACAAAACCAATAACCTGTGGTGGAACAAGTTCCAACAGGGCCACAAGCAATAGCATAATAATACCCAGGGTATAGCTTCTCCATTCCCTTTTGAAAAACCACCCAAGTTTCCTGAAGACCTGCATACCATCCCCCCCTTTTCTCGATTCAGCTTAAATTTTACCATATATTTCGAACAATGAAATAATATGCATCTAATCATTTGGTCTGATTTTGATATTGGAATAATACATAAAAAATACGGCTGCCATACCAGCAACCGCATCGGTACTTTCCATCATTGATATTCTTTGTGATTTTCACCCCATATAGCGATAGTATACATTCTTCGCTTCCATTTCATCCATTGTGCCATGTACCAAGGCCCTGCCGTCCTGAAAGAGGACGATCCGGAAATCTCCATCCTGGATTGAAAGGAGGTACGGGTTCCAAGACAGATGCAGGTTTTTATTGCTCCTAAGCTTTTCTGCCACCTCGCTTAGACTGGCCATATTACCCTGCGGACGAATCTGGACTGTGTCACGACCACACATCACCGTGGTTTTCGTCTGATTTCCGTAAGACAGGTGACTATAGGTCCTGTTGTCGGAACATGACGAACAATCCGGTTTCTTCAGCTTCTCTATCTCCATCTCCATGTGTTCATTTTTCCAAAGGTCGAATGCAATCAATTTTCCGGATATTTGTGCTCTGTTCCCTGTTAAAAGTTTCATTGCTTCGGTTACCTGGTAAGATACAACATGCTGCACTGCCGGCTGTATTACTCCTGCGCTGTCACATGTGGCACCGGAGGAAGGCAGATATTCCTGCAGACATTGAAGACAGGGTGTATGGCCCGGTATTATTGTAAAAGTCATTCCATAACCCGCTACACAGGCACCGTATATCCACGGCACCTCGAATTTTTGTGAAATATCATTCACCAGCAACCTGATATCAAAATTATCAGTCGCATCGATTATCAAATCAATGGCCGGCGCAAGTTCCGATAACAGGTCTGCCCCTGCATCCGCCATGATCGCTTCCACTTCGACCATACTATTGATATCATTCAACCGATTCTTGGCTCCGATTGCCTTTGGCAGCTTTTCATAAGCATCCTGTTCACTGAATAATTGCTGGCGCTGAAGATTGCTTTCTTCAACATAATCACGGTCGATAAGCGTCAGTTTCCCAATTCCTGCCCGTACTAAAGCCTCGGCACTGCCGGATCCCAAAGCACCGGCACCAACAATAAGCACATGACTCTCCATCAACCTGTCCTGTCCGGTTTCACCAATAGGTTCAAACAATGTCTGACGGTGGTAACGGTTAGTCCCTGACACTGATACCTTCCTCCGGACTGCTTGCCACAGCGTAATCTTTTTTGGGAATCCTGCCCGCTTCGTATCCAAACCTGCCTGCATGGACAGCAAGTTTCATCGCTTCAGCCATCTTCACCGGATCTTCTGCACCAGATACTGCAGTATTGAGCAGGACACCGTCAGCCCCAAGTTCCATGGCATAAGCTGCATCAGCAGGAGAACCAATCCCCGCATCAACCAGGACAGGAACATTCGACTGTTCAATGATGAATGAAAGATTCAACGGATTAATAACCCCCTGGCCGCTGCCTATCGGAGAGGCACCGGGCATTATGGCATGGGCACCCGCTTCTTCCAGCTTCCGTGCCAACACAACATCATCCGACGTATAAGGCAGGACAGTAAATCCTTGTTTCAACAGTTCTTCAGTTGCCTTTAAAGTTTCCACAGGATCCGGCAGCAAGGTTCTGTCACAGCCGATCACTTCCACTTTAATCATGTCACACCTCCCGGAAGCGGCAGCCAATCCGGCAATCCTCACAGCTTCTTCGGCATTTTTCGCCCCGGCAGTATTGGGCAGAAACCTATATTTTTTTGGATCGATCTTTTCCAGGAAGTTTGGTAAGGATGGGTCAAATATGTTCATCCTTCTCACAGAAAAGGTGAGTACTTCTGTTTGTGATTTCTCCACTGCCTGTTTTTGAATATCATAATCCGGGTATTTTCCCGTTCCCAGAAACAAGCGTGATTCAAATTGATATTGTCCAATATTCAGCATAATCATCCTCCTCCGACAAAATGTACAATTTCCAGTGTATCTCCATTTTCAAGCATTCTCTGACGATAGTGTTCCTGTTTCAGTATGTCTCGGTTGTGTTCGATGATGACCGGCTTCTCCGCCAGTCCGAGATGCTCAAGCAATGTTGTGACGCTGCTCACTTCATCACCCAGTTCCATGCTGTTTCCGTTGATGACCAAATGCATTTTCATCCACCTCCCCTGCCGATAAATTCGTTCACACGTCCTGCATTAAAACTTTCATAATAGGATGGATCCACCCGCTTCCCCGTAATCAGGTCTGCCATATAGATTCCTGTAATCGGCGAAAGCAATATCCCATTGCGGTAGTGGCCGACCGATATATATAAGCCTGAAACATCAGGCACCGCGCCCATATATGGTTTACCATCAGAAGTTCCCGGGCGAATCCCCGTCCATAATCTGTTTATGCTTGCTTTCGATAACTCAGGTACCATAAGGAATGCTTTTTCCAAAAGTAGCGAAACAGCCTTGGCACTGATTTCCTTATCAGTCCTGCCCGGCAGGGAGGAGGCGCCCACAAGCACTTTCCCTCCCTGTTTCGGTACCAGATAACAGCCATCAGATGAAACTGTCGCCTGAATGACCGGGGTGTCCAGTTCCAGCTCCAGGCATTCGCCTTTTACGGGTATAGTTGAAGCGGTTTCCGGGATCAATCCGGAGCCGAATACACCTGTTGCGATAACAACCTGATCTGCATGGTAAGTATCATGGATTGTGCTCACACCATATATTTCGCCATCCGTCACTAGTAAATTAACCACTCTTTCATTTTCGTGAATGACTGCCCCACGATTTTGAGCCGCTTTAAAAAATGCTTTGCTCAAGTCTGGGGCAGATACCTGTCCGTCATCCGGCATATAGACTGCACTTGCCACCTCAGACGTAACACCGGGTTCCAACTCCAGAACTTCTGCACGTGAAAGAATATATGCAGGATTACCCATACTTTTCTGAAACGCCTCGATTTCCTCCAATTGCCGATTTTGCTGCTGATCAAATGAAAGTTTTAAAATTCCTTTATGGACATAATGAATATCAATATCAGTTTCTGAAATAAGTTCATCAGACAATTCTTTGAATAAACGTCTGCTATCCTGGGCAAATCGGAATAGCGGACCTTCTTCAGTAAATTCATTTTGTGCCCCCAGCATGCCTGCAGCAGAATTAGATGCTTCACACCCTGTCGTGCTGCTTTCCAAAACCAATACCCGATATCCCCTTTTGGACAGCTGATATGCAATTGAGCATCCAATCACACCACCGCCCACGATAATCTGGTCAAACTTTTTTATCATCTCTCGATTATCCCTTCCTTCAGAACTTTTCTATAATCCCTGACTGCTTTCACCGGATCATCTGCCTGCCAGACGCCGGACATTACCGCAATACCTTCAGCGCCTGCATTGATTACAGCCTCAGCCCGTTCCGGTGTTATGCCGCCAATCGCTATTACCGGGAGAGATATGTAATCAATAATAGATTTTAATTCGTACACACCTTTTGGTGTTTTCCCAACTTTTGACCGGCTTTCAAAAATGTGTCCATACACTAGAAAATCAATATCCTTTGCATTTGCTTTCTTCGCTTCTTCCAATGAGTGTATGGATTGTCCAATCATTATTTCCGGAAAGCTTTTTCTTACTAGTGTACTCGGCGCACTGTGATAGGCCAATTGGACACCTGCACATTTTTTCATCACCGAAATATCAATCCGGTCATTTATAATCACTTTGTGCAGGGGTATATTTCCCTTTTCCAGCACATTAATAATTTCGATCAGCTCTCCAGCAGACTTTTTCTTTTCACGCAGATGGAAATAATCGATTGCACTGTGAATTTTCATTAAGATATTCAAATGCTGTTTTGAAAAATTACCATCACTGATAAGATGCAGCTGTCCATTCATCCAATTACTCCTTTTTTCTGCGTTGATTGAAAAGAAAACTAAAAAAGCCACTCACCCGTAAGGATAAGTGGCTTTGAAAATATATTCGTCTTTACATAAATTATATTCAGCAAATTTCACCACTTCCCTACGCTGGTGTTATCCAGATCAGGTTCCAAGGGTCCGAAAATCGTCTCAGCCAGAAGGCTCCCCCAGTGCTCATCTATTTAATTTTCTAGTTTCAGAATATCATACATCAAAAGACTTTCAAAGGTATACCGCTTTATTTTATTAAAAGTTCGGAAAATAAATTATATTTCAAATTAGTGTTGACTTTGACATTTTTCCTGTTTATAGTGATAAACAACAATTAAATATTCGATACACTTTCTTATCCAGAGAAGTCGAGGGACTGGCCCTATGACGCTTCGGCAACAGGCATATAAAGTACTGTGCTAATTCCAGTAGCATCACGCTAGAAGATAAGAGGAGACTTTAATATATACATTGCCCTCTTCTTTCTCAAAAGCAGAGGGCATTTTAAATTCCCGAATATCTTCCGGCTATTAATATCAATACCATCAGGAGGCGAAAGAAATGAGCAAAAGAAGTTTAAAGGAACGTCTGGAACAAGGTACCGTCATTGTTGGTGAAGGTTATTTATTCGAATTGGAGCGAAGGGGCTATCTTCAGGCAGGTTCATTTGTACCGGAAGTGGCACTTGAAAATCCGGAAGCATTGAAACAGGTCTACCGTGATTATATGAATGCGGGATCCGATGTGGTGCTTGCCTTCACATACAATGCACACCGTGAAAAGATGAGGATCATCGGCAAAGAGGATCTTCTTGAACCATTGAACAGAAATGCAATCAAATTGGCGAAAGAAGTCGCAAAAGAACATCCGTCAGAAGAAGCGCTGGTCGCCGGCAATATTTCAAACACCAATATATTCAATCCTGATGATCCTGCCTCTAAAGAAAAGGTAAGGTCCATATTCAATGAGATGGTTTCATGGTGTAAAGATGAAGGCGTGGACTATATCAATGGAGAAACATACTATTATCATGAAGAGGCATTAATCGCTCTGGAGGAAATCAAAAAATATGATCTGCCTGCTGTCATCACCCTCGGGCTGATGGGTGAAAACATCTTGCGTGATGGATATACCGTAGAGGAATCCTGCAAAATCCTCGAGGAGAATGGTGCACTGGTTGTCGGCATGAACTGCTTCAGGGGGCCGGATACTATGCAGCCCTATCTGGAAAAAATACGTAAAAATACTACAGGATATGTCGGGGCTTTGCCTTTGCCTTATCGTACAACTGAAGAAAATCCAACATTCTTCAATCTGCCGGACGGCGGATGCAGCTGCCATCTTCCAACGGACACAACGTTCCCTACAGCACTCGATCCACTGTATCACAACAGGTATGAGCTTGCGGAGTGGGCAAAAGAAGCACATGATTCAGGAATCAATTACATCGGACTTTGCTGCGGTGCTTCACCCGCCATGCTTCGTGCTGTCGCAGAAGCAGTCGGTTTGGAAACAATCAATTCCAAATATTCACCGGACATGCATAAGCATTTCCTGTTTGGAAAGGATGAAACACTGCAGGAACATATCACTGAATACAGAACCAAGGCATAAGAAAAGCGAGAGGCAGGACACCGGTGTCCTGCCTCTCGCTTTTCTGTTTTTGATATCTTGGATGCCTGCAATTGCACAGCTCAAAATTTAATAGCTTAAACTTGCTCCCGGCCCTGTCGGAATGCCGAACATATACCATATTACAAAGAATACCGACCAGACGATGATGAAGATTACAGAATAAGGCAGCATGAGTGACACCACTGTTCCGATGCCATTTTCTTTACCGTAGCGCTGTGCGAAAGCGACGATCAGCGGGAAGAAGGGCATCAGCGGGGAGATGATATTTGTTGATGAGTCCCCTATCCTGTAAGCTGCTTGAGTAACTTCAGGTGCTATTCCAAGCTGCATGAACATCGGCACGAAGACCGGTGCCATGATCGCCCATTTGGCAGAATCTGCGGCCATGAAGAGATTTATGATTGCTGTGATGAATATCAATGATACCAACACTGATATTCCGCCTAAATTCAAGGCTTCTAGTATCGATGCACCATTTACCGCAATGATTGTCCCGAGGTTTGTGTAGTTGAAAAATGCAACGAACTGCGCAGCAAAGAATATCAGGACGATGAATCCTGACATTGTACTGAGTGAATCTGTCATGAGTTCTGCGACATCTTTATCATTTTTTATACCTTTGGTGACGATACCGTAAACGACACCGGGCACCAGGAAGATGAGCATCATGATGAAAATGATGCTGTCGATGAATGGTGAGTTTATGATACTGCCATCCTCACCCTGAAGTGGTGCCCCCGGTACCAATACCAGGAGGGCGATACCGATGATTACAGCGATGGCTGAAATATTCGCCCACAACAGGCCTTTTCTTTCCAGTGTGGTGATTCCGCTGCCTTCGGATCCTTCAAGCTCCCCTTCATAATTTCCGAGTCTCGGTTCCACCAGTTTATCCGTAATCAGTGTACCAAGTATCACGATGATGAAAGTCGAGGCGAACATGAAGAACCAGTTATCGGTGGCAAGGACTGTATAGCCCGGGTCGATCAGATGCGCAGCCTCTGTTGAAATGCCGCTTAGAAGCGGATCATTCGTTCCGAGCACAAGGTTGGCTGAATATCCCCCTGACACACCGGCGAATGCTGCTGCCAGCCCTGCAAGGGGGTGACGGCGGAAACCGAGGAAGATGATTGCGCCAAGCGGAACCAGTACAACGTAGCCCACTGATGCTGCGGCGTTTGACAGCACACCCATCAATACTACAATCGGTGTGACAAGTTTTGATGGTGCCCTTGTGACCGTATTTGTCATGATTGCGCTGATATACCCGCTCTTTTCAGCGATACCCACACCGAGCATTGCGACCAGCACGGGACCGAGGGCAACGAATGTCGTAAAGTTTTCGACCACACTTGTGAACATATAGGCGATACCGTCGGGCATCAGCAGACTGACCGCCTCGACTGTTATCATTTCACGCTCCATCGTCTCATTGTTGACACCGTTGTATGTCACACTGACATCCAGCATATACAGAATATGCGACAGTACAACTACGAGCAGCGTAAAAATTGCAAAGATCGTGACGGGATGTGGAAGTTTATTCCCCGTGTTTTCTATCCAGTTCAGCAGTTTTAATGTTTTGTTGTTCTTTTCCATAACTTTGCTCCTATAAGTTACTTTTTAAAAGTATATGTTAATATATAACTAAAAGTCAATATGTCAATACTATAAAAAAACATCTACTATGTAAATACTTATGCATTAAAAAAATCCAGAGACGATCCTGTCTCTGGATTTTTTGTGCTTATTCGTTGAACGATACATTTTCAATTCTGATGTTACCGACCGGATCAAGGTCTACACCGCTCACCTGGGATGAATTGACTCCCAGTGCAAAGTTGGTATGGAACAGATATGCCGCCGGTGCTTCCTCTATCAGAATCTGCTGGGCATTACTGTATGCTTCAAATCTCGCATCTTCCCCGGGTTCTGTGCGGCCTTCATCAAGGAGGGTGTCGACTTCCTCATTCGTATAGAATGAACGGTTCCCTGTCGCGCCGTGACTGTTCGAGTGGAACAGTGCATACAACCCGTAGTCGGCATCAGCAGTCACCGTTGTCCAGCCGAGGATGAACATGTCGTGATCGCCCTGTGCGGTACGGTCAAGGTATGCCCCCCACTCGAACTGTTCCACATCGACATCGATGTTCAGCTCCGCCAGTTTTTCCTGAATGTATACTGCCGTGTCGATAATTTGCGGATCTTCGTCCACCCAGATTGTCGTGCTGAAACCGTCAGCCACATCTGTTTCCGAAAGCAGTTCCTTGGCCCGTTCCATATCGTAATCTATGCCTTCAAGGTTTTCATCATACCCCCATACATCCGGGGCAAGTGGTCCGGTGGCTGCGATTCCCATGTCGTCGTATACACCGGAGATGATTTCATCCCGGTCAATGGCATAGGAGATCGCCTGGCGGACTTTGACATCATCAAACGGTTCTTTCTCAGTGTTGAAGCCGAGATAGGACATCCTTACGGATTCCTGTTCAACGAGCTCTGTATCGGCCCCTTCAGCTACACGTACAGCACTGCTTGAATCGACATCTCCGGCAACCTGGATACCGCCTGTTTCAAGTTCAGCCATACGGGCGCCATTTTCAGGTATGACGCGGAAAGTGACTGTTTCAAAATTACGTTCCCCTCCCTGGAAATCGTCGAATTTCTCAAGGACTGTCTCTTCTCCTGAAGACCTCGACTGCAGCATCAGATGGTTCGTACCATCTGCCTGTGAGCCGATGACGCCGCTTGTATGCTCTGAAATCTGCTCTGCAACATCTTCATATTCAGATCCGCCTTCATCACGCAGCCCGTAGTATTCATCCGCAGTCATGTCCACGCCCGCTTCATCGAGGGCTGCCTGATAATCCTGGTCAATCAGATCCTTGCTCATGATGCCTGCCGTATTATGGGCAAGGTGGCTTGGAAGCGGAGCAAACGGGAATTCTGTATGTAGATTGACTTCATAGTCCCCGACCACTTCCACCTCTTCGATCATTTCAAACAGGAATGCCACTTCTGATGCAACCGCAGTGTCACGTACACGGTCAAGTGTCGCCTTGACATCCTCAGCTGTGAATTCTGAGCCGTTATGGAAGGTCGTACCTTCACGGAGTTTCAAATTCCATACATCATCTTCTGTCGCTTCCCATTCCTCTGCAAGGCCCGGTGCGAGTTCCATATCAGTTTCCTGGAAGACCAGTGTTTCATAGATATTCCTTCTGACCTGCGCTGAGGCTGAATCATTACTGCCGTGCGGATCAAGTGTGACTACATCATCCATCATGGCAATATTCAGATCACCACTGCCAACGCCACCGGCAGCATTCTCATCCGTTCCCTCTTCTCCCCCCGCACTTTCATCACCACTGCCGTCCACATCTGAATCATCAGTACAGGCTGCAAGCACCAATGTCAGTACAAGAACAAAGAAAAATACAAAAAATTTCCTGTTCATCAAATTTCCTCCTCCCGAATGTATAATTCAATTATATATGAATGATTATGCCCAATCAATGAATATTTTGAAAAATGGTAATATTTCTAAGATTATTAATTTTATTTCTGAATTAAACATTTTTAATGAAAAAACACTTCATCCATATTAAGACGAAGTGTTTAAAAAATAAATATTTATTCAATGTGAATAAGAATAAGCCTCCCGCATAATACAGGAGGCTTTATTTCTATTTCTTCGCGTCTTTGACACGCTTTTTCGCTTCTTTAGAATCCGTTTGCTTATTCATCATTGTCATCATCTGATTAATTTTCTTCTGGGAAGGTTTCTGTCCCATCTGCATCATCATCATTCTGAGCATGTCTTCATTAATAGGCGGGTTCTTTTCAAGATAGTCCATCATATACTTTCTTGCGAGGAAGAATCCCAATGCAACGCCACCGATGAGTGCAACTGTAACAATAATTATCCAAATCCAAGTAGCCAAACTGCTCACCTCTTTCTTCGTAGACCATTATAAAGTTTACATTAAAAACAGGTGTTTTTCAACAAGTTATTTGTCGAGTACAGTCTGGAGAACCCTTTCAACGGTAAAGCCGTATTTCTCGATTACAAGGTCGCCGGGAGCACTTGCACCGTACGTATCGATAGTGTGCAGTTTGCCGTTCATACCGACGAAACGATGCCATCCATGGCTTGCCGCCATCTCGATTGCGGTCCGGTTTTCAATATGCGGATTGAGTACGCTGTCGATATATTCCGCATCCTGCTTCAGGAACTGCTGCATGTTCGGAATGGATGCCACCTTGACATTCACACCCTGTGTCTTAAGCTGTTTCGCCGCGTTGACTGCAAGCGGCACTTCACTTCCTGATGCGAACAGGATTGCTTCGTCACCTTCATCATATGCGATATATCCGCCTTTTTTGACGCCTTCTTCCACTTCGAAATAAGGCACATCAATCACTTCGACATCCTGGCGTGTCAGGACAAGCGCTGTTGGCGCATCTTCCGCCTCCATTGCCACTTTCCATGCCGCACGCGTCTCATTGCCGTCTCCGGGACGGATCGTATTCAGGTTCGGGATTGCACGGAGCCCTGCGAGCTGTTCCACAGGCTCATGTGTCGGACCGTCTTCACCGACAGCGATGGAGTCATGTGTAAATACATAGGTTACAGGAAGCTTCATCAATGCACTCAGACGGAGTGCCGGCTTCAGGTAATCACTGAATACAAAGAATGTACCGCCGTATGGACGGACACCGCCGTGGGCCGCCATGCCGTTCAATGCGGCCGCCATGCCGAATTCACGTACGCCAAACCATACGTTCCTGCCTTCCGGCGTATCTTTGGAGAAGTCCGCCTCTTCCTTGACATTGGTCTTGTTGCTGCTCGCAAGGTCTGCTGCCCCGCCGAACAATGTTGGAACCGTTTCTGACAGCACCTGGATCATATCGCTTGAAGTGGCACGTGTCGCTTTCTTTTCCCCCGCTTCATAGTACGGGAGATTCCTGTCGTACCCTTCAGCAAGGACACCGTTGATTGCATCTTCAAACTCTTTATGGAGTTCCGGATGGGCAGATGCATAATCTTCCATCACTTTGATCCATTCCGCCTCTTTGGCATTACTCCGCATTTTCAATGTTTCACTGAAGCGGTCGTAGACCGAGGTATCCACTTCGAAAGTTTTACCTGGATCGAAACCGTAGTGTTCAAATGCCGCTTCCCTTTCTTCCGCACCAAGCGGTGCACCGTGTGAGGCACTCTTGCCCTGCTTGTTCGGTGAACCGTAGCCGATGATCGTCTTCACTTCGATCATGACAGGCTTGTCAGAAGATTTGGCTTCAGTAATCGCTCTGTCTATCTCTTCGACATCATTGCCGTCTTCGACTCTGATATAGTGCCAGTTATAGCCTTCAAAACGTTTTTTCACGTCTTCAGAAAAACTCATGTCAAGATCGCCGTCAAGTGAAATGTCATTGGAATCATACAGTACGATCAGCTTATCCAGACCAACATGTCCTGCGAGTGAGGAGGCTTCATGGGATATTCCCTCCATCAGATCCCCGTCACTTGCAATGACATATGTGTAATGGTCGACAACATCATAGCCATCGCGGTTGTAACGCGCGGCAAGGTGTTTTTCAGCCATTGCCATGCCGACACTCATCGCAAGCCCCTGGCCCAGAGGACCGGTAGTGATTTCAACACCATCTGTATGCTTGAATTCCGGATGCCCCGGGGTTTTGGATTCATACTGCCTGAATTCCTTCAGCTCTTCCATTTCAAGTGCACCGGAGAGATGCAGCAGGCTGTAGACAAGCATGGAACCGTGGCCGGCACTCAGCACAAAACGGTCCCTGTCGAACCATTTCACTGAGTTCGGGTTGAAATTCAGATGGCGGCTCCAAAGAGTATACGCCATTGGTGCCGCGCCCATGGGGAGACCCGGGTGACCGGAGTTCGCTTTCTCTACTGCATCGATTGAAAGTGTCCTGATCGTGTTTATAGCCAGCTGATCTGTTTTATCAAAAGTCATAGTACTTGCTCCTTTAGTTTTTATTATTCTTATCCTGCTGTATGCGTTTCAGTTTTTTGGGAGTGACATCTTTTCCTTCAGGATCGATGACTTTGGTATTCTCCACCTGTTTCCTGAATGAAGATCTGAAATTTTTCAAATATGCCTCCCTCAACCCTTTAAGCTCCTGCAGCTCACCCTTTGATATGGTCCCGGATTTTTTCTTGGCCGCAAGTGCATTGAGACGCTCTAGCTTATGGTTTTCCAACATAATGAACCCTCCCGTCCATTCTATTATAATTTACCATAAAAAAAAGTATGAGACCATCCTCATACTTCCACCCTCATTTGATAAACCCTATCAATTCCACCAGCTGGTCCATTCTCGAGCTTTCTGCATATTCTTTATCTGGAACATCCGTTTTATCCTTGCTGTTCTGTTCGTCTTCAAAAGTGACAACCTGGAATTCATCTATATAAGCAACGTCGGAATGTGCGTTCGTTGCAGCATGGGACTGCAGCATGAAAATAAGACCGGCAACCAATACGAATATGAATACAGTGGAAAGCATCTGAAATTCTTTCAGTGTCATGAAAATCCCCTCCTGGAACATATGTTTGTATAACAATAATAACAGAACGGGTGTTCCGGGTCAATCTCATGGCGAACAAATGTTTGTAACAGCATTGTCCATATGGTAGAATTAGGTTAATAAAATCTGGAGGTATAATATGAAGGAGTTAACGGACAGACAAAAGCAAATCTATCAGTACATCAAGAGGACCGTTCAGGATAAAGGGTATCCGCCGAGTGTCCGGGAAATCGGCAATGCTGTCGGCCTGCAGTCAAGTTCTACTGTACACGGACACCTTGCCAAACTGCAGGATAAGGGGTATATCAAACGTGATCCAACCAAACCCCGTGCGATAGAGATCGTCATGGAGGAGAACAGCCAGTATGCATCCGTCATCCAGGTCCCTGTACTCGGTAAGGTTACGGCCGGTCTGCCGATTACAGCTGTCGAAAATGTAGATGAGTACTTCCCGCTTCCAGAGCATTTCACTGCAAACCACAACAGCGAGATTTTCCTGCTGAATGTCGCCGGCGACAGTATGATCGAAGCGGGCATCCATGATGGCGACCGGGTGATTGTCAGAAAGCAGAACATCGCCCATAATGGTGACATCATTGTCGCCATGACAGAAGAGGATGAAGCGACGGTAAAAAGATTTTATAAGGAGAATGGCTATTACAGATTACAGCCGGAAAACCAGACTATGGATCCAATATATCTGGATGCAGTCACAGTACTCGGTAAAGTGGTCGGCCTCTTCCGGGAATTCTGAGGGACGCATAATTAAAGGGCGTATGCTTAAGCATACGCCCTTCTTATATTGACTATCCGGTAATCCATCCCTTGTATAACCGGTGTATTCTTTTATTTTCCGAGTATTATCCTTACCTGTTCCAGTATGTCTTTATCTTCGCTTATATCCTTATCCTGCGTCTTACCCATCAATTGCATCCCCTCATTCAATCGTTCAATTTGGATGGATTTCAGATAGCGGGAAACTTCTGATCCAATATATAAATTCCCCTTAAAACCATTTATAAACCAGATAAAAAGTATAGTTTTACTCTTTTGTGGACAATCAGCTATTTTTGTATATAGTTTTCAGTGTAATACGGAACATCCTCTCTGCCGTATGCAGTGCCAGTACCGAGATGTGTAAAATCAGGACTCAGGACATTCACCCGGTGATCCGGGGAATTGAGCAGACTGTGATGGGCAAAGATTACGGATGTGTGGCCCATGGCTATATTCTCTCCTGCCTTCTGGTATCGTACACCACTTTCCTCGATGCGGTCTTTCAAAGTGACGCCCTGCGGTGATTCGTGTTCGAAATAGTCATTTTGTGCCATATCGGTGCTGTGCCCGAGAGCGGCGCTTGATGCACTCTCATCAACCTCGAGCGGCTCCAGTCCGTATTCGATCCGCGATGCGTTCACAACGAGATGGTTCAGGCGTGAATTGGCCTCTGCCGGCGGGTTGTTATAGAGTGTTTCAATCGAGGCGACCTGGTCTTTATCCAGCAGAAGCATGCCGTTCACTTTATCCTCCTGATGCAGATCATAGAAGAAATAGACATAACTTTCCTTCAGGTCGAACACCTCGAAGCCTTCCTCGTTCACCCTGAGGCGTTTCCAGCCCTTCTGTATATATTCCTCAGGCTCCCCGTATGTTTCCCTGACCTTTTCACGGTCGAGGTCTTCGATATTAATGTTGCTGATGGATACATCATCACTGTTCGTATATCCGCCGGCAACCTTTCCATCCTGGACGAGAACCAGCCTGAACAGACCGGGTTCATCCTCGACGATAAAATCCCCGCTGTATTCAGAGTCCAGTACTTCGTTGTCCCCGCTTTGATATTCCTCGCCCATATCCAACTCGACATCCTGTGTCTGCGTGCTGTTCACCTGATGGATGACACTCCTGTCATATTCAGGATAGACATGGTTTTCAAGCCAGCTTTTGGCATACCGGGCATTCATCCCCTCCTCGAAATCGTAAGACTGGATTGCAGGGGCCAGCAGCACAGCAATGAGGTATAAGAGGACGAATAAAAATGCCTTTTTGAGCATGGTGCACCTCCAATTACAAAAAAAGTAATTAAACTGATGTCTAATTACTTAATGCGCCGTGTATTCTGTTTTTCTCTTCTCTTTATAGTCTGCAACAATTATTTTGTTTTCCTCATCGACGATCACGACATTCGGCTTGTGGTCTGAAAGCTCCGACTGTTCCAGCTGGACGTAGCTGATGATGATGACCACATCACCCACCTGCACTTTTCTTGCAGCTGCACCGTTCAGGCAGATCTCCCCTGAATGGCGCTCGCCCTCGATTACGTATGTCTCCAGGCGTTCGCCATTATTGTTGTTCACAATCTGCACCTTTTCACCAGGCAGTATGTCCGCCGCTTCCATGAGGAGTGGATCTATCGTGATGCTTCCGACGTAATTGAGGTTTGCCTCAGTTACCACCGCACGGTGGATCTTGCCGTTCATCATTGTTCTAATCATTTATAATCACCAACATATTATCTATTAATCGTACACGTTCGAACTTTACAGCAATGAATATTATAACATCAGTTGATACTGTTTGGATAGTATTTAAATCGGGATGGGTGAAGATCTGCAGGTCATCCATCTCCCCTGATGTATGATCCATGATATGCATTTCGATGCGTTCTTTGACGCTTTCTATGTCGGTCTCGCCTTCTAGCACCAGATCGCGTCCGATTTCGAGCGCCTGGTGGATTGCCGGCGCTTCCTCCCTCTCCGCGTCTGTAAGGTTCACGTTCCTGCTGCTCTTGGCCAGACCGTCCGGTTCCCGCGCAGTCGGCACACCGATGATTTCGAGATCATGATTGAAGTCCTCCACCATCCGCTGGATGATCATCAACTGCTGCCGGTCCTTTTCCCCGAATACTGCAAAATCGGGCTCAATGATATTGAAGAGTTTGTTCACGACCGTAACCACACCTTCAAAGTGCCCCGGGCGCTTGAGGCCGTCAAGTATCGAAGACATGCTCGCAAGGTTGAGCCCGAGCTCCGGCGTCTTCGGATACATTTCCTCCTCTGATGGATGGAAGACGAAGTCCACGCCATTTTCCTCGCAGATCTTAAGATCCCGGGCGAGATCTCTTGGATACGTATCCAGATCTTCATCCGGACCGAACTGCAGCGGATTGACAAACAGGCTGAGCACGACGAAATCGGCATGCTCCCTCGCTTTTGCCACCAGCGCCATATGCCCTTCATGGAGATATCCCATCGTCGGTACGAGTGCGATTTTCCCTTCCCTGTATGGTTTCAGTAATTCCCGGGTTTCTTTTATATTATCCGAAGTTTTCATCATTTTTCAAATACCCTCTTTTTATAGGTTGTCGCTGCATCCGGAAAGATACCGGACTTCACTTCCTTTACGTATTGCATGAGACCTTTGGCCGCGGCACTGTTGAAATCACCATATGCTTTGACGAATTTCGGCAGTCTGTCACTGCCGTACTGGAGCATGTCATGATAGACAAGCACCTGGCCGTCTGTCCCTGCTCCGGCACCGATCCCGATCGTCGGGATCGACAGTGATGCCGTAACTTTTTCTGCTAGATCTGCAGGTATTGCTTCAAGTACCAGCATACATGCCCCCGCCTCCTCCACTTTTTTTGCATCTGTAACCAACTTCTCCGCTTCTTTTAGAGAGCCTGCCTGCATTTTGAATCCCGTCACACCGACGGACTGAGGTGTCAGTCCGAGGTGTGCCACAACCGGCACTCCGGCCAGGACGGCCCGTCTGATTATCTCCACACACCCGATCCCTTCAAGCTTCACAGCATTTGCTCCTGAGGACTGGTACAGTGACAGGACATTCCCAACCCCCTCGTCATCGCTTGTATGATAGGAACCGAACGGCATGTCCACCACTGTGTATGTATCCGGTGCACCACGGCGCACCGCTTTCGCATGGTGGATCATATCATCCATGGTAACCTGAACCGTGCTGTCATAACCGAGAACTGTCATGCCGAGTGAATCCCCGACCAGGATCGTATCCAAACCGGCCGCTTCGCTCTGTTTTGCACTCGGATAGTCATAGGCCGTCACCATCGTTATTTTTTCCGAGTCCCGTTTCATCTGTATCAGTTCATTAGTAGTCTTCATCAGGCTACTCCTTTCGTTCTATGTATATTATACTTATTTTAACACATCCTGATATGTAGTCATCACTCTTATTCCAAAGGAGAAATATAATGAAAATCGCAGTAGTCGGCATCGGCGCCGTCGGCAGCATCATTGCCCGTGAACTTAAAAGGACAGAACATGAAGTGACACTGTTCGGCAGGACAGAGCGAAGCGGCTTCACGGTATATGAAAACGGGGAGTCCACCCTTTATCCATATAAGATAGAAAATATCGATACACACGGCGGATTTCAATTCGACGTGGTCTTTATGGCCACCAAGGCCACCGCATTGAAAGGTCTGTCCCGCAAAATACCGGAACTGTGCCACAGCCGTACGGAAGTCATCCTGTGCCAGAACGGCATGGGATATGACAAATGGTTCAAAAACAGCATCCCTGCGGTGGTCTATATCAGCGGGCAGAAACATGAGGATATGATTGAACATTTCCAGGATTCCAGACTGATCATAGACAGTCAGAACCATGAATACCTGGACGCTCTTATCGAAGACTTGAAAATTACGGACCTTGAGATAATGAAGGCCGGCAACTTTGAACAGCTAAGGTACGAAAAACTGCTGATCAACCTGGGCATCAACACACTGACCGGCCTGTCACAGAATACAGCCAAAATTTTCGATAAGCATAATGTTGCAGAGCTGACAAAAAGGCTCCTCGACGAAGGAATGGCGATCATAAACCGGGATGGAGAAATCGTAGAAGCCGGCTTCAGGGAAAAGGCGCTGGAAATATATAGAGGCTATAACCGTGAAATGGGCACCAGCATGTACTATGACATCACTGCAGGCAGGACCACGGAATTTGAATTCATCCAGCAGTATCTGCATGACCGCAAAGAAGACCTGGATACGCCCGCTCTGGACATATGCACCGTACTGCTCGATGCATATGAATATGAAAGGAAACAGAGATGACATCGCTCTTCCTTTTCATGTCAGATCATTTCCTGGCTGTGAAGACCATGTAGGAAAAAATGTTTGAGAATATGATTGCAATCGCAAACAGCGTCACAAAATATATGGTCAGACCCTGGATACCTTCCGCCGGCGTTGTAATATGCCAGTATAAAGTTCCCAGAAACCATAGAATTGCGATGAATGACGGAATATACAGTATAAGTTTCCTGTGTGTGAATCTTGCTGCTATTAGCGTGTAGGCCAATGTAAGTAAAAAGCACACCAGCATGATGAACAATAATTGAAACACCCTGTTTCCCCCTCCTTTGTCATAACCCGCATTTGCACCTATTATTATGACATATCTCACGATGTAATAGTACACAATATTTCTTCACCATTTGAATACTACAGCCATGAAAAACCGCGTGAAGCTGGATTTAGGTCCGGCTTCACGCGGTGTGTCATTCTTCCGTTTCTACAATTACATTCACTATCGACGCGTCATGGTCCACTATTCTGAGAGGTGCTGCAAAGGCTGATTTCAGTTGTTTCCCGATGAGCGGTTCGGGATTTACATCCTCATATATCAGCATTGTGGGTTCATCATATTTTTCATGGTCCAAAAATGCATGGTGGACAAAATAACCGTTGCCGCGAGCTTCATTCAGATTTTCTATACTGAGTGTATCGATTGCAACCGCCTTCAGATTCGGCAGCTGTGTACGCATATATTCCGCCGCTTCCGGCGACACTGCAGGAAAATCGCTGGAATATCTTTCAATGTCCGAATCCCTGTACTTCCAGTGCCCGGTATTGAAAATCAGTAGGTCCGCCTGCTCCACTTCACTGTTTTCCTTGAGCATCTCTACCGTAACAAACCCATTCCTTCCAAGCGGGACATCCAGCATCAGCGGTTTTTCATAGATGAAATCTTCAATCGGAATGGCATCTATTCCCTTTCCGTTATCCATATGATGCCATGGTGCATCGACATGTGTCCCGGCATGCAGATAGATGTTCAGAACTGATCCGTTCCAGTCATCCCCGTCCGCCTTGCGTTCCCGCGGCACAATTCCCACTTTCGGCAGGGCAGGATGCACAGGCATATCCTCATGGATCGGATAGCCGATTTCTACATAGCGACTCAAAATGATTCATCCCCTTCATTCATATTTATCCAGATTATAGCATAAAGTTGATTTTTTACATATCTAGCCGCCTTCGTTCTGATCGGGACTGTATTCCAGCATGTCACCCGGCTGGCATTCCAGCGCGCTGCATATACTTTCATAAAGTGAGAAAAATCCTCTGCACTATTCAGAGGATTTTACCGCAGGTGTTAAACGTTCACTCCGTATAATCCGACACTCTTTTTCGAAGGATGGTTATTTGAAGTCCGTACTCTGCCTGCGCCGAAGAGGTTCTCCCGTAAAGTGGATGCTTCATATTCAGTCCTGTAGCTGCCGCGTGCCTGCAGTACCGGCACCACATGTTCGATGAAGTCTTCGAATGTCACCGGACTTGCAGCCTGGATGATGTTGAAGCCGTCTGCATCGCCCTCGTTTGCCATCGCTTCGAGCGCATCGGCAATCTGTTCGGGCGTACCGACCACTTTGGTTGCCCCGATGCCGAGCCCGTGATGGAGGACCGCTTCACGCACTGTCCATTTCCGGGTTGTACTTGATGAATATTTCTTAAGGAATCCGTGCGACGCATTCGTTGTCACATCTTCCACATACTGATCCGGGTCATATTTGGAGAAATCTACGCCGGTATGTCCGGAGAGCATCGCGGCTGTCCCTTCATAGCTGACATATGACAGGAGCTCTTCGTATTTCTCCTGCGCCTCTTCTTCCGTCCGCCCTACAATCGGCACAATGCCGGGGAATATCTTGATGTCATCCGCTTCCCTGCCGGCATCTACCGCACGTTCTCTGATCTCTTTTGTAAATGCTTTCAGTTCATCCAGGTCGCTGGCCAGTGTGGTGAACAGCGCTTCAGCGTGCTTGGCTGCGAATGCCTTTCCTTTTTCAAATGCCCCCGCCTGGAACAGGACAGGCGTCCGCTGCGGTGAAGGTTCCACCAGATGGCTGCCCGGGACACTGAAATAGTCTCCTTTATGATTGATCGGATGGACTTTATCAGGATTTGAATAGACGCCGGTTTCACGGTTGGCTTCAACCGCATCCTCTTCCCAGCTGTGCTCCCAAAGTTTATAGACCACATCCATGTATTCATCTGCCCGGTCGTATCTCTTATCATGTTCAATCTGGTCGCCAAGTCCGAGATTCACCGCTTCACTCTTCAAGTATGACGTTACAATATTCCACGCCACACGCCCTTTTGTCAGATGATCCAGTGTTGAGAAATCACGGGCAAGCTTATACGGTTCTGTATAGGTTGCCGAATACGTCGGGGCGAAACCGATGTGCTCTGTCACTGCAGCCATGGCAGATATTTGAAGGAGCGTATTGTGGAGCGGCACCTGCACGGCATGCTCAATCGCAGCATCGGGACTGTCTCCGTAGACATCATAGATTCCCAGCACATCCGCCAGGAACACAGCATCAAACTTCCCTTTTTCCAAAAGCCTGGCCATGTCCGTCCAGTAGTCGAGATCCCCGTGGCGCTGCCCCTGATCTTCCGGATGGCGCCATAATCCCGGTGAATGCGGTGCTACAGAGTTCAAAGTGAATCCATTGAAACGAATTTGCTTTTTCATAAATGATCTCTCCTTGTCATAAACATTTCCCATCAAAACACCAGGATTTAAAAAACCTCTTCCTGTAAGGAAGAGGTAGGTTTCAACAGACACTCTTCCTCATCTTTCAAGCACATGCTTGTTGGAATGGGCACCTTTCTACTTGGAATTAAGTGAGGTTGCCGCAGGATCACGGGACCAATTTCCTCCCCTGCTCTTGATAAGGAATGCTATTTAATTTGTATATTGGATGTAATGATATAAGGGTTCGAATATTCTGTCAAATATAAATATTGAGAAAGTTTATTCATACTGGAAAACAAGGTTTAAAAGCTGATCATTTCTTTCTCTTTCATCTCTCTGAGTGCCTCTTCCAGCGCATAGACGACATGTTCGAATACAAGCCCGCCCTGGACAAAGACTGTATACGGCGCACGGATCGGTCCGTCTGCACTGAGTTCGAGCGAGGCACCCTGCACGAAAGTGCCCGCTGCCATGATGACGGGGTTTTCATACCCCGGTATGTCGCTCGGCACGGGCAGGAACTGCGAATTCACCGGGGATGCTTTCTGGATCATCCGGGTGAAGGTGATCATTTCCTCTTCCGTATTGAAGGATACGCTCTGTATCAGGTCGGTTCTGTCTGCATCCGGTGCCGGATCGGTTTTCAGCCCCACCTTTTGGAACAGACGGCTGGTCAGCACTGCACCGTTCAGGCTTTCGATGACAGTGTGCGGTGCGAGGAAGAAACCCTGGTACATATCCGTGAGCACAGTGAGGCTCGCGCCCATCTCCTTGCCGATGCCCGGCACCGTGAGCCTGTAGCTGATGCGTTCGATGAGATCTCTCCGTCCTGCGATATAGCCGCCCATTTTCGCGATGCCGCCGCCCGGGTTTTTGATCAGGCTGCCCGCAATGATATCCGCACCGGCTTCAACGGGCTCCCGTCTCTCCACAAATTCGCCGTAGCAGTTGTCCACGAAAATTATGATTCCCGGATGCCTTTCCTTTATCTTCGCAATCATCGCTTCGATCTCGCCGATGGTCAGCGATTTCCGCATACTGTAGCCGCGCGACCGCTGGATGGCGATCATCTTCGTCCTGGCTGAAATTGATTCCATGATCTCTTCCTCATCGAAGCTGTCATCCACCAGGTCGATTGCCCGGTAGCGCACACCTTTCTCCGTGAGGCTGCCGATGTCCGCCGCCGTCGTACCGATCACTTTCTCCAGAGTGTCATACGGTTCGCCGCTGATGTAGATGAGTTCATCCCCTGTTTCCAGAAGTGCGAGCAGTGAGAGGCTGATCGCATGGGTGCCCGAGATGATCTGGCTGCGCACAAGCGCGTCCTCGCTCCTGAACACCTGTCTGTAGATTTCCTCGAGTTTATCCCGGCCTGTATCATCATAGCCGTAGCCGGTCGTCCCGGTGAAGTCACTCTCCGACACGCCGGTTTCGTTGAAAGCCTTCATCACCTTATTGAAATTGAATCTGGCTGTCCTTTTATTTTCCTTCATGATCGGTGCAATGTCATCCATTGCCCCGTCTATCAATGTTCCTATCTGAATGTCTGTATTCTGCACGCTGCTATTCCCCGTTTCTTTCCACAATTCTTTTACTCCATGAACCTTCCGGCTCATAACCTTTTATGCGATACTCCTCATCCTCTTCCTGGAGGACTTCCTCTTCCACTATGGTATGCCGTTTGAGGTCATATATTTTCTGCGTTTCGGCAAGCGGAATGGCCGCTTGATAGGGGTCCATATGCTTTTTCATGAATGCTTCGAGCAGGGCGTTG
The DNA here is from genome assembly GCF_000986795.1 of Salinicoccus sediminis. Lineage (GTDB taxonomy): Bacteria > Bacillota > Bacilli > Staphylococcales > Salinicoccaceae > Salinicoccus > Salinicoccus sediminis. The sequence goes on along the minus strand of NZ_LAYZ01000001.1, from coordinate 95,254 downwards.
ATATCCGCCGGATCCATATCCTTGTGGACATATTCATGCGTCTCGGAAGGAATATAGTATCTGCCGGCGTCGATATCCGTCTTGTTGAAGAACACAACCGACGGAATGTTCTCCATATCCAGCTGTCTGACAAGCGATTTCACAGTATCATAATGTGTCCCGAGATCTTCAGCAGTGTTGTCGATCACATGGATCAGGAAGTCACTGTCCGCCGCCTCCTCAAGCGTCGACTTGAAACTTTCGACCAGTGTCGTCGGCAGGTTCTGTATAAAACCGACCGTATCCGAAATGACACACTCGAACCCGGACGGCAGTATCAGCCTGCGTGTTTTCGGATCCAGTGTCGCAAACAGCGCATTCTCCTCCAGCGTATCGCTTTGGGCCATCGTATTGAACAGAGATGATTTCCCTGCATTCGTATAGCCGATCAGGGAAACTTTGACCACCTGATTCCGGTTGCGCTTCTCCCTGTAGCGCTCGCGGTGGGATTCTATGACTTTCAGCTGTTTCCTGATTTCCTTGATACGCTGGTTGATATGCCGCCTGTCCGTCTCAAGTTTCGTCTCCCCCGGCCCTCTCGTACCGATGCCGGCCCCGAGCCGTGAGAGGTTGATGCCCTGCCCCCTCAGGCGCGGGACAAGGTACTGCAGCTGCGCTAGTTCAACCTGCAGCTGCCCGGCTTTCGAGTGTGCCCTCAGGCTGAATATATCCAGTATCACCTGGGTCCGGTCGATGATCCTTGTGTCCATGACCTCTTCGATCGACCGGTTCTGGCTCGCCGTAATCTCATCGTTTACGATGACATAGTCAAGCGGGCCTTCCTCATACTGTGGGGCAATCTCATCTAAAAAGCCGCTGCCCGCATATGATCTTGGATCCATCGCCGCCCGGTTCTGGACATGGATACCCGTAATTTCAATACCGATCGACTCTGCAAGACTGACCAGTTCATTCACTTCGGAGTCTATGTTCTTCCTCCCGGGTGTGTTAACCGCTATGATGATCCCTTTGAATGCCTCTGTCATAACAGCACCTCCATTTTCTCTTTATATATCAATTACCCTGATTGTGACATTTCAAAAAATCATGTTTAACCGGCTGCCTGGATGTGTAAAAGATTAATATATTTATGCCCATGATCAGAAAGGGGCCGTACGGCATGAAAACTAATTTTTACGATCTGGAAGCAAAGGACGAAGCGGGCAATACCATAAGCATGTCCGATTTTAAAGGCAGGGTGGTCCTGATCGTCAATACCGCAAGTGAGTGCGGGTTCAAAAATCAGCTTGCAGACCTTGAAACACTCCATCAGAGATACAAGGACGAGGGGCTCGTCATCCTCGCTTTCCCTTCGGATAACTTCATGAATCAGGAACCGCTCGATGCCAGTGAGGCAAAGGCACATTATAATAATGACTACGGCGTGACTTTCAGAGTGATGGAAAAGACCGATGTCGTCGGCAAATCCCTCCATCCGTTGTACAAATACCTGACCGAAGGCAAAAGCGGCCTTCTCATCAACCGCATCAAATGGAATTTTACAAAATTCCTGGTTTCGCGGGAAGGGAAGATCGCCTTCAGATATGCACCGCAGCGGGCGCCATTCTCGTTCGAAGATGATATCCAGAACCTGTTGCGCGGTCTCGGCTGACCCACTTAAAAAGCATCCTTTCCATCTCTGGAACAGGATGCTTCTCCATTACTTAAGGAATGTGCTTATTGCGTGTTTGTAGATCAGATGATCCTTGCCGCCGGAATGCAGCTGTATCACAAACTTGTCGAAATCGATGACTGATCCCCTCAACTGGAAACCGTTTACCAGAAACACCGTCACTTCCACTCCGGATTCTTTGAAGTCTTTGAGAAACTTGTCCTGCAAATTATCATTTGCCATGATTCTCTCTCTCCTTTGCATGCAGAAATTGATATATATCTTCCATGATTATATCCTTCTGTACTTTGTCCAGATCATACCATTCAACCGGAAGCTGGTTTTTGAAAAATGTCAGTTGACGCTTGGCATACTGCCTCGTGTTCTGCCTGATCAGTTCTTTGACACTTTCCAGATCGGCAGCGCCCTCGAAATATGGCAGGAATTCCTTGTATCCGATGGCAGCGGAAGCCGTTTTTGACGGGGAGCGGTTTTCAAACAGATTGCGTGCCTCTTCCGGAAGGCCGCGTTCGAACATCTGATCCACCCGCGATTCGATATTCGCATGTATATGTTTCCGTTCACGTGTCAATCCTACTATAAATGTATCATATTTCATGTCATCTGTGTAGCCGGGACCGATCCGGTTGCTTATCCTGTCGCTCAGTTCAAATTTCACCAGCATGCGGATGACGCGCTTGCGGTTGTTCGGATGGATTTCCGCCGCAACCTTCGGATCGATCTTCTTCAGCCGGTCGTGCAGGACACTCGAACCCAGCTGTTCGAGCGTTTCCGTCAATTCCCGTTTCTCTTTGTCATCCTCTTCATCAAATTCGTAACCATGGATCAACGCACGGATATAATGACCCGTCCCGCCGACGATAAATGGTATTCGGTCATCCTCATGGATTTCGTCAATGATTTCAGTCACATGCTTTTGGAACTCCTGGACGGAAAAGGAGGATTCTGGTTCTATGACATCGATCATGTGATGCCTGATGTCCTCCTTTTCCTCTTCCCTGATCTTTCCTGTACCGATATCCATCCCCCGGTATACCTGCATGGAGTCACCGCTGATGATTTCAAGGTTGAACTTTTTGGCGATTTCAATACTGAGCGCCGTCTTGCCTATGGCTGTCGGACCTATCAGAATCAGGACTTTCTTCAGTTTAGACATTCCTCATCACCCACTCGAATAATCTGTTATATACCTGTTCACGGTTCTTTTCGAACAGGACTTCATGCCTGCTGTCGTCATAGAGCTGTACAGTTACAGAATCGGTAAACCGGATCAGTGTCCGGGCAAGCGTCCGTATATCCCTGCCGAAGTTCGAAAAAGGATCATCTTTCCCGCCGATCAGAAGTACGGGCACATCAGGGGCAAGTGCCTTCAGATTCTTTTGTTTCCCGGATTCCCTGATATTTTTTACAATTTCATGTAATGCAGCGTTAGACATCAGGAAACCGCAAAGTGGATCTTCATTGTACATCCTTACAACCTCCGGGTCACTGCAGAGCCACCTGTTCTTTTGGGTACCCCTGAATGCGTCATCATAACCAAGGAAGGCAAGCGTATTTACTGTGCGGGATTTTTGTTTTCCCCTGACACCGGCGAGGGCGGCCAGCCCCGGTATTGCCGCACTGTCCAGGAAGTTGTCCCTGTTGCCGGTCCCCACGATGATGCCGCCGTCATAGAGGGGGCGCTCCAGAAGCCGGCGGGCTGCAATGGAACCCATGGAGTGCCCAAGAATGAATTTTTTGAGCGTCACGGGGATGATTCCGGAGACCGCTTCCGCGTCACTGACAAGCTGGCCGAAATCATCAAAATGCCCCGGGGTCTCTGCGTCCCTGCCGTGCCCCCGGTGGTCATGCATGATGACCATGCAGTCATTCATGGCAAGCCAGGTGTTCATCTCATCGTATCTATCCATGTGTTCCGCCATGCCGTGCATGACCTGAATGGCACAGATGGGGTTACGGGGCATGAAAACCTTGACCCGTATGCGCCTGCCCTCATTTTCAATATACTGCTCGCTGATCTTCATGCCTGCTTCCCCCTATTTCATTATTCGGTTGAACATCCGCTCGATTTCATAGGTGGTCATATGGATGATGACCGGCCTGCCGTGCGGACAGGTATACGGCGAATCGCACCTGCCGAGTTCTTCAAGCAGTGCCGCCATGTGCTTTTTATCCAGATAGTGATTCGCTTTTATGGATTGTTTGCAGCTCATCATGATCGACATCTCCTCGCGGTATTCACTCACACTGAAGTGGTCTTTCTCCGCCACGAAATGGATCAGCTGTTCAATGTCGGCTTCCGGATTCCTTTCATCAACCCAGGAAGGATGACGGGTCACCGAATACTGCTTCACGCCACTCTTTTCAATTTCAAAACCGAGGCGGCTCAGATCTTTCAGTTTCTCGTCTATGGTTATTATATCATCCAGCGGGAACTCAAAGGTGTACGGGATGAGGAGCGGCACGCCGGCATCTGCATCCGCATTGATACGACCATAGTAGAATTCATATTTTATGCGTTCCTGCGCAGCATGCTGGTCCATCATATACATCCCGGACTCATTCTGGAGGATGATATATGTGCCGTGAAGCTGGCCCACGATCTCAAGGTAGGGGAGCTTCTCCTTCACCCTTTCTTCCCGCGGGGTCTCATCCACCGTTTCCCCCTGCGGAAGCGGTTCTTCCGCAGGCTCTGGCACAGGAGTTTTTGCAGCCGGGACCTCCGCCTCGCCGTTCGATGTTCTGTATGTCTCCCTCTGTTCACTTCTGTAGGCCCCCGGCTCCGCTACAGTCCTGTCTTCATTATGGCGTGTACGTTCCACAGGGGCCGGTTCTTCCCGCACGGTGAAATCAATGGCGGACTGCTCTGCTCTGGGTTTTGGTCCTTTAACCTGTTTTGACACATCCGGAATCAGCATCTCATCCTTGAGTGACGTGCGCACGGCCGATTCAAGCAGTCCGTTCAGCTCCTTCTCTTTGGAGAACCGGACTTCTATCTTGGCCGGGTGCACGTTGACGTCCACAATCTTCGGATCCATCTCCATATCGATGACGACAATCGGGTACTTCTCCTTGGCAAGCAGTGTATGGTAGGCGTTGATGATGGACTGCGACAGCCTGAAATTCCTGATATGCCGCTGGTTCACTGAAAGATTGATGTAGTTCCTGTTGCTGCGGTTCACTTCCGGCCGTATCGCATACCCCGTTATTCTGAAATCAGCATCCTGAGCCTCGATTCTTACAGCGTGGCGGGCAATATTGAGGCCGTATATGTCACTGATGACCTCCTTTAAATTGCCGTTGCCCTTCGTGTAGAGCTTCTCACTGTGATCGAGTGTCAGTCTGAAGCTGACACCCGGGTAGGCAAGTGCCATCCTCTGGATGATATCAATGATCTTGCCGCTCTCGGTCCGCATGGATCTGACATACTTCAGACGGGCCGGTGTGTTGAAGAACAGTTCACTGATGGATATATCCGTCCCCTGGCGCTCTTTGCCGGGTCCCTGTTCCTTCAGTTCCCCGCCTTCAAACCGGATGGTGACCGGCTCTCCGTCCAGGTGCTTTGTTTCCACCTTCACTTTGGCCACAGCGCCGATACTCGCCAGCGCCTCGCCGCGGAATCCGAGCGAGCGGATCTGGAAAAGATCGTAGTCATCGCCTATCTTGCTCGTGGCATGCCTCTGGAACAAAAGCGGCGCATCCGTCTGATGGATGCCGTCACCGTTATCGACGATGCGGATCAGCTTCATGCCGGATTCCTCGATGAATACTTCGATTTCATCCGCATTTGCATCAAGGGAGTTCTCAATCAGCTCCTTGACGACGGAACTCGGACGCTCCACCACTTCACCTGCGGCTATTTTGTTCTGTATTTTTGGATCAAGCACTCTGATCGAAGACATCTCATCACTCGCCTTTCAATCTGTTTTTCATCTCGTTCAGTTTCATCAGCGCATCCATCGGCGTCAGATTGTTTATATCCGTCTGCTTCAGCATATCGACAATCGGATGGTCATCATATGATTCGTCATCATCAAGCGCCAGTTCCAGCTGATGGGCGGGCGCTTCTGTGCCGCTCTCAAACATGTGGAGCAGCTCGTCTGCCCTGTCCGTCACATTTTCCGGCAGTTCCGCAAGACGCGCCACATGGATGCCGTAGCTCCGCTCCACCGCCCCCGGCTTCACCTTGTGGAGAAATACCAGTCTGCCGTCGTATTCCGTCGCCTTGACATGGACGTTCTTGAGGCCGGAGAGCGTCTGTCCGAGTCTCGTAATTTCATGATAATGCGTGGAGAATAAAGTCTTCGCCCCGATTTCATCATGGATGAACTCGAGCATCGAATGCGCCAGGGCCATGCCGTCGTATGTGGAAGTACCGCGGCCGATCTCATCGAAAATGAGCAGGCTGTCGCCGGTGGCGTTTTTAAGTGCATCATTCGCCTCCATCATCTCGATCATGAATGTGGATTTGCCGCTTGCAAGATCATCGCTTGCCCCGATCCGGGTGAAAATCTGGTCGAATATCGGCAGCCTGGCGGATCTTGCAGGAACATACATGCCCATCTGGGCAAGTATGCTGATGATCGCCGTCTGGCGCATGTATGTGCTTTTACCCGACATGTTCGGTCCGGTGATCAGATAGACGAAGGTGGAATCATCCATCGTGAGCGAGTTCGGTACATACGTATTTTCACCGATGACCTTCTCCACGACAGGATGCCGCCCTTCTTCTATATGCAGTTCACCATCCGTGAACTCCGGCCGGACGAGGCGGTACTCATTCGCAACCGTGGCAAATGATATTACACAGTCCAGTGTACTGATCAGGGCCGCCGTCGTCTGGAGCCTGTCGATGTAGGCTTCCATGCCGCGCCTCAATTCATTGAACAGGTTATGCTCGAGTATGATGCTCTCATCCTGGGCACTCAGTATTTTGGATTCCATCTCTTTCAGTTCCGGCGTGATGAAGCGTTCCGCATTCGTCAACGTCTGCTTCCTGCTGTAGTCAAACGCATCTGCATCAAAGTTCACCGCATTGGCCTTGGAGATTTCGATGTAATAGCCGAACACTTTGTTGAAGCCGACTTTCAGATTTTTTATCCCTGTACGCTCGCGCTCATCCTCGATGTAGCCGTTCAGCCATGTGCGGCCGTTGTTCGAAATATAGCGCAGTTCATCCAGCTTTTCACTGTAGCCATCCTTGAATATGCCGCCTTCCCTTATGGTTTTCGGCGGTGAGTCGTTCAGGCTTTCCTGCAGGATGGTGTGGACATCGCAGAGCGGATCGAACGCTGTGAACAGTTCTGATTCGAGCAGGCCGGTATCAGCAAGCAGGCGTTCGAGGTCCGGCAGGACCCCGAGGGAATCCCTCAGCTGCACCAGGTCCTTTGCGTCGATGTTGCCGAAGCTCAGTCTGCCGACCAGCCGTTCTATGTCATAGACGTCATCAAGCAGGCCGCGCATGTCCTCCCGTTCGAGGAAATGGCCGAGCAGTGTTTCGACTGCATCCTGGCGCAGCATGATCATGCTTTCGTTGAGCAGTGGGCGCTCCACCCATTTTCTGAGCTTGCGCTTGCCCATAGGTGTGCCAGTCTCATTCAGATACCAGAACAGGGACCCTTTCGTCTTTTTCGTCTGAAGGCTTTCCAGCAGTTCCAGATTGGAGATTGCAGCATAATTGAGCTGCATGGTCTCTTTGATCTTATGCTTTTCAACTGTCCTGAAATGCTTCAGTTCACGCATATTTACAGAGCGGATATAGGATATGAGAAGGCTCAGCGTCCCTTTTTCCGCCTCTGTAATCTCCGCGCTGCATTCGAGTTCATGGAATACATCGCTGCTGTACGTTGTATTGGACGGCGGGTCCTGATACAGTTCAGCAAGGATGCCCGTGATACTCTCCTCCACCACGATCTCACTCGGGCGGATGCGGTCGATTTCACTTTTGAGTATGACCGGGTCGGCCGTTGTGAAGGCATTTATCTCACCTGTGGAAATATCGGAATAGGCCGTGATGTAGCTGCCTCTGTCTTCACTGAGTGCAAGGATGTAGTTGCTCTTGCCGTCCTCCATGCCGAAATCATCGATCAGCGTCCCCGGAGTGATGATGCGGACCACTTCCCGCTTCACCATGCCCTTGACCTGTTTCGGGTCTTCCATCTGCTCACAGATCGCCACTTTATATCCGTGATCGATCAGCCGCTCTATATAGCCCTTCGCCGAGTGGTACGGGACACCGCACATCGGGATGGGGTCCTTCTTCTTGTCACGTGAAGTCAGGGTGATTTCGAGCACTTTGCTTGCGGTGATCGCATCATCGTAGAAAAGTTCATAGAAATCCCCGAGCCTGTATAATAATAAAACATCTGGATGCTCGTCTTTTATCTTCAGATACTGCTGCATCATCGGTGTTACTTTCTGCATATCAACACTTCCATTGTTCTGATTGTATATCTAGAATTATATCACGGCCGCCTTTCATTGTTGAAGCGGTCGAGTACACCTTTTTTCTCAAGCTGCCCGAGGAGTACCCATGATATGAGGGCGCCTATCAGCGAACTCACCAGGAAGGCCGGTGCTAAGACATAGAAGAATTCAAGTTCTAGTCCGAGCACCATGATGAGCGGCAGTGTGGCAATGGAACCGAAAATCCCCGTGCCTATGACCTCGCCGGCCGCGGCCGATGAAAGTTTCCCAAAGCGCCTGTAGAGGAGCCACCCAAGAAGTGCACCGACCATGCTGCCTGGATATGCAAACGGCGACCCCGTCCCCAGAAGTATGCGTATCGTCGAGGACAGAAATGCCTGCACAATGCCCCACGGGCCGGTGAATACGACGCTTATGACATTGATGAGATGCTGGATGGGCGCTGCCCTGATCGGTCCCAGGGGGATGATGATGAACATGCTGAGCACTACGTTCAAAGCTGTGAATACGCCAGTCAAAGTCAGTTTCCTTGTCATATAATACCTCCATTTTATAAAAGGACTGTACACCAATCGGATGTACAGTCCTTCGTCTACCGTTCATTCTGTTTCAATTGCCCTGGTTGGGTTTGTTTCTCATCGCAGCGCCTGTTTCGCCCTGAAGCAAGTCGCCGCCTGTTGTGGTGATAATTTCATCCGTCACAGTCTGGCTTATGGCGTGTGACACCATCTGGAGCAGTTCGTTGACCTGCCCCTGTGATTCCTTGAACTGAGTGACAATAGGCATTTCGTCCAGTTCCGCCTCGATCTTTTTGATCTTCTCCTCTGTCAGGTTGTAGGCCCGTTCCTTACCGTAGTTCTGGAAGTTGACAGCCTGCTTCTGCAGACTCTTCAGACTCGCCATCTTCTCGCGGACATCCTTGTTCTCATGGATTTTCGCTTCCGCTTTCTTGAAGAATTCAACCTGCTCGGTCTCTGACATCATCTTGCCCAGCTGCTTTGCCTCATTTACGATTTCATCTTTGCTATACATCCTGCTTCCACCTTTATATCAAATTGCAGCGTCCATGAAACACGGGCACGTGCATTTTCATTAATAAATTCTCCTATACAGTATATCTGTTTTCAGCCTATATTTCAAAGCTATTTCACCGGAAATCCCTATCTTGCATCGGTAGTCTCAAACGGCGTAATTATCTGGCCCAGCTGGAATGACATGAAGATGCATGCGCCAATGAACAGCAAGAGATAGATATCGGATATCGAAAACGACGTCCGGTGATAGTAGGTTCTCGGTCCGTCATCAAAGCCTTTCGATTCCATCGCTATCCCAAGACGGTACGCGCGCCTTATGCTCTGGCTCAGCAGTGTGATGATCGTCGTTTTGAATCCTTTCATCCCCGTCACATATTTTTTGTGGATGAGCGCCCTTCTCACCTTCCTCGCCTGTCTGAGCACCACATACTCCGAAATGATTATCGGCACCATGCGTACCGCAGCCATGAACGAATAGGCATATTTGGGCTTGAGCGACAGCTGCTGCATCAGACTATAGAAAACATCCGTGATGCGGGTCGTGAAAATGATGAGTGCGCCGAAGAATGACACTGCAAGCCCGCGCATCATCACATGAATCCCGCGGACGAAACTCTCCTCGGTAATATGGATGATTCCGAAACTGTACAGTGTGGTCGTGCCTTCACCGTAGAAGATCATGTAGAGGCTCGATATGGAACCGAGCAGGAGCATGACTGCAATCAGAGCTGCAAGATAACGGAGTTTCACGCCGGACAGTATTATCATCGCGAGCAGCAGGAGAAGGGAAAGATGGAACAGGTAGTTCGGATTATGGATGAGAACGACTGTTAAGAAAAGCACCGCCGCAAGCCCTATTTTAGTGATGGGATTAGAGCGGTCGACAAAAGTCTCATACTTCCTGATTGACTGGAGCATCATTTACCGCCGTCCTTTCCGCGAGCCTTCCATCTTCGATCAGCAGCCGCCTTGACGGATACCGTCTTTTGATTTCCTCATCATGTGTGATCATGACGATTGACGTACCCGCTCCGGTCATCTCCGAAAACAGCTCCAGCATCCTGAACGTCTGCCTCTGATCGAGGCCGAATGTCGGCTCATCAAGCATGATGATCTCCGGCACGCCGCCTGCAGCGGTCGCTACACTCAGCCGCCTTTTCTGCCCTGTCGATATTTCAAGAGGATGGAGATGCGAAACTGCAGAAAGCCCGAACCTTTCCAGTATATTACCGGTCTGCCGCATCGCCTCTGTTTTGTCAAAGTGCATTTCAAGATTGATGAAAACTTCATCGAAAACTTTATTTGTAATGAACTGCAGTTCCGGATTCTGGAAAACCGGGTATACACCGCCGGCAATATCCTTTGTCTTCCTGATCTTTTTCCCCCGGTAATAAAGACCGCCCGCAGATGGAATGAGTTTCATCAGTGCAAGCAGCAGACTTGTCTTGCCTGTGCCGTTGGCACCTTCGATGGTCACCCATTCTCCCTTCCTGATCTTCAGCCCGTCCACTTTGAGGATGGAATCCTCACCTCGTCTGACATCCAGGCTTTGCGCCTCCAACAGAGTTTGCTCTGATGGTTTTGCACGCCGCAATACCGGAGCGTTTTCCCATGAGCGGGGATGCCAGACACCGAATGCTGTAAGCAGTTTTCCATGGTTCGTGAGCATGTCTTCCGGTGTACCCTGACATACAATTCCGCCCGAGTCATCCATCAGTATTACGCGGTCCATTTTATCCCATATATACTCCACCCTGTGTTCGATGATGACGACCGTACGGTTCTCCCATATGCTCTCAACCGTGTCCCAGACGTGCCTTGCAGATTCTTCATCAAGCATGCTTGCCGGTTCATCGAGAAACAGTGTATGCGAGTCCTGGAGCAGAGCCGAGGCTATCGCAAGTTTCTGCTTCATGCCGCCTGAGAGCTCCTGGATATCCTTTCCGAAAGAAACATCAAGCCCGACAGCTTCAAGGACAGCTGTGAACTTCTGCTTCATCTCCGATTGCCGGACACCTTTATTTTCAAGTACAAATCCGAGTTCTTCCCCGACTGTCGGCATCGTGAACTGTGAGTCCGGATCCTGGAATACATATGCGCAGTCATCCGATACCTGGAGCCTGTCGGCTTTCATGGGTATCTCAATCACACGGGGGATCAGGCCGCCCATAATATTGAGCAGTGTACTCTTCCCGGAGCCGCTCGGCCCGAGCAGGAGCACCTTCTCCCCTTCCTCCACCCGTATATCAAGACCGTGGAAGAGATTCTCCTCCTCTCCGTCAAACCTGAGCCTGAGATTTGCAATGTCCATCACCATCTTCTACAACTCCTCGCTGCGGTGCGGGCTGCGGGCACCCACCAGTTTGAGCACCCCGGTCTCCCCGAGCCCTCTGTAGAGCGCATGTGCCAGCCAGCCGGCGATCAGTGCACCACTCAACACTCTGAAGCCGATCATCAGCACAAGGTTCCATGTCTCAAGTTGCCCGAGATAGCCGTAATACCAGTCGAGCGGCAGGGTGGACAGTGCCGCAGCCACTCCCGCTGTCACTGCAACCATCAGTGCAGTGCTTTTATATCTCACAATCGCAAATACGATTTCACACGCCAGTCCCTGAAGCAGTCCGTAAAGCATCAGCATCACATCAAACTGCAGCATGACGATGGTCTCTCCGGATGCTGCTGCAAATTCCGCAATGATTGCCACACCAGGCTTCCTGATGATGAGGTAGGCCACTACGGCGGCGATGAACCACATGCCGTAGACCAGCTCATTCAAGTGGAGCCCGAGCGGCTGGAGCATCGTATATACGCCGCCCCAGATCGAATAGATGATTGCAAAAACCAATGCGATTACCACTGTAATCAATACGTCAGTAAGTGTTAACCCTTTTCGTGAAGCCAAAAGAAAAACCTCCAATGATATTTTTCAAATAAAAAGCACACCACTAGCGGAGTGGTGTGCATATTCAAAAAATATGCCACTTCCCTACGCTAGTATGATCTAGATCAGGTAGTAAGGGTGAATCTCAGTCCGCATGCGGACACCCCTAGTGGTCATGCCTTCTATTCGGTTAATACCATCATAATACAAAAGAATGCTTTTGTGAAGCCTAGCTGCGGCTGTCGGTTATCATCCGGTGGTATCTGCCGCCAAGCGCCATGAGTTCTTCCTCGCTCCCGCTCTCGACCAGTTCCCCCTGGTCCAGCACGAATATCCGGTCCACGGCTTTGATTGTATTCAGCCGGTGCGCAATGATGATGCTGGTCCTGTCTTTCATCAGTCGTTCGAGTGCTTCCTGGATTTTGAGTTCAGTGACTGTATCGATGCTGCTGGTCGCCTCATCGAGCAGCAGTATGGCGGGATCGGTAATCAGTGCACGGGCAATGGAAATCAGCTGTTTCTGCCCCTGGGAGACGAAGCCCTCATCCATTTCAAGCATCGTATCGTAGCCGTCCTCAAGCTCCATGATGAAACCGTGGGCGTTGGCGAGCTTCGCCGCTTCTGTGACCTCTTCATCCGTCGCGTCAAGTTTTCCATAACGGATATTTTCACGGATCGTCGACTCGAACAAATAAGGATCCTGAAGCACGAAAGCGGTCTGAGACCTTATCACTGTGCGTCTGTAATCCGTTATGTCGACACCGTCGATCGTCACCTCGCCCCGGTCCGTCTCGTAAAATCTCGCAAGCAGCTGCATCACGGTGGTCTTGCCGGCACCGGTCGCACCGATCAGAGCGACCGATTCACCTGCTGCGATGCTGAAACTGAGGCTGCTGATCGTCGGCGACTTCTGATCCTTGTCATAGGAGAATGTCACATCCCTGAAACCGATCTCGCCCTGTATTTCCCTGTCCCGGATCGCGCCTTCATCCTCTTCGGGTTCGGTGTCGATGATGCCGAAGACCCGTTCCGCCCCGGCAATCGCAGACAGCACCTGGTTGAACTGGTTGGAGAGATCAGCGAGCGGCCGCGTGAACTGTCTGGCATACTCGGCAAAGACAACAATGGTGCCGATCGTCACCACCCCGTCGGTATAGAACACGAGCAGTCCGCCGGCCCCCGCGACAATCGTGAAACTGATATTGTTGAGCATGTTCATCACTTTCGGTATAAGACCGGCGTAGAGGAACGCCCAGAATGTGATGTCACGGAGCTTCCCGGCACGTTTGCTGAAGTTTTCTATCGCCGTCTCCTCCTGCGAAAACACTTTGACGATTTCCTGGCCGGATACCATCTCCTCTATATAGCCGTTCAGTTCACCGGTCGCACGCTGCCGCCTTTTATACAGCGGACCGGTACGGCGTGTAATGAAACCCACAGCCAGTATGAGGACCGGTATGATTGTGACGGTCAGCAGCGTCAGCAGCGGACTCAGATAGAGCATGACGCTCAGCGTCCCGAGCAATGTGACGACACTCGTCGTAAACTGGATGAATGATGTGTTGAGCGTCTGGGATATCGTCTCGATATCGTTTGTCATCCGGCTCATCAGTTCACCATGCTGCCGCCTGTCAAAAAAGTGCACAGGCAGGTTCTGCATATGTGAAAAAAGCCTGTCCCTGAGCTTATAGACTGTACGCTGTGAAAGACCCACCATCAGGAAGGCCGCACTGTACTGGCTGACCGACAGCAGGACATATGTTGAGAGCAGGAGCATCAGAATCCGGAACAGGCCATCGAACTCACGCTGGACGAAATAATTATCCACGATATAGCCGACAAGGAAGGGACCGGTGATGCTGAGCAGGCTGGTGAGTGCAACAAGCATGATGATCAGACATAGGAGCTTTCTTTCCTCCGTAATGAACTGCCACATCCGCTTGAGTGTACCGCTCACGTCACTTGCACGCTGATCTTCTTTCCGTTTCCTCCGCCCGATATCCTCTTTCCCGAGGACCGGTTCATGGCCAAAAGGCCGTCTGATAAAATCAATCATCGAGGTGCCCTCCTTCCATCTGTGACTCTGCAATCGAACGGTAAAGTCCGGATGAAGCCATCAGTTCATCATGTGTACCGATTGCACTGACCTCACCGCCGTCAAGCAGCAGGACACGGTCGGCCGACTTTGCAGTGATCACTTTCTGTGTCACTATGATGCGGGTCGCATTTTCGTCCTTCAGTGCTTCCCAAAGAGCTGACTCGGTGCGGATATCAAGGGCTGAGGTACTGTCGTCCAAAATGAGTATGGATGGTTTCCTGACCAGTGCGCGGGCAATGGACAACCGCTGCTTCTGTCCGCCGGATAAAGTGACGCCCCTCTGTCCGACCCGTGTTTCATAGCGGTGGTCGAACGCCTCGATCGAGCTGTGGATCTGCGCCTTTTCAGTGGAGGTGAGGACTTCCGACTCTTCAGCTTCAAGGTTGCCCCACAAGAGATTTTCATAGATGCTGCCTGAAAACAGGACTGCGGACTGGGGAACGTAGCCGATCGTCTGTCTCAGATCATCCTCTTCCCACTCTTCGAGACTCTTGCCGTTCACATATATTTTTCCTTCCTTGACATCATACATCTTCGGAATCAGGCTGAGCAGCGTACTCTTGCCAGACCCGGTGCCACCCATGATGACAAACTTTTCATCGGCCGCAACATCGAATGTGACATCTTTCAAAATATATCTCGAGGCACCGGGATATCTGAATGAAACGTTTTCAAACCTGACTGTCCCGGCCCTGTCCTCTTTCAGCGTCCCATCTTTCCTGTTGATGCTGACAGGTGACTTGAGCACCTCTTCCATGCGCTCGCTTGACGCCTTGGAACGGCTGAATGCCATTATGATGAACGCGAACATTGAAAAACCGCCCTGCATCCTGAGTCCGTAGTTGATGACAGCGACAACTTCCCCGACCTGGACAGTATCCGACTGCAGCAGGTCGGACGCCATCCAGATGACGACGAGAAGGCTGCCGTTGATGATGAGAAGCAGCACGGGCATGATCGATTCCATCAGCCTGAGTGCATAGACTGTGTCATCTCTCAGCCTCCCTGCAACTTCCTGGAATTTTTTCGTCTCGAACAACCCGCGGTCATTGGCCTTGATCAGCCTGACCCCCTCCAGGTTCTGCTGGATGAAACGGTTGATCTTATCCAGGCGCTTTTGTACGCGGAGAAATATTTTACCCCCTTTGGCCGACACGATGATCAGGAACAGAAGAAGTACCGGCGTCAGGAAGGAAAGATAGAACCCGAGCGTCGGATTGACCACAAATGACATGATCAGCGAACCGACGACCATCAGCGGTGCGCGCAGTACGATCCTGAGTGACATGTAAAGAAGCATTTCCGTCTGCAGTACGTCCTGCGTCATCCGGGTAATCAGACTTGATGTCGGAAACTTCGACAGTGTCGTCAGTGTAAAGTACTGGATCCTCCTGAAAAGTGCAGTCCGGAGATCATAGCTGAAAGCGTTGGCGATATGGCTTGAAAAGAATGAATTGATCACGCCACTGAAGAATGCAGCCATGCTGATCAGGAACATCACCATAAGATAGAACCATACAGTGTTGATGTCACCGGCCACGATGCCGTCATCAATGACTTTCGAAATCAGATAAGGCTGCGCGAGTTCCACTGCGAGCTCTATGCTCATGAAGAACAGCGCAACGAATATGTACCATTTATAAGTCAGAGCAAATTTATATACCGTAAGCAATCGTCCCACCCACTTCTTTCGGTTACCGAACTATTATCCCAATTATGACACAATTCAAAAATTTTTGATATACAAATAAAAAAATACATCCCGGGCAGTATTTTGCCCGGGATGCACACTGGTTTATCTGAATGCAGCCATCAGATCATCGAATGTTTCCCTCTCAAGGGTCATCTCTTTTTTGACTGTCGGCTGATCGAGGTAGCCCTCGATCTGTTCCTGATATGAAGATGCTTCTTGATCCTGATAGATGATGCCTTTTAAGAGGCCCTCATGTTCCATGATGTGATTCATCGCTGCTTTCTGATCTGTATGATTGTAACCTTCGATATCCTCAACAGCAGTCAGATTCTCTTTGAACCAGTCGTATGTGTTCACTTTGTTGTAGGTGACACATGGGCTGAAGACGTTCACAAAGCTGAAGCCTTTATGGTTCATCGCCTCCTGTATGATGGCAGTGAGCTGTTTGATGTCGGAGCTTACGCTCTGTGCGATGAAGGTTGCACCGCTCGCCATCGCGGTCC
Organism: Salinicoccus sediminis; assembly: GCF_000986795.1. Lineage (GTDB taxonomy): Bacteria > Bacillota > Bacilli > Staphylococcales > Salinicoccaceae > Salinicoccus > Salinicoccus sediminis. Next base: position 78,947 of record NZ_LAYZ01000001.1, on the reverse strand, counting down.
TGATCGGCTGGATTGCATTCTCGATGGAACCGTTCGGCGTGGATTTTGTGACGAACCCCTTTTCAGATGAAGGGGAAGTCTGTCCCTTCGTGAGTCCGTAAATCTGGTTGTCCATGACGATATAGGTAATATCGATGTTCCTTTTCAGTGCATGGACGGTATGTCCCATGCCGATGGCAAACCCGTCGCCGTCACCGCCGGAGGCGATGACAGTGAGTTCGTCATTTGCCATCTTGACACCCTGCGCAACCGGCAGGCTGCGTCCGTGGGTGGCATGGAAACCGTATGATTTGATGTAGCCGCTCAGGCGTCCGCTGCATCCGATGCCGGTAATGACTGCCAGCTCATCCGGCTCCAGGCCGTTGGCCGCACATGCCTTCTGGATGGCGGCCTGAACACTGAAATCGCCGCAGCCGGGGCACCAGTTCGGCTTTATGTTATTCCTGAAATCTTTGAATGTAGCCATTACAACACTTCCTTAATTTTTAGAATTGAGCTCATATGAGTTTCAATTTCATTCGGTTTGAAAGGTGTACCGTCATATTTAACATGTGATTTGATGCGGTCGTGTCCGTGGTAGTTCATCTTCAGTACACTGTTCAGCTGTCCGCTGTAGTTCTGTTCGATGACGAGTATCTCCCCTGCACCGTCGAGATATGGACGGAGTGCATCGATCGGGAATGGATGGATCTGCTTGAGGCTGATTGTCGTAATATCCGCATCCAGTCGTTCAGCCGCTTCCTGTACGACACCGTTGACACTCAGGAAACTGATGACGAGAAGTTCACTTTCGACATTGCCCTTCGCTTTGAAAGGCTCATCCATCGTGAAGTCCTTGAGCTTCCTCATCCGCTTGTCCATCTGTACCTGACGGTTGTCGGCACTTTCATTCGGTGTGCCGGTCGTACTGTGCTCAACACCGGTCACATGATGGATACCGCCTTTGACGCCGGGAATCGGACGGTTTGAAATGCCGTCCTCCTCATCGCTGTAGCGTTCGAAATATTCCGCTTCGTCCCTCTCCAGATCCTCTGTAATCGTCTTTCCCCTGTTGATTTCAACCGAAGACAGGTCGAAGGGTCTGGATGACTGCTTGCCGAGTGACATCTGCAGGTCGGAAAGAAGGATTACCGGAACCTGGTAATATTCTGCAATATTGAAGGCTTCGATCGTCGTATAGAAAGCATCTTCGACATCGGACGGTGCGAGCACGACTTTCGGTATGTCCCCATGGGTCCCGTAGATCATCTGCATCAGGTCCGACTGCTCCTGCTTTGTCGGTAGCCCGGTGGACGGTCCGCCACGCATCGTATCGATGATGACAAGCGGTGTTTCCGTCATGCCGGAAAGACCGATGGATTCCATCATCAGGGAGAGGCCGGGGCCGGCAGAAGATGTGAAGCTGCGCGCGCCGGCGTAGTTTGAACCGATCGCCATGGTCACCGCCGATATTTCGTCTTCGGTCTGAATCACCGTACCTCCGACCTTCGGCAGGTTCTCGATCATGTATTCCATGATTTCACTTGCCGGGGTGATCGGATATGCCGCCATGAAACGCACACCCGCATTCAGTGCACCGAAACTGATGGCATCGTTGCCGATGAGGAAAAGGCGTTCCTCCTGTTCGGACGGCACCATTTCGAAATCTCCCGAAATGTCAGCCATTGCACTGTCCATCAGCTCGTAACCCTCTTTCAGCGCTTCATTGTTGCTGTCTACGATCTGTTCCCCCTTACGGATGAACATCGTATAGATCATGTCCCGGAACGGCTGCATTTCAAGGTTCATGAGCCGCGCGCTGGCGCCGATGGCAACCATGTTCTTCATCAGCTGGCTGCCGAGCTCCTTGGCTGTTTCAGTGAATGGGATCGATACAAGCTGGATATCCAGTGATTCATCCTTCGTCGGGTTGAACTTGCTGTCCGCTATGATTATCCCTCCGCTTACAAGTTCATGTGCGTTAAGGTCTATGGTCTGCTGGTCGAATGCAACCAGTATATTGATATTATCACTCACTGCCCTTACTTCCCTGGCAGAGATCCTTACATTATTATTCGTGTGGCCGCCTTTGATACGGCTTGAGAAATGTCTGTAGCTGTAGAGATGGTACCCCATCCTGTTCAGGGTCGTGGAGAAGATCTCACCCGTCGATTCGATCCCTTCACCCTGCTGGCCGCCGACTTTCCATGACAATTGTTCTTTCATACATATTGCCTCCTTGTCCTTATGTTAATATATCAGAATCGAGGCTGTTTTTCGATATTCAGTGCACCGATTCACACAAAATCAGTCCTACGGCCTAGCCCTCTTTTCCTCTATCCTTATCTTGTCTATTTTATGTGTTTTCGTATCGATGATGACACCGGACAGGACCCCCGTTCCTTCCTCGGGGACATTGTGCCTGACAGGCAGCTGATGGAGGAAACGGTCGATGACCTCCTCTTTGCGGATTCCGAGTATGCCGTCTTTAAAGCCGGTCATCCCGACGTCTGTAATATACTTCGTCCCGTCCGGAAGCACCTGTTCGTCATTCGTCTGTACATGGGTGTGCGTCCCCACGACTGCATCCACCCTGCCGTCCAGATAGTGCCCCATCGCAAGGCTCTCACTCGTCGTTTCACTGTGGAAATCCACGAATACCTCATCCGCCTCCACATGCTCCAGGATGGCATCCGCTTTTTTGAACGGACAGTCGATTGCCGGCATGAAACTTCTGCCCTGCAGATTCATGATCAGGAGCCTTCTGCCATTTACATTCACGATTCCATATCCTCTCCCCGGGGCGCCTTCCGGATAATTGGCGGGCCGGATCATCCTGACATCCCGATCCAGCACGTCGTATATCTCCCGCTTGGCAAACGTATGGTTGCCGAGTGTAATGAAATCCGCACCATAGCCCAGTATCTCTTTGTAAATCCGCTCCGTTATCCCTTTGCCGTGGGCGGCGTTTTCACCATTCACTATTGTGAAATTAGCTCCGTGTTCCTTCTTAAGATCCATCAGATTTTCACTCAGCATTCTTCTGCCGACTTTGCCGACAATATCCCCGATAAATAAAATACGCATCAAATTCATCCTTTTTTATAATTTCATGTTTCATTATACACGCTTTGGGGTATGTATTACCTATAAATTAATTAGGAGTGAATAATTTGACATTATCCATTGACCCCAGGGAGTTTGCCAAATTGACATTATTGGCCAACCCTTCCGAAAGTGAATCTATTGAAGAGAAGGCCAAGGACAGTCTTGAACTCTATCTCAGTGCCTACAAACTCGCTGAAAAATATGAACGCTTTTCGAATAATACACAGGAAACAAGTGAGGCTTTCAATAGTATAAGAGATATCGAAATCAATATTTAACCGAATGAAAAAATAAGAAAAACCAGCAGGGCTACCTGCTGGTTTTTCTATTTGGCATATTCCACTGCCCTCATCTCTCGGACCACTGTCACTTTGATGTGCCCTGGATATTGCAGTTCATCTTCAACCTGTTTCTTGATATCTCTTGCCAGTCTGTGTGCGCTGAGATCATCCAGTTCATCCGGTTTGACCATGACGCGTATTTCGCGCCCGGCCTGGATTGCGAATGTTTTCTCGACGCCTTCGTAGCCTTCGGCAATGGCTTCGAGTTTTTCCAGACGCTTAACATAGTTTTCAAGCGTCTCCCGTCTCGCTCCCGGTCTGGCTGCACTGAGTGCATCGGCCGCTGCTACGATGATGGAGATGATGCTCGTCGCTTCCACATCCCCGTGATGTGAATGGATGGCGTTGATGACTGTCGGATGCTCTTTATAGCGTTTTGACAGTTCAACACCGATTTCGACATGGCTCCCTTCCACTTCGTGGTCGATCGCCTTGCCGATGTCATGCATCAGCCCCGCACGTCTTGCAAGCTGGACGTCTTCGCCGAGTTCACTCGCAAGCATCCCTGCAAGATAGCCGACTTCAACAGAATGTTTGAGCACATTCTGACCGTAGCTCAGACGGTACTTCATCTTACCGAGATGTTTCACAAGTTCCGGATGGAGATTGTGGATATCAAGTTCGAATGCGGCAGCTTCGCCGGCATCCCTGATATCCGATTCCATATTGCGTTTCGCCTTGTCCACCATTTCTTCAATGCGGCCGGGATGGATCCTTCCATCCTCAACCAGTGCTTCCAGTGCATTTTTGGCGATGGCGCGGCGGATCGGATCGAAACCTGAGAGTATGACGGCTTCCGGTGTATCATCGATGATGAGGTCGACGCCGGTCAATGTCTCGAGTGTGCGTATGTTACGGCCTTCCCGGCCGATGATCCGGCCCTTCATTTCATCATTCGGAAGGTTTACAACAGATACTGTGGATTCGCTCGTATACTCTGCTGCATAGCGTTGTGCTGTGACAGCAAGCAGTTCCTTCGCTTTCTTATCCACATCAAGTTTCATCTGATCTTCTTTCTCTTTAACCATTACGGCCATATCGTGTGACAGTTCTCTCTCCACTTCAGTGAAGATTTCGTTACGTGCTTCATCACGTGAGAGTCCGGAGATGCGGGATAATTCATCTTCTTGCCGACTGATGATTTCTTTAATCTTCTGATCCTCGGCATCAACCATTTGCTGTTTTTCTTCAATTTTGGCTTCTTTGCTCTCCAGCGCTTCATCCTTCTTATCAAGGACCTCGCTTTTACGGTCAAGCGACTGCTCCCGCTGGAGAAGCCTGGATTCCTGCGCTTTGAGGTCTTCCCGCTTTTCGTTGGAATCGCGCTCAAAGGCATCCTTGAGATTCTGGGTCTCCTCTTTTGCCTCGAGCAGCTTTTCTTTCCTGAGGCTGTCCGCTTCCTTCTCCGCTTCACTTATAATGTGTTCTGCGGAAGTCCGCGCCTCCTGCTGCCGTTTAGTCAAAGTGTTTCTGACGATAAAATATCCGATTACAACACCTAGAATAATGCCAAGCAAGATTAAGAAAATGTCTATCATGTCCACAATAAACACCTCCCTAACAGGCTCTAGCTATTGTTTTATATAATATAGGTCGAACGTAATATTATATATAATCAATTCTAAAGATAAATGTAAATAAAATCAAGCACCAGAACGGTCTATTTCCATTCAGGTGCCTGATTGTCATCCGGGGATCCCCGTCTCTATTATTCTTCATCCTCGAAGAGGGAATCAGGCTGTGACGCATTGTCATCCTGATCTTCGGATTCTTCCTCCTGCTTTTCCCCGAAACCGAGGGCTGCCCGTAGCTTCCCTTCGATCTCAGCAAGCAACTCGGGGCTGTTTTTCAAATGCTCTTTGACGTTCTCCTTGCCCTGACCGAGCCGTTCGCCTTCATAGGAATACCATGCACCGCTCTTCTGGATGATTTCATGTTCCGCACCAAGATCGACGAGCTCACCGGTCTTGGAAATGCCGAGGCCGTACATGATATCCACTTCAGCCACACGGAACGGCGGCGCAACCTTGTTCTTGACAACTTTGATTTTTGTGCGGTTACCTACAATCTCCTGGCCGAGTTTAAGCTGTTCGGCACGGCGTACCTCGAGCCGGACGGAACTGTAGAATTTGAGCGCACGTCCGCCCGGAGTGGTTTCCGGGTTGCCGAACATCACGCCGACCTTTTCGCGGATCTGGTTGATGAAGATGGCGGTCGTATTACTCTTGGAAATTGCACCTGAGAGCTTTCTCAGGGCCTGGGACATGAGACGTGCCTGGAGGCCGACATGGGCGTCGCCCATCTCGCCTTCTATCTCCGCCCGCGGCGTGAGCGCTGCAACGGAGTCGACGACGACCATATCCACCGCACCGCTCCTTACGAATGCTTCAGCTATTTCAAGTCCCTGTTCGCCGGTATCCGGCTGGGACAGATAAAGGTTCTCTATATCAACACCGAGATTTTTCGCATACTCGGGATCAAGCGCATGTTCTGCATCGATGAAAGCGGCGATACCGCCCTCTTTCTGTGCTGCAGCGATTGCATGAAGGGCAACCGTCGTCTTACCGGAGGATTCCGGACCATAGACTTCGATGATTCTGCCTTTTGGATACCCGCCGACTCCAAGTGCGTTGTCCAGGGTGATGGACCCGCTGGATACTGTGGAAACTTTACGGCCTGTCTCATCACCGAGCTTCATGACTGCCCCTTTACCGAACGACTTCTCCATGTTCTTTATCACTGTTTCAATCGCTTTTTGTCTCTCGTCCATAATAACCCTCCATTATTTCTTTTCGGTCTTTATTATATCACGTACAAAAATAAAAAGCGAACATATATTCGCTTTTCGGTGCCGTTTTCTTCAATCTGTTCGCATCTTTGCCGTTTTTGTGCTGTTTGCATCCCGGTTGACGGTTTACCGCAGGTTTTTGGCGCAAAACTCATTTCCCTTTATCTTCAAGGAATACCGCCCTGCCTTTGTAGAAGTATTCCAGTCCGGACAGGATTGTAAAGAATACCGCAATGTACATGGCGGTGATTCCAGGTGAGAATGGTATATAGCCCGTAAACATATCCCCCGGCAGCAGCAGCACGAGGGCAATCATCTGGAACGTCGTCTTTATCTTGCCCAATTGCCCTGCAGCACTTACATATCCTTGTTCGATCTGGAGTAACCTAAGTCCCGTCACCGCAAACTCACGGGCGATGATGACAACGGCGATCCAGGATGATATCACCTGCCATTCCACCAGCACGATCAACCCTGTCGTGACGAGAAGCTTATCCGCCAGCGGATCAAGGAATTTCCCCATGTTTGTGATGAGGTTCCATTTCCTTGCAAGGTACCCGTCAAGGAAATCAGTCAGCGCGGCAGCAACAAAGATAACTGCAGCCACGAACTGCTCAATCCGGATTTCCTCACCGCCCAGGATGGCCATGTCCCCCCATCCGAAGTCGATCAGGGCGAATACAAGGAAGACGGGAATAAGCACTACCCTGAACACTGTCAATTGATTTGGGATATTCATAAGCTTACTCCTTTGCTATGTTGAATTGGTAGTAGACGGTGACCGCATCCCCGCTTTGGCTGTCATCGAGCGTTTCACCGTCGATCTCGACATTGAAGCCCGGTGCATTCCCAAGCGTAAGGTACAGTATATTTGCCTCTTCGGCTATTTCATATTCCCCTTCAGTCAGCTCTTCGTATGCGTAGGTATTGCCGGCATCATCGGTCAGAGTCACCCATGATGCGTTTTCACCTTCAAGCGAAATCGTCACGGGGCCATCCGCATTGATGTCGTAGAACAGTGTATTGCCATCGGATCCTGTAAAGGAATAATCCGCACCGGACGGCTCTTCTGTGGACGGTTCCTCTTCAGTAGCCTCTTCCTCATCCTGAGCCGTCTCCTCAGTCTGTTCCTCTTCGGCGGTCTCCTCTTCACTGATTTCGGTCTGCCCTACATCATAGACGGGTTTCTGGCTGAATATTTCAGCCTGTGACCCGATCTGCAGAAGAATCATCCATCCTATGAACAAGACAGCAATCATGATCATGAAACTGATGAGCACCTTTTTCAAATACTGATAATCTTCATTATCGTTCTGCTGCCTTTTTTTACTTTCCACAGCCTCATCAGTGAACTCATCTGCATGCTTCTCAATCAGAGCCTCTCCGTCAAGGCCGATGGCCTCAGTATATTGGCTGATCAGGAAACGGGCATGCTTAGGATTCGGCAGATTATTGAAATCGCCGGTTTCCAGCTGTTTTATGATGTCTTTCCTGATGCCGGATTTCTCCTGCATCTCCTTTAGCGTTATGCCGGATTTCTCACGTTTATCTTTCAAATATGCTCCGAGTTTCATGGTACCTCCTAAATTCCACCAAAGAAATCCATGTCCTCATTCTGGAACCAGTGTTTCTTCTTGTGTTTCTCGTATGTGATCTCCTGGTTCTCATCTTCACGAAGTTCGATGATATAATCAAAATCTTCGAGGGTATAATGCATCCCCTCGATAAACAGGTCGGGATGCTCCACTACTTTGATGGCGGGATAACTCATGATTTCCCTGATCAGGTTCTTATGTCCCTCCGAAGTTGAATTTGTCGTCACAGCACCATCGATGATGAAGACGTTTTTGTCATTATATTCCCCTTTCAGGAGACTGGACCTCTCCGTCTGCTTAATGAGAGTGGAAGACAGGAAAAGCCACTTCTTTTTTGCCGTGACACTGCCCGCGACGATGGATTCGGTCTTGCCGACACGGGGCATGCCCCTTATGCCGATCAGACGGTGGCCCTGTTCCTGGAATATTTCAGCGAGGAAATCAACCAGTATACCGATCTCCTCACGGGTGAACCTGAACACTTTCTTATCCTCCTCGGCCCGCTTGATGAATCTTCCGTGACGGACTGCCAGCCTGTCGCGCACCCTGGGTTTTCTGATCTTCAGGATGTTGATGTCATCGATGTATCCGCTCATCAGCTGGAAGCGCCTGAGCTTATTGAGCTCATCCGTACGGACCAGAAGCCCCCTCCTCCTGTTTTCGACACCGTTTATCGTATTGATGCTGATGCCGAGGTTGCCGAGCAGCGAGGAAACATCACCGAGCAGACCCGGCCTGTTGTTTATGATCTCGTACTCCATGTACTGTTCGATATTCCTCTCGGGATACATATCTTTTTCTTCTGCATCCATGTTCATGTATACCAACCCCCATTGATATTCATAATTTCACCATTGACCGATGCCGCCTTCGGATCGAGCAGATACCGGACCGCATGGGCGACTTCTGCCGTATCCACAAAGCGGGACTGCGGCAGCTCTTCAAGAAGGAAAGCCCTGTCCTCTGCCGACAGCAGTCCAGTCATCGCCCCTTCGACTGCACCGGGGGCTATGCCGTTCACCGTAATGCCTGTAGCGGAGAATTCCTTGGCAAGGGATTTCACAAGCGCCTCCTGCGCCCCTTTCATCGAAGCATATATGCTCTCAAAGCTTGCACCATTACGGCCCCATACCGATGTGACGACAATGATGCGGCCGGAAGTGCTCTTCCTGAGTTTCGGCAGCAGGACCCTGACGAATGCCACAAGGGAACGTATGGCAAGATTGTACTGTGCATCCACTTCCTCCAGTGCGGTATCCTGTATGAGGTTGTAAAGGCTCTCACCGGGACACCATATCAGTCCGTCCACACTGCCGATGCCCGAGAATGCTTTTTCAAGCGCTTCCTCCGAAAAGGGTTTTGACAGGTCGATGTGATGATGTGTACTGCTGTAGAGTGGCTTCCTCGATCTGGAAAAAGAGATGATCTCCTGTGATTCAAGCATTTTATGGACTGCACTCCCGATGTCCCCCGTGCTGCCTGTGATGACATATCTAGCCATGCGGTTTCAATATACACTCTACCATTTTATCCGGGTCCATGACATCGATAAAGTGTTTTCTGGCATCATCCGGAGTGATGTCCTCTATGATTTCAGGCAGCCTGTACAGATCATAGCCGTCAAGATGATACTTGGTGAATTGATTTGCAATGTATTCAGGCGAGTTTAGACTGGACAGATAGTCGCCGAGTATTTCCCGCTTCTGGTTGGAGAGTTTTTCTTCAGTGAAGAATCCCCCCTTCCCCGCCTCACTGATAATCTCACTCAGCCGTTCTGCCAATTTCGCCGGTTCCTCTGTTGTGGAGGTCAGCAAAGTATGGGCAAACGAAGTTTCTTCTATATGGCTGAAGCTGAAGGAGTCATCAATCAGTCCGGCATCCATGAGTTCATAATAATAGGGCGACTGTTCCCCGAATACCATATCGAGTGCAAACATCATCGAAAGGTCACGGACAAGGCGGTCGGATGCATCAACCAGGTTCTGCTGCTGCTTGAAACCTATCATCACTTTCGTGTCCTGGACGTCCATTTCGAGTACTTTATGCTTCAATGCAATACCGGCAGGCTCAGCGGGCAGCAGCCGTTCAATGGACGGAATATGTGTGATGCCACGGCTCTCCTGGTGAGTATCGATATGTGAAATCAATGCTTCCGCATCAAAGTCCCCGACCAGGATCATTACCATGTTGGATGGGTGATAGAAAGTCGAATGGCATTTGAACAGGTGCTCTTTTGTAATCTCACTGATGGAACCGAGTGTTCCGGCAATGTCTGTTTTGACAGGGAGTTCGTGGTACATCTGGTTGAGCGTTTCAAAATAGAGTCTGTATCCGGGGTTATCCTGGTACATCTTTATCTCTTCGTTGATGATGCCGACTTCGCGCGCTACCGTTTCATCGGTGAAATACGGCTGCTCCACCATGTTCATGAGCAGATCCAGATTTTTGATGAAATCTTCTGTCGTGCTGAACAGATACGATGTGCGGTCATATGAGGTGAACGCATTGGCATTCGCACCGTGCTTTGAAAACAGGTTGAATACATCGCCATCCTCCTTTTCGAACATTTTATGCTCAAGGAAATGGGCAATCCCGTCCGGAACCACGAATTCACTACCGTCCACACGAAAATAATCGTCCATGGATCCGTATTTTGTTGTATAGGTCGCAAACTTTTTGCTGTATCCGGGCTTTGGAATGATGAAAATTTCCAGCCCGTTGCTGCATGTATGACTATACACTTTTTCATCTATTCCCCTATACTCCCGTGTCTGCATCTTCATCCCTCCTCGTCAATACATATACAGTATCCAGATGGACCCTGTTACTTATTTCGATGATCAGTTCACGATCCACACGTTCTAGCTTCACTTCCCATGACGGGGTATCCGGCTTTTTGAGAAGATGGTTGTACTCGAGCGCAATCAGACCTTTCGGCTTATCCATTACTTCTTTTCTGTTCACACGCATCATGCCTTTGATCTCATCCATGAACGCATCTTCGAAATCACCTTTTCTGAAACGGTCGAGTTCTTCCAGTATACCCGCTTCAGCCTTTTCCACATTTTCAGCATCCACCCCGCCCATGACAAACATATATCCGTTCCTCATATCTACCTGGGAACTGATCTGATATGCCAGGCTCTCTTTCTCCCGGATGTTGCGGAATAGGTACGAGGAAGCTGTGCCGCCGAACATCTGGTTGAGCACATTGAACGCCATATGGGATTCCGGCGAATCGAGTTCTGCACGGAAGCCCATGTTGAGCTTGGCCTGTTCGATTTTCTGGGTGTCGGATGCCCGTTTCACTTCCGTCACCGCCCGGTAGGCATACGGCTGGTGATCCACTTCTTTCGCCTGTTCCCTTTCATGGATGAGCGAAAGGTTATCAAGCATGGCGGATTCTTCCACACTGCCTGCGGTCATTATGACCAGGTCATCACCGGCCATCATTTCCGCATGCTCTTCTTTCAGGTCCTGGAGTGTAATGCCATCCACATCCTCCAATACACCATGGGAGAGGTACTTATAGTCTTCGTCCACAAACATCGTATCGACCATTGCCTGGAAACTTGACTGTGCACGGTTGTCCTTCATACTCTTCAGCCTGTTTTTATACAGGCGCTTTTCACGCTCGAAAAACACCCTGGTCTCTTCATCGTAGTTGAAAGGTGCCCTGAGCATATCCTTCAGCACCCTGCACATTTCATGCGGTATGTCCAGATCCTCCCTTATGAATTTGTCGTTTACGAATTCCATGCTGAAAGTGACTATATGATCCTGGCCCTTACGTCCGACATTCGTCGTCAGATGGGCACCGTAATAATGGGCAAGGTGATTCAAAAGTTCCGCTTCGGATTGATGACGCATGGTCCGCTTCACCATCATGCGTGAAAGCAGATTGCGCTTTGTCACCCTTGCCCGTTCCAGACGGCTCCTGAAATGCAGCTGGATGGTGATCGTCTTGAACTTGTCGGTATTGATGATTACAGCAGGTATGTGATTCACTTCATTTTTAGTGATGTTATACATGATATGCTCCTCACTCTTCATTCTCTATCAGCACGCTGCGGGGTTTGCTTCCACTGCTCGGTCCGATGACACCGTTTGCCTCCAGGTCATCCACAAGACGCGCTGCACGGTTGTAGCCTATTCTGAACTGACGCTGCAGCAGTGATGCACTTGCCCGCTGTTCTTCTATGACAAACCATTTGGCATCCGGATAAAGTTCATCTTCTGATTCCACCGGTGCTTTCTCAACCGGTTTGTTCATGATCGATTTCTCGTAGTTGGCCTTCATCTGACCGGTGATATATTCGACGATATCCGTCACTTCATCATCAGAGAGGAACGCCCCCTGCACACGGAGCGGCTTGGATCTTCCGGAAGGCAGGAACAGCATGTCCCCGCGTCCGAGAAGTTTCTCTGCCCCCTGTGCATCGATGATTGTCCTGGAATCTGTTGAAGAACTGACACTGAAGGCTATCCTTGACGGGATGTTTGCTTTGATTATACCAGTAATTACGTCGACAGACGGTCTTTGGGTCGCGATGATCAGATGAATCCCTGCTGCCCGTGCCATCTGGGCAATCCGGGTGATCGATGCCTCCACATCTTTCGAAGCCACCATCATCAGGTCGGCAAGCTCATCGATGATCACTACGATATACGGGAGTTTCTGAACCTTCTCAGGATCTTCACTTTCCCTTTCCAGATACTGGTTATACGCTTCGATATTCCTTGTACCTGAATGGGAGAACAGGTCATACCTGCGCTCCATTTCGCTTACGATCCGCTCCAGTGCATCGCTCGCTTTCTGAGGGTTCGTCACTACCGGTGACAGGAGGTGCGGAATGCCATTGTAGACATTGAGCTCCACCATTTTCGGGTCGATCATCATCAATTTGACTTCATGCGGCTTCGCCTTCATCAGAAGGCTGATGATGATACCGTTAATACATACGGATTTACCGCTGCCGGTGGCACCGGCAACAAGCAGGTGGGGCATCTTGTTCAGTTCGGCGGTGATCGGACTGCCTGAAATATCTTTTCCCAGCGCAACTTCAAGCAGGTTTCCGGAATTCTTCCGCTTGAGCACCTCCCTCAGGGTCACCATGCTGATGACGGAGTTCGGCACTTCGATGCCCACGGCGGATTTGCCGGGGATGGGCGCTTCGATACGTATATCCTTTGCAGCGAGACTCAGGGCAATATCGTTCTGCAGATTGATGATCTTGCTAACCTTCACACCGATGTCCGGCTGGATTTCGAACTGCGTTACCGCAGGACCGATCCTGATTTTTGACACTTTGGCATTTACACCGAAGTTCTTGAGAGTCTCCTCAAGTATCCTGCCCTGCTTAAGCACCTCTTTGTTGCTCACCTTTTCGGTCGATTCAGCATCCCTGAGCATCGTGAGGCCCGGCAGTTCATACTGTTTCAGTGCATTCAGTTCACCTTCATCGAAAGTTTCGATTTCGCCTTCTCCATCAGGCGTCATGCCGGCTTCATCAGGCATAGAAGCAGGATCCTCAGATTCATATTCGATCTTTTGCGGTTCGCTGCTTTCAGTATCAATCTTGGATGAAGTGAGTGTGTCCTTCTCCGTCTCTTTCTTCTCCGGCGGAGCATCCGGCCTTACTTCCGGTTCAAATGCATTCATATCCTCGATAAGAGACTCATCCGGCTCGAAATCATCGATATTTTTAGGCAACTGGCTGTCCTTTTGTGAATTTGCCTTCTCTTTTTTGTGATTTTTCCGGGGCTCTGCGGCTGTTTCATGACCCGCTGAAGATTTCTGTTCCTGCCTTCCTTCGAACAGTGTGCCAAAAAGCTGTTTTATCCCGTTGCCCGCCTTTACAGCTCCCTGGGCGATGAGAAGGCTGATCTGCCTGAGCCCCTTCCCAAGGTTTGCAAGGTCTTTTGCAAGCGCCTGTTCGATATCCTTCGAAGTGATGATCAGATAGCTGAAATAGATGAATATCAAACCAAGGATGAGTGTCCCGATCAATGAGACACTGGTTGAAGAAAATTGGAACAGCAGCTGGCCGATGATGCCGCCGCCGAAGAAATGCATGATTCCGTCAGCCTGGATCGTTTCAATAGTTTCACCTAAAGTGAAGTAGTTCTCTATCCGCTCACGGTTCATGATATAGAGCAGCGAATGGAATAAAAACAGCAGGCCGAACTGCAGCAGAAGATATCCGCCCATCCTTCTCGTGAACGGGATTTTCTGCTCGGCAGCGAGGTATATCCCTGCCAGAAACAGTATCAGATATGTAAAATACCTGCTTGTACCGAAGAGGTAGGCAAAGAGCGCATCTATGTATGCACCCACGACACCCAGTTGGAAAATGGTTATGAACAGGATGACGATGAGAATGAAAGCGGAAATGGAATAATAGGTCCTGTTATTTCGTTTCCTTTTCGTTTTCGTCGTCTTCTTTCGCTTTCGTGCCATGCTATGCTCCTCTCAGATTTATAATGAGACTGCCGGAATTGACAGTCTCATGATTTCATATTTCAGATATGATTGGAATGATCATCGGGCGGCGTTTCGTATTGTCATACAGATACTTGCCGAGGTCGTCCCGGATGCTCTGTTTGAGCGTACTCCACTCCAGTTTCTTTTCATCCAGTGAATCGAGCACGATATTGTATACACGCTCTTCTGCATCTTTCAGAAGATCCTCGCTTTCTTTCACATAGACGAAGCCTCTGGATTGGATCTCCGGACCTGCCATGATCTTCCGTTCTTTTGGATCGATTGTAATGACCGCGATGAAGATACCATCCTCGCTGAGCAGTCTTCTGTCACGGAGGACGATATTGCCGACATCACCCACACCGCTTCCATCGATCAGTACATTGCCCGCCGGCACTTTTTCAGCACTGATCATCTGCCCGCCGTCGTAGGAGGCAACGTCCCCTTTTTCAAGCAGGAAGATATTTTCCGGCAGCACACCGGATTCCGCCGCCAGTCTGGCATGGGCAATCTGCATTTTGAATTCACCCTGCACCGGGATGAAATATGTGGGTTTCATCACATTGAGCATCATTTTCAGCTCTTCGCTCAGACCGTGGCCGGATGCATGTATGTTCTGTTCAGGCGTGACAAGCGAAGCGCCGGCTTTCACCAGTTCATTCATCGTGCTGTACAGCACGACTTCCATATTGGAAGAAGGTGTCGTCAGAATGTAGACGATATCCCCTTCTTTTATATTCGTCACTTCATGCTGGCCGCGGGACATGATGCCGAGGGCCTCTATCGGTTCACCCTGCGACCCTGTGGCAACGATGACCACCTCATTGTCCGGGTAGTTTCCTATTTCATGGCTGGGCACGAGCAGTCCTTCCGGAATATCGAAGTAGCCCATGTTCCTTGCAACCTTGAAGGAATTCTCAAGGGTCCTGCCGAGGAAAGAGACTTTCCTGTTCGTCTTGGCGGCATTCGTCAGAACCTGCTGGATGCGTACAAAGTTGGATGCATAACATGAAACGATGACGCGTCCCCGCGCTTTGGCGAATCCGTCCAGAATATGCTCTTCAATCACATTTTCCGGTGTATTGTAGCCGCGTTTTTCCGCTTCGGTCGAGTCGCTTATCAGTGCAAGGATATCTTTTTGTGCAATGTCATACATCTTTGCCATGTTATAGCCGTAATCGCCCTTCAGGCTCTGGTCGAACTTGAATTCCCCCGTGTAGACGATGGAGCCGTATTTCGTTTCGATGCTGACGCCGTATGAATCAGGAATGCTGTGGCTTGTTTCGAAAAATACCATTTCGGCATTCTTGAATTTCATGCGGGACTTGCTGTTGATTGTATAAAACTTGAACTTCTTGTTTACGCCCTTTGCCCTGAGCCTGTCTTTGACAAGTGCGAGGGTAAGCTTGGAGCCATATATCGGAACGTTCAGCTCTTCGATGATATAGGGTATTGCACCGATTGAATCCTCGTGCCCGTGGGAAAGGAATATACCCTTCAGCCTGTGCTTGTTTTCACGGACGTAGGAAATGTCCGGTATCACTATATCGACACCGAGCATCTCGTCTTCGGGGAACATCAGCCCCGCATCAAGTATGAACATTTCCTCATCCACTTCAACAATGTACATGTTTTTGGCTATCTCGCCGACACCGCCGAGGGGGATTATCTGTATATTTGCCTTTTCTTTTTTTGATGCATTCAAAATATTTCCTCCTAAATCCTACTTGAAAGTGGCATGATAATGTTCACCATCAATCGTAAGGTGGGACACGTATACGTTTTTCGTATCGTATCTTGTTTCCTCGCTGTTCTTTAAAACGAGAGAATCCGCTTTTTCTTTTTTATTCGACATTTCCTTCAGAGTATTGCTGAACATCAGGTCATCAAAAATGATTTTTACTTCGTTATCCTCTTTGATTCTCAGCTGTCCTGTAATGTCATATTCAGTGCCATTGAGCTCTATTTTGTCGAAAATCACATTAATTACTCTCCTTTTTGTCTTCCAGTAATTCCTTCCTTGATGCATTCACTCTTCCCTGGTTATCAATGTTCGTCACTTTCACGAGGAATTTATCCCCGATTTTCACCACATCTTCAACTTTTGCAACACGTTTGTTATCAAGCTGTGAAATGTGCACGAGTGCATCTTTGCCCGGGAACAGATTGACGAATGCCCCGAATTTTTCAATGCGTCTGACTTCACCCATGTAGACCTGTCCGACTTCAGCGACGCGTGTAAGATCCTCGATGATCTTCTTCGCACGGTCGATCATTGCAGAATCACTGTGGCCGATGTAGACTGTGCCGTCCTGTTCAATATCGAGTTTCGCGCCGGTTTCATCAATGATTTCATTGATTTTTTTACCGCCCGGTCCAATGACATCCCTGATCTTGTCAGGATTGATATGCATCACTTCCACCTTGGGCGCGTATTTGCTCAGTTCAGACCGCGGTTCGCTGATTGTTGCGAGCATATTTTCAAGGATTCTGCCCCTGCCTTCACGTGCCTGTGCAAGCGCTTCTCTCAGGATGCCCTCGCTCAGCCCTTCGACCTTGATATCCATCTGGATGGCAGTGATGCCCTTTTCTGTCCCGGCAACTTTGAAGTCCATGTCACCCAGTGCATCTTCCATGCCCTGGATGTCAGAAAGAATCGTATATTTGTCATCTTTCATGACAAGACCCATTGCGATACCGGCAACCGGTGCCTTGATCGGCACGCCGGCGTCCATGAGGGCAAGTGTGGAGCCGCATATGGAGGCCTGTGAGCTGGAGCCATTGGATTCGAGCACTTCCGATACGACACGTATTGTATACGGAAATACCGTTTCATCAGGGATGACCTGCAGAAGCGCGCGTTCGCCAAGGGCACCATGGCCGATTTCACGCCTGCCCGGTCCCCGGATCGGTCCAGTCTCCCCGACTGAGAAGTTCGGGAAGTTATAGTGGTGCATATAGCGTTTGTTTTCCTCCACACCGAGACCGTCGATGATCTGATGTTCCCCGAGCCCGCCAAGGGTGGCGATTGACAATGCCTGGGTCTGACCGCGTGTGAACAGCCCGGAACCGTGCGTCCTCGGCAGTATGTCGATCTGTGAATTGAGCGGCCGGATCTCTGAAGGCTCCCGGCCGTCCGGTCGGATCTTCTCGTCAGTGATCAGCCTGCGCACTTCATTCTTCAGAAGCTTTTCAATGATTTCGGACGCTTCGGCATGTCTTTCTTCATAATCTTCCGCTTCTTCATCCAGTGTACCGAGTATGTTGTCCTTGGCTTCGTTTATCGCTTCTTCACGTGCCTGTTTATCGGCATCCTGAATTGCACTGTAAAGACCCATGGATTCCGCCTTTTCTTCCATTTCCACAGTAAGTTCGGCATTTTGTTCCGGCAGTTCGAAGCTCTTTTTGACGATGTCGAGCTGGGAAAGTATCTCCTCCTGGAAGACGACCATCTCCCTGATGCTCGCGTGGCCGAACATGATCGCTTCAAGCATGGTGTCCTCACTGACTTCTTTGGCGCCCGCTTCAACCATGTTCACCGCATCTTTCGTTCCCGCCACCTGCAGGTCGATCTCGGATTTCTCCATCTCTTCAGTTGAAGGGTTGATGATGAATTCACCATCCACCAGTCCGACGGTGACACCTGCGATCGGTCCGTCGAACGGTATGTCGCTCACGCCGAGTGCCATGGATGCGCCGAGCATTGCCGCCATCTGCGGCGATGCATCGGGATCGACGGATAATACGATATTCATTACCTGTATATCATGTCGGTAGCCATCCGGGAATAGAGGTCTGATCGGGCGGTCGATGAGACGGCTCGTCAATGTCGCCTCTTCGCTCGGCCGTCCTTCACGCTTATTGAAGCCGCCTGGTATTTTACCGGCAGCATACAGCTTCTCTTCATATGCCACAGTCAATGGAAAGAAGGGCAGATCCCTGGGCTCTTTCGAGGATGTTGCGGTACTCAGTACCACAGTTTCCCCGTAGCGTACCAATACGGCGCCGTTAGCCTGTTTGGCAACTTCACCGTATTCCACTGTGAGCTTGTGTCTGCCCCACTGTGTTTCGTATACCTTTTTTGTTGATTCTATCATAATTTGTCTACTCTCCTTAGTATGGCTGCTTATTTCAATCATATCACTTTTGCAAAAAAATATACATAAAAAAAAGGCATACCCGAGGGATATGCCCGACGTGAATCAGCGGCGCAGACCAAGTCTTCCGATAAGTTCACGGTATCTTTGAATATCTTTTTCACGAAGATAGTTGAGCAGGTGTTTTCTGCGTCCTACCATTTTAAGAAGACCGCGTCTTGAGTGGTGGTCTTTCTTGTGGGTACCGAGGTGTTCGTTCAGCGCAGTGATTTCAGCTGTCAGGACAGCGATCTGCACTTCAGGTGACCCTGTGTCGGATTCGTGTGTACGGTATTCCTGAATAAGTTTGTTTTTGCGTTCTTGTGAAATTGCCATTAAGAAACGCCTCCTTTAATTGTTGTTCACCTGTATCCGAGTGGATGTCGGAGACTCTGTCCACCAAGATAAGGCACTTGACTCATTATACGGCACAAGTCAGAGATTTTCAAGCAGTTCCACCGCTTTTTCCTTATCTTTTCCGATTTGCGCAGTCAGTTCCCCGATCCCTGAGAACTTCTGTTCTTCACGGATGAAATTGTGCCAGTACACCGTCACATTCTCCCCGTATATACTCCTGTTGAAATCAAACAGGTGCACCTCGATCGATACGCGCGTCATATTGTCGTGGAACGTGGGTTTGACGCCGACATTGCAGACACCTTTATAGATTTCGTCCTCATTGTTGAGTTTCAGTGTCACGGCATAGACGCCCTTCGCCGGCAGATGGTACCTGTACTCCGGTTCCACGTTTGCGGTCGGGAACCCTATCGTACGGCCGCGTTTTTCACCCTGCACCACGACGCCCTGCACTTCAAACGGTCTGCCCAGGGCATCATTCACCTCTTCGAGCCTGCAGTTTGCCAGGTCCTCCCTCAGCTTCGTCGTGGAAATCTTTTCATTCCCTGCCGTCAGTTTGGCAACAGCAGTCGTACCGAAATCATCATAAGTTCTGAGTGTATCGATATTCCCTTTGCCATAGCGGCCGTATGAGAAATCGAATCCGGCGACCACTTCCTTCACCTTATTGTCGATCAGGTACTCCTGAACGAAATAATCAGGCTCCAGCGATGCAAAGGCACTTGAGAAATTGATGATGAAACAGTAGTCGATGCCCATCCCGTCAAGCATTTCCAGCTTGATGTCAAGAGGTGTGAGATACGTCGTGCGCTGCTTTTTGGGACTGAGCACCACTGATGGATGCGGATCGAATGTCATTACCGCTTTTTTGAGCCCTTTTTCCTCAGCAATCCCGATCATTTCATTTATAACGTCCTGATGTCCCCTGTGAAGACCGTCAAAAAAGCCGATCGCAGCAGCTGAATACTGCAGTTCTTCCTGCAGATTGTCTAATGGATAATGTAGTCGGATAGTTTTCATTTCATCGCCTCTTGGATATTGAACATTTGGTATGGTTTCATTTCGCCGGGTTTGTCCGGGTGCGGATAATAGACACCGAGCGGACGCCCCGCGTGCGTAAAGACGACGTATTCCGCCTCGTCATCTTCAACACTATCCATGATATCAGATTTGGGCATCTTCTGCCCATTCCGGATTCTGAATAAAAATTCCGCGTCCATTATATCCACCGAAGGTTCATCTTTCAGTATTTCAAGCAGCGGCACTACAGCCTGCCTGTGATCCATATCCTGAAGTTCCTCCATCGTGACTGCACGGTCAAGGCCAATACCGCAGGAAGAGGTGCGTACGAGCTTCGACATATGTGCGTGCACGGACAGCCCTCTTCCGATATCAACCGCAAGCGTCCTCATGTATGTCCCCTTTGAACAGCCAGCTTCCACATCGAAATGGATGAGACCGTCTCTCCTGGTTATTTCAGAAACCCTCTTCAGACTGTATATCTTCACAGTCCTTCTCGGGCGCTCCACCGTCTCTCCTTCCCTTGCATACTCGTACAGTTTCCTGCCGTTCACCTTGACGGATGAGTACATCGGGACCTGCTGCTCGTAGTCCGACGGGAAAGTAGTGATTACACTGTCGATGTCCTCATCCGTCACTTCTGACACATCACTCGTCGCCGTCACTGTCCCGGTCTGGTCTTCTGTATCCGTGGAAAGCCCGAGTGTCACACGGGCAAGGTAGCTTTTTTCCTTTGTCTGCATATATTCTGTCAGTTTCGTACCCTCACCGATACAGATCGGCAGCACACCGGTCACTTCCGGGTCCAGCGTGCCGGTATGCCCCACTTTTTTCATGCCGAGTATCTTTCGCATCTTAAAGACCACGTCATGGCTTGTCATGCCGCGCGGTTTATCGATCGGGATTACACCATGAAGCATCCCGCCACCTCCATATGTAAAAATAAAAGCCCGGGGGATGACCCCACAGGCTTATTGATCTTTGATCTCATTCAGCAACGATTCGATCTTATTGCCGTATTCGATGGAATTATCATATTTGAAAGCAAGTTCCGGTGCCTTCCTGATCCTTATCTCCCTGGCAACTTCAGAACGGATGAGCCCTTTTGATTTCTCGAGGGCATCTGCCACTTCGTCTTTGTTGTCGTTAAGGGAAGTGTAATAGATTGTCGCAGTCTCCATCTCTTTGGTCAGTTCCACATCAGTGACGGTCACCATGCCGATGTCCGGGTTGTCGACCTTTGTCCTGAGCGCTTCACTCACCACTTTCTTGATTTCTTCAGCAACACGTTCCTGCCTGTTACTCATAGATTATCACCTTTCAATCTCGACCATGATATAAGGTTCAATCTGGTCTCCCTCTTTAAGGTCATTGAATTTCTTGATGGTTATGCCGCACTCATAGCCCGCTGCGACTTCCTTGGCGTCATCCTTAAAGCGTTTCAGGGTGTCCAGTTCACCTTCATAGATGACTATACCCTCCCTGATGACTCTTACACTTGAATCGCGCGTGATTTTGCCATCTGTCACATAGGCGCCGGCAATGGTGCCTACTTTGGATACTTTGAATGTCTGGCGCACTTCGACGTTGCCGATCACTTTCTCCTCATATTCAGGATCCAGCATGCCTTTCATCGCGGATTCGATTTCCTCGATCACCTTGTAGATGATGCTGTGGAGCCTGAGATCCACTTTTTCACGGTCGGCCGCTTTTTTGGCGTTGACATCCGGACGGACGTTGAAGCCGATGATGATTGCGCTGGATGCAGAAGCAAGCGTAACGTCGGATTCGTTGATGGCACCGACACCTGTATGGATGATGCGTACATTGATACCTTCCACATCGATTTTCATCAGGGATGCGCTGAGTGCCTCCACGGAGCCCTGGACGTCACCTTTGATGATCAGGTTGAGATCTTTCATCTCGCCTTCCTTCATCTGCTCGAACAGATTGTCGATGCTCACTTTCTGCGTCTGCTCCCGGTCTTTCACCACCTGCTGCTCGGAGCGCGCTTCACCGATGCTGCGCGCTTTCTTGTCGTCTGTGAATACGACGAACCGGTCGCCGGCGAGCGGCACATCATTGAGGCCTGTAATTTCAACAGGCGTCGACGGTCCCGCCTCCTGGATCCTGCTGCCGGTATCATCCACCATGGCACGGACCTTGCCGAATGTATTTCCGACAACGATGGAGTCACCGACACGGAGTGTACCGTGCTGTACAAGAAGCGATGCCGCTGGTCCGCGTGATTTATCAAGTTCTGCTTCAATCACTGTACCGATTGCAGGCATGTCGCTTTTCGTCTTGAGCTCTTCGACTTCACCGACAAGTGTAATCATCTCAAGCAGATTCTCGATGCCGTCGCCGCTCAATGCAGAAAGCTGGACGAAGATGGTGTCACCGCCCCAGTCCTCGGGATAAAGGCCGTGTTCCCCAAGTTCCGTCATGACGCGGTCAGGGTTTGCTGTCGGTTTATCCACTTTGTTGACCGCCACGATGATCGGTACTTCCGCCGCTTTGGCATGGTTGATGGCTTCGATGGTCTGAGGCATTACGCCGTCATCCGCTGCCACAACGAGAATCGTAATATCAGTTACCTGTGCACCTCTGGAGCGCATCGTAGTGAATGCCGCGTGTCCCGGGGTATCGAGGAAAGTGATCTTTTTGCCTTTGTTTTCAATCTGGTATGCACCAATGTGCTGCGTAATGCCGCCGGCTTCGCCCGCTGTCACTTTAGTGTGGCGGATGGAGTCGAGCAATGTTGTTTTACCGTGGTCGACGTGGCCCATGATCGTTACGACACTTGGCCTCTCTTCGTCCAGGTCGTCACCGAGTTCGAAATAATTTTCGAGGTCGGTATTGTCGACAACAACTTCAAGTTCCGCTGTGAAGCCGTGGTCTGATGCAATCAGTTCCACTGAATCGTTGTCAAGCGACTGGTTGATGTTTGTCATGACGCCTACCATGAACAGGTCTTTCACGATCTTGGAAGCATCTACGCCGATTTTTTCAGCAAGTTCGCCGACAGTGATGCCTTCCTGGTATTTGAATTCCCTCGGCAGTTCCACTTCTTTTTTAGGCGCGGGCTTTTGGTTCTGATTCCTTTTCAACCCTTTTTGTCCCGGTTTATGGCGTCTGTTTTTCTGGTTCCTTTTGTTCTGAGGCCCTCTGTTCTGGCCCTGGCCTTTGTTCTGGGGTCCCTTGCTGTTAGGACCTTTGTTCTGGCCCTGGTTCTGGTTATTGCCGGAGGTGTTTGAGGACTTCTGCCCCTGGGATCTACCCTGACCCGGCTTTTTCTCTTTTCCCGCTTCAGGTTTGGCTGGATTTTTCTTGAATTTCTTATTCAGGACGGTGATTTCCTCATCTTCCAATGATTTCATATGGCTGTTCACTTCGATTCCTTTGTTCTGGAGGAATTCCATGACCTCTTTGGAGGAAACACCGTTTTCTTTTGCATATTCGTGGATTCTGATCTTACTCATTGAATCACTTTCCTTTCTCCTGGAGCTCCAGCATCTTTTTACTGAAGCCTGGGTCCGTGATTGACAGCACCACCCTGTTGGATGCACCTGTCGCCTGACTGAGCTCCGCGTTGGCATACTCATCAATCAGCGGTATATCATAGTAGCTGCATTTATCTTTAATTCTCTTGGCTGTGCTGGCGCCTGCGTCGGATGCGAGGAAAACGAGTCTCGCAGACCGGTCCCTGACCGATTCTATCGTCTTTTCCTCCCCCGTCGTCAGCCTGCCTGCACGTTTTGCAATCCCGAGCAGGTTGAGTATCTTATCCATCATCTCTTGGGGATGTCCTCTCTATAGATCAGACGGATGACTTCATCATACACAGGGTCGAGTTTTTCGGTGTCGAAGCCGAGTCGGGATTCCAGCACCTTGCCCTCGCGGGCCTTATTCACTTTTTCAAGGTCTTTTACAACATAGCTGCCCCGTCCGTTCTTCTTGCCGGTGGCATCCGCAAACACTTCATTTTCTTTGTTGACCACGATTCTGAGAAGGTCTTTTTTGGGATGCATTTCCTGGGTCAGTATGCATTTTCTGAGTGGCACTTTCTTTTTCATAAGTCATTCACCCCGAAATTTATTCTTCACTACCTTCTTCTGCAGCATCAGATTCTGCCGCAGCGTCAGATTCACTTTTGATATCGATCTTCCAACCAGTCAGCTTCGCGGCAAGGCGTGCATTCTGACCTTTCTTGCCGATGGCGAGCGACAGCTGGTTGTCCGGGACGATCACCATCGTCGACTGGTTTTCCTCATCAACGATGACATCCACGACCTGGGAGGGGCCCAGGGCGTTTTTGACGAATACTCTGGGATCCTCATCCCAGAGTACAATGTCGATTTTCTCTCCGGAAAGTTCATTGACGATCGCTTCGACCCGTGTACCCCTCGCGCCCACGCATGAGCCGACGGCATCCACATCCGGGTTGCCGGCATGGACACTGATCTTGGAACGTTCGCCCGCTTCACGCGCCACACTCATGATTTCCACTGTGCCGTCATAGATTTCAGGCACTTCTTTTTCAAACAGACGCTTCAGAAGGTTGGGATGTGTCCTTGAGACGAAGATCTGCGGTCCTTTGGTCGTCTGTTCGACCTTGTTGACATATACTTTGATGCGTTCATTCGGCGTATACGTTTCATTTGGCATCCTTTCAGACTCACTGAGCACAGCATCCGTGCGGCCAAGCTGGATATGGACAAAGCGATTATCGACACGGTCAATCAGACCAGTCATCACTTCATCTTCCTTGTCGATGAATTCATTGTACAGAATGCCTCGTTCCGCATCACGGAGCCGCTGCATCACGGCCTGCTTTGCGGCCTGGGCACCGACACGATTGAAGTCCTTCGGTGTCACATCCTCATCGTATGGATCCCCGATTTCATAGGCCGGGTTGACTGTGCGGGCAGTCGCAAGATCGATTTCTGCTGTTGGATCCTCAACTTCCTCCACGACATCCTTCCTTGAGATTACACGGTATGAACCATTTTCGATGTTCAGGTCCACCTTTACATTCTTATGCTGTGTATAGTTTTTCTTATAAGCCGTCATGAGTGCCGCTTCAATCGTTTCTATCAGCACTTCCCTCGGAATGCTCTTTTCCTTTTCAAGGTAGTCGATCGCATTCAATAATTCCTGGTTCACTGTCCAGCGCCTCCAATCATAATAAGACCGCCTTTCTAATAGTGGCTATCTTTTCTCTTTCAATGGTAATTGTTTTAGTGCGTGTCTTAACCCTGTACTCCACAGTCACCGATTTGTCATCGTAGGATTTCAGGACACCTGTCCATTCCTTCTCCCCGGCAATCTGCTGGTAGGTTTTGACATAGATCCCGTGGTCAAGGGTCATCTCAAGATCGTCATCATCCTTGATGGGACGTTCGGCTCCCGGCGAAGAAACATCCAGGAAGTATCCTCCTTTGATGAGATCCCATTCATCAAGCTTTTCGCCTAGGACTTCGCTTACCTGAGCGCAGTCTTCAAGTGAGATGCCGCCCTTCTTGTCCAGATAGAGCCTGAGGAAGAAATCAGGACCTTCCTTGACATACTCCACTTCTATAAGCTTGTATCCCAACGTTTCGACAACCGGCTGTGCTTTGTCCATAACGTTTTGCTCAGTGCGGTTCATTGTCCATTCGCCTCCTTCAAAACTAAGAGAAGAACGGGCAGGCCCGTTCTTCTCCGTGTGACGTGAGTCTTAATATCATAATAATTATACCATACGGCTGAAATCGCCGCAACATCAAGCTACATATCGAATATGGAGAGCTGCGCCTTGTCCGGCAGATGATCCAGACTGCCCATTTCGGTCATGTAATCGATGATCTTCTGTGAGACGCCTGCGCGTTTGTTCAGGTCCTCCTTGGAGATGAACGGCTCAGTCTCCCGCGTCTCCACAATCCGTTTTGCAACGTTCGCCCCGAGTCCCGGCACTGCGACAAACGGCGGTATCAATGCATCATCCTCGATCCTGAAATTGAAACTGTCGGATTTTTCCACATCCACAGGTTTCACCCTGTAGCCGCGCTGTGCCATCTCATTGGTGATCTCAAGCACGACCAGCGTATCCTTCTCCTTCTTGGTGAGCTCCTGGAAATTCTGGTTCATCTCCTTCACCCTGTGGCGGATGGTCGACTTGTCTTTGACCATCGTCAGGAGGTCGAAATCCGAAGCACGGACGCTGAAGTAGCTTGCGTAATAATACAGCGGATAGTGCACTTTGAAATACGCAATCCGCACAGCCATGAGTACATACGCCGCTGCGTGGGCTTTGGGGAACATGTACTTGATCTTTTTGCATGAACTGATGTACCAGTCCGGCACACCCTGCTCCTTCATCGCAGCTTCATGCTCCTCGGACAGCCCTTTCCCTTTCCTCACCTTCTCCATGATATTGAAGGCAAGGGAAGGCTCAAGCCCCTGGTACATGAGGAAGACCATGATGTCATCCCGGCAGCCGATCACGTTTTTAAGGTCGCATGTCCCGCTTCTGATCAGATCCTGTGCATTGCCGAGCCATACGTCCGTCCCGTGGGACAGGCCGGATATCTGGACCAGTTCACTGAAGGTCGACGGCCGTGTATCTTCAAGCATCTGCCTTACAAATCCGGTCCCGAACTCGGGAACACCGAGTGTGCCTGTACGGCAGACGATGTCCTCTTCGGTCACACCGAGCGTTTCCGGCGAGCTGAATAAAGACATGGTCTCCCTGTCATCCACAGGCAGTGTTTTCGGGTCGATGCCCGAGAGGTCCTGCAGCATGCGGATCATCGTCGGATCATCGTGGCCGAGTATATCGAGCTTGAGCAGGTTGTTGTCGATCGAGTGGAAGTCGAAGTGCGTCGTCTTCCATTCTGCTTCCGTGTCGTTGGCCGGATACTGTATCGGTGTGAAATCGTATATATCCATGTCATCCGGGACGACGATGATTCCGCCCGGGTGCTGTCCCGTTGTCCGCTTGACGCCCGTGCAGCCCAGTACAAGCCTGTCGATTTCGGCGCCCCTCCGCTGCAGGCCGTTGTCGTTCAGATAGCCTTTGACATAGCCGAACGCCGTCTTCTCGGCAACGGTGCCGATTGTTCCGGCACGGAAAACCTTGTCCTCGCCGAACAGCACTTTTGTATAGTTGTGCGCCTCCGCCTGGTAGTCACCGCTGAAGTTGAGGTCGATATCCGGCACTTTGTCCCCTTTGAAGCCGAGGAATGTTTCGAACGGGATATCCTGTCCTTCCTTGATCAGCGGGACACCGCAGCCGGTGCATTCTCTATCCGGCAGGTCGTAGCCCGAGTTCACACTGCCGTCCGTGAAGAATTCAGACTCTTTGCAATCAGGGCATACATAGTGCGGCGGCAGCGGGTTCACTTCTGTAATTTCTGTCATCGTGGCCACGAAACTCGAGCCGACCGACCCCCTCGAACCGACAAGATAGCCGTCATCAAGGGATTTCTTCACCAGTTTCTGACTGATCAGATATATGACGGCAAAGCCGTTGCCGATGATACTTTCAAGCTCCGTCTCCAGGCGATCCGTCACAATCTGCGGCAGATCCTCGCCGTAGAGCGCTTTGGCATTCGTGTAGCTGAGATTGCGCATCTCTTCATTCGCACCATCGATATTCGGTGTATAGAGATCATCTTTGATCGGACTGACTTCATCGATGCTGTCGGCAACCCGGTTCGGCGCGTCGATGACGATCTCGCGGCGGGTCTCCTCATCAAGGAATGCAAATTCCTCATACATCTCGGACGTCGTCCTGAACTGTGCATCCGGAAGTGTGCCGCGGCTTAACGGGTTCCCCGGATTACTTTTGACGAGAATGTCACGGCAGAGCTTCTCCGACTCGTCCAGATAATGGACGTTGCCCGTGGCGACGACCGGCTTATCCAGTTCACCGCCCAGCCTGATGATGTTCTTGATGATTTCCTCGAGCGTTGCTTCATCCCGTATGATTTCCCTGTCAAGAAGACGCCTGTACAGGGCTTTCGGGAACACTTCAAGATAGTCGTAGAATTTCGCGGCTTTTTTCGCCTCTTCATACGGCTTCTGCATCATGGCAGTGAATACCTCGCCTGAATCACAGGCGCTCCCGATGAGGAGTCCCTCGCGATATTCCTCGAGAAGCTGTTTTTTGATGCGCGCGGATTTGTAGAAGTTGTCCGTAAGGGAACGCGAGACGATCTTGAAGAGGTTTTTAAGGCCTGTCTGGTTTTTGACCAGAATCGTGACGTGCGTCGGCATCGAGCGTTTGTAGGAATCCGGATCCGCCAGAGTGCTGTTGATTTCCCTATGGTTTTCCACGCCGAGCTTCCTGATCTGCGACAACATCTTGATGAAGATGTAGGCAGTCGCCTCGGCATCGTAGATTGCCCTGTGGTGCTGGGTCAGTTCGACATTGTACTTCTTCGCGAGGATGTTCAGGCCATGCTTTTTGAAATCCTTGTTTATCGTCCGGGAGAGCTCAAGCGTATCGATGACCCCGTTCGTATACGGCCCGAAGCCGACCTGCTGATATGCGGCCTCGATGAACCCCATATCGAAACTTGCGTTATGGGCGACGAATATCGCGTCCCCGACCCACTCTTTGAAGTCGCTGATCACTTCATCGATCGGCGGCGCACCGACCAGCATGTCGTCGGTGATGCCTGTAATCTCCTTGATGGTTTCTGTCAGCGGTTCACCAGGGTTGCTGAAACGCTCGAAACGGTCGATGATTTCCCCGTTCCTCACTTTGGCGCCTGCAAGCTCGATGATCCGGTCGTATTTGGATGACAGACCGGTGGTCTCCACATCGAATACGACGAAATCATGATCTTCCAAGGTGATGTCCTGCGGTTTGTATGCAATCGGCGCACCGTCGTCAACGAGCATCCCTTCCATGCCGTAGATCATCTTGATGCCTGCTGCCCGGGCGGCATGGAACGCATCCGGAAATGCCTGGACATTGCTGTGGTCCGTAATGGCAATTGCCTTGTGCCCGTAATCCTTTGCACGCTGTACATAGTCCCCGATATTCCGGAGCGCATCCATCTGGCTCATTTCGGTATGCAGATGCAGTTCGACACGCTTATCCTCCATGGTGTCCTTTTTGGCCGGTTTGTGGATAACGTTGAGATTGCGGATCATGAGCACCATATCCCTCGCAAACTCATCATATTCCACATTCCCTTCGATGACGACCCAGTCATTTTTTGAAAGTGCATCAAAAACATCCTCGTCGTTCTTGCCGTGCCTTGAGAACATTTTGGCGGCAATGGAATCCGTATAGTCCGTAATCTTGAGCTGCAGGATTTTCCGTCCGGTTCTGAGCTCCCTGACTTCGCTGTCGAAGATGACACCTTCCACTTTGACGTTGAACTCCTCATCAACGACTTCATGCAGCGGCCTCACACCATTCAGATCCATGGATTTTCCGATCTGTTTGACGACCTCTTCCCTGCGGCTCTCCCTTTCCTCTTCCATCTCTTTGCGGTTTTCAATGAAACCCTGCACGAGCTCGGTCTTCTCTTCCTTCAGACGGGCTTCAAGCTTCGTACGCTTGTCGCTGTCAAGGTTTGCATCCGTCCTGAAATCGATGGCTGTTATCGGCAGTCCGAGTGATTTGTAGACGGCAGTCAGGTTGCCGTTGATATGCTTGTTGAAATGCGCCACTTCAATGTCGTTCTGGACCGAGAAGGTGAGCACACCGTCTTTGAACTCCTTGTCACAGTTCATCAGCTGAAACCGGATATTATCGTTCACCTTCACTTCTGTAAGTGCATACTCCAGATAGTCGATGATGTCCTTATCGTCATAGGAATCCGCGGTAATGAAAATTTTCGCCGCTGCGATGGAATGGAAGGCATCCCTGATGCTTCCCTCCATCAGGTTCCTCAGGGAAGCTGGTATCATTCTGTCAAAATGGATATGGAACTCCCATACTCTTTCATCGTCGTCCGCCACTATTTTTTCAAGCTGGCCGCCGGATAAATGGTCATTATCCTGGATGCCCGCCTGTTCAAGAAGCACTTTGAACTGTTCCTTCCCTTTCACTGACAACACTCCTGTAAAAGCGCGCAAATCCATGATTTACGCGCTGAAAATTTCTATCTAATAGTTTGCTTTCAGATATTCTGTGACCTGGCCGATTTCCACTTCGACCGTCTCTTCACTGTCACGTGCCTTTATTTCCACTCTGCCGTCCTTGATGCCGCGGCCGATGACGACCCTGTACGGCAGACCGATCAGATCGGAATCGGCGAATTTGACGCCGGCGCGTTCTTTCCTGTCATCATAGAGCACCCTGTATTCACGGCCGAGTGCTTCATACAGTTTTTCAGCGGCATCCTGGGCGTCCCGGTCTTTTGGATTCGCCGTAATGATGTGGATATCGAACGGAGTCACCGACTTCGGCCAGATGATGCCACGGTCGTCATGGTGGCTTTCAATGATCGCTGAGAGCGTACGGGAGATTCCTATACCGTAGCATCCCATCAGGACGGGAACACTGCGACCGTTCTCATTCAGCACGTTGAGATTCATGGACTCGGAATATTTTGTGCCGAGCTTGAACACCTGCCCGACTTCGATCCCTTTCATGAATTTCACTTCACCGCTATAATCCTCGGCCTTCTCACCTTCTGTGATGAAGCGGAAATCACCCGTGCCCGCAGCTTCGAAGTCGCGGCCGTGATTGACATTGATGTAATGGTATTCATCAGTGTTCGCCCCCACCGGATAGTTGTACATCACATCCACCTGATGATCGAGGTAGACCGGGATGGATGACCCCACCGGCCCAAGGCTGCCGGGTGCAGCGTTCATTATCCCCCTGATTTCTGCATCTGTGGCGAATTCTGCATCTTCAGCCCCGAAGTAGTCCCTTACTTTGATGTCGTTCAGTTCATGGTCGCCGCGGATCAGGATCATGACGAATTCGCCGTCGATGTTAACCACCATCGTCTTGGTCGTATCCATCAGGCCGATGTTCAGATGTTCAGCAAGCGACAGGCAGGAATCGACACCCGGTGTCGGCACTTTTTCAAGTGCTTCCTGCGCCGCACTGTCCACCGCTTCCGGAACAATGCATGCCGCCTTCTCGATGTTTGATGCATAGCCGCTTTCGTCGGTGTAGACGATGATATCCTCGCCGATTTCCGACAGTGCCATGAATTCATGGGTGTGGCTGCCGCCGATGGAACCGGAATCGGCTTCGACCGCCCGGTAATTCAGACCGACGCGTCTGAAGATGTTCGAGTAGGCCCGGTACATGTCATTGTACGTTTCATCAAGTGAAGCTTCATCACTGTGGAAGGAATACGCATCCTTCATGATGAATTCGCGTCCGCGGAGCAGGCCGAAGCGCGGCCTCAATTCATCGCGGAATTTCGTCTGTATCTGGAAAAGGGTGAGCGGCAGCTTCTTATAGCTTTTGAGTTCATCGCGGAGAAGCGCCGTAACGATTTCCTCATGGGTCGGTCCGAGTGCAAAGTCCCGGTCGTGGCGGTCTTTCATGCGCATCAGTTCAGAACCGTACGCCTGCCACCTTCCGGATTCTTCCCAAAGTTCTTTAGGATGCAGCACCGGCATGTGGATCTCCACTCCGCCGATATCATTCATCTCTTCACGCACAATCTGTTCGATGTTGTTGAGCACGAGCTTCGTGATCGGAAGGTACGTGTAGATGCCTGCCGCCATCTGCTTGATCATGCCGGACTTCAGCATGTAGCGGTGGCTGAGACTGTCTGCGTCCTGCGGTGTTTCCCTCATCGTGGGTATAAACATTCTGGATTGTTTCATTGGACTTCACTCCTAAAGGAAAAATGTTTTTATGTCGTTCCATGTCACCAGTATCATCACCATCAATACGAAGAGCACACCGATGAGCTGGATGTTGATTTCCACTTTTTTGTTGAGCGGCTTCCTGAATATGCCCTCGTACAGCACGAACAGGATGCGCCCCCCGTCAAGCGCCGGGATCGGCAGCAGGTTCATTATGCCAAGGTTGACACTCAGTATTGCCGTAAAGTTGATCAGTGTCATCAGACCCTGGGCAGCCACGTCCTCGGTGACTTTGTATATGCCGACAGGTCCGTTCAGCATATCAAAAGAAAACGTCCCTTCGAATATGCTGATGAACATATCGACGACAAGGTGGAAGATCATCGTCCCCATTTCGTAGGTCTCTTGTACGCCCCACCATAGCGGTGACACAGCGCCGTGTTCATTTGCAGCACCGATGCCGATGATCAGCCGCTCCATCGTCTCCCCATCGGGCAGTTCCGTCGTATCGACGACAGGGGTCATCTCAAGTACCCTTTCCTCACCGTCATTCTGAACGACGATGTCAAGTTCGGATTCCCCTTCATTCTGGATGATCTGTGACATATGGTCCCAGCTGTCAACCCCGGTTCCGTTGATGCTGAGCAGCCTGTCCCCTTCCTCAAGGCCCGCTTCCTCAGCCGGGGTATCATCCGCCACGACTCCCACGACCGGTTCTTCCGACGGCTTGCCGTTGATATAGAAGAGCAGTGTGAACAGCACGAATGCAAGGACGAAGTTCATCGCCGGTCCCGCAAAAAGTGTCATGAATCTTGCAAAGACCGATTTGGATTCGAATCTTGCAGACCTCGGCGCGATACGCTCCAGTTCTGAATTCTGGACGAAATAGGCTTCATGGGCAATGCTGTAGCTTATTTCCTCATTGTCATGCAGCCTCAGTACCTTCACGGTCATTTCGTCTTTGATGTCGGATTCGATCACTTCAACTTCCTCGATATGTGTGAAGTTATGCTTGTCATCAAGGATGATATGCGTGATTTCGTTCCTGTCATTCACCTTGAGCTGGATCCGCATGCCGGAATTTAATGGATTGACTTCCATCTCCTCGGCAGCCATGCGGACATATCCGCCGATCGGCAGCAGCCGGAGCGTATACTGTGTATCGTTGTATTTATATGAAAAGAGTTTCGGACCCATGCCGATGGCAAATTCGGGGCACATGATCCCGGAGCGTTTCGCCACGATCATATGTCCCAGTTCGTGCACGGTCACAAGCACGCCGAAAACTACTATGAATGCTAAAATGCCGATCATTTAATCACCTCATATCGGACTTGTACAGCCGATCGTAATACAGAATGGTTTCAAGATCCGGATTCTGCACCGGATTGTGTTCATTCATCCGTAATTCTACTACCTTTTCTATATCTGTAAAAGATATTTCACCGTCCAGGAATTTAGCGACTGCATATTCGTTCGCTGCATTCATCACTGCCGGCATTGTGCCCCCTGTCCGGAGTGCGTCATAGGCAAACTGGAGCATTTTGAAACGCCCGAGGTCCATTGGACGGAAATTGAGCTGCGTCATGCCATCCAGATCCATCGGATTGGGTGCAGGCAGCCTGTCCGGATGACTGAAGGCAAACTGTATCGCTGTCTTCATGTCCGCCGTGCCCATCTGTGCCATGATGCTGTTGTCGTTGAATTCCACCATGGAATGGATGGTGCTCTCCCTGTGGAGTATCGTTGAAATCTGGTCAACATCAGCATTGAAGAGCCATTTCGCCTCTATGACTTCAAGTCCTTTGTTCATCATTGTGGCGGAATCGATTGTGATTTTCTGTCCCATCGACCAGTTCGGATGGTTGAGTGCCATTTCAAGTGTGACCCCGGAAAGTTCCTCCCGCGTGAGGTCCCTGAAGGAGCCACCGCTTGCTGTCAGGATGATGCGTTTCATCTCACTCAGCCTTTCGCCGCGGAGACACTGGAAGACGGCTGAATGTTCTGAGTCCACAGGGACGATCTCCACATCTCTTTCCCTTGCCCTTGCCATCACGGTTTCTCCGGCGGCAACAAGCGTCTCCTTGTTTGCGAGCGCGATGTCTTTCCCTGCATCTATCGCAGCCAGGGTGGGTTCGAGCCCGATGCTGCCCAAGATTGCTGTCAGCAGCATGTCGGAATCATCATCCGCTATGGCAAGAAGTCCTTCCCTTCCTGATAAAAATTCAATGTCAGTGTATTTCGACGCCAATGATTTCCTGGCATTGTCGTCTATCACACTGACAAGGGAGGGTCTGAATTCTTCTATGATCTCTTCCAGTTTCGCTATGTTCCTGCCTGCTGAAATGCTGCAGAGTGAAAACGACTCCGGATTGGAGCTGATCACTTCGAGGGCCTGGGTTCCTACGGAACCCGTCGCACCGAGTATGGATATCTTTTTCATATATCATTCACCTTATCAATCTCTTAGTTTATGAGCGGCAGTATGTTCATCAGAGGGAGCACGAAGATGAAGCTGTCAAAGCGGTCCAGGATCCCCCCGTGGCCCGGCAGCAGCCTGCCTGAATCCTTAACATCAAAGTGGCGCTTCAGTGCGGACTCGACCAGGTCTCCGAGCTGGCCGAACATGCTCAGTATCATCGTCATGAAGACGAACAGGAATACGTTCGTCCCCTGGATCCAGCCTGTCGCCCAAAAGAGGAGCGCAAGAAGCAGGCTGCACAGTATCCCGCCCAGAAATCCTTCAACGGTCTTATTGGGGCTGATCTGCGGCCAGAGTTTCCTTCTCCCGACCGCCCTGCCGGCCAAATAGGCGCCGGTGTCCGTCACCCAGACGATGAGCAGTCCGTAGAGTATGTATATCAGGCCTGCTTCACGTGTTTCGTAAAAATACATGAAACCGATGCCGACGTATGCTACTGCAAGCACACAGAAACCCATGTCAACGAATGAAAACCTGTTTTTGCTCACGACGGTGAAACTCAGCATGACGAGTGCCATGCCGATGATCATATCACCCTGGAAAGCCGAGATGTTCGGCGCATAGTTTTCATGCGGCACCATGACGATGAACAAGGCGACCATGGAGAGCATGCCGGGTATGGACAGGATATGTATGCGGTTCATCTTCAATATTTCATAGAGGGCGGTATAAGCAAGGAAGTAGACTAAAATGAGCATGGGCCAGGAGCCGATCACCACCATCGGGATGAACAGCAGCAGGGCGATTATGGCTGTGATTGTTCTCGTCTTCATGTTATACCTCCTCTTCGTCCAGGCCTCCGAACCTTCTTGACCGTTTCTGGTACTGTGAAATCATTTCATCAAGTTCATCTGCTGTAAATTCCGGCCAGAATGTATCTGTGAAGAATAATTCACTGTAGGATGACTGCCAGAGCAGGAAGTTGCTCAGGCGGTATTCACCGCTGGTGCGGATCATCATTTCCGGTTCCGGCATGTGTTTGGTGTATAGATGCCGGTCTACAGTTGCCTGGCTGATATCTTCAATATCCAGTTTTCCTGCAGAAACTTCCTCGGCAATTTCCCTTATTCCTTTGACCAGTTCATCGCGGCCGCCGTAGTTCAGTGCGAAAACGAGTGTCAGACCGGTATTGTCCCGTGTCTTCTCCACAGCTTCCGCCACCGCTTTCACAGTATGGCGGGGCAGTGAATCACCATTACCTATCGTTACCACTTTAACATTTTTTTCGATAAGTTCAGGGAGAAACGCTCCGAGGAAATCCCCCGGCAGTTTCATCAGGTAGCTGACTTCACTTTTCGGCCGGCTCCAGTTCTCTGTGGAAAAAGCATAGAGCGTCAAATACTTGATGCCGATGTCCGATGCATGCCGTGTGATACGTTTGACATTCTGCATGCCCTCGTAATGGCCGTTGACCCTCGGCCTGTTCCTTTGTTTGGCGTACCTGCCGTTGCCATCCATGATGATCGCGATATGTTCCGGCAGCGCCCTTGTCCCAGCTGATTGCTTCTGCTTCTTCCAACCAAACATGTTAATCCTCCAAAAGCATTATATTTAATAGTATACATCGAGAGCAAACTGTCCTCAATCACTTTATCCCCCGCGGAGCGGGGGACATAAAAAAACAGGCAGGAAATCCCGCCTGTAAAGGATAGATTAAACTTCCAAGATATCCTTCTCTTTATCATCACATGCAGAGTCGACTTTTGCGATGTAATCATCAGTGAGCTTCTGGACATCATCATTGTAGCCTCTCAGTTCATCTTCACTGATATCGCCGTCTTTTTCCATCTTCTTGAACTCATCATTGGCTTCACGGCGGATATTGCGTATTGCAACTTTGGCATTTTCGCCTTCCCGGCGTGCATCCTTGACGAATTCCTTGCGGCGTTCTTCAGTCAGCTGTGGCACAGTGATGCGGATCATCGTGCCGTCGCTTGTCGGATTGACGCCAAGGTCGGCCTGCTGGATCGCTTTCAGCACATCATCGACAGAGCCTTTGTCATAAGGTGTCACTGTAAGCATGCGCGCTTCAGGCACCGCAATCCCCGCCAGCTGGTTGATGGGTGTCGGTGCACCGTAGTAATCCACTGTCACACGGTCAAGCATGCTTGCATTGGCATGCCCTGTACGGATCGCCGCAAGGTCACGCTGCAGGCTTTCAAGGGATTTCTGCATCTTCCCTTTTGCATCTTTCAATACTGCTTCACTCATTGTCTTTCTCTCCCATTACTTTTTGATAAACGTACCGATTGTCTCTCCTGACACAGCACGCTTGATATTACCATCTTCTGTAATCGAAAATACCACAAGCGGTATATCATTGTCCATACAAAAGGATGAAGCTGTGGCATCCATCACCTGGAGGTTCTCCTGGAGCATTTCCATATATGTCAGTGTATCGTACTTATAGGCACCGCTGTCGAATTTCGGATCTGCGGAATAAACACCGTCCACATTGTTTTTGCCCATCAGGATTACGTCCGCCTCCACTTCCGCCGCACGGAGCGCCGCAGTAGTATCAGTGGAGAAGTAAGGGTTGCCGATGCCTGCGGCGAAGATTACGATGCGGCCCTTTTCAAGGTGTCTGATCGCACGTCTTCTGATATAAGGTTCCGCAACCTGTTTCATTTCAATCGAGGTGAGCACACGAGTTTCACAGCCGAGCTGTTCAAGGCTGTCCTGCAGTGCAAGGGAGTTCATCACAGTGGCAAGCATGCCCATGTAATCCGCAGTCCCGCGGTCCATGCCGAGGTCGCTTCCGATCTTGCCGCGCCATATGTTGCCGCCGCCTACGATGACCGCGATTTCTACACCGAGCTCCTTGGCCCCTGCAACCTGCTCTGCAATATTTTTGATGACCACCGGATTGATGCCGAAGCCTTCATCTCCCGCCAGTGCTTCTCCGCTCAATTTCAGTACGATACGATTATATTTGGAAGTTTCAGGCATATATCTTCATCCTTATCTATTATTGTTGAATATTCATTTAGAAAAAAAGACACCGAAGTGTCTTTTTCATTACTTATTGACCTGACCGAGAACTTCGTCAGCGAAGTTTTCTTCTCTCTTCTCGATACCTTCCCCAACTTCAAAACGGATAAAGTCTTTAAGCGTACCGCCTTTGGATTTCAGGAACTGTTCAACAGTCTGATCTGAATCTTTGACGAACGGCTGGTCGACGATGCAGATCTCTTCGAGATACTTGCGCATTCTTCCTTCAACCATCTTGTCCACGATGTTTTCCGGTTTGCCTTCGTTCAGGGCCTGCTGCTTCAGAACTTCTCTTTCGTGAGCCAGTTCTTCCTGGGATACATCATCTTTTGAAACGTATTTAGGGTTCAGTGCAGCTGCGTGCATGGCAACATCTTTCGCAGCCTGCTCATCTGTGGAACCTTCAACGATCGTAAGCACGCCGATGCGGCCGCCCATGTGGAGATATTCACCGAATGAATCGTTGTCTGTCTTCTCAGCTACTGCAAATCTTCTGAGAGTCAGCTTTTCACCGATTTTGGATACCGCTTCAGTGATGACCTCTTCAACTTTCTTGCCGTTCATTTCAGAAGCATTCAATGCTTCAAGATCCGCCGGTTTCGTTTCAAGGATGTGGTTTGCAACGTCGTTGACCAGATTCTGGAAGCTCTCGTTCCTTGCAACGAAGTCAGTTTCAGAGTTGATTTCAACGATTGCTGCAGAGTTGCCCTGGGATTTTACGCCGACAAGACCTTCCGCCGCGATGCGGTCTGCCTTTTTGGCAGCTTTGGCGATGCCTTTTTCGCGAAGATAGTCAGCCGCTTTATCAAGGTCACCGTCAGTTTCCTGGAGGGCTTTTTTGCAGTCCATCATGCCTGCACCTGTTTTTTCACGTAGTTCTTTAACTAATTTTGCTGAAATAGCCATAATACATCCTCCTGTACTAATGTTTTTCATAAGCCGATGGAAACAGTCTGTCCATCTTTTAAAAAAGGTGATAAGAATAATATACTTATCACCGTTGTTTCAAAAATTTATTATCTTTCGCCTGCTTCAGCAGTCTCTTCTTCAGAGGCTTCTGACATGTCGATGTTCTGTTCCTGTGCGATTTCCTCGTCGGAAACGCCTTGCTGGCCTTCAAGGACAGCGTCCGCCATTTTGCTTGTCATAAGCCTTACAGCACGGATTGCATCGTCGTTTGCAGGGATGACATAATCGATTTCGTCCGGATCACAGTTAGTGTCGACCATTGCAACGATTGGAATGTTGAGTTTTTTAGCTTCCATGATCGCATTGCGTTCTTTCCTAGGGTCCACGATGAAGAGCGCCTTAGGCATTTCTTTCATCTCACGGATTCCGCCGAGGAATTTGTTCAAACGGTCATACTCTTTGCGGAGTTCAGTGACTTCTTTTTTAGGAAGTACTTCAAACGTTCCATCCGCTTCCATCTTTTCGATTTCAGAGATGCGCTTGATACGCTTGGAGATTGTTTTGTAGTTGGTAAGGATACCACCGAGCCATCTTTCGTTTACGAAAAGCTGGCCAGCTCTTTCAGCTTCTTCTCTGATCGCTTCCTGAGCCTGTTTCTTTGTACCTACAAACAGGATCTTGCCCCCGTCTTCGGAAATGCTTTTCACGAAGTCGTATGCTTCCGCCACTTTCTTGACCGTCTTCTGCAGGTCGATGATATAGATGCCGTTCCTTTCAGTGAAGATGTATCTCTTCATCTTAGGGTTCCAGCGGCGAGTCTGGTGACCGAAGTGTACACCAGCTTCGAGCAATTGTTTCATAGTAATAACTGCCATTGATATTTCCTCCTCAGGTTTTTCCTCCAGTACTGCTATGGTGACGACCAAACGGCACCTGTCAGCAATTGACAGTACTGTGTGTAATGGGGCTGTAATTCAGCCGTTTAATAATATATCATATTCCAATGTTTAAATCAAACATTAAAATCAGCTTTCCTTTCTGAGTTCGGGAAGGAAGTCCTCTTTCTTGACTTTGATGAATGTACCTTTCATGCCGAGTGACCTTGATTCGATAACGCCTGCACTTTCAAGCTTGCGCAGTGCGTTGACGATGACTGAACGTGTAATGCCCACGCGGTCGGCAACTTTGGAAGCGACAAGCAGTCCTTCGTCTGCGTCGAGTTCTTCGAAGATGTGCTCTATCGCTTCCCGTTCTGAATAGGAAAGGGAGCGGATGGCCATCGCGATGCTCGCTTTGTCACGCGCTTTCTTCTCGATTTCCTCCTGCTTCTCCCTCAGCACTTCCATGCCGACTACAGTGCCTGCATATTCCGCAAGAACCAGATCATCTTCCGAGAACGCTTCAGTGACGCGTCCGAGGATCAGTGTGCCGAGACGTTCACCGCCGCCGCTGATCGGAACGATGCATGTTTCGGAATCCTGGAAAGAATCTTCTGCCGGGAAGATTGTCATCGGATCTTCGAACTTGATGTTTTCGTGTGTTTCATCTAGCTTCATGATTTTGCTTACATACTCGTCAGGGAACCTGCGGTTTTCGAGCATTTCCCTGATCCTTGGATTCGTGATTTCTGAGTTCACGCCGAATCCCAGCACTTTGCCTTTGCGGGATACGATGAATGCATTACATACAAGTACGCTGCTTACAATTTCGGACACTTCCTTGAAGTCGACCTTGATCCCCTTGTTTCCCTGTATCAATTTGTTGATTTCCCTTGTTTTCTGTAATAGACTGTTCATTCTTTTTCTCCTTTATGATTATAAGATAAATGCGCTCAGATTCTTGTCTGATTTTATTTTGTCCAGTCTTGCTGTTACGTACTGCCTTGTGATTTCAACATGTGCGCCCTGCATTCCGCTTGCTTCAAAAAGCAGTTCTTCAAGCAGTGTCTCGAGTATCGTGTGCAGGCGCCGCGCCCCGATATCATCCGTATCCGAATTTACCTCGAATGCGATTTGTGCAAGTTCGCCAACCGCTTCATCGGTGAATGAAATCGTTACACCTTCTGTCGACAGCAGGGCTTCATACTGTTTCAGCAGGGAACTCCTCGGTTCCCTCAAAATATTTTCGAAGTCCTCCGCTTTCAGCTTTCCCAGTTCGACCCGGATCGGGAAACGCCCCTGGAGCTCCGGTATCAGGTCGCTCGGTTTGGCGACATGGAATGCTCCGGCGCCGATGAACAGGATATGGTCGGTATCCACCGGCCCGTATTTGGTCTGGATCGTACTGCCTTCGACAATCGGCAGGATGTCCCGCTGGACTCCTTCACGCGAAACATCGCCCGAGTTCTGGCCGCCTTTGGCGATCTTGTCCATCTCATCGATGAAAATGATCCCCATTGTTTCTGCAAGTTCTATCGCTTCAGAATTCACGGTGTCGGTATCAATGATCTTTTCCGCTTCTTCACGCTGCAGATATTCACGGGCCTTTTTGACAGGCATCGTGCGCTTGTGCTTTTTCTTCGGCATGAACTGCTTCAGCATGTCCTGCATACCGCCCTCATCCATGCCGGGCATCATCATGCCCATCGGATTCTGGCTCTGCTCGACTTCGACAGTCACTTTCTCATCTTCCAGAAGCCCGGCCTTCAGTTTGTCGCGGAGTGACATGCGCTTTTGCCGCACCTCATCCGTCACCTCTTCATATTCCTCACCGCCCTGCTGGTTCATGAGCATCTCAAAAGGATTGTTCGACTGCTTGGTGCGTTTCACTCCCGGTGCAAGCAGACCGACCAGCCGTTCTTCGGCCAGGTTCGCGGCATCTTCGGCGACGATCTCCATCTGCCTGTCCTTGACAATCCGGACGCCTGCTTCAACGAGGTCGCGCACCATGCTTTCAACATCCCGGCCGACGTAGCCCACTTCAGTGAACTTCGTCGCTTCCACTTTGGTGAAAGGCGCTCCTGTAAGCTTCGCCATCCGTCTTGCTATTTCTGTTTTCCCTACTCCTGTCGGTCCAATCATAAGGATGTTCTTGGGAATCACTTCGTCTTTCAGCCCGTCATCGAGCTGCATCCTTCTGAATCTGTTCCGCATTGCTATCGCAACTTTGCGCTTCGCATCATCCTGACCGATGATATCCTCATCAAGACGTGCAGTTATCTCACGTGGAGAAAGATTCTGTTTCACTTATAGACGCTCCTTTAATCTATCGTTTCCACAATGATATTATCATTGGTGAATACACATATTTCACTGGCAACCTGAAGGCTGTCCCGCGCGATTGTTTCCGCATCAAGACCTTCCCCGTGACGTTTCATCGCCCGTCCCGCAGCCAGCGCATAGTTGCCGCCGCTGCCGATGGCGAGTATGCCGTCATCCGGCTCGATGACCTCCCCCGTGCCGCTTACCAGCAGCATGGACTCCTTATCCATGACAATCAGCATCGCCTCGAGCTGCCGGAGGATCTTATCCCCCCTCCACTCTTTGGCGAGTTCAACAGCGGCACGCGCCAGGTTTCCGTTATATGCATGGAGATTGGCCTCGAATTTTTCAAACAGTGTGAACGCATCCGCCACACTGCCCGCAAAGCCCGCCACCACTGTATCGTCGAACAGGCGCCTGACCTTCCGTGCAGTATGCTTCATCACCACCTGGTTGCCAAGTGTGACCTGACCGTCCCCGGCCATCGCCATCCTGTCCTGATGACGGATGGCAAATATCGTCGTTCCTTTAATAGCCATTTTTCCACCTCTTACTTATTTGCTGGATGATGTTCCAAATACGTCTTCCTCAGCTGTTCCTTGGAGACATGGGTATATCTCTGGGTTGTAGAAAGAGATTCATGTCCGAGCAGATCCTGCACCGCCCTGAGATCTGCTCCATTATTGAGCAGGTGCGTCGCAAAACTGTGCCTGATCTTGTGCGGATGTATATGAAAATCACTCGCACTCTTTTTGACCATCATATCGAGGACATACCTCAGCCCGCGGGAGGTCAATGGGCCGCCCCTGTGGTTGATCCAGAACGCTCCGCCGTCATCAATCGCCCTCCGGTGTGCCTCAATGTAGTCCCGGAGGGCACGCGATGCCCTGCTCCCGAAAGGGACAACCCTTTCTTTGCCGCCCTTGCCCCGTACTTTGATGAATGAATGATTGAAGTCGATATCTGAAAGGTTCAGCCCCAAAAGTTCGGAGGCACGGATGCCTGTTGCATAGAGCAGTTCCAGCAGGGCGAGGTCTCTCATATACATGCCCGAAGTCCGATCCAGACCATCGAACAGCGCACTGATTTCATTTTCGTAAAGAAAACCCGGCAACGGCTTTTCCTGCTTCGGGTTCGGCAGGCTGCTGAATGGGTTGGCAGCCACAATATTGCGGTCCAGAAGATAATTATAAAAGCTCCTCAATGAAGATATCTTCCTGGATACCGTAGTTTTCTTCAATTTTTTTTCATAGAGCCTGTTGAGATAGTTCCTGGCATCCATGTATTTGAACTGCTCCGGAACAAGCGATTCTGCTTTCAGGAATTTTTCGAATTCGAGGATATCCCTTTTATAATTCGTCACAGTATGTCCCGACAGGTTGCGCTGGAATGCCAGCTGATCCAGAAACTGGTCAAGGTAGCGGATACGCCCACCTCCTTTATCTGAATCTTATCACAATTACAAAAAATCATACAAATGATAAGAGGTTCGCATTTGAATGCGTGCTTTTGACGCCGTCCTCCAGTTCCCAATCATATATTGTAAACTATCCACGGCAAAAATGCACAAAATTTAATGAATATTATTAAAACATTTTTTGCACAAGCAAAAAATACCCATATCTGCATATGGGTATTTCAATTTACTCGGCTTTTTCTTCGTAATCACAGTTAGTACATTTGACTTTTGCTTTTTTGCCTTTTTTCGTCTCCACCAGATAATGGTCGCATTTCGGACAGTTCCTGCCGATCGGACGGTCCCACGAAATGAAGTCGCACTCAGGATACTGGTCGCATCCGTAGAAGATACGGTTCTTTTTGGATTTCCTCTCAACCACTTCACCGTTTTTGCATTTCGGGCATTTGACCCCGATCGTCTTGACGATGGCTTTTGTGTTCCTGCAGTCGGGGAAGTTGGAGCAGGCCATGAACTTGCCGTAGCGGCCCATCTTATAGACCATCGGTGAACCGCATTTCTCACAGTCCTCGCCCGCCGGCTCATCCTTGATTTCGATTTTCTCCATCTCTTCATCCGCACGTTCCACCTGCGGACTGAAATCCTTGTAGAAATCATCTATGACCTTGACCCACGATGCATCGCCTTCTGCGATATCGTCCAGACTTTTTTCCATCGTCCGTGTGAAGTCGACATCGATGATGTCCGGGAAGTACTCGTTCATGGACTGGTTGACGATCTCCCCGATCTCAGTCGGCATGAAACGCTTCTGGTCCATCTTCACATAATTGCGCTTTTGTATCGTATCGATGGTCGGTGCATAGGTTGACGGCCTGCCGATGCCCAGCTCTTCAAGTGTCTTTACCAGTCTCGCCTCAGTAAATCTCGGCGGCGGCTGTGTGAAATGCTGTTTCGGTTCAACTTTTTCACTTTTGACAATTTCATTTTCCGCAATTTCCGGAAGACGGTTGTTCATGTC
This sequence comes from Salinicoccus sediminis, assembly GCF_000986795.1. GTDB lineage: Bacteria > Bacillota > Bacilli > Staphylococcales > Salinicoccaceae > Salinicoccus > Salinicoccus sediminis. The sequence goes on along the minus strand of NZ_LAYZ01000001.1, from coordinate 35,344 downwards.
TTCGTCACCGTCGTCATTTCCTTCAATATAGATCTGCATGAACCCTTTGAACTTGATCGTCTGTCCATTGCTTCTGAAGATGACGCCGTTATTGGAAAGATCCATCTTGACGGTATCGAGTATGGCCGGAGCCATGTTGCCCGCTATGAAACGGTCCCATATCAGTTTGTAGAGTCTGTACTGATCACGGGAAAGATACTGTTTCATATTCGCCGGTGTACGGTTGGCGGAAGTCGGGCGGACAGCCTCGTGTGCATCCTGGCTTGATTCGGACTGTTTGGCCGATTTTTTACGGCCGACATATTCATCACCGTATTCCTTCTGTATGAAATCCGTCGCCTCTTTTTGGGCAACCGGCGAGATCCTTGTGGAATCCGTTCTCATATATGTGATAAGGCCCACTGTGCCTTCACGCTTGATATCAATCCCCTCATACAGCTGCTGGGCGATCATCATCGTCTTCCGTGCTTTGAAGTTCAGTTTGCGTGCCGCTTCCTGCTGCAGTGATGAGGTCGTGAACGGCTGTGCCGGGAATCTTTTCTTCTCTTTCCTCTCGACAGAATCTACATTAAATTCATCCCCGTCAAGCTGTGCGAGCACTTTATCCACGTCATCTTTTGTTTTGAGCTTGATCTTTTCGTCTTTAAGACGGTTGAATTTACCCTCAAAAGAACTGCGTCCGTGTTTGAACTGTCCTGTGATCGTCCAGTATTCTTCAGGCTTGAAGTTCCGTATTTCATTTTCACGGTCAATCACAAGCCTCAGTGCAACAGACTGCACACGTCCGGCTGACAGACCTTTTTTCACTTTCTTCCATAATACAGGTGAAATGTTGTAGCCTACCAGCCGGTCCAGTATGCGCCTTGCCTGCTGGGCATCCACCAGCTGCTGGTTGATTTCCCCGGGATGTTTGAAACTCTCTTTGACTGCATCTTTCGTTATTTCGTTGAAAACAACTCTGTAATAATCTTTATCGTCACCAAGCGCATGGCTCAAATGCCAGGCAATGGCTTCACCTTCGCGGTCCGGGTCACTTGCCAGGTATATTTTCTTCGCTTTTTTGGCTTCCTTCTTTAAATCTTTGAGAAGTGGCCCCTTGCCGCGAATGGTAATGTATTTAGGCTCGTAATTATTTTCTGTATCTATCCCCGTTTGACTGCGAGGCAAATCTCGGACATGCCCCATCGAAGCTACGACTTTGTATCGTTTACCAAGGTACTTTTCGATGGTTTTGGCTTTGGCCGGCGATTCGACAATAACCAAATTATCCGCCATTTTCGACTGCCTCCTTTTTTCTTGTCTTTTCAAATCCAAATAATACAGTGAAGCAAAATTGTTTGTCAACTATAAAAGTTTTAATTTTTCAGATGCAGATGAAATTCCATAGGAAAAATCTTCTAAAATATCCTCCGCGCACACGACGGGTTTCGCCCCTTCACGCACCCTTGAATTTGTCCCGGCTGATAATTTCGAAGTGATGTTTCCAGGGATGCAGTAGGCGTGCCTATTTTCATTCAGGGCCATGTCCAGTGTAATAAGGCTCCCGCTTTGCTCCTCGGCCTCCGTAACCAGCACACCTTCTGAAAGCCCTGCTATGATGCGGTTCCTTGCAACGAACTTCCATTTTTCAATACCTGCAGAAGGGGGGTATTCACTGATGACCAGATGGTCTTTTTCCATTATATCCCTGATTTTTTGTGTCGTTGCGGGGTAATGGAAATCGAAACCGAAAGCCAGTACGCCGATCGTTTTGAGCCCGGCATTGATGGAAATTTCATGCGCCATCTCATCTGCACCGTAGGCAAGCCCTGAAACTATTGAAATTTTATTTTTAAAATGGGGTAAAATGTCAGATAACACTTTCCTTGAGTAGCTGGTCGCCTTTCTGCTTCCGACCACACCGAGCAGCGGATCATTCAATAATCCGACATCTCCCCTGCAGTAAATTATGTAGGGCGGATCATAGATTTCCCTGAGACCGGCAGGATAGATCCCGTCTTCGATGGTGATCACTGAAATATTGTTCTCCCTCATGTTCCTTTTTAGATAATCCTCGTCCAGCTGTCCGGCAAACCTCAACTTTTCAGCAAGTTTCTGTCTGTCAATCCTTCTGTCCTTCCCCAAAAGTGCTGCATATTCATGTGGAGTGACACCGGCGAGGCTCATCGAAAGCATCTTCATCTTCTTCCTCCTGTTTTATGTTTTACATATATTATAGAAGAAAAACGACAGCACACATGTTAATGTTCTGATACATCTACTGTCAATAAAAGTAAAAAAGAGGAGAAATCCGCCGGGATTCTCCTCTTTCATCATCACATCGATGATTTATATTTCAATTACTTTACAGTCAGACATTTTTCATAAAGTCCGTCTTCCTGTTTGATGCGCTCGATCAGCGTTTCACCAATTTCGGAAGGCGTATCTGCTGTTTCGATGCCGCATGAATTCATGGTCTTGATCTTCTCGTCAGCAGTCCCTTTACCGCCGGAGATGATGGCGCCGGCATGTCCCATGCGTTTGCCCGGAGGTGCTGTCACACCGCCGATGAAGCCGACTACAGGCTTGGTCATATTTTCCTTGACCCACTCCGCAGCTTCCTCTTCGGCAGTACCTCCGATTTCACCGATCATCACGACCGCATAAGTTTCAGGGTCTTCATTGAAAGCTTTGAGTGAATCGATGAAGTCTGTACCGTTGACAGGGTCACCGCCGATACCGACAGCAGTCGTCTGGCCTATTCCCGCTTCCGTCAGCTGGTGAACAGCTTCATAAGTCAGCGTGCCTGAACGGCTGACCACGCCCACGTGGCCTTTTTTGTGGATATATCCAGGCATGATGCCGATCTTGGACTCATCGGCTGTGATTACACCCGGACAGTTCGGCCCTACGAGGCGTGTCTTCTTGTCCTCGAGGTAGCGTTTCACTTTGACCATGTCGAGCACAGGGATGTGCTCTGTAATACAGATTGCCATATCAAGCTCTGCATCTGCCGCCTCGACGATCGCGTCTGCTGCGAACGGTGCCGGAACATAGATTACAGAGACGTTTGCACCCGTTGCTTCTTTAGCTTCTTCAACAGTATTGTACACAGGTACGCCTTCCACTTCCTGGCCGCCTTTGCCTGGAGTGACGCCGGCAACGATCTTCGTGCCGTATTCAATCATCTGTTTTGTATGGAACAGCGCTGTTGAACCTGTTATACCTTGTACCAGTACTTTCGTATCTTTATCGATAAATACACCCACAGTAGATTCCTCCGTTATTATTTATTTTGGTTGACCGCTTCAATGATTTTTTGAGCGCCTTCCGCCATAGTGCTTGCAGGGATGATGTCGAAGTCGGAACCATCAAGGATTTCCTTGCCTCTCTCGACGTTCGTACCTTCAAGACGAACTACAAGCGGAATATCGAGACCGACATTCTTGACTGCCTCCACTACACCTTCAGCAATGACGTCGCACTTCATGATGCCGCCGAAGATATTGACAAAGATACCTCTCACACCTTCATCACCGAGGATGATCTTGAATGCTTCAGTAACTTTCTCGGTTGTTGCGCCGCCCCCTACATCCAGGAAGTTGGCAGGTTTTCCGCCGAAGTGGTTGATTGTATCCATAGTTGCCATCGCAAGGCCTGCACCGTTCACCATGCAGCCGATGTTTCCATCCAAGGCAACATATGAAAGGTCATATTTTGACGCCTCGATTTCCTTCGGATCCTCTTCATCGAGGTCACGGAGTTCTACAATATCCTTGTTGCGGAACAGTGCGTTCTCATCAAAGTTGATCTTTGCATCCAGCGCAAGAACGTCTCCCGAACCGGTAGATACAAGCGGGTTGATTTCCACGATTGCACAATCTTTCTCTGTAAATACATTGTACAGTGAAAGCATGAGTTTAGCCGCTTTGTTAACGGACTCTTTAGGGATATTTATGTTGAATGCAAGACGTTTCGCCTGGTACGGCATCAGGCCGACGACAGGGTCGATGACTTCCTTGAAGATCTTTTCAGGTGTTTTTTCAGCTACTTCCTCGATTTCCGTACCGCCCTCTTCGGACCCCATCAGTACGACGCGGTCAGTTGCACGGTCGATGACGAAACCGATGTAGAATTCATTCTGGATGTCGCACCCTTCTTCGATCAGGAGCCTTTTGACTTCCTTGCCTTCAGGACCTGTCTGATGTGTAACGAGAACTTTGCCAAGCAGTTCCTTGGCATATTCCCTTACCTCATCGATGGACTTGGCAATTTTGACACCGCCGGCTTTCCCGCGGCCGCCTGCGTGAATCTGAGCTTTTACAACATACACATCGGAATCAAGTGTTTTTGCAACGTCCACTGCTTCCTCAGGTGTATATGCCACGCTGCCTTCAGGCACGGCTACGCCCATGGAGCGAAAAATTTCTTTCCCTTGATACTCATGGATATTCATGTTCATCCTCCTAAGACTTTTTTAAACCTTACCATTCAATTATAGAAAAGGATTTCATCAAAGTAAACTGAAGAAATTAAATTAATGCTTTAGAACCAAACTTTTGACCGGTTCGAAGGTCCTCCTGTGTATCGGCGTGGCTCCGAGCTTTTCAAGCCCTGCCAGATGTTCCTTCGTACCGTACCCTTTGTTACTCAAAAAATGGTAGCCGGGGTACAGCATATCATATTCCGCCATCATCCTGTCGCGTGTCGTCTTGGCAATGACGCTCGCAGCGGCGATGGACACGGAGTTCGCGTCCCCTTTTATGATGGATGTCTCCTCCACTCCCGCATCAATTGTCATCGCATCCACGAGAAGATGGTCCGGCCCGACAGTGAGACTTTCCACAGCCCTCTGCATCGCAAGCCTTGAAGCCTCGTATATATTGAGGGCATCAATTTCACCGGCATCCGCGATGCCGATACCGACATGCGCTTCACGCATGATGATCTCGCGGAAGGCCTCACGCTTTTTAGCTGACAGCTTCTTTGAATCATCCAGTCCCGGCAATAAAAACCCCGCGGGCAGTATTACAGCAGCAGCCACGACTTCTCCGGCAATCGGGCCCCGTCCTGCTTCGTCCACGCCTGCGATGTAGCTGCAGCCCGGTTCAAGTTCACGCTCAAACCGGCGCATCTCTTCATATTTGTCAAGGAGCACCTGTTCTTTTTCAATCCGTCTCTTCTGCCTGTCGAGGGCATCCGTCACACCTTTCCGGCCATCTTCCTTATAGATGCAGTTCTCAATCTCTTGGGGCGTAGAGAAACCGGCGATTTCTGCAGTGATTTCACGTACGGGCTTCAATCAGTCCACCGCCCGGTCGAATGTATATCTGCCGATTTTGGCATTCCTGATATCATAGATGATCCTGTTCGTAACCGCTTCATAGTTGATTTCGTTCCCGCCGGCTTTAAGCCCCCGCGATCTGCCGATTGCTTCGTATATCTCCACAATGTCTGCGTCCATATCCGCATCGACATTGTAGAACCTGTTGAAAGTCTCCCTGTCATGCTCAAGCAGGAAGTTCATGCCGTAGATCGCCACTTCATCAAGCGGCACGACTGTATCTTTGATGGCGCCTGTGAGGGAGAGCTTTTTCCCTGTTTCCTCGTCTTCGAACTTCGGCCACAGTATGCCCGGCGTATCCAGAAGCTCCATGCGTGTGCCCGCCTTGATCCACTGCTGGCGCTTTGTCACTCCCGGTGTGTTGCCGGTCTGTGCGATCTTCTTTTTCGCAATGTTATTGATGACCGTCGATTTGCCGACATTCGGGATGCCGATTATCATCGCGCGGATGGCCCTCCTGTTGATCCCTTTGGCAGCCATCTTCTCAAACATCTCTTCTGTCGCTTCGATTGCGAGCGGCTCGATCTTGCGGATGATCTGATTGTCCCTGCCGTTGATCGCAACCGGGTGCTTCCCTTCCTTCTCAAGCCTTGAAATCCATGATTTCGTCGCTCTTTCGTCCGCCATGTCCTTTTTATTGAGAATGACCACCCGGGGCTTGTGACGGGTCACTTCATCGAGCATCGGATTATGGCTGGAAGCCGGAATCCTTGCATCCAGTATTTCTATGACAACATCGATTTTCTTCAGATTCTCTTCGATTTCCCTGCGCGCCTTGGCCATATGGCCCGGGAACCAGTTTATACTCATTGCCTTCACCTTCGTTCCTTATGTTTCATTAATTCATCTCCATATTATATAATACAATCATCATTTAATAAATCCTGAGGAGGCGAAGAAATGCTGTCAATCATAGTTCCTGTTCTTAATGAAGCACGGAACATCCCCGTGCTGCATGATGAAATCCGCGCGGTGATGAACGTGATCGGAAAAGAACATGAAATCATCTTCATCGATGACGGCTCGGAGGATGATACACTGGAGACGATAAAAAACCTTGGCAGCCGGCATGTCAGGTACATCTCCTTCTCCCGCAATTTCGGCAAGGAATCGGCCATCATCGCAGGACTCGGGAAAGCGCGCGGAGAAGCGGCTGTCATCATGGACGGCGACCTCCAGCATCCCCCATCCATGATCGCAGAGATGAACGCTCATTTCGAGGCGGGATACGACCAGGTGATCGCCAAACGGAACAGGAGCGGAGAACCGCTCATGAAACGCATACCGGCGAACCTGTTCTACAGAGTGATGAACAGTACGAGTACCGTCCGTCTTGTGGACGGGGAAGGCGACTTCCGCCTCATCTCACGCAAAGTGGTCGATGCCATCCTGCTGCTCAGTGAAAATAACCGCTTCTCAAAAGGCATCTTCGAATGGGTCGGGTTCGGCAAGAAAGTCGTAGAATTCAACCATGTGGGACGCACGAATGGAAAATCGGGATTCAATCCTTTCAAGCTTTTCGATTATGCGGTGGACGGCATCAGCGCCTACAATCACCGGCCGCTCCGCATCTGTTTCCATCTCGGGCTTGTGGTACTTCTCATATCACTAGCCTATATCCTCTACATCTTCGTCAATATACTGATATACGGTGTGGATGAACCCGGGTATTTCACCATCATCGCCAGTCTGCTCCTGCTCGGCAGCGTACAGCTTTTCTCACTCGGCATCATCGGTGAATATGTCGGCAGGATATATATAGAAACCAAGAACAGGCCGAATTTCATCATCACTGAAGAGTCGGATTCCGAGCCCTTGGAAAAGGACGATTTGCATGAGACGAAATGAGGACAGCTGTGAATTCGTGCGGTTCATCCTGACGGGGCTGCTCAACACCGTCAATTATTATGTAATCTATACGTTGCTGCTCTGGTCCGGGCTGCCCTATCTTCTGTCCCATGTCACAGGCTTTTTGACGGCATTTGTCATTTCGTTCTTCCTGAATTGCCATTTTGTCTACAGGGTGCGTCCGACCTGGTCACGATTTTTGAAATTCCCGCTCACCCAGGTGGTCAACATGGGCATGCAGACACTGCTTCTGTATATATTCGTCGATACGTTCGGCTGGAATGAAATCATCGCACCCCTGCCTGTTCTGATTGTCACTGTGCCAATTACATATACAATTACCCGGTGGGTGCTCAAGGATAAAGAGGTATGAAAATGGAGAAGTTGATCCTGCTCGCAAAACGTTTCCGGTATCTGATGCTCATCGCCTTTTTGGCATTACTGTCCCATGCATACGTACTCTGGCGTCTGATCGCACCGGATGATGAAAAACAGAAGATATTCATGACAGGCGCCAATGACGGACTGGAGCAGATGCTGCCGATGCAGCTCTATCTCTATGAAAAGTTCAAAGAGGGCACACTGTTTTTTGATATGGATTTCGGACTCGGCGGGGATTTCTATACGGATCTCGCCTATTATTATTCGACGAATGTCATCTATCACATCAACATCATCTTTGTCAGGATCGGTGAATTTTTATTCGGCTACGATACCGGAAACATCGAATTCTGGGCATTCAACGGCTTTTTCATATCCGTTCTGAAGACATTCGCCATCATCTTCTTCACATATAAATTCCTGAAGATCATCGGCGTCAGACCGGTATACGCAGTGCTTGGCGGATTCATATTCGCAGCTTCACCGACCTATTTCAGGTTCACCATTTTCTGGTCGTTCTTCAGTGATGTCTTCATCTGGCTGCCGCTGACATTTCTGGCACTTGAAATACTCATCAGAAAAGGCCGGCCGGCACTCTTCGTGTTTGCCGTTGCACTCACGCTCATCAACAATTTCTACTTCGCGTACTTCCAGCTGATCATCTCGGTCGTCTATCTGGTGATCAGGCTGTGTGCACGGCGTGAAGGGGATCTTGGGGCGGGGCGCGTGCTGAAATTATCCATCCCTTCGGCCATCATCGGCTTCGGCATATCCACAGTAGCATTCTTCCATGCCGTCCGCGGGTTCCTGAACAACGACTCCAGGGAATACATGGTGGAAGTGCCGTTCATCGCCGAGCTCGGACCGCAGGATAACATATTCTACGAAAATTACCTGGTCATCATACTGTTCCTGGCCGTTCAGGCACTGTTCACGCCGGTCCTCTACAGGAATTACTACTACAAGCTGTTCGCCGTACTGACCATCGTGTTCATGATATTTACTGTCTCCCCCTACGTGGATACATTCTTCAACGGCTTCCAGCAGCCGCAAAAACGCTGGCATTACATGCTTGTGTTCTTCCACGGGGTGCTGATTGCGCAATATCTTTCCAATCTCCGGCATGTGCCTTTGAAAACATATGCACTGAGCATGGTGCCCGTCTATATCCTGCTCGGGTTGTCGGTCTGGATTGCTGACGAAATGGTCGTCTGGCTGTGGCTGGTACCACTGGTCCAGTTTGTGGGGCTCGCGGTCGTGGCGGCGGATAAAGAGCGCAGAACCTTCACCGTGGCACTCGCTGCACTAGTAATCATTTTCACAGGAACAGTCAGCGCCTCCCATACAAATGAGGAGATCTATCACCCAGGCATCACCGACAGGAACCACCTTTTCTACATCAACAGCAACCACTACAGAAGTGAGCTGCAGCAGTACAACATAGACCATATCAAGGAAATGAAAGAACCGGAGCAGAAAATAGACTACCGGGTGAGGGAGCAGGACAACACACCGATGTACATGGGTTTCAGCGGCACCAGCATGTACTCGAGCATCATCAACGGGGAAATCATCGATTTCTACTACAACGACCTTAAAGTGAACTTCCCGCATGAATCCATCAGCCGCTATGCCTCATTCCAGTCGAGGAACAATCTCTATTCCCTGTTCAGCACGGATTACCTGATGCGAAAGGGGGATGCCGTCCTGACCACTGCCCGCTTCCGCCCGATTCTGACGGACGGTACGTACACCATCCATGAAAACACGCTGCCGCTTGACTTCATCCGGTTCAGTGACAGGATCTACGATCCGGACGCCCTCACAACACCGCTGCAGCGCGAGCATGCGATGCTTGAGGGCGTGGTCACTGACGCCCATCCGTCAAACAGCGTGATGGCCGCCCCTGAAAATGTACTGGATGAAGTCGGCATGGAAGCATTCAATGCCGACTACGACGGGCAAACACTCGAAGTCCATGACGACGGCGGCGGGCTGCGCCTCGATTTCAGCGGGTTGACCGGCGTTCCGGCGGACGGGGCGGATGTATACATCGAGCTGCACATCGAGCTCGTCGATCCGGTGAAAAGGTTCACCGTCGATGTCGACGGCTATCAGAACGACCGGCTGTTCGCGACCAGCAAGTACAGGACATATGCAGACGATCTGCTCTACCGGGCAGAATTCGATCGCACCATACCGATCCAGCTGTCATCCGGAAAATACGAAGTCGATTTTGAGGGCATCTATATAGAAGACTACAGCAGGCTGGAGGAAGCCAGCCGTGAAAGTGACGTGTCCTATGAAGTCACCGAACACCCGAATTCGTACGAAATCGCGCTCGATGAAGAACATCCGGGTCTTGCCGTCGTCCCCATCATGTACAGGGACGGCATAACAGTCACCGGCAACAGCAGCGGCGACCTCGGCGCCTTCCGGGCCAACTACCTCATGACTGGATTCGAAGTCGGACCGGGCGACACATCCATCAGAATAAGCTATACCCCGCCCTATTACTGGGTTACATTGATCATTTCAGCAGTCTCACTCCTTGGCGCATTCATCTATGCGGACCTGTTCGGAATGCAGAAATCCTTACGCAGATTTATAGAAACAGGAAAGGCACGGAATCGCAGATGATTCCGTGCCTTTTGCATGTGGGCGTTTCTCTTATCCTCGTTTCCGGATCGGTGACAGGCAACACCCCCCACCAGTGGATAAAAACCATCGATATGGATATAAAAAAGCCCCTGCATCCTCCAAACGGGATGCAGGGGCTTTGCTTCTCCGGACTATTAGCGGAGTTCTCTGATACGTGCTGCTTTACCACGCAGGCTGCGCAGGTAGTAAAGTTTCGCACGACGTACGCGGCCGCGGCGAGTAACTTCAAGTTTCTCGATTTTCGGCGTGTGTACAGGGAATGTACGCTCGACTCCTACACCGTAGGAAATTTTACGCACTGTGAATGTTTCGGAAATGCCTCCGCCACGGCGTTTGATTACAACACCTTCGAAGACCTGGATACGCTCACGGCTTCCTTCGACGATACGTACGTGGACACGTACTGTGTCGCCTGGTTTGAATTGCGGCAGATCTGTTTTCAGCTGATCTTTTGTCAGCTCATTGATTAGTTCCTGTGACATGATTATCTTCTCCTTCTTCCAACCATCTTGCCCGTCATAGCAGCGGATTGTTGTGTATGTGTGTACTCAGACACTCGTATAATATTACCATAATTATTTCATGCTTTCAACGGCTTTCCCATAAATCATGCGTATATATTCTAGTCGTCCAAAAGGTCCGGACGCCGCTCCCGCGTGCGCAGGAGGCTCTGTTCATGACGCCATTCCTCTATCAGTTTATGGTTGCCGTTCAGGAGCACGTCGGGCACTTCCATCCCGCGGTACTCGCGGGGGCGGGTATAGTGCGGATGTTCGAGCATACCCGTTGAGAATGAATCCTCCTGGTGGCTCTCTTCGCGGCTCAGGACGCCGGGAATCAGCCGTACGACGGCATCCGTCATCGTCATGCTGGCGAGCTCACCGCCGGTCAGGACGTAGTCACCGATGGATACTTCATCGGTGACAAGCGTGCGGATGCGCTCATCATAGCCTTCGTAGTGGCCGCATATGAATACGATGTCGTCTTCCCCGCTCAGGGATTCTGCCATTTTCTGATCGAACGGCTGTCCCTGCGGACACATCAGTATGACGCGCGGATTGGCAAGGTCGAGTGCATCCATGGCATTGAAGACGGGTTCGGGTTTCAAGACCATGCCTGCCCCGCCGCCGTACGGATAGTCATCCACCTTGTTGTGCTTGCTCTCGGAATAGTCCCGGAAGTTGATGAGATTGTAATCGACGATGCCTTTTTCCTTCGCGCGCTTCAATATGGAAGTGTTCAGCACTCCTTCGTACATTTCCGGAAACAGTGTCAGGTAGTGGATATTCATTCGAGCATTCCCTCCATCGGCGAGATGATGATCCGTGAATTCTCCAGATCGACTTCCTTTACGACATCTTCGATATACGGGATCATGTATTCACGGCCGCCTCTGACCACCCAGACATCATTCGCCCCCGTTTCGAAAATATCAGTCACCTGTCCTATTTTTTCAAGTGTCCCTTCAATCATCACATCAAGCCCGATGATCTCCTGGTAATGAAATTCATTTTCCGCGAGTTCGATTTCAACGGCGTCGTCCTCCTGCATCAGATCGGCGCCCTTCAGATGCTCGACCTGGTCCAGGTTCGTCACACCGCGGAACTTCAGCATATGGAAGTTCTTGTGTGTCCGGTGGCTGTCTATGACGTAATTCCCGTCTTTTATCTCCACTTCACTTCCCGGGGCAAAGCGTTCTTCTGTGAAGTCGGAATCGCTCAGAACCTTGACTTCACCCTGCACGCCGTGGAAGTTCACCAGTCGTCCGATATTAATCTTCATCAGCTGCACCTCTTCATCATTTATTCGTCATGAATAAAAAAGGCACACCAAGCGGTGTGCCTAATCTACATCAACAAACACTTTCTTTGAACTGCCGTGGTTCGCGCCCGACACGATGGTACGCACCGCTTTTATGACACGTCCGCGCCTGCCGATCACACGGCCCACATCGTCCTCATGGACTTCAATCTTATAGGATACGTTATATTCCGTCTCCTCACTCTCGATCTTCAGCGCCTCGGGATGTTCCAGCATCGGTTCAAGAATTGTTTGAAGTAATTGTTTCATATGGGATTACTTCCCGAGTTTCGCGTTGTGGTAACGTTCCATTACACCTTTATTGCTGAGGATGTTGCGAACTGTATCACTTGGCTTCGCACCATTCTGCAGCCATTCAAGCGCTTTGTCTTCATCAAGCGTTACGTTTTCTTCTTCTTTGGACACCGGGTTGTAGCTTCCGATCTGTTCGATGATGCGGCCGTCTCTCGGGCTGCGGGAATCAGCGACTACGATACGGTAGTAAGGATTTCTTTTGGAACCCATGCGTGTCAGTCTAAGTTTAACTGCCATTGGTATGTTGACTCCTTTCTATATCTCAATTTCACTTTTATAACTATAACAGAAAAACAAAACCCTGTAAAGACTTTTCTCTTTACGGGTTTTGGAATTTTAAAATGGCAGCCCCATGTTGCCGAAAGGATTCTTTTTCCTGCCCTTCTGGCTTGTCATCTGCTTCATCATCTTCTTCATTTCATTGAATTGTTTGAGCAGCCGGTTCACTTCCTGTAGTGTCCGTCCGGAACCGCGGGCGATGCGCTTTTTGCGGCTCGCGTTGATCTTCGACGGATTTTCGCGCTCATCCATCGTCATGGAGCGGATGATGGCCTGCACATGATCAATCTCATTGCCGCTCATCTGCATCTTGTCGAGGCCTTTGATCTTGTTTGCCCCCGGCATCATCTTGAGCAGTTCATCAAGCGGCCCGAGATTCTTGACCTGGTCCATCTGTTCCAGGAAATCATCCAGGGTGAAGCTCTGATCCTTGATCTTCTGCTGAAGCACTTTCTGCTCATCTTCATCCACGGTCGCCTGCGCTTTTTCGATGATGGACAGCACATCGCCCATGCCGAGTATCCTCTGGGCCATACGGTCCGGATGGAAAGTTTCAAGGCCGTCCATCTTCTCGGACATACCCGCGAACTTGATCGGCTTGCCGGTCACCGAACGGATGGACAGGGCCGCACCGCCGCGTGTATCCCCGTCAAGTTTCGTCAGTGTCACACCCGTGATATCAAGCAGATCATTGAATGACTCTGCAACATTGACGGCATCCTGACCGGTCATGGAATCGACGACCAGCATGATTTCGTCAGGTGTCGCGATCTCCTTGATATCCTTGAGCTCATTCATCAGGCCCTCATCGATATGCAGCCGGCCGGCCGTATCGATGATGACCGTATCCAGATGCTCTGCCCTGGCATGATCCAGCGCCTCGGTGACGATCTGCTGGGGCTTCACCTTGTCCCCGAGGGCGAACACCGGGACATCGATCTGCCTGCCGACCGTCTCGAGCTGGTCGATTGCCGCCGGACGGTATATGTCGCCCGCCACGAGCAGCGGTTTCTTGTTGAAATTCTTCCTCAGGTGAAGCGCGAGCTTGCCTGCAGTGGTCGTCTTACCGGCACCCTGCAGGCCGACCATCATGATGACAGTCGGCGGTTTCTGACTGAGGTTGATCTTCTGGTTGTCTCCGCCCATCAGGTCGGTCAGTTCCTCTCTTACAATCTTGATGACCTGCTGGCCCGGTGTCAGTGACTGCATGACGTCAGAACCGAGCGCACGTTCTTTCACCTGATTGATAAACTGCTTGACCACTTTGAAATTGACGTCCGCTTCGAGCAGGGCGAGGCGCACTTCGCGCATCATGACCTTGATGTCCGACTCGGACACCTTGCCTTTGCTCTTGATGCGGTCCATCGTGGCCTGGAGACGTTCTCCCAATCCTTCAAAAGCCATATTTCTTCCTCCTAATCCAATGCTTCCAACCGGTCCAGAATCTCCCTCGTTTCAGAGTCCGTCGATTCTTCCAGTTTATTTTTAAGCTGATTTATAAGTGTGTGCCTTGATTCGAAATTTCTGTACATCCCGAGGTTTTCCTCATAATGCTCCAGAAGGTCCTTCGAGCGCTTCAGGTTGTCATAGACCGCCTGGCGTGTGACATCAAGTTCTTCCGCAATTTCACTGAAAGCAAAATCCTCCAGATAATAAAGTTCGATGTACCTTCTCTGCTTATCCGTAAGCAGGGAATTGTAGAAGTCATAAAGATGATTCATCCGCATCGTGCGTTCGAGTTCTTCCGTCATTATACATCATCCCCGCCTGTATCATCCAGTTCCTCTGCATTTGATATCATATCAGCAAACAGTCCGTAAACATAGTTCTCTGCATTGAATTCCTGCAGATCATCCAGCTGTTCGCCGAGTCCGACGAATTTGACAGGAATGCCGAGCTCATTTCTGATGGCAAGCACGATGCCGCCTTTTGCGGTGCCGTCGAGCTTTGTCAGGACAATTCCGGATACATCCGTCACTTCCTTGAAAGCTTTGGCCTGGCTCAGGGCATTCTGTCCGGTTGTGGCATCCAGTACAAGCAGCGATTCATGCGGTGCGTCGGGCACGGTTTTCTGGATGACGTTTTTCATCTTGGAAAGTTCGTTCATCAGGTTGCCCTTGTTCTGCAGCCGTCCTGCGGTATCACAGATCAGCACATCCGTACCGCGTTTTTTTGCAGCATTGATGGCATCGAACATGACTGCTGCCGGGTCGCTGCCCTCCGACTGGCTGATGACGTCCACATCCACGCGTTCCCCCCACACTTTGAGCTGGTTGATCGCCCCGGCACGGAAAGTATCGCCGGCGGCAAGCATGACATTTTTGCCTTCCTGCTTGTATTTGTAGGCGAGCTTGCCGATGCTTGTCGTCTTGCCGACGCCGTTCACGCCGACGACGAGAATGACAGTCAGGCCATCCTCCTGGATATTGACGGTCTCGGGAAGGTCGTCATTGCGCTCATAGATTTCGACCATCTTTTCAACAATCGTCTCCTTGAGGTCACGGGTTTCAGTGATGTTCTCAACTTTCGCCACATGGCGCAGTTCATCCGTCAGTTCCATCACAGTATTGAATCCGACATCGGCCCCGATCAGAACTTCCTCCAAAGCTTCGAAGAAATCCTCGTCCACCGTGCGGTAGCGCGCCATCAGTTCATTGATTTCATTCTGGAATTTCTCACGGCTCTTTTCGAGACCGGCTTTGAATTTATAGCCGATCTGTTCCTGTTCCCATTCCTCGAATTCCTCGATGCTGATCAGGCCGTCATCGAGTTTCTCATTCTGCTCCTCCGCCGACTTTTCAGCAGCCTCTTTCTCCTTGTTCGGCTGGAATCTGTCTTTCAATCGTTTAAGAAAGCTCACACCGTCTCTTCCTCTCTCACTTTTTCTTCGTAGTTCTTAAGGTCAACACTTATGAGCTGGCTGACACCGCGCTCCTGCATCGTCACGCCGAACAGCCGGTCACTCTCTTCCATTGTACCTTTTCTGTGGGTGATGACGATGAACTGTGTATTTTCCGCAAGCTGTTTCAAATATTTCGCATAACGCAACACGTTGGATTCATCCAGTGCCGCTTCCACCTCATCCAGGATGATGAATGGGCTTACGCGCACTTTCAATATGCTGAACAGCAGGCTGATTGCAGTCAGCGCACGTTCGCCTCCTGAGAGCAGCGACAGCGATGACAGCTTCTTGCCGGGCGGCTGGGCGTAGATCTCCACGCCGGATTCCAGATAGTCATCTTCAACCGTGAGTCTCAGCTCCGCCTGTCCGCCGCCGAACATCTCCCTGAACACTTCGCCGAAGTGTTCGTTCACCTGCCGGAAAGCCTCCCTGAATCTGACTGCGACTTCCCCGTCCATTTCACTGATCACTTCAAGCAGTGTCGAACGCGCTTCCAGCAGATCGGCCTCCTGGGCCTTCAGGAAGCTGTAGCGTTCATTGACACGCTCGAATTCCTCGATGGCCCCCAGGTTCACGGGGCCGAGTTCCTCGATGCTTTTCTTATTGAGTGAAATCTGCATGCGTTTCTGATCGATATCCGAGAAATCATCATACTCCTCTTTCGCTCTTTCATAGGTGAGCCGGTAGTTTTCGGAAAGATATTCGATCTTCTGTTCCATTTTAACATCCAGCTTCTCTTTTTTGCCTGTATGATTGCGTAATATTTCCTGACATTCTTCAAGCTCTTTGGAAATCCGGTCACGCTTTTCCGTGATTGCGTTGTATTCCATCCTGATTTCATGCTGGCGGCCGGACATGGCCTCCGTCTTCTCATACAGTTTTTCCACCTCTATGGAGAGTTCCCGCTTCTCCTTCTCCAGGGCGTCAATATCCATGCCTTCAAGGTCTTCAGAGACCATCTGCTGCTGCGCTTCTGTTTCCCTGACGGCCTCACGCGCCGCTTCAAGCTCTGAGGCGATCCTTTCCTGCTCAGCGCTGTTGTGGCTGGTGCGCTCTTTGACTGCTGTATACTCGCGTTCAGCAGCGTGTGCTTCATCAGTGAGGGCAGCGAGCTTCTCCTTTTTCTCCTTGTCGGATGCGCTCATCAGGCGGATGCGTTCGTCGAGTCCGGCGAGCTTCTCCTCCGCCTCTTTGATAAGACCGGCGTAATCACGCACTTCCTCCGTGCGGCCGAGTGATTTCAGTTCATCTTCAAGCACCGCCATGGTCTCCGCTTTCGCCTCGAGCTGATAGCCCAGCCTGTCTGCGGCGGATTCCGCTTCCTCGTGCCTTTCGGCAAGCTTTTCGCCTGTACTCTCCTGTTTCGACAGTTTTTCCATCTGTACGGAGACTTCCTCGCCGAGGTCACTGACGATTGTTTTCATGCGCTCGAGTTTGCCTTTGTATTCCGCAAGTTTCTCTTTTGTTTCCGCCATTTCCCTCTGGCTCTCGATGATGGAACTTTTTGTATTCTTCGAGCCGCCGCTCATCGCGCCGCCGGGCATGATCGTCTCGCCGTCCATGGTGACGATGCGCGCACGGTGGTTGATATGGCGTGCAAGGGCCCCTGCATCGTCTATGTTTCCTGTAACAACCGTCGTCCCCAGCAGATGATGGACGATATCGCTGAGGTCATGATCTGCAACCGCGATGTCGGCAAGCACCCGGGCCTCTATATGCGAGTTTTCAACCTGCCGGCGTATCTCTCCGGAAAGTGATCTCGGGCGGATGACATCCATCGGCAGGAATGTGGCAAAGCCGCTCTTTTTCTCCTTGAGATAGCTGATTGCCTTTTTGGCGTCCTGTTCACTGGCCATGATGATGTTCTGCGCCTGGGCGCCCAGTGCAGTATCAAGCGCCGTCATATACCTGTTCTCGGTCGAGATCAGTTCACCGACCGAGCCGCGCACACCGCCGACCCTGTCTCGATTTTTCAGGATCGCACGGACACCCGGATAGTAGCCGCGGTATTCATTCTGCAAGTTTTTGAGCATTTCAAGCTTTGAAGCCTGCTGCTCGATGAAACGGTTTGCCTTGTGCAGCTTTTCCTGCTCTTCATCGTATTTCCGGTTGAGCTCTGTGAGTGCCTTCTTTTCAGCAAGGTATCTCTCCCGTGCCTCAGCAAGCTCTGCACCGGTCTTCTCTTTCTCCTCAACCAGGCCACCGTGTTCCGCCGCCTCTTTTTCGTAATCCTGCCTGAGTGTTGCGAGACGCTCCTCTTTCTGCCGCAGACTGCCGTCGAGACGGGACTGTTCCGTCTCTTCCCGGCGCCGTTCGTTCTCGAGCGTCGTCTTCTCAACCATCAGATCATAATAGCTGTCCTTGAGTTTTTCAATTTCATCGCCCTGATCCTCTGTAAGATAGCGCTGCTGCTCCTTTGACTCTCTCAGGGACTTTTTAAGTTCCGATGCACGCGCGTCCAGGAATTCGGCTGTACCGTCAGCCTCAGCCTTTTGGGCATCGAGGGATTCGACCCTCGAATTTTGTTCAGAGAGACGCACCTTGAGTTCTTCCACCAGCTGTCCTTTGTTGTTTTTGCGTTCTTTGTATAGATCGATCCGCCCGCTGGTATTCTCAAGCCGTTTGGACAGTTCAACGAGCCGGCTGTTCAGTTCTTTGTTTTCACTGTCATATTTGTCACGCGCGCCCTGGAGCTCCGACATTTTCCGGTTCATCTCTTCTTGTGCATGACGGCATTCCGAAGCTTTCTTCTCTGTTGCGTGATAAGCTGCCTCCTCTTTATGGAGGAGGGTTGCGAGGGCATTGATGTCGTAGACGGTCACTTCGATATCGCTGCGGCTCATCTCTTCTTTGAGCGCCAGGTACTCTTCGGCAACCGCACTCTCCCGCTCGAGCCGCGTCACGCGGGATTCAAGCTCCTGTATGATATCATTCACCCTGCTCAGATTCTGCGCGGTGTCTTCGAGCCGCTTTTCGGACTCTTTCTTCCTCAGTTTGTATTTCATCACGCCCGCCGTCTCTTCGATCAGGTTCCTGCGCTGTTCCGGCCGCGCCTTCAGCACTTCATCGACCTCCCCCTGGGAAATGATGTTATAGGCATTTTTCCCGAGGCCGGAATCGAGGAAAAGCTCGTTGATTTCCTTCAGCCTGCATTTGTCCTCATTGATATAGTACTCACTGTCACCGTTCCTGTACAGTTTTCGTGTGATGGTCACCTTATCCGCATCTATTGCCAGTTTGCGGGATCTGTTGTCCAGCACGAGGCCCACCTGCGCATAGTTCATGGCCTTCCTGCCGGATGTGCCGTTGAAGATGACATCCTCCATCTTCACACCCCGTATCGTCCGGGCCGACTGTTCGCCGAGCACCCAGCGGATCGCATCCGTGATGTTGCTTTTGCCGCTGCCGTTCGGGCCGACGACTGCCGTCACACCCGAATCGAATTTGATATCCACTTTATCCGCAAATGATTTGAAGCCGTGGGCTTCTATCGCTTTCAAATATACCATCAGTGATTCTCCCCGCCATTCGTTTCACTCAATGCCTGTTCGGCAGCACGCTGTTCGGATTCCTTTTTGGAGCGCCCGAAGCCTTTTCCAATCAGCCTGTCCTCCATATAGACGCCTGTGACAAATGTCTTGTCATGGCTCGGACCCGTCGACTCCATGAGCCTGTATTCCACCGCTTGGCGGTGATTTCTGTGCATATGCTCCTGCAGCGCCGTCTTGTAATCGACTACTGCATTATACTTCGCATCCTTCACCTCGGGGAAGACGAACTTCTCGAGGAACATCCATACAGCCGCGCTTCCCTGATCCAGATAGAGCGCACCGAGAAACGCCTCGAAAGTATCGGATATTATGGAAGGCCGTTTCCTGCCGCCTGTCTTTTCCTCTCCGCGGCCGAGCATGATGAGCGGCTCCATGCGCAGTTTGGAGGCGAATACTACAAGTGAGGGTTCACACACGATGTTGGCTCTCAGCTTTGTCAGATCGCCTTCCGGCAATTCGCTGAACCTGTTGTATATATAGTCTGAAACCATCAATTCTAGTACTGCATCGCCGAGAAATTCCAGTCTCTCGTTATTATGGATTTTATTGAGCTGCAGATCGTTTATATATGAGCTGTGCATGAAGGCCTGCATATAGAGTGCCTCATCACCGACCACAAGATCCGTACGTTCAAGAAAACCCGTCAGTTCGCCGCGGAAGGACGCAAGCCCGGCTTTGGCATGATCATCTTTTTCAATTATACTTTCTATTTCCTTAAATTCCATAACGCTCACTCCATCATCTTATTCTAAATGAATATACCGTTTAATAAAAGTTTTCACACAAAAATAAAATCCACTCCGGAAAGTGGATTTTATGATTAGTTTGCTTCCAATTTGTCAATGTAGTTAAGAGCATCGCCTACTGTGTTGATCTTTTCAGCTTCCTCATCCGGAATTTCCATTTCGAATTCGTCTTCGAGCTCCATAACCAGTTCAGCAATATCCAAAGAGTCAGCGCCGAGGTCATCTTTGAAAGATGCCTCCTGAGTCACTTTCTCTTCATCAATACCAAGTTTGTCGACAATAATGTCTTTTACTTTATCAAAGTTTGCCATCAAATTCACCTCCCTCCAATAATAGCACAGGTCCTACCCCATGTACATACCGCCGTTGACATGGATGGTCTGGCCTGTGATGTACTTCGCAGCATCCGATGCAAGGAACTTCACAGTCTCCGCAATATCCTCCACAGTACCGAAATGATTGAGCGGTATCTGGGAGAGCATCTGGCTTCTGATATCCTCAGACAGGACATCCGTCATATCACTTTCGATGAAGCCAGGGGCAACAGCGTTGACGGTAATGCCTTTGGGTGCCAGCTCACGCGCCACTGATTTTGTGATGCCGTCTATGCCGGCCTTGGATGCGACATAGTTGGTCTGCCCGGGATTGCCCAAAGAACCGACGATGCTTGAGATATTGATGATTCTGCCGCCCTTCTGACGGATCATCGGCCTCGACACACTCTGTATCACATTGAATGCGCCTTTTAAGTTCACATCGATCACCTGGTCCCATTCGTCGGACTTCATCCTCATGAGGAGATTGTCTTTGGTGACCCCTGCATTGTTGACGACGAGGTCGATTGAGCCGTAGGTGTCCGTGATATATTTGATCATCGCCTTGACATCATCATGGTTCTGCACGTGACACTGGTATGGCTCTGCAGCGCCGCCGGCCTCAGCAATCGCGCGCACCGTCTCCTCCGCTTTTTCCTTCGACCCGGAATAGTTCACGATAACAGTATACTCTTTACCGAGGCTGAGCGCGATACTTTTTCCTATACCGCGTGAAGCACCGGTTACCAATGCAATTTTACTCATTCAGAAACTCCTTTGCCTGTTCCATCGTATCGATATTCACCGTATTTACGGAACGGTCTATTTTTCTCATCAGTCCGCTCAGGACTTTCTTTGGCCCGACTTCCACTGCTTCCTCCGCTCCTTCTGACACCGCTGCCTGGACACACTCTGTGAAGCGGACAGGACTTGTCATCTGTTCAATGAGCTGTGCCTTGATGACATCCGGATCCGTCTCCGGCTTCGCGGACACATTCTGGATCACCGGTATGACCGGCGCGCTGAATTCTATATCCGATACGAACTCGCTGAATTCCTTTTTGGCGTCCTCCATCAGATGGGAGTGGAATGCCCCCGAGACGTTGAGCGGCATGACACGCCTCGCGCCCCTTTCCTTCGCTTTCGCTGCGAATTCTTCAACCAGTGATGCATCCCCCGAGACCACCGTCTGATCCGGTGCATTCAGGTTGGCAGGCTGCACACGCCGGCCATCTGTGGACAGCTCATCGCACAACTCCTCGAGATCGGCAAGCTCCATGCCGATGACGGCAGCCATGCCGCCGCCCTCTGATTTGCTCATGAGCGCTCCGCGCTTCGCAACGATCCTGATGCCGTCCTGAATGTTCAGTACACCCGCATGCACAAGCGCTGGGAGCTCGCCCAGGCTGTGCCCGAGGACCATGTCCCCTTTGATGCCGGTGGCAGCAAGCACCGCCATGCTGTGGGCGAACAATGCCGGCTGTGTGTATTCCGTCTGGTTCAGACGGGTGTCTTCCTCGAACATGATCGATTTCAGATCAAAATCCACGTTCATGAAAATTTCATCCAGGACCGTGCGTCCTTCTGAGGATGATTCATAGATGTCTTTTGCCATCCCGCTGTACTGGGCGCCCTGTCCCGGGAATAGTATCAGTCGTTTCATGCATTCTCCTCGATTCTCTCTTTGATTTTTGAAATGGCCTGTGAATCCGCCATCTTCCTTGCCTGCCTGAGGGCTGAGACGATGGCGACGGAGTCGCTGGACCCGTGTGCCTTGAGCACATTGCCGTCAAGCCCGAGAAGCGGTGCGCCGCCGTACTGACGGTAATCCAGCAGATCCTTCACGGCCTTGAAGTCATTTTTAAGGACCATTGCGGCCATCTTGTTCTTTGTACTCTTAAGGAAAACGTCCTTGATTTCACTCATGAGCGCAGAAGCCGTCCCCTCAATCGTCTTCAGTACGACATTTCCCGTAAAACCGTCCGTCACCGCGATATCGACATCCCCTGAGAGGATGTCACGCGTTTCAAAGTTGCCGATGAAATTCATATCGCTCTCCCGGAGCAGTTTGAATGTCTCCTTGGTCAGTTCACTGCCCTTGTTCTCTTCACTGCCGTTATTGACCAGTCCCACAGTCGGATTATCACGCCCCGCAATTTCACGCATGTATATATCCGCCATTACCGCAAACTGCTCGAGATGCTTCGGTTTGTTTTCAGCATTGGCCCCCATATCCAGAAGCATCATGCCGCGTCCGTCAGTGCTCGGCAGCAGGGTGCCGATCGCCGGCCGTTCGATTCCGCGGATGCGCCCGACGACAAAAAGTCCGGCACTCATCAGCGCCCCGGTGTTTCCTGCCGAGACACATGCCGCGACTTCTCCGTCTTTGACCGCCTTGCAGGCCCTGACAAGCGAGCTGTCCTTTTTTCTTCTGACAGAGCGGACGGGGTCATCATCCGACTCTATCTTTTCCGTCACTTCTATGAATTCGACACGTGGATGATCCCCCGTATATGCGCCCTTTGTGCCGTACAGCTTCACTTCCAGTGTTTCATCTTCCCCGACGGCGGCCAGGACACCCTTTTCAATTTCAGCAGGGGCGTTGTCACCGCCCATCAGATCTACTGCCACTTTAACCATTTTTTTCACCTTCATCAGTTTCATCTGTGTAATACATTTCAAACCGCCCTTTGAAGACAAGTTTCTGTTCCACTCTGGATGTCACGGTGATTATCGCCGTATGCCCATCCATCTTCTCAACCACCGCTTTGGAGATCACCTTGTCACCGAGCTTCGATGCCCGGGTGAATTCTATGTCGGCTGACTTCGTCAGTGCCAGCGGCTCATCAATCACCGCTACACACAGCGAATTCGCCTGGGCAAAAAGATAATGTCCCCGGGTGATCTTATTCTTCTGGAATACATGCCCGTCTTCCACTATGAACAGCGACAGTGCATGATCATTCAGTTCTATATCAATTATTTCACCGATGACTTCCTGGAGTGAAAGGCTCCTTATCTTTTCCGTCTCTTCCCTCGCAACATGCTTGATCCGCTCCCTGAGTTCAGGAATGTTGAGTTCGAGGCGGTCCAGACGGATCGTCTGTATGCTGACTTCAAAAACTTCGCTCAGCTTTTCATCCGTCAGGAAAGGATCTGTGGATACCTTCTCCAAAAGGAGTTCCTGCCGTTCCTTTTTTTTGTATCTTGCCATGTGATGACCTCATTTAGTAGTTGGTACTAACATCAGTATATATAAGTGACTTTCTGATTTCAAATAAAATTGATATAAAGGTCACAAAAAAATGGCTGCTTCTCTCAGGAAGTAACCATTGCAACTTTCATTCCACTATCGTCGCTTTCACGATCATCCTTTTTTCGAAAAGGAGCGTCTCCGGGTTGTAGTCCTCGCATGTAATCAGTGTGAGCTGCTGCGGCTGGCCCTCCCGCTGGTCCATGACTTCCACCTGGGATGGATTCACATCAAATATATCGGTGATTTCGTATACGCGTGTGCCATCCTCAGTTATGAATTCAATCCGGTCGCCGACCGACGCCCGGTCCAGATAGTTGAAACGGATGCCGGCGCCTTCAACGCGGTGGCCGGCAATCGGTATGTTCTGCATATCAAGGTGGTCCGTTTCATGCACGAATGAGACGCCGCTTTTCATCTTATCCTCGGTGACGGGGCCCTCGAATACCGGTTCATTGATGGCGGCGGAGTCTATTTTCATTACGCCGGCCATCCCTTCGCCGATATCGATGCCCCCGGGGGCTTCTTCACCATCATCCCCGGTTTTTGTACTGACGCCGGTGATCATCGATTCGAAGCGCCCGACGTCCACCGACGACTCACCATTCTGATAGGCTTCGATGATGCGGTCATTGACCCTGTCGGTGAAAAATTCACGTATGTCCTGCCAGAAGAAAAGGACGGCAGCTGAAATTATCATCGCGACACCGGCCAGTCTCAGGAAAATTCTCATGCATCTTCCCTCATTTCTCCGGACAGTTCGATTGCACTGAGGCGTGCATGCTCGAGGATCCGGTAATCTTCAGCAAGATCTGCAACCTTGAATTCGGGCAGACCGCTCTGTCTGACGCCGAAGTAGTCGCCGGGACCCCGCATCTCAAGGTCCTGTTCACTGAGTTCGAAACCATCGGTCGTGGACGTCATTATATCGATTCTCTGTTTCGCATTCTCGGTTTTCGGATCGCTGATGAGGGCGCAGTAGCTCTGCATATCGCTCCTGCCGACTCTGCCGCGCAGCTGATGCAGTGTGGAGAGGCCGAAGCGTTCGGCATTGAAGATCACCATATATGTTGCGTTCGGGACATTTATGCCGACTTCGATCACTGTTGTAGAGACAAGAACGGGTTTCTCGAGCCGTTCGAAACGGCCCATGCCTTCATTCTTTTCTGCCGGTTTCATGCGCCCGTGCACCAGTTCAACCTGTTCCTCCCCGAAGCAGTCGAGGAACATGTGGTAGATTTCCTGGACATTTTTAAGATCGAGTGTCTCGGACTCTTCAATCAGCGGAGCGACGATGTAGGCACTGTGCCCCTTTCTCACTTCCGAGGCGATGGACGCCATCACTTCATCCACCTCATCATAGCGCCTCCAGTATGTTTCGACCGGTTTGCGCCCTTTCGGCATTTCCCTGATGATTGAGACATCCATGTCTCCAAAAGTTGTGATTGAAAGTGTCCTCGGTATCGGCGTTGCCGTCATGTAGAGCACGTTCTTGCGGTGCGCCTTGTCGTTCAGCCGTTTGCGTTGGTTGACACCGAAGCGGTGCTGCTCATCGGTGATGATGAGGGAAAGCCGGTTGAACAGCACATCATCTTCGATCAATGCGTGCGTACCCACGATCAGATCGATTTCACCCGACTCAAGCCGGCTCACAATCTCCATCTTTTCCTTCCTTGTCGTTGTACCGGTCAGTTTGGCAATCGTGAGACGGTCCTCGAACGTATCAGTGAAGGACTGATAGTGCTGGTTTGCAAGTACCTCCGTCGGCACCATTACCGCCGTCTGTTCACCGATTGTCTTCACTGCATATGCAGCGATGCCCGCGACAATCGTCTTGCCGCTTCCGACATCCCCCTGCAGCAGCCGATGCATTGATACATTCTGTTTCAGGTCCCGGCATATTTCATTGGTGCACTTCTTCTGGTCCCCCGTGAGACCGAACGGCAGAGTATCGATGAAAGCTTTCAGTTCATCAATATCATAGTCTATGATATAACGCTCGTTCCTCACCCGCTCTTTCTGCCGTTTCTCCATCAATCTGAGCTGGAACATGAACAGTTCGTAAAACTTGATCGTCCGGCGCCCCTCTTTTATGTCAGCGGGGCTTTTCGGAAAATGGATCAGCCTGAGAGCCTCTCTCACCGACAGCAGACGGTACTTTGCCTTGACGGTTTCAGGGAGATCGTAGTTGAATGAAAAACCACCAAAGACTTCAGCGACAATCTTATTGAAAGTCTTCGAATGCATCACTTTCCCCATGGGGTACGTCACGCGGAATCCGCCGCCCGCTTCGTATATCAGCCTCTGTCCATTGATTTCAAGCTTGTGCTTGAGATATTTCCCCGACAGTCTGGCCTCTTCCCCCACGATAAGTTTATCTTTCAGATAGGGCTGGTTGAAGAATGTCACCTTTACATAGATGCCGTCGATTTCCATGAAAACCGTCAGGCGGTTTTTCCCGCCTCTGAAGTAGGCGACGGCAGGTTCTGTCATGACGGTCCCCATCACAGTGACCTTATCGTTATTCTCTGCATCGGCCAAGTTCATGACGCTCAGATTCTCATAGTTCGCCGGCAGATGGAAAAGCACATCGTTCACAGTCTCAATCCCTATTGAACTGAGTTTTTCCGCCACTTTCGGACCGACGCCCTTCAGGATGGCCGCCGGTTTCTGCGGTGTGATGACCTGGTACATCGCGGCCATTACTGACCACCGAATATTTCCTGTTTCAGGCGCTGGCCGGTCGGAGTACCCGCCAGACCGCCGCGTCCAGTCTCACGCAGTGCCGACGGCATCGTGAGGCCGATCTTGTACATCGCTTCCAGAACCTCATCCGCGGGAATCCTTGATTCGATGCCGGCAAGCGACATGTCTGCTGCAGTGAGGGCATTACTTGCACCTGCTGCGTTACGCTTCACACACGGAACCTCCACAAGCCCCGCCACCGGGTCGCAGACCAGACCGAGCATATTTTTAAGTGCGATGGCAAAGCCGTGTGCACTCATTGCCGGAGTGCCGCCCGCCATTTCAACGAGGGCGGCTGCCGCCATTGCGCTCGCACTGCCCACTTCCGCCTGGCAGCCGCCTGCGGCACCCGAGATGCTTGCGTTGTTCGCCACTACGAAGCCGAACGCCCCTGAAGTGAACAGGAATTTGACCATGTCCTCGCGGGACACGTCATGTTTCTCCTTCATGGCAAACAATACACCGGGCACGACGCCCGCGGATCCTGCGGTCGGTGTCGCGCAGATCTTGCCCATCGCTGCGTTCACTTCGTTGGTACTGACCGCGTGGGCGATTGCGTAAAGCGTGAGATCGCCGCTCAGTCCTTTACCGCTGTCGATGTATTTCTGCATCTTCACAGCGTCCATACCCGTCAGCCCGGTCGTGCTGGTGACACCGCCGATGCCTTCCTCCACTGCGGATTCCATCACTTCAAGGTTTCTTTCCATATCTTTATACACATCAAGGTAAGAGCGGCCTGTCACCTCCATCTCCTGGCTGATCATCACATCCGCAATTGACTTCTCCTGTGTTACAGCCGCTTCCACCAATTGATCTATACTGTTGAACATATATCAGACCCTCCTAACTTTCTTTCATTTCTATGACTCTGTCAACGCCTTCTGCTCCATTTATCTCTTCGATGATGTAATCTTCGATTACATCATCGAGTTCGATCGTCATCAGTGCAATGTCCCCTTTTTCCTTGCGTGATACATTCATCTGGCTGACGTTTATCTCGTTGTTGCCGAGTATCGTCGTTACGCGCGCAATCGTACCGAAAGTATCTTTGTGGAAAATGAGGAGCGTCGGATAGTTGCCCGATACATTGATGTCATAATCATTGATGCTCACAAGCTCAATCTTGCCGCCACCGATGGAGATGCCCTCCACCGTCAGCCGCTCCTTTCCTTTGACGAGATGCAGGAGTGCAGTATTCGGGTGTGAGCGTTCCTCCTCCATCTCTATGAACTGGACATGCATGCCGGCTTCCCTGGCCTTTTCCTCCGCTGTGATGATACGGTCATCATCAGTGTCGAAGCCGAGCAGCCCGCCGATGAGTGCGACATCGGTGCCGTGTCCCCTGTACGTATCTTTGAATGAGCCGTAAAGGTATATATCCACATGATCCGGCTGTCCGCCGAACAGGCTGCGGGCGAGGAGCCCGATCCTCGCCGCCCCGGCGGTGTGGGAGGATGATGGTCCGACCATCACCGGTCCGATAATGTCAAATACACTTTTATATTTCATGGTAATCCTCCTCATTGATGAGCTTTTCAAAAAGGCCACACGGATCGTACAACCCGTGTGGCCATTATGTCTATTCTACAGATAGCAGGTAACTGTACACCGGCTGCTGACCATCGTGAACCTCAAATTCAACCTCGTCATATTCAGCTTCGATCGATTCCACAATGCGGTCCACTTCCTCACGGCTGCCTTCCTTGCCGATCAGGATCGTGACGATTTCAGAATCGTCATCAAGCATTGATTCAATCAGTGTCTTCAATGTTTCTTCCCGGGAATCATTCGCAGCTGTGATTTTGCCTTCATTGATTCCCATATGCTGATCTTTTTTAATTTTCATGCCGTCAATCTGAGTATCACGTACCGCATATGTCACCTGGCCGGTCTTCACATATTCAAGGGATTCCTGCATCGCTTCCTGGTTGTCCTGAAGTTCCGCTTCCGGAGAATATGACAGGAGGCCGGCAAGACCTTCCGGAATGGATGTGGTCGGGATGACGATTGCCGGAATATCCAGCATATCACGTGCCTGTTCGGCGGCCATGATGATGTTTTTATTATTGGGGAGGATGATGACTTTTTTGACATCTTCATCTTCGATGGTTTTAAGTATGTCTTCTGTGGACGGGTTCATCGTCTGTCCGCCGGCGATGATATGCGTGGCACCGATGCTCCTGAAGAGCCTGTCGATTCCTTCGCCGGACGATACGGTGATTACCGCTGTATCGTAGGACTTCTTCTCTTTTGGACCCTTTTTCTCCTGGATTGCACGGAACTGCTCACGCATGTTTTCAATCTTCATCTTGATGAGTTCACCGTACGTCGCGCCGTACGTCATGGCCTCGCCCGGTGTTTCAGTGTGCACATGGACTTTGGCGATTTCATCATCCGAGATCACGAGCAGGGAATCACCGAATTCGCTCATGTCGCTGCGGAATGCATCTTCGTCGAATTCCCGTTTCCCCTCTTCAAAACGTACCATAAATTCGGTACAGAATCCGTATTCAATGTCTTCGGCCGTCATGAACTCCTCGAATTCATGTTCATCCTCGACGAATTTTTCCGTATCCACTTTCGCGCTCCTCATTTCCAGCTTCTCGCCCTTGAGCGCGGCAAGGAACCCTGCGTAAACATAGACAAGCCCCTGGCCGCCGGAATCCACGACGCCGACTTCCTTTAGGACCGGAAGCAGGTCCGGTGTGCGTTCGAGCGAAGCCCTCGCCTCTTTGATCACCGCTTCCATCACGCTGATTACAGAGCCGTCTTGACCTGC
Organism: Salinicoccus sediminis; assembly: GCF_000986795.1. Classification (GTDB taxonomy): domain Bacteria; phylum Bacillota; class Bacilli; order Staphylococcales; family Salinicoccaceae; genus Salinicoccus; species Salinicoccus sediminis. Next base: position 6,447 of record NZ_LAYZ01000001.1, on the reverse strand, counting down.
AGCACCTTCCGCAACGGCAGCTGAATCCTTGGCAACCGTGAGGATCGTGCCCTCGACCGGTTTCATGACTGCCTTATAGGCTGTCCTGACGCCGGCTTCGAGCGCATCTGCGAATTCCGCGGCACCGATTTCAGCTTTGTCCTCGATCGCTTTTGAAAATCCTCTGAACAACTGTGACAGGATGACGCCGGAGTTGCCCCTCGCGCCCATCAGAAGCCCTTTCGAATAATATTTTCCAATCGTTCCGATGTGGGTTTCGTCCTTATCCTCGACCTCATTCGCTCCGGAAGTCATCGAGAGGTTCATATTCGTGCCCGTATCACCGTCCGGGACAGGGAAGACGTTTAATGAATCCACATATTCAGCATGCTGCCGGAGATTTTCGGCACCACTCAAAATCATATTTTTAAACATTTTGCCATCTATCTTATTCATTGCTATCGTAAATCCTCCCTGATCAATCCTCAGAATTGATGATCCTGACTCCCTGCACATAAATATTCACAGCATTGATATTCAGTCCGAGTGTCTTTTCAAGATTATATTTTACAGTGGACTGGACGTTCGCCGCCACCTCGGATATTTTGATGCCGTATCCGACGATGATGTAAAGGTCCACATCCAGGTTGCCTTCATTATTTTCAATGATTACACCGCGTGCATAATTTTCTTTACCGAGCAGCTCTGCAAAACCGTCGCGCACCTGGTGCTTTGACGCCATCCCCACCACTCCATAGCTCTCCACTACAGCGTTGCCGGCGATGTTTGCGATTACATCGATTGCAATATCGATGCTGCCCATATCGTTCCTTATTTCCAATGTCATATCGTTCCCCCCTGACACATCATTTAATTATAATCAGAAATATGCTGTAAATACAAGCTTAATCCAACAGTTTTCCATTTTCATATGAATATAAAATCACTTGTCAATCAAGTTCCAATCATGTATTATATTATAGTATGCTATGAACAAAGCAATCAATCATTACCTAAATCTTTATAAAAGGGAGATGACAGCATGTCTAAAGTCTGCTATTTCACAGGACGCAAAGCAGCTTCCGGAAACAACCGTTCACACGCTATGAACGCCAACAAGAGAAGCTTCGGTGCGAACCTTCAGAAAGTAAGAATCATGGTTGACGGTAAGCCGAAAAAAGTATGGGTTTCCGCCCGTGCGCTCAAATCCGGCAAAGTACAGCGCGTATAATGCCGCACACGATCCATCCGGGATATCCCGGGTGGATTTTTTTATACCCTTATTATACCATCCGGGGTGCAAAAAACCCCGGACGGCGGTCCGGGGTCGGATTCAGAAAATATTTATGATGTAGACCATTGCCATTGCCGTGAAGATGGCGGGGATCATGTTCCCCACCCTCATTTTCGTCACGTTCAGCATATTGAGACCGATGGCGAGCAAAATGACGCCGCCGGTTGCCGATACCTGGAGTATCATCTGATCGAGTATATACTCCGGGATGAGACGGGCGATTTGTGAAGCGGAGACGATGATCCCCGATTCATAGAGGAAGGCCGGCACCCCGGAGATGATCACTCCGAGACCGTAGGTCGTGGTCATGACTATGGCAATGAAGAAATCCATGATCGATTTGGTATACAGCACTTCATTCGAGCCTCTGAGACCCGCATCGAGCCCGCCGACGATTGCCATCGCACCGACGATGAATACGAGTGTACCCGAGACGAACCCCTGGGAAAGGTTGCCGGCATGCTTATCCCCGAGCTTGAACTCCATCCAGTGACCGAAGCGGTTCAGCTGCTCTTCAAGGCGGATCACTTCCCCTATGACCACGCCGATGATCAGGCTGAGGAGTGTCACGATGATATCCTCCGCCTGGACGACCATCTGAATCCCGAGTGTCATGATGACAAGCGCCTGGATTTTCATGATTGAATCTTTTATCGGTTCGGGTATGAAAGTGAATATCAGCCCCAGCAGGCCTCCAATGACAATTGCCAGACCGTTGGCAACTGCGCCCATGAACATCATCCGATCACCTCTTTCATGCTAGTCTATGGATTGTATCATAAGAATGTCGCTATCTGTATACACATTTCCTTTATTATTTATAAATTCATTGCTTATCGTAAGCGTTGTGCCGAATCCGAGCGGCTCTTCATCAAGTTCATACTTGAATCCGTCGAGCGACAGTACGGTTTCATCATTATATGGCAGGAAGGATATATATTCCATCCCCTCCTGCCGCATTACTTCATGCTTACCCGCACTCAGCAGGCTTATAACATTCTGCCGGTCAATGATCTTTATATCCGTGGTGCGGAGCGCTTCATGCATGAGCAGCTGGATGTTTCCGAGGGCATGATCCATCCTGCCGCCCGTCGCACCGAAAACATTGATGGTAGTGTAGCCCTTCCCCACGAGATCGCCCAGGCAGAGGGCAAGGTCGGTATCGTCCTTTTCAGCCGGCACAGGATCTATATCCAGCTGCCTGGTGATGAACTCCCTCTCCTCTTCAGTGATCGAATCAAAGTCGCCGTAACTGTACTCCGGCATGATTCCTGCCTCAAGCAGCAGCACCACACCGTGGTCCACCCCCGCCCAGGACTCTCCGGCTCTTCCTTTCAGTATTTCCGCTGTATAATCCGCTTCAGCGCGTACTACTACATTGATGTGCATATCATCTATCCTTTCAGTGCAGCGACAGCTTTTCTCCAATCCGGGGAACTGAACAGATGCGAGCCGCTGACAAGCAGTCCGGCACCCGCCTCTGTGCATATTCCGGCCGTTTCATCATTGATGCCGCCGTCCACTTCTATTTCAAAATCATATCCATGCTTTTTCCTCATTCCATCGAGTTCCCTGATTTTATCCACGCAGGAAGAAATGAACTCCTGGCCGCCGAACCCCGGATTCACCGTCATGACAAGCACATAGTCCACTTCCGGCAGGAGATACCTGATGCTGTCTGGGGGAGTGTGGGGGTTGAGTACTATCCCGGCCTTCATCCCGTAGCTCTGAATCAGCTGCATGACACGGTGCGGATGGGGTGTCGCCTCAACGTGGAATGACACCATATCCACCCCCATCCCTGAAAATTCCGGAATGAACTGTCCCGGCTCCTGCGTCATGAGATGGACATCGAGCGGAATGGATGCCTTTTCTGCAATCGCCTCCACCACCGGCAGGCCGTAGGAGATATTCGGGACGAACCGGCCGTCCATTATATCGAGATGGAAAATATCGGCGCCTGCAGTCTCCATCTCCCTGATATCTTCACCCAAAGCTGTAAAATCCGCTGCAAGCAGCGAGGGCAGTATTTTAACCATGTTCAGTACCTCTCTTTTCTGTTTTCTATTTCCTGATGGATTGCGAGGTAGCTGCTGTAACGGCTTCCGGTGAGGTCACCTGAAGCGACGGCAGCTTTCACTCCGCATTTTGGTTCGTTGATATGGGAACATTCCCTGAATTTGCAAGATGCGCTGTACTCGTTGAAATCGGGGAAGCAGTACTTGATATTGTACTTGTCGATATCCGTGAATTCTATCGTACTGAAACCCGGAGTGTCCGCTATCAGACCGCCGCCGGTACGGACGAGTTCGACGTGCCGTGTCGTATGCCTGCCGCGGTTCAGCGCAAACGATATCTCACCCGTGTCGAGCCCAAGGTCCGGCACGAGCGTATTGAGCAGAGTCGACTTCCCCACGCCGGACTGTCCGGCCAGCACACTCAGCCTGTCCCGGAAGATCCCTTTCAGATCTTCTCCGATATGTTCCTGATCGGTGAAATGCACCGGGTAGATGCCATCGTATACTTCCCTGATCTCCTCGTGTTTTGCCGGATCGTCATCAAGATCTTTTTTTGTAATGACGATGACAGGCTCCATATCGTGGGCTTCTGCATAGGCGAGGAAACGGTCAAGGAGATAAAAGTTGAAATCCGGTGATTTCATGCTCATCGTTACGAGGAGCTGGTCGATGTTCGCCACCGGCGGACGGATGAGTGAATTTTTCCGCTCATGTATTTCATTGATATAGCCGCCGCTTTCATTTTCTATCTGAAACGTCACGAAATCCCCGACAAGCGGTGTCTCCTGCGTCTTTCTGAACTTCCCTCTCGCGCGTGTCTCATAGACCGAGCCGTCATGCTCCACATAATAAAAGCCGCTCAACGCCTTAATGATTCTGCCTTTTAACATATCTCACCCCTGCTTGGATTGTTTTACTTTATTATAGCAGTTTAATTCTTTATGATAAAATATGTAGTGCATTACTATATCAGGAGGCGTATTAAAATGGCAGAAACAATTGATATCAGCAAAGTGGGCGATGCAGTCAGGGATGAGGGAAACGTCCTCATAGATGTCAGGGAAACGCCTGAGCTCGAGGAAACGGGTTTCATCCCGGGCGCGGTGCATTATCCGATGTCGAACTTTGAGAGCACCATAACAAGCCTCGATAAAGACAAGAAATACTATGTCATCTGCAGATCGGGGAAACGCAGTGAAAACGTACAGAACCATCTGCTCGACAACGGTTACGATGCAGTGAATGTCCTGGGCGGCATGTCCGCCTACGAAGGGCCGGTCAATCATATTTGACGCTTTGAGTAACGAAAGCCGGATTCCATATGGAACCCGGCTTTTTCCATGCAAAAAAGCAGCACCTGCCGGGTGCTGCTTTGAACTGTCCTGTTATTTGCGGTCCACGACTTCGCGGAGGTTTTCAATGATGAAACCACTCTTCACGTAACCCGGAATACTGTTCAGGTCTACTGTAAGATCCTGTTCAGGCACATCGTAGGTAACGCGCTCGGCGAAGTATTTCATCGTCTCTTCCATGATGATGATCGTCATCCACTCTCCGGCACAGCGGTGGTTTGTGTAATAGTCGCCGCCGCCCTGCGGTATGAGGTCGAACGGGCTGCCATCCCAGTCCTTGAAGCGTTCAGGATAGAAATCATCCGGATTTTCAAATACGTCCTCGCGGTGCATCGTTCCATATATATCGAGAGCAATCATTGTATCCTTTTCAATTGGATGCCCTTCGAACTGTATATCCGTTTTTGCTTTGGCAGGCAGGAAAGGAACGAACGGATAGAACCTTCTTACTTCCTGGGAGAACATGTATGCATAGTCATCATCGGACTTGATCTTCTCCCGCGTAATCGGATGCTCATGCATCGCAAGGAGACCGAATGAAACAAAGCGGTTGATGGCGATGAGCGGGCGGAATGTGTTCATCAGGTCGATTGCGCATAGCCTGGAATCCATCGGATTTCCTTTATAGTCTTCCCAGTGGGCGAATTCATACAGTGCAGTGCCCTCCGGAGGGAATATTTTGCCTTTGCGTGTTTGGATGATCTGATCTTCAAGCCAGTCCTCAACACGTTTGCGGGCATCCACAGACGCTTTATATCCTTTGAATTTTCCGCCGAGACCTTTGAAGGAGTCGATCATGACATCCATGTCAGTCGCAATCTCTTCAATCTTCTCCTCAGGTGCCTGTACGCCGGCCCATTTGGTCCCGATCTTGGTCAGCTGCACGATGGACTCACGGTAGATGTTGATCTGATCCATCTGTTCCATCTTCTGGGTATTCATGTACCAATGGTTGCGTGTCAGTTCCCTCAGATGTTTCAGGTTGCCTTCAGTCATGAGGGACATGAACAGGGCTTTTCTGTCAATATGCTTTTTACCCGTGGTCGTGTGGATTGCCCCTTTACCGAACAATGTATTCACGACACGTTTTGGCAGTGTGCCGGAACGCTCGATCTTGTCGTTGTCATAGAACAATTCAGCAGCATCTTTACCGCTGATGACAATAATCTTTTTTCCGCCGAGTGCCCGTGTTTCAAAAATATTTTCACTTCCAAGGCGCTTCCTCTGGTTGGTTATATAGAGATAGCCCTGTTTCATAACTTTAAGAGTGTTGTCGAGACCTTTGTCTCTCTTAATTGTGCCCATAAACTCTCCTCCAAATTTCAGTTTCCATACCATTATATATAAACAGTTGACCCAATGCCAACAATTACTAATATGGAATCTCATCTTCTATTTCAGTCTCACCGTCGATTACAACTTTGTAGGAAGCCGTCTCCCCCTCTTCAATCGTCAGATCGATGCTGTACTCTCTTTCTTCAGTCATTTCAAAGGTGTCGGCGGCCGTACTGATGTCATTATCCTTGTCTTCGATGAAAATTTCAACAGTTTGCGGCTCAGGTTCTGAGTCCTCTTCTGAAGCGTTTTCTTCCTTGTCACCTTTTCCACTCTCCGAAGACTCTTCTTCCGACGGATCTTCTTCGGCTTCCTCTGCGGATGAACCCTCCTCTTTCAGATAAGGGATCGTGATGTTCTGTACATACTGCTTCTCACCGGGCTCCTGGCCGCGGGATACAACCATCTGGATGGTCGAACCGGGAAGGAAACCGCCATAGTTCGGACTCTGGCTGATGATATGGCCCTC